>NZ_LOFH01000001.1:0-665378 GCF_001469215.1 Pseudoalteromonas sp. H105
CTAGAATGTTAGCGGCTCTTGGGGATAATCGTAACCGCTTTAATTGTGCCGAAGAAATTCAAAATTATGCAGGTATTGCGCCTGTTACCGAACGAAGTGGACAGAAGTCATGGGTACATTGGCGATGGCAATGCTCTAAGTTTGTAAGGCAAACCTTCGTGGAGTGGGCAGCGAAAACAGTACATACTTCTTATTGGGCGGGTATATATTATCAAGGGCAACGTTCTAAAGGTAAGTCTCATCAATCTGCTGTTAGAGCGCTTGCATTTAAATGGATACGCATAATCTATCGGTGTTGGAAAACGAAATGTTGCTACGATGAAGCTAAGTATTTAAAGGCACTTAAAGAGCGTGATTCGCCATTATTAAAGACATAAATGACTTGTTGAATGCCTCAGGGCGTGAAGCAGCCGTTGATATTGGCTAAATATCGTAGATAACTGATTGGTCAAACTGCGCTTTGCGCATATATTCATGAAAATGAGCGACGCGCGCATATTGGTTCTATTAACTCTAACTAAAAAATTTAGAAAACTTAGTGATAGTAATGCCTTAGGTAATTTGTTAAAACTATATAAAGTAGATAAATGAGCGTTAAGTCGGCAGAAATATGCGCGATGAGCGCACTATTAAATTGTTAGTTTTCTTATGATGATTCGTTTTATATTTTTAAGTTTGTTTATGATTGCAGGGACAACTATGGCTTCAAATGAAATAGGAGCACCTGAAGGAGTTTCGGCTGAAGATTGGGAAGCCTATCTAAAGCACAAAAAGGATTGGGAAGCCATGCTTCAGCAAAGGTTTGAAAGTGAACTCAAAGCGAATCCTCCTTTACCTCCTTGGGAAAAATTCCCTGAATATGAACCTAGCAATATATTTTGGCGAATGGGAACAGGTGAAGAGTATCTAATCGATTATTTTGGCGTTTATTTAAAGTACGCAAGTAAAGACGATATTCAAGCATATAAATTGAAATACCCCGCTCCTAAAATTTGGGAAAATTGGTATAACGAAAACTAACAAGAGACTATGGCGTCAATAGTTAATTTTAAACTTTTGGCGCTTCCCATAAAACTCCATCTCTAAGCATAGAATTTAAGATCACAATCATCTTTCTGACACATGCAATCAGTGCCACTTTTTTGGGTTTGCCTGCCGCAACTAGTTTTTGATAATGTGCTTTAAAAACGGGATTAGATTGAATCGCTGACATCATAGCCATGTATAAAACTGTGCGAACTTGATGCCTACCTCCCTGGATTTTTCGCATGCCTTTAAACCGTCCACTTTCACGGTTTATTGGTGCAACTCCAACTAAAGCAGAGGCTTGTTTATTTGTCATATAGCCTAACTCAGGTAAATTACTAATGAGAGATGCAGCAGCTATTTTACCTATGCCTTTCATACTTTGAAGAATGGTATTTTTAGCTTGATAGTCAGGGCAGCTTTCAATGAGTTTGACCAGCTTATCCTCTATTTTCTTAATTTGATTTTTAAATAAAGTCAGGACTGGTTTAATTGTCATAGCAAGGCTTTTAGGTAAAATTTGAAGTCGATTTTTCTCCATTGTTTGCATCACAAGTAATTGATTTCTTCTGGCAACCAAATCACTCATATCCTGCATAACTTCTGGCTTTAACGTAGATAACTTAGGTTTAATCGCTTCACCAAAATGCGCGATTAGTTTGGCATCTAGCTTGTCTGTTTTGGCTCGTTGACCAATAGCGCCTGCAAAGCGTTTTATATGAATAGGGTTGGCGACTACAAATGGCAAGTTTGCTTTTGCACATGCCATAATAAAGGGTGCTTCAAGTCTACCCGTAGCCTCAACAATCACGCGTTCAGGTGTATATTTTTTGATAGTTTTAACCGCTTCTTTAATCCCTTTTTCATCGTTTGGCACAGTGAAATAAATATCGAGTGGGCGGATATAGATATCGAGTTGGAATTTACCAGTATCAACGCCAACATTAATGTTTTGATTTGTTTGTATTTTCATATAAGCTAACTCTTGCTTGCATAATGCGGGTTCGAGACCCAGTAGACTATTCGAGTGTCATGCTTGGAGTTCTTTGTCGCGTTCATTCTTGTTATCGGTCTCTCAACAGAGGAGCCAGCAATCAATCGAACTACGACAAGGAAAGGCTTTGGTTGCAGCCAAAGCTTGGGTCTCACTTTACCCGAACTCGGTAATAATTAGTAATTTAGATGGGTGTATTATCCATACAAGCGCATCAAATCTGACTCCACAAGCTGGGCGATTTTTTGCAAAAGACAAATGACGCAAAAAAGCGTCCAACTTGTTCCGCAGTTTATGCGGGCGTTATACATCTTTGGAGTTACCTTGCTTAGGTTAGTTGTTTTAATTTTATTTTCTGGAATAGTAGGTTGTAGTTCATATCAGCCAATCGTTGGTTATCCAGAAAATTGAGCTAATGGGTATTCTGAAGAAATAGCGGGTGTAGGGGCATTTCTTGTTCGCGTTGACGGTAATGATAATGAATCCTACGAGAGTTTAAGGTTTAAGTTAATGCGCAGGGCTGCGGAACTATGCCCTGGTTCATTTGAACTATCAAATTACACTATTAGGCAAGGTTTTGTAATTCACGCAAAGAGGGTTCATTGGCCATATGTGACAGCCAATTTGAGTTGTATTAGTCCTCCAATAGACAAATCTGTACTATTTGAAAGCGATGTATAACAACACGCCCTGAGGTGGACAGCAAGCACTAAAGCCCACTTTCCACCGCAAATTTTAACAGCGGTGATCCCTTACTTTTCAATGCCGTTAAGTAAGTTGATTCATCGTAGGGCGTATGTGTTTTCCAGCATCTAAATAGGATCCGTATCCACTTAAATGCCAATGACCTGATGATGGTATTATGAGGTTTTCCTTTGGCTTCTTGCTGCCGATAATAGGCTTTCGCCCAAAATGAATACCGCACAGAGAGTCCAGCCCATTCCACAAACGTTTGCCTTAAAAACTTAGTGCATGAGTGGACTTCCCAGCTTTCATTAGACGTGTTTGATGTTTAGAACACCATGAAAAGTCCAGGTTGGCTGTTTAAAACAAGCAGGGCTAATAACCCCTATTACGGTTGTTAAATTTTATTTATCAATTTCTATGCTAAAGTTTTAATAAATGAGCAGAAATTGGTGAGAATAGGTGAAGGTATTATTTTCGATATTGATGTTTGTGTGTTTTGACTCTGTGAGCCAGAACCTCAATTATTCTGAGTTGCGTTTTATTTCGGTGGATGAACCACCTGCAAATTATTTAGATAGCAGTGGTGAATTGTCAGGTTTTGTGACTGAAATAGTTAAGCAGCTGCAAAAGCAATTGCAAAATGACACCTCAATAGAGGTAATGCCAGAAGCTCGGGCTATAAGAACGTTAGACACCTCCCCAAATGTCATCATGTTTAGTCTCTCTCGTTCTGAAGAGAGAGAGAATAAATATCACTGGCTAGCTCATGTCATTACCAAGCGTTGGATTTTCTTTTCAAGGTTTGATTCTTCCCATGAAGCTTCCACATTGTCGCACATTGTTTCTTCGAGAACGGTAGGGGTCATTCATGGGGATATCAGAGAGCGTTGGCTGCAAAAACAAAATACCTCTAATTTGATAAGCATACTTGACTATAACAATGCTGTAGAAATGTTAATGCGTGATAGATTTGACTTTCTATTTTATGAATCGTTTGGGGTTTTCTCGACGTTAAAAAAACTTGGATATAGCAGTGATATGGTAAAAAGCGAATTAGTGGCTCGGGAATCCGATGTGTACATCGTAATGTCAAAGTCTATAGACGATTCAGCGTTGGTTTTAGAAATACAGAATCAATTTTCTATCCTGAAAAAATCCGATTGGTACAGTAATCACCTTAATAAATGGGTTAAAAAATTAAATGCTGAAGGTGTCGCAGATGCCTGGACTGCGCACGGTGTGTTAAAGTATTAACAGTTGGATTTCCTTAAACAGCTTTTTCGTATCGAATTGACCAACAGAATAGGTGATGTATTTTAATTTTTTACTTATTCACGTATGAACGAGATGCTTCTATGAGAAATCAACTTATTATAATCTCACCATCGTTAAAACTCTATTCAAAGCTTAAATGAGAAAGAACACTTCACTCTTATTGTGTTGCATACAAAAAATATAAGTTATAAACAGAAATAGATGCTGTATCGCTAATACGACACTACAGATTGTATTAGGGAGAAGAGGGGATCAAATGATTAAATTGCTGCTGATGAATTTGTTCATACAGCGTTGCTGCATAACATTTAGCATCTTGAAAACGTTTAGTTGATAAGTGTTTTCTTAAATCGGACATTGCCGTTGTTGCTGGTTCATAGCCCTGACTACTTGCAAGACTAAGCCATACAGCGCCATGAAATATGCTTTGTGGCACGCCTTGGCCTTTGATGAAGAACAACCCTAAATAAAATTGAGCGCGCTGATTGCTAGCCATAGCTGCCAGCCTCATCCACTTCGCTGCAAGGGCAGGTTGATCATTTTTCAGATAATACAGCGCTTTTGTTACTACACTGTCAGGCGTGTCAGTATTACCTTCATTCTGTTCTGTTTTACTCGGTTGAGTAATAAACGCTAATACATTATCTAATTGCTGCTCAAGGTCAAGCCCACTTGGAGATGTATCTGTCATAATACCACGCATGTTATTGTTTTCATTCACAGCGTAAGTTTAGTCTAAACCAAGGCAATTTGTCCTGTTATTCCATAAATCTATGGTAAAATTACGCAATTATTAACTCATTTATTGAAAAATACCTAATGCTTGACGCCTTTTTTAAAATCAGTGCGCACAATTCAACCGTTCGTCGCGAATGTATCGCCGGTCTAACAACATTTATCACGATGGTTTATATTGTTTTTGTCAATCCAGCTATGCTTGCAGAGGCCGGAATGGATCAAGGTGCGGCGTTTGTCGCTACATGTATCGCTGCTGCGATAGGTTGTTTTATCATGGGGTTTTGGGCTAATTATCCGCTTGCTCTGGCGCCAGGTATGGGGTTGAACGCTTTTTTTACCTATGGTGTTGTTTTAGGTATGGGGCATACATGGCAAGCAGCGCTAGGTGCGGTGTTTATGTCAGGGTGTATCTTTTTACTTTTGAGTTTGTTTAAAGTTAGAGAGTGGATTATTAATGCGATTCCGCTGGTACTAAAGCAAGCTATTGCGACGGGGATAGGTGCGTTTTTAGCGCTTATTGCGCTTAAAAATGCAGGTATTATTGTAGCAAGTCCCGCAACACTTGTTCAGTTAGGCGATATCACGGAGGCAGGACCTTTACTCGCTATTTTTAGTTTTTTCATTATTGCAGCGCTGCTTTACAGAGATTTTAAAAGTGGTGTATTAATTAGTATCTTAACAGTGACCTTAATTGCGCTTGGCTTTGGCTTAGTTGAATATCAAGGTGTTGTATCAATGCCACCTTCTATTATACCCACCTTTATGCAATTAGATTTTGCAGCGGCGCTTGAACTCTCGATGTTGAGCGTGATATTTGCATTTTTGTTTGTGGATTTATTTGATACATCGGGCACGTTAGTTGCCGTAACGCAAAAAGCAGGGCTCGCGGATGAAAAAGGTAACATGCCTCGTCTAGGTCGTGCATTGAGTGCTGATAGTACAGCAACCATTGCAGGCTCAATGCTCGGAACCTCAACAACGACGTCATATATTGAATCTGTAGCGGGTGTATCAGTAGGAGGGCGAACAGGGTTAACTGCAGTTGTGGTCGGTATTTGCTTTTTAATGATGATGTTTTTTGCACCGCTTGCTCAAATGGTGCCTGCTTATGCTACTGCAGGGGCTATTTTATATGTGGCAGTTTTGATGCTGCAAAACCTCAAGCTTGTAAACTGGGATGATATGACTGATGCAATCCCTGTCAGTGTAGTGTTACTTATGACGCCGCTTACGTTCTCTATTGCTCATGGGATTGCTTTGGGCTTTATCTCTTATACTGTGGTAAAGGTGTTATGTGGTAAGCGTGAAGAGGTGAGTATCAGCGTGTGGGTTTTAACTGCAATGTTTGTTATCAAGTTTGCGTTTTTATCTTAATGAGTAAGCAAAGAAAAAGTGGTTTACCACTTTTTCTTTGGTGCAAATAAAACATCTAAATCGTCTTGCTCTTGTTCTGTTTTTTTCTTGAGTGCTGTTGCATTAGAGGCTTTAAGTTCAGTACTGATAGCCTCTAGGTAACCTTCAAGCTCTTGTCTTTTAGTATTAACATAATCATCGCTATATGGAACTGCTGACACAGTTGCGTACGCTTTTTCAAAGTATTGCCGTGCTGAACCAACCATATTGGCTGAACGGGCAGACAAGCCTCGCTTAATTTGGCTCTCTATATTTATTTTTAACTGCAGCCTTTCCATTCGTTTATCTTCAGCAACAAACGTTTGGCTATCTACTTTTCCTTTACCATGTTCAGAGCGTAAGACCGATCTTAACTTTTTAATACCTTGAATTAGTGCAATGAGTTGCTTGTCGTTATCTGGTAACGCAAGGCTTTCAGAATCTTTAGATTCAACTTGATTCTCTATTCGCGTTTTTGATTCATTTAAGCGGTTTTTAAGCTCTTTTGATGAGGGGGATAATTGCACCATTTCAGCAAGCGCATCATAAATACGGCGCTGAATCACACGTAATATCGCGCCAGACATAGGGATATTAGCGCTATTAAGTAATACATCTTCAGATTCTTCGATGATCTTTTTTTGTTTGGTGAGCTCTTTACGACGCTCTGTTTCTTGTTTCTCTTTATGTTGTTGTACGGCACTCACCCATAAGGCAATGACGATTAGTGCAACTATCAACACAATAATAATAGAAACGATCATGGTTTAGGTCTCTGGTTTCAAAGCTAATAATTTTTATCTTACCTCAATTATATGCTAAGAGGATAGTTTTGCGCGGGATATCGAAAAGAAAAAGTGTTTTATCATTATTTTTATCTATAAATTAGATTGATATTAGGTTGAGTCTTATCTAATCAAAAGATGGCTACCTCATGGCGAGCGTTTGTGCTAGCCTAGCACTATAACATTATAAGTAATGTGCAGTTTAGCCTCTTAATTTTTAACTTTTAAGAAAAAAGCTTGGCTTGGCTTGCATCAACATTTATAAATAGCAGTATAACAACACTAAAAATGCAGCCATGAAACTACAACAACTCAGATACATCGTCGAAGTCCAAAACCATAAACTTAACGTGTCAGCAACAGCTGAAAGTTTGTTTACTTCTCAGCCTGGTATTTCTAAGCAAGTTCGCATGCTAGAAGATGAGTTGGGCGTACAAATTTTTGGCCGAAGCGGCAAACATCTTACCCATGTTACGAGTGCTGGGACTGAAATTATTAATATCTCCCGTGAGATTCTTTCAAAAGTCGAGGGAATTAAAGCGGTAGCAAATGAACATACGCTTCCCGATCAAGGGAAATTGAATATTGCAACAACGCATACTCAAGCACGTTATGCGCTGCCAAGTGTTATTCAGGGCTTTATGAAAAAGTATCCTGCTGTTTCATTGCATATGCATCAAGGCACGCCGCAACAGATTTCCGATGCAGCTGCCCGCGGTGATGCTGACTTTGCTATTGCAACGGAAGCATTACATTTATATTCAGACTTAGTTATGCTGCCTTGCTACCACTGGAATCGCAGCATTGTGGTTGCTAAAGACCATCCGCTTGCACAAAAAGCAAACTCACTAACCGTTGCCGATATTGCACAATATCCATTGATCACTTATGTATTTGGTTTTACTGGTCGTTCAGAGCTGGACAAAGCGTTTAATGCTCAAGGGTTAGAACCTCATATTGTATTTACTGCAACAGATGCCGATGTGATTAAAACGTATGTTCGTTTAGGACTCGGTGTTGGGGTTGTTGCCTCAATGGCAATAGATGAAATAACAGACACGGATTTAGTCTGCATTGATGCGAGCCATTTATTTGAGGCAAGTACTACTAAAATTGGTTTTAGAAAAGGCAGTTTTTTACGTAGTTATATGTATGATTTTATTGAGCGTTTTGCACCGCACTTAACGAAAGAGCGAGTTGAACGAGCGAGTTTACTACGTAACCAAGATGACGTTGATAAATTGTTTGAAGATGTTGATTTGCCGGTTAAGTAAGCGTTATTAAATGAATAAAAAAGCCGCAGATTGCGGCTTTTTTATTGGTCAGCAATTAACATTCAATAATGTTAACGGCTAAGCCTCCACGTGCAGTTTCTTTATATTTAGTTTTCATATCATTACCCGTGTCGAGCATGGTTTTAATGACTTTATCTAATGATACTTTTTGCTCCCCACTCCCTCGAATTGCAAGACGCGACGCATTAATGGCTTTAATTGCCCCCATAGCATTGCGTTCAATACATGGTACTTGTACTAGACCACCGACGGGATCACAGGTTAGACCTAAGTTATGTTCCATGCCAATTTCAGCTGCGTTTTCAACATGAATTACGTTACCGCCTACTATTTCTGTTAATGCACCGGCGGCCATTGAGCAGGCGACGCCTACCTCACCTTGACAACCTACTTCAGCACCGGAAATTGAAGCATTCTTCTTATATAAGATACCAATGGCAGCTGCCGTTAAAAGGTAGCGAGTGGCAATTTCACGATCAACTTCTTTAATAAAAGTGTGATAATACATTAAGACTGCAGGCAATATCCCTGCTGCGCCATTTGTTGGTGCAGTTACAACGCGACCACCCGCTGCATTTTCTTCATTTACTGCCAGAGCGAATAAATCAACCCAATCCATTGCTCTCAATGGATCGTTACTCACTTCCACATTCAGTTTAAGATGAAGACTTGGGGCTCGGCGCTTTACTTTTAAGCCACCGGGTAAAATGCCTTCAGTTCGCATACCACGCTCAATACAGGCTTTCATAACTTGCCAAATATTGAATAGCTCGTCTTTTATTGCATCTTCATTGCGCAGCGTCTTTTCATTTTTCATCATTAAAGTTGACACGCTATAACCAGATTCTTTACACATTTCGAGTAAATCTTTGGCTGTTTCGAATGGAAACGGTGCAGGGTTTTGCTCACGAATATCCAATGCTGCTTGTTTTTCGTTATCAAACTCTTCGTCAGTTACAATAAAGCCGCCACCGATAGAGTAATACACTTTACTATGTATTCTTTCGCTACCATTGAACGCGATGATTTCCATTGCATTAGAGTGCTTAGGTAAGGTTTTTCGGCGATGAAAAACAATCGCGCCTTGCTTAGGAAAATTGGCTTTATGCACTTGGTTTAAATATATAACTTGCTCACTCTCAATTTTAGCGAGAATGTCATCAACTTGGTCGGCATCAATAGTTTCAGGGTCATAACCTGCGAGCCCCAAAATAACAGCCTTGCCTGAGCCATGGCCAATGCCAGTCTGGCCAAGTGAACCGTATAACTCTACTTTGACGCTCGTAATATCTGTTAGAAGATTTTGTTGTTGTAATTCATTAACAAATAAACGTGACGCACGCATTGGACCGACGGTGTGAGACGACGACGGGCCTATGCCAATACTAAACATATCAAATGCACTGATCATATAATTTTCTCTACTTTTTACTCAGCACGACTGCTGCCTTTGAACGGGCGGACATAATAACGTGTAATTGTGTGCTTGTAACCATTTGCAGCACGGTTTTAAACTGGTATGGCTAGTTGCGTGGTAAAGTTTTTTATTATGCTTGCAGTGGCACCCCACAGCAACCCATGTGGGGTACTAAACCCCTTAAGTGTGCGGTGTTGGCCCAAATGCTGAAAAGGTATTGGTTGCCAATTACTTTCATCTGCTAACGTATGAACAGGCACTAAAAAACTAGTAGCAACTTCACTGGGGTCTCCAATCCATTGGGTTTGTTTATCAAGGACGCCGACAAAGGGGGTGATGGTAAAGCCGGTTAACGTAGAGTAATTGGCTAGTTGCCCAATTACATTAATTTGAGCTGGCATAATATTAAGCTCTTCGTGCAATTCACGCAAAGCGGTATGGCGTAAATTGATGTCCTGTGGTTCATGTTTTCCACCGGGTAAACAAATTTCGCCCGGGTGATGTTTTAAGTATTCAGGGCGCTTGCATAGCAAAACATGTGCACAGTCGTGAACATCAATTAATGGCAAAATCACTGCACTGGCAAGGCGTGACTTATCACAAGGTGCAGCTAATGGCTGCACCCTCGCTGGAGCGCTTAATTGAAATCGTGCAATAATTTGATGGCTGTTCACAGCGAGCTACTTAAGTAATGGTAGGATTTTATTCACTTTATCGTATGTCTCTTGATATTCCAAGTCAGCTTGTGAGTCGGCAACAATGCCACCGCCAGCCCAGCAATGTATGCGTTGTTGGTGACACACTAAAGTGCGAATTGTGATGCTGGTGTCCATATTTCCACACGCACTTAAATACCCGATTGATCCGCAATAAATACTGCGACGATGAGGCTCTAACTCCTCTATTATTTCCATTGCACGAATTTTTGGGGCGCCTGTAATGGAGCCGCCGGGAAATGCTGCTTTTAATTGGTCAACCGCTGTTTTGTCATCGGCTAACTGTGCTGTAACAGTACTGACAAGGTGGTGCACGGCAGGAAAACTTTCGATAGCAAACAATGAAGGAACCTTAACGCTCCCTGGTTTGGCTACTTTACCAAGGTCGTTGCGCAGTAAGTCAACAATCATGACATTTTCCGCCCGGTCCTTTTTAGAGCTTTGTAAGCGAGCGGCTTGTTCTTCGTCTTCATAGACGTTTTCGCAGCGAGGTAGCGTCCCTTTTATTGGTTTAGTCTCAACATGACCGTTATGTACTGAAATGAAACGCTCGGGCGATATAGAAATAATCGCGCCATCAGGGTGGTTAATAAAGCTAGAGAATGGCGCCTTATTAGCTTCTCTTAACGTGCAATAGGCTTGCCAAGGTTCGCCTTGATATAGCGCTGAAAAACGTTGTGCGAGATTAATTTGATAGCAATCACCACTTTTTAGATACGCTTGAATTTGTTCAAACTTTATCGCATATTGTTTAGCCGTCATATTTGATAACCACTCTTCGGTTATTTTAAACGGTAACCTCTGTTGTCGCTCTTCTTTTAAAGCCGATAAATAAAGAGAGAGCCTGTCGGTGTTAGGTTGAGCTACATAAAACCAATGGCTTTGCTGCTTGTCATAGATAAGCGCATCAGGGTAGAGTCCAACAGCAAGTTGAGGCATATTGATATCATTTATAGCCTGTTCAGATATACATTCAATGACACGACCTAAGTCATAGCCAAAATAACCAAGCCATCCGCCACTAAAAGGCAGGGGAGGTGTTACTTTGCTTGTATCCAATTTATCAAGTTCTTGCTGAAGAATCGTAAAACAGTCATCAGCGATTATCTTATCATCAAGGTAAGTTTGATTGCCTTTAACTTCTAAGCGCCTGATTGGTGCGATGACAATGATATCGTAGCGACTATTTACATGATCGCTGTTTGCAGAATCAAGCAGCATTGCATAAGGTAAATGGGCTAAATGGCTAAAAACCTCTACGCAGTTGAGCGATATGTCTAATTGAACACAGATTTTATGTTGTTTTATCATCTATTTTTTACCCTGAATAACTGGCTCGAAACGGGCTGGGAGGGTATCATAAGTTAAAATTTTTTGGCAGCATTTAGTGATGTCGCCAACGCGCTTTGCAAACCACCGTCACCGGTTTGGTCTAAGTTACGTGTTAATCGCGTAAAGGTAACTTAAGGAACCCCTATGAGTACAATTCGTCAGCAAGATTTTATTGATAGCATTGAAGATGCATTGCAATATATTTCGTTTTATCACCCTCTTGATTTTGTTCAAGCATTAGAAAAAGCTTATAACAAAGAACAAAGTAAAGCAGCTAAAGATGCGATAGCACAAATTTTGATTAACTCGCGTATGTCAGCAGAGGGCAAGCGTCCACTTTGCCAAGATACAGGCATTATTACGTGTTTTGTTAAAGTAGGTATGGATGTTAAATGGGATAAAACTGATTTAACCGTTCAGCAAATGGTTGATGAAGGTACACGCCGTGCATATTTAAACCCAGACAACCCTCTTCGAGCTTCAATTGTTGCTGACCCTGCCGGTACTCGTAAAAATACGAAAGATAATACCCCGTCTGTTGTTCATATCGATTTAGTTGCCGGTGGTGAAGTGGAAGTGATGGTTGCTGCTAAAGGCGGTGGTTCAGAGAATAAAACTAAAATGGTGATGTTAAACCCATCTGATGATGTGGCTGCTTGGGTTGAAAAAACGCTACCAACGATGGGAGCGGGTTGGTGTCCACCTGGTATGCTGGGAATAGGCATTGGTGGTACCGCTGAAAAAGCGGCTGTGCTGGCTAAAGAGTCGTTAATGGACCCTGTTGATATCCATGAGTTGATGGAACGAGGTGCAGAAACTACTGAAGAAAAAATGCGTTTAGACATTTTTGAACGTGCGAATAAATTAGGTATTGGTGCACAAGGTTTAGGTGGTTTAACGACGGTTGTTGATGTAAAAATTAAAACAGCGCCTACTCATGCAGCATCAAAACCTGTTGTTATGATCCCAAACTGTGCTGCAACTCGTCACGTTCATTTCACGCTTGATGGGTCAGGTCCTGCAAATTTGAACGCGCCTAAACTTGAAGATTGGCCAGAAGTCACATTTGAAGTAGGTGAAGGCACTCGTCGTGTTGACCTCAATACTTTGACAAAAGAAGACACGCAAGAATGGAAAATGGGTGAAACTGTCTTGCTATCAGGCACCATTTTAACGGGCCGTGATGCCGCTCATAAGCGCTTGCAAGATATGATTAATTCGGGAGAAGGCTTACCTGAAGGCGTCGACTTTGATAATAAATTTATTTACTACGTTGGCCCAGTTGATGCGGTTCGTGATGAAGCGGTAGGCCCCGCAGGCCCAACTACGGCTACGCGCATGGATAAATTTACCGACATGATGTTAGAAAAAACCGGCATTATTGGTATGATAGGAAAGGCTGAGCGAGGTCCTGCGACGGTAGAATCTATCAAAAATAATAAGTCTGTTTATTTAATGGCTGTGGGTGGTGCTGCTTACCTTGTGTCTAAAGCAATCAAAAAAGCTCGAGTAGTGGCATTTGAAGACTTAGGTATGGAAGCTATTTACGAATTTGAAGTCGAAGATATGCCAGTGACGGTTGCCGTAGACAGTGAAGGTGCAAATGCACATACGCAAGGCCCTGCGATTTGGAAAGCTAAAATTGAAGAGCTTGATGGCAAATTAAAGTAATTTGCCTCATTGATAGCGGTATTGCGGGGTAACCCTATACCGCTATCAGATCAGACCAGTTTGTATCCCTGCTTAGAAATATTCCCAACCCCTTATAATAAAACAAGTATTACACTCTTATAAGTTGTAATAATTACTTTACAGTGATTCATGCTGTTACGTTAACGTAAAGTGAAACGACATATTTATTATATATATTGCATATTAATTTTTACAATGTGCTTTTTATTGCATTAATTAACTTATAATTACGTTTTATGAAGTGCGTTTATGATGCTTAGTTATTTTGAGTGGTTTTATCATCTCATATAGTGGTCAGGCTCATTGCTAAGTGATAAAGTCTCGGCAATTTCAGCGCGTTTACCCTCTCACGGGTTATAAATTTCGGAGTAAAATAAAGTGGCTGTGTTTAATCAAGTTGATTTTGATAACCACGAACAAGTGGTTTTTTGTTCAGATAAAGAATCAGGCCTTCGTGCCATAATTGCCGTTCACAACACCAAATTAGGTCCTGCTGTGGGTGGATGCAGAATGTGGGATTATGCTAACGATGACGACGCAGTAATCGACGCACTTCGTTTATCCAAAGGCATGACGTATAAAAATGCAGTAGCTCGTCTTCCTTTTGGTGGGGGCAAGTCAGTTATTATTGGTAATGCAAAAGAAATAAAATCAGAACAACTTTTTCGTGCATTTGGCCGCCAATTAGAGCGTTTAAATGGTAGTTATTATTCAGCAGAAGATGTGAATATTACCTGTGCTGATGTGGCTATTATGAACAAAGAGACAAATTACGTACTTGGACTTGAAGGTAAAAGTGGTAACCCATCACCGTTCACAGCATATGGTACATTTTTAGGTATTAAAGCCGCTTTACAGCATCAACGTG
Organism: Pseudoalteromonas sp. H105; assembly: GCF_001469215.1. Classification (GTDB taxonomy): domain Bacteria; phylum Pseudomonadota; class Gammaproteobacteria; order Enterobacterales; family Alteromonadaceae; genus Pseudoalteromonas. The sequence continues at coordinate 14,218 of NZ_LOFH01000001.1, forward strand.
GCCATCAAGATTTAAGTGGCGTTAAAGTTGCTGTACAAGGTCTAGGGGCTGTTGCTTATGGTTTATGTAAACATTTACATGAAGCCGGTGCTCAACTTTTTGTTACCGATATAAACCAAGACGCTATTGACCGTGTGGTCAATGATTTTGCTGCTACAGCGGTTGGTATTGATGACATTTATGACTTAGATGTTGATGTGTATGCACCGTGTGCATTAGGCGCCACAGTGAACGATAAAACAATACCGCGCTTAAAAGCGACTATTATTGCGGGTTGTGCAAATAACCAATTAGCAGAATCTCGCCATGGAGAAATCATACGTGAAAAGGGGGTTTTGTACGCCCCGGATTACGTGATTAACGCAGGCGGTATCATCAATGTATATTATGAAACAGCACCTGAAGGCTATTCAGTTGACGCATCAAATAAACACGTTGAAGGTATTTATGATACGTTGACTGAAATTTTTGCTCGCAGTGAAAAAGAACAAAAATCAACGCATATTATTGCAGATGAGTTAGCTCAAGAAATCATAGAAAACGGTTTATAATGTGTTATAAAAGCAAAGGTGTCTATATACACCTTTGCTTTGTTCTCTAAGTTCGTTACGCTAGCTGTAAATTCTACTGCGTGAAAACGTCATGACTGAAATCGATATAGATACGTGGCCTCGTAGCCAACACTTCTCACTTTTTAAAGACTTTAACCAACCTTACTTTAATGTTTGCATCGTTATTGACGCAAAAAGATTATTTGATTTTTGTAAATCTAATCATCACTCATTTTTTCAAAGTTATATTTTCTTAGCTTTACGCGCATGCCATCAATACCCACCTATGCTTCAGCGAATAATAAATAACGCCCCTTGGCAGCTTGACGGTGCTCGCGCAAGTGTTGTTGAGTTGGCCACTGACGACACGTTTCGGTTTAGCTATTTTTCACTCAAGCAACCGTTTGCTGACTTTAGTAAGCATGTCCAACAAGTGAGTAGTAACTCCAAGGTATTACCTTTATTTTCAGAGGCATTTGCTCATACTGAAGGCCAAGCTGATTTAATCCATATATCGGTATTGCCGTGGCTTGATTTTACCAGTTTTTCACATGCACATACTCATGGCATAAGCATGGGTATACCGAAATTAGTGTTTGGAAAATACAATAAAGAAACAGGTAAAATGCCACTCTCTATAGATGTTCATCATGCATTGATGGACGGCCTTCACGTAGCCCGTTTTATTGAGCATTTTCAAAATTGTATTGATCAATATTGCCAACCTGTACATATAGATTAAGCGGCACTATTTAGATAATGAAAAACAAATTAATACTGTGCTAATATGGATGTTAAGTAGACAATAATAATAATAATGATAATTTAGTTATGACAAAGAATGGACTAACCGTTCTTTTTATTGCTAAAGACTTGGCTAAGTGTGCTCTCAAAGGCGTTCATATGATGAAGCGTATCAGTGTGTTTTTAATCTGTGTAATCCAATTTACTTGCTTTGCAGCCCAAAGCACGCGACTCCCCCTCAATGATTATTTTTCTGAAACTTGGAATACACGTACAGGTCTCCCTCATAATAGTATCAATAGCGTTACACAAACGTCAGACGGTTATATTTGGGTTGCAACATGGGAAGGGCTCGCACGCTTTAATGGGCGCGACTTTAAGTTGTTTACACGATCCGAGATTGAAGGACTGCCAGACTCGGGTTTACGAAGCCTTTCGGCTGAATCCGATGGTAGTTTATACATCGTTGGTGCGCGTGGTGGAATAAGTCATTTAAAAAATGGGCAATGGAAAACATCACCCAATGCACAGGCGATGGTTAATCATATTTTAAATCCGACTCCCTCAGAAGTATGGCTTGGTCTTGAAGGGAAGGGCTTAGTCGTTCGAGACAAAACAACCGATCATGAATCTCACCTTTTAATTAACTTAAGTGTTTACCGATTAATACAAGACAGCGACGCCGTCATTTGGGCTGCCACAAGCGAGGGCTTATATCGAATTAAAGATAAAAACCCACAATTAGTCACACTAGCCCAAGGTTTACCTTCAAGTTCTATTTATACACTTCTATTGACCCGCCAGGGTCAGTTAATTGTAGGTGGAGAAAAAGGTGCGTGGCGTTTGGTTAAGGATCAATTTGAAACAATACACGTTGATCTTGATGGGGAGTCAGTTTCGAGTCTTTTAGAAGATAACCATGGTGATCTTTGGCTCGGAACGATCAATAAGGGCTTATTTCGACTCAGTACATCAGGACTTGAGCAGCTTGATTCAGAAGCTGGCTTGCCTGCAAACCGAATTTTGTCATTGTTACAAGACAGAGAGGGGAGTATTTGGGTGGGCACGAATGGAGGTTTATATCGCTTACGTGAAGCTCCTTTCTCTGTATGGACAAAAAAGCGTGGATTAAGTGGGAATTATATTCGAGCAGTGCTTTCTCATTCTGATGGCAGTATGTGGGTTGGCAGTAGCTCAGGCTTAAATCGTATCAAAGATGATAAAGTGCAAAGTTATTCAGTCGCTAATCAGGTGAAACCTTTATCAGTATTAAGTCTTACTGAAGATGAGTCAGCAGGCGTATGGATTGGCACTTACACCTCAGGAATTTTGCGTGTTGTTGATGATAAAATCTATCCTGTACTTGATCGGGATGGTGGACTTGCCAGTAACGAAGTAAGGGCGTTACTTTTTGATAATAAAAAACGATTATGGGCAGGCACCGCTACAGGGTTAACGCGAATAGAAACGGATGGCTCAATTACTCAGTTTACTACTGATGAAGGCCTCCCCGGTGACTTTATTATGGCATTGGAGCAAGATTCCAAAGGCAATATATGGGTTGGTACTGGGGTCGGTGTGGCTATGTTTAACGATTCTCTAGGTAAGTTTAAAGGGCAACAGTTTCCGCGAAAATTTAATGCAGAATACGCGTTTGGTTTTTTCAGCCAAAACAATAATATGTGGATGACAACGGACCGAGGGCTTATTCGGTTTAATATTGAAACTGGTCGAATTGATATGCTTGGTCGGGAGCAAGGGCTGCCCGTTGATAAGTTATTTCAATTAGTTGCTCAAGGTGATTTATTCTGGTTATCAAGTAATCGCGGCATTATTCAAATTAAGCAGCAGCAAGTTAATGATTTTTTAGATAACAAAGCGGCAGATGTATTGCAGTATCAGCTTTATGATGAAGGTGATGGGATGCTCAGCGCGCAAGCGAATGGCGGATCGAGTCCTGCCGCTACACTTCACCACGATGGCAGTGTTTGGTTTGCTACAGCGAATGGGGTAGCCAGTGTGATGCCTGAACGATTAAAACGTGCCTCTCAATTAGAATTACCTACAGTGATCGAATCATTGGTTGTTGATGGTGACACTATAAATATTAACGATTTAAAAAGCCCCATTCAACTTGCGGCTGGTTCAGATAGAGTATCATTTCACTACGCTGGTTTGAGTTTTATCATGTCACAAAGGCTTAAATTCCAGACTAAATTGTTAGGTTATAACGATAAATGGGTTGATCGACATAAGCTCAACATTACTGAATATACAAACCTTGCACCGGGTAAATATACTTTTATGGTGCGTTCAGGCTATCCTAATGCAGCTTGGCAAGATAATTATCGGGCCATAACGTTTGAAATAAAGCCATATTTTTGGCAGGAAATTAGTTTCAAATTAGTCGTTTTCATCACGGTATTATTACTTTGCTATTGCCTCTATAAGTACCGACTTTATCACTATAAAAAAATCGAAAAACGATTAACCGAAAGAGTAGAGCAACAAACATTTGCGTTACAGTCACAAAATGATGCATTTGCTCACCAAGCCACCCATGATCAATTAACTGGAATACCGAATAGACGCGCTTTTGATGATTGGCTTGCAGATAACTTTAATGACTTCAAACGCTCGGGTCGACCATTGGCATTAGTTATTGTTGATATTGATTATTTCAAGCGGATAAACGACAACTGGTCTCACATAATAGGTGATAGAGTTATATGCGTAGTGGCGAATATTCTTCAACAATGCTGTGAAGACAATGAATACCAGGTATCGCGATGGGGTGGGGAAGAATTTACGTTACTTTTACCCAATAAAACCATCGATCAAGCACGTGTTTTGTGTGAACAATTACGTGAAGAAATCGCTGAGTATGACTTTTCTAGTATTGCGGTAGATTTATCAATAACTGCGAGTTTTGGTGTGGCTGATTCCCGCTGTGTTGATGAATATGATCGACTTCTTGCAAGGGCAGATAAAGCGTTATACCAGGCTAAAGCAAATGGTCGAAACCGGGTTGAAGAGCTTAATTAATTTAATGAATGGCGCTAAGGCCTGTAACCTTTACAGGTTGAATTTGCAGCAGTCCGTTTGGTCTTTAGGCAAGGCAGTATCTATGTGGTGTGGTATTTACCCATAGATAGGCGATAACGCGGAATCAATGCCAAACTGGCGCTGCTCTTCGGGTTCTGCCTAGGGGAGATTTACTCTTTATTGCTCGGTTTTGACTTAGCCCATTAGGTTGCAAACATTGCGCCGCGATTAAACTGCCCTCTAGTTTGAGCAAATTTTAATTCGCAAGGGTCAATAGACCTTAGTTGTTTTTATATATTTAGCCAGTGATAGATTGAATTATGTACCATGCGCGCATATTAATAGGTTAAGAACTTATTATTGAGCTTTAAGATGGTTAATGCTTTATTACTTTTTTTGCTAGTTATGTTTGTTGCTATTTATTGGCATTGGCCTAAATTACAGCATCGATTTTGGCTCAATAAATACCATGGTAATCAATTAAGCGAGCAACAAAAAACACTGCTATTGAGATACATGCCAATCTATCAAAAAATGACTGATGCTGACCGCGAAAAGCTAGAACGTCATGTGGTTTGGTTTTTAAATGAAAAACGGTTTATTGGTTGTGATGGTTTAAAACTAAATGATGCCATGAAACTGATCGTTGCAGCTGATGCATGTTTGTTAGTATTGAACAAACCATGGCCACTCTATAAAAACGTGAAAGAGATATTACTTTATCCTAGTGCTTATTATGCGCCTCAGACGTCTACGGATAATGCAGGCCTTGTCAGTTATCATAATACAGTTCGTCAAGGAGAGTCTTGGCCAGGCGGCACGTTGGTGTTAAGTTGGCATGATGTACTTGAGGGAAATCGCCTCCCCAGCGACGGCCATAATTTAGTCTTTCATGAGTTTGCCCATCAACTCGATCAAGAAACAGGCAAAACAACCGGGACTCCTGTACTTGCTAAAACAACAGATTACAAAGAGTGGGCAAGAATTTTCAGTCGTGCTTTCACTCTCCTTAAAACACATGTTGCCTATGGTATGCCCCATGTTATTCATAGTTATGGGGCAACGAACGAAGCTGAATTTTTTGCAGTGATCACCGAAACATTCTTAGAAAAGCCCAACGATCTTCGCCAATATGATCCTGAGATTTACTCAATGCTGGTGGGCTACTTCGGCTTTGACCCAATTAAATGGCATTAACCGACAAATTAAGACGCTTTATCATATATAGCTGGTAACTTGCTTCGCTTTTTGTTGCAATCATATTAATAAATAACAAAAGCAAGCGAGAAATCGATGAAAAAACTGTTTCATACTGCGTTAGCTGTATCGGTGTCATTAGCACTTTACTCCAATGTTCAAGCCGCTGACAAAGCGAGCGAAAATAAATGGCAGGTGGACACGCCACAAGGCCAATTTATCGATGCCAACATTAATGTTAGCCAAGGTACATGGATGAACGTAGATGTTAGTCCAGATGGAAAAACATTAGTGTTCGATTTACTGGGTGACATTTACACTATGCCAATCAGTGGGGGTACGGCAAAACTACTTACCTCAGATATTGGTTGGCAAATGCAGCCACGCTTTAGCCCTGATGGTAAGCATATAGCCTTTACGTCGGACCAAGGTGGTGGTGACAATATTTGGGTTATGGATACCAATGGCGAAAATCAAAAAGCAGTGACCAATGAAACGTTTCGTCTTTTAAATAGCCCTGCTTGGAGCCCTGATGGTGATTACCTCGTTGCACGTAAACACTTTACTGCAACACGTTCATTAGGTGCAGGTGAAGTATGGCTTTACCACAAAGCGGGTGGTAAAGGGGTTCAGTTAACTAAACGTGCAGATGATCAAAAAGATTTAGGTGAACCGATGTTTTCACCAGATGGGCGTTATGTGTACTTTTCTCATGATGCAACACCGGGTAAAACGTTTCATTATTCAAAAGATTCGGTTGCAGGTATCTACAAAATAAAGCGTTTTGATCGTAAAACAGGTGAAATAGAGACTATTATTCAAGGAATGGGTGGCGCAATTAGGCCCACGCCGTCACCTGATGGGACTAAGCTTGCCTATATCAAACGTGATGACTTCCAAACAAGCTTATATATGTATGATTTAGTTTCAGGTAAACATACACAACTTTACGACAAGCTTGAACGCGATATGCAGGAAACGTGGGCAATCCACGGTGTATACCCGACTATCGCTTGGACTCCAAATAATGATGAATTGGTATTCTGGGCTGGCGGTCAAATTCAGAAACTGGATGTTGATAAAAAATCAGTGGAAAATATCGATTTTAGCGTTGAAACAACGAAGAAAATTCAAAAAGCAGTGCGCTTCACGCAAAATATTGACAGTGATGAATTTGACATAAAAATGCTGCGTAATGTGCAAGTATCACCAGACGGTGAAACAGCCATATTTGAAGCCCTTGGGCACATTTATAAGCGCGATTTAGAGTCAGGAAAAATTAAACGATTAACTCGCCAAGATGACCATTTTGAGTTATTCCCACAATTTTCCCGAGATGGTAAAAAAATTGTCTATGTAACTTGGGATGACAATGAGCAGGGGAGCATTCGCGTTGTTTCTGCTCGCAGTGGACGCGGTGATACAATAACGAATGAGCCGGGTAAGTATGTAGAGCCAACCTTTAGTCCTGATGGCAAGAAAGTAGTTTATCGTAAAGCCTCTGGCGGCAGTATTTTGAACCCTGACTGGTCTTTACACCCGGGGATATACGCTATTAGTAGCAAAGGTGGTAAAGCAGAATTAATTACTAAAAGCGGTTATCAGCCGCAATTTGGCGCGACTAACGATCGCGTTTTTGTTATGAGCCCTTGGCCAAAGCCTAGCTTAAGTGCTGTCGAGATTGATTCTAAAAAAGTAACTAAGTTATATGAGTCAGAACACGCGACTGAGTTTAGAGTATCTCCAGATGGTAAGTACTTAGCATTTGCTGAACGCTTTAAAGTGTTTGTAACGCCATTAGTTGAAAACGGTAAAAGCATTAATATTGGCCCTAAAGATAGCAAATTTCCAATTGAGCAATTATCGGTGCGTGCAGGTGAAAGCATAAGTTGGAGTGCAAACAGTGATAAGCTTTATTGGACACTTGGGCCGGAGCTTTATCATGCTAGCTTAGCTGGTATCTTTGATATTAATAAAGCAGAAGATGCTGATTTCAAAGTTAAAAGTGGTGAAAACATCAGCTTTAGCAAAAAAATGTCAGAGCCCAAAGGCATGTTTGCATTGACAGGCGCACGTATTATCACCATGAAAGGCGATGAAGTGATTGAAAATGGTGTGCTGCTAACGGATGGAAAGCATATTAAAGCGGTAGGAACTGCCGATAGTGTCTCTATTCCTAAAGGGGCTGAACTTATCGATCTGGCGGGTAAAACTATTATGCCAGGTATTGTGGATGCGCATGCGCATGGATCGCAAGGCAGTAATGAAATTATTCCAGAACAAAACTGGAAAAATCTAGCGGGTTTATCGCTGGGTGTAACAACGATTCACGATCCTTCAAACGATACGACGGAAATATTTGCTGCCAGTGAAATGCAAAAAGCGGGTACGATTGTTGGGCCGCGCATTTTCTCAACGGGCACCATTTTATATGGCGCAAATATGCCAGGATATACCTCGCACATTGATTCGCTTGAGGACGCTAAATTTCATTTAGAGCGCCTCAAAAAGGTCGGTGCATTCAGTGTCAAATCATATAATCAACCTCGTCGTGAACAACGCCAGCAAGTAATAGAAGCAGGCAGAGAGCTTGAGATGATGGTGGTGCCTGAAGGTGGTTCACTATTGCAGCACAACTTAACAATGGTTGTGGATGGTCACACCGGTATTGAGCACTCTCTTCCTGTTGCGAATATCTATGATGATATCAAGCAACTTTGGTCGCAAAGTGACGTAGGTTATACACCTACTTTAGGTGTGGCTTATGGCGGAATTTGGGGCGAAAACTATTGGTATGATAAAACTGATGTATGGAATCATCCGCGGTTGAGTAAATTTGTACCGAAAAATCAATTACTGCCACGTTCTATGCGTCGAGTAAAAGCACCCGATCATCACTATAATCACTTTAATAATGCACGCGTAGCTAAAGAGCTGCAAGATTTAGGTGTATTAGTGAATTTAGGTGCGCATGGACAACGTGAAGGGTTAGCTGCTCACTGGGAAATTTGGATGTTTGCACAAGGCGGCATGACGCCACTTGAGGCGTTACGTGCCGCGACACTCGATCCTGCTAAATACATTGGCCTTGATAAAAACATTGGTTCACTTGAGGTGGGTAAACTTGCTGATTTAGTGGTGATTGACGGTAATCCGCTAGAGAATATTCGTGATACCGATAAAATCGATTACACCATGATCAATGGGCGTTTATTTAACGCAGCGACAATGAATGAAGTTGGCAAAAAACAACGTGATAAACTCTACTTTGAACAAAAGTAAGCGTCATTTTACCAAATAGGTGATTATGACTAAAAGCGGCATTCGCCGCTTTTTTACTTTTTGGGCATAATCTTTAAGCAATAATTTTTTTAATAATAGCTTTATCAAGCAGCAATGTCTGAGGCTGCTTGCTTGGTAAATCATTCCCTCCGGGAGATGCTATTAGTATGATGATGTTGACGAACACCGTTCATCCTGCTGCGGGAGTAAATCCTATTTTGATAATGATGATGGGGCAAAGTTGGACGTTTTAAATTGCGCTAGTTTAGTATGAACCGTATTTATTGTTTTATGCGGCTATTTATCCCAATGGCTATTAAAAGAATATTTTTATAGACACAAAAAAACCGCTTAGTAGCGGTTTTTTTATTTAAAGTGCGTTACTTTAAATTACACAACACCGCGTGGTAGGCGACAGTCATGATCTTTTTCAGCTAGGTAAACAATCCATAACTCTTCGGCTGTGTAGCCGTCTTCGTTAGGTGTAACTACAGCAAATGGTGCTTTTTTCTCAGCTAGTTTTGCTGGCGCGGCAGTTTTAGTTTTAGTTTTTTTAGCTGGCGCTTTTGCTGCAGGTTGCTCAGCCGTTTTACCAGAAGTAAGCTGCTCAGTTAATTCAGCTACATCAGCTAGGCGTAAATTTTTACCGCCGTCGATGCTGTACCAACCAGGTTTAGTGGTGATTTCAGGTTTCTTACCATTGGCGGCTTCATATGCTGCTTCAAAGGCATTTAACACTTCTGTTTTGTCTAGTTTGCTCATCAGAGACCCTATACGTTGTAAACACAGATAAAGAATACACATTTATACCTAGTTTTGGCGAACTTTTCAATTTTTTGCGATTTTCCTTCCATTTTGAGGTTATAAGCGCCAAAATTTGCATAAAATCTAATGCAGAGGTGGTAAAAAATTATGCAGCGTAGAGAATTTAACCAATTATTACATGAGATCTTAAAACCGGATTCGATTAAAGACTTTTGCCCAAATGGGCTTCAAGTTGAAGGACAAAAAGAGATTAAAAAGATTGTGACCGGTGTCACTGCAAGCCAAGCTTTAATTGATGCAGCCATTGCCCAAGGCGCTGATACTATTTTGGTTCACCATGGATTTTTTTGGAAAGGTGAATCACAACCTATTGTGGGTATGAAAAAGCGAAGAATTGGTGCACTTTTAGCTCATGACATCAATTTATTTGCATATCATTTACCGCTTGATATCCACCCTGATCTTGGTAATAACGCTCAACTTGCCCAGTTACTGGATATGCAGTGGGAAATGGGCTTAGAGCCAATAAACAATAGTGTTGCAGTAAAAGGGCGTTTAAAAACCCCGATGACGGGTGAGCAGTTTTCGAAAAAAATAGCCCAAGTTCTGAACCGTAAACCTTTGACAAGCCTTGTACGTGATGAACCAATAGAAACTATTGCTTGGTGTACCGGTGGCGGCCAAGGCTACATAGATTTAGCTGCAAGCCAAGGTGTGGACGCTTATCTTACGGGCGAGGCATCCGAGCAAACAATTCATAGCTCGCGTGAACAAGGTATTGATTTTTTTGCTGCTGGGCATCATGCAACAGAACGATACGGTATAAAAGCATTAGGCGAATTTTTAGCCAATGAACATGGCTTTGATGTAACCTTTATTGATATCGATAATCCAGTGTAAATACTGCTTGGGCTACTTCAAAAAAGTAGCCTTCTTATTACAGCGCTTGCGAATCAATCCAGCGACGAAGTTCAATCCAAGTACGGCCAATTATTTCATGCCAATAAGCAGTTACCGCTTTTAATACGCCAACACTTGGGATGAATTGCTTATGTGTTGGCCAAGCTGAAAAGTCATAAAAGTCAGTTGCTGCTGGCACTACATCAATACCTTGGGCATAAAAGAGGTCTGATGCACGCTTCATGTGGCTGGCTGATGTCACTAAGGCTACTTTATAGTCAACCAGGGCTGGTGCTAGAAATTTAGCTTCGTCTGCTGTGTCCATGGCGGCTGGGTTTTGCTTTATGCGTTTGGGGTTTACACCTAAACTAATAGCGGTTTGCGCCATTAAAGCACTATTTGTCACATTTCCAATACCACCACCAGATACAATAAGATACGCATTGGGGTAAAGATACGCTAACCGTAGTCCTTCAACTAATCTACTCTTCGCACAGTTTCCTAATTGACTGTTTGCTGTCAATTGGGGGTTTGGGTTAACGTCACACCCAAGCACAACGATTTTATCGAGTTGTTGATGTTTTTTTACGTCAAATACATATTTTAATTGTGAGCTTGGGTTAATTAATTTTTGGGCAATAAAAGGTGTACTGATAGAGAGTAAAAACCCGACAAAGATCAGACCCATGATTGATGCTAGTTTGTGATTGCGTAATGTGTAAAAAAAACAAAGTAAACAAAGAAGGCCTACTAATGGCAGTGGCATCAGCATTGAGCCGATTATTTTTTTAAGTTCAAACATCACAGTAACATCATTTAAATAGATGTAAGTATGCTACTGTGAATAATTAATTTTATCGACCATTATTTAGTTTGCAGGTATTTAAAAAGTGCCGATAAACAGGGTTGTCCTTCATGTTTTTCTTCATCGCTAGGTACATTGGGCGTGTTAAACCTAATGCACCAAGTGGAATAGATTTAATTAAGCCTTGGCTTTCATAAGGTGTAACGAGCCAATCAGGTAAAGCAGCCACTCCCATACCAGCGCTGACTAATTGAAAGATAAGTAAGCCTTGATCAACATTTTTTAGCGTACCGTCAAATCGTGCATTTTGGATAAAGTGCTTAAAAATATCTTGTCGTTCACGAGGGATCGGGTATGAAATGATCGTTTCATTTTTTAGATCGAGTGCTGTCACATACGCTTTTTTTGCTAGCTCATGATCCGGAGCCACAATTAATTTTAGCTTAAAATCAAATAGGTGAGCGTATTCTAGTTTATCAGGCTCGCGAATATCTGAAGTAAGCACTAAGTCTAACTCTTCATTGAGTAAATCAGGGATAGCGTCGTAACTAAAGCCACGTTCGTAATCCACTTTTATATCCGGCCAAAAATTATTAAACTCTTTTATCGTCGGTAATAGCCAATGAAAACAAGCGTGGCATTCGACACTTAGTCGTAATTGCGATATGGGCTGATTTAAACTCTCTTTTAGTCGGCATTTCGTCGCTTCAACGCGAGGAAGTACTTCATTGGCGAGTTCTAGCAACAACATTCCTTGAGGTGTAAAGCGAACAGGTTGCGTCTTTCTTTCAAATAATTGGCAATCCAGTTTGTTTTCAAGATCTTTGATCTGATGCGATAAAGCAGATTGAGTTAAAAAAAGTTCACGGGCCGTATTTACCAAAGATCCAGTTTCTTTCAAGGTTGCTATGGTCTTTAGGTGTTTTACATCAATCATCTTTAAAAATTCTCATGGCTAAAGTGAGGTTCACACAGAATAAAGACATATTACGCGTTTATTTGGGATGCTTCAACGTCTAGATGGCTAAATATTATCTGTGTTCATACTTAAATATCCTAACATGACTATAACACTACAATTGACAGCGCTGTCAAGTTTATTTTTCATACTCTATTATTTTTAAACTATGAATTTAGCTCAAGTTAAATTAGGGCGGCGAAATGGTGTTATGTATTTTTACAATTAAGTGTTTGAATTATAGCTTTGTCATAAGAGCTGGTGGCGTGTGTTAAAAATGTACAGCTTTACGCGCCATAGATTAAATCTTTTAAGGTTTCTTTACGAAGTCCAAGCATAGTTTTATGCACTGTCATTTAGTCAGGGATAATGGTGATGTTGGTAAGGTATTTAAATAACTACCAATAGATCTGACATGCTTAAGACATTACAGGCTATGTAAGTCGGGCAACAATGGAAGGGTTATATTTTTTAAAGTAGATAGGTCACTTAAATAACATATAGGCGAAAACTCAATCCATGCTTTCTTCGTCTTTATTAGTGGTCTTAGGCGGGATTTTAAACCCTATATTTGCAGAATGTTTAAGTAACATGATATTACCGATTATAATTGCTAAAACAAATACGATGATAAGAATGTGCCAAAGTTCCATTGTGTTTACTTATAATTTTTAAAGGTGCCTTAGTCTATCAAATCTCTTTTCAATTAAAAGTGTTTTGCAAATGACGTCGAAAAAACGTTAAGTCTATCATTACGGCGTTTAATACGAGGATGTGGGTAGTGTCTATAACACAGTGTTATTTTTAGCGTGTTGACTTTGGTAATATATTAAAAACCGGTCTTAAATTTGATAGTGTGTACTTACAATTTGCGAAGTATATACCTTGAATAAATGAAACCCCTATGCCTGCTTGCATAAGCAACGATACACCCTATGGATGTCAACATGCGATATTAATAAGCCATTTTTGAGCTTTTAACACCTCCTTCCTGCTGAACATAAAGCTGCTCAGAGCACAGTAAATGTGTATTTTTACACATGGGAAATTAAGTTGCTGAAAACATAGTAATATTTACATTCGTGCCAAATTGCCACTAATAATGTGCTATTTTGTTTCTTTTTTAAGGCATATAAAACAGGTAAATTAGGCCCTCACATTTTTGAGGATACTTACGATGATTTCATTTGGCCGCAACCTGCTTTTTATAGCATTTCTATTCAGTAGTTCACTTATGGCAAAGCCTACACAATCACCCGTTGAGCTGCTAACGGAGGTTGGCGATCAACTATTTAGTGAAATTAGCAAAGTAAACAGTCATGGTACAGCAAGCAAAGATGAGATGAAGTACGTTGTAAATCAGTATTTAATGCCACATATGGACATAAAGTTTGTATCTTATAAATTGCTAGGAAAACATATAAAGGGGATTGACCGAGGTCAAGCAACAGCTTTTATTGAGTCCGTGGAGCATTATTTGAGTATTACTTATGCAGGTGCGCTCATGAAGTACACAGGGCAAGAGATTAAGTTTGAAGATGATAACAACGTAATAACTGGCGATTTTGCAACCGTAAAAACGCAGATTGTTGATAGTAATGCACCTACCATAGACCTCCATTTTAAATTGCGACAAAGTAAGGATGGAAGCTGGAAGGTCTATGATATTGTTGCAGAGGGTATTTCACTGTTAAGTGCAAAACAAAAAGAGGTTATACAGCGTATTTCAGACGTTGGCCTCGCTAAAGTTACAGCAGAATTGAGCAGTAAGTAGTGACATAAAGTCGTCAACCTTCAAGGGCGAATAGGCTTTAACCACCTCAAAAAACGGGTTTGTAGTTGGCATAAAAGTAATTTAGGCATGACATGCAATAGTCGCTTTATTTTTAAAGTTAATGTCTCTGTATGACTCGTTTTTGGACTAAACTATTGGTCGCTCAACAAGGATTTACTCTCATAGTAGATATATATCTTTTAAAAGTGACTGCAAAGTAACGTTTTAACATAACCCCCCTGTGAAATGCTGAACGATGTGCCTTGGTATGAATAATTAATTCGTCGTTTCCTATTATTCTTTTAGATCTCCATTATTTAGTATAGCGCCCCGATCCAGGTATGTTAGAATAGACCACATATTTAAGATCACTTTTGAAATGCTTAAGTATAAAAAATTGACGTTAAGCGCAGTGTCAGTTTGCGTTTGTTATAACTATTTACTCACTTATTTACCCTGCATTTTAAACACTGGAGTTGTGTTGATTTAATGGAAAATGTACTCATTTGGCCGAAAGAATATCCGTTGTTAGTCAAAGGGCTCATTGAGCAAAACGGGGCATTTATTTTGGACGCATTAGAAGCGTGGCCTTCATGTCGCTCTACAGAAGAGAGTAATGGCGTTTGCACCACGGTTTTACCCCCTATTTATTATCTTACTTGGTTTTCACCTCTGGAACCTTTTGAAGAATGCTTTTTTCAACACATCAGTGAATATGATGAAGATGCGCAGCATTATATTTCTGCAGCAAGAGCCCATTATTTAGAAAATGACTATACACCTGAGGGTTTAGTCTTACTGATGTGTCAACGGTTAGAAAAGTATGCGAGTGTTGCGGCACAATCTGCAATTGATACACCGCTTTCATTACTTAGCCATTTATTTTCAAAGCGCTACTTCACAGTTATTGAGCATGCATTAAATGCTGGTAGTAAAGTTGCTGCACAAGATGCATTAGAAATTTGGAAAGAGGTGGATTTTAGGGAGCGGTTTAGTCAATTTATTCCAGTTTCGGTAAGCGAAAGCAGTCTTTTAAGTGAATTGGCGGCTGAAAAAGTTGCCAGTGGCAGAGATTACTTTACCCTACTAACACAAGTTTCTCCTGATGTTGACTCTGCTTATTTATTAGAGCAAGCGTTACTTGCTCATTTAAGTTCAAGTAAAGCTAAACAAACAATGGCGATGCGATTTATTGAGCAAGGCGCAACAGGGACATTGTGTGATGAGACCCAAAAAACGGCATTCATGTGGGCTGTTGAAAAAGGGTTTGTGAATTTAGTTCAAATACTGCTTGAAAAGCAAGACAAAAAACAATGTGATGAATTAGGCAACACCGCGTTACATTACGCTGTTTTAGCAAAAAATGAACCATTGATGGTACTTTTACTCAAGTTTGGTTACGACTACCGTGTCCGTAATAATGATGGATTAAGTTGTTACCGCTTAGCTGTGCGTGTTAAAGCGGCGCAACTAGTTAAGTGTTTAGAACGTGACTTTGGCATAAAAGAGTTGTCACCTGAGGGGCAGTTTGATCGCATAAAAAAAGTGCATGGGCTACACGCACTTGTCACAATTTTATTACCATTGCAGTTATTCTTCTTTTTTGATGAGTCACTTGCAATTAAAAGTGAACTCACACTCGGTTTAACTACGCTTACTGTGGTGTGTTTTTTCTTTGCGATGAGCCTTAAACGATGTGCTTTGTATCCAACGGTAAAACATCCTTGGGGGCTGTTTGTATTGCGTTCTTTCTCACTTCTTAGCCTGATAGGTCAATTAGGTTTGGCGAGTATTGTTGCTTTGGCGACACTCAGTGACTTAGTTTAATTTTTTAATATATAAAAAACCCGCCGATTGGCGGGTTTTTATTTAGCTTGCATTCACAAGGTTGATTTATTACTGGTGCTTTTGTTCATGTGACGCTTTTTCGTCAGCTAAATCTTCTTTTAGTTTACGTATTTTTAGGCCCAGTTCTTGTCCACGATAGCGAGCATAATAGGTGCAGCCTATAAACATGGCGGTTGCGAATAATAACTCAAGTAAAACCCAAATCATTTGTTCTTGTGCAACCCATATTAAAGTGAAACCATGGATGAAATAGAACATAACAATAAAGTTTGCCCAAGCATAAGTGTATGGTTTATCTTGTAAAATACCTTTCAGTGGTAACAGTAAAGGTAAAATGTAAACAACAAAAATAAACCCGTTACTGTGCCCTTCACGCGGTGCGATAAGATAAAGCCAGATCGGCATTAGTACTAAAAGCCCAAAATAGCCAAAGAGGGCAATACGCTGGAAGCGTACTGTTATTGCTTTTTTTTCCACACTGGGTGGGTGTGCCGCTTTTGATGTCATTTTAGTTTACTCGTAATTTTAACTAGTCTTTGCCCTACACTTTGGCATATTTTGATTTCGTCCTTGCTCAATTGATTACTGTTGTTTGCGCCAGCAACATGGGAGGCTCCATAAGGTGTTCCGCCTGTTTGTGTCGCTAATAACTCAGGCACCTCATAAGGAACTCCTAAAAGCATCATACCGTGATGAAGTAATGGTAAAGATAAATTCAGCAGGGTTGCTTCATTGCCTCCATGCATGCTGCTAGAGGATGAAAAGACACACGCTGGTTTATCTATCAATTGGCCTTTTAGCCATAAATCACTCGTGGTTTCCCAAAAAGTTTTTGCTTGAGACGCCATCATTCCAAAGCGGGTAGGGGTCCCAAATGCAAGGCCATCACACTGAATCAACTCGTCTTTATCGATAATAATATCTTCAGGGTTTTTAGCAACAAATGTTCGCAATAAAGCATTACCGCCTTGTGCCTCAACGGCATCAGCTATTTCATTAGCCATGGCTGCAACAGAGCCGTGGCTTGAATGATAAAGAACAACTATAGTAGGTCGCATTACAGTACGCTTAGGACGTTTTCTGGTGGGCGACCAATTGCCGCTTTATCCCCATTTACGACAATTGGACGTTCAATGAGCTTGGGATTATCAGCCATCGCTTTAACTAATTCTGCTTCATTTGTTTGTGATTTAAGGTTTAATGCTTTGTACAAATCTTCTTTAGTCCGCATCATGTCACGTGCAGAATCAAGAGCCAGTAATTTAACGAGAGCGGTAATTTGCTCCTCGTTTAGTGGCGTTTTCAAATATTCAATAATATCGGGTTCAACAGCATGTGTTTCAAGTAAAGCAAGGGTCTCTCGAGATTTAGAACAGCGTGGATTATGATAAAGAGTGACAGACATAGTTAAAGATCCATTATTAAAAAGAGGCTCTATTTTAGGGGAAGAATGGCGAGACTTAAAGTCTCGCGAGTTCTTTTTGCATTTGTCTATACTGAGTTAGTAAAGCCTTTAGGCGCTGTTGTTTTACTAACTCTTGCGGTTCAACAAAGTTTAATGCTTTTTGTACTTCATCTGCCGCTTTTAAATACGCACCATATTGCGCAAGAACACTTGCGTTTGCTTCATGGTACGATGCTAGGTTTTTTTGTTTTTTATAAACATCCGTAATCAGTTGCTTCGCCAAATTATGCTCGGGTTTTTCCAGTAGGAACGACTTTAACAAGCGCTCAGCTAAGTCATACTGTTTAGCTTCTAATGCAGCATTGGCATAGTTCAAGGTAATGACCTGATTATTCGGACGGTTGTCATGTAAAGCTGCTAGAAAAGTTACCGCGTCACTGGCTTTATCCTGGCCGATTAATAAATCGGTATGGGTATCTATATAAAACAAATTCTTAGGATCAGCTGCCAGTAATTCATTCAGTACCTCAGCCGCTTCAGCATACTTTTTTTGGTCCAGTAGACTTATGCCTAAGCCATACTTAAGTGCAGTACTATTGTAAAAGGTATTTTCTTTAATCAGTTTTCTAAATAAGTTTTCTGCATCAACAGGTTTATGGTGATAACGCGCTATAACACGGCTTTTGGCTAGGTTAAACTCTAGACTCTGAGGGTACTGGCGTTTTTCAAATTGTTGCGCACGTAGTCGCACATCCGATACCCTTGATTCAGGTAAGGGGTGAGTGAGTAAAAAAGCCGGCGGTTTGTACTTGTATCTAATTTGTGCGGCAAGTTTAGTTAAAAACTCACTTGATGCATAGGGATCAAAGCCTGCATTGTTGAGGGTTTGCATACCAATTCTATCTGCTTCTTGCTCAGCAGAGCGGCTATGAGTTAATTGGCTAAATGCGGCTTGTGTTTGGTTTGCAGATATAATTGCAATACCCGCATCAGGTGAAACGACTGTCGCTAAAACGCCGGCTATTAGGCCCGCTATTGTTAATGCACTATTATCTTGCTGCTGCTGAATTCTTCGCGCTAGGTGACGTTGAGTTACGTGAGCAATTTCATGACCTAGCACTGATGCAAATTGACTCTCACTGTCAGATTGCGCCATCAATCCGGTATGCACGCCTACATGGCCGCCATAAAAAGCAAATGCATTAATTTCAGGGTTGTTAATCCAAAAAAATGTAAATGGGAACCTAACATCACTTGCATTTGCAACTAACTTTCTACCTAGGGTAGTTAAATATTCATCCAGTACTGGATCACTTACAACAGGCGATGAACCGCGGATCTGCATCATCATCACTTCACCAATAGCTTGTTCTTTTTCAAGAGGTAAAGCTTGTAAGGCTGAAGTGCCTAAATCTGGCAATTTAAAGCTAGTTTGTGCCTTTAAGGATGTACTGCCTAAAACACTTAGCGTTATAAGTGCGCTAAACACAGTAATAAAGGCTGATTTTATTCGCATTTTATTCCTTGCTGGTTGTATCGCCGAGCATAATTCGTGCTATGTCTATTTCATCACTGCATGCACGGCTGTCTTTTTCGCATAACTGGTAGAAATCCTTAATTGTGACTCCATCAAGCTTCACAACGTTCAATTCTCTTTGTAAAAAAGTAATAATTTTATGAACGGTTTTATGGGCATGAAGTATCAATGCTTTATCGGCAGTATCACCTCGCTCAAAATAAAAGCCTATAAATTTATGCAATTGGTTGATACGAATTAAGCTTCGCATGGTGACAGGGTCCCATACTTTAAACTCCATGAAACGGTTATCTTTGATATATTGATCAATCGTTACCTCTTTAGCGTAAGGCAGCGCCCATAACTCAAAACCTCGGTCCGTGAAGATTTGATGAAGTGCAACACGTGGTTTATTTGTACAGTGAATCTCCCCTAAAGAATCTTCATGGCCTCCGAGTAAATCTAGGTTCCAGTTACGTTTATCGATTAAACGCTTAACGGCGTTATCAAAACCGTGTTCTAATATGCCTTCAGACTCACTCACGGAAGAGGCAATTAAGTGATAAAACGGGGGTAGCTCTCCCCAATTTATTTGCTTTTTAAACCAGTTGATATCTTTTAATGTTGGATTACTGGGTAGTAGCGCTTTATTATTCGTGCCGGGCATGGGCTTTTCCTTACTACAATATATTTATTAAGGATAAACCATTGTGCAAAGGGTTTTAAGGAAAAGTTACAGTTGATTTAAAATGCATTAGAGTAAGTAGGTATTACACATGTTCTGGGCTTATATTTTTCAGAGTGAGAAGTCATGTTAGAGCAGGATCTGCGCGAATTTAAATGTCCGCAGCAGTTTATTCAATTTAAGTTAGGGTTAAAACAGGCAAACTTAAATCAACAGTCGATTAAGTTTACTTTAACACTTGCGCAATCAACATCAGATATAGAGCGTTTTTTGCAAAAATATAACTATCATTACCAATTACAAAAGCAGCTTGGGCTGTTAATGGTGGAGCCACGTCGTGTTTGAATATGTAAAAGCATGGTACGAAAGAAAATTTTCAGACCCTCATTCAGTTACTTTATTATTTTTATTAGTCGCCTTAATGGCGTTGTTTTATTTCTTTGGTTCATTGATTGTTCCTGTGTTAGTTGCTTTGGTCATCGCTTATTTACTGGATTGGCCGGTTGCGTATTTAGAACGGCTAGGGTTAAAGCGATTCACAGCCGCTATCTTTGTTATGCTTGCATTTACAGGGTTAATGTTAACCTTGATTGTTGGTATGGGCCCTGTGCTTTGGCAGCAAGCAAGTAACTTGCTCCAAGAATCCCCACACATGATAGAGAAAGGGAAGTATTTTTTACTACATTTGCCAGATCAATACCCAAGCTTAATAACCGCTGAGCAGGTGCAGTCAGTTGTAGCGAGTGTGGAAAGTAAAGTGATTGAATTTGGTCAGGTTGCTTTATCTGCTTCCCTGACTTCGCTTAAAGATGTGGCGGCGTGGTTAATCTACTTGATTCTTGTGCCATTATTAGTCTTTTTTATGCTCAAAGATAAGCTTGAATTAACCCAAAGTATTGCGAAGCTTGTTCCTAAACAGCGCCGTTTAATTTTACAAGTTTGGCATGAAATGAATCAGCAGATTATGAATTATATTCGCGGTAAAGTGTTTGAAATTTTAATTGTAGGCTCAGTGTCGTTTATTGCTTTTACGGTTTTAGATTTGCGATACGCTGCATTATTAGGTGTATTGGTTGGTTTTTCGGTTCTTATTCCTTTTGTCGGTGCAGCATTAGTCACTATTCCTGTTGCTGCTGTGGCGTTATTTCAATTCGGTTTAGACACTCAATTTTGGACGATTTTAATCGTTTACAGTATTATTCAAGCGCTTGATGGTAATGTTTTAGTTCCCTTATTATTCTCCGAAGCGGTTGACTTAAATCCTGTTTTTATTATTGTCGCCGTTTTGTTTTTTGGTGGGCTGTGGGGTTTTTGGGGGGTGTTTTTCGCCATTCCTTTAGCATCACTGGTAAAAGCGTTGATCAACGCTTGGTCAACCCAGCAAGAAGAGCATTTAATAGAGCAGCAGAATTAAACAGCCTTTAGTCTTAAATAGAATATAAACCGCACCATAGAGATGAATTGATTATTACACTGATCATAAAATTTATGTAAAATGTGTTATAAGATATATCTTTTAGTAATATGGTGCGTTATTAATGTCCGAACATGTTTTCTCTACCGATCAAACCGCGCAAATTTATCTTGATGCAAACGCTACAACCCCCGTATTACCCTGCATCGCCGATGTTGTTTTACATACGATGAAAACTTGTTTTGGTAATCCGTCTTCTTCGCATATAACAGGTATTCAGGCAAAGCATTTATTAGAACACACGCGAGACCAAGCACGAAAAGTAATAGGGGCCCAATATGGTGATATATTATTCACCTCAGGTGCTACAGAGGGTATTCAAACTGCCGTTGTATCAACGTTAATTGCTGCCAAAAACCACCAGATTGAAAAGCCCGTTTTGTTATATGGTGCAACGGAGCATAAAGCCGTTCCTAATACATTGAGCCATTGGAATGAAGTACTGAGCATTCATGCAGATGTGCTGGCGATACCCGTTTCCAATGATGGTATTCTCGATTTAGACTTTATCGCACAGCATGCCAAAAATGCATTAATGATTTGTACAATGGCGGTTAATAATGAAACGGGTATTTATCAAGATTTAGCTGCTATTGAAACCGCTATTCGGACTCACAATTCAGATGTCGCGTGGATGGTCGACTGTGTTCAAGCACTGGGTAAAACAAAACTAGCGTTAAGCGAAACAAGTATTGATTATGCGCCATTTTCAGGACATAAATTGTATGCTCCTAAAGGGATTGGAATGCTCTATATCCGAGAAGGGCGTGTATATACTCCATTTATTGCAGGTGGGGGGCAAGAGAGTGGTAAGCGTTCTGGTACAGAAAATTTACCGGGAATTGCTGGGTTAAATAAGCTGTTTGAATTATTACTCGACGAAACAGATAGCACTTTTAAACCAAGCCGTGTACTTAATGAATACCGAGATAAATTGCGTACAGCACTGATACACACATTCGGTAAAGTTACCTTTAACCATCAGTTTCAAAATAGTGTGCCCACGACCCTTAATTTCTGTGTAAATGAACTCAGCAGTAAAGAAGTCATGGACTTATTTGATGCTGCAGGCATCCGCATTAGTGGGGGTTCTGCTTGTAGTTCTGGGGCAAATAGAAGTTTCGTGCTAGATGCTATGGGAATAGCTAGTTGGCAAAGTGAAAATGCTTTACGTTTGTCATTTGGACCAGCAATGTCGCCATCAGATATTGATCTGGCGTGTGAACGAATTTGCGCATTAAAGCCTATTTTGCAAGCTAACTGCTTAGTCGTGTCTGATACATTGTCACCGCAACAAGAAGCATGTGCTTTAGGCTTAACTCAGTACCGCCACCAAGGGGCGTGTAGTTGGTTATTTGTGAGTGAAAGTAAACACGCCATAATTATTGACCCAATTGCTGAAATGCTTCCTCGACTAGAAAAAATAGTCAGCACACAATCATTGAATTTAGTTGCTATTTTAGATACGCATGATCATCAAGACCGCATTTCAGCAAGGCAATTGTATGAACGTACATTTGTCTCAATGTTAAGTGATGTTAAAGCGGGCCAACTGGGTTGGCCTAGTAACATTGAAAAACTTGATTTGATGAATGCTACTTTAGAGCGTATACATACGCCTGGCCACAGCAAAGACAGTCTGAGCTATCTAGTACGGAGCAAAAAGACAGGCAAAGTACTGTATTGTTTCTGCGGCGATTTATTGTTGCCCGCGGGTCTGGGAAATAGCTTGTTAGCGGGGGGGGATGCACTTGAAATGGCCAACTCCTTGCGTCAGCTAAATACATTCGTACAAAATGAAACGGTGATTTGTTCTGGTCATGATTACCAACAATGTTTTGCTATTAATTGGCATGCACAAATCCAACAAACCCCATTGTTAAGTGCCTTATTGTCAGGTGCGATGTCTGATGCTGAATTTGTTACAACCAAACAAGAGAATGACGCCCACACAATTACTCATTCAGCCAGTTTATGTGGATTTGCA
Organism: Pseudoalteromonas sp. H105; assembly: GCF_001469215.1. GTDB lineage: Bacteria > Pseudomonadota > Gammaproteobacteria > Enterobacterales > Alteromonadaceae > Pseudoalteromonas. The sequence continues at coordinate 37,154 of NZ_LOFH01000001.1, forward strand.
GCCACGCTTGATGAGCCACCTTTAATGCAGGTTGATGTAACGAAAGCAAAATCGATGCTGCTAGAGAGTGATACATGCTTGATAGACACCAGAGAGCCATACGAGCATGATGCAAATGATTTACATAAATTTTTTAATTTGAAGAAAGAGCAGGTGATCAATATACCACTGAGTAGAATGGCACATGCGTTAGTAACTGGGAAATTAGAAAAGACACATCATTATATTTTATTATGCCGCAGTGGTAATCGCTCAAAACAAGCTGCTAATAATTTGGCGCACATTGGTTTTGAACATGTGTACAACCTCAAAGGCGGGTTGGCGTTAATGTGACATTGATAGAGTAATACGAAAGGCGCTAATTTGAGCGCCTTTTTGCATTTTATTAGAGTTTTGGTCCTGAACTATCTCGAACAACAATTGAAGGAGTAAATGAGGTAATAATATCCTTGTCTTGGTTTCTTGCACCTCTCGTCTTGGTAAATAATAACCGAGCTGCATGCTGAGAGATTACATCATTTTCTTGATGAGCTGTTGTTAATTTAGGCCACGTTTGACGAGAGAAAGGAGAGTTCTCGAACCCTGTAATAGACAGTTGTTCAGGTATTTGAATACCCATTAAGCGTGAGGCAAATAACGCACCTGCTGCCATTTCATCGTTACCGCCTAAAATAGCGGTGATTGCTAGTTTGTTATCGTCTGCTAATAACGCTTGTGCGCCTTCAACACCAGATTCAAACGAGTATTTACCGTCATAAATAAACGCATCATTTGTTTCCGTGTCATGATCTGCCATTGCGGCTTTATAGCCTTCTAAGCGCTCACTTGTTGATTTATGCTCTTTGTCACCACAGATAAAACCAATGTTTTTGTGACCGTGATTTAACAGGTGCATTGTTATCTCATAGGCCGCTTTGAAATCGTTTACATAAATACAGGTATCTTGCTCTTCTTCACTAGGGCGACCAGATAAAACGCGTACATAATGAATGTTTAATTCATCTAACAAGTTAGTAATGCTACTTTGCTCTGAAAGCGGAGGGGTTAACACGAGACCTGCAAGTCTAGATCGCTTGATCATCGTCTTAAAGTCATGCTCCATATTTGCTTCAGAGTAACTGCATGGATGAATAACCAGCTCATAGCCTTCATCTTTACAACGAGAAAGCACACCATTTTGCATATCGATTACATAATATGCATTGGGGTTGTCATAGACTAAACCGATTGTGAATGAGGATGTTCCAGCTAGGTTACGAGCAGCAAGGTTAGGTTGATAATTTAATTCGTTAACTGCTTCCATAACTACATCGAATGTTTTTTTGCGTACGGAAGGTTCTTTGTTTATCACTCGCGAAACCGTTTTCATTGAAACGCCCGCAAGTTTTGCTACATCATTTATAGTTACTTTCATACAGTTACTTTTTAGGTTGTTATTATCGTGTTGTTTGAAGCTTTGTTAAGCGCCGTTATTTGTTCTAAAACGAATAGATGAATATTTAAATCTTTACCAAGACCGACTAGTGTATCGAATGTAAAGTAAAATTAGCAGTAAAATAATTTATAAAATTTTTATGATACCGGTGTCAAAAGAGTAAAATTACGTTATTATCTGAATCGTAAAATATAAAAACAGAATATTGACAGCGCTGTCATTTTAACTTATCGTTAATTTAGTTTGTAGGTTAACGGGCTATCGTTTTGCTGTATTTAAATAAAGATAGTTATAAATCAGTTTGTTGCAAGTTCATAGGGGATTTTAAAAATGAGTTGTCGTTCAAAACTAGCTAGTTGGCAAGCACTAACAATCAGTGCTGATAAGATGAAAGAAGTTCATCTTAAAGATCTATTTGCCAATAATAGCAGTCGATTCGAGTTATTCTCGACTCAAATCCCGGGTGTTTTGTTTGATTATTCAAAACAACTCATTGATAAAGACGTAATGACAGAATTACTCGAACTTGCAAGTGATTGTGATGTTGCTGCTTGGCGTGAAAAAATGTTCTCTGGAGAGAAAATTAATTTCACTGAAAACAGAGCTGTACTTCATACAGCTTTGCGCAACAGAGCCACGAACAGCCTTGTAGTGGATGGTGAAAATGTCAGTGAGGTTGTTAACGCCGAGCTTGAAAAAATTAAAGTATTTGTAGCGAAAGTTCGCTCTGGTCAATGGCTAGGATACACCGGGAAACCAGTTAAATCAGTTGTTAGCGTAGGGGTTGGGGGATCAAACTTGGGCCCGCAAATGGCAACTGAAGCCTTGAAAAGCTTTGCCGATGATACGCTTAATGTACACTATGTATCCAATGCTGACGGTGTACAAATAGCATCGGTTTTAGAACAAATTGATCCTGAAACGACATTGTTTGTTATTTCTTCTAAAACATTTACCACATCAGAAACAATGACGAATGCAAAAACAGCGGTTGATTGGTTTTTACGTTCAGCAAATGATAAACAAGCCATTGCCAAGCATTTTGTAGCTGTAAGTACAAACTTAGAAAAAACGGCTGCTTTTGGTATTGCAAATGAAAACGTATTCACAATGTGGGATTGGGTTGGCGGTCGTTTTTCATTATGGAGTGCGATAGGATTACCTATAGCGCTTTATTTAGGGTTCGAAGCATTTGAAGATATACTTGCAGGCGCGTTTGAAATAGATGAGCATTTTAAATCAGCACCCAATGATAAAAATATCCCGCTATTGATGGCTTTATTGAGCGTTTGGAATACGAGTTTTCTTGGTTACGATGCACAAGCGATTTTGCCATACGATCAAGCATTGCACATGCTACCTGCTTATTTACAGCAAGGTGAAATGGAAAGTAATGGTAAGCATGTAAACTTTGGGGGAGAAGTTGTAGATTACACAACAGTGCCTATTATCTGGGGAATGACGGGTATTAATGGTCAGCACGCGTTTTATCAATGCTTACACCAAGGTAATGTGATTGTTCCTGCAGATTTCATTGCGTCAGTGAAACCTCAAGTAAATGTTGGACAACACCACGATATTTTATTATCAAACTTCTTTGCTCAAACAGAAGCAATGATGATGGGAGTTGATGAAAATCAAGTACGTGCAGATTTAACGGCTAAAGGTAAGTCTGAGAGTGAAATTAAAACGCTGTTGAATCATAAAATACACAAAGGCAATAGACCCACGACTTCTATCCTTTTAGATGTAGTCGATGCAAAAGCAGTCGGGCGTTTAATTGCACTGTATGAACATAAAATATTTTGCCAAGGTATCATTTTAGAAATATGCTCTTTTGATCAGTGGGGCGTAGAGTTAGGTAAAGGTTTAGCGTCTAAAATAGAGGCCGAGTTACTTGATGAAACAGTCAAACATACCCATGATAGTTCAACTCAAGGCTTAATGAACTACTACAAAGCGCATCGCGCTTAACTAATTTAGCGATTGGCATTAGTAAAATGCTTATTGCTAACCAAATACCTTTGAACGGGTAGCGCTGGAGTTCTTAGGGCCTGTATGTTTGTGAGAGGATATACAGAGCCCCTAAGGCTCATTTAATCAGCCATATAATAATCGAATTCAACAGGCTTTTTCGCCATGCTAAAAGCTGACATCACTTTAAACAACAAAAATGTATGCCTGTACTGTAATGAAGCAGTCGACAACAGGGCAATGCAAACGTAGAGAGTTAATTATGCTAAATCCTTTTGATATTGTAATTTTTGGGGGCGGCGGTGATCTTGCATTGCGCAAATTACTTCCTGCAATGTATCGCGCATATCAAGAAGGGAATCTACCACAGGGGTCACGCATTTTGCCGACCGTTCGTGAAGAAAGTAAACGTGCAGAATATATTGAAACCGCGCATGAAGCATTAAAACAGTTTTTAAGTAAAGGCGAATTTAATAGTAAAGACTGGAATGCTTTTTCAACTTTCTTAGTCCCTGTGGTATCAAATGTAACTGAGGCTGACAGTGACTGGGATACATTAAAAGATATTTTAGAGAAAGATTCTCAAGATAAATCACGCGTGTTCTATTTATCACTTCCTCCAGCTGTGTATGGAAGTTGTTGTGAAATACTATCAACTAAAGAGCTTATAACACCTTCATCTCGTGTTGTTGTGGAAAAACCAATCGGTTATTGTGGCCAATCAGCTGAAGAAATCAACGCTAAAATCGCCCAATTCTTTACAGAAGAACAAATTTTCCGTATTGACCATTACCTAGGCAAAGAAACGGTTCAAAATTTAATGGCACTGCGATTTTCAAATTCACTGTTTGAAAATATGTGGGATGCTAAATCAATAGATAATATTCAAATTAGCTTATCTGAAACGGTCGGTCTCGAAAGTCGTGCCGGCTTTTATGATAAAGCAGGCGCACTGCGTGATATGGTACAAAACCATTTGCTCCAACTATTATGTTTGGTTGCTATGGAGTCTCCAAATAAGCTAAATGCAAATAGTATTCGCACAGAAAAACTTAAAGTTTTAGAGTCATTAAGGCCGCTTGTAGACACTGATGTTGATGATAATATTATACGTGGTCAATACGTACCTGGAGATTTAGATGGTAAAATTGTTCCAGGATATTTAGAAGAGCTGAACGAAGGGGCGAGTAAAACCGAAACCTTCGTCGCGATACGTGCTCACGTAGATAACTGGCGTTGGGCGGGTGTACCATTTTACCTTAGAACAGGTAAGCGCATGGCTAAACGCTGTGCAGAAATTGTTGTTGAGTACAAAAAGGTATCCCATAACGTATATGGTGACAATGTTGGCAAAATTGAGCCTAATCGCTTAGTTATTAGGTTGCAGCCTGAAGAAACAATTCAACTGACACTGATGTCTAAACGTTTAGATAATCTAGAAATGCAACTAGAACCAGTAACTATGAATATTGAGTTATCTCAAGCATATAGTAATGGTTTTCACTCAGATGCATACAAGCGTTTAATGCTTGATGCTGCTGCAAACAACCCATCGTTATTCATTCATCGTGACGAAGTCCGTCAAGCGTGGAAGTGGATTGATCCAATCGTAGAGCGTTGGCAGCAAAAAGGCGCACCTTCGCTATATCGTGCAGGTAGTTGGGGTCCTGAAGACGCAGATGAGTTACTTGCAGAAAATAACCACGTTTGGTTCAACACAGGTGATAGAGCATAATTATGGCCACAATTACTGAAAAATTTTTTGATTCAAAAGAATCACTCACCGCTGAGTTGTCGGCGAGCTTAGAGGCACGTTTGGTATCGGGTATCAAAAAAGAAGGCCGCGCTTCTCTGATGGTATCAGGTGGTTCGTCTCCTGCACCTGCTTATAAACACCTTTCGAATCTCGAATTAGAGTGGAACAAGATTGACGTTGCTATGGTTGATGAACGTTGGGTTGATGCTGATCATGAAAAAAGTAATGAAGCGTTTATTAAGAGCACGTTATTACAAAATCATGCTTCTTCAGCGAATTTTATAACCATGAAAAATACCGCGGCCACTGCTTTGCAAGGCGCAAATGAGTGTGAGCAAGCGTATCAACAACTTAACCAGCCATTTGATGTGACTATTCTTGGTATGGGACCTGATGGACACACAGCATCTTTGTTCCCCAACGCCGATGGGCTAGATAATGGTTTAACGAGTACTAATTTAGTTTGCGCAATAAACGCAATTCAGAGTGAAGTAACTGGTAGTATTACGCAACGTATGACATTAACGCTTCATGCTATTGCGCAATCTGAGGTGGTTAAGCTTCTTATCAGTGGAGAGGAAAAATTAGCCGTCTATAAAGCAGCAAAAGCAGACGGAGGCGTCAACGCTATGCCACTTCGCGCAGTTCTTAATCACCCAACGATTAACATAGAAGTTTATTGGGCGCCTTAATGCATAATAGCCTTTAACTAAAAAATGCAGGCACTTAGTCTGCATTTTAGTTTCTGTGTATGTTTTGTTCTGCATAAATAATTCACTCCCCATCGTTACTTGTAATTTGAATAGCCCCTTTAACCAATTTCGCGTTTAAATTTTAGCCCATCAATAAGACAGTTGTTTTTGCGCCAAATAAAGATAGACATGCAGTAGAGAGGGCTTTATAATTCAAAATGACAACGCTGTCATTGTTGGTGATAATTATTTCCACCCCCTTGTTTTGTTTTATTTGCCCTAAAACAAATCATTATCTTGCAAACAGCAAATGTTGATTTTATGGAGGTTTTACGTATTAAAATACTTAAATGGAGCGATTAGTTTACATATTAATGTGGTTTCCCTGCTATTTTTACCTCTAACAGGTATGTCTTCTTTCTCATTTGATATTAAATCATGGTATATTTGCGCCGTTAAAATGTAACAAGCCATATATTTACATTTTAAATTTAACCTTAAATCAAAGAGTTGCTTTTTTTTAAACTGTTTTCGTACAGAAAGTAGCTAAAAAAATGTAGCACAAATGTAATTTAGGGTGTATGGTTTGTTACTAGATGACAACGCTGTCATCATCACTGGGCAGAAGTGATAAATAAAACCAACAAAATGATTCAAGGGGAATCCTGTGTTAGCTAAAAATTTTAAAAAAAGCTTATTAGCAGTAAATATCGGTCTTGTAATGAGTGCCGGATTCACTGGTGCTGCATTCGCAGCGCAAGAAACTCAAGTTCAAGAAGATGTTGAAGTAATTGAAGTACGCGGTATCCGCCGTTCTTTAGAAGCGTCTTTGAATACTAAACGTTTTGCAAATTCAGTGGTTGATGCTTTATCTTCGGAAGATGTAGGTAAATTTCCAGACAGTGATGTAGGTGAAGCGTTAGGTCGTATTTCAGGTGTTGCAGTTAATAGAGCGTTTGGCCAAGGCCAACAGGTATCTATCCGTGGTGCATCAGCACAACTAACTCGCACATTACTTAATGGTCACTCAGTTGCTTCAACTGGTTGGTACGACCAACAAAATATCGACCGCAGCTTTAACTATACATTGCTTCCGCCTGAAATGGTTGGCGGTATCGAAGTATACAAATCTTCACAAGCGGATATTGTTGAAGGCGGTATCGGTGGTACAGTAATTGTTAATACTCGTAAAGCATTAGATTTAGATGCAAACACTTTTTTTGGAAGCGTTAAAGCAGATTACGGTTCGATTTCAGAGCAAGCTGACCCAGAAATCTCTGGTTTATACAGCTGGAAGAACGAAGACGAAACGTTCGGTGCGCTAGTTTCTGCAGCATTCTCAGAAACTAATTACCAACGTAACGGTATTGAATCTTTGGTTGGCTGGGGTGACATTGTTCCTTCAACATTCCAACAACAGCGTGAACGCACAGCAATTAATGCATCATTCCAATATGCACCAACTGATGATTTAGTTCTTGGTCTTAATATCATGAGCTTAGATTTATCAGCTGATAATGCAAATACATCATTATTTGTAATGTTCCCAGATGACAAAGAAGCATCATGTGAGCAAGTAAATGTAGATGGTACATGTACTTTCTACCGCCGCTCGGGTAATGGAGCTAATCCAGGTTGGGCACAAACTTGGGCTCGTGCTGGTTCAATGACATCAGAAACTGTTGATTTTGACTTTAAATATGCGGGTGAAAATTTTGAAGTTGAAGGTCGCTTCGGTAATACACAGTCAGACGGTGGTACGGATTTAACAGCTAACTATGGTTTCTGGCTTGGCACACCAAGTGATTATGCAGGCACATATGACGCAACTGGCGATGTGATCAATATCGACGTTGCAAATAAATCATTCGGTCCTGATGATTTCCAAGGTCAGCTTTCTTCAGCAGGTTGGGCTCTTAAGAAGCAACCAAATACAGATGAAGAATCATACGCACAAGTTGATTTCACTTTCCCTGTCGATTTTGGTGCAATCACCTCAATTAAAACAGGTTTCCGTTGGGCAGATCATGAAGTAACGCAAGAAACATACACAGCTAATGTTGTAGATTCGATTGCTGCTTATGATGCATCTCATTACTATTCAGGTACAGTGTCTTCAGGTGCAGGATATACGTTACCAGAACCTAAACTTGACCAAATGGTAAGTGATGGTTATGCCGCAATTACAAGCTTTGATAATACATCAATTGGTTATAAGTCAGGCTATGGTACAATCCAAGAAGAAAATATCGCCCTATATGCAATGGCAGATTTTTCAGCTGATGGCATCCGTGGTAACTTTGGTATTCGTTATGTATCAACAGATGCAGAGTCTGAATACTATGCTTTAGACGCAAGTGGTAACTACGGTAACAACTTAAGCACTGAAAAAGCAGATTATAGTGAAGTACTTCCTAGCTTAAACGTTGCTTTTGATTTGGCTGAAGATGTAATTTTACGTTTCTCAGCAGCACAAGTTATATCTCGTGCTAACTACAGTGATATGTTCGCAGCTTCTTCACTTTCAGGGTATCAAGACGGTACTATTGGTAACGAAGTCATATCAACAGGTAACATTGGTCTTGAGCCATTTAAAGCAACGCAATCAGATCTAGGTGTGGAATACTACTTTGATGGCGACGGTATGGTTAGTGCTACATATTTCATCAAAGATATTTCATCGTTTACTAAAGTTGACCAAATCTTAAATCAAAGCATTGGTATCGTTGACCCTGATTCGGGTGTTGATAACTGGACTGTAGCAACTAAAGGCACAGGTTCTGGTGGTGAAATCCAGGGTATTGAACTTCAAATCCAAGATGGTTTTGACAGCGGTTTTGGTTACCAAGCCAACTATACTTGGGTTGACTCAGAGGCGCCTGCGGAAAACTTCCCAGACCGTATTGAATTATTCTCAGATTCTTCAGAGCATACTGTAAACCTTGTAGGTTACTATGAAGCAGAAGATTATAGTCTACGTCTAGCATACAACTGGCGTTCAGAGTACATGGTTAGAGAAGCACCTTTCTTCTACGGTAACCGTGAGCACCAAGACTATGGTACGCTTGATTTAACTGCTAACTATTCTGTTACAGACTACTTAGATCTAACATTTGAAGCTGTTAACATCACAGAAGAAGATAGCATCCAAGTTGGTACAGCTACTGGTGATGCAGAAGTTAAGCCTGAGTTACGTAATGGCTACCCTGCATGGAGCTTTGAAGGTGAAGCGCGCTACCGAGTTGGTATTGCTTTACGCTTCTAATTTAGCTTAGAGAGTTAACTAAAAGCCCAGTTTAATCTGGGCTTTTTTATGAGTTAGAGAATTAAGGATTTTAATATGATAAAAAAGATAGCGATAGTAGGAGGAGGAACTGCGGGATGGCTTACGGCCAATCATTTAGGCCAATCCTTACTTGGTACTGATATTGAAATTACGCTAGTTGAATCACCAACTATACCCTCGATAGGTGTTGGTGAGGGAACAGTTCCTTCGATTCGTAATTCATTACAAAAGTTTGGAATTAGTGAAACAGACTTTATACGTGAGTGTGATGTTACCTTTAAACAGTCAATTAAATTTGTTAATTGGCTAGACAAACACAAGCATGGTGAAAACTTTTATCACCACTTATTTGATCACCCACATATATTTGGGGAAGAGTTAACAGATCAATGGTTAAGCAGTGATAGGCATCAACAATATGCCGATAATGTCTCTAAGCAAGCAATATGCTGTGAAAAAATGCGTGCGCCGAAGTCAATTTCAACGCCAGAATTTGTAGGTCTTAACGGTTATGCTTATCATTTTGATGCAAAAAAGTTTGCTAGTTTCTTAATGAATCATGCCCAAAAAACGTTTGCTATTCAGCACCTGTATGCAGAAATTATAGATGTTAATTGTGATCAAGATGGTTTTGTCACACACTTGATTGATAATGAAAAAAATGAGTTAAGTTTCGATTTTATTATTGACTGTTCAGGCTTTAGTGCTGCTATTTTAGGCGAAAAGCTAAATGTTGACTTTATAGATCGTTCAAATGAATTGTTAACAGACACAGCGATAACGTTGCAAGTACCTACATCTGTAGATGATGAGATTCCGCCATATACAATAGCAACAGCCCATCAAGCAGGTTGGATTTGGGATATTGCATTAACAGAGCGCCGAGGTGTTGGTTTTGTTTATTCTTCAAAGCACATGAGTGAAGAGCAAGCGAAAAAGAAATTGCATCATTACCTAGGTAATAAGTTTACGCATTTAAAGCCTCGAAAAATACCAATAAAAGTAGGTCGCAGAGAAAAGTTTTGGCATAAAAACTGTGTCGCTATTGGTTTATCACAAGGGTTTGTGGAGCCATTAGAAGCAACCGCTATTCTAATAACCGATTTCTCAGGGAATCTGTTATCTAAGCGTTTTCCTCGAAATAAAGAGGATATTGATATAATTGCAACCGATTTTAATAAACAAGTAGAGTATGTGTGGGATAGTACATTCGACTTTATTAAGTTGCACTACTTTATATCTGATCGAGATGATTCTTTATTTTGGGTGGATAACAAGCAACCTTCAACCTTGTCTGAGAAGTTAAAAAGCAACGTGTTAAAATGGCAAAGCTTTTCACCTATAAGAGAGGATTTTGATAGTAAGTTTGATTTGTTTGACTTAGAAAATTACCTTTATGTGCTTTTTGGTATGAATTATTTGCCAAAGACAGAACAATTATCTGAACAAGCCAGTTTATTGGCTCAGCAGCAAGTTGATTTAAAAAAGCGTCGCGTCGAACAGTTATTAATCGAATTACCTTCACATCGAGGGCTTATAAACAAAATAGCTAAGTTTGGCTTACAAAAGCTCTGATATAGCGTTGCTTGTTCCTCGTATACTATAGCGATAGATTATGTGGTTTGGTCGTTTATTCAATTAGCCGAAAGAAGCTTGAAATAGATAGGCGACCATGTCTTATATCTGCTGTGTAATCGACATTATTATCTAAACTTGCACAGTGTAATAAATTACTTTTATATAAAACGATTCGATTCTCTTTTGCTTCAATACTAACAACCTGCTCAAATAATGATGTATCACTATTTAAATATCCAGAGTGTTGCGATTCATGCTTTTTCGTTTCTTCAATTAACTCTAGAAAGGCATGCTGATTTTCATCTGTTATTTTAACTAAGTTCTTTGGCTTATAACGATATATGGCAGTGCCGTTAGATTCCTTTCCTTTTATATAATGAACTGCTGCGTAGGTATTATCATCAGTTGAGTCAATGTGGGGGATGCGTTGAAGAATGTTTAAATCCCCCGATTTTTGAGTAACCAGTGATAACTTACACCTATGTAAATAGAGATTTTGTTTACCTTTGAACACGCCTTTGTCTTTCAACGTGGCAAATAGCTGCTCAAAAACGCGATAATAAGGTTTCGGCATTGTATCTCTTTTACCAGGAAATAAAGTACCGTCGCTTCCAATGGGTTCTAAATAAGCAAAGTGATTAGCAAAGTGAATTACAGGGTCAATACTTTTCAAGAAATTATCAATGATAATAATGTCTTCGCCAATGCTTTCAATATGAATGATATCAATTTTATAGTGTGGGTTTAACGCGTAATTTTCCATATTTCCCAAGCTTATTTAATCCTAAAACTACTGAATATATTAACAAAATTTTACTATTATGTAATGGTAAAGGTTTACGCGTAGATTAATTTTTGAACCATCATTTATTTGCATAAAAGACCTTTGCTATTCTTTGATTTAAATTGTACAAATTGCCACAAAATTTTCACTTCCTTTTTGCAACCAAAACCTTTAGCCTTAGGGTACTAACAGCAAAAATCATAATTTATAAATTAATGGAGCAGTAACATGGCGGAGCAACAAGTACAGCCTTTACACAACGAAAAACATGCCAACACTAAAATTCAAAACGGCATCAATGTAGAATTTTTAAAATCACAGCATTTAGTGCCAGTTGTTGCACATGAGTTTGCACGTGTAGCAAACGAATTTCCAATGTCTTTCGTAAAAAATAACGAAACAGGTCAGTTTCAAGCCGTTGCTATGTTTGGTTTAGAGCCAGGTGAAAATTTATTTGTTCAAGACGGTAAATGGACAGCAGCTTATGCACCAATGGCTACAACGCGTTACCCACTTGGTTTGGTTAAACACCCGCAAGAAGATCAATACGGTATCGTGATTGATGAAGCAAGCCCTTTAGTTGGTGAAGCTGAAGGCAGTGCATTATTCGAAAACGGTGAAGAGACGGATTACTTAAAGCGTCGTAAAGATGCATTGGTATCATTTATTGAGTTTTCGAAAGTGACTGAAGCTTTCACTCAATATCTAGCTGACAAAGAGCTTTTAGTAGCGCAAACACTGACAGTTGATATCAAAGGTGAGAAAAAAGACATCAACGGTATTTACCTTATTGATGAGAAAAAACTAAATGAACTAAGCGACGAGGACTTTTTAGACCTTCGTAAGCGTGGCTATTTAGCACCAATGTATTCTTTCTTGACGTCTACGCATCAAGTAGCACGTTTAGCACGTTTGAAAGCTCAACAATCTTAATCAAATGTGAAATTTAAATAAAGCGCCACTAGGCGCTTTTTTTATGTGTTCTATCTGGTAAATGTTGTAATTGAGGATAAGTTTATTCACATTAGTGCTACATATAAAACACTATACAGAAAAATATGAACACATTAGTTTTAGCTGTCTTAGTCAGTGCAACGTCAATTATTGTTAGCCCGCCATCGCTTGCTAATACAAGCCCATTTGCAATTGCCATTCATGGTGGCGCCGGTACCATTGAAAAAAGTCGTTTTACACCAGAGCAAGAAAAAGCATACAGAGCCAAACTTAAAGAAGCTGTAGAGATTGGCTATCAAGTACTTGAGCAAGGCGGAGAGAGCTTAGATGCTGTTACAGCCGCTATTAATGTATTAGAGAATTCTCCTTACTTTAATGCTGGCCGAGGGGCTGTTTATACATACGAGGGTGCACATGAACTCGATGCTTCAATTATGGATGGGCGAGACCGTCAAGCCGGGGCTGTTGCAGGTGTTAAACACATTGAAAACCCAATTAACTTAGCTCGTTTAGTTATGGAACAATCAGTCCACGTAATGCTTAGTGGACAAGGCGCTGAAGAGTTTGCTAAAAATCATGACGTTCCATTGATTGAAAATAGTCTCTTTAATACTGAAAATCGCTATAAGTCCCTGTTGAAAGCTAAAGAGAAACTAGATAAAGCAAAGCAAACAAACAAAGATTATCAAGCAGCACACTCAGCACTTCCCGTGAACTTTAAAATGGGTACCGTTGGGGCTGTCGCGCTTGATAAGACTGGTAATTTAGCAGCAGGTACTTCGACGGGGGGCATGACTGCGAAACGATTTGGTCGTATTGGCGATGCGCCTATCATTGGAGCGGGCACATTTGCGGAGAATGAGTCTTGTGCTGTGTCTGCAACAGGGCATGGGGAGTATTTTATTCGTTATAGTGTTGCTGCTGATATCTGTGCTCGCGTTAAATATCAGGGGAAAACGATCACAGAAGCTGGCGATGAGGTAATCAATGGTGTACTTAAACCAATCGGTGGAACGGGCGGTGTCATAATCGTTGATAAGGATGGCAACTTGAGTATGCCATTCAACACCTCTGGTATGTATAGGGCTAGCAAGTCAAACACGCAAGCTACTTATGTGGGTATATTCAAAGGAGAGTAGTCGGGTTCTGAGCGTATGTATAACAATGAATAATTTATTAGGGTGATGTAGCTAGCTTATTTGTGTAATCACCCTTAATTATTTCTAATGCTTTTAAAACATCTTCAGGTTCTACATCGTTCTCTTCTAGCAATTGGATCAGATCAACAGCTAGTTTAATGTGGGCAGGCGCTTGTTCGAGTGATGGATTCATGCTTGCCCTTTTTTAGCTATTTGACTGATAGCGACTTCGATAGCCACGTTAACTTGGTTTTCCATATGAATTCGTTCGTGTTGTGGTAAATAAAAAGCCATATCAACATCAAATCGAATATAGCGGGGCGTTAATTGATTTAATACGGTACAACAAAAATCAGCCATAACATCTTCATCATATAGCTTATCTAATTTGCGCTTTATTATTTCTTCAACCACTATTTTTTCGAAGTAGTTGTGTATATCATCATGAAGTCGCACTGCCTTGCTCACTTAGTTTATGTCTTTGATTTTAGTTTATACTAAGGTGTTGGATAAATCGAATATCTGGTGCAAAATTGAGCGTGAAGTTGCTACTTTAGTAAAAATCTATTACGTATATGATACTTAACGTAGTTGTTGTTTTTCAACTTGTTGTATTTTCTCTTCAGTAGCTGATATAGCCTTGCGGCATCGGCCTAAGCGACCATGCAACGTTAATATTTCCAAGTTAAGCTCAGAGGCTTTAGCAGGGCCCACATTTTGCATCTTTAGTTTACGTTCGTCTATCATCAATACAAGCCTGCGTTCAAACTCATGATTCTGTTTTAATTCATCGTAGAGTTCATGTATGGGTTGCATTATTTTTTTTGCCGCTTGTTGCAAAGCTTTAGGCTTGCTCCGTGGCTTAAAGGTATTTTTATTTTCTTTGGCCCAAATAGGTGTTGATTTTATGACGTTAAATACGGCTTCTACTTGATTGCCAATACGTTCAATGGCGTAATTGTATGCATGGCGATGTTCTGCTGGCGGGAGCCTGTTTATTTCATCTTCTATTTCAATGATATAGTCAACTAAATTCAAGCTTTTTGTTGAGAAAACACGGCGATCAAATAAACTAGGCTGAGCTTGCATATATCGGTTTTTAGAGAGCAGTTTTGCGTTATCGAATTTAATCGCTTGTTGTTTAAGTATATCCACTTGGTGGCAAAGTTTTTCAAATGCGGCTGATTGCATATTAAAGATATGCCTCGTAAATTAATTTCAGCGCTAAAACAATAACAACGGTATTAAACACGGGCTTAATAAACTTGCTACCAAATCGAATGGCAGAATGGGCCCCTAACCAAGCACCTAGCATAAGAAACACGCCCATCGTGATACCTAACAAAAAGTTAACGTGACCAAGAGCAACAAAGGTGATGAGAGAGACAAAATTTGAAACAAAGTTCATTGAGCGCGCTAAGCCGCAATTTAATAGTAAACTCATTTTATAAAGTAAGCTGTTTGAGGCTGTCCAAAATGTTCCAGCACCAGGGCCTGCTAGCCCGTCAAAAAAGCCAAGGCTTAATCCCTGTAGCCATTGTTTTATTTTTGTAGTTCGATTTAGAGGAGGTAATGCATCATCCTCAGTCGCACTAAGGTTGCCAAAAATGCTGTAGCAGGCCACAAGAATAATCACGACCGGTAACAGTTTATTTAAAAATTCAATACTTAAATAATCAACGACTAAAGTGCCGATTAAAGCACCTAATCCAGTAGCAATAATTGAGGCAGCCCAAAATCGGGGGTTGAATAGTTGCTTGCGAAAGTAGGTAACGCTCGCGGTCAGTGATCCAAAGCTCGCAGCTAATTTGTTTGTACCTAAAGTCAAATGTGGAGGTAATCCAGCTGTCAATAAAGCGGGGACTGTTAACATGCCACCACCGCCGGCTATAGCATCTATGAAACCTGCGGCCAGTGCCACAGCGCAAAGAAGTGCCCATGTTGTTGGGTCAAGTGCAAGTTCAAACATCAATGGTCTATTTGTCTTTTAAAGGGTGGTAGTGTATCAAGCATGGCTTTTCCATATCGCTTGGTTACTAATCGGCGATCAAGAATAGTAATTCGTCCTTGGTCGTTTTCTTTACGCAGCAGTCTACCACAGCTTTGCACTAATTTCTTTGCCGCATCAGGCACGGTTATCGATAAAAATGGGTTACCGCCCTTACTTTGGACAAATTCAGCTTGGGCTTCTTCTATCGGTGAGGTTGGCACTGCAAAAGGGATTTTAGTTATCACGAGGTTTTCAAGGTATTTACCGGGTAAGTCTAAGCCTTCAGATAAGCTTTGTGTGCCGAATAATATACTACCTTCACCCTCATCTATATTCTTACTGTGTTTTTTTAAAAGCGCTTCACGCGACATTTCACCTTGAACTAAAATATCCATGTTTTTTAGTCGCAATGCTTTAACGACATGATCCATTTGCCAATAAGAGGCGAACAACACTAAATTGGCTTGTTGCTTATTTAAGTGTGTCGGTAATATTTTGGCCAAATGATTGCTAAAGTCTTTATGTGTCGGTTCAATAATTGACTGTGGGATGTGAAGTATTGCTTGATTTGGGTAGTCAAATGGCGAGGGGACTTTAAGGTACTTTACACCTTCTTCCTTAGCTAAACCACTTTCGTACGCAAAATGATCAAAAGATCCCAGCGCTGTTAAAGTGGCTGAACATAAAACAGCACCCGCACATTGTCGCCAAAGCTTGTCTTTTAAGTAATAGCCTACTTCTATCGGGCAATCGCTTAAGAGATGATCATGGTGGTTTTTATACTCTAAGCGTTTGATCCAACGCGCGTGTGGAATGCCTTCGCCTTTATTGGCGTAACTGAACCAAAGCTTGTTAAGTTGTTCTAACCGATTAATGTAATGGCCACTTTCACCCAGTATAGGATCGGCTACATAAGGTTTAATATCGCCGTCACTTACATCTTGTACTAGTGTGTCGTGCATTTTATTCAAACAGCGAAGGGCATCCAGGGTGGCTTCACTGATATCTTTGGCTTTGTTGAATAAAGAATCGGGTATTTCGCCATGTTCAAAACGGTATGTGTCATCTTGAGTGTAATTAAAATCTGCGTTATCAAGTAGGTCCCGAACAACTTTCAAATCTTTATTGGCATCATTAATACTGTCACACAGCTTAAAATTTTGCCCAATGGCTTTTTGTCCAACTAAAACTTTTGCCATTTTTCCACTGAATTTTGTCAGTTTATCGAGCCAATCAATCGTGCCTTTTATCGTCGCCGCTGCAGAAGAGAAGTCACGCGTGATATGGGCTAAATGGTGAGCCTCGTCAATAACATAAATTGTATTATCGGGCTCAGGTAAAATCTTACCGCCGCCTAAATCAAGATCAGCGAGCAATAACGAATGGTTAATTACTAACACATCCATTTGCATTAAACGTTGCCGAGCAAGCTGAAATGGGCAAGTTTGATGGGCTTTCATTTGTCGCTGGCAAGCATGTTTATCACAGGCAATTAATCCCCATACACGATCAGGAATGGTATCAGCCCAGCTATCTCTATCACCCTGCCACTTTTTATTAATGTATGCATCATAAAGTTGCTTTAAGCACTTTGCTTCCATCGGACTCAGAGGTGAGCTGAGTGAAGGCATAAACTCCATTTGAGTTTGACTATCACCATTTACAGCATTGTGAAGTTTATGAGCACAA
This sequence comes from Pseudoalteromonas sp. H105, assembly GCF_001469215.1. Taxonomy (GTDB): domain Bacteria; phylum Pseudomonadota; class Gammaproteobacteria; order Enterobacterales; family Alteromonadaceae; genus Pseudoalteromonas. The sequence continues at coordinate 54,431 of NZ_LOFH01000001.1, forward strand.
ATATATCGCTGTCGACCTTTTACTAAATCAAACTTAAAATCAAGGCCCGAATGAGCCCTGAAAAAGGGGAGCTCTTTGCTGATTAGTTGTTCTTGTAACGCGACTGTCGCGGTGGATATGACAAGTTTCTTTTTCTGTGCAAGTGCTAAAGGCAAAGCCCCTAAGCAATAAGCGAGTGATTTACCTGTGCCCGTACCTGCTTCGATAACGCAAATACGTTGCTTTTTATGGTATTCACCAGCAAGTGTTTTTGCGATTTCAGCTACGAGATAGTTTTGGCTACTCCGCGGACGATAATCGCTCAGGTTATCGGCCACATGCTTATGAATTTTTCGGATTGTGGCTTTTAAGGGATCAGAAAGCATGGGTGAATAACCTAAAGTATGTATATAATTACAGTGCTGTATATTAATTGGGATCGAACATTGACACAAGCAATCTATCAAGGCTTTATACTTTCAAGGCAGCAATACTCACCTAATAAGTATAACGCGCAAGAGGGGATTACCCTGTGTTACTGGCTATCTAGCGACGCAGGCCCGATTAAAGTGTTGATCCCTCATCAAGAAGCTGTTTTTTTCATACGCGCTTCAGATGTTGCAAAAGCAACACTTTTACTAAAAGCAGCAGCAATTCCCGTTGACATGAAAGATGTCGCCATGCGCCATTTCGATTCTGAAAAATGCATAGCCTGTTATTTTACTTCAACGCAATCATTATATAACGCGCGAACTAAACTTGAGTTGGCTATTTCGATATATGAAGCAGATATTCGTCATCTTGATCGGTTTTTAATGGAGCGCTTTATTCGAGGCAGTGTGTATGTCACGGGAGAAGTAACGAAAAAGCAAGGTTATATTCAAATCAATAACGCACAAGTTAAAGCGGCAAACAAGTATACGCCCACCTTTAAACGCGTATCTTTAGATATTGAGTGCAGTGGCGAAGGGGTATTGTTTTCAATTGGTTTAGTGGGTGATGGCATTGATTGTATATTGATGATTGGTGAACCAGTCGAATCTGAGCAGTCAATTGTGTGGTGTCACGATGAGATCGATTTACTGAATCAACTTCAGATCATTATTCAACGTGTTGATCCTGATATCATTATTGGCTGGAATGTCATTGAATTTGATTTTTCAGTTCTATACAAACGTGCTGAAGAGCTTGGAATAAAGCTGCTCATAGGCAGAGGGAGTTCGCCTTTGTATATTAAAGAAGGCCACTTTACGCGCTTAACATTACCTGGACGATGCGTCATTGATGGCATTGATACGTTAAAAAATGCAACGTATCACTATGATAGTTTTTCGCTTGCAAATGTGAGTCACAAAGTATTAGGTGAAGAAAAACTAATAAAAAGCAATAACCGTTTAAGTGAAATTGTTCGTCAATATAATGAAGACAAACTGGCTCTGGCAGCCTATAACCGCCAAGATTGCGTTTTAGTTAATAGAATATTCGATAAACTTAAACTTATAGAGTTTGCTGTTGTGCGTACTGAATTAACAGGCTTAGAACTTGAACGGATGGGTGGTTCCGTGGCTGCGTTTACTAACTTGTACTTACCGTTACTTCACCGAAGTGGGTATGTTGCACCTAATTTAGGTGAGCATGGTTTAACGTTTGAAAGCCCTGGTGGTTATGTTATGGAGTCAACACCAGGACTTTATAAAAACGTGTTGGTTTTAGATTTTAAAAGTTTGTACCCCTCAATTATGCGTACATTTTGCATCGACCCACTTGGCTTAATAAAAGGCCTTGAGAGTGTTGAAAATGCCATTTCAGGCTTTCATGAAGCCTATTTTTCAAGGGAGTACCATCACCTACCCAACTTAATTAAAGAATTAGCTGCATCTCGTCAACATGCAAAAGAAACCGAGCAACCAATGTTATCGCAAGCGATTAAGATTATTATGAATAGCTTGTATGGCGTACTTGGCTCAAAAGGCTGTCGTTTCTTCGACCCGCGATTATCGAGTTCCATTACACTGCGTGGCCATGAAATTATGCAAACAACACGGAAGTGGCTTGAAGAGCTTGGGCATTCAGTGATTTATGGCGACACGGATTCGACGTTTGTAAGCCTTGATGAAGCGATGACAGCACAAGAGTGTGAGTATGAAGGGATTCAGCTTGCACGTATCATCAATAAAAAGTGGGAAGAGGAAATAAATAGCAGGTTTGAATTACAAAGCTATTTAGAGATTGAGTTTGAAACACACTACAGCCCATTTTTTATGCCGACAATTCGAGGAAAAACAACGGGATCTAAAAAACGCTATGTAGGTCAAATTATAAGTAAAGGCACGGAGCAACTTATATTTAAAGGGATGGAAACCGTTCGCAGTGATTGGACAGAGCTTGCACAAGAGTTTCAAGTAGCGCTTTTTGAGCTGTTATTTAAAGATAACTTTGATGCAACCACGTTATCCCCCGTTATTGAAAGCTATATAGCACGATTATATGCTGGCGAGTTTGATAGTAAGTTAATTTACCGCAAACGCTTAGGTCAACATTTATCTGATTATCAAAAAAATATTCCCCCACATGTTCAAGCATTAAAAAGGTACCAGGTAACAAACCCTGATTTTGAAATAACGAAAGGGCAGATTGTCGAATATGTCTATACAAGTAGTGGGGCGCAATTGCATCGAAACTCTCAAAAGTTTGATTATGCACTTTACGTAGAAAAACAACTAAAACCTATCGCACAAATGATACTCCAGCCATTAAATTTAGACTTCCAAAGTACAAAAAAGAGCCAGTTAGACCTGTTTTAATTGTTGCCAAAAAAGAAACTAAGTACCTTCAATAAATACACCAATTGTTAACATTACTAAATTAGGTAATATGACCGTCCCTAAAAAATGTATATTTGTACCCCTTTGGTGTGTTTTTTGAATTAATTGCTTAAATTAGTTTAATTATTCGTGAACAGATGTTGGCAGTCGTGATTTTTTTGTTTAGTATCTTTGTGTGATTGCAACTTTAGATGCGCAATCGTTTACAAAAGCTAAATAAAAATAACCGCAATATAGTGGTCCAGGGAGAATCAAATGTTAAATAATAAAGTTTCAAAAGCTGTTCGCTTAGCGATTGCTTTTGGTGCAGTTTCAACTGCTGCCTTTTCAGCGAATACAATGGCTGCTGAAGAGGGTGCAGAAAAAGTTGAACGTATCCAAGTAACCGGTTCACGTATCAAACGTACTGACCTTGAAGGCGCTTCACCAGTAATCTCAATCACAGCGCAAGACATAAAGATGGAAGGTGACTTTACAGTTGCTGATGCTTTACGTTCTAGCTCATTAAACTCTTTCGGTTCATTCTCTGAGCGTTCAGGTAGCTCAGCGCAGTCACAAGCAACTATCAACCTTCGCGGTGCTGGTTCTCGTCGTACTCTTGTGCTTTTAAATGGCCGCCGTTTCCCAGGTTCACCAACGCTTGGTGGTGCATCTGCTAACCTTAATGCTATTCCAATGGCAGCTGTTGAACGTATCGATATCATGACTGAAGGTGCTTCTTCAATCTACGGTTCAGATGCAATGGCAGGTGTTGTTAACGTAATCCTTAAAGACAACTTTGAAGGTTTAACTTTCAACGTTGGCGCTGGTCACCGTGACCAAGATGAAGGTACAACTTCATCTGAGTTCTCTGTAGTGGGTGGTGTTTCTAGTGACAAAGGTAATATAACTTTTTCATTCGATCACCAAAAACGTAAAGGTATTAGTGACGGCGCTCGTGATTATACTAAAGCAAAAATCGGCGATTTAGACGGCGATGGTGATATTGAAGCATATTCAGGCGACACTGTTGGTTGGTCTATCTATGGTGCAACAATTGCTGCTCCTGACTTTTCTATTGCAAAAGCGTCTGAAAAGTGTGATGACCTAATTGCTGAATACGGTGAAGACACATTCCGCCGAGTTGACGCAAATGAAGATTGGGGCCCAGGCTCTGAGTACTGTATGTATGCATTCGGTAACGTATCTTACAACACCGCTTCAATCGACCGTAACACATTATATGTTAGCTCTAACTATGAGTTATCTGAAAATGTAGAGTTCTTTGGTCAAGCAATGTTTGTACAAAACTCTTCATTCGGTCGTTACGCTCCACCTGCTGCTCCTTGGCGTGGTATGGCTGCTGATAATGAGCACAACCCATTTGGTGAAGAAACTACAGGTTACTTCCGTTGGGTAGACATCGGTACGCGTGATGGTAACGTTGATGACTACAACCTAGATTTAACAGCCGGTCTTCGTGGTTTCCTTGATTGGAATAATGCGTCTTGGGAAGTTTATTATCACCGCAATAAGGCTGATAATAAGTCAGTAGGTCAATACTACCTTTCTTATTCAGGTCTTGCTTACAATCAACAAAACGGTATTGATTTAGGTTCAGAGGAAGGTGTTGCAAACATGAAAGCAACGACTCTTCAAGAATCTTCTTCTACATTTGACCAAGTATTTGCTGGTATCGGTTTTGATTTAGGTGAGCTATCTGGTGGTACAGTGTCTCACTACGTGGGTGCTGAGTACTTCGAGCAAACGTATGCAGATATCTATGATGGTCAGTCTGAAGCGGGTCGTATCGGTGGTTCAGCAGGTAACTCTTCTGAAGGTATTCGTGATGTAACAGCGGTATTCTTCGAAACAGTATTACCAGTAACTGAAACGGTAGAGCTTAACCTTAAAGCGCGTTACGATGATTATTCAGATTTCGGTGATAACATCGCGCCAGCTCTATCTGCACGTTGGGAAGCTATGGAAGGTGTTGTTGTTCGTGGTTCTTACTCTGAATCATTCCGTGCGCCTGGTCTTGACTTGTTAAATGCTGCACGCACATTCTCTGCAGAGTCTGCAATCGATTACGCAAATGGCGCAACAACATCTCGTCAATATGATACTTACTACACTCAGAACTCTAATCTTGATGCTGAAACATCAGATTACACTAACTTAGGTGTGGCGTGGGATGTGAATGATAACCTAGGCTTTAAACTTGATTACTTCCAACTTTCAGTTGAAAACGTAATTCAGTCTAAATCTTTACAAGGTCTTCTTTCTGATGAGGCTGCTGGTCTAATTTCAGCTGTTTCTCCTGATACAGATACTACAAATGAAACGTTCTACTTGAAACGTGCAGCATCTGGTACGCTAATTGAAGCAGGTACATCTTACTTCAACGGCGCTGGTTTCGAAATTGAAGGTATCGATTTCACAATCAATGCTAACCTTGAAACAGCATTTGGTGACTTACGTTTCAGCAACGTAAACAGCTTCGTACTTGCGTATGATTCTGAAGTAGGTGGTACAGTTCAAAATACTACAGGTTGGTCAGGTCAACCAGAACTTAAGTCTGTAGCAACAATTTCATGGTCATATGAAGATCACTCAGTATCTTGGAACTCTACTTACACAGATAGCACAACTGAGACAGAGATTGACAGAGATGGCGATGGTTTTTACGAGCAAGAAGGCAAGCTTGATAGCTGGTTGATTCATAACTTAACTTACAGCTATTTTGCAGGTGACTACGGTTCAGTTACTTTCACAATCAATAATTTAACTGATGAAGATCCAGTTCTTTCATCAGCAGGTACATGGGATAACCAAGACTTGTATAACAACTTTGGTCGTGACTACCGTGTGAACTACACAATTAGTTTCTAAGTTTTACTAAAACTTAAACTCAAAAGGGCTGATTATTCAGCCCTTTTTCATATCGGAAAGAAGGGTGTATGGAAGATTATTGGAGTGAGTACTGGTCTCAAGGTTATATAACTTCTTTTGGTCAGGATATAAAAGCAAATTACTCAGGTAAACTAAAAGAAAGTTGGAATAAATTCTCAAGTTTATTAGATGAAAATGCATCTATTTTAGATGTAGGAACAGGGAATGGTGCGTTAATTGATCTTATAAATACTTCACGCAGGCACAACTTTAAATTTTTTGCAGTCGATCAAGCAAACCTAAAGAAAGAAATTATAAAAAATTTACCAGGAACATTTTTATCTAATGTAAATGCGGAAAAGTTACCCTTTAATGATGAAAATTTTAATGCAGTCATATCACAATTTGCAATTGAGTATAGTGACCTAAAATCCAGTATTACCGAGTGTTTTAGAGTATTAAAGAAAGGCGGGCGATACCAGTTTATTTGCCACGAAGAAAACTCTGATATTGTCCAACCTAATATGGATATTTTAGCTTCAGCACAACGAGTAAAAAGTGATTTTATTACTGAGCTTAAGCAACTAATTATTAATATTAAGGAAGGTGATGAAAAAATAAATAATCAAAAGGCTATCATTTATAAATTAATAACAAAAGAAAATAGCATAAATCCTCATGCATTTAATGCAACACTGTTTATAAGTTTCTATAATTTTGTTTTAAAAAATAGAAATATCGATCTTGATACAGCCTTCTCTTTATTTAATAAAGAATTAGAGGGGTTAATATTTAGACTTAGCGATCTAGAAAAAGCGGCGAATAATAGCAATGAACTCCCAAGCTGTTTAGAAAAACATAACGTATCAGTAAAGATAGAAAAATTAATCGATAAAGATAACCAGTATATTGGAACCCTTTATGAAGGTATTAAAATTTAAAAAGGAGGCTGTAAAACTGAACTCTGATTTATCTAAATGATTAATATAAATCGATGTATAGTTTCATACTGCCTCAGTTAAACAAATCTTTACTGCTAATAAGAAGCAATACACGCTCTTGTCTTAAGCAATTTTCCTCAGTTCTATTTTTTTTGGTTCATAACATAAATCTTATGCATATTTTACATAGGGTTACATAAACCCTTCACCTTTTATTTACGTTTTTTTGTAAACAAAACACCTCGCAAGTTAAAAAACTGTTGACCAAATGATGTTCCTGATATTAGTATATTTTCTCGCAATGGGGTACTTAGTTGCTATTTTGTTAACTAAGTTGCCTTTTTGGGGTCTAAAACTAATAAAATCATATTTCAAATATGACCAGGGAATAATCAAATGTTAAATAACAAAGTTTCAAAAGCAGTTCGCTTAGCGATTGCTTTCGGTGCAGCTTCAACCGCTGCATTTTCAGCGAGCACAATTGCTGCTGAAGAAGGCGCGGAAAAAGTAGAGCGCATCCAGGTTACTGGTTCACGTATCAGCCGCACAGATATGGAAACTGCAACACCTGTGACGGTTTTTACTTCTGTTGAAATTGAAAAAACAGGCGTTTCGACAGTTGCAGAGTTCTTAAGAACAAACGCATCTACTGGCGGTTTTAACGAATCAGCTACACTTAGCCAAGCGGCTGGTGCATCTTCAGTTGGTATTCGTGGTTTCAGCTCTGATTACACACTAATTCTTCTAAACGGTCGCCGTTTACCTAAAAACTCTGCTGGTGGTGTATTTACTGACGTAAACCAAATCCCAATGGCAGCAGTTGAGCGTATTGATGTATTACCAGATGGCGCATCAGCAGTATATGGTTCAGATGCGGTAGCTGGTGTAATTAACATCATCACTAAAACTGACATGGAAGGCGTTGCAGCTAAGTTTAAATACGGTGCAGCAGTTGAGAATATGGATGGCGATGAGCTTCAGTTTTCATTAACTGCAGGCGCAACAAGCGGCAATACAAACATCTTGTTTGCAGCTGATTATTTCGAACGTCGTCCAATCATGGCTAAAGACCGTGAAATGGGTGGCACTGCCTACCTTCCAAATCACCGTGGTGGTGAAGGTCGTTCATCTTGGGGTATCCCGGGTTCAACTTATGTTTCTGCCCCTTCTGCGACAGATACAGGTTGGGCTCCATGGTCTGACTGTGCTACTGAAAACGTATTGTCAAACGGTCGCTGTGCTTATGACTTCGCACCGCTATATCAATTACAACCAGCGAGTGATCGTCAGTCTATCTTAACGTCTATCTCACATGAATACAGTGATGATCTAACGTTTGATTCTCAGTTCCGTTATACACGTGCTTACACACACAGCTCAAATGCGCCTGCACCAGGTGCTGTTGATATTTCTAAGAGCCCGTATTTAAAAGACTTCTTAGTAAATGACCGTTATAAGTCTAACCCAACGTTAGGCGCTCAGATCGCTGACGAAATCGCTGCAGGTGATGGTTTTGCTTATGTTGGTCGTCGTTATATCGATTTTCCAAATCGTCAAAAAGACAATACAAATGAAACATTTGAAGCTATCGGTGGTGCAAACTACTTGATCAGCGATAACTGGGAATTAGATTTTGACATCGGTTTCTCACGCTTAACTAACCGTCAAGTTGGTAAAGCTGGTCAACTAATTGTAGATGGTGTTGAAAGTGCATTTGCTGATGGTACTTTGAATCCTTTCGTAGTAAATGACTGTAACTCAGCAGAGCTTAAAGATTTCTGTGAAGGTTTAAACTCAGCAACGCATAGAACGTCTGAGTATGAGCTTGCTTTCTCTTCATTAGCAATCTCAGGTATCACTGGTTTAGAATTGCCAGGTGGTGAAGTAGGTGTTGCTGCGGGTGTTGATGTTCGCCGCGAAAACTACTTAGACCGTTCTGACCAGGCTTCAATCAATGGTGATGTTATTGGTGGTGCTGGTTCAAACGGTGGTGGTGTATTCCAAAACGAAGCTGTGTTTGTTGAAGTTAACCTACCAATTCTTGATAATTTAGAAGCCAGCCTAGCAGTACGTAATGACTCTGCAGACTGGGGTGAATCAGATGCAAGCGAAACAACGTACAGCGCTAAAATTTCTTACCGTCCGACAGATGACATCATGCTTCGTGCATCTTACGGTACTGGCTTTAAAGCACCTTCGCTAGATTCGCTTTACTTAGCTTCGTCTTTTGGTGTGAGCAAAGCAGTAGATACTAAACTATGTCAAGCTGCTGGTAACGATGACAGTCACCCAGATTGTAAAGAAGTTGAACTTAACTCTAAGTCAGGTGGTAACGTAGAGCTAGAGCCTGAAACATCAGTATCTTACAATATTGGTATGGTTTACGATGTAACAGAAGATTTATCATTTACAGTTGATTACTGGTCACTTGAGATTGAAAACATTGTTGGTTCATTAGGTATCCAAGAGATTCTTGATGAAGAAGCGAAAGGTAACCTTACTGACCTAGTTGTTCGTAACTCATCTGGTCGTATTGATGATACAGCGAGAAATGGTTTTGTTAAAACCGATGAACAAAGCGCAACTGGTTTGAACTATGATATTCAATATTCAACTGATTTAAGCTTTGGTTCATTAACGTCTCGTTTAAAGATTGAACAATTCTTAAGCTTTGAATCACAATCTTCTGCGGTACAGCCTCTGTGTGATTGGGTTGGTGATGAAGCAACTCGTGATTACAATGCAAATGGTAACTTTACGCTTGATACTGGTGACTTTACAACGTCATTAAACATGCGTTTCCTACCTGGCTATGACTCATATGATAAGCGTAATACAGCTAACAAATCATGTCAGTTAGTTGGTTACTACGATGTAGATACTAAAAATTTAGATGCAAACGGTGATTACGTAGACGCTGGTGAATCTCAACACTTTGCTTCATATGTACAGTTTGATTTAACAGGTGCTTACCATGTTAATGAGAACAACACAGTAACTGTTGGTATTCGTAACTTGTTTGATAGACAGCCTCCATTTAGCTCTGTAAATGACTGGCCTTTCTACAGCCAAAGCACTTACGATAACATCGGTCGTTTCATGTACGTTCAGTACGATGTTAAATTCTAATTTAGTTTAGAGTAAGGGAGCGCACAATAGTGCGCTCTTTTTTTATGATTCAAATAAATGCGAAACCGAAAATATGCTTTGCTTCACCTGTTCTTGAAGGAAGCTTTACTCAGTCAGAGTCGTTAAATAAACGGTTATCTGAACTTTTTTTTGACCTTGAAAAACAAGGTTATAAAAATAAAACAAAACTTAATACCACGCTAGGCAATATCTTCGATAGCCCTGGCGATTTATTTTCATTAACTCAATATGAAGATATTTTAGAGATCCGCCGTTTAATGAATGGTGCCTTAACTTCTTGGATATTAGAAACATCAAATTGGCAAAAAGACGATCTCAATAACTTAAAGTTTGAATTCGAATCTTGGTTTCATATATCAAGGTTTGGTGCTACAAAGTCTCTGCATGACCATGGTCAGTGTTCTTGGTCAATGATCTATTATGTTGATGCTGGAGATGCGCCAACCGTTGAGTTCCCACGAAGTGGTTACTTGCAAATTTATGATCCAAGACACATACAGCAGAATCCTGACGATCAAGGTTTTTTTAATTTAAAAGCGATGTTCGATTATGGTGGCTTTGCAATTAGACCAAATTCAGGAAAATTTGTTATTTTCCCTGGTTATCTAGAGCATGAGGTTGTTACTTATTTCGGTAATCGTCCGAGAATTATGATTGCACTTAATTGTTTAATTCGTAAAAAGTAAAAGGAAAGATCTAATGAAAAAAATTATTGCTCCCTTAATAATGTTACTTCTAACAGCATGTAATTCTACAAGTGGAAACAAAGAATCGCAGATGGAAGAGTTAGCTAAAGTCGAGAAAGATGACAATTATGTATGTACAACAATTAAAAAAACGGGGTCAAATTTCAATACTCGCCGTTGTATAACTAAAGCAGCTAAGAAAAGGGAAGAAGAGAATGCTAAAAAAACGATGGAAGCATTAGATAGAAGCTGGTCTGTACATGGAGGTTAATATGAAAAGTTACGCGTTCTTACTATTTATATTTATATTGATTAAGCCTTTTAGTTCAATTGCTGCTACAGAGTGGATTGATTTTAAGATAGTTAATGGCAAGGTTGTTGTTCCCGCTAAGATTGAAGGGGTTACTGTTAACGCTATTTTAGACACGGGTCAAAAAGAACACTATATCAGCGAATTGTTTTTAGAGCGTCACCCTCTGACTGATAGAAAAGGCAAATCTATCGACGTTAAAGATACGACTACTGAGACCCGCAAATTTTTATACAATCAAGTTAAGTTAGACATATTTGGTTTTAGCAACAAACTAGATGATATGAGACCGACTAAAATTGATGATGGTGATATTATTTTAGGCATTGGCTTTTTTCATAACTTTGTAATGCAATTTGATTACCCTAAAAGAAAGCTGCGATTTTTAGACCGCAAATCAATCGATTTAAGGTCAGCCGAAAATATTGACATGCGCTTGCATCGACAATCAGCACTGCCTATTGTTAAGGTTAATTTAGACGATAGTAAGTCAATTTGGACTGTCATATCAACGGGCGCAAAAGAAGGCCTTAAGATTGAACGCACTATTATTGACAAACAAGGTTGGGATAAATCACTTCCTTCCACATCAATTGAAATTGTAGAAATTAATGGTCCTCAAACGTATGAATTATCAAATATTCCAAAAGTTGAGTTTGGACCTTTCACTGTTGACGCTGTATCGATTGCGTATCCTCAAGTAGGTAAACGCTTTGAGCTATTAAACAGTGAATCATTTACGGGCTCTAATTTAAAGGGGATGGATGTTAAAGGCGTGCTAGGGTATGACTTACTTCAACACTTCTTAATAACTGTAGATTTCAAATATGGTCATATGCATATAGGTCTCTCGGAGTAAACTGAATGATGCGAAATAACATCAGTGCTATTTCGCATCACTCATGTCTAAAAAATAGGGTTTAAATAGTGCTGATAATTTTTAAATCTACCTACTGACCCTGCGTGTAATTTACTTCTTACTTGATGATAGCTAGCTGTCCTGACACTGTTACTATTCTTATAAAAATTTAGCATGTCTTTTTCAAATTTGACTCCTAGAAAATGGCATAATTTCTCCAAGCTGGGTTCGGTATCGGCGATTAAGTCTTCATAATTAAATACCATCACATCATCATTAAACTTAGACTGCCACTGTTTAACAACTTCTTGTTGCTGTAAATAGTATGCTTTAGTTAATTCCAAATTAGAGGCATACGCATAGCTTTTAGCTATGTTTTGAAAATAGATTGATAAGCATGTATCTTCGATACTTCGTTGAGTAATGATGAATTTGGCGTTCGGGAAAAGTGATTTAATGAGGCCTATGTATAAGACGTTATCAGGTAATTTATTGATAACTCGATTAATACCTCCTTTAAATTGACTCATTTTATTTTCATAGGCATTTGCAAGCTCATTTGCATAATCTACATTTTGAATACATGAAGTGAGTGTTTCACTTGTAAAAAACTCAATTTCTCCACCACTATTAAACTTACTATTTGTTGAGATGATTTGCTCAAGAAGCGTACTGCCAGATCTGAACATACCGCATATAAATATTGGCGAAGAATCGTTGTTTAATTGGTATTCAATTCTATTCTGTTCTTTCATTAAGTAGATAGGATCATCTGTAACGGTATCTATTGAAATAGAGTCATTTGCTAATTTGAAATATTTAAAAGCATGGGCGTAGTTGGCAAGTTTGTCGAACGCTGTCCCCATTGAGAAATAGAGGTCGGTAAGGTTGTCTTTTGTTTGCTCTTCTGTGTTTATTATTTTTTCGCACGTCCCTAAAAGCTGATGTAAGTTATCTTCATTTTCAATAGATAGCAGTCTAGCTAATGACGGTATATGGTTGTAATCTTTTATATTTAAATAAAATAATGACTTGGCTTCTTCAAATTCACCTATGTTTTCATAAGTAATGGCCAAGTTATAACGAGATATCAAATCTTGTGGATTGAGGGAAAGTAGTATTTTTAAGTACGCGACAGCATCTTCATCCCGCTCTAAATTTAAATATGAGTTGGCGATAGCCTGTAATGCTTCTGCGTTATTTTGTAATTGAAATTGCGTAGCTTTGTCTTTTTTTATGCACTTTACTGTGAGTTCATAATTACCATGAGACGCGAGTTGAATTAATGCTGTAATGTAGTCTTTACTACAGAGACCTTCTATAATGACATTAAAGGCACTGCCAATTTTATTTAACTCTCCTTTGGTGTGAAGTTCATTAAAAAGCTTAAATTTATAATCATGACTTAGATAATGATATGCTTTTTCAAAAAAATACATATCATTGATGTACAAGTAGTGAATAGCTAAGTTTAACGTAGTCTGAACACTCTGCTTTTCTGATTCTATTAAATGATTATTAATATTCACATAGTGTGAAGACGCCCCTTCACGTTTAAAAATACTATATGCAAGTTCGAGTTTTTCAGCTATTTCTTTATCGTTCATTTTTAAAAATATCTATAATTATTTTCCCAATAAAGTAACATACATTGCCTATAAATATGAGTTGTGAGTGCGAAAATATAGGTGATAAATGGCATAAGTTAATATCGCTTATACTTTCCAGCAATATGGTAATATTCTTAAATTAAGCTTACAAATGAGGCTAAGAGATTTTCTATGATTTACGGCTTATGTTTTCTTATTGTTATTTTAATTGCAGCGTTCATTATATTGATGAAAAAGTTATTGAGTCGCAAAGAGTCTCTTGCACAAAGCGAATGTTTTTTGCGTAATAGCCAAAGCTTGACGTTTATGTTTCCTAATTTCTATATCGAAGATGTCAATCATAATGTCCTATTCCGTAGTGAGGAATGCTATAAAGCTTATAAGTACCTGTTTGATGGCTCTCTTGAGTCTTTTACTCCCGTGATTTCAACTCCTCGGTTTATGATTGAATTAAACGAGGAGGTGCGCAGTACATGCGACTCTTTAAGCGTGTGTATTCTTGCTCCCAATAATAAAGGTTCTCTAACCAAGCTCGAGTGTATTAAATCTCCTTACATAGATAATACAGGTAAGCTCGCCGGTGTAATGACGGTTTTAAATGAGATATCACCCGATCACCCAGGTAATAGCACCTCTAGACAATGTGATGAGCAGGTTGCTTTGTTAAACCATTTTTCTGATGGCCATTGTAAGTTTGAATCTTTTGCGAATGGAGAAGGACGATTTCTTGAGTTGTCATCGGAGGCGTCTAAACTGTTAGGTTTAGTCGATATTTCAATAAACAGAATGGGTATAACAGGATGCATATCACCGTCTATCTGTGATGAAGATAGAGTCAATATAGCGCGTGCCTTTAAATATGCTGGTAGTGACACTAATAAGCTTGCATGTTCATTTCGTTATAAATCAAAAGGCGCTATACGCCAGTGTAAATTTATTGCAGTGAGGGATTCTTCATTGAGAGATAAATTAGAAAGGCATATTTGGCACGGTATTTTTATTGATTTGGGCCTTGATAGTAAACAGAGCGAATCTGCAGAGTTAAAGCCATGCTTGAGTAAAGTTAATGGAAGCCAAGAATCTTCATGGGTTGTTTATAAGTATCATCAGAGTTTAGTCGACTGCCTTACGCTTAATTTAATTAATTTCAAAATGAGTCAGCAAAGTACAATCGATGCCGCAATGAGAGATGCAGAATATATCGTTTTTATGTTGGATGATTTAATTCATGAGTATGGTGACCAATGGCTTGAGTGTATTCAGGACGTTAAGTTGTACGTTATCATTATTGCTCCATATGGCGATGATACCCATTATTATAATAAGTCAACGGTACTTATCCCTTTAACATTGCTCTATAAAATTAATTTCACAACGCTCTTTAGTGATGTAGAAATACCATCAAATCATATAATAGCGCTCGAAAGTTGTAATTTTAAATTGTTAATTGCGGAAGATAATAGAGTAAATCAATTTCTTATAAAAAATCAGCTCGAGCAATTAGGGTGCATGGTTACAATTACAAATAATGGTAAAATTGCACTTGAAGCACTCGCTATGCAAAAGTTTGATGCCGTAATTACGGATTGCCATATGCCTGAAATGGATGGATTCGAACTTGCAAAGCAAATTCGCTCCAATACACTCTCAGCCATTAAGTGCTTACCTATTATCGGTCTTACTGCAGATAACTCAAAAGATGTGTCACTTTTAGCCAATAATGCAGGCATAAATCGTATTTTATTTAAACCCTATAGACTAATAGAGCTCCACGAAATTTTATTAGATTTGGTCCAAGGCTCACCTGTTGAGCCTATCTACTCTTCACAATTGCGTGGTGAGTTCCTCGTACCTGAATTGTCTCAATGGGTTGGTGTCTTTGGTACTAAAGCAGATGCAATAACAATGGCACGTATATTTTATGAAACATTAGAATCAGATTTATCAGATTTAGAAATCGGAATGCGTAATAACGATGCCTTATTGTGCAAAAAAATATTGCATCGGATAAAGGGATCAATTGTGATGGTGAAGATGGATTCGATTACGATTCAAATTGAAGAATGTGAAGAGGTTATATCAACGGAAAATCGAATAGATCATCGCTTAAATGCCTTAGTTAATAACCTGGTCCGATTAAATAAGGTTGTTTGTACATGGCTGGATTAATAAAACAAACTCGCGCTTAGATTATTATTAATAATGCGTTTATAATAGATTATAATGAAAGCATTAATTCCCTTTATTTATATTATGAGAATCAAATGAAAGAAATACGTTCATTTATCAAAACGGCTAGTTTATCAGAGTTAGAGAAAGCACAGACACTGATTAACGATGCACTCGTTAAGTTTACAGAGCAGCAGCAAGCTAAACAAGAAGTGCTCGACTTACTAAAAGAAAAAGGGTTAACCCTGGAAGATCTTCAAGATATTGCTGGAGATAAACGCACTAAAGTATTACCTAAATATAGAATTGAGCATGAAGGCAAGGTTGTAGAGTGGACGGGTCGCGGTAAGCGTCCAAAAGCATTTCAAGGTGTCGATTTGACCACATGTTTAGTATAAACAAATACTGTTGACCCTTTTATGCCAATGTTTCTTTTATTGGCTTTTTTAGTTATAACTAGTTGTAATTATGAGTTATATTTTAAGGCCTTATCAACAAGAAGCTGTTGAGCGTACCGTTACTCACTTTAGAAAAACAGATGAAGCAGCTGTCATTGTCTTGCCAACCGGTGCAGGTAAAAGCTTAGTTATTGCTGAGCTGGCTCGTATTGCTAAACAAAAAATCCTTGTATTAGCACATGTTAAAGAGTTAGTTGAACAAAATGCAGAAAAGTATACAAGTTATGGCCTTCAAGCGAGTATATTTTCAGCAGGATTAAAGCAAAAATCGTTATCACATCAAGTCACATTTGCCAGTGTGCAATCGTTATCACGAAACCTTTCACAATTAAATGAGCATTATTCATTACTCATTATTGATGAGTGTCATCGAGTAAGTGATGACGAAAACAGTCAATATTTAAAGTTAATCAAAACGCTGAAAAAATATAACCCTAAATTAAAAGTATTAGGTCTTACAGCGACACCCTATAGACTCGGTATTGGGTGGATATATCATAAACACTATCATGGCTTTGTGCGTGGGGATGAGCATAGCCCTTTTAAGCAATGTATTTTTGAGCTGCCCTTGCGTTATATGATTAAAAACCAGTATTTAACACCACCAAAAGAGGTGGATGCAGCGTTGAGCCATTATGACTTTTCATCACTGAAAAGTGATGCGTTTGGCCGATTTAATCAAGACGATTTAAATTCATTATTAAAAGCAAACACGCGAGCTACTCAGTCTATTTGCAGCGATATATTAACGCTTAGTGAAACGCGCAAAGGGGTGATGGTGTTTGCGGCTACCGTGCGTCATGCGCAGGAAGTATTAAGTTATTTTCCTCATCAACACAGTGCATTAATAACAGGTGATACCCCTATACATGAGCGCGATGAAATTATCTGCTCTTTTAAGTCCAAACAACTTAAGTATTTAATAAACGTGTCTGTCTTAACGACTGGGTTCGATGCGCCTCATGTCGATTTTATAGCGATATTACGTCCCACAGAATCCGTGAGTTTGTATCAACAAATCGTAGGGCGTGGGTTAAGGTTAAGTGAAGGGAAGAAAGATTGCCTTGTGATAGATTATGCCGGTAATGGGTTTGATTTATTTTATCCTGAGGTGGGGAATAAAAAGGCAGACAGTGATAATGAACCTGTGCAAGTACTTTGCCCTGGCTGTGGGTTTGCTAATATTTTTTGGGGTAAAACAGACTCACAAGGGAAAGTCACCGAGCATTTTGGTCGACGTTGTAAAGGTTTACTTGAAGATGAAGCGCACAGTATGCAATGTGATTACCGTTTTAGATTCAAAGAGTGTGAAAACTGTGGTGCTCAAAATGATATTGCAGCGAGAGTGTGTCAATCGTGTGATGCAACACTTGCTGATCCGGATGATAAGTTACGCGCAGCGTTAAATTTGAAGGATGCGTTGGTGCTTCGTTGTAGTGGGTTAAGTGTGCAGGTTTTAAAAAGTAAACATGATAGTTTAAAAATAACGTACTTTGATGAAGATGGCGCTAGCTGTGACGAGGTATTTGACTTTTCTCACTCAGGGTCAAAGTATATTTTTAACAAACAATTTGGCCAACGTAACGCGAAAGGGCAATTACCTCACGAATATAAAACAGTCGAGCAGGTTTTACAAAATGAACATGCGTTAACTGCGCCTGATTTTGTTATCGCCAGAAAAAGCAAAAAATACGGTTGGAAGGTGGCTGATAAGCTATTTGATTATGAAGGTCACTTTAGAAAAGCAAACCAGTTAAGCCGTTAATAGTTTAACTGGTTCCATAAGGGCTTATTCGCTTTCTAATCCCCAGCCATCGCCGTAGCCTTTATGGCCATTAGCAATACTTTCTAGGTATTGTTCCGTTTGGCCAAGTAAGGTGTGCTCAGGAACCATTTGAACTTGGGTAATGACTTCCCAGATCCCCGTGTCTTTACATTGCACAAGTTGTGTTGTCGGCGCTAATTCATCTTCACTAATCACTTTTGCAAACTGCTCAGCTTCAGGCTTTTGCTCAAATAATATATAAAAGTCTATTTTGTGCATCTGCGCTAAATCTATGCCAGCCTCAGCTATTTCAGCAAGTAATTGTCCATTTTCGTCATCAGGGAATTGCATTTAAATACTCAATAATATGATTTCAAACTCGTTGTCCGCTATTGTAACTAAAATAATTAAAATAAGCGTACTAATTTTCATTATTTGAGTTGATGTGTGTAGCGATAGGCTTGTGGTATTATTTGCAACTAATATAGGGTTTTTGCTTATTTTAAGGAAATGAATTGCCTAGTCGGATATATGCGTTAATTACGGTCACTGTATTGCTATTTATTTCATTCAGTTTAGCGGCAGTACCTAAAACGATAAAAAAGCATGAAATTAACGGCATTAGTGGTGATCTTGAAAAGAATGTTGGACTGTATTTAAAGCAGTTAGAAGGCGAAAAAGTAACAAGTACTTTATTGAGTCATGCTAAAAAACAAATCACCAGCAGTTTAAATGCGCTAGGTTATTATAAACCAATTATTGAACTTAATTTAAAAGACGAACACTCGTTAGTGGTTACTATTGAGCGCGGACCCGCTACCCGAATTGCCGATGTATCGGTCACCGTTTTGGGAGCCGGGAAGGCAGATCCGCAACTGCTTGATGAAATTAAAAGCATTAAAATCAAGCAAGGCGATATTTTAAATCATAGTCGTTATGACCGTGCACGAAAAAAAATAGAAAGGCAACTACTTGAGCTTGGATATTTTGATGTTAAATGGCAAACCCACCGCCTAGAAGTTACTTTAAAAACCAACAGTGCCCGCGTAATTTTAACATTTGACACAGGCGCTCGGTATCAATTTGGTGAGCTGGTCATTGGTGGAGAAACTCAAGCAGCTAAATACATTCGCTCCCTTGCTGACTTTAAGCAAGGTGAACCGTATCAGGCAACAGCAGTTTCAGAATATAACCTTTCTCTTTCAACAACTCCCTATTTCATCAGCGCTCGAGTCTTTGCTGACATAGCTAATCGTGCCAATGGTCAAGTGCCAATAAACATAGACGTACTTCACAAACCCGCCAATAGTTATGAAATTGGCGGTGGATTTAATACAACGTATGGGCCTAAAGTAAGATTTAAATGGGCGAAGCCATGGATCACTGATGACGGCCATTATATTGAAAGTAACTTAAATGTTTCTGAGCCTCAACAGGATATATCAATGGCCTATACAGTGCCCGTGGATAATCCGAATGATGATTTATGGCGTTTTTCTGTTGGCTACAAGCGAGAGGATGAATTAACAAACGATGTTTACAGTAAAGTGCTGACTGGGCAGTTACAACGCCAATGGTTAACTCAGAATGATTGGGTACGTATTGCTTTTTTGAGGCGAGACCGGGAAACATTCCGTATTGGTGACGAAGAACGAAGCGCTAGAATGTTGATGCCTGGAATTAGTTACGCCAAAAAAGAATCCAAAGGCGGTACAACCCCATATTGGGCTGAGCAATGGTTGATTTCAGCTGAATTTGGTTTAGACGATGCTTTTTCGAGCACTAATATTCTTAGATTACAATTACAAAATGCATGGTTGCGGACTTATTTAGATAAGCACTTACTTTTCTTAAAAGCTAATATAGGCGCTATGATGGTGGATGATATCGATAATGTACCATACTCTTTAAGGTTTTACGCGGGTGGCGACCAAAGTGTGCGCGGTTTTGCTTACCAATCGATTTCTCCAAAAAATGAAAAAGGGCGATTAATTGGTGGTAAATACCTTATATCTGGAACGGTAGAATATAATTATCAATTTGCACAAAGTTGGCGGCTTGCGTTATTTGTTGACAGTGGTACTGCAACAAATGATTTTTCAGATGATGTGCAAGTGGGCGCTGGTTTTGGTTTTCGATACTTAACCCCGGTAGGGCCTGTTCGGATTGATCACGCATGGGGCTTGACTAAAAAGAGTAAAAGTACACGTTTGAGCATTACCATAGGGCCGGAAATATAATGGCGAACCTAAAGAAAATAACAGCGAGTTTGATACTTAGCTTATGCTCGTTTTTGGTGATTTTATTTTGTTTAATTTTCACAGCACCAGGTAATCAGCTTATTATATTTTCTGCTAATAAACTGGTTAATGGGTTAGACATTAACCTCAATAAAGGGCGGTTACTTTATAACGACCCTATTGATATCGTTTATTCATCGCCTAAATTAAATTTTAGCGCTCAACATTTGAAGCTCGATTTATATTGGTGGCGCTGTGATGGGCTTTGTATTGATAACGTCAGTGCAAAAGCCATCACGGTGAGCTTGAAACAGGAAGAGTCAAGCACCCCTTCAATACTGCAAGAAAACACAACCAGTGAGAGTGAAAGGCTCAGCTTGCCATTTGCTATTACGGTAAAACGCATTGCTGTGGCTAATTTTGACTTTTCAAACCCAAATACAGACGTACATATCCAGCAATTTCAATTAAGTGCCAAGGCAAGTAACTCACAACTGGTGCTAAATGCAATAAACGTTAATACAATAGCACTGCAGCTGAAAGACACGACGCAGCAGGCACCGCAATCATTAACAGCATTGACTCCATTACCCCGCATTGACTTTACTTCTCCTATCGCTATCAATGTAGAGAAAGTTGCCGTTAACCTATTAAAAATCAAACAAGGGGAGCAACAGCATGAGATTAAGAATATTAATACGGCGCTTGCTATAAAAAACAGTGAATTAAAAATTAGCACATTATCGGCTGATTATTTGCAATGGACTGTATCGAGTGAATTAAGTACTGAATTAAATGGACGCAACCCTATTAATGCTAAAATTATTGTTGATAGTGAAGAGCACCCGTTCACGTTAGCGGTAAAAGGAGACTTGAGTGATTTACAAGTGAACGTGAATTCGCAAGGGCAGTTTCCATTAGAGGCGTTATTAAACGTTGATTTAAGATCAACTAATTTTCCATTTAGTATCAATGCGAATGCCAAACAGTGGCAGTTAGATACGCAAAACCATGCACTAAGCTTAACCGACATGGTACTTGCAGCTAATGGGAATGCAGATGATTATAGAATTGAACTGAATGGTGTCAGTCGGCTAGGCGCCTACCCAGCCGTCAAACTCGATGCATTTATTAAAGGAAGCTTAACCTCTATGGTCATAGAGCAGTTATCCTTACTCGCCAATGATAGCAGCGCTAAGATTCAAGCATCCGCTCGTTGGCATGACGGAATTGATAGTGAGTTTTCAATTCAATTAAATAACCTCAAAGCACAATACCTCACAGATACTCTAACTAGTGACATATCAGGGCAAGTGCATGGCGCTTTCAACACAGCACAAGAGAAGTGGCGTTTAGTAATGTACAATACGCAATTAACGGGTTTAATTGATGGTTTTGATTTTGCACTTGGCTCTGATTTTGAAATATCCGATGAATTGCATGCAAATATTAAGAAGTTTGAATTAACCAGTGCTGATAGTACGCTTACTTTACTCGGAAGTATTGGGGAAAAGTGGCACCTTGATGCACAACTCAATGCCAACAAAACAGCACAAGATCAACTCCCATTCACAGGCACTGGCAACGGGTCTTTAAAGGTAAGAGGCGACCGTTTAAAGCCTGAGGTTACCCTCGACCTTGCTCTAAAAGACTTAATTTATGACGATATTGCAGTAGCAGGTTTGAATATTTTAGCTGAGTTTAACTCTGAAGCAGATTACCAAACAAATGCCACTATTAATGTTGCGGATATTCAATTACATGATTATACAATTAATAGTGTCAGGGTCGGTGTCAGTGGTGACAAGAAAAACCATCATTTCCAGTTTGATTTAGATGCCCATGAAGGTAAAGCAGAGTTTGATATAACCGGTGCGCTTGTAAATCAGGTTTGGCAGGGGAAAATTAAAGATGTGCTCTTGACTGATCACGCAATGAGGCTCACAACAAACCCACACATTGATGTGTCATTTAATACTCATGACAGAAACTTTTCGGTTGCTAAGCATTGTTGGCAAAGTGAACACAGTAAACTGTGTATTGATCAATTATTGCAACAGAATGATATTGGCAGTTTGGTTGCGCGCTTAAATGGCTTAGCCATGAATGACCTGAAGCACCTTTTGCCGAACAATTTAAAAGCCGAAGGTGAGCTTGCGGGCGAAATAAAGGTTAATTGGCATGCGAAAATATTAGACTCTTTTTCAGCGACACTCCGTTCAAAATCGCTTGCTGCCACATTTATAGATAATGAAAAGTCCTACCGATTACCCATTGAAACATTTCAAATAGATGTCAAATCAGATGCGATGAATGCGTCGTTACAAGCTGACATGAGTTCGAGCTTAATAGGCAATGTTACAACGGACATTGCTGTCACGGATCTTCTACAAAAACAGGCGCTGTCAGGTAATATCAAGATTGATAAAATGCAACTGACGGACTTGCAGCCTTTTATTAGTGTATTAGAACAGTTAAAAGGGAATGTAAGTGGTGATGTATTGCTAGGTGGGACAATAGCGGAGCCGCTATTAAACGGCGAGGTGCATATTGCAAATATCAAACTACAAGGTGAGCAGTTACCTATTTCAGTTATAGATTCCCATGTAGCAATTAACTTCGATAAAACGACGGCTTCCTTGAAGGGGACTTTTCATGATCTTGATGGCGGAAGTCTGAACCTTGCTGGTGGCGTCGATTGGGAGAGAGCGAGACCTGAAGTTAATTTGGCGCTCAATGGTGATCAATTCTATGTGCGTGCACAGCAAGGTGTAATTTTTAAAGTATCACCTGATTTGAAAATAAGCTTAGCTGACAATGCCCTTAAATTAGTTGGTCACGTTAATGTGCCTTATGGTCGAGTGAAGATTGAAGAATTACCCGAAGGCGCCGTTCAGGTTAGTGACGACACGATTATCGTTGACAGACAAGGAGAGGAAGAAGCATCAGTGCCATTTGATTATGCTATCGCACTTCAAATTATAGTAAAGGATGACGTAAGAATTGATTCATTTGGTCTTAAATCTAAGATTGAAGGTGATTTGAATCTAAAAATGGATAAACAGACCCCCATGATTGCCACCGGTGAGCTAAACTTAAAGCAAGGAACTTACTACGCATTTGGGCAGGACCTTATTATTCGAACGGGTCAAATAGGGTTTAGTGGTCCAATTGATAAGCCGTACTTGAATATTAAGGCGATACGTAATCCAGAAAACACAGCAAATGGTGTAACAGCCGGTATTACGTTGACGGGTAATGTGGAACAACCTTCGTTGAAAGTATTTTCAGAGCCTGCAATGGACCAAGCACACTCACTCGCTTACTTATTAAATGGCCAGCCACTTGATGAAGGAAATAGTTCATCCGATGCCATGCTAACTCGATTACTTTTAGCTCAAGGTGTAAGTCGCAGTGAAGGGGTAGTGTCGAAAGTGGGTGAAAAATTTGGTCTTTCAGATGTAAGCTTGGGCTCAAAAGGCAGTGGTGATGATACTAAAGTGGAGATATCTGGCTATCTTGCTCCTGGCATCCAAGTAAAATATAGTGTGGGTGTATTTGATTCGTTAAGTGAGATTGCTGTTCGTTACCAGCTACTATCGCAATTGTTCATTGAAGTAACCAGCGGTTTAAACCAAGACGTTGATATCTTATATAAATTTGATTGGGATGAATAAATAAAAACATGAATCGCTGCTTACTTATCGGGTGCTTATTAATATCATTTGTAACGAGTGCGGAAAGCTTAACTGTACGCTATACAGCAGGAGGGCATCCGTATGTTACAGAGCTGCTTAAATTAGTATTAAGTAAATCGGATATCACGATTAAATCAGTAGAAATTGAAGAAATCCCTTCGCAGACTCGTGGTATTCGGCTGTTAGGTGAAAAGGACGGTGTAGATGTGTTTTGGACGGTTACGAGCTCATTAACTGAAAAAAAAGCCAAAGCGGTGTTAATCCCAATAGTGAAAGGATTAATGGGTTATCGAATTCCGTTAATCGCTCAGAATAAAAAAGATATATTTTTACATGTCACACATTCCGGACAGTTGAGTCCTTTTATATTTGGTTTACGAGAGGACTGGGCGGATACTGCTATTTTCAAAAGTAATGATTTAAAAACGTTTGCATACGGGCAAAGCGCAGACCCGATGAATATGCTCATAAATGGTCGTTTTGATGCGTTACCCTTTGAATTATTTGATTTTAAAGGTTTCGAAAACAGTGAAATAGTACAGGATCAACATATTGCAATTCGTTATCCAAGCGCCGTATATTTTTTTGTCGCTAAGAATAATTCAGTACTCCATAAGCATATTGAATCAGGATTACTCAAAGCCATTAGTGATGGCTCTTTTGATACGCTTTTCAATCAGCATTTTTCAACGGTGATCAAGCAAGCTAATTTGCATAACCGCCGTATTATTGAGCTGAAGAATCCGTTATTGCCCCTGAGCGCACCTATTAACGATGCGCATTATTGGCTTGATAAAAATAAATTAAAACAATAATCTATAAAAAACTTTAAAAGTCATCTCTATGCGTAAACAATTTTTAGCCGCCATCTTCGTTGCACTATCATCTCACTCTCAATTTATTCATGCTCAGCAGCCCAGTGCTGCTGACATAATTGAGCAAGCACAACCATCACAGTGGCGGCAGGTCGACCCTCATAACGTGCTTAAAATATCATTGCCAACGGGGGAGGCTTATATAGAGTTAAACCCGCATTTAGCACCAAACCACACTCAAAATATAAAACGTTTAGCTAGAGACGGCTTCTACAAAGGCTTGAATATGTATCGGTTTGTTGAAGGCTTTGTTGCACAGGGAGGAGATGCCAGTGGAACTAAAACCACAAAAACAGCGAGTAAAAGAATACCAGCAGAGTTTTACCTGACGACCCAAACAGCATTGACTATCACAGAGCTTGATAAGAATGATGGTTATGCCCCAATTACCGGCTTTTTAAATGGTTTTGCAGTGGCTCAAAATGAGACTAAAACACAAACATGGCAAGTACATTGCCACGGAGTGTTTGCCATGGCCAGGGGGAATGAAACGGATAGCGGAGGGACCGAATTCTATACCACAATCGGTAATAGCCAGCGTTATTTAGATAGAAATATAACCGTTTTCGGTCGAGTATTAGAAGGCATGGAGCATTTTAATCGTTTAGATAGAAGGCCAAGTGGCAATGAGCCATTTAACCCTATTAAGGATGTTAAGGTGTTGGCTGATATTGCTAAAGAGGATAATAGCCAATTTAAGGTCATGCGAACTGACTCAGTTGCGTTTGACGCGCTGATAGGGGCGCGTAAAAATCGTAATGAAACCTGGTTTGTTGCTTCACCAAACTACATTGATGTGTGTGCAATGCCTATTCCAACTAAGCGGATTGCACGGTAAACGTGAAAAACGAACCCCAATATGGGGCTCGTTTTTAGTATACATTTATTGGCGGTTTATTTTGACATTAAATGGCACAGTGTCATTACTCGTTGAACGGTATGGATTAATGTCCAAGCCCCCTCGACGAGTATAACGTGCATATACTTCTAAATTTGATAAATTCAGCGATGAGGTCAAGTCACAGAAAATACGTTCTACGCATTGCTCATGAAATTCATTATGGGTACGAAACGAAATTAAATACCGCAATAACGACTCTTTACAAATTTCTTCACCCGAATAGCGAATAATGATACTTGCCCAATCAGGTTGCGAAGTGATTAAGCAATTAGATTTGAGTAGATGGCTGTGAAGCGTTTCAGTTACACATTCATTGGATGCGCTTTTGAGGCTTTGAGCATCTAAATCATAACTATCGATTTCAATGTCTAAATTGTCAATACATACCCCAGGCAATGGAGTGCAAGGTAAGCAGTTATAATCATCTGGGCTATATAAGGTAACGTTTACAGGCATTGCAACGGCCTTTGATAAGTCATCAGTTAGCGTGCTTTTGACTTTCTCAATTGAATCAAATCGTGTTTGATTAAAACTGTTTAAATAGAGCTTGAACGATTTAGATTCAATAATATGGCTTGTTTGGCAAGGGAACTCAAACAACGCGACAGCAACCATCGGTTTTCCCTTATTATTTAACCACGATATTTCGTAGCCAGTCCATATATCTTGGCCTTTAAAGGGTAACTGCGCTTCGTTGATGTTTAAATCATCACGATTAAGTTTTCGGGCAATAGGAAAAAGTAAGTTAGGCGTGTAAGTATCTACATACTCAGTTGACTGCCCAAGTACGCTGTCTTTTAGTTCAGGTGAATTGCTGTAATCTGTCATGTTGCGTCTTTTATAGTTACAATACGTTTATTATACCTAAAGCTAATGAGTTTCGCAGTATGTCTATTGTTACCCAATTAGAACAACTTCATAAAAAATTTGCCCAACATACCACAGAGAAAACCGGTAGATCACCCCTAATAGAACAAGATAGTAATTGGCCTAGCCCCTGTGAGGTTGGTGATGTGGATGAGCATGGACAAATTCAATGGCAAGCAGTTCGTCGTGAAAACCCTGGATCATTAATTGATTTAGCTAAAGCACTGGATGTAACGTTTCCTGAAGCATTGCATCACTATTATGGGTCTTTTTTTGGGGGGGGGATTATCGCCACAATCGAAGAACATGAAGTAGAGTTATTACAGGCTTGGAGTGATGATGATTTTGACTTACTTCAGCAAAATATTACGGGCCATGTTTTAATGAAGCGCAAGTTAAAGCAAAAGCCTAGTGTATTTATTGGTTTAACTGAGCAAGAAGATTTATTGGTTACTGTATTATTAGAAAGTGGGGAAGTGTGCTTAGAGTATGTGGGTAAACAACCGCACCATGTACTTGCATCTAATCTTGAAGAGTTTGTCAAAGCGCTCAACGTTTAAAATATTAGCGGAGTACTTCTTACTCCGCACTATGCTGATTACTGAAAATCCCATGATATGTTGGACACCAAGCCACATGGCTCGCATTTGAAATCAAATAAACCAAACCATGGTTCGGGTAGTTTCCAATCACCATCACAACTTGGGCACTTACGTGATAGCTCAGACGCTTTATCTTTCCCACCCACTCGGTATAGGTAGTAATAAACGGGCTTTTTAGTTAAAAATTTAATCCGTTTAGCGATATCTTTGCCACGGCGAGACAAATCGCTTTCGATATTTGATATTTCATCCAGTGCTGGGAACTCACACCGAGTTGCACCATTAATCTGAATTTGGTCGCACGCTTGCCAATCTTCCTGCCACTTAATGAGGGTCTTATAGTCACCATTGGCAATAGCAGGGATATTAAACAACGGTACGGGTAAAAAGTCATCGCCACAATACAGTGGACTACAGGTATGCACGTACGTTGTATAAAGAATATAAGATGAAGGTGCTTGGCAGCTATCCGCGCCATTTGAATGAATGTCTTGGCCTATCACCTTTACTTTAGGCGCTAATAAACCGGCATCATGCAGCTTGTCGATACTGTGCTTTACAAATGGACTGTGATTTAAAGGATGCATAGCATCATCAGTCGGGCACATAACACGGGTAACAAAAAAGCCATCCTTGAGTACGGTTGGGAATTCCTCTCCCATTATCTGGCCATTAAAACGCAGCGCGTTAACTAACCGTATGATTGCTTGTTCAGCATTTTCTAAGGTCGTATCTTGGTAACAGTCAAACGTTAAATCAACAACAAACATGACATCTTCTCAATTAATTTTTGCTAAGTAATGTTAGCAACGTATCTAGTTTAGCTTCTATGCGATCTAGTTGGTTGTGATTCGCAGCGTGTTTGCTTTGTTCAACCGGTTGTTTTGTAAGGCTGTGAATTGAATCTGGGTTATTCTTGTATTGACTAACAGCAGCAATTATAACTGGCATTGGAACAGTTTGAGACAATCTATTTTTGGTCAAAGCAACTGTGGGGGTTTTGCCTTCTTCAAGAAGGGCTTTTATAGCATCTAGAACAACAGCATTCATGTAATTAAAAGACTCTTAGAATAGTATGAGACGCAGAAGTGCACCGCATGTGTATAGTATCAATTTACTCTCGTGTGCTCAATATCGCTGACACGGGATTAAAAACATCAATATGATTTTATCGCTGGGTAAATTAAGCTGGCTTATAACGTAGGAACATCAGTTTTGTCGTACTTATGAATGCCTCAGTCGTTAATGGGTTATTATGATGGACGTTCGTAGTTTAACTCCCGCTGAATTTGCGTTTTGGTTCAGATAGGAATATACCTATAAGTTACAATATAAAAATAATCAAAAACGACAAACGTAATGAGATGAAAAGAGTGATCGTGTTTTATGCGAGCAAAGTAACTATTACTAAAGTTACATTGCTTTGATAGCTAAATATACGTAGGTATTGAAAAGCACATTTCACTCCCCAAATTGAGTTCGATTTAACGAAATTGGTACAGTAAGGATGACTTATGACAACCTCCACGCAAAATGATGTATACAACGTGCAGTACATTGCAGCTGAAGATATAAGCATAGCAGCAAGTTTAATTTATCAAGCGTACCATGACGATCCAGTACTCAAGGAGATGCTCAGTTATTCAGAAGATGAATTACCAGCCTATGAAAAAAAGTTACGTGCGTTAATCCGAGAAGAGCTTAGTTCTTTTTGGCAGGAAAAGCAGCCACTCATAGGTTTGTACCGTAATGATAAGCTTAAAGCAGTAGCGTGTGTATTTGAATCAAACAGCCAATTACAAGCTCAGCGATACTGGCATTGGCGTTTAAAGTTAATGCTAAGTGCGGGTTATTTACAGACAAACCAGTTAATAGAAAAAGAACAAACCATTCGTAATGCACTTAAAGAGCAAGGGAATTATTACTTTTTAGCGTTCATCGCGGTTGATCCTCACTTTCAAGGCGAAGGATTAGGGCGTTATTTATTACGTGGCCTTGATGATTTGGTAAAAAATAATGTGCAGGCAACGGGTATGGCAGTATTTGTAACGCAACAACAGCACATTGCTTTTTTTCAAACGGAAGGGTTTGAAAAACTAAAAAAACTGGCATTTAATAATGTTGAGGGTGAGCTATTATTTAAATAATAGCTCAATAGGGTCGTCTTCACTTTTGTACAACAAAGGGTGGGGGGCCAGATGCACCTTTGTGCTTTTATAGGTCGCTGTAATCT
The DNA here is from genome assembly GCF_001469215.1 of Pseudoalteromonas sp. H105. Taxonomy (GTDB): domain Bacteria; phylum Pseudomonadota; class Gammaproteobacteria; order Enterobacterales; family Alteromonadaceae; genus Pseudoalteromonas. Next base: position 83,470 of record NZ_LOFH01000001.1, read on the forward strand.
TTCTTCTGAATAAGTTCAATTGAGTAGCCATCAGGATCTTTTACGAAGGCTATTTCAGTTGTCCCTCCTTTTACAGGACCCGGTTCACGACTCACATTTCCGCCAGCTGCTTTTATTGCGTCACATGCTTGGTAGATATCTTCAAACTCAATCGCGATGTGACCGTATGCATTACCTAAATCGTAACCATCAGTATCCCAGTTATAGGTTAGTTCTAGCACGGTTGTATCTTTTTCACCACCATAGCCAACAAAGGCTAGTGTGTATCGGTATTGCTCATTATCTGCACGGCGTAGCTCTTTCATGCCTAAAATGCCAGTGTAGAACGCAATAGACTTTTCTAGATCTGCGACGCGAAGCATCGTATGTAATAAACGCATTTAAGCATCCTTTTTTATTCAATTGGGCTATTACAGAGCTGTGGATTTATATTTACTGATTTATGGCGCTAGTTAACTGCCAAAAATAGTGTTCTGTAATCGTAAAATATCAATAATCTGATTATAAATGATTTTGTTCAATAATACGGTATCATTCCCATTGGTATTCACAAATTGCTCTACGGCCTGTGCTGTCTGTTGTTCAACAGATATTGGCAATGGGGAAATATAATACAAGAGCAAACTTCCATGGTGCGAAAAAGTAAACACTCACAATAGTCACAACGGCAGCCGCAATACGCATGAGTGTTGTGACTTCTTTACTTGTACGTCTCACCATGAATACTTTGCCTACGGACTTTTTTTGACAGTAACATATTAGCTAACGAGTTTATTACACGCTTTAGGTTATCACCTTTGTTGTGGAGTCATTGCGCTAAAGGAGAATGTGTTGGACTGATATGTTGATTAATCGTATCCATAATGACAGTCGCATTAACGACCTTTTTATTTAAAAATAAATAAACAGGGAATTCATTAATTTTATAAAATGTTAAATTCAGATTGGGGTGCTTTTCTTTTTCAACGTCTGTGGGGGATTTATAACCTAACACACAATCTGCTCTTTTGTATTTAAGAGCCAAAATCGCACTGTCATGGTTTTGTGCACTTAATTCTATATTAAATCCATTTTTTTCATCAAGTTGTTTGTCAGTACCATAAGTATAGCCAGACAGTAAAATAAGCCTTGTCTTCTTTAGATCATCAATATGTTTTATTTCATGTGTGTCTTTTAAGCAAACGGCCCCTAATATAATATGATAAACAGGCAAATCACTTTTCAAAAAATCACTTGGGTTAGAGATAAAGCTTTCAATGACAGTCGAAAAGTCAACTTTACCATTTTCTATGTAAAGTTTTGTTCTTTTATTAGGAAGTTCGACGGCTGAAAACGATAAATTTGAATCTTTAAAAATGGATTTAATGTGATCAGCTATAAAGCCCGTGACATTCCCTTTATCATTATAATGATAGGGCGCAAAATTGACGTACCCCCATGTGAGTGCCTGAGATTGCTCCGTCGCATATGCATTTTGGCTAGAGAAAATTGCTAACATTACGATTATACATAATCGATTCATGATTGTTATTAAAGCTCTTTATGATGGTATAGGTCATAATTTAATATTACATATATCCTCAATAACGCAAGCATGCAAAATAATGAAGTCAATGATTTATGTTACCCCTAATATTTGACTACACTTGTTAGTGGTAGAGTAAATTTTAAGATTAAACGAATGAACAAGTTTGTCAGAGAGTCGTTCTTATGGGTTTAAAAATTCAATTATTTGTTTTCACTGTCAGTTTGATTTCATCATGGCCCCTTTATGCAAAGGATGTGATAGCAATAGAATACCCTCCCTTTACCAGCGAAAAAGAGCGCAGGGGAGGGATTGCATTTGAATTACTGCATCGTGCTTACCCTGATGAAAACTTTAAAGCAGAAATATTACCTCCAAAACGAGCTTTTAGACGAATATCAAATGGGCAATGGTGCTACAGTTTTTATCCACCAGTGCAAGGTAAGCAATTTCAATCAATACTGCTCTCAGATCAACAGGTGAGTATTGGATTGGTGAGGTTGAAACAAAGCACCGACTTTAAATGGAATGCGCTAAAAGAACTATCAGGGCTAAAAGTCGCCTTATTAAGGACAGAAGACGATGCGTTATTTGTGAGTCAGTTTCGTGAGGCAGGCTTAGGTGTTGTCTATATAGAAACTATCAACCAAGGTGTTAATTTGCTCAGAAAAAAACGTGTCGATTTGGCAGTCTATGATAACTATAGTTTCAGTCATCTATCGAGTGCAGAAAAAGCAGAGATACAATTTTCCCACAATAGATTAATAAGTACCGCTGTTACTTTGTTTGTAAACCCTCAATGCAACCACTCTTTACCAAAGCCAAAAGAAAAACTCATATTTTAAATGGCTTAACAGTAAGTTTAATGTCGTATCAGTATTGAATTACTTTATCTCAGCCTAGAAATAAGTATTACCTTAGTTTAGTATAAATTAATGATTTAACATAAGCCATTTAGGCTCGGTATATCCTATGTATGAGCAACACGTAGTCAATCAAAAGATAGAGTCTTGGGCTAAGATTGGGCATTGGCGATTTGATATTCAGTCTCAATCTGTTGTGTGGTCTGCTGAGGCATCTCGTATATTTGATTTACCACAAACACGTAAACCTTCTTTAAGCATAATAGTTGATGCGCTTCCCTTAGATTTCAAAAATACATTCCAGACCTATATAAACTCAGCGATTGAGCATAAGCAGTGTTTTGAATTCACCTCGATTATCTCGTCACATAATGGCTTAAAAAAGCATATTAAGTTTTTAGGTGAGCCAGAAGTTGATTGTGATGCAAATGTTGTCGCTTTATTTGGTTTGGTTCAAGATATTACCTATGCACAGAAAAGTTTGCACAGAGAAGAAGAATCAAGATTATTACTTGAAACGGCCAGTGAAGTAGCAAATATCGGCTATTGGCGCGTTGATTTGATTGATAATGAATTAGTTTGGTCGGATGAAACATATAGAATTCATGATCTAGAGCCGGGAGAGTTAACACCTTCGTTAAGCTTCGCGCTAAATCAATACCATCCGGATGATGTACAGCGTGTTGAACACGTGGTTGAACAATGCATTCGCTCAGGCAATGAATATGAATTTAAAGCTAGGATAGTGACACAGCAAGGAAATACCAAATATATTCAAGCTAAAGGGCGGATCCTTGAAAAAGCAGGCAAGCAAATAGCGCTATTTGGCACAATTCAAGATATATCCGATCAACTTAATGCGATGGAGAAAAAAGAATGGTGGCAATATCTTGTTAATGAAACGATAGAAGGCATAGTAATAACGAATGAAAAAGGAATTATAGTTTGGGCCAATCACGCGTTTGAAAAAATTACAGGATTTAAAAAAAGCGAACTTATCGGTGTCAAGCCAGGTTCGATATTACAAGGGCCAGATACAGACCCTGACGCCATCATAAAGCTACGACAGGCAATAAAAAATAAGGAAGCAGTGTCAGTTGAAATTTTAAACTATTCAAAAAAAGGGGATCCTTATTGGATATTTTTAAGTATATTTCCCCGTTTTGATGAGGATGGCAATGTAATGCAATACATGGCCATAGAAATAGATATTACTGAGCGAAAAAATGATGAACAAAAATTAGCGGATAAACAAAAAGAGCTCGAATTTGTTAATTTTAAGCTGGATAGGCAAATCAAAGCTGCAGAGTCAGCTTTAGCACGCGAAGAGCTTATTTCATTATCACTGGAAAAAGAGATCCAAAAAACGCGAGCATTACAGGAGCAATTTAGAAAAATAGCAAATCAAGATGCATTAACGGGGATTTCTAATCGTCGACATTTCGTGAAACGGGCGCAATCTGAAATTAATCGGGCTAAGCGATATGGAAGTGCTTTAACAATTTGTATGTTTGATATTGACCATTTTAAATCTGTTAACGATACATTTGGCCATCAAAAAGGGGATGATGTAATAAGACGAGTTAGTGAAACGACAGCAGCCCTTTTAAGAGTTGATGTTGATTTAGTTGGGCGTCTTGGAGGTGAGGAGTTTGGTATTCTATTTCCTCAAACAACACTTAAAGAGGGGTTGTTAGTGACTGAAAGGGTTAGGGTTGCGATAGAGCATGAACAAATACTGCCACTTAAAAAAGTAATGTGTAGCTTTGGTGTGGCAGAATTATCAGAAACAGATGATCTTGATAGCATTATGGCAAGGTGTGATGAAATGTTATACCTCGCTAAAAACTCTGGTAGGAACTGTGTTAAAGGTTAATAACATTCTAGTTGGCCCAATGCTACCTTTTGAATGCCTGAATTAGCATACAGGAAATAACGCGAACAGAGTTTACAGATAACTTATTTTATATATCTGATGGGATCACACTTTGAATGTGGCAAACGCTCTATCGCGCTTCCCACTGAGAATTTAAATGAGTGATATCAGTAAGGTATTAGACTTAGTTAAAAAACGTAACAAGACAAATAGATTGTTAGTATAAATTTTTAGTTTAAGATATTAAGCCTACTTTTTATAAGTTAAGTTTCTTCTGCTGGTGTTTACTAATTTATGATTTTGCACACTTTAGAGTTGTTCCCAGTCCATATTGTACAAATCGTTTTTGCATGCCAAGTAAGCTTTGTTGCATTACTTATTTGGGATAAAGAGCGGTATCGTAGTTTGGCTTTTTTCTTTATTTTCCAAGCAATGCTGAGCGTCATGAACGTATTAGAAGGAACAAATACGACAACACAATATTACTTAGTTACCCCCGTATTTACCTTAGTCATTGGGCCCATGCTGTATTTCTTTATTCGATCGTTAGTCAATGATGTTGCAATGACACCAAAGCAAAAAAGTGCTCACTTTGTTGCGGCTCTTGTTACGCTTCCTTTTACTCAATACACTCAGCTTATTGTTGCCTTTGGTACATTAAGTCAATTACTCTATTTAGCACTTTCATTTCGTATTATTACTCGGTATCACAACACGGCAAATGCAGTAAGCTCAGATGCCGATCGGTATAAATTAAATTGGTTGTTAAAAGCATTATTTATATTCGCATTTGTGATAGTGACAGATCTTATTAGAATGAACCTGCAAACTCTTACATCAGACCTTATTGCAATGCTTTGGTATTTAATTAATGAAGTTATCTTCATGAGTTTGTCTTGTTATCTAGGCTTTAAAATTATTAGGCGGCCTCAATTATTTGATGGTATGACATCCTACGAGACGTTAGTCGAGCATGAAGACTCAGGCGATAAACAAAAAGAGCATGCTTTAGCACAGAGTATTTTCGCGAGTATTGAAAGTCATATTTTACACAATGCAATGTTCAAGAAGCCGAGATTAACAGTGACGGATGTGTCTCAGCTTACGGGAATCAGTGTGAAAGATATTTCATGGGCCGTTAATTTAGGGTGTAATCGTAATTTTTGTGATTATATAAATAGTTTAAGAATAATGGATGTGAAGAAAAAGTTACTCGCAGGAGAGAGTAGAAACGCTTCTTTACTGGATATTGCTTTGGCATCAGGTTTTAACTCAAAATCGACCTTTAATGCGGTTTTTAAAAAAGAGCTAGGAAAGACGCCTTCCCAGTTTATTCGTGATAACTAAACGTCTATAACCGCCGCGTAGAAGTGCAAAAATACGTTCAATAACGTACTAAATCCTGATTTCGGACGATATTTAGGCCTCAATGGCTATGATTTGCCTATCATTCGACGTTAATTTTTAAGTACAGGAAGTTTTATGCATCGCCATCTCCTTATGAAAGTTTCTATTTTCACTTTGTTTTTCTCCTGCTCGGTCAATATACTCGCATCCGACAAATCGAGTAAAATGACCAATAATTCAATTGGTCAATCACCTGCTTTTAATAAGGTAGAAGACCCCGTTCAATACTATGTGAATCGGCTAAAAGCACACGAGTTAGTGCGCCAAGAAGATTGGCAAGCAGCGCAACCTATCCTTGAGTCGTTGACAAACCAGTTCGCCGATGATGGTGACACTTGGTATATCCTAGGACTGACGTATTTACAATTACAAGAATGGGAAAAAGCAATTGTTGCACTGAAAAAGACACTTAAAATAGGCACTATTTTGTCCGATATTCCAACGGGGTCTGCTCCATCGAATGATATCATGATCAACATTGCAGAAGCTTATGCTGAGCTTGAGCAAGCGGAAAATGCCATTACGTGGATTAACAAGTCTTTAGCTTTTCGTTATGATGATCGGAAAAACTTAATCGACAATATTCATTTTAAAAAAATAGCTAATTCAAAAGCGTTTCAAGAGGTATCAGGCGTATTTCTTCCTAACAATTTATCAAGAGTAGAATCATGGCAATTTGATCTTCAGTTTTTGGTATCTGAAATAAAACGACTCCACGTCAATATGTATCACACAATCAGTGAAAACAACTTTGAAACAATGGTTGCGATTATTCATAAAAAAATTCCTACCTTGTCTGACCAACAAATCGTATTCGAGTTTATGAAATTAGTGGCGTCTACCGGAAATGGTCATAATTTCATTGTACCGGCTTATGCCAAGCGCGGCTCTTTTAATCAATTACCATTACAGTTTTACCTCTTTAGTGATGGCCTCTTTATCGTCGCCGCAGACGAGGAGTATCGACATTTAGTTGGGAGTAAAGTTGTTAGTATTGGCAATACAGCAGTTGAAGAGGCGCTTGAAAGAACCAAAAAGGTCAATGCAAGAGACAATGAGATGCAGCACCTTTGGTTGGCGCCTCATTATTTGGGATTAGCAGAGGTACTTGAAGGTTTAAATATTGTTGATAGCGCCAAGGATATATCAATTACAATTGAAAATACAAAGGGTGAACAACACATTATTTCGCCAAAACTCAGAGCAATGAACTTTAATGGTTTTCCTAAGTTACCAGCACTGGCTAATAGTGATGAAGTGCATAATCTTCGTGTGAAAAAAACTTATTGGTATCAGCATATTCCTGAGCAATCTGCGCTTTATGTTCAGTATAACTACGTACATAACGCAGGTTCGCAATCTTTCGAAAGCTTTAATCTTGAGCTCAGACATGAAATTTCGCTATTGAAATCTGACAACGTTATTTTAGACATACGCCATAATGCTGGTGGTGATGGAAGTACTTACCCACCTATACTAAAAACCTTGATGCAATTTGAATCGATAAAACCAGATGGGAAACTATTTGTTGTCATAGGTAGAAATACTTTCTCTGCTGCTCACAATTTACTGTTAGATATTAACCGTCTTAATCGCCCTATTTTGGTGGGTGAGCCCAGTGGCTCAAGACCAAATGCCTTAAGTGAAGCTGGTTGGGTTAAATTACCTTATAGTGGTACTTGGGGGATTATTTCTTCTCAGTTTCACCAGGCGTCTAAGGCTGAAGACCACCGTATTTGGGTTTCACCTCATGTACCTGTGGGCTTATCGTCAAAGGACTATTTTTTAGGAAACGATCCGGCAATGGATGCTATCAAAAAGATAATCAAACACAGTGAATCGTAGAGTTAAAAAGTAGGGAATCACATGCGCTTTAAGGGAGCTTCAAACCTCAAAGCGCAGTAAAAGTATAATTTTGGTAACGTTGGAATTACTTGTGTATTTAAAAAAAGCGTGAGTACAATAAGCGAAGAGACAAACTGGTGTCAGTATCAACCAGTGGGCTGTCAACGATGCTTGAATCGCTTAGAGTATAATCAATACTCAAACGAGTAAATCCACCTAAGAATATTGGAGTCGCGACTGAAAACCCGATTGTGGTGTTTATTGCGCTGTCGGCTGTATAAGCCGGTCTTAAGGTTGTTGCCTCATAATCTCTCACGCCGTAGTAATAATTCACATTGTTAGCATCAAGATAGCTTACAGAAATCGTAGGCTCATAAAAAATAGGACCGCTCTTAAACGCACGCCCAAGTGATGCTTTTAGTTCATAACCACTAGATTTATTGAGTACGTCAAACATAGACGATAAACCTACATTCCAATCGTCGCGCTCATATTTAACTCCCAGACCAGCATCAAATGAGAAATCTCTTTCGTCCATTCCAACAAAAACATCACTGTCTGAGCTGTCAAAACCTTGGAAGCGAGGTGACGCTTGAACGGCTAACTTAATCCCATCCCGTTGTAATATATCATAGCTAACAAAAGGGCCTAAAACTGAGAGTTTATCACCTCGATACCCTAATATAGGCAAGGGGATCACTCTGCGGTCGTATCCTTTATAAAGTTCTTGGTTAATCCCTAAACCCAAGCCATATAAAAAACCTTTCGGCTCAAGACGTTCGCGTACATCTCCTCGCTCATCAGCGAACACTTGCGCAGTAAAAGATAAGGCTATTGCCCCAGAAATCGAAAAAATAATATTTTTATACATTATGAGCTTTCACATTTATTTTTATTACTACAGCTTACGTGCATAATCACTTTTTAGCTTACTTTTCGCTCATAAATATCGGTAAGCTTGAAAACAGCAATGGTTCTGCCATTGCTGCTCATATTGCAACGGATTTTATTTATTTACTTTTCCCTTTAAAACATAAATCTCACCGTCAAAACTCCCTTGAATTGTCAAGCCTTGCCCTGCCAGCTCTTTTAGGTAGTCTATGTGGTCTTGTGTAATATGTTGTCCAGGAACCAATAGTGGGATACCCGGCGGGTAAGGGGTAACAAGGCCTGCACAAATGCGGTTGTTGCTTTTGCTAATAGGCACTGATTCACGCTCGCCATAGAACGCATCACTTGGAATACACGCTAAGTCTATCGCTGGTAAATTTTCAGGTAAACGAGATCGTCGCGCTGATGTTGCAAGTTTCACTTTACCGCTATCGAGCTTTTTCAATGCATTGTACAGCCGAATGATCTTCGAACGTGTGCCGCCAAGCGTCAGTAAAACCAAAATAGTACTGTGCGTGTATTTCTCTATTTCGAGTCCAATTTCATCCAATAAATACTTATGAATATCCTTCAATGAATAAGGTAGCTCGCTAATATCTATAAGAATTTTCAGAGGGTCATGGCCCATGTTATCACCACTAAAGTGCGGGAATATTTTCATAAAATCTTGCTTCCCCAGTACGTTTATATTTTTGAGCGACGTCATCTGCTGCTTAAACTCTTCCACATGGTTCAACAAAGCATTAAGTAATTTATAGCCTTCCATTTCTAATTGCTTTTGGCATACATCAAGTGACGCAATAAGCTGATATTTTGGCGATGTACTAGCGTAAATACTGTATATCTCTCTAAAGAAATCAGCATCGAAATCCGGATCATTAACATGGATATACGATGCCTGTGAAAACGCTGACACTACTTTATGTGCAGAATGGGTGATGTAATCAGCGCCGGCATGAATAGCAGAATAATAGCGCAAACTGGGGTGAAATAATGAATAGGCAAACCACGCTTCGTCTATAAACACTTTAATATTATGTTGATGTGCAAACTCTACGACTTGTTTTAAATCACTTAGCAAGCCATCGTAGGTACAGCCCGTCAATACCAGTAGTTTTGCATCTGTATTTTGTTCAATTGTCTGTTTAATATCGGCCAATGAAGGTGGCGCAAAAATGCCATATTTAGGGTTTAACACACTCGACAAATAAACCGGAAAACTGGCGGATTGCAAAATGCCATAGTGTACAGATTTATGACAATTGCGATCTATAATCACTTTATCGCCTTTGCGTAGCAGTGTCTGCAAGATGATTTTATTGGAAGTAGACGACCCATTAGTGACGAAGTAGGTATGCTTAACTTCAAACGTCGCCGCTGCTGATTCTTGGGCACGACCAATGGTATTGGTACTGTCTGACAATGACCCTAACGAATCAACCGATACCGACAAGTCGCCAACGAATACATTTCGACCATAAAATTGATAAAAATCTTTGATGTAAGGTGAGTTTCTAAAGCTTGAGCCACCGCTGTGCCCAGGTGTGTGCCATGAATCGTTTGATTCACCTACATAACGGCGGTACGCTGTCCAAAAAGGCGTTTCTGAGCGATCATCAAAGTCGTTGATCATATAACCTAGTATAGCTTCAGGGTCTGAGATCACTTCATCTTTAAAAAAGAAAGACTCGATTTCCTCTGATTCGTTTACAATTTCAAGCCCATTAGTATCGTCACCAATAACATACACAGGTAACTCCAAACGAATAGCTTTCAACTGTTCTATAAACCGACTATAAGTTTGTTCGCCAACGCTGTTGTGAACATCCCAGCTAAGTACAACAGCTTGAATATCACCATCTTCTTTTACCGACTCTAAAGCTTGCTTAAGTTCGAGGCGCTCTATGATATCAACTTGAATATCATCGCGCTCAAAATTAGGGATAACTTTTGACAAATTGGTTGAGAGCGCCTGTAACGTAGTAGGGTCTTGCTCAATTAACAAGATTCGAAGTAAAGGTAACATAAGGAATAATCGCAATAAAATACATATTACTCAGAAGCATAACCAAAGGATTGACTCTTGTGAAATTAATACATTAAAAATGCTTAAGTAATAGTCTAAATCGTGTAACAACATAGCGCGCATTCTCCTCGAAAAGTGTTTTACAAAGCTGCCGTAATACGGGGAAGCCACATCATCGTACTCGCAGCGAAAACGCCAAAAGTCGTTAGTATAGCCATTAATGTTAGAAAAATTGCCCCAATCAAAATAGATTTTGGTGTTCTACGTCTTTCTGCCCAAAAAGCTAGTTCAGCAACAGCCATTGGCAGTAGATAAGAGGCAAATGAAATGGCAATATCAGCGGGTCCGTCGATTGTTCTTGTATTACCAAGTCCACCTGGGTTGGCCATAAACCAAGCCATTAAGTACAAGCGGACACTCCAAACACCATTGATTAATATAAATGTATGAACGGCTAAACGACGATGCAACTTAAAGTTTTTCTGGATCGCGGTACGCCAAGCGTAATAAACAAAAATAGGAATAAGTATTCCATTTAAGCTCACGCCAATAGCACCTAAGTCACTCAAGCGACTGCCAATCCCCCAAGTCATGTATAGCCCGCTGATTGCGCCAAAAAAACCCACAACTAAAAATAATCTGCCGTTCCAACGATGAAAGTTAGGAAGCCTATTTCGAACAAAAGGGATTAATTGAAAGGTTGCACTTAGACTAATTAACATGACAGGAATAATGTGCAACAAAAGGACACCATTATTGAATACGTCACCATTTTTATATCCTCGGATCATTGTTGTAAATTGAGACTCATCGAGATCACCAAGCAACCAGGGCATAGTGAAGCGAAATAAAATATAAAGCCCAAACATCCACTGTCCAATTAGCACAGCGGCCACCCACCATTGAATTGCTCCCGAAAACCAGTTTCGTATAAAAAGAGGATATGTATCTAGTAATGTTTGATTAGTGTTTCGTTGTGTTAGTACTTTTTCTTTCATTTTTATCTCTCAATCATTTTTAAACACCACTATTCTTCACTGTTAATGCGGCTAAAACTCATCAAATTCAGAATTTGAGGATAATAATTGACAAAAAAAGTGCAAATAATAGGAAAATGAATAAAACGGCGACTGCGTATGTCCTTTTCAATTTTTTATAAAGGGAGATAGGAAGCCTAATAGAAAAGCGATATTATGTTGGTCAAGTTTAGGGTTTTTATTGGTTAATGATGTTTATCACGTCTGCTCATTTTTTATTATTGGTTATTTCTCTACTGAGCATAGCAGCTTCTTTTTGGTTTAAGCCTCGACGCATTGAACACTATCTTTTTGCTATTTTAGCGCTGTCTTTATTGTTTCTCGCTGCCAGTAATCTACTACTTAAAAACTTGTCAGTAGAGCAGCAATTCATTGCCCTTGGTACCTTTGCCACATGTAATGTATTTTGGCTTTTGACTCGTTGTATATTTCGCAAAGGCAAAGCACTCTCAACGGCTCATTATGTTTTAGCCGGAACAATTGCCTTGCTTATTCTATTGAGTCGAAGTATCGACATTTTTGTGACACTGCAATGGATTGAACAGGAAACCCTGACATGGCTAAAACGTTCATTGGCTGAACTGCTTCGACTACTTTCGCCTAGTGTATTATTACTTGCTTTTTGGGAGATTATTCGTAGTTATTCATCAAGTAGTAAAAGTGTTCAAACACAAAAGCTGTTAATGGCGAGCACTATGTTAGTTGCGGTATTGAGTACTAGAATCATCATGCCTAGTATTCCATTGGCACCCGAAACTTATCACCTCGTATTTGTTGTTTTAAGAAGTATTATGGCCTCGGCTGTTTTGATCTCTGTTCTGTGTGTGCTTTGGCTTCAACATCAAAATAGAATAGCGTCGGCAATAAATTCTACAGCCAAAGTAGACGGGATTGATGAGGATGATGCGCTTTTAGCTTCAATACAATCATTGATGGAAGACGCTAAGCAGTACCTTCAAGCTGAACTTAAGATGATGGACATTGCCAATACTCTTCGTGTGCCAGAATATAAAGTTAGTAAAGTACTAAAAGAAAAGACCGACTTTGACAACTTTAATCATTATGTAAATCATTTTCGCTTAAAACATGCCAAACATTTACTGACAGATGAACAAAGTAAAAGCTGGACCATTTTGGTGATCAGTATGGAGTCTGGCTTTTCATCACTGGCAACATTCAATCGTGTGTTCAAAAAGCAGGAAAGCTGTACGCCTAATGACTACCGCAAAGGTAAAAGGCTCACACAGGGTTAAACTTTGAATCTAAAACCAAATAAAAGGTTCTTTATTGTATGTTGTGTAAAAAGAATACGGGCTATATTCATTGCCTCAATGACGATACGCTCAATAAATTTAAAATAGCTAAATACGTTAAGGCTGAAACTAATCATCCAGGCCTATAAATACCGCAATGTTAAATTATTTGTAGTGTAAGTTAGTTTGCTAACATTATATTGTATTAAAATTTATAAATTGATGCTTTCAAAACAGAGTCGTCAATTGGTAAAAAAATGGGGTGTGTAGACTTCATCTCGTATGCAAAGTAGACTGGCTTTACAGAGCGGTTGGCAATAAATATAGGGCCAAATGAATAGCCAAATACTTTTTTTCTTTAGTGCATTGGGTGCTTTTAATGGACTGCTATTGACTACCTATTTACTCTTTTCCGCGCCCGCCACAATCCAACGTCGTTTATTGGCTGTGTTAATGTTAGTCATAAGCTTACGTGTTTCAAAATCAATATGGTTTTACTTTGATCCATCTCTAGGTAAGCAGTTTTTACAACTAGGTTTATCGGCATGCTTTTTGATTGGGCCACTTCTTTATTTTTATGTTGTTAGCCAAGTGTCTAAATTGGAGATGTTAAAGTTAAATTGGAAAATACACCTGACTTTTTTGGTCACTTTGGTTGTTGGTGTTGGTATTTTGTACCCTTATCAATCGAATATTGAGCTATGGGGTTCGTTATACCGAGTTATTAATATAACGTGGGCGATATATTTAGTGGCTGCGGCAATTCAGTTTTTTCCTACACTATTTGTTTTAGTTGGCGATAACACTCGATATTCAAAAGATGAATTACTGTGTATCAATGTATTTGCTGGCACTACTTTTATTTGGGTTGCTTACTTTACTGCGTCCTATACATCATACATTGCAGGGGCTTTGTCATTTTCACTTGTGTTGTATGTATCAGTTACACTTTGGCTCATGTCAAATAAAAGCAAAAAACCGACTGAACAGGCGTATGCGAATAAAAAAATTGCGCCAGACATTGCAGCCACATTAGAACGGCGTTTGAATGATTTAATGCTCACGGAGCAGCTCTACAAAAATGCTAATTTATCTTTACCTGTGCTGGCTAAAAAATTACAGGTCTCTGTACCTCAGTTGTCGCAGTTGTTAAATGATAACTTAGCTAAATCGTTTTCTTTATATGTGAACGAGCTTCGCATTCAAGAAGCGAAAAGATTGCTAATACAAAAGCCAAATATGACGATTGAATTAATCTCCGAGGCATCGGGCTATAACTCCCAATCAACTTTTTATGCATCATTTAAACAATTCGAAAATATGACGCCAGCACAGTATAGAAAACAGTATAAATCGATATAGTTCTTTCGGAATTATAATTCCGTATTACTAAGTTATTCTATATTAATGTTTTTTATGATTTTTCCTTTAACTTGAAGAACAGTTAATTAAAGAGGAAAAACTATGAAATATTTACTATTGCTATATATTACCGTGTTGAGTTTTGCTGTGGTAGGAAAGCCTAATGAAGGCAATCATAGAGAAATCATACAGACATTAGAAAACTATATAACAGGAACATCCTACAATGAACCTGATTTGATTGAGCGTGCTTTTGCAAAGGATGCGCAATTATTACTCAGCAAAGAAAATCAAGAGATGTGGCTTGTTAGCCCTAATGAGTATGCGTCTTGGTGAAATAATCTCCATTGATGTTGAGGGCGATATCGCTACAGCCAAGGCTGAGATTTTGATACCAGAGAAATCCATACGTTATATTGATTTGTTTTTATTAAAAAGACTTTCAGGTGACTGGAAGGTCATCAGTAAAACAGCGACGAGTGAACATGCTAATAATAATGGTAAAAGAATATTATTTATTGTTTCCAATGCACATTTCCATGGCGACTCAACATTGCCAACAGGGGTGAGTTTTTCTGAAATAGTAAAAGCATACGATACCTTCAAAAAAGCAGGGTACACCGTCGATTTTGTTAGCCCAAAAGGGGGGGCGATCCCTCTGGCCTATATAAATACATCAGAGGCAATTCATAAAGAATACTTATATAACCCTGATTTTATGCACGCAATTAGACATACTAAGCAGCCAAGTAAAATTGACCCAGCTCAGTATTTAGCCGTCCACTATGTTGGCGGGGGGAATGCCATGTATGGTGTTGCTGACAATATAGAAATACAAAATTTAACAATGACTATCTATGAAGAAAACCAAGGAATAGTTTCGTCGGTTTGTCATGGAACAGCAGGCATTGTTAATTTAAAAACAAAAGATGGAAAATATTTAGTCTCAGGTAAGCGTATTTCTGGTTACCCTGACTCTTATGAAAACCAGTCTCGAGCCTACTTTAAAGAGTTTCCTTTTTTGATTCAAAAAACCATTGAAAACAGAGGAGGGCAGTTTTTATTTTCCGCTAGAAATAAGGCCCATGTTGAAGTTGATGGGCGTATAGTTACCGGTCAAAACCATCTATCTTCATCATTGGTAGCGCAAAAAATGGTTGAAATATTACAACAAAAGTAAAATGAATTAACGTGTTAAGGTGGTGTCTGAATTGCTGATAAAGCTTTAGCTGTTTTATTTCTTATGCATAAAAATAACCAGAAAGGCCACCTTAACTCACACTTTTTTTCAAGCATGCCAGAGCCTCTATTTTGCTTTCTGGCATCGTAGTTGCCACTGATTAATGAGATAAATAATTGAAAATAAGTGTTTAGGTGCGACTGAAAATAGCTCGTTTCACTTCCATAACATTTTCTCAGGCTTATTAGTGCTATGAAGTGGTCAACTAATTTTGGCCACAGTTTTAGAATCTTGGTATCTAACCTCAGATTCATTTGGTGCTAAACCTCTATTATAATGATGTGGTCTAACATTATTGTGATATCCATTGATGCATCACTCACACTATATTTAGCGTCTGTAAAGTTCTCATATTCAACCTTTGGTATCCACTTCGTTTTAAAGCTTCTAAAGATGGCGCATTATCCCAACAATTTCCGCGTCTGCTCATACTTTGTGTGATTTTATAGCGCCATAAACGTTGGCGGTACTTCAAGCGTTTTTAGCATTCAGTTAGTATCTGGCGACAACGACATTGCCCAGCCAACGACTTTACGTGCAAATAGATCAATAACGACCGCTAAATAAGCCCAGCGATTGCCTGTCCAAATATACGTTACATCACGGCTTCATACAGTATTCGGCTCAACAACATCACCTGCCTATCATGCAAATATGGGATTTCAAGATGTTCATTACCACCTCGTTGATTTAATTTCTCAATTAACGAGCATTGTTTAGGGAGTCGGACATCAAGAGAATGGTAGCCTTTTTTAATATATCCTTATTTAATTCAATGCATTGGATTTATTTTTTAAGTTCATGAATTTCAATCTGCTCGGGAATCATTGGTAAAGCTGATGGTGCTTGCCATTTCGTTCTTAATGGGTGGCCAAATTAACTATGCCACTACAAAACAAGCTAAGGCGATTAAGACTTTAGCGTCAATCTCATAAGGTTGCCCCTAAGCAAAGATAAAAAGGTTTGCAAAACGCAATCATGTGTAGCAGTATTGTATTAGTTGCACTTACTACTAATAAGTATGAATGATTTAAAAAACATTGCTGAAAACTTTAAAATACTGGGCTTTACTCTGCTTGAAAGTGACATTTACTGTTATTTATTACGTCATGGTCTAAGTACTGGGTATTCTATTGCGAAGGGGATTAACAAGCCTGCTGCCAACGTATATAAAGCATTAGATACCCTGAGTCAGAAGGGGGGCGTAGTTGCGTCGCAAGGAGCAAGTAAATCATTTAACGCAATACATTGGAAAGAGCTGCTTAGTAGCCAAAAGAAACAGTTTGAACAGGGGTTAAGTGACTTAAGCGAAAAACTAAAGTTGGTAGAAAGGCATGATACAGACGAGCAAGTTTATCAAGTTGACAACAGCGCACAAGTAATAGACCACGCATTAAGCTTAATTAAAAATGCCAATAAACTAGTTTTAGCTGACATCGAACCTGATGCCATATCATTATTTGCATCTGCATTAGTTGAAGCTGCTAACCGAGGTGTTGAAGTTAGGATAAAAGCTTATGAAGAAATTGAATTAACAGGGGTTCATGTTACGTTGAGGCGCCACGGTTCGGATATTCATAAAAAATCTACCGATGTATCTTTCACTATTTGTATTGATGGTTTTGAATTCTCCACTGCGATGTTGGCGCAGAATAATTTTAGAGTAATACAAGCTTTTCGCAGTCAGAGCGCATTGATGAATTCAATCGTACACAACTATGTTTTATATGGGCAAGTGCTCACTGAACTGAAAGCTCAGCTAAAAGACAATGACCTGGAACGGGCTAAATTGACGTTGAAAAATACGGAACACTTACACCCGTTGAGTGAAGAAAACTTCGTCTTTCACAACCTTAAAAAACGATATGGCATCTAACTCATTACCTAAAAAGGATATACGTGGTGAATAAAATATTTATTACCTTATTGAGCTTATTGTTCGCGCAAGTAGCGAGCGCTTCTGATTATTCAATGATCGATGATTATGTCTCCAATAATAAAAAGTTAATACAGCTCCCTTCAGGCACGGCGATAGCAATTATTAAAGACCAAAAAATTGTTTATGAAGGTTATTTTGGTTATTCAGACATAGAGAATAAAAAGAAAGTTCACAGCGATACCGTGTTTTATATAGCGTCAATGACAAAACCTTTTTATTCGCTATATATGCTGCTTAAAGAAGAACAAGGTAAAGTTGATACACAATGGCCTTTAGCAAAACTTTTGGCTGAAATTGAATTTAAACCCGCTTTACAAGCGAATAAAGTGACCGTCCAGGATTTACTGTCTCATACCAGTGGTGTCGACAGTTGGCCACTGATCCAAGCAACTGCATATACAGGTCAATATGACGACAATGTATTGGCAAAGATACTCGAACATTCATACGTTAATGAAAATGCCCCATTGGGGGAGTATCGATATACCAATGTGGGATACAATATTTTGAGCTATTGGTCTGACAAAAACTTAAATACTTTATGGCAACTAGGGCTAAACGAATCAATCTTTAAACCGTTAGATATGTCACACACTTCGGCCAGAATGAGTGATATTGATAAAAACGACTGGGATTATGCGCATGGATATTCTGTAAAGTCTGTTGATCCAGAGCAGCGCGTATATTTGCAAAAAACGGATAAAACAATGCACGCCGCAGGCGGTATGATCTCTACGGCTAAAGACCTTGCTCGCTTTTTAATCACACAGGTAAATCAAGGTAAACTCGATGGCGAACAAGTGTTGCCTAATCATGTCATAGGTAAATCCCAGCAAAAATTGATTGATTATAAAGACAGAGGCCGTCAACGAGCCTATGGTTGGGGGTGGCAGATTCGAACGCTTTTTGATGAAAAGCTCCTTGAACATCGCGGTGGTTTTTTTGGTGCCAGTACATATATGTCGTTTATGCCTGACAAAAAAATAGGGGTTGTTGTACTGAGTAACCAAGATAAGTGGGGAGGGGATTTGGCATATGCAATAGAGAGTATGGGGTATGCGATTGCTCTTGATAAACCTAACGAAGAGATTACAGGACTGTATGAGCGAAATGAGGCATTCGTTAAGAAAAACACGAGTAAGTTTTTTGCAACCAAAAAAGGCAAAAGCCCTGAGGTAAATGCAACAATTTCATCTGATTATTTAGGAACTTTTATTCATGACACATTAGGCACTATCACGGTGGAGAAAAGTAACGTCACAGGTCATACAATATCTTGGGGGGCGATGTCGAGCCGACTCTATAAAGGTGATAGCCCAAATCAAATAACCGCTATGTTTACACCTAATTATCATGAATCTATCGTATTTATGTCCTCTTCGGACAATAAACAATACCTTAAATATCGAGATTATACTTTTCTAAAGAAATAGGCAGCTTGTATATCGTGGCTAAGTTAACTTGGCCACAGTTTTATCGTTTGGCATTACTTTTTCTGGCCTTGTAACAGATTCAGTGTAACTACTATTTAATTTAATATCTTTCTAGGCGTCTTCGTATTCCATAATAAAACGACTCATCGGCGGACATCAGTTTTGAATGGACATCGTCCCTTTATTGTTTGGCGCTCATGTGTGAGCTGATTTTATGAGTATCAAGAGGGAAGTTATTACTTCACTTGCAACAATAATATCTTATACTGAAGTTAATCAAAAATATAATAATCATCCAATTAAGATGATTTGGGCTGAGAGTTAATCGATGAAGAAGTTTATTTCACAATTATCTATTCGTGGTCGGTTTATGATTTTGGCGGGCGTGATGTTAGCAATATTGTTAGTGTCATCTATTACCGGCTTGAAATCACTGTGGAGTATAGGTAAAGAGTTGGACTCAATTGCCAAACAAGATATTCCTCTGACCAAAATGCTCACCAAGATCACCACCCATCAACTCGAACAAGCGATTCACTTTGAAAGGGCTTTACGTTATGGCGAAATTAAAGATCGTGAGCCGCATGTCATTCCTTTGTTGAAAAAAGAGGTTACTAAGTTTGAAACATTGTCTCACCAAGTAGACGATGAAATTGAAAAATCGCTTATTTTCATAAATCAAGTATTAAACCAAGAGCATGATGTGTCAGTTGACGTTCAGTTTCGGAGCATATTATCACAGCTGAAAAAAATTGGACAAGAACACAAAGTTTATAACGCTCATGGTGAAGAAGTTTTTCAATTACTTAGACAAGGTAATTTGCACGAAGCAGTATTAAAAGCTGATAAGATTGTGGAGGAAGAAGATAACCTCGACCAAGCATTAGAAGAGCTATTGATTGAGATAGAAAACTTTACAGAGCAAGCAGCAATACTTGCATTAGAGCATGAAAAGAACGCTGAAATCACACAGATAGTCGTTGTGCTAGTCGCTATCGCTCTCGTCATTTTTCTTAGTTGGCTAATATCCTCAGCTACCCGTGAACGTATGTTGTTGATTGCCAGTCGATTACAAAGTATGGCCGATGGTGATTTAACCGTTGAAATAGAAGGCCGCGAAGAAATTAATAAAAGCATTAACAAGATGCGCGACGAAATTAAACTAATTGCTCATGCGATTCAAGATTCTGCTGAGCTGTTAAACACCAATGTTGAGCAAGTTTTAGTGACTGTAAGCCAAACCAGTACAAATATGCTAGCTCAGCAAACACAAACTGAGCAGGTTGCGACAGCGGCAACCGAAATGAATGCCAATGCAGTGAAAATTGCTAGCAATACTCAAACAGCCACCCAGTTGGCTAAGAAAGCGAATGAGCAGGCGACTGACAGTCAACAGGTTTTGCAGATTGCAACCGATGAGATCATGCTATTAGCAAAACGAATTGATGAAGCGACCCAAGTGATTAGTGACGTAGAGCAAGATAGCGATAACATTAATACCGTGCTAGAAGTTATTAGCAGTATTGCAGAGCAAACTAATTTATTAGCTCTTAATGCTGCTATTGAAGCCGCTCGAGCAGGCGATCAAGGTCGTGGTTTTGCTGTGGTTGCGGATGAAGTACGCACACTTGCTGGCCGAACACAAGAATCAACAGAATCTATAAAAGCTATTATTGAAAAACTACAAGTAGGCTCAAAACGGGCTGTTGCTGTTATGAATCAAAGTTGTGAGCAATCACAGGGAGTCGTAGAGCAAACACAAACCGCAGCAGCTACAATAAATCTAATTGTCAGCGCTGTAAGAGATATAAACTCAATGAGTAAGCAAATTGCTAACTCGGCAAAGCAACAAATTGAAGTATCAGGAGAAGTTGCTAAAAATGCAAATGAGATTTCCCATATGGGTGAGCAAAATTCTCAAGGTGCTAAGGAAACGGATAAAGCCATGCAGCAAGCAGGCAACATGTCAATAGAGCTGCTAAAAGTTGCTAAGCGCTTTAAAATATAAAGGTAAATAATCGCGTTTTAAATCAATTGAAATCGAATTATGTCTTTGTGGCAAAACTATTTTTGACTTATATAGTCTTATTCATGTAGTGGCATAGTTAATTTGGCCACCCATTAAGAAAGAAATTTTATGCTATTTGCATACAGATTTGGGTGAAAAGATGACGAAATTAAAACGTGCGACGTATTCCGCGGCAATCAAATTAGAAACAGCTGAGCTTGTTGTGGATCAAGGATATACACAAAAAGAAGCAGCCAAAGCGATGAGTGTTGGTAAATCAACCGTAAGTAAATGGGTTACTCAATTAAAGCAAGAACGAAGAGGTCAGTCACTAGCAGCGTCACCAATGACGCCCGAACAAATTGAAATTCGAGAACTTAAAAAGCAAATCCAGCGCATCGAATTAGAAAAGGATATATTAAAAAAGGCTACCGCTCTCTTGATGTCCGACTCCCTGAACAATTCTCGTTAATTGAGAAATTAAATCAACGAGAGCGTTATCCAATTAGCGTGTTGTGTCGCGTATTCAATGTGCATCGCAGCAGCTATAAATATTGGACTATACGGGATACAACACCGACACCAGAGCAAATAAAGTTAGAAGCCGAAGTGAAAGCCATACATAGAATGAGCGGCGGTCCAGCTGGGGCGCGAACAATCGCGGTAATAGATACGAATAACGATTTTGAATTAAGCCGTTATCGCGCCGCTAAGCTGATGGTTAAACTAAACTAGAGAGCTGCCAAGTACCACAACATCAATATAAACGGGGTGGTAATGAGCATCTTGAAAGCCCAAATTTGCTAGATCGGCAATTTGATGTTGTTGAACCGAATACTACGTGGTGCGGTGATGTGACGTATATTTGGACAGGCAATCGCTGGGCTTATTTAGCGGTCGTTATTGATTTATTTGCGCGTAAAGTTGTGGGTTGGGCGATGTCGTTGTCGCCAGATACTAACTTAACGCTAAAAGCGCTTGAACTCGCGTATGAAAGCAGAGGCAGGACAAGTGGATTGATGTTTCACTCAGACCAAGGAAGCCATTATACAAGCTTGAAGTACCGCCAACGTTTATGGCGCCATAAAATCACACAAAGCATGAGTCGGCGCGGAAACTGTTGGGATAATGCGCCAGTGGAGCGATTTTTTAGAAGCTTTAAAACGGAATGCATGCCGAAGGTTGGATATGAAAACTTTAAAGATGCTAAATATAGTGTGAGTGATTATATCAACGGATATTACAACAACGTTAGGCCACATCATTATAATGCTGGTTTAGCGCCAAATGAATCTGAGGTTAGATACCAAGATTCTAAAACTGTGGCCAAAATTAGTTGACCACTTCACCATGCAGCTCAATTAACAACCGAGCATATGAAAGAGATTTAATTAATTGTACACAACTTGGAGAGGTCGAATGAAAGATACTCAATACACTGAAGATTTTACTTCTGACTATTTTAAAGAAGTATTAACCATCTTTTTCGATGCATTGCCTGACCCCATCTTTGTCATCAACCAAAACGGTTTAATTCTTAGTGTACTTGGCGGTAGTTCACATAAAGTTAATTGCTTCCCCAATGTTAGAGAAAGCCAATACTTGCACGATACACTTCCATTAGAGGTTGCTGACAAATGTTTACATACAATAAATAAGGCGATTGAAGATGAATCCCTAATCTGTATAGATTATGAAGTAGAAAAGAAGTATCTTTCACCTGAATTTTGTAGCAATCAGTTTTATCAAGGGAGAATATTCCCACTAAAGCAGTATAAGTCTGATCTGAGGGCTGTTTTATGGATAGCAATTAATACTACCGAAAAAGTATTATTCACTAAAAAATTAAATGAACTTGCTATTAATGATGAATTAACAGGGATTAACAATAGAAGGTACTTCAATGAGGTAATGAAGAGAACTTTTGATATGTTTCAGAGAGATAAGGTTTCTTTTTGTATCCTTATGCTCGACATAGACTTTTTTAAAAAGGTGAATGACAGTTACGGTCACGATGGCGGTGATGCATTATTAAAAAGCTTAGCCTGCACTTTAAAAGAGTCTTTAAGAGACATTGATTTTTTAGCCCGTTATGGTGGCGAAGAATTTATTGCCTTACTTCCCAATACAGAGAAGTCAGACGCGTTTATTGTTGCTCAAAGAGTTCGATTAGCTGTTGAAAAGAGTATTGTCCAGCATGGCACTCAGAAAATAAGGGTAACAATGAGTATTGGGGGCGGGGAAATATCGCCTGGCGATAAAGACTATGAGTCAGTAATTAAAAGAGCTGATGTTGCTCTATATGAAGCTAAAAACTCTGGTCGAAACAAAGTAGTTATAGCGTGAATGATTTGTTTTTAATCGATTAAATAAGTAGTAAGGTAGGAAAAGTTAAATTGAAAGCCATAACGCTCACCACTGACTGTAAGCGTGTATCATAGAAGGTTCAATAGCAAAATTTCAATGGCTGTGATGAGTGCAAAATTTTATTCTGGTTATTTGTTTTTATTGATTAACATTATTTGCTCTAGGCTAGTCAGTTTTATCTTTAAATTCACATCAATCTTCAATGATACATGAGTCACATTTAGGCTTACGGGCGGTACACACGTATCGGCCGTGCAGAATCAACCAGTGGTGTACATCTACTTTTAACTCGGCAGGTACTACTTTTTCGAGTTTTTTCTCAACCTCAACCACATTTTTGCCCATAGCGAACTTGGTACGATTTGATACACGATCGATGTGAGTGTCTACTGCTATTGTCGGCCAGCCAAAAGATAACAAAGGTAGATATTATTAGTCTTCTTAGTTGTGCCAATTATAGTCTTTGAACCTTAATAATCTATACTTTGAATTGTTGAGGTTATGTGCTCTTTACTTACGAATATTGTGCCAACATCATTTAATGATCACCGCTTTTCTTTCGAAGTATTGAGTTACTTTACTCAAAACGAATACTCAGGGCTTGCCTTAAAAACGCTGTCTATATTTCTTTCGAAGAGTAAATAATGCATAACAAATTTCAATAATCGGAGATTTGGCATGAATACTAAAAATGATAACTTTTCTGCATATATTGGCCTTGATTGGGCTGATAAAAAACATGATATTTGTGTGCAGGTTAAAGACGAAGAGTCTCGGGCGTTCAGCGTAATTTCTCACTCACCTGAATCAATTCATGATTGGGTTGAGGCATTACATGAAAAAGTAAAAGGCAATATTGCTGTTGCAGTTGAGTTAAATAAAGGACCCATAGTATACGCCTTGCAAAAATATAGCTTTGTTACAGTTTATCCTATTCATGGATTAACCCTTGCTCGATACAGACAAGCTATGTTTCCCAGCGGTTCAAAAGATGATCCTTCAGACGCTGAATTAGCATTAGATATGATGCTCAATTATCCAAAGAAGATTACCCCCCTAAAACCAAGCAGCGAGAAAACAAGAATATTAGCCCTTCTTGTCGAACAACGTCGATTACTTGTAGACGACAAACGTAGGCATGCGAACCGAATCATTAATGCTCTAAAGCAATATTATACACAGCCCTTAGAGTGGTTTTCACACAGAGATACAGAGCTATTTTGTAATTTTCTAATTAAATTCCCAAACTTAAATGAATTGAAACGCGTTAGAACAAATACAGTTGCCAAACTATTAAACTCCAGAGGAGGGCCCACTGTTAAGAAGACCCCAGAACGCATTGCATCTATAAAAGAGGCAATTCCTCTTACTAACGACGAATCTTTAATTATACCTTATCAAACGTTTGTCATCGCATTGGCTAAACAGCTGTTGGTATTAATTAACAATATTCGAGAGTATGACTCACAAATAAACTCAATTTTTACCAGTATGGATGACGCTTCAATATTTGCTTCACTTCCCGGCACAGGCCCTTGCCTTGCTCCTAGGCTTTTAGCTGCTTTAGGGGAAGATAAATCTCGTTTTAGTAGCGCACAAGAAATACAAAATTATGCAGGGTTATCGCCAGTTACAGAGCGTAGTGGTCAAAAGAGCTGGGTACATTGGCGCTGGCAATGTTCTAAATTTGTCCGTCAGAGCTTTATAGAGTGGGCTTCCAAAAGCGTAGGGCAATCTTATTGGGCGGGCATTTATTACGCACAGCAAAAAGCGAAAGGTAATTCACACCAATCAGCAATAAGAGCGTTGGCATATAAATGGGTAAGGATCTTATTTAGGTGCTGGAAAAAAGGAAAAGCTTATGATGAATCAAAATATTTAAAAGCACTAAAAGAGAAAGGTTCTCCTCTTTTAGTGGTAGAAAAAGCTTGTTGAGTGCCTCAGGGCGTGAAGCAGGCTTAGAGATTATGGCCATACATTTTGTTGAAATCAGGAATACGGGATTCCCAAATGGGTAGCTTTTCTCCAATTACCTCTTTGAGTGTTTGTATAAATAGTTTAGTTTTCATTGGAGCATTGCGATGAGGGTAAACTGCGTAAAATGTGCCGTAATCGGTTAAGTTAAGGTGCGTCATTATAGGAATAAGTTTACCGTCGAGTATTTCGTTCTCTATCATTTGAGCTGTGGTAACCGTCAGCATATTTCCCGCAATTGCGGTATTGATCAGCATTTCAACTTCATTCACTTTATATGTAGGGGTTAGCTGAAAATGAACATCATTTCCCGAACTATCTTTATATTTAAATTTGTCGATGACTAGTCCTTGAGTAGAGTAAACTACCGCAGGTAGACTTTCTAATTTAGGAACTGTTTTTGGTGTCCCATATTTCTGTAAAAATTCAGGAGATGCGACAATCAATAGCCTGTTTCTGGCAATTTGTTTAGCAATAAGGTTTGATTCTTTCGGCTCACCAATTCGAAACCCTATATCAAAACCTTCACCGACAATATCAACCATTCGATCTTCAAGTAACAATTCAACGCGAACATCTGGATATAGGGTTTGAAATTTTAATATAGCTTTTTGTACATATTGGCGGCCAAATAAAGTTGAGCTGGAAATTTTAAGTTCTCCTCTTGGTTCACTATGATAGTTTTCAGCTAATCGTTTAGAGTTACTTAGCAAGTCTCTCAATTGTTTTGATTGACCAACCATTTCACTGCCAGCAGCAGTTAATGACAATGAGCGAGTTGTCCTGTTCAGTAATTGAACCCCAAGCTCATTTTCAAGCTTTACTATCTGCTTGGAAATAGCAGAACTGTTGACGTTTCGTAATTCCGATACCTTTGCAAAACTGCCTAACTCAGAAACTTCTAATAATAGTAATAGTCTGCTAGCTAGATCCATAAATTTGCCCATTGATTCCATTTAGGAAACATTATAGTTCATTTAGGTCTGTTTTTGGATGTCAAAAATAATTTTACATTACCTGCATAAACAGGCCGTGACCAATATAGAGTTACGTATTTTTAAGCAAAGAGGGCAAGACCATGAAAAAATTGATCATTACAAAAGAAGCTGGCGTTGCAACCGCAGTAATAACAAACCCACCTGTTAATATTCTAACCATTGATTTAATAAACGAACTAAATCAGTTCATTTTATCGCTAAAGGATGACCGCGAAACTAAAGCCGTAGTATTCAAGTCATTTCATGAGGCATTTTTCATTGCTCATCTAGACCTTAACGTTATAAATGGTACTCAAGGAGGGCAAGCTGCATCTGTAGAATTTAATCATATGATTACTAATATTAAAGCAATGAAGCAACTTTCAATTGCTGTTGTTGACGGTGTCGCCCGTGGTGGCGGTAACGAATTTGTTATGGCATGTGACCTATCTTATGGCACACAAAATTCTGCGTTCGCTCAACCAGAGTTATATGTCAACATCCCAACAGGAGGCCAAGGTGCGGTGCAATTTGCTCGTCGTCTAGGTAAAGGAAAAGCACTACAAGCATTACTAACAGGTGCAGACTTTACACCGCAACAAGCAGAGCAACTAAGTATCATTACTCAGTACGTACCTAAAAGTGAGATAGATGAGTTTTTAAAGCAGCTGTTATCGATAGTTAGTGGGTGGGAAGTACGTGATATCGTTATGTATAAAGAAATCATTGCTGCTTCTATCATTGATGAAGATGTTGGCACAGAATTAGAACTAAGATATTTCTTAGAACGAGCCAAAGAGGAAAAAACTCAAGCGATTATCTCAGCGTTTTTAAAACATGGTGGGCAAACCGAACGCGAAGCAAAAGATATTCAAGGTATTTTTGTTGATACTGCACAAGAGTTATCTGAATAAGACCTATGAAGAGAGTTGCGATATTTGGCAGGAAGCAATTATCACAACTACTGCTTTGTTAATTTAATACTAGCCAATTATTTTTATATGTCTTTGGGTCACTCAAAGACATTATCAATTATTCGGTCTTATCCTTAAGCTCACACAAATCTTCAATGATACATGAGTCACATTTAGGCTTACGGGCGGTACACACGTATCGGCCGTGCAGAATCAACCAGTGGTGTACATCTACTTTTAACTCGGCAGGTACTACTTTTTCGAGTTTTTTCTCAACCTCAACCACATTTTTGCCCATAGCAAACTTAGTGCGGTTTGATACGCGGTCGATGTGGGTGTCGACGGCTATGGCCAGCCAAAGGATAAAGAAAGTAGATGCTACTTTCCGGTTTAAAATTGTGTATCAAGCATAGTTAAATCTTTGCCTGAGTATTTACTCTTTGTAAATATTTTGAATTCGCATCATTGGAAATGGTTTAAGTGGATTGCGCCCAATTTGCATGAACGTAAAACGCATTAACGTTTTATGAAATCCTGAGTTTGGAATGGTATTTCTAACCTGTTTTATAAACAAACGACTCACTCCATTTTTAACAAGCCCTAAAGAAAAATCGATTAGGTCGGCTTTTCTAAAAACTTCAGCCAGTCTCGCATAAGGTCCTTTGTACTCGGTTATCAAATGATGCATGTCGATAATAACCTGAATCTCTTCTTTCCAAGCGTTAAGACCTTGACTTTCCAACCAAAGGTGGCATTCCTGGTAGGAGGGAACAAGATAATCAACTCTATTATGAGTCCATAACGCGATGTCATGGAAAACAGCAGCTATCTGAAGTTTTTGACTATCCTCTGCTGAAATATCAGGCATTAGGTAATGGCAAAAATTTAGCATTCTAGTTATGTGGTTTCTATAACCTTTGAAGTCACCTTTTATTGTACTTCGGTACTCTTCTAATATTTCATCTACTAGTTGGTACTTTGTCACTACTTGCATTGTTTTCCCTCAATCAAATTATGTAATGTACATATTATAGTCATGCGCATTTCACTCTAAATGGCTATAATGGCAAAATATTATACTATCAGGCCAAATTCATATGATTGAAGTCACTATCGTTGCTTTTGAAGGTATTAGCTTGTTTCATCTTTCAGTGCCGATTGCAATTTTTAGAGACGCTGTATCAAATGACAAAAAGCTATTTAACGTGCGAGTTTGTTCGGAATTAGGTGAGCATGTTAATTCAGCCAACGGCTTAAGTATCGAAATAAAGAGTGATATTTCTATTATTGGGCGCTCAGATATTGTAATTGTGCCTAGTTGGATCCCGAATAAAATACCGAGCTCTAACCTTAAGGAACAACTCATAGAAGCTTACAAGAGCAATAAGCTCATTGTTGGTTTATGCACCGGCGCCTATGCACTCGGGTATAGCGGTTTACTAAACGGTAAGCGAGCTACAACGCATTGGCAATTTGGAGATGATTTTGCCCAAGCATTTCCTTTAGTAACTTGTGATATAAACCCACTTTATATTGCAGAAGGTAACGTAATCACATCTGCTGGGAGTGCTGCTGCAATCGACTGCTGTCTTCATATAGTAAAACATTATTATGGGATTAAAGTGGCTAATCAGATCGCGCGAGTCATGGTCTCATCTCCCGAGCGAAGTGGGGGACAAAATCAATACATTGAAAACCCAATAATAAAAAGACCAAGCGATGAAAGAATTGCTAAGCTGATTGATGTTATATTAGAAAACATTTCGGATAATTACACGTTAAACAGCGCAGCCGAGTATTGTATGATGAGTGTTCGCAGCTTTAGCCGAAACTTTAAATCCACAAATGGTATCAGTTTTAACACTTGGCTAATCAACGCGCGTCTTAACCAGAGTTTGGAATTATTAGAATCAACAAATTTGGCTATCACTGAGGTATCTGAAAAAGCAGGCTTTAGTTCGGAGCAAATTTATCGTAAACACTTTGTACAAAAGTATGGGATCGCCCCAAAAGCGTGGCAAAAAATGTTTAAGAGCAAAAGTATTAGATAAACGTCACGGGATATTGATGCAAATAAGCCGTTTAATTATCTTTAATTATTCGGTTTTGTCTTTAAACTCACACAAGTCTTCAATAATACAACTACCACACTTAGGCTTACGGGCGGTACACACGTAGCGGCCATGAAGAATTAACCAGTGGTGCACATCAACTTTAAATTCTTTTGGTACCACTTTTTCGAGTTTTTTCTCGACCTCAACCACATTTTTACCCATAGCGAACTTGGTGCGATTTGATACACGATCGATGTGAGTGTCTACTGCTATTGTCGGCCAGCCAAAGGCGGTGTTAAGAACAACATTAGCTGTTTTACGGCCCACGCCTGGCAGGGCTTCTAAGGCTTCCCGGCTCTCTGGTACTTCGCTGTTATGTTGGTCTACTAATATTTGGCACATCTTATATACGTTAGCGGCTTTTGAATTAAATAAACCAATGGTTTTAATATAATCACGCAATGCATCGTGGCCAATATCTAAAATAGCTTGCGGTGTGTTAGCCACTGGAAATAGCTTCCGCGTGGCTTTGTTTACGCCTACATCGGTGGCTTGCGCTGAAAGTGTAACGGCAACCAGTAATTCGAAAGGGCTTGCGTATTCTAGCTCCGTTTCTGGATGTGGGTTTTGTTCGCGCAAGCGTGTGAGTATTTGGTAACGTTTTTCTTTATTCATATAACTTAAACACACTGATTGTGAAAGCAGTGCGTTTCCCCTTAAGTTAGGCTTGTAACACGTGCACGAGGGCCTTTTTCAGCCTCTGGCGGTGCAGTTTGTTTAGATTTTATTTGTGCGTCGATAACGTTTTTAGCTGCAATGAGTAAACCTAACCCTAAAAATGCACCGGGTGGTAAAATAGCGAGTAAAAATTGGTTATCAAAACTGAACACTTCGATGCGTAAAATTGACGCCCAAGGGCCTAGTAATAAATCAGCACCATCAAATAAAGTTCCCTGTCCGATGAGTTCACGCATTGCCCCTAATACAACGAGTACAACCATAAAGCCAGCACCCATCATTAACCCATCAAATGCAGATAAATGCACGGGGTTTTTAGATGCATACGCTTCAGCGCGGCCAATAATGGCGCAGTTAGTAACAATTAAGGGGATAAATATTCCCAGTGATTGATACAAGCCAAAAGTATATGCATTCATCAGTAATTGAATAATCGTTACAAATGCAGCAATAATCATGACGAAAACCGGTATACGGATATCTTTTGGCACCCAGTTACGCACTGCGGAAATAGTTACATTAGAGCCAATTAATACCATCATGGTTGCCAGTCCAAGGCCTAACGCATTCGTGATGGTCGATGTGACAGCCAAGAGTGGGCACAACCCAAGTAACTGCACTAATGCTGGGTTGTTTTTCCACATGCCTTCGTTGATTAACTCTTTATACTGATTCATGCGTCACCTTTAGTACATGCGTTGGGTGCATTAAATACCGCATTAAAATTTGATTGCGAGAATAATACCGCGTCCTTTACAGAGCCTACTACTGCACGCGGCGTGATTGTCGCGCCTGTAAATTGATCAAAATTGCCGCCATCTTTTTTTACAGCCCAGCGATCATCGCTTTCACCTAAAACGGTTTTCCCTTCAAATAGGGTGATCCAAGAAGACTTTTTAAGTTCAATTTTATCGCCAAGGCCGGGAGTTTCTTCATGTTTGGTTACACGCACACCGCCAATAGAGCCGTCTGCAAACACTGAGGTAATTAAATCAATATCACCACTGTAGCCTCTCGGTGTGACATGGCGCATTATTAACGCAACAGGTTTACCTTCTTTGCGGGCACGGTAAATTATTTGTGAGGACTTACCAAGTTGCGGGTCATCAATAAGCGCACAATCTTGATACAGTGAATTATCATAAAACTGTGGCTTTAAGACTTCTTGTAATTGGCTTGATAATTGATTGCGCTCTTGCTGTGCTATGTTATCTGCAGTTAAGTCATAGACCACCGCAACAGCACCAGTTGTCGCTAAAGCAAAAGCGGTCAAAATTGCCCCATTTTTAGTCATTGAGGGTATGATCATTTTTTCACCCCATGGCCGTAGGTTCTAGGTTGTGTGTAGTAGTCTATTAAAGGAACGGCCATATTTAATAATATAACAGCAAAAGCGACTGCATCAGGAAAGCCACCAAAGGTACGAATTAAATATATTAATAAACCGATAATAGCACCGTAGATTAGTCGACCTTTGTTGGTAGTTGTAGCAGATACTGGGTCTGTTGCTATAAAAAATGCTGCAAACATAGTTGCGCCACTGAATAGATGAAAGACTATCCCTGGCTCTGTGCCTGGCGATGCAATGTAGCCAATACCACTGCAAATAGCGAGGGTTACAATTACGCTCACAGGGATATGCCAGTTAATAACTTTACTTTTTATGAGGTAGAGACCACCGATTAAAAAGCCTAGGTTGACCCAGCCCCAGCCTTTACCAACCCATTCATTGAATAAAGGGGATTGCATACTTTCTGACACGGTTAAGCCATGAGCAATGTCTGTTTTTACAGTATCAAGTGGTGTTGCCATTGTCATACCATCTATCCCTACACGCAACTGATCAACACTAAACCCTGCGGCAGTGAAATCTGTAAAGATCACGCTGAGTTGTTGATTGAGGCTAATTGGATTTCCAAGTAAATCGGTAACCGGTAACCAAGCCGTCATTTGAACAGGAAAGGAGATAAGTAATAAAACATACGCGGCCATAGCAGGGTTGAATAAGTTAAATCCCAATCCTCCGTATAGTTGTTTTACGATAATAATTGAGAACAGACAGCCAATTACAATAATCCACCAAGGCGCAAGTGGTGGAATACTCAGAGCAAGCAAGACAGCTGTTAACCAAGCACTACCATCTTTTAAAGTCTGAAAAGTAGGACGCTTTCGCATTTTCATGATTGCCGCCTCAGCGACACTCACGGTAATAAGCGCAAGTACAAGTTGAATGATTACGCCAGTACCAAAAAATACCACTTGCGCGATAAAACCCGGAATACAGGCAGCAATCACCGTAAGCATTAGTTTATTTAAAGACTTATGGCTATGGTTGTGGGGCGAGCTTGCCATGGTTAATTTCATGACTTATCACTTCCTTCTTGTTGAGTCTTCTTGGCTTTAGCACGAGCAATTGCTTTCGCGACAGCGGCTTTCTTTTTATCTTCAGCGCTTAATGGGGCGCTGTCTTGGATTTGTTCAGGCTCACCGACTGCGGTTACTTCTAATGACGCTTTAGCTTCATCAGCTTTCGCCGCTTTCTTGGCCTTAGCACGCGCAATAGCAGCGGCGACAGCGGCTTTCTTTTTATCTTCAGCGCTTAATGGGGCGCTGTCTTGGATTTGTTCAGGCTCACCGGCTGCGGTTACTTCTAATGACGCTTTAGCTTCATCAGCCTTGGCTGCTTTTTTGGCCTTAGCACGCGCAATAGCAGCGGCGACAGCGGCGACAGCGGCTTTCTTTTTATCTTCAGCGCTTAACGGGGCGCTGTCTTGGATTTGTTCAGGCTCACCGGCTGCGGTTACTTCTAACGACGCTTTCGCTTCATCAGCCTTGGCCGCTTTTTTGGCCTTAGCACGTACAATCGCAGCGGCGACAGCGGCTTTCTTTTTATCT
This sequence comes from Pseudoalteromonas sp. H105, assembly GCF_001469215.1. GTDB lineage: Bacteria > Pseudomonadota > Gammaproteobacteria > Enterobacterales > Alteromonadaceae > Pseudoalteromonas. The sequence goes on from NZ_LOFH01000001.1 coordinate 116,094, forward strand.
TCAGCGCTTAACGGGGCGCTGTCTTGGATTTGTTCAGGCTCAGCAGCTGCGATTACTTCTAATGACGCTTTAGCTTCATCAGCCTTGGCCGCTTTTTTCGCTTTAGCACGGGCAATCGCAGCGGCGACAGCGGCTTTCTTATCATCAGCAGGGGGTTGCTCTGTTGCTGAAGCTTCCTCAACTTTAGCTGCTTTTTTGGCTTTGGCACGAGCGATAGCTGCGGCGACGGCGGCTTTTTTATCATCTACAGGGGATTTTTCTGAAGGTGTAGCTTCATCAGCCTTAGCTGCTTTTTTCGCTTTAGCACGGGCAATCGCAGCGGCGACTGCGGACTTTTTATCTTCAGTGGTTTCATCTGTGCTCGAACCAGCCTCTTTTTGTGCTTTGTAAGCACGTGCTTGTTCTTTTCGTGCAGCACGTTCTTTTGCGACTTCACTGTTATCTGGTTCAAGTTCACCAGAATTCTTTTTCGCTTTAGCGCGGGCGATAGCTGCGGCTACGGCTGACTTGTTGTCTGATTTTTCATCTGAGCTTTTAACTCGCGCAAGCGCATCCGCCACTTTTTGTTTTTCGTCGGCAGATTTTGTTATTGCAGGCTTACGTTTATGCCTATTTTGTCTAGCTTCTTGTTCACGCTCTAACCGCTCTTTTCTTAGTTCAAAGCGTTCTTTGGCTCTTTCAGCTTTAACTTTTTCGGCTTGCTGTTCTTTTATTTCAACTTTTGCGACACGGTAATATTGCACCAAAGGTATTTCACTTGGGCAGACATAGGCACATGCGCCACATTCAATACAATCGAATAGGTTGTATTCTTTTAATTTGTCGTACTCTTTTGATTTGGCAAACCATTGTAACTGTTGCGGTAGTAACGAAGCTGGGCATGCATCAGCACACGCACTACAGCGAATACACGCTTGTTCAGGGCCCGGTTCTGCAAGTTCGTTATGATCAGGTGCTAAAATACAGTTGGTCGTTTTAATGACCCCAATACGCACCGTGGGTAAGGTAAAGCCCATCATTGGTCCACCCATTACAACACGCTGCTGAGGAACAGGTGAAAAACCTTGGCAATCTAGCAAATGTTTTATCTCTGAGCCCAGTAATGCCCATACATTCCCAGCATTATGGATTGTATTGCCTGTTACCGTAACAACACGTTCAATTAAAGGCTTACCTTCAATGACTGCTTGCTCAATAGCGTACAAGGTGCCCACATTATGGACGAGTACGCCTATATCAGCGGGTATCCCACCACTGGGTACTTCTTTATCGGTTAATAACTGTATTAGCTGTCGCTCACCGCCTGAGGGATAAACGGTCGGCACAGTTTGTACAACGATACTTTCATCGTCTTTTGCAGCGAGTTTCATCGCCTCAATGGCTTCTGGTTTATTATCTTCAATACCAATAATCGTTAACGTGGGACAGAGGAGCTGTTGCATTATTTTAATGCCAGATACAATCTGAGCGGCATGTTCACGCATCAATACATCATCCGCCGTGATGTAGGGTTCACACTCAACGGCGTTAACTATTAAAAACTCAATGGGCTTTCGGCTATCCGCTTTGATGTATGTAGGAAAGCCTGCGCCCCCCATACCTGAAATACCACTATTATGGATTATATTAATCAATTCATCATGCGAGAGGTCAGCAAAAGATACGTGAGGAATAAGTTCACACCAACAATCTTTTCCATCAGGTGTAATAATAATACTTAACTCAGGCAGTGCAGAGGGGTGCGCTGAGGGCATTTGGCAAATATCGGTGATGATGCCTGAAGTAGGCGCATGAACTGGCACTGACCAATTAGCAACAGGCTTAGTAAGGGCTTGCCCCTTTAATACGGTTTGACCTTTTTCAACAATAAGTTGGCCATTAGCACCAATGTGCTGCTTAAGTGGAACAACCAGCTTATCTGGTAACGGTAGTCGAGTGATCGGATTGGCATTAGAAAGTGATTTTTGACCAGGTGGGTGAATTCCTCCCGCAAATGGCCACACTTTACCTTGTTTGATCTGTTGAATTAACTTTTCCACGTGTGACCTCAATCTATTTGTGTAACAGGGATTGCATCTAACTGCCATTTCCACGTTTGCTTAGTGGTTTCTAGAGGCAACATATCAATACAATCAACAGGACAAGGTTCAACACATAAATCGCAGCCAGTACATTCATCTATTAGTACAGTATGCATTTGTCTTGTTGCGCCAACAATGGCGTCAACAGGGCAAGCTTGGATACATTTAGTACACCCAATGCATTCATCTTCACGTATATAAGCAACTGTTTTAACAGGTTCAGCTTGTTCACCACCGGCTAAAGGTTTGGCTTCTACGCCCATTAAGTCGGCTAACTTTTTCACAGTAGCTTCGCCACCGGGAGGGCATTTATTGATTTCGTCACCATTCGCGATTGCTTCTGCGTAAGGGCGACATCCCGGGTAGCCACATTGACCACACTGAGTTTGTGGCAAAATAGTGTCAATTTGTTCAACGATAGGACTGCCTTGCACGCGAAATCGCACCGCGGCAAAGCCTAAAATTAAACCAAAAATAAGTGCTAGCGAGCCAAGCGCCAGTAATGCATAAAACAAGGTCATGTTAAAACTTCACTAATCCGGTAAAACCCATAAAGGCCATCGACATAAGACCTGCTGTGATCATCGCGATAGATGCACCTTGAAAAGGAGCAGGGACGTCAGCTGCGGCTAAACGTTCACGCAGTGCTGCAAACAATACAAGAACCAAAGAAAAGCCTACAGCAGCTCCAAAGCCATACACAGCGGATTGAAGAAATGTATGATCTTCTTTTATGTTCAAAAGTGCAACGCCAAGTACAGCGCAGTTAGTGGTAATTAAAGGTAAAAATATGCCAAGTAATCTATAAAGAGTTGGGCTTGTTTTTTTAACAACCATTTCGGTAAATTGCACCACGACAGCAATCACAAGGATAAAGCTCATAGTACGTAAAAAGGTGATGTCCAGAGGGATCAAAACATACTGATTCACTAAATAGCTTGTAACAGACGCGAGAGTTAACACAAAAGTTGTGGCCAAAGACATACCGATAGCAGTATCTAACTTTCCAGACACACCCATGAAAGGGCATAATCCTAAAAACTGTACTAAAACAAAGTTGTTAACCAGCACGGTGCCAATCAACAGCAAGACATATTCTGTCATATTCGCCTCAAGCTATAATAATCGTCGACATTATCCTTTTTTCTCACTGGTTTAACAACACATCAAGTGTAAAAAAGCTGCTTTTGCAGTGCTGAAAGTAATACGTAATGTTTAAAGTAAATGATTAGTCTTTGGGGGAGTATTTGGGGTTTTAAATTAGAGGCGCTGTGAGCGCCTGTTGGCCTTTCAATGCCAAGCAAGCGCTGCATAGGGTGATTTACTCTTTGTTGCCACCATGGATGGTGATAAGGGCCGTGAGCAGTTATCGAGCCCACGAGGTTAAAAAACTCGCGCCGCGATTAAACCGCTACTAGTGTGAACGGGTTTTAATCCGCAAAGATCAACAGGCTCTAATGTATAGTTGGGTACTTAAATGTCTTTGGGTTTTTCGATGTAATACCCTTGAACACCATCTAAACAGAGCGTTTCAACAATGTGTTTCTCTTCTTGGCTTTCTATGCCTTCTGCAAAAACGCTAACGCCTATCCTGTGAGCTAAGTCGACCATCAAGCGCATAAAGTATTGATTATTTTTATCTTCCTCAAGACCTCGAGTATAGCTGGCATCCATTTTGATAAAGTCAGGTTTTAAGTCGCGGAAGAACTTAAATGAAGTTAAACCTACACCAAAGCGTTCAACCGTAATACGCGCGCCAACACGGTGTACCATATCGATAAAGCGCTTACTGGCTTTAATGTTTTGTTGCAAGCCGAACTCACTGACTTCAAATATCAATTTTGATGCAATATTTGTGTCTTTAAGTAAACGACGCTCAAGCCAAATAACAAACTGATCATTATGTGCGCTTGATGCAGTCACGTTGATGCCAAAGTACTTCTCTGAAAAATTTCGGCTCTTAATTTTTTCTAATGAAGTATCAATAATCAAGCGATCGATTTCAATTGCCATATCAAGCTTTTCGGCCATGGCTAAAAATGAAGCGGTAGGGAGCACTTGGCCTTCTTCAGTTTTAAAGCGCACTTGTATTTCTGCATACGCTTTTGCGCTTTTGCCTATCGGCATAATGTTTTGCATGACTAAGTGTACGCGCTTTTCTTCTATTACTTCGTTAATCACTTTACGCCAATTTTGATTACCAAACCCTGCGCTCACATTATTGATAAGGTCAGTTTCACGTTGTACATGCCACGCGTTGGCTTGTTTTGATTGAGCCATGCTCATTGCATTATCAACAATAGAAAGCAATTCACCTAACGGCTTCCCTTTTTCGTAACCAACGATTCCAGTATTTGCAACTGAACTGAGTTCTTGATTTTGTTGATATTGCGTAAATCGCGACTGAAGATTGTCACCAAATCGTTCAGATTCTTTTAACGGAATATTAGGCAGTACCACGGCAAAGTCAGAGCTGTTTAATCGGAAAACCTTACTCGCAGTATAAGTGCCACTAATATGTTTGATAATATCAGCTACCGCTTTCACGTACTCATCGCCTTTTTGATAGCCACGTGTTTGGTTGATAACTTGTAATTCACTACAACGAACCATTGCTAAAGAGCCAAATGTGCTTTTTTCGCTGCTTTCTATGTGTTTTTCGTAATACTCTACAAACATATTCCTGTTACCAAGATCTGTAACCGTATCTTTATAGGCTTCTTGTTTTATAGAATGCGCAGCATTTTGAATATCGTCATGCTTAGTTTGTAAAAAGTGTGATAATCGATTAAAGCTTGGCACAAGATCTGAGGCTAATTTTTTAATTTTACTGCTATCGATTGCGGTATCTAGGCCATCATTAACTTGATTTTGATTTATGTAAACATCAACAACATCTGCAACCGTCATACTGATATTTCGGTTTAGCCTTTTAAGCATTGCTTTCATGAAGATAACAGGAATAACGGCCATTACACCAGACACTAATATTACAATAAAAATAGCGTGCTGTAGCAAAAGCGCCAAATTATTTGCGTTAATCGTAAATTCAACTTTTATATCGGATGCGTTATTAACTGCAAACTGTGGTCTGATGGAGTTAAAGGTTGAATTAACTAATGAAGCAAAAGCTGGTAAAGGAGTAGGGGACTGAATGTTAACTATTTCTTTCCCATCATAATCGCGCAATATAAACGAAGAAAATGCACTTCCATCGAGTAACGCTTGTTGGATTTTTTGCGGAGAAAAATCATCCATTGTTTGTGCGTTTATGTAAGAGCTAATTACGTTTTGTGCAGATTTTTGTTTATTACTTACGGCATTGTCAAAAGCAGATGCAACAAAGTAACCCCCAATACTAGCGAATAGTAACCAGGATATGAGTTGTATAAATATGAGTTTTTTAAAACCAGCCATGTTTTAGTCTTTCATTCGTTCAAAAGGGAAGGAATCAAGTCCTTGATATATCAACGTATATATCTAATAAATTGTGTAATTTAAGATAATTACTTTTGATTGGCTTAGATTAGAGGAAATACTGAGAAATGTCTAATTGATTCGTTAAGTTGGCTCCCCCTCCCCGACTCGAACGGGGGACCTGCGGATTAACAGTCCGTCGCTCTAACCAACTGAGCTAAGGGGGAACTACAATAACTTAAACTTACTATATGATTTGGCTCCCCCTCCCCGACTCGAACGGGGGACCTGCGGATTAACAGTCCGTCGCTCTAACCAACTGAGCTAAGGGGGAACTACATATCATATTACATAAACTTGGCTCCCCCTCCCCGACTCGAACGGGGGACCTGCGGATTAACAGTCCGTCGCTCTAACCAACTGAGCTAAGGGGGAATCGTTTATGGCTGAAAAACTTGGCTCCCCCTCCCCGACTCGAACGGGGGACCTGCGGATTAACAGTCCGTCGCTCTAACCAACTGAGCTAAGGGGGAAGCGTCATGCCTTTCAACGGGGCGAAATATTAATGATGGAGCCGCAAAGTGTCAACATAAAAACTTCATAAATTCAAAAAAGTAGTTTATTCGATGTTTTTATGTTCGATCTGCGTGTTTTCTAGCAGTAATCGTGCAATTAATAACACACCAAAAAGAAACATTTCAGCAGAAGAGCGAATAATTAGGTGAATTTTTTCGAAATCTCACTTTACTGAAATTTTAAAAAATCATGATTTGGTATCAATTTTAATATCAAAAATACAAAAAGAGTGCTTTTGTATGCTTTGCATTAATTTTTAAAGTTTAATGACTATTTCTTGTTGTGTTCTACAAATCGGTTACTTTGTAAAAATGCTAAATAGTTATAACGTGTGATTTGTATCAATCGCCTACTAATAAATAATACATAAAAAACAACATAAAAAGCATTTTGTACTTTAAATTCATAATCCTAACTAGGTTAAATGTTTACCCCTGTGTAATACATGAGGGTAAATAAGCGATTTCAGCAGGCATAAAGCGTGTTTTTTCAGCAGAAAAGCCAAAATCATTTAAGTTAGTATTTGCCAACTTAAATGATATTGGCCATCTGTGGGTGAGTTAAACCCCTTGATTGGTGCGGGTTTGCAAGAGTTATCCACGGTTTCTGTGGATAACTCTGTTTATTAAAGTTTAAGAACATCATCTACGCTATATTTTTCGGGCGCTGTAAGGATATCAAGCACTAAAAACATTTTTTTTATTTATATTAAAAACAGCAACTTAAAAAATCAGCCTGAATGAGTAGACCTTGATGAGGAAAATTATTCGTGACGATAAGATATAAGCAAGTTTTGTGTAAAAAATCAGCGCTCGCTGAGAGGGATTTGTTAAAAAAGTGACATAATTGTATTTTTATTGTTTTTAAGTCGAGTTGTAGTGTAATTGTTATGAAACGACCTAAAACTTACACTTTACTTTGTATTTTATACATATAAAGCACCATAAAACTGCATATATTAATAAGTATATTGATTCATTTGATAAATGCGTGGCTTGCAACGCCTTGATGCTTTAAAATGATAGGCTAATAAAAGAGGCTTATTTATTCCCATGCGCGCAAATTTGCAAACAAACACACCCCCTGATTTATTAAACTCTCCAATAGTGCCGACGCTTAAACGAATGACGATCCCGATGATCTTCGGCATGATCACGTTAATGATGTTTAATATTGTTGATACATTTTTTATTAGTTTGTTGGGAACAGAGCCTTTAGCTGCTGTTAGCTTTACTTTCCCCGTTACGTTTACAGTGATTAGTTTAGCGATAGGCTTGGGCATTGGAACTTCAGCAGTTATAGCAAAAGCATTAGGCAGTAATAATATTGAAGAGGCACGATTTGATGCCAGTATGGCATTGGTAATTGCTGTCATTATGGTGCTTATTTTATCTTTATTTGGTTATTTATTAATTGAGCCGATATTTAAGTTATTAGGAGCAGGACCGAACACACTGCCATTAATCCACGACTATATAAGTATCTGGTTTATGGGCAGTGTGTTTTTAATCACCCCGATGATCGGTAACTCTGTTTTGCGTGCAAGTGGCGACACAAAAACGCCTAGTATTGTGATGGGAGGGGCAGGGTTAATAAATGCAATACTTGATCCAATCTTTATATTTGGCTTTGGCCCAATACCTGCCATGGGTATTAAGGGGGCCGCGATTGCCAGTGTCATTGCTTGGTCAGTGGCTGTGGTGATCATTTTATATATTTTAGCCGTAAAAAAAGGCCTGTTGAGTTTACACGCGACAAATCAAACGCCGATGGCTTCCGTCAAGAAAATTTTAAGAATTGGATTTCCGGCTGCGGGGGCGAATATGCTGACACCTATTGCGATGGCTGTCATGACGGCATTAGTTGCAAGTTATGGGCCTGAAGCCGTTGCAGCATTCGGGGTGGGCAGCAGAATTGAATCGATAGCAAGCCTTGTTGTGTTGGCACTGTCTATGACATTGCCGCCTTTTATAAGTCAAAACTTTGGTGCGGGTAAACTGGGTCGTGTAAAAGCAGCGTATTGTTCAACGTTAAAGTTTGTAATGATCTGGCAATTTCTCATTTATTTATTATTGATTGCGTTTTCAGGTGTAATCAGTCAGTTGTTTGGTAAAGAGAAAATGGTCATCGATGTTATTACTTTATTTATATATACATTACCGCTTAGTTACGGTTTTCAAGGCGTTATAATATTGTCTAACTCCTCTTTTAATGCCTTACACAAGCCGATGAATGCGTTAATTCTTAGCGTTATTCGGCTATTTGTATTTTATGTTCCGTTTGCTTATGTTGGCAGTTTAGTTGCCGATTTACCTGGTTTATTAATAGGTGCAGTAATAGGCAACGTGTTTACTGGCGTACTAGCGTATAAGTGGTTTATTAAAGAACTCAATGCCATTAATAATCAACCCGTCAAGGAGTGCCAAGTATGAGTGATCATTTCCAATTGGTATCGCAGTTTACCCCCAGTGGTGATCAACCGACTGCGATAGCGCAGTTATGCGAAGGTTTAGAGGCTGGCTTAGCACATCAAACTTTATTGGGTGCTACTGGCACAGGTAAAACATTTACCATGGCAAACATTATTAATGATCTTAATCGTCCTACGATCATTATGGCACACAACAAAACGCTTGCAGCGCAGTTATATGGGGAGATGAAAGAGTTCTTTCCTAACAACGCGGTAGAGTATTTCGTATCGTATTATGATTACTATCAGCCTGAAGCGTATGTTGTTGCTAGCGACACGTTTATTGAAAAAGATGCGTCGATTAATGAACATATTGAGCAAATGCGATTAAGTGCAACGAAAGCCTTGTTAGAGCGCCGAGATACGATAATAGTTGCTTCAGTATCCGCTATTTATGGTTTGGGTGATCCCGATTCGTATATGAAAATGATGCTTCTACTTAAAGTAGGCGAAACGGTCGATCAACGCGATATGCTTCGCCGTCTTGCTGAATTGCAATACACGCGAAACGATATCGACTTTAGTCGTGGCACATATCGAGTACGAGGTGAAGTCATTGATATATTCCCCGCAGAGTCAGAGACTTATGCTGTACGGGTAGAAATGTTCGATGATGAAATTGAGCGATTAAGTATTTTTGATCCTCTCACAGGCGCAGTTGAAAAACACATAGTACGAGCCACCATTTATCCTAAAACGCACTATGTGACACCACGAGAGAAGATCCTCGATGCAATAGAACATATTAAGGTTGAGCTAAAAGAGCGCCGTGCTCAGTTACTCAGCGCTAATAAGTTAGTTGAAGAGCAACGTGTTGCGCAGCGAACGCAGTATGATATTGAAATGATGACCGAGCTTGGCTATTGTTCGGGCATTGAAAACTACAGCCGCTATTTATCAGGTCGTACACCGGGCGATCCGCCGCCAACCTTACTTGATTACTTACCTGATGACGCACTAATGATTATTGACGAATCCCATGTCACTGTGTCGCAAATTGGGGCCATGTATAAAGGTGACAGAAGCCGAAAAGAGAACCTTGTTGAGTACGGTTTTAGAATGCCCTCAGCAATGGACAATAGACCATTGCGTTTTGAAGAGTTTGAAGCCATCGCGCCGCAAACTATTTATGTTTCTGCCACCCCTGGCGATTTTGAACTGGAGCGTTGTGGTGATGATATTGCAGAGCAAGTTATCCGCCCAACGGGGTTACTTGATCCCATAATTGAAGTCCGTCCGGTTGGCTCCCAAGTCGATGATTTGTTATCGGAAATATACAAACGTGTTGAGATTGATGAACGCGTACTCGTGACCACGCTGACCAAGCGTATGGCAGAAGACTTAACGGATTATTTGAACGAGCATAATGTTAAAGTCCGTTATTTACACTCTGATATCGACACCGTTGAGCGCGTTGAAATAATCAGAGATTTTCGTGCGGGTGTATTTGATGTTCTGGTAGGGATTAACCTTTTACGTGAAGGTTTAGACATGCCGGAAGTCTCTCTAGTGGCAATACTCGATGCCGATAAAGAAGGCTTCTTACGCTCGGCACGTTCACTTATACAGACCATTGGGCGTGCTGCGCGTCACTTGAATGGGCGTGCAATTTTATATGCAGACAGAGTCACTAAATCTATGGCAAAAGCGATAGATGAAACTCAACGCCGTCGTGAAATTCAGCATGCTTATAATGTTAAGCATGGAATTGAACCAAAAGCATTATTGAAAAAGATAACCGACATCATGGATGTAGGTGAACAGGCAGGCCCACAAGATAATTTAAAACTCATTCGCAAAGAAAGCAGTAAAGTGCTCAGTGCTAAAGAGATCGCCATACAAATGAAAGAGCTTGAAAGTAAAATGCATGCTTATGCCAGTGATCTTGAGTTTGAAAAAGCCGCATCAGTACGTGATGAAATCCATGAACTACAACAACAGTTGATTAAAAATGCATAATTTTTCTCCTCTTATTCGTGCACTTGAAGATGCACCCATCGCAGCAAATGAGCTATGCCGTATTTTTCATGGTCGTGGCCATACTGTTGAGCATTTAAGCCATTTGAATTTAGATTTTTATCCCCCTAGCTTATTCTTAGTGTCTTATGATGAGATAGACTCAAACACGCTTGAGGAGTTGACTGAGCAAGTTTGGCAATGGGCAAAAACGTATGCACCCGAGCACATTAAAGCCATGGTTTATCAACAACGAGCGGGCTTACAAACTCAAAATACGTTAGTACAGGGTGAGCTACCAGCGCCACATGTAGTAAAAGAAGGTGCTGCGCAGTTTATTGTTGATTTAATGAGCCGCCAAAATACGGGGATTTTTCCAGACATGCGCAGTGGCCGTGAATTTGTGCTTAAACACAGTCAACATGCAAAAGTGTTAAATCTTTTTTCGTATACCTGTGGGTTTTCAATCACTGCAATGCAGGGAGGTGCTGACTCAGTTATAAATATGGATATGAATAAAGGAGTATTGAGAACGGGTAAACAAAATCACCAACTAAATGGATTTGAGCGAGGCGTAAGCTTCTTGCCTCATGATATTTTAAAGTCATTCGGCAAACTTAAAAAAGCCGCCCCTTTTGATTTAATCATTGTTGATCCACCCAGTTTTCAAAAAGGCAGCTTTATACTGACAAAAGATTATCAAAAAGTACTGCGTCGCTTACCAGAATTATTAAATAGCAACACGCAACTCTTGTTATGTGCAAACAGCCCTGAATTAACAGAGCACGCTTTTAAAGCATTAATTGAAGAGCATACACAAGGTGCTATCACTTTTGTTGAGCGTTTAGCACCTACGTTAGGGTTTATTGAAGTAGATAGTGATCGTAGTTTAAAAGCACTTATTTATAAAACGGCTTCAACACTTACATAATATGAAACTTAGCCATCGTTTAAATGCAATTAACCTATTAGTCAATGAATCTTACGAGGTGATTTGGGATTGTTGTTGTGACCATGGTTTATTAGGGATGACACTGCTTGAGCGTAAGCTAGCTAAAAAAGTGATGTTTGTTGACATTGTGCCTGAGCTCATGAACGGCTTGAGTAACAAGCTTACCCAATTGATGGATCCCAACTTACCTTGTGAGTGGCAAGTTCAATGTCAAGACGTGGCAGGCATTGAACTTCAGCCGAATGCGAAACAACTTGTGATTATTGCAGGTGTAGGCGGGGAGTTGTTACTGAGATTAATGCAAAAAATAATTCTAAATCATGAACAGCAAACCCTCAGAGGGTTGAGTTTTATAGTGTGTCCCGTACATCACACTTACTCATTAAGGCAGGGGCTCGCTCGTTTAGGGCTTGGCTTAATTTCGGAACAAATTATCACAGAAAATAAACGTTTTTATGAGGTATTACATGTCGGCTTTAAATCAGGAGCTGCCATTGAACCAACGGGCGATAAAATGTGGGATTTCACGGATAAAAATCATCACCAGTATTTGAACAAGCTCATTGAGCATTACACGCGAATGATCAAAAAAGATCCTACATATTATGGACAGGTCATTGCAGATTATAAGCAATTAAATTTAGTTAAAACTAACAGAGGAGTGTGATCTACTTACTCTATTAAATTCGTACCACTTTCACGCGACTTGTATGAATTAATGTTATTTAAGTATGAACAATAAAATAAAAGACTTCAAACCTTCCACTGCCAATAATGCGAAGTGGCCACACAGTTTTGAGCAGCCCATATCATATGCGCCTTTGGTACAACTTTCTAATAACAACTGGGTCGTACCACAACACTTTTTGCGTTATAAGCATACGTTGCAATCAGTGAATGAAGTACTAAGTAATATCAGCTTTCCAGCTCACTTTCGTGTACTTGCAGCTGAAAAAGATGAACAAGTGTACTTGCAAGTCGCTATTTTGAACCCTGATAATTACCAGTCAAACGGACCGAACAAAGAGTCCATAAAGCTACTGTTCGGCAGGCGCTGGTATGTAGAAGATAATTTGCCAACATCTGAACTCATTCAAACGGCTTTCTTGGCATTAAAGGTTGCCAGAGAGCATGAAGTCAGAGAACTTATTAAGTTTCAACATTCTCGTGGAACAAGCACGCCATTTAATAACCATCATGATTTACCGCTAATGGCACAAAATGCTGAATTGGTCATGGCCGATAATAATGATTTACGTCATGTGGAAGAAGTAATAGGTAGTTGTAAATTTGCGGGAGCTGCAATAAAACTTTCAGCCATGAATAGAATTGATAATAAGACAATTGTATTCCAGGTACAGCTAAGTTGTGAGGATTGTCAGCTCAATGAATTCAATAATACCAGTGTGTCATTTTTGGCAAAAGATACCAGCAGTAATCAATTTTTACATGGTTTAGTTGATGCGTTAATTAAAGTGAGCAATGAGTATGTGAGTGAACACTTTAAATACAATGAACTGGCTCGTTTTAGTAAGCAAATATCAGTAGAGAGAATCGGGGAGTTGAGCATTAAACTACGTTCACATAATGCTTTACGGTTGTGTTCATTAGGTGAGCAGCATGCAAATCAGCTCAATTTTGAAATCGATAGTGGGCGAGCCCCCCACGGCTGTAGTAGCGAAATATCTGGATTTTTAGCCGCCCATGGTGTGGAGCGGCCACAGAATGCCCACTTGTATACTAATCAGTTTAGCGTTTAACGGGCTTTAAAGCCTGTTTATTTCTTGTTTCACACTGAAGCTTGAGTCAGTAACAATGGCTTCAAGCGTTTGTACGCGTTCTTTCAAGGCGCGTACTTCAGCGTTAACAGCATCCAATTGTTTATTCGCGTCAGTGTTGTTATTTTGCATTTTGTGCTTAAACTCAAGGTGCTTTTTATACATATCGTAAATAACCCCTGAACCCACAGAGATAAACACAATTAATACGATCATTGTAGTGCCTGACATCGTTTTTATTTCCCTAATACGTCTTTAGTTAGTATAAAGTATAACCTGCTTTGTGCTCCTATAAAGCTGACAATTGTAACTTTATTTGTATTTTATATTTACCGCTTATTTTGGCGCTGATAATGTTATGAAAACGAGAAAGTATTTGATCATTAAAGTGAAAAACTGCTGAGAGAGATGTTGATGTTAAATAATAAAATACCCCCGGTTATTGTGGTGTTGATTTTTGCAGGGCTGATGGCATTAATTGCTCATTTTAGTGTTGTCGACTTTAATGCGTATATTATACATGTGACGGTTATTTTAGTGTGTACGGGTGTTTCTTTTTGTGTTGCTGGTGTTGTGAGTTTTAAAATAGCAAAAACAACGGTTAATCCAAGTAAACCAGATCAAGCCTCAGAGCTTGTCACATCAGGTGTTTATAGAATATCCCGTAATCCAATGTATGTTGGTTTCGCGTTTATTTTACTCGGGTGGGGTGTTTGGCTCGCCTCAATTTTGGCTATTTTAACTATTGTGGGCTTTGTTACTTATTTAACGCAGTTCCAAATTATTCCTGAAGAGCGTGCGTTGACCACTCTTTTTGGGCAGCAATTCACAGACTACAAGGCAAAAGTAAGACGTTGGCTATAAAACCCAAAAAAGGCTATCAAAGATAGCCTTTTAACCGACGCGCTATCGCTTACTCGTAATCTAATGGATCGGTAATATTATTCAAGTTGAATGCTTCTAATCGCTCCTGGCATGCACCGCATTTGCCACATGCTTTTTCTCTGCCATTATAACATGTCCATGTTTGGCTATAGTCTAAGCCCATTTTTATGCCATCGGTTAAAATATCAATTTTGGTATTGTTTAAGTACGGGCTGAAAATTTCAACGGCATCGTAGTTAGCAATTCGGCACAAATCATCCATTTTTTTCACAAACTCAGGGCGGCAATCTGGATAAATAGCATGGTCTCCAGAGTGAGCGCCATAATAAACTTGGCTCGCTTTAAGCGATACAGCATAACCCACGGCCAAAGAAAGCAAAATCATATTGCGATTAGGGACAATGGTGCTTTTCATGCTTTCTTCTTCATAATGCCCTTCAGGCACATCAATATCATCGGTTAACGATGAGCCACCTATGAGTTGATTAATCGCTGATATATCGACGATTTTATGAGGAACATTCAGTTTTTCACACACTTGTGCGGCGACTTTAAGCTCTTTGACATGACGCTGACCATAGTCAAATGATAGGGCGTATACATCGTGGCCTTCTTGTAGGGCTTTATTTAATACGGTAAATGAGTCCATACCGCCGGAATAAATCACAACAACTTTTTGCGTCATATCTGTTTTGCTCTTAGTTTTAATAGAGGTTTATATCAGGGCGCGATATACTACACGGCTGGAGCATAAATAACAATTTTTGCCCGTGCTTTTTGATTTTTTGATATGCCACTCTAATCAGTCTGACGAGTGCTAAGTAGTAAGTGAGATAACGTTTGTACAAAATTAATGAAATATTTGAAACCATCCAAGGTGAAGCAAGCTTTACCGGTACACCTTCCGTATTTTTACGGTTGCAAGGGTGCCCTGTAGGCTGTGCTTGGTGTGATACAAAGCAAACGTGGGAAGTCGACAATGTATACAAAGTCTCGCTTGATGATACGGTGGAGAAAAAAGCTGACTCAGATCATTGGGCTGATGCTTCAGCTAAACAGATATTAGCACTGTTTAATGAGCGGGGTTATCGTGCAAAACATGTGGTTATAACCGGTGGCGAGCCTTGCATGTATGACTTGAACCCAGTATGTGACTTATTGCATGAAAATGGCTTTAGTACGCAGATAGAAACAAGTGGCACATTCGAAATTTTGGCTCCGACTACTACATGGGTAACAGTCTCGCCAAAAATTAACATGCGTGGCGGCTTTGAAGTCCTTACTTCAGCAATGAAACGTGCAGATGAGATAAAACACCCTATTGCGATGCAAAAACATGTGGAAGAGCTAGAAGCGCTATTTTTAAAAACAGGTGTTAACCCAAGGCTTGTATATTTACAGCCCATTAGTCAAAAAGTGTCTGCGACAAAATTGGCGATAGAGACGTGTATAGACAAAAACTGGCGATTATCTGTGCAAGTTCATAAATATTTAGGGATAAGTTAGTTTCAAATGCACTCTAGTAGAGGGCTTAGTAATTTGAAAGTAAGCACTCTACTAGAGCAACACCTTATTAGCTTGTTAACTGTCCTGCGTTATCTTTGCGTCATAACACTCTTCAGCCTTTTTAATTTCGTTTTATATGTGTTGATTATTTAAATTGCTACTTCTGCACATATAGAAAAAATGAGTGCCTTGCGTTACTGTTACGCTAATGGAAACGCACTAAGTAATTTGATGACTCATAAGAATTAATGCTGTGGCTTATTGGTTATTGACTATAATTTATTTAGCCTTTGTTGTTTTACTTTTAGATAACATTGCAATAATGAGAAATATAAAACTTTAGCGCGGCATTGCCACTTAAACGTCATACCACTTTTTCGTACACCACGATGAAGTAATAGTCAGGACTTTGTGAAACATGCAGGATAAGCAACTTTTAAAGCTATTAAAGCAACAACAAAAAATTCTCTCAAAAATAGCGTTAGGGCAGCCTTTAAGTGAAATAAGCGAAGAGATTTGTTTAGCGATCGAAGAGATGTTAGAGGATGAGTCTGCTAAGTGTTCAATTTTATCGCTTAAAGGTAACCAGCTGTTTCATTGTGCAGCTCCGAGTATCGATGCTCAGTATTGTCAAATAATCAACGGCGTTGAAATTGGCCCTAACGTAGGATCGTGTGGGACTGCAGCATTTTCAGAAACAAGAATTATCGTTGATGACATTAACACATCGCCACTGTGGAAAGATTTTAAGCAAACAGCCCTAAACTTTGGTTTAGCATCATGTTGGTCGACGCCGATTATATCAACAAAATCTACCGTGTTAGGAACATTCGCTGTTTACCACACGAGCCCAAAATCACCGACTGAACAAGATTTAGAGCTGATTGACTACTTTGTAAACTTTACAAGTATTGCGCTTGAAAATGATGCCAATGCATCAGAGTTAAACGAAGTTATCAGCCAACTTAAACATAGTAATGAGAAATTTGAGGCTTTCACTCAAGTGATGCCTGACCTTGTGCTCATATTGGGGGAACAGGGTGAGTATGTTGACGTCTATGGTTCTTCGGATGACTTTTTATACGCTTCGTTAGCGCAAACTAAGGGGAAAAGTATCAATGACTTTTTAGCCCCTAAAGATTCGCAACCAATCATGACAATACTGGAAAAAACGCTCTCCTCGAATGAAATTCAAGTGTTTGAATATGAGTTAGATGTTCCAAAAGGCAGAATCGTTTTTGAGGGGCGAACGGTGCCTGTGGAGCATTACCAATCAAAAAACAGTTATTCCAGGCACGTTTTATGGGTAGCAAGGGATATTACGCAAAGAAAACAGGCTGAAAAAGCAATCGAAAAGCTGGCCTATTATGATCCCTTAACAAAACTCCCTAATAGAAGAATGCTTAACGAGCGTTTGGACATGACGGTTGAAAAAATAAAGCGCTCAGGTGAAACTGGGGCTTTATTATTTTTAGACATAGACGACTTTAAACGCCTTAATGATTCTCTCGGTCATTCTTCTGGGGATGAACTTCTCGTTGAGGTGGCAAGAAGACTGGGAACAGTGATAAGAAAGTCTGATACGCTGGCTCGGTTGGGAGGTGATGAATTTGTTGTTTTATTAGAATACCTTGGTGATGACAATGAAAAAGCCAACCTAGAATCAGCCATTGTGGCACAAAAAATCCATAAAACTTTTGATGAAGAGTTCAAAGTGGGTGCCTTAAAATTTCAGGTAAGTTGTAGTATTGGTATTTGTTTAATCGAGGGTACGAATGTATCCGCGAGTAATATCTTAAAGTTTGCTGATACAGCCATGTATCGCTCAAAGGCAAAAGGCGGGAATAGCTATAGCTTTTATGACCCTCAATTACAGACATTGTTAGATAGAAAAATAGAGCTTGAAACAGAGATTTTAAAAGCGATTGAGAACCAAGAGTTTTGTGCTTACTTTCAGCCTCAGATTAATAATGAAGGCAAAGTCGTCGGGGCTGAGGCGCTGATTCGTTGGGTTCATCCAGTGAAAGGGATTATTGCGCCAGGTGAATTTATACCCGTTGCTGAACAATTTGGTTTAATACAACGACTGCAAAATATAGTACTGAATGACATTTGTAACTTACTTAAGCGCTTAAACCCGTGCGTTATTGATGATGACTTTAAAGTGTCGATTAACATAAGTCCTTCACAATTTAAGTCTTCGTTATTAAAATCAGCGTTACTTAACATTCTTCACTCGCATCATGTCTCGCCATCAAAAATAACTTTAGAGATCACGGAAAGCATGCTGGCTCACGATGTTGAACACACAGTACAGCAAATGGAAGAACTTAAGTCAGAAGGCTTTACCTTTTCAATAGATGACTTTGGCACAGGGTATTCATGCTTGGCTTATTTGCATGCTTATCCTGTAAAACAGTTAAAAATAGATAAAAGCTTTATTGATAGAATATCTAATAAGGAGTCAGGCTTTAGCATTGTTAAGACAATTATAGATTTGGCAAATAACTTAGGAATGGGCGTGGTTGCAGAAGGCGTTGAAACCAAAGAGCAGTTTACTATTCTCAAGCATTGTAATATTGATTCTATACAAGGTTATTACTTTGCTAAACCCATGCCAATGAACGACTATTTAAATAATCACAGTAAAAACTTTAAGCGTGACTGAGCATAAAGTTAACCGTGTTTTAAATATTTACTTGCTAGGTTTCAGATACTAAAGCTCTGTTGTGTATGCTGGCTATAGGTTAACCAGCATACTACTTTATGACTTAATCATTAAACTTGATGCGAATGCCTGCGTTGACAGTAAAGCCATCGTTTCGAGACCAAATATCAGTCGTTCAACGCCCGCTAGGAGCTTGTAGTGGCAACACTAGTGAATCCTCTTTTGTTTGTCGTATGTTGAGTAAGTTCTCTGCATTAAAAAATAGCTAATCCGCCCAACTGTAATTTGCCCAAGTAAACCTAAGTGCCAGTAAGCATCACTTCTATCTCTGTACGGATTATTCTCAAGGTGTTGTGTGCCGGTGTAGTAGGCTTCAAAACCAACTAAGTGACTACCATGCTCTTCCCACATGATGACTGCACCCGCTGAGTGTTCTGGGGTGAGTGTAAGAGGTACGCGACCTATTCCTGAGTTGCTTTGTTTACTAGCATCCGTATATAAATAACTACCCGTTAGCTTGATATCATTCCAGCGGTAGCGTAATAGAAATTCTGCACCACGAATTTCACTTTGGCCAGGGCTGTTGATAATGCGAACGCTTTTATATGATGGTGTGAGTTGCTGATTAATACCTTCTAACTCTGTCACATTTTCAACATCGGATGAGAAAAGGGTGACGCTTGTTTCGACGCTATCAAATGTGTAGCTAATATCGATAGAGGCGAAAAATCCTTTACCGTAGGAGCCCCTTACGGTCCAGTTTTCTGGTTTATACAGCATGGAAATTCGCGGGCTAAATTGCGTGCCGTATTCATTGTGCCAGTCGGCGCGTGCACTCAACGACAACGATATATTTTCGCTTGCTTCATAATCAACTTGTGAAAAAACACCCGGTACTTCGTAGTGATAATCAAATGCAGAAAAGTCTTCTGATTGGTATTTTTCAGATTGATACGCGGCACCGACTAGCCATACTATGTTGTCGGTATAACCAGAGATACTTGACTCTAATAAATAACTTTCATGTGTGGATCCTTAATAACCAAGTCGTGGAACGAATTGCATTAGATATTACAGGTGGCCGTGAGCAAGGTTATAGAGCATAGACCCACAAAATGAGCTTCCCGCAGATCCCGTTGGGAAATGGCAAATGCAGGTTGTTACTGAGTCAGGGAAACTGATAGAGCTAACTAAGTTTGTAGTGGGTGTATAGTCAATATTACTAATGGATACACTAGGCTAGATAAGGGTTGTTATTTTGCTCGACCAATACACAAAATATTCGCAAATCTAGTTCGAGCTGATGATACTCAGGTTCCATGTGACAACACAGGGCATAAAAACTTTTGTTGTGATCTTTTTCTTTAAAGTGGGCGAGTTCATGCACCACTAATGCTTTTAATAATGGCTCTGGCGCGCGCAATAAATCACTGTTGATGGCTAAATCGTGTTTACGGGTTTTACCTTGCATTCGGTAGGTATGCGTACCTAGTGCGTTAGTGACCATATCACCTTGTTTTTTAAATGCGGCGCGGCCAAACGGCGGTGCATTTTTTAAATAGCGTTTTTTAAGCTCGGTTGCGTAAGCGTATAACGACTTGTCACTCGTTATCGTATGAGCGTGTGGGTATTTTTTTGTTAAATACGCACCGTGTTTGTTGTTATTAATGAGCTGCATGATTTGTGTAATAATTTGCTCAGGGTAGCCGGTAAAATAGCGAGAGAAGTCTTTCATAAATTTAAAATAAGCTCGATTGAGTGGCTTCTTTTTCACCTATAAAAGGTGATAAAACGCGGTGGTTATAATTTAAGTCTTGGCAAAATTGACGTGCTAACAATGGAGCTTGGCGGTTATCTGCAGTATGAAAAAACACATAAGGAGTTTTCCCCTCATCAAGCCATTGTTGTACTTTTTTCAGCCACGGCTGATAATAACGTTTATAGTCATGCTCTAAACTGGCAATCACAAACCTTGCCATGGGTTGTTCACCAGTGGCGATGGCATGCACTGGTAGATGAGGTTTTTTTTGCTGTGCATCTATCAAGGCTTCGGTATTAGCTTTTACCGCAAACAGTGCGCGCGTATCCATGGCAATACGGTTAATGTTGTTAGCCATTAATAACCGGTTTAACGCAACTTCTGCATCGCCTTTTTTAAAAAACTCGCCGTGGCGTACTTCAACCCCGTAATTTATATTGTCTGGCAGCTTACTAATAAACTGCTCGAGAAGGGGCAATTGCGCAGGGCTAAAGCTATTGGGTAGTTGCAACATGATTTGGCCAATATAGGGTAATAGCGGTTCGAACAAATTAAACCAAGCTGTAAGCTCGTCATCAATGTTGGTTAATTGCAATTCGTGGCTAAAGCGACGGTGAAATTTAAAGGTAAATTTAAAATCGTTATTAACGGCATCACGCCAGCGCTTGAGTGACTCAATACTAGGATCGGCATAAAAACTGGTATTACCCTCTACAGAATTAAACACCTGCGCGTATTCATGCAGCATGTCAGCATTTTTACAATGGCTGGATAACAAATTGCCTTTCCACGCGGTGCTTGACCACTGCGGACACCCTAAATACAACATAAAACGGTTAACTGATTGTGTGTTTTGGCTAGTATATCAAATCTATAAATTGAAAGCACAGTGCCCGCTGCCGCGCTCGCATTTTTAAGTAACTTGGGTATAATGCACCCCCTAAAATGATTAATAAATAGTGGCTTTAACTCCCCAAAAACGGCAA
The DNA here is from genome assembly GCF_001469215.1 of Pseudoalteromonas sp. H105. Taxonomy (GTDB): domain Bacteria; phylum Pseudomonadota; class Gammaproteobacteria; order Enterobacterales; family Alteromonadaceae; genus Pseudoalteromonas. The sequence goes on from NZ_LOFH01000001.1 coordinate 137,128, forward strand.
ATTCTTAGGGAAAGCGGCTATGAGTCTTACACTGACAGGAATACTATGCGCTCTATATACTGCGGACAGCTTAATAAAACTCACGTAGATCAAGAAGTTGAACTATGTGGTTGGATAAATAAACGACGTGACCTGGGTGGTCTGATTTTTGTTGACTTACGCGACAGAGAAGGCTTAGTACAAGTTGTATTTGATCCTGAAGTTGAAGGCTTAATGGATACAGCGAATAAACTTCGTCAAGAATTTTGTGTGCAACTTAAAGGTGTTGTTCGTGCGCGCCCTGATAGCCAAATAAATAAAGACATGGCAACAGGTGAAGTAGAAATTTTAGGCACAGGCCTTACAATTATCAATCGCTCAGAGCCGTTACCACTTGACTTTAACCAAGTGAATTCAGAAGAGCGCCGTTTAAAGTACCGTTATTTAGATCTACGTCGTTTAGAGATGAGCGACCGTATTAAGTTACGTGCTAAAGCAAGCAGCTTTGTTCGTCGCTTTTTAGATGAAAATGCATTTTTAGATATTGAAACACCCGTATTAACGAAAGCGACGCCAGAAGGCGCGCGTGATTATTTAGTACCGAGTCGTGTTCACAAAGGCAGCTTTTACGCATTACCGCAATCACCACAGTTGTTTAAGCAATTATTGATGATGTCTGGTTTTGATCGTTACTACCAAATCGTTAAATGTTTCCGTGATGAAGATTTACGTGCTGACCGTCAACCTGAATTTACTCAAATAGATTTAGAAACGTCGTTCATGAGCTCTGATCAAGTACGCGGTATGACTGAAAAGATGATCCGTGAAATGTGGCAGTCATTGCTTAATGTTGATTTAGGCGAGTTCCCAATCATGCCTTATTCAGAGGCGATGAGCTTGTACGGCTCTGATAAACCTGACCTACGTAACCCAATGAAGCTGATTGACGTTGCTGATTTGGTAAAAGACGTTGAGTTTAAAGTATTCTCAGGTCCTGCAAATGATGAAAAAGGCCGTGTTGCAGTACTAACAGTACCTGGTGGTGCTAAGCTTTCTCGTAAGCAATTAGATGACTACACCAAGTTTATTGGTATTTACGGTGCGAAAGGCCTAGCTTGGATGAAAGTGAACGACCGTGATGCAGGTGCTGAAGGTGTTCAATCGCCAATCGCTAAGTTCTTAAACGAAGAAGTGATTAACGAACTTCTTGCACGTACTAATGCACAAACGGGCGACATCATTTTATTTGGTGCTGATAAACGCAACACAGTAAATGAAGCCATGGGCGCATTACGCTTGAAGATTGGTGTTGATTTAGAAATCACCAACCTTAATAGCTGGGCACCACTTTGGGTTGTTGACTTCCCAATGTTTGAAGAAGATGACGAAGGCACACTTCATGCTGTGCATCATCCATTTACTGCACCAAAAGATATCAATGCTGAAGCGCTAGAAGCAAACCCAGCAGCCGCAATTTCTGATGCTTACGACATGGTTCTAAATGGCTACGAAGTGGGCGGTGGTTCTGTGCGTATTCACAACGCAGACATGCAAGAAGCGGCCTTTAGAATCTTAGGTATTGATGCACAAGAGCAGCAAGACAAGTTTGGTTTCTTGCTTGATGCATTAAAATACGGTACACCTCCGCATGCAGGTCTTGCGTTTGGTTTAGACCGTTTAGTAATGCTACTATGTGGTACAGACAATATTCGTGACGTTATTGCTTTTCCTAAAACAACACAAGCATCATGTTTACTGACTGACGCACCAAGTAAAGCCAATGCAGATTCATTGACAGAGCTTGCTATCAATGTTGTTGAAAAAGCTGAAAAACCAGCTGAATAAGTGACGAAAAAACTAGTTTAATGTTAAAAACCCTAAGCTTACTCTTAGGGTTTTTTTATTGCTGTTTTAAGAGGGAGTTATGGCAGAAGGTATGTTATTTACACAAAACGATTACTATGAGCACGAATTTTTAAAGGCTAAAGCGACGTCACTGCGTTTTAGTGAGATTGAATTTGAGCAATGCCAGTTTATTGAGTGTGACTTTAGCAACAGTCAATTTAGTAACTGTCGTTTTATCGATTGTGAGTTTATCAATTGCAATTTGAGTGATTTAAGCTGGAATTACAGCTCATTAGAAGAAGTGATTTTTAAAGGCTGCAAACTCAATAGTATCGTTTGGGGACAAGTAAACTGGCCGCAACTGGCATTGACTGCACCGGTTAGTTTTAAAGACTGCGAGCTTAGCCATAGCTCATTTTTTGAGTCGCAATTAAAAGCGTTAACAATGACAGATTGCTTTGCAAAGGATGTCGATTTTAGACATGCCAACTTAGCGAAAAGTCAGTTTATAGGCACAGATTTTAGAGACAGTGTGTTTCATCAGACCAATTTAAGTAACGCTAACTTTGTCGGTGCCACACAGTTCAATATTGATATAAAAAATAACGACGTTAGTGGTGCTAAGTTTGAACGACTTGAGGCGTTAAATTTATTAGCAGGACTGGATATTGAGCTGGTGGATTAGCCGTTATTACACGGCTAAGTTTATAATAAACCGTTGTTCTAACAGCTTGGGCCATTTTTATTGCGAGCGCTGGCAAGCGCGCGAGCAATTTCAAGCAGCGCAGGGTTAATGTCATCAGCGCCATCTTTAACTAGCTTTGTTACATCGCCCGATGAGTATAAGCTATCACGAGGTGATTTAATGCCAAGTTCACGCACAAAATCTTTCGTTTTACCGGTGCTGCCGGTTTCAATAAACTTAAAAATAATACGCTCGTTATTACTTTTTGGCTCGGCTTGTAGTACTGCTATTTCTTCTTGGTAAGCTTCGATGCGACTTTGTAAAATGTCGATACGCTGTTCAATGCTGCTGTATGATTTCATGGGGCACTTTTAAATAAACATAAATATTAACGCCATTATCGCATATATTTGCAATAAATAATCGTTTAGCGGCGACTAACTTGTCTGAGTGTATATACCCAAGTCGCCTCAAGATGTAATTTACAGTTGGAATTAAAAGCGATTTAGGCAAGGCACTGATTGCAAATAATAGTGGTTCTATTGTTAAAATCAATAACGCCGTATAAATCGCTTTTAAACCAACCCCTTGGGCGCTTCACAGGCACTCACTCTCATCGTTGTTACTTCTTAAAAGGGATTGCCATTCTTGCAAAGTAACGCCTTGATATTAAGTCCCTGTGAAACGCTGAATTCTGCATCTTGAGGCTGCTTGGGTATACATAACACATTAAAAAATTTAAACTTATTGTAATTAAGATAAAAAATATAAGATTCATAGCATGATGAACGTTTTCAAGTCTTTCATTATATTAGGCTGTTTTATTTTTACTACTGCCAGTTTTGCCAAAAGTGAAGTGATTGTTGATAAAGCCCGCGATCGCGCAATTCCCGTTTATATCTCAGAGCCGAGTAATTCATCCACCTGCAGTGAACATAATAAATGCCCTGTGGCGTTTATTAATGCTGGGTATGGTATTGCGCACACAGATTACCAATTTGCGGCTGATATTTTCACGGCCAAAGGATATTTAACAATTGCCGTTGCTCACGAGTTAAAGGGTGACCCTGCACTTAACAGAACACCGCCTTATATGGCAACTCGGCTAGAGAACTGGCATCGAGGTGTGGTGACCTTAAAGTTTTTAGTCAATGAGTTAAGCAGCCGTTATCCATCTTATGACTTCAGCCAGCTGACTTTATTTGGCCATTCCAATGGCGGGGATATCTCGGCGCTTTATGCGGCACTTTACCCTAGTGAAGTGGAGCGTATTATTACACTTGATCACCGGCGCATGTTATTGCCTCGTAATAAAAATATTCGAGTGCTCACATTGCGTGGTAGTGACTTTTTGGCCGATCACCAAGTATTACTGAATGCCGATGAACTAACCCAATATCGAGTGAAGCACGTTCCCATCGAAAACTCTCGCCATAATGATATGTATGACGGTGGGCCTAAATGGCTGGTGGATAGAATGAGCAAAGAGCTAAATGTATTTATGAGAGAGGATTGAGGGAATCGGTTTATATTACCTCTTAATTATGTTCAATACTCGCAGGCTTATAGCTTTTGATCTGTATCAATAATTGGATTGTTACCCCAGCATTAAGGACATAAGTCCTTATGTTTTTAGGGTTAGTTTATTATGCTCGCGGAGCGCAACAATGGAGCAACTGCTATGATTAGCAAAGGCTTTTGACAACTTAATTCATTGGATACGAACATGCAACTACCTACCGTCGATTATCAAGCGAGCGATGCAGCCGCTCAATTTGTTGAATCTCTTAGAAACACTGGTTTTGGTGTACTGAAAAACCACCCAATCCCGCAATCTTTAGTTGAATCAATTTATGAGAACTGGCAGGCGTTTTTTAATTCTGAGCAAAAGCATGATTTCTTATTCTCTAAAGAAACGCAAGACGGCTATTTCCCACCGTCAGTATCTGAGGTTGCTAAAGGGTTTACAGTAAAAGACATTAAAGAATATTTTCATGTTTATCCAAAAGGCCGTGTGCCTGAACAGCTTGAAGCTGACGTGCGTGAATACTACCGTCTAGCAAATGACTTTGCGGCAACCTTGTTAAGCTGGGTGCAAGCTGAAGCCCCGGCTGATGTACGTGCTAAATTTTCAATTGACTTAAAAGATATGATTGCTGATTCTGAGCAAACGTTATTACGTATATTGCACTACCCACCAATGACGGGTGATGAAGAGCCTGGCGCTATTCGTGCCGCTGCACATGGTGATATTAACTTACTTACAGTATTACCAGCATCTAATGAGCCTGGCTTACAAGTGCAAAAAACAGATGGCGGTTGGTTAGACGTGCCGTGTGATTTTGGTAGTTTAATTATTAACATCGGTGATATGTTGCAAGAAGCATCAGGTGGTTATTTCCCATCAACGATTCACCGCGTTATTAACCCAACAGGTAAAGCGTCTACGAAATCGCGCATCTCTTTACCTTTGTTTTTGCACCCTCGCCCTGATGTTATTTTGTCTGAGCGATACACGGCTGACAGCTACTTACAAGAGCGTCTTCGTGAGCTAGGCGTAAAGTAATTGTTTAATAAGCAATAAAAAAGCGGCTGTTAGCCGCTTTTTTATTGCGCGGGGTATTTAGCTTTCATTAGTTTTACTGACAGTGTGATGATGAGCTCAAGCACTGATAAATCTATCTTGTCTAATTTACTAATATACAAACAGCTTTTACTTACACTGTGTTTACCTAACTGTTTAAGTAATGTAGTAATCTCTTTATTTTCGAAGCCCGACATTATATAGAGAGATAACTTAGTCTTGCGAGGTGAAAAGCCAGTCAAAGGCCACTCGCCACTTTGGCCCGAATCGTATTTATATTGATAACAGCCAAAACCAATCATATCTTTTCCCCATACCACAGCAGGTTCTTGAGTTATTTTCTCAAATAGAGCAATTAACGTATTGGCATCATCTAAGCGCTTAGGGTCGATGTGTGTTAAGCAGTCTTGTAAAGTAATTTGATTTGCTTGTGTTTTTATCGTCATTTAGATGTCTCAGCTTGTACTTATTTACTTAGCATAGAAACAGTACCGTGAATATTCAATGCATTATTGGCCACGATAGGTATAATGCGCGCAACTGGCCACTTTGGCCTTATTTAAAAGAGAGTTTATATGAGTTTTGATGGGTTAGGTTTATCACAGTCTTTAGTTAATGCAGTTTTAGAAAAGGGCTATGAAACGCCAACACCTATTCAGGCTCAGGCCATTCCTGCGATTATTGAAGGTCGTGATGTCATGGCCGCAGCGCAAACAGGCACAGGTAAAACGGCAGGTTTTACCCTACCGCTTATCGAATCGTTGTCCAAAGGACAAAAAGCTAAGTCGAATCAAGTTCGTGCACTAATTTTAGCACCTACGCGAGAACTTGCATTGCAAGTAAGTGAGAATGTTGAAGAGTATGCTAAACATTCTAATATTAGCTCATTTGTCGTTTACGGCGGCGTTAAAATAAACCCGCAAATGCAGAAACTGCGTAAAGGTGTTGATATTCTGGTTGCAACACCAGGCCGACTTATTGATTTACATAATCAAAATGCGTTGAAATTCGATAACCTCGAAGTACTGGTTCTTGATGAAGCCGATCGCATGCTTGATATGGGCTTTATCCACGACATTAAGCGTATTATTAGTAAATTACCGGCAAAACGCCAAAATTTAATGTTTTCTGCTACGTTCTCAGATGAAATCCGTGAATTGGCTAAAGGGTTGATAAACGATCCCGTTGAAATATCAGTCGCGGCAAAAAACACCACGGCTAAAAGTGTGACTCAATCGGTTTACGCTGTGGATAAAGCGCGAAAAACTGCACTATTAAGCCATTTAATTCGCAGTAATGACTGGCAGCAAGTATTGGTGTTCAGCCGTACTAAACATGGTGCGAATCGTCTCGTGAAACAACTAGAACGTGATGATATTGTTGGCGCAGCCATTCATGGCAATAAATCACAAGGTGCCCGTGTTAAAGCTCTGGATGGATTTAAAAGCGGTGAAGTCCGTGTACTTGTTGCAACAGATATTGTTGCACGAGGATTAGATATTGTTGAGTTGCCACATGTTGTTAACTACGACTTACCTAACATTTATGAAGATTATGTACACCGTATTGGCCGTACTGGCCGTGCGGGTGCCACCGGGCATGCCATTTCATTTGTGACTACAGAAGATGCAGTTGACCTATATGGAATTGAGCGATTTATTGGCGAGCTAATTCCACGCGCGCAAGAGGAAGGCTTTGAACCAAGTAATCCAGTGCCTGAGCGGGCACTTGATGCACGACCATTACCAGCTAAAAAACCAAAGAAAAAGCAGCCATTTAATAAGCCTAAATCAGATAGCAGTAAGTCAAATAGCAAAAAGACGAACAATGGTGGTAATGGCACTGGTCCACGCCGTGGTGGCTCTAAAAAGCCTGTCGCTAAAGGCGAAGGGGAGCAACAAAACCCATGGGCAAAACGTCAGTCGGTTGGCGGTAACTCGCAACGCCGTCGTCGCCCGAGTAATGGTGGCTCTCAGGGTAATGCTTAACTAATACATAACGCGCCTTAATGGCGCGTTTTATTATGCAGTTAAAAAGTTAATGGTTAAACCGATAAATAAAGTGACGGTTACACTTAACAAAGTACCTAGCATCACATACTCAGTGAGTTGCTTTTCTTCACTGGCTCGTAAATCACCAAAACGAAAAATAGACTTCGCCGCCAGTAAAAAACCAACACCGCCATACTCACCTAATAAAATAAATGTTAGCATCAAAATCCGCTCTAATATACCAATGCTGTGCCCAGCAGCAGGAATACTGCCCGATGTAGAAAACCCATTGGTGATGCGCTCAAGTGCCATGCGAATAAAGACAGAACTTGGGTTAAGTACTAATAAGTAGCCTGTTAGTATAATTAAACTATCAATAGCAATAAGCTGGTGTAACAGTTGATTGTAAAAATTGTGGTTATCAGCAAGCCACACAGCGACCATGAGTATGACAATAAAGTGAGCACATTGATCGAGCACAAAAGGGATCACCCCTTTATTTGAGTAAGACTTGGCGATATCAATAAAATAATGCGTAATTGCAATCGCCACAGTCGCGAGTGCTATATTCAACCAATCTCCCCAACCATAGTGGTACTCCCATGTAGCAATAACGAGTGCGCTGACTATAAAATGCATCAAAACATGTAAATAAAGCTTACTCGCTTTAAAGTGCCGTGTGTTTCTATCATGTACCCAGCTCATTGGTTGCCAATAAAAGTCGGCCAGTAAATGAGCAATAACAAGCCCTGTTAATAATAGATAAAAGCTCATGTCGTGACTCCCTTGAGCTGTTGCGCAATTGTATGTTTGCTGTAATTTAAAAAGCGTTCTATTAGTTGGTAATGCGCTAAATTAAGTAATTTAGTCACATTTTCTCGACTGGTTTTAAGCTCTTTGGCAAGCTCACTATGACTGTTATTGTGAGTGGTTAAATAGTAAAACAACGCATTGGCTTGTTTTTGACTCATTTTATCAAGAAGAACATCAATTAAATCTATGTTTAGCGCGAAGCTTGTATCGAGCGGACAATGTTCAATTTGTAATAGTAACCGTTGATTCATTGTATCTAAGCCTTGGCCTGAGAGTGTATATGCTGATCCCGTGGCTGTTTTTATATCAGCGCGAGGGTTATCCAGATTGCCAACAGCAAGGCTTTGGCGTAATGAGTAATTGGCAGATTTTAGTTGTAAATAAAGCAACACGGCTGCACAGCACACATCCGTTGGATCAGGTAATTGTATTTGAAGGGCGTCACCACGATAAACACTGAATCTACCATTAAATTTGCTCGCAATAAAACGCAGACTTTGATCTAGCTGATAAAGCATATCATCATATTCTTGCTGCGGAATTTTTTGTGATTTGATCAAATCGCCACTGATGACTGCAATCATTATCTTCACCTAGCTATATGTAACCTATTTTAGTTACTTTTGGATATGTAACCAAAATAGGTTACTTATTAATAAGTAACCAATTTAGGTTACTTTTAGCTTTTTTTCAAGTTAACTATGCTACATTGCTTAAAACTTAATTGAAGAGCCGTTTATGTCGCAATCATCAGAGTCGTTAGCAAAATCGCAAATAGCCCCAAAGCCCAGAGTTGGAGTATTTGTTGATGTACAGAATATTTATTACACCTGTAGGCAAAGTTACGGTAAAAACTTTGATTACAATATGTTTTGGGCAAAAGTGAGCGAACGTTTCGATATTGAATGCGCGTTTGCTTACGCGATTTACCGAGGCGATGATAAACAATCACAGTTTCAAAATATCTTGCGAGCAATTGGTTTTGAGGTAAAGCTTAAGCAATTTATTCAACGAAAAGATGGCAGTGCCAAAGGGGATTGGGATGTCGGCATTACAATTGATATGTTAGAGCATGCGCAACACTTAGATCGGGTTATCTTACTTTCTGGTGATGGTGACTTTGCTTTGTTATTGGGCCATTTACAGCATAAATATAATGTACCCGCCGATGTGTATGGAGCAGATAAATTAACGGCAGAAGCATTAAAGCACAGTGCAGAAAACTTTTACTGTATCGACAGCTCATTATTACTATAGAAGCAATGTAAGTTTTAATAAACATCATGTTAAATATGTTTGACATGGTGACCGAGTTTACTTATAGTTCTTAATGTTAAGTATATTTAACATTAAGTTTGCTATTTTTTACATAAGGAACAGGCTATGAGCTATACACAAAAATCACGATTACTTGAGGTTGGTATTACTTTAATCGTTATGTTTAATTACATACACACTGTCTTATCGATGGCACCTGAAGCACAAATGGATCCAAGGCTTGCAGGTGGGTTGATAATACAGCTTGTGATACAAACAGTCGTTATGGTTGTTGTACTACACAGCATCTTAGCCGCGTTTAATGCTAAATATGCTAATCAGGCAAAAGATGAGCGTGAGAAAGCGATTGCGTTAAAAGCAAAAAGCGTGAGTTTATTTATTTTACAATTAGGTGTTATTAATGCTGTATTTGCATTGCTTGTTAATTCGGTCTACCCAATTCCTTTGAGCCCTGTACACCAATTAGTGATTGCAGCTTTATTGAGTGAGGTGATAGGTGGGGGTGTTGAGTTATGGTTATTGTACAGGGGTTGAGATGACAAAATTAGCAATTATAAACTCAATAAAGACACATCGGTTCCATCAAAATGAGATGACCCAGCAGCAGCTAGCGGATCACGTTGGTGTGACACGCCAGACAATCGCCGCAATTGAAGCGGCTAGGTATTCCCCTTCACTAGAGGTTGCCTTTAAAATAGCCGCTGTATTTGGACAGCCACTGGAAAATATATTTCAATACAAGGTATAAAGGTCTACTATTTCAGTTATAAATTCATTTTTGCTTAAATTGTTGGATTGTTTGCCTAGATTTGACATGAAAAGTTGCAAGTTGTTACTGCAAAGGGTACTTCCGATTGTGTTTTGGTCGTACTCGATGCAGTAAAGTGTTTTTTCTCTTTATTAAATGTTTATTTATTTCAATCAATTAAACTCAAATATAGAAGATATATGAATTTTTATAAAAAATATAATGACAACGCTGTCATTTGTTGTGTAACATTAATTCAACATGGGTTGAGGGCGAATCGCATTCGTAAAATAAAAAAGTGCGGTTAATACAAATATAAAACGAAGGTTAGAGGTCGTTAGATGATGGCTAAAAGTGCGAATGAGGACCAATTGTATATTGGTATCGATGGTGGCGGAACAAAGTGCCGTGCAACTATATACTCTGCTAAAAACGGCGTATTAGGGACTGGTCTTGGTGGCCCCGCGAATCCACTACATGGTTTAGAACGCACGTTAGAGTCAATTATGGTGTCAACTCAACTTGCAATGCGTGATGCGGGTCTTCCGTTAGAAAGCATTCATCAAATTTATGCTGGCTTAGGATTGGCGGGCGTAAATCTGCCAAGCCTTTACGAGAAAATTAGCGAGTGGGAGCACCCCTTCAAGGAAATGTTTCTAACGACTGATTTGCACACTGCCTGTATTGGCGCACATGATGGTGGTGATGGTGCAGTAATAATCACTGGGACAGGTTCGTGTGGTTTTTCTCATGTGAAAGGCGAGTCTGTTAATTATGGTGGTCACGGATTCGCTTTGGGTGATAAGGGCAGTGGTGCATGGATGGGACTTGAAGCAGTCAAAGCTGTACTGGTTGACCTAGATGGTTTAGGCCCTAATACGTCACTAACAGGTGTTGTTAAAGATCACTTCAATACTGATTGCGGCATGGGAATCGCCGAGCAAATGGCTGGACAACCTTCAAGTAGTTACGCAAAACTTGCACGATACGTTTTTGATGCTGCAAGAAAGAATGATGAAATTGCACTTCATATTGTCAAAGAGGGTGCTGAATATATTAGCTCATTGGCAAAACGTTTACTTGAGAATAACCCGCCAAGATTATCAATGATTGGTGGCCTCGCTGAACCTCTAAATGAATGGCTAGACCCAGCGATTGCTAAGCTTGTTGAGGTACCTATCCAACCCCCAGAAATGGGAGCAATCTATTTTGCTCAGCAGACGGTCTTAGAGCAAAATCAAAAGGTAGATGTGTGATGAAAACATATTATCGTGCTGAGTGTTTATTTACAGGTGAAAACTTTATTGATGATGCGCTGTTTAGCGTTGAGCAAGGTGTATTTCGATTAGAAGATGCAGTTGCAACCGACGTTATTGAACTGGAAGGGCTAGTTGCGCCAGGTTTTATTGATGTGCAAGTAAATGGAGGCGGAGGAGCCTTTTTTAATGCTGAACAAACACCAGCTTGCTTAGATAAAATAGCCAAAGCTCACGGTCAATTTGGTAGTACAGCATTAATGCCAACGCTCATTACAGATAAAGTTGAAATAATGCAAGCGGCAGCGGATGCAACGGCGGTAGCCATTCGCGAAGGTGTGCCTGGCATATTAGGGATTCATTTTGAGGGCCCGCATTTATCCTTTCCTAAAAAAGGCACTCACAGTGAGCAATTCATCCGTCCTATCAGCGAACAAGAGTTCGCTATTTATGCTCGACAAGACTTAGGTATTAAAATGGTGACGCTCGCACCTGAGAATGTCAGCATCAACGATATAGAACGTTTGGTTGAGTGCGGCGTAAAAGTATCTATAGGCCATACAAATGCAGATTATGCTACCACCATGGCGGCGTTAAATGCAGGTGCCGACGGTTTTACTCATATATATAATGCAATGTCTGCCTTTACTTCTCGTGAGCCGGGTGTTGTAGGGGCTGCGCTTTGGCATGATAACAGCTGGTGTGGATTGATTGTTGACGGTCACCATGTGCACCCATTATCTGCGCAACTTGCGATAAGAACAAAACAGCGCGGAAAAATCATGTTAGTTACTGATGCGATGCCCCCTGTTGGCACTGACGACATGGAATTTGACTTTTTTGATGGCCGTAAAGTGATCAGAACAGGTGATAGATTGAATTCGAGCACAGGTGAACTTGCAGGCAGCGTGTTAGATATGGCAAGCGCTGTTAGAAACACCGTGAATTCTCTGGATGTCAGCCTCGCTGAAAGTTTAAGGATGGCTTCACTTTATCCTGCGCAGTATTTAAATCTTAAGAAAAAAGGCCGTTTACTTGATGGTTTTGATGCAGATTTTATTGTACTCGATGAACATCAGTACGTAAAAGCAACATATATTGCAGGTAATGCGATTTAAAGTTTCCCTGAAAAAACCCCGCCGTAGTATCGCGGGGATTTTTTGTTTTTAGAGTAAATAAGTTATGACAACACAGACATCAACAAAACCAGCCAAAAAACGATTAGCGTCATTAGATGCACTGCGTGGTATGGATATGTTTTGGATTTTAGGCGGACAATCTATTTTTGCCGCTTTATTTGTGCTTACAGGCTGGACTGGCTGGAAAGTATTTGAGGCACATACACTGCACAGTGAATGGCATGGCTTTACGTTTTATGATTTGATTTTCCCATTATTTATCTTTTTGTCTGGCGTTGCAATGGGGCTTGCGCCAAAGCGGATTGACCATTTGCCATGGAACGAACGAAAGGTTTTTTACCGAAAAGCGATTAAACGATTATTTTTATTGTGTGCATTGGGTGTTATGTACAACCATGGGTGGGGCACTGGTATTCCTTTAGCGTTTGATGAAATCCGTTATGCAAGTGTGCTAGGACGAATTGCAATCGCTTGGTTTTTCTGTGCCATGTTAGTTTGGCATACCAGTATACGTACGCAGGCTTTTATAGCCGTAGGTTTACTACTAGGTTATTGGGTTCTAATGAGCTTTATCCCGGTTCCCGGTGGCAGTGCGGGCGACTTAAGCGCAATAGGTAGTTGGAATGCATGGTTCGATAAATACTTATTGCCAGGTATTAGTTATCAAAATAGGCCGGTAGACCCTGAAGGTGTTCTTTCAAGTCTGCCAGCTGTTGTTAATGCAATGATAGGGGTATTCGCTGGGCAGCTAATCGCTAAAGCGAGCAAACTTGGTGAGTGGAAAGTGGCGGGTATTTTATTTGCCTGTGGTGTTTTGAGTGTTTGCCTTGGATGGCTTTGGGATTTACAGTTTCCAGTTAATAAAGAGCTTTGGACGAGTTCATTTGTTTTAGTCACTGTAGGTTGGAGCGCCATTTTACTCGCAATTTTCTATGCCTTGGTTGATATTTTAAATGGACAAAAGCTCGCTTACCCCTTTGTTATCACTGGGGCAAACTCGATCATTATATACCTAGCTTCCAGCTTGGTTAATTGGGAATATATCAGTCTAAGCGTGTTTGGTGGCTTTATCGCTGCTGTGAGTGCTGACTGGCAGCCTTTATTCGCAGTAGTAGCGTTACTACTGGTTCAAATGCTTGTTCTGCATTGGATGTACAAGCGAAAAATCTTTGTCAGTGTTTAATGTTTTATGGCTGGGTACAAAAAATGTGATTTTTTTATTCACTTTTACTTTACAAAAAGTAGCTAAGTAGTAATAATGACAGCGTTGTCATAATGGTATTGACCTAGACTGATGTATCCCAGTTAGGTTTGATCTAAGGCCCAATTCGATTGCACGTGGAATTGGGTTTTAGATCCCATTTTTTCATCAACTAATTAAACTGAGCAAACTAAATATGCAAATAGTCATTTTAAATGATGCGGCAGCCGTAGCGGCGTATGGCGCAAATATCTTCGCAAAACAATTACAAAAAAAACCTACGTCAGTGCTCGGTTTAGCAACGGGTTCAACACCTGTTGCTCTATATCAAGAATTAATCAGCAAGAATAAAGCTGGAGAAATTTCATTTTCTCATGCTACGACGTTTAACCTAGATGAATACCTAGGGCTCACAGGTGAGCATCCACAAAGCTATCGTTATTTTATGAATGAGCAATTGTTCAATCATGTTGATGTTAATAAAGAGAATACGTTTGTGCCTCCGGGTGATGCTTTAAATCCAATAAAAGCATGTCATGAGTATGAAACAAAGATTTGCGATGCTGGTGGTGTTGACGTACAGCTATTAGGCATAGGGCGTAATGGTCATATAGGCTTTAATGAGCCATCGTCAGGCTTAACATCTCGTACTCGTGTTAAAACGTTAACAAAAGCAACGATTGAAGACAATGCACGTTTTTTCAAAGCGGATGAGTATCAACCTCACTTATCAATCACGATGGGCATTGGTACCATTTTAGAAGCGAAAAAGGTTGTACTTTTAGCGACGGGTGAAAATAAAGCGGACGCTGTACTTGCCATGGTAGAAGGCCCGTTAATGGCTAAATGCCCTGCATCTGCACTGCAGTTGCATAGAGATGCGGTTATCGTTATAGATAAAGCAGCTGCAAGTAAGTTAGACGATTTAGAATTTTATCAGCATATAGAAGCTGAAAACCAAAAGTTACAAGAAAGGCTCGACGCCTTGTAATTTAACTCGAATTTATTGTGTGTTCAAAAAAGCCCTATGGGCTTTTTTTTTGCTTGTTTTTCGTTGATTTATAAATTGGGTTTAATGTAGTGATATGTTAAGTTTTAGCCATCTAAATAGCAAAAGGGCCGAATATGCTAAATTACAGCCACATGGCATTAGACCGCGCATCTAACTTACGAAAGGACCCCGCGTGGTTGTCTGCAAAGCGCAATGAGCAAGCACAGTGGTTATTAGTGCATAATAATCGCACTTTATTTAACCTTGGCAGTGTTACCGTGACTTTTTTGTCGCAGAGTACCGTGAGTCATCTCGACTTAAACCAAGGCATTTTTTTAGGGCGTGATGAACAGAATATTGGTTATTTTGCGTTAGATGTTAGTGAGCTGGACGAAGCTGATTTAGTCGCGCTGACGCAAGACGCTGAATTTATGGATATTCGCCGTTATGGTGTGCAGGTTGATTTAGCGCATGGCTCAATGGCTGCCTTAGCTCGAGGGTTGTGCTATTGGCATGCAACACATCGTTTTTGTGGGCGTTGTGGTACACAAAATGAATTAGTGGAAGCAGGGCATTCGCGACTATGTACAAACCCACACTGTAAACATCAAACATTCCCTCGAACAGATCCCGCGGTGATCATGGTGGTTACACGTAAATTTGCTGATGGCATAGAGCGTTGCCTTTTAGGCCGACAAGCGACCTGGGCGCCGGGCATGTTTTCATCATTGGCTGGGTTTGTCGATCCTGGTGAAACCTTAGAGCAAGCTGTTGCCCGTGAGGTGATGGAAGAAGCAGGCATTGTTGTTGAAAATGTGCAATATATTGCCTCTCAGCCTTGGCCATTTCCTTCTTCAATCATGTTGGGGTTTATCGCTGAAGCCGTGACTGAGAATATACAAGTAGATAAAGATGAATTAGATGATGCGCGTTGGTTTAGTCGCGATGAGCTTAGTCAATTCGGTTATTGGCATGAAGAGGGGGAGCACTTAAAGTTACCTCGAACAGATTCTATTTCTCGCTATTTAATAAACTACTGGCTTGATAAAAAAGATTAAATGTAAGGATTAATAATGACTAGAAAAACCAATGTAAATACACAATTAGTCAGTAGTGGTAGGAAAAAAGCTTACACTCATGGCGTTGTCAACCCTGTAGTACAACGTGCATCTACCGTTGTCTTTGATTCTGTTGAAGAGTTACACAACGCGGCAAAAAAACGTGGCGATAAAACACTTTTTTATGGTCGCCGTGGCACTACAACGCATTTTGCACTTCAAGAGGCAATCACTGAGCTTGAAGGAGGGGAAGGGTGCGCACTTTATCCATGTGGGGCGGCTGCTATTAGTAGTGCATTGCTAGCGTTTTTAAAAGCGGGTGATCATATTTTAATGGTCGATACAGCCTATGAACCCACGCGCGATTTTTGCGATAAAATATTAACAGGTTTTGGTGTTGAAACGACTTATTATCCTGCGACTATTGGTGCGGGTATCAAATCGTTAATAAAAGAAAATACTAAAGTGCTCTTTTTAGAGTCGCCAGGCTCTATTACCATGGAGATTCAGGACGTCCCTGCCATGGTTGCTGCAGCAAATGAGTACGATGTGATGACGATGCTTGATAACACCTACGGCAACGGTTTACATTATCGGCCATTAGAACACGGTGTTGATATTAGTATTCAAGCCGCGACTAAATATATTGTGGGTCACTCAGATGTCATGATGGGGGTGGCTGTTGCGAATAAAAAGTATTGGCCCGTTTTAAGAGAACAGTCATATTTATTGGGTCAATGTACGTCGGCTGATGATGCTTATTTAGCCTTACGTGGCCTTAGAACAATGGCAGTGCGTTTGAACCAACATGAAAAAGCGGCCATTGAGGTTGCTAAGTGGTTAGAGCAGCATAACTTAGTTGATCATATTCGTCACCCAGCGTTTGAAACGTGTCCGGGGCATGCTTTTTTCAAACGTGACTTTGATGGTAGCAATGGCTTATTTTCATTTGTAATGAAACAGGGTAATCAACGTGCGATTAATGCATTTTTAGATAGTTTACATCATTTCAAAATGGGATTCTCATGGGGGGGATTTGAAAGTCTGGTAACGGCTAATTTGACGATGAAAAATCTTCGTTCTGCATCCGGGTGGGATAAAGGCCCAGTAATTCGCTTACACATAGGCCTTGAGGATATGGAAGATTTAATAGCGGATTTAGCTCAAGCACTTGATGTTTATCAACAGCATCTTTAAATGTAAGTATGTTACATTTTAATTTATTGTTACAAAGCTCACCTAAAGTGAGCTTTTTTTTGCTAGTAATTCAACACGTTTGCACTTAATGTAGGTATATTGAGACCATAAAAGGAAAACCTGTGACGCAATTACATCCACAGCGATTAATGAAAATTGCACAGTTTGAACTCGTTCGATTATTTTTAACAAAGCGGGGCTTGTTAGCCGTGGCTGCGTTTACTATTTGTTGGTTACTCGTATTACGTTACCCCATTGGGCAAGCGGTCAGTATTGTGAGTTCGCCGGAAATGGCTGAACTTGCCAAGCAAGTGTTTGGCGCTATTGGGCTTAGTAAATTACTCCAATGGCCTGAAGCAGAGCTGGCTATGTATTGGTTAATCGCTTTGTACAGTTTTCCGGTATTTTGCTTGTTTTTATGCAGCGATCAAGTTGTCGGGGATAAACACCGGGGTACATTGCGGTTTTTAACGTTACGTGCAACGCGTACTGAAATTTTATTTGGCCGGTTTTTCGGGCAAATGCTCATATTGGCTGCGCTCTTAGTCGTGACACTATTTGCAACTCTGGCAGTGATGGCTTTTCGTGATGTTACTTTACTGAGCGCAGGAATAAACCGTGGTGCTATCATATTATTTTATTTGTTGATAACGGTTATGCCATTTGTGGCGCTGATGACTTTAATAAACACCTTTGCCAGTTCAGCACGATTAGCCATTGTATTAGCCGTGCTATTTTTTGCTGTTGGTAACATTATAGTGAGTGTGCTTGTATGGCAATTACCTGTGTTTTCACTGCTCGATTACATGTTTCCTGGGGTTCAGATTAGTGAAGTTGCTGGGCAAAACTCCAGTGTGTTTAATAGCGTTGGCATTCCAGTTATACAAAGTGCTGTGTTGTTGTTTATCGCACAGCGTATTTTTGTTAGGAGTTCACTATGAGTACATTAATCCACGCGCAGTCGATTACAAAGCGCTATGGGAACAAATTAGCCCTTGATGATGTGAGCTTTGAAATACACAAAGGGGCACCAGTTGCCTTAGTTGGTCCTAATGGAGCCGGGAAAACAACCCTATTCAGTTTATTATGCGGTTACATTTTACCTTCGCAAGGCCAGCTAAGTATTCTGGGGAGTCAGCCAGGAAGTAGCGCGTTATTTGGTAAGTTGAGTGCTTTACCCCAAGATGCTCAATTAGACCCTCGTTTTAGCATTGTGCACCAGCTTAGCTTTTATGGGCAACTTCAAGGCCTGTCTGCGGCTGAAAGTAAATCAGAGGCATTGCGTGTCCTTGATTTGGTTGGTTTGTCAGAGGTTGCACACCAACGATCGGATGATCTATCCCATGGGATGCGCAAGCGCGTAACCATAGGCCAATCACTCATTGGCAAGCCACAGATAGTTATGCTTGATGAGGCAACTGCCGGGCTTGATCCTATCCATGCTCGAGAAGTCAGAGAGCTTGTCGCTAACTTAAGTGATGAAGCGACCTTTATCCTCAGCTCTCATGATCTAACAGAGCTTGAGCGCTTGTGTAACCATGTACTTCATCTAGACAAAGGCAAGCTTACGGAGCATCAAGCAAAATCCTCTGAGCAACAAACACAGCGTTTCATGACTATACTCTTTACTGATAACTATGAGGACATTGAACAGAGCCTACTTAGTTTGTCGGGTGTGACTCGGGTCTATATGAGCCAAGCTAAAGAATATGTGGTTGAATACCAAAAATCTGACAAGCAAATTGATATAGAGTTACTTAACTTTTGTTATCAGCAAGGTTGGCGTTATCGCCAGTTAGTGAATGGACATACCTTAGAGAACCAAATTTTTACACAGGAGAAAGCGTAATGGGATTATTAAGTGGGTTAATGGGCAATGCCAGTGAAGTCGATGATGGTGATTTAGAAGAAGTCCTTAGCAATACATTGGTTGATGGTGAGCAAGTCGAAAAGGCTTACAAAGTGGTACGTGACATGTTTATCTTCACCAATAAGCGCCTTATTCTTATTGATAAACAAGGTGTGACCGGCTCAAAAATTGAAATGCTGAGTATTGGGTATTCTAAAATAACCAAATTTAGCAAAGAAAGTGCAGGGCATTTCGACTTGGATGCAGAGCTGAAAATTTGGGTAGGTTCAGATCCAACCCCAATTAGTAAAGATTTTAAAGCAGGTGATAACATCAACGAAGTGTATAAAATAATCGCCACATATGCAGTTTAATTAACTGAAATAAATAATTTTATACCTAATTTAATGCCAACCTATAAGATAGGTTGGCATTTTTTTATTTACATTTCCCTACAGTTATTTACAATTAATTCAATATAAACAATAACTTGATTAAGTTTTTATTCAGTTTCCCCACGTTAGCATGATCGTGTCTTAACCATAAGGTAAGACAAAACAGCAATGTAACCATGTAAATAGGGAAATCTAATTATGAAAAAATTAGCAGTGATTATTTCAAGTATTCTTCTTTCAAGTGCTGCGACTGCTGCAGACACTTATGAGTCAATAAGCCATGTTAAATACATGGATAATGACGGTAACGACGTAGTAAGTATTGATTCGATTTATTACTTTTCTCCTAAAGCAACGTTAGGTCCTTACAATCAATTTGAATACATCAACAAGCAAAGCAATGTGTATGGTGCGTATATTAATGACGAATTTGGTGATGCAACTCAAGTAGGTGGTGAATATTTTGTAAATCAATTTGTAGTGGGTGCGGGCTACCAAAATGTTGACTACGTTAACAGCAGAGATGCATTTCAACTTTCAGCTGGCTACTTCTTTAACCCTGATTTACTTATGAAAGCCACTTATATGGATGTTGAAGATGGTGAAGATGGCTTTAGATTTGACCTAGCTTACAACCATAAGCTAAACAGCACTGATTACATCGGTTTTACAGTGTCGGCTGATGACGATTTTGATTATCGTGCTGTTAATGCCAAGTATTTTATCGACCTTCAACAAGGTAATTATTTAACAGTAGAAGGTACTGTTGCCGATACTGATGATTTTGGCAGTGCATGGATGTTAGGGTCTAATTATTACTTTACCAAAGCCACCTCCGTCTTTGTTACATTTGATAAAAATGATGACTACAGCTTTGGTGCAGAACACTTCTTTAATAGAAACGTTGGCTTAGAGCTAGGGTATTCAAACAATTGGGATGACTCAGACTATGATGCTTACTATGCTAATGTGAGCTTGCAATTCTAATTTTTTACGATTTAATAAAAGCCCGCTAATAAGCGGGCTTTTGAACACTAGTCAAATAAAGGTTACCAACCGCATTGACGGCCTTGATTTTGTTCATCCAAATATGTTTGTAATGGTGCAAAGTAATCAAGTAACGCGGTGGCATCCATTTCTGTTTTGCCTGTTACTGTGGCGAGTGCTTCCTGCCATGGGCGACTTGAGCCCATTTCCAACATCGTATTTAGTTTTTCGCCTGCAGTTTTTGAATTGTAAACTGAACAACGGTGAATCGCTTCTTCGTTTCCTGCTATTTCACATAGGCTGCGGTGAAAATCAAATTGCAGAATATGTGCCAAGAAATAGCGTGTGTAGGGGGTATTGCCCGGTACGTGATATTTTGCACCTGGATCAAAGTCTGCTTCGGTTCTCGCTATTGGTGCTTGAATACCTTGATATTTCTGGCGTAAGTCCCACCAAGCTTGGTTATAATTTTCAGCCGTCACTTCACCAGAGAATACCTTCCAGCGCCACTGGTCAACAAGTAAACCAAAGGGAATGAATGCAACTTTATCAAGTGCCATTTTCATTAATAGACCAATGTCTTTTGATTCGTCAGGCACTTGCTCTAATAAGCCTATTTCTTTTAAATAACCCGGTGTAACTGAAAGTGCAATGGTATCGCCAATGGCCTCATGAAATCCATCGTTAGCGCTTTCTTGATAGTAAAGTGGTTGTGTATTGTAAGCGCGTTGATAAAAATTATGCCCTAACTCATGATGAATAACAGAGAATTCTTCGCCTGTGCGTTGAATACACATTTTAATGCGCAGGTCATCTTTGCTATCTATATTCCACGCAGACGCATGACATTGCACATCACGATCGTCTGGCTTAGTAAATAATGAGCGCTCATAAAACGTCTCAGGAAGGGGGGCAAAACCCATAGATGTAAAGAATTTCTCAGCACCTTTAACCATTTTTAGTTCATCATAGTTATGTTCATCTAGTAGCGCTGTGACATCATAACCAGGATCTGCATTTTCAGGGGCAACAACATCATAAATATTCCCCCATGTTTGCGCCCACATATTGCCCAATAAATGCGCAGGGATTGGTTGATCTTGCGGTACTTTATCTTCGCCGTACTTATCGCCTAATTTTGCACGAACATGACAATGTAATGAATCATAAAGCGGTTTGACTTGTCCCCAGATGCGGTCAAGTTCAGTCGCGAAATCATCCGCAGGCATATCATATTTGCTACGCCACATCGCGCCAGTGTCAGCATAACCAAGTTCTTTTGCACCTTCATTCGTTAAAGCGACTTGCTGTTCATACAAAGGTCGCATCGGCTTTGATACTTGACGCCAGCCTTGCCATAGATCAAGTAGTTCATTGTAATCACGACTTGAGGCCATTTTAGCGGTCATATCACCTAAACTTAAACAGCGACCATCTTCTTGACAGTATTTTCCTTTACCATAAATACCGCCAAGCTCTGCCACTAACTGTGATAATTTAGCTGTTTTTTCAGCATCTTGTGGCGCAGGTAATGTTAGTGCCAATTTTAGCTTATCGAGTTTACGTCGCGCATCATAATCAAGCTCCAATGAATCAAACTGAGCGGCTTCATTTGCAAGGCGAACAACTGCTTCAGTCATCTTACGGTTTACTTCTGCTGAGAGTGCTGCGGTATCATGGGTAATAAAGTTCGCGTAAATCCACTCTGCACGGCTTGATTCGAGATAGAGTGCATTGAGTTCTTGTTCGGTTTTATCTATGAATGTGAGTGCATCTGTTGCGTTAACTGTCGCGCTCACAGCCGTGTTATCTTTTTCAGATGTGTCTTGGTTACAGCCTGTTAGTGCTAATGCACTTGTGACCATTAATACGCTTAAACTAAGCTTAAAATGTGGAGTAGTCATGTTTGCCCTTATATTTGTTATTGATCGCAATGGATAATAGCAGTGTCTTGAACCAAGGCAAATAGATAACGTTATCGCATACACAAAGTGGTGGTTACATTGTATTTATAAAAGGATCGGTCATACTTAAAATAATATATTTTCATCTATTTAAAAGGATCGTTTCCATGTCTGTGTTCATATTGTTACTGGTTGTGGTGATAGTTATATTTGCTGTAAAAGATATCCGCATCAGCTTAATTAGTCGGCCAGCCTTTAAGTTTTTTAAAAAAGTTTTGCCGCCTTTGTCACAAACAGAACGTGAGGCAATGGAGGCAGGGGATGTTTGGTGGGATGGGGAACTGTTCAGCGGTAACCCTGACTGGACCGTTCTTCACAGCTACCCGAAACCAGAGTTGAGCAAGAAGGAACGTGCATTTTTAGATAATGAGGTAGAAACATTGCTGGCAATGCTTGATGATTACCAAATAGTTCAAAAAGATAAAGACTTACCAAAAGAAGTCTGGGATTACCTCAAGGTGAATGGCTTTTTCGCCATGATCATTCCCGAAAAATTTGGCGGGCGTCAGTTTTCAGCGATTGCAAACTCGACCATAGTGGCAAAAATTGCGAGTAAAAGCTTAACCGCGGCGGTGACGGTTATGGTGCCAAACAGTTTGGGGCCTGGCGAATTATTGCTTCATTATGGCACTAAAGAACAACAAGATCGTTGGTTACCGTCATTAGCAACGGGTGAAGATGTGCCTTGTTTTGCGCTTACAGGGCCTGAGGCAGGGTCTGATGCTGGCAGTATCCCGGATTCTGGTGTGGTCTGTAAGGGGGAATTCAATGGCGAACAAGTAATTGGACTTCGTTTAAACTGGTCAAAACGCTACATTACACTGGCTCCTGTGGCGACAGTGCTTGGCCTTGCGTTTAAAATGTATGACCCAGAAAGTTTGTTAGGAAAAGAAAAAGAGCTCGGCATAACTTGCGCGTTAATTCCAACAGACCATGACGGAGTAGAAATTGGTGAGCGACATTACCCACTAAATATGGCATTTATGAATGGGACAACGTACGGTAAAGATGTCTTTATCCCGTTAGAATGGATTATTGGTGGTCAACAGGGGGCTGGCAGAGGTTGGCGTATGTTGGTTGAATGCCTAAGCGCAGGGCGAGGCATTTCACTGCCTGCACTAAGCAGCGCAACGGGACACTTATGCTCGCGTATGACTTCAGCATATGCCACAGTACGCCAGCAATTCGGTTTGTCGATTAGTCAATTTGAGGGGGTGCAAGAAGCATTAGCACGTATTGGTGGTTTGACTTATAGCCTCGAGTCTTGCCGGTTAATGACGGCAGGTGCAATTGATTTAAAACTGAGCCCATCCGTTGTCACGGCTATTGCAAAGTACCATATGACAGAGATGGGAAGAACCGTTATGAATGATGCAATGGATATTCATTCTGGTAAGGGAATTCAAGTTGGGCCAAATAACTATTTAGCCCACGGATATATGGGGATCCCGGTTTCTATTACTGTTGAAGGCGCGAACATCTTAACGCGCAATTTAATGATTTTTGGTCAAGGTGCTACACGTTGTCATCCATTTGTACTCAAGGAAATGGAAGCGGCAGCGATGGAAGATGATGAGCTTGCTTTAAAGCAATTTGACGGGTTGCTGTTACAACATATTATATTCGCAGGTACTAATGCAGGCATGGCGTTTTTACATGGACTGACGCGTAGTTATTTTGCTAAATCTCCTGTAAGCGGCGCAACAGCTAATTATTATAAGCAGTTAGGTAGAATGAGTCGCGGACTCGCATTTTGTACTGATGTTGCCATGCTTATTTTAGGCGGTGAACTTAAGCGAAAAGAAATGATATCAGCACGCTTAGGTGATGTGTTAAGCCACCTATATATTGCTTCAACGGTACTAAAACGCTTTGAAGATGAAGGACGTCAACAAGCAGACTTGGCATTTGTGCAATATTCAGTTGAGTGTTCTTTGTTTGAAATTGGCCAAGCTTTTGATGGTTTCTTTAAAAACTTTTCGAACCCCATTATCAACGTTTTGCTAAAGCGAATTGTTTTCCCTCTGGGTAACCATTACCATCGCCCAAGTGATAATATTGCCCAAACAATATGTGAGCATATGACTAAACCAGGGGTTTTCAGAAATCGATTAACTCACTTGTGCTACGTAGATAAAAATGCGGGGACTGGCGTCATGGAGCAAGCATTTACAGCTATGCATGATACTGCGGATGCATTCAAGCTTATAAAAAAGTGGCAACGTGAAGGGGTTCTCAGTCGTAATGCATCGATAGAGACGCTCATCAATGACGCAGTTGAAAAACAATTGATTTCAGAGCAAGAGGCTAAGACACTACATGGTGCAAATGAGCTTAGAAAGCAAGCCATCTCCGTAGACAACTTCGCTAAAGGGACACTTTAAAACGAAAAGAGCCTTTAGCGATAAAGGCTCTTAGTAATTAACCTGAACCCTGGATAATAAATCTATCTCTAGCGGCTAATTTCAATGCTATCTGCGTTGAAATTACTTGCAATAGGCCAGTTATTGACGTGTAAATTAGCCTTGTTATCGCTAAAAGTCTCCGGCTGGAGAAGGATAAATAGGCTTGTTATTTAGTATCAATATATTAGTACATCTCTTAACCAGACTTCAGGTTATTTAAAATTATCTGGCAAATGGGTCTGCGTTTATTTTATCAACGTACCATTTACCTTTCTTACGAACCATTTTTACGCTGCGCATGTCATCCACTTTGTTACCATTAAAATAACCGGTAAAAATAAGGTTTATATTCGCGTTATCACCATATTGTTCTCTTAGGCTCATGTTCGTCATGTCTACTTCAATAACGACTTCGTCATATTGCATATTAACTAAATTACGTGCAAATTGTTTGGAAGTGCCGTACGACTTCATGATCCTACCTAATTTTGGTGTAGCCATCGTCATCGCTTTTTTTAGATCTTTACCATTATAAAGTGTATCAAAATACATCGTCGCACTTTGCCCTGGCGTGTTGTTATCGCCTGATGCAGAGTCTTCACCGCCACAGCCTTGTAGCGAAAGCATAGAAATAAGCGTAAAAAGAGTTAATAAATATTTCATTTTAAATTGTTTTACAAATTCCAGATAATCTAAGTGTGAGACGAATTAATAAAGATGTAAAGTTTAATAGCGGTAATAATTAGATTTAGTGATATTTTGTAGTACTAAAAGTGTAGTTTAATTTATTGAATTTAAGCTACGAATAGTAATCTATAAGGAAAGATTGAGCAGGCATAATAACGTGGCTCATAAACTCATAGCAATAGAGTGTATTAAAGCTGATTTTGTTTTAATGGTCAGCTACTAAGCTGTTTAGCCATTGTTCAGGATCGGGCAAAATAAATTCAATATTATGGTTCTGCTTGGTTGTAATTTTAATACCGCTGCGTGTGATTGGAATAATGCCAGCCGCTTTTCCTGTAGAGCGTTCAACACGACTAATGGTGTTTAATTTAATTGTGTATGAACCTAAATTTAACTGTTTATTGAGTGATTCAAAGTGAAGTAAGTGTTCGGTTAACGTTAATCGACCATCCGCTTTTGCTGAACCAAGTTGCAATGTTGCATAGCAGCTTTTTAGCTGCGTTACGTCAGGAAGTAACATACCCATAATTCGCTCCATGATTGTTTGTATCAAATATTATGTTGCCAGTTTGAATGTGTCAAATTTGTTAATGTAACTTTGCCTACTTGTTGTAAAATTGTCGTTACAAAAAATATTTGTCTCTGATATGTTTTTTTTGCTGTTTACTCACAGATATAAAAACTAAAATTGCGACCAACATTTGTAAAAAGAGTGCTGCTAGCATGATGATTAGATCCAATCGACTACTCATGGTGTTAGTGTTACTTAACTCTATAAACCAAGCCAGTAAAAGCATCACAAGCAACGAGATATGAATAAGTTGTTGTAACTTAACCTTAAAGGCAAGTGGTTTGTATTGGCTAAGTACCAGTAACGCAGTGCTCACTATGGGGGTTAGTAATATACTGGCGTAGATAAGTGTTAAAACGGGCGGCCAATGAAATTCAATGGCAACAGTTGATTGTGCCAATGGAGTTTCACATCCCATTAGTGTTAGTAGAGGCAATAACAGGGTAATTATTTTTGATACGTAATTTTTCATACATTCGATCTAATGTTTAAGTCGCATATAAAGTGCAAGTGAATAAGGCCTGTAAGTGCTAGCGATGTGCAGAAATCAGTTCTTTAGCATTTGCTTTGGCCATTTTACTGATGTTGTCACCAGCAAGCAGCCTTGCTATCTCATCAATCCTGCCATCTTTATTTAAGGATTTCATATGGGTAAACGTTTCACCATGCGCAATTTCTTTAGCTACAAAAAACTGTTGATGGCCAGAGCTTGCCACTTGGGGTAAGTGCGTCACACAGATAACTTGTGTTGATTTACCTAATTGGCGTAATAACTTTCCTACTGCAGACGCTGTAGGGCCAGAAATACCGACGTCCACCTCATCAAAAATAAGTGTTGGTGTAGTTACTTTTTGCGCAATGATAACTTGAATCGCCAAGCTAATTCGGGAGAGTTCGCCACCCGATGCTACTTTTGACAATGCTTGTAAAGGTTGGCCAGGATTGGTTGAAACTAAAAATGCAATCGAGTCAAAGCCAAGGCTATTAGGTGCACGGGTTGGCTCTTGATTTAATGCAATCTCAAACTGTCCGTTTTCCATTGATAAATTAGCCATACTTTGGCTGATAAGTATATTTAAGTCAGCGGCAGCTTTAATTCTGCTTTCACTTAATATGCTCGCAGCTTCTTTATAAAGGTCGAGTGACAAAATGATAGCTGATTCTAATTGTTCTAATCGTGATGAATTATTGCTAATGCTTTCTAATTCATTACTAATCGATTGATGAAAATCGACAAGTTCTTCGGGTTTTATATGGTGTTTACGGGCTAAATCTAACGCACCACTTAAACGTGCTTCTACTTCGAGTAGCCGACTAGGGTCGAGTTCCGTTTGATCGGCGTAATTTCTAACTTCACGGCTGGCTTCTTCTACTTGAACTGCGGCTTCTTCTAACAAAGTAGCTACACTCGTTAAGCTATTGTCGTAATGCGCTAATTCTGCAAAGCGTTGTGCACTATGCTGCAAAATTGAACATGCATTTTGATCATCACTTTCATATAAGTGTTGTAACTCACGTTGACATGACTCAAGAATTGTTTGGCTGTGGCTTAATTTGTGGTGCTCTGCTTCAATCTGTTGAAATTCATTATCTTGCAAAGCAAACTCGTCAAGTTCGGCTACTTGGTATTCTAACAGCTGTTTTTGTGCTGCTTGCTGTTGTTGCGCTTGTTCCAAAGTAGAATATTCTTTCTGTAGATTTTGGTGTTCTTTATAGCGTAGCTTTACAGTGTTGACCAAGTCTGTATGGCCTGCATAGGCATCTAACAAATTGAGTTGGTGGTCTGCTTTTAAAAGGTATTGATGCGCATGCTGACCATGAATCGAAATTAAATGCTGGCCTAACTCTTTGAGTTGTGTGGCGGTAACTGGGGTGCCATTTATATAACTTTTACTGCGACCATTCTTACAAATAACACGTCTCAGTAAGCATTCGTTCTCATCATTGGTTAACAGTTGTTGTTCTAAATAGTGAGTGGCATTAGGAAGGCTGGCAATATCAAAATGGGCACTTATTTCAGCACGCTCTGTACCTGGGCGAACAGCAGACGCATCAGCGCGCTCGCCAAGACACAATGATAATGCATCAATAGCAATAGATTTACCTGCACCAGTTTCACCTGTAATGGCGGTCATCCCACTATACCACTCTGTGCTTAGGCTATTTACAATGGCAAAATTTTTAATTTCGAGTCCAATTAGCATACTGTTTATCCATCCAGTTATATAACTGTTAATTTATACAGTGTTTTGTTTTTTTGCAAATGAAATTTATATTTTATTAAAAATAAGAGGGAGGAGATTAGAGAGAACTTGAATACAGTGAGGAAAAATAAAGGAGTAACCACAGAACGTTTCACGCATTCTGTGGTTTAACACGTTAGCCAACATTTAACTGTTGTGTGAATGAGTGAGACTGAGAGTCATCTTGCTCTTTATCATCCTCTTTTTCAATGATGTCTGGTTCATTACTGATATCTGGTGATTCTAAAGTTTTTATTAAAGAAGGTAATATTTCGTAATAAAAAGCGTGGTTATATTCAATGCCTGCATACGGTAATTCTGCAACAAATAAAGAAAGTTGGTCTGCGAGTTTGTCTCGTTCACCGGTTACAAATGACTTTGTTAGTTCACTATTTACAGTGGATATAAAGGATTCAACTATGCCCTCTAAATACAATAAGTTCTCATCACTATGAGGTTGCACAACAAAAAAGTTGCTGGCTATAACTTGAAGGCGAGGAATATACTTAGGTCTTAATACATGAGCTTCACAAAAATAATTTAACTTTACTTTTAAATTATTTGTGACTTCTGCCACACGGTTATTAAACAGCTTTTTTTCTGCTTCACGTGCATTACGACGGTTATTTTCAATTACAAGGTATGTACCGAGTAATGTTATTAATAACAAAATAGCAAAAAATACAACGTAAGTCATCGCTAATAAACATTCCTGTTTTATGTGATTATATATGGCATGATATTTTGCGCTAAAGTATGGGTTAGCGCAATAAAATTAATACAAACGACTGCCCCAATTTAGCTTTGTACGCAAAACATGGTAGTAAGAGTATTCTTTTGGATGAATAAGCCTGAGTTTTTTATCGGCTTTTTTTATTACCACTTCATCGCCAGGTAAAACAGCCAGCACAACATGGCTATCGCAGCTTACTTGTAAGCTATCTGTGTTTTCTAAACTTAGTTTCAGTCGAACTTCATTATCAGCATCAACAACTAAAGGGCGGCTTGACAAGGTATGAGGAAACATTGGAACCAATGAGATAGCATTTAATTCAGGCGTTAAAATGGGTCCGCCGCCAGATAATGAGTAAGCTGTTGAACCTGTGGGTGTTGAAACAATTAAACCATCAGAGCGCTGAGAAAAAACAAAGGCATCATTAATGAACGCCTCAAATTCAATCATATGCGCTACTTTATCAGCATGTAATACGGCTTCGTTTACCGCGGAGTTTGCACTTTTAAGTTCAGCATGGCGATAGACTTCTACTTCTAGTAAGAAACGATTTTCTTCGATATATTGACCGCTTAACACTTGCTCCAGGCTAGCTTCGAATCCGTCAGGGTTTAGGTCAGTTAAAAACCCTAAATTCCCTCTGTTTACACCAATAACCGCGACATTAAAGCGTGCAAGCACGCGAGCTGCACCCAACATATTACCATCACCACCGACAACAATTGCTAAATCTGCTTGCTCCCCAAGTTCAATTAACTTAACGAGTTTGTCTTTAGGAATATCAGCTATCTGCTGTCCAGTACGCTGCTCAACAATAACAGTAAAGCCTAATGCGTTTAAAAAAGTGTAAAGGCGTATTAATGTTGCCGTTGCGCCATCGTGATTTACTTTTCCTATTAAGCCTATGGTTTTAAAAGGTGATTCCATGGTATTCACGCAAATAATTACAATAACGCTAGAGTACTTAAAAATGAGTGAATTGGAAACCTCAGAGCCTTGAAATAACTTCTCTTTGCCCCGATATATGTTTTATGCAGCAAGATGTAGATAATATGAATATAAATCCTCGAGATCAGCAAATATTTTCCGCCGTTATGAGTTTGTACTGTGACGGTGAAGGCCTGCCCGTGGCATCAAGCAAAATAGCGAAGCAAAAAGGAATGGCAGTGTGCTCGGCCACTGTGCGTAATGCGATGTCTCGGCTTGAAAAAGTGGGTTTATTGTACTCACCTCATACGTCAGCTGGACGCGTGCCAACCAATGCAGGTTTTGAATATTGGTTAACGGAGTTTTTTGCATTAAACGAGATTGCTCAATATTGGCATCCCGCCCAGTCAAAATTAGTAGAATTAGCCCACGATATAAGTCAACGTTTCAAGGTCTGTTGTTGTGTCGGTTTACCGCAAGTGCGCTCACAGCATGTTTTCAGAGTAGAAGTACTCGATTTTGATAGTAATGACTGGTTAATCTTACTAATAGATAGAGTAGGGCAAAGTCATAACATTTGTATTCACAAACCTGATGATGCATCAGACGCTGTGCGATATCAGTTTGCCACTTGGTTAAACACGGTATTTAGTCAACAAACGCTGATGGAAGGCTTGTATCGCATGCAAGCAATGGCAAATACGGCGCCTCGGAATTGTCATGATTCATTGACTCAGTGGACGCGGGAATTGAGCCAAAAGTTGGGTTCAGATAACAGTATTGTTGTGGGTGAAAATTATTTATACAAACAAATGGATTGCCAACAAAGTTTGAATATAGGGGTGTCATTTTTAAACTATGTTGAAGATAAATTGGCGTTTAAGAATGGTGTTTCTGTTCTTAACTCAGAGCAGCTGCCATTTGCAGATTGTTCTGAATTAATGGTGATTAGTGTCCCTTATTTTCAAAATCAAGAATATCAAAGTCGTTTTTGTGTTATTTGTCCAAAATCGGCGCAAATTGAAGCAATCATACAAGAATTTAAACTAATCGAGTCATCAGACTCTTGAATCTTTTTATTCAATCCCCATAATTACCGCAATTGAAAAGAATTGGAGTACGTTTATTATGTCTGAGCAGACAAAATCACCAGAGCAAGAAGTAGAATTAAACGAAGAGTTAGAGCAAATGCAAGCTGATGTCGAAGCGGCAGTAGAAGCTGCTGATGCGCATGAAGCTGAAGAAGTCAGCCCTGAAGCTGAAATTGCTATGCTTTACGCAGAACTTGAAGCGGCGAAGCAAACAATCAATGATCAAAAAGACGGTGTTGTTCGCGCTGCAGCTGATATTGAAAACATCCGCCGTCGTGCGGCACAGGATGTTGAAAAAGCGCATAAGTTTGCTCTTGAAAAGTTCGCTAATGAACTACTTCCAGTGATTGATAACCTAGAGCGAGCAATTGAGTTCTCAGATAAAGAAAATGAAACACTCAAGCCGTTACTTGAAGGCATTGACATGACAGTGAAGAGCTTCAATGATGCGGTTGCTAAGTTTGGTGTTGAAATTGTAAACCCGCAAGGTGAGCAGTTTAACCCTGAGTTCCATCAAGCGATGTCTATCCAGCCTAGTAACGATGTGTCGCCAAATACGGTATTAGCCGTGATGCAAAAAGGTTATACCTTAAATGGTCGTTTATTACGCCCAGCAATGGTTATGGTATCTAAAGCCGCTGAGTAATCTAATAGATTTAAAAAAATGCCCGTTAGTTACGGGCATTTTTTTTGCACTGCATTCTGTGCCACATTTGAGCAAGTAAAGTCAGAACTAACGCACTGAACATTAAACTTGAAAAGGGCACGGCACTTTGTGCGTGCATTAGCGCTAAAATCGGTCCAACAAGGGCGCCGCTGCCAAAGCGTAAAGTGCCGATGACGGCTGTTGCTGTCCCCGATTTTTCTTCAAACTGCATCAAGATAAGGGCATCTGCATTACTGGCAATAATACCTAGGCTCATCATAAGAGGTGCAATAGCAGCAACTATAAAATACAGCGATAAATGCAGCACACTAAAAGATAATAAAGCACTCCCCGCCAAAAAGCCCACAAACAGTCCGTAATAAAGCATCTTACGAGAACCAATGCGTGGTACTAACCGCGTGTTTAAAAAGTTACCAAACATCAGCGCCATTACATTAAAAGCAAATAGCAAACCAAATAATTGCTCAGATACAGCAAAGTAATCAAGGTAAACAAAGGGCACAGCAGTTAAAAAGCAAAAAAAGCCAAAAGAAACAAACATGGAGCTGGCTATGTCAGCGCGCGCATTTTTATTTTTAAACACAGTTTTATAACTATCAAAAAATAATGCAAAACCTGATAGGGGACTTTTAAAGATGGGGATATCAATTAAGAACCTTTGAGTCAGGGCTAAAATAGTAAAACTATAACTAGCAAGTACGATAAAGATCGTTTGCCAATGTGACAGCCCCATTATCATTGAACCTACGGTAGGTGCCACAAGCGGTGCTACCATCATGATCATAGATACATAAGACATACCTTTAGCCGTGTCTTTTTGATATATATGACGAATAATACCCGGCACAACCACAGTTGCTGCTGCGCCGGTGAAAGCTTGAACAACACGTAAAAACCAAAATAGGTGTATGTCATTGCAAAATGCTAAGGCTAGGGAGCTTAAACCAAACAAAGCTAATCCGAGTTTTGCTAATACACGCCGTCCGATTTGATCAGCAATAGGGCCAAAAAAAAGCATCCCTAATGCATATCCGGCTAAATACAAACTAAGCGATATTTGTACATTTGGCATACTTGTATTGAGGTCGTTTGCAATAATTAGCATCGCGGGTAGGTACATGTCGATTGCGAGCGGGGTAATGGCAACAATACTCGCTAAAAGAGGGAGTAAGATACGCTTGTTAAGGAGAGAAGATTGTATTTGCATGCGCTACTCGAAAACAGAATTTGGTGCGCATTGTATCAGTGAGGTGTGAAATACGATAGGTAATGAATAGTTTCGTTACATTTTTAATTTCTAGAACGTGTTCTTAGCCATTTGATTAGTAATATTAAGTTATGGTGTTATTTGCTATATTAATCTGCATACGAATAGATGGATTATTAGTTAGGAAAGATAATGAAAAAACTAATGTTAGCGGTACTTGCCACTGCCGTGTTAGCTGGTTGTAAAACATCACCAACAGGTCGCACACAAATTGCCTTGTATAGTGATCAGCAAATGAGTCAAATGGGTCAGCAGAGCTTTGCGCAAATGAAGCAAACTCAAAAAGTAAATAGTGACCCTTCAATTAATGCTTATGTTAAATGTATCGCAAAAGATGTAATTGCTGTTTTACCAAAGCAATATGCAAGCCAGAGCTGGGAAGTTGTCGTGTTTGAAGAGGACTCGGCCAATGCTTTCGCACTACCAGGCGGGTATATCGGTGTTCATACTGGGTTGCTTAATGTGGCTAAAAACCAACACCAACTAGCAACGGTTATTGGTCATGAAGTCGGCCATGTTATCGCTGAGCATTCGAATGAGCGCGTTTCACAAAACTCACTTTTACAAACGGGTATGCAAGTAGGCAGTGCAGCTCTTGATATGGGTAATGTAAAATACCGTAACGAGATAATGCAAGGGCTCGGTTTGGGTGCTCAATTTGGTGTTATTTTACCGTTTAGTCGTTCACATGAATCAGAGGCAGACATTATCGGCTTAGACTTGATGGCAAAAGCAGGATTCAATCCACAAGAATCAGTGACACTTTGGCAAAATATGAGTCAAGCAGGGAGCAGTGCAACACCTGAATTTATGTCGACCCATCCCGCACCTGGTAATCGTATCAAAGAATTACAAGCCAGTATGTCTGGTGCAATGACGGCTAAAAATAGCGCAAACAAAGCGGGCAAAAACCCTGCATGTAAACTTTAAATTTGCCTTTAACTGAGTGTTATAAAGTTCAACAGCAAAAACTTAAAAAGGCGTAATACACCAATATTACGCCTTTTTAACGTGACAGTCGTTTATTAAAACGTCCATTCTATATGTAATTGTGGCACGGACTCTTTCGTATCGGTACCAAGTTTATTATGCCAATATTGCCACTCAAGACCTATTAGCAACGTGTTTTCTTTCATGCTCATCGCATTACCTAAATCCCATGTGATAATAGGTTGTGCTAGCACCCACGCTTTTACATCTTCACCAAACTCATTCTCACGCGCGGCAATATATTCAATATGCCCGGTAACGTTAAACTTTTGCGCGCCAATTGAAAATGGGTAGCCCCATGCAATATCGAGCATCCAACTGTTGGTTTCGCTTGGTGCGCCACCACGCTCAACGCCGTCATTATCGTCAACGTAAGCAGTAACTAACGTCGATAAAAAGCTAAACCCCGGGGCTTGCCAATTCACCTTTACGCCAGGTAAATACTTTAATACTTTAGAGTCGCCAGCGGCGTTAAATCCTGCCGTTAAACCAATATCAGCAATTGCACCGTATGACATATCATTGCCTGAAATCTTCGATAAACTGAATGTAGAGTACCATTCGCCATAAAAATCTTTGTCTTGATAGCCATCATCAGTGGCATCATTTATGTAATCAATAAAGAAAAAGTTATCACCATAATCATAACCAGAAGCATGCTGAAGTGAAGCGATGGTCGTGGTTGATTTTTGCCCAGTGAAGGGGTTTTTAAAGTCACCTTTGTTAAGGTGTAATGAGGTGTTGCTCCAACTGGCTGCGTGACCTGAGCTACAGACTACGCAGATGGCAGCTAAAAGAATGGTTTTATACAAAGTAGAATCTCGAATTTAAATGTTTGCTATTTCTAATCGAGATTATAGCAGATACACTCAAAGTTGAGTGTATCTGCGACTAAATTGAGACTAAATATCGGCTTTATTACGTCTTAGGCAAATAACTGTAATGGCAGTAAACGCTAAGATGAAGCAGTAGTAGGAAGATGTTGACACTTCCCAAGGGCTAATTTTGAAGGTAGCACCGAGTAACAATGCTTGAGCGCCATAAGGCAAAGAGCCTTGTGTAACACAGGCAAAGATATCCAATAAACTTGCAGAACGTTTACCGCTAATTTTACCATCGTTAGCCAACTTTTTAGCGATAGGACCTGCAACAATAATGGATACAGTATTATTCGCAATACACAAGTTGCTTGTCATCACAAGTGCGGCAATACCCAGCTGGTCTGCCACTTTTCTGTGCCATTTTGCAATGATCTTTGTAATCGCTTGAATTTTGCCTGCTAAGTAATCAAGCCCGCCATTAATGCGAATAAATTCAGATAAGCCACCGATAAACATTGAAAGTAAGAAAATTTCTTGCATATCAGTGAAGCCTTTGTAGATGTCTTTTACGAAGCTTGCACCTTCATAGCTCCCCGTAAAGCCCATAAGCGCGGCAAAAATGATGCCGCTAAATAAAACAACAAATACATTAAAACCCATTACGGCAAGTACAAGTATAAAGGCATAAGGCAACACTAATAATAGGTCATATTCTTTTGTTTCAACCGCCTGCGCAGCTGGGGTTAAAAAGACGAGTAATGCGATAGTTAAAATGGCTGCGGGTAATGCAATTTTTAAGTTTTCACGAAACTTATCTTTCATCTCACAGCCCTGAGTTCGTGTAGCTGCAATGGTAGTATCTGAAATGATGGATAAGTTATCGCCAAACATTGCACCAGATACGATAGTGCCTGCCATTAAAGCAGGGTCGATACCCGTTTTCATTGATACTGCATAGGCAATAGGACCGATTGCCCCAATAGTGCCCATCGATGTACCCATAGCTGTTGATACAACCGCGGCAATTAAAAATAGGCCAGGCAGTAATAAAGCTGGGGGTATAAGCGATAAACCTGCATTCACAACAGCATCAACACCGCCGGTTGCCCCTGCAACAGCAGAAAAAGCACCAGCAAGTAGGTAGATCAAACACATTGTAATAATGTTGTTATGCCCAGCGCCTTTTATAAAGGTTTCTACACTGTGGTTAATGGTGTTTTTATTTAGGATAAACGCCAGCATAATAGCGGGTAAAATCGCAACAGGGGCAGGTAATTGATAGAAAGCGTAATCGACCCCTTGTGATTGCAAATACAAACCAGCACCTAAAAATAGGGCCACAAAAGTAAGTAGGGGCAACAAAGATAACTTTGCTTTAGTTTTATTCAATGATGGCTGCATCATATTCCTCGTTAGATAACTCATAAACAATTAGCGCAGCCAAAACATCCTTCTTTTAGCAGCATTTAGTTGTTTTCTTATCAAAATGATAAGTAATTCAACAGCGCCCGCAAGCCAAAGACCAAATCGGCGCAAAGAAGGAAGTTTAAATGTATAGACGGCTAAAGTCTATGGGTATCTATTATTATTATTTTTAAAAGAGTGAACTGACTATTACATGAGTTTTAGATAAAATCTAGCTTTCTCAAATTTTCAAAGACTAAAACTCTTTTGGTATGGGGGGCATTTAACGCCATAAGGTAAGTAAAACTAGCCTTGCCATAAGCCGCACTAGGCGGCGTATGACTTTGAAGTTGGCTTACGTATATGTTGTTTAGAAGTTATACTGATAAGTTAACGCGAAGCTTCTGCCACGGCCTTTATGATCATACAAAGCTTCCGGGCCATATTTTGGGCTGTAGAAATAAATTGCACGTTTACCCCATTGTGTTGTGTAGGTTTTATCTAGCACGTTATTAATAGAGAAGTACACTTGGCCCTGTGCCAGAGGATAGCTTGCTGTCAGGTCTAATAGTGTATAACCGTCAATCTTTTTATTGGCATCATCTTCTAAATCAAACATTGTTTTGCTTTGCAAACGAAGGTTGAGATCCTCTTTCTGCCAACTTACATAACTGGTTAATTTTGAACTTGAAGCTTGGGTGACCGTTACTTTTTCCCACGCCCCTTCAGTGTTTTCAGCTTCTTTTGTGATGAAGTGTGCTGATAAACCCGTTTGCCATGCGTTGTCTACATCATAATCAAGCTGAGCTTCAACCCCTTGCGTACGTGTTTTAGAATCAGACACAGAAATAAGCAAGGTTTTTGAGTTGTATGAAATTTTATGATCTGAGGTACTGTAATAAGCGGCCATTTGCGCGCGAAGTGCGCCGTCATTAAAACGCCAGCCAAGCTCCATGGAATCCGTTTTAATACCTGATAGCGCTGAGTTATTTACATCAACTACGCTGCCTTCTACCAATGATAATACCGTGCTGTTTGCTGTTTGTTCATAACTGCCTTTACCATAGTATTTTGCCACATTTGGTAGCTCGAATGCTTGAGCAGAGTTGAACCAGATTTGTTGATTATCATTCACATCAAACACTAAACCAAAGTTAAATAGATTGACGTCATAGTCAGTACTGCCTCCTTTGATAGCTTGAGCGGATGAGGCTGCACCGGTTTTAACTTTTATGGCTGCATTGGTGCCGACAAAGTCATAAACAGTGTTTTCCATTGTCTGTCGACGATAGCCAGCGGCAAGCGCTAAATTATCAAATAATTGATACTGCACTTGAGCAAACACCGCACTTGCGTCCACTTCAAAGCCTGGATAACGGTCAACTGCGTAAAGTGCCTTCATTACTAGCCCACCCGAATTTTGCGCAATATCTGTATCGTAGTAGGTTTGTAAAGCGTCAAATTCTTCACTGTCATAATCAAAGCCGTATGCGTATGTCAATTTATCTGTTTTACCAGACATAACGACTTTAAAACCATGAGCATCGGTGTTTTGTTCTGAGCTAGAAAAACTTGAAATAGCATTATTACTTAAGCGAGGGCGAGGATAAAAATCAAAAATTTCTTCACGGAAAAATGCTTGTATATTTAAAGTCTGCGAAAAAAGGTCTTTATTTACATAGTTAAGGTTTATTAATGTACGTTCTGTTTTTGGGGTATGATCTGATTCTAGGCCTTTGCGTATTTCTACACCTGTCATATCACCAAATAGCGCATTAGTATTTGGACCAAAATACAAACCATGCTCACCGTCGCTTTGATTTTTGTACTTTTGAACCATAACTGATAGAGATTGGTTATGTGTAAATTGGTGTGATAAAGAGGCCATTAAATCTACACTATCACTGTATTGAAGCCCACTTTGTGTTGTGTCCATAATGATGGCTTCACTATCACCATCATACATGGCGTTAGTTTTGTTGTAGGCAATTGATATACGGCCTTTGGTGTGTTTGTTAGCAAAGCCGTATGCCCCCGCCAAGTTTGTATCAAAATCATCACTGCCTGCAAAGCCTGATACAAATCCAACTTTTAATGCGTTATCTTCATTTCCTTGTTTAGTAATAATGTTAATAACACCACCGGTACTGCCCCCACCGTATATAGCAGTAGCACCAGAGAGTACTTCAATACGCGAAATATTAAATGGGTCAATAGCATCAAGATGGCGACTAATACCACGTGAAGAGTTTAATGATACACCATCTATCATTACCACCATTTGGCGCCCGCGCATGTTTTGGCCATAGTTAGTGCGTGTTGTACTGGCTAAATCAAGGCTTGGAATGAGTTGCGCTAATGATGTTTTAAAGTCATGGCCAGCATTTATTTGTGATTGAAGATCGTCCAAATCAACGAGCCAGACAGTCCCTGCAATGTCAGATATTTTTTGTTCTGTTCGATTCGCAGTGACAAGAATACGTTCGAGCGTGTCTTCGACTTGTGTCTGAGCCTCTAATGCAGCGTATGAATTGAATGCACATAATAGGCTTGAGGCTAATAAAGTAAGGGTGTGTTTTTTTATTTGCATGGTTATTTAAACTGCCGTTGTTAAAGATAAAGGGTGTGATGATTTAGGTAACGTCCAATCAATAAAGCTTTGGGTTTCGCTCAAATCGAACAGGACTGTTCCAGCTAAATGATTAATGATTGTTGCACTTCGCCAAGCCATTAAGCTCAATTGCGGTTCAGCGATCCCATGGCTATTTAGGCCCGCGTTTACTGCGTAAATTTGGTTCTTATTTTGGTGTTTCCATTTAATATTGAAATGGCTATCAAGCTGTAATCCGCCATCGTCATTTAAATGCAGGAGTGGCTTTAAAGGCTCAAGGTAGTTAGGCAGAGCAGATTCAAAGCCCGTCGCTAAAATGACATAATCAGCATTAATGATTTCGTCACTTTGATTTAATGAGTTGTGACACTGCACGCTAAAGCCACTGCCAATAGGTGAGAGTCCTTGAGCTGTTCGATTTGGTAATAGGTGAACCCACTTCTGCTCACCATTAACCTCAAAATGTTGATATAAATATTGGTAGATCCGTTTCAAGCACTCTGTTGTGATACCGTCGCTGGCAAGTTTTTGGGCTTTAACCTCGCGCTTTTTACTTAGTTCAGGTAAATCAAAAAAGCATTCGGTGTATTGCGGTGTAAAGAATTCGTTTGTAAACGTAGCTTCATCGAGTGGCTGATAGTTAGGGCGGCGAGAGATCCAATATAATGATTCAGGCTTTCCCCAATGTTGCTGCAGTGTATTTAAGACAATGTCAGCACCCGTTTGTCCGCCACCAATGACGGCGACTCGTTTATCCGTTAAATCAATGTCTCTACTCATGATCTCGCAAGCATGAAACACATTGTCACCAAGTTGTGAGGTGAATTCACTGGGCACATATGGCTTTTTACCTGTGCCTAAACAGATGTTTTTTGCCGTGTAATCGCCACTGTTAGCCTTAATGACAAACTGACCATTTGCGTATTCAATGGCCGTAACGGCATCATCAAAATTTAGGTTCTCAAGTTTGCTTGCTGCCCATGCCATGTAGTCAGAGAACTCAGTTCGGCTGATCATGCCAATGTCGGTGGATAAAAAGCGATAAAAACGCTTTTTATCGACTAAGTACGAGAGAAAGCTAACTCTGCTGGTCGGCGCTACTGCAGTGACTAAATCTTTTAAATAACACGTTTGCATGTGGGCATCAGGTAGAAGTAAACCTGGGTGCCATGCAAATCGGGGTTTGTTATCAAAAAAACGGTAATTGAGCTCATCAGTTTCGTTTAATAGCGCGGCAATACTTAAATTAAATGGACCAATTCCGATCCCTGCTAGATCTAACATTGAAAATTCTCCTTGTAGAATTTAACTTTTTCGATTGAGATAAGCGCAGCGCGCTTATGAGGAAACTCAAATTCATATTCCTTAATAAATCCAAGCTTGGTTATTTGATTAAGGAGCCTTTGATTGTCATACCTTGGCTCCAGTACAATTTTTTGCGTGTGTGGGCAATCTAAAAACATAAAGTGGGTAATGGCTTTACACCATGCTTTGAAAAAGCGTGTGCCTCTAAAGGCATCATTACCAACGAGAAGGTGCAACCCTCTGTCGTGTGCTTGCCAAGGATAATAAGGTGCGATTCGGTCTTCGCTTGCCCAATACACTTCAAAGTAGCCAAAAGGTACATCGTTGAAATACCCAATTAACGGCAAGTGATAGGGGGTTGTAAGTTTATCTGCCAAATAACGCTTGAGTGTTTCTTTAGGTTGGTCCATTTCCCAAAACTCGCTCACGCGAGGATCATGCATCCATTGATAAAACAGCCCCAAATCTGCACTAGGATCCGCCACTTTAAAACTAATAAATTGACCTAGTTCGTAATCAAAGCGGCGATAGACTTCACCTGTTAAGTTAATTAAGCGCTGAGGGCAGGCCCTTTCTGAGTACGTACCGTTAAAAAACGGTCTTTTTGTTTCGTTTAAACCATTGATAGGGTGAGTGTAAAATTCGAGCCGCGAAAAGCTTTCGGTATGAAAAGCACGGATAAAAGCCTGCCATGCAGTCGATGTGTGCCATATTGATTTAGGTAATTGCACGTGTTTTATATACGGATTTAAGAAAAAAAGCCCATCAATGAGAGCAATTAACTGCGCTACAGATTGAATGTTTCCATCGTAATCAGCGACAAAACAGTGACCAAAACAGACTTCACCTTGAAGGGCTATGTTATTGGCATGATTAAATACGCCATAAGCTGACTTTTCAACGGAGAATGGGTGGTTTAAAAGCATGTTAGTCTTCCTGCCGTTCGGTTTGAGCCACTAAATTAGGCATGTCAAAATAAATAACCGCAGGGTCTTCAATGGTATTTTCGTTATCGCCAGTTAAATAGCAGTAAAAATTACCCTTACATTGAAAGTGAGATTGCTTAAGTACTTGTTGCAGGCAAAGTGAGTCGATTGCTGAGTCGGCAATACTGGATAATGTATTGTGAAGTTTGTTACACCATGATTGTTCGTTACCAAACCCTAGCATGCTTAGCGCCGCGATAACCGCATAGCTACTATTGATAATAACGTAATAGGGGAAGTAACGTGCTATTTGATCTTGGCTCCAATGATGTTCAATTTCATAGGTAATGTCTTTACAGTGTGCATTGAATTGCGCAATGCCTAATTTTGAAAAACCAAAACCTTGACAGTCACGAATAAACGTTTTGCAAGGTAGTCCATGCTCAAATTCAATGACAATATTTTGCTGGTGGGCAAGGCATACTAAACCCAAGTTTGCTTGCAGGTCAAAAAGCGGCAAAATGACTTTTTCACTAAAGGCTTTAAACCATCGTTCTGCGGCTTCTTGCAATGTGATTCGGTTATATTTACTTACCTGATTAAGTTGCTCAAGCAATAGGTGGTGATCGTTGTCGATTGGTAACTGACAGAGTGTTGCTAGAACCAGGCTTTCATTTTTTTGATTAAGCTGCTGATTCTCTCTAAATAAGAAGATGCTCTCTTCAATGATCTCGCCATTGAAGCATAAGCCGCACCAAGCAGGCTCTTGAAGCACATTAAATTCAGGGTAATGAGCTTGCCATTCTTTATAAATGTTTGTTTGGCATGCATCAAAAACACGTAGACCACGCTTACACTCTTTTACAGAGAGCATTCTGACTGAATTGGTCAGTTTGATATTTAAAGAGTACTTAAGTTGAAATGCAACGTCTGGTTGGCAAATAGCGCGAACGGATGAGGTTGCAGACCATGTTAAACCGTACTCGCCCAATTCGACAACTAGCTTGTCATTTAACAGCATTTGAATACTCGAAAGAGTTTTCAAATGCTGCCATTGCCAAGGATGCATTGGAATAACAGCATGGGTGTGGTTGTTTTTGGTTAGTAGCGCAGGGGCACTTTGAGAAATCAAAGTGGATAAATAGGCATCAAGCGAATCCTCGTCTGCTTCTCCAACCATGACTTCTCTAGACACTTGTAACCATACCAACTGAAATTTCGCGGCAAATTCCGGACTATACTTTGCCCATTGGTCATCGGTTAGTTGTTGACGACTTTTTGCTGCAGGGTGAAAGTTATGTCCAGCGAGTAACCCTTGCTCAGCCTCAATAAAGTTCAAAGGTCCCGTTTTCAAATGCTTAAGTCCGGGGTGAGCGCTTAAAGATGCCTTAATAAAGTGCTGGCTTTGAAGCGCTTGAGCAATAAACTCATTAATGTGTGTCTGAGAGAAAACGGCAATGTTATCTGCATTTTGCACTAACAGGGCTAATGCTTTCTCAAATTTAATGGGCGCATTTTTACCTTGCTTACACAGCAGAATGTCACCTGTAAACCCGTGAATACCCACTTTAGAAAAGTAATGAAGTGGAAAGAGAATATAGCGTTGATTCTCAAGGTCGATGCGAATTGCTTTGACTCCTTGCTCATGATGGGTAAGTGCCCATTGAGTATTTTCACGCAAGTAGGCGTTTACAAAGCTTGACCAACTAAAACTTTTATTTAACACGTCTGAATCCTTAGAACATAAAGTTATTGCGAATGATAAGGGTTTGCATTACTGTGTCAATAGAAATTTGGCGTTATTTTGGGAACTTATGAGTAAACATGTTATTTGGTTAATAGTGGGCGGTGGATTATTAGGAGTGAGTCAACAAATTGCGTTAGTCGTTTTGCCATTATTAGCAGATGTAATGCAGGTGCCCTATGAGGTGCTTGTGAATTGGCAAGCGGGTGGATCATTTTTATTTTTATTCTCAAGCCTATTGTGGGCAAAACGAGTTGAAAAAAAGGGCTGTACGCGTGTTATTAAGCTAGCTTGTACAGGGTTTATCTTGAGTAATCTGCTGCTTTTGTTTCTATGGGTAGGGCATACAACGTTATCCACTGAGCTAATGCTGGCAGTCTTTATTGTAAGCCGTGTGATACATGGATTATTTAGCAGTGGGATTGTTCCTCAATTGCAAGTCAGTGCATTACATCTTTTTCCAAATAATAGTATTGGCGCTTTAGCTAAAGTCAGTTTAGGCGGCACGTTAGCGAGGTGCTTAACACCTATTGTTTGTATCGGTTTATTACTTTTTTCACCGCTATGGGTATTCGTATTGCCGCTAATTTTGGGCGTATTTGTACTGTTGGCAACGCCGACACTTCCTAAGTTTGATTCACAAGAACCGAATGTGCTAAAAACGAATCAGCATTGGGGGGTATTGTTTGTGGCGTTACTCTGTTCATTTAGCCTGTGTTATGGGCAATTTAGTCTCGTGCAAGTACTGTCTAAGATAATGGCGGATAATAGCCTGGCAGTCAGTAAATGGGTTGCCGCAAACCTAGCATTAACAGCGGTTTTGAGTACATTTCTTCAATTATACTTCATTAAAAAACAGAAAATAGATTCAGAAAATTTGCTGGTTTTTAGTCTAAGCGGTGCATTGTTTATGGCTTTAATGAGTTCAGTGGTTAACCATATTTTTGCTGTCTGCGTATTTGTTGCGCTTATATTC
Organism: Pseudoalteromonas sp. H105; assembly: GCF_001469215.1. Classification (GTDB taxonomy): domain Bacteria; phylum Pseudomonadota; class Gammaproteobacteria; order Enterobacterales; family Alteromonadaceae; genus Pseudoalteromonas. Next base: position 180,456 of record NZ_LOFH01000001.1, read on the forward strand.
GTGGCGCTTAATAGTGCAACTTTGGCCTATACCAACATTATTGTCTCTAAGGCTGGTAAGCAATTCACAAACTATATTTCGACGGTACACACAGTGGGTTATGCATTCGGAGCTTTGTGCGTAAACTTCTCTTTGAACGTGCCTTATGGGTTGGTCAGTATCGCTTTATTGATCGCATTCAGCGTAACTTTTTACCGATTTTTTGCTCATGTTTACCCTAGTCGAGCAAGTTCTCTTTAAAAAGGGCTAATGAATATTTGATGGTATCTGTAGTAACATACTTTAATTAAGCCAAGATATGCGGTTTTTGAACTAATTACAGAGGATATAAATTCGTTTATAAAACGGCAGCTTTGATACAAAATAACGTTTAAGAGTTCCCTTTTTGTGAAATGCCTAGTTGCACTCTAAGGTGATGCAACCAAGCATGCGGTATAAAAATAAAATTTGAATGAGGATTCACGATGACAAAAATAGCTGTGTTCGGTGCAAACGGCCGAATGGGGAAAGTATTGTGTGAAGCAGCCGCTTCGTCAGCGGGCAATCAGCTTGTAGGTGCTTATGTTCGTGCAGGTAATGACTTAATTGGCACTAATGTAAAAAATGTTGTCAATAGTACAAATACAGATATCACCTTTACAGATGAAAGCCTGTGCTTTGAAAACGTTGAGGTCGCTATCGATTTTACACTGCCAGCGGGTATGAGAAACCATTTAGCTTCAGCCTTGGACAGTAAAACTCCGATGGTAATCGGTACAACTGGCCTCAGTGATCAGGACATGCAAGCGCTAAAAGAAGCTGCAAAGCATATTCCCATAGTTTTTGCTCGTAATTATAGCGTTGGCGTAAATTTACTGCTTAACTTAGTACAAACCGCAGCCACTAAATTGGGTGATGATTTAGATATTGAAATATTTGAAGCGCATCATCGCCATAAAATAGATGCGCCATCTGGGACTGCCCTAGCCATTGGTGAAGCAATCGCAGAGGCTAAAGAGTGGGATCATGATGATGTTGCTGTGTATGACCGCAGCCAAGTAGAAAAGGTAAAATCACAAAATGAAATTGGCTATTCAGTGCTAAGAGGAGGTGATATTGTTGGTGAACACACCGCATATTTCGCAACTTCTGGCGAAAGGCTCGAATTAACTCACAAAGCGAGTTCACGAATGACCTTTGCATTAGGTGCTGTAAGAGCTGCAGGCTGGTTGAAAAATAAACCTGCAGGACTTTATGATATGCAAGATGTGCTTGACTTGAAGTAGTTTAGGTGCTTTTTTGGCGGTTTGACGTGTTTTTAAGTCAATAACGCTTATTTTAGCTAATTATTGAATTACCGTTAGACCTAAAGCGTAAATTACTATAAAATAGCGCCAATTTGCCAAAAATTCATAATTGCGTGTTTCCAATCGCTATAAACGGGTAGTAAAGCAAATGACTTTACGCCCGTTTTTTACTGTTAGGAGGTTAACTTGACTAAATCCGCTCTGTTAGTTCTAGAAGACGGCACAGTGTTTCGCGGTACTGCAATCGGCGCTGACGGCATGTCAGTCGGTGAAGTAGTATTCAATACGTCTATGACTGGTTATCAGGAAATTCTGACTGACCCTTCATACGCGGAACAAATCGTAACTTTGACGTACCCACATATCGGTAATACGGGTACTAACAGCGAAGACGAAGAAGCGAGTCACATTTGGGCTAAAGGCCTTGTGATTCGTGATTTGCCACTGCTAGCAAGTAATTTCCGTAACGAGCAATCGTTAGATGATTACTTAAAAGAACGTAATATCTTAGGTATTGCAGACATCGACACCCGTAAATTAACGCGTATTTTGCGTGATAAAGGCGCTCAAAACGGGTGTATTATTGCTGGTAATGAACTAGATGAAAATCAAGCGCTCGCAGCTGCGCAAGCCTTCCCTGGCTTAAAAGGTATGGATTTAGCAAAAGTAGTCTCAACTAAGGAAAATTTTGAGTGGCGTGAATCAAGCTGGACATTAGGCGAAGGGTTCAAAACCTTAGACGTTGCAGATGAAAAGTTTCACGTTGTTGCCTATGATTTCGGTGTGAAACGTAATATTTTACGTATGCTTGTAGACCGTGGTTGTAAATTAACTGTTGTGCCTGCTCAAACCTCGGCAGCTGATGTGTTAGCGCTAAACCCAGATGGTATCTTTTTATCAAATGGCCCAGGTGATCCAGAACCATGTACATATGCAATTGATGCGATTAAAGCCTTTTTAGAAACAGATACGCCTATTTTTGGTATTTGTTTAGGGCACCAATTATTAGCATTAGCATCGGGTGCCAAAACGGCAAAAATGAAGTTTGGTCATCACGGCGGTAACCACCCAGTGAAAGACTTAGACCGTGATGTAGTAATGATCACTGCACAAAACCACGGTTTTGCTGCTGACGAAGCCAGCTTACCAGCTAACCTTCGCGCAACGCACAAATCATTGTTTGATGGTACATTGCAAGGTATTCATCGCACAGATAAGCCTGCTTTTAGCTTCCAAGGTCATCCTGAAGCAAGCCCAGGCCCGCATGATGCAGCCCCATTATTTGACCACTTCATCGACCTGATGCAAGCGCGTAACAACTAATTAGACTGGAGTAATAATGCCAAAACGTACCGATATTAAAAGCATTCTTATCCTAGGTGCTGGCCCGATTGTAATCGGCCAGGCCTGTGAATTTGACTACTCTGGTGCTCAAGCGTGTAAAGCACTTAGAGAAGAAGGTTATCGAGTTATCTTAGTTAACTCTAACCCTGCAACAATTATGACAGACCCTGAAATGGCAGATGCGACGTACATCGAACCAATTCACTGGGAAGTTGTTGAAAAAATCATTGAAAAAGAAAAGCCGGATGCTGTACTACCTACAATGGGTGGCCAAACAGCATTAAACTGTGCGCTTGACTTAGACAAGCACGGTGTATTAGCGAAACACGGCGTTGAGCTAATTGGTGCTACCGCTGATGCAATTGATAAAGCTGAGAACCGCGAACGTTTCGATGTTGCAATGAAAAACATCGGCCTTGAATGTCCTCGCGCTGAAATTGCTCATACAATGGATGAAGCCCGCGACACAATGACGCGCATTGGCCTACCTTGTATCATTCGTCCTTCTTTCACGATGGGTGGCACCGGTGGTGGTGTGGCTTACAACATGGAAGAGTTCGAAGAAATCTGTGAGCGTGGTTTAGACCTTTCACCAACGAGTGAATTATTGATTGATGAATCTTTAATTGGTTGGAAAGAATACGAGATGGAAGTTGTTCGCGATAAAAAAGACAACTGTATTATCGTGTGTTCTATTGAAAACTTTGACCCAATGGGTGTTCACACTGGTGACTCAATCACGGTTGCACCTGCACAAACATTGACAGACAAAGAATACCAAATCATGCGTAATGCCTCTATGGCAGTGTTACGTGAAATTGGTGTTGAGACAGGTGGTTCTAACGTACAGTTTGGTGTTAATCCAGTTGACGGCCGTATGGTTATCATTGAGATGAATCCACGCGTATCGCGTTCATCTGCACTTGCGTCTAAAGCAACCGGTTTCCCGATTGCAAAAATCGCTGCTAAGTTAGCAATTGGTTACACGTTAGATGAGTTACAAAATGATATAACAGGTGGTAAAACACCCGCTTCATTTGAGCCGTCAATCGATTACGTCGTAACTAAATTGCCTCGCTTTAACTTTGAAAAGTTTGCTGGTGCTAACGACCGTTTAACAACGCAAATGAAGTCAGTTGGTGAGGTCATGGCAATTGGTCGTAACCAACAAGAATCTTTACACAAAGCATTACGTGGTTTAGAAGTTGGTGCAACGGGCTTTAACCCGATTGTGGCACTTGACGACCCTAAGGCAAAAGAAAAGATCATCCGTGAATTACGTGAACCAGGTGCTGAGCGTATTTGGTATATCGCAGATGCAATGCGTCATGGCATGAGCGTTGATGATGTATTTGAACTGACTAAAGTTGACCCATGGTACTTAGTACAGATTGAAGACATTTTAAAAGACGAAGCTAAAATTGCTGAAGTAGGCATGGCGGGCTTAAACGCTGATTTCCTTCGTAAATTAAAGCGTAAAGGCTTTGCTGATCCACGCATTGCTGAAATTGCGGGTGTTTCTGAAGCAGAAATACGTAAGAAGCGCCATCAGTTAAACATTGTTCCAGTGTACAAGCGCGTTGATACGTGTGCGGCTGAGTTTAGTTCTGATACGGCTTACATGTATTCATCATACGATGAAGAGTGTGAAGCTAACCCAACGGACCGTGATAAAATCATGGTTATTGGTGGCGGCCCTAACCGAATTGGTCAAGGTATTGAGTTTGATTACTGTTGTGTGCATGCTGCGCTTGCATTACGTGAAGACGGTTATGAAACTATCATGGTTAACTGTAACCCTGAGACAGTGTCTACCGATTACGATACCTCTGACCGCTTATTCTTCGAGCCAATTACGCTTGAAGATGTGCTCGAAATCGTGCGTGTTGAGAAGCCAAAAGGCGTTATCGTGCAGTACGGTGGTCAAACACCACTTAAACTTGCTCGTGAGCTAGAAGCCAATGGCGTGCCAGTAATTGGTACTTCACCAGATGCAATTGACCGCGCTGAAGACCGTGAACGATTCCAACAGCTTGTTGAACGCTTAGATTTATTACAGCCAGAAAACGCAACGGTGACTTCAACAGAAGAAGCAATTGCAAAGTCTGCTGAAATTGGTTTCCCACTCGTTGTGCGTCCTTCGTATGTACTAGGCGGCCGCGCGATGGAAATCGTTTATGATGAGCAAGACTTACGTCGTTACATGACAGAAGCCGTATCTGCATCAAACGAAGCGCCAGTTCTACTTGACCGTTTCTTAGATAACGCAATTGAAGTGGACGTTGACGCAATTTGCGACGGCGAGCAGGTCATTATCGGCGGTATCATGGAGCATATCGAACAAGCAGGTGTTCACTCAGGTGACTCAGCGTGTTCATTACCTGCACACTCGCTAACGCAAGAAGTGCAAGATGTTATGCGCAAACAAGTAACTGATATGGCGCTTGAGCTTGGTGTTGTTGGTCTGATGAATACACAGTTTGCTGTTAAAGATGGCAAAGTGTACTTAATCGAAGTGAATCCGCGTGCTGCACGTACTGTTCCATTTGTATCTAAAGCAACCGGTGTCGCACTTGCAAAAGTAGCCGCACGTTGTATGGCGGGTCAGAGCCTTGCTAGTCAAGGGATCACGAAAGAAGTTATTCCTCCCTATTACAGCGTAAAAGAAGTGGTGTTACCTTTTGCTAAGTTCCAAGGTGTGGATCCAATCCGTGGCCCTGAAATGCGCTCTACGGGTGAAGTGATGGGTGTGGGCGATACTTTCGCTGAAGCCTTTGCTAAAGCTCAATTAGGTGCAAGCAATACTTTACCACGCGGTGGCCGCGCGTTACTATCTGTACGTAATAGCGATAAGCCACGTATTGTAGAACTAGCAAAAACCATGACAGACCTTGGTTTTGAGCTCGATGCTACTGGTGGCACAGCTTCAGCCCTTGAAGATGCTGGCATTACCGTTCGTCGCGTAAACAAAGTATTTGAAGGTCGCCCGCATATTCTTGATAGAATTAAAAATGGCGAGTATAGCTATATCGTTAATACTACCGAAGGTCGCCAAGCGATCGAAGATTCGAAGGTGTTACGTCGTGGTGCATTGCAACACAAAACTAACTATACCACGACCTTGAATGCGGCATTTGCTAACTGTACTGCAAACCAAGCAGACGACCGTAGCAGTGTGACGTCAGTTCAAGAACTACACCAGCGATTGAACTAAGGAAATGTGCCAAGGCCGAAGTTTTCGGCCTTGGGATTAAGTGAGAAAAGTATGCAAACAATTCCGATGACAGTTCGTGGCGCAGATTTATTGCGTAAAGAACTTAACGAATTAAAAACAGTTACCCGTCCTAAAATTGTCAATGATATTGCAATTGCGCGTGAACATGGTGACTTAAAAGAAAACGCTGAATATCACGCTGCGCGTGAACAACAGGGTTTTTGCGAAGGCCGTATTCAAGAAATTGAAGCTAAGCTTTCAAACGTACAAATTATTGATGTAACAAAATTACCAAACACAGGTAAAGTTATTTTTGGCACTACTGTGACCATTGTAAATGTGGAAACAGACGTTGAAGTAACTTACCAAATAGTGGGTGATGATGAAGCAGATATAAAAAATAATCGTATTTCGGTGAATTCACCGATTGCCAGAGGGTTAATTGGTAAACAAGCAGATGATGCCGTCATTATCAAAACACCGAATGGCGATGTTGAATACGAAGTTATTGAAGTGCAGTACGTTTAATACTTTCCTGACTACGCGTTAAAAAAAGCCGCTGCTCTACAGCGGTTTTTTTATACCTGTCATTAAGGCCGAGTTTTCAAGAAATACCCATCGTTCTTTTCAGTCCTATAAATTAGACAGCGGTTCAAAAATCCGATAGGTTAAGGTTTCACAAGCCATTAATAGCTTATTAACGCCTAAACCCACCAAGGAGTTGTATGGAACCCATTATTTTCCCGGAGCCTTTAACCACCAGCAGTAAAATTGCGGTGTGTGCTTTTTCAAGCTGTGTTGATGAATCTTTTCAACCTCGTTTAGATAAAGTGATCAGTGGGTTAAACTCCCGTGGCTTTGAGGTCTTGGAAGGAAAGAGCTTAAGAGAACCAAAATCAGCAAAAGAAAGAGCGAATGAATTAATGGCTTTTTTAGAAGATGACTCGATAGCAGCCATTATGCCTCCTTGGGGAGGAGAATTAGCGATGGAAATCTTGCAGTACATTGATTTCAATGCGTTAAAAAGGTGCCGTCCAAAGTGGATTGTTGGTTTTTCAGATATCAGTACTTTTATGTGTGTTTTAACAGCACGGTGTGGTTGGGCTACGCTTCATAGTGCTAATTTAATGCAACAGCATCCCAATGAAACGGACACATTCTGCTTGGATGTATTTGATGTTCTAAAGGTTACAAAACCTGAAAAGTTTGAACAAGTTCCTGCTCAATTTTATCAGTCAGAACCGATTGATTATAAAACTGAGCCCGATACTATGTTTAATTTTACACAGCCAAGTCAGTGGCGTTGCTTAAATTATAAAGACACACGGAAAATCGAACTAACAGGGCGTTTGTTTGGTGGTTGCTTAGATACACTCAGTGTTTTATTAGCAACACCGTATTTAGGATTACATGGATTCAAGCAAAAGTATGCGCCTGAAGGATTAGTACTTTACTTAGAAAACGCAGAACTTAGCCCAACGGCTGTTGCTCGAAGTTTAATTGCATTAAGGTTAAATGGTTTATTTGCTGATATAAACGGCATTATTTTGGGTCGCAGTGCGGTCATTAATGCTGTTCACCAAGATATTGATTATTATGAAGCAATTGAACTGGCACTTGGGAAGTGTATATTCCCTGTCATTATCGATGCAGACATAGGTCATGTGGCGCCAAATATGAGTTTAGTTAACGGTGCATTTTGCACATTGAACGCCTCCCTTGAACAAGGGATCGCAAAAGATATCTGCTTAACTACGTCGTTCAAATAAAAACAGATAACGAAAGGGCTCATGCTTTCATGAGCCCACATTAATTAAGGTCAACAGACCCTAAAGGACGTGTATGACTTGTTCCTTTGGTAAGCGAGATTTAGGCAGTGTTGCATTATAATCTTCAGAAAGGTCATGGTAGCCAATGGCTAATGCTACGTCGCATATAAAGCCATTTAGCTCTTCTTTGAATACGTCACCAATAAGCTCAGCATCAACGCCTTCCATAGGCGTTGAATCGATACCTAAACGGGCAGCTGTGTGCATTGCATTGCCCAACGCGATATACGTTTGTGCTTTTGTCCATGCTGCATTGTTGCCAGCTACATCGGTATTTAAATCAACAAATGCAAATGCGCCAAAAGCGTGCTCACGATTTTCTTTTGGCGTGCGTCCATTTTCAATATCAGCATCAATCACGGTTGCATAATCTTCGCGGGTATACTGTGGGTTATATGCGAATAATATAGTGTGTGAAGCGGCTTTAGTATGTGGTTGGTTGAACTGAAATTTATTAGCGAACGTGCTGTGCAAACGTGCTTTAGCCTCATCCGATTCGATAACAATAAATTTCCAAGGTTGTGAATTGATAGATGAAGGGGAAAGTCGTATCGCTTCATAAAGCACTGCTAAGTCTGTCGCAGGTACGCGCTTTGTCGCGTCGTATTTTTTTGTAGTGTAACGAGATGCTAAATCAGTAATTATTGGGTGTGTCATTTTAGTTCCTGTCGCAGATAAGTTTTAAAATATATGCCATTAAGTTACACAGATGATAGCCCTTGCATTATGTTAGATAAACAGCATAATTATTGAATCATTATCAAATAAATATAGATAATATGCAGATTGATGATTTAAAACTTGTATTAAAAGTTGCCGAGTTTAAGAGCATTACCCTTGCAGCGGCAAAGCTCGATATGCGAACAGCCACAGCCAGTGCCGCAATCAAACGTGTGGAAGCATCATTAGAGGCAGAACTTTTTGTACGTACGACACGTCATTTAAGGCTGTCAGCAGCGGGGGAGCGTTATATCCCTCAATGTAAGCAAGCGATTGCGATACTTGAAAACGCAAAGCACAATCTTAAGGGTGAGCACGATGAAATTGAAGGTGAATTAAGAGTCGCGCTTTCATCTGACTTAGGGCGAAATATAGTGATCCCTTGGATTGATGAAATTATGGACAAATACCCTAGGGTCAGCCTACGTACTCATATAAGCGATAGTAATATAGATTTTTATCGTGATTCAGTGGATATTGCACTTCGTTATGGTTCGCCTAATGATGCAAACGTATATGGCTTTAAAATTTGCAATGTCCCGCGTTTATTATGCGCAACTAAAGGCTACGTTATTGAGCATGGAAACCCACAACATCCCAATGATTTAGTGGATCATCAAGGTCTGTTTTATCAATTGCAAGACATCATTAATAATGTCTGGGAATTTACGGACGGTCAAACTAAGTACAAAGTAAAAATGAAAGGTAAGCGTGCTTCAAATGATGGTGATTTAGTAAGGCGCTGGTGTATTGCCGGCAAAGGGGTGGCAGTCAAGTCAGCTTTAGATATTGCAGATGATCTAATCCATGACAGAGTGGTTAAACTAATGCCTGATTACCAGCACACATGTGGTGAATTATGGCTTATTTGTCCTAGTCGACAATCAATTACTCCGGCTGTTAGGTTACTACGCGACGTATGCCGTGAAAAAGCGAAGGCAACGCTTATGGCGCTCATACATAAAGGCATACTCGATAAAAGCGTGTTGGAAGACTAAAACTAATGCGCTTGAGCATTTTCAAGCACATCGACAGACTCGTTCATCAACCCATATTTTACTTGATGTGTTATTTAATTGCTTTCAATTGCGTAATAGCTTGCTGAGCACTTTCACTGGTGGGGTTTAATTTAAGTGCTTGTTGGTAACTTTGAAGTGCAAGCGTGTACTGTTTTGCTGTCAGGTATGCTTCACCTAAACTATCAAAAGCATTGGATGATTCTGGGTATTTAGCAGCATTGAGCTCAAATACAGCAATGGCAGCATCCAATTGTTTCATCGCCATAAACTCATAGCCTAAATAATTAATGCTTCTTTCGCGCAGTGGCGCTTGTTGCTTATTTAACTGATTATATTTTCTCTTAAGGGCAGAAATACCACCCGTTTGAAAGGCGCGATAAAGTAGGCTATCCATGTTTTCGGTTGCAAGCTCAGAGGGCGTGCCATAAAAAATGTTGGTTAAACCTTTCGTCATTGGAGTTAGTGGCGCCCCTCCTGTGTTGTTTAAAATGATTATGACTAACTGATCTTCAATGATTCGACTGATAAATGCATTAAACCCATCAATTCCCCCGCCATGCTGAGTTTGTGTCAGTGGTTTGCCGTATTGGTTTACTTTTAGCTGGTTTACCTCCCAGCCAAGTGCGTAATTACGCTGTTCGGAAACCTTGTACATGTGGCTTTTCAGTTTCTCATTAAGTAATGTATTTGTATAAAGAGCCTGGTCCCATTTAAGGAGGTCGCGTGCAGTTGAGTACATTGAACCTGCAGCGTAGGGGATGGACATATCTAAATAATCAGCATTCTTATAACCATCTAAATTATTGCTATAGCCCGATGCACGTTGTGAGATTACTTTTGTGTGAGAATCATACCCTGTATCGTTCATATTGAGGGGGGTTAAAATACGTTCTTGTAATATATCTTGATAGCGCTTATGAGTTACGGCTTCAATGACTGCGCCTAAAATAAAGTAGCCTGAGTTGCTATATCGAAATTGTGAGCCGGGTTCAAAAAGTAAATCTTCGCTGCACAAAAGGGTAATAAACTCGTTTACAGTGTATGGATTACGGCTGTAATGTGATCTAAAGTCTTTTGCTCGTGTGTAGTTATCAAGCCCAGAGGTATGATTGAGTATTTGCCTTATTGTAATCTTGTTACCTATATCTTGGCGATAATCGGGCAGGTATGTGCTTAAAGGCGCATCAAGCTGTATTTTGCCTTGCTGTACTAATTGTAAAATAAGCAGCGCAGTGAATTGTTTGGTAATCGAGCCTATTCGAAATTTTGTCTCCGCGGTATTTTTAATTTCCCACTCGAAGTTAGCGTGACCATAGCTTTTTTCAAAAATCACGTTGCCTTGCTTTGCCACTAACACATTGCCGTTAAATTGTTTTAGTTGATGAAACGAACTGACAAAGTTATCCATTTCTTTGGCAACCGAGTTAGCCTTTACTACCTGTGTAGTGCTTAGCAATACAATTGTCAGCAAGGCAAAATAGAGTCTACAAACGGTGGTTTTCATCGTTATCCTGTAATAATGTCGATTATTTAATAACCTATCAATAGCGCGGATAGCAGACAAAGTAAATCTATATCGTGTTGATTTATTGTGATTAAATCACTGATTGTTGCTTTTTAAAATATAAAAAGCCCGCGCTGTAAACAACGCGGGCTTGTTGGTTGGGATGTCAAATTTTATAACTGAGTCTGGTTAGTTTTGCTATCAATAAGACCATTCTTGGAGTAAACATCAACGAGTGGGTCTTTACCACGGACTTTACGAATTACACGTTTAAGGTCCTCCAGTGCTACATATTGGCACGGAATCAAAATCAGAGTAATGACGGTGGCAAACAGCACACCAAATGCCAGCGATACAGCCATTGGAATAACTATTTTGGCTTGTAAGCTGGTTTCCATAATGATTGGAAGTACGCCAATAAATGTAGTAATCGAAGTCAGTAAAATAGCTCTAAAACGACGTGCCCCCGCTTGCATAACTGCATCTTTGATTGCAACACCATCAGCACGAGCTTTGTTAACAAAATCAACCATAACTAATGAATCGTTCACAACAACACCCGCTACCGCGATAATGCCAAAGATTGATAAGCCGCTCATGGTCATACCTAAAACCATATGCCCAAACATAGCGCCAATTACACCAAATGGGATCACTGACATAATGATGAGTGGCTGTGAATACGAACGAAGTGGTATCGCTAATAACGCAAATATAATCATCATTGAGAGTGCAAAGTCGCGTACTTGCTCAGCCACACTGTCCATTTCTTCTTGAATACGTCCAGCAACACTACTTTGCACGCCTGGGTAATTCTTCAGTAGAGAAGGTAAGTATTCATCACGTATTTCTTGTGCTATTGCAAATGGTTCAACTTGCTCAGAATTAACCGCTGCCCATACATTAATTGTACGTTTTGAGTTTTCGCGGCGAATACGGTTAACACCATCGACTAGATTTACTTGCGCAATTTCTGCCAGTGGCACTTCAGCACCGCTTGGTGTAATAATGCGAACACTTTCAATATCACTGATTGAGTTACGTGCTTCTTCTGGATAACGGATCATGACCTTGATTTCTTCGCCATTACGTAAAATACGTTGTGCTTCAAGACCGTAATAGCTAAAGCTCACTTGTGATGCAACATCTGACAGTGTCAGCCCCATGCTGTAAGCAAGTGGTTTAAGGTCAAGTTGTACTTCATCAGTGGCGCTTTGCATTGAGTCATTTACATCACCCACACCTTCCATGCTATTTAGTTTTTCTTTAAGCTTGGCTGCAACTTCTTTAAGTTGCTTACTGTCCTTACCTTCTAAACGGAAGCTAATATCGCCATCATCTCGACCGCCATTCATTATACTGTCTTGAATTGTTAGCGTTTTAACTCCAGGCAGAGGTGGCATTTGTTCACGCCATAAGGCGCTGAGGGCAAACGTATCAATAGGGCGTAAATCTGGCTCAATCAATACCGCCATGATGCTGGCATTTGTGCGGCCACGCAGGCTTACTGATAAATCGCGCACCATTGCCGTGCCATACTGTTCTTTTAGTTGCTTATCAACATTTAAGATAACTTGTTCAATTTGTTGTGCCGTTGCGAGTGTCGCTTGCTCAGATGACGCCAAATTCATTTCTACAGAAATGCGAGGAAAATCATGCGGTATCTTAGGGTTTGCAACAAATTTAACTAAACCACCCGCGAACATACCGCCACTCACAATCAGTACACACACAAACCCAATGATGACGGTATAGCGATAATGAATGCAACGGGCAATAAACGGTGTGTAGTAATTTTCAACAAAACGTTTTAACCCGCCATCCATCACGGTACGTAAACGATGAAGTGGGTTTTTAGGGTTTGGCTTCCGCACTTTCATTGCTGCTAAATGAGCAGGGAGTATCAGTTTTGACTCAATTAATGAGAAAATTAAGCAGAGAATAATAACCCCGCCAATAGCTTTAGAAAACGCCGCCCCTGGGCCTGTCGCTAACGTTTGTGGTAAAAAGGCTGCAATGGTGGTTAATACCCCAAAGGTTGCAGGCATTGCGACACGTTTAACACCGCGTACAACGTTATCAAGAGAGTGACCGTGCTTTTCAATTTCAGCACTAGCTGACTCACCAACAACAATGGCGTCATCAACCACTATCCCTAGTACCAGTATGAATGCGAATAATGACGCTAAATTGATTGTGACATCTAAAAAGCCCATCGGCATCATTAAAAAAGCACCTAAGAATGATACAGGTAGCCCCATCATTACCCAAAACGCCAAGCGCAAAGGTAAAAAGAGTGCTAGTACGACCATAACTAATATGCCGCCCCATACCATGTTGTCGATCATCATATCTAAACGCCCTTCAAGGTAGTACGTTAAATCAACAATGGGTGTTAATTTTACGCCAGCAGGAAGAGTGTCAGCTTTATCCGCTAAGTATTGTTTTAAAACTTTAGCGACTTTAGTTATGTCTTGATCTTTGGATGCATTTATTTCGAAAGAGAGGGAGTTCTTGCCGTTATATTTAGAGTATTGTAAACCTTCTTCAAAGCCGTCATTAATCGTGGCTACATCCCCTAAATAGACTTGTGCGCCGTCAGGTAATAATATCAGAGGCAGTTTTTCAAATTCATTACCACGGTAGGCTTGTTTTTCAACACGCATCGAAATATAGCCATTTTCAGATCGTATTTGCCCCGCTGACATATTCGCTGAAAAGGCACGAACAGCGCTTGATATATCTCTGAAGGTTAAGCCATATTCACGCAGTTTATCTGGGCTTACTTCAATTCCTATTTCGTAGTCTAAGCCACCGTTAAAATTAACGAGGTTAATTTGTGGTAGTGCTTGCAGCTCATCTTTTATGTTGTTACCCAGCTCTTTAAGCTGATAATTACTCATATCACCGTAGAGTGCGAGTATCATTACTTCTTGCTCGAACTTATTGTGACGAACAATAGGGCGTTCCATACCTGCAGGAAAGGTATTGATAGCGTCAACTTGCATTTTTATTTCGTCGAGTACTTCCTTAGTATCGTATTTTTCATCTACTTGAATCCATGCTTGTGAAAAGCCACGGTTTGAATAGGTGATTTTACGTTTTAAGCCTTCTAGCCCTTCAAGGCCTTCCTCAACTTTAATTGTTATACCTTCTTCGACCTCTTGAGGTGCTGCGCCAGGGTAGACTGCTTGTACGCTGATCCAGTTATTTTCAAACTGTGGAAACATTTGTTTGCGTATTGAAAAGGCCGTTAAGATACCGCCCACTAAGATAAAAATCATAAGTAAGTTTGCAGCAACGGGGTTGCGTGCAAACCAGGCTATTAAGCCTTTTTCACTGTGAATGGTCATGGCTTATTCCTCTTTTAACGCAAGCTGTGTTGCGCCTTTAGGAGATACTAAATCATTCAGCTTAACTTGCATCCCTTCGGTGGGGAACTCTAACGCTGAGGTAATTAATTGTTCACCTTGATTGAGTCCTTCATTGGCGATTACCATGCCATTTTGTTCACGCACAATGTTGAGTGTTTTGAATGATAACGTTAAATCATCATTCAATACGGCAATTTTGCCGTCTTTTACAAGGTGATGTGGAACAACGATTGCGTTAGCTAATGTTTGCCCTGTAATAGTCGCGTTAATGTATGACCCAAAACGCAGTGGTTGTTTACTCTGGTAGGGTGTATTTACTTGTGCAACCAGATAACTCATGCGACTTTTCTGGTCAATTACCCCTTCGCTGCGCACTATTTTAGCTTGCCATGTTGTTGGCTTACCTGCAAATTCTGCGGTTAAGGTTGCCATTGCGCCAATCCCACCATTTTCTAGGTACTGGAGCTCTTTATCGGCAACTGGTAAACGTATTTCAGCAATTGATGTCGAGCTTAAAGAGCCAAACTGGCTTCCCGGGTTGACGACGCTGCCCAAGCTAATATCACGTGCAGCAATAATGGCATCGTAAGGGGCTTTAATATAGGTACGCTCTAGGTTTCTAACTGCACGCTTTTCAGCTGCTTGTGCCGCGCGATAGCGCGCAAGTTTTTCTGCAAGTTGGGGTTTACGCAAATAAAGGTTAGAAGGAATAACTTGGTTAGAGTCATCTTTTATGCGATCCCACTCTGCTTTAGCGACATGCGCTTGTGCACGCTCAATTTCTAAATCAGAACTTGCTTGAGCTAAGCCAGCTTGCGCTTCAATTAATGCAGCCTCATAATCATTTGGGTCAATTCGTGCTAGAATGTCACCTTGGCTAACAAATCCACCTTGAACAAACTGTTCAGATACAAACACGACCTGTCCACTGACTTGAGCGACCAGTTGTGTGTGATCTTTTGCTTTTACAACACCATATGATTTTACATCTAAGGTGATGGCATCAAGGTTCAATACATCAGCAGAAACGAGCGGGCGAGTATCTTGTTCTGGTTTTTCTTCTGGAGGCTGTTTCATTGATGAGAAACCAGCTGCCAGTGCTATGCCGCCAACCAATACGGCAATAGGTAAGATTATTTGTTTTTTAGTAGCCACGGGGCTTTCCTCATAATTAGGTGACAGCCTAATGATAATGAATAAAGTATTTATATGTCGTGTGAAGATGTAACAAGTCATTACATCATTAACAAAGTGGCGTTATTAGGTAAAAAGGGGTAAATGTGAAAATACAACCAATGAGCTGTCGATTGGGATGCGGCGCATGCTGTATAGCACCCAGTATTAGTTCTCCAATCCCCGGTATGCCAAATGGTAAAAAAGCTGGTGAGCGATGTATTCAATTAGATAACAATAACTTATGTAAGTTATTTGGTGATGAACGCAGGCCGAAAGTGTGCAGTGACTTTACTGCAACTCTTGATGTATGTGGGAAAACGAATGCGCAAGCATTAACTTTAATTACAGAGTTAGAGCAAATGACATAGTTATTGGTGTGAGAACATGAAAAAAACCGTGTAAAAAACCACGGTTTTTGACATATCTTTTTTACTTACCAGTTATAGGTTGCACTAAGGGTATATTGTTCACCTCGCCCTGGTGTTCCTGGGATTTCTTCAAACGATTCACCCCATAGGTTATCAGCAGCAAGCGTTATAAATAAATTATCAAGGCTCGTCGGTGTCACTTTTAAGCTTAAATGAGTAAAAAACGCCGAGTCATCGCTGCTGCGCAATGCATTTTCATGTTGTTTACGCCACTCATTATCAATGCGAAACTCTAACGCATCGGTAGGTGTCCATACTGCACCGAGGGTAATTCGGTGATCAGGAAAGTTTAATGCATAAAAGCTAGCATCAATATCCTGTGCGCCGTATGTTTCAGACTTGTGCAGATAGGCATAGCTGCTAACCAGTTCAACACTATCAAACTGTTTAGTTACTAAAACTTCTAATCCAGAGGTGTCAATATCAACCGGGTTGGCGGCACGGGCAAAAACAGAATCAAAGCTGTAAGTCCAATCTGTTAAGTTGTCATCTTGTCGATAAAACAGCGCTGAGTTTAGTTGCCAAGTTTGTTGCTCAAATAAGAAACCAAGCTCTAGATTTTGTGTGGTTTCGCGCTCAAGGGTGTAATTACTTCTAAATAATCCACCCGAATCACTACCGCCAATCGCCGTATAACCTGCTACTTGGCTAGCTTGCGCAAATGATAAGTAAACAGTACGCTCAGAGCCGTCAGTATTAACTGTATTCCAGTTTATATCACCTAGTAATGAAATTGCTGAATCATCTCTATTGGTATCATCATAGGCTGCACCTAAACGAACTGTCAGTAATTGATTATTGGCAATAGCTGTTTGATATTCAGGCAACACACTTAATTTATAATAATTACGCGAGGTAAAGTTATTCTCAAGCGTGGTTGATTCAATGGAATCTTCAATAAACTGAGCTGAGTAATTTAAAGCAAATGATTGGCTTTGGGCATGACGACCTGAAAAACCTAGCGATTTAACTTCGGTCTCATGAAAAGCTTCAAAGGCACTGGGGTTTTCACGAGAATAAATATAATGATCGTTGTTTTTACGATAATAAGCCGATATTTCAAATGAGCTATCAGCCGCATAACTTTGCTGATGATTCACTAAAAATAGTTGTGTATCTAAATCTTCGGTTTCATTTACACCAAAAGGAGTATACATATTTGGCCAACCAAAAAACTTTTGTTGGGAGCCATAAAAAATATCAGTTTGTGATTGCGGCCCACTCAATTGAACGCGGCCTGATACACGGCTAAAGTCATGATCGCCATACTCTATAGTGCCATCACTTTGTGAGTGCGAATATTCACCTTGAAAGCCTAGCTGCCAGTCTTTCATATCTTCAAGAGGCAGTGTAATTCCCGCATTCACGCTTTGTAGATTAAAGTTATTAGTACCCGCACCTAATGAGACACTGCCGCCAGTGTTGATTGGTGTCCAACCAAAATCAACGGTTCCAACAGAGCTATTCATACCATAGAGTGCGTTATCAACACCGGTTAAAATGGCTGGGCCACTTAGCATTTGTGGAGCAATAGGAATTTCAGCAAAATAATGCCCTGATTGCGGATCGAATAAAGTCGCACTCCCAACGCGAAAGCCTGTGTTTTCAAAAATACCGCCGCGTATTGTGACATCAGCTTGCGCTTCTGCCATATTTCTCGATTGTAAATCAACGCGTGGGTCATACTCTAAGTTAGATACTGGGGCATCGAAAGTACCTACTGGTAGTTGGTTTGCCGTAGGGGATGCACTAACGGTAATTTTTTCTATTTCGACTAACTCATTTGCATCATTAGCAAGGGCATAGCCTGATAGTGAAGTCATTATTGCTGGGATCATAAAGTGCGAGGCACGTTTCATTTTTAGTAATCTTCTTTATGGTTTAGTGCTAACAATTAAATGCGTATCACATTATGTGCGTGATAATATAAGTGCATTGTAGGGGACTGTCGTATTGTACATTAATGCACAAAAACTGCATGTGAAAATAGCCAACCCAGTGAGTGCTGCATATAGTGTGCACGTTTAAGAATTTAGGTTAATTTATCAATGAGCAAAGAAGATAAAGCGATAAGCTTGCAGCAAAGTACGGTTTATTTTGCTGGTGGCTGTTTATGGGGAGTGCAAGAGTTTATGAAGCATGTCCCCGGTGTTGTAAATACACAAGCAGGGCGAGCAAACGGTACTAGCAATACAACAGACAGTGAATATGATGGGTATGCAGAATGCGTAAAAGTCATTTTCAACCCTGCAACCGTCGCGTTAGCAGAGTTGTTTGATTACTTTTTTGAAATTATAGACCCTTATAGCGTCAACAAGCAGGGGGAAGATGAAGGAGAAAAATACCGAACCGCTATTTATAGCCAACGGTCTGAGCACTTAACAGCAGCCACTCATTACATAAATCAGCGTGACGATGCCCATAAGATCGTCGTTGAAGTAAAGCAGCTAACAAATTACGTAAAAAGTGACGAGGAACACCAAGACCGATTGAGTCGTTTTCCACATGATTACTGCCACATTCCGCGAGATTTACTGCATAAATATAAAACAGATTAGTTTGCTTACAGGCACAAAAAAGCTCACCAAAAGTGAGCTTTTAAAAACCTTGTATAAGGGCTTACTTATTTAACTTTTCAGGTGGGAAGCCACTTAAAATAGTCGCAACGGCTTTATTTACAGCTTCGGTGCGTTGCTCAGGCGACTGCTTCTTGATTAAACGACCTTCACGAGCACCACGCCACACCAATTGATTAGATTGACGGTCAATAACATCTAGAATTAGCGTACCCACATCGTACTCTCTAGTTGTCGTTTGCGTATTATACCCCATGCCCCAGTAATTCCAGCGCGCTGAGTAGCCAACATTCACCGTGTCTACGTCAATTTTAGTATCAACTGATGCATGGTAATTAAGTAACACATCGGCTGTAGATGTATCGGCCATAGCCATACCTTGCGCCTGTAGCTGGGTGTTCACAGCCTCTCGAACTCGTTGTTCCATTAGAGGGCTAATTTGGTAATTACCAGCATTCTTTAAGGTTGCCTGTGGCATCCAAGCAAATGTTTTATAGTTGCTAAAATCAACTGATTTATCATAATCAACATCAGGGGTTTTAGCACATGCAGCAAGCAATAATACAGCTACAGCAATTAATAGGTTTTTCATGGCGTTTGCTCCTTGGCAAAAGTTTTTCCAGTCGTTTGATAACATAACATAAAAATAATTTAACGGAATGTGTTTTTGTTACTTTCTAAGTACATACAATTAAGTAACGTGAACTGTAACGTCGATTTATCGTCCTTCATAATTTGGTCTGAAAAGTTAAATCATAGCTATCATTTTAAAATAATATGGCATGAGGTATTTAAACCTTTTTTCAGGTTGAGTAATAACAACGCAACAATTCTAGTTGTTATTTACTGAACGATAAATTAACCCTAATACCTCACGCCTATATATTAGGTATGTTCTACTTCAATCCAGTCTTTTTCATCTACCCAGTTTTGTGCGCCATCTTTGACCGAACGAATTGGCACAATATAATCGCAACTGATTTGCGGTTTAACTGAGGCAAAAATGGGCACAAAGCCAAAGCTTAGCGCGGTTTCAATTATCGCTTTTTGGTTTTGCGGATCGATATCAGCCGCTTCATCAATATAGATGGGAATACGGTATAGGTTTTGTTCTTGGTCGCTTAATAAGTAACGAATAAACAACATGCCACATAATAATTTAATGGTAATTCGTGTGCCGTTTGAACCCGCAGAATCAATTTTATCAAAGTGCTCTGTCTCACCAGCGCGGTTAACCACTTCAAAACGAATATCAAATAAGTCGGTCAGTGTTAAGCCTGCTTTATCAGAAGCCAGTTGAATAAGGTGATCTTTGGCGTCGTTTACTGCGCTTTCGCTGTTAGGTTCTTGGCTTAGTAAATCAAGGGTATCGCCTTGCTCAAATTGATTGGAAGTACTGATAATGGTATCAATACTATCAACCAGAATTTTGCGCGGTATCACGTTAATTTTGAACGCTTGTAAGTTTGAAATTCGGTGCTGGCTTATGCCTTTATTAAAACTATTCATTTCACGGCGCAGGCGATCTAAATCTTCCCGTAGGCCTTTAATGGTTGCCGCTACTTCGGTTAGCGCTACACGCGCTTGGCGCTCAACAGCCTCACGTTCGTTATCAATATTATGAAATGCACTAATTAATTTTTGGTATTTAGTAAACTCGTCGTTTTCGTTATCAAATTTAGTAATACCGGCGTTATAAATATGCAAATAGGTATTACGTATGTTGATATCAAAATTACGCAGCTCTTGGCAGTCTTTATTAAAGTGATGAACTAAGTCGCTTAAGTTATCAAAGTCGATTTGAATATCAATCATGTAAGGAGTGACTTTACCGCTGTATAAGTCAAGGGTATGGTCAATTCGTTCAGATTTAACCTGACGTAGGCGATCTGCTTGGCGAGAAATAAACTCTTTTTTAGATTTAATTATCGAGCGTCTATCAGCAATTGAGCCACTGTTTTTTTGAATATCTTGCAAGTAGTCATCAACCTGGTCGCGCTCGGCTAATAACTGCTCCTTTAACAGGGCTTGGGCGTCAATGGATTGCAACATGACCTCAAATTGCTCAAAGCGTTTTAGCGCGCTTTCACAGCTCATTAGTTCATCATAGAGCGCGTCTTTTTCTTTTTGTTTATCTGCGACATTCGCAGCAACATCGCGTTGTTGCTTAAACTCTTTGAGAGAATGTTCAAGTGCTGTTAACTGAGCCGTTAATTGCTCTTTGTTCTCGCCTGTTTGCATTTGAACAGGGGAGAGCTTTTTAAGCTTAATGGTTGCGCCGGGCAGGGTAAGTACGCCGCCTTTTACGTTATCAGATAATTGCGCTAAAAATTCGCCGAATGCATCTTCATCGCTAATATCAATATCGCCATTGCTGGTGGTCGCAAACGAGAGAAGATCAGGGTTTAAAATACGTGAAATTTCTTCCACTTCTTTCAGCGATAAATCCTCACGCATACGGGTGAACAAATTAAACTCAAGGTTTTTAAGTTGCAGTTTTAAACTTTTAATTTGCTTTTGGGTTTCGCTGATACGGTAATCAAGGGTGTGTAAACTTTGCCCTTGCGCACTATTTATTGAGTGCGACAGAGACTCGTAATCTTGTTTTAGCTGGCCAAGGTTGGCTTTTAAGGTTGCCATGTTGACCAATTCAAACTCTGCTTTTAGTGCATTAAAGTCTAAAAACCATTGCTCAATTTGGGTTTGTTTGCGTTCAATATCACGCGACTGCTGCACATAGAGCTGCTGCTTTTGTTCAAACTCGTGTTTTTCATGCTCAATGTCCTCAAGGGCAACATTAAGCTCGCTGAGTTGCGCTTCTTGGTAAGTATCGAAGTCTATTAAAGCCTGGTCTATTTTTGGCGCATACGCAGCGAGTTTACCTTTGAGTACAGTTTGGTTTTCAAGCATAGATTCAAGCGCATTAATCGGCTCTTGCATTGATTCAAGGGCTTTCAGCTCACGCTTTGCGCGGTTTACTTTATCAAATGAACGGCGCCAAACTTCATAAAAATCAACTTTTGAGTTAGACATATGGCGCTCAAACACACGCAGCATAAAGCGTTTTACATCAGCAGCACCGAGTTTGTGTAGATTTAGAATCCGACGGAAAATTTCTTTATAAATAGCCGAGTCTTGCACATTATTAAGCGGGATCATTTTTAAGTTAATGTCGCCATCAAACGGCGTTGCGCCGCCTGTAAGTAGGGCGTTTAGCTCTTGAGCTTTAAGCTCAATTGGATTAAAACCTTGCTCTTTTAAGTGGTTAAAGAGCTTAGTGAACTTAATGATGGTTTTACCTTGGGTGTAGTGCTCAAGATCAAGTTTGCCTTGATAGCAAAAAAACTGATGCGCGTAGCCGGCTATTTTACCTAGGCCTGCAACACCAATAACGACCGGGCCTTGTGGTAGGTTTGCCTCAAGTAAAATGTATGACTGATCAGATGAAAAATAAAACTTACGGGTTTCATCTAAGTCATGGCCATCCCACTCAGTCAGGCGTAAATCGTTAATAAGCGGAAATTGCAAAGCGTTTATAACTGAGCTTTTACCGGTGTTATTTGGGGCACAAATAGAGCTGCTTTTATCAAGGGGAATAACACACTTGGCGTAACCTGCAGTGTTTAAAAGCGCCAGTTTACTAAGGCCGTATAGATTTTTCATTATTCGTCCTCGCCTAGGTAGGTTTCTTCGTTCACTTCCATTAACGCATCAATATAGCGATAAACCGGGGCTTGCAGCATAAAACCGCCTTCAACTTCACGGGCAAGGCCAAGTCGGATCATCCGTAAATACACATCTTTACGTAAATCAGAACCTGAAAAAATTTCGAGCTGGTCAAATAAATGCTTGTTCATCTGCACTAAGGTTTGCATGAGCTCTAAATCGTTTACTTCATCAAATAAGGCACGCATGGGGTCTTTACCGGTGTTGGCGAAGTGCTCAATTAATATGTAAACGGTGAGTGCGATTGCACGAGAGATTTTGCCCATGTTTGGCGTGCTTTCATCGCTCGCAAAGTAATAGAAGCCACGGCTATCATGCTTTAACTCATGGCCGAGAGAGCAAAATAATGCACTGTATTGCTCAATGTGTTGATCAAGCTCTTGCCACATGAGCGTATCTTGCTCACTAATATGATAACCCGTGACGAGTTTTTTATTGATTACTTGCAGATGGGTTAATTCATCCAGATTAATTTGGGTCATAATGGTTACTCATTCCCTGTTTGTTTTTGTTCTGAGTCAGGCTTGGTATTAAATGGAAAGAGCGAAAAGTGTTGTCCTGCGATTTTAACTCGCATTTTTTCATCACTTTGGCTGATTTCAATATCAGTATCGCTAACGAGTTTTTGATATAAAAACAGCATTTCATCAGCGTCAAGTTCTGGGTAACTTTCCCCCAGAAAAGTTAATAAAGGCTCTGGCTTTTTACGCTTGGCATTAATGCGTTTTTTAAAGCTGGTTTTAACAGTGTTATAATCAGGAATATTTGGCGTCACATAAGCGGGCACATCTTGCTGATCAGGCAATTCATATTCAGTGTGTTCAAACTCCACCAAACCGGCCATGTAAGCCACCATATGGCGCTGCTGACCCAACGAAAAACGCTGTGCGTCAGAAACAAAGTGCGGTTGCACACTGCTTAGCATGTTATCTACACCATTTTTTCGGATCAACCCCAGTACTTTTGCCGCTTGGCGGGTGATCATGTTATTGCGACGTAACTCTTCACGCAGTGGCATCAACATATCGGCACTTTTACGCAAGCTTTCACGGCCAACAAGGTGCATTTCTAAAATTCGCGTACGTAATTGCTCTAGCATGCGTTTATCTTGGTACGCTTTACCTGAGCGTTCAATATACGCTATTTGTTCACTTATTTGGGTTTCAATCTTACTAAAGCAGGCATGGAAATCGCCACGAATATCAACCATTTCGAGCATAGGTTCTATATATTCATCAAAGGCTTCAATCACGGCTTTGTAACGTTTTTGCAGTGATTGCACAGCATTATTTGCTTTAGCGTGTTCCACAATGTTTAAAATAGCATTTTCGTTGTGAGTGAAGAGCTTTATGATTTTTCGAACCCGATCATCCATAATACGGCTAAAGCGGCGTAACTCATCGTAATCTTCAATATCACCGGCATTGGCTAGCCGGTCACCTAAACGTGCTAAATCATCTACTAAAACACTAATTTCTTGCGCTAACCCCAAGTGTTCTTCTTGCAATAAAAAAGTGGCAAAATCCGCAATAGCACGATTAATTTCAAGTTGTGACGATTTCGCCAAAGGAATAATAATGTCTTGGTTTAAAAGTCGGTTTGTTTCTTTGTATATACGCTCATTTGACCATGTTGGTTGTTTTTGTTTGATCGCGTTTTGTACGTCTTTTAAGCTGAAATCTGCCATTTTAAAACGTTTAAAAAGCAGTTCCAACATTCCCCAGTGCTCTGTGAGAGTATTTAGTAACTTTTTAGCTGGGATCATAACGCTCCAGTAACTCTAATTTAGGCTGTATTAGCGATTAGTTATAAAATAGTTAATTGATAATAGTTTTACACACCCTTTGGTGCTAGACTGCGCGCCGTGTCGTATCAGTGATGCGTAACATACAATTTTTACATTTTTATAAAGGTTGTTCAAACACCATGGTATCTGCAATTATCCTAACCCTGATAGCGTTGGCATTCGTGCTCATCGTTATAGAGGATATTATCCATGTAAACAAGGCCAAAACCACGCTTTTTTTTGGTACTTTATGCTGGATTATCTTATTTATCTCGCCGCTCAACGGGCTAAGCCCCGAAAACATACAACATCAACTTGATCACAATATTTTAGAGATTGCCACACTCTGGTTGTTTTTAATGGCTGCAATGACTTTTGTCGCTTATTTGAACTCCAAAGGTTTTATCCAAAATATTGTGCACAGAGTTATGCCAAGCGCAATTAGCGAACGAAGGCTGATGTTTTTAATCGGTGGATTTTCTTTTATATTCTCGTCAATTTCAGACAACATTACCGCCACGCTGATTTCACTTGCGGTGGTGATGTCGTTAAAGCTTGACCCGAAAAAGTTGATTAAATACGCAACACTCATTATTTTCAGTGTGAACTCAGGTGGCGTTTCTTTGATTACGGGTGATGTCACCACTTTAATGATCTTCCTTGATGGTAAAGTCAGTATTGCTAATTTGCTTTTACTTATCATACCCGCATTGGCAAGTGTGGCACTGCTGGCCATAATGCTGTCGTTTGGTTTAAATGGCGCGGTTGAATTTACTAAGCAAGAAGAACGTCGTATTGAAAAAACCGACATTACCATTGCGGTTATTTTCTTATCGACCATTATCGCAACGCTCACATTGAGTGTAATGTATCATGTGCCCCCGTTGTTAACTTTTTTGTTTGGTTTGTCGCTAATGTTTCTAACAGCACAGTTCTTAATGCGCAAAAAAGATGTAAACAAAAAAATTATTGATTATATCCGTGAGATTGAATACGACACCTTACTGTTTTTTGTCGGTGTGCTACTCCTGGTTGGCGCATTAAAAGAAGTTGGGATGCTGAGTAAATTTACCCATTTATATGAATTAATGCCTGCACAGTATGCTAACTATTTGATGGGGATTCTTTCAGCCGCCGTTGATAATGTACCGCTGACAGCAGCATTACTTAAAGCAGATATTATCATGAGCCCGCAGCAATGGTTGTCGTTTACTTATGCCACAGGTGTGGGTGGTTCAATGCTTATCATTGGCTCTGCGGCAGGTATTATCGCGATGAGCAAAGTAAAAGCACTGACGTTTATGAGTTATTTACGTATGTCGTTATACTTGCTTATTGCTTACACGGTTGGTTATATAGGCTCTTATATTGCGGGTGGTTTTATTTAATCAATTGAATAAAACTGCTTGACAGCTAGACGTCTAAACGATAGATTTCAAAGCCCACTTTATAGTGGGCTTTGTTATTTTAGCCGCAAATTAATCGCTGTTAACCTAACATTCAGAAGAGGTGCGATATTTAGGTACTTAATGTGAAGCGACGTCTGCTTTTGATCATTAAGGAGGGAAATACTCGCCGAGAAAAACAACTGACGTCACAGTGGTTTTTCGGTTTATGGGGCTGAATCCTCAAAACTGTCACCAATTTAGGTGGAGAGCTTCTGGCAGTGGACTTTTCTAATCAAGCACCCCCTTGCCAAGTTCTTCTTGTATTATCGTGGTTAAATGCCACAACAGGAGACGACATGAATTCCCAAGTAGTTACAGATAACACGCAACAACTAAGTAATATAAAATCAG
This sequence comes from Pseudoalteromonas sp. H105, assembly GCF_001469215.1. Lineage (GTDB taxonomy): Bacteria > Pseudomonadota > Gammaproteobacteria > Enterobacterales > Alteromonadaceae > Pseudoalteromonas. Next base: position 206,237 of record NZ_LOFH01000001.1, read on the forward strand.
ATTACGTAGTGGCTAAATTTGGTGGTACCAGCGTAGCTAATTTTGACGCTATGAGCCGTTGCAGTGACATTATTGTAGCTGATAGCACAGTGCGCGTTGTGGCTGTAAGTGCCAGCGCCGGTGTAACAAATCACCTTGTTGCTTTATGCAAAAAAGACTTAACAGCACAAGAACGCAGTGAACACATTAGCGGTGTGATTGCTATTCAAGACGCTATTTTGAATGAACTCTCTCTTGATGCTGATTTAGCCCATGGATTTGACGAAACAATTAAAGCGTTTAAATCACTTGCCAGTGAAGCATTAAAGTCAAAACAGCAACACGATGAGTTGCTTAGTTTTGGTGAGCGTTTATCGTCTTACTTATTTACACAAGTTCTGCGTATAAAAGGTGTGGATGCTGTACGTTTCGATGTGCGCCACGTGTTAAAAACTGACAGTCAGTTTTCAAAAGCAACGCCAGATGTTGCAGCCACAGCAATGGCGGCAAAATCGCATTTAATTCCATTATTAAAAGAACATGTTGTGGTTACTCAAGGCTTTATTGGCTGTGATGCTCATGGGCAAACAACCACGCTTGGCCGGGGTGGTTCAGATTACAGTGCGGCGTTATTAGCAGAAGCTGTTAATGCGAAAAGCGTACATATCTGGACTGACGTCGTGGGGATTTTTAGCACCGATCCGCGTTTATGTGTCAAAGCCACACCCATTGCCCGTTTGAGTTTTGATGAAGCCGCAGAGATGGCGACCTTTGGCGCAAAGGTACTACACCCTGCAACAATTTTACCCGCGAGCCGCAGCCACATTAGCGTATTTGTAGGTTCAAGCCGTGAACCTGAGCGTGGTGGTACGTGGATCGAGCGAGAAAAGTCACAAGTACCCGGTATTCGTGCAGTAACCCAACGTAAAAACCAAATTTTGTTGACACTAAAAAGCCCTGAAATGCTGTTAGCCAGTGGTTTCTTAGCCCGTGTATTTACTATATTAAGTGAGTTTAATATTTCAGTTGATTTGGTAACAACCTCTGAAATCAGTGTCGCAATTACCCTTGATAATGCACCAAATGCCTCTCGGCCAGAACTTGATCAAGATTGCTTAGATAAACTTGCTGAATTTTGCCATGTATCGGTTGAAAACAACTTAACGCTGGTGGCGCTAATAGGTTCTGAAATCCAGCTGCGCCAACAAGAAGTTAATTTAATGAATGTGCTGAGCGATTTTAATATTCGGTTAATTTGTCATGGTGCAAGTAAGCACAATTTATGCTTTTTAGTAGAACAAGCAGAATCAGACTTAGTTGTGCAAGCCATTCACAGCCGTTTACTTGAACTCGAAAACGCCGCTTAATTGGTGTAAATCAGTTATATAAAAGCACTGCCAGTCAGTGCTTTTTTTATTCACGATAGAGATGTCAAAGCCTTCAAACTCAGCACTTTTAGCATTTAAATGAGCGGTTTTAAGTTCGGTGAATACATGCGGACTGAGCAGTTGAGCAATAGGGCGGCTAGTCGCCTTGGCCAGCGCTTCTTTTAAGGTCCAAATTCTATAAAACCGTAGGGCGGCATATTGCTCATTTGCGGTGATTAAGTCGACCTCTTGCTGATGATAAAAATGCTTAGCTAATTTCTCAAACGGGCGTTTTAAGCTTATCTTCTCAATATCAAAACCAAATTCGACCTGTTCAATATTCAGCGCGGCACCCACAAAACCATTCGAATGAGATAAACAACTACTCAAAACAGTGTTCGTGTTTTTAATATGCAATAACAGCTTGCTGCTTCGCTCGTCAAATTCAGAGCTTATATGATTAGCGGGTGTATCGGCAAATTCACTAAAGCAGTGTTTAACTAAAAATTTAAGCAGTAAACGCGTGGCGAGATACTCTTGTTTTGCTTTACTGCTTTTTCTTCTTTCAATAACAGCCTGCTCAAACGGGCTTAGTAAATCAGTTAATGAAAAATCAGTAAGGTTAATATGCTCAGCGTTCAATAATAAAACGCATTGCGTATTAATATCAGGCAAACTAAATGGGTTTACAGTAAGGTGCTGCTCGAAGTATTGGTTAGGCATAAAGTCCAGATGGCTAGCAATGAAAAGATAAAAGCTGAGTATAAAATGCACATTTAATAATGGTCTGTCCCAGCATTGGCAAATTTATTACTCAGTCGCGATGAAATATGGTTTAATTCACCTTAATGAAAAATAATAACAGATAGTAGATGTATGGCACAATTGCGTGATGGTTTTCAAAGCCGCCTTGGCTTTGTTTTAGCGGCTTCTGGTGCTGCGGTTGGTTTAGGTAATATTTGGGGTTTTCCGACCCAAGCGGCTAATCACGGTGGTGGCGCGTTTTTACTGGTTTATTTTATTGTTATATTTTTATTGGCCGTGCCTGCTTTATACACCGAGCTATATTTAGGGCACCAAGCGCAAGCTAATCCAGTTAAAGCACTTAAAAACGCATGGCAAGATCAAGCACCAAAAGTAGGTGCGGCAGCGGGTTATTTAGGCCTTGCGGGTGCCATAGTGATGCTAAGCTTTTATTCGATAGTAGCAGGGTGGATGCTTGCTTATGCGCTTGAGCCCATTACTACCTTCTTCGGTTTTACCGATATAAGTGTTTTTTTACAAACAGACTCAATGGCGCGTAATTTTGTATTTACGCCACTAATGCTCATTTTAACAGCCAGTATCATTTTAAAAGGGGTTAAATCGGGCATTGAGACTTGGTCACGCCGTTTGATGCCAATGCTACTAGTTTTATTAGTTGGGCTGATTGCCTACATTGCCACCCTTGATGGCGCCAATGAAGGGTTTGCAGCCTATTTAGTGCCTAATTTTAGCCATATACTCGACCCAAACTTGATAATAGCCGCCATGGGGCAGGCGTTCTTCTCATTGTCACTCGGTGTAGGCTGTATGATGATTTACGGCTCTTACTTACAGCCTGATGCCAATTTACCGCGCTTAACGGCCTCGGTGGCGTTGCTTGATACTGGCGTGGCATTCTTAGCTGGTTTGTTAATTATCCCTGCTATTTATGTGGCGCAACACAACGGTGTACAAGTGTTTAGTGACGGTAAACTCATTGGTGAAGGGCAGCTTATTTTTGCAATTCTACCAGAGTTGTTTAATACCATGGGTGAAATAGGTTTAGTGGTAGGCTTATTGTTTTTTGTTTTAATGTCGATAGCGTCATTAACCTCAACAATTTCATCGACCGAAATCCCCGTTGCATTTTTAGTTGAAAACCATCAAGTAGAACGTAAATCAGCGACTTTTATTGTGAGCCTCACCGTGCTTGCAGCCTCGTCATTAATCATCTTTAATTTTGATTGGCTATTTGGTTTAGTGATTATGGTGCTAACGCAATACCAACTCCCATTAATGGGCTTGTTTTATTTTGTTACGGTAGGCTGGTTGTGGCGCCGTGGTAACCAATTGCATCAAGCAAGCAGTGGCTTTAAGTTTTGGTTTGCCCAGTATATCCGCTTTGTGTGCCCAATTTTAATGACCGCCGTATTTGCTAATGTCGCGTTTGGGTAATAGAACAGCCGTCGGTGTTTTATCCAAGGAGGAATTATGAACATAGATGTGAAAGTACCGGTCTTCCCAGACTCAATTCGCACAGCAGCCATCGCTAAGCTTTATGTTAGTGAAGGTCAGCTAGTTTATGCTGGTGATGTGTTATTTGATGTTGAAACAGACAAAGTCGTGTTAGAAGTGATGGCCGACTGCAATGGCATTATTGAAAATATAACGATTGCCAATGGTGACCATGTTAATGCTGAGCAAGTTGTGATGACTGTTAAACAGCTTACTGACAGTGAACTGCCAGCACGACCCACAGTTGAGCAAGCTCATAACAGTAAACAGTTAAGAAACGACTCAGAAGAATGGGCTGTTTCTCCTTGGTTGAGTAAATTAAATATTGTGTTCTGGGTAGTTGGTTTTATTATAGGTGTGGCTGCAGGCGCTTTAGGCACTCTTATAATGCTGGGTAACTAGCTGCTATGGCCAATTATGTAAACCACCCACTATATGGCAGCGAGCCAATTCCCTCAGGTAATAGTTACACAAAGCAAGAAATCGACAATGCCCATTGGCGCTATAAAAATGTGCGTTACTATCCAGAAACAGCAATTCCCGCAGCAACCGAAAAACAAAGTGACAATGTATATCCTAGGCAACTCTACATTGATATAGCAGAGCAGTGTGTCGATTGTCACAGGCCATTTATATTTTTTGCTAAAGAGCAGCAATATTGGTTTGAACAATTAAAGTTTTGGATTGATGCACATGCGATAAAGTGCTTTGAATGCAGAAAGAAAACCCGTGCAATAAACCGGCTGAAAATTAGCTATGCAAACTTGGTCATTAAGCAGCATAGGACGCCTGAAGAAACGCAATTGCTCAAGTCTACAGCGGAGCAACTGTTTGATTTAGGTGTGATCAACAAGGTAAATAAACTAAACGCTATTTGCAAAATGTAAATAGGCGTATTAGAGGGACTTATGTATAAAAAAGGACAGCCACAAGGTTGAATGTGAGAACGCTAATTTTCTAAAAATTGTGCCTGTCCTATTATCTTGTCAAGCGTAGGCGCTGAGCTTGCTGGCGCGTGTGGTAGGTTGGTTTAAATTGTAGGTCGTCCTTTAGGGCGTTTAATTCAAATTTACCACAGAGATCACAGAGGCACATCGTGCTGCACCGAGGTTAAATGTATATTGCAAGCTAATGATATTTATATGTTTTTATAATTTTAAAAAGGAAAGGTTTATATTTTAAAGCTAATTTCAGTCCTAATTTTGTCTTTTGAGCAGCAAAGGCAAAAAGCAAGACGCGACCCCAGTGAGTGTGCATCCAACTTATATAGATTAGCCTACATACTACGCTATCCCTTTAATAAAAATGTTTATATCAAAATAATAACAACTTACCCTTGATTTATTTTTAACCACCCATATTTCTATCTTGCTAATATTCGTTAATTAATTAAGTCAGTGTTCCTTTCCTCATACCTAGGATTTAGTGATGAGGAAAACTGTAAAACAATTTATTGATTTTTTAAAGCTGCTCCTATGGCTATTAGTTGTTGAATACAAAATTTCAAATATTGAAGTTAGCAGTATTTTTACTTTAATGGCTTTAGTTGTATGGAGCGTACTTTCACTTTTAAAACTTAACAGGAGGATTTTAAAAACAGAGAAAAAATTAAACGGGGACAATAAACGTAAAATTACTTTTGCGGCCGTCCTCAGAATAGCAAAACTTGTAATAGAATTTATTTTATTAAAATAAGGGTTTAGATTGCTTTATATATTTCATATTGCTCTAAACTGATTTATTAATTTTAGAGGAAGGGTAATAACCTTCTAAGATGTAGTTTCATGCAATCACTCATCACAACGGATATTTAGCTTATAGATAATTAGATGGATATGGATTTAAATTATAAACTTCAAAAAATGACAGTTGTTTTAGAAAAAGCACTAGCAATTGCTACACCGCAGACTCCTAAACAGCCTAAGTATAGTAAGAACACAGTCAAATATGAACGCTCTTACTACTGCCGTCAAAGTTTAAGCTTTTTTAGATATGCTTACAAAGAAGTTGAGTACCCTTTACTGTGGGTTTTAAATCAATTAATTTTGATAAATTCATTAATAGTTCAAACTGTATTTGATCATAATTATTACTGCCAAAGATTGCACTCGTTCATTTCATGGCGAGCTTTTAAGGTTGATTCTCAGCGCGGTCCACCGAGTGCTTGGTTTTAACTCAACATAACCAACAGTATCTTCTTTTTTAAACCCTAGTTTAATACAGTCATTATCAATATAAAGCTTCTACTGTAATTTAAAAACTCTCTTCCAAGCAACACAATAAAGGTTACAATAGCCTTATTAAAGAGTGCAGCCTTCAGTGCTGGTAAATAATCCTTAAATCTATAAAAAATAGCATATCTAGTGATATGGTAATTTAAGTTATGGAAAAAAATAATAAAGGGTCAAAATGACAGACAACAACTTCTCTTCAACCGCTGCTTTTTTATGGTCAGTCGCTGACTTACTTTTCGGTGATTTTTAAACAATCTCAGTATGGCCGTATTATCCTTCCTTTTACGCTGTTAATGCGTTTGGAGTGTGTGCTTGAAGCCACCAAACCTGCCGTGCTTGAAAAGTACGAAACCGTAAAAGCTACATTCAATCGTTTAGCCCTAATGCGCGTGAAATTTTTGAGCACTTTGACTTTTTTAACATCCTAGATCAGCTTGCAGAAGCCGACCTACTTTATAAAGTAGCTAAACATTTTGTTAAAACCGACCTACACCCAAATGTTATTAATAACTATGGCATGGGATTAGTGTTTGAAGAGTTAATACGTCAGCTTTGCTGAAAGTTCTAACGTGTTGTGATTCAATGAAACCGCAGGGGAGCACTTTATAATGTCATCTTCAAATTTATCATGCGAATGCTACCTAAGTTTAGCAGCTTAAAGTGTTACCTATTTTTTAAATCCAACGAAAGATTAATACTGAGTTTAATCCAAATAAAAAGTCTTAAATGATATCACTCAAACTAATCTTTTATATCGCCATGATAATGGTACTAATCTACTTATGACATATCAGTTAAGTTGGGGCGATTTAATTTATGTATACCAGTTGATAGCAAAATAATCTGAAGTAGCTTAATAAGTATAGAGCCACCTGACATGCAGCTATGAGCGAGAAACAGACGTTCAGATAAACTCGTTTTTGGACATAAATAAGCTAGCTCTTTCACTCTAAACTATACCAAATTAGGAGTTGTTTGTTTTCCGTAATGATTTTGGCAAAAACATATCTATTTCTTCATCACTAAAAGTTAGCTCTTCATTTTTCTTTAGTGCTTCAGATGCTTTTTGGTAAGCTTTTCCAATATTAGTACTTGGAGAACCTTTATAAAGCTTATGTAAGCTTGCCTGTAAGGAGTCTCGCATCTTCCTTATTTCGTCATCTTTGATGATGTCGGAGTGCATATCCGTTATCAATGACAAATATGATTCTCGAATATTCCAAAGAGTGTTTGCAGCATCGGAGTGCTTTTGTGATAGACCGCCGAGATCATACTTTTTAACATACTTATTAATGATGGTTAGTAGTAATGATACCAAAGCTGAAACATAGCCAACTTCAGGAAGGTCGCCAAACACTGCCGCAAAAACGCCTGTAGTTGTGACAGCAGATAGGACAATTTGCCAAAATTTTATTCGGTTGTTCTTGTCATCGAGTATATCTGCACATTTTTCATGTGTTTTATGTGGACTTCCCATAGTTTGCTAGACACCCAATGAGTTACATTGTAACTTCTAAAAAAGAGGTGTTTTATGAGCAAAGGCAAACGTTATACCCAAGAGTTTAAAGAAGCGGCGGTTAAACAAATTACTGAGCGCGGATATTCAGTCGCAGAAGTCGCTGAACGATTAGATATTTCTACTAAAACGTTATATCACTGGCGGAGCCAGTTATCAGATAAACCTGAAGCCGTTCAATCATCCGATGAAAAATTGAAGATCGCTAAATTAGAAGCGCAATTGAAACGTGTCACGGAGGAACGGGATATTTTAAAAAAGGCCGCAAGGTACTTTGCCAGCAACCCCGAGTAAAGTACGGCTTCATTCGTGATCATCAAAATGAGTTTTCCATTACGACGATGTGCCGCCTTTTTAAGCTGCATCGCAGTGGTTTTTATGCGTGGTTAAAAAAGCCTTTAAGCAATAGAGCGCTTGAAGATAATCGCTTGTTGAAGCTCATTAAAGCGTTTTATGTAGCCAGTGGCGGCACATATGGTAGCCCTTGGATACATGCAGACTTGCGCGAAGCTGGTGAGCGGTGCAGCGTAAACCGTGTTGCTAAGATCATGCGACACCATAAGCTTAAAGCACAAATAGGGTATAAGCGTCGCCATCTTAAAGGCGGTAAGACATCGCGGATTGCAGATAACTTATTAGCGCGTCAATTTAACCCGCCAGCGCCGAACCAGTCGTGGGTGAGCGACATAACTTATATAAGAACCTATGAAGGTTTTTTATATGTGGCAACAGTGATGGATTTATTCTCTCGGCGCATTGTGGGCTGGTCGATGGATAAAAATATGGATAAGCAGTTGGTGATAAATGCACTGTTGATGGCTGTATATCAACGTCAACCGAAGGCTGAGGTAATGGTACATAGTGACCAAGGTAGCCAATACGGTAGCGCTGACTATCTCGCATTTTTGAAAGAACATAATCTTATGCCTTCGATGAGTCGAGCTGGGAACTGTCATGATAATGCAGTTGCAGAAAGCTTTTTTGCGACAATTAAAAAGCGAATAGTTAAGCGTAAGATATACTCGACACGCGAAGATGCGAAAGCTGAGATATTCAATTTTATAGAAATGTTTTACAATCCAAAAAAGCGCCACTCACATACAGGCGGTGTTTCACCTGCTAAGTTTGAAGAAGCGTATTATTCTGAATTAAAAACTGTCTAGTGAAAGCTGGGAAATCCATATAGGTAAACCCTCCTGAATATATAGTGCCTGAAGACCCTAAAGTGAGTGTTAATAAAATGCTTAAGATTGGAAAACCAATAAGAGATACTGGCCAAATCAAAAGTACATCTTTATTTCTCAAATCATCCATATTTGCAGAAGTTCCATTTACGTATAACGAGACTGTAGAATAACTCCAACAGCCGAATTCAATTAAAAAACGAGCTCCTGTAATTAACTCTAAGCGCTTTTAAAGCATTAGGTAATGCATTTGGAACCCATAAAACAGGCTGATTTTCTTTAAAAAGAGTAATTCTACAGCCTCAACGCAGTTGTAACCGGCTAATAATAGTTGGCTAAAATTTGTGAGGCACGAACAAAGCCAACTGTTATTTGTCCGTGTTTACGACTTTGTTAAGCGTACTGGGGCACATTTCTATTGCTAAATTCACTTTTAGAAACTCGACCATTTTTCAGTTTGCAAATTAAAACTGCGTCATATAGAGGGTCATGCCCGTACCAAACACCAATGTTTTCCATATGAGCTTTGTGAAGTTGGTAAGCTTTTTCATTAAATCTGTAATTAATTGACAACTCCGCAACCTGAATGTCATTTATGGAAGTCCCAGATGTGGTTGTTATAATTGAAACGGCTTTTTCTCTTAATTGTCTGATTTCGTTATCGAGCTCTTTCGAAGCGTTACTATTTGAATTAAGGAGATCTATCTTTAGAATCTCTCTTCCTTCACGTTCACAGAAAGCATACCCTTCAGCTAAAATGTTGCAGAGACCACTGACAGCATGATGCCCGATATTATGAACTGCTGATTGAAACCTACCCATACTCTCCGTACGCTTAACAATTTTATAGTGCGCGCGTCGCGCATCTTTCTGCCGACGCCACACTCATGTATTTAATAAGTCTTTTTTAACAAATAACTTAACTCATTGCCAGCTATAATTATTTCTTGGTACTAAAGATTGTCAGGCAAGAGAAAATGCGCTCGTCGCTCATTTTCTTGAATATGGGAGCACAACAGTAAGACTGTGTATTTATCCAGTTTATTTATTGGTGATAACATGAGGACCCGCTCCCAATTTTTTAAATTATATTGCTGATTATATGTTGGAACGTCAGCTCTGATAAAACAGGACAGTCACAATTTATGCGCAATACCAACGGGGTTGAAATATATGTCTGTCCTTTTTTGAAGCCGATGTAACTTAACAGGCTTAGCAAAGTTCACGAGGTTGATTTTTTGTGCTTTGGTTTTTAACCTTTAACCTTTAACCTTTTATCTTTGACCTAGCACCTAGCCTTATTTCACTTCATTACTCAGCGGTTGGTTATTGGCAAACTCAATCGCGTTATTAATAGTGGTGTGAGCTATTTCAGTGAGTGCTTCTTTGGTGAAAAAGCCTTGGTGACCTGTCACTAATACATTGGGAAAGCTCACTAAACGTGAAAATATATCGTCTTGCATGATTTCGTCGCGGCGGTCTTTAAAAAAGAGCTCTGATTCTTGCTCGTAAACATCGAGGCCTAAGTAGCCTAGTTTTTTACTTTTGAGTGCATTGATACAGGCTTTACTGTTGACCAGCGCGCCGCGTGAAGTATTGATAAGCATCACCCCTGGCTTCATTTTACTAAAGGCAGTCTCATCAATTAAATGGTGTGTTTGCTCATTGAGCGGGCAGTGCAAAGAGACCACGTCACTTTGGCCTAGCAATGTATCAAGGTCGCAAAGGGTATAATCACCTTGTTCGGCGTAGGGGTCGCACACTAAAACATTGGCACCAAAGCCGTTAAGAATGTTGACCAGTGCTTTACCTATTTTACCGCAACCTATAATGCCAATCGTTTTTTTGAATAAGTTAAAGCCTAATAGGCCGTTTAAATCAAAGTTGTCTTCACGTATGCGGTTGTATGCTTTATGAGTTTTACGATTTAACGTAAGCATCAGTGCGATGCAGTGTTCGGCTACTGCTTGAGGGCTGTATGCGGGCACACGGCACACTTTGATTCCATGGTGCTTTGCTGCTGCTAAATCTACATTATTAAACCCAGCACAACGAAGTAGTATGCATTTTACACCGTGTTCAGCTAACTGGTTTATCACTGCCTCGTTGACCACATCGTTAACAAACACACAGACCGCATCAAACCCTTTGGTTAAAACAACACTTTGCTCTGTTAGCGATTGCTCAATATACGAAAGTGTAATACTGGGTTGATTTTCTAAGCAGGCGTCAAAAAATGGGTGCTCATATTTTTGCGAACTGAAAAGCGCTATTGTTGTTTGCTTCATCAAGGGTACTCTCTATTACCATTTTTAAGGTTTCGGGCTTAGTGCGCGGTGCATAGCGCACAGATAACTGACCCTGAGAGTTTATTAGAAACTTTGTAAAATTCCATTTTATTGCACGATTTTGCGCAATGCCTCGGGTCTGTGCTTTTAGGTAACTAAATAATGGGTGGGTGTCTGGACCATTTACCATTACTTTACTAAACACAGGAAAACTAACATTGAATTGCTCTTGATAAAAGCGCTTTATATCGGCATTTTCAATGGGTTCATTGTGGTCAAATTGATTACATGGAAATGCCAATATGGTAAATCCATGGTGTTTGTACTGCTGATATAGTTTTTCTAAAGCCATCAACTGTATTGAAAAGCTACATTTACTGGCTGTATTAACGATTAATACGGTGTTGCCTTTTAACTGACTCAGTGCAAAATCTTCGCCGTTATTAAGGGGAGCGCTGAATTGATATATGCTATCCATAGTGTACCTATTGTTTGCCGTCCATGAAGAAATTTGATGAAGTCTTTTTCATTCGCTTTTTGTCTGTTCGGTTGAGATAATCAAAGTATCTTTTTAAGTTACCACTGAAATAGGTCAATTTTATGTCAATGAATGTTTCGTTTATCGGTTTAGGTGTAATGGGGTATCCCATGGCAGGTCACCTTGCTAACGCGGGTCACACAGTGTCGGTTTATAATCGTACAACGGCTAAAGCGCAGCAATGGGCAGGGCAATTCAAAGGTGAGGTCGCGCTAACACCGGCACTTGCAGCGCAAGGTGCTGATATTGTCTTTATGTGTGTCGGTAACGATGACGATTTACGCTCAGTTGTATACGGCGAAGACGGTGTGCTTGCTGGTATGGCCGAGGGTACTATTTTAGTTGATCACACAACGACCTCAGCGGAGGTGGCCCGTGAAGTATCAGCAAAAGCGGCACTTCAACATGTGGCGTTTATTGATGCACCGGTATCAGGCGGTCAAGCGGGCGCTGAGAACGGGGTTTTAACGGTTATGGCCGGTGGTGATGAAGCCGTCTTTGCTAAAGTACAACCCGTAATGGCTGCGTTTAGCCGTTTTAGCCAATTACTGGGTGAAGTAGGCGCTGGTCAACTATGTAAAATGGTAAACCAAATATGTATTGCAGGTGTTGTGCAGGGTCTTGCTGAAGGACTGCATTTTGCCAAGCAAGCTGGTCTTGATGGTGAAAAAGTAATCGAGACTATCGCAAAAGGTGCGGCAGGTTCTTGGCAGATGGAAAACCGCCATAAAACAATGTTAGCGGGTGAGTATGAATTTGGTTTTGCTGTGGATTGGATGCGAAAAGATTTAGGTATCGCACTCGATGAGGCAAAAAATAATGGGGCAACCTTGCCAATGACTGCCACAGTTGATCAATACTATGCGGATGTTCAAGCGCTTGGTGGTGGGCGTTATGACACGTCTAGCTTACTTGCACGCATTGAAGCGTTACATAAAAAATAATGCGCAGATTGCCCTCATTGTATAAAGTGAGGGCAATTGGTTGATTCAATTAAATGGCTTTGTTACATGCTCTGAGCATAGTTATATAACGCTTTTAAAATGGTTAGATTCTTTTCATTATCGTCATGTTCATGGGCGAGATTTTCAAGTGTAATCATAAAGTCTTGTGCGCTGATCGACGGTTGATCTTCACCATGCATTAATTTGCTTTGGCAGTATTGGCGCCATTGCTCTAGTTCATCCTGATTTAGAGATTGTGGCCAGTTACGGGCGCGATATTTAAATAACAAGTTATCAAATTTCTTATCTTCAAAATCTAATTGCATACCCGCTAATTGCTCAGGGCTGGCATCACGTATAATGGCAAACTTGGCTTTATCGGCATGACTTGTGAAGCCGTCATACAGCATGTAATCAGTATTTGTTGTTGAACCGTAGTCAGGGCTGTCGTTAAATACTTCGGTCACTTTATCTCGTAGGCTAGGGCTGGCCTTTAATATGGCGAGGTTTTTTAAGCATTGCTCTCTATCAATACCAAGTCGTGCTGCGTTTTCAGGCAATAAGGTTTTAGCGGGCGCTAAAATAGGGCATTTGTTTAAATGTACGAGCTTTAAACCGACGGGGAGCTCGCCTTCGCCAAGTTCAGTGCGTTTTGTATAAAGGCGTGTCCTTAAGTCGTCAACAGATAAATCAATTAGTACCTGCGGGTCTTCAGTTAAGTTAAAACACACCACGGCATTTTTGTTAGTAGGATGAAAACTCATGGGCGCAATCCAGCTTGTGCAGCCTTGCGTAGCAGGTATACGCGATGAAGTATGCACCAGCGGTGTCATGTTAAATACATCAACTAATTCAGCCAGGGCTTTTTTATTTCGTAAGCTAAAAAAGAATTGGTAGAGCTTAGGTTGCTTTTCTTTTATAAGTTTTGCCAATGCAATAGTGGCCGTTACATCACTCAGTGCATCATGAGCCGCTGCGTGTTCAATGCCGTTCGCAACGGTTAAATGTTCTAATTTAAAGCTCGGGCTGCCATCTTCTTTTAATGGCCATTCAATGCCTTCAGGGCGCAGTGCATAACAGGCACGAACTAAATCTATTATGTCCCAGCGACTGTTATTATTTTTATATTCACGCTCGTATGGGTCATAAAAATTACGGTAAAAGCTATATCGGCTTACTTCGTCATCAAAACGAATACTGTTATATCCAGCTACGCAGGTATTAGGTACACTAAATTCAGCATGAATTTTGGCTATAAAGTCCGCTTCAACTAAGCCTTTTTGCATTGCAATTTGCGGGGTTATGCCTGTGATCAAACAGGCTTCAGGGTGAGGCAAATAATCCGCCACAGGTTTACAATATTCAATTAGTGGCTCACCAATAATATTTAAATCAAGATCGGTACGAATACCCGCAAACTGGCTTGGCTTATCCTTTTTTGGACTCGCCCCCCATGTTTCATAATCGTGCCAGTAGATTGTTGCTTGATTTTGCGCTTGATAAGCCATTTAAAAACCTTTTAAGTGAGCTTGGCGCGGTTGATATTTCGCCAAGTTACTAAATTTATTAATTACTTAGATTATGGCATATGGGTAGGGCAGTTTATAGTGGCTTTACCACAACTTTGTTTTTTCTTGCTTGGGTAAAACAGTTCCAAAAAAGGCTATGTGCTTACCTCATTGAAAACAATATGCTTTGCTTAATCTGAAAATGATAGCGGCATTTGAGAGTCACGTATTAACAATTTTAATATGTCTATTTAGCAAAGGATGCGCTAGGTTAATTCTTTTAATATTAGACTAAGGTCTATAGGTTAATTTTATTCATCTATTAGGTTTGTTTTTATCGTTTGTCGAAATTGAGCTGACACTCTAAAGTTCAGTTGTCGGCAACAAAGACGGCGTAACTTAATAGGAATATAAGCATGAAACTTTCACTAATCAAATCTATCGCACTTGGCTCACTTTTAACTTGTTCAGCAGCTGCAATGGCAGGTGGTAGTGACTATAAGTTAATGGTTATTGAGCAGGCAACAGCATCACAGCAGCTTGAAGCGTCATTTAATAGCTGTGTATCAAACGTTAAGTTAAAAAATTACACGCAGGCAGAGGCCATTTGTACACAAGCCATTGCATTATTAAAAGACAGTGATGGTCCAAAATTTAAAGTACGCCAGTTAACTTCGTTTGCATTAAGTAACCGTGGTGTGTCACGTATTATGGCTAAAAACGACACTGCGGGTTTATCTGATTTATATGAAGCTGCACAAATCTCTAACAGCAAGTTGGTTTCGCATAACCTAAACCGTGCTAAAGAGAGTTTATCTTTGTAATAGCTAGCCTAGAAATTATTATTAGAAAGCCACGTCGGTTAGCCACGTGGTTTTTACTTTTTAGCACCTCGTACACGTCTTACTTTCTCGTTACCTTCAGCTTGATACCGTATTATTCATTTCTTGTTACAACGTAAATTGAAGCAAAACTCATTTTGCATGCCCTCATTTTGTTTAGATTATAAACGCCAATTAATATATTGTATACAATTTACATTATACCAATGTTTGTGTTACATATACCGTGTTGAACTTAGTATGAGCGTTAATTGGGTTTTCTGTGTATGCGTAAAAATACTCAGTGAGGCTTAAAGATTATGGCTAGTTATGGAATGAACACGCCCTAAAGTACTGTTTACCTGGTCATTAAACATTATCGCTATCAGCATCTTAATTTAAATACAATAATAAGAGGAAACTCATATGTCTTTTAGAAAATTGATTTTAACCAGTGCAATACTCTGTGCACTTTCCGGCTGTGGTGGCAGTGACTCTACGAACACCTTGCCAGAGCCAACCTCTCCAGTGACGACAACGCCAACTGAACCAGAGATTGATTACACCAGTGCACAAGAGCTTGCTCTCGCACTTGATGTGGTTAAAACTAATATTAATTCTGAAGATGGCAAGGGGCTATCGTTTTACATTGATTTACCACAAGAGGCAGAAACGTTAGTTGTGAGTTTATTTGCAGGGGTAGAAGGTAAAGATCTCGGTGACCCAGATTTGTATGTTAAATATGAGGAAGAAGCCAGTGCGGGGGCTGATGGGGTGTTTGATTGCGTATCCTATAAAGGGAGCAATAATAATGAAACCTGTATTATTGATAAACCTAAGGCTGGTAGATACCACATCTATATAGATGCATACGAAGGGGGGGATGCAGTTGATGCTTCAATGTTTGCTACTACAGGTTTATTTAGCGCAAATATGATGTGTGATGAGCCTGTGAGGATCCGCGCACAGGCCATGTCAAACGCTGAACTTGTCGATGCATGTAATGTGATCAGCCAAACCAAAAAATTATTCGATGAAACCCTCCACTCGGGACTTACACCAGAATTTCAACAAGCAGTGCCAAATGACTTAAATGAGATCACTAATATTCATATTTTCTCGAGCTTGTCTAATCACGCTGCTTGGGCTGAACACCTTGTTAATACCAATAATACCAGTGGAATTTATTTTGAGACTTCACCTACAAAGTGGTGGCATAGCTCTGATATTTGGACATTTGATGCGATAGAGTGGAGTGATGGACGTTCAGTTATTCGCTCTCTTGCCCATGAATATGTGCATGCATTAGATGGTCGATATAATAAAGAAGGTGCCTATAAAAGTAGTGTAAATTGGTGGACCGAAGGACTTGCCGAGTACCTTGGTACGTTTAATGAATTATATTACACACGTGTTTCTACAGCTCATGATGGTGACACTGCTTCATTAGCAGATATTTTTGCGGGTAACGCAGATGCCTATTCATGGGGGGAGTTAGCTGTAGCTTTTCTTATAGAAAATCACCCTGAGTTGGTTTATCAAATGCTTGTTCATATGCGCGCAGGTGAATGGGATAACTTTGAAAAGCTACTTGAAAATATTGCAACAGATAATCAAGCAGAATTTTCAACCTGGTTATCAACACATTTAGTTGATCAATATGAACAAAGTGCAGAGGCTATTGCGTTAGGTGACTATAAACAGATAAGCGGGCGAGGCGGCTGGTTGTTTTCTGTAGAAGTACCGGATGGACTCCCTTCAATCACTTTTGCAACGCAAGGCGGGTCTGGGAATGTCGACTTATGGGTTAAAAAAGGGGCTGCATTTCATCCTGCAATCGAAACAGAGTTCACCTGCACGTCGATAACAGAAGAAACGAATATAGAAAACTGCACAATCAGTATGCCTGAATCTGGAAAATACTATATAGCGGTGGCATCGGACTTTGTTGGGGCAGATATTTTGGATCTCTATTTCAGTGCTTGCGCGGGGGATGGCTGCACAGTTGCTTTACCCGCACCAGAAGAGATTGTGACTGCCGAAGAGCCTTATTTACCACATTGGCCTGAAAAAGGGACGCTTGGTACCTGTAGTTTGGCTGAAACGTATTATAATTCGTCTAAACCCGCCCTTGGTTTGAGTATCACAAATCCAACTGACAAGCTTGTTAACGTGTATTGGCTTAATAGGAATACAGGTGAAAAGGGGGGGAATTCTTACATGACTTTAGGTCAAGATGAGCGTTATACCGCAGATAACTGGAATGTGGGTCACCGTATCATGCTAACTGATGGTGCTGATAATTGTTTAGGTATTGCATTGTTGAACGATGAAACCAATGAATTTACAGTAACTGATGAAATGGTTGTCAATGCATTAGATGAAGCGCCACCGGCCGAAATTCCTGAAGCAACTGCGCAGATGCAAAGCTGTGATCTGGCTGTACCATATGAGAGGACATCTGATAACGCACCAAATCTTCAGGTCTTTAACTCCATGAGTGAATCTGTAAAGCTTTATTGGATTGACAATAGTACAGGCGAACCTGCACTTAATTATGTATATGCCACTTTAGAAGAGGGTGATGTTTATACTGAAAGTTTTTGGGTTGCGGGGGATCGAATGATGGTGACTGATGAAAGTAATAGCTGTATTGGTGTACTTGATTTGAATGACACAGATAATGTGTTTTTACTCGGTCAATGAACTCATAAATGTTACCTATCATAGTTAAAAATAGAGTGACTTAATTAATAAATGGCGCTAATAAAAATTAGCGCTATTTAACCACATTACCAGCCCAGTATAGGTAAGTCTGTTCAGGCAAACACGAATAGTTATAACAAAATGAGTTACGTTCAAGACTGATTAATATTAGTAATTAATTTTTATAATTAGGCGGAAGCTATAGGTTAATTTTATTCACTTATTAGGTTTGTTTTTATCGTTTGTCGAAATTGAGCTAACACTCTAAAGTTCAGTTGTCGGCAACAAAGACGACGTAACTTAATAGGAATATAAGCATGAAACTTTCACTAATCAAATCTATCGCACTTGGCTCACTTTTAACTTGTTCAGCAGCTGCAATGGCAGGTGGTAGTGACTATAAGTTAATGGTTATTGAGCAGGCAACAGCATCACAGCAACTTGAAGCGTCATTTAATAGCTGTGTATCAAACGTTAAGTTAAAAAATTACGAGCAGGCAGAGGCCATTTGTACACAAGCTATTGCATTATTAAAAGACAGCGATGGTCCAAAATTTAAAGTTCGTCAGTTAACTTCGTTTGCATTAAGTAACCGTGGCGTATCACGTATTATGGCTAAAAATGACACTGCGGGCTTGTCTGATTTATATGAAGCCGTACAAATCTCTAACAGCAAATTGGTTTCGCATAACCTAAACCGTGCTAAAAAGAGTTTATCTTTGTAATAAGTGTTTATCTAATCGATAAAAACCACGTCTTCACGTGGTTTTTTCTTTTTTGGCGCACTATTAATAGATGAAGTGTATTTTTGTTGATAAATCGTCTTAGCGATTTTTATGATGATGGAAAGTTAATAATAAACGACTATATTAAAAAATATGCTTACTTATTTCGTAGAGGTTTATTTGAATTTACATGGAAAAGTTACACTGTCTTGGGATAAAGATTTACTCATTATAGAAGCTTTTGGGCCATTCAATGATGAGGGGTTAGACTATTATAATGCGTTAATAAAAAATGCTATTAACGGCCGATCATGTGAAAGCTGGAAACGACTGGAAATTTGGGACAATGAAGTGCTAGGAAGCCCGAGTGTTGTTGATAAATGTAAAGAAATGCATGGCTGGTACGATGAAAATAGGTGTGTTTTATCGGCGGTGGTCGTGTCTAACCGTATTCAGGAAATTATTCTTAGGGAAAAAGTGAACACGAGTGCACATATATTTTCCTCTTCTGAAGACGCTAGAAATTGGTTAAGTGTTTCTCGTAACCTTGACAAGCACTATTAAGGGTTTTAATTGTTTTAGTGTAAATGCCCAATCTAAGTGTTTAAAGCGCCACGCGAGTATCAACAAACGTGGCGTTTTACTGTGTGGTTTATTGCATACGCTCAGCGAGTTGATGATACAAACCAATGCCGATAGTCACGTTAAATGCAAAGGTGACACCGAGTGAACTAAGCATAGCAAGGCCTATATCTGCCTTGGGTATAGCAGCTTTAATTGCAGCCGGCGCAGCGATATATGATGCGCTAGCAACCAAACTTGCTAATACAACGACAGAGCCTAGTTCAAGTTTAAGCAATGTGCCTACACACACGCCAATGACACCTAGACATAATGGGGTGATTAAAGCGAATAAAGTAATTCGCCAATGATGCCATGGAATAGGGCGCAATGTTTTAGCCGCAGTTAAGCCCATTTCAAGTAGAAATAGAGCTAATACTACTTTAAAGCTACTGGTTAATAGGCTGGTGACTTGGCTGCCTTGCTGTGTGCCGTATAACATACCGATGATAACGCCACCAACCAGTAAAATGACACTTTTGTTGGTGAGTGTTTCATGCCAGAGTGCACTTAGGGGGAGCGCGTTATCCCGATTGTGATCTTTATCTAATCGCCTATAAAGTAACAAGCCCACAATAATTGCTGGCAACTCGAGCATCACTAGATAGAGTGTTACTTCTGCACCAACCACTAGTTGAGATGATTCAGCATAGGCAAGGGCGACAGCAAACGTACCAGCACTAACTGAGCCGTAGTGTGCAGCAATGCTTGCGCTATTTGCGACTGATAATTTAACGATGTATTTTAAAATCGGATACAGTATTAGTGGGATGAATGCCCCTAATAGTATTACTGACCCCATTTCTGGTAAAAGCTGCCAGTTTAAGTTGCCATGTAATACCATGCCGCCTTTTAAACCAATTGTGAGCATTAGTAATAGACTGAGTGTTTCATATGTGGCTTGGGGTATTTTTAAATCTGAGCGTACAAGCCCAGCAACCAATCCTAAGATAAAAAACATAACAACAATATCAGGCACGTAGATTTCCTCTCAATTTGAAGTGGCGTTATTGTAGAGAAAAAATTGCATAGTAAATAATAAAATGAATAGTAGTCAGGTATAGATTATAATCTATGAGTTATTATCGATTTTTGGATTAGTATGGACCTTAGACATATCTCCTTTAGGTTACTCGAAGTATTTATGAGTGTTGTAAAAACAGGGTCTATTAGTGAGACCGCGCGTAACCTTCACTTAACTCAACCAACTGTTTCGTTGCAAATTAAACGATTACAAGAGGCTGTAGGTGAGCCGCTGGTATTAATGCATCAACAAAAACTAACAGTCACAGAAGCGGGCGTTGAACTATTTAAAACGTGTCAGCAAGTGTTTGGTAAGTTTGATGATTACAAAGACTTTTTAGCTGAACTGAAAGGAGGCGAAAGAGGCCGATGTAAAATAGCCATGGTAAATACAGCGCAATATATTTTACCTAAGTTACTTGGTCCCTATAGTAATCGTCATCCGCATGTAGAGCTACCGCTTGAAATTGGGAATAGAGCTGAAGTATTAGCCCGTTTTGAGCGTGGTGAAGATGATATTTATGTATTTAGCCACCCGCCATCACTTGAACATGCAAAAGCGGCTCGGTTTCTACATAATCCACTGGAGTTTATTGTGCCGAGAGATCACCCGCTGACCAAAGAACAAAACATCAAACTGGAACAATTAACGCCGTATCGGTTTTTACTCAGGGAGCCAGGATCCGCCACTCGTATGTTATTTGAGAGTGAGTTACAAAGCAGGGGATTGGTACTCAGCGATAGTGTACAAATGAGAAGTAACGAGGCTATTCGCGTGGCGGTCTCATCAGGAATGGGAATTGCTGTATTATCTCGTCATGTCTTGCCCAATGAAGGGGGGGAATTCAAAGTACTTTCAGTCGTTGATACAAATTTAGCCAGTCATTGGTATTTTGTTATTCGTACTGACCGCCATTTATCTCATGCTGCGCGAAGTTTTTTGCAATTTGCAGAGAAGCATTTAGAGCTTTACTTGGGTGCTCAATGGGTAAGAAACGAGTTAAGCCAACTGAGTTCGATAGAGATCTAAATTAACACGCTTGATATAAAGCAGGTTAATGATTACAGGCTTGAAGTTATTTCATATTAAGCAGGATGGTTTCCTCCATATGCGTTTCCGCGCTGTCAATGGCGACTACTTGGTCGCGGCCTTGCGATTTTGCAACATACAATCTTTTATCTGCAAGGTCGAGTAACCCTTTTATTGTTTGAGTTTTATTATCTTTGCACGCAACCCCAATACTGACCGATAAATTTATAGTGTTACCTTTGTATTTAAGGGTGTGTTGGCGAATTACGTTGCATATTATTTGTGCTGTGTGAGTGGCTTGAGAGTGCGATTGCTCAGGTAATATCAATGCAAATTCCTCCCCCCCGATTCTAGCTGCAATATCATGGTCGTTTAATTGGCTCAGAATATGCTGAGCTATCCATTTTATGGCCATATCCCCCGTACTATGGCCGTATTGATCGTTAACATTTTTAAAAAAATCAATATCTATCATAACAACAGCTAAATCTTGGTGATGTTTTATAACATGACGGCTTGTTTTTTCGCCATCAATGAAAAAACCTCTTCTGTTTAGTAAGCTTGTTAGCGTATCGCGATTGACTAAACGTTGGAGTTTCGCTTCTATGTCAGCAAACAAAACAAATGGCATGATTAGCGCAGTCGTGGTCGCTAAAAATAGGTGGTTAATTAAAATAACTTGTAGAGGCTGACTAAAATCGAAGGTCGAAATAGCCATTAGCTGAATGCCGAGTATTGCGACTTGAATAAACATAATTACACTATGAAGAACAAAACACCCTAGTAATATCTTTTTGTGAAATACTGCATTTGTTTTCATTTTATATACTGTGTTTGCTGCCACTAAGAATAAGCAGGCAATTATAAAGCTAGTGAGCAGCTGCCCTGCAATTACATCATAAATTGGCATCAATACGAGCGCAGTGCCCCCTAAAGCAACCTTAAGGGATGTAAATGATTTATTTTGCGATGAAGTGGCCAGTTGTAAACCAATAATGGCAAAGAGAGGGCTTGTGATAATTAATAGATCAGCGAGGTAATGCGTGATGAATGCGTTATCAATGATTACCCTTAAACAAGCCAAAATTTCTGCAAGGGCGAAAGCACTGCACGCCAGTGCAAAGTAAAGATAACATGATTGCTTCTTACGTAAATAAACACATAGAAAAAAAGAGCTAATGAGCATGTTTAAGAATAAAGAGATGCCAATGACAGTGGGTAAGTGAAGCATTATAAGCTACTCTATGGTTATATTTAGTACAAGGTTTAAGTATTATGTATTACTTCGCGCATAGCAAGTTAGCACTAAGGAATTGGTAAAAAATACTGATATAGTCTTATTTATTGGTTTATTATTCACTGAAAAAATATGTTTTCTGGGGACAATTGTGGTAACTGCACAGCTTACAGTGACCACAAGCTATCAAAAGGTTATTAAGTAATTAGCCATTTTTATTTATTAAAGCATTAAGTGCAGGCAATAGTTCGGGGTAACTAAATTTAAAGCCAGCTTCCGCTATTTTTTTTGGCACAACATATTGGCCATAAATAAGTAAGTCAGCCATTTCACCCATGGCAGCATTAAGTACCCACGCAGGCATAGGAAAAAAAGCAGGGCGATGGAGCACTTGTGCAAGTGCTTTACTAAAAGCACGGTTACTTTGAGGTGATGGAGCGGTTGCATTAATCGCTCCATTTATATGCTGATTATTCATAACAAATTCGATTAGAGACACCATGTCATCAATGTGAATCCACGACATTCCTTGTTCGCCACTCGCTACAGGGCCACCTAAACCGAGTTTAAATGGCGGCAGCATTTTTGTTAGCGCACCGCCATGTGTTGATAACACAATACCTGTTCGTATTAAACACACTCGAGTTGAGTCTGTCTCTGCAACACGTGCTGCGTTTTCCCAATCGTTGCACAGGGTGTGACTGAACTCCTGGTGTACGTGTTTAAACTCTTCATCAATATGTTGAGTTCCCTGACGGCCATAATAGCCAATAGCGCTTCCAGAGATAAAGGTGTGAGGTGGGGTGGTACATGCTTTAATCGCTGCAGCTAACTCATGGGTCAATGCAATACGACTATTTCTGATGACCTCTTTTTGTTTATCACTCCAGCGTTTGTTAACAATAGGCTCACCTGCAAGATTTATGATGCAATCGAGCGTATTAAAATCGATATCGCAGCTTGCATTTATATATTCTATTTGGCCACCGAGCCTTTTTTTTGCTTTATCACAATCCCGCGTTAAGACGGTAATTGAATGCGTTTTGACTAATTTTTCACATAATTGTGTGCCAATTAAGCCAGTAGCCCCTGTCATTAATATTTTCATTAACACGTCCCAGCGATTATTCATTCGTACTTAATACGAAGTAAAGCCGCTTTTGATCACTTTGCAAATATTTCATTTACTTAACTTTTCAAATACACTAACAGCAACTTTAATTTTTAAGGATAGTCATTTGACTGGACTAACAGGTGCTAATAAAAGCCTCGTAGTTTTTGCTGCTTTGGTAATTGGACTGGCAGGCATTAAAGCTGCAAGTGTTATTGTGATCCCATTCGTATTGGCTGCTTTTATTGCAATTATTTGTAATCCGCTGCTGAGTTTTTTTGCCCGATATAAAATACCTAAAGGGATCGCCATTATGTTGGTGATGTTAATGGTTGTTGGTATTGGTATGAGCCTTGCTGGGTTGGTTGGGCAATCCTTAACTGATTTTTCCAAGGATTTACCAGAATACAAGGCGAAGCTGCAAAAAGAATTTATTTGGTTAGTTGACGTGGCTGCACAATATAATATTTTGATTAATAAAGAGCAGTTAATTTCAATGTTTGATCCAGGCAAAATGATCGATGTTGCAACAAATATGCTAACCGGCCTCGGTGGAGTAATGGCTAATTTATTCTTAATTATACTCACAGTGGTATTTATGTTGTTTGAAGCGCCCATGCTTAGTCAAAAAATACATATGGCATTGGATGATCCAGATATGAAAATGAAACAGATTGATCGTTTCCTCAACTCAATCAATTCTTATTTGGCAATCAAAACCCTCGTCAGTTTGGGAACCGGTGTTCTTGCGTCCTTACTGCTTTGGGTATTAAATGTTGATTATTTTGTGCTGTGGGGTGTCATGGCATTTATGTTCAATTATATTCCTAACATTGGCTCTATCATTGCTGCGGTGCCTGCTGTATTACTTGCTCTCATAACTCAAGGCCCTTTAATTGCGGGCTTCGTTGGAGCAGGGTACTTAACGATAAATACAGTGATGGGTAATATCGTTGAGCCCAGATATATGGGTAAGGGCTTAGGATTATCGACATTGGTTGTATTCTTGTCTTTAATATTTTGGGGGTGGTTAATGGGCACTGTTGGGATGTTATTGTCAGTCCCATTGACCATGATCGTTAAAATTGCTCTTGAGACAAGTCATGAAGGGCGTTGGTTAGCTACACTCTTAGGTAACGGGGAAAAGCTAGAAGATCAAACTTAATCGCTTGCTGAGCCACGTTAACTAATAGCGTGGTTTTTTATTTTAAAGGCTGTTTTAGTACATCAATGTATTGATCTAATATACGTATTTCACACAGTTTATAGACAATAGCTGCCTTCGTCGCATTAGGCATCTTATGTAGGTAGCGCCAGCGGCAACTGTCTTCTAAAAACTTGTGTTGGCTTTTAACACTCCGGTTGAAAATAGGTAATAACTGTGTGTTACCTGTGTCTTCTTCTATTTTACTTAAATCTAACCTTAGTTTGTTTAACCAAGTTTGCTGACTGCGTTGTAATAGCGCAATTTCTTTGTCTAAGCATTGTATGTATTTTTTTGATTCACTCGGTGTCGGCCTATCGATTAGTGTGCATTCATTCGCTATGGCTGAAGTACTCAAAAGCAGGCTTAGCGCCGTTATATATGTGTTTAAACTTTTATTTTTTGCCATTGTAGTTAAACTCTAATGTAAATTTTGCGCCGCCAAGTAGCGGTGAATCAGAAATAGTGAGCAGACCATGATACGATTTTACTAGATCTGACACGATAGCCATCCCTACGCCATGACCACTCTCGTATGTGTCTAACCGCGCTCCTCGAGTGAGCAATGATTCTCTTTTATCCTCAGGTACACCAGGGCCGTCGTCACTAATCACGATGCTCAATGATTTAGCTTGTAGTACGTTAATGTCTACTTGGGACCGACATGCTTTACAGGCATTATCAATTAAATTACCCAATAATTCGAGTAAGTCTGTTTTATCACCTAAAAAGAAGTCTTTGTCAGAGACTGCACAATTAAAAATAATGTCTTTCTCACGGTATACTTTTCCCATTGCACTTAAAATGGAATCAAGAATTGGTTTTATCGCTGTTTGCTTTTTCCATGTGTCTGAAGCGCCAGTTGCAGCACGTTTCAATTGGTGCTCGATCATCACATTAATACGATCTAGTTGCTCTTGGGCATCGGCGTCATCAGCCAAAGGGCTTGATTTTAAAACGGCCAGTGGTGTTTTAAGGGCATGCGCTAAATCACTCAAAGAAGCACGATAACGTTCTTTTTGACGCTGCTGCGATTCAAGTAATAAGTTTAAATCTGATTTAATAGTGAGTAATTCAACGGGGTAGAGACCTTTTATTTGCTGAATATCCCCTGATTCAACGGCTTTAATTTCTTTGTCCAAACGCTGTAATGGTCGCGCACTCCACACAAAACCAATGGCCATTAATCCCGCAATGGCTACACCCATAACATACATCCAATTGACCAAGGTTTGCTTAAAACCATCCATTAAGCGAAGCAGTGCGTCATTACGTTTGAGCAAAATAAAACGGGCATGCTCAGATTGATCAATGTTATTGAGAATGACAGTTAAACTTAATTGCCAATAAACCGTATTTTTGTATTCTACACGTCTAAAGTCTGCAGCACCGGCTTTGGTTTCGATGTATTGAGGAACAATACTGACATTTACAGCTGATTCCGAATGCCAAACAGCTTGATCATCACGGTAAATCATTGCGTAAGTGTCGGAGTTAAGTCTGTTGAGTTCTGGAGCTAGGATGGTGCTTGGCATTACAATGCCACGCTCGGTAAAATCGACTTCAGAGATAAGCGAATACAGGTGTGCTTCAAGGGTTTTTTCTGTCGCTTCAACCAGCGAAGCGTAATACGCTTTGCCGATAGAGAAAAACAAAATAGGTAATGCAACCAATAAGACAAAGACAAGGATAAATCCTTGCCTTACTT
The DNA here is from genome assembly GCF_001469215.1 of Pseudoalteromonas sp. H105. Lineage (GTDB taxonomy): Bacteria > Pseudomonadota > Gammaproteobacteria > Enterobacterales > Alteromonadaceae > Pseudoalteromonas. The sequence continues at coordinate 232,240 of NZ_LOFH01000001.1, forward strand.
TTAATGGGATTTGCGATGCTACCACTGACTTTTAAGCCTATAGCCACGCCCTCGCAGCGTTTCTACAGGGTTGAGAGTGCCATCAGGGTCAAGCTTCTTACGTAATCGTAATACAAATACTTCGATAACATTTGAGTCTAAGTCAAAATCTTGGTCGTAGATGTGCTCAGTTAGTTCAGATTTAGAAATCACTTTTTGCGGGTTAACCATTAAATATTCAAGCACTTTGTATTCATATGCTGTTAGGCTGAGTTCCCTGTCATCGACCCACACTTGTTGTGACCGTGTGTGAATTTTAATTGGGCCCGCAGTCATTTCTGGGTTTGCTTTACCCGCGCTTCGTCTAATAAGGGCGTTGCAGCGAGCAATTAACTCTTCAACATGAAAAGGTTTTGTTAGGTAATCGTCAGCACCTGCATCGAGGCCTTCTACTTTATCTTGCCAGCGGTCGCGTGCAGTTAAGATTAAAATGGGAATGGTAACACCTTGGGCACGCGCTTTGTTAATAAGCTCAATACCATCAATTTTAGGCAAGCCTAAGTCAACGACAGCCATATCTAGAGGGTACTCTGTAATATGAAACAAACCAGCTTCGCCATCATGGCAAAGGTCAACGCTGTAACGTTCTTTTTCTAAGGCGTTACGCAAGTTGTCTGCTAAGTGTAAATCATCTTCAATTACTAAAATTCGCATCAATTTAATCCTTTTTCACTTCGCCGGTTTTTTTATTAACGTGTACATCGACAACATGACCATTATTTTTGAGTATTCTAACGGTGTAGATATCATTTTGGTCAGTAATTTTTAGGGTTTTGCCATTTTCGAGTTTTTTTGCAATAACAACAGCTTGTTTTTTACTTATTTCAGCTTTTTTCGTCGCATCTTTAGCATAACTATTACCTGAATAAACAAAAATCAGCGACGAAGAAAACACTAAGCTAAAAGCTAAAAAGACAGTGCGCATGACGGGAACTCCTAAACCAGACCCTATTAGTTTAATGAACCAAGCAACTAAAACTCAAGTAAAACTACAAAATAGTGTGATTCTTTGAGCCCATAATAGTCAACAATCAGTGAACCAGCACTGAACTTATTATTTATGTTGCAGCTGCTTTATTTTGGGAACACTTTTTTAAAAGGTTTCACAATAGAATTATCATATACGCCGCCAGTCACATATGGATCAGTTGCAGCCCATTCGCGAGCCGATTCAAGCGAGCTAAATTCAGCCACAACGAGTGAGCCTGTAAAGCCAGCATCTGCAGGATCTTCTTTATCAATTGCAGGTAAAGGACCTGCACTTAACAAGCGACCTTGCGCATCAAGCTCTTCTAATCGTGCTAAGTGAGCAGGCCTTGCTGCCTTTCTTAATTCCAAACTGTTTTCGACGTCAGTTGAGTAAATCATGTACAACATGTTGTGTGCTCTGTATTTTTGTATGAGTGAATATTTTTTTATATTAGCACAGAGAATTTAATGGGCGAAGAATTTAGGTTTACAGTGGTAGATTACTTTTAATCTTAATCTGCTTGAAAAGCCCAGTACAACACTGGTAGAGTCGCTGGGATAGCACAAAATAATAATAAGGTTTTTTAATGAGTGATAATCGTGAGCATTTTAGCTCCCGCCTCGGGTTTATATTAGCAGCTGCTGGTTCAGCTGTGGGTATTGGTAATTTAGTTGGTTTTCCTGTTTCTGCAACCAAGAATGGGGGAGGGGCATTTCTACTTATTTATGCACTGTTTGTTATATTTATTTGTTTGCCAGTCATGATGGCTGAAATGGCAATGGGCCGTAAAGCGCAAAAAGATCCCCTTCATGCTTATAAGTTTCTTTCTGATAATGATAAAAAATGGAGCTTTGCGGGTTTCTTAGCTGTTTTAACCCCTTTTATGATTGCTGTGTTTTATATGGTAATTACTGTCTGGATTTTTGGTTACCTGAGTCAAGTCGCGATAGGGAATCTAGATCAACTGGCTGACCCTAAAAGTTTTGGTGTATTTATTAATAGTACAAGTGTTTTTGGTTACATGGCGGTTGTTGCAATCATTGTTAACTTAATACTTGTTGGTGGTGTGAAACAGGGTATTGAAAAAGCGGCAAAGTTTTTAATGCCGGCTCTTTTTGTATTGTTAACCGCATTGGTTGTGTATGTATTAACGCTTGATAATGCAATGGCAGGTGTTAAATATTATATCGTGCCAGATTTTTCTAAGATGGATGCCAGTGTTTTAAACGGTGCATTAGCGCAAGCATTTTTCTCGTTGTCACTCGGTATGGGTATTTTGATGACTTATGCATCCTATATTTCTAAAAAAGACGACATCGTTGGCAGTGCTAAAATGGTTGCTGTTACAGATTCATTGGTTGCTTTTATTGCTGGTTTAATGGTGTTGCCTGCTATATTTAGTTTCAATCCGGAAACAGATCCGACGAAGTTATCGGATTCTTCAGTGTCGATGATTTTTGAGTTTTTACCTAAGATATTGTTAGCACTTCAGTCTGATATTGGCTATGTGGGTGCGTCAATTGTTGCGTTCATTTTCTTTTTACTTGTGTTCTTCGCTGCTATCACATCGCTGGTGTCTATCGTTGAAGTGCCAACAGCAACGCTATCTGAGAAAAAGGGTATCAGCCGTAAGATGGCATTGCTTATTTTATCTGGCACTGTGGGTATACTAACGGTGTTATGTACTATGTCATTTGGCATGGTTGATTGGCTTACATCTTTTGTGACCTATGGCGATAGCTCAAAGAGTATGTTTGATGTTGTGTACGATGTGTTTTACGACACTATTTTACCGCTAAACGGCTTGATGGTGTGTTTATTCGTTATGTATCGTTGGAAAAAAGCAGGCTTAAGTGAAGAGTTAAGTCAAGGGTGCCCAACATATACAGGTAGCTTTACAGAGAAGTATGTTAACTTTTCGCTTTCTACTTTTATCCCGGTAATTTTAGTGCTTATATTTGTAAACACGGTAGCAACTAAATTTTTCGCAATCAGTATCTTTGGCTTTTAATTGCGATAGACAGTATGCTTGAAACGCGCTTGTGATGGGGTAGATTCACTTCATTACAAGCGCTTTTTTATATCGCTCCTGAATCTAAATATTGACCAATGCCAAGTGTAAACATCCACAACCCCCATAAACTATGTTCAATCACGCAGACAAATGTTGAGCGGCTTTGTGCATAGGTATAAGAGAACAAAAGTCCCCCTAAAAATGCAAGGAGTACGGCAATCCAGTTAGCATAGACTATATGTGCTAATGCAAATACAAATGCACTGGTGAGTATACGAACAGTCTTGTTAGGCATGATCCGCTTGTAGCGATGGAAAAAATAGGTTCGAAAAATTAATTCTTGCGGTAACACCGATAACAAAGGATAAAGGATGAGTAATAATAACCAATCATTCAATGAGGTTCTGGGTATAACAAACCAATTACCTTGATTCATTATCGAATAGAATACCCCTGAAAATAACGCACCAATAAAAAAAAAGCTAAATAAGCGCCGTTTTACTGCACTGAACTGACCTAAGCTCGTGAGCCTAAAACGTTTAAATTGAGGGTCACCAAGTAATAGCATACAGCACACACTCATCAAAATGATAAGTGCGGGAATAAGCCAATTCGCTAAGTAAGCCCTTAGTGTGAACCCTAACAAAGGCAAGGCAATAAAGATTAGGGTAAATTCAAACCATCTGTATTGTGTGGCGTTCAAGATTGTCTCTGCGTTGGGTTTGCAAGTAAGGCTATCAAGCTAAAACGACATATTTATTACATGAAAAGAGTTTTTTGCTTACTTATTAGGCTTAACTTCATCATCGGGTAGGTATTTATAAAGTACTAAAATACTCGCAAAAATGCTGACAAAAGTGATTGCCATTAAACCAAATACTTTAAAGTTGACCCATAAATCGAGTGAAAAGTTATAAGCAATATATAAATTGAGTCCGGCTACGCCTGCAGTAATGGCTATCCATACTAGGTTAAGCCCTTCCCATATGGACTGTGGCACAGCAATAGTTTGGTGAGTGTCAAAGGCATTTTTTAATACAGACTCTAATGCTTTTTGTACTAAGTTTTTAGCGAAAAAGTACCGGCTAACAATTAGTGCGATTGCTAACCCAGCATAAATAAATGTCGCTTTTAGTTTTACGAATTGTTCATCATGAAATACCAATGTAAGCGAACCAAGTATTACCGCTAAAGCTAAAAATAGCCATTGCCGAGAAGGGACTTTGCCCATTTTAAGATAGCTGTAGGTAACTTGGATAAATGTTGTAGCCATCAATAGTGCGGTTGCCCAGTAAATATCAGCCAACTTAAAAATCGCAAAAAACAACAGTAAGGGAATAAATTCGATAATTGCGTGCATACAGCGCTTAGTAAATAAAATTAGGATTGACGTTTTACCAAGTTATTTAGCCCGATACAAGGTTGACTTACTCACCGACAACCCTTAGCCTGCCTGCTTTTGATTTTTATACCATTTGAACCGCGTAATGAAATAGCGGGGATTTAGGAGCATTTATGAACAAAGCAGAGTTAATCACGACAATGTCATTACACAGTGAACTGAGTAAAAAAGAGTCAAAAGCTGCACTCACCAGTTTACTAACGGCGGTGACAAAGTCATTGTCAGAAGGTGACCAAGTGCAGATTAATGGGTTTGGTACATTTTCGTTAAGTTATTACCCCGCTCGTTCTGGGCGTAATCCACAAACAGGTGAGGTTATTGAAATTGAAGGGGCGAATAAACCGGTCTTTAAAGCGGCTAAAGCATTAAAAGACGTACTGTAGATTCTTAATTGTCTGTACTTAATTTATTAGTAAAAAAGAGCAACTTGTCATTGCAACTCAGTTGTTAGTAAAGGTCAGTAAATGATGAATGCGAGTCAAATTGGGTGATAACGTAGTGTGTATAGAAACTATAAGAGACAAGTTTGAGGTTTACTCATGCAAAAACTAGGGGCGCAGAACGCCCCTCATTTCAGTGTTAAAGCTTTGTAGCTTCCTTCATACTTGCTACAAAGTCTCTCAAACCATCGAGCATTGTATGTGGATCACTAAGGTGTGTTTCAATAATTTTCACAACCGCAGAGCCAGAAATCGCGCCTGCAGCCCCAGCAGATAGTGCAGATTTAACGTCATCAGGTGTTGAAATACCAAAACCAAGCAGTGCTGGTGCGCTATGATATTCTTTTAGTTTAGCCACAATAGGTGAGGCTGGCATTTGTGCTTTTGTCTCGGTGCCTGTTACACCTGCACGAGACAGTAGATACGTGTAGCCTCTACCGTAAGATGCGCACTGGCGTAATGTGTCATCGGATGCATTCGGAGTGGCAATAAAAATAGGGTCAATGCCATTATTTACAGCAGCCTGGCGGAACATTTTAGATTCATGTAGAGGTACATCGGCTACTAAAATTGAATCAACACCTGCCGCTTTAGCATCTTTATAAAATGCCTCTAAGCCACGCTTAAACACCAAATTAGAATACAACAGTAAGCCAATAGGAATATCTTTATTGTACTCACGGACTTGTTTAATGATATCAAAACAGTCTTGCGTATTTATATTTACATCCAAGGCACGGATATTTGCGGCCTGTATAACAGGACCATCTGCAATTGGGTCTGAAAATGGAATGCCGAGCTCTAAGGCATCAGCGCCACCATCAATTAAACTTTTGATAATATCAACGCTTAATGATTTATTAGGATCGCCAATTGTTACAAATGGGACAAAAGCGCCTTGATTTTGTTCTTTTAAGGCTGCAAATGTTTGCCCGTAACGGTCTGTTTTTTGGTGTGTTTGGCTCATGCTTCGCTCCCTTTTGACAATACATCCATAACGTGTGATAAATCTTTATCACCTCGGCCACTTAAATTAACCACTAAAATAGTGTCTTCTGTTTGTTGTTCAGCATATTTTAACGCGTAGGCAATCGCATGGCTCGATTCAAGGGCAGGAATAATCCCTTCGTTTTTAGCTAATGATTGAAATGCTTCAAGCGCTTCATCATCAGTAATACCAACATATTGAGCTCGGCCTGTTTCATGTAAAAAGGCATGCTGAGGGCCTACAGCTGGGTAATCTAAGCCAGCAGAAACAGAATACGACTCTTCAATTTGACCATCATCATTTTGCATAATGTAAGTATAAGTACCATGCAGAATGCCTTTGGTTCCTTTACAAATTGTTGCACCATGTTCATGGGTATCTAACCCTTTTCCTGCTGGTTCTACACCAATCAGTTTTACATCAGGTTCACCAATAAAGTCTGTGAACATGCCAATCGCATTTGAGCCACCGCCTACACAGGCAAGCACTGCATCAGGTAAGCGACCTTCAGCTTTTAAAACTTGCTGTTTAGCTTCTTCACCAATCATTTTTTGGAATTCACGTACAATTGTAGGGAAGGGGTGAGGACCCGCAGCTGTGCCTAGTAAGTAATGTGCTTCTTTATAATTTGCAGACCAATCACGTAGAGCTTCATTTACTGCATCTTTTAACGTACCAGAGCCAGCAGTGACGGGAATTACTTCAGCACCCATCAATTTCATCCTAAAAACGTTTGGTTGCTGGCGTTCTACATCTTTTGCACCCATATAAATACGACATTTCAAACCAAGTAATGCACAGGCTAATGCAGTTGCAACACCATGCTGGCCTGCGCCTGTTTCTGCGATAACCTCTTTTTTGCCCATTCGCTTGGTTAATAACGCTTGCCCCAGAACTTGGTTGGTTTTATGCGCGCCGCCATGTAATAAATCTTCTCGCTTTAAGTACAATTTTACTTTTGGGTTTTTAATTAAATTACGGGTCAGCGTTAGTGGTGTAGGGCGACCTGCATACTCATTGAGTAATTTTTCAAACTCAGCTTTGAAAGCTGCATCAGTTTGTGATTTATTAAATTCATTTTCTAACTGCTTAAGTGCAGGAACAAGGAGTTCAGGCACAAACATGCCGCCAAACTCGCCGAAATAAGCTGGATTATTCATATTTACCTCAATATTTGCGGATGCTGTTGAATGCATCATTTAATTTTTGTTGGCACTTTTTGCCTGCGCTTAACTCAACCCCAGAATTTAAATCTAAGCCATGAGCTCCTTGATATAGCGCGTCTTTAATATTGTCTGCGTTGAGCCCACCGGCTAGCATAAAGGGTTGCGTTGCATCTTTTAAAACAGACCAATCAAATGTTTTGCCCGTTCCACCCACTTGTGTGTCACTGTGTGTATCATAAAGGTGGCGGTCAACACCAACTACGTGTGAGGGCAGGCTATCTTTCACCGCTTGCGCTTTCCATATTTGGCAATTAGACGGTAATTTTGAACGAAGCTCATCTATATATGCTTCATTTTCATCGCCATGTAATTGCACGGCTGCTAATTTTAATGTGTTAGCATGCTCAACAACGTCCTTTATTGTTGAGTTTACAAATACCCCAACGTAAGCGAGCGGGGCGCTTTGCGTAATTTGTAATGCACAATCTAAATCTACAAAACGGGGAGATTTGGTTGCAAATATAAGTCCACCGTAAACTGCACCGCTATCGTAGGCATTTATAGCGTCTTGGCTTCGTGTTAAGCCACACACTTTATTTTCACCTAAAATAACGCGACGGCATGCTCGCTCTAAATCATGCTCAGCCATTAAGGAACTTCCAATTAAAAAGCCATTGCATAATGGGGCAAGACGTTTTACATCTTGATGTGTATAGATGCCTGACTCTGAAATGACGACTTTGTTGTCAGGAATCAGTTTACGGAGCCGTTCAGTTGTCGCTAAGTCAGTACTTAAATCACGTAAATCACGGTTATTAATGCCAATAATTTGTGCATCGAGCGCTAAAGCTCTAGCTACTTCTTCTTCATTACTAACCTCGGTTAACACTGCCATTTTCAGGCTATGGGCAACCTCAGCAAGGGCTTTATATTGATTATCGTCAAGGACTGAGAGCATTAATAAAATAGCATCGCCACCGTAAATGCGTGCCATGTATATTTGATATTCATCAATGAAGAAATCTTTGCATATTAGTGGCTGGTCAACTTGGCTTCTTACAAACTCTAAATAATCAAAGCTGCCTTGAAAATATTTTTCGTCAGTAAGCACGCTTATACACGTTGCATGTTCTTTGTAAACACTTGTTATTTCAGCTAAATCAAACGGCTCACGAATAAGTCCTTTCGAAGGCGATGCTTTCTTGCATTCTAAAATAAATTGAATACCAGGTGCTGCCAAGGCTTTATAAAAATCACGGTCCGTTGGAACAGCTTGTGATTTAAAGCTATCTAGTGGGCGCTTAGCTTTGCGTTCAGTCAGCTCTGTTTTTTTATCTGCAACAATTTTGTCTAAGACATTAGCCATTGGTTACCTCTGCATTTACGGCTTTACTACTGTGTTCAATAATGGCATTTAACGTACTTAAAGCACGGCCTGATTTTAAAACGTCGCTTACATATTGTGCGCCTGCTTTAAGGTTTTCTACTTTTTCTGTCATGTACAGCAATGCAGCAACGTTAACAATAATAGCGGCATTGTGTGCGTCTGAACCATTTCCTGCGAGTATAGCAAGGCTCGCTTTTGCGTTATATTCTGGGCCTTCACCAGCCAGTTGTTCAAGTGAATAGTTTGCAAGTCCAAAGTCGGCAGCTGTCAGGGTGTAGTGTGTAATTTCGCCATTGTTTAGCTCAACAACTGTTGTTGCGCCATGTAATGCAATTTCGTCTGTGCCTGAGCCATGCACGACCATGGCACGTTTTGTTCCAAGTGTTTTGAGTGTTTGTGCCATTGGTAGGCATAAACTTTCATCATAAACACCAAGTAACTGCACTTGCGGAGCAGCAGGGTTTGCTAATGGCCCTAAAATATTGAAAATAGTGCGGGTTTTTAATGCTGTGCGCACCCCCATAGCATGACGAACCCCACTGTGATAATGCGGGGCAAATAAAAATGTAAAGCCTGTGTGTTCTAAACACGCTACTGCTTGCGTTGGAGTCATATCAATATTGATCCCTAACGCTTTAAGTAAATCCGCAGAGCCAGAGTTACTCGACACACTGCGATTGCCGTGCTTAACCATGTTAATACCGCATGCTGCCGCTACAATCGCAGCGGTAGTGCTTATATTGATTGTGTTTGAGCCATCACCGCCTGTACCACAACTGTCTGCTAGCTCGGTGAGTTGTGTGGTAAAAGGGACTGCGTTTTCACGCATTGAGGCGGCTGCACCTGCGATTTCGTCACTTACTTCGCCTTTTATCTTCAATGCGACAAGTAATGCAGATAGCTCAATTTCTGTGACTTCACCTTGCATGATCGCATTAAAAAGCTGCTGGCTTTGGCTAAACGTTAATGATGTTTGCGCGAGTAATACGTCAATGAGTGCGCTGACATTGCTCGTTGATGGTGTTTGTTTTACTGGCATAAGAACCTCTACTGCTGTGTGTTCGCTAGAAACTGCATACTTTGTTGCAGTAGTGCTGCGCCATTAGGCGTTAAAATAGACTCAGGGTGGAACTGATACCCAAGTGCATTGTCTTCTTTATGGTAAATCGCCATCGGAATCGAGCCGTAGTGTGCTATCACGTCTACTGTTTTCGGAACGACGGTAGCCATGAGTGAGTGATAACGTGCAACAGGCATGCGCTCACCCATCCCATCAAAAACAGGGTGTTGAGCTAATTCAATAATTGAAGATTTCCCGTGAACAGTTTCACCAGCATGACCAATTACGCCACCATAACTCTGGGTAAGCGCTTGTTGCCCCAAACAAATACCTAACATTGGAAATGTACCTTTACACAGCTCAATCAACGCCATTAAACAGCCAGCATCGGATGGTGTTCCTGGGCCCGGTGATAAGACTAAAATAACTGGCTTGGTTTCATTGCACATTTTGTCAAAAATGAGCGTCGCCTCTATGTTGTTACGATATACCACTAAATCGCTGCCCAACATAGAAAGTTCATCGACTAAGTTATAACTAAATGAATCAAAGTTATCTAAAAAATAAATTTTTACGCCAGTGAGGCTGATGTTATTTTCACTCATTTTTATTATCCTCGGTACGTCGATTGAATGGCGGTAATCACCGCTTGGGCCTTAGCACGCGTTTCATTAGCTTCAGACTGTGGATCAGAATCGTGAACTACGCCGGCACCTGCTTGTACATATGCCATGCTGTTTTTAACAAACGCTGAGCGAATAACAATGCAACTATCCATTGCACCGTCGCCTGTTAAATATCCAACAGCACCGCCATAGCTACCTCTGCGTTTGCCCTCTGTTTTACGAACGAGCTCAGCAGCACTGACTTTAGGTGCCCCCACTAACGTGCCCATATTCATGCAAGCCTGATAGGCGTGTAGGGCATCAAGTTCAGGCTTTAATGTGCCTACAACACGAGAGACTAAGTGCATAACTTGTGAGTAGCGATCAACTTTTAAAAGTTCTTTAGCATGGCGAGTACCCGGAACACTTATACGTGCTACGTCATTACGGGCTAAATCGACCAACATTAAATGTTCAGCTCGCTCTTTTTGATCATTACGTAGTTCGAGTTCGATTCGGCTATCGAGATCGGGGTTAATTTGCCCATTTGCAAATTTTCCGCGTGGGCGAGTCCCTGCAATAGGATAAACTTCAACTTGTTGACTGACAGAGCAAAACTTTAAGGCTGATTCAGGTGAAGCACCAAATAATGCAAACTCACTGTCTCGCATATAAAACATATAGGGACTTGGGTTTTGTTGCTTTAGTTGGCTATAAGCATGAAGTGGATTAGCACAAGGCAATGAAAAAGTACGCGAAGGCACGACTTGAAAAATATCACCGTCAACGATATGTTTTTTCAAGTTTTTTACTTGCTCGCAATATTTTTCGTCACTGATGTCTACACTGACCTCACTGTGTCCGGGTATCTTTTCGGCGCTAAAATTACTCGCTTGGTCACACACCTTATTTAAACGCTCAAGTTTTTTACCTACCTCAAAGCAATTTGCATGCACATCAGGCCCATTAAAAACATTACCTATTAACTCTGTTGTCTTAGCCTGATGATCAATGACTACGAGCGTTTCTGCTAGATAAAAAACATAATCAGGGCAGCTATTTTCACCATCGGGTACATCAGTAAGTTGTTCAAAGTTTGCAACCATGTCATATGCAAATACCCCCCCTAAAAATAGCGAAAACGGGTTTTGTGTTGTGCTACTTATATTATTAATGCAGTTTCTCAAGGCACTAAAGGCATTATCAGCGATTAATTTACTGGCCTCATCAATATCTTTAGCGGTGTTTTTGTATTCTATGGTTAACGTGTTTTCTTTCAGCGCTGTTGAGCAGTTTTGTAATGTGTCGTTTAAATAAGGTAGTAGCTGCATGCCGTTGTTTGATTGCGCAACAACAGTGACGACTTTACCCGTGCATGTTATTTTTAGCGCACAATCTACTAAGATCAAGCTTTTAACACTGTCTTTAGAGTCAATCTCTGCTGATTCTAATAATAATGAATTATCAGTATCCAAGAGTGCATACAAGGCCAAAGGACTGTGAATGTACTCTCTCACTTCGGTGATACTTGTGACCTCACCAGGTGCTGTTGTTATGTGACTAAAAATCAAACCTCATTCCCTCAAAAAAATAAACCCCGCAAGCTATGCTGTGCGGGGTTAAATAACGACATCTATATTTTAGATAAACCATTACCGTCCCGCTAAGCCAGGCGCCACCACCAATGATGTGTAAAAGTTAAATCGTTATTCATGTTTGTTACCCTAAAATTTATGTATAAAAAAACCCGCTATAAGCGGGTTTAGAATGTGTTAGACACGACAATTCGTCACCCGATATTTTACGAGTGCCACCACCAGATTGTGTTTTGGATTGAATTAGTCATATTATTTATTGTTAGCGTGTGTCTTAAGTCGCTACAGTAAACCGTACCTGTGGTATTTCTGTCAAGTGTTTATTTAAAACAATTTATTTAAAAAATTTGTTATACTTTATAACAATTAAACGATTATAACTTGAGTAGTCCCCTCTTTTGATAAAATACGATTTACATAGTCATACCACACATTCGGACGGGCAATTGAGTGTTGAACAACTGCTACTTCGTGCAGTCGAAAAAAACATTGATGTTTTTGCTATTACTGATCACGACACTGTGGCTGCGATAGAGCCAGCCCAAGCGTTTATTAAAAGCGAACAATTACCGTTGAGTCTCATTACAGGTGTTGAAATTTCTACAAAGTGGGAAAGCTTTGAAATCCATATTGTGGCGCTAAACGTTGATGTAAAAAATGAGGCTTTGAATTCATTACTCTTACAACAGCAAGAAAAACGTGCAGAACGTGCAAAAGAGATTGGCCGGCGACTTGAAAAACATGGGTTTGATGGCATCTACGAACAAGCTCAAGCCCTCGCTAAAGATGCCCAAATTACGCGAGCTCATTATGCTAGGGCGCTGATTGAACGTGGTGTTGCTAAAACCATTCCCGGGGTTTTTAAAAAATACCTCGGGCGCGCTAAAACAGGTTACGTACCAAGTGCTTGGTGTGATATGGCCACTGCTATCGATGCGATACACCAAGCTGGTGGTGTTGCTGTACTGGCTCATCCTGGGCGCTATCAAATGTCGAACAAATGGCTGCGCAAATTACTCCTTCAATTTAAAGACGCGCGTGGTGATGCAATGGAAGTTGCGCAACCACAACAGGCGCCAAGCGAAAGACAATTTTTGGGTGAGTTAAGCCGTGAATATGGTTTATTATGCTCACAAGGTTCAGATTTTCATTTTCCTACCAGTTGGTTAGAATTAGGGAAAAACTTATATTTACCAAAAGACTGCCAAGGTGTTTGGCAGTTTTGGGAAGGTAAACAAGGAGACGCACATGAGTGATTTTTTTCATATTCACCCAGATAATCCACAGCCTCGACTTATCAAGCAAGCGGTGGATATTATCAAGCAAGGTGGGGTTGTTGTTTATCCTACTGATTCAGGATACGCAATAGGCTGTAATCTTGGTAATAAGCAAGCAAAAGAACGTATTGAACGTATTCGTGGTATTGAAAAACACCACAATTTTACGTTAGTTTGCCGTGATCTTTCTGAATTATCGACTTACGCTAGGGTTGATAACCAGTTATTCAGACTCATCAAAAATAATACTCCGGGACCTTATACGTTTATCTTTAAAGGGACCAAAGAGGTTCCGAAACGATTACTAAATGATAAGAAAAAAACGATAGGTATCCGGGTTATTGAGCACCCGATAACGTGTGCGTTATTGGCAGAACTGGGTGAACCATTAATGTCTTGTTCGTTGATTTTACCGGATGAACAGTTTACAGAATCAGACCCAGATGAAATTCGCGATAGAATAGGACCACTTGTTGATTTAATTATTCATGGTGGTTATTTGGCAGAGCAAGCAACAACCGTGATTGATTTATCAGAAGATGACGTCAAAGTACTGCGAGTTGGCTGTGGTGACACTGCCCCCTTTGAGTAAAATGGTTATTTCGTGATCGAAAAAATCATTGCAGAACCTCTACCTCTAGAAGTTCAAGAGCCAGTTCAGCAAAAGCTGCCACTGGCTTTTTTGCATGGAAAAGCAGTGATCGATACACCTGAAGATTTATATATTCCACCAGATGCACTTGAAGTTATTTTAGAGACGTTTGAAGGTCCATTAGATTTACTACTTTACCTTATAAAAAAACACAAACTAGATATACTCGAGTTATCTATATTTAGCATTACAGAGCAGTATGTGAAGTATGTAGAAATGATGAGTGAGTTCCAATTAGAGCTTGCAGGTGAATACTTAGTCATGGCTGCGTTACTTGCACAGATTAAATCTCGCTTATTATTACCTAAACACGAAGAGCTTGAAGAAGAGGAGGACCCAAGAGCAGAATTAATCCGTCGGCTTCAAGAATATGAGCAATTTAAGAAAGCGGCTGAAAACTTAGATGACATCCCCCGTGTTGGCCGCGATATCTTTACCGCGCATGCATTAATGCCGGAGCAAGCAGACAATCACCAATTATTGCCTGATGTAGCGTTAAAAGACTTACTGTTGGCGTTAAGTGAAGTAATGGCAAGAGCAAAAACTTACGAACATCATCATATAACAGCAGAGGCGCTTTCTACCCGTGAAAGAATGAGTTTAATTTTAGCAAAACTCTCCCAAGCTGCTACCACATTACCTTTCACTTCATTATTTACATTAGACGAAGGCCGAAGTGGCGTTGTCGTCAGTTTTATTGCAATGTTAGAGCTCATCAAAGAAGGCTTGGTAACATGCCTTCAGGTTGACCCTGGCACTCAAATCTATATTGGTTTGAGACAAAGCGACTAGTCAGTAAATAGCGTAACCCCCATTATGTAGCGTAAAATTTATTTGTGCATATATGCACATAACTTGTTTGTTATTCGCTGTTTTCTTTTTATTTGAAGCGGGCTATTGTGTTTCTAGTAAATAAAGGAGCGGGTAAATGTTTACAAATACGAAATCAGGTTATGGCTTAATCGCGATAACGCTGCATTGGATAATGGCTTTGCTGGTTTTGGGCTTATTTGGCTTAGGGTTATATATGGTGGAGCTTACGTACTATGACAGTTGGTACCGAGGCTCTATGGATCTGCATAAAAGTATTGGTATCTCGTTAGTCGCCTTATTAATTTTTAGGTTCTTATGGCGAGCTTTGGGCACTCAACCAACACCTATTTCTGCTGGCAATAGACTCGTTAGCAAAATAGCCCACGCAGCCCATCTAATCATTTATTTTATATTGATTTGTATTGTTATATCCGGTTATTTAATTTCCACTGCAGACGGTCGTGCGATTGAAGTATTCGAAGTCCTTAGTGTACCTGCAATTGATATGTCATTTGATAATCAAGCTGATATTGCGGGTTTAATACATTATTGGGCAGCGTGTTGTCTGATTGGCTTAGTTACATTGCATGCCCTTGGGGCATTAAAACATCATTTTATCGATAAAGATAAAACCTTAATTAGAATGATCAAAGTACAAAAGGATGATTAATATGAAAAAGTTATTTATTTCAACGGTGTTAGCGACAGCACTAATGGGTGCAACCTCAGCTCACTCTGCCGATTATGTTATTGATACGAAGGGCGCACATGCATTTGTGAATTTTAAAATTAAGCATTTAGGGTATAGCTGGTTACATGGTCGTTTTAACACCTTTGATGGTGATTTTAACTACGATGCCAACAACCCCAATATGGCTCAGATAACAGTCAATATTGATACTAAAAGTATAGATTCAAACCATGCTGAGCGTGATAAACACCTTCGCGGTAATGATTTTTTAAATGTAGACAAATACCCGACGGCTTCGTTTAAAAGCACATCAATTAAATTTGATAACAGTGGGAATGAAGCAAATGTAACGGGGGAATTCACATTGCATGGCGTTACAAGAACCATCACCTTTGAAATTGATAAAATAGGTGAAGGTAAAGATCCATGGGGTGGTTATCGTGTAGGGTTTGAAGGTGAAACGAGCCTTAAGCTAGCTGACTATGGCATTGATTATAATTTAGGCCCAGCTTCGACACACGTTGATATAGGTTTATATATAGAGGGTATTCGCAAGTAAAGCGTGGTCTTTCGGCACGGCTTAATTAACCGCCTCAGTCACGTGAGGCGTTTTTTTGTAAGTGATGTGCCAATACCGGTCTTAAATTATCGGGCAGCCAACGCAGTAGAATGTCATTGTATGCTTGCGTTTGTTTGACACTGATAAGCGCCGTGTTTAAAACATTAATATGTTCTTTGCCTTCTTCAGTGTTAGTACATCCAATATAGCCATAACTAAAGTCAGAAGCTTCCTTGAGTTGTAATTGGGTTAATTCACTGTCAAAGCCCATTGTTTTAGCCATATAAAAGTGCTCACTTGGATACCCCAATAAAATATCAATTCTTTGTTTTTTTAACATATAGGTAAGACTTGAAAGGGTGTCTCTTCCTGGGCGGATAATGATAGATGCGTCAGCGCTATTATTAATTACTTTGTCAATTTCGATACCATATGAGCGACTCATTGAAATACCAAGAGTAAGATTTTTGTGATTAAGTAAATCACTAAACGACTGGGGGGTTTGTTGATCTAAGTCCAACAGCTGCATCAAATTTGTATGAATTGCAACAGAAGGTGACAAACCAAGTGTCGAGCTTTCTTCACTAAAACTAATATGCTGACGGCGGTGATCACTTTGATAAAGCGATAGCATACAGTAGGTTTTGTTAGGATTTGATACTTCTAGCAATGCTCGGCTTGAGGGAAAAACCGCACGTCTAAAAGTGTATTCGGGTAATGCTTGCTCTAATAATGAAATAACACTTTCATCTCTACCGGTACCAATAAATTGATCAGATAGAATATAGTAAGGTGCAAAGTCAACAATAACCCAGTCAATTGTTTTAGCTGAGGTAGGAAGGGATATCGTGAATAAAAATATGGGAAGTAAAATGCTACGAAACATATAAAATACGGCTAATTTACAGGTTCATTAATTCAGTGTAGCAGGATAATTTTAGTTGTATAAAGTAAAACGCCAGCAAAAGCTGGCGAATATCTTTATATTTAACAAATCAATTCTAGTTAGTTAGCTTTTAACCACTTTACAAATTGACGTGCATCACTTGCCTTAGTGAATATTGCATTTTTTAAACCTTGCGTATCAGAAAAAATCACGCGCTGTTTGTTTACTGAAATTGATTGCACTGGATGGGCAATTTGGATCATAGATCCGTTATAACTATAAGACATAATAAAACTCACTTTTTTCTTGTTATCTGAGTGCTGCTAATCTTTTATTAGCTCCAAAAGCACTATTAGATGACTATGTTGTGTTTAGCTTCATTACAGTGTTGACGATCTTTATGACATTTATGCGACCATATATAAAATATGACGTAATCTGAATTAGGGTTCTCGCCGTACAATAATTTAGCTTTATAATATACGTATTTGCGGGCTTACTGGATCAGGGTAAAGGGGTTAACCGCGAGGGCTTTTTTATGGCCAAGGAATGATAGTATAACTTAAATTTTAATTTTACAAGTTTAATTTTAAAAAAATCTGGTGTTCAGACAGATTTCGATGTAACTTTATTGGGTAAGTGCATTATTAAACTATAGTCGTAAGAAAATGAAATATATTTTTGTCAGTGATATTTTCGGGAAAACAGCGCATCTTAGCCATTTTGCCAAGCAGTTTAATACTGAGCATATTATTGTTGACCCTTATAATGGTGAGTTACAATCAGTAGCAGATGATAAGCAACAATACGCTCATTTTGTGTTCAAGTGTGACCACGATGGATATGTTAATAAACTCAATTCGATTTTAAATAAGGTTTCTACTGAAACAACAGTGATCGCTTTTAGCGCAGGTGGCGCTGCTGCTTGGCGCAGTGTGGCACATGTAAATAACCCACATATAAAAAAGCTTATCGCATTTTATCCAAATCAAATTCGCAATCATCTCGATATTGTTTCACCTATTCCCTGTGAGCTTATTTTCCCTGCCAATGAACAGCATTATGATATTCAACATGTGATAGAAAGCGTAAGTCGTCAAGAACAAATAACTTGCATAATCAGTGATTATAAACATGGATTTATGAACCCATTGTCTGCAGGGTTCAATAGTGCGGGTTATCAGCATTTTTGTAAATATTTGCTTCCTTAAAATAACCTTTAATTGATTATTCTAGCTATACTTATTTTTTTAAATGGAATTTAAGTATCATGAATATATTAACAGCTTCTTACCAGCACTTTTTATCTAACCCAATAGCAAAGCCTCCTTGTAGAATGACCAATGCAAATATGTATGGTTTTTTTGCTGAAATCGAAATAGAAAAAACGCAAAGTTATATTGATTCGACGCTCAATAAAGCAGCAACAGGAAATAAAACGTTTAAGTCTTTGGGGGAGTACGCACTGATTACTTTCACCGATATTGAAAAAATAGCGTCGATGACGCCACCATTCGACCAGCAAGGCTGGATGCAAGAAACCGACATCATTATTTGGTTGCCAGTGGCCCAAGTTGAAGATGGAGATGTAAGTCACCTGTATTGGTATCCTGCTTTTATTTGCGTTAATAATATTTATGCATTAATTAATGGCAGAGAAACATGGGGCTACAATAAGTATTTGTGTGAGTATACAATGCCAAGCTCATCATCCGAGCTGTCTCCATTTTCGATTTCTTTAGAATGCTTTAAACGTTTCTCACCAACGTCAAAGTTGCAAATGCATGAGTTGTTTACTATTACGCAACTTGCTAACGAAGAGGAAAACTCGCTCTTATCTGTTCTTGATGATTTCCCAGACCATGTAGCTAAGCTTTTTAAAACAAAACATTTAGGCATCGATTTTTCTTTGATTCAACAGCTGCTCAAAGGCTTTACAAATCCTCAGATGGATCAGATCCTTTTCAAACAGTTCCCTGATGGGCGTGGCGATGAAGCCGTTTATCAATCAGTAATACATTCACCTTCAAAGATAAAAAAAATACATCGTTTTAAATTATTAAAATCAGATTATGCTTTAAATTTAACCAGGCTTGATAGCTTTCCGCTTGATGATATGTTTGGCTTAAAACTAGGAAGCCAATCATTACATCTTCCATTTTATATTCAAATGGATTTTGATCAGCTACCAGCAAGCCAAATTTAATACCGTTCATTAAAGGAATTGACATGACGAAAGAAAGAATAGTGATTATTGGTGGTGGGGTATCGGCGATGACCGCGGCGCTATATTTAACTGAGCAAGATGATTGGCAGCAATACAGAAGTATCACCGTTTACCAACAAGGTTGGCGACTGGGTGGTAAAGGAGCTAGTGGTCGAAATGCAAAGCATGGGCAACGTATCGAAGAGCATGGTTTACATGTATGGTTTGGAGCTTATGTAAATAGTTTCAGGGCGATTGAAACAGTTTACAATAAACTTCAAAGGTCGGAAAACTGTGCATTATCGACATGGCAGCAAGCTTTAAAGCCACATAGTTTTGTCGCGCTTGAAGAGCACATCGACGCTGATTGGCAAACTTGGCCCATTGATTTTCCATTGTTACCGGGTAACCCAGCTCAAGGTAGTTTAGACATTACTGCGTGGGACTTTGTGAAGATGACGCTAGCTTGGTTAAAAAAATGGATAGCTGATATTCAAAGCAAAGCCTCAAATGCTAATAAAAGCACCCAGTTAAAAACGAAGAAATCACGTGATAAATCCCTATTACGTCATTTACAACAGCAGTTAGAAGATTTAGTGGATGATACTGAAGAGGCTTGGCAGCAATTTGGTAAAGATATCGAGCAACAGGCGCATGAAATAAGCTCAACACCGAGCTTGTTAATAACTAAACTCAATCACTTTGTTCATGGGCAGAAAACGTTAAGCCCACAAGGTGATGAGAAGAAAGACGGCCTTGTTATTTGGTATGTAGTTAGGAAGCTGAAACGTTGGTTAAATAGCGAAATCAGAGATTTATTAGATGATAACTCAGAACTTAGACGAGTATATATTTGTGCTGATCTCGCTATTGCTATGTTAGTTGGTCTTGTAAAAGATAAAGTTTACCGTGACGGGTTTGGAGTCATTAACAAATACGACTTTAGGCAGTGGCTTAAAAGAAACGGCGCAAATGAGCAATATAGTGTTAATTCTGCACCGGTTCGTGGTTTTTATGATTTGGTGTTTGCTTATCCTAAAGGGGATTTTAGTAAGCCAAATGTCGAGGCGGGAGTTGCAGCTCTTGCCATGTTACGTATTACCTTATGTTATCGAGGTGGCGTAATGTGGAAGATGCAAGCTGGGATGGGGGACGTGATTTTTGCACCTATATATGAGCTGTTAAAGAAAAGAGGCGTTAACTTTGAATTTTTTTATCAACTACAAAACCTTACGCCCAGTATTAATGCTCATGGTGAGCACACGGTTAATACAATTGAGTTACAACAACAAATAGCATTAAAGTCAACACAAGAGTATCAGCCACTTGTTGATGTAAAAAACCTGCCTTGCTGGCCTAGTGAACCACTTTATGCGCAAATAAACCCAGAGCAAGCCGCTTTATTACAGCAGAACCATATCAACCTAGAATCATTTTGGAGCGATTGGCCAGCAAAATATCAAGCCTATTATAATAAGCCACTGCCAAGCAAAGTATTAAAAGTTAATGAAGATTTTGACAAAGTGATTCTAGGTGTGTCGGTGGCGTCACTTGAACATGTATGCCCCGAGCTGCTTGAGTTGGATAGTTTGTTTTCTGCTCAGGCTAAGCAGGTTAAAACGGTAGCAACCCAAGCAGCACAGCTATGGCTTAACAAAACGGATCAGCAATTGGGCTGGGAATATATACCAACCAGTGAAGAGGGACCTATTCTAAGTGGGTTTAGCGAGCCTTTTGATACTTGGGCCGCAATGTCGAATTTAATTGATAAAGAGCAATGGCCTCAGAGCTCACCACCTGCCAATATAGCTTATTTTTGTAGTGCTTTTCCTTGTGATGAGTATCCACCTCGGAGTGATCATGAATTTGTAGTAAATGCAAAAGCACAAGTAAAAGAAAATCTTAAAAGCATGTTGGAGAATAATATGCAGCCGCTTTGGCCTCTCGCATATTCACACACCGAATTTGATTGGTCAGTGTTATACGGTGACGAGCGTGCCGAAAACAGCCGTCTTGATGAACAGTATTGGCGCGTCAATGTTGACCCCAGCGAACGTTATGTTTTATCAGTTGCAGGTTCAAGTAAATATCGGTTAGCCACAAATGCAACAATATTCACTAATTTATTTATTACTGGTGACTGGATTAAAACAGGAGTTAATGCTGGGTGTGTTGAAGCTGCGGTTATGGCAGGTATGCAAACGTCTCGCGCAATATGCGGCTTTCCACAAGAAATAAGTGGCGAGAATGCGTTTGAAGCAGGCAGTAATTAATTAATCTTTTCTTATTAGGCGGTTTTAGTCGATGGATTAGTCTATAATCGCTCATATTACAGTATGTTTACATATCTGAGAAAGGTCTTTGCAGATGAATAACCAAGGCAACTTTATGACAAAAAATGTATGGCTAATTTGCTCATCGGGTTTATTGCTTCCTCTTCAGTTACAAGCGCTTGAAAATGATGAGGCTTTGCATAAAAGTAACATGGAAGTAATTGAGGTCTATGCGCAAAAAAGAGCTCAAAAAATTGAAGAGGTTGGCATCGCAGTGAGTACTGTAAAGGGCGATGTTCTTAAAACTCAACACTTCAAAGATTCTACTGAGTTATCGGTGTTTGCTCCAAACTTAAAAATTAGTCAAAATGCTGCAGAAGGCACGCCACCGGCCGTTAATATCCGTGGTGTTGGATTAGTTGATTATAATACGGCAAACACATCGCCTGTTGCTATGTATGTTGATGATATTGCTGTAGGGTCTGCT
Source organism: Pseudoalteromonas sp. H105 (assembly GCF_001469215.1). Classification (GTDB taxonomy): domain Bacteria; phylum Pseudomonadota; class Gammaproteobacteria; order Enterobacterales; family Alteromonadaceae; genus Pseudoalteromonas. The sequence goes on from NZ_LOFH01000001.1 coordinate 253,750, forward strand.
AATAATCAAATTGTTAACTTGTTTGACATTGAGCAGGTCGATATTTTACGTGGTCCGCAAGGAACACTTTTTGGGCGTAACTCAACAGGTGGAGCTATTCTTATCCGCTCAAAGCGGCCCGAATTTGAACAAAGTGGCTATATTACAGCCGGTGCTGCTAATAATAATGCCTCAAGTTTAGATGCTGTGTTCAACTTGCCTCTCAGCGAAAACACCGCTATTCGGGTGGCACTTAATCATCAAGATTATGATTACTCAACAAATAATATCTATCAAGATGCCCCAACTGCAGGCATGGAGCAAACGAATGGTCGTGTGTCTTTCTTAGCTGACTTTGATACGGTTCAAATATTAATAAAAGGGCACTTTTCTGATTGGGATGGCATTGTTCAACCTGTCGGAAGCATTGGTATAATTGCAAATCCACTTACAGGAGAGCGATGTACTCCATCGCAAGCTGGTTCAACGACTTGTTTTGATAACTTTGGTTTTAATGATGGGAGTGACGACTTTTACACTGTGAGTGTGAATAATAATTCTCCCCACACAACCGATGGCAAAGGAGTCAGTGCGCATTTAAATTGGCAGCTAAATTCTGATAATGAACTTGTATCTTTAACAAGCTATAACACGCTCGAACGTTTTCATGCATTTAATTGTGATGGTTCACCTGCTAGATTGTGTGAAGGAAGCTTAGGCTTAGACACTGATCTTGTGACTCAGGAGCTCCGTTTACAAACAAAATTTGGCGAGCACTTGTTAACAACGGGCCTCTATTATGCTGATGAGACGATAGGGCAGAACAATATCAATGATATTTTGCGCGATTATCGTGGCATTTTACCAACAAATTTAACCGCCACTTTTTTCTACGATAATGAAATACAAACTCAAAGCTTAGCTGCGTTTAGTCAGTTTGATTTTCAGCTGAACGAGAAATGGTTGATAACCGCAGGGCTACGTTATTCTTATGAATCACTTGATTATGACTCGATTTCGAATCTCAATGTAGTGGTAGATCCCGCTGATCTTCAAGGGATCAAGATTCCTTTTTATCATGTAAAAGGCAGTCAATCAGATAATGGCTTTTCTGGACAGTTAGGGCTTAATTATAAGGTTGATGAATCAACCTATGCCTATTATCGTTTTGCTAATGGAGCAAAAAGTGGGGGCTATAACGGAGGGTTTTTATCATCTGTTGAACAAGCGCAACTTGCCGATTACCAGAAAGAGCGGTTAAATGCCCATGAGATTGGAAGTAAATCATGGTGGCCACAACAAGGCGTTCGTTTTAATTGGGCAGCTTTTTATTATGATTATAATGATCAACAAGTTTTTATGAATCAACCTTCAGTATCTGAGCAAAGTCCACCGGTTCAATTATTAGAAAATGTTGCAGATTCGGTTATTTATGGATTAGAGGCCGAGTTAGATTATTGGGTTACAACCACGTTTAATGTTAAATTTGCCTTGGGTTATATTCCTCATGCTGAGTTTGAGGAATATGTTGACCCCCTTGGAAATGCGCTGACTGATAATCGTCTACCATTTACTTCAGAGTGGAACCTTAGTGCAGGGGTTGAATATACGGCAGATATTTCAAACAACCCATTTAAAGCACAGGTTTTAATTGATTATCAATCTGATTTTTATTTTGACCAAAATCAAAACCCATACGCAATGCAAGACGGTTATAGCATTGTGAATGCAAATTTACATTATCAAATAAATAACTGGGGTTTTGCTTTATGGGGCAAGAATTTGTTTAATACGCAATATAGTAATCTAAAATTTGATTTAAGCTCTTTTCTTGGCATGCTAGAAGATTTTAAGGGAGAAGGTCGACGTTACGGGTTGGATATCAGTTATCAGTTTTAACCGCGGGTTACTAATTTAAGGTGTGGAGTATGCCAATACAGGCAATGCTAAGAGTGTTTTTGTGTATTTTATCTTTGTTTTTTAGCAACTTAGTTGTGGCTATCACTCCTGAGCGTTTTGTTTACACTGAGCAAGAAAAAAAAACTAATTTATTACAACAAGGCCAAGTGCTTGAAGTAGCTAATGGATCTTTTCCTCGCAATAGCCATGAAGTCGAAGCGTGGTTGCAAGATAAACAGCCTCAAACGAGAACAACATTTTTTGGTGGTAGTTTTTGGTTTGTTATCCATTTAGAGAACAAGACCGAATTAGATGAGCTTGTGTTGTATCCCTACAATACGCTACTTTCAAAAATTGAAACGCGTATTTATGATATGTCGAATCCACAGCACCCAGTGAAACGCTATGAAACAGGGGGGTTAGCCCCAAATGAGTTTGCATTTCATTATGGTAATAAAGTGCAGTTAACACCTGACATACCTTATGTATTAATTGCAAAATTTCAAAGTGATTATTTTTACACCCCTCCTAAACTCGTACTGAAACCATACGACGATTTTTTTGCAAAAATAACGTCTGATAATATGATCATGTTACTGTGCTTTGGGGTGGGCATAGCACTTGGGTTATATAATCTATTAATTTATTTTGGTGCACGTGATGTTACGTATCTTTACTATGCGTTATTCACTGCGTGTTGGGTTTTCGCATGGAGTCAGTTTTTTCATATACCGGATCAAATTTTTGGTTTTTACAATGCGCACCTCCATTGGATTGGCTTTACTCTAATCCCGCTAACGAATATTTTATTTTTTAATAGTTTACTTAAATTAAAAGAAACCTCTCCTAAGCTTTCAAGTTTGTCTATTGGCCTTGCTATTGTTGCAACAGCTGGCGTACCTTTTGCTGTTGTATGGCCTGGTTTTGGTTTTATCTGGGCAACGTTAGTGACCGGAACAACGCTGTGTTTGGGGATGGTGGTAGGGATCAGAAGTTGGATGAGCGGATTTAAACCCGCCCGTTATTTTGTTTTAGCTTACTTGGCTATGGCAATCCCTAATATGATTGGTAATTTAACTAATTTAGGCTTAATTGAGCCTTTATCCATTGACCTATATTTGCTTGGCTTAATTGGCACCGCATTGGATGCTATGTTGTTGGCATTTGCCGTTGCTAATAAATTTAGCCTTTTGCATGAAAGTAATATTGAGTTGACCAAAAATTTAGAGCAAAAAGTACAACGTCGTACACAAGAGTTACAACAATTAGCTGAAGAATTACGTGATGCGAGCGAGGCAAAAAGCCGGTTCTTAGCCAATATGAGCCATGAAATACGCACTCCTATGACATCTATAATAGGTTATGCTGATGGCATTATTTTAGGCGATATAAAACCGCACGAACGCAATCATGGGATTCGCGTTATTTTACAAAATAGCCGTCATGTACTTGGCCTGATCAATGACATTCTTGATATGTCGAAGATAGAAGCAAATAGATTAGAAATAGAGCTGGTAGAAACTGATTTATTTGCAACAATAGCTGAAATAGAATCGTTGTTAGGTAAACAAATTCGCGACAAGGGTTTGAAGTTTAAAGTTGATTATGAATTTCCTTTACCAGATTGGATTGTCAGTGATCCAACTCGTTTGAGACAGATACTCTTAAACTTAGCAACTAACGCACTTAAATTTACAACGGTCGGTCATATCCAATTACAGGTGAGTTGTTCACAAGATCAGCTAAAGATTAAAGTTAAAGATACCGGTATTGGTATGACAGACACTGAACAAAAAGACTTATTTACACCTTTTTATCAGGCAGACTCTTCTATTTCTCGCAGGTATGGAGGGACAGGTCTTGGCTTGAATATTTCGAAAAACCTGGCTGCTAAACTTGATGGTGAGATTAGCGTTCATTCGGAAGTGGGTAGTGGCAGCGAGTTTTGTTTGTCTTTGGCTCTATATACAACTGAGCGGACTCTTTGGGTTGATTCATTCGACGATATACGCAAAAACGATGCACAAAACACCGTGTCTAACAGCTTTCAGCGTAATTTAGTCGGCGAAGTGTTAGTTGCGGAGGATCATCCTGAGAATAGGCAGCTAATTAAGCGTATTTTAGAGCGGATGGGTTTAACGGTTACTGCTGTTGAGAATGGACAAGATGCTGTTCAAGCAACATTAGATGAGCATTTTGATCTGATTTTATTGGATATTCAAATGCCAATTATGGATGGCGAACAGGCCATTCATATTATGCAAGCTACCGGTTTAACGACACCTATTGTTGCATTAACGGCAAACACGATGAAAAACGAGGTAGACCGCTATCTAAAGCAAGGTTTTGTAGATCATATTGCGAAACCAATAGACCGAACAAAGTTTAGTCATAAAATAGCTAGTTACCTTGATATTGATATTGTTGATGACGTTAAATTACCCGAGCATGAATTTGAATTACTGAAGAAAGATTATGTTCGCGGTCTTAAAGCACAGAGAGATACTTTACTAAATCAGTTTCGTAACGCTGATATGGCAGGGTTTGCGCAAAGTGTTCATATGATAAAAGGGACTGCGGGTATGTTTGATTGCCAAGTGCTTTATCAACAAGCCGTTGAGTTAGATAAATTATTAAAGTCAGATTCGGTTACTTTTGATGGCCAGCGTGTTTATGCCTTACTCTCTGCCATCGATGATATTTTAGTTGAAGAAACTTCCAGCTAACTATTTAGTCGTTGAATAATCGCTATAAGTCTTTATTTAAAGACAATTTACAGCTCGCATGATTAAATATATTTTCTTGCAGGGGGGCGTATGCAGTATCAACATATATCAGTGCCTGAAGATGGCAAGCAAATTATTATCAATGAGCAGGGACAGTGGCTCATTCCTGACAACCCAATTATTACTTTTATTGATGGTGATGGAGTAGGTCAGGATATTACCCCAGTTATGCGTGATGTTGTTAACACTGCCGTCGCGCATTGTTACAAAAACAATCGCAAAATCCATTGGCTTGAAGCCTATAATGGGGAAAAAGCAGCAAAGCTATACGATGGCGATTGGTTTCCTCAAGAAACAATTCATGCGGTTAGGCAGTTCAAATTAGCGATTAAAGGACCACTAACAACTCCCTTAGGTGGAGGGTTTAGGTCGCTCAACGTCGCACTACGCCAAGAAATGGATTTATTCGTTAATATGCGACCTATTAAAGGGTATAACGCATTACCTTCACCATTAAAACAACCAGAAAAGACAAATATCGTTGTTATTCGAGATAGCTCTGAAGATGTCTATTCTGGGATTGAATGGCAAGCGGGAAGTGTTGAAGCTGAAAAAGTATTGGACTTTTTATGCCAGGAAATGGGGGTAACGCGCTTAAGGTTTGATCAACAATGCGGTATAGGCATAAAAAATATATCCAAAGAAGGATCAGAGCGGCTTATGCGTTATGCAATTGAGTATGCGCTAGAGCAACAAAGTGAATCACTCACTGTTGTACACAAAGGGAATGTTTTAAAGTTTACAGATGGCGCGTTTAAGCGTTGGGGATATGAGTTAGCAAAACATGAATTTGGTGCTGTTGCACACGAGAATGGCCGATGGTTAATCATTGAGAGAGACAATACCGTTCCGCTCGTAATAAAAGAAGTGATTGCTGATAACATGTTACAGCAAGCCTTAATGCACCCAGAGCAATTTGATGTGGTTGTAACAACCAATCAAAATGGAGACTATCTAGCTGATATGTTAACTGCCCAAGTGGGAGGAATTGGCATCATGCCAGCAGCAAATTTAAATAACCAAGTTGCTTTCTTTGAACCGACGCATGGCCCATTTGAGCGAATTGCTGGCACTGATAAAGCAAATCCTACAAGCAGTATTTTGAGTGCAGTTATGATGTTGCGGTTTATGAATTGGCATGAGGCAGCACAATCGATTGAAAATGCTCTTTCAGCAACGTTTGAAGCAAATGAAATGACGTTTGATTTAGAGAAATACAGTCATAGCGCGATAATCCTCAGCTGCAGTGCGTTTGCAAAGAAGATTATCGAGCGTATTGAACAATCATAGTTTAAGCCGCATTTTCATTATTAAACGCAATGCGATACATACATGGGCGATTTGTTAGTTGAGCAGCACGTTGATATATCGCTTGTGCATCATCTTCATTGCTCGGTGTCCCACTTAATGTATCCATTAATGCTACAACGATAATTGCAGGTACTTGGCAACAATATTCATCTAATACTGCCGTTGTTGTTTGTGCGTCCACGTGGCAATGAGGGTGTGCATGCTCAACTTGGTATGCATGCAATAAGGTTTGTACATCCAGCGTATTATCATCTTCATGTTTATTTTTACGACATTGACAACCAAATTCATCCACTAATGTTGCTAATGCTTGGTATACATCTTCACTTGTTAGTGTTGTTTGTTTGCAAAGTTGCTGATCAATAAAGGCATGTAAATTACCATCAATGAATAAACCGTCTTGTTGAGTAAAGCTTGCTGTCGTTTGCATCATAATCATGTCTCTTTGTTATGGGAGTGAATCATTTTGTATGACTTTACTCTAGCCTTAAGAACACTATTAATGAAATTGTTGTTTTCAATAACTGATATTGATTTTATCAATAACCTGTCAAATATGTGTTTGTTACGTTCTTATCTGTCCGCAATAGTACTTGCAAAATCGATTAACTCACGGCGAAGCCATTGGTGAGGGCTTGCATGGTGCAGTATAGGGCTCCAAAGCATCTTGATTTCAATTGGCACAACTTGAAAAGGTACAGGGCTGATGACTAAACCTGTGTGTTTTGCCAGCAGCATAGCTTGCCTACGCGGAAGGGTTGCGATGAGTTTTTCTGATTGGCATAGTAAACTTGCAACCATGTAGTGACGGGTAAAAACGCGAATATGACGTGTTTGCTCTAATTGCCAGAGTGCCTCATCTACCCAGCCAAGCTTTTGACTGCCAGATTTATTTGTTACAGCCGCTTCAGCTCCCCAACCAGCACGGTTAACCCAAATATGTTCAGCAGCTAGATAATGTGCTAAATCAGGGGAGTTTAAGTATTCATTACTCGGATGCGTGAGGCAGCAGTAGTTATCCCGCCATACAGTGGCTTGATGAAAAGAGCGGGGCATACCATTAAAGCGATTGATGGCTAAATCTATTGTCCCTTTTTCCATATCTTGCAAGTTGACGTCACTGGGGCTAAGCACATCAAAATTGAGGCCAGGGTGTTTTTCCAATTGAGATGTAATAAAAGGGGCTATTAGGGTGGATTCTAAATAATCATTCGCCATTATTCTAAATGTAAGTTCGGCACGGGTGGGATTAAATAGTTCGCTGGGTTGTGTAATTGCCTCCGCCATTTTTAATAAGGCTTCAATTTCGGGCTTAAGGCTCAGCGCTTTCGCTGTTGGGGTCATATTACCTGCGGCACGAACCAGAAGTGGATCTTCAAATAAGTCACGAAGCCGTTTTAGTGCATTACTCATTGCAGGCTGAGTCAGTGCAAGTTTATTAGCCGCTTTTGAAACACTTTGCTCATCAATAAGCACATTCAGGTAAACTAATAAGTTGAGATCAACATTTCTAATATTCATTTCATCAATCTTATTCATTCGCTTTATTAATTATCTAAATTTAAGCCAGCTTGCTATGGTATGTAAACCGCCAAAGTAAAATAATCGTTATAAGCGATAAAAATATGCCGATCCTTGAGCCTGAATATACTCTTAATAAGCCAGATAACAGCAACCTCGAAGAGGTTATTGCAACCAAGCTTGCACGCGCTGTATTTGCCGGTTTTGAGGCGATGTTTGCTGAATTTTTAAATATTACATTAGGCGCCCAAAGTCGATTTGAACAAAGGCAGTGGCTTGACGTGCAAGCCGCTATGCGTGCTCGATTACAAATATATGAGCGCCAAGTCACAAATGTAAGTTGTGCAGTGAAGTTAATTGCCTACAAAGAATATACTGATGCGAGAATTTGGCAGCAGGCAAAAAATATATACGCAGCGATGGTGAATGACCACGAAAATCAACCAATAGCACATACCTTTTTTAACTCTACTTTTGGTGCTTTGTGGCATGACAGAAAAATACGTACCGTTCATTTATTTGTTTTAAAAGCGAAGTACCGCACAGCTCCCAGGCCGTTTGAAAGCCTTGTTAAACGGATTTCTTTGAAAACCGGGTTTGCCGATGCAGTAACGAAGCTCATATTAGCGCAAGCATTTAGGACGTCGTTTCATCATTTTTCACAAGATGTGTCTATTCTACAAAACACGTTAATGTTAGGTGCAAAACAACAATGCCCTCAAGTTTATGAGTTAATTAATTTGAACGATGGGTATATAGAATATGCTAACTCTTTATTTTTTAGAAATAAAGCGTGTTATCTGATCGGCCGCTGTATTGCTAAGAATGGTGATAATATGCCCTTTGCTATCGCTATATTAAATACAGAAGAAGGCCTAAAGTTAGATGCCGTCATGATGGGCCCGGATCAGCTCAGTTTGCTCTTTGGTTTTGCCCGCACCTATTTTATGGTTGATACAGATCAGCCAGCACGGTATGTCGATTATCTGAGTGTGTTGATGCCCCACAAGCAACGCTTTGAGTTGTTCAATGCGATTGGTTTTATTAAGCATGCTAAAACAGAGTTTTATCGCTACAAAGTCGACACAACTAAAAATAGCCCTCTGTCAGATAAGTATATTACAGCGCCAGGTACCCCAGGCATGGTGATGTTGGTGTTTACGACCCCATGTTCTGAATATGTATATAAAGTCATTAAAGATAAATTTAACGCACCTAAAACAGCCACCAAAGCACAAGTAATGGATAAATATGATTTTGTTAAACAAGCTGACAGAGTCGGGAGGCTGGTTGATACGCATGAGTTTAGGTATTTAGCGTTCGATCTAAATCGGTTTAGTGATGAATTACTTGGTTATATGAAAGCGGTTATTGGTAGCAATTTGATTATTTCAAACAAAGCAGTGATATTGAAGCATGTGTATGTTGAGAGAAAAATGACACCATTAAACCTATATTTAAACCAATGTGATACCCAAAAACTTAAGAACGTGATGGTTGATTATGGCAAAGCGATTAAAGATTTAGCGGGTGCAAACATATTTCCGGGTGACATGCTGATGAAAAACTTTGGGGTTACTCGCTGGGGGCGAGTGGTTTTTTATGATTATGATGAAATTTGCCCATTAACTGAGTGTAATTTTAGAGACATGCCAAACAGTGACAATCCATTGGATGAGCTTAGTACACAAAGCTACTTTGACATTGCACAAAATGATGTTTTTCCAAGCCAATTTACTGTTTTTTTCAGCGCAAATACGGCTGCGTTTGAGATTTTTTCACGCCATCACTGTGATTTGTTTACAGCGGCTTTTTGGCAACATTGCCAAGCAAAAATACATGCAGGTGAGCTGTACGATGTGTATCCCTATAAACAAAGTTGGCGATTTGAGCAAATGCACCTTAGCCAGATGTCTGATAGTCAATGAAAAATAAAAAGGTACACTGGGCTTTTTTCTTTAATGAGCACAGTGTTGAATATGAAATGTTTAGTGGTAAGTTTGTTGGCGTTCTCTTCTTTTTCAATGGCTAACCCATTACTGGGTAGTTGGGAGTTTGTTGAAGGAAAATATGCCGTTGATGGAGGCTTTGTAACTGCTAAAGCGCCAGAACTCACGTCGGTCAAGTTAATAACAGGCACTCATTTTAATTACATAACGCAAAAAAATGGTGAGTTCCATTACGCTGGTGGTGGGAAATACGTGTTAACAAACCAACAGTTTGTTGAAACTTTTTCGTATGGCAATATACCTTCATTACTAGGGAAGACAATGGCTTTCGATTATAAAATAGACGGTAATTTATGGCATCATTCATTGACTGAAAATGGTAAATTAATCGAAGCCGAGGTATGGCGAAAAATTAAGTAAATAGGAGCCCTGTGTGCAGTTCATTTCTTATGACAAACAGTTATTAACGCTGAGTGAGATTGAAAAACCACAATTAAAGCCGCATGAAGTTTTGGTAAAGGTAATAGCCATTGGTGTAAACCGTGCAGATTGCATGCAACGTCAAGGTAAATACCCAGCCCCAGAGGGAGACAGCCCTATTTTAGGGCTTGAATGTGCAGGAAATGTAGTTCAAGTGGGCAGGGATGTAGACGCATACTGGCTCTCTAAATCTGTGTTTACACTATGTGCAGGTGGTGCTTACAGTGAATATGTTGCAGTCGATGCAGCACAACTTATGCGCTTACCACATGGAGTCTCTATGGCCGAAGGGGCTGCCATAAGCGAAGTATTTTTGACTGCATACGGTGCGCTTTTCAAATTAGGTGGATTACAAAAAGAGCAAACAGCCTTAATTCATGCTGGCGCAAGTGGTGTCGGTGGTGCTGCGATTCAAATGGCCAAACGTGAAGGCGCAACCGTAGTAACTACCGTAAGCAGTGACGATAAGTGCAAGCATGCTCGTAGACTCGGCGCAGACCATACAATCAATTATAAAACGACCGATTTTGTTGAGTACATGAAGGCGAATAGATTATCAGCAAATGTCATCGTTGACCCTGTCTCTGGGCGCTATTTAAATAAAAATGCTGTCATTGCCGCAATGGATTGCCAAATCATCATGCTGGCATTTTTAGATGGACGTTATGCTGAGGTCGATTTTGCTAGGCTGCTTCAAAAGCGAATTACTTTTCATGCCTCTACACTTCGAAATCGCAGTCGAACATTTAAACGCCAATTACGCGATGAATTTGTTACTCGCTTTTACGATGATATTGAAAATAAAAAATTCGACTTCAATATCTATAAAACGCTTCCTTGGCAGCAAGCGAATGAAGCACATAGCATATTGGAGCGAAATGAGAATGCGGGTAAAGTGGTATTAACCCTCGAATAAGTCACTTATTAATTTACACGGTTAGGCAGGTTTAAAAGTGATTTTTTGCCCATATAACTAGACTAACAAAACAATTTTTAAGGCAAAAACATGAACCCAATAATAGCAACGCTAAAAGAGCATAATGTGAGCGATGAAAAAGTACATGAGCTTTTCCAAGCGTTTACGCAAAATCCAATGATGGCAATGGCCCTTGTGCAGCAATTAGGAATTCCACCAGAAAAGTTGCAAACATTGATGGCTTTAGTAATGACTCAACCACAGTTAATTAAAGAGGCGGCTGAGTCTTTGGGTATTACAGATGGCGAGCTTGAAAAAGCGAAGGAACAGTATAAAAATCAGTAGTCATTTATTGTTAGTCGATTAGCTTTAATTATGCATTTATTAAAGCTAATCAACCTGTGTTTACGTAGTGTATTAGTGCGTCTGTTTATACAAAATTGTTTAATAACTTTCTATTAAATGAAACTTAAATTTCAGTTAAGCCCCAAATAATTGCCACGATCGTGGTGAGTGCCATTAAAACAAAATATATTGTACCAACAAACCCATAAGTCAGAAATGCGATTATAAACCCTTGGTTATAAATACGTTTTTGCATTATGAATAAATATACAGGTATCCAGAGCAGTAATCCAAAACTAATGAACGCCAATAAACCTGCGATGGTTGAAGCCAGATCACTGCCGATAGCAAGAAGATGATCGTGGGATACATCAAAGAGATCAATTAACAACAAGCTCATGAAAATGAAACTATGGCTATGCAGAGCTATCGTTAAATGTTCCATATAAAGGCGTTTTGAAAATATAAAAACAATTTTAAGCAACAAAGCAAAGAGTGGCAAAAGCACAAACATTAATTGTGGTAGCTTCCCCAGCACTTCATCAATTAAACGATTCGTATCAGATGTAAATGTTCTTTTTGCTTTTTCAGTTAATTTAGTTGCGAACTCGCCGAGTTTTTTATTATTTTGTTCTGATATAAAGTCAAAAGATACGTTGATGTTATCTTGGTTATTGCTTACGTCACTCGTTGGTTGATTTAATTTAACTCGTTCAAGTTCTAACGTAATCAGTTTTCGTGTTGTTGTAATCAGGTTTGAGTTTTTTTCAATCGTGCCATCGAGGTTTAACTCTTCTAAGTAGCGATTAAATCGCGTTAATTCAGCGTCAACTTGCGCTATTTCGTCACTGTTTTGTAGTGAATTCAACGTTAGTTTTTTTTCTTTTAGAGCTTCTATATGTTTGGTTACTTGGCTTATCGCAGCTTTATTACTATTGAGATCAAGCTCTGGTTTGTCTTCTGCCGCAACCGTCAGCTTTAAAACGAGGAAAAAAACAATACTGATAAATAAGTATAACCTTAGAGGGGGAACATAATGCACTCGTCTACCAGCAAAGTACTCTTGTGTCAAAAAGCTAGGGCGAAACATTAAAGGCCACACCGTTCGGCTAGCACGGGAGTCAAAGCTAAAAATATCATCCAGAAGATGTAATATAACGACCCAAAAATATTTTAGAGTCGAATCAAGAGACTGGCCACAGTGGGAGCAAAATTCACCAGATACCGTTTGGTGGCAATTACCACATGTTTTATGAGGCGTTACTTGAAGTGTTTCGCCTTTACCGATGACAGCTAACTCTTCTTTGTGAGGTGAAGGAGCATTAGGTTTTACAAGTTGACTCTCTAGCGACATAAGAACACGATTGATTGAAATTCCATTTAACGAATACACAAAATAATAACACCTTGTTACACTAAAACCACAAGTGTTTTATAAAAAGTTAATTTTAAAGATGATGGCAGCTTAAGGATCTGCTAAATTCAATAATGACAACGAGGTATTGCAATGTTGTTAGTCATGGTGATGAACCACTGTGACCACCTAGCCAAAACAGGAGAATTATAATGGCGTTTGAAGTTAAGTTTGAATTATCAGATACTGATTTAGAGCATTTTCGCGATGTAATGCGTAAAGCACAGCAAGGAGCGAAGTCACTCAGTGAGCAGGTAATAATTAATAATGCTAAAAAAATCAGCTCAAATATTAAAGAAAATGTGCCTGAGTTTGTACGTCTTCGTATTCAAAAGTTAGAAACGTTTGTAGCCATGATTGAAGACAGTGAATGGCAAATCCCTGAAGAGGAGCGTGTAGAGATATTAAGTGCATTGGCTTATTTTAGTGATCCAGAAGATTTAGTGCCGGATCACATACCTGTACTAGGCTTTTTAGATGATGCAATCATGATTGAGCTAGTTGCTGGCGAGTTTAATGATGATGTTGAAGCATTTGAGGAATTTTGTGCTTATCGTAACCGTGAAGAATCACGTGATAGCGATGTTGCTATTACACGCGATGAGTGGTTAGCCGCAAAACGCCGCGAACTTCATAGCCGTATGCGCAGCCGTCGTAATGAACGCCGCAGTGCTGGTCGGTCATCATTCCGTTCAGTATTTTAAGCTAAGTTAGACTGTATCTAAAAACTTACTAAACTCCATTTTTATAACCGTTTGGTATTAAAGATGGAGTATTTAGCTTTTTACGCTTATTTTAATCAAAAATAACGTTATAATTCTTATGCTTACCCAATATCTATTGCGTACATATCTAATAGTGTTTGCATTTGGGTGTGTTCTTTTTCTGCAAACTCAATGCCTACATTTAACCTATTACCTTGCATTTGGTTATTTCGAATATGCGCACTAATGATTACGGCTGAGTTATCGATAGGCGACAGTAAATGCACAAACACTTGTCGCTTTTTTAGGGCTAAGAACCCAGAGCTTACATGGACAGTAAAACGACAACCTGTAACAGATATATCAATGATGATTCCTTGAAGTAAGTTATCGTTATCAAAGCTCTGATCTTTACTAATACTTATTTTGGCTGGGATATGTGTTTTTAGCCTATCAACTTTTCTTAATTGACGACTTTCAATTTGTTTCGGATAAGCAAAGTAGATCAATTTTTCTGGTCTGAATGCGATAGCTAATATGGTGGTTGCAAAGCCCACACATTCCCCTCGCTCTCCTTCAATAATATAGCGTATAACAGCGCCATTCCCTTCTTTTAGAATGTCACTGTACTCGTTAACTTTGGCTTGTTTTGGGTACTTTAAAATTAAATACTTGCCAGCTTCATAGCCAACCAAGTTCAGCTTAAATCGCATTGATAAAGGGTTAGTAAATTGCACGTCTATTAATTTACCCGGCAATAAATCTAAAAAAAATGTAGGTTTATTAAGTTTGGAAGGAGAAGTTTGCAGTGTGTCCATAATGTAATTTTTATTATTTTGTTTCCAATAAGTATTATTTATATCTGGTTAAAAATCACTACTACAAACGGCTGGAATTCATTATTAGGTATCACGATTCATCATTTGTTACAAAGTTGGGTGAACGCAAAGTAGTCTTTTTTGTCTATAAAGAAACTTTACAGAGGTCCTAGAAATGAAATTGCTTAATAAAATATGGAAAAACAATCGCTCACTTATCGTGTTTATTTGTCTTATGAGTGTTTTTAGAAGTGCCATTGCTGACTGGTACGAAGTACCGACGGGTTCAATGCAGCCAACGATTGTTGAAGGCGATCGCATATTCACCAATAAAATGGCTTATGACTTAAAAGTGCCTTTCACTAAGATACCGCTCATTAAAATCTCGCAACCTAATAGGGGAGATATTATTGTTTTCGATTCAATAGCGGCAAATAATCGATTGATCAAGCGGGTTGTAGGCATTCCAGGAGACAATGTTGAGTTTAATAATAATGTATTGATAATTAATGGGCTGCAACTAACTTACAGTCCACTCGATGAGTCTCTTAAAAATGCTAATAAAATAGAAGACTTACTTGGTGTAAAGCATCAAATTAGAGTCTCAAAGCGCCCGTCACCAATTCAATCATTTGATGCTATTACAATTCCTGATGGCTACTACCTTGCGATGGGTGATAATAGAGATAACAGTGCAGACTCTCGCACCATAGGGTTTGTTCCACATGAAGAGCTATTAGGGAAAGCAACGAGAGTCATTATGTCGTTAGATTATGATGATTATTATTTACCTCGTAAAAACCGCTATTTCACTAAGCTGTAGTAGCGGTATACGTCTTATTGTTCATCTATACAACATTCGTCTTGGAGAAAAGCAATCACTGAGAGTAGTTTGTCGTATTCAACGACGCAATAAAGAACACGTCCTTCACGACGTTGGCTAATTAACCCTGCAGATGCCAAGCTAGAGATGTGATGTGAAAGTGTCGAGCCTGGTATCTGCAACTCTTCTTGCACTTCTCCTACGGCAATACCTTGCTTGCCTGATTTTACTAAGCGCTTAAATATTGCTAAACGAGTTGGGTGGCCTAATTCTTTAAGGGCTTTGGCAATAATCGCTATATCCATAATATTCTCTCAAAATCGATACTTTATCTATAGTTCGATATTACTAGAAATATATTGACATGCCTATACCTTTCTATATAATTCGATAAATCTAGAAATGACGAATTTATAATGTAGGTAATGTTTATGACTATCACAGAACAAATGGTATTTGATACCTTGAATATGTTTGCTTTTTTAGCAGTTGAATTAACGCTTCTTTTTTTACTTATTAGTTACCTTGTCGGTGTACTCCAAGAGTATATTCCGCCTAGTAAGATTCAAAGTATTTTAAGTAGTAAGAATGGTAAAGGTTATATTGTGGCTGGGTTTTTAGGTGCAATTACTCCCTTTTGTTCCTGTTCAACTATTCCATTTTTAAAAGGTTTACTGAGGGCTAAAGCCGGTTTTGGAACTATGATGGTGTTCTTATTTGCAAGCCCACTACTTAACCCAATTATCATAGGTTTATTCGCCGTAACTTTTGGTTTTAAAATCACTGCTTTTTATTTCACCATGGCAATGGGGGTTTCAATTGCTGCGGGTTATTTACTCGAAAAATTTGGTTTTGAAAAATTTGTTAAACCAGAAGCATATATAGTCCATGAGACTAAAGGTTGTGCAAGTGGGTATAATCAAAATACTCAGGCAGTCAGTAAATGGATTAAACTATGTCACAGCACATGGTCTGATTTTAAAAAGGTACTACCATACCTGATTGGAGGTATTGCGCTAGGCTCAATGATTTATGGTTTTATGCCAACAGAATTCGTAGCCAGTGTGGCGAGTGAAAGTAACCCATTTGCTATTCCAGTTGCTGCAGTTATTGGGGTTCCGCTTTATATTCGAGCAGAAGCCGTTATACCATTAAGTGCGGCACTAGCAGCTAAAGGTATGGGCCTTGGGGCTGTGATGGCACTAATTATTGGCAGCGCAGGTGCGAGCCTAACAGAAGTTGTACTACTTAAATCAATATTTAAAAACCCAATGATAATTGCGTTTTTAACCGTCATATTTTCGATGGCAGTCGGTGCTGGTTTTCTATATTCATTTATATTTTAGGCGAATTAAAAGCAGGTGTTGAGTAATGATACGTTTTAGTTGATATATTAACGTGTGATTGCTCAACATAGACAATGTATATGAGTAATAAACAAGGATATTTAAGGACTATTTTGTTCTAACGCTTCTATTTCTTTTAAAATTTGCTCGGCTTCATGGGTCAGCATAGAGTAGCTTTTTATATCGCCATTGCGTTGGGCGTGCATTGCTTGCTCTAATTTTGCACTGTAGTCTTTATTTAGTTTCTTCAAAGGGTCTTTCTTGAAAATCGAGAACATGCTTATTCCTTAGAGGGTAGGTAATACGTCTAGATGGCTGTATTTAAACGTCAATTTTGTATTTTAACTATAAGATAATACGTTTGATTAATTGAATTCGATTAGTTTTCAAATAATAAATTGTTAATGGTAAACGAGTAACAAAAAAGCCGCTGATTTCAGCGGCTTTTGATTTTAAAGTGGGCTTGGTTACATCACACGCATACCAGGCTCTGAGCCGTCATCAGGGTTAAGAATATAGATTTCTTTTCCACCAGGGCCTGCTGCTAAAACCATGCCTTCTGACATACCAAAACGCATCTTGCGTGGTTTAAGGTTGGCAACCATCACAGTAAGTTTACCTTCGATATCCTCAGGGGCATAAGCCGATTTAATACCAGCAAATACTTGGCGAGTTTCGCCGCCCAGATCCAGGGTTAGTTTAAGTAGTTTATCAGCACCTTTAACGTGTTCTGCTTTGGCAATTTTAGCGACACGCAGGTCTACTTTGGCAAAATCATCGAATTCGATTTCATCGGCAATTGGTTCTTTTGCTAGTGGGCTATTAGGGTCAATTGTAACCTTTGGCTCTAGGCTTTCTTTTGATTCTTCGACCATTTTATTTACTTTATCCATTTCTACACGTTGCATTAGTGGCTTGAACTTATTGATAGGGTGACTAACTAGTGCTTTCTGAACACCGCCCCACGCTAGATCATCATTTAAAAACGCTTCTACGTTTTCAGCCATTTCTGGTAATACAGGTTTTAAGTAAGTAATTAGTACACGGAACAAATTAAGGCCAAGGGAGCACACGTCATGTGCTTCTTGCTGTTTTGTTTCGTCTTTAATTAATACCCAGGGAGCAGCGCCATCAATAAATTGGTTTGCTTTGTCGGCAAGGGCCATAATTTCACGAATTGCGCGGCTGTATTCACGGTTTTCATAATGGGCAGTGATACTAGGCGCGGCTGCTTGGAACTCAGCTAAAAGCTCTGGCTGCATGATAGTACTGCTTAATTTGCCATCAAACTTTTTAGTAATAAAGCCAGCGCAACGGCTTGCTATGTTTACTACTTTACCAACCAGATCAGAGTTAACTCGTTGAGCAAAATCTTCTAGGTTTAAATCAAGGTCAATAATGCCGCTGTTTAATTTAGCTGCGTAGTAATAACGCAGATATTCTGGGTTTAGGTTGTCTAAATACGTACGTGCTTTAATAAACGTACCTTTAGATTTAGACATTTTTTCGCCGTTTACCGTTACAAAGCCGTGAGCAAAAACGTTTGTTGGCTTTCTAAAGTTCGCGCCTTCAAGCATAGCAGGCCAAAATAAGCTATGAAAATAGATGATGTCTTTACCAATGAAATGATAAAGCTCAGCATCTGAACTTTCAGCCCAAAACGCATCAAAGTCAATGCCTTTTGCATCGCATAAGTTTTTAAAGCTGGCCATATAACCAATTGGTGCATCTAGCCATACGTAAAAGTATTTACCCGGCGCGTTTGGAATTTCAAAACCAAAGTAAGGGGCATCGCGGCTTATATCCCACTGTTGTAAGCCATCGGTAAACCATTCATCCAGTTTGTTAGCCATTTCTTGTTGAATAGTGCCTGAGTGTAGCCACTCTTTTAACATGCCTTCAAATGCTGGTAAGTCAAAAAAGTAATGCTCAGAGTCTTTGAGTATTGGCTCTGCACCAGACATTACTGAGCGCGGGTTAATTAGCTCCGTTGGGCTATACGTTGCACCACATGCATCACAGCTGTCGCCGTTCTGATCTTCAGATTTACACGTAGGGCACGTACCGGTGACAAAACGATCCGGTAAGAAAATGCCTTTTTCAGGGTCGAACAACTGTGAGATAGTGTGTTTTTTTATGTGCCCAGCCGCATTTAAGCGATTGTAGATTAATTCACTGAATTCTTTGTTTTCTTGGCTGTGAGTACTGTGGTAGTTATCAAATTTGATATTAAAATCAGCAAAGTCACGTTGACGTTCAATACTGACGTTTTTTACCATTTCTTCAGGCGTGATCCCTTGCTTTTGCGCATTGAGCATAATTGGCGTGCCGTGAGCATCATCGGCGCAAACGTAATATGTTTCGTGGCCTTGTAGTTTTTGAAAACGTGACCAAATATCAGTTTGAATGTATTCCAATAAATGACCTAAATGAGTTGGGCCATTGGCATAAGGTAATGCGCTGGTAATAAGAATCTTTCGCTGTGCCATAATCATTCCGAATTGACGGTTCCGGCTAAGGAACGGATGAAAATCATAATTTTATCAGCAAACCGATTACAAAGTAGTAGCTGGCAGGCTGATTTTCATTAATTGACTGGTGTTAATGCCGTGAATGTTACATAATTCCGAGGCAATTTTCATCAAAGAAACGCTATTTTATTGCTATGTTTGGACTCTCGAAATTATTCTCTTCTAAATCGGTGCAAAAACAACCGATAATTGCCGCTTTAGCCGCTTATCGAAGTGCTGCATTTGCAGTTGGTATCGATGAGGTGTGCATTGAAAATATCCAAGCTAATGGTGACAACCCCTTATTAATCGAACTTACGCTACCTTTTGCTGCTTGCTCAGAAATGCCAGCTGTGGCTGAGTTTGTTAGTGAGCAAATTAAGCAGGCAGTCGACATTCGTGCCACGGTACAGTTACCCGCAGATTATAAATTTAAGAAAATAAAACACATTGTATTAATTGCATCTGGTAAAGGCGGAGTGGGTAAATCGACAACCGCCGTTAATTTAGCGGGTGCCTTAATACAAGAAGGTGCAAAAGTAGGTATTTTAGATGCAGATATCTACGGGCCATCAATTCCTATGTTACTAGGATTGGTGGATGCAAAGCCCACAGCTAAAAATGACAAACAACTTCTCCCATTTGATGCAAAAGGTTTAAAAGCACAGTCTATTGGTTTTTTAGTGCCCAGTGATGATGCCACAGTATGGCGTGGTCCTATGGCGTCCGGTGCATTAACTCAGTTATTAAATGAAACTGCTTGGGGAGAACTTGATTATTTAATTGTTGATATGCCACCGGGTACTGGTGACATTCAATTAACCATGAGCCAAAAAGTGCCTTCAAGTGGCACCGTTATTGTGACGACTCCACAAGATTTAGCACTGGCTGATGCGCAAAAAGGCATTGCTATGTTTAACAAAGTTAATGTACCCGTACTTGGCCTAATAGAAAATATGAGCCACTTTCTGTGTACTCATTGTGGTGAGCCTAATTACGTATTTGGTAAAGACGGAGCAATTAAGTTAGCCCAACGACATGGTGTACCCATACTTTCGCACATACCTCTAGCAATAGACATAAGAGAATATTCAGAACAAGGTAAGCTAATAGCCAGCGATCATGCGGCCGCTATAAGCCGAACTTATGCCAGTGCAGCACGTTTAATTGCTAGCCAGCTTTATTATCAACAACCCCATCACAATCCGTTAGAGATTGTGATTACGGATGATTAAAAATGAGATTATCAGATACCCACATTAAAGAATATATTGAACAGCAACGCATCGTGATTGAACCAAAACCAAGTCATGAAATGATTTCTGGGGTCACAGTTGACTTACGCTTGGGTAATAAGTTTCGTGTTTTCCAAGATCACACCGCCGCTTATGTTGACTTAAGTGGCCCAAAAGATCAGCTTAATAAAGCGATGGAATCAATAATGAGTGATGAAATAGTGCTTGATCAAGAGCAAGCTTTTTTTCTACACCCAGGGGAACTTGCGTTGGCAATGACGTATGAAAAAGTTACGTTACCAGCTGATGTGGTCGGTTGGCTTGATGGGCGCTCATCATTAGCTCGATTAGGGTTGATGGTGCATGTAACGGCACACCGTATTGATCCAGGTTGGTCAGGTAATATTGTATTAGAGTTTTATAATTCGGGTAAGTTACCGTTGGCGCTTCGCCCAATGATGAAAATTGGGGCGATGAGCTTTGAAACGATGTCAGGGCCAGCAGCTAACCCTTATAACACCCGCAAAGATGCAAAATACAAAGATCAAAATAGCGCAGTTGCAAGCCGTATTAGTGATGATAAGGATGACTAGAGTTTGTTGATCTTTACGGATTCAAATTCGTTCATACTCGAGGCTGAACCTAAAGGGCTGTGCTAGTATAACATTGATGCTTCGTTATCGTCTGTTGATGGGAAGTCACCACATTACATAGGTGCTGCTTCACTATTTTAGCAAACAGGCTGTTGTAAATTTAGCCTAGAAAGGGTAACAGCTCCTGCAATTTTTGATAAATATTAAAGTAATAAAGGGCCGATAATTGGTCCTTTTTTAGTTATTGCTGTAATCATTCTCGGTATTTACTGGCATTTATAAATATACCTTCCATACTTTAGTACGTTGATTGGTTTTATACGTTCACATACATGGAGTTCAAGTGGGAAGTATTAGTTCTTTATTTCGTGCTTTGTTATTAATTACGCTTCTATTTTTTAGTGTTACGCTGAGTGCTGCATCAAATAAAGCGCTAGTTTTACCTGTTTCAGATTCACAGCGTTTGTCTGCTAATGCTTATAAAGGCGCGATAAAAAAGAATGGTTTAGCCGAAATTTCTTCAGTTAAACTAAAGCCAGCTCAAGGCTATTGGTTACTTTTTGATGTTAATCAAACAGCAGAACCCGAAAACCAAATTCTTTTTATAAAAAATACACTCGTTGATGAGATTAAGTTTGCGCTTCTGAACAGTGATTTTGAGCCTATTACATTAGACCAGCACGAACATATAGCCTATTTTGATTCAATTATTCCTCATTTAAGTATTAAAGCTAATTCAGGTAGCGCGTGGGCGGCAGTTTATATAAGAAACAATACATCGATCACAATTGAGCCGACGCTATGGCTTGCAGATGATTTTTATACCCGTGTTGAAGAACATGTCATCATTACAGCTGGGATTTCGTTATTATTAATGATTGGGCTTGCGATTTGTGCCGCATTTTATTTCTTATCGCGACAGGCAAAATTTATTTCCTTGATGGGCTTTCTAGGCTGCATGTTAGTGGCTTTGCTTGCGCGAAAAGGGGTTGTTTTGTTGCTTAGTGACTCTATTTCAAATCGGCTTTGTAGTGAACTTAGTGCATGGTTTAATTTATTGGCAATTGCATTCGCATGTTTGTTTTTTATGCAGTCCAGTTATGGTAATAAACAAATTGTTGTGACAAAAATCCCTTTAACGTCTTTGTTATTGGCAATTTGTAGTGTAACTATTGGTGCTAGTTTAATTATTAGCACTTTTTCAGTATATTTTCTTGTTGTTGGATATACCGTATTAATAGCGCTGGTTGGGTATTTGTTTTTGCAATGGAAGGAGACAAACTCCAAAGGTGCGAGTGTATTTATTGTTGCATGGTGTACTTTGTTTGTGCAGTCTTTTGTTCTGTTGAGTAGCGTATTTACAGCTCGTAGTTTACATTTCCTCAACGATAGCTTGCTTGTTTTTAATACAGGTATTTTCTTAGCGACCTTGTTAATACAAGATAGATTAAGAGTTTTACAATATAACGAAAGTTTAACTCATGATGATGAAACGGGTTTACCCAACAAGCAAAAGTTGCTCGATTGTTTACAGCTTAAAGTGGATGAATCAAAGGCGCATTCGCTTGTTTTATTTCGCCCTGTTGTGCTTCTTGATATACGAGCTAATTTTGGTTACCAATATGCTAATGAGCAAATAAAACACACAATGGCAAATCTAGGTAAGCAGCTTAGTTCAATGAATTCCTTCAAAATTGAAGTAACTAAACTAAAAAGTCACTATATATCGAGGCTTGATGACAGTACGTATGCTTTTGTAGTTAATGGTCAACTTGAACTTAGCCAAATAGAGCAGTTTGTTTGTGTCACCAGCAGTGTATTTTCAGAGGGGATCAGTCACAACAGTAGTCAACTAGTAAATGGTGTTGATATTGGTGTTGCTAATTACCCCCTTCATGCGGCGAATGCCTCCCAGTTAGTTCAACGTAGCTTACAAGCACTGAGTGTTAAACCGCTGCATGGTGAGCGGTGGCATATGTTTGATGCTGAAAATTCAATTTTAACTAAACATCGTCTAGAAGTGGCTTCATACTTAAAAGAAGCAATAGAGCAAGACCAACTTAGTTTATATTTTCAGCCACAAATTTGTTTGGATACAGGGCATATTCATGGTGCAGAGGCATTACTGCGTTGGCACCATCCTATTCTGGGCCAAGTGCCTCCTGATGAGTTTATTCCCATAGCTGAATCTACGGGGATGATATTTGAGCTTACCGAATGGGTTGTTGAGCAGTCACTCGCTTATCAAAAAGAAATCACAGTCATATACCCTGAACATATAATATCCATTAATATTTCAGCAAAAGATTTGTTGCGCAAAGAATTGCCGGTTTTATTTTTAACTTTGCTAAATGAATATCAGCTCAAGGCATCACAAGTTATGCTCGAGCTTACAGAGTCAGCGACACTTAGCGATGGTGTAAATATAAAAACAGCCTTGAATGATTACCGTCTAATTGGATTAAAAATAGCGATTGACGATTTTGGTACAGGGTATTCATCGCTAGCCTATTTGAGCAAAATGGGCTTTGATGAAATCAAGATTGATAAACAATTTGTGATGAATTTAGAATATTCTAATAATGATCAAACAATTTGTCGGGCTACGTGTGATATTGCAAAAAGTTTAGGCTCCTTTGTGGTTGGTGAAGGAGTCGAAGATTTAAAGAGTTTACAAATTTTGAAAGATTATGGCTGTGAAATAGGCCAAGGTTATTATTTCTCTCGACCTTTAGCATTTGATGACTACGTTAAATGGTTAGAGCAAAGTATACAGACGACGACGGATGTTGATGTGTACCACATGAATTAGTAAACGCTTATTCTGTAGTCTATTGAGATAGAAGTAGGCCTAAACCGTGAAAATAGTATTCAAGTGCAGAACGACTCATTTGAATGTGCTCATCATCAGGGTAAATGAGTGTTGAGTGTTGTAACCCACCGACTAAAAATGTGTTTTTAATGTTGCTGTTCTGGTCTATACAGGCTTCAAAACACCGTGCGGCAAGTTCTTCCGGCATACTCATATAAAATTGACCGTGGTTTTTATCTGCTAGCATAGATTGCTTAACATATTGATTTGCATGTTTCCCATTACTTTGTAGAAACACACTTTTATAGAAATTATTGAGTGCAAGGTTGAGAGTATGAGAGGTGTCAACCGTGTGTTCAAGCCATAATTTAGATGCAAAAAAATGAGCATGATGGCGTGGGAATAAGTGCCTAGATATATGATGGTCAAAGGCATGGAACCATTCATGGGCTAACGCTCCACCACCGGCATTTTTTGCAAGAGCAAGAGTTTGAGTCGCACTGTTATAGTGGGCTTGTACATTTTGTTGACCACCGTGACCAAAGGCAAAATTTAATTTGCCTCTCAATCCAAGTGCTTCAGGTGGAAGCTGCAGTATTTGAGCTAGATCAGCCAACGCGTCATAAATCAAGTTTGCACTAATGAAACGCTCCTCTTTAGTTACCCACTTTCCAACTGTCATTGTTCTAAAGCCAAATGTTTCTTTTATATCTGTAAAATCTACTTGGTCATCAAAACGATAATTAGGGCCATGTCGGTAGAAGCCTCGCTTTAATCGATTGGTGTAGCCCATTATTACTTATAACGCGCTTTGACATGCGCAGGCATAAACTGCGTTTGCTTGTCATTTAATGCATCCAAAACAGCATAGAGCGGCTCTGGGTTTTGTTGTTCAATCAAGAATAAGCTATAAGCAACAGCCTCAAGAGTCGATAAACTATCAAGCCTAGGTGATTTGCGTATACGGTAACGGTTAGCCGGGATAGTTTTAAAACTTACACTCATGAATTCATGCAATCGAGGAGTGAGTTGCATAATTTTAAACGCTTTTTTCCACGTACCATCCAGCACGATTAAATGCGTCAATTGTGTTTTTAGATTGTTAACATTTTCATCATTACCATCTAATAGGAATGCATGTTCATTTGGATATAGGACGGCCGTGTTTTTTGAGGGAAGGTCATTTAAAAATTGAAAATCCGATTGCGATTCACCTTGAACAACACAGCACTGACTGAGGCATAAATTAAGTAATTTTGCCGTGTTTTTTGTAACTTTAGTTTCACTTGGGTGCTGCAAGATAATTATCTTCAGCTTATTTTTAACTGTCACTAAATTAGCACAAAGGCAAGTTAGGAGGCTAAACTGACAATGAGGACATAAAGCACGAGACATATAATAATCTACTCTGTTTACAATGGATTTTAAAGCAATACTATTATACGCTTAATATAAGTATTAAGTGGATTTTTTTCTTAAGAAAGATAAAGTAGAAGTATGTTGTAAGCCAACGAGAAAACTCGGGTTACTAAAAAGGATATAAAATGAACGATGTTGTGATTGATGAAAGTGCACTTGAGAGTATGGAATCCTTATTGGGTGAACAGTTTAGTGACACACTAACTTTTTGTTGTGCTGAGTTTGAACGATTAGCCAATGAATTTTTTTCTGCGTTTGGCAATGACTTAGAAGCGTCTATTCGTCATGCCCATAGTTTAAAATCTAATGCATCTCAGTTTGGGGCAACCAGTTTGTCTGAAGTAGCAAGGGACATTGAGCAGAGCTTAAATAATGGTGAACATGACAAGGCTGAAGCCGCTTCAAAACAACTTAATGAGCAAGTATCAAAGACTCAAGTTGAATTAACATCTTGGCTTGCTTCAAGGTAATTTAAAGCTTTTATCACGTGAATATATTTCAGTATTAAGGTTATGAAATACACTAGTATTTTGACCCTTTACTAGGTTAATCTAACATTTCACTAGTAGAGGTAATAATGTCAGAAATAAAAAAGAGTCACAAATTAGATGGTGTTTGCTATGACATCCGTGGGCCTGTCTTAGTACAAGCCCGCAAAATGGAAGATGAAGGCCAAAAAGTTCTTAAATTAAATATAGGCAATCCCGCAGCCTTTGGCTTTGATATGCCTGAAGATATGCACCGAGATATTATTCGTAACCTATATTCTGCCCAAGGCTATTGTGACTCTAAAGGCCTCTATTCTGCCCGTGTGGCGATTTATCAACATTATCAACAACGTGGTTTAAACAACCTTGATGTTGATAGTATCTATATTGGTAATGGAGTCAGTGAGCTGATTCAAATGACTACCCAAGCGTTGTTAAATAATGATGATGAAGTACTCATTCCTGCTCCCGATTATCCTTTATGGACTGCATCAGTGAAATTGGCCGGTGGGAATCCCGTACATTATCTCTGTGATGAAGATCAAGATTGGTTTCCTGACATTGCTGATATTCGCAGTAAAATAACATCAAAAACAAAAGCGTTGGTGCTTATAAATCCTAATAATCCTACCGGTGCTGTATACAGCGATGATTTGCTGCAGCAACTTATCGATATAGCCAGAGAACACAAGTTATTGCTTTTGAGTGACGAAATTTATGAAAAAATCTTATACGATGATGTAACTCATAGCTCCATCGGCGCTTTGTGTGATGATGTTCCAATTATTACATTTAATGGTTTAGCAAAAACATATCGCGCTGCTGGTTTGCGTATGGGGTGGATGGTTTTAAGTGGTCGAACCGACTTACTGGATGATTTACAAAAAGGGCTCGATATATTAGCGTCAATGCGATTGTGTGCGAATGTACCAGCGCAATATGCAATTCAGCAAGCACTTGGTGGTGTGCAATCCATTGATAGTTTAATTAACCCCGGAGGCCGGTTGTACGAGCAACGAGACATTGCATGGCGTGGATTAAATGCAATTGATGGTATTTCATGTACGAAACCAAAAGGGGCGTTATACGCATTCGCGAAAGTGGATACTGATCGATTCAATATTAAAAATGATGAAAAAATGATTTTGGATTTGCTTAAGGCAGAAAAAATATTACTTGTGCATGGCAGGGCATTTAATTGGCCTAACCCAGATCATTTTAGATTGGTTTTTCTTCCAAATAAAGATGACTTATCAACTGCGATGTCTAAAATGCAGCGATTTTTTAATCAATATCGACAAGTATAATGTTAAATCGATAAAAAGCTGCGATATGGACATTAATACATATCACAGCTTGCTTTTGGTTCACTTAGTAAGCTTTATCCACTCTGACAGAGTTATCAGATAAATAAACAAGGCGTACTTGATCGCCTTTGGTAAATAACATGCGGTTATCTTTATCTTGAACCACCATGAACTGTTTGCCACTTTCAACCGTTATCATCATTTCAACTAATTCATATTGAGTATAATAGCTGCTTTTCTGGCGGTTGTGAGCGATGTTGCCACCAATGACTGAACCTAAAATTGTCGCTGCGGTTCGCCCGCTACCACCACCAAATTGGTTTCCAATGACACCCCCTAATAAGGCTCCTCCAAAGGTTTTCCAGCCGTTGCTCTTATCTTGAATAAGCTCACGTTCAGTGATTGTGCGAACAGACTCGATTTTACCAAATAATACCTGTTGGACAGGCACCGCTTTGTTTCGTTCATAAGCGGCGACTGTTGGGCTAGGTATCAATAGCAGTGCAAATAATAAGAAAACAAGTTGCTTCATGTTATGCTCCCAGGCTATTACCAGCCAAAGGTTGATTTTTCACGTGTTTTGCGGATTTCTGTTTCATCAGCCCATTCCACAAGGCCACTTTTTAGATCCATTAACCGCATGGTGAATTTATAATAAACATCGGCTTTATCAGCGTTTGATTTCACAATGCTTGATAAATTTCCGTATAGCATATACTGCGCTCCAACTTGCTGGCCAAATGCTACTGCGGTTGCTGGGTTTACTAGGGCATCTTCATTCTGGAATGTAAGTTGCTCTCGGGCGGCTTCTACACGACCCATATCAACAAAACGAAACTTCCCACTGCGCAACAACTGAGTTGAAATTGAATCCGTGATTGATTCGGTATCAATATGCTCACTGGTCTTATTTTTAATTCGCTCTACGAAAACGATAGGACGTGTATTGGCAGTCATGGTTCCAATAACAGGTGATGCAAGCAACGAATCAGTCATTTGACTGGCTACTTTTTGCAGATCAGTTGAGCCAAAGTTGATATCTGTTGTTTCTACTGCTTGTGCGTCACCATAGCTGACCACGGCTTTATTAGCACAGCCGCTTAAAGCGAGGGTGCTGAGGCCAATCAGAGCAAGGCCTGTTAATTTATTAAACGTGGCCATTTTATTTAATGTATTCATTTATATTTCCTTAATCTTCAAATTCTTGTGCTTTTGTTGAAACTTCTCTTACTGCTAATGAAAACGTCACCGCATTTGATGTAGGGGCCAGACCTGGTAATTGAATATTTGCAAAACCAAATAAGTTAAGAGCTTGCCAAGGGGAGTGATTGCCCTTAATGACAAATCCATCTTTGTCGTACCATGTGAATTGGTATTGTAAATATTGTGACTTTTTATATTGACTGGCTAGCGTTACAACAACGTCTGTTAACTCATTCGTTTGGCGTGTTTTAACATCTATAATCGCGAGCTTTTTACCAAGCTCAGGATTGCTTACTTTTAATTGTTGCTGGTAATGTGAATGTTGCTCGACAGAAATACCTGATGTTACAGGCCTGCTAGAACAGGCTGCGAGTAAACATACCGATAATAAAGGTATTAAAATTTTCATGGCAGCTCCTAAAGTTGCACTACATGAGAGTTAAAGTAGTTATTGATAGAGGTTAGATAGATCAATGTTAACCCCTGCTTACTAACCGTAAATTTTATGCTTGGTTGGTTGTTTCCTATTTTTAGCGTGTGTTCACCCGGTGAGATATTCTGCCTTGCAATGCTTATCTGATTAGGCAGGGTAGACCAACTCCGGGTATCAGCTTGCTCTGACGCTAAGTTATAAATGTTTGCTAAAATATTACCCACGTCGCCTCCGCTTCGAGCAAGCTCTGCTCGCACTTTTTCTTTGGCAATCAGTCTAAGCACTTGGCGAGTCATTCTTGCAGGGGCTTGCGACTCTAGCGTTTTTGCTGCAAGTGCCTCAATGCGCACAAGTGGTTCAATAGGCAGTGATTTGTCAGCTATAGTGACATGGCTGATTGTTGGAATAAATGCGCTTCCCTTATATACCGGTACAGCTAAACTATAAAATCGAGCATCACCTTTCGAAGTGTAAATTGGTAATTGTAAAATAAATTCATCTTTTTTAGGGACTAAGCCTTGCTCAATAAAAACAATGACCTCACCAGTCTCTTTGGGTTGTTCTAATTGCCCAAAATGTTTTTCATATTCAACAAGATCCTGCTTAAACCCTTGCTTTTTAGCTAAGCGCATAACATCTTGTTGGAGGTATACGTTACTTGGATTTATTTCTAATGCTTTTTTATAATCAATATAGGCATCGTCAAACTGCTTGCTACTCTGATAAAGCAAGGCTGATAAATAAAATGTATACGCATTTTGATATCCATTTCTTACATCTAGCGTAATCTCTGACATGGTTGGGTAATATTTTTGTGCGTCTTTTATTGCAGAGTCAATCTCTTGTTTGTTCTCATTTAATGCATCCACTTGAACTTTATTTGCCCGGCGCACTTCAACTAACGCGCTTTCGATGTCATTTTGGTAAACATAATTCAGTGCTTTATAACTGTGTAACATACTCATTTCATAAGGTGCGGGTATGTATTCAATGACCGAATCATTTGTTAATAGCGCATTACCTTGTTCTAATGAGCTTGAAACCCTTATTTTTGCTGCCTGGCGGAAGTCTTGCATTTGTAAATAGATGGCTTCGTAATTAATTTGCGCACTGGCGTTTTGATTGCTCAACTCTTTAAGGCGTGCAGTTTCTAATTGGTTTAATAAATAATTACTATGTGATAACCCATTATTAGGTAAAAGTTGTTGTGCTTGGTCTACGTTATTTGCACTGATTGCCTGGCGCACAGGGGTCACCTGAGTGGCGTAATCTGTAAACAAGTCAGTGAGACCTATAGTACTGCAACCACTTAAGCCACTTAGTAATAAACTCAAACATAAAACGACACTGCGACGCACATATTGCTCCTTAATCAATTATCTACACATTAGCATAGTCTGATTAACCTTCGATGATAAACAATGTAAAAAATCGTACAAACGGGCGTTATGAAATTAATATTTGTATATCGAGGTCTTATTAAAACTGTTAATGTTTATGACGTATTTTAATATGAAAGTCATAGTAAGCCTTCATGACTGTAAATAATGTAGATGTTGTTTGAATCAGTACACCCATCAAAGGAAATAAATTGAAAGTAACGCTCTATACTTTATTTGCACTTATCGCTTTTGCAGCAAATTCTTTACTGTGTCGATTAGCACTTGTAAATGGGCATATAGATGCATGGAATTTCACAGGGTTACGTTTGGTAAGTGGTGCGATGTGTCTAGGATTTATTTTATTTATTAGTACTTATAGTAAAGCCAGCTCAAATAATGACGTTCGTGACGAACAAGGGAGTTGGCGAAGTAGTTTGAGTTTGGTGGTTTATGCGCTTTGTTTTTCTATTGCTTATGTCGATCTTGATACAGGAACTGGTGCACTCATTTTATTCTCTGCGGTACAACTAACAATGATCAGCTGGGGAGTATTTTCAAAAGAACGGCTCTCTAATGTGCAATGGCTAGCATTCCTAATTGCTTTAGGTGGTTTCATCTATTTAATGATGCCCTCCACAAAGGCACCTTCATTGATACCGGGTTTATTAATGATGCTTAGTGGCATAGCGTGGGGCATATACAGTATACGTGGTAAAGCATGTAAGGCACCGCTTAAAGCGACAGCGTTAAATTTTTTTAGAAGCTTATTTATTGTTCCTGTGATGCTTATTGTAGGTTTTAGTGCATTGTCAGGTATTAGTTGGGAGGGAATTTTATTGGCTGTACTCTCAGGTAGCCTTGCATCAGGTCTAGGTTACAGTCTGTGGTATGTTGCAATGCCATTATTAAAAAGTAGCCAAGCTGCAGTTATCCAATTATTAGTGCCGGTCATCGCTACTATCGCGGGTGTCATCTTTTTAAATGAAAACGTCACATTGCATTTTATAATTGCAAGCGCCGTAATACTTGGCGCTGTACTGGTTTTTTTAAAGGCTAAATCGGCATCGGCGCAACATTAGTTACATAGCGATTAAATAGGGTGGGCAAATGTTTTACGATTGCTTCTTTACCCAGTAAATCGCTGCATTTTATTTGATTTTCAATCACCTCTAAGGTTATTTGGCTACACATAATCTGTGATTGTTTTATGTGACTAATATGCCAAGGCTCAGGGGAGACACCTCCAAGGTCGTCTTGATAAGGGCGATAAAAACCGTATGCTTTTAAATTGTTATCGAGCCATGCCGTTAACAGAGCAAATGGACCTGTCTCGCTATACTCGTGTGGGTTTAGTTGTAGTTCATAATCAGCAGCTATCGCGGCTTCATCATATACATCAATATCAGTTCCCAAGTGATGACGACTAGCGCCAGGCAGCGCGCTATAAAGTAATATGGCATGGCATTTATCAATATCGGTTAACGTTGATAAATCGATAGCGACTTGTTGTTTATTAAAAACAGGCCGTTTTCCAGAAAACTTCGCATTCCAAATGGCACTTTGTCTGTTGAAATCTCTAAAACTTGATGCAATAGCCAACGAAAAGCCGGCTTTTTTTGCTGCTTGTTGCAATGCTTTAAAATCATCAGCAATCTGTGCATGCACACGGTGGCGGCCAATATCTATTAAGTGATCATCACTGCAACCGGTTGCACATGCAATTAATTGTGAGGGAGTAAGAGAGCGCATTGTCATGTTAGAAGTTGCTCTAAAATTTGCTCGTAAATTTCACTTAATTCAATCAGGTCATCGGTACTGACACATTCATTCACTTTATGAATTGTTTCGTTACGCGGGCCAAGTTCTATTACTTTAGCGCCTGTTTGAGCAATAAAACGCCCATCTGAAGTACCGCCTGATGTTTCAAGTACAGTATCACGGCCTGTTACATTCTTAATTGCAGCTGTGGTGGCTTCAATCAAAGGGCCACCTTCAGTGATAAAGGGTTGTCCATTCACAATCCATTTTAACTCGTAATCAAAATCGTGTTGTTGCAGTATTTCATTGACTTGCTGTTGTAACTGTTGATGCGTGACTTCGGTACTGAATCGAAAATTAAATTGAATTTCAAGCTCACCTGGAATTACATTACCAGCACCTGTTCCACCATTAATGTTTGATACTTGAAAGCTTGTTGCGGGGAAAAATTCGTTACCCGTATCCCATTGCGTTTGGCTCAATTGTGACAGTGCAGGAGCCGCTAGGTGAATTGGGTTTTTAGCTAGGTGAGGGTAGGCAACATGACCTTGTATCCCTTTTACCGTTAAAAAACCGGTTAATGAACCGCGTCGCCCATTTTTGACTACATCACCAAGCGCATTTCTAGAAGATGGCTCACCAACAAGGCACATATCAATTTTCTCGTTGCGTTCTTCCAATGTATCAATAACACGCGTTGTACCATTGATGAATGGACCTTCTTCGTCAGACGTTATTAGAAAGGATATAGAACCTTTGTGATCAGGATGCTTTGCAATGAAGCGTTCTGTTGCGACAATCATTGCAGCTAAAGACCCTTTCATATCTGCAGCACCACGACCATGTAGCATGCCATCTTCAATCAGGCCTGAAAACGGTGGATATTGCCAGTCTTTTTCTGGTCCAGTTGGCACAACATCAGTGTGGCCAGCAAAGCAAAAGTGTGGTGAAGTATTTCCCTTGCGGGCCCAGGTGTTGAGCGTGTCGGTAAAAAACATAGACTCAATATTAAAACCTATAGCTTGCAAGCGCTGATTCATCATTGGTTGACAATCAGCGTCTTCAGGGGTTACTGAGCGACGTTGTATGAGTGCTTGCGCTAATTCAATGACAGGATGATTCATACTGAAAAAATCTCATCATATTGTGGTGCTTTAAAGCCCAAATAGTACGAATTTGCATGAATCAAAACAGGGCGCTTGATCATCGCAGGGTGTTCAACTAATAAAGCGAGTGTATTGTCTTTATTAAGCGTTTGCTTTTGTTCTTCCGTTAGTTGACGATAAGTAGTGCCTCGCTTATTTAGAAGATCTTCCCAGTCAATGTGTTGTGAAAATGTGGTAATCATTTCTTTCGAAATGCCGTCTTTACGATAATCATGGAATGAAAATTCGATATTATTATCAGTTAAATATTTTTTAGCTTTTTTAATTGTGTCGCAATTGCTAATGCCGTAAAGAGTCGTCATATTATTTCTTCTTGGTTAACGTTAATAAAGTGTCTATCCCTGCGCTCACATGAGATAGGGAGTAATGGATAGGGGTCAATTGATGCCCATTTAATAGAACAAGAGTGGCTAAAAGTGGGGTATTTAGGTTGCGCAGATCAAAATAGGCAAGTCGTTGCCCTCTGACAATTTTACTCCCATTTAATTGGGCTATGTGTGTATGTAACATATCGATTTCTTGATCAATATGTAAGTTAATCAGTATTTTAAGGCCGTTTTTTGCTTGTAATACAAACTCCGTACCTGCATTTTTTACTTGAATTAGCACACCATCGAAAGGTGCTAGCACTTTGTGGCTTGTTAACTCAACGATGATGCCTGGACCCAGTGTGCCGAATTTGAAAAAAGGTTCAGGGTGTTCACACAGTGGTCTCACTTTACCTGTAAATGGGCTGGTAATGTGTAGATTAGTGCGATCAGTTTGTGCTTTTGGTGAAAAGGTAATATCAATATTTTTCATTATTAGATTGGCTCTTTGAGCACAGTATAACCATCTTTTTTTAATGTTTTAATGGCGTCATCAATACGTTGTTTCTTGACCAATACATAATCTGTGTCGTAGGTAGAGAGTGCAAAAATTGAAATACTGGCACTGGCTAATACGCCAGATATATTTGCCATAATACCGGTGAGTGAAAAACCTAACGGACCGACCACTTCCAAGGCAAGCCAGTTATGTTCGGCATCCAAACTATCAATATTAAAACTACTTGGGCATACAATAGACAGTTCATCATGTGTTTTAGAAATGAAAAAAATATGTTGTTTAAACAAATCGTTTGGAATAGGGCTATCAACATCAAGGCTGTGTATTGTAAATACGGTACTATGGAGTTGTAATGTTTGCTTTGACATTATAGACCCTTATTAAAATTCAACTTTTATGTATTGAATAGTATAGCTAAAAAGCACTGAATAAAAGCGCAATCTTGTCCACAGTTTCTGTGGATAACAATGGGGTTAGATAGGTATAACCACTGTAACTCATTAATTTTAAAATTCTTATTTTATTGGGTAGATAAACAACGAATGAAATGTAAAGTAAGCGTAGGGCTTACTTTACACATACAGATTACTTGAGATTAGCAACTTGTTCGGCTTGGATTGCTGTCAGTGCAATGGTGTAGACGATATCATCCACTAATGCACCACGGCTTAAATCATTCACCGGCTTTCGCATTCCTTGTAACATGGGCCCTATACTAATTAAGTCAGCACTTCGTTGTACAGCTTTGTAAGTTGTATTACCAGTGTTCAAATCCGGAAAAATAAACACTGTGGCTTTCCCTGCAACGGGGCTATTAGGTGCTTTCTTCAACGCTACATTTTCCATAATAGCGGCATCGTATTGCAGTGGGCCGTCAATGATAAGGTCTGGACGTTTTTGTTGGGCTAATTTGGTTGCTTCACGCACTTTTTCAACATCAGCCCCAGTACCTGAAGTGCCTGTACTGTAGCTTATCATCGCAACACGAGGCTCAATACCAAATGCCGCTGCGGAGTCCGCTGATTGAATAGCAATGTCCGCGAGTTGTTCTGCTGTAGGGTCTGGGTTAATGGCGCAATCACCGTAGACAAGTACTTGATCTGGTAACAGCATGAAAAATACAGAAGACACTAATGAAGAGCCCGGTGCTGTTTTAATCAATTGGAGTGGCGGCCTTATGGTGTTTGCAGTTGTATTAACCGCACCGGAGACCAAACCATCAACAACGCCTTGCTCTAGCATCATTGTACCAAGGACGACATTATCTTGTAATTGCTCCAGAGCTACAACCTCGGTTAGCCCTTTCGTTTTTCGTATGTCTACCATAGGAGCAACATAGTCTTGTAGCACGAATTGAGGCTCAACAATTGTTACGTTTTCATTAAGTTCAACACCTTGTTGCATCGCAATGCGGAGAATCTCTTCTTTATCACCTAATAAAACAGTTTTTGCAATACCACGTATGCCGCAAATTGCTGCTGCTTTAATGGTACGAGGCTCGTTCCCCTCAGGCAATACAACCGTTTTATTGGCATGACGTGCTTTATCTGTGAGTAAATACCTAAAAGCAGGTGGCGACATTTTACGTGTTTTTCCAACACTTTTAGCAAGCGTATCTAACCAGTCGGAATCGATGAAGCTGGCATTATGATGCTTAACTTTATCAATACGCTGAATGTCATCACACGGTACTTCCATATTGAAGTTATGCAATAAAAGTGATGTACGCCAAGTATCAGCTTGGGTACACAATATAGGTAAACCCGTCGCCATGGCTTGTTCGCACAATGTCATAATGCGTGGTTCAGGTTTAAAGCCACCCGTGAGTAGAATCGCGCCTATTTTAGTGCCATTCATTGCCGATAGACAAGCAGCGACCAGCACATCAGACCGATCACCTGGGGTCACAAGTAACGCGCCAGGAGTAAAATGATTAAGTATATTCGATACTGTACGTGCACAAAAAGTAACGCGTCGTAGTCGCCTATGGGCCATGTCACCTTCGTTCAATACATCGGCTTTTAAATATGCACTTAAATCCTTTACCCTAGGTGCAACTAATTCAAAATCCCATGGTATTGAGCCAAGTAACATAAATGGGTGCTTTCTAAATAAAGGCAATGAGGCTAAACGATTGACTTCGTTTTCTAGCGCCTCAGGGTTGTGAGAATCAACTAAATCTGCGCGAGCTCGCCCTTCATCATCTAGCGGGGCGTTTACTTTGTTAAAGATACATCCAAGCACCCTTGCATGACCAACACCGCCATAATACCCAGCTGCTATTTCTAACTTATCTTCTATTTGATCGTTACTATCATTACCTGGGGTTAATATAAATACAATTTCAGCCCCTAAGGTTTGTGCAATCTCACGATTTACACGCCCTGCATAAGGTTGGCGACGAGTGGGGACCATTCCCTCTATGATGGCAACTTCATCATTACTGATGGTGTTTTCGAACCGCTCAACAATTTCTTCTAATAGATCATCACCTTTTCCATCACCAATCATTTGCTCTGCATAATCAAGTGCAAAAGGAGCCGGAGGGGTGATTGGAGAGCCTTGCGTGACGATTTGAGTTGATTTCTCAGGGCCGGTTTCTCCAGAGCGAGGTTGGGCAATGGGTTTAAAAAAATTCACTTTTACTGCTTTTTGCTCAAGTGCACGAACTAACCCTACAGACACTGATGTTAAACCAACACCCGTCGAAATAGGCACTAACATTATTCTACGGGCCATTTTATTGCTCCTGTGCGATGTTTGCTGCATCTTGGGCTATTACCCACTCTTCATTTGTGGGCATAACAACGGCTGTTGTATTTGCATTCTCAGAACTGATGATACCTTGGCTACCAAAGCGTGCATCTAAGTTTGCTTGGATATCGCAATCAAGGCCTAAAAAGGCTAGTTGTTTAATTACTTTACTGCGAATTAGATCTGAGTTTTCACCAATTCCCCCGGTAAAAATAAGTGCATCCAATCGTTGCAGAGGCACCATAAATGCGGCTATTTGCTTTGCAAGCCGATAGCAAAACATGTCCAGCGCAAGGTTAGCTCTTTCATTTCCAGCAAGGGCTGCTTCTTCAATTGTACGGCAGTCGTTTGAGAGTTCACTAATACCCAATAACCCACTATCCTTATTGAGCAAATCATCAATTTGTTTAGCTGTGTAGTCTAATTGCGTGGTTAAAAAGTTAAACAAGCCCGGGTCTATATCACCACTGCGAGTTCCCATTATTAAACCTTCTAGTGGTGTTAACCCCATACTGGTATCAACACTTTTACCATTTTTTATTGCGCATACTGAACAGCCGTTACCTAAATGTGCACTGATAAAATTACTGTGCGCTAGTGGCTTATTTAATAGTTCAGCTGTTTGTGTGGCGACGTAATAATGGCTGGTTCCATGAAATCCATAGCGCCTAACACCATGTTGTGTATAAAGTTTATAAGGTAACGCATACAAATACGCGACTTTATCCATTGATTGATGAAAGGCAGTGTCAAAGACGGCTATTTGTGGAAGCCCTTTAAATGAAGCTTTAGCTGCTTCAATGCCGAGTAAATTCGCTTTGCCATGCAAGGGGGCGAGTGTAGCCGATTGAGTTATTCCATCGATAACAGACTGATCAATGAGCACTGATTTTGTAAAATGTTCCCCACCGTGCACAACACGGTGTCCTACAGCAATTAAATTGTCAGCTAAATTGTGATCTTTAACAAGGTTTACCAGAGTATCTATTGCTTTAGCGTGAGCTTGCCCGCTTGCAAGATCTAACACGGTCTTTTTACCCTGATACTTATACTTAATAGAAGGTGTGTCTGATCCGAGACGTTCAGCAAGGCCTGAAATAATTTCATTAGCAGAATTTGCATCAATAATTGCAAATTTTAGGCTGGAACTGCCACAATTAAGCACTAGTACATGGTGTGAGGAATTTGGTAGCAAAGGCATAAATAGGTCTCATTTTGGCTATAACAGTAAGTGCGCATTAACCTAGCGCATTGAATAAACACAAGAGCGTCACAATAAGTAGGTTAAAGATAAATAGTAATCTGCCGATTACCAACTATGATTAAACTAAAGTCTAGTTGATTTAATGCCTGTATATTTTAACGCATTTATACATTTAACGTTAGCCATAACCTTGATTAAACTCAAGCTTTAGCTAGGTTAACAAGCAATTAGATTTTACAAAGGAATGTCGTTTTGAGTATGGTACACTCGTAGAGTTAAACCGTTAAACCAGCGACACCGAGGAGTTATGATGCAAAACAGTGTGATGTCACAAGTCCAAACTGGTCGAGAATACGCAAAAAGTTGGCCTATGCGCAAAGAGCTAGCCCCATTATTTGCAGAATTTAAAGTTATTAAAGCAACGGAATTAGCAATTACCGTAATGCCAATACTGGCCATGATCACATTGTTTATGCAGATCAATTACCTTGGCAGTGATTTCTTACCTCAAGCAATTGCTATTGCGCTATTTTTCTTATCGCTCCCATTGCAAGGATTGCTGTGGTTAGGAAAGCGAGCAGAAACAAATTTAGAGCCCGCGACAGAACATTGGTTTAAAGAGCTCCATACTAAAATGGTGGCCAATGGGTATGAAGGCTCTTTAATCAAAAACAAACCACGTTATGTTGATTTGGCACGTCTTTTAACGGACATGTTTGAAAAGATGGATCGTGCGTTTACAAAAGAAAATCTCTAGTCACATTTTTTTAAAGTGGCTAACATAAAACGACAAGGTGACGGTGTGCTCACCTTGTTGTTCTAGCATCTGCCAGTGTTCAGGTCTAAATTTCCACGCAAACGGTGTCATAGTAATTAAGTTTTTCACGTCAGTGAAGTTGAGCTCCACCTTCTGTTCTATTAAATCCTGTGCAACTAACTCAAAGTGAGCAGGAACATCTATTGGTGAGTGGTCGTTTACCTCTTTATAAATATACTGCTTTAGTTCTTTCAAGTGCCATGGGCCAGGGCTTGCCACTATTAATGAACCATGGCGTGTGAGGAGTCGGTTAAGCTCTTGTTCAAATAAAGGTGCAAAAATACTGACTAACACATTTGCTTCATTGTCAGCAAAAGGGGCATGGCTTATCGATGCGACACTAAAATTACATGTTTTATAGCGCTTTGCTGCATATTTTACCGCAGATTTTGAAATGTCTAAGCCGTATACATTTGCATTAGCAAGACTCGCGATTGCTTGTGTGTAAAACCCTTCACCACACCCTAAATCAATAACGTTTTCAGGGTTGACCGAGGCAACAAGTTCAGCCACTTTTTGTTGCAGAAACCGGTAGTGTCCAGTCGTTAAAAAAGCACGTCTTGCTTGTACCATGTCAAGATTGTCACCTGGCTGCTTTGAATTTTTCTGTTGCACAGGGAGCAAATTGATATAGCCTTCTTTAGCATAATCAAAACGATGATTGTTAGTACACGTCAATGTGTTCATATCTGAGTATAAAGTGTGTTTGCAAAGGGGGCACTGATAAGCGAGACTCATGAGTCTAGGTAGTCCTTGTCGTAAAAGGTTTTCACCCAGTGTGGGCGATAAGTAATAAGTAGCGATATAGCCATGCCGTTTAGCATGGCTTCGGGAAACCAAATAATTGCACATAGGTACATGTAATTTTCTGATAACTCATACCAATCGTACGTACCATTAAAATAATGGAAAGCACTCAGACTTACTATTTTCAGGCAGCTGACAAGTGCGGCACATAGAAAGCTGCATACGAAAATATAAATAAAAAAATGTCGGGGCAATAGGTTGTAGCAAATGACAAATATGCCGTAGCTAATAAGTATTGGTAAAAAGCCAGTGAACAATAAATGTAAGCTAAATAGTGAAATGGGTAATTGTGAAAAAACAACGAGCAATAAACTCGCAAGCATTGCACTCAATAAAGCAAAACGCCAACCTATCACTAAGGTAATGGCTGTAGCACCAAGAATATGCAGTTCAAGGCCAGGTAATATTCCCGCTCTAATTTGCCATAAAGTAGTAAAAATTAAAGCACAAGAGAGCACGCCAATTTGCCGAGCGGGCTGGGTAAATAGGCTACTAAAATAGTGTTTACTAAATCCCAGCCACACAACAACCCCAACAACGAACCACAGGCTCAGTTGCATGTTTTGACTAACCAGCGAGAGAGTGTTGGGATTAGTTAACATACTATTGAGAGAACGTAGACCAAATAGGCGCATGATCTGAGGGCTTTTCAATCCCTCTTAATTCATAATCTATTCCCGTATCTATGCAACGAGCGGCTAAAGAAGGTGTTGCAAGGACCACATCTATGCGCAGG
Source organism: Pseudoalteromonas sp. H105 (assembly GCF_001469215.1). Taxonomy (GTDB): domain Bacteria; phylum Pseudomonadota; class Gammaproteobacteria; order Enterobacterales; family Alteromonadaceae; genus Pseudoalteromonas. Next base: position 293,493 of record NZ_LOFH01000001.1, read on the forward strand.
CCACGATTATCATCAAAGCCTTTAGAGCGATAATCAAACCATGAATATTGATCTGTTGTGTCAGGGTTAAGTTCACGGAAGGTATCTTTAAATCCCCAATCAAGCAATGTTGCAAGCCATTGTCGCTCAATGGGTTGAAACGAACACTTTCCTGTTTTTAACCAGCGTTTCTTATTTGGTTCACCAATACCGATATCTAAATCTGTAGGCGATATATTAATATCACCCATCACAATAACGTCCTCATTATTTCGATGGTTGTTATTAAGGTGCGTCATTAAATCTTGGTAAAATTGCTTTTTGTATGGAAACTTGGTTTCGTGATTAATATTGTCACCTTGCGGGAAATAACCATTCATCACTGTTAGATCACGGCCATTTTCTTGTGTAAGCGTTACTGAAATCATTCGTTTTTGGTGGTCATCAGTGTCTGTAGTAAACCCTTTCAAAACCGACTTTGGCTCACTTTTACATAACATCGCGACACCATAATGTGCTTTCTGGCCATGAAAATAGACGTGATAGCCCATTTTTTGAACATCATCGAGTGGGAAAGCCTCATCATGGACTTTGATTTCTTGTAAGCCGATAACATCTGGTTGATGTTTATCAATGATTGCTTGAAGCTGATGAAGGCGAGCACGAAGCCCATTAATATTAAATGAAATGACTTTCATATTGTTGGCCTAAAAAAAGAATATTTATCATTAAATTCTATCATCAAATCGTGTGCGATACATGTGCTTATTCATTACTAAAAGTTGGTTTATTGTTGTACAAATGATGATTAATTATTAAACATTGTTAACCTCTCATTAAATAGTATATTAAATGAATTATTCAGTTGATTTGTGTTTTTGTGTATATATAATGCACGAAATTCACCCGTTCAATACAATTCAATACAGGTAAATCATGAAAAAACAACTTTTAGCTATTTTCGTTGCAACAGTATCATTCTCACACGTTACTCAAGCTGCTGAGTACTTCAGTGCAGATAAGAAAATTGAATCAAAATTGTGCTCAATTAGTGCAAACGAAGGTTTCTCTGTTGCGCGTAAAGTAGCGTCAAAGCATGGTATTTTCTTATCTCGTTATTCACAAAGCATATTGTGTAATGGTGAAGATATTCGTTCAATTGCAAAAAAAGTTGAAATGAAAAACCGTGATGTAAAGTTGATAGAAGTGTTTGCTGAAAACGATCAAACAGAAACGCAATTGTGTATTACTGCAGTGAAAAAAGGCCTTGAGCCAGTGCGTGCAAAAATTGGTAACCTAAATTCACTTCGTTGTAATGGTGAAGTTGTTACTGATTTTGTTAAGCGTTACCAAAACGCGGCTATTTAATAGCTTAGTTTGAATAAAAAGCGCTAAAGTAGCGCTTTTTTTGTGGGTTAAATTCACCCAGCTCGCTCATTCTCGAGAATACACCGTTAAATACAACTATAAACTAGTACGTGTTTAATGTAGCGTTTAAATACTTTTAATGCTGTATCTGACATTGAAGCAGTCAGATATGGTAAGCACGGGCAACGATTATTATTTTGCCTTTTTAGATAATAATTTTTCCAACCTTTGGCGTGATCTGTCATAATGGGTGGTTAATCAGAACCACACATAACAATTGATGGCTTTATAAATGGCGACAAAACGATTAAGTGATGAACAGCTCATTGAAATCATTGAAGCGGCGATATTTGTTGCACCAAAACCATTAAATAAGCGCTACATTAAAGACACTGTATTAACTGACTTAAGTGTCTCGATGGCACGTGTAAATCAAGCGATAGAGCAGATCCAAGTACATTATCAAACGCGAGGAATTCGTTTGGTGGAAGTGGGCAATGGGTACCGTTTTCAAGCATGTGAAAGTCTTGCCCCTTGGTTAAATAACTTATTCCAAGAACGTGCCCCTAAATATTCACGCGCATTATTAGAAACGTTGTCTTTAATTGCTTATCGCCAACCAATAACGCGTGGTGAAATAGAGCAAGTACGTGGTGTGGCTGTTGGCTCTGGTATAATAAAATCCCTTCTCGAAAGAGATTGGGTCCATGTGGTCGGCTTTAAAGAAGTGCCTGGAAAACCAGCCCTTTATGCGACAACAAAACAATTTTTAGATTATTTTTCGTTAACTGATCTGGATAACTTACCTGATCTGCCAACACAGCAGACAAATAAGATAGACCAGTTATTGAGTGATCCTTCTGTGAGAGAACTATCCGAATGAGTATACAAGGTGAAAAGTTACAAAAAGTACTAGCAAGAGCAGGTGTGGGTTCGCGCCGCGAAATGGAAAAATACATTGACGCAAATCGCGTGAGTGTAAATGGTAAAGTGGCAAAATTGGGTGACCGTGTTGAAGAAACAGACCAAATTCGTGTTGACGGCCACACGGTAAAAATTGAAGAAAAAGCAGAACGTATCTGCCGCGTTATTATGTATAACAAACCTGAAGGAGAGCTATGTACGCGTAAAGATCCTGAAGGGCGACGCACTGTTTTCGACCGTTTACCCCGTATTGATGGTGAACGATGGATAGCGGTAGGTCGATTAGATATTAATACAGCAGGTTTAATGTTGTTTACCAATGATGGTGAATTAGCAAATCGTTTGATGCACCCTAGCTACGAAGTTGAACGTGAGTATTCAGCACGAGTATTTGGTGAAGTTACCAATGAAACAATCAAGAACTTAACCAAAGGTGTAGAGCTTGAAGATGGTGTTGCCAAATTTTTGAATATCAAACCATTGGGTGGTGAAGGTATTAATCGTTGGTACAACGTAACACTGACTGAAGGTCGTAACCGAGAAGTACGCCGTTTGTGGCAATCACAAGATGTTGATGTTTCAAGGTTGATACGTATTCGTTACGGTAAATTAGAGCTTGATAAGCGTTTACCTCAAGGCGGTTGGAGTGAATTAGATTTAGAAACGGTTAACTATTTACGTAAAACGGTAAAACTAGGCCGTGAAACGCAAACTAAGCTTTCTGTCATGCCTGAAAAACGCAAAGACAAACGTGCAAAAATAAACCAGATCCGCAAGGCTGTTAAAAAGCACAATAACCGCGTGAAGCAAACTAAACGCCGTTAAGTAGTAAACTATCAAATATCAAAGCCGCTTTATAGCGGCTTTTTAGATCTAATTTATCATGCAGGCTTTTTAACTTGTGCATCCAAAGACTGTCCATTAATTTCTTTAGAATCATCACTCATTAAATAAAGGTAAGTCGGCATTAAATCCTCAGGGGTGGCCAGTTTATCGCGATCTTCTCCTGGGTATGCAGTGGCTCGCATAGTGGTTCGCGTTGCACCTGGGTTAATGCAATTAATACGAATGTTTGTTTTACCTACTTCTGCTGCCCATGTTTGCATCATGCCTTCTACAGCAAATTTCGAAATGGCATAGGCACCCCAAAACTCTCTCCCTTCTCGGCCCACACCTGAAGACGTAAATATAATGGAGGCATTGGGTGACTTACGAAGAACAGGAAACATGTATTTAGTTATCATTGCTTGCGCCGTAACATTTACTTTCATTATGTTGTCAAATGTAGATGCACAAAAATGTTCTAATGGACCGAGTGCGCCAATGATCCCAGCGTTATTTAGTAGGCCGTCTAATTTTCCGAATTGCTGTTCTATAGTGGCGCCTAAATCACGGAAATTTTGTTTTGTAGCCCCTTTTAAATCCATTGGAACAATAGCTGGTTTAGGGTAGCCAAGCGCAACAATCTCATCATAGACACATTCAAGTTTTTGCGTGGTTTTACCAAGAAGAATAACCGTTGCTCCATGCTTAGCATAGGTTATGGCAGCGACCCGGCCTATACCATCACCTGCACCAGTTATCAGAATTACTTTGTCTTGCAGCGCGTTCTCGGCGGCTTTGTAAGTTTGCATAATAGAGTACCCAAAGAATCAATTTTTGTGATTTTAACATAGCAAAACACCAAGTTATCGAATTTATTGTAAAATTAGGTGGCGAAAGTTGAAACTTTACGTTAACTTTAACTGGTCTAATGTCTCATTAATAAACTTATTACAATATTTTAACGATTTTATGACTGTAACTTTGGCATTATATTTGAAACATTAACTATACTTATACAACTGAACACACAATAAAAATAAGATTATGCGCGGAGCAAATCATATGAAAAAAATGCTACTCTCACTCTCAATTACAGCTGTACTAACTGGTTGTGGCGGCGGTGAAACGTTAGAAGATATTAAAAACGATACGCCACCGATCATACCTACTGCCACTGTCAGCTTTGATCCCTCAAATGGTGTTATTTCTGTACCAAATGACTTATTAATGAGTGGTACAAAAGATGGCACGCTAAACATTCCTGGTGAACTTGATGATGACGGTGTGTCCGTTCCTCGTAATGCTTATGCTAATCCATCATTAGCACTTGGTGCACTAGATGGTTGGTCAAGCCAAGTTCCTTATAAAATTGATTTAGTCATGCCTTCATTTGTCAGCAGTGATGTACCAGAAGGTATTAGCCTAGATCCAGCTTCGGCTTCAGTACCGGGCGCTGTTCGTATTTTTGAAGTAATTATGGGTGCAAGCTTAACTGATGCAGAATGCTCACAAGCACCTGCAGGTACTGCCTGTAAATTAGTCGGTGAGTTAAGCTTTGGTGTTGACTTTATTACTAAACCAAGTGGTAATGGTGTTGCTGTTATTCCATTGAAACCATTCAAGGCTGGCAGTTCATATATAAATGTCTTAACTACCAGTTTAAAGGACTCACTTGGTCGTTCAATTGAACCATCTTCAACTTATGGGCTAGTTAAACAAGAAGCGCCATTGGTTACCGCGTCGCAACTTGCGCTTCAAGGAGCAGTGAACAGCTATGAAAATACGGTTGTATCGGGTGGCGGCATTACAAAAGATGAGATCATATACTCTGCTGCAATGACCATTCAATCAGCAGGACCTGTGCTAAGTACAATCAAATCGTTACTGGCGGCAAGTTTAGCTCAACCGAGTTTACCAACGCCTGCAGTTCAAGTGCCTGAGCAACCAATGCTGAATGTTACTCAAGTTTTTGCTTCTCAAGGAATTACGGGTTTATCGCCAGTGTTTTCTGGTGTGCAATATCAAAAAGGTGGTGTGATGCTACCAATGTATTTGGCAACACCGACAGGTAAAGAAATTTCAGACCTAGCTGATACATATTGGCAAGGTATGTGTGATAACGCTGTGGCTGTTTTAGGGTATAAAGCGGCTGCAGGTGATGCTTTTCCAAATGAACCAATTTCAGTTAATGACGGCACGTGTGCTGCGTTGAGTGAAGGCCGTTTGCGTGATTTAGGCTTAGATAGCACAAAGCATTTAACAAAGTATAATTCAATACCAAAAGTACAAAGCATGGCAAATGTGCCAGTTCAAGTAACTAAACCAATTTTACCTGTTTTGAATGGGATCCGTGCTCAATTAGGCATGGATGAGTTGGTAATGCCTGAAGGCGGTTGGCCCGTTGTTATTATGCAGCATGGCATTACGTCTAAAAAAGAAGACATGCTTGCACTAACGGCTGCTTTGTCGATGCAAGGTTTTGCAACAGTTGCAATTGACCATCCTGTTCATGGTGAACGTGGTATTGATGTTGATGGTGACGGCACCGATGATTTTAACGCAAGCACAGGCTCAGTTCTTGCGTATATGAATCTTCAATCATTGCTTGTTGCACGAGATAATTTAAGACAGTCTTCAGCTGATCTATTAGGCTTACGTCTTGGTCTTAACTTCATCAATGATACATCTTTAAATACGATGGATGTTTCATTCATTGGTCACTCATTGGGTTCAGTTGTGGCACCTGCTTTTATTAGCCAAGCGAATAGCCCGCTCGCTGATCAAGTCGATCCATTATTCAAAGTGAATTCTGTTGCATTGGCAAGTGGTGGTGGTGGTTTAGCCAGTTTCTTACTAGAGTCAGCTAGCTTTGGACCATTTGTTCAGGGTTCTGTTTTAGCGTCTGCAGGTACGACAGAATCGGCTGAATTTGTTAGCTATATGTCAAATGAAGCAGTATCTAATTGTGGTGCATTAGCTGCAAATCAACAGGCTTACATCAGCTGTGCCTATAATGAATATGTAACGTCGTTAACTGTGGCTGGTGAGACTGCAAAACTTGCAAACATCGAAGGCGTTATGACACAGTTTGCGTTTGCATCTCAAACAGCGTTAGATAGTGGTGATCCAACCAATTACGCAGCCGCTGTTAATGCACTTGGCACACCAGTTTATATGAATGTGGTGGTAGGGGATGGCGAAGGTAATAAACAGGACCAAGTTATTCCTCCAACGACATCAATTAACCCAATAGCCGGTTCATTACCACTAGCTAAACTGATGGGGCTGGCGACAGTAGCACAGTCACAAGCACCTACGGATGACGGTATGAGTTACTTAGTGCAGTTTACTAAAGGTCATCATAGCTCTGTGCTAACACCAACTCCAGCACAAGGTTCTGGTGCAACAGTTGAAGGCAGTGCTGCTGCTACGACTGAGATGCAATTACAAATTGCAAGTTACTTGGCTACGCGTGGTAAAGCTCTATTAATTACAAACACAGATGTTGTAACCAACTAAACATAATTTAATCCAACCAATAAAAAGCCACTGAAAAGTGGCTTTTTTGTGTTTGATTGGCATGTTAGTTCAAGTTCGGTTAAATTAGGGAAAATTTATTTTGGAGATGAGCGTTGGAATTTCTTTACGAGTACGGTTTATTTTTAGCAAAAACAGTTACTTTTGTTATAGCGATTGGAGCAATTGCTATCATTGTTGTTGCCACAGCAGTCAAGCCTAAGGCAAAAAAAGGTGAAATAGATATTGAAGATGTGTCAGAACAGCTTGATGAGTTAAATTCAAGTTTTCTTGAAAATACACTTTCAAAAAAAGCACTTAAAGCGCATCACAAAGCACAGAAAACGCATGCAAAGGAACAAAGTGATGACGAGGTGACCAAGCCTCGTTTATACGTGATTGACTTTATTGGCAGTATGGATGCGCATGAAGTTGATAGTCTACGAGAAGAAGTCACAGCAATCATTTCAATTGCTGATCCTAAGCTTGATAAGGTACTTGTTAGGCTTGAAAGTGGAGGCGGTGTTGTTCACGGTTATGGTTTAGCCGCGTCACAATTACAACGTTTGAAAAGTAAGGGTATTCATTTAACCGTATCAATTGACAAGGTTGCTGCAAGTGGTGGTTATATGATGGCGTGTGTTGCAGATACAATTGTAGCCGCACCATTTGCTATTGTTGGTTCGATTGGTGTGATTGCTCAAATACCAAACTTTAATAAAATTTTAAAGAAGAACGATATAGATTTTGAACAAATTACGGCAGGCGAGTTCAAGCGTACACTGACCTTGTTTGGAGAAAATACCGATAAGGCACGTGAAAAGTTTCGTGATGAAATAGAGCATACACATGACTTATTTAAATCATTTGTTAGTACACAGCGACCGAGTTTAGAGATTAATAGCGTTGCAACAGGAGAGCATTGGTTTGCAACTCAAGCGATTGAAAAAGGGCTTGTTGATAAAATAGAGACCAGTGATGACACGCTTTTAGCGCATCAGCAATCATGTCAAATTTATAAAGTACACTATAAAGTGAAAAAATCACTCAGTGATAAGTTTGCAATTGGATTGAGCAACACGATGAACAGAGCAGGTATTTCTATACTTTCTCGGTTTAAAAGTCTGAACCCGTGATTTTATTTTAGCCAATAAAAAACCCGCAACAAGGCGGGTTTTTTTATCAAAAGTCTACATTATGAATCGGTAGACTTATGATAATCTTCTAAATCCTTTGCAGCATCTGGATCATTAAATACCGCTTCATCTAATTGACCTTCAGACTTTGCTACAACACAGGTGACCATACAGTCACCCGTAACATTGACCGCTGTTCTGGTCATATCGAGTAAGCGATCAACGCCAATGATGATTGCTATCCCTTCTACAGGCAAACCAACTTGGTTAAGAACCATGGCTAACATAATTAAGCCAACGCCAGGCACACCAGCCGTGCCTACTGAAGCCAATGTTGCTGTGAGAATAACCATTAGGTAATCTGAAATAGTCAAATCAACAGAGAAAACTTGTGCGATAAACACAGTGGCAACACCTTGCATAATGGCTGTGCCGTCCATGTTAATTGTCGCGCCCAGAGGAACAGTGAAAGAAGCGACAGAATTATTTGCACCTAGCTTTTTAGTTGCTGTTTCTAACGTAATAGGCATCGTTGCACTGGAGCTTGATGTACTAAAAGCGAATAAACACGCATGGCGCATTTTCTTTAAGAATGTAAGCGGGTTCAAACCTGTTAATAGTTTAAATAAAACAGAATAATTAACTAAAGCGTGAATAAATAGTGCAACGACTACAACACCAAAGTACTTGGCCAAACTAACAATTAAGTTAAGCTCGATGGTGGTGAACAGTTTAGCCATTAAGCAAAATACACCATACGGCGCTACATTCATCAATAGTGTCACAAGTTTTAATATAACGGTGTTTAAATCTTCAAACACCACAGCTACTCTTTTACCTGCGCCACCACTTAAAGCCATTGCAATACCAAAGAGTAATGCAAACACAATAACCTGTAACATATTGCCGCTGGCCATTGCATCAATTGGATTAGTCGGAAACATATCGATAATGACTTGGGCAAGAGTCGGTGCTTCTTTTGCTGCGAAGGTGGCTTCACTGGGAAGGTTAATGCCTTCACCTGGGTTTACAAGTAATGCAAGCGTGATTGCAACGGTGATTGCGATCGCTGTAGTGATTAGGTATAAGCCAATTGATTTACCACCTAAGCGACCTAATTTTTTTGGGTCGCTGAGGCTACAAGTACCACATACCAATGAAACAAACACAAGCGGCACAACAAGCATTTTTAAACTTGCAATAAATATTTGTCCACCTATATGAAATAAGCCATCTACAAAAAAGCTTTTAATTGGCAAAGAGAATAACCCAAGCGGGATTAGATAATCGTCTTCGCCAGCTAAAATAGCCTGAAATGCAAAGCCTACCAGTACACCTAGAAACATACCAATCATGATACGGCTAGTTAAACTCATTGAACGGATTTTCGACATAGTTACAATCTATTTTTATAAATTTGCCATAGCCTACCAGCATGCAGATTTTTATACAGAAAAAATCGATAAATATGTAAAAAAAAGTGTGATAACAAAAACAACAAATAAAGTCTTAAAAAGTTGTGATTTTCGTGCCAGATATAGGTTAATATTGGGTAAATATATTATTTCAATAATTAATAACAAACGCTAGGGAGAGGTCAATGCCTTTAATGCGATGGCTAAGTGTTATGCTATTCAGTTTTTTAATCACTGCATGTGGCGGTGGTGGAACAATTGAAAAAGACGGTGATAAAACATCTGTTTACACCCTCGCGGTTCAGGGGTACTCCACATCAACGGGTGAAAAATCTAACACGGTTACGAGTAGTAATTCTTTACAGATATTAGCGCAACTCAAAAATAATAATAATGCAGTTGCAGGCGAACGGATTACCTTTAGCTTATCTGATGGAGTAGGAACATTAGATCCAATATCAGGTACCGCTGTTACTGACAGCGATGGTATTGCACGTATAAATATTACGGCAGGTACCATTGAAGGAGCAGGTGAAGTTTCGGCAACAATTATTATTGATGGCGGGACATACTCTGACTCTTTTGCATTTAGCGCTAGTGGTGATCAAGACCAAGTCACGGAAGAAGCATTTACACTAACATTACAAGGGTATACAGAAACCGGCACGCAACTCTCAAATAGCGTTACTAATGACGCCCCTCTTGATATTAGAGCAACGCTAAAACAAGGTGATACACTAATTACAGGTCAAAGAATAACATTCTCTTTGATTGATAGCATTGGTTCGTTAACACCAAGCTCAGGTACTGCATTAACAGGCAGTGATGGCATTGCTCATATACTGCTCACAGCTGGTTCTGTTGCGGGTGCGGGAGAAATAACAGCTCGCTTCACATTTAATGGAGTTACATATTCAAACACATTTGCATTTACGTCGGCAGGCGATGCAACAGGTAACGGCACAATTTCCCTCGCGCTTAATATAGTGGATCAATCGGGTGCTGCGTTTACTGATGAAAACCCTGTTAGTAAAGATAATAAAGGTATTGTAACAGCCACATTAACACAAAGCGGCGCGCCATTAGTGGGAGAGCTTGTTCGATTTGTAGCTAATTTTACCGGTAAAATTACGCCAGAATTAGGCACGGCGCTAACAAATGAAAACGGCCAGGCGAAAGTAACCCTCAGCAGTGGTTTATTAAAAGGCGCAGGCCAAGTCGTTGCTTCTTACACATCGAAAGAAAATGTGGGCATAACACAAACAATCGGTTTTATCTCAAGCGGTGACGATGCGTCAGTTGAAACGGCTGTCGCAAATGTCGACGTTAAGCTGTTGCAAGGGTGTAATGAAGGATGGGACAGTAACCGCAATACGGTTTCCCTTGAATCTACGTATTTGAGCTCTGGTTGCACGGAAGTAAATCAATTTTCATCTGAAGAGCTGATTGACGTATTAGTCAAAGTAACTGATACCAGTTCAGGTGATGGTTTTGCAGGCATTATAAGTGAAACAACAACCGATTTAGGTAGTTTACTCCCAGAATCTGGTAAAGCACTCACCGATAACTTTGGCTTAGCACTATTAAAGCTTCAGCCTGGTGCGAATAGTGGGGCTGGCCAAATAACAGCCACATCAAAATCGGCCTCGAATCAAAAAGCATTTGAAATTGCGACTGCTGATTTAACCGTTACCATTGATAATGGTCTTTACAATCAGCTTGATGCTGATGGTAACATCATTGAAGGTGAATTTATCCCATTAGGTGCCGGTGCAACAACGGTCATTACTGTAAAGATATTTGATACTTCAGGTAATTTAGTTGTATCACCGCTTGATGTGGAATTTACTTCTGGTTGTGTACAAAATAATACCTCGGTTATGGACACGACAACAACCAGTGTGAGTGGTGTTGCCACAGCGACTTATCGCACAGATGGCTGTAATGCAGCGCAAGGTGATACTGTTAGAGCAAATGTATTAACAGGTGGAACACCGGTTATAGCGACAGTTAATATTCCAGTATCAACAGCCCCTATTGAATCAATCGAATTTATAGACGCAAGCGAACCAGTAATTGCCCTGAAGGGAACTGGTGGACAAGGGCGCTCAGAAACATCTGAAATCACCTTTAAACTTAAAGACAAAATAGGGAAAGAAGTTCAAAGTAACAGAATGGACTTTCGTTTAAGCTCAACCAACGGGGGGATTAGCCTCTCTCACTCAAGTGTTTTCACCGATGCTGAAGGTTTAGCTCGTGTTCAAGTAAACGCTGGTTTTGTTCCTATGGCTGTTCGGGTTCAAGCTTGCTATATTCCTGAAGATCAAATACCAGCAGAACAAACAAATAACGTTACCTGTTGGCAAGACCTTTACCTTGAGTGTTTAAAAGATGAAGGTGAAAGAGCACCAAATACCACATGTCCAACTGGCGATTTATCACTTGTTGCACTTGATGAGCAAGTAACAACTGTATCGGACTTAGTGTCAATTAGCTCAGGTTTACCTGATGGTAATAGTTTTACTGCAGGCTCAGCGATTATAAATATTGAAGCGCTTGATTATATTGGCGATTTAAATGAGATTTCCGTTTATTTGGCCGATCACTTCAATAACCCAGTGCCAGATGGTACTGCCGTTTATTTAACAACCGAAGGTGGTGCTGTAGGTACCCTAGATGGTACAGCCTTTAATCCACAGCTTGAATGTAGAACAGTTGATGGTGCTTGTAATGCTCAATGGCGAGGCCAAAACCCAAAACCATTTACAGACGCTAAATGGGGCAACCAGATTAGTTCGATTAACCCTAAGACCAACAACATTAACTGTGATCTATATTTTAATACTGCAGCACCTTGTATGGCAGGTATTTTAAATGCAGCGACATTCGAAAATGGAGTTCCATTGGGTGGGCGCGCAACAGTATTAGTTACCGCAAAGGGTCAAGAGTCGTTTATTGACATTAATGGCAATGGCCGTTTTGATACTAACGAATATTACAGCGGATATGACTTAGCTGAAGCGTTTGTAGATCACAACGAAAATGGTGTATATGACGGTTTAGCTGCAATTTATAACCCTATAACTGCAGAAGTTGAACAAGATGCCCGCTTTTGTCAGGAAGGGGATGCAAATGATCCATGTAGCCCAGAAAATACCAATGCAGGTCAATTTGAGGAAAATTTTGATATAGACCTCAATGGTATGCACACATTGGCTGACGGTAAGTATAATGGCCTTCTGTGCACCGAAGCGGCAACATCGCCATCACCAGGTGATACGTTTGAAACATTGTGTACAAAAGATGTTGTTGATGTACGTGAATCATTTGAAATTATCATGTCTGGCAGCCAAGTTTATAGTCGATTTGTGGTATTAAAAGCTGAACTGCGAAATCAGTTTGCATCTCGCTTAGCTCAGATAGAGCTTGACGATGAGGATAATCCAATACTTGATGGCGATGGAAACACTATTTTAACTGCAAATGCGGTTCAGTTAGGGCTGGATATTGACAGCTGTAACTCTATTTATGGTGTTGCAGGCGAGAGTGCAACAGGACTTGTGGTTGCTTTAGAGCCAACAGCACAACCTGATTTTTGTGATTTAGGAACGATTGATTTAACACCAAGTGATAATAATGAACTTGAAGCACTATCATTTGCTCTTTATTACTCAGATCGTTATAACAACCCAATCCCGTCAGGTACAGCGGTTGCTATTAGCACAGATAATGGTAAATACAGTGGTTCAACAGGGTTTGCTATGTTAGAAAGTGCCGCAACAGCTGCGCATGGCATTGCATTATCTATTAGCCGTGAAGCTGAACCTAATAAAAGCACAAGCGGCTTTTTATCTATCGTATTTACAACGCCAAAAGAAGTGGAAACAACAGCGCAATTGGCGATTAGGGATGCTGGTTAAGCGTACAACAGCCTATGCTTTTTATCAAAATGCCAACCTTTCGGTTGGCATTTTTGTTTCTATTCTATATATTCCACTGCAAATACTAAAAAACATCCTTTTGTCTAAATTAAGCACAATAATTGTTTAATTAATCATTAAAAGTAGAAAAGTTTCTATTAAAAGCTTGTAACAATTGGTGTTTGTAGATATACCTATAAATATTCGCGCCCAAAACGGGCTAAACACATTCAAAATACTTGGTTAGAAATAGGCAACTATGGGCAAATCGCTAGTAATTGTAGAGTCTCCTGCTAAGGCTAAAACAATTAATAAATATTTAGGAAACGATTTTATCGTCAAGTCCTCTATTGGGCATGTACGAGATCTTCCTACCTCAGGTTCTGGCAAAACTAAAACTGCGCCGACAAAAACACCAGCTGAAGTGCGTAAAATGTCTCCCGAAGTTAAAGCTGCCTATAAAAAGCAGCGAGATTACACAAACCTAGTTGCTCGGATGGGGATTGATCCCGAAAAAGGCTGGGAGCCCCACTACGAGGTGCTGCCTGGTAAAGAAAAAGTAGTTCAAGAATTAAAAAAGCTCGTTGAAAATGCAGATCAAATCTATCTCGCAACGGATTTGGATAGAGAAGGGGAAGCCATTGCTTGGCACCTCGAACAGATTATTGGTGGTGAGCCTGAGAAATATAAACGCGTTGTATTTAACGAAATCACTAAGAATGCGATTCAACAAGCATTCGAGACACCCGGTGAATTAAATACTGACATGGTTTATGCCCAACAAGCCCGTCGTTTCTTAGACCGTGTAGTTGGCTTTATGGTATCGCCATTACTATGGGCTAAGGTAGCGCGTGGTTTATCAGCAGGGCGTGTTCAATCTGTTGCTGTGCGTTTATTAGTTGAACGTGAGCGAGAGATTAAAGCATTTATTCCCGAGGAATTTTGGGACATTCATGCAGATGTTAAAAATTCAGAATCCCAATTACGTCTTGAAGTTGCCAAGCAGGGTGACAAACCATTCAAGCCTGTAAATGAAGCACAAACGATGGCGGCGGTATCGTCATTAGAAAGTGCTGAATATAAAGTTATCAGTGTTGACGAAAAACCGAGTAAAAGTCGACCAAGTGCGCCGTTCATTACTTCCACCATGCAACAAGCAGCGAGTACGCGCTTAGGCTATGGTGTTAAAAAGACCATGATGCTCGCTCAGCGCTTGTATGAGGCCGGTTACATTACTTACATGCGTACTGACTCAACTAATCTATCAAAAGACGCTGTAGGCATGTGTCGTGATTATGTCGCTGAGCAGTATGGTGATAAATATTTACCAGAAAACCCAATAAACTACAGTTCTAAAGGCAATGCGCAAGAAGCGCACGAAGCGATTCGTCCTTCGAGTGTTAGTGTATTATCGGGACACTTAGACGGTGTTGACCCTGATGCCAAGAAGTTGTATGAGCTAATTTGGCGTCAATTTGTTGCATGCCAAATGGTGCCTGCAGAATACGACCTCACTACGTTAACGGTCGCTGCCAATGAGTTCCAACTCAAAGCCAAAGGGCGTGTACTTCGCTTTGATGGTTGGACGCGAGTTCAACCTGCAGTTCGTAAAAAGAATGAAGAAGATCAATCTCTACCTGCGGTGAAAGAAGGTGAGGTGCTTACCTTAATCGAGCTAGACCCTAAGCAGCACTTTACTAAGCCGCCAGCGCGTTTTAGTGAAGCAAGTTTAGTTAAGGAGCTTGAAAAGCGTGGAATTGGGCGTCCGTCTACGTATGCGTCTATTATTTCGACTATTCAAGACCGCGGTTATGTCCGTGTTGAAAATCGTCGTTTCTTTGCAGAAAAAATGGGGGAGATAGTTACCGATCGTTTAGTTGAAAACTTTACCGATTTAATGAACTTCGACTTTACTGCAAAAATGGAAGGACGTTTGGATGATATCGCTGAAGGCGAGCGTGTTTGGACCCAAGTTTTAGATAAGTTTTACGCTGATTTTTCTACCCAGCTTTCTATCGCTAGTGGCGAAGAAGATGATGGTGGCATGCGTAAAAATGAAATGGTCGAAACCGATATCGATTGCCCAACCTGTGCGCGCAAAATGGGTATTCGCACAGCCTCTACAGGAGTATTCCTAGGCTGTACAGGTTACAACCTACCGCCTAAAGAGCGCTGTACCACCACAATGAACTTAGTCTCTGGTGATGAAGCAGTCGCTGCTGACGTTGAAGATGTGGAAACTGAAACGTTAATGCAAATGAAGCGTTGCCCAATATGTGAAACGGCAATGGATTCATACTTAATTGATGAAACGCGTAAATTACATGTTTGTGGTAATAACCCAGGTTGTAAAGGGTATGTGATTGAGCAAGGAACCTTTAAAATTAAAGGTTATGACGGACCCATTATCGAATGTGATAAATGTGGCTCAGATATGCAACTTAAATCAGGCCGTTTTGGTAAATACTTTGGCTGCAGCAACGACGAGTGTAAAAACACACGTAAGTTATTGCGTAACGGTGAAGCTGCGCCGCCAAAAGAAGACCCAGTGCAATTGCCCGAGCTAGAATGTGAAAAATCAGATGCATATTTTGTACTGCGTGATGGCGCTGCTGGTATTTTCTTAGCTGCAAATACATTCCCTAAATCACGTGAAACGCGAGCACCAAAAGTCGAAGAGCTTCATCGTTTTCGCGATCGTATTTCACCTAAGTTCTATTACTTAGCGGATGCACCTGCAAAAGATCCTGACGGAAATCTAGCGATTGTACGCTATAGCCGTAAGAATAAAGAGCAGTACGTAATGACAGAGATTGAAGGTAAAGCAACGGGCTGGACAGCGCATTATAATGCTGGAAAGTGGGTTGAAGAGGCAAAGAAAAAAGCCGCACCTAAAAAGAAAGCAGCCACTAAAAAGGCACCAGCTAAGAAAGCAGCCCCAAAAAAGGCCGCTAAAAAAGCTGCCGAGTAATATATGAGCACCTAGGGTGCTCTTTATCAGTACATTCGAGCAATAAAAAAACCGAGATTCACACCCTTGTGCAATCTCGGTTTTTTATGATTAAGCGAAATTAATTAAATTTTTACGTCGGTTACTTTTTTATAGCCTTCAGCTGTTAATTCATCATTAACGCATTTTAAAACGTAGGCTTTGAGTTCCGAATCGCTGATATCGTCATCTTTTGCCCAATCTATACACATCTCTGTAAATTCTTGGATTATTTCTTCAGGCGCATCAACGGCGTCTTCTGCGACAGCAAATGCCGCAACAACGCTAAAAAGTGGCGCAATTAAAAGGGTTAGCATTGTTTTTTTCATGTATTCATTCCTAATAAAAGTTGTTAGCCAAAGAGAAGTGCTCAGTGGGAGAAATAATTCTTAATCGAAACGGTTATAAAGGAAAACGAAATATTTTTATCGTTAAGATGAAATTTATACCGAAAAGAAAAACACTTCAGTGTTTGTATCAAATAACAAACTCAGTTAAAGTCAGCGTTTTATAAAATGATGAACAAAATGGATAGTCAAATCACTACAAAACCTAAACGACAAGCAGGCAGAGCAGAGCTCGTATTAGAAACATTTATATTTCGTGGTCGTTGGTTACTTGCTCCTTTTTTTGTTGGGCTATTATTTGCCGTTATTTTATTACTGATCAAATTTTTTAAACAGTTATACCTAATGGGCATTGCTACGTTTACAGCCACTAACGAAGAACTGTTAGTAGGGATTTTAACGTTAGTAGATACGGCGCTACTCGGTGGGTTATTGCTCATAATTATTTTTAGTGGTTATGAAAATTTTGTATCGAAACTTAATATAGAGAACCATGAAGATAGGCCAGCTTGGATGGGTAAGGTTGGTTTTTCTGGGCTTAAAATGAAGCTTATTAGTGCCATTGTTGCTATATCTGCTGTGGAGTTATTAAAAGTGTTTATTAGCTCTTCATCGCATACCAGTGAGGAATTAATTTTAAAAGTCGTTATTCATATTACTTTTGTTGCTTCTGGTGTGTTGTTCGCACTGACAGATTATATTAACAGTAAAACAATTAACCACTAATTAAATATAATAGGTAGGCTGATTGCATAGCCTACCTCGACAATTGAATTTACTTAAAAATAGCCAGCCACATGGCTTTTAAGCTAGGTTCCTTACCATACATATTCATCCCCATTTTAAAAATACGCGCTGCAAAAATACGCAGGTAATAAAAACAGCCAACACTGAGTATGAAAGAAAGAAATGGTTGCCAAAAAGGTAAGTCTACTAATGACATGCGTACTGGCATAACGGCAAATGCGGTAAATGGCAAGTAACTTAAAGCAATACTCAGAGAGCTATTAGGCGCATCCATCATGAAAAATGCGATCGCAATCGGGGCAATAGGCAGCATCATCAACGCACTTTTACTACTATGATTGGGGTCATCAATGCCTGCTGCTACAGCTGCCATAAACGCAGCACAAATAGCAAGGCCTGAAATTGCAAACGCGATAAACCAAGGGAGCATAGACCAGTTAACAAAATCCAAACTAATCGGTTGTTGCTTTATAATCACTGTGAAAAACAGCATGGATAGCACTACCGATAACAAAGTACCAAACATTGTCTTTACTGCCAGTAATATTTGGCCTGTTAGCTTACCATCAATCCACGTTTGGGGTGTCATTGTAGCCATGAGTTGTTCCGTTACCCGATTTTGCTTTTCACCTGTGATACTGACAAACAACTGACCAAATATGCCAAACATAGCAACAAATAATAGTATCAATACCCCGAAAGCGGTGTAAGTTTGGCTTTTGTCTGCTTGATTCTTTATTAGTTCATCAAGTATTTGATGTTCAATCGTTTTACTATTCGTTAAGCTATCATATTGCGCTTGATTCAAATCGAGCGCATCTAACTGTTGCTGCTTCATCAAGGCGTTTAGTTGAGATGAGAGGGTTGTTTGCCATAAGTCTTTTTCTAGAGTGACCAATGTGTAATTAGTTGTTTGTTCGTTATATTTCAGTACGCCATCGAATTCATCTTGATCTAACTTATTAATAGCATTATTAATATTCTCAACATGTTCAAATTTGAACGCCGGGTTTATTTTATTTAAAAATGGTTGCTCGGCATTGGTTGCTAAGGTGTACTGTTTATCGAAATCGGCGCCACTGGCGGCAAAGAAATAGATAATAGCTGCAATTAGTAACATGATGAGTTTAGATATTATCTCTTGTTTTAACTTAAAAAAGTGCAAAAACTCCCATTTAGCGACAGTCCATACCTGCTCTTTGCTTGATACGTTTTTATTTTTCATAACTTTGCTCCTTGCAATCGTGTGCATTATGTTCTGCAACAGCTTGTAGATAAATAGCATGCAAAGACTGTGATTGATTCTTCAACTCATGAATTTCGCCTAACTTTAAAAGGTGAGGCAGAAGCTCATTAAGCGTTTGATGTTCATTTAATGTGATGGTTAATCGAGACGTTGATAGCTGTTTAATAACAAATGCTGAACTAAGTATGCTAAGTTGAGTATTATCAACATGTTTACGGAAGTTTACATCAATCACATGATTGTTGTAATGGTCAAAAACCTCACTTAGTTTACCGTATAATACGCTTTGACCCTTATTAAGTAGTAAGACTCTGTCGGCCAGCTTTTCAACCATCGCCATTTGGTGCGCACTTAATATGACGGTCATCCCTTGTTGCTTTAATTCGGCTAAAAATTCAACCACTAACTCTTGGTTGATGGGATCTAAGCCTGAAAATGGTTCATCAAGAATCACCCATTTAGGCTTATGTAATATGGCTGTAATGAGTTGTACTTTTTGCTGATTTCCTTTTGATAAGGATTTAAGCGGATCATTTAAACGATCGGATAAACTAAATTTTGTTAACCAATGTTGGCATCTTTCTTCAATGTCATCGTTTGTGACGCCATGTAGTTGTGCAAAAAATTGCAGGTTTTGCTTGAGGGTTTTTTCGGGATATAGACCTCGGTCTTCAGGTAAATAGCCTAATAACTGTGAAGGTATAGAAGAAAAGGGTTCATTTTCATCAACAAACTTAATTTCACCAGCATCAGGGTAAGTAAAACCTACCAGCATTTTAACCAATGAGGACTTACCTGCACCATTAGGGCCAAGTAAAGCAAATATTTCGCCAGGTTGAACGTCGAAAGATAAGTTATCCACAGCGCTGACAGTATTATAATGTTTTTCTAAATGACTGATGGTTAAAGACATAGTATTTCTTCATTTTATATTTTCTCCATATTAGTGATTATATTTATCGTGTGGAAATATAATTTGTAAGTAAAAGTGTAATCATCAAGAAAGAGTGATAATGTTTCGTGATATATCGCGAGAGAGTGTTTTATGATCAAACAATTTTTGAATGACCCAACTTTATTATTGAATGCAGTGGGTGAGGGGATCTACGGTTTTGATTTATCTGGTAATGCGGTGTTTATAAATCCTGCTGCAGAGCGCATGACTGGCTGGAAAGCAAGTGAATTACTGGGTAAAAAAATTCATCAATACCATCACCATAGTCATGCTGATGGCTCACCCTACCCAGCAGATGAATGCCAAATTTATTGCACCATGTTTGATGGCGTTCATAGGCACGTTAAAGATGAAGTGTTTTGGCGTAAAGACGGCACGCAATTCCCTGTTGAATATACATCAACACCTGTTTATAAAAATGGGCAATTAATTGGTGCTGTGGCTATATTTCGCGATGTTTCAAAACAACATGAAACAGAGCATGCTTTACGTGATGCCCTTAAGCAAGTTAGCGCAATGAGTGAGCAATTAAAAGATGAAAATACTTACCTTACAGCGCAGTTAAATGAAGGTTGGCAAGATTCAGGGTTAGTAGGTAAAAGCCATGTATTTCAAGCCATGTTAGAACAAATCAAATTAGTTAGCCCAACCGACAGTACAGTGCTTATCCTTGGTGAGAATGGAACAGGCAAAGAGCTAGTAGCGCGCAACCTTCATCGCCTAAGTAACCGCTATAAGCAGCCCTTTATAAAAGTTAATTGCGCAGCATTTACACCCAGTTTATTGGAATCCGAGTTATTTGGTCATGAAAAAGGAGCGTTTACGGGGGCAAATGAGCGTCGTAAAGGGCGTTTTGAACTCGCTGATAATGGTACATTGTTTTTAGATGAAATAGCAGAGTTGCCACTAGAGTCACAAAGTAAGTTATTACGTGTTTTGCAAGAACGTGAGTTTGAGCGTGTTGGTGGAAGTTCCACGCTCACTGTTGATATACGAATTATTGCAGCGACTAATCGCGATCTATGGCAAATGGTTGAACAAGGCCATTTCAGAATCGATCTTTATTATCGTTTAAATGTATTTCCAATTCGCGTGCCTGCATTAAAAGAACGAAAAGAAGATATACCACTTTTGAGTGTTAACCTTATTCAACAACTTAATAAACGTTTAGGTAAGCAATTAAATGGATTAAGTAAAAAGGCTATAAGTCAGCTTCAAGCGTATGATTGGCCAGGGAATATTCGAGAATTACAAAACGTATTAGAAAGAGAAGCTATTCTATCAAAACACGCGGTACTAAACTTAACCCAGCCATTGAGTGGGCAGGTTAACTCAAGTGTTAACCCATCACTTTCTCTTAATTGTGTCGTTAAACAGCATATAGAAACAGTGCTAGATATTACAAATGGTAAAATATCAGGACCAAAAGGAGCTGCGATTAGGCTTGGTATGCCAGAGAGTACATTACGTTCAAAAATGAAAAAGCTAAACATAGAAAAATAACGATATATCACGAATTTCGCGATATATCACGTAAAAGAATGTTTTAATTTTCTTTAAGTTGCTGTAATTTAATATTAAAAATAAACTTTCAGGTTGGTCTGAAAGTTGCAAAATACTTATTCAAAGACCGTTACAATGAAGTAAGTATTATGAAATTTGATATTAAAGAAGAAGACATGATTATTAAACCCTACAAGGACGAGGGCCCAATTTATATTCGTGAGCAAAAAGGGTTTTTCCAGCGAGTGCGTCGTAATTTAGGTTGGCTACTCATGCTTGTGTTTGTTGCCATTCCTTGGGTTCAATACAACGGGCAGCAAGCTGTCTTGTTTGATGTAGGCACCCAGAAATTCACGATTTTTAGTCTAACCCTTTTACCTCAAGATTTTATGATTTTGGCGTTGCTATTTATGCTTGGGGCATTTGCGTTATTCTTTGTAACAAACTGGCTGGGCAGAGTCTGGTGTGGTTATACTTGTCCACAAACCATCTGGATGCTCATGTTTTCATGGGTTGAGCAACGAATAGAAGGCACGCGTAATCAGCGTATAAAGTTAGATAAATCACCTTGGTCAATCGTTAAATGGCGTAAGAAGATAACTAAACACAGCGCGTGGCTTGTTATATCTTTATTAACCGCTACGTCTTTTATGGCTTACTTCATTCCAGCCAAGTCTCTTTACAGTGATATGGTGATGCTTGATTGGTCAGGTATAACCAGTTTTTGGGTATGCTTATTCGCTTTTTGCACTTACGGTAATGCAGGCTTTTTGCGTGAAAAAATGTGTACTATTGCCTGCCCATACTCTCGCTTTCAATCTGTGATGTTTGATAAAGATACACTCCTTGTTACCTATGATACTAAGCGTGGTGAAAACCGCGGGCCGCGTAAGCGTAAAGCAGACCCTAAATCCCTAGACTTAGGTGACTGCGTTGATTGTAATTTGTGCGTCGAGGTGTGCCCAGCAGGGATTGATATTCGAAATGGGCTACAATATGAGTGTATAAATTGTGGTTTATGTATTGATGCATGCGATGACACAATGGAAAAATTTGGCTATCAAAAAGGGCTTATTAAATACGCAAGTGAAAAACAAATTGCGGGAGGGACTACCAATCCATTTAGATTAAAGCTTTTAGGGTACGGCGGGTTAACAGTTCTATTGTCAATAGTGATGATTGTATGGTTGGCTCAAAGAACGCCCATTGAAGTGTCAGTCCTACGCGATAGAAATGCACTATATAGAGTGAATTACGAAGGCTTAGTTGAAAACCCGTATACATTGACCATTATTAATAAAACTCAACAGCCTCTTCACTATCATGTGTCATTAAGTGGCTTTGACAAAGGCGAACTCAAAAGTCCACAAAATACCCGAGTAGAACCCGGTGTAATGAAGCAAATCCCCGTCACTATTGTTGCTGATGGCTATAACCTCGACAAAAAAGTAACCAAGCTCGAATTTGTTGTAACTGCGCATGAAGACAGTACTATTACTCAAACACAACCTAGCTTGTTTTATAGGAATTAAATGCGTTTAACTTAGATTGTGGGCTCTGTTATTTTTTGCTCTATGAATAGCATGGCCTCTTCTAAGTTAGCAAAAAGCCTATCATGAATATTAAAGTCAAGGCCTGTGTTTTTAATGACACGTTGCATTTGATTAATGATTAATGACGAGTCAAATATAAAAGCACTCGCAATACAGCCATCTTTAATCATACTTTTAGTTAAGTCGACAAAGCTTGCTTCAGCATCAGGTGTGGCTGCTTGTGCATGCTTTGAGTTGCTAATGTAACCCCAAGGTGCGCCAGCAAACGATTTTGCACGATTGAGCATTGCGGTGCTAAACTCAATCACTAATCGCTCGTTAATATAACCAGTAAAACTTGCGATTATAATGTTACTTTCGTGCTGTAACGTGACGTGACCATACTGATTTTTGAATTCCAATTCTTATCCTTACTCGAAGTGAAGAGCGCGAATTTTATACAAAAATTGATGTAAGTCTAGGCATTTAAAGAGATAAATTGTAGTTTGCATATTATATTTTGAAAACATATTAAAGTGGCAAGGAAATGCCTTTTTTAGGACCAAATTAAAATAATTTATTTGCATAATAGCTGTTTATAAATACATATAATTTGGTCTTAAATGTAAATTACTTTGCAATAATGTAATCTAACGCGCCTGAAATTGCAGCGACTTGGGCGAGAATACATTCTTCATCAGTGGCGGTTTTGCTATCTGGGTAAACCTCTGTTGTTGTGACATATTTTGCATTAGTAAAGCCCATACATAATCCTAATTTGCGTGCGCTGTAGTTTATAACGCCAACCTGTTCTTGTGTCACACCAATCAATTGGTTGTTGTTATCACTAGGGGCAATATGTGTGACCGCCGAGACACTGTTTATTATGGCAGTTTGAAATGCATGTTCTGGTTTTATTGAATCTGCAACAAGGTAAAACCCATCTGGGATGTTCCAGTTTTTGTTGACACTGCCTTCACGTGCAGCGAGCGCAGGCCTAAATTCACTGTTGTCAGTATCGGTTGTTTCATGTAAATCAATGTGGGCGATAGGGTTGATATTGTTATCGTTCATATAAGCCATAATAGCCGCAGACTCAGCCGCTGGGCTGTCTTTATAGAATGAACGATTGGGATCAACAGCATTTGGGTTCCAACGGTTAATGGTCTCATATCCCCATGGGCTAATACACGGCGCTACTACTAAGTTAAAGTGCTTACTGTAGTGATTGGCTAGCGTTTTAACGAAACGAATTGCACCAAGTACGCCACTGGTTTCATAGCCATGAACACCCCCAGTCACTAGAACGGCGGGCTTTTCAGCAGACCAACCTTTAGACTTAATGATAAAAAGAGGGTAGCGTTCAACATCATATTCAAGCGAACTGTATTGCTCAATATCAACGTCTTTTGTTAATTCGTTGATCAATGACACCACGTCTTGCTGATAGCTTCGCTTGATTGTTTGCTCATTAAACCATTGATGTTTCTCTTCACTGGTCCATGGCAAACCAGGGGTTCCGATAGGGTAATTATTTTCGCTCATAAAACCTTCATTGTCAGCAATAAAGGGGATAGCTTATCTATGCACACACATCAGTGCAACTAACTGGATGGGATTGTGTTATATAAATTTGCATATTGACGTTTATGAAGATTAAATAGGTATTCACGTAACTGCTCTTTACCTTCATGTATATCGATTATTC
Source organism: Pseudoalteromonas sp. H105 (assembly GCF_001469215.1). Classification (GTDB taxonomy): domain Bacteria; phylum Pseudomonadota; class Gammaproteobacteria; order Enterobacterales; family Alteromonadaceae; genus Pseudoalteromonas. The sequence goes on from NZ_LOFH01000001.1 coordinate 317,603, forward strand.
TCGCTGCAATGCCATCTTTGGAATGCCTGACAGGTTCAATAGTAATGGTGACATGTTTTTTATTGGGTAAATCAAACTGCATACGCTGATTATCAGGGAGTCTTTTGTGGTTTCCTTGGGGTTTTAAAAATACACCAGAACTAGAGATTGATTCAATACAATAACCTTCACTCTCAATATTCAAATTATCCCATCGCCAGCTTCGTTGATTTCCTTGTGTGTCAATCACCTCTGGTGCACTTAGAATTGGCGTGAATGTCCCTGAGGTGTCAACTTTAAACACTAAGGGAAACCATAACTGGTATTGCCCGACTTCGGCAAGTAAGGTCAAATTAGCATTTTGAAACAAACTAGCAATGTTTGTTGGGATATCACTTTTAACGGTGAGCTTTTGATTCTTAGGTAAATGAGTTGTGTGCTGTGTTTTGAATAAACTCGATAAAAATAGTAATTCATCGTTTGAAAAGCCCATGACGTACCTCCTGTACACAATATTTTTTGTTTTACTGTTTATTCATTAACGGCAGGGAAGGTTAATTCTTGAGCGGATACAAAAAAAAGCACCGATCACTCACTAAAGACGATTGTAAAAGTGTAGGGGCCGTTTATTAGGCTTGGATTCGCTATACTGAGCGAGGAGCAAATACGCAGTTGATTGCTTTTAGCAAATAAAATCAGTAGTCTACGGTTCATAAATTAATATTTAGTGCTAAGGTGAAATCATGAATATTCTACAATTGTCAGATGATTGTTAGTATGGATTTTATTGCAATAGCACTGTTCTTTGTCGTTGTTATCATAGCTATATCTATCGTGTGGAGCACTCAGAAAACAGGCATTTCACCGATGATGAGTTCAACCAAAGCGTGCCAAACGATGCTTACTGAAATAAGTACACATGAAAAAGGCGCATTAATTGACTTAGGATCTGGTTGGGGAACACTTGTTATAGCGGTTGCCAAAAAGTATCCTAATAAACAGGTTATTGGCTATGAGTTATCGTGGTTTCCATGGCTCGTTTCAGTGCTTTACAAATATAGTATGAGTTTAAATAACCTTACTCTATATCGTAAAGATTTTAAAAATGCTGATCTCAGCGGGGCTGATACTCTAGTATGTTACCTTTTTCCTGGTGCAATGGTGGCGCTTGAAGATAAGTTAAAATACGACATGCCTAAAAAAATCACTATTGTGAGCAACACGTTTGCTTTGCCTTCATATAAACCAACGAAGGTTATTAAACTTAAAGACTTTTATAAAACACCAATCTATGTATATCACATCCAACCTAAGTAAACGTTGGCTCTGAGAAAGTATTACTTATCCGCTTTATAACGGCATTTAATCACAACCTTGCAATTTAGGTTGAAAGGCGTTTAAGAGCGATACATTTTGTCGGGAAGTTATGATGTACAAGGTTAAGGTGTGACTATTTGCTTTTTGTAAATGTATGTGGCATCAGTAAATCCTTCTATTAATTCTTTTGGTTATCTATTTGTATTTTAAACGGATCCTGACCGTGTTTTGAAATTAGCCTTATTCGAGCAATATTAAATTTGTATCGTTATCATATGATTCGATTAAGAAAATTTCGCTCTCATCATCACTGAGAACTAAATTTGGGTAATTGTCTTTACTGGGGATAACAAATTTTGTTGTCTTATTTTCAAAATCATAAAAGTAAATGGCATTATTTCTGACAGCGACGCGGTCCATAAAATAAATGCCAGTTTTTGTAACCACAAAATCATTTGCAGAGTAGGGGTTATTTAAATATGTACGCGTTATTAATCTTTCTTTAGTGGCTGTTTTACTATTAAAGCGATATATATCGTAAGTGCCATACTCACTGTAATAAAAAATATCTTTTGAATAGTGTATGATTAAATTTGCGTTGGCCAATGCGTCTAATGGCTTCACTGGGAAACCGCTACTGCCCATCTGAACTGCATAAGGTTGGTCAAATTTGGTGCCTGCTAAATAAATGTTATCACTCACATTTGAAAAACGAGCTGAATATACACGTTCTCCATCCGGGCAAAGTGGAATGTCTTTACCAGTATTAATATTAATAATACGGCAGCTATTATTTATCGATAACACGGCTTTTGCAGTTCCTTGTAACCAATTGATGCTAAGTGGGTATGTATATTCATTTTTTTCATTAAATTGTGTTAGTTTCTTTGCGGAGTTACCTTCTAAGCGCCAAAGTTCAACTTGATGGTTAGGCTTAATACTGGCAAATAATAAGCCATTCGCAACTTTAGCAATAGAGCGAATAGACAGGCCATTTTCAAGCACAACTTTAGCCTTACCGTCACCTCCTTTCAGCGGATTAGCATGCTTAATAATGCGCGTAGTTAATGAAGATAGCCCCCAGTCTTGTTGCAATATAAATTGTTTTTTTCCTGGCACTTTTAAAGGCCAATATCCAGTATAAGCAAGAGAAGAGATACGAGATATTTCACGGGTTGAAATATTAAATTGAGACAAATAACCTTCATTATCAATAAAGTATATAGCTTTGCTATCATCACTAAAGCTGATGTTGACCCTTTTTTCGTCAATCTTAATAGGGGTAGGTATTAAATCATTTGTTTGTATATCCAAAAGATATACCTCAAGGCCCAAATCTTTATTTGAACGCATAATTGCAAACAGTTGCTTATTTGGTGATATCGTACCGGCAAAATCTCCGTTAGTGTTTATGGGGGGCGCACTGATTTGCTCTGAGGTATTTAACACTAAATCATATAAATAAAATTTACGCGGTGCAGGTTCAGCTTCTTTCATATTGTAATAAAACTGACGGTTATTAAGCCAAGAGATAGAAGGTGAAAAATTACCTTTTTGTAGTTTTATTATCAACTTAGGGTTATGAGCTTTCAGCGTTGCAGGATTGAAGTCAGCGATATATATACCACTTTGATTGCTTTTATAACGCATGAATGCAATGTATTTATTGTTGGGGGAAATACTAACAAAGTTTTCACTGGTATTTTGTTTATCAAATATTTTTACAGCTTTGTCTAAATTACTCGTATGGCTTGCATATAACGCCCAGTATTTGTCTCTTTGTATCCGGTTTGCATACAGAATTAACTTTCCATCATCACTCACAGCAGGGCTTTGCTCTCTGCCAATTTGTTTAGTAAGCGGAGTGATTCTCTTGTAGTCAGCGCTTAATTTGAAATCGCTCAAAAACAAAAAAAGTAGTGTGCTTGTGATTAAAGTGATTGATAACAATTTAAAGATAGCTGTTTTAGTAAAAAATGAATTTACAGCCTGTGTTTTACGCGACTTATTTTCAACATCAGTTGATTCGTTTTCTTGTATTTGTTTTATTTTAGCGATTAATCGATAGCCATTGCCTTTGCCTCCCGTTACGGTGTTAATGTATTTTGTATCAGGATCAAATTTTGAAAATATGCGACGAAGGCTGTAGATATAGTTATTGATGGTATGGTTGGATGCAGTTGTATTTTGCCAAACGTGTTCTCTAAGATCATCTCGTGAAATAACTTTGTCTTGATGTTTAGCCAAGTAGCACAACACCTTCATTCCCATTGATTGCACTTCCACCGTTTGACCTTGGTAGCTTAACGTATCCATCTTAGGATTTACAATAAATGCTTCTATGGTAAAGGGTTGTTCGAAATCTATCATATTTTATTCTTTTTAATCAGTTTAAAGTGCTTAAAATAAAAGTTCAACTTATCAAATAATATGGGCAAATAAAAAGGAAGCACTTAGATGAGCGCTTCCTTTGGCTAGGGTTATTTAAATAGCTTGAGTGCTATTTATGATTGGGAAGCGTGTTTAAAAGTTTTTACTATAGATTAATTGAACGGTACGACCCACAATACTGTGTATTTGATAGCTGTAGCCATACCTTAAATCAGTATTGATAGGTGGCATTTTATCAAGTACGTTACTAGAAATAAGTTGTACTTGTCCGAAGTCCGCGAACGTATACCCAACGCCAACGTCTAACGTGGTCATTGATGGAAAATCTAACCATTCAGTTCCTTCAACTTCATCTTCTGGCGTTTCCCCTAAAAATGAATCGACATGTCTGAAATTAGCAAAAGCTTGGAAGTTATCATAATAATAATTGGTATTTAAACTTGCTCTAAACTCAGGGCGGTTATAGTAACCAACATAGTCATATACTGGATCAACAGACGTTTCTTGAAACATGTACTCTAAGATATAGCTTCCTTCAAGGCCTATTTTAAATGAACCTAAATTGTCCAAGTCAAATTTTGAAGTAATAGATAAATCAATACCAGATGTGTCTAAACCAAGATAATTAGTGGTAGTTGAACCTATCTCTTGAATTTCTTGACGCCAATCTTGCTCATTTAAATCACGATTGACATAAAGGCCATCATAATTACCTAAATTACCTAAATACTCTTCATCTAAGATTGTTTTAGCACCAATAGAAGTAATTTGATTAGTAATCTCCATCGCCCAGTAATCAAGCGTTAAACTGATATCATCCGTTATGTTTATCGCTAAACCTGCAGATATTTGCTCTGAAAGTTCAGGCTTTAGATTCGGGTTAGAAAAAGTTCTGACCGCCTCATTCACATCACGACAAAATGGCGAATCAGCGCGTTCTTCAACAGGCACTGGGTTACAATATTTTGGATCTACAAAATGCTGGTATCCAACACTTTCTTCGCCCACAGCTTCATTAATATCTGCAACTCTGAAACCTTCACTGTATGATGCTCTGAGAATTATACCTTCAGAAACCTCATATCGCGCTGAAAGGCTACTAGAAAGTTGCCCTTGGTCAGGCAAACTATATTGATCATAACGTGTTGCAGCTGAGACTGTTAACTCCTCTGTGAATGGTAGCTCCAGTTCTACGTAGGCCGCTTTATAGTTACGTTCACCGACAGTATCGCCACCGTAAGCACCTTTAACACTTCCAGAATTAGACATAGCATCTTGTTGATCTGATAATGTTAATTGACGATATTCTGCACCTATGGCATACCCAATCTCACCGCCTGCTAATTCAATTGGGGCAATACTAGCCCAATCAATATTGATGCCTTTTGAAATACTAGACCCAATACGATGTTGCGTATGCCTAAACGAATCTAATACCGCGTCGGTAGCCAGCTCACCGCCTGCAGGTGCTAAAGGATTATAAAGGCCTTCATCTACAGCTGACTGAAATTTATCAGTAAAGTAATAATAATTAGACTCTTGAACAAATGAATCTTTACTGTGGGACAAGTTAATTGATAACGTTCCTTCATCTGACATCCAATTAATACCGGCATTTACATCAAATAAACTCGTATCAAACGAAAACTCTCTTGGTACTGAGCCTTCCATATAATGCATAAAATGAATAGATTGTGGATCAGATGTTGTCCTGGTTGGGTTATTAATGTTATCCGCCGCCATTGTGCCTTCTGCCCACATGGGAGTAGATGAGGTAAATGTTTCGTCTCGGGTATATAAAATGGTATTGTAAAATTCCAAATCATCAGAGATGTTATAATTAAAGCTAATAAATGCAGATGTTTTCTCAATTTCCGGTAAATAAAACTTTCCTTCCATGACATCATAACCACACCCTTCGCCATAGCTTGTTTCAGTTATATTTTCTTCAGGGCATAATGGGCTAGGGGTATCATCACCGTAATAATCGCCATTAATATAATACGTTCCCCAAGGAGAATAACTATTACTCCAACGTTTTGGGTTATGTTCAGCATCTAGGTGGGGGCGATCACCGCCAAGTAAGCTGCTATTTCTTTGATGCTCTAGTACAACTAAGGTTGAACTTTTATCATTGCTTGTTCCATACGTTAAAGAACCACCTGTTTGATCAGCGCCACCTTGCGTTGCTTTTGAAGCATTAACCGATACTTGAATGCCTTCATAATTTTTTTTAGTAATAATATTAATAACACCGCCCATGGCATCTGAACCATAAATAGAGGAGGCACCATCTCTTAAAATATCGATGCGTTCAACTACTTCTAACGGTATCAAATTAACATTTACACTATTGCCATAACTCGAAGATGAACCCGCAACACGTCTGCCATTTACCAAAGTTAAAGTACGATTCGAACCTAAACCTCTCAAATTTGAAGCAGAAAAATTACCTGAAGAATTATTAGCATGCGCTACGGTTGAACCCGCAGAGTTAAAAATACTCTGTGATAATACACTTGCGATATCATTCAAGCCTGTTGCTTGAATATCAGCTTTAGTAATAACGGTGACTGGTTTGGCGGATTCCAAATCTGTACGTAAAATACGCGAACCTGTAATTTGAATTTGTTCTATGTCTTCTTTCGCGTTTTGTTCTACTACTGCCAAAGTATTAAAAGAAGAGACTGTTAATAATGAACTGATTGTCATCACTAAGACGTTTTTTGGCATTTTAACGCCATCAGTTTTGATATACGACATGTTGTATCCTTTATGTTAATTTTGCGAATTATTAATACGCACTGTTAGTTTGCATAAAATATACAATTTAGAGTCTGGTACTGTAAGAGGCTAAAAAATGATAATTTAAGTCATATGACACTGTTCTCGTTTGTTTGCTAGTGAGTTGTAAAAAATTAAGTTATTGTTAATTCTATAGTTATTTAATAGGTAAGCTTATTTATAGAAGGTTGCGGCTAAGGTTTTTATTTGGACTTATATACATGTATATGATTTTTAATGATCAATAATTATAGATTTAGTGTTTGAAAAATAAAAACGATGGTGATTTGGAACTGATTTTGTTAAAAGTACGAGTATTAACTTAGGTTAAAAGGTTGTTTATATCTTTTAAATTATATGCATGTTAAAAGTTCGACATTACTTTTTTAGCGGTAGAATTAAATGAGCTATTCGCCAATATATAAATCTAAATTGGAATAAAATTTACACTATTCAGGTTTCAGAATACCTATGAGAAATATAAATAATGGGGTAATACTTATTTCAGTGTTCAAGCTAAAGCGTTCTGATTTAGTTAAAATTACCACTGTGACCACACTGCTCATTTGTTATTTTTAATTTAGTGTTTAGTGGGCATGATGCGATCTAGATTGCATATTAAACAGGCAGCTATAGATTTAAAGTTATTGGCGAGTATTATAAATTAGATTATCCAAGGGTGAGTAAAATAACGCAACCGATAGGATATGTGCACTGAAGCTTCGCTATTTATTAATGATTAAAATTGAATGAGCTAAACAGAAAGTAGATAGATTGAAATGAAAAGAGGTTAAATGGTCGGTATGGAGAGATTCGAACTCTCGACCCCTGCCACCCCATGACAGTGCGCTACCAAGCTGCGCCACATACCGACTATGCGAGCAATATACGTATTTTTTTCGAAAAATCAATACGATTTTGTTTGTTTGCACATTTATTATACGAGCTGGGCAAAATAATGCCCAGCAAACTTAATCGGCTAACCAATTATTGATCGATTTATACATTACATCTCGTAGTATAGGTTGAGCATCTTTGTTTGGGTGAATGTTGTCGTTTAACATCAGGGTGCTATCAGTGGCAACGTTGAGGACAAAAAACGGCATTAAGTGGCTATCAGTCTTTTCTGCGACCGATGAAAAACTGTCGGTAAACAGGCCTGTATACCGTGGGCCATAGTTGGGTGGAATCTGTATTTCCATTATGGCGACTTTAGCATCGGCTTCTTTACTGGTATTGATTAAAGCTATGAGGTTTTCCTGTAGTTTTTTTATTGGAAAGCCACGTAAACCGTCATTGCCTCCGAGCTCAACGAGTACATGACTTGGTTGAAACTCCTCAAGTAGGCCTGCTAAACGTCGCAGAGCGCCACCAGTGGTTTCACCACTAATGCTGGCATTGATAAGTTGTACACCGGTTTGTTCAGCGTCGTATTTATCTTGTAACAATTTAACCCAGCCTTGCTCTTGTTTTAACCCATAGGCGGCACTTAAACTGTCACCTAATATTAAAATTGTGTTGTCAGCTGCTGCAGTAAGTGGTTTGATTACTAACAGTAAAACAAATAAAAAACGTAGGATTGAATGCATCATATGTCAGCGCTATCTCAATTAAATATAATTCAAGTTAAAGGTCTTTCTAAAACGGTTACTACCCTCGAAGGGGATTTGCCCATCCTCAGCGACATCACCTTTAATGTCAAGTCCGGCGATTCCGTTGCAGTCGTTGGTACTTCTGGTTCAGGTAAATCTACATTGTTAAGTTTACTGGCTGGCCTTGACCAATCTAGCAAAGGTGAGATTTATTTAGATGGCGAACCGTTGCATACTTTAAATGAAGAAGCGCGTGCAGCGCTCAGGGCTGCAAAGGTTGGGTTTGTGTTTCAGTCTTTTATGTTAGTACAAAGCTTAACCGCACTTGAGAACGTAATGCTGCCTGCTGAGCTGGCTGGGGAAAAAAATGCTAAACAGCAAGCGCTTGAGCTGCTAGAAAAGGTAGGTTTGAGTCATCGGGTTGAGCACTATCCATCTCAACTTTCAGGCGGTGAGCAGCAACGTGTAGCCATTGCGCGCGCATTCATTGGTACGCCTAAGATTTTATTTGCGGATGAGCCATCTGCTAACCTTGATAGCAAAAACGGTAAACTCATTGAATCATTGTTATTCGAACTAAATCAGTCGCATGGTACTACGCTTGTTTTAGTGACACATGATGAAACACTTGCACAGAAGTGCCAACATATTTTGCAAATAGAAGCGGGGCAGTTGGTTAAAAATACGAGTGAGGTTATTGCGAATGTGGGCTAAGTTAGCATTAAAGTTATTTAGTCGGGAGTTTCGCCGAGGCGAGTTAACGGTTATATGCGCAGCAATTGCATTAGCAGTACTAACCGTTTTAACTTTATCCATGGTGACAGACCGAATAGGTCAAAGCATTGCCCAAAAAAGCAGTGCTTTCATTGCAGCAGATCGTGTGCTTGCAAGTAGTCACACGATACCGGCTGATTATTTAACTAAAGCACAAGAATATAAGTTACAAACCGCCAAGCTGACCTATTTCGACACTATGCTGTTTGCAAATGATGAAATGCAGTTGAGCTCAGTAAAAGCGGTCTCACCTGAGTACCCGCTAAAAGGTGAATTGAAGGTTAAATCAAGTTTAACTGGTACAGTAGAAGTCGCCAAACAAGGACCCAGTGAAGGGCATGTGTGGTTTAGCGAGTCAGTATTTTACGCATTAAAGGTCGAAGTGGGTGATATTGTCGAGTTAGGTGCAGCGCAATTTGTAATTGAAAAAGTGTTAGTTGAAGAGCCTGATGCGCCTTTTAATATTTTTTCAAGTAGTCGGCGTGTGTTACTAAACGAAGCTGACATTGATGCCACACAAGTTATTCAACCAGGCAGTCGAGTGTTTTATCGTCAACTCTACGCTGGTGATGAAGACGATATAACCAGTTTTTACGCGTGGCTAAAGCCGCAAATGAAGGAAAACCAGCAATGGTACGGTGTTAAAGATAGGCAATCACCTATCGCAAACAGTCTAAACCGTGCAGAAAGCTTTTTATTACTGGCAGGCCTACTCGGTATCATTCTAGCAGCTGTGGCAATAGCGGTGTCCGCGAAGCGTTATTGTGAGCGCCAATATGATCCTGTCGCAATGATGAAAACGCTCGGTGGCAGTCGAACAACAATCCGTAAGATATATTTATTACACCTCTCAATGGTGTGTTTATTATCTGTGTTGGTAGGATTAGTCATTGGCTATGGGTTACAAGAAATTGCGACAGGTTATCTAGCTAAATCAATGAGTAACAGTTTGCCGGCTGCCAGCGCAAAACCGTGGTTAGTCGCTATTAGTACCGGTGTTATTTGTGCTGTAATGTTTTCGATAAAACCATTGTTGGATCTTTTTGATATACCCCCGCTACGTGTTTTACGCCGCAACCTTGGTGATAAATTATTAGTCAGTAAAGTCCACTTGGCCATGTCAGGTTTGACTGTATTTTTATTAATGTGGCTATTTAGTAATAATATTAAAATTACGGCTATCTTGTTTATCTCTACTCTAATTTTGATCGCCCTTTTATTTGGCCTGTCTCGACTTATATTCGGCGGTGGCCGCAAACTGGGTCTTCGACCAGGGAGCAGTTGGTCGCTTGCAATTGCATCGATTCAAAAGCGAGCTAACGCAAATGCAGTACAACTGATTAGTTTTTCACTTGCTATTAAACTATTGCTATTCTTAGTCGTGCTCAAGAATGACATGATTTCTGATTGGGAGTCACAGTTACCCAGTGATGCACCCAATGCATTTTTGGTAAATATCACGGAATCAGAATTACCGGAGGTTAACTCCTATTTAGCGCAAAAGAACATTCAAGTGTCAGAATTCTATCCAACCATCCGTGGCCGTGTTAATGCTGTTAATGGTGAGTTGGTGGCACGGGAAGTGTCTCTTGAAGATAACGAGAAAAAAGACGAAGAAGCACGTTCAGGCATTGGGCGTGAGCTTAATCTTACGTGGCTTGCTGATGCACCTGCCCATAATGAAATTATTGATGGACAGTGGTTCACTGATGAGGCGATTGCAGAGGCTTCAGTTGAAGAGTCTATGCTTGCTAGGCTCGATGTGAAGATGGGTGACACTTTAACATTTTTAATTGGTGCACAGTCATTTGATGCTAAAATTACCAGTGTCAGAAAAGTGAATTGGGCAACGTTAAAGCCTAATTTTTTCATAATTTTAAGTCCAGATGTGTTAGCTGATTTTCCTGCTACCTATATATCTTCAGTACGTATTGAAGGAGAGCAAAAGCGCGAATTTAGTGAGCTGCTTCGTAATTATCCAACAATAAATGCGATTGATGTAGACAGCTTTGTTAAACAAATTCGTTCTACAATTTCACAAGTTTCACTGGCAATCGGTTTTGTGTTGGCAATTGTTGTTTTGTGTGGTGCGCTAGTCCTTATTTCGCAAGTGCAAGCAAGTTTGGGTGAACGTATGCAGGAAATTGTCATTTTGCGAACATTAGGTGCAAAGGGGCGGCTAATAAAAAACGCAACGCTTTATGAGTTTTTGTTATTAGGGGCATCGGCAGGATTTGTGGCTGCTTTGATCAGTGATCTAGCTTTACTTGTTGTGCAAAAAGAAATGTTTGACCTTGCAGGTAAATTACATCCACATATTTGGCTTTTAGGTCCATTAGCTGGCGGGATATTTGTCTCGGTTTTGGGCTACATGATGATTGCCAGAACCATGCGTAAAAATACGCAAGGTCTACTGCGCTCTCTCGCGTAATAAAGTAGTGTAAGAATAAAACACACCCGCATAAGCGGGTGTTTTTTTATGCGCGGTTTGAAAGTAATCAACGATAAAGTGAAAATCACATGTTTACTGGTAATTTATACAGTGCTCTGGCATTATTGCGTTATTACCTTTTAAATAACAGGTTTTTAGTTGGCTATAATTTTAGGAATCGATCCAGGCTCTCGATTAACAGGGTATGGTGTAATCGAGCACAAAGGTTCAAAATTCAATTATTTAGGCAGTGGCTGCATCAAGTTAGCAGATCATGAGTTTCCTATTCGTTTGAAAATGATTTATCAAGGTGTTAGCCAGTTAATAGAACAATTTTCTCCTACAACATTTGCCATTGAAAAAGTATTTATGGCGCATAACCCTGATTCTGCACTTAAGCTAGGCCAAGCTCGAGGGGCTGCAATTGTGGGGGCATCGATGGCGGCGCTACCTGTTTTTGAATATTCAGCACGGCAAATAAAACAAGCTGTCGTTGGTCATGGTGGAGCGGATAAATCCCAGGTTCAGCAGATGGTTAAAAACATATTAAAACTGCCTGGTACGCCACAAGCCGATGCAGCTGATGCGCTTGCAATTGCAATTTGCCATGCGCACTCAGAACAAAATTTAATAAAACTAGCGGGTAGTGCGTCAAAAACCGTTAGAGGAAGATTAAGGAAATAACAATGATAGGTCGTTTAAATGGTATTCTGGTTGAAAAGCAACCCCCTGAAATACTGATCGAAGTCAGTGGTGTTGGCTACGAAGTTAATATGCCAATGACGTGTTTTTATGATTTACCTGCTGTGGGTGAATCAGCAATAATTTACACACACTTTGTGGTAAGAGAAGATGCTCAACTCCTCTTTGGTTTCAATAATAAAGTAGAGCGTGCTTTATTTCGTGAGTTGTTAAAAGCAAATGGGGTAGGGCCAAAACTCGGTTTAGCAATTTTATCGGGCATGTCGGCACAGCAGTTTGTGAGTTGCGTAAATAATGAAGATGCGACCAGCTTAGTTAAATTACCTGGTGTTGGTAAGAAGACCGCTGAGCGTTTAGTGCTTGAAATGAAAGACAGGCTAAAAGATTGGGGTAATGACTTATTCACCCCATTTAGCGATAATGCCGTCATTGAACCGGTTGCAAGTGATACGTTGGTCGCGAATAATGCATCAGACGATGCCGTATCTGCATTAGTCTCTTTGGGCTATAAACTTGCGCAGGCACAAAAAACAGTAAAAGCGGTTTGTAAGCCCGGTATGTCTACAGAGAATCTAATCAAAGAATCTCTAAAATCAATGTTGTGAGTAAACCATGATTGAAGCTGATCGTCTTATAGACGCAAGCGAACAAAGTAATGAAGACGTTGTTGATCGCGCAATAAGACCAAAATTACTCGCTGATTACACGGGCCAGCCCCATGTTAAACAGCAAATGGAAATATTTATAGAAGCGGCACGAAGTCGTGCAGAAGCACTTGACCATTTATTGATCTTTGGCCCGCCTGGCTTAGGAAAAACAACCTTGGCTAACATTGTTGCAAACGAGCTTAAAGTCAATATTAAAACCACATCTGGCCCTGTGTTAGAAAAAGCGGGGGATTTAGCTGCGCTTTTGACTAATTTAGAAGAAGGCGATGTACTTTTTATAGACGAAATACATCGGCTTAGCCCGCAGGTTGAAGAAATTCTTTATCCTGCAATGGAAGATTACCAACTTGATCTTATGATCGGTGAAGGCCCTGCGGCTCGCTCTATAAAGCTCGATTTACCTGCTTTTACATTGATTGGCGCAACAACCCGTGCTGGGTCACTAACATCACCACTAAGAGATAGATTTGGTATTGTTCAGCGTTTGGAGTTCTATTCAGTGGCTGATTTATCAACTATTGTCGGACGTTCTGCACATTACCTAGATTTAGAAATGTGTGAGGATGGTGCAATTGAAATTGCAAAACGTTCAAGAGGAACTCCCCGTATTGCAAATAGGCTCTTGCGCCGAGTGCGTGACTATACGCAAGTTAAATCAGACGGGACTGTAAATGCTGATGTGGCAGAACTTGCGCTGAATATGATTGATGTAGATAAAAGTGGCTTTGATTATATGGATCGAAAATATCTGCTCTCTATTATTGAAAAATTTATGGGAGGGCCTGTAGGTTTAGATAATTTGGCTGCGGCGATTGGTGAAGAAAAAGAAACAATTGAAGATGTGATTGAACCATTCTTAATTCAACAAGGGTTTATCCAGAGAACGCCAAGAGGGCGTATTGTCTCAGAGATTGCTTATGGGCACTTTGGTTTATTACCCAAAAAAGATTAAGTTTTCAGATTGCATTAATGGTACCTTCTACACCTAGTAGGCTAATTAATGCAATTAACCCCCATTTATGTACCTAGTTAGTTTATAAGTCACCCTATTGATCTTTTATATTTAATCCTCCTGATTTAGTTCACTTACTGTTAAGCAAGTAGCCCTTATTGTGAGTGCCAAAAGGAAATAAGAATTTTAAGCAAAAAAAAACCCGCATAAGAATGCGGGTAAACAACAAGTTGAAGGAAGTAATCCAGGGTATACGGCTTAAATTAATCATGTTTTATCATGGTGCTTTTAAGCAATGCAATACGAAAAATCAGAATCATATTGCTAAGAACTGTGCTTAATAACGGTGTGTTATTACTGCGCTAGCTCGGTATGGGAGAATAATACTCAAAAGTTGTTTTTTGTTCAAACTAGAAAAATTTCTTTTTCAGATTAAAAAAACTAATGTCAATTATATTATCTTAGTCTTTATTTTAAGCTTTAACTTTAATTTTTTTTCATAGGTTATTGTAATTAATGTTTTTATTGCCTTATAAATAATATCGCTGTGATTAGTTTAATTTTTGCTTTAGATATACTTGTTTGTAGTTTTGCGTGTTTATGCATTTTATGTGAATAAAGTCTGCATTTGTGTTGTTTTTTTCGTATAAATAAGCGCGGAAAGTCCAAGGTTAAATTCAACAACGTTTCTGTTGAAATGGTTACTTTAGAATCAGATGTGTATTAATGAAGCATTACTTTGGGTTTTCACCGTTTTTTGCTGCTAATTCGTAGCAACATCGTTGTCAGTTACCGACACAGTGGATACACTAGCCTGAACTATTGGCTATTTCATTGGTCATACTCGCACATTATAAAATGCGTACTTAACAAGAAATTGAATTGGGAGTTTATTGTGGGATCAGGAATTAATTTTGTAGATTTAATCCTCGAAGCAAGTGTATTGGTACAGTTAGTGATGTTATCGCTAATGGGTATGTCAATCATGTCATGGGCAATTATTTTTCAGCGTAAAAAAGCAATTTCAGATGCATTGATAGAAGCAAAGCGTTTTGAACAGAAATTTTGGTCAGGTATTGATTTAAGTAAACTCTACAATGAAATTTCGTCTCGTAGCCGAGTAACCGGTGTTGAAGCATTATTTATCGCAGGTTTTAAAGAATTTGCGCGCCACAAGAAAACATCATTTCAAAGTGCAAGTATTGTCATGGAAGGCACACACCGTTCAATGCGTGTCGCGCTGTCACGTGAAATAGAAAAACTTGAGTCAAGTTTATCGTTTTTAGCAACGGTTGGTTCAATCAGTCCATACATCGGCTTATTTGGTACTGTTTGGGGCATCATGAATGCATTTATTGCCTTGGGTGAAGTAAAACAAGCAACATTGCAAATGGTTGCACCTGGTATTGCTGAAGCACTTATTGCAACTGCAATGGGACTTTTTGCCGCTATTCCAGCGGTTATTGCTTACAACCGTTTTTCTAATAAAGTTGAAAAGCTTGAATCAAATTACATCAACTTTATGGAAGAGTTTGCAAACATTTTACACCGTCAAGCAGCTACACAAATAGAGGCAAAAGCGAATGTATCAGCGTAAAAAACGTCGCCCAGTTGCTGAAATAAATGTAGTACCATACATTGATGTAATGTTGGTGTTACTCATTATTTTTATGGCAACCGCACCGTTAATTACACACGGTGTAAAAGTTGATTTACCAAAAATGGAAGAATCTGATCTTGTTGATACAAAAGACACACCGCCAATCATTGCTTCAATAGATGCGCAGGGTAAGTATTATGTTAGTGTGGGTACTAATCCTGAAGAGCCTATGGAAGCACTCGATGTTGCTGCTGTTATTAAATTACAACTAATGAAGAACCCAGAAACGCCTGTGATGATTAAAGGCTCCGGTAAAGTGTCTTATCAAGAAGTGTTGTTATTGATGGACTTTTTAAAAAACGCAGGTGTTCCTTCGGTTGGCTTAATGACGGAATCATTTGAAGGAAGTAAAGGCTAATATGGGTGCTTCAGTATTAAAATCGGTGTTGTTACACTTACTTATTATTGGTGGGATTATCGGCTCTGCTAGTTTTCATATGCCCAGCCCAACGGTGCTTGAAGTTACGCTAAATACTCAACCTATGCCTAAGGCAGAAAATGCAGTTTCGGCTGTAACGGTTGATCAAAAAATGGTTGAGCGAAAAATTGCTGAGTTAAAGCGTAATGAAGAAGCACAAAAACGTGCAGAAGATAAACGTATACGTGATCTTGAACGCCGTGCAAATAATGCGCGGAAACAACGTGAAGAAGAAGCAAGGCGCATTAAAAAGCTAGAACAAGAACGACGGGCCAAAGAAAAAGAAACGGCTCAAGCACAAGCTCAAGCTAAAAAAGCGCGTGAAATTGAACAAAAAGAACGTGCTAAAGCGCTGCAAGCTGAGAAGCAAAAAGAAGAAGCAGAGCAAGCAGCAAAAGCGGCTGCAGATAAGCGTAAAGCTGAAGAAGAAGCCTTGAAAAAAGCGGAAGAGCAACGCGCACGTGAAGAGCAAGAAGCGAAGGAACGTGCAGAGGCTGCCGAAGAGGCTCGCTTAAAAGCGTTACAGGAGCAAATGCTACAAGACCAATTGGCTCAAGAGCAGGCTGCGCGTAACAAGGTTCGTCAACAGCAAGTGGTTGGTGAAGTCGAAAAATTTAAAGCTTTGATCATGGCGCGTATTCAGCAAAACTTTTTAAAAGACGTGAAGATGAGAGGCAAAGAATGCCGCCTTAATATTCGTCTAGGTTTTAATGGTCTTGTAACTCAAGTAAAATCGTTGGGTGGAGACACATTAGTCTGCGAAGCTGCAATGCGTGCTGTGCGAATGGCTGACACGCTTCCGGTTTCAAAAGATCGTGACGTATTTGAGCAATTAAAAAATATTAACTTAACTATAGCGCCTCAATTTTAAAGGATTGATATGTTTAACCAGATAAAAACGGCATGTTTTATTGTATTACTGGGCTTTCATGGCATAGCCAGTGCAGCATTAGAGATCGTGATAACAGATGGTATCGATGGCGCAAGGCCTATTGCAATTGTGCCGTTTAAATACAACGGCATAGGGCCAATTCCACAAAAGCTAAGCGACGTTATCGCACAAGATTTAATGCGCAGTGGTAAATTTAAACCAATCAGCGTCAACGATATGCCTCAGTTACCCAGCAAAGACAGCGACATTGACTACGCCGCATGGGTGAATCAAGGGGTAGAAGCGATATTAGTTGGTAATGTAGAGCAACAACCAGACGGTCGCTATTTAGTCAGTTATGAGTTAATAGATGTCATTCGTGGTCAAATCACCGGTGGTGAGACGCAAATTATGAACAACGGTCAACTTATTAAAAGCCAAGATCACATACAAGAGGCGCGCGAAAGCATTATTGCAGAAAATGGCTTTAGACGTTATGCACACAGAATAAGTGATGTGGTTTATGAAAAGTTAACGGGTGAACGAGGTGCTTTTTTAACAAAAATTGCGTACGTAATCGTGCGTGATGAAGAACCGATGCCATATCAACTCGTTGTTGCTGACTATGACGGGTTTAATGAACAAGTTTTATTGCGCTCAAAAGAGCCACTAATGTCACCAGCATGGTCACCAGATGGCACTAAACTCGCGTATGTGACGTTTGAGAACCGTCAAAGCCAAATTTACATGCAAGATCTTTACACTGGTAAGCGCGAATTGATTACCAGTCATAAAGGGATTAATGGTGCACCTCAGTTTTCACCGGACGGTAAAAAACTACTACTTGTTCTGTCAAAAGACAGAAACGGTGCGACGGAGGTTTACATGCGCGATTTGGGTACGGGTAAAGAAACCCGTTTGACAAATCATCGTAGTATAGATACCGAGCCATCTTGGCATCCAAATGGCCAAGATATTGTTTTTACCTCTGAAAGGGGTGGTAATGCTCAGATTTATAAGTTAAATTTACAAACCGGCAGGGCGCGCAGAATGACGTTCGATGGTGATATGAACCTTGCCGGTTCAATTACGCCAGACGGCAAAGAATTAGTGATGGTTAACCGTACACAAGGTCAGTATCATCTCGCTAAAAAAGAGTTGGCTAGTGGCGCGTTTCAAGTACTTACTCGTACGCGCTTAGATGAATCACCGAGTATTGCGCCAAACGGCTCAATGATCATCTATAGCACGCTCCATAATAATAAACAGGTACTGGCGCTGGTATCAATGGACGGTCGCTTTAAAGCACGTTTGCCTGTGCTAAATGGAGAAGTTAAGGCCCCAGCATGGTCGCCTTACTTACAGTAATAAATTGCTAGTTTATACAATATAGGAATCTACTCAATGCAACTTAATAAAATACTCAAAGGCCTGTTAATCGCTGTGCCAGTTATGACTTTAGCGGCGTGTAGCTCTTCATCAGATATCGATGAAGGCGCAGCAAACCAAGCAAATCAAGCAAATCAAAATACTGCTGGGCAAACAGTGCAAAATGATACAGTTGAAGTGTCGACACTTACACCTGATCAACAAGCTCAAGAAGAGCTTCGCCAAAAATACGAGTCACTTCGTCAAGAACAAATCATTTATTTTGATTTTGATAAAGCAACAATTGAAGGCAAATATGCTGAATTGTTACGCGCACACGCAGAGTTTTTAGTACAGAACCCGTCTGTTAAATTACTTATTGAAGGCCATGCAGACGAGCGTGGTACGCCAGAATATAATATTGCGCTGGGTGAGAACCGTGGTCAATCAGTTGAAAAATACCTACAGAGTTTAGGTGTTTCTGCTAGCCAAATGTCAGTTGTGAGCTATGGTGAAGAGAAGCCAATGGTTAAGTCTCGCACTGAATCAGCTTTCGCAAAAAACCGCCGTGCGGTATTAGTTTACTAAGATTAGAGACATTATGAAGCCGAAAATTATTTTGGCAGCAATGATCTTAAGCGGGAGCACCCAATTATGGGCTGCTCCCGCTCCTGTTTCAGATGCTGCAAACTCGCAATCAAGCGTTGAAAAACGTTTAGCTGCACTTGAACAAATGATGCAATCACGTAATCTGTTGCAGGTAGAATTACAGCAACAACTCAATATCCTGCAAGATGAAGTCAGTCAGGTACGGGGTATTACAGAAGAACAAAGCTACAAACTAGAAAAAGTTCTTCAGCGTCAACGCGAACTTTATCAGGAAATTGAAAACCGTGTAAGTCAAGCGTATTCACAGCCAGCTCAAACGCCTCAAACTGACTACAGTGAACCTTTGGCAACACAAACAATCAGTGCTGACTTATCAGAGAATGAAGCTTACGATCGTGCTGTGGCGTTAATAATGAAAGATAAACGCTACGATCAGGCAATTCCTGAGTTTCAAGCTTTCTTGACGACGTATCCAAACTCAGTGTATACCTCAAATGCACATTATTGGTTAGGGCAGTTACTCACGATTAAAAATGACTCAGTGCAAGCTTCTGAACATTTTAAAGTGGTTGTTAATGAGTTCCCAAATTCTAATAAGCGACCAGATGCTATGTTAAAGCTGGGTACTTTACTGCATGAACAAGGTTTAACAGAACCTGCGTTAAAAACGTTGAATGATTTGATCAGCCAATACCCAAGCACGACTGCTGCAAAATTAGCCACTGAACGACTGGCGAAAATGTAGAATGAGCTTGATTAGACTGCTTTTTGTCATAAGCGGTCTAAAATTGGTCAACTAGACATAAAAACTTAAAAAAAGAGACATTTTCTGTTGCACTCATTTTTTAAATAAGTATTATAAGCGCCCGCAGCAAACGAATGGTTCAACCACTCAAATTGCGGCAAAAAGAGCGGGTCATTAGCTCAGTTGGTAGAGCAGTGGACTTTTAATCCATTGGTCGATGGTTCAAGTCCATCATGACCCACCATCTATTATTTAGTGTATATTTAATAGTGTGGTCTTTTATCGGCGGATTTACGTATTAGTGTTTAGTTACATTAACTTGTAGCAATAGAGCGGGTCATTAGCTCAGTTGGTAGAGCAGTGGACTTTTAATCCATTGGTCGATGGTTCAAGTCCATCATGACCCACCATTCATTTATTCAAGTAATGAATGGTTCAATCGGCGGATTCACGCAGCAACTACTTCACAGTAGATCAAGAGCGGGTCATTAGCTCAGTTGGTAGAGCAGTGGACTTTTAATCCATTGGTCGATGGTTCAAGTCCATCATGACCCACCATTCTTGATATTAAATCTCCTTATATTTAATTCTCACAGACCCTTTAACCCTACTGTTATTTAGCACTAGATTCTCGTATAATTCGCCCCATAATTGCACTGTAAACTTAAGTGGTCGAGAAATGAGTCTAGCTCAAACTATAATGCCTGAAGGATATATCTTTCCTCCTAAGCCAGCTCCGTTAAACAACGATGAGCAAGCGCAATATAAGGCACGAATAAAACAATTATTGATAGATAAAAATGCGGTACTTGTAGCCCATTATTATACAGATCCTGAAATTCAAGCGCTTGCAGAGGAAACGGGTGGCTGTGTTGCTGATTCTTTAGAAATGGCGCGCTTTGGCGCAAAACATGATGCAGATATGATCATCGTTGCTGGTGTCCGTTTTATGGGTGAAACTGCTAAAATTCTTACGCCCAATAAAACGGTGGTAATGCCGACGCTTGAAGCAACCTGTTCGCTTGATATTGGCTGTCCAATTGATGAATTCTCAGCGTTTTGTGATCAGCACCCTGATCGAAAAGTCGTTGTATATGCGAATACTTCTACAGCGGTAAAAGCACGTGCTGATTGGATTGTGACTTCATCGTGCGCGCTTGAAATAGTTGAACACCTAGATGAAATGGGTGAAAAAATTATCTGGGGCCCTGATAAGCATCTTGGTGCTTACATTCAAAAGAATACAGGCGCAGACATGATCATGTGGGATGGCGCGTGTATTGTGCATGATGAGTTTAAAACCAAAGCGCTTAAAGATATGAAAGCACTTTACCCTGATGCTGGCGTATTGGTTCACCCTGAGTCACCCGCAGAAATTGTTGAATTAGCAGATGCTGTTGGCTCTACGAGTCAATTAATCAAAGCCGCACAGACAATGGATAATCAAAAGTTTATTGTGGCCACCGATCGCGGTATTTTTTATAAAATGCAGCAGCTATGCCCAGAGAAAGAATTTGTCGCAGCGCCAACGGCAGGCGAAGGCGCCACCTGTAAAAGCTGTGCACATTGCCCGTGGATGGCAATGAACGGTCTCAAAGCCATTGAGGAAGCTTTACTAGATGCAAACGGTAAAGAAGTGTTCGTGGATATGGGCCTTCGTGAAGGCGCACTCACGTCGCTTAATAGGATGCTTGATTTTTCTGCTTCACTACAGCGCTAATAAAGTTAAATAAAATAGAAATACTGAGAAAAGCCGTTAAAAACGTAATTAATGGCTTTTTTTGTTTATATACTAAGCAGTTGAATTGCATTGCAGAAAAACACCTTGCACCACAGGACGCTATTACTTACTATTGCAACGCGTTTTAAATTAGCGCATTTGGTGAGGTGGCTGAGTGGCTGAAGGCGCACGCCTGGAAAGTGTGTTTAGGTTAATCCCTAACGAGGGTTCGAATCCCTCCCTCACCGCCATTTGATTTAAAAAAAAGCGACCTTAGGTCGCTTTTTTGCTTTTACGTTATTAAAAGTCAATAACGCTTCTTTTTTGCGCTTAGTTGCGCATCAAATTCATCCGGGAATAAAATAGTACCGTCATCGTCTTCGGTTGGAAACACGGCAATGAGTAGGTCGTCTTGTTCAAGGCCAGGTGTCCATCTGCTTTGCCAGTCTTTTAAGGGAATTGCTTTTGCGGTGCAGTTTTCCCACTCACCAGTTGCCCAGGCTTCAGCATAGATACGTTCAGGCCATACCGGCACGCAGTCATCATCTTCATTCGCAAGCATGACGCATCCGTCATCGTCATTTAATATCCATACTTGCTTAAGTTCTTGAACAGTTTCAAACATAAATGCCAGTCTTTTTTTTGCTCCTAAACCCAAGATAGTGTCGAACTTTTCAGTTGCGCTCGCTGTTGCGTTATTCATATAAAGGCTCACTTGTGATTGGCTGTCGTATTACTTTAGTATATTGACTAATATGACAGCTTGTCGATTGCTTAAAAATTAATTACTAATTACGCTGAATAAATCATCGGCTAGTTGATTAATGTCTTTGGCGTTGTTATTTGTTAAGGCGTAGGTTCTTAGCCCATATAAACCCATTGCGAAAAAGCGCGCAAGTTGTTGGGCAGATCGATTAGGGGTTATTTCATGTTGTGTGATTGCACGATTCAATTGAAAAGCGATAGCCTGTTCATAGGCATTTAAGTTATCACTCAAAACCTTACTTATTTGACTATCTTGCCCTTCCACTTCAGTGATGCTTTTAGTGAGCAAACATACTTTCATGCTATCGCCACCTAAACACTCAGTGACCACTAACGCCAAGTAGGCACGTAAGTTAGGTAAAACGGGGGCGTTATTACAAAAAAAGGCATTGAATTGTTGATTTTTATCGGTTTGATATTGTTCTATAGCCGCTAAAAAGACCCCTTTTTTATTGCTAAAAGCGGCGTAGAGGGAGCCAGGATGCAATCCTGTTACTTGGGTTAATTTTTGCATGCTTGTTTTTGCATATCCACATTGTGTGAATGCAAGCATGGCTTGGCGTAAAACAAACTCACGATCAAACTCTGCAACCCTCATAAATTCTCGCTTTATTTAATCTGTTAACTTAGGTTAGAGATGGCAGTTTACTTAATCTTGAACAAATATTCAAAAATAGACTTGAATATTCAATTCACCACCCTTATCTTGAATGTACACTCAAGATAAGGAATGCAAGCATGACAACCGACTTACTGACTCCCTACAAACTGAATAATACAATTGAACTACAAAACCGTATACTAATGGCGCCACTGACTCGTTGTATGAGCGACGACAACTTAGTACCAACGCAAGCCATGGTCGATTATTACGCGCGTCGCGCAGATGCGGGCCTTATTATCAGCGAGGCTACGATTATTCGGCCTGATGCGCAAGGGTACCCAAACACCCCAGGTTTATTTACCAATGAGCAAGTGCAAGGGTGGAGAAAAGTGACTGATGCAGTTCACGCAAAGGGCGGTAAAATATTTGCTCAACTTTGGCATGTAGGCCGTGTTGCTCATCCACACTTCTTTGATGGTGAAGTGCTTGCGCCTTCGGCTATTGGTATTGAAGGCTCTGTGCCTCGCATGCGTGAATTAACGTATCAAACACCTAAAGCTGCAACAATTGAAGATATTAAATCATTGATAAACGATTATGCAAAGGCAGCCGAAAACGCCGTTGAAGCTGGTTTCGACGGAGTAGAGATCCATGGCGCTAATGGCTATTTGATTGATCAGTTTTTACATTTTGCAGCCAATGTTCGCGAAGATGAGTACGGCCAAACCCCTGAGAACATGTCACGTTTTGCACTTGAAGTGGTTGACGCTGTTATTGCTAGAATTGGCGCGGACAAAACAGCCCTTAGAGTGTCTCCTGGTGCGTACTTTAATATGGCGGAAGATAATCGCGATAAAGCCGTTTTTGATTACTTATTAAAAGAATTAAACACGCGCTCTCTTGCTTATTTACACGGTGGTATCTTTGACGACAGTATGCGATTTGAGAGCTTGCAAGGTAAGAAAATCTCCGAGTATTTACGCGAAAACTACCAAGGTTCGCTTGTTGGGGTAGGGAGTTATACTTATGAAACAGCCCGTGATGCAATTAACAACAATCAATTCGATTTGATTGCCATAGGTCGTCCATTTATAGCTAATCCCGATTACATTCAAAAAGTCGCAAGCAAAGAAGAGTTAGTTGCTTATGATGAGTCTATGCTTGCAGAACTTGTATAAAAATTGGAATTAACTATTAGGTGCAGTGTTTTGGTCCTGCACCTTATTGGTACTAAAAGGGGGTTTTTATTATCAACGAAGTGTTTAACTAACTTTTTATAAATATTTACTTTATAATTTAAAAAAAGTATTTCACAGAGAGCGTAAATTGTTGGCTATTAAGTACGTTAATGACGTTTTTTCGCGATTTGCTAATTCACGGTTTGTGTTGTCATTACGTGAATCTTTCATTGCTCTTCTACCTTACTTTGCATGCTCTGCTCTAGCCATATTGGTATTGAATGCGGCAGTTAATTTTTCATTTATATCTTCTTCTGATGTTTTATATAACGTCATCCAAAAAAGCTCTAATGCCATTCTTTTGTTGTTTCCGGTCATGGTGGTGCTATCAGTCGGTTATCACTTGTCAAAAAACTTAGGCCAGAGCGCCATCGTTGGCAGTATGCTTGCGCTCATTGCTTTTACAATTCACAGTGACTTTTTAACCTTTAGTCCACAAGGCGTCTTTGTTGATGCTACGGGCGCATCAGCCTACGCAATATTAATCCCTTCCTTAACCAGTTATCTATTGATGTTTGCTTATAAATTGCTACCGCAAACATTTTTTGAATCTACGCTTATCAGTGGTTTTTTAAAAGAAAAACTGCTACTGATTTTACCGTTTGCAGTGGCCTTTTTTAGTGTATACCTAATTGTCCCCGTAATTGAAAGTATTATCCAAGCTGTATTATTGAATGTCGTGCCTATGGAAGATGGCAGCTCAGTGGCAGAGCAGTTATTTAAACGAATGGTAATGATTCATGGGTTTTGGTTTTTTGGTGTCCATGGTGATAATATTTATTCAATAATGTTTAACCAAAGCTTTTTAGATGCAGATATATTCCCCGGGCTTAAAGCCAAAACTTTCTACGATACATTTGTACTGATAGGCGGCACTGGTTGTTTTATTGGCTTGATAGTAGCAGCATTATTTTTAACCAATGCAAGTCATGAAAAAAACATTGCCCGCATTGCAATGCCTTTTTCTATCTTTAATTTCTGTGAGATTATCCTTTTTGCGTTACCGGTGTTTTTAAATCCTCTGCTGCTGATCCCCTTTATTGTGGTTCCTTGTTTTAATTTTGTGGTCAGTTACTTTTTAATTTCAGCCGGGGCAGTTGGCTACCAAGAGGTTTCAATAAGTTGGATGACCCCCACCATTATCAACGGCAGTATGGTCGGTACTGACCTTGTTGCGCCAATATTGCAGGTGTTTTTAATAATCTGTAATGCCTGTATTTATTATCCATTTTTACGCTTGAGCAGCGAAAAAAACGACTATCAATTGGCATTTAATAAGCTTAGTAGTCAGCTTAATGTCAGCGAGCGCTTTGCTGCAAAGTCTGAGCAGCGTTTTATAGAACAGCAACGCGAGACTAATTCTTCACTAATGCAGCTGACGACAGTGCTTAATACCATTTCACAATCGCGGCTTGCACTTTATTATCAGCCCCAGATTGATATTGAAACCGGGAAGGTGTGTGGATTCGAAGCGTTATTAAGGCTTATAAAAAAAGATGGGACGATCACAGGACCTTATTTTTTAGATACGTTAATTGAGCACAAACAAACCGCTATTATTGATCATTGGGTCATTAAGCAGGCTCAACGTGATCTCCGCCAATGGAAAAATGTGGGTTTTGAGCCTGTGATTAGCATTAATGTCAATCCTGATGTATTAACCAGTGAATCAATGATCAATAAAATATGTGATCTCTATACAGATTTTCCTAATCAAGTAAAAATTGAAATTGTGGAATCGAGTTATTTAACGCAACAATCATTGGTTACCAAACACATAGAAAAACTACGTTCTCGAAATATCGAGACAGTGTTGGATGATTTTGGTACCGGATACTCTAGTTTATCTATGTTGGCTAATTTGCCGGTCAAACATGTCAAATTAGATCGTAAGTTCTTGCTGCAATGTCAACAGCCCGCAGGTGAGGTACTGTATCAACAAGTATCTGAAATTTTCGCAAAACTTGGCTTTTCAGTGGTCGCTGAGGGCATCGAAACCGAGCAGGAACTCGCGTGGGTAAAAAGTTTAGGAATTCAAACAGCTCAAGGCTGGCTTTATGCACCTGCATTGCCCAAACATACGATCCATGATTTTGCACTAAAGATTGTTAAATAACTGATCCTAAAGATTTAAATGCCATAAAAAGGTCATGTTTTAGTCACTATTCCGTCAATAAAAATACGTTTTTCTGTCACTTATTATCACCATAATGTCCCCGCTTACAACACTACAATTGCAAACGGGACAATGATGTACACACTTAAAAATAAAAGCGTACTAAGCTTAGCAATCACGCTCGCTTTTTCAACGAATGGTTATGCTAATAATAATGAAATAGAAGAAGTCACCGTGGTGGCTAAACCAACGAGTTACGCTAACAATGTGATTGAACCCGCCATGCTCGAACAACAAAGCACGGTGTCGAGTGTGCTTGGTGTTATTGATAACCTGCCGGGCATCAGTATAAATGAAGGCGATGCGTTTGGTGGCGATGATTGGTCAACGACTATCACTATGCGTGGTTTTAGTATTGATGGTAATCAACAGCAACTCGGTATGACCGTAGATGGCATTCCAAATGGTGGGTCAAACTATGGGGGGGGCGCAAAAGCCAACCGCTATTTGGACAGCGAAAACCTAGCGACGGTTGAGGTAGGGCAAGGGACTTCTGATATTGCAGCAGCTTCACTAGAAGCGCTAGGCGGAACGTTTAACTTTGTCAGTAAAGCTCCAAGCCTAGATAAAAGCACTACGTTTGCTTATACCAATGGTGATCATGACGCATCACGCTACTTCATTAAACATGAAACGGGTACCGTGTTTGATAATACCCAAGCTTATGTTAGTTATTCACAAACGAATACCAGTCGCTGGGCGGGTGAAGGCAGTAATGGTGGTAAAGATAATCAACATGCTGAGGTGAAATTTGTATCAAATTTTGAAGCGCTCACTGTAACGGGGCGTTTATCTTACGATGATGTAAGTGAATCAAACTATAACAGTGTGAGCCTTGCACAATTTGCACAGACTCCCAATTGGGATCAATTGACTTGGAATTGGACCGGTATTCCACATTTTGATCAAATGTTTGCAGAAGGTTGGGGAACGCTGCGTGAAAATACACTGGGTTATGTAAAATTAGAATACGCGATTTCGCCTTCATCACTACTGACAATTAGCCCGTATTACCATAAAAACTCTGGCCGTGGCGATTGGATCCCTCCTTATTTGACGACACCCGTTGACAGTGAAGGCAATCCAACTACGCAAGGTGGCAGCAATGCGGGTTCCTATGGTTTTGTTGATAGTGAAGGTAAACCCTTAGCACCTGACGCAAATTGTACGCAAAGTTTAAGTTGGCCTTGGCAGTCTGGCCCAGGATTAAATCCAGCCTGTTATTCAGCGGATGCCACTCCTGTAATGTCTTATCGCCATACTCATTATGAAAAAAATCGTTTAGGCTTAACGGCGGATTATAGTGTAACGCTCGGTATGCATGATATTGAAGCGGGTCTTTGGTATGAGCAGTCAGAACGTGATGAATCACGCGATTGGCATAAAGTGATTGACGCCCGTGTTTACCATCACTTTGATAATACTCCTTACTGGATTCAATATAAAAATACATTCGATACCGATACGTTTAAGTGGTACGTGCAAGATTCAATGGCTTTGGGCGATTTCACGCTCAACCTAGGGGCTAAACAGTATTTAGTCGAACTACAAAAAGTAGACCATTTTAATAATATTACTTCAGATAAAATTGACAGTGATTCTGATGTGCTCTTTAGTGCAGGTGCATTGTATCAAGTTAATGGTGAGACAGAATTCTTTGCCAGCTACAGCGAGAATTTTGCGGCTATTAAAGATGGTGTACTCGAGCGTGATAGTTCAGCCTTGACGGATATAGAACCAGAAACAGCTGAAAATATTGATTTTGGTGTGCGTTACAATACTGACAGGTTGGCATTAACAGCAACAGCTTACTCTATTGAATTTGAAAACCGTATTACATTTATTGCCCCTGGCAGTGATACCAGTGGTATTGATTATACGATCGGTACAAATGGTTCTTATATAAACGTAGGCGGTATTGAATCGCAAGGCATTGAATTATCCGCCAGTTACATGCTCACAAACGAATGGAATATTTATACATCGTATACAAGTAATCAGTCGGAGTATGCATCGGATGATCCTAGTTCGTACGCTAATGGTGTACTGATTGAGGGAGAGGGCGCAAGCTTTAGAGCGGGCGATGATGTCATCGATGCGCCAAGCGATATGTTTGTGTTGTCGACTGATTATTACAGCGGAGATTTCCGTTTTGGTTTATCAGCAAAATATACCGGCGAACGTTTAGGTGCGTGG
The DNA here is from genome assembly GCF_001469215.1 of Pseudoalteromonas sp. H105. GTDB lineage: Bacteria > Pseudomonadota > Gammaproteobacteria > Enterobacterales > Alteromonadaceae > Pseudoalteromonas. Next base: position 345,563 of record NZ_LOFH01000001.1, read on the forward strand.
ACAGATGAACAAACGCGTGCACGTAACAAGGTAGGCAGCTACACAGTGATTGATTTTAATGCGGGTTATCATATGGATGTGAATGCCGGTGCCTTTAACTCAATCGATATCGCTTTTGCTGTCACTAACCTCACAGATAAGCAATACCTCGCTGGTGGCACTGGCAATGGTTCAACGTATTTTATTGGTGCACCTCGCACAGCTGCCCTTACGTTTACAGCTAATTTTTAAAATAAGATGCAGATATAAAGCCCATCCATGATGGGCTTTTTGCTATTTTAAAAGGTGAATAATGAATAAATTTATTAAACTCAATACGCTTTTTTTACTGCTATTAACGAGTCAACTTGCGATAGCAACACAAAATGTGGTGCTGATAACGCTTGATGGTGTTCGCTGGCAAGAGGTATTTAATGGCGCAGATACTAATTTGATTAATCATAGTGATTTTGTCAAAGACAGCGCAGCGCTTAAGGCTGAGTTTTGGCATGAAAACCCAAAAAATCGTCAGCAATTACTGATGCCATTTGTGACACAAGCAATGGCACAAAAAGGCGTTATTATTGGCGACAGAAACAAAGAATCAATGATGTCGGTTAGTAACCCATGGTATTTTTCTTACCCAGGTTACAGCGAAATTTTAACGGGGGTGGTTGATAAAAACATAAACAGTAACGACAAAATACCAAACCCTAACAAAACTATTTTAGAGTTATTGCATCAGCAACAGGGTTATAAAAATAAAACGGCACTGTTTGGTAGTTGGGATGTTTTTCCATTTATTGTTAATGATGTCCGCAGTGGTGTATACGTGAATGCCGGCTTTATGCCACTAGAAAAAGAATTATCGAAAGACGCATCATTACTCAATGCGATGCAGAATGAAATTCCCAGCCCTTGGCATAATGTGCGTCTAGACAGTTTCACTTATCGTTTTGCGAAAGCATATTTATTGGCAAGAAAGCCAAAGTTATTAGTGATAAGCCTAGGAGAAACCGATGATTTTGCACACGATGGTCATTATGATCACTACTTGAAATCTGCAAAGCAAAGTGACGCATTCATAAAAGACCTATGGCAAACACTGCAAGTAACACCAGGCTATAAAAATAATACGACGCTGATCATCACCACAGACCACGGGCGTGGAAGCCATGTAAACGATTGGCAACACCATAGTTCAAAGCAAGCAATGTCACGCACAGAGCAAGCACACAAAGCGTTTCCAAAAGGGATTATAGGCTCTGAACATATATGGTTGGCTGCTATGGGGCCGTCAATAAAGCCACTGGGTTTAGTGAAAACGCACACAGAGCTCAAACAAGCGCAAGTGGCTGCCACTATTTTAAAAGTACTGGGTGAAAATCCACAACAACTAAACCCCGCAATGGCGCCAGCTATCGAGGAGATACTAAAATGATTGTAAAAATTGTGACTGTAGTTAGTATCTTAATGAGCACCTGCACTTTTGCCACAACAGCGCCTAGTAAAATTCTATTTGGATCGTGTGGTCATCAAGATAAAGCCATTCCTATATTTGATGCTATTAATAATGAAAATGCCGATTTATTTCTCTTTTTAGGCGATAACATTTATGGCGATACCAATGATATGAAAGTGTTGGCGAGTAAATACCAAAAACTTGGCGAAAAGCCAGGGTTTAAAACGCTCAGAGCAAATACGCCCATTATTGCCATGTGGGATGACCATGATTTTGGTCAGAACGATGCTGGCAAAGAATACGCTCATAAAGAAGCATCTAGGCAAATCATGCTCGATTTTTTTGATGTGCCAAACAGTGATATTCGTCGTTCGCGCCCAGATGGTATTTATACCTCTGCCATGTATGGTGAAGGCATGCAGACCGTAAGGGTGATTATGCCGGACTTACGCTGGAATCGCGATGCACTTGCACATGTCAGTGAGTTTGAGTACTACACCAAACGCAAAGCTAATAAACAAGGCCCCTATAGTCCGACAAAGATCGAAGGCGCATCGATGCTAGGTGAGATGCAGTGGCAATGGCTTGAGCAGGAGTTACAAAAGCCAGGCGTGATAAAGTTGATTAGTTCGAGCTTGCAACTATTGCCTGACTTCACAGGCTGGGAATCATGGGCTAATTTCCCAGATGATCGTGACCGTTTATTTGCTTTGATAAAACAACATAAAGTCAATGGCGTTATTATTGTTAGTGGTGATACGCACTGGGGAGAAATATCAAAGTACAGTGATAACCTCGATTATCCATTGATTGAAATGACCAGCTCCGGTTTAACTGAAAAATGGAAAGATGTGAGCCCTAATAAGCACCGTGTTGGGCATTATACGCATGAAGTCAATTACGGTGATTTGAGTATTGATTGGCAATCAGCAGATCCGATGATTTCACTTAAACTAAAAGGAATCGATGGTAAAGTTATTATGCAAACTCAATTTACATTGTCTAGCATCAGCCCTTATAAGTGATGCATCATACACACCGTTGTAATTTCGTAGCGGTGTGTACAAAAAGTATCTAACTAACTGATTTATTGAAGCCATTAATCTCTAATGGCTACCCCTGTAATTGAAAATATCTTACACTGTTTTTATATCATGCAAGGACAGTGTCGAAATGCTCAATATAATTCAATCTAACCGAATGGAAACCCTGCAAGCACAGTTTCATCAGTTGCTAACGGTAGACCCCCTTACTAGCGTATTTGATAAAGAAGTGGTGCTGGTTCAATCACCGGGTATGTCGCAGTGGTTAAAAATAGGCTTGAGTGAACAGCTGGGCATTGCAGCGCAAGTTGACTTTCCGTTACCGTCTAGCTTCATATGGCAGCTTTATCAACAGTTATTGCCCAATGTACCGAAAGAATCTGCTTTTAATAAGCCCAACCTTGCGTGGAAAATATTTACTCTTTTACCTGATTGTATTGATGAACCGCTGTATTTACCCCTAAAAACGTATTTAGAAGGCGATTTAGAGGGTCAAAAAACCTTTTCCTTGTGTGAAAAAATAGCTGACGTTTATGACCAGTATTTAATGTATCGCCCACATTGGATTGCCACATGGGACAATGGCGAAGATAAGCTCGATGATGTGGATATTACTATTTCACCGTGGCAGCCTGATTTATGGCGACGTATTGTCGCCTTAAGTGTTGAGCTTGGGCAAAGCCAATTTCATCGCGCCAACATGCAAGGCAAATTACTGGCTGCACTAGATACCATGGACGAAAGCTTACTGCCAAAGCGCATTAGCCTATTTGGAATATCAGCCATCGCGAGCTCGCAGCTTGAGATATTTGATGCACTAAGTGAAAAAACACAGGTGTTTTTATTCTTTTTTAATCCCAGTGAGCATTATTGGGGGGATGTTGTTGATGAAAAAACAGCCGCAAAAATTACCGCGAAATATGCAAAAACCCCTTTACTTGATGCCGCAGAGCACACCCTTACTAAACCCGATGACGATTATTATTTTATTGGTAACCCCTTATTGTCATCGTGGGGAAAATTAGGCCGGGACTATTTTGAGCAACTAGTGCAATTAGATGCGCGTTGGATTGACGGCTTCATTGACAGTTTTGATAACTCGTTGCTTGGTAAGATTCAAAGTGAAATTTACCAACTGGCGTTTAAAGGTGAAACGTTAAGGTTAGAAAAAGAGTGGTTTATTAATGATGAAGGCAAGATACCAATAAATACCGCTGATTCGAGTGTTATCGTGAGCGATTGTTATACGCCGCTGAGAGAGGTAGAGCGACTACACGATTATTTACTTAACTTATTTCATGCAAACTCCTCGTTAACACCAAAAGATATCATCGTTATGATGCCTGATGTGGGCACATATAGCCCTTACATTGAAGCCGTTTTTGGCGGTGCCCAAGGTAAGCGCCATATTCCATATGCATTGGCCGATTTAGCCATTGAACAAGAAAAACCGGTGTTGAGCTCGTTTGCGAGCTTAGCTAATTTGCCGTTTTCGCGATTTGGTGTGTCCGATATTTTAGATTTACTACAAGTAACACAAATTGCAGAAAAATTTAGTTTAGAGCCACATGAGTTCGAACAAATACACTATTGGCTTGAGCGAGTAGGGGTCAAGTGGGGCATAAATGCAGAGCATAAAACGAGTTTTGACTTACCCGCTATAGACTTAAATACGTGGCAGCACGGCCTGAATCGTTTACTACTAGGGGTAGCACAACGGGATGAGCAAACGGCGTTCAATGGTATTTACAGTGCGGATGAAGTCGAAGGAATGGCGCTGCAAACACTGAATAAGTTGGTTCACTTTATTGATGAATTACAGTCATTTAAAGTGCGTTTAACCCCAGATGACACGCTCATTAATAAAGCCAGTGTCCTAGAGGAGCTGCTTGAAGCGATTTATGAAAATGATAGCGATGATAGCTGGGATTTACTGGTACTAAAAAACGTACTAGATGAAATTAAAAAACACCACGAAAATGGGGATTACACAGAGGCTGTATCGCAACGTATTGTGAGTTATTTAATTAAGCAAGGTATTCAAGAAAAAGGCGTAGGGCAGCGCTTTTTAGTCGGACAAGTTAATTTTTGCACACTAATGCCGATGCGAGCAGTGCCTTTTAAAGTTGTCTGCATGTTAGGGCTTAACGATGCTGATTATCCACGGACGGTGCAACCGATTGGGTTTGATTTGGTGCCATATTCTAAAAAGCAAAAAGGTGACCGTTCACGCAAACTTGATGACCGCTATTTGTTTTTAGAGGCCCTACTGAGTGCCCGCGATAATTTATACATGAGTTACATTGGCCGCTCGTGCTTTGATAACCAGCCGAGAATGCCATCGACGCTTGTAAGTGAATTACTTGAATACATTGGCCGAAGCTTTACCTTTGCAGAACAAGGTGAGCAAACACTGCCAGCGTGCTTAGTCAAATCGCAGCGATTACAGCCGTTTAATAGCCATTATTATTTAGCTAACCACTTGTCAGTTGACCAAACAACATTAAACGAGCACAGTTATAACCCTGTTTGGCTGCCGGTCGACGCTATTCCACCAGAGCCACTGAGTAAGCTGTCAGTGACCCTCGCACCCACTTTAGATTTAGATGTATTTATTCGTAGTGTATGTAATCCCCAAGAAAGTTTCTATCAGCAAACGCTTGGTTTGCGTTTGCCTGAGTTTAGCGATGTTGCCAAAGACGAAGAGCCTTTTAGTGTTGATGCCCTAAAGCGCTATTTTTATTTAGACGAAATCCTTGAGGCTGCCATTTATGAACGACCCATTAGCCGCGAGCAAGTATTGCAACGTGGAGAGTTACCACAAGCCAATGTGGGTGAATTTATTTATCAAAGTATGGAGCACCGTGTTGATGCACTGGCAGGGCAGGTTAAAACGCATATCCAAAATGGCAAAAATGAACCTATTGAAGTAACGTACTCATTGATAAATGATGACATTCAGAGCGGCATTCAACAATGCCAAATAGAGGGCTGGCTAAATAACATTTATCATCAAAAACAGGTGTTTTATAGAAGCGCGAGTATAAAAGCTAAAGACTTAATTAAAGGTTTTATCTACCACCTAAGTGCACACGTCATGGGGCACAAAATTGAAACGTTGATCCTCGGCCTTGATAAACAGGTATCGTTTGCTCCTATCGAAAGGGAGCAGGCACTAAAACTGCTAAACCAGTGGTTTGGTCTTTATGTGGCGCTTAGGCAATCGCCCGTGGCGTTTTTTCCGGTGAGTGGGTACGAATACGTAAAAACAGGCGGTGATATTGGTAAAGCCATTAATAAGTTTAGCCCGCAATACATTGGCCGTGGCGAAGGGGAAAATCCCTATATCCGGTTAACCACGCAATCGCTCTTAGCGTGCCAAGAGGAATTTACAATGTGGAGTGACACACTGCTTACCCCATTATTCGAACACGCTAAGGAGAGCGACTATGCAAGCGCTTAATCCACTGACAATGCCATTAATAGGGCAAAGCTTAATTGAAGCAAGTGCAGGTACAGGTAAAACGTATACAATCACAGGGCTCTATTTACGTTATTTACTCGGTATGCAACTGGCTGATGAGCCCAAGGCTTCGATAAACAAGCCGCTCAGCGTAGAGCAAATTTTAGTGGTAACGTTTACTGATGCAGCTACGCAAGAGATTAAAGATCGTGTTCGTAGCCGAATTATTGCAGCACGTGATGCGCTATTGGGACTTGAAACCAAAGATGAATTAATTAACGGGCTCATTGCGACTATTGATGATAAACACCGCGCGTTTGACTTGCTTGATGCCGCAGCTAAATCCATGGATGAAGCGGCTATTTTTACCATTCATGGCTTTTGTCAACGCATGTTAAAGCAACATGCATTTGAATCAGGGGTCGCGTTTAATCTTGAGTTTATTCTAGATGAGCGTGAAATTTTACTTGAGACCATTAAAGACTTTTGGCGTACCTTTGTTTACCCGCTCGATAAAGAAAAAACCGATGCTATACTCGATGTTTTCCCTGCACCTGAATCTTTGTTCAGCCAGGTGTCGAGCTTATTAAGTAAAGGCAGCGCACAAGTAACACCTCAGGTTAACTTGGACTCTGTGTGGCAGGCTCGTGATGACTATATTCGTAAAATACCTACTTTCAAAAATGCGTGTTTAAACAGTGAGTTTATTGAAGCAGTTAAAGCATCAGGGCTTAGCGGTGCAAAAACACCGGCCCGAAAAGGCAGCTTGCAAGCGCTTGATGATTTCTGTCGCGGCGATGACTTGTTTTTTAAATTTGGCACCAGTAACTATTCGTTTGAAGTGTGGAGCAGTGACAACTTAAGCAACCCTATTTATTATAAAAAGAATCAGCCGCTGTTTTGCCATGACTTACTACCGCAGTTTGACGACTTAGCATTATTAAGTAGTACCATTAATAAAGGGTTAGGTATTGCTATTGTGCAACATGCAGCGAATTGGGTAAAAAAGGCCGTTGTAAAACGCAAACACGAACACAGTGTAATCACACCCGATGATTTACTCAGTAATTTACACAGCGCACTGAGTAATGAACAAGGTGATGCCTTAGCGCTAAAAATTGCCCAACTATTTCCGGTCGCGATGATCGATGAGTTCCAAGACACAGATCCTGTGCAATACGGTATTTTTGGTAAAATATACAACCAAGAAAACACGACGCTTGCGATGATTGGTGACCCTAAGCAGGCAATTTATGGTTTTAGAGGGGCTGATATATTTACATATATAGGCGCAAAACACGCTGTCGCAGAGCAAAATCAATTTACGCTTGGTACTAATTTTCGTTCAAGTAGTGATGTAGTACGCAGTGTAAATAAACTATTTTCCAGGCATGACAATAGTTTTATCTACAATGATGCGATCCCATTTAATCCGGTAATGGCGAAAGGCAAAAGTCCTGATGACGCATTTTTAATCGATAATATGCCTGCAGAGGCATTCGAATTTTGTGTATTTGCCGACACGGTTGCTGATGAAAACAACAAACCAACCGCTAAAGGGGTTGGGCAGCACCATTTGGCAGTGCATTTTGCCAATAAAATAGTGACATTATTGAGCCAAGCTGCAGAGGGTCGGGCATGCATTGGTCATACACCCGTCGTTGCCGCAGATATCTGTATCTTAGTGCGCGACCGTGTTGAAGCGCAAATCATTAAAAAGGCACTGAGCGATGCTAAAATTGCCAGCGTTTACTTATCACGCGAGAGTGTATTTAGCCAAGAGCTGACTCATCATTTGCTGAACTTTTTAACCGCGCTTCATGGGCAGTACAATGAATCATTATTGCGCGGTGTGTTGGCCGGGCCATTATTTTGTTTAAGTTATAACGAAATATACATACTTGCAGATGATGAAGAAAAGTGGCAATCGTACCTTAACTTTTTTGCCTATTTAGGAACAATGTGGCACAAGCAGGGTGCTATGGCGATGCTTGAGCATCTTTTAAGCCACAATCAGTTAAGCGCTAAATGGCAAGGCTTAGGGTATAACGTGGAGCGGTGGTTAACAGATTATCGCCATTTAAGTGAAATACTGCAACAAAAGCAGATCGAATTAGCGGGTACTTTAAGGTTGCTACGGTGGTTTGCACAAAAAGTTAGCCAGCAAGACGGGGAAGCGGTGCAAGTTCGTCTTGAAAGTGACGCTAACTTAGTACGTATTGTGACTATGCATGCATCTAAAGGACTTGAGTTTCCGCTCGTATTTATGCCCTTTGCAAGTGGTTATCGAGAAACCAAAGAAGCTTTGTATCATAAAGACGGTCAGCTTATTTATGATTTAAGTAAAACTGATGATGCACTGCAACAGGCCGAGCGAGAACGGTTAGCAGAAGATTTACGGTTATTGTATGTGGCGCTCACACGTGCGATTCACTTTTGTGCCATAGGTATATATAACGTAGGGCAAGGGCAAAGTAAGCGGCTTGCCATTCAAAGTAGTGCATTGGGGCACGTGTTATTTGCAGGATTAGATATTACCAGCAGTGATGTGTGGCGTAGCCACCTAAAAGCGTTTTGTGATGACGATCACGCTATGCAATACACCATGTTTACCAGTGAACAGTTGCTTGAGCAGGGTACTTTACAACTGGCCTCAACACAACGTTCAGCACAAGTGTTAAGTGTTAACAGTGTCACCGCCGATATTGAGAAAGATTGGCGTGCCACCAGCTTTAGCGCGCTGAGCTTTAAAAAGCATACCGACCACTTACAACCTGGGCGTAGTGATGAAGACCACGAAAAAGACGAGTTTGCTACGGGGCTAGATGACGTTAAATCACCATATAGTTTTCCTAAAGGGGCAAAGCCCGGTAGCTGCTTACATGAAATTTTTGAGCAAATTGATTTTACCAGCCCACTTAATCACCCCACTAACAATGAGCAAAATTTAGTTGAAGTAGTTGAAAAGAGCCTTAAAAAATTTCACATAGACAGTAGCTGGCAAGCGACCACAGAGCAGTGGATACTCAGTGCACTGCAATGCCCATTGAACGATAATGGATTAAGCCTTGCTCAATTATCGCCCCGTGATTGTTTAGTTGAAATGGAGTTTAATTTACCGCTTGCAAGCTTAAATGCTAAACAGCTTAATGCTGTACTCATAAAACATTTCGGCTTTAATCAAAGTAATCTTGAGTTTTTTGACGTGAAAGGGCTTTTAAAAGGTTTTGTTGATTTAATTTTTTGCTACCGCGGTCAGTATTTTATTTTAGATTACAAGTCGAATTATTTAGGGAATAACCCATGTGATTACGAGCAAGATTCGCTTGAACAAGCAATGAGTAGTCACCAATATCATTTACAGTATTTAATCTACACGGTTGCGCTTCATCGCTTATTAAAGCAGCGAATTAAACATTACAGTGTGGAGCAACACTTAGGTGGGGTTTATTACACTTTTTTACGGGGGATGAGTGATGGTAAAGGCGTATTCTTTAAAAAACTTACCAGCGAACAAGTGGCAATTTTAGATAGCTTGTTTACTCAACCAGCCCTGGTGCAAGGAGAATCATCATGAGTGATTTAAATGCAGCAAATGACTTACCATTCGATGATTTTCAATTAGATGAAACCGTTAAAACCGTGCCTCTGATCGATTATTTAATCACTGAGAATCGTTTAAAAGTGGTCGATATAAAGCTTGCTCAGCTATTAACTGGCAATGTTACTGACGAGCCTGCTAACAATGATGTATTTCACTTAGTCTTATTGTTATGTATCGCAGGCCAAAGTCAGCATAGCTGCTTAAACTTAGATGACATAAATTGGCAAAATCCTTTTAATCTTCGCCAAGCTGATTTTACTAAAGTTCAAGGCAGCATACCCGATATCGTAAGCCCATTTAATAGTGAGTTTTCATCTAATTATGCAATGCGCTGTTTAGCGTCGCACCCAAGTGTCGGCGAGAAAAAACCGTTGCAATTATTAGGTAGCAGGCTCTACTTTGCGCGTCTTGCCGGGTATGAGCAAACATTATCATCGCGCTTATGTGGCATGAGTGAACGCGAGATTACCCTAGATAACACAAAGTTGGCAGAGTTATTAAATACGTATTTCCCCTCAGACAAAGCACCTAGAGACGCTCTCGACTGGCAAAAAGTAGCTTGTGCAATTGCAGCAACAAAAGGCTTTAGTGTGATTACCGGCGGGCCGGGTACGGGCAAAACCACCACAGTTACAAAATTGCTCGCTATTTTACAATCAGTGTACCAAAGTGCGCCATTAAGCATAAAGCTGGTAGCCCCAACAGGTAAAGCTGCTGCAAGATTGAGTGAATCAATTTTAAGTGCTAAACAACAATTAAAAGCCTTAATCCCAACCGATGTTGAGCCACTGATCCCGCAAAGTGCGCAAACAATTCATCGTTTATTAGGGGTAAAACCCTTTACGAATAAATTTAAACACACCAGCATCAACCCACTGCATTTAGATGTGCTGATCATTGATGAGGCATCAATGGTGGATTTATCCCTAATGGCTAAACTAATTGAGGCTTTACCTGCTCATGCAAGGTTAATATTATTGGGCGATAAAGACCAATTAGCGTCTGTGGATACGGGCAGTGTGATGAGTGATTTATGTCAGGGTTTAGCGCTTGGTCAAACACCAAGTTATTCAGCACAGCGTTGTAATGTACTAAATCAGCTGTGTTTTAATGGTACACAACAGCTTCAACCTCAGCAAAGCACATTTAAACTGGCCGATTGCATTGCATTTTTACAACACAGTTATCGGTTTGATGCGAAAAGTGGTATTGGTGAATTAGCTCTGGCCGTAAATACCAACAACAGTGGCAAGCTTAACTACGTTGAGCAAGAGATTGGCTCAGGGAAGTTTAGTGATGTTATTTTAGATTACGATATAGTTACTAAGCCGATTGAAAAATTGGTGCACAGCGCAGCAAATCATTACAGCGAGTACTTGAACCTTATTAAACAGAAGGCGCCGACAGCACATATTCATGAGGCGTTTGGTAAATACCAATTACTTGCCGCTGTGCGTGAGGGTGACTATGGCGTAAACAGTTTAAATCAACGCATAGAGAAACAATTGCACGCTTTAGGGCTCATCAACACCCAAGCTAATAATCGCCATTATTTAGGCTTACCTATCATGATCGCGCAAAACGATTATCAATTAAAGTTGTTTAATGGCGATATTGGTATTTTACTGCATGACGAAAACGGTCAACTTAAAGCAGTATTTATCGATGAGCAAGGTAATGAACGTGCTTTTTCACCAGCACGGTTGCCGGCTCATGACAAAGTGTATGTCATGACGATACATAAATCTCAAGGCTCAGAATTTCAGTACACAGCCATGGTATTACCGCCAGCCAACCAAGCCAGTGCAGGTATTAATCGCCAGCTAGTTTACACAGGTATTACCCGCGCAAAGCAAAAGTTTGAGCTGGTGGCTGATAAAAAAGTATTACTGATGGCGATGAATAAAGCCGTTAGCAGAGCGTCAGGGTTATATGAACGGTTAATGTAGCTGATTTTAAATAACTGATATTTAGTCTCTTTCAATGGGTATAATACCTAATGGTAGCTGCTAGCAATAGGTATATCCTCTGGGCCGATGTTAAGTTTAAGGTGTATTTGGAGTTAACTAATAATTTTAAAATGAAAACCAAAGCTAATGGTTTTCATTATTTGTAGTGATTAGTTTTAACCAATCATCCTCAGCTAATGGTTTGGATAATAAATACCCTTGGATTAAATCACAGCCACATTTTTTTAAATAATTATACTGAGTTATGCTTTCCACCCCTTCAGCAACAGTTATGACTTCCATTATTTTTGCCATATCAATGATAAGCCTTATTATATTTTTTGGGGACTGTTCTTTACTGATAGTATCAATAAAACATTTATCAATTTTTAATTCAGATATTGGGAGGTCTTTTAAGTAGTTAAGGCTGGAATATCCAGTTCCAAAATCATCAATTGAAAACTCGAACCCTATTAGACTCAAATCAAACATCACCTGTTTTACCAATGCAATATCACTTATTAATGTGGTTTCTGTTAATTCTAAGTTTAATTGAGTTGGGGGTATTCTCCATTTAGCGATTAGTCTTTTTAGTTTAGCACTAAAGTCACTTTGCACTATTTGTTTACTACTGATGTTAACCGAAACTTTAGGGGGGGGTTCTTGATCATTAAGTTGGGCTAAAATTTGGCATACTCTTTCTAATACCCAATCGCCTATATTAATAATTGCATCTGTTTTTTCCGCAATTGGAATAAATTCTGAAGGGCTGACAAACCCCAAGGTATCAGACTCCCACCTGATCAATGCTTCAGATGCGATTATAGTATTAAGGTCTGAGAATTGAGGCTGAAAAACTACTTTGAGCTCATTTTTTATTTTTTCCCCATTGACCTCTATTTCAATTTGTTTGATTCTCTTGTATTTTTGTAGTTCATTTGCGCCTAAGTGGTAGTATCCGAAAGGTGCTAGGTGCTTTGACTGCTTTAAAGCATGCTCCAATACATTAATCATTGACTCTAATGTATATTCATTTGTTGGTAATAAGATACTGCCCATTGATATCGTAATCTTTTGTAAATTACCATTTATAAAAGTATCAAAAATTGTAGGGGTCAATAACCGTTCTTCGAGGCTTTTTACCTTTGTGGATAACTGCTCAGGTTGCGAGGTTTGACTGTTCGATAAAATATAAAACGAATCAGTGCCTTTTTTATATATTTTAAATTGGTCCCCTATTAACTTGCTGATAGTTTCACCGACAAACTTAATCAATTTATTAACACATTCTATGCCATATTTTAAGTTAAGCCTTGAAATACTATCGATATCAACAATTGCGCAATAAAGAAACGATTTTTGTATCTTCCCCAAAGATAAAATTTCTTTTACCTCTTTATCAAACCAGGTCTGATTTTTATAACCTGATATAGGATCAGTGTAAATCATTTTATAAATCGTATCGTTGGCTTCTATTCGCTCACTGATATCTCTCACAATACCGATATAATATTCTTTACCATCAAAGTTACTTTTGGTTAAAGACAACTCCATCTGGAATGTTTCACCATTTTTCCTTTTACCGGGTAGCTGTCTTCCAACACCTATAATTTTCGCATTTCCTGTTTGAATGTAAGCCTCTAGGTACTTTCCATGTTTTGATGCATAGGGCTCTGGCATTAATTTGCTAACATTCATATTAATAAAGTCAGCGTTATCAAAACCAAAAATATCTATGGCCACTTGATTAACGCTTTTTATCAACCCTTGCTGATCAATCGTGATAACAGCATCTTTAAGATTGTCTACTAAATTGTTTAAATATAAGGTTTTGTCTTTTTCTTTTTGTATTAACTTTTTTTCATGGGTTATATCTTCAATAGCTCCATATACCCTTATAACTGTTCCGTCACTATCACATTCAACTTGCCCGATAGTCCGTATAATCTTTTGATTATTGTTTGCATCAACAAAAGCGAGTTCAGCTTGATATCTTTTTTTATTCTGAATTGCATTTTCAAAGTGATGAGTAATTATTTTTTGATCTTCACCAGAGTAACAGGCAAGCGCTTTATCTACATCGATTGGTTCATTCAGAGAAAAACCATAAATAGTGTAAACTTCTTCTGACCAGTATAATTGCTGAGCCCTTAAATCAAATTCCCATGCACCGGTTTTAGATATTTTGCCAACTTCATCTAGTAGTTTTTTCTGAATATTAATGTGCTTAGAGTGAAGAGCACTTTGAAGAATTTCACTTGTACAAGATGCAAAAGACTCAAACAAATATTGGCTATGAAATAGGTTTTCTATTGGTTGATGATAAAGGGCAACTAAAATGCCTACCGGGGAATTTTCTTCATTTGTAATTGGTACCCCTATATATCCATTGACGTTTAAATCTATTAATACAGTATCTTTGGGAAATGCTGCTGAAACCTGTTTTGCATAAATACATACTTCACTATTAAATACCTTTTCACACGGACTATTGACTAGTTCATACGAAATATTTTCAACAATTTCTAGCTTTTTTAACGTAATAATTGAGTGGGCGACATCCGCTTTCTCATTCGTTGACGCGAGAAATATAAAATCTGCATGTAGTAAATTATTGAGTTTCTGTAATCTTTTACTTAACAGTGGAAACATTTCTAGCACTATTTCAGAAAAATCAGCACGAGTTAAACACTTTTTTAGTTGGGCCATTTATATTTCCAAAATATATTTATCAATTCTGTTTCAATACTTAAACATCTTTTCCTATTTTAAGTTAAACATAATTTGTATTGCAATAAATTTGCAGTAAATACCCTTTTTAGGGTTTTTAATGGGTTTGTTTATTTTGTTTTTTGTTTTATATTGGCTAATTTATTCCAATGATTGAGCTTTGAGTGTGCGCATTTTATTCAGGTAAGGGGTTGGGAGTGCGAGATGCCTAAAACGGGGGGTAAAGAGGTGATGTTTAAAACTAGATAGCGATTTCTGAAATGTGTATTATTGAAAGGCGTCCTACACTTATAAGCTCGGGTGTAAGGCGAATATAAAGAGTTCTATTATCTAAATTAAAGCAAAATTATTACTGAATTAAGGTTGTTTTACAATGTCGTTAAATACGAGCGCAATTTAGCGTTTTACGCTGTAAGGGCAAGAGTATGTATAAAGAAATTATTACATTTTGGTTTACAGAGCTTGAGCCCACACAGTGGTGGCAAAAAGAGTCTGCATTTGATCAAATGATTAAATCACGGTTTGGTGATTTACATAATCAAGCTATCGCCTGTGAGCTGGTTGATTGGCGTGAAAGCCCATTGGGGAGTCTGGCTGAAATTATAGTGTTGGACCAATTTTCGCGTAATATTTACCGCGATAAGGCAGCATCGTTTTCATCCGATTCAATGGCATTAACCCTTGCACAATGCGCCATTGCCAAGGGGGTTGATACCCAATTGTCTCCCGAACAGCGTGTATTCCTTTATATGCCATTTATGCACAGTGAGTCAAAGGTGATACATAAGGAAGCCGTTAAACTATTTAGCGCCCTTGGCATTGAGAATAATATTAATTTTGAATATAAGCATAAGGCCATTATTGACAAATTTGGCCGCTACCCTCACCGAAATGACATTTTAGGGCGCGTATCTACACCGGATGAAATCGAATTTCTGAAACGACCTAACTCAGGCTTTTAATCAATCAAACCGTATTTGATTGTGTAGTTAAACAAGGAGGATTGAATCGTGATAGCATTTAGCACTCGTCGCCTAAGCGTTAAGGAAGTATCACGCAACGTTTCTTTGGTTGAACAACAGGCTTTAATCAAAAGCATACCTGATATTTTGACACCAGAGGTGGTTGAATGCTTACCGGTTTATTTTCATGGTATCGATAATGAAGACCGAGCGGGTATTTGGCTGGATAAAATGATGTTAGAAAGTCGCTTGATGACAGTGAGTTCGGATTCAGGGCAAACTATTGGGTTTTTATTTGCATCAACAGACAATGGGCGATGTGTACATATCGGGTATTTACTCGCTAAAGAGCATTGGGGGCAAGGTTTAGCCAGCGATTTAATAACAGGGTTTATAACTGAGGTAGTAAACACACAGTCATGGACTTCGCTCATAGCGGGTGTTGATCCAGCTAATCTAGGTTCAATAAAGTTACTGACTAAATGCGGATTTGTTCAACGGTTTATGAATGAACAGGGGGTTATTTTTTATGAATACCGTCTTCGCTAAGCCTCCTAATATGAACCCCTGCGCTTACTCAGAAAGCGCAGAAGTATTCTGTCATCAAGCTACTCAGGTTGTATAAGCAGTAGTTTTGCACTTTTTCCATCGGTTAAAACAGCCACATTACCGCTTGAAGTAATAAACACATCCCTCAATCGCCCTGATATTTCAGAGAACACATCTAATTGATCAAATTGACCCGATGCTAAATTGACACTAATGAGTTTTTTATCGACTAATGTGGTTATGAGCACGTGCTTCTGTAGCGAGGGGAATGCGCTGTGTTTAGACCCGTAATAAGCCATGCCTGAAGGCGCTATTGAAGGTGTCCAATCGACAAGTGGTTTTTTCATCCCGGGATAGTCTTGAAAAGGAGAAATACGTGCTTGTGAGTAATCTTTACCGTAGGTTATGACTGGCCAGCCATAATTAGTACCGGCGGTTAAGTAATTTAATTCATCACCTCCAGCAGGGCCATGTTCATGGCTAACAATGTGCTTAGTGTCGTAATCGTAAACCAGGCCTTGTGTGTTACGGTGACCTAGCGAAAAAACAGCGCGAGCACTTTTGTTTTCATGATCAATAAAGGGATTATTATTTGGTAAGCTACCATCTAAATGTATACGCAATACTTTACCTAGTTGACTGCTCTTTACCTGTGCCTGCTCGCGATGGTCAAACCCATCGCCACTTGAAAATACTAATGTATTATCAGGGAGTATAAGTGCACGACCAGCATAATGCTGAGGCGTATTTTTGTCTGTGGTTACTTTATAAATAATCTCGGGCTGAGTGAAATGATCGCCATTAAATACTGCTTTGGCAATAACTAATCGATTTGCTTCAAGTTTACCTTGCGCATAGGTAAAAATAATTTCTTTTGACTGGGTGTAATCAGGCGACATAACCACATCGAGCAAACCGCCTTGCCCGGCTACATATAAACCCGGTAGGTCAACTTTAACAGTGGTTTGATGGCTATCTTTGACGATTACGACATGACCATCACGTTGGGTAATTAACCAACTACCATCAGGCAATTCTATCATGCTCCATGGTGACTTTAATTCATTGGCAAGCGTTGTAATTTTGTATTGCTCTGAGGGTAATACTGAGGCTGCATTGACTGTTGTGGCAAAAAAGCCACACAGTAATAAACAACACAGAGATTGTTTACTGTTTAAGCCTTTGGTAATGTCAATAAAACGCTTCATTTTTAGTTGAGATAACCATGCCATTTCTAACACGTTTGCTGCCTTCATTTTTAGCTTCCTGGTTACTTACATTTACACTTGCTAGCTTGTTTCATAGTCAATACGTTGTCAATCAATTAGTTAATGTAGATGTTGCGGTTAGTTTTAGTGATCGTGTGAGTTTAACTCTCGCTGACTGGTTAGGCTTATTGCCTACTTATGGCGCAATTATCGCTATTGCATTGGCGATTGCATTTTTTGTTGCTAGTTGGTTTAACAAAAAATTTATAAATTTCAGGGCAGGGGTATTCATCGTGGCTGGAGTAGCGGCTTTTACCGCTGTACTCATTGCCATTGAGTCAATTATGAATATTCACCTTATCGCGGGTGCCAGAGGGTGGGGCTTTTACACCCAACTGTTTGCAGGAGCAATGGGAGGCTATACTTTTTCGGTGCTAATGCAGAGTTCAAAAAAAGAAGCCTTTAAAGAAGTTTAGTTCGTGACCACAATATGAATTCTCAAACCAGAATTTAAAGCCGCAAATTCACATCGCGGCCTTACTAAGTGATTACTAAAAAACCATATTGAAGAGCTTGTAACCACTTAATCCAAGTATCAGTAATAACATTGGTAAAGTGAGTAGGTTTACAAGTAAGGAGTTGGTGTATTTTCCCATTACAGCCTTTTGATTCACCAGCCACACGAGGTAAAAGGTAACAATAGGGAGTAATAAGCCATTAGCGGCTTGGGCAAATATAATCACTGAAATTGGGTCTAAACGCAGAGACGCCACGCTTGCCCCAAAGACTAAGATAGCCAGTGCAATCCATTTAAACCGGTCACTTTTCATCTCACTTGACCACCCAAGCATGCCGCATACTGCATATGCGCCCGCAAGTGGGGCAGTAATTGCGCTGGTTAAGCCTGCTGCAAATAAGCCAACTGCAAAAAAGTACTGTGCAGCATTGCCAAGCAAAGGCTCTAATTGTGACGCCATATTGGCAGCGCTAATTTTACCTGCATCAGTGCCATAAAAAGCGACGGATGCTGTAGAGAGTATCGCTAGCGTAATTACCCCACCTAACGTAATTGATAAACCGGTATCGAGATTAGTCTGTTTGATCACTTTTTCTATATTGCTGTTTTTGTCTTGCTTAGCGGCAAGAATACCAGAGTGTAAAAATAAGTTATAAGGCACAATGGTGGTCCCGATTAACGCAAGTACCGTGGTCACAGAGCCCTCAGGCATACGAGGTATAAAACCAGCTAGTAACTGTTTGATAGGGGGCGCTGCGATTATCAAGGTTGAAATAAATACCAAACTCATTAAAAGTACCAGAATTATCAGCGCAGATTCAACGAGTTTGTGTTTACCGCTGTAGAGAAGCAAGGCGCTAAAAATGGCAATTAAAGGTGTCCAAATCTGCGAATTTATCTGTGGGAAAATACCCATCAATCCTAAGCTTGCACCGCTCAGGTTTCCTGCTTCGTAGGCTGCACTGCCAACGCCAATAGCGCTGATCACTAAAATACCTGCAATTGCTTTAAATAATGGGGTGTGTATATGAGCACGTAGTGCTTGTGCTAAATCTTTCCCTGTTGCTACTCCTAGTCGTGCAGCCATCGATTGCAATAAGATAGTGGCTATCACTGAAAATAATAAAGTCCACGCTAAAGTGAAACCAAAATTTGCTCCAGCAATACTTGCGCTTGTAATAGTGCCTGGTCCTATAAAAGCGGCAGTGACTAAGAGGCCGGGTCCGAATCGCATATGTTACCTTACTATAATTATTGTTATTTACATTGAGTTTACGTGTCAGAGCATACATTTAAAGCCGTATTGTTTAAAGCGCAATAGGTTATTGGCAACAGCATTCATTGTTTTTATCACAAACATCATGCTGAACAATGTATGTTTAGACTTGAGTATAATTGCCTTGAGGTTAATTTATGGTAACTTACAGCAACTTTTTTATAACAACTTATCATTCGTAATAATTAATAATAAAAAACCGTTATAAAAATACCGTTTTTGAAATTAAAACAGGACGTACCGTGTGAAAAACTTACTACGAAGCTTTAACTTATTTAGCTTAGTGTTACTTCTATTTTGCTCCCCTACGTGGGGCAGCGAGGGTCAGTTAAACTTAACAAGCTCAACTATCGGCATACTGTGTATAGTAATCTTTTGTATCGCCTATGCAGTGGTCATGCTTGAAGAAAAACTCCATTTACGCAAATCAAAGCCTGTGCTTGTTGCAGCCGGACTCATTTGGATTTTGATAGGAGCGTATTATGTAAATAACGACATACCAGGCCTCACTGAATCAGCGTTTAGGCATAATCTGTTAGAATTTGCAGAGCTCATGTTATTCCTGCTTGTGGCAATGACGTATATTAATGCGCTCGAAGAACGTCGCGTTTTTGATGCGTTACGCTCATGGATGATACAAAAGGGCTTTAACTATAAAAACCTATTTTGGATTACTGGGTTCCTCGCATTTTTTATCTCGCCGATTGCCGACAATTTGACTACAGCGTTATTGATGTGCGCGGTGGTGATGAAAGTCGCAGAAGGGGATAAACCATTCATTAACTTAAGTTGTATTAACATCGTTATTGCTGCCAATGCGGGTGGAGCGTTTAGCCCATTTGGTGATATTACTACTTTAATGGTATGGCAAGCAGGGCTGGTTCATTTTAATGAATTTTTAGTGTTATTTATTCCGTCGTTGGCGAATTACCTTGTACCAGCTGCGATTATGAGTTTTTACGTTGCAGATAAACAACCTACAGCTCAGTATGAAGAAATAGAGCTTAAACGTGGCGCACTTCGTATTTTGACTTTATTTTTATTAACAATTGCAACAGCGGTTGCATGTCACAGCTTTTTACATCTGCCACCCGTTCTTGGCATGATGATGGGGCTAGGTTACCTACAGTTTTTTGGCTATTTTTTAAGAATGACTTTACCGGGTTCATTAGCACGCAAAAAGGCACATGCTGAACAAATTGGTGATAACGATCGTTTAGCTAAGCTCGGCAGTGTTGTGCCATTTGATGTGTTTAGTAAGGTGTCACGTGCAGAGTGGGATACGCTATTATTCTTTTACGGTATCGTTATGTGTGTAGGCGGGCTCGGGTTTTTAGGTTACTTAAATCTGATGTCTGAAATGCTTTACGGTAACTGGTCTGCGACATCTGCTAATATATTTTTAGGTGTTATTTCAGCCGTGATAGACAATATTCCTGTGATGTTTGCTGTGCTCTCAATGCAACCTGATATGTCTCACGGGCAGTGGCTTTTAATCACCCTGACCGCAGGTGTTGGCGGCAGTTTACTATCGATAGGTTCAGCGGCTGGGGTGGCATTGATGGGGCAAGCGCGCGGTTATTATACTTTTTTTGGCCATTTAAAATGGGCACCGGTTATTGCACTTGGTTACGGAGCAAGTATTGCGTTGCACTTATGGTTAAATGCATCACTTTTTTAATGTGATACAACACTAAAAATGCAATGCAGCAGCGCGCTGCATTGCTTTTTCTTTTTCCGGGCATGGCTACATGTTTGCTTACATTTTTACCCAACTCTTCTCTTCACATCACTAACTTATTGTTTTAAATTGCTTATTACTAATTTAAAATGAGACTAAACATGGCTTGTAAATATAAAGTACTGCTTATAACGCTTGTTTTTATTGTTGTGACAGCATTGGTTTTAACTACCCGTGCTTACCTTCAAAATAGTGTATCTGAGTTTAAAGATCATACGTTATATTCTGCGCTTTTAGATGAAAACAGAAAGCTATTTATTCGATTGCCGGCCAATTATGACCCGAGTCAAACCTACCCATTAATTATAAAAACGGACGGTAATTTTAATCTTAGTCGCTGGCATAACACATTAACTATTTATGCTGAGCAAGCAATAGTAGAAGAGTCAATTTTAGTTGCACTGCCAAACCAATTTTGGACAGATACCCGTAATCGCGATCTAGTGCCCCCTTATGCTCGTAAAAATGTCAATATTGATGAACGACCAGAATCTGAAAATGATCCAGCAATATTTGGAAGGGCTGATTTGTTTTTGGCGTTTATCGAACAAGAGTTACTGCCTTACTTAGAAGCTAATTATGCGTTAAATGATAATCGAGTTTTAACAGGTTTTTCTGCTGGTGGTAGTTTTGTACTGTATGCACTGAGTACTAAACCAGCGCTTTTTAATGGTTACTTCGCATTTAGCCCTGCGGCATGGTACGACGATGGTGTCGTGGTTAATGAATTTGCTCGTAGTCTGTCAACGCTTAATGGTAAGAAGACGTTTTTATATTTAAGCCTAGGTGCAGAGGAGAATTCAATTATTACAGGGTCATTTAAAGGCTTACTAGCCGCGCTCGAACGAAATAAAGATCACACAATAACGTGGCAGTTTAGTTACAGCGATGGCGCAGGTCACAACGAGAACCCATTCGTCTCAGTCCCTAAAGCTTTGTATGAATATTATCAATTTAGAGAAAAGGCTCACGATTGATAAATGGATAGCCAATATAAATACTTTAAGTATATGGACTTATCCGAGATCACATACAGCGCATAGGGGGCTTTATTATGTCCTAGTCTTTTACTATGTTGATGAACCTAAAAGCAGCAAGTTTAGTTTGCTGCTTTTAGTCACTTAGATTGTATTAATGTCTAAAATCGCTCAAGAGAGCAGGGATACCTGGCAGCATTCCGACCATTGCCATGACACTGGTGAGCAGTACAAACATCAATAAAGGGATTTTCCAACGGCTCATTGGTGATAAGTCAGCACTGCGCTCTTTACATCCTATTAGTCCTAAGTTATCCAGTAACATAGTGAGTGACCAACCAAATGCAGGATTAACTAATGATGATGCAAACACGACGATTGCTGCAGATTGTGTTGTTTTCCCTTCTCGTGTCATTTCCATACCCGCTTCAAGCAAAGGTATAAATACACCGACGATTAATGCTACACATAAGACAGGTTGCCAAATTGCTAAATCCATTGGGTAACCCCAAACACCAGCTATAATACAAAAAAGTGCCGTTAAAATTGCACCTGCGGGAATAGGGCGTTTAGCAATTGCAGCAGGCACAATGTATGTGCCCCATGATGATGTAAAGTTAGACCCCCCTAAAATAGAGCCAAATGTTTGTCTAACAGATGCGCTAAACATTGTATCGTCAATATTCATTTGTACTTTTTCAGTGCGTTGCGGGTAGCTGATTTTTTGAAACACTTGATGCCCTAAAAAATCCGGAGACCACATCGCAACGGCTAAAATGGCAAACGGCAGCACGACAACAAAACTTTCCAATGTTGGCAAGCCTAGCATCCAGCCTGTGTTTTCACCCCACCAGTACATGGGGTTCATATTAGGTAAGCCTGGTGCTGTTTTAAATTCGAATGGTGCGCCTAGTGCAAATGCTGTGACACCACCAATCACACAACTTAATGGGACGGCTAACCAACGTTTTTTAAAATGTTCTAAAAGCGCATAGAGTAATATTGTGGTCAAAATAACGATAAAGGCAATATGACTCATATTGATGCTTTCAGCCCATGCAAACAATTTTTTGACTTGGGACAATGTGCCGATGAAACCTAAATAAAGAAGCAAGCCGCCGCACACGCCCTTACTGGTTAACCGGGCGAGTAAGCTACCACCTTTACTAATTGCAAGGATAAAACCAAAAGCACCTATTAGCAGGCCAAATGCCATTGGATGGCCGCCAGCGGCTACGACAATTGGAATAAGTGGAATTAATGGGCCATGTGTACCTGCTAAATTAGCGGTTGGTAAAATAAAACCTGAGAATAAAATAATAAACAGCGCCACGATGAGTAATTCATAGCGGACGTTTTCAAGTACAAACGCATCACTTAAACCCAGCGGTGCAGCAAAAGTAGCGGCGATAGCACCGACCATGACGACTTTACCAATGGTACCAGCCATTGCTGGAATAGTATCTTCAAATTCAAAACGGTAATCCCTAAAAGGGAGGTTAGGCCGCCAGCGCTTTGGCTGCATTATTTGAAGTTCGTGTTCTAGGTACTCATCACGAGTATTAAACTCTGAACTCGGTCTATGTAAATCTTTATAGGTGGAAGACACATTATCAAAAGTATCTTCAGGGGTTTCTTCTGCTGGAATCGTATCCTGCTTTGATGTTGTCATAACTTCTCCGGCAACATGGTTATTGCGCTTGTTCAAACTTAAATACAGCTTTTTTCAAAGCACTAAATATTGAGTACCTAGAGTAAAGCAAGCGTGAACAAGTTGGGATTAGTCAAAGGTCTAGGTTATTAAAAACTTAAATATGACACCTTTATAGGCATCTACTATAAATGCTATGCTGTGTTTTTTGATTCGGGAAAAATTATGGACGCTATTGAGCTCTTATTAACGAGGCAATCAGACCCTCGTTTGGTAGAACCTGCACCAACCAATGAACAATTGGAAATAATTAAACAAGCAGCATTAAGAGTGCCTGATCATGGGTGTATTGCACCATGGCAGTTTATTGTTGTTAGTGACGAAGGACGAAATCGCCTAGGTGAGATTTATCATCAAAGTGCTGTTACTGAAAAACAAGACGAAAAAGTAATTAACAGAGCCAAAGAATTGCCGCTAAGAGCCCCTATGCTAATTATTGCTATTGCAAAATATAAGTCACATCCTAAAGTGCCTCGTATAGAGCAAGTTCAAAGTGCAGGCTGTGCTGTGCTTGCTATGCAACAAGCCGCTTTTGCTCAAGGGCTTGGTGGTGTCTGGCGAACGGGTTATTTTGCGCAAAGTGAAAGTGTAAAACAGGCATTAAATTTGTCTGAACAAGATGAAATAGTTGGCTATTTATATTTAGGCACTCCGGCGGTTGAGTGTAAAAAATCGGCTAAACACAACCCTGAACAGTTTTTTACATATTTATAGTAGACAAAGTGAACTTTTAACTCATTGTTTAGTCATATTGTATTCAGATGGCAACTGTTAGACTACGCATTACTCATACTGTAAGAATTATAAGGATGTATCAGTATTTTTCTTCACAGTCTGTTTTTTAATCTGTTGTTTTTTGTTACTGTATGGAACGTCTTAACAAAAACAACAAAGAAGACGAGAACAATGGGAAATTTATTTTTACGTGAAAAAGAACAATGGCTAACGTGGTCACTTTGGGGTGTTGTCGGCTCATTATTTACGCTGTATATCGCTTTTAATACTCAGACACCTCATTTAGTTGCGATTGCGTCTGTATCTATCCTTGTTGTTTTAACATGGTGGATGCAGCGCAGTAAGCGCTTTGACTTTGGCCGTGCATTTAAAGTGTGCTGTTATGTATTAATGTTAAGCATTCTGCCCGCATTTGTGCTTGTTATTATGCCAAGCGATGATCTAAGTCGTTATGACTTAATTTTTCAGTGTTTAAGTTTTGCAACCTTGAGTGTACTCATGTGTTTACTCTGCTCGTGGATAGCTAAGCGACCTAAGCAATATTACTGATTGATTTTTATTCACCCGCTAATTAATTGCCATTTATTTGTTTTTAGGGGTTTACAAGTGAGGTGCTTAAGCCTATTATTCGCGCCGTACGGAGAGATGGCAGAGTGGTCGAATGCACCGGTCTTGAAAACCGGCATGGGTTTGTAGCCCATCTAGGGTTCAAATCCCTATCTCTCCACCATATTTAAAAAGCCGCCTTTTGGGCGGCTTTTTGCTATCTGGAGTTTAGTATGTCAGAACCTCGTCAATTAAATACATTTCAGCGAATTTTAAAACACACCTTACTCTGGCTTGTGTTTGCTTATTGTTACCACAGTGCAATTAATTTACTCGTAAAAATGGCATTGGATGCTCAACCCGATCAAGCTTTAATTACTTCATTGCTTTACTGCTTAGGTTTTAATGTATTAAGTGCGCATTTAATTACAAAATATGACACCTACTGGCCTGTTATCGGCGCTGTTATCATTGGCGTTGTAGGCATGGTACTAGTGCCTATTATTTTTGTAGGAACCCATGCACTATTAGGTAAAGAACTACTTGCAGGAATTTTAATCAGCTTACCTGTATTTACCTTTGCAATGGGCCTAATTAAGCTAAAACTCAATAAAAACTAGGCCCAAAAGGTCGTTCTTTTATGTTAGCATAGGCGCGTCTTTTAACTGGTATCAGTGCACTCTAAGCTGGTACATAAAAACGTGAAACACATTATGTCAGATAATTTTACTACAGATGCTGAAAAAGCAAGTTACGGTATTGGTTTACAAATGGGCGAGCAACTTAAAGCGAACCCTTTTGAAGGCTTGAACTTAAATTCAGTATTTGAAGGCATGAAAGATGCTTACGCAGGCGGTGAATTCCAAGTTGAGATCCCTGAGATCCAAGCTGCATTCGAAAAAATCAACGCTGAAATTCAATCTCGCCGTGAAGAAGAGTCTAAAGTACTTTCTGCTGAAGGTATCGCATTCCTAGAAGAAAATGCAAAGCGCTCTGAAATCACAGTAACTGAATCTGGTCTTCAATATGAAGTACTAGCAACAGGTGAAGGCGAAAAGCCAACAGCTGAATCTACAGTACGTGTTGATTACCACGGTACACTTATCAACGGAACAGTATTTGATAGCTCTTATGAGCGTGGTCAACCTGCAGAATTCCCAGTTGGCGGTGTTATTAAAGGTTGGACTGAAGCACTACAAATGATGCCTGTTGGCACTAAATGGCGTATCTACGTTCCACATGAGCTTGCTTATGGTGAACGTGGTGCCGGTGCTGCAATCGCACCTTTCTCAACGCTTATTTTTGATGTTGAGTTACACGCTATTCTATAATAGTACTTTATGAGCAGTTGATGCTTATAATAAAAAACCACTCTTAAAACTTAAGAGTGGTTTTTTTATGGGTAAATTTTAGATTAACCCAGTCATTATGCACACTGGGTTAACTGTGTTTTGGTTAGAAGTAACCGCGTACACCAATACTGAAATTACGGCCAGGTAACGGCGCTTTTTCTTTAATAAATGAGCTATGAACAAAACCAAGTTCATCGGTGATGTTATCAACGTTGATATAAAGTTGTGTCTCTATTTGTCCAACATTTAGTTGATAGTTAGCTTGTGCATCAAAGAGCGAGTAGCTATCAGTGTTTGTTTCATATTGGGTAATATCATTTTGTTCAAAGTAATGAGTACCTGTTAGAGTGAATTGCCAGTCGTTAAGTGTATATTGCAACTCAGAGCCTAACTTATTTGCAGGTATGCGAGGTAAGTTCTCATCTTTAAGTTTTGCCGTTGTCGAATCACCAAATACTTTTATCATGGCATTGCTGTTAACTTGATAATGAGCATCAAACTCAATACCATAAAGTTCAGCGTCCTGACTTACAAATTTGTAAACAGCAAGTGCTTCTTCGTGTTCATGATCAGTTTCAACGTCTTCAAAGCCGTGCTCTTCGTCATAGATCAATCCCGTATTCTTTTGATAGTAAAAGTTTTCAATATCATTGTAAAAAAAGTTAACCGTGTAGCCAAAGTTACCACTGAAGCGTCTAAAACTTAAATCAAAATTATTAGCTGTTTCTTGTTTAATATCTTCTGGCTCGAAATGTGCTTCACCGTCTTCAATGACATAGCCTAAGCCAAGTTCATATGTACCTGTAGCAATATGAAGTCCATTCGAGAGAAGTTCAGCTGAAAGAGGTGCACGTTCAGAATGTGAGAAACTTAAAGAAACGCTTTGACCCGGTGTGTACTGCCAAATCGCACCAACAGAAGCACTTAAGTTGGTAAAACTTTTGCTGTAGGCAGTCACTTCATCATGGTCTTCTTCTACTTCATCGTGGTGCTCTTCATCATGGTCATGGTCATGGTCATGGTCATGGTCATGGTCATGGTCATGGTCATGGTCATGGGAAGTAATATTACTATCAATATTATAGTCTTCTATACGGGCGCCTAATTCAACAGTGACATCGCCGATCATTTGTTCTTCAAGAATGAATAAGGCATTGGTTGTTGTTTTACTCGCTGGGCTGAACGCTTCTTCACCATTCGCATCATAGTCAGACTCACTGAAGTGATAGCCTGCGATACCGTGCCAGTTGCCAAGTTTATGTTCGACATTAAAGCGTGCTTCCGTAGTTTCATTACTAAAGATAGTACCAATCTTGCCATCTTCGATTTCGGCATGACTATAATCTGTATAGCCTAGACGAAGGTTTATAGTTTCAATCCAATTATTATGAAGTGCATAACTGATTAGCGCTTGCCAGCGATCTTGTTCAACGCGTGCATAAACAGCTTCTTCATCATGCTCATCATGTTCATCATGTTCATGACCATGATGCTCATGTGCAGGTATGCCATAATCTGTTTCAATACGACCATATGCGACGCCCATTGTTAAATGTTCACCTACATAGCTGGTACCGAAATTAACAGTTTGACTATCAATAAAGGTGTTTTCGACTGACGTTGCGGTCTCATGCTTTTCTTCATCATGCTCATCATGTTCATTATGTTCATCATGTTCATCATGCTCGCCATGGCCTTCTTCTGGCAGTTCAAAACGAGGTGTTTGGTAATCATCACCTGTGCGTTTTGTACCATCGAAATGAAAGTTAAAGTTGTCATGACCAGCTTCTAATTTTGCAGCATACGTATTTGCGTTAGAAACCGTGTCATGGGTGTACTGGACTGCACCTGAAAATTGGTCAATATTATCCGTTGGGATTCGGTTATCAACTACATTGACCACACCGCCTATTGCGCCTGAGCCATATAAAAGGGTAGCTGGGCCTCTGAGTACTTCGATTTGTTCTGCAGATAAGCTATCGTTTGAAGTCGCGTGATCAGGACCAATACGAGAGGCATCGCTGCTATCTAAGCCATTTTGAGTAACCTTAACACGCGGTCCATCTAAACCACGAATGATAGGACTTGATGAAACAGGGCCAAAGTAGCTTGCATTAACGCCTGGTAAACCTTTCAGTGTTTCACCTAATGTCGGTTTTGCTTTGTTTTTTAGTTCATCACCAGCCAATACACTGACAGGTGAAATCATTTCAAGGCTATTTTTGTGTAAAGCAGAGGCGTAGACAACAACAGTTTCTACAGAAGTAGGGGTTAACGTAACATTGATTGATTCGCTATCTTCATCAACAGCAAGGCGTGCATCAATAAAGTTATTTTTACTAATATGTAGTTGGCTTTTTGCATCAATATCTATACTGAACTTACCATTCGAATCCGTTTTTATTGATTGTGTTTTACCGTGAATATGTACATCTGCATTAGCAATCGGCAGGTTATTAGGGTCAACGACGTGACCATTAACGATAGCCGCTTGAGCTGAATACGAGCTAAGAGCTGAAATTATTGCGCCTGAGAGAATAGAGTATCGGTTCATAATTACTACATTTGTTAGTTGCGATGTTGTGATATAATATAACACTGTAAAGATGTCATATCAATAATGTTATACCATAACTTTAAAGTTCACGTTTTACATAAATAAACTACACTCAAGTAAAGAAGATCAATTTTTGGTGATACAAATGAGTGATAAAAATCAAATATTCAAAGCTCGTTTCACAATTGCTGATTTGCGCCAACAATGTAATCACAGTGAAGTATTCACCACTGCGCTTGTCAAGGGCGAAACGATTGAGCATTTTATATTAAAGTTATTAGGTTACAGTTTTTTGTCATACGATGATGCGGCTCGATTAAATAACCAATTTGATAAATTTATGCCTGATGTAAGCATCAAAGCACTAGATGAACATTATAAAAAATGGATGTGTGTGGACAGTGCTGATTTGCATCGCTTATTAAAAGTAGCAAAAACGGTTGATGAGCTAATTATTTTAACTATTGCACATAGCCCATGGCTCTCGGAAGCCAAACCGCGTTTGTCTTTATTGCCTAATAGCCACTTTATAGAAATAGATAAGCAGTTTATTCAAAAACTAGAGTCTCATTTAACTCGTCATTTGTATTGGAACATCATAATTGATCAACACAGTGTGAGTATTAGTGATGAAGAGCACTTTTATCAAACAACAGAGTTTGAGTGGAATTAGTGCAAATTATTATTGATAGTCTAACATAACGAGTCGCTTTGACTTTTTGTTAAGATTATAGGTTGGCTTGATTGGTGTGGAACTTAGATTACTCTAACGTTAAAGTTATATTGCCATCAGGTTTACAGCAGCACAGTAACACTTCACCCTCACGCACGAATGCAAGAGGTTCTTGATTATAAACAACTTGCCCTTCAGTTATTTTGACGCGACATGCGCCACAATAGCCTTCTCGGCATTGATATGAAACAGAAAATTTGTTGTACTCAAGGCATTCTAGAAGAGAAGTGCAGCCAGAATCGAATTCAAGATTCTGGCTGTGCTCTGCAAGGTCCAGCCTTACAGTTTTACGTTCTGACATTACAGATCAAAATCACCAAAGTCAGATGCATCAACTTGAGAATCAATTTGACCAACAAGGTATGAACTAATCTCAGCTTCTTGTGGCGCTACTTGTACGTTATCTGATACCAGCCAAGAGCTAATCCAAGGAATCGGATTGCTATTGTTTTCAAACTGTGCAGGAAGTCCTACCGCAGTCATACGTGCATTTGTGATGTACTCAACGTATTGGCATAAAATGTCTTTATTCAAACCTATCATAGAGCCATCTTTAAATAAGTATTCTGCCCAGTCTTTTTCTTGTTCAGCGGCCTCAACAAACATTTTGATTGCTTCATCTTTACATTGGGCTGCTACGATAGCCATTTCAGGATCATCTTTACCATCTTGCATAATATTTAGCATGTGCTGTGTGCCTGATAGGTGAAGGGCTTCATCACGCGCTATCAATTTGATGATCTTTGCATTTCCTTCCATAAGCTCACGCTCAGCAAAAGCAAATGAGCATGCAAAGCTTACATAGAAGCGAATTGCTTCAAGAATATTGACTGACATAATAGCAAGGTAAAGTAACTTTTTAAGTTCGAACAAGCTGATGTTAACGGTCTCACCGTTAAGCTCATGCTTACCTTCACCGTATAAATTATAAATAGCTACTTTATTGATAAGTTCGTCGTAGTATTTAGTCACTGCATCAGCACGTTCGCTGATTTTGTCGTTGCTAACAATATCGTCAAAAATAAGTTCAGGTGATTGAGTCACATTACGAATAATATGCGTGTAAGAACGGCTGTGAATAGTTTCACTGAAGGCCCACGTTTCAATCCAAGTTTCCAGCTCAGGGATAGACACAATCGGTAGCAAAGCAACATTCGGTGAACGACCTTGTACGCTATCAAGGAGCGTTTGATATTTTAGGTTGCTTAAAAATATGTGTTTTTCGTGATCAGGTAGCGCCTGAAAGTCTAAACGATCTTTACTTACATCTACTTCTTCTGGACGCCAAAAGAATGATAACTGTTTCTCAATTAGTTTTTCAAAAATTGGATATTTTTGTTGGTCATAACGAGAAACGTTCACTGTTTGTCCGAAAAACATCGGTTCTTGTAATTGGTTATTATGATTTCGGCTAAAAGTAGTATAAGACATAGGTTCACTCAAAAAACTAACAGGACAAAGCGGGCAAAGAGCCCGCTATCAATATATTTAAAAACAGTGCTTAAATTTTACATGCGCCGCCTGCGCAATCATCATCTTCTGCTTGAACAGCAGTGTCATCTTGTGAATCTGACGCACCATCACGAGTATTGTGGTAATACAAAGTTTTAACACCCAGCTTGTAAGCAGCAAGGAGGTCTTGCAGTAACACCTTCATAGGTACTTTACCGCCTTCGAACTTATTTGGATCATAATTAGTATTAGCAGAAATCGTTTGGTCGATAAATTTTTGCATGATACCAACAAGTTGCAGATAACCTTGATTTGATGGAATGTCCCATAGTAATTCATAGCTCTCTTTTAGGCGGTCATACTCAGGCACAACTTGCTTCAAAATTCCGTCTTTACTGGCTTTAACACTAATGTGACCGCGTGGTGGTTCAATGCCGTTCGTTGCATTAGATATTTGTGATGATGTCTCTGAAGGCATCAACGCTGACAGTGTAGAGTTGCGCATTCCATACTCTTTAATACTGGCACGTAGAGTATCCCAATCCAAATGTAATGGTTCATCACAAATTTTGTCTAAGTCTTTTTTATACGTATCAGTTGGCATAATGCCTTGAGAATACGTTGTTTCATTGAACTTAGGGCAAGCACCACGTTCTTTTGCAAGCTCATTTGACGCTTTCATTAGGTAATACTGAATCGCTTCAAACGTCTTATGCGTCAATGCATTCGCGCTACCATCAGAGTATCGTTTACCATTTTTAGCTAGGTAGTATGCGTAGTTGATAACACCTATACCAAGCGTTCGACGTCCCATGGTTGCATTTTTAGCTGCTGGAACAGGGTAGTCTTGGAAATCAAGTAAGTTATCTAAAGCACGGACTGCAAGTTCAGCAAGTTCTTCTAACTCGTCAAGCGATTCAATTGCACCTAAGTTGAATGCTGATAGTGTACATAAAGCAATTTCACCTTCTTCATCATTTACATTGCTTAATGGCTTAGTTGGCAATGCTATTTCTAAACATAAGTTAGATTGGCGGATAGGCGCCACTTTAGAAATGAATGGGCTGTGTGTATTACAGTGATCAACATTTTGTAAATAGATGCGGCCAGTGCTAGCACGTTCTTGCGCGAACATAGAAAACAATTCAATGGCTTTAATACGCTTTTTACGAATTGATTCATCTTGTTCATATTGCACATATAATTTATCAAACTCGTCTTGGTCTTCAAAAAATGCATCGTAAAGGCCAGGCACATCCGATGGGCTGAACAACGTAATGTAATCATCTTTAATTAAACGTGAATACATTAGTTTGTTAAACTGCACACCATAATCAAGATGACGAACACGGTTATCATCGACACCACGGTTATTCTTAAGCACCAACAAGTTTTCAACTTCTAAATGCCAAAGTGGGTAGAATAATGTTGCAGCACCGCCACGTACACCACCTTGTGAGCAGCTCTTAACCGCAGTTTGGAAGTGCTTATAAAACGGGATACAACCAGTGTGATATGCTTCGCCGTTGCGGATAGGGCTACCAAGCGCACGAATACGGCCAGCATTTATACCAATACCAGCACGTTGAGATACGTATTTAACAATGGCAGAAGAGGTTGCGTTGATAGAATCAAGGCTATCGCCACACTCAATTAATACGCACGAGCTAAATTGACGTGTTGGTGTACGAACACCTGCCATAATTGGTGTAGGCAAAGAAATTTTGAATAATGAAACCGCATCATAGAAACGTTTAACATAATCTAAACGTGTTTCTTTAGGGTAATCTGAGAACAAGCTTGCAGCCACAAGGATATATAAAAACTGTGCACTTTCGTAGATTTCACCTGTGACACGGTTTTGAACTAAATACTTACCTTCAAGCTGTTTTACAGCTGCATAGCTAAAGTTTAAATCACGGCTGTGATCTAAGTAAGTATCGAGTTCATCAATTTCTTGTTCTGTGTAGTCAACCAGTAAGTGTGCGTCGTAACGCTTATCTTCTACTAGTTTTGTAATATGATCATAAAGGCGTGGTGGCTCAAACTGGCCATACGCTTTTTTACGAAGGTGGAATACGGCTAAACGCGCAGCTAAATATTGATAATCAGGGCTGTCTTTAGATATTTGGTCTGCCGCTGCTTTGATGATTGTTTCGTGTATATCTTCTGTACGAATACCATCATAAAATTGAATGTGTGATTTCAATTCAACTTGCGAGACAGACACGTTATTTAGACCTTCGGCGGCCCAAGCAATAACGCGATGGATCTTATCTAAATCAAGTGACTCTTTACGGCCGTCACGTTTGCTTACAGATAGCTGTTGGTTCATAGTTTTGCCTGTATTCCTTGGGAAATATAGTCTAAGAAAATTATTATTCTTGTTTTATGGTTTAAATAGAATTTAATTGAATAACTTTTAGCCACAATATCTGGTGCTCTTCAAATTCTAGATCACAAGATAGTGTGGTCTGCGATCATTTGCAAGAGGTACAAATGCCTCCTTTTGTGGATAAGGTTGGGATAACATGATTGTGTTAGTAAGCATTAACCTTTGACCATTTGATTAAAATGAAATTTATAAAAAGCAACTCAAGTTAGATTAAATTTAGTCATTTTTAAAATAATTTTAAGCTGCTTTTTTTATCATCAGTGATCGAGGTAAAATTAGCCTAATCACAATATGTAGTGGTTAAAAAATAACTGAGCACTATATATGGTTAAAACCATCAATAGGGCTTTGCCAATTAAAGTCAGCATCCCACGCTAGCGCATCAGCTTTACTCGGTACATAACCCCATAATGCGGTTGCGTTAATCATATTGGCAGCCTTCGCTGCTTGAATATCACGCTCGGCATCCCCTATATATAGGCAGCGAGCTGGATCAACTGCTAATAGTTTGGCTGTGTGTAATAAAGGTAAAGGTGATGGTTTGGCTACGTCAAGCGTATCACCACTGACAATCGCTTGCGCATTTTGAAGATCCTTGATCTGTGTAATTAATGGATTCGTTAAAAAGCTGGGCTTGTTAGTCATGATCCCCCATTTGATCTTTTTCTTTTCAAGCGCTAGCAATAGTTGTGCAACCCCTTTAAAACAGTGGCTGTGGATAGCTATATTATCGCGGTAAGCTGTTAGCAATTGTTGGCGAAGAGAGTCGTGATCTTTTTGCTTTGGCCAAAGTTCTCCAAAACCAGCTTCCAACAGCGCAATCGCGCCATTTGAAGCCGCAGGACGATAAATATTTGCACTGACTATAGGTCGATTGTGCGAAACTAAAACCGTGTTTAACGCAGCCCCTAAATCATCGGCGGTGTCAAGTAAAGTACCATCTAGGTCAAAAATAAACGCATCAAAATCAAGATTGCGATTGTTTGAATCAGCCATTAGGCAAGCTTCTCAAAATGAAGAATGTAGTTAACACTGACATCTTTATTAAGCATGTATTGCTTAGATAACGGATTATAGTTAAGGCCAGTGCTGGCTCTTACTTTTAAACCTGCTTGCTCAGCCCAAGCAATCAATTGTGCCGGTTTAATAAACTTTTTATGATCATGCGTTCCCTCAGGTACCATTTTTAGGAGTTTCTCAGCCCCTACAATGGCAAACAAATACGCTTTTGGGGTTTTGTTTAACGTTGAGAAAAATACGTCTGCGCCAGGTTTAGCAAGCGCAGCGACCGCATGAATAATAGAAGCTGGATCTGGTACGTGCTCTAACATTTCCATGCAAGTAATTACGTCAAAGCGAGCAGGGTTAGCTTGTGCATACTCTTCTGCAGGTACTTTTATATAATCTACATCCACCCCCGTCTCTAAACTATGAAGTTTTGCCACTGTCAGAGGCTCTTGACCCATATCAATGCCTGTTGCCTTGGCACCCATTCGGGCCATGCTTTCGGTTAAAATACCGCCACCGCAGCCTACATCAAGGACTTCCTTATCGAATAAACCTTGTGTTTTGTTAGTGATAAAATCTAATCGTAACGGGTTAATCTCGTGAAGGGGTTTAAATTCGCCTTCTAAATCCCACCATCGCTCGGCAATGGCTTCAAACTTTGCAATTTCTGCACTATCTACATTTTGATGTTCGGTCATAAAATACTTCCTCGTCAATCTGAGGCCATTATATAGGGCTAAATTAATAAATCGCAAAGATTTAGCGCCTGTAAATCTAAATTAATTGTGGTAGCATGGTCTATTAGAATACGTTTAATAACAACAAATACTCTGCAGGCCTGTAAAATGGTACGTTAAGAGTAAATACTGAAGGAATGTGATATCAAATGACTGATCTCGCCAATGAAATTCTGCCAGTCAATATTGAAGACGAGTTAAAAACGTCCTACCTAGATTACGCGATGAGCGTAATTGTTGGGCGTGCATTACCAGACGTGCGTGATGGTTTAAAACCAGTTCACCGCCGCGTTTTGTTTGCTATGAACGAGCTTAGTAATGATTGGAATAAACCATATAAAAAATCGGCACGTGTTGTCGGTGACGTAATTGGTAAATACCATCCCCATGGCGACAGTGCGGTTTATGACACCATAGTCCGTATGGCCCAGCCATTTTCTTTACGTTACATGTTAGTAGACGGCCAAGGTAACTTTGGTTCTGTTGACGGTGACTCTGCGGCAGCAATGCGTTATACCGAAGTACGTATGGCAAAAATGTCGCATGAATTATTAGCCGACCTTGAAAAAGAGACGGTAGATTTTGTACCTAACTATGATGGTACTGAGCAAATCCCAGACGTGTTACCAACAAAAGTTCCTAACTTGTTAGTAAATGGCTCGTCAGGTATTGCGGTTGGTATGGCGACAAATATACCGCCACACAACTTATCTGAGGTTATTAATGGTTGTTTGGCTTTAATTCAAAACCCAGATTTAACTATTCATGAGTTAATTGAATACATTCCTGGCCCTGATTTCCCAACTGCGGCAATTATTAATGGTAAAAAAGGCATTGAACAAGCTTATTTAACCGGCCGTGGTAAAGTCTACATACGTGCACGTGCTGAGATTGAAGTTGATGATAAAACAGGTCGAGAGACTATCATCGTTCATGAAATTCCTTATCAAGTAAACAAAGCACGTTTAATCGAAAAAATCGCTGAACTTGTAAAAGATAAAAAGATTGAAGGCATCAGTGCATTACGTGATGAATCTGATAAAGACGGTATGCGTATCGTTATTGAGATCAAACGTGGTGATGTAGGCGAAGTTATTCTAAATAACCTGTATGCACAAACACAGCTTCAAACCGTGTTTGGTATGAATATGGTTGCTTTAATCAATAACCAACCTAAATGCTTCAACCTAAAAGAAATGCTTGAAGAGTTTATCATTCACCGCCGTGAAGTGGTCACTCGTCGTACTGTGTTTGATTTACGTAAAGCACGTGATCGCGCACATACGCTTGAAGGTTTAGCTATCGCGCTTGCGAATATAGACCCGATTATCGAATTAATTCGTAAATCACCGACACCAGCAGAGGCGAAAGCGGCATTAACAGCACGCCCTTGGGAATTAGGTAACGTTAAGTCGATGCTTGAAAAAGCGGGTGAAGCAAACGTTGCACGCCCTGATTGGTTAGCGGACGACTTAGGTATTCGTGACGGTCAATATTATATTTCAGAGCAGCAAGCCCAAGCAATCCTTGACCTACGCTTACACAAGCTAACTGGCCTGGAACATGAAAAAATCTTAAACGAGTACCAAACGTTATTAGATTTAATTGCTGAGTTATTACATATCTTGGCATCGCCTGAGCGATTAATGGAAGTTATTCGTGATGAGCTGGTTGAAATTAAAGATCAATATGGTGATGAGCGCCGCACTGAAATTAACGCTGCAGCACACGATATCAGTTTAGAAGACTTGATTAACGAAGAAGATGTTGTTGTAACCTTATCTCACGAAGGATATGTGAAGTATCAACCATTATCAGATTACGAAGCACAGCGACGTGGTGGTAAAGGTAAATCAGCAACGAAGATGAAAGATGAAGATTTCATCGAGCGTTTATTGGTTGCGAATACTCACGATACTATTTTGTGTTTCTCAACAGCAGGGCGCTTGTACTGGCTTAAAGTGTATCAATTACCACTCGCTAGCCGCGCAGCCCGTGGTAAGCCAATTGTAAACTTGTTACCACTTGAAGCAGATGAGCGTATTACCGCTATCCTACCGGTACGTGAATACGAAGAAGATAAATACATCTTCATGGCAACTGCATTTGGTACAGTGAAGAAAACACCACTAACTGCATACAGCCGTCAACGTGCAAGCGGTATCATTGCGGTAAACCTTAATGAAGGTGATAGCCTTATCGGTGTAGATATCACTGATGGCAGCAACGAGATCATGCTCTTCACTGACGCAGGTAAAGTTGTTCGCTTTAAAGAAGCTGAAGAATCAGCTGTAGTTGATGAAAACGGTAACCCAGTGCTTGACGAAAATGGTAACCCTGAAATCCGCTTTAAAGGTGTGCGTCCGATGGGCCGTACAGCAACAGGTGTTCGTGGTATTAAGATGGCTGACGAACAACGTGTTGTATCGTTAATCGTACCAAAAACGGATGGTGCTATTTTAACTGTAACTGAAAATGGTTACGGTAAACGAACGCAGCTTGAAGATTACCCATCTAAGAGTCGTGCAACACAAGGTGTTGTATCGATTAAGGTGAGTGAACGTAATGGTGCTGTTGTTGGTGCTGTGCAAGTTGATGACAACGACGAAATCATGATTATCTCTAATCGTGGTACGCTTGTTCGAACACGTGTAAACGAAGTTTCTACCGTTGGGCGTAATACCCAAGGTGTTATTTTGATAAGAACTATTGACGAAGAGCAAGTAGTTGGTTTACAACGTATCGAAGAGATCGAAATCGATGAGCTTATAGCAATCGAGGGCGAGAGCGAAGAAGTAGTCGAAACGGTTAATGAAGAAACGGGTGATAATCCCCCGGTTGAATAAAATTAACTATTAAAAAGCGGCTTTGGCCGCTTTTTTTATGGCTGTATTGAATATAAAAAATCAATTACTGGAATGAGGAAAGGTAATGAGTATATATAATTTTTGTGCGGGTCCGGCAATGCTACCGCCAGCGGTGATGGAAAAAGCACAAAAAGAATTTGTTGATTGGCAAAATCTAGGTGTGTCGGTGATGGAGATAAGTCACCGTAGTAAAGAATTTTTAGCACTAACTGAAAAGTGTGAAGCAAGCTTGCGTCGTTTAATGAATATTAGTGATCAGTTTGAAGTGCTATTTATGCACGGGGGTGGTCGAGGTCAATTTGCCGCTGTTCCTTTAAACTTGCACTTAGATGACAAAGCCGCTGTTTATTGTGAAAACGGTGTCTGGTCCAAAGGGGCTGTAGCTGAGGCTGTAAAGTTTACGCAAGTTGAAGAGCTTGATGTACGTAATGATACGAGCGAGCAGTTCTCAATAAAACCGGTAAGTGAATGGTCATTCCCGAAGGATGCTTCATATATTCATTACTGCCCAAATGAAACAATTGACGGCATTGAAGTGTTTGATGTACCAAGCCACCCAACAGCGCCTATTGTTGCTGATATGTCATCAACTATATTGTCCCGCGAATTTGATGTTAACCAGTTTGATTTAATTTATGCCGGTGCACAAAAGAATATAGGTCCTTCAGGGCTTGCCATTGTTATTGTTCGTAAAACTCTACTTGAACGCCAAGGACTCCCTAAACCAGGTGTATTTGATTATGCTCTTGAGGTTAAACAAGGCAGCATGTACAACACGCCGCCTACTTTTGCTTGGTACTTAGCCGCTGAAGTATTCGAGTGGCTTGAGCAAAATGGCGGTGTCAAAGCGATGGAGCAGCAAAATATTGCAAAAGCAGAGCTGTTATATGGATTTATTGACGAGTCACCGTTTTATACAAATAAAGTCGCTAAGCATTGCCGCTCTCGTATGAACGTACCGTTTTGGTTAAATGATGAAAGCTTAAATGAGCAGTTTTTAAACCAAGCTAAAGCAGCCGGTTTAGTTGCGCTTGAAGGTCATCGAATTGTAGGCGGGATGCGTGCAAGTATTTATAATGCAATGCCGCTTGCAGGGGTTCAAGCTTTAGTCAATTTTATGGCTGAGTTTGCGAAGGAGAACCGTTAATGGAACAACTTCATCTAGAACCTATTTCACGTGTTAATGGCAGTGTTACATTACCAGGGTCAAAAAGCTTGTCTAATAGAATTCTTCTATTAGCAGCCCTTGCCAAAGGGACTACCGTTGTTGAAAACTTACTTGATAGCGATGATATTCGCCACATGCTTGGTGCGCTAAAGCTATTAGGCGTTAATGTAGAACTCAATGAAGATAAAACAGTAGCAACGGTACAAGGTGTTGGAGGGGCGTTTTTAACGCCGTCAGAGCCTTTGTTCTTGGGTAACGCAGGAACGGCATATCGACCTTTAACCGCAGTATTAGCTGCTGTAAAGGGCGAGTATGAGTTAATTGGCGAGCCGCGTATGGAAGAACGACCAATTGGTCATTTGGTTGATGCATTACAATCCTTAGGCGGCAATGTTAGTTATTTAAAAAGCAAGGATTATCCACCACTGAAAATTTGTGGTGGCGAAATAGCTGGCGGCCAAGTAGAAATTGATGGCAGTATTTCCAGCCAGTTTCTAACCGCGCTATTAATGGCCGCACCGTTATTTAATGGTGATACCACAATCTCTATAAAAGGGACGCTTGTATCAAAGCCTTATATTGATATTACCTTAGATGTTATGGCGCGTTTTGGCATACAGGTTAGCCATGATGATTATCAAACCTTTTATGTTAAAGGCGCGCAGCAGTACCAAGCGGTTGAGCGTATTATGGTAGAGGGTGATGCCTCATCGGCTTCATATTTTGTTGCGGCAGCTGCAATAGCGGGCGGTGAAATTGAAATAAAAGGCGTGGGTGCTAAATCTGTTCAAGGTGATATTGGCTTTGCTAAAGTTATGGAACAGGTAGGAGCCAAAATTGATTGGTATGATGAGCGCTTAGTTGTTCGTAAAGGGCAGCTTAATGGGGTTGATATTGATGCTAACGCAATTCCAGATGCTGCAATGACCCTTGCAACTGTAGCCTTGTTTGCAAAAGGGCCAACGGCAATTCGTAATATTTACAACTGGCGCGTTAAAGAAACAGATAGGTTACATGCCATGGCAACAGAGCTTCGTAAAGTGGGGGCTGAGGTTGTTGAAGGTGACGATTATATTGAAATTACACCGCCAGAGCATTTCAATGATGTAGCAGTAGACACTTATGACGACCATCGAATTGCAATGTGTTTTTCAATGGTTGCGGTAGGCGGCAAAGCTATAACAATTAACGATCCTAAGTGCACATATAAAACGTTTCCTACCTTTTTCAAGGTATTAGAAAGTGTAAGTGAATAGATTCAAATCAATAAACATAAAAACTTACATACAAAAAGCGGATCTATTTTAATATCTGGCGTATAATACGGCGGTTTTATTTTGGTGTGCATTGCAGGAGGTTTAAATGCAGGCGTTATTAATGCCGGTAATCACCGTTGATGGCCCAAGTGGTTCAGGTAAAGGAACTGTTTGTCGCTTGTTAGCCGATAAATTAGGATGGGATGTACTAGACAGTGGCGCGATTTATCGTGTGTTGTCTCTCGCTGCACTTCATCATCAAATTGCTTTGGACAATGAAGAGGCCTTAGTGCCTTTAGCTGCCAATCTAGATGTGCAGTTTTTAGTTGATAGTGATACGAATGCCGGTAAAGTTATTCTTGAAGGCGAAGATGTTACAACAACGATCCGCAATGAGGATGTTGGCTCTGCTGCATCTAAAGTAGCAGCCCTTCCTCGCGTAAGAGAAGCGCTACTTCGTCGTCAACGTGCGTTTCGCACAGAAAATGGCTTGATTGCGGATGGACGTGATATGGGGACTGTGGTGTTTCCAGATGCGCCGCTAAAAATTTATTTAACCGCTAGTGCACAAGAACGAGCTCGCAGACGTTATGTTGAGTTGAACGAACGCGGTCTTGATGTTACACTAAGTGGTCTATTAGAAGACATTCAAGCACGTGATGATCGCGATATGAATCGTGAAGTTGCGCCGCTTGTGCCCGCAGAAGATGCTATTGAGCTTGATACTAGTGAGCTCAATGCTCAGCAAGTATTTGATAAAGTTATGACTTTGTTAGATTCAGCTATTTTTGAGGGTAAACTTCCGAAAAGAAGTTAAACACATTTTACATGCACCAGCAGGATGCCAGTGCTATTTTAACAACCCCATGCAGCATGGTTGCTTATTGGTATTAAATATATGAGACGTATATTCGTATGTCAGAAAATTTTGCGCAGTTATTTGAAGAAAGCCTAAAGGGTTTTGAAGCAGAGCAAGGCTCTATCGTTAAAGGTACAGTAATCTCAATTGAGAACAACATTGTACTTGTAGATGCTGGTCTTAAATCAGAAAGTGCTATCCCTGCAGAGCAATTCAAAAATGCTGCTGGTGAACTAGAAGTTGCTGTTGGCGACGAAGTAGATGTTGCACTAGATGCAATCGAAGACGGTTTCGGTGAAACTATCCTTTCTCGTGAGAAAGCGAAGCGTCACGAAGCGTGGATCCGTCTTGAGAAAGCATGTGAAGAGCAAGAGACTGTTACTGGTGTTATCAACGGTAAAGTTAAAGGCGGTTTCACAGTTGAAGTTGATTCAATCCGTGCTTTCCTACCTGGTTCACTTGTTGATGTTCGTCCAGTACGTGACACAACTCACCTTGAAGGCAAAGAGCTTGAATTTAAAGTAATCAAGCTTGACCAAAAACGTAACAACGTTGTTGTTTCACGTCGTGCAGTTATCGAATCAGAGAACTCACAAGAACGTGAAGAGCTTCTTGCTAACCTTGTTGAAGGCCAAGAAGTTAAAGGTATCGTTAAGAACCTTACTGACTACGGTGCATTCGTTGACCTTGGTGGTGTTGATGGTCTACTACACATTACTGATATGGCGTGGAAGCGTGTTAAGCACCCTTCAGAAATCGTTAATGTTGGCGACGAAATCGCAGTTAAAGTTCTTAAATTCGACAAAGATAAAACTCGTGTATCTCTAGGCCTTAAACAGCTTGGCGAAGATCCATGGGCAGCTATCGCTGGTCGTTACCCAGAAGGTTCTAAACTTTCTGGCCGTGTAACTAACCTTACTGATTACGGTTGCTTCGTAGAAATCGAAGAAGGCGTTGAAGGTCTAGTACACGTTTCTGAAATGGATTGGACTAACAAGAACATCCACCCTTCAAAAGTTGTTTCACTAGGTGACACTGTTGAAGTTATGGTTCTTGAAATCGACGAAGAACGTCGTCGTATTTCTCTAGGTCTTAAGCAATGTATTGCTAATCCTTGGCAAGAATTTGCTCGTCTTCAAAACAAAGGCGACCAAGTTACTGGTAAGATCAAATCAATCACTGACTTCGGTATCTTTATCGGTCTTGACGGTGGTATTGATGGTCTTGTACACCTTTCAGACATTTCTTGGAACACACCTGGCGAAGACGCTGTACGTGAATTCAAGAAAGGCGACGAAATCACTGCTATCGTATTGCAAGTTGACCCAGAGCGCGAACGTATCTCTCTAGGTGTTAAGCAAATCGAAGCTGACCCATTCAATAACTACCTTGATGCAAACAAAAAAGGTGCTATTGTTAAAGGTAAAGTGACTGAAGTTGATGCGAAAGGCGCAACTGTTGAACTTATCGAAGGCGTTGAAGGTTACATCCGTGTAGCTGATATCGCTCAAGAGCGCGTTGAAGATGCAACTTCTGTTGTTTCTGTAGGCGACGAAATCGAAGTGAAATATGTTGGTGTTGATCGTAAGAACCGCACTTTAAGCTTATCTGTTAAAGCTCTTTTCGAAGCAGAAGAGAAAGAAGCATTAGAGAAGCTTAAGAAAGAAGAGCCAGTGTTCGAAAACGCAATGGCTGCTGCATTCGCAAATGCACAAAAAGACTAATAATTAGTCTTCATTGGAAGGGCAGTGTTGCCCTTCCTTTATCTCTTTTTAAGGAAACGTTATGACTAAGTCAGAATTGATAGAACAACTAGCCGAACAACATGCTCACGTACCAGTGAAAGATGTTGAAAACGCCGTTAAAGAAATTCTTGAACAAATGGCCGGCTCATTATCAAACTCAGATCGTATTGAGATCCGTGGTTTTGGTAGTTTCTCACTTCATTTTCGTTCACCACGTACTGGTCGTAACCCTAAAACAGGCGATACGGTTGAGTTAGATGGTAAGCACGTACCCCATTTTAAACCTGGTAAAGAGCTACGAGATCGCGTTAACGCGAGCATTGCCTAGTTACCAGCAGGAGTAGTTACTTGTTTCGAGTATTAAAAATTATCCTCGTAGCAATATGCTTAGTATTTGCATTTGTACTTGGTTCTCAGAATCCGCAGTTAGTACAAATTAATTATATTATTGCCAGTAATACACTGCCTCTAGCTATGATTATAAGTATCTGCTTTGCTTTAGGTGTTGTCGTTGGTTGTTTTATTAGCTTTAAGTTATTTTCACAACTTAAATGGCAAAACTATCGTTTAAAGAAAAAGTTAGCACCTAAAAAAAACAATTCAAAGCTTGTTGCTAATAAAGATACTTAACTATGATTGAGCTTTTGTTTTTACTATTGCCCGTAGCGGCTGGCTACGGTTGGATTATGGGTAAAAATAGTGCTAAGAACCAAGCTCATCAATTAAACCGCCAAATAACCTCCGAATACAGTAAAGGCTTGAAGTTCTTACTCGATAGAGAAGAAGATCAAGGTTTAGAACACCTTATTAATTTGCTTGAAGTTGCCGCTGACTCTGTTGAGCACTATTCAACGCTAGCAACCATGTTTCGTCGTCGAGGTGAACTTGACCGTGCGATAAAAATTCATGAACTACTTTTAAAACACCCTAGTTTGAATGAGCAGCAAACTGCTGCTAGTCGTTTAGAGCTTGCCGAAGATTATATTATGGCAGGTATGCTTGATGGCGCTGAAGAACATTTAGTTTGGTTAGTAAAAGCAAGTCATGAACAAGCCGTTGATCCACTCCTCACTTTATACGCTCAAACAAGAGAGTGGGAAAAGGGGATTAACATGTTTGAGGCACACAGCGATTTATTTTCAAAGCCTCAACATTTTAAAGCTATAGCAAACTTTTATTGCGAAGCCGCTTTGCTTGAAAACGATCCGCAAATTATGCGAAAAGCAATCAGCTTAAACCATAAAACAATAAGACCATTATTTGAACTTGGTCAGTCAGCTTTTGCAAAAGAGGATTACGTAAAGGCAATCTATTATTGGCGTGAATTAATCTGTAATTTTACATTTTTTGCACCTGTATTCATTGAAGACTTGGCGCATAGCTACCATCAATTAAACTTAACTCATCAATTTCATGAGCTGCTTTTACAATTAATTGATAAAGGTGGTGTGTTAATAAAAATAAAACATTGCCAAGCATTGATAGAGCAGGGGCATACAGAACAAGCAATCAAGTTTCTTACTGATAGTCTCAAGCGCCAGCCTACTATTCGGGGTTTTAGTTTTTTACTGCAATTATTAGCAAAGCAAAATCACAACATCAAAGACGTTCTCGACCAGATCGATAACCTAGTTACTTCGTACATTGCCACAAAACCAGGTTTTCAATGCCAGCATTGTGGATTTACAAGTCACACTATTTATTGGGTTTGTCCATCTTGTAAGCATTGGGAAACCATAGTACCAAGCCGTGGCTTAGACGGTTTTTAATTTTAGTTATTACTTCAATTTGTTTTAGGAAAGTTATGTCACTCGACCAATCAAAAAAAGTTCTTATTGCCCTTGATTATGATGATCAACAAACTGCGTTAAATTTTGTTAAGCAACTTTCTCCAGATACGTGCCGATTGAAAGTAGGCAAAGAGATGTTTACTTATTTTGGTCCTGCATTTGTCAAAGAACTGATTGATTTAGGCTTTGACGTATTCTTAGATCTTAAATTTCATGATATTCCAAACACAGTAGCCAAGGCAGTAACAGCCGCGGCTAAAATGGGTGTATGGATGGTGAATGTTCACGCCAGTGGCGGTGTTGAAATGATGACTAAAGCCAAGCAAGCGCTTGAGCAGTTTGGCGATGATGCACCACTTTTAATCGCTGTTACTGTTTTAACCAGTATGGATGCGGCAGAGCTTTCTCGTTTAGGTGTTGATAAAACGCCAGAAGAGCAAGTAATCTATTTAGCAAAACTTGCAAAAGAATCTGGCCTTGATGGGGTAGTGTGCTCAGCGCAAGAAGCGAAAAAATTAAAAGCAGAATTAGGTGAAGAGTTTAAACTAGTGACCCCAGGCATTCGCCCAGCAGGCAGTGATGCAGGGGATCAAAAGCGTATTATGACACCTAAGCAAGCGATA
The DNA here is from genome assembly GCF_001469215.1 of Pseudoalteromonas sp. H105. Lineage (GTDB taxonomy): Bacteria > Pseudomonadota > Gammaproteobacteria > Enterobacterales > Alteromonadaceae > Pseudoalteromonas. Next base: position 390,557 of record NZ_LOFH01000001.1, read on the forward strand.
GAAGATGGCAGTGACTATTTAGTTATTGGACGACCAATTACACAAGCGGCTGATCCTGTTGCAACACTTAAAGAAATTAATGACTCGTTAAAAGACACTTAATTTTCGTTTGGATTTTTTGGTAACAATATTGTCTGTAGTTAAATATAAAAATATTTTTACCTGTTAATAATTTCAAATTTAAGTTCCTCATCCTATTTTGATTAATTAGGGTGTTGTTAATTAAATTTTTATAAATTAGAATTAGTTTGTCTTTTAGCGAATGAGGCATTTATGCCTAGTCGGGTGTTTAGCCAGACTCTAACTTATTGAACGAGATTGTATGCGATATCTGCGCATACAAAGCTCGTTCCTCACTTTGTATGCGCAGATATCGCATTAACTAGTAAAAGACAACCTACTGATATGGCCCAATACTGGGCCATATATTCTTAGGGAATTGTTTAATGGAGATCGTGAAACTTCTTTCAGAAAAATCTAATTTGACTGAAGACCAAATATCAAGAATATTAGTTAATGGTTCAAGAAAATATAAAGTCTATTTGATCCCTAAGCGTAGTCACGGTAATCGTGTGATAGCCCACCCAGCAAAAAAACTAAAACTTCTTCAGAAAGACTTTTTAAAAATAGTTGATTTTCCATATCATGAGTGTTCGATGGCTTATGAAAAAGGCACTGGTATTAAGAAAAATGCATTTGCTCATTCAAAGAATGAGTTTTTATTAAAAATGGATTTAGCTGAGTTTTTTAATTCCATAACACCAACTATTTTTTGGTCTGCTTTTTCAAAGTACTTTAATATAACACCCAACCATATAGATTCTTATTTTGTTAATAATTTGATTTTTTGGCTTAAAGAAGGAGATAAGGCTGTCCTCAGTGTTGGAGCACCAAGTTCTCCAAAAATTTCAAATTTTTGCATGTTTCAATTTGATGAAATAGTTTTTCAATATTGTAATGAAAGCTTTATTACGTATACAAGATATGCTGATGATATGACTTTTTCAACGAATGTAAGAGAAATACTTTTCACTATACCATCTTTCGTAGAATCATTATTGTTTCAATTATTCGGCACTGCTATAGCAATAAACTACTCTAAAACAGTTTTTTCTTCTAAGGCTCACAATCGGCATGTAACAGGTGTTACCATCACAAATGAGGGGGCGTTATCATTAGGGAGGAAAAGAAAGAGATATATTAAACATTTGACGCATCAATTTGTTACAGGTGTTATTGATAAAGAAAATATAGCTCATTTAAGAGGGTTACTGGCTTTCTCGAATGATATTGAACCATCATTTCTTTCAACTCTTGATAGGAAATATGGTCCTGGTATTACGACAAAAATTATGGAAATAAAATGAATGACTCTCGGCTAAAAGCTAAAATTTCTAGATATGAGAATGGAGACATTTCGGCTGCTTTTGACTTGTTTAAAAAAAATTACGAAGATGGTCAACTAGAAACTTCGCTAAAATATATGGATTTTTGTTTAAGTGAAACCTTAAGTATTGATAAAAATTTTAAGCCTAAAAATAAGATTTTTTTAAAAGATCTTCATTTAGTTAATTTCCGTCAATTTAAAAATTTAAAAATTAATTTTGAAAGTGACTTAACAGTAATCATAGGTCCGAATGGTTCTGGAAAAACAAGTATTTTAGATGCTTTAACTAAAACAATATCATTTATAAACGCTAGGTTTTTAAGACAAGGAAGAAGTGGAAAACCACTAACTCGAAGTGACGTGAGAGTTAATTGTAATTCTTGCGCTGAAGTAATTACTTCTTTAGAGTTGGGTCCAAACACACATTATTCATGTAATTTAGTAAGGCCGTCAGATGGTATTAGTTCACCTAAAAGTAGTCAATTAGATAGTTATCATGAATTTTCATCACTTTATAGAGTTACTAACGATGTACAGAAAAATCTAAGAGATGAAGAAATTAACTTCCCATTATTTGCTTCATACTCGGTTTTAAGAACTTATAATAAGAAAGATGTACTGTCTTATGATTTAGAAATGCTTCCAAAAATTTCCGCAGAGAATAGACTAGATGCAATCGATCCGTCTGCAATCGATGGTACATCAAATTTAGACACATTTTTAGAATGGTATGTTGCTTTAACTTTTATGGCTGAAGAATCGGCTGAAGAAAATAAAATACAATCTTTAGAAGACCAATATCGCTCCTTAAAAGAAATAGTTACTTCCGATTCACATCCATTAAAGTCATTATTAGATGACACTCAATTCAAATTACAAGAGCTTAAGAGTAAAAAAACTGTTGTAAAAAATAATAACTACTCTAAATCAAAATTAATTATTGATAATGCCTTAATTAAAGGTGTGCCTGGTATAACTAGTATTAAGGTTGATACATCGACAGGGCGGGCTGAAGTACAAGCTACTATAGATAACAATTCGATAGTAATTAAAAATCTATCTCAAGGGCAGCAAGTAATTATTGGAATTCTAGCAGATGTTTCTAGAAGGTTAATTATGCTTAATCCAACTCTGGATAACCCTCTGCATGGACAAGGGGTGATTTTAATAGATGAAATTGAAATGCATTTGCACCCTAAGTGGCAACTTTTTTTACTTGAAAGCTTACAAAATACCTTCCCAAATCTGCAGCTTATTTTGACAACCCATAGTCCACAAATACTCTCAACTACTAAAAAGGATAAAATTAGAGTTATAGGGGTTAATGTTGACAATGAATTAATCGCAGTTTCACCAGTTAATGAGACTCTTGCTCATCCTAGTACAGATATTCTAGAGTCTGTAATGAAAGTTTCTAGCATTCCAGAGCTACCTATTACATCTGAATTAAATAAATATCGTGCTCTAATAGAGCAAGGTGATATAGAGTCTGAGGATATACTTACTGAAATTGAGAGGTATAAATCATTACTGGATAAAGAGATAGGTAATCAGCACCCTGAAATGATTAAGCTTGATATGGTATTACGGCGAAGGAAAATACTAGGGTGAAATATATAATAAAACAACCTGGCCACAGACTTTTAGAACTTAAAAATGTCAATCCACCTACTTGTGCACGAACAGCCACAACAGCTTGGAAGAATTTTAAAGGGAAAAGTGAAACTGCTCAATATTGTTTTAGAGAACAAAAAGGTTTATGTGGGTATAGCGAAGTTCAACTTGTCTATAGTACACCCATACTAGATGATATTACTTTTAATGATCTAGGAGTAGACTTAGGTTATCACATTGAACATATAGTTCCTAAAAGCACTCAGCCAGATAAAACATTTGATCATCTAAATCTTATTTTAAGTTCCATATGTTCTGAATCCCTAAAGTCTTTAGACAGACGAGATGTATTTGGAGGTCATGCTAAACAAAGCTGGTATTGCCCTAATGGTTTTATACATCCTTTACTTGAAGAGTGTATAAAGTACTTTCATCACGAAATGAGTGGTAGGGTTATTCCAAAAGCAAATTTAGAGAGAAGGGAAAAAGCTAAAGCAAGATTAACTATATATAGGCTCAACTTAAACGCATCTATTTTAGTTAATTGGAGAAGAAACTGGTTAGAACAATTAACAAAAATTATCGATAGTTTACTTGATAACCCTGATGCTTTAAAAGCATTTGCTGAGTTAGAGTTAACCCCAGTTAATGATATCTTGAGGCCGTTTTACTCAGCACAAAAGCAAGTATTTGGAAGGTTAAATGTTTAATATGGAATTAATGGGGATGGCTTTAATAGAATAAGCAGTTTTAGATAATAAAAAGAGGGCGTTCAAAATTCTGTGTCAGCTTAAATTCTTAAATATCGAGTACGCTGTCTAAGCGTCCTTCAAAATAAATGGCCAACTGAGATAAACACAAGCTCCAATTGTGGATTGGCATGGTCCATTTCTCAGTGGCGTTTAATATGCCAGCATAAAGTAATTTCAACAAGCTGTTTTCGTTTGGAAAAGCGCCTTTCGTCTTCGTTAATTTTCTAAACTGGCGATGTACAGCCTCAACTGCATTCGTCGTATAAATTACCTTGCGAATATGCTCTGGATACTTGAAGTATGCCGATAAACTATGCCATTTATTGCGCCAAGAATTAATCACAAGTGGGTAAGAACTACCCCATTTGGCCTCAAGTTCATCAAGTGCTAACTCAGCAGCCTCTTTTGTTGCTGCACGATATACTGGCTTTAAGTCAGCCATGAACGCCTTTTGATTTTTAGAGGCAACATACTTCATTGAATTTCGTATCTGATGAACAATACATAATTGAACTTCTGTCTCTGGAAAAATAGCAGCAATGGCTTCAGGAAAGCCTGTTAGCCCGTCAACACATGCAATTAGTATATCTTTAACGCCTCGATTATTTAAATCAGTAAGAACCGACAACCAGTAGTTAGCGCCTTCATTTTCAGATAAATGCAAGCCAAGTATTTCTTTTTTGCCATGAACATCTAGCCCTAATAACGTATAAACAGCTTTACTAATATAGCGGCCATCTTCTTTGACCTTGTAATGAATAGCATCAAGCCAAACAATCGGATAGTGACTATCAAGTGGCCGTTGTTGCCATGCTTTGAGCTCCGGTATAAGTTTATCGGTAATAGCACTTATCGTACCTGTGGCAACGTTCATGCCGTACATATCTTCAATGTGTTTATTGATGTCTCGATAACTCATGCCCATGCTGAACATAGATAGGATTTTTGAGTCTATTTCATCACTAAGCGTGGTTTGATTTTTTTTGACGAGTTGAGGCTCAAAGCTACCACTTCGATCTCTTGGAGTATCTAGCTCAAAATTGCCAACTGATGTCTTAACGGTTTGAGTGCTAGAGCCATTTCTACGGTTGGGCTCCTGCTCATTAGCAAGATGCTGTTCAAGCTCAGCCTGAAGTGCTGACTCAGTTAGCTGTTTGATAAGTGATGTGAGCACACCATCTTTACCATTAAGTTTTTTACCTGATTGAAGTGCCTTAACTGCATCTTCGAAGTTGAATTGATTTGTCATGTGTCATTCCTGTTTTTATCAGTTTACTGAAATGACACAGATCTTTGAACACTACCAATAAAAAAGAGTCAATAGAAAACTGACTCTTTTACGGCAAATAAAGTTGACTACACTTCTATTTCAACCTAATAGACTTAGCTTCAATATCAATTAACCCTTGCTTAAACAAACCGCCAATCGCTTTTTTGTAGTTTGCTTTGCTGGTTGAGAACACTTTTTTGATAAGCTCTGGCTCTGATTTATCACCTATAGCTAAAACACCGCCTTCGTGCTTTAACTTATCCATGATCTTTTCACCAAGCTCACTGACTTTTCCCATGCCTGGCTTTTCAAGAATGACATCAATTTTGCCATCTTCACGGACTTTTTGAATAAAGCCTTTTAGTTTTTGGCCAACAAATAAGTTTTTAAACACCATATTATAAAAAACCACGCCGAAATGCGCTTCTTCAACTAACACCCTGTAACCAATGTCAGTTTTGCCTGCAACAATTAAATTAACTTCTTGTAAGTGAGTATATTGCGGTTCTTCTTTAGAAAGAAAACGATTGAAATTGCTAGATGCACAAATACGTGAGCTGGCGTTGTCTAAGTAAAGACGTACTAAGTATGAGTGACCTTCTTGCATACGAGGCTTTTGTTCATTAAATGGGGCAAGTACATCTTTATCTAAGCCCCAATCTAAGAAAGCCCCAATGCTATTAATTTCTTTAACTCGAAGTAGGGCGTATTCGCCGACTTGCGCGTGTGGCTTTTTGGTTGTGGCTGTAGGTAGATTTGCATTATCTAAAAAGATAAAAACACTGATGCTGTCACCGGCTTCAAGCTCATGTTTAATTTCATGGCTAGGAAGAAAAACTTCGCCTAAATCGTGGCCATCAAGGTAAGCACCTTCATTACTGACTTCATTGACAAATAAGGTTTGGGTTGTACCAAGGTAACTCATAATTATTCCTGCTCTGGCTTTTTACGACGACGCATAGGCGCATCACCATCAATATTTAAGGGTGCTTTTATAGGGGCTTGTGGCTTTTTAGGCTTAGCTTTTCGCTTAGGTGTAGCTTTAGCTTTTGGCTTTACTTTATCATTAACTTTATTCTGAACTTGTGGTTTTTTATCCCGTAGGCCTTTAAATTTACCCGTTAGCCCTTCAACAGTGTGGAACTCTAACTCATCATTTAAAAATGACTTTATAGCTTTATAACTTGGCCAATCTTTAGGTCCTACCAATGATATTGCTGTGCCTTTAAAACCGGCACGACCAGTTCGGCCAATACGGTGAACGTATTCTTCTGCATGTTTTGGCAAGTCAAAGTTAATAACATGGGTGACACTTAACAAGTCTAAGCCGCGAGAAGCAACATCTGTGGTAATAAGCACTTTGAAGTTTTCTCGGCTGAAGGCATCCATGATATCCAAACGCTTACTTTGCGTTAAATCACCAGCAAGGGCCTGTGCTTTTAGCCCTTTACTATTTAAAAGCTCACTTAATCGTGCTGTGTCTGCGCGCGTTGCTGTAAAAATAATACATTGGCCAACGTCATCTTGTTTCACAAAGTGCGCTAATAGCGCTTCTTTGTGATCAAGGTAATCTGCTAAATATAAACTCTGTTTGATATCAGAGTGCTGCTCGTTTGCGGCGCTGAGCATGATTTGCTTTGGCTTTTTAAGTAAATTACGCGATAGGGCATCAACTTGTGCGTGATCAAGCGTTGCTGAAAACAATAATGTTTGGCGTAAACGGTGATTGGCTAATTCATTGATCATTTTAAGTTGTTCAGTAAAACCAAGATCAAGGATACGGTCAGCTTCGTCAAAAATTAATAACTCTAAGCCACTTAATTGCAGTGAGCGTTGAGTGAGGTGATCCGCTAGTCTACCCGGCGTAGCTACCACAAAATGCGGGTCATTTCTCAGCGCTTTTATTTGATCATTAAAGTTTTCACCACCGAGTATTTTTAGCGCTTTAATATTTGTTCCTGCGATAAGTAATCTAAGTTGAGTAAAAACTTGAGTGGCAAGCTCTCTGGTAGGAGCGACAATTAAAACGCGCGGGTCACGTTTACTGAGCGCTTTTTGCTTCATAACACGTTGTACGGCTGGTAATAAAAACGCCAATGTTTTACCTGAGCCAGTTTTAGATTGAGCAAAAATATCATGGCCAGCCAAAGCTGTAGGCACAGCGTGTGCCTGAATATCAGTTGGCTGAGTAATGCCTTGATGCGCAAGTTGAGTTTCAAGGCGGTTATCAATGCCAAGATCAGTAAAGTGCAAAGTGTCTATCTCCAAATGAGTAATTTAAATCTTCATAAATCTGAACGCTATTATAGCTTAGTCCTATGCATCGCTGACAGTAAAAACCAGACAATCATAGGTTTTTTTGCATTTAAAAAGAAAAAGCGTAAAATATGCGCCCCAATGCGCCGGATTTACGATTCGGTAAACGCCCCTTGCGGGTTTTAAAAGCAAAATAGGAAAACCATGACTGCAATCCATAAAGATAATGTAACTAGTGAACACTTTGTTGTGTGCGCTATGTATAAATTTGTTTCTCTACCTGATTTTGAGGCACTTCGCCAACCTTTACTTGATGTAATGGAGCAAAACGACGTACGAGGCACTTTGTTAATTGCCGCAGAAGGCATAAACGGTACTGTCGCTGCAAAACGCCAAGGCATTGATAATTTACTGGCGTGGTTAGACACTCAACCGAATCTAGACAATATTGTTACTAAAGAATCATATGATGATGAATGCCCGTTTTATCGTACAAAAGTAAAACTAAAGAAAGAAATTGTCACTATGGGTGTTGAAGGTATTGACCCTCTAAAAGTGGTTGGTAGTTATGTGAAGCCTCAAGATTGGAATGCACTTATCTCAGACCCTGAAGTAATTTTAGTTGATACCCGTAACGACTATGAAATTGAAATTGGTACGTTTGAAAACGCAGTTGATCCAAATACAAAAACATTCCGTGAATTCCCGCAGTGGGCAAAAGAAAACCTTGATCCAGAAAAGCATAAAAAAGTAGCTATGTTTTGTACTGGTGGTATTCGCTGTGAAAAATCAACAGCTTATATGAAAGAGCAAGGATTTGATGAGGTATACCACCTTGAAGGCGGCATATTAAAATATTTAGAAGAAGTACCAAAAGAAGACACCATGTGGGAAGGTGAGTGCTTTGTATTTGATAACCGAGTTGCGGTAAATCATGACTTACAAAAAGGCTCTTACGATCAATGCCATGCGTGTCGTATGCCAATTACCGAAGAAGAAAAGCAAAAGCCTGAATATATGGAAGGGGTGTCATGTCATCACTGTATTGATGATGTAACCGACGAGCAACGTGCTCGCTTTGCTGAGCGTCAAAAGCAAATAGAATTGGCGCAAGCACGCGGTGAAGGCCACATTGGTAACGAAGCTCAAGCTGTTTTACAACAACGCAAAGAAGCAAAAAAAGCGCAAAAAGAAGCGCAACGTAAACAGTAACACCCCTTTGTATTGTTAATAAAAAACCCCAGTTTTATGGGGTTTTTTATTGCCTGTTTATTCGAAATAACTAATGTGCTGAAAAAACCTGACAGTGAGATCTTGACGCTCTTTGTTTATTGCTAAAGGTTCAACCATTTCGCGGATCACACTTTCAACTTTATTCATGAATCGACCATGGCCTATTCCTTGTTCATCACTATCGCTCGCTACGATGACAAAATGCATCGTTTCAACCAGCTTGTCATCTAACCAATGTTGACTGTATTTTGGCGTATTTTCTGACGTCGAAAAGCTCAGTTTTTGTAGTTCACCATTGCTGTCATCTTTATCTATTTGACTGTTACGAATAATAGGCATACACCCATTTGCAACCATTGCTGCTAAATTTAGCTGCTTAGACTCGCAATGCTGAACTAGCATCGTGTAGAAATGGTTATAAAAATCAAAGTAATTTGGTTTATTCAACAAGTGTTGAAATTGTGTCTTAAGCATACGCGTAACGGGAATTCTAAATGTCGCGTAAGTCATCTCATTATGTTCTTTAGGTAAAGCGCAATGTCTACTTTGGTAACGTTGATATAAACCACGTAATTTATACCCGTAACTCTCTTTACAACCTTTTGCTTTGGCAAATAAATCATATGTTAAATGCTGGTGATCACGCACTTTAAACTGCTCTTCTCCTTCAAGTATACTATTTTGCAGATTAGAGAGAACTTTAACGACTTTAGCATGAAAGATTGCGCTATTAGCACGAAGGTCATCCCCAGTGGCTAAAAATAGTAACCTAATTTTTTTACTGGCATGATCATCATTATAAAAACATTTATGTGCTTCGTGGTAACGTGGGTTATAAAAAAATAAAATTTGTTTATCTGTTTGTAAGTTATATGACTCTTCATGAAACCTTACAACGGGCAGTTTATCATTCGCTATTAAGTGTACATTATGCAGTTCGTATTCATCACATAACGCAAACAGTTGACGTGATAAACGCTCATAACACTGTCGTGGGTCTGTGAAATTTGCGTAGAGTTCATTACTTGGATTAAACTCTGCGAGAATGTATTGGTTTGCGCGTGCAGTAGTGGGAATATAAACACGATGCTGTGATAGTGAAGCCATTAATTTGTCCCTAATAGTGTTTCGTTAATGGCGCTACTTTAACGCGTTTGAATGACTCTTTTATTGCGCTAGAACAAATTTCCTTCATTCCTAGCCTACAATTGAATACTCAAAAATTAGCGCTGCCTACTTGTTTCAAATTAACAGGTATAATATGTAATAAACCGACATCTATTACTGTATGTTAAGGTTTGTTTTTGTAATAATGCATTAGTTTTGTCACCATGCACTTATGTGAGGAATATACTCCTATGGCGGAAATTGAGAATCGCCCAAGTAATTTTATTAGAACCCGAATTGATGAAGATTTAGCATCAGGTAAACATGCAACAACGCATACCCGTTTTCCACCTGAGCCTAATGGTTTTCTGCATATCGGTCATGCGAAGTCTATTTGCTTAAATTTTGGTATTGCTCAGGATTATAATGGCCTTTGTAATTTACGTTTTGATGATACGAATCCAGAAAAAGAAGACATCAACTACGTAAACTCCATCAAAGAAGACGTGCAATGGTTAGGCTTTCAATGGGATGGCGAAATAAATTACTCATCCAACTACTTTGATACACTTTATGATTATGCTGTTGAATTAATAAACAAAGGCCTGGCGTATGTATGTTTTTTAACAGCAGACCAAGCACGTGAGTATCGTGGTACCTTGAAGGAGCCGGGCAAAAACAGCCCGACACGTGATACATCACCCGAAGAGAATTTAGCGCTATTTGAAAAAATGCGCAACGGTGAGTTTAAAGAAGGTGAATGTGTACTGCGTGCCAAAATTGATATGGCCAGTTCATTTATGGTTCTTCGCGATCCAATTATCTATCGCGTGCGTTTTGCTCATCATCATCAAACTGCTGATAAGTGGTGCATTTACCCAATGTATGATTTCACGCATTGTATTTCAGATGCGCTAGAGGGTATTACCCATTCTTTGTGTACACTCGAGTTCCAAGATAACCGACGTTTATACGACTGGGTACTTGAAAACATCAGCTTAGAATGTCATCCACAACAAATCGAGTTTTCAAGATTAAACCTTGAATACACGATTATGTCTAAACGAAAGTTAAATGATCTTGTTGTGAATAACCATGTAGAAGGATGGGATGACCCACGTATGCCGACAATTGCTGGTCTGCGTCGTCGTGGTTATACACCTACTTCTATTCGTGAGTTTTGTTTACGCATTGGTGTTACCAAGCAAGAAAATATGGTTGAAATGGGCATGCTTGAAGCATGTATCCGTGAAGACTTAAACGAAAATGCACCTCGAGCTATGGCTGTTCTTGACCCTGTGAAGTTGGTTATTGAAAACTTTGATGGTGATAAAGAGGTTTTATCAGTTGCAAATCACCCGAATAAAGAAGAAATGGGTCGTCGTGACGTTCCGTTTACGCGTGAATTATATATAGAACGCGAAGATTTCCGTGAAGAAGCAAATAATAAGTTCAAACGTTTAGTCCTTGATAAAGAAGTGCGCTTACGTGGTGCTTATGTGATAAAAGCGAATCGCGTAGAAAAAGATGAAACGGGTGAAATTACAACTATATATTGTACTTATGATCCTGAGACTTTGGGTAAAAACCCATCTGATGGACGTAAAGTTAAAGGTGTAATTCATTGGGTAAGTGCACCTGAATCAGTAACTGCTGAAGTGCGTTTATATGACCGTTTGTTTAGTGTACCAAACCCAGCTGCTGCTGAAGATTTTGCAACTACACTAAACCCTGAGTCATTAGTGGTTCTAACCAACGCGAAGCTTGAGCCATCACTTGAAAAAGCAACACCTGCTCAAGGTTTTCAGTTTGAACGAACAGGGTACTTTAGTCGTGATACTAAATCAGAGACTTTAGTGTTTAATCAAACTGTGGGTCTTCGTGATTCATGGGCTAAGGTAGAACAGAAGTAATTCTGTTCTATACCCAAACCATATCAAGATGCGGGTTTTTGTATTTTGTTATGGATTGGGTATATAAACATTTGATACAAAAAAACCTGCATTAAGCAGGTTTTTTTATTACGTACACTAATAACCGAATTATTGGTTATCAGAGAAAGCTTTACACGCTTGTGTATCAGTACACTCGCCGTATAAATAAAGAGAATGGTTAGTTAATTTGATACCATTCGCTTCAGAAATTTCAACCTGACGACGCTCAATTAGTTCATCTTCAAATTCAATAACTTTGCCACATTTTAAACACACAAGGTGATCGTGGTGCGTACTACCAGATAATTCAAATACTGATTTTCCACCTTCAAAGTGATGGCGAGAAACAATACCAGCATCATCGAATTGGTTAAGCACGCGATAAACAGTTGCAAGGCCAATTTCTTCGCCTAAATCCAACAGAATTTTGTAAACATCTTCAGCGCTGATGTGTTGGTTATCTGGAGATTGTAAAATCTCTAAAATTTTAATACGCGGTAATGTTACTTTTAAACCGGCTTTTTTTAATTCCAAGTTGTGATCAGTCATTAAATCTGTCTCAATTTTTTATTGGTTACTCTGGTACACCTCTAAAAGGTGTGCACGACACATTAGCAATAACTAGAATAACGTGCAAAACGATCAAGTGCAAAGGTCTATTTAAATAAACAGTCTGAAAGCTCAAATGCTAGCCAGCAAAGCGCATTTAAGAAGCCGTTGATTAATCAGCGAGTTCACTTAAACACATTTCATCAAAGACTTGAGCACACCATGCTTTTACACGTTGTTCAGTTAGCTCAGGTTGACGGTCTTCATCAATGCCTAAACCAACAAAATGCTTGTCATCAGCCATGCCTTTAGATGCTTCAAAATCATACCCTTCGGTTGACCAATGACCAACAATAATAGCGCCACGTTCTGTGACGATGTCATTAATCATACCCATCGCATCTAAAAAGTACTCAGCGTAGTCTTCTTGGTCGCCACAGCCAAAAATGGCAACAAGCTTACCGTCAAAATCAACCTCTTCAAGCTCTGGGAAGAAGTCATCCCAGTCACATTGCGCTTCACCGTAGTACCAAGTAGGGATACCAAATAAGATTAAATCAAATTCTGCAATCTCTTCTTTAGAGCTTTTAGCAATATCATGAACAGCCACGAGCTTTTTACCCAATTCTTTTTGGATCATTTTAGCTACGTGTTCTGTGTTACCTGTATCGCTTCCGAAAAAAATACCTACACTTGCCATGAACTTAAAACCTTCTATCTATCAATAGCCAATCTTTCTTGTAAAATTGTTTCAATCAGTGCACTGCGGCTAATATTTTGTGCATCGGCCATATCGCTTAACGCTTGATATAGCTGCGATGAAACTTTAAATTCAACACGTTTCAACCCACGTGCTTTATCTCTCTTTATTTGATTACGTTTATTAACCTTCAACTGAATGTCTCGTGGAAGAGGATTCGTCTTAGGACGGCCTGGCCGTTTTTCGTATTCAAATAGATCGAGCGTTGTTCTGTCTGTTTCAGATTTAGCCATGGTAGATTATCCTACGCCCGCACCTTGCCAAAAAACTTGAATAAGTCCTTTTGCAATAAATCCAGAACAGCCTAAAAAAAGTACAAGCCATACAATGTAACGACCATATTTAGGTACACTGCCACGTTTAAGTACGTCTTGAATAGCCATACCGATAAAAAAGAACACACCGGCTAAGCCAAAATACAACCCAAGGGTATCAAATTCGTTAATTAACTGACTGACCATCAACGTATAACCTTTAAATTAAACGGCGCGTACTATAGCACACAAAATCATTTTAATTTAGTGTGCTTTTACAAAAACACACGATTAAATTTCGGCCTTATTTGCAAGCAAAAAATCAAGAATTGATCTATTTACCGCTTGAGGCTTTTGAGCATGTAACCAGTGACCAGCACCATGAATTATTTTTGCTTTGGCGTTAACAAACCGAGACATGATGATATCTCTATACGCTGGCAAAATATAATCTGATTCATGTCCTTTAATAAATAAAGTATCGCATAAACAAGAATCATTTGCTTTAATGTCAGCTAAAATATTTTCATATTTATCGTGCAGTGTGGCTAGGTTAAATCGCCATTGAAAATCACCATGCTCATTTTTAGCTAAACTTTTTAACAAAAATTGTCTAACACCGGCTTCATCTATATCTCCCTGCATCAGGGAATCTGCGTGTTTCCGATCGGTTATACTTTGACTATCTACATTATTTAGCGCATTGAAAATGCGAGTGTGTCTGGGTTTATATGTTACAGGGGCAATATCAAGTACGACTAAGCGATCAACTCTATTTTCAAATGAGAGAGCCAGTTGCATAGCGACTTTCCCTCCCATAGAGTGGCCAACAATGTGGGCTCGTTCGATGCTTAAGCTATCCATTAAATCAATAACATCTTGGGCCATACTAGCGTAATCCATGGTTGTTGAGTGAGGAGAACGTCCGTGGTTACGTAAATCTATGTTGGTTACTAAAAAATGATCACTCAATGCGTTGGCAATGACATTGAGGTTTTCAAGTGAGCCAAACAAACCATGAATAAGAATAACAGGCGTACCTTGGCCTGTTTGTTTATAATTAAGTCGCATTTAGGTCTCCAGTAAAAGTATGCTTAGTTTGCCTAGTGAAATAACAAATTGCAAAGCATAGAGAATTAGATTTTGTTTGGGTATAATCAAATTGATAAAGAAATAATATGCCCCGTAATGACAGGAATCACATGAAAAAAATTGACATAGACGACGAGCTGTATCAATACATTGCGAGCAACACGCAAAGTATTGGCGAAAGTGCATCAACTATTTTGCGTCGTTTATTAAACCTCAGCGGCGATATTGAACAAACAGCGTCAGATAATCAGATACCGAGTAATGTAAAAGAAGAGCAGGTTGTGTCTGAGCAACTTAACGAAGATACGAACGCTGTTCTAAAAATAGAGCAGAGTGAAGTGTCGTCGGTCACAAAAATGAAGCAAAAAAAAGCTAGTGTCTTTAATGTATTGAACAAAGAAGAGCTTGCCATGCAAAAAGGGGTAGTAGGGCGATTTTTATTTATACTCTCAGCACTACACCGCACCCATAAAGATGGTTTTTCTTCTGTACTTGATATACAAGGCCGTGACCGGGTTTATTTTGCGACGAGTAAAGAAGATCTTGTTAACAGTGGTAGCAGTATGAACCCAAAAAATATCACAGATAGTGAATATTGGGTGATGACAAATTCAAATACAACACGCAAAAAAATGATGTTACATGAGGTGGCGCTGGGTCTTGGTTACAGTGCCGAACAAGCAGAAAAAATTAGAGACTACTTATAAATATAAGGAAATGTAATGGCGATTCACCCAGGTGCAGGTAAACCTGCAACGCAATCAGATTTAGTTAATGTACCAAAACTAGTGTCAGCTTATTATTTAAATGAGCCTGATTTAGAACAGAACCCTGAGCAATGCGTTGCCTTTGGCACATCTGGCCATCGAGGGTGCTCATATGATGTTAAATTCAACGAATCACACATACTCGCCATTACTCAAGCAATTTGCGACTATCGTAAGCAAAACAACATATTTGGCCCGCTTTTTCTGGGTAAAGACACGCACGCACTGAGTGAAGCTGCTTATAACTCGGCAATAGAAGTACTTGTTGCGAATGAAGTTCAAGTGATAACCCAGCAAAACGATGATTTCACACCAACACCTGTGATCAGCCATGCTGTTGTTTGTCATAATAAAGCAAACCCACATGAACTTGCCGATGGTATTGTGGTAACGCCTTCGCACAATCCGCCTGAAGACGGTGGTTTTAAATACAACCCACCGAATGGCGGCCCAGCTGATACCGATGTAACAAAATGGGTTGAAGACCGTGCAAACCAACTATTACTTGAAGATTTAGTTGAGGTAGAGTTGTTCCCGTTTGCAAAAGCATCCCGTTCAGGTTTTATCAAATATCAAGATTTAATGACACCTTACATTGATGACTTAATCAATGTGGTTGATGTTGAAGCTATTGCTAAGGCAAAAATTAAAGTGGGAATCGACCCGTTAGGTGGTTCAGGTATTAATTTTTGGCCAATCATTGCTGAAAAGTTTAATTTAGACCTTACGGTCGTAAATGAAAGTGTTGATCCACGTTTCGGTTTTATGCCTCTAGATAAAGACGGTAAAATCCGTATGGATTGTTCATCTCCTTACGCAATGACAAATTTAATCGCATTAAAAGATGATTTTGACATTGGTATTGGTAATGATCCAGATTATGACCGCCATGGTATCGTCACACCTGATGGACTAATGAATCCAAATCACTTTTTAGCAGTGGCTATAGATTACTTACTTAATCACCGTGATTGGTCAAATGATGTTGTAATAGGAAAGACTCTGGTTTCTAGTGCGATGATTGACCGAGTTGTTTCTCGCAATAAGCATGAAGTTAAAGAAGTGCCTGTTGGGTTTAAATGGTTTGTAGAAGGACTTAATGAAGGCTCGTTGGCATTTGGTGGTGAAGAAAGTGCAGGCGCTTCGTTCCTTCGTTTTGACGGTACAGTTTGGAATACCGATAAAGATGGTTTTATCATGGGGTTACTTGCTGCAGAAATTCTAGCAGTAACGGGAAAAACACCGTCAACACTTTATAAAGAACTTGAACAAGAATTTGGTGCGCCATTGTATAAGCGTATTGATGCACCGGCTACTTCACAACAAAAGCAACGCCTTAAAGGGTTAAGTGCGCAGGATGTCAGCGCTGATACGCTAGCAGGCGAGCCAATTTTACAGAAGTTAACCCATGCGCCAGGTAATAATGCAGCTATTGGTGGGTTAAAAGTCGTTACAGAAAATGGTTGGTTTGCTGCGCGTCCATCAGGTACTGAAGATATTTATAAAATTTATTTGGAATCTTTTAAAGGCGAAGAGCATTTGGCTTTACTAGAAAAAGAAGCCAAAAAGTTAGTTGATTCAGTAATCAGCTAACGTAAAGAATTGTTGTATATACCCAAACCACCTCAAGATGCAGAATTCAGCGTTTACAGGGGCTTAATATCAAGGCGTTACTTTGCAAGAATGGCAATCCCTTTTAACAAGTAACACCGATGAGAGTAAGTGCCTGTGAAACGCCCAGCGGGTTAGTTTAAAAGCGGTTTATACTGCGTTATTGATTTTAACAATAGAACCACTATTATTTGCAATCAATGCCTTGCCTAAATCGCTTTTAATTCCAACTGAAACAAGCATCTTGAGATGGCTTGGGTATAGGCGGCTGACTCGATCAGCCGTTTTTGTATTTACTCCACACAAAAGGCGATGAACATGTCAGCCACATCAGATTATATAGAAGAATTAAAAACCTCTGGGGATTTCCTTACATTAAGCCGCGAAAATGAATGGCACTTGGATGCAGGTGAATTCTCTTTAAAAAACGGTACCAAAGTAAGCATTCATGATACTGGGGTTATTGAGTTTCAACCCTCAGGTTCAAGTACCAAAGATATAGTACTCTCTAGTGCTGTCCACGGAAACGAAACTGCACCAATCGAAATATGTGATGAATTAATTAAACTTATCATTAGTGAAGAGTTAGTTTTAGCGCAAAGAGTCTTATTTATATACGGTAACCCTCAGTCAATTAATATTGGTAAGCGGTTTGTTGAAGAGAATTTAAATCGTCTCTTTAATGGCCATCATACAACTGACGATACACCAATGAATAACGAACGTATTCGCGCAGCAAAGCTTGAGCAATATGTGAGTGATTTTTTTGCTAGAGGTGGTGAAGGGCGTTCGCGTTGCCATTACGATTTGCACACTGCAATTCGAGGTTCAAAAAATGATAAATTTGCAGTTTATCCTTACCTTCATGGTAAACCGTGGAAAAAGTCACAGCTGCAATTTCTATTAAGTTGTGGTGTGAATACGGTATTAATGATGAAGTCAGCGGCAACGACATTTAGCTATTATTCGTCGTACGTTCATGGCGCAGATTCATTCACTGTTGAACTTGGTCAAGTAAAGCCATTTGGTCAAAATGACATGAGTCGATTTTTACAAACTAAGCAAACGTTAACTGCATTAATTAGTCAAGAAAGTGTTAAATATAAGGATTTTGATGCAAATGACTTTGAGCTGTTTTCAGTTCATCGTTCTATTAATCGTACAGAAGAGGCATTTTCGTTTCCATTTTCTGACGATGCAGTTAATTTTACTGGCTTTGCTAAAGGCGAATTACTCGCAACTGATGGTCAGACCTGTTATTGCGCCGACGTAGATGGAGAAGCAATCATCTTTCCTAACGCCGATGTAGCTCTTGGACAACGAGCGCTGTTAACAGTTGTACCCCTTGAAATTAATAAGAATTTCATTTAAATACACCACTGTATTTGTAGTTAACTATATGATTTAGAATAACAGTTTATATTGTATAGTTAACTTTCCAGTCTTTATCTCGCCATTTACTCCGCATTTGTCTATGATTAGTTGAATAACACTTTACGTTAACGTAAAGTGATGGCAGCTTTAATTTAATTACAGTGCAGTTTTTGCAAACTTTAACCTAGCAAAAAACATCAATAATAATAACTAACCTTTAATGGTTAACCTAATTGGCACTGTAAATTCGACAACAAAAGAAGGTAGGTTATGAGCAACCCAAATAACGTATCGCAGAATATTAGTCATGAACTAGCTTTTATAGATGGTCATGCTTTAAATATTCCAACCTTGAGCATTTTAAACGAGGACGGCGATATTCTTAGCGGTGCAACAGCACCAGATATCACGAAAGAAACTGCTATTCGCTTATACGAAACGATGCGCTTTATTCGTGCATTAGATGAACGAATGCAAGCTGCACAGCGTCAAGGCCGCGTGAGTTTTTATATGCAATGCTTAGGCGAAGAGGCCGCTGTTACTGCATCAGCCGCTGCGCTTGATCAAGATGACATGATTATGGCTCAATACCGTGAACAAGCAGCCTTACATTACCGTGGTTTTACCCTTGACCAATTTATGAATCAGATGTTTTCTAATGAACTTGATTTAGGTAAAGGTCGTCAGATGCCAATACATTATGGCAGTGCAGACCTTAACTACATGACTATATCTTCACCATTAGGGACGCAAATACCGCAGGCAACAGGTTACGCATACGGGCAAAAAATAAAACATATTGATGCTAAAACGGGTGAGTTAAGCAGCAAGATAGACAACGTTACTATATGTTATTTTGGTGAAGGAGCTGCATCTGAGGGTGACTTCCATGCAGGCTTAAATATGGCGGCTGTTCATAAGTCTCCTGTTATCTTTTTTGCGCGTAATAACGGTTACGCTATTTCGACACCTGCTGATGAGCAATTTAAAGGTGATGGTATTGCATCGCGTGGTGTCGGTTATGGAATTAAAACAATCCGAGTTGATGGTGCGGATGCATTAGCTGTTTTCGCCGCAACACAAAAAGCACGTGAAATTGCTTCAACAACAGGTGAGCCCGTTTTAATTGAATCCATTGCTTATCGTTTGGGAGCACATTCAACATCGGATGATCCAAGTGGCTACCGTTCAAAAGCAGAAGAAGCAAATTATCAAGCTTGCCCAATAGAACGCTTCCGAAAATGGTTAATCAAAAAAGACTGGCTTAACGATGAAGACGATGTAAAAGCGAAAGAGCAAATTCGTGAAGATATCCTAGCTGCATTGAAGCGAGCTGAAGTGGTTGAAAAACCAGCCTTAGAAGAATTAATCTCAGATGTTTACGATACGCCAATCCCGTCATTGCAACGTCAATATGAGCAGCTTAAATCACATATCAAACAGCATCCAGACGCATACCCAGTTACTGCAGGGAGAATTAAGTAATGGCTAAAATGAATATGTTACATGCAATTAATTCAGCCCTTGATATTACGATGGCAGAACACCCTCAAGCCTGTATTTTTGGTGAAGATGTGGGTTATTTTGGTGGCGTTTTTCGTGCGACATCGGGTTTACAAGAAAAGTATGGCCAACATCGTGTTTTTAATACGCCATTAACTGAGCAGGGTATATTGGGTTTTGCTAATGGCCTTGCGGCGTTCGGTGCGCCAGCACTAGCTGAAATACAGTTTGCGGATTATATTTTCCCTGCATTTGACCAAATAGTGAATGAATCGGCAAAATTCCGTTACCGCAGTGGTAATGAGTTTAATGTTGGTAATTTAACCATTCGTACACCTTACGGCGGTGGTATTGCAGGTGGGTTGTATCATTCGCAATCTCCAGAAGCATACTTTGCACATACCCCAGGGTTAAAAATTGTGGTACCACGTAATCCATACCAAGCAAAAGGTCTATTACGTGCATCAATTAAAGACGATAACCCGGTTATATTCTTTGAGCCTAAACGTTTATACCGTGCATCTACTGGTGAAGTGCCAGAAGAAGATTACAGCATAGAACTAGGTAAAGCTGAAGTTGTTGAGCAAGGAAGTGATGTAACATTACTTGCTTGGGGCGCACAAATGGAAATTATTGAAGATGCAGCTAAGCAAGCAGCTGAGCAAGGTATCAGCTGTGAAGTGATAGATTTACGCAGCATACTGCCTTGGGATCTTGACACCATTGCCAAGTCAGTTACGAAAACAGGGCGATTAGTAATAAGCCATGAGGCACCTATCACGAACGGCTTTGGTAGTGAGATCGCTGCAACTATTCAACAAGAATGTTTTTTACATTTAGAGTCTCCAATCTTACGTGTATGTGGACTTGATACACCTTACCCGCTGGCACTTGAGAAAGAATATGTGCCTGATGCATTAAAAGTACTTGCTGCCATTAAGCAATCGGTTGAATTTTAGGAGTTATCATGGCTAAAGATTTTATTTTACCGGATATTGGTGAAGGCATTGTTGAATGTGAAGTTGTTGAGTGGCTCGTATCTGAAGGTGACACTGTTGCTGAAGATCAACCTATTTGCGATGTAATGACAGATAAAGCATTAGTACAAATACCTGCTGTTCATGATGGTGTAATTTCGAAATTATATTATCAAAAAGGTGATATTGCTGCTGTTCATGCACCGTTATTTGCAATGGAAGTTGCAGGCGAAGAAACTCAGACTCAAGAGATTGAAAAACCAAGCGAGAACACAGAAAACAATAGCTCTGTTGAGCAACTCGAAGATTTTATCTTACCCGATATTGGTGAGGGAATTGTTGAATGTGAAATCGTTGAATGGTTAGTGGCAGAAGGCGAACAGATTGAAGAAGACCAAGCTGTTTGTGATGTGATGACGGATAAAGCCTTGGTGCAAATACCAGCAAAGCACACTGGCACCGTTCATAAACTTTATTACGCAAAAGGCGAAGTAGCGCAAGTTCACAGCCCTTTGTTTAAAATGAGCATCGCGGGAACTCAGCAAGTCAATGTTGATGTTAACGAAGCCGTTGTAAAAGCACAGACCAATGCAGTAGAACCAAAAGCGATGATTGCAAAGGATCAGAGCGCTAAAGTGGTGAATAAAAAAGCAGTGGCATCTCCTGCGGTTCGTCGTAAAGCGCGTGAGATGGATGTTGACCTGACATGTGTACCAGGAAGCGGCAAGAATGGACGAATTTATAAAGAAGATATTGAACAATTTGTCAATGGCCAAGTACCCAATACCATTGATACATCGCCGCTTAAAGCAGAGGCAAGCGAACAAAATAGTAATACACCGTCACTAGGTGGCACCCGTGTTGAGTCAATAAAAGGCATTAAAGCTGCCATGGCTAAGCAAATGGTTGCTTCTGTGAGCACTATCCCTCATTTTACTTTTTGCGATGAAATAGATCTGACAGAATTAATTGCACTACGTAGTTCTTTAAAAGAGCAATATAAGCAGCAAGGTGTAAAGCTTACAATGATGCCGTTTTTCATTAAAGCACTATCACTTGCACTTAAAGAGTTCCCAGTACTCAATACTAAGGTGAATGACGAGTGCACTGAACTTACCTATTTTGATGATCATAATATTGGTATGGCGGTTGATTCTAAGATTGGTCTTTTAGTGCCTAATATTAAGCAGTGTCAATCTAAAAGCATTGTGGATGTGGCCAATGCGGTAACGCGTTTAACAGAGGCAGCAAGAGAAGGGCGCGTTAGTCCAGACGACTTAAAAGGCGGTACAATTAGTATCTCCAATATAGGTGCTATTGGCGGTACTATCGCTACGCCTATTATTAATAAGCCAGAGGTGGCAATTGTTGCGCTGGGCAAATTGCAGCATTTACCTCGGTTTGACTCAAAAGGAAACGTGGTTAGTAAAGCGATTATGCAGGTCAGTTGGTCAGGTGATCACCGAGTTATCGATGGCGGCACCATTGCTCGCTTCAATAACTTGTGGAAATCCTATCTTGAAGAGCCAGCCAAAATGATGATGGCTATGAGCTAGCATTATTAAAGAAACCAGCTAAGGCTGGTTTTTTTATGTCTTAATTATAACGCTTATATAACATTGCGTTTTAGCGAATAATTTGGAGGCTTATCTCAAAAAGGTTTTAACATTATGTTAGCTATCGTACTGTGTTAATACCTAATAAGAAAAGAGCATCAACCATGTTTACTACAGGTAATAATAAAATTAAGCGTATAAATTCAGCACTTTTGTTAAGTGGCTTGTTTCTGGCATGTCAGGCTTTTGCTGCACACCCTTCTTACCAAGATCAGCAAAAACTACATGATATTGCTCAAGCTGTATCAGCCTCACGAATAGAAAGTGATATTCAAACACTTGTCGACTTTGGTACCCGTCATACATTGTCTGAAACACAATCCAATACACGGGGTATTGGTGCTGCGAGGCGCTGGATAAAAGCTGAGTTTGAGGCAATATCTAAACAATGTGGTGGCTGCTTAGAAGTCATTGAAGTGAAAGATACTATTTCTGGTGAAAAGCGTATTCCTAATCCTGTTGAAGTGGTAAATATTATTGCTATTCAGCGAGGCGTGGATGAGCCAAATCGTATGGTGATGATGTCGGGCGATATTGATTCACGAGTAAGTGATGTAATGGATTTTACTAGTGATTCTCCAGGGGCTAACGATAATGCATCGGGTGTTGCAGGTGTTATAGAGTCTGCTCGTGTGTTATCAAACTATAAATTTAATGGCTCTATAGTGTATGCGGCGCTTTCAGGTGAGGAGCAAGGTTTGTTTGGTGGTAAAATACTAGCAAAACATGCCCAGCAACAAGGTTGGCAAGTCCATGGTGTGTTGAACAATGACATGATTGGAAACATTACTGGTATCAACGGTGTTACAGACAACACTACTGCACGTATTTTTTCTGAGGGTACGCGAGTAATTGAAACGAAAGAACAAGCGCATAAACGTCGGTTTACGGGAGGCGAAGTTGACTCTGCTAGTCGTAATCTTGCTCGTTACATAGACACGATGGCAGATCGATACATTCCTAATTTAGATACAATGTTAGTATATCGACTTGACCGATTTGCACGTGGTGGGCACCATCGCCCTTTTAATGATATGGGTTATGCCGCAGTTCGAGTGATGGAAACCAACGAAAATTACAATCACCAACACCAAGATTTGCGTACTGAAAATGGCATTGTGTATGGCGACACCATTGATGGAGTTGATTTTGACTATGCAGCTAAATTAACATCGTTAAATGCTGTGAGTCTTGCTGCGATGGCATGGGCACCATCACCACCAAAAGGTGTTGAAATTTCTGGGGCTGTGAAACCTAGTACACATTTAAAATGGCAAAAAAACACAGATAACACCACGGTGGGGTATCGTATTTATTGGCGTTATACCAGTGAGCCACAATGGCAATATAGTCGCAATGTAGGCAATGTAAGTGAGGCTACATTGAAAAATGTGGTTATTGATAACTACTATTTTGGTGTTTCTGCCATCAATGAAAACGGAATTGAATCTCCGGTTGTATTTCCAGGTGATGTTGGGGCATTTGAACAATGACCCAGTAATCACTAGTTATGATGGTATAGGTTCATGAATTGCGCCTATATCATCCGCTATGTGCTCATGATACTTAACATTCCTCCCTAAATTACTCACATAAATATTTTCAAGCGCTAAGCGATAGAGCATATTAATTTTCGTCCTTGTTTACATTCGAATATTTTCTATTATTAGTCTAAAATTAAGTCAGTTTTTATTCTAAGTATTAAATATGCAACTTAAGACACGATTAACAACAATATTGTTACTTAGTTCACTTTTACCCTTAATAATCGTGTTCTTTTTAGTCATAACAAATGGCAGTGAACAAGCTAAGCGCTTAAGTGTCGTTGCTGCGCAGGCTAAAGTTGCAAATGCTGCGGGGGTTTTTGATCGTTACTTTATAGAAAGAAAAACTGAAATTGCGATGCTTGCGAAAGATCCCCGAATTCAGTCAATGCAGTTTAGCCAAATACGGGATTTCCTTCTGACAGAAAAAAAGCGTAAGACTGGTGATTATGAAAAATTTATTTTAGGCGAGCTTGATGGCAGCTTTTACAATACAGAGGGGGGAAATACATCACAAGATTTAAAGCGCACATTTAATGATAATGTGGCAGATTCAAAACCACGGTCAATTAAAAAGCGTGATTACTGGAAAGTAGCAGTCGGAAATAACAGCACAAACGACCAAATCGTGTATGTCTCAGAGCCAATGATTTCCTATACCACAGGTGTGAGGCAGATTGTTATTAGTGCGAGTGTTTTGAACAACAATAAAGTTGTTGGCTTAATTGGTGGAAGTATCGGTTGGGATGAGGTTGAACGATTAATCAAATCAATCGAATCCACAGTAGTGAGCTCATTTGATGACAATTTACGTTTTATGATTGTATCCAATAGCGGAATTTATATGTACCACTGGGATGCTGAAAAGATTATTCAGCTTCTTAAAGAAAATGATAAATGGGTGAAAAATAGTATTGGTGAGAAAGTCACTGTTAAATTAAGAGTTACTGAAGAGGCTCAGGCAGAACTTAAACAAGTCGGTGTGCGTATGGTTGCAGGCCACGCTGGTTTCGTAGAACTGCTTAATGAAGAAACAAATGAGCTAGAACATATCTTTTTTTCACCAATTAAATCGACTGGCTACAGCATTGCGATGGTGATACCTAACCATTTGATTTTTGAAAAAATAAATGAATTAAAAAATATCTTGTGGATAATATGTACGGTTGTTTTTGTAGTTACATTGTTTCTAGCGCTTAGGCTTTCTGCCTATATTTATGCACCCATCTTTAATTTAACTCAAGCGTCTCATGCATTATCAAATGGTGACTTTACTGCAAAAGTTATGTCTCAAGGGCATGACGAGTTAGGCGAATTATCAAAAGCATTTATTTTAATGCGAGATGAGTTATCGTTGAGAGAGAGCCAGTTAGAAAAAAGAGTCGTGGAACGTACAAAAGCTTTTGAAGAGGCTACAGAGCAAGCGAATGCAGCACTTGCAACAAAAAGCCGATTCTTAGCAAATATGAGTCATGAAATTAGAACCCCTCTCAATGGTGTGATAGGAACACTTCAATTGTTACAAACGTCAGCTAAATTAGACGTTGATGAGGCAAAGTTAGTCAATGTTGGTGCTACTTCTGCTACGCATTTGTTATCTGTTATTAATGACATATTAGATATATCGAAAATAGAGCAAGGTGAGCTCAAATTAAATTATGATACCTTTTCCTTAGCGGTATTAAAAAACGAAGTACTGGCAATTGTTCATCCACTTGTCTCTAACAAAGACAGTTACGTTAAATGGATTAATGACTGTGATCCAGTCAATATACACACCGATAAAACTCGTTTAATACAGGTCCTCGTGAACCTTGTTGGCAATAGCATTAAGTTTTCCACTAAAGGTGAGATATCGGTGAAAGTATATTATCAAGAGTGTGAAACAGATTTTAAATTGTATTTTGTAGTAAGTGATCAAGGGATAGGTATTAATGAGCAAAAAATACATGATATTTTTAAACCGTTTAAACAATTAGATGAAAGTACGACCCGGATCTATGGCGGCACTGGTCTGGGTTTAAGTTTGTGCAAGGAGTTGGTGGAAATGATGGGCGGTGAAATCGCGCTAAGTTCTGTTGAAGGTGAAGGGACACAGGTTGAATTCTTTATCAATGCAGGTATGGCTTGCCCAACTAAAACGCAGGCTACCAGTATTCCACAGCGCATAAGCAAATTAGAGGGGGTTGTTTTAGTGGTTGAGGATAACCCGATTAATCAGCTTGTATTAAAATCCATGCTCAAAAAGCTTAATCTAGATGTTGTTATCGCCGCTGATGGTGTAATTGCCCTTGAGATACTTGAGAATAATTCGTTCGATATTGTCTTAATGGATATGCATATGCCTAATTTAGATGGTCTAAGTACAACCAAAATAATACGTGAACGTGCCCATTGGAAGAAACTGCCTATTATCGCTATTACTGCAAATGTGATGGAAGACGATGTCAATGCGTGTTTTAAAGCGGGAATGGATGATTATTTAAGTAAACCAATAGAGTTTGAATTATTGGAGCAAGTTTTGACTCGCTGGCTTAAAGTTTAATCAACATACATTAATATTTTACTTAACCACACTTCAATATCTGTTTTGCGGAAGGTCGCTTATTATCTTAATTTAATATTATTAACAACGTTTGAGTCACCTGATTAGATTCTGTTTGTAGTTTTATTATATTGATTAGAAACTAAAAACGCGAGGGTAAACATAATTAATGCAGTTCACTCACTCGCGTTACATAATTTAAAAGGCTAACTGTATTTATTTACGCTTCATCGTGGCGGTATGTTTTACGCATTATGTAAACATAAGCATTGATAAATGCGGTTTCTTGGTATTTCTTTAGCCCAGTTTCTTCAAAATCAATTGGGACAGGGTTTCTTTTCAACTGTTCTTTTATGGTTGTTGGACTCAAAACTTGCACATCTAGGTTTTCAATCAATTGGATAGCTGTTTCCATTTTGAAGCCTTTCGCACTACCTGCAAATTTTCCTTTTGGCTGGCGTTCGCGAATAGCAACAGAATCAATTTGGTAATCTTGCATTAATTTTGCAAAATCAAATTGAAATTTACGCATCACTTCGGTGTCATTACCGTTTGCTAACGTAAAGCGGGTTTGACGGACATCACGAATATCAAATACATCGTTATCTTTACTTAAAATACACAACAGTACGTCACTGCCTGTTATTTCTACGCCGCATGTTCTCATTATTACTCTCTAAAAATCTAATTTTCGTTATTATATCAATTTACTTTATTAAAAGCAGTGTCTATTAAAACCCGATTTCAATCCCAACGCCACCATGATCACTGTAACAAATATCTTCATCATGCTGCTGAGGGTTAAGATGAGCATTAAAGCTTAAATAGTCTAGGGATTTAATTCTGCCAAGCGCGCACAGGGAATTAAAATGACCAGAGACTAAAATGTAATCTAAAACATTTCCATGGCCATTATAGTAGTGGCTAAAAGGTTTTTTTGTGCCGGCTTTATATTGATTGCTCAAAGAAAATGCATCACTTAGGCCAACAATTGGTTGTGCAAACTCTTTACAAGGTTCACATCGAGTTGGATGAAAACCTTGTGTCATAAAAGCAAGTGCTGGACTATCAATATTATCATTGAAGTCACCAAGCACCATGGTTGCACAGTTATGCTCTCGCTGTGTTTTTAAAGCATCATAATAAACGATCGATGCTTCTAAAGAACGAGAAATTTGGGATTGCATCATGCCTACTGTTTGTTGAAGTAAATTAAGTAGAGGGTCTTCTTGATTGTGTATGTTAAGCATATGTGACATTGAATGTACACGTTGAGATTTGAAGTGGACGATATAGCAATACACAGTGCCTAAATGCGCCAGTTCAATCCGACACTTTATAGGTGTGCGATTAAATTTAAACTCATTTTGATTATTAAGATACTCTAATAATTCTGGGCATGGGCTGAGTGCTTGGGAGTCATGAATAGGTATTTTTGATGCAATCGCTACAACGGGGTTAAATAAAACTTGAGGGTAAAGGTTATCACTTTTTGGTGTCGAAACAGTTTCAAAATAGTCATACCCTTGCTCTTTGCACAACGTTTGCAAAGATTGAATACTAAATACCTCTTGAAAGGCCACAATATCAGCTTTACTTTCGATTAAAAAGTCTTCAATAAATGTTTGTTTTTGTCGCCATTGAGTGGCGTTATAGCGCTCATGGAGCTGATAAAAAGAAAAGGGTGGAGCTGCATAATTAAGTAAGTTTAGGCTGGCGAATCTGATTGATTTACTCACGGACATAATTGTTTCTCGCAGCTAAAAGTATCTTAAGTATGAAATGAAGAGCTAATTTGTCAATTTGTCGCTGTAAATACTTGTATTTCACTGTTTCAGACGCGACAATATAGTCGCACTTAGCAAGACTCAACAGGTGCATTAACCTTAAATGGTTAACGATAACAATGCTTATTCGTAAAAGCGTTGTGGAGTTACTTTTTTAATTTATTTAAATACATGTGATGCATTGTAGGCGTCACCACTGTACAAAGGATTTATAATGCCAGTTATTACCCTCCCTGACGGCAGTCAGCGTAGCTTTGAAAACCCAGTTAGTACTCTTGATGTAGCCAACGATATCGGCCCAGGCCTTGCAAAAGCGACCATCGCTGGTCGTGTTAATGGCGACCGTGTTGATGCATGCGATTTAATTTCTGAAGACTCACGTTTAGAAATTATCACCGCGAAAGACGACGATGGGTTAGAGATCATTCGTCACTCATGTGCTCACTTAATAGGTCATGCTGTTAAACAGTTATTCCCTGAAGCAAAAATGGCCATTGGTCCAACTATTGATAACGGATTTTATTACGATATCGATATGGAACACTCACTCAGTCAAGAAGACTTGGATGCCATTGAAAAGCGCATGTTACAACTTGCAAAAACAAACTACGACGTAGTGAAAAAAACCGTCAGCTGGCAAGAAGCGCGCGATGCATTTGAAGCGCGCGGTGAAACATACAAGATTGAAATCTTAGACGAGAACATCGCTAAAGATGATCGCCCTGGTCTTTATCATCATGAAGAATATGTTGATATGTGCCGCGGCCCACATGTGCCAAACATGAAATTCTGTCAACACTTCAAAATTATGAAAGTGGCGGGTGCGTATTGGCGTGGTGATTCTGAAAACAAAATGCTACAACGTATTTATGGCACCGCTTGGGGCGATAAAAAGCAACTTAAAGCATATTTAAAACGCTTAGAAGAAGCTGAAAAACGCGACCACCGCCGTATTGGTAAAGCGCTTGATTTATGGCACTGGCAAGAAGAAGCGCCAGGCATGGTATTTTGGCACAATGATGGATGGAGCATTTATCGTGAACTTGAAGAGTTTGTACGTGAAAAACTACGAGAGTACCAATACGAAGAAGTAAAAGGTCCAATGATGATGGACCGTTCGTTATGGGAAAAGTCGGGTCACTGGGATAAATATTCAGATGCAATGTTTACAACAGAATCTGAAAAGCGTGAATATGCTATCAAACCAATGAACTGTCCAGGTCACGTACAGATATTTAACCAAGGGTTAAAGTCTTACCGTGATTTACCGCTTCGTATGGCCGAGTTTGGCTGTTGTCACCGTAATGAGCCGTCAGGTGCATTACACGGGCTTATGCGTGTTCGCGGCTTCACGCAAGATGATGCACACGTTTTCTGTACTGAAGACCAAGTGATGGATGAAGTTTCATCATGCATTAAAATGGTTTATGACACATATGAAACATTTGGCTTTGAGAAAATTGTTGTAAAGCTTTCTACTCGCCCTGAAAAGCGCATCGGCGAAGATGATGTGTGGGATAAAGCTGAACAAGCACTTGCTGATGCACTTAAGGCAAATGACATTGAATTTGATTATTTACCAGGTGAAGGTGCCTTTTATGGCCCTAAAATTGAATTTACTTTGTACGATTGCTTAGACAGAGCGTGGCAGTGTGGTACAGTGCAACTAGATTTTGCATTACCGGGTCGTTTAGGTGCTACGTATGTTGCTGAAAACAACGAACGTCGTACACCGGTAATGATTCACCGTGCTATACTTGGATCAATTGAGCGTTTTATCGGTATTTTAACCGAAGAGTATGCAGGTTTATTTCCTACGTGGCTTGCACCTAAGCAAGTGGTGATTATGAATATCACCGATAAACAAGCGGATTATGTGCACGAAATTGTACAAAAATTAAATAAACTTGGAATTAGAGCCGCTGCTGACTTGAGAAATGAGAAGATTGGCTTTAAAATCCGAGAACATACATTAAAACGTATTCCTTACTTACTTGTTGTTGGCGATAAAGAAGTTGAACAACAAGAAGTGGCAGTACGTACCCGCACAGGTGAAGACCTGGGCAAATTTAACGTTGATGATTTCGTCGCTAAAATTAGTGAAGAAATTAAAAATCGACAGTAAAAATCCGGTGTGCAGAGCATTAACACAACTGCTAACTGCACACTTATTATTTGATATTCTTGGAGGAACGTACCATTAGAGGCGGCAAGAAAGGGCAACAAACAGCTCAAAAAAATCGTATCAACGATGAAATTACAGCTAAAGAAGTTCGTTTAATCGATATCGAAGGCGAGCAAGCTGGCATTCAAACATTAAGAGATGCGCAAGCTATGGCTGATGAAGCAGGTGTTGATCTAGTAGAGATCAGCCCAAATGCTGAGCCGCCTGTGTGTAAGGTCATGGACTACGGTAAGTTCATCTTTGAAAAAAGCAAAGAACTAAAAGAGCAGAAGAAGAAGCAAAAGCAAATCCAGATAAAAGAAATCAAATTCCGTCCTGGAACGGATGAAGGTGATTATCAGGTTAAGCTTCGCAACTTACGTAAGTTCTTAGAGGCGGGTGATAAAGCTAAAATCACTATCCGTTTCCGTGGCCGTGAAATGGCGCACCAAGAAATTGGTATTGAACTACTAAATCGTATTAAAGCTGATTTAGAAGAACTCGCACAAGTTGAGTCTTTCCCAAATCGTGTTGAGGGACGTCAAATGGTTATGATGATGTCTCCTATTGCTAAAAAGTAATAAACGAGCTAAAATACGCACCGAATTTAGCTCAGGTCTGCAAGTAATATGCGAATATTCACCTGAGTTAACCGGTTTTAAAGTAAAACTGCAGCATTCGTGTTGAGTTTTCACCGGAATATGGCAGTAAGTTAGGCCTAAAAGTGGAGCTATAGCAATATACTCACGCCTGCTTACTAATTTTAAAGCAATACATTTGGAGTTATTGCAATGGCTTATAAGCTAAAAAGTCACAGAGGCGCAGCAAAGCGTTTCAAGAAAACTGCTTCTGGCGGTTTCAAGCGTAAACAAGCGCATCTTCGTCATATTCTGACTAAGAAAACTTCTAAGCGTAAGTTACACCTACGTCCTAAGATGATGGTTCATAAGAATGACCATGGTCTAGTTTCACGTATGTTACCATTCGCTTAATAGGGGTTTTTAGAAATGGCAAGAGTTAAACGCGGCGTTGTCGCACGTGCACGTCACAAAAAAGTTTTAAAACAAGCAAAAGGTTACTACGGAGCACGTTCACGTGTTTACCGCGTAGCTTTCCAGGCTGTTACTAAAGCGGGTCAATACGCTTACCGTGACCGTCGTGCTAAGAAACGTACATTCCGTCAATTATGGATTGCACGTATCAATGCTGCATCACGTCAAAATGGTCTGTCTTACAGCCGTTTTATCAATGGTCTTAAAAAGACTTCTGTTGAAATCGATCGTAAGATCCTTGCAGATATCGCTGTTTATGACCAAGTTGCATTCGCAGCACTTGTTGCAAAAGCAAAAGAAGGCCTAGCGGCAGCTTAAGCTTTTACAGATAAGTATTGAAAAGGAGCCTAAGGCTCCTTTTTTTGTGGAAAAAATATAATTTTTGCGGTAAGCCTCTTAAAAACTAAGATAGGAAGTAGTGATTTAGCTTGAACTATCCCGATATAATAATTACAAATAATTGAGGTAAAAATATATTTTGAACTGGCAATCTTTGGTAGATAACCGCCAACGCTTCTTTTGGGTACTTCAAGTTGCAGGTTGGATAGGTTACGCTCTTGTGAATTACATTGGCTCAAAAGTCTTTGAAATGCGTGATATTTACGTATTTGTCATTGTGCTTAACGCTTACGCTGGTTGTTTAATGACAGTGCCGCTTCGTTATATGTATCGTAAAGCATGGAATGCGTCGCCTTGGGTTCTGATGCTTGTTGTATTTAGTGCTTCCTACGTGACGGGAACATTATGGGCAGTTGTACAAAAATTCAATTTGTGGGAAATATATCGCCATGGTTACCGCCCTAATGAATGGTTTTATTATTTTCAGCAAGGTCTAGATTCTGTATATATTATTTTATGTTGGAGTGGCTTGTATTTCGGCATTAAATATTACCAATTATTGCAAAGTGAGCGACAAAAGGCCCTAAAAGCAACCACCATGGCGCATGAAGCACAGCTTAAAATGCTTCGTTATCAACTCAACCCGCACTTCTTGTTTAATACGCTTAATGCAATATCAACCCTCATTTTAGTTAAGGAAAATAAAGACGCTAATTTAATGGTGTCAAAACTAAGTGATTTCTTAAGGTACACATTGAACACTGATCCCATAAAAAAAGTACCGTTAGAACAAGAAATACATGCACTAATGTTATATCTTGAGATTGAACGAGTCCGGTTTGATGAGCGTTTAAAAGTGACTGTAGAAGTAAGTAGTGAGGCTAAAAATGCGCTTGTGCCGAGTTTGATATTACAGCCTATTATTGAAAACTCAATAAAATATGCAATAGCTCACTTAGCCGAAGGCGGAGAGATTGATATAAAGGCACAAGTATTTGCTAATGAACTATTATTGGAAGTAGGCGATAATGGCCCAGGTACTGAATTGTTAAATGGTCAATTAGTTAATGCGCAAGGCGTTGGGATTGCAAATACCAAAGATCGCTTAAAAACCTTGTATGAAAATAACTATTCTTTTGTATTATCAGATAATACGCCAAGTGGATTAAAAGTAAATCTGCGTGTTCCGTTTGAAAAGGCTATGAAAAAATGAGCAAGATTAAAACCCTAATTGTCGATGATGAACCTTTAGCACGTAGAGGGTTAGCTGTAAGGTTAGAAGATTTTGATGAAATAGAGGTTGTAAAGCTATGTAGTTCAGGTCAAGAAGCTATAGATGCATGCCAGGTTGAGCAAATAGATTTAGTTTTTTTAGATATTCAAATGCCAGGTATGAATGGCTTTGAGGTTGCCAGAACACTCAGTGAAAGTGTCAGAGCATTACCTGCTATTGTATTCGTAACTGCATTTGATCAGTTCGCGGTCAAAGCGTTTGAAATACATGCTTTAGATTATATTCTTAAACCAGTCGATGACAACAGACTAAAACAGGCGGTAGAAAAAGTGCATACTTATTTGAAAACTCAGCAGGATAACGCGCATAAAAAGAAATTAGCAAGCTTTGTTGCTGGTATTACAGGTAATAACTGCGAAGAGATTTTGAAAAAGTTAGCTACAGGCGATACCTTATCAGATAAACGATACCCAGAGTCTCTAGCTGTTAAAGAGCAGGGAGAAATTATTCGTGTGCCTGTTGCAACAATTCAATGGGTAGATGCGGCGGGTGACTATATGTGTCTGCATTGTCAAGATGGTCAAACTCATATTTTACGTAAAACAATGAAAGAGCTTGAACAAGAGCTAGACCCAAAACTATTTGTTAGGGTTCACAGAAGTGCAATTGTAAATACGAAACAAATTAGCAAACTAGTCACGCAAGTTAGTGGCGAATACTTACTTGTCTTAGACAATGGGCAAGAATTAAAAGTAAGCCGTAGTTATCGAGATAAAGTGAAAGCCGCTCTTGCGAGCTAAACTTATAAAAAGCCGGTTAAAGATGCGTTAGAATAAAAACGCGAGCTATTTGGCTCGCGTTTTTTGTTGAATCACAGGGTTAGCCAACCGTTACAATCTTCATTGTATTTGTTGCACCAATTGTTTCCATTGCATCACCGTGGGTGATAATAACCGTATCACCCGATGAAAGTGAACCTGCAGCGACAAGTGTGCTGAGTGCATCTTTAACCATGTTATCTTTTTCACATTTTGTAGAGTCAAAGAATACAGGGTATACACCACGATAAAGTGCAGTTTGACCTAATGTACTTGCATGTCGTGAAAGAGAGAAAATAGGTAGGCCAGAACTAATGCGTGACATTAATTTTGCTGTGCTACCTGATTCAGTGAGCGTTACAATTGCTTTAATTGAATCTAAATGATTAGCCGCATACATTGCAGACAAAGCGATTGACTCAGCATTTGAGGAGAAGTGGCTATCTAATCTGTGTTTAGAAACATGTGTTTCTTTTTGAGATTCTGCACCAAGACAAACTCGTGCCATGGTAGCGACCGTTTCTTCTGGGTAATCACCCGCTGCAGTTTCTGCAGACAGCATCACTGCGTCGGTACCATCTAGTACAGCGTTTGCAACATCCATAACTTCTGCTCGCGTTGGCATAGGGTTATCTATCATCGATTCCATCATTTGTGTTGCAGTAACTACGGTACGATTTAAAGAGCGAGCACGGCTTATAATAAGTTTTTGCTTACCCATTAACGCCGCATCACCAATTTCAACACCTAAGTCTCCACGGGCAACCATAACAGAATCTGATGCAAGTACGATATCATCGATTGCTTCAACCGTTTCAACAGCTTCGGCACGTTCAATTTTTGCCAAAAGCTGTGCTTTAGATCCAGCAGCTTCTGCAAGTGAGCGAACATAACGCATATCATCACCACTGCGTGGAAAAGATACAGCAATATAATCGACATCTATTTCAGCAGCAGTGATTAAGTCTTCTTTGTCTTTATCAGTAAACGCAGGCGCCGTTAAGCCACCGCCTAAACGGTTAATCCCTTTATTGTTCGATAACACACCGCCAACAGTCACCGTGGTATGAACAAGGTGACCCTCTACACTTTGAACTGTTAATTGAATTAAACCATCGTTTAATAGTAATAAATCACCTGGTGATACATCTTGTGGTAATTCTTTATAATCAATGCCAACAGCATTAATGTCGCCTTCACCTTTTTGCATTTTGGCATCAAGGATAAATTTAGCGCCGACAGTTAACGTTACTTTTCCTTCTTTAAATGTAGAAACACGAATTTTAGGACCCTGTAAATCGGCTAAAATTGCAACGTGTTTGCCTAAGTTCTTTGCTATATCACGAACAGCTTGTGCACGGTCTTTGTGATCTTGAGCAACGCCGTGTGAGAAATTCAAACGCACCACATTTGCGCCAGCACGGATTATTTTTTCTAAATTATTATCACGATCGGTAGCTGGGCCAAGGGTAGCGACTATTTTTGTGCGTCTAAGCATCAAATTCTCCTGTAGGCTTAATTTATTAAGCAGATTGACGGTTATATTGTTATTTAAGCTACTTATGAAATTTTCATAAATATAATGTGTTAATGATATTCACCCACACACATTTGAAAAACAATTAATTATGTAATGCCATAATTTATACAAATTTAATATGACATCATTATGACACCGGTGTCAGGTTGCGTCAATGTCGTAATTATTAATTCACCTATGTTAAATAATCCCTGAGCTACTCGTTATTTGATATAATGTGCCTAGTGCATACACCAACGAGAATGTTCGAGTCCGTTATCGGAGGCTCGCATTTTTTAACTGCTTGGGTATAATGCGCGCGTTATTATTTTCATTTACTAACCAATAGTTGTTACCGAGGAGGACACTAAATGCAAGTTGCATTAGTAGGGTTAGGCGTTATGGGTAAAAATCTGGCTCTAAACCTGATTGAAAAAGGGCTGACACTCGTAGCTTATGATAAAAACCCCGATGCGGGCGAAGAGTTATTAAGTTGTGCTAAATCTCAAGGCATGGCGGACCGTCTGCATATTGTGTCTGATTTAAATGATATGGTTAAAAGGTTAGCCCCACCTCGTTCAATTTTGTTATTAGTGCCTGCGGGTGAATTAGTTGATAGGGTATGTACCG
Organism: Pseudoalteromonas sp. H105; assembly: GCF_001469215.1. Lineage (GTDB taxonomy): Bacteria > Pseudomonadota > Gammaproteobacteria > Enterobacterales > Alteromonadaceae > Pseudoalteromonas. Next base: position 426,245 of record NZ_LOFH01000001.1, read on the forward strand.
AGCTAGTAGAAGCGGGTGTCGAATGTGACGATATCATCGTAGATTGCGGTAATAGTAACTACAAAGACGGGATCAGTCGCAAGCTTAAATTTCAAAATAAATTTGAATTTGCAACCATGGGTATTTCTGGTGGTGCAGAGGGTGCTCGCCATGGCCCGGCGATGATGGCAAGTGGTTCAGAGGGTGGCTGGGAGCGTGTAGAGCCATGGTTTGAAAAAGTTGCAGCAAGTTACAAAGGCGATTCATGCTTTGCCCGTGTCGGCCAATCTGCAAGTGGGCATTTTGTAAAAATGGTTCACAATGGTATTGAATATGCGTTAATGCAATTAATTGCAGAAATGTACCAATTACTTCGTTTGGGCACTAAACGTACAAATAAAGACGTTGCTGCTATTTTTGAACAGTGGTCTGAAGGTGAGTTAAATAGCTACCTTTTGTCAATTTCGAGTCATATTTTATCACTTGAAACAGAAAATAATGAGTCATTAGTTGATTTGATTGATAATAAGGTCGGCGCAAAGGGCACTGGCTTATGGACTGCACAAAATGCACTTGAACTTGGTATTGCAGTACCGTCATTAGTTGCTGCTGTTCAAGCCCGTCATCTTACCAATACATGTGATACGCATGCGGCAAAAGAAATGACCTATGCTTCAAAGCCTACATCAAACGTTGAGTTAGATTTAGATGAGTTGAAAGAAGCATTCTTGTTAGCGAGCCTCTTGGCATACCGACAAGGCCTTGCATTGATTAAAGGTGCTTCAAGAGCGCATCAATGGAAAGTTGATCTTTCAAAAACACTACAGACATGGCGTGCAGGTTGTATCATCCGTGCTGACTATTTAGATAATATTGCTCAAGGCGTTGAATTTATCGATACACTTGAAAAAGAAGCGCTGTCATTACGTAAGATTACTGGTCAAGCAATAATGACAGGACTTGCTTTCCCTGTGCTGAGTTCGACACAAACTTACTTAGCGACGTTAACTACACCAAGTAATGGTCATTTGGTACAGGCTCAACGCGATTACTTTGGTGAGCATGGTATAAAAACTCACTCTGGTGAAGTATGCCATCTTACTGACCTAGTTGAGATTGAAGCAAAAGTACGGTAACCAATATTGACTAGCATAAAAAAGCCAGCTTAATTGCTGGCTTTTTTGATCTTAAATTAAGTAAATGGAGTGTATTATATTTGGAACAAGTTGAACTATTGGCTATAGTTTAATTAGTCTGTTGTGTGTCTATTGTTCCATGCTTTACGAACAGATCGACGCCATAAAAGGTCAACACCAAAATACCCTATTAAAGATGCAATACTTGCGCAGATCAATGAACCAACTAAAAATGCAGGTCCAATGGTTGTAATACTATCTAAAAACCATTGCCAACTGGGTTCAAAAGCAAAGTGTTGTTCTCGCTGACCAAGAGCAATGGTACCCACAATGTATGAACAATAAAAAATAGGTGGCATAGTTAATGGGTTTGTTATCCACACAACGGCGACAGATATAGGTAAATTAACGCGTAACGGAATGGCTAATGCTGCAGCCAAAACCATTTGAAATGGAACAGGGATGAACGCAAAAAATAAACCAACACAAAAAGCCCCACGTGCTGAACGACGATTAAGATGCCATAAGTTTGCATCGTGGAGTAAACGACCAAAAATTTTCAACATTTTATGATGTTTAATCGTATTGTGATCGGGTAAAAACCGTTGGATCGTTTTTTTAGCCATTTAAAGCAACCATTTACATCAGTGTGGTTAAGCATTGGGTTTGTTATTGGTTGTGTTATAACCGTATTTTATTATCAGACCCTTGTATTTACTCTGTTCACATTATTAATTGTGATAGCAGGCACCTATTTTAAGCCGTTTTTACCTGTAATGTTAGGTTTTATTTGCGGGATTTTAGCTGTTTGGCTACATTTTTTGTGTTTTTATTCTATCTATTCACAAAACTTGAGTGGAAATCAACCAAAACTAATTACGCTCGTTGTCCAAGAGATTATATCACAACGAGAGAGCACTTATTTAAAAGCAACGATAACTAGTCCGAAAAATTTTACTCTATTTAAACCCCCTAAAGTGCTGGTTAGTATAAATACCGAGCATCGAATTAAGGAAGGAAGTACGGTTACAACCTGGTTAAGGCTCACTAAATACCGAAGTCAAAAAAATGTGTTTGGCTTTGATAAAGAACGCTCAGCATTTAGCCAACGTATCTTATTTAAAGGTAAGCAAGTAGGTAGCGCAATTCAAGTATCAAATACCTCAGCCCCTAGTTTAATATATAAATACCGTCGTTACATTCAAAGTATCTACGAGGATACGCATATGAGTTGGCTTTATTATGCGCTTATGACGGGTGACAAAAGCTTAATGTCATATGATGATAAACAAACACTTCAAGTTTTCGGAATAAGTCACTTATTAGCGATCTCTGGCTTACATATAGGGCTTATATTTAGCATTGGCTATTTTGCTTGCAAGTATACTTTGCGGGTTTTTATTCGAACTATCAAACAATCAATCAATTTATCAATCATTTACAGCTTTGTAGGTTTTTGCTTGGCGTTTTGTTATGTTTACTTAAGTGATTTTTTAGTGTCAGCAAGTCGTGCGTTAATAATGTTAGCGTGTATCTTGGTTGTATATTATACATCAAAGCAAGCACTTAGATGGCGTGCCTTATTATTTGCACTCACTCTTATTTTAGCTATAGACCCATTTAGTTTATTGAATCCCGGATTGTATCTTTCATTTACTGCCGTCGGTCTAATATTTATTTTAGTGAAAAACATGTCGCACGCTAAGTTAACCCTTTCTGGGTTTTTGAAAGGGTTAATAATCCTGCAATGCACGCTTTTTGTAGGTTTACTACCATTAAGCCTATTTTTCTTTCATGGAGTGAGTGTAGTTGGTGTTCTAGTCAACCTTATTGCAGTTCCGCTGGTTAGTTTTATTGTCATGCCTCTTTTATTCGTCGTGAGTATATTGAACATGGCATTGGATATGACACTTATCTTGTCATTTTTTGATAGCTTAATTCGAGTCTGTTTTGAAGCCTTATTGTTAATCCCCGTTGAAGTTCGTTGGTTTGATGCCCCAGTAATAGCCTTACCCATGCTACTTGCAACCTATCTAAGTTCACTATTACTGTTAGTACTGCCAAAGGGAAAAATTATTAGTGTATTACCTATTTGTATTGCTTTTATAGATTCTGTTTTAACAGTGAAACCAAATTGGCAATTCACTGTTTTTGATGTGGGTCATGGAACAATGGTTTTAATAACGAAAGATAAAAAAGGGTTTGTGTATGATCTTGGTCCTATTTATTTTAATAGATTTACGCGAGTTCACTCTACCTTAAAACCTTATTTAGATATCAATGGGATTACAGTAACACATACGGTAATTAGTCATGATGACAAAGATCATTCAGGTGGTGTTGAAGAATGGCTAAAGCTAGGATATGAAAACACATTTAATATAACGCAACCGGCAGGCATTGAATCCGCATGCAGTGAACAAAAGATAATTTTCTACAATTTACTCATTACAATGACTCACAAGAAAGGAAATCATTATTCTGATAACGATAACTCATGCATTGTTCATATATCAGATGGAATTCACAGCCTACTTTTACCAGGAGACATTACAAAACTAAGAGAGCATGAATTAATAGCAGATAATGCAGAGTTAAAAAGCACCGTACTTATGAGCCCTCATCATGGAAGCAAAACATCATCAAGTAAGGCGTTTATTGAAGCTGTCTCGCCAGAGGTTGTTATTCATTCTGCTGCATTTCAAGGTCAATGGAATTTGCCACACAAAGAGGTAGTCGAACGCTACAAAGTGATAAACGCAGAACAATATTCAACAGGGGAATATGGTCAAATCATCGTCAGTTTTTACCAAGATAGCTATGAAATAGACTCTGCGAGGGCACAAAGTGCTTGGTTTCTCAAAGATTGAGTTTAGTTTTATGTTGCACGAGGCTACAATACCCATAGACTTAGAATTAGAGAGTGTTATGGATCAAACAACATCGCAAATTTACAAGCGTTTGCTATCTTACGTAGGTAATTATAAAAGCATAGCAATTCTAGCTGTTATAGGCATGATAGGTTATTCAGCCATGGATGCGTTGTTTATTCAATTGATGAAACCGTTTATCGATCAGGGTTTAAATGAACGTAATAACGATGTACTAAAATATGCACCGTTTGTCGTGATAGCGTTAGTTATTGGTCGCGGATTTTTTAACTATATGTCTTCTTATTGCCTAAGTTATGTAGGTTCACAAGTTGTACGTTCATTACGACAGCAATTATTTGAGCATATCCTGCATTTACCAGTTTCTTTTCATGATAAAAATTCCACAGGTGATTTAATATCTAAAATTACTTTTGATACTGAGCAAGTACAACAGGCTATTACAAAAGCTATGCTAATCGTGGTAAGGGAAGGCGCTTTTGTGGTGTTTTTACTTACCGTAATGTTCTACACCAGTTGGAAGTTGTCTTTAATATTTTTGATCATCATTCCATTAGTAGCCGTTATTGTCAGCATCGTGTCAAAACGATTTCGTCATATATCCAAAAATATTCAGTCAGCAATGGGGCAAGTGACACGAAGTTCTGAACAAATGCTCAGCGGTCATAAAGTAATACATGGCTTTGGCGGCCAAAAGCAGGAAATAGATCAGTTTGCTACTATTAATAATCACAACCGCCAGCAGCGTATTAAAATGGATGCGACAAAGGCGTTGAGTGTTTCTGTGATTCAAATATTAGCAGCCAGTGCTATGGCGGTTATTCTGTTTGTTGTATCAATGCCATCGATGATAGACACCATTAGTTCTGGTGATTTTGTTGTACTTATTTCATCGATGATGATGTTGTTACGCCCGTTAAAGCAGCTTGCGAACGTTAATAGCGATTTACAACGCGGTATCTCTGCTGCACAAAGTATTTTTTTAGTGCTAGATGAAGAGGTTGAAAAAGATACCGGCACAATAAGCGTTGATAAAGTAAAAGGGTTAATCGAAGTTAAAAATGTAACCTTTAATTACCCAACAAAAGAAGAGCCAGTCTTACGCGATTTATCACTTACCATTAAAGCCGGAGAAAGCATTGCGTTAGTCGGTCGTTCAGGATCGGGCAAGTCTACTATCTCCAATTTATTACCACGCTATTACGATTTACAAGCTCCTAGCGAAATCTTATTAGACGGCGTTGCACTGAGTGAATATAAACTTGCTGACTTACGACGACAGTTTGCCTTGGTATCACAGCAAGTCGTGTTATTTAACGATACAATTGCTAATAATATTAGTTATGGCATTACACGTACGTTAAGTGACGATGAGCTGTTAGCTGTCGCTAAACAAGCCCATGTATGGGAGTTTGTAAAAGATTTACCAGATGGTCTAAATACCATGGTGGGTGAAAACGGGGTGATGCTCTCAGGTGGGCAACGCCAACGTATTGCTATTGCACGTGCAATCTTAAAAGATGCACCTATTTTGATTTTAGATGAAGCTACATCAGCTCTTGATACGGAGTCTGAAAAGCTGATTCAACAAGCGCTCGATCAATTAATGAAAGATAAAACATCCATTGTTATTGCACATCGACTTTCGACAATCGAAAAAAGCGACCGTATTTACGTAATAGATAATGGTCAAGTTATTGAAAGTGGCGATCATCAGGCACTGCTTAAAAATGACGGCACTTATGCTGCTTTATGCAAAATGCAGTTTGGTGAGCAAGGGTGAACAAGATAGAACAAAGCTGGTATAAAAACTTTAGCTTTTTAACCTTAGTACTTCTGCCATTGAGCGGGCTTTTTTGGTTTATTTCAACGTTACGTAGTGTGTGCTATAAACTAGGCCTGTTTGAGCAATTTAAATGCGATGTGCCGGTTATTGTGGTAGGTAATATTAGTGTGGGCGGTAATGGCAAAACACCGTTTGTTATTTGGCTTACTCAATATTTACAACAACACGATTTAAAGGTTGCCGTTATTAGCCGTGGCTATGGTGGTACTTCTGAGGTTTACCCCTTATTTGTTGATAGCTCAATTACCACCGCGCAAGCAGGGGATGAACCTGTACTTATTCAGCGCCGATTAGGTTGCCCTGTTGTTGTAGGCCCAGATAGAAAAGCCAACATAAAGCTTTTAAATACAAACTACGATTTAGATGTCATTATCTCAGATGATGGCATGCAGCATTATAAAATGGGTCGCGACATAGAGTGCTGCATAGTGGACAGCGAGCGCCGCTTTGGCAATGGTTTTTTGATGCCAGCAGGCCCACTACGAGAAACTACAAAGCGTTTAAAATCAGTTGATTTAGTAGTAGAAAACGGAGGTGCTGATAACTTTAATTATCAATTACAGGCATCTACCTTATTAAATGTGGCTACTGGTGAGAAAACGGAAGCTCTACTAGATAGCGGTCATGCAGTAAGTGCAATTGGTAATCCTGCACGGTTTGAGAAGACACTGCAAAACTCAGGTGTTAAGTTACTTTCTACGGCGCATTATCGCGATCATTATGCTTATACCCCCGCTGATTTTGAAAAATATAACGATGAAATTGTCATTATGACAGAGAAAGATGCGGTAAAATGCCGCGCTTTTGCTAAACCTAATTGGTACTTTTTACCTGTTGATGCTAAGCCATCAACCGCGGTAATTAATAAACTCAATCTATTACTCAAAGAAAAAGGGATCCTCAATGGCCTTTGATACAAAACTACTTGAAATTATCGCCTGCCCAGTATGCAAGGGTAAATTACGCTTTGACAAAGAAAATAACGAATTAATAAGCACGGCAGCAAAGTTAGCCTACCCAGTTGTTGATGACATTCCTGTGTTGCTTGAAAACGAAGCAAGAGAGTTAAGCCAAGAAGAGGTAGAAAAGTGGAATTCGTAGTCGTTATTCCTGCACGCTACGCATCGACACGATTGCCAGGTAAACCGCTTGCCGATATTTGTGGTAAGCCGATGATTCAGCATGTGTATGAAAAAGCCCTTGCTTCTGGCGCAAGTAAGGTTGTTATTGCAACCGATCATAAAAAAGTGTTCGAGGTAGTCAATACCTTTACTACTGATGTACTGATGACACGTGAAGATCATCAGTCAGGCACAGAGCGCTTAGCAGAAGTAATGGATTTACTTAACCTCAGCGATGACACTATTGTTGTCAATGTGCAAGGTGATGAACCACTACTAGCTAGCGAAAATGTGAGCCAAGTTGCTGCATTATTGGCTGATTCGGTTGCGCCAATGGCTACTTTGAGTGTTGCAATTGAAGACATTGAAGAAGTATTTAACCCAAACGCGGTAAAAGTAGTGAGTGATGTTCATAAAAATGCACTTTATTTTTCCCGAGCTAGCATTCCATTTGATCGCGCCAATATGATGGATTCAACCAATAATGCTCTCGTAGACAAAACAAACTACCAACGTCATGTTGGTATATATGCTTATCGTGCAGGGTTTATTAAACAATATATTGAACTTAGCCCTTCACCACTTGAACAATTAGAGTCTTTAGAACAATTACGTGTGCTTTATCATGGACATCAGATAAAAATTGAGCAAGCACTAGTTACACCTCATGCAGGTGTTGATAGCCCTGAAGATTTAGCGCGGGTAGTGCATTATTTAAAAAGTAATTCGTTGAGTGAATAAGCAGTTAACTTTAACAGTTATTGCTGAGCATAAAGATTTTTATGTTATTGAAAAGCCGGCAGGGCTTAACTTCCACAGTGAAGAGAGGCCAGGTTTTGTGGTTTTAGCTGAGCTACAATTGAATGAAAAATTGTTTGCCGTTCATCGACTAGATAAAGTCACCTCTGGGTTAATTATATTAGCGCGAAGCAGCCAAGCTGCAGCCCAGTTTACTCGGCTTTTTACTGCGCATAAGATTGATAAATTTTATTTGGCTTTATCAGACGCTAAGCCAAAGAAAAAACAAGGCTGGGTAAAAGGGGACATGGCTAAGTCTCGTAGAAGTAGCTTTAAGCTTTTAAAAACTCATACTAACCCAGCAATTACACGGTTTTATTCGTTCAGTGTCGCTGCTAATTTGCGCGGATATATTTTAAAGCCGTACTCAGGTAAAACACATCAATTGCGCGTTGCATTAAAAAGCATTGCCGCCCCGATTTTAGGTGATGTGCTTTATGGTGGCACTGAATGCCAGCGTACTTATTTGCATGCTTACGCACTGTGCTTTACCTGGCAAAGTGAGCGATTTGAGTTTATTTGCAAACCAAATTGCGACACCCTTTATGGGCAATTAATTAAACATGATAACTTTCTCACATGGCAACAGCCATGGAACTTGGATTGGTAAATGACAGACTCCGTAACAGATATTCGTTTTGGTGGAATAAAGCGCTTATATGGTCACCAGCAATTTGCTTGGCTTCAAGATGCACACTTTTGTGTTATTGGCATTGGTGGCGTAGGCAGTTGGGCTGCAGAAGCATTAGCACGAACAGGGGTTGGTAAACTCACGCTCATTGATCTTGACGATATATGCGCGACCAACGTAAACCGCCAAATTCATGCGCTAACAGGCACTGTAGGTGAAGCTAAAGTTGATGCAATGAAAGCGCGTTGTCAGCTTATTAACCCTGAATGTGACATTGATGTCATCGATGATTTTATCACTGTGGATAATATTCGCGAATATATTCAAGGTTTTGATTATGTCATTGATTGTATTGATGCAGTAAAAGAAAAAGCAGCGCTGATTGCCCATTGTAAGCGCAATAAACTGCCTATTATTACAACGGGTGGCGCAGGTGGGCAAACGGATCCGAGTCAAATAACATTTGGTGATGTTGCAAAATCAACTCAAGATCCACTACTTGCGAAAGTTCGCTATATTTTGCGCAAACAGTACAACTTTAGTAGTAACCCTAAGCGTAAATTTAATATTGACTGTGTTTATTCCACAGAGCAGTTAGTCTATCCAGGTTCAGATGGTAGTGTGTGCCATGCAAAGCAAAACGCAGATGGCTCTATGAATATGGATTGTAATAATGGTTTTGGCTCAGTGACTATGATCACAGGCAGTTTTGGCTTTTTTGTAGCAGCCAAAGCAGTACGTAAATATTTAGATAAAAAACAACGGTTAGCTAAAGCTTAAAGCGACTTTTGTTCAGCCATTGCTTGAATACGTTCGACAATGGCTTTGATACCATTTCCTCGTGAAGGGCTTAAGTGGCTTATTAAACCCAGCTTTTGAAACTCTTCAAATGCATTTATGGCTAACACTTGACTCGGGGTTAAGCCATTATATAAAGATAATATAAGTGCAAGCAGGCCTTTTACTATACGTGTATCTGAATCCCCAATAATAACCAAACAGTTTTCTTGCAGATCAAACTCTAAATACAGCCAAACTTTACTTTCACAACCAGGTACAAGTGCATCTGGTGTTTTTAAAACCTCGGGCATTGTCGGTAATTGTTTACCAAGTAGCATGATTTCACGGTATTTTTGCTGCCAAGCAGGGGAATTATTTAGCGTGTAAGCGAGTTCTTTAAACGTTTTATTCATTGCTTATCTACTTTTAATCTAATAAAGCGATGCATTCGTGCAGAGCATTAATGAAAATATCTATATCTTGGTGAGTATTATAAAAACAAAAGCTCGCTCGTACACTGCCGTTGATACCTAAATGTGCCATTAAAGGTTGGGTACAATGATGGCCGCTTCGAACGGCAACACCAAATCCATCTAGTAATGTCGCAATATCAAATGGGTGTTCGTCTCTGTAATTAAAACAAATGGTACCTATATTATGTTCTAAATTACTGTAAATTGTAATGCCATCAATATCATTTAACTTATCTACCACATAGTTAAATAACATTTGTTCGTAGTCGTAAACAGCTTTCTTATCAAGTGCAGTGAGATAATCTAATGCGGCGGAAAAACCAATTACACCAGCAATATTTGGTGTGCCTGCTTCAAACTTGGCAGGAGCGTCACGAAAAGTGCTTTGTAAAAGACTCACCGTTTCAATCATTTCTCCACCTGTTTGATAAGGCTGTAAGGCGTTTAAACGCTCATATTTACCGTACAGGCCACCAACGCCAGTTGGACCAAGCATTTTGTGTGCGGAGAACACATAAAAGTCACAATCGAGTGTTTTTAAATCAGGCTGTAGATGCATCGCGCCTTGAGCCCCGTCGACGATAGTGATGGTGTTAAAATCTTTTACAGCGCTGAGCAGTGGGCTTAGGTTTGTTATATTTCCCAGTGCATTTGACGCATGAGTCAAAGTAAGCACGCTTGGTTTAACTTGGTCTAAAAACTCGACACAGGCTGCAACATTTAATGTCGCATCCGGTTCAAGGGGTAATATATGTAATTTCGCACCAGTTTTAAGTGCTAATTGTTGCCAAGGGACGATGTTTGCATGATGTTCAAGCGGGGTAATTACGATACTTGAATTTTTATCAAGTTGCTCGGTTAAACCATTAGCTATTAGGTTAAGTGCTTCAGTTGCGCCTTTAGTCCAAACGATTTCTCGGCTTTGCACATTAAAATAATGAGCAACTTTATCACGCGTTTGTTCATAAGCTGTTGTTGCTTGTTCGCTAAGTGTATGACGACCTCGATGAACATTCGCATTTTGCTCAGTATAAAATACTTCAGTGGCAGTAATAACTGATTGAGGCTTTTGTGATGTTGCAGCAGAGTCTAAATAAACTAAGGGTTGATTGTTTATCTGTTGAGTTAAAATGGGAAAATCATTACGAATTTTTTCAACAGTAAACATAGAAAAACCTAACAATACAAAGTAGCAAGGATTGTAATAGCTTTAATATAATTCTCAACTATTAAACACAAAAAAGGCCGCAAAAGCGGCCTTTTTAACATTAATAAAAATTAACGCTTGTCTGTAGATACGTAATCACGGTGTGTGTGACCAGTATAAAGCTGACGTGGACGGCTGATCTTATGACCCGGTTGAGAAAGCATCTCATCCCAGTGAGTGATCCAACCTACAGTGCGTGCCATTGCAAAAATTACAGTGAACATGCTGGTAGGGATACCGATTGCTTTTAAGATGATACCTGAGTAGAAATCTACGTTAGGGTAAAGTTTCTTCTCAACAAAGTATGGGTCTTCAAGGGCAATTTGTTCAAGCTTCATAGCAATATCAAGCAATGGATCTTGAATGTTAAGCTCTTCTAATACTTCGTGACACGTTTGACGCATTACTGTTGCACGTGGATCGAAGTTTTTATAAACGCGGTGGCCAAAGCCCATTAGACGGAACGGGTCCGCTTTATCTTTTGCTTTTGCTACGTATTCATCGATACGGTCAACAGAACCAATTTCTTCTAACATGTTTAAACATGCTTCGTTAGCACCGCCGTGAGCAGGGCCCCAAAGAGAAGCAATACCAGCAGCGATACACGCATATGGGTTAGCACCAGATGAACCAGCAAGACGTACTGTAGACGTTGATGCATTTTGTTCGTGATCAGCGTGAAGCATGAAGATTTTATCCATTGCTTTAGCCGTTACTGGGTTAACTTTATACTCTTCAGCTGGCACAGAGAACATCATGTGTAAGAAGTTTTCTGCATAGCTTAAATCATTACGTGGGTAAACGAATGGTTGACCAATGTTTGTTTTGTAAGCCATAGCGGCAATGGTTGGCAGCTTTGCTACTAACTTAATTGCACTTGTTTTACGTTGGTCTGCATCAGTAATATCAAGGTCTTCATGGTAAAAAGAAGATAAAGCGCCAACAACACCGCACAGCATAGCCATTGGGTGAGCATCGAAGCGGAAACCTTGGAAAAAGTTAGCAATCTTTTCATCAAGCATGGTGCTACGAGTGATCTGATCCGCAAACTTAGTGTACTGTTCTTTAGTTGGTAACTCGCCATTCAATAATAAGTAGCAAAGTTCAACATAGTCTGAACCTTCAGCCAACTGTTCGATTGGGTAACCGCGGTGAAGTAGGATGCCTTTGCCGCCATCAATATACGTAATTGAAGATTCGCAAGAACCAGTCGACATGAAGCCTGGGTCATAAGTAAAGTGACCGTGAGAACCAAGTGTACGTACGTCGATTACATCTTGACCTGCAGTACCTTGGTAAATCGGAAGTTCGATTGGATCTAGACCATCAATATGGACTGTGGCTTTCTTATCCGCCATCTATTTATCTCCTATTAAGATAACAACTCTGATTGTTATGTTCTGAATCTGTTTAAGCACATCCTTTCCATTTTAACGTGAAAGAGGGGGTTAAAGTCAATTTTTATAAATATTATGCACAAATGGATAATAAATATTCTGTCAGGATTAAATATTATACTATTGGCTAATTCGCAAACGTCTCTAACTAAACAAGAATTGTAAAAAGACCTTTGGCTATATATACTATCGAAGGTTTTATACCGTATTGTCTGTAGGTAAATATTATTTTTACATCTAAATTTTGCATTAATGTGAACTTTATTCGTAAAAAATAAGTTTACTTAGATAGTTCCATCATAAATTTTTTTGATGGGTTAAGAAAAACAAGTAGATGAGCCCCTATGTGGGCAAGATGGGCAAGTAACTGTGAAAAAGCAAAGACCTGTAAATCTAGATCTAACAACTATATCAATGCCGGCAACGGCTAAAGCATCAATTTTTCACCGCGTCACCGGTGTAGCATTATTTTTTGCTTTAACGTTTGTCATTTGGGCTTGGTCTGAGTCACTTTCTTCGGCTGAAGGTTTTGAATTCGTCAAGGGTCTGTTCAGCGGATTCATTGCCAAATTTATAGCTTGGGGCACCATTTCTGTATTGGCGTATCACCTTATTGGTGGTATCCGTCATATCATTATGGATATGGGACATTGGGAAGAACTTGAATCAGGTAACTTCAGCGCTAAAGTTGCAATGGCACTTGGTGTTGTAGCTTCTGTTCTAGCAGGGGTGTGGATATGGTTTTAAATCAAGCAACTTTAAAACGTGATGGTGTGCAAGATTTTGTCTCATTACGTACAACGGCACTAGTAATCAGCGCATACGCGATTTTTATTATTGGCTATTTTTTAGCAACGCCTGAAGTCACATTCGAAGCATGGCAAGGCCTGTTTTCAAACCTAGCAATGAAAGGGGCGACTCTAATCACCCTAGTTTGCATTATGGTTCACACCCGTATAGGCCTTTGGCAAGTACTAACAGACTATGTTAAATGCGCAAAATTGCGTGCAGTTTTAGGGTTTGTATTAAACCTTATGGCGGCAGCGTACGTAGCTATTGGTCTAATTGTTTTATGGGGTGTTTAAGTGAAATATTCTGTTCGTGAATTTGATGCCGTAGTGATAGGCGCAGGTGGTGCGGGTATGCGTGCTGCACTTGCAATCACTGAGTCAGGTAAAACCTGTGCACTTATCTCAAAAGTTTTCCCAACACGCTCGCACACAGTGTCAGCACAAGGCGGTATAACCGTTGCTTTGGGTAACTCGCATGAAGACAACTGGGAATGGCACATGTACGATACGGTTAAAGGTTCCGATTTTATCGGTGACCAAGACGCTATCGAATATATGTGTAATACAGGGCCTGAGGCGATTACTGAGCTTGAGAACATGGGGTTACCTTTTTCTCGCTTTGAAAATGGCCGTGTTTACCAACGTCCTTTCGGTGGTCAATCGAAAAACTTTGGTGGTGAACAAGCTGCACGTACTGCAGCAGCTGCTGACCGTACTGGTCATGCATTATTACACCTTTTATACCAACAAAACGTTAAAAACAAAACAAATGTATTCTCAGAATGGTATGCATTAGATTTAGTTAAAAACGATGATGGTAACGTTGTTGGTTGTACTGCAATCGATATTGAAACAGGCGAAGTTGTCTACTTCAAATCAAAAGCGGTTGTATTAGCTACGGGTGGTGCAGGTCGTATATTTGCATCAACGACTAACGCACACATCAATACTGGTGATGGTGTTGGTATGGCAACGCGCGCGGGTATTTCTATGCAAGACATGGAAATGTGGCAGTTCCATCCAACGGGTATCGCAGGTGCGGGAACGTTGGTAACGGAAGGGTGTCGTGGTGAAGGTGGTTACCTTCTAAATAAAGACGGCGAACGCTTCATGGAGCGTTATGCACCTAATGCTAAAGATCTAGCGTCACGTGATGTTGTTGCCCGTTCAATGATGACAGAAATTCGTGAAGGCCGTGGTTGTGATGGTCCTTGGGGTCCTCACATTAAGCTTAAACTTGACCATTTAGGTGAAGAAACGCTTAACTTACGCCTACCAGGCGTATGTGATTTAGCTAAAACATTTGCACACGTTGACCCTGCAAAAGAGCCAATTCCAGTAATCCCAACATGCCATTATATGATGGGTGGTGTACCAACTAACGTGAATGGTCAAGCATTGCAAATTGATGCAAGTGGCAATGAGCAAGTGGTACAAGGCTTATTCGCTGTTGGTGAGATTGCCTGTGTATCTGTTCACGGTGCAAACCGCTTAGGTGGTAATTCACTACTTGATTTGGTTGTATTTGGTCGTGCTGCAGGTAACTTCCTTGGTACTTATCTAAATGATGTTGAAGTATCTAAGAATGCTTCTGATTCTGACCTAGAGGCGTCACTTGCGCGCTTTAACCGTTGGGAAAATTCAACAGTTGGTCAAGGCGAAGATCCAGTTCAAATCAAGAAAGACCTACAGCAATGCATGCAATTGAACTTCTCGGTATTCCGTGAAGGTGATTCTATGGCATCAGGTCTACAAGAACTTAAAGAAATTCGTGAGCGTTTACAGCATGCACGTCTTGATGATAAATCATCAGACTTCAATACTGCGCGAATCGAATGTCTAGAGCTAGATAACTTAATGGAAACAGCTTACTCAACAGCAGTAGCTGCAAACTTCCGTACTGAAAGCCGTGGTGCACATTCTCGCTTTGACTTCCCAGATCGTGATGATACGAACTGGTTATGTCACTCAATTTTCAATCCAACTACGGATGAAATGAGCAAGCGCGATGTGAACTATGCGCCTAAGATGCGTGAAGCATTTCCACCTAAAGCACGTACATACTAGGAGCGAGACGATGGCACAAGTACAATTTTCTGTATATCGTTACAATCCAGATGTTGATAACGCCCCACGTATGCAAGAATATACTTTGCAAACGGAAGAAGGCCACGACATGATGGTATTGGATGCACTTTTACTTTTAAAAGAGCAAGATCCAACGCTTTCTTTCCGTCGTTCATGCCGTGAAGGTGTGTGTGGTTCTGACGGCGTCAACATGAATGGTAAAAATGGTTTGGCATGTATAACGCCTTTATCTACGCTACAAAAAAATGGCAAAGGTAAAATTGTTGTTCGTCCATTACCTGGTTTACCAGTGGTACGTGACCTTGTTATTGACATGAGTCAGTTCTACACTCAATACGAGAAAGTAAAACCTTATTTAATAAACGACACGCCTGCGGCGGGTGAGCGTCTTCAGTCAATCGAAGAACGCGATAAATTAGATGGGCTTTATGAATGTATTTTGTGTGCATGTTGTTCAACATCGTGTCCTTCGTTCTGGTGGAATCCAGACAAGTTCATAGGTCCTGCTGGTCTTCTTCACGCTTACCGTTTCTTGGCTGATAGCCGTGATACGGCAACTGAAGAACGTTTAGCTGACTTAGACGATGCGTTCAGCGTGTTCCGTTGTCACAGTATCATGAACTGTGTTAGCGTTTGTCCAAAGGGTCTTAACCCGACTAAAGCAATTGGACAAATCAAATCAATGTTATTAAACCGCTCGGTTTAATTGTGTTGTAAAAAGTAAGGTGGCTACCTAATGTTAGCCACCTTGTTATATAACAATTAATTTCTGCGCTAAAGAAAAGGGCTTATAAATGCACGAAGGTGTGATGAAGGCATGGCTAGAATCTTCACATTTAAACGGCGGTAACGTTGCTTATGTTGAAGAGCTTTATGAAGCGTATTTAGATGATGCGACTTCTGTGCCAGAAGAATGGCGAGAAGTGTTCGAACAATTACCAAAAGTTGATGGTGTGGATGTTGATGTAAAACATTCAGAAGTTCGTTCACAATTTGCGGCGCTTGCTAAAAACAAGCATAGAGAAGTAGTGGTAATGGAAGGTGGAAGCGGCGACCTTAAACAAGTCAAAGTTCTTCAACTTATAAATGCTTTCCGTTTCCGTGGTCACCAAAATGCTAATCTTGATCCATTAGGTATATGGAAGCGTGAACGCGTAAGAGATTTAGAATTAAAATACCACGACTTATCTGAAGCTGATTTTGACCGTGAATTTAACGTGGGATCGTTTGCCGTTGGCCGCGATACCATGCCTTTAGGTGAACTATATCAGGCGCTCAAAACTACATATTGTGGTTCGGTCGGTGCTGAGTATATGCACATCACATCAACTGAAGAAAAGCGCTGGTTGCAACAGCGATTAGAATCAGTACAATCACGCCCAAATTTCAGCAAAGATGAAAAATTACGTATTTTAAAAGGCTTAACTGCAGCTGATGGTCTTGAAAAATATTTAGGTGCTAAATTCCCAGGCGCTAAACGCTTCTCACTCGAAGGGGGGGATGCGTTAGTACCTATGCTCAAAGAACTTATTCATCGCGCTGGTGAGAGTGGCCAAAAAGAAGCCGTTATCGGCATGGCTCACCGCGGGCGTTTAAATGTGTTAGTTAACGTGCTGGGTAAAAATCCATCAGAATTATTTGATGAGTTTGCAGGCAAGCACAAAGACACAAACAGTTCTGGTGATGTTAAATATCATATGGGTTACTCGTCAGATTTTGCGACCTCTGGTGGCAATGTTCATATGGCACTTGCTTTCAACCCATCTCACTTAGAAATCGTTAACCCTGTTGTTATGGGTTCTGTTCGTGCTCGTCTAGACCGACTAAATGATAGTACGGGTTCAAAAGCTCTCCCGATCACTATTCATGGTGATTCTGCGATTGCAGGTCAAGGTGTAGTACAAGAAACATTTAACTTATCGCAAACCAATGCATTTAGTTGTGGTGGTAGCATTCGTATTGTTGTAAACAACCAAGTTGGTTTTACGACAAACAAACAAGACGATGTTCGTTCTACTGATTACTGTACAGACATTGCAAAAATGGTTCAGTCGCCAATCTTCCACGTTAACTCTGATGATCCTGAAGCGGTCGCATTTGTTACTCAAATTGCACTTGATTTCAGAAATCAATTTAAACGTGATGTGGTTATCGACTTAGTTTGTTACCGCAGACATGGCCATAATGAAGCTGATGAGCCTAACGCAACTCAGCCTATCATGTATCAAAAAATTAAAAAGCACCCAGTGCCTCGTCTGATCTATGCAGATCAGTTGGTAGCCGAAGGGACTTTGTCTGACGCTGATGTAAAAGCGTTAGCTGATAACTACAGAAATGGTTTAGACGACGGTAATTGCGTTGTTGAAGAAGTACAAACTGAAACATCACACTCGTCTGATTGGGCTAAGTATGTTGGTCATGATTGGAATGTTGAATACGATGCATCTGTTTCTGTCGAAAAGCTTAAAGAATTAGGCAACATTGTTGCAAATTACCCTGAAGGGCATAAGGCACAATCGCGCGTTAAAAAGATTTACGATGACCGTAAGTTAATGGCCGCGGGCGAAAAGCCACTCGATTGGGGAATGGCTGAAACATTAGCTTACGCAACAATTGCAAACGAAGGCACTGATATTCGTTTAACAGGTCAAGATTCTGGTCGTGGTACTTTCTTCCATCGTCATGCGGTTGTTCACAACCAAGCAGATGGTGCTACTTATCTGCCGCTTCAAAATATAAGCGATGAACAGGGCAATTTTGAAGTATTTGACTCTGTACTTTCAGAAGAAGCCGTACTTGCGTTTGAATACGGCTACGCCACAGCAGAACCTACGTCACTTGTACTGTGGGAAGCTCAATTTGGGGATTTCGCCAACGGAGCTCAGGTTGTTTTTGACCAGTTTTTAAGTTCTGGTGAGCAAAAGTGGGGCCGTTTGTGTGGCTTAACCATTTTGCTACCTCATGGTTATGAAGGTCAAGGCCCAGAACATAGTTCGGCACGTTTAGAACGTTTCTTACAATTGTGTGCTGATCATAATATGCAAGTATGTGTTCCTTCAACACCTGCTCAAGTATACGCTATGCTGCGCCGTCAATCAGTGCGTCCACTTCGTCGCCCGTTGATAGTTATGACGCCAAAATCATTATTACGTCATCCGTTAGCAACTTCATCATTAGAGGAGCTATCTGAAGGTGTATTCCATAATATGATTGATGAAATCGATGATATTAAGGCTGAGAAGATTGAACGTGTTGTATTTTGTAGTGGTAAGGTTTATTACGAATTATTACAAGAACGCCGTAAACTTGAACTAGACAATGTTGCAATTGTTCGAGTTGAGCAATTATATCCGTTCCCACATGATGAAATGGAGGCCATTATGTCTCGTTATCAACATGTGAAAGATTTTGTTTGGTGTCAAGAAGAACCTCAAAATCAGGGTGCTTGGTATTGTTCACAACATCATTTCGTTGATGCAATCCCTGCGGGCGCTAAGCTCAAATATGCTGGCCGTAAAGCATCAGCATCACCTGCATGCGGTTACATGTCAGTGCATCTTAAAGAACAACAAGCGCTCGTTGCAGATGCGCTTACAATAGAAAAGAAAGGATAAGCAATGAGCACAGAAATCAAAGTTCCTGTTCTTCCTGAGTCGGTTGCAGATGCTTCCGTTGCAACATGGCATGTAAGTGTTGGCGACAAAGTAAGCCGTGACCAAAACTTAGTTGATATTGAAACAGATAAAGTTGTATTAGAAGTAGTTGCACCTAACGATGGTGTTATTACTGAAATCTCTCAAGAAGAGGGTGCAACGGTTCTTGGCGACCAAATAATTGGTTTGATTGGTGATGCAGACGCAGCTCCAAGCCAAGAAGCTAAAAATGAAGCACCAGCTTCAGACAAACAAGAAAGTGCGCCAACGGCGCAATCAGCTCAAGCATCAGAAGGTAAAGAAGTGGACATTAAAGTACCGGTACTTCCAGAATCAGTCGCAGACGCGACAGTAGCTACGTGGCATGTACAACCAGGTGACGCGGTTTCTCGCGACCAAAACTTAGTTGACATTGAAACTGACAAAGTTGTTCTTGAAGTTGTTGCCCAAGAAGACGGTATCATGGGTGAAATCATCCATGCTGAAGGCGACACCGTATTAGGTGAGCAAGTAATTGGTTCTGTTAAAGCCGGTGCAGCACCAGCATCACCTGCCGAAAAGACAGATGCACCAGCTGCTGAATCAACGGATAGTTCAGACGTGTTAACACCCTCTGTACGTCGTTTAATTGCAGAAAAAGGGTTAGATGCTTCTAAGATTAAGGGGTCAGGTAAAAATGGCCGTGTAACGAAAGAAGATGTTGATACTTTCTTAAAAGCACCTGCACCCGTTGCAAAAGCACCTCAAGCAGCTGCACCTGCTCCAATGGGTGATCGTTCACAGAAACGCGTTCCTATGACACGCTTACGTAAAACGATAGCAAACCGCTTGCTTGAAGCTAAAAACTCAACTGCAATGTTAACTACTTTCAACGAAGTGAACATGAAACCAATCATGGATCTTCGTAAGCAGTATCAAGAAGTATTTGAAAAGCGTCACGGCATTCGTTTAGGTTTCATGTCTTTTTACGTTAAAGCGGTAACTGAAGCCCTTAAGCGTTTCCCTGATGTAAACGCATCAATTGATGGCGATGACATTGTTTATCATAACTATTTTGATATCAGCATCGCAGTTTCAACTCCACGTGGCCTTGTTACTCCAGTTCTTAAAGATTGTGACAAGCTTTCTGTTGCTGAAATTGAAAAAGGTATCCGTGAATTAGCACTTAAAGGTCGTGACGGTAAGCTTACGCTTGATGACATGACAGGTGGTAACTTCACTATCACTAACGGTGGTGTATTTGGATCACTGCTTTCTACTCCAATCATTAACTTACCGCAGTCTTCAATATTGGGTATGCACAAAATCCAAGAGCGTCCAATGGCTGTTAATGGCAAAGTTGAGATACTACCAATGATGTACCTGGCGCTATCTTATGATCATCGTCAAATTGATGGTAAAGAATCGGTTGGTTTCTTAGTAACAATTAAAGAGTTACTTGAAGATCCAACTCGCTTATTACTAGATGTTTAATCTAGTTGTATGAAATATAAGCTGTGAATGACAATTCACAGCTTTTTTTTTGCGCCTTTGGTCTAACTGGGGTTTTCATGTTAAGCCTTGGCATCTATACTAAGTGCGCAATTTGGGATAGCTGTTTATTTGCATAAATATTCAGCTCTTTTAGTATAAAAAATTGGATAAAGCATCATGAATTTGCATGAGTATCAGGCAAAACAACTTTTTGCCGAATATGGTTTACCAGTTTCTCAAGGTTTCGCTTGCGATACACCTGAAGAAGCTGCAGCAGCTGCTGAAAAAATTGGCGGCGATATGTGGGTTGTTAAAACTCAGGTTCACGCAGGTGGACGTGGTAAAGCTGGCGGTGTAAAGCTAGTTAAAACTATCGACGAAGTAAAAGAGTTTGCTGCAAACTGGTTAGGTAAAAACTTAGTTACTTACCAAACAGACGAGAATGGTCAGCCTGTTGCTAAAATTTTAGTAGAAAGCTGTACAGATATCGCCAACGAATTGTACTTAGGTGCAGTTGTTGACCGTGCTTCTCGCAAAGTTGTTTTCATGGCGTCTACAGAAGGCGGTGTTGAAATTGAAACTGTTGCAGAAGAAACACCAGAGCTTATCCACAAGGCTGAGATCGATCCATTAGTAGGTCCTCAAGCTTACCAAGCACGTGAACTTGGTTTCAAATTGGGTCTTAACCCAACACAAATGAAGCAGTTTGTTAAGATCTTCATGGGTCTTGGTAACATGTTCAACGATTTCGATTTCGCACTTTTAGAAATCAACCCGTTAGTAATCACAGATGAAGGTAACCTTCACTGTCTTGACGGTAAAATCGGTATCGATGGTAATGCACTTTACCGTCAACCAAAAATCCGTGAGTTCCACGATCCATCTCAAGAAGATGCACGTGAAGCACACGCAGCAAGCTTTGAGCTTAACTACGTAGCACTAGACGGTAACGTAGGTTGTATGGTTAATGGTGCAGGCCTAGCAATGGGTACAATGGACATCGTAAACCTACACGGCGGCAAGCCAGCTAACTTCTTAGATGTTGGTGGCGGCGCAACGAAAGAACGTGTTTCTGAAGCATTCAAAATCATCCTTTCAGACGACAATGTTAAAGCTGTTTTAGTTAACATCTTTGGTGGTATCGTACGTTGTGACATGATTGCTGAAGGCATCATTGGCGCAGTTAAAGAAGTTGGTGTAAACGTTCCTGTAGTTGTACGTTTAGAAGGTACTAACGCTGAATTAGGTCGTGAAGTTCTTAAGAGCTCTGACTTAGACATCATCGCTGCTGAATCATTAACAGACGCTGCTGAGAAAGTTGTAGCTGCTGCGGAGGGCAAATAATGTCTGTATTAATCAATAAAGATACAAAAGTTATCTGTCAAGGTTTCACTGGTGGCCAAGGTACTTTCCACTCAGAGCAAGCGCTTGAGTATGGTACACAAATGGTTGGTGGTGTAAGCCCAGGTAAAGGCGGTCAAACGCACCTTGGTCTTCCAGTATTCAATACAGTACGTGATGCAGTACAAGAAACTGGCGCTACAGCATCAGTAATCTATGTACCAGCACCTTTCTGTAAAGATGCAATCTTAGAAGCAATCGATGCTGGCATCGAGCTAATTGTTTGTATCACTGAAGGTATTCCTACACTTGATATGGTTGACGTTAAAGTTAAACTAGATCAAACAGGTACTCGTATGATCGGTCCTAACTGTCCAGGTGTTATCACTCCTGGTGAGACTAAGATTGGTATCATGCCTGGTCATATCCACAAGCCTGGTAAAGTAGGCATTGTTTCTCGCTCTGGTACTTTAACGTACGAAGCGGTTAAGCAAACTACTGATGCTGGTTTTGGTCAGTCTACGTGTGTTGGTATTGGTGGTGATCCAATCCCAGGTACTAACTTCATCGACGTTTTAGAAATGTTCGAGAAAGATCCACAAACTGAAGCAATCGTAATGATTGGTGAAATCGGTGGTACTGCAGAAGAAGAAGCTGCAGAGTACATCAAAGCAAACGTTACTAAGCCTGTTGTATCTTACATTGCTGGTGTTACTGCTCCAGAAGGTAAGCGCATGGGTCACGCTGGCGCAATCATCGCAGGCGGTAAAGGTACTGCTGATGAGAAATTTGCTGCATTAGAAGCTGCTGGCGTACAAACTGTACGTTCACTTGCTGATATCGGTAAAGCACTTAAAGAAAAAACAGGCTGGTAATCGCTCGTTTTCTTTAATAAAGGCTCACTTTTATAGTGAGCCTTTTTGTTTTTACAGGTGAAGTATGTGACTAGTAATATATCTTACTGTCGTTATAATACCTTCGGTCAAAATAATCTTAAGTTCACTTAAAAAATGCGGTTACTTAAATTTCTAATTTTAATTTTTTGTTGGTGTAAGCCGCAGTTAAGTACTGCATTAACAGATGAATACGATTCTCTTTTACGTGTTGAACACCAAGCTTTAGTTGAGCCGCTTAAATATATAGATTTACTATCCTTTGAAACCGCTGCGAGTAAAGCTGAAACAACGTCTGATTTATTCAAAAAAGTGTTATTAGCACGTTTATATTCTTTTCATGGTGATGTAACACTCTCAAAAACGACTTTTGAATCTGTTTTTCATCAACTGCCTGAAAATAACCTGTGGTTACGCGGTTACTGGATGTTACATCGAAGTAGCTTATCATTGGAAGAAGGGGAACTTCCTCAAGCTTTAAAACAAATAGATCATGCAATCGCCTTATTTGTAAGGGTGAATGATTTGAAAATGCTCGTTCACGCTCGGACAAGTAAAGCGGTTTTACTTCTTTGGCAAGAAGATTATGAGTTATCTATTGAGTTGCTAGAAGCCGCTTATTTGATGTCTAAAACATCGCATATCCCTGAAGCAACACTGAATTACGTTTATCTTGGCTTTGCAGCCTATTACACATCAATGTCAATTTTTGACCAAGCCATTAAATTTGCAGAGTTGGCCAAAGACAATGTTGTTAACAATGGTGATGTGGTTAATGGATTGCCCATTATTTCTTTATTATGTACAACGTATGAAAGAGCACATAAACTCGAATTAGCTAACAGTTGCTACGATCAACTGATCGATTTATCTGTGTCTGTAAAAGTTCCTCGCTTTTTGTTTTGGGCACCTGCTGGAAAAGCATCAGTAGCAATACAGCAAAAAAATTATTCAGAAGCATTAAAGTTGCTGTATTTGTCTAAAAGCTATTTACCTGACTTAGCTATAAACCCTGCGCATATTGTTGCACTCTATAATAATTTTGGTAAAACGTTTTTGGCATTGAATCAACCTGCTCAGGCCCTAGAGTATTTACAAAGTTCAGAACAACTGTTGCAGCAATATGAGCGTCCATTAAATAATAGATATAAAAGAAATACGTTGTTGTTGAAGGCTAAAAGCCAAGAAATGAAAAAAGATTTTGTAGCGGCTAATGAGTCTCTTTGGCTTTTTATTGATTTAGTCGAAGAAGCAAAACTCACTACGCAACAAAAACTTGAGCAAGAAGCACGTTCAAAATATGAATCCAGCCAGCAAGAAATTAAACTTCAACTTGCAGAAGAGAAGCTCAAAAATCAACAAATAGAACTTGAGAGATTAGAGAAAGATGCACAATTACAAATGGCTTATTTAGTAATCGGTTTTCTGGCATTTGTTTCTATTTCTATTTTTACTATTAACCAGCATAAAGCGTTTCGAAAAAGTCAGTATCGTGCAAACACAGACGCATTAACCGGTGCGCCTAATCGAAGATATATTTTAGATTTTGTGCTGAAGAAGTTGCTAGATAAAGAAAAATTATTTGCGGTTGCTATTTTAGATATAGATCATTTCAAACGTGTGAATGATCAATACGGTCACGATATAGGCGATCAGGCATTGATTGGATTTACTCATACGCTAAAAAAATACCTTAATAACACTGAATGTAAGTTTGCACGCTTTGGTGGTGAGGAGTTTTTAGTCGTTATGCCTGGTTATGATGTGGCAAATGCAACTGTATTGATTACCGGCTTATGCGACTTCATTAGAGAATCGACATACACAGACCTAAATATTTCGATCACAAGTAGTGCGGGTGTCTCACAATATATTAAAGGGATACAGTTGAATGCAATTTTAAAACAAGCGGACCAAAAGCTTTATGAGGCAAAAAACACCGGCAGGGATAAGGTATGTGGTTAAGGTTGTATTAATACCAATCCGCAGTAAAACTTAATCATTTTGCGGGGCTAAATATGTTGTTACCTGGGTTTAAAAATTCTCATTTAGAACAACTAAATAGCAGATTATTTGCCTAGCTATCAACACGTTTTCCATCCTCAAAATAGATCATTTAATTAAGCGAATTGTTATAATTATATAAAGACAGATATAAAAAAACCGCTTTAAGCGGTTTTTTTATTTGCTGATTTAATGAGTAAATTAGCTTTGAACAGCTGCTTTTATTGCTTCAATTGCTGTGTCTAAATCTAGCATGAGTTTTTCACCAGTGTGGCGGTTTTTGAGCTCAACTTTGTTTTCGTCCAAATTACGTTCACCGATGACAAGTGTATAAGGAACACCCAATAACTCCATGTCGTTAAACATAACACCCGGGCGCTCTTTACGATCATCAAATAATACATCGACACCTGCTGCTTTCAACCCATCATATAGACTATTAGCAATATCAGGAATACGATGAGATTTATGCATATTCATAGGCACAATGGCAAGATCAAAAGGTGCAATTGGTTTAGGCCATTTAATACCATATTGATCGTTGTTTTGCTCTATAGCAGCAGCAACGATTCTTGAAACACCAATGCCATAACAGCCCATTGTCATTACTTGGTTTTTACCTGACTCACTGAGTACGCCAGCTTTCATTGCTTCAGAATATTTAGTACCCAGTTGGAAAATATGACCTACTTCAACACCACGTTTGATTTGTAATGTGCCTTGACCACATGGACTTAAATCGCCTTCAACAATGTTGCGTAAATCTGCAACCTGGTATTCAGTTACATCACGATCCCAATTGATTCCACTAAAATGCTCATTGTCTTTGTTGGCACCAGCGACAAAATCAGCCATTACATTGGCTGTGCGATCTACTATTATTGGTATAGTTAAACCAACAGGGCCAATTGAACCCGGCTTTGCGCCAATTGCGGCAACAATTTCAGATTCAGGTGCCATTTCAAGTGGCGAATGAACGAGTGGGTGGTTTTGTGCTTTTAATTCGTTTAATTCATGATCGCCACGAATAATAAGTGCAACTAACCCACGTTGTCCGTTTTCATCTTCCGTACCGTATACGATAAGCGTTTTTACACCACGATGGGGTTTAACACCATAATGCTTTTTAAGTTCGCTGATTGTTTTCGCATCAGGTGTTGGGAATGCTTTTAATTCTTTGCTTGCACCTGGACGCTCTTCTTTAGGTGCAAGGGCCTCGGCTTTTTCAATATTCGCGGCGTAATCACTTGCATCACTAAATGCAATCGCATCTTCACCTGACTCTGCAAGTACATGAAACTCATGTGAAACACTACCACCAATAGACCCTGTATCAGCGAGCACTGGGCGATAGTCTAAGTTTAAACGCTCAAAGATATTACAATATGCTTTGTGCATTATTTCATAGGTATTGTTTAAACAGTCATCGCTTAAATGAAATGAGTAAGCATCTTTCATTGTAAATTCACGAGCTCGCATTACACCAAAACGCGGACGACGTTCATCACGCACTTTAGTTTGTACTTGGTAAAGTGTTAATGGTAATTGCTTGTATGAGTTAATTTCTTTACGAACAAAGTCGGTGATCACTTCTTCATGCGTAGGGCCGAGAGCAAAAGGGCGATTGTGGCGGTCATTAAAGCGTACCAGCTCATCACCAAATTGATCCCAACGTCCAGACTCTTGCCATAAATCCGCAGGTTGGATAACAGGCATAAGCATTTCAATTGCACCTGCCTTATCCATTTCTTCACGAACGATAGTTTCAACTTTACGTAACACACGTAAACCAGAGGGTAGCCAAGTATATAAGCCCGACGCAACGCGGCGGATCATGCCTGCTCTTAACATTAATTGATGCGAGATGATTTCAGCATCTGCTGGTGTTTCTTTCAGTGTTGCGAGTATATATTGACTAGTACGCATGTTATTTCCGATAGTTATAAAATTATTCAGAGCTAAGTTTAACAGCGCTTGCTTTTACACTAAAGCGCTAAGTTTAGTTTTCTATATTTTTTCTATGTGGCTTACGTAGTTATGTTCACCATTGACTTGCCAGCGGATATTAAAGTTATATAAAGTCATGCCATAACTTTGTTCGCCGTCTTTTTGTTTTTTATATGCAGGACGGGGATCTTGTTTTAAAACATTAACGATAAAGTCTTTCAGCTCAGGGTGCTGGATTTGAGCCGCGATAAACCGCTCGGCTGCATCACTAAACTCAACACGCATTTGCGTGTGTGGTCTCACGTCTGCAAAGCCTGCACTGGCATCTTGCATAGCGTCGGAATAGGGTAGATATGGTTTAACGTCTAAAATAGGCGTGCCATCGAGTAAATCAATACCTGAGAGTAATAGACTTAGTTGCCCATTAAGGTACTCAATACCTTCAAGCTTCACTGCGCTCATGCCAATAGCGTTAGGCCGAAAAGTAGCTCGGGTCGCAAATACGCCTTTTCGATCATTACCGCCCAATCTTGGAGGTCGCACCATGGCAGAGTAGCCTTTATCTGCAGTTTCGTGAAAACGGAATAAAAGCCAAATATGACTAAACTCATCAAGTCCTCTAACAAACTCTTCGCGATTGAAATCAGGACAAAATATAAGTTTAGCTTTTGCCTGAGGAACCAGTCTTGGTTGGCGGGGGATTGCAAACTTTTGTTTGTAAGGGGATTGAATATGGCCTACGGCCGTTAGCTGAAAATCACTCATAAAACTACATCGTTTTTTATTTTGCGCTATTCTAACTGCTAACACTAAAAAAAGGCAGCTTTAAGGTCTTTATGCATAAAACTTCATTATGGCACTGATTTATGGAGCAGTGTTTCAGTTTCAATCGCAATTTCTTTCATTTTGATAGCATAGCTTTCAAGTTGTTTATCTTCTTGTGTTACCGCGTTGAATGTTGGAACTTGAACAGGGTAGCCGGTTTCATCCATAGCAATGAAGCTAATAATACAGTGATTTGTTTCAACAAGATTTTGCGTTTTAGGATCGCCACACCGAACCTGTATAAAAATTTGCATACTGGTCTTTCCTGTATGTGCTATTTTAGCTTCAACTTCAACAATTTGGCCTACAAGGATTGGACGTCTAAACTTTACTCCTGCAACGGAAACAGTAACGCAATAGTGCCCACTCCAACCAGCAGCACAGGCATAACCAGCTTGGTCAATCCATTTCATTACTACGCCACCATGTACTTTTCCACCAAAGTTGACATCAGTGGGCTCAGCTAAAAAACGAAATACAACACTTGATGAAGGCATTTAAGCACTCCTTTTATTTTCGACTGTATTGAGCATAGCGTAAAAAAGGGGCCGAAGCCCCTGCAATTTAGGATTTGTTTAAGAAGTTACATATTAGGATAGTTTGGACCACCAGCGCCCTCAGGTGTAACCCATGTTATATTTTGGCTCGGATCTTTAATATCGCACGTTTTACAATGAACACAGTTTTGTGAATTTATAACAAATTCATCTTTGCCTTCTATCTGCTGAACTTCATATACGCCTGCGGGACAGTATCGTTGTGCAGGCTCATCAAACTTAACGAGGTTAACCTCAATGGGAATTGCTTTGTTCTTTAGATGTAAATGACACGGTTGTGATTCTTCGTGGTTAGTATTTGATAAGAATACCGAAGATAATTTGTCAAAACTCAGTTTATTATCTGGTTTTGGGTAGTTTATTTTATCTGCGGCGTTTTTATCAACTAAGGTTTCGTGGTCTGGCGTACTATCTTTAAACGTAAATGGCAAGGCACCTGCAAAAATGTTTTGGTCAACAGTATTGTATGCACCGCCAATAAATTTCCCTAATTTATGCATAACAGGGCCAAAATTACGTGATTGATGCAATTCTTTGTATGCCCAGCTTTGTTTAAAGGCATCGGTGTATTGTGTTAAGTCTGTATTTGCTTGACCACTTGAAATGGCATCTAAAATAAGGTCAGCGGCTATCATGCCGGACTTCATCGCAGTATGATTACCTTTTATTTTTGCAAAATTGAGTGTACCAGCGTCACAACCAACCAGTAAACCGCCAGGGAAATGCATTTTAGGTAAAGAGTGTAAACCGCCTTTTGCTATAGCGCGGGCGCCATAAGCAAGACGTTCTCCACCATCAAGCACATCTTTGAAAGTAGGGTGGTGCTTCATGCGTTGAAATTCATCAAACGGACTTAAATGTGGATTTGAGTAATTTAAATCCACAATTAAACCAACCACAACTTGATTATTTTCAGCGTGATACATAAATGCACCGCCATTCGTGTCGCCTGATAATGGCCAGCCTGTACCATGAACGACAGTGCCTTCTTTGTGCTTGCTTGGGTCTATCTGCCAAATTTCTTTAAAGCCCAAACCATAGTGCTGTGGTGATGCATCCCTATCTAGTGCAAATTGATTGATAAGTTGTTTACCTAAATGCCCTCGACAGCCTTCTGCAAATACAGTGTACTTAGCACGAAGTTCCATTCCTGGCATGTAACCATCTTTTTCGTTGCCTTCTTTATCAAGGCCCATGTCACCGGTAATGATACCCTTTACCGTGTCGTCTTCAATTATTAATGAGTGCGCACTAAAGCCTGGAAATATTTCGACCCCTAGGCTTTCAGCTTGTTCTGCCAACCAGCGACATACATTACCCATAGAAACAATATAATTCCCCTCATTATGAAACGTTTTAGGTGTCGCAAAATGAGGAATTGATGTTGCTTTGGTTTCATTATTGAACCAATATATTTCATCATTCGTTACTTTGGTTGTCACGGGCGCACCTAATTCTTGCCAATTAGGAAGCAATTCGTCTAATGCCGTTGTTTCTAAAATAGCCCCAGACAAGACGTGAGCACCTACTTCAGAGCCTTTTTCAACAACACAAATCATGCATTCTTGTTCTTTTTGTTGTGCTTGCTGCGCTAATCTTATCGCTGTTGATAGCCCCGCAGGACCAGCGCCAACAATGACTACATCAAATTCCATGGTTTCGCGTTCGACCATAATAACCTCTTGTGTGTGACGGACCTGCACCTTTAATTAAGATGATTTCATACTTGCAAATGAAACGTTACAGGCTGTGAATAGTTTAAGGTTATTTTAGGTTGACGTTTACGTCAACAGGAAGTAGTCTGAAATCATAAAATAAATAGGTTGACGTACACGTTAGCTTGTAGGTTTAAATAATCAGGGAGTTCCTATGAAAGTTCTCGTTCCAATTAAAAGAGTCATCGATTACAACGTAAAAGCACGCGTTAAATCAGATAACAGTGACGTTGATCTTACCAATGTAAAAATGGCGATGAACCCATTTTGTGAAATTGCGATTGAAGAAGCCATTCGTTTAAAAGAATCAGGCACCGCAACTGAGGTAGTTGCTGTGACGATTGGCGCTAAAGCATCGCAAGAACAGTTGCGTACAGCATTAGCCCTCGGGGCAGACAAGGCGATTCATGTTGAGACAGATGAAAAGCTTGAGTCACTTCATGTTGCAAAATTGCTTGCTAAAATTGTTGAGCAAGAATCTCCTGAACTTGTTATTTTAGGTAAGCAATCTATTGACTCAGATAACAATCAAACTGGCCAAATGCTTGCTGCTTTAACTAATCGTGGACAAGGTACGTTTGCATCAAAGGTCGATGTGGACAGCGGTACCGTCAAAGTTACGCGTGAAGTAGATGGTGGTTTGCAAACAGTTGAATTAAAACTTCCCGCCATTGTAACAACTGATTTACGCTTGAATGAACCTCGTTATGCTTCTTTACCTAACATTATGAAAGCGAAGCGTAAGCCACTTGAGGTTATTGCTGCAGCTAGCTTAGGCGTTGACTTATCACCACGTATACAGCTGGTATCAGTTAATGAACCCGCCAAACGTAGTGGTGGTATTATTGTTGAAGACGTTGCCCAATTAGTTGAAAAACTAAAAACAGAAGCAAAGGTGATTTAAATGAAAACATTAGTAATAGCAGATCATGATAATGGCCAACTTAAGCCAGAAACATCTAAAACTATTAATGCTGCGGTTAAATTAGGTTTTGCAGTCGATGTACTTGTGCAAGGCGCAGACATTAGTGCTATGGCAAATGACGTTGCTTTAATTGATGGGGTTAGCTGTGTGCTCGTTGCAGACAGTTCAGCATACGCTCATCAACTAGCCGAAAACACAGCTGATTTAGTGTTATCGTTGGCATCTGATTATTCTCATATTGTAGCCAGTGCAACCACCACAGGTAAAAACTTTATGCCGCGTGTGGCAGCGTTATTAGATGTGGCGCAAATTTCTGAAATAATTGACGTAGTGGATGCCGAAACATTTAAGCGTCCAATCTATGCGGGTAACGCAATTGCGACTGTAAAATCACTAGACACTAAAAAAGTGATTACTGTTCGTGCCAGTAGCTTTGATTTACAAAGTGATCAAGCTGCTGCACCTCTAACGACTATTGATGCAAACTTAGAAAATCAATTGAGTAACTTTGTTAGTGTTGAGCAAACAGAATCTGAACGCCCTGAACTAACCGCCGCTGATGTGGTTATATCAGGGGGTCGTGGCATGCAAAATGGTGAAAATTTTGCTCTGTTAAATGGCATTGCCGATAAGCTTGGGGCTGCAATTGGTGCTTCACGTGCTGCGGTTGATGCTGGTTTTGTCCCTAATGATATGCAAGTAGGGCAGACGGGTAAAATTGTTGCGCCTAACTTATATATTGCGGTAGGTATTAGCGGCGCTATTCAGCATCTAGCCGGTATGAAAGACTCTAAAGTGATTGTTGCAATTAACAAAGACCCTGACGCTCCAATTTTCCAAGTTGCTGACTATGGTTTAGTTGCAGATCTATTTGATGTGCTACCAGAGCTAGAAACAGCACTGTAAATCATAAACGATTCTGGTTGTTAAAAGCTGTAGTTCCTTAGGTTCGCAGCTTTTTTTCATTTTATATCTAAACCAATTCACGATGCTTAATTTACCATCACATAATGTAATTTAGAAAGTTGCTTTTTAACGTTTTCAGACTTAAGAAAACGCAATAGCTGTTTGCCCTTTTTCATTGATTTTTCTGACTGGGTGTTAATAATAATGACCAATGGCCTTACAAAACTGTACTCACCACTTTTAATAGTAGCAAAGCTAGGTTGAACACCATTAATAGATAAAATTCTAATTTTATCTATTCTTTTTAACTCTGAAAACTGTGAAATAGCCCCAAAAGAATCGTAAGCAATAGCAGTTGGAATACGTTGTACAATACCCAATGCTTGATTAAATTCATTGTATAAAAGTACATCATTTTTTGAAAATAGACCTCTGTTACCTGCTTTTTTGAGTTTTATTGAGTCAGATTGTGGTGACTTCATGTAGTCAAGTGACAAGAACTCTAAAAAAACGTCAAACGTCCCGTGTTGAACGCCTTTACTAAATAAATCAATTTGGTTGTTCTTTTTTGACTTTTTATTCTCAGAAGCTACCAACTGTGACCACTCATCAATGTGTCCAGCATAAATGTCAGTTAGCTGACTAACAGAAAGGTTAGAAGTTTCGTTGTCGGTATTTGAAAAAAATACTAACGCATCTTGCGCAAGCACAATTTGTTTAAGGTGAGGCCACTTCTCTTGTTCTAGTTTAGTCATATAGCGTGATGAAGCACCAATATCTACAAGGTTTTGTGCAATCGCTGTAATGCCTTTATCACTGCCCATGCCACGCAGCTGCATAACTGAGTGTTTTTGATTATTAAAGTCTTTTTGAACCAGCTCTAGCATTTGGGTGACAGAGGTAGAGCCTGCGACGAGTAACGTATCTAAACTGGGTTTTTCTTGGCCGTTAACCAAAGTAGAGGATAGTAAAACTATAAGGAATATCAGTTGTTTAAACATATATTTTGTTCTGTAGGGTATTTTAACTAAGTGTAGTTCAAACTCATTAGAACAATAAATAGGAACAAAAAAACCAACCCTAGGGTTGGTTTTTTTTAGCAACAATACTAATTAATTAGTATGTAGCGCTGCCTTTTGTACGTGGGAAGGCAATAACATCACGTACATTACCCATACCAGTTACGTAGGCTACTAAGCGTTCAAAACCTAAACCAAAACCAGAGTGCGGTACTGAACCATATTTACGTAGGTCGCGATACCAGCTGTAGTCTTCTTTGTTCAAGCCCATTTCTTCTAAACGTGCATCAAGTACATCAAGGCGCTCTTCACGTTGTGAACCACCAATGATTTCACCAATACCTGGCGCAACTACGTCCATTGCAGCAACTGTTTTACCGTCTTCATTTTGACGCATGTAAAACGCTTTAATGTCACGCGGGTAGTTTTTAATAACTACTGGCGCTTTAAAATGTTCTTCTGCAAGATAACGCTCATGCTCAGACTGTAAATCTACACCCCATTCAACAGCGTATTCAAACTTTTTACCACATGCTTTTAGTATTTCAACAGCGTCAGTGTAATCAACTTGAGCAAAGTCTTTTTCAACAAATTCTTCTAAGCGCGAGATAGCTGTTTTCTCTACACGTTGTGCAAAAAACTCCATGTCATCACGGCGTTCTTCAAGCACGGCTTTAAATACATACTTAAGCATGTTTTCAGCCAATTTTGCGATGTCTTCAAGATCTGCAAACGCAACTTCAGGTTCAACCATCCAAAATTCAGCAAGGTGACGAGAAGTATTAGAGTTCTCAGCACGGAAAGTAGGGCCAAAGGTGTAGATTTTTGACATAGCAGAGGCATATGTCTCACCATTTAATTGACCCGATACAGTAAGAAACGCTTCTTTACCGAAGAAGTCTTCACTGTAATCAACATCGCCTTTGTCTGTGCGTGGTAAATTTTGCATATCAAGTGTCGATACGCGGAACATCTCACCGGCACCTTCACAGTCACTGGCTGTGATGATAGGGGTGCTGATCCAGTAATAACCCTGCTCGTGGTAAAAACGGTGAATAGCTTGTGCTAAGCAGTTACGAACACGTGTTACTGCACCGATTATGTTTGTACGAGGGCGAAGATGTGCATGTTCACGTAAGTATTCAATACTGTGACGCTTAGCTGCCATAGGGTACGAGTCTGGGTTTTCTACCCAGCCTAATACTTCAACCTTATTTGCTTGGATTTCGAATGACTGGCCTTTACCTTCAGATTTAACCAAAACACCTGTTACTGATACAGAGCAGCTAGCTGTTAAACGCGTTACTTCTTCGTAATTGGTCAGTGAATTAGGTACTACCGCTTGAATTGCGTCAAAACATGAACCGTCATGAACGGCTAAAAATGAAATTCCTGCTTTTGAATCGCGGCGAGTACGGATCCAGCCTTTTACTGTTACTTGGCTGTCTACCGCAACCTTGCCTTTTAATAGCTCTGAAATCGCTAAGTGGCTCATCTTCACTCCAATGATATAAGTTGCCTACATTAATAAATGTGTGCGTTGTTGCACTTGAACCCCGTATCTTACCTTTGAACGGAAAATAAAAAAACATGTGCATGCAACTCTTTGCAATTTCTTTATGCTTTTTTTGTACAATTGAGACTTTTATTTATAAAGCGATTGAATATTAAACACTGAATTAAATAAATCTGCCTTTAGTGTGCGATTAATCCTCGTTTTATGGCATTATAGATTTCTAATTTTGTATCTTTAACTAATTAACTAACAATTATAGGTTCCATGAAACAAGTCTTTATTTTACGCGGCCTGCCAGGCTCAGGTAAGTCATATTATGCTCAAACGCTTGCTGACGAGCTCGTTACCGGTGATCAAAGTCAATATTTGATTTGTTCAACTGATGACTATTTTTATAATGAGCAGGGCGAATATAAGTTCGATAAATTTAAGTTGTCCCAGTTTCACAACTTAAATCTAGCACGCTTTATAAATGCTTTATCGCAATCAGTCCCTTTGGTTATTGTTGATAACACCAATATTAAAAAGTGGGAATTCATTGCCTATAGCCAGGCCGCCGTTGCGCTTGGTTACCAAGTCAAAGAAGTGATTGTTGGTGAAGTCAAAGATAAATCAATGCAACACTTATATGCAAAACGTAATAGTCATAAAGTACCGCTAAAAATGATCAGTAAAATGGCCTATATGTTCGAATGGTAAGCCAAACATATAGGTATTCATTTTTAATATTGATTATTTGCAATCGCATTGTAGATGGCGTCGCTAAGGGCGTCGATATCTGCAGGGGTACTTATGTACGGTGGCATTAAATAGATTAATTTACCAAAAGGGCGTATCCATACGTTTTGGCTGATGAAGTACGCTTGAATTTTCGCAACATCAACCTCACAAGCGAGCTCCACAACGCCGATCGCACCCAGTGTTCTTACATTTTTAACCTGTTCAAGCTCAGCACATTTATTTAATGATACTAAGGCTTTATTAAGTTGCGTAACTTGCATTGACCAGTTTTGCTGAAATAACACATCAATACTGGCACATGCCACAGCGCAGGCTAGCGGGTTGCCCATAAATGTAGGACCATGCATTAGCACGCCAGCTTCACCTTCACTAATACCAATTGCAATTTTGTCTGTGGTTAGCGTGGCCGATAGCGTCATTGTGCCGCCGGTGAGTGCTTTTCCTATACACATGATATCGGGTTCAATGTCACTGTGTTCAACGGCAAACATTTTACCTGTTCTGCCAAAGCCTGTGGCTATTTCATCGCAAATTAGTAAAACATCATACTCGTCACATAACCGTCTAACCGCCTTTAGGTAGTCTGGGTGGTAAAAGTTCATTCCTCCGGCATTTTGTACAATTGGCTCAATGATAAACGCAGCGACCTGTTGATGGTGCAGCTTAAAATAGTGTTCAAGTTGTTCGGCTTCATTGTCATCAAACAGTTCACCAAATTGACTAACAGGGGCCGGAACAAAAACATGTTCAGGCAAAAAGCCACTGTACAAGGAATGCATTGAATTAACGGGGTCGCAAACACTCATGGCAGCAAATGTATCACCATGATAGCCTTTTAATGGTGTCATGAGTTTTTGCTTAGTAGTGATACCTTTGCTTAACCAATACTGCAGCGCCATTTTTATTGCCACTTCAACAGAAACTGACCCGCTGTCCGCTAAAAATACTTTTTGTAAGCTCTCAGGGGTAATAGCAACGAGCTTTTTGCACAGTTCAATGGCAGGCTGGTGGGTAATGCCCCCAAACATAACATGGCTCATAGTGTCGATTTGTTGATGCATAGCTGCTTTTAAAGCAGGGTGCCCGTAACCATGAATAGCACTCCACCAAGAGGCCATGCCATCAATTAAACATTCACCTGTTGCTAAGTAAATTTTATTACCTTGAGTATGCGTAACAGGGTAGACCTCAAGCGGCTGTGTCATCGATGTATAAGGGTGCCAAATGTGTTGACGATCAAAATCAAGGTCAATTGTGTGTTTTTTGTTCATTAGTAAACTTTAATCTATTACGTTTCGTTGACAATGTTACGCCAAGTCTTAGACTAAGCCAATATCCACCGTCATTAAAAAATAAAAAGAGAGAGTTATGGAGTTTGCAGCCGTTCGCCACGATTGGACACACAAAGAAGTAAAAGCATTATTTGAAATGCCGTTCAACGATTTACTATTTAGAGCCGCCTCTGTTCATCGTGAAAATTTTAATCCCAATGAAGTGCAAATTTCTACGTTACTATCAATTAAAACCGGTGCATGCCCAGAAGACTGTAAATACTGCCCGCAATCAGGCCATTATAAAACAGACTTAGAGCGCGAACGTTTACTCGAAGTCGAAAAAGTCGTTGAGCAGGCACGCGCAGCCAAAGAAAAAGGCGCGACCCGCTTTTGTATGGGTGCTGCATGGTCAGATCCAAAAGATCGTGATATGCCCTATATTTCACAAATGGTAAAAGAAGTAAAAGAGCTTGGTCTTGAAACATGCATGACACTTGGCATGTTAGATAACGATAAAGCACACGCATTGCGTGACGCTGGGCTTGATTACTATAACCATAACCTTGATACATCGCCTGAGTATTATGAGCAAATTATTTCAACACGCACGTATCAAGACCGCCTAGACACAATTGGCAATGTGCGTGATGCCGGAATGAAAGTATGCTCGGGTGGTATTGTGGGCATGGGTGAAGAAGCATCTGACAGGTTTGGTTTACTCATGGGGCTTGCAAACTTGCCACAGCAACCAGAAAGTGTACCAATCAACATGTTGGTTAAAGTAAAAGGCACGCCACTTGAAAATGTGGATGATTTAGACCACTTTGATTTTATTCGTACCATCGCCACAGCGCGTATTATGATGCCTAAAAGCTATGTACGCTTATCAGCAGGTCGTAATGCCATGAACGAACAAATGCAATCAATGTGCTTTTTTGCCGGTGCCAACTCTATATTCTACGGTGATAAATTACTTACAACCGAAAACCCGGA
The DNA here is from genome assembly GCF_001469215.1 of Pseudoalteromonas sp. H105. Classification (GTDB taxonomy): domain Bacteria; phylum Pseudomonadota; class Gammaproteobacteria; order Enterobacterales; family Alteromonadaceae; genus Pseudoalteromonas. The sequence continues at coordinate 463,165 of NZ_LOFH01000001.1, forward strand.
AGCTGATGCGGATATGAACCTGATTAAAAAATTAGGTATGAACCCAGAAAAGCATCAAGACTATTCAGACGAAGCAGTGGCCGCATCGTTATCATCTAAAGTGGCTGATAAGGCGACCTCTGAATTGTTTTACCCTGCATAACGCAGCGTTCAATTATGTTATTTGACTATATAAACGACCATCTGAATGCGCGCGAGCAAAGCGCGCTAAAGCGCAAACGCCATATTGTTAACCCAATCAGCGCACGGGAAATTGAGGTAGACAATAAACGCTACCTCAACTTTGCGAGTAATGATTACTTGGGGTTTGCCGATGAGGTCATCGCGTTCGATACATCACGCACGTTGGGGAGCCATAGTTCAGCGTTAGTAACAGGCTACCAACAAGCCCAGCAGCAGTTAGAGCATTATTTGTGTGCTCAATTTGGTTATGAAAATGCAATGCTGTTTAACTCGGGCTTTAGTGCCAATAGCAGCGTAATTAAAGCGTTGTTTCAAGATAAAGCCATTGCGCAACACAGCGCTGTTTTTCAAGATAAGTTAAACCATGCCAGCTTAATTGATGGTGCTTTGCATGCAAACGCGGCGTTGGTGCGCTTTAATCATAATGACTTGAATCACTTACGCTCGCGGCTTGAAAAGTCCAACGCAAAGCATAAGTTAATTATCAGCGAAGGGGTCTTTTCGATGGATGGCGATCAAGCGCCATTGCATGAATTACTCAGTTTAGCAAAACAACACAATGCGTGGCTGATGATTGATGATGCGCATGGGTTTGGTGCATTAGGTGACACTGGCCTTGGTAGTTGCGAACCCTTGATTGCAGCGGGGGATCTGCCTGATGTTTTGGTGATCACTTTTGGTAAAGCCGTTGCTAGCAGTGGTGCGTGTGTATTAGGCACACATGCGTTTATCGATTACATGGTGCAGTTTAACCGTGATTACACGTATTCAACGGCGATGTCGCCTTTTAATGCATCGCATACTTTAGCGCGTATCAAAACACTTCGTGATGCAAATGAAAAACGAGCGGCATTAAACGCAAATATTGCGTTATTTAAACGCTTAGCCAGTGAGCATAGTATTGCGCTTATGGAGTCAAATACTGCAATTCAACCCATTGTTTTAGGGTGTGCGGAGCAAACATTAGCAGCATGTGAACACCTTAAACAACAAGGTATCTGGTTAAGTGCTATTCGCCCACCGACCGTGCAGCATAATACCTCGCGTTTACGCGTTACGTTAACCGCTGCACATACACAGCAAGACATTAATACACTTATAACGTGTTTACAAAAGGCCATTGCATGATAAGCCCACACGCCGTTGTTGCTGATAAACCAAATTACGCACAAGTAAAATGTTTAGTTAATAATAGTGCAAAACACGCAACACAACGCAAGTTTTCAACAGCTGCAAACAGTTATGCAGCGCATGCAAATGTACAAAAACAAGCAGCCAATGACCTGTTTAAATTAATGAATGTACCTGACAGCGCTCAACAAGGCTACTGTGTTGATTTAGGGGCCGGCCCTTTGGTTAATACCCATGCTTTACAACAATCATATCATCATGTATTAGCGATAGATTTAAGCCATACAATGCTAAAAAGTAGCAATGTGGTTGCTCCGCGAATTTGCGCCGATATGGATAATTTACCGTTACAAGCAAACAGCATTGACGCAGTGTTTAGTAATTTTGCTGTGCAATGGTCAGCTAATTTTGAAACGTTAATGCACTCTTTATATAAAGCGTTAAAACCAGGTGGCCATGCGTATATAAGCGCGTTGGTTGAAGGGTCACTGGATGAGATAAAAACCGCGTTTTCAGTGCTTGATTCACATAGCAGAGTTAATCGTTTTCAAACACATAGTAATATAAACCAGTCGGTCATAAATGCAGGGTTTATTATTAATAGTGCTACAAAAGTGATTTATACCGACCAATTTTCGAATCCTTTAAGCGCTATTCACTCAATCAAAGCCATTGGCGCGACATCACAAAACCATTCTACCCACCGTGCGGGTTTATTAACTAAATCGGCTTTACAAAAAGTATGTGCCGCGTATCCGCTAATAAACAACCAAGCCCATGTATCTTACCATGTGGTCTTGTTATCATTAGAAAAAGCAAAAATATAAAGGCAAGGTAATGAACGAATTTTTTATCACGGGCACTGACACTGACGCCGGTAAAACCCATGTAACCAGTTTGCTATTAAAGTTACTCGCCCAACATAAAAAACGTGCTATTGGTTTTAAACCCATAGCCTCTGGCTGTGAAATGGCATTTGACCAACTGGTTAATGCCGATGCCTTAATGCTCATGGAAAGCGCCACTGTTAGCGCAAAATACGATGTGATTAATCCATTCTCGTTTGCGCCGGCCATTGCGCCACATATTGCTGCACAAAAAGCAGGGGTAACCTTAAGTGTTGAAAAGCTCTCAGCGGCTTATCAAAATATTAAAAGCCAAGGCGCTGACTACTTACTAACAGAAGGTGCTGGTGGCTGGGCATTACCAATTAACGATAACCAATATTTATATGATTGGGTAAGTGCAGAGCAACTCCCCGTAATATTGGTTGTGGGTATGAAACTAGGCTGCATTAATCACGCGTTATTAACTACTGCGCATATGCAGAGTATGGGGATAAATTGCATTGGCTGGATAGCCAATCAAGTTGATAATGAAATGGATGAATATCAAGCGAACCTTGATTCACTCAAGGCTCGCTTACCTATGCCATTGCTTGCAATAAGCCCCTATACTGAACAAACACCTAAATTACAAATTTATAAAACCCTCCTTGAAAAATTATCAATAAATCCATAAATAACCCTTGTGTTGTGACATAGTTTGTCACAGAATAGCGCTGACGTTATGACATAATCTGTCATAACGCAGTTTTGCTATGCCCGATCAGCATTTGCTTAATCGCTCAGCAATAGTTGTTATTTTTGGAGAACAAGTATGAAACGTGTATTTTTATTTTTATTAACTAACCTCGCGGTAATGTTGGTATTAGGTGTTGTGCTTTCAATAATAATGAGTGCGCTGGGCCTGAGCCATCGTAGCCTTGGTGGTATTTTACTAATTGCAACGGTATTTGGCTTTGGCGGATCGTTTATTTCGTTGTATATGTCGAAATGGATGGCAAAAAAATCGACCGGTGCACAGGTAATCGAACAGCCTCGTAACGAAACAGAGCACTGGTTATTAAACACCGTAGCACAGCAAGCGCAAAAGGCCGGTATTAAAATGCCTGAAGTCGCCATTTACGACAGCCCAGAAATGAACGCCTTTGCTACAGGTCCGAGTAAAAATAATTCTTTGGTGGCAGTAAGCACAGGTCTAATGCACAACATGACGCAAGACCAAGCCGAAGCAGTGTTAGCCCATGAGGTGTCTCATATTGCTAATGGCGACATGGTAACCCTTACGCTGATTCAGGGCGTAGTGAATACCTTTGTTATTTTTGCTGCTAAAGTGTTGGCTGGTATTGTTGATAACTTTATTAACAGTGATGAAGAAGAGGGCGGTAGTAGCTGGACATACTTCTTATTTGATATGCTATTCCAAGTGCTATTTGGTGTATTAGCCAGCGTAATTGTTGCACACTACAGCCGTAAACGTGAATTTGCAGCCGATAACGGTGCAGCACACTTGGTTGGAGCTGACAAAATGCGTTCTGCGCTTGAACGTTTAAAGCAAAATCACCCATCGCAATTAGAAGGCTCAATGATGGCCTTTGGTATTGCCAGCGGTAAAGGTATGGCGGAGTTATTTTCGTCACACCCACCACTTGATGCGCGCATAGACGCGCTTCGTCGTTAAGCTAATACAAGCTCGTACAAATACATAAAAGCCTGCATTTGCAGGCTTTTTTAATTTAAAACTATTGTGCTTGAATGATGTCAGTAATCCCCTTAGGGGAAAGTATTTCAATCCAATATCCGTCAGGGTCTTTAATAAACGCCAAGCCTTTCATAGAGCCATCGTCTGGTTTTTTAATAAACTCAACATCGTACTTGGCAAAGCGCTCACACGCAGCGTATACATCGGGCACGCTAATGCCAATATGGCCAAAACCTTTAGGCTCTTCATTGCCACTTACATAGCCAGTAAACGAATCGTCACTTTCAGTGCCCCAATTATGAGTAAGCTCAATAAGTGCAGGGCGACCAAACACCCACTCGGTCTTTTCTTTATCATCACCCTTTGGCATATCTTGTTCGTAGCCTAAAAAGTACAATGTGAACTTCATCGATGGGAAGTCATATTTACCTAGTAGCTTCATGCCTAATACGTTTTCATAAAACGCGAGTGATGGCTTGGGATCTTTAATACGCAACATAGTTTGTTGCATTACATAGCCTTCAGTGGCTTGTGAAATTTGCTCTAGCGTTTCGTTATAACTCGACATGCTCATCCTTAGTGAAATGACTGTAACCCTAATAGTTTAAAAAAGACACTTAATACCCCCTATCATAAGCAACAGCGACAAAAAATAAAACCACCTTGCTAAATTACTAGCCAATGAGTTGGATGTTTTATAAGCGAAAAGTAACACATTTAACTGCACTGTTTATTTATACAGTTATTAGTGTTTTGTCCAATAACATTATTAAAAGTCGTTTTGTGGTATTTTAACAGCGGTAATTTTTATAACATACGTAATAGCTTGTTTACATTAGAGTTGTTTAGTGGAATTATCGAACAATGTAATATAGGCTGTTTTGGGGTGTTATAAACCCCCTAAGTGGTGTTCAATAAGCTGTTAGCATGCAGGGAAGTTTGTGAGAATATTTCTAGTTTTGGTGTCATTATTTCTAGTTGGCTGCACTCCAGTTTGGGAAGAGCCACATTATGAAGTTTACTATATTGACGGCACGAAAACGTTAGGTCATAGCCTTGGTGAAGGCGCATATATTGGGCGTATTGATGAACCTATAAATATTAAAACTAACGAAAAATTCATTTCGGTTTATGCTTGCCCACATGAGACTTGCGCTTTTTACTACATTGATAAAACTAAAGACCACAAGTTTGCAGAGCACGATGAGTTTGTTTATGGGCCTTATTCAAACGAGCAGTTTGCAGATCTAGTTAAAAAGTTAGGGTTACCGATTGTGAGTTCAGTGTAAACTGCAATGCTAACAACACCCTGAGGTGGACAGCAAGCACTAAAGCCCACTTTCCACCGCAAATTTTAACAGCGGTGATCCCTTACTTTTCAATGCCGTTAAGTAAGTTGATTCATCGTAGGGCGTATGTGTTTTCCAGCACCTAAATAGGATCCGTATCCACTTAAATGCCAATATTTATGAAACATGAACTCTGGATAGAAAATGAGGATGAGCAAACGTTTTGCCTATCTGGCCCTCAAGGCTACGGGGCTCGCAAACTTTTAGAGTCAGGGGCTAAACTTACTTGGACTTGCGAAGCTTCATCAAACTTTGAAGCTATGACCCAGTATTATGAATATATGGGCTGGGGTGAATACACCACAGATTTCCCAGAACATGATAAGAAAACTTATGCAGAGCTAGAGTGGACGTGACTCCAATTAACAAAGCTTGACGTTATGCGTTTGTCTTAAATAAAAGAGTAACTGGGTTCAAACCTCGACTTCAGACATCAAAGTGTTTAAAGAATACGAAACTATTCAAACAAATCGGTTAGGATCAGGTATTGTTTATTGTTTTTTTATAACTTTTTCTCAGTTATGCTTAATTCATTAATAAAAATTAATTATACATACAACACCCTTTGGTTTGTAAGTTGCTTTAAGGATTAAACATATATGGATTTTTTAAGGATAACGTTAGCCACCTTAAGCTTCATCGCAGGTACATCACTCATTATTAGTATGTTTTTCTTACAGTTCGACTGGAAAGACATGCTCGCAGGTTTTATTTTTTATCTATTCGCTTACAGCATTTGGCCAAGTAAAAAGCGTGGTAAGCGCGATTCAGAAAACGCCATATTTGATGTACTAGAGTTTGTCATTGAGTTTCCTATTGAATTTGTTATTTGGTTTTTCCGTACACTTGGACGTTTATTTAAACGTTTATCGGGGAGCAAGGATAGTGGGGGGGATTTCGACATCGATTTATAGTTTTTTAGCATTGACCATTTATATTTTTAACCTATAGCATCTCAGGTCAACATGGGGTCAAACTGGACTTCAGATATCAAATCAAAACAAGCCTTTATGAGCCATTGTTTATTGATGGTGGCTCATAAGTAACCTAATCTTTAAGTTATATTTGCTCCGTAATACTTTAAAGTGCTTCAAAAATAGCGGCTATGCCTTGGCCACCACCTATGCACATAGTGACTAACCCGTACTTACCGTTAATACGTTTAAGCTCGTAAAGGCATTTGGTCGATAAAATAGCCCCTGTTGCACCTACTGGGTGCACCAAGTGCAATTGCGCCGCCATTTGGGTTTACTTTATCAGCAGGGAAATTAAGCTCGTTAGCTACGCAGAGTGCTTGCACTGCAAAGGCTTCGTTTGATTCGATAACATCCATTTGCTCAATGGTTAATCCAGTTTTTCCATTACTTGTTGTACCGCAGGAATAGGGCCAATACCCATCAAAGACAACATGGGTCACCCATTTGAAAGTTCCGGTCAAGCAGGCAGCTGTGTTTTCTTGATCTTTTTATTCAAAAACCGAGTGTTATTATTTTTAAACTCACTTTAAATATGACTATGCATCCAATAATAACGTTTGGTGTGAATATGCACCATGGTTTGAATAAAGAACGCCATATGAATTTATTTGGTGTCAGGTAAGCATGGATAGAATCGAAACGATAGTTGAGTCAATAGGAAAAGTCTATCCTGAATTAGAATCTGGTAAATTTGAATTGGTATTCTCATTTCGTACTGAAAAAGCAGCTAAAGAATACTTCATGAAAATTTACCACTGGGAACACCATGATACGATGGTTAGCTATCAACTTAACGCTGATTATTTATCAGGCTTTAAAATTGACATAGACTTAAATGCTAAACATCTTAAATATTTAACAGACAGCTATGTTGTTTTGGCATCAGAAACCCAAGGTAATCTATATCGCTGGAAACTTTGGATTTAAACATAAGAAAGAGACAGTTACTCGTTTAAAAGCATTCTTTTACTTGTTTGGGCTACCTTGTTTTGCTTTTGGTCATTTTTTGGTGAGCAAATGTATTGTATTTCTGCAAGTATTCGTCAGGTAGAATCCGTTACCGCTAAATAATTACTGATTTTCACGTTATAAAAACGCAGCCAGCTCATTAACCTAAAGAGCTGGCTTAACTTATAAGCTTTTTGTTTTAGTGAACGATCAATTACACCCAGATTGGATGGGTTGAGTGGTAACTTTTACTACAAAGTCGTTGTAGTCATGATCATTTTGGTCTTCCCAATATTGCTTATCACCATGCTTTTTGTATCTAGTATTTAGTTTATTGGCGTTTCCGTTGACGGCTAAAACATAGGTGATTGAGTCACTTGCTTTGACATCATAGAAGCCTGCAGCGCCACGTTCATCGAGTAGCTTAATATATTGCCCATTTACCTTAATTCCCCAATCATTGTCATACCCAGCGCTCTCAGATACAAAAGAATAATTTATACGTGTGTAGTTGTCAGGCACACACTGCTCATCGTCGTTTAAAATATACGCAGGAGCTGCGACTGTTCCTGTTACATTACTTTGGCCAATAGCGTTAAGTGTAAATTCTTTATTTTCACTGTACTCTTCATTATCAATAGTATCGATATTAATCGTGTATGACGTTTGGCCAGCAGGCACTGTTACAGTTTGGTTTGTATAAATATAATCACTACTGCTTGCTGTTCCTTGCGTGGTTGAAACGAAAATTTGGGCATCTTGTTCAAATGTGTTACTCAATTGCAATTCATAACTTAAAGTATCACCTTCTGTCACTGAATCTGTAATAGCCGTAAGCGTAATAGTCGGTATGTCAGACACACTACATATAGGTGCAGAGTAACACGATGTTGACTCATTAAAATTGGTTGCTAAATCATTTATACGTACAGGTAGGTCTGCTACATGACACGTATTGCCGGTGTTTGTATTTAACTTGTAAAGTTGCGATTTATTTGAGTGCCCAAGGTCTGTTAGCATAGTCCGGCTGAGTAAAATGTCTCCTTGGTGATTAACCGCTGCACCTGTTACAGTCGACAAGTTGTGGTCTGACAATTTACTGGCATAGAGCGACTCTAAATCAACTGAGTAAACTGATGAGCTTGTTACTAAAACAAGTTCTGACTCTTTATAAACCATGTCTCCTCGCCAAATTCCTGAATCATTTTCTAATCCAGATATGTTCCCAAGCAATGTTGTTTCAGCGTTCTGAGGCGATATTGCATATAACTTATTTTTATATGAACCGATTAAACGGTCATTTTTTTCGTCATACGTTAAGCGGTACATATTTTTAGTACGACCAACCTCAACATGCTCATTTGTATTTAAATCGACATAAGCGAGTTTTATATATTTAAATTTACTCCCATTAATGGGCAATGACTTGAGCTCTGTCGCGTTAAAGTCTAGATGGTCAACATCTACTTTGTACGCTAATGGGCGCGGTGCAGATATATAGTATAAGCGGTTTGATTCTTTTATGTGAGCAAGGGCAGATGAGCTAAACTTTGCACGAGAATGAGCTTGAACCGTTTGTGTATATTCATTTAACTTAAATACAAGAGCAGTATCACCTCGCCCTGCATTTATGCCGTATAATTGGCCTTCACATTGATTAGCGTGAGCTGGTTGAACGAATGTAAGTAACGCTGTTGTAGATACCGCTAATAGCGACACGGATGAATTTTTCATGATAGTTGTAAACCCTGTTTAGTGAGAAGCCACGTATAGACTCTGTTTAAAATTTAACAGGGTTGGTTCTTTAGTAGTATCAGAAGTTACTTAATTGTTATGAGAATATTCTGATGTACTCGCTTGCTCATTTAGAAAAAATTGTAAAAACAGAGGGGTTAGTCTGTAGGTTTTTCTGTTCTAGCTTACAGATTTGATCTCAATTTATAAATTATTCGCGACTTGGAGTAAATGAAATGGTCAGGTTATTGTTTTTATATTTGATGACTTGTACTCACGAGGTTATAACGTTATGAAAACGCACAGCCAAAATGATTGATGCCTTATCCTGGAAGCTCATTGAATACCAAGATAAGGCAGGGCGTTTATGTGGCTAATATAGGCAGCAATCGCCTGAAACCTGCTGAGCCATTACGGACTCTTTTGGCTTTTTGATTACCACGTTTGTTTCCATTATGTATTAAACGGTGCTTGCTTCAATAGTGTTATCGGTCAGTTTATGAACCTGACTTTGGCCGCAAAAGTGCAATAATATTTGGCTCATTTCATGAACTCGTCGGATAAAACTCGCTTTTTCGGCACGCTCATGAATGGTGTGATCCCCATCGCCTAAGGGGCCAAATCCGTCGAGCGTGATCAGCCCTGCCGCTGACATGGTATTGGCATCGCTTACACCGCCTCGAGACTCGGTTTTAAGAGGGTGGCCAAGCACCGAGCTGATGGTATCCACGAGTTGTATTTGCCCTTTTGATGGCGACATGACATCCCGTTGTACACCGCCACTGATACTCACTTCAACGCCGGGCACACGGGGGTGATCGACCAGATGCGCAATGTCTTCGAGTAAGCGATGCTTTTCTTGAATACAGGTAAAGCGGGCTTCTACAATCAATTGCGCGCTGGGCGAAATGGTATTGGCACCAATTCCTCCGTTCATTTTGCCGACATTTACTGTGGTATTTTTATCTAAATCGGTTAACTCTGTTAATTCAATGATCATTTTAGCAGCGGCTAGATTCGCGTTAATGCCTTGCTGATAATGATTACCAGCATGGGCTGCTTTACCCGTGAGTGCGATGGTAAAAGTGGCCACACCTTTTCGGGCGATAACAATTTCATGTTGTGGTCCTGCGGCTTCAAACACAAAACAGTAGTCGTAGTTTTTTGCCAGTTTGCTGGATAAATGCTTACTGTCGTCACTGCCGGTTTCTTCGTCACTGACTAGCAACATATCAACATTGCGAATTTCACCTAAGGTGGCTTTTAACTGGCGCAGTGCATTAAGCGCGACAAAGTTTCCGCCTTTCATGTCACACACACCTGGACCGTATACCCAAAGGTCGTCTTCATTAAAATTGACAAAGGTATTGGGTGGAAAAACTGTATCGAGGTGTCCCAATAGTAGGATTTTTTTGCCTGCGGTTTTCGCTGAGCTAAACAATACATGGTTGCCGATGTGCTCTCGGGCAAAGGTTTGACAACTAAAACCTAAGGGGTGCATCCAGGTTTTAAATATGTCTGCGTTTTCATCAATGCCCGCTTTGTTTTTGCTGTATGAATTGCAGTTGACCATTTTAGCCAACTCAGAAAAATCGATTAGGTGTGTCATAGTGATAATCCCTTATAAAGGTGCCAAAGTAAGTACCGTAAACGCCTTTATTTAATTACAGATAAGCGATCATAAGGTTGCAGTTAGGTGACGGTTATATTAACTATTTAGTTGTTTTGTATTGCTTCAACGAATTGTCATAAAGGCGAGGTTTAATAAGGTCGAATAATTTTTAGCCACTTTGATTTATTAAGCTGTTCGCAAAGTGACAGGCACATTATGACGACATAAAGACAATTTACGCTGCAAGGGAGTTAAGTATGAAAGCACAGGTAGGGCTGTGGCTATACCAAAATGGTGGTGGAGCCGCAATTGAGCAACAATTAGTCACGGCATTGGCCGAACGGAACATCGACTGTATTACTGGGTTAAATCTTCGTGATGCATTTGCCCGCGATGGCAAAATTTTTTGTAACAAACAAGTCATGGAAGATCTGGATTTGTTTTTAAGCTACAACGCGGGACAGCAATCGCAATTTCAGTTGTATTTATACGAAGCGATTAGCCAGCAAATTCCTACCATTAATAATTATACTGCGTTTGCGTTATCGGAAGATAAGTTCAAAACTTCTCATTTACTCAACAGCCATGGCATCAATACACCAGATTACCGCCTGTGTCATAAAAACGATACTGATGGTTTAAAAGCGGCAATTCGTGAGTGGGGCGGGCGATTAGTGTACAAACCAACCGATGGCTGGGGCGGTGTTGGCATCGTAAAAATCGAAAGTGAGCAAGCCTTAGACATGCTATTGCCTTTTTTAAGTCGCACTGATTTACGTTATTTCTACCTAGAGCGATTTATTGATTATGACAACACTGATTTTCGCGTTGATATTGTTGATGGTCAATACATTGGTTGTTATGGCCGACAAGCCCCAGCCGATGATTGGAAAACCAACATTACCTCTGGCGGCAGTGTATTTGTTCGTGAGCCAAACGATGAAGTAGTTGACATTGCGCTTAAAGCAGCGTCGTTAATGGGGCTTGAGATTGCCGGTGTTGATTTAATTTATGATCGTGAACGCGAGCAGTATGTGGTACTCGAAATTAATGGTATTCCCGCGTTTGCAACTCCCGAACAGGAAAAGCTAGGCCTAAACTTTAACCAGCGCAAAGTAGAAGCGATCACTAATCTTATCGAACGCAGTGTTATCAAACATCATTCAAAGGTTGCCTAAATTATGAAAAATCAGTCTTCATTGCCCAAATTAGGGTTTTTGTATTTAAACCATGTGATGCGATTTTTTGATAAATCTAATTTCAAAGGATGGCCGAATAAAATCGAGCAAGTGACATATCGTTGGGGCAAAGACAAACAGCGCTTTATTAACGAAGTGAAAACGAAAAAAATCGAGGTGTTGATTGGTAATATTCCTGCGACGGCTTATGAAACGTTCCGAGAAATCGCCAAAGCTTTGCCACATGTTGAGTTTGTGCCGTCATTAGATGCGCAGTTCGCCAATAAATCAAAAGAAAACGTGACCCATTTTTGTAATAAATATGAATTACCCGCGCCATCGACCCGTATTTTTTACGTACCAGAGCAAGCAGAACAATTCTTAAAAACGGCCACTTACCCTAAAATCATCAAGCGCTCATTTGGGCCGTCTAATTATGGTGGTTATTTTGTTCATAAAGTAGACAGTTATGCCGACGCTAAAGCGTTGCTCAATAAACGCCAATATTATCCGGTGTATGTGCAAGATTTTGTGCCGATGCAAGCCGATATTCGCGTGATGCTGATTGGTCACAAACCGGTCTGTGCGTTTTGGCGTCGCCCACCAGAAGGCGAATGGCTTACCAACACCAGCCAAGGTGGCAGCATGGATTACCAAAATGTGCCAAAAAGTGTATTAAAACTTGCAGTCGAAACCTCAAAAGCAGCCAATGCAGAGTATTGGGCGTGTGATATTGCGTTGGGTAAAAACGGCCAAATTTATATTTTAGAGTGCGCGACGGCCTTTGCTGCCTTTCCGTATATTCGTGATTGGATTGGTCAATACTTGATGTGGAAGTACTCTAACGGGCAATTCCAATTGCCGCATATTCCAATGTGGAATTGGGAAGAGCTTGGTAAAATTAACCCGCAACTGTTGCGCACTATGCGCCACATTACTTTTGGCCAATATACCCCAAGTTGCGATAGTAATGAGCTATTTAAGCAGGTCGATGAATGGGGTTACCCTTTGATGGATGTACAGCAAAGAAATCAAGAGGAGTGGCCGAGTGACGTTTGGAATTTTCAAGATAATTGGCGCTTAAATCACCCTAGCGATAACAACAGCGGCTTATCAGCTCCTGTTGGGCAAGATGAAAGTACTGACTCACTGGTCCTTGAAACAGAAGACGATGCGAATGCCATTTCACATTTGAGCTTGATGGACTTTTTTACCGGGATAAAAGGCATTGGTGAGAAAATGGCGGCAGATATTTTAGAAGCCCTCGGCACGCAAGGGGTGGTCGATGCACTGACCCACAACCCACATAAGTTGTGCGAAGTGAAAAATGTTAAAGCGAAAAAACTTGCGATGATCACCTCTCACTGGCAGCAATTTAGCCAACAGCGCTAATTGCTTGATTGCTGGGCAGCTGAACACGTTGAGGCTGCCTGCTAAGTTTAAACCACAAGAAGCAGCCTTATGAAAGTTCAATATACCTCCTATCAAGAAACAATTGCTTTTTTACAGCAAGCGATGAGTGAACATCCTAACCTGATCCGCCTCCAAAGCATTGGTGAAACGTGGGAAAAGCGGCCCATTATGATGGCAACAATTTCGCAAGATGTTGCCTATGCGGATCAAAAGCCTGCCTTGTTGTACACAGGGACTATCCATGCGCGAGAATGGATTGGTAATGAGCTGGCGATTAAATTTATTAAATATATTATTGATAATTATCGCTTTAACCCAAAGTTGATGAACGCGCTCACTCGCAATACCTTGTACATAGTGCCGTGTTTGAATCCGGATGGGTTGGAGTATTCGCGTAATCACTTTTCATTTTGGCGTAAGAATCGCCGTAACAATGGCGATGGCACTTTTGGTGTCGATTTAAACCGTAATTTCGCCTCTAAATTTCGCCAAGGCAACGACAGCAGTGCCAATACGTATGGCGGTCCTCATGCATTTTCGGAGCCCGAAACACAAGCAATTCGTGATTTTGTGCTGGCGCATCGTAATATCACCTTAGCATTGGATTACCACTCGCAAGGTAATGTATTTTTTCCGGCCCATAAATTCAATCATGAGGTCGAAATAGAAGGCACAGACTTAAATGTATTGTGTGCCAATATGAACTGCGAAATAAAAAAAGTGACGGGCCGACAATACGGGATTCATCGGGGTAAACCGCCCGCCAACCTCATTCGAGGCAGTGGTCGCGAGTATTATTACTCATTAGGAATTTTAGCGACTGTGGTTGAGGTGGGCACGCGCAATATTCCTGATTACATGCAAAACATGTCGCAAAGTATTGATGAGAATATTCCGGCGCTTATTCATGCGTTAGGCGAGGCGATTAATTACTCTGCACTTGCGCCTAAACGAGTCGAAGGTTTTACTATTCGTGAGCTTGGTGCCGACAGCATCACCCTTGAGTGGGTTTACCCGTTAAAAGATGATTTGTATTTTGAGATTTATCGCAGTCAAAGCAATAAAAACATGTGCAATGAACAAACGCTGGTGGCCATTACGCGCTCGTCCTTTTTTACCGATGTTCAGCTAAAAAGCGGCCAGCACTATTTTTATAATATCCGCGCAGTTGATAAAGTCACCAAAATAAAGTCGCCCTTTAGTCCTGAACTGCGCTTAAAAACAGCTTTAGCAAATGACGAGTTTTCGCTGACCTTGTTTCCAAATAAAGCCGATGTTGGCTACTTAGGTGCAAACTACTTATCTAAAAATAAAGAACATTTTGGCTATAATTCGATGTTTATTGGCGTCAACCAAAAGCGTGGGGTTTGTTATGGGGTGATCCGGTTTGATTTAGGAAATTTACCGATTGATGCGGTGATCAAACATGCCCGTTTTTTACTCTACCCAATGAACCGGGTCGCAGCCAAAATAGAAAAATATGGCCAGTGGTCCATTGATTTACTGGATGCCAACGCATTGGACGATATTTACGATTACCATGCGATTGCGAATGCGCCAAGCGTGTGCAGTTTGGGTCATACCATTGAATCAGATAAAATGACCCAAGGTATTTGGAGCCAATGGGCATTCAATGGCGTTGAACGTGAGCAATTACAGCATATTTGCCAACAACTGGAGCAGTCAGCCCAGCGCGCTTTGTTACTTCGTATTAAAGGACCAACTACTTTGCCGCGAGGTAATGACTCACAAATGATGCAATTTGATATCGGCTACGGCCCCTTTGGCAGTGGGTTGCATTATCGCCCGCATTTAGAGTTGATCTATTCAAAAGTACAACAGCCCATTGAAATGCTACCGGCGAGTCTCAATACCATTTACCCAGACAATGTCGTGGCAGATAAATTGGCTTCTGGGTTTGATAGCGAAGGTAAAATTATTTACGGTCAATTGGCATTTGCCCTCGATGTTTTACCAGATCCCGATTGTACCGTGATAACCGAGGCATATTTAGTCCTTAACCATAGCCATAAACAAGGTGACAAACTTGGCGGCAAAGATATTCGTTTTACTATTGAACTGGTTGAATTAGAAGATGTGGATTATGCCAGTGTAAAACAGCGTGAGAAAATAGAGTATATTGGGTATGAGGTCAGCATTGAGCAATTGCGCGATCAAAGCCAGCAATACTTTATGTTTGATAGCTACAGTCGCCAAGCACTGGAGCGTCTACACGCGCAAAATAAACCCTTTTATTTTATTATCCGTGCTACCGCGGCTTCACAAGCAAGCAATGTTTTAGTTGATTGGTACCCCATAGATGATGAGTTACAAGCTAAGCTGGTGATCAACACCATCGCACGGCGAAAGTACCCCCTTGAAGCCCCGACAAACCTTAATGTTTGCCATGAAAATAGCGCAGTTAAACTAAGTTGGAAAAACCCCGAACACCCTGATTTTGTTGGCTCGTTTGTGGTTCGTAACCGTTTTCACCCTCCGAAATCGCCCTTTGATGGGGTAAAAATTTATGGTGGAAAAGACGATTTCACAGTCGACCGCTTTGGTAATAGTCAAATAGCTAAATATTACAGTGTGTTTAGCTATGACAATGTGCCTAATTACTCAGCGCCCGCCGCCGTTTACTATGCTGACAGTCAAATCATTCATGTAGATGAATTAAACGATGACTTGTCTCACGAAACCGAAGACGAAGATATGTTTCTAGGTGATGATTAATCTTTTACTTTGTTGCGTACTAGCCTGAAAATGTGTGGCTGTAACTGAATGCGACAGCCCATTTTTTTTGTCAGCTCAGCGGCATGAGTTACTAGTACCTTCGGCATTTTATATTTTACGGAAAATACACGGAACTGATTGAAGCAAAAAAGGAAGTCGGCTATGGTGAACAATCACTAAAAATAAGTTTAAAACGTGTTAACTTACAGGCCGATTAGGCATTGAGTTAAACACTGTATTGTTGGAGAGTACTTTGAGTAATGAGTGGGACGACTATGCTGAAAATTGGGATGTAGACCCATCCGTTGAAGAGTATGCAAAAAAGGCATTTAAAGAGCTTGTAAATAATATCAATATTAATGGTCTAACTGTCCTTGATTTTGGCTGTGGTACAGGCGCCTTAACTCAGCTTTTGAGTCCAACAGTGAAAAGTATCGTTGCGATTGATCCCTCTTCGGAAATGATAAAGCATTTGGATAAGAAGGCGCTAAATAATGTATCGTCTATCTCCGATTATCTATCAGATAAATTAGTCCAAAATTCTCCGGTTCTAGGAAACAAATTTGATCTCATCGTGGCATCATCTGTATGCGGTTTCTTACCTGATTATGAAGCAACATTGAGTTTATTAAAATCCCTACTAAAAAAAGATGGTTTGTTCGTTCAATGGGATTGGCTTTCTAATGATGAGTCAGCGGATAGGGGGTTGTCAGAAAAAAGAGTTAAACAAGCTTTTGTAGCAAATGGCTTTGTAAATACGACCGTGAATAGTCCTTTTATAATGAGTAGTTCAAAAGGGAATATGCCTGTTTTAATGGCAATTGGAAAAAATGCCTAATAAGCGGTAAGTAATGATTGAATGGTTGGTTTTTGACCCTTCATCGCTCATTTTTACCAACTCTATTATCGCCAATTACCTGGCAAGTTAACAGAATTCAAAGTATGGAGACAAAATGATGTTTGAAGCTATCAACTTTAAAAATAAGTTCTCAAAATTTACAGAGTATTGGTCTCCGCGTGTGATTGCACAAATGAATGACTATCAATTTAAATTAGTAAAAGTTGAAGGAGAATTTGTTTGGCACGACCATCCTGAGACAGATGAAGTGTTTATTGTTATTGAAGGCAGTTTAAATATCGAATTTCGTGACGGGGTTGTTACTCTTAATTCAGGGGAAATGTTTGTGATACCGAAAGGTATTGAACATAGGCCTGTTGCAAGTAGTGAATGTAAGATTATGATTGTAGAGCCAAAAGGCGTGGTTAACACTGGCGGATCAGTTAGTGAACTTACGGCCGAAAATGAGGTTTGGGTGTAAAGTATAGTTAAAAAGCAAGCTCGTGGGATAAAAGAACAGACTTTCGTTCCTTTGTCGCAATTTTTGCGTGTTAGTTGACAGAGGTTAAGTGAGAGTAGGGGATCATGAATAAAATTCTTTTCTTTTCATTCATTGCTATTATTACTGCGCTTGTATATTTGAAGTTTTCTGCATTAGATAGCAGGTTAGATGGCAAATGGGCATTAGAGGTTTATGATCTTAATGCTTCAGTCATAGCTAAATTAAAAATAGAATTTCATGCTAACAATGTAGAATCTTGTTTAGGCGGGGAATGGAAGAAAATTAACGTCATCTCTTATTCTCCACAAAGAAATCAGTTTTATCCTGATACTTCTATGGTAATGCTTCAACAAGAATTATCCTATCAACTAAACGGTGACAGACTCATCATAGGCCGTAATAATATTTGTGATGCTTATAAACATTTAACGGGTAATTTAACTACGACTCAATCTACGGGGAGTTATGTTAGTTTTGGTTGGGAGCACGAGGAGTTAGGCACGTTTAGCATTAAACGGATTGGTATCTAAAATAATAAGGCAATAGCTTTAATTGCTTTTTATACGTCAATGACCATTAAAGTTTAAATTTCAATCATCGTCTTTTTATAGCTAATTAAACTATTTATTAAGGTTTATTTTTAACAATAAACCCATAGGAATAGTCATCTTTTTTACGTTAGGTTTAATACAGGTCACTATTATTTAAAGATCATCCTAGCGTATTTAGCTAACGTCGTTCGACAAAAACAAAGAACTGAGGCCAAACTGGACTTCAAACATCAAGTTATAATAAGCCTTAGTAAGCCTTAGTAAGCCTTAATGAGCCATTGCTTATTGTTTGTGATTCATAAGTAACCTAATCATTAAGCCATTATTGCGCTTTAATAATTTAAAGCACTTCAAAAATAGCGGCTATGCCTTGCCCGCCACCGATACACATAGTGACTAGGCCGTACTTACCGTTAGTACGTTTAAGTTCGTACAAACACTTAGTCGTTAAAATAGCACCAGTGGCACCAACCGGGTGGCCGAGTGCAATCGCACCGCCATTAGGGTTTACTTTTTTTTCTGGGAAGTTTAATTCGCTAGCAACACACAGTGCTTGTACGGCAAAGGCTTCGTTTGATTCAATGACATCCATTTGCTCAATGGTTAATCCAGTTTTTTCCATTACGTGTTGTACAGCAGGAATAGGGCCAATACCCATTAAAGTAGGGTCAACACCTGCTCTGGCATAACCAATCAATCGCCCCAGAGGGTGTAAACCTTGTTGAATGGCTTTTTGTTCTGACATAAGTACTAACATGGCTGCGCCATCATTGATGCCTGATGAAGTAGCGGCGGTAACAGTACCATCGTGCTTAAAATACGGTTTTAAAGACGCTAGCTTGTCGAGTGTTGTCTCGGCGCGAACATGCTCGTCGGTATCAAAGATATGTGTGCTTTTACGTGATTTAATTTCGATAGGCACAATTTGTTCTTTAAAATGGCCAGCAGCAATGGCGTTAGCCGCTTTATGGTGGCTTTGTGCTGCGTATGCATCTTGCGCTTCACGTGTTATAGAATATTTATCTGCAATGTTTTCAGCGGTTATGCCCATTGGGTTATTATCCCATGGGTCTTGTAATGTAGTGGTAAGCTCATCAACCATTATGCTGTTACCCATTTTTTGTCCCCAACGATTACTGGCAAGGGAATACGCAGAGCTACTCATACTTTCTGCACCTCCTGCTAAGGCCGCATCAACGTCACCTAATTGAATTTGCTGTGCCGCTTGAATAATTGCTTCAAGTCCAGAGCCACATAATCGATTGAGTGTAACTGCATGGCTACTGATTGGTAGCCCTGCGTCTAAACCGATTACTCGCGAAAGGTAAGCATCTTTAGGGCCGTTATGAATTACTTTACCGATGACACACGCGCCAATTTCATTCGGCGACAGCTTTGATCTAGTTAAGGCCTCTTTTGCACACAGTGTTCCCAGCTCTGCAGGTGTAAAATTTTTAAGGCTACCACCAAAACCCCCGATGGCAGTGCGCACTGCACTTAATATTACAACGCTGTTTTTGTTAGTTATTGTCATAGTGGTCTCGTTTTTTGTTTGTTAATACTGTTTTTGTGTAAAAAAGTTATAGGCACATACTAGCTTGTGGGTTTACTTTATCGCATAAAACATAAATTATCTTCAAGTAACAGAATTCGCTTATTTTTTCTTAAATTGATTTATTAACGCTATGCTGATTTTGAGACCATATTTAAATTTTGTAGGCTGAAATAATCAGTAACATTAAATATATAGACAGTAACTTGATGAGCTATTAGGATAGATTAATCATTAGTTATATGATTTTTACAATCACCTTTAACATTTCAGAGGTTATAGTATGAGCACATTAACACGTGTGTTGATTATGGCTGCATTGGTTATAGCTGCAATCGCAAGTTATTCGTATGGTATTTCATCAGGGGTGTTTATTTTTATTATTACAGGTTTTGTTCTTGAAATGGCATTTTGGTTTGGTGTCTTTCCAAAAAACAAGAAATCATCCTGATTTGATTTGGCCGCCGTAACAATCTGAACTAAATAGCATCAAGATATTCAATATCGAAAAGCTTCACACATATAATGAAGCTTTGTTTTAAAACACAAACCCTAATTGTGCTGACATTTTAATTACCGGCTTTTAGTCGGTTGTTGTATTGCTGCTTTCTCTAGCAAGTTGATTTGGGAGTAATTGCTCAACAATTTCTCTGGCGGGTAGGGTATAACGCACGCCATCAAACATCACAGAGGTAAACTCTTCGATACTGGTAATGCCTGTTAGGGTCCAGCCTTCGCCTCTTTTTGGACAATATACGGTGGTTGTAGGTTGAATTACTTTAAAACTATCGCTCATTCCATTTACCTTAGTGCTTGTGTGCTGTGTATCTTAAGGTAATAATAACAGCCTATAAAGTTTAAAATTATTTTTATCATGTTTAAACAGTTAAGTGTTGAACGAATTTCGCTGAGTTTGATTACTCATAAACACGCAAAGGCTTTGTTCGCTATTTTAAATGAGCCAGAGGTTGCACAGTTTAATGATTACGATTTCCCTTTAAGTCGTGATGATGTTAAACAGATGATTCAATATGACTTAGCTTGCTACTATGAACAAAGCGGTATTCGATTTGTTATTATTAACAACCAAACCCATGAGATTATGGGCAGTGTTGGTTTGTATGATATTAAAGACGGGAAAGCCTGGGTAGGGTTTGAATTAGCCACAAAGTTTTGGCATCAAGGGTATATGTTTGAGGTGTTAAACTACCTTGTTATAAACAAGGCTCATAAGCATATACTAAAACCTATTATCACGTCATTTTATGCAAATGTTGATGAGGCTAATTATTCTTCTCAAAAACTACTCAGTAAAATAGGGTTTACGCGAGTTAGTAATGAAGTTTGGGAATATGAATAATACAATAAAGAACACATCATACCTAAATTTGTTAAAAAAAGGCAAACCACAGTTAAACTATATTAATTAAGAGTAATGGTTGTAGCTTATCAAAATTTCTGTTTAATAATGTACCTTCAAGGATTACATTGCGTAGTATCCTATCGTAAGCTAATCACAAATATAAATTAGTCTATTAACGAAGATTGAGTATACTTATATTTGTTTTGAAAGATGGGGTAGTGTGTATTCCTTCTGCATGTCAATCGAGGTTTTGTATGTTTAACGACTTTCGAGAAAGTAAGTTTTTAAATGAATCTGGCTCTAAGCGTGGGAATTGGTACATGAATCGACTTGATTACTTTCAATACCACCGATATCCAGGCTATAAACAGCAAAAATATGGCAGTTTACTCATTGGTGTTCTGTTTTATTTTATAAGTTTAAATATTTTAACCTCAACTTTTATCGGGTTTATTGTATGTTGTTATATCTGTTATTTAGCGCTACTCACTTTCAATATTTTAAGAACACAACGCTGTCGATACAGAGGCTATTTTTTATACCCTACAAAGATAATTTTATTTTTCAGAGCAAGAGAAGTGCCTGTCAATCTTAACGACTTTGATTCTGTTGCAACGATGAATAGTAAGTAACTTGTGATTAAAAAAACAACTTTGTCTAATGCAAACAAAGGCCATTATTTGATGTTACAAATACTGCTAGTAAGACGTAATTTTTTATTCACATTGAAATGATTGTAAAGAATCTGAATTAAAATTTAAATCTAACACCTAATTGGGTATTTACACCTTCAACACCTCGTGCAACAAGTGGGCTAGTTAACGATAATGTATCTGGATTTTGAATTTCTTGGTCAAAAACATTACGAATAACAACAAAAAAATCAACATTTTCAAATCTTGCTGTGTAATTAGTATTTACAACAGAATACCCATTAATATCTTGTCGTTCCCCAATATATGAAATCTCCATTCCCAAGCTATGATTTTCCCAAAAATTAGCGTAAGCACCTGCACTTACTGTTAATTTTGGTGTTTTTATTGCTGCGGCGTCGTTTGTTTTTATTTCATTACCATCAAACTGATAAGCCAAGTTAACGAAAAGCTTACCTAAATCAGTCGCTTTTTGAAAATCGAGTTCTACACCTTTACGTTCAAAGCTTCTTTCGTTAAAGAAAGAAATCGCATTGAGGGATTCACTATACCTTTTTTGTATAAAGTCATCCGCCTTAAGATAATAAGCGTTTGCTACAAATAGCATACTAGCATTTGAGTAGGAATATGCTATATCGTATGTTTGTACAATCTCAGCTGTTAGGTTTTGGTTTCCTTCTAAATTACCAGGCAGACTAATACTCGTTTGTGTTGGATTTGGGGAGTTAAAGCCCGTAGAGTAAAGTGCTTTTAATGATTGATGCTCATCAAGTTGATAAACAATCGCTGCCCGAGGGGTTGTTTTTTTACCGCTAAATTCATTGTCAGTGAAACGCGCACCGATAAGAAATCGCCAATTTTGATAGTTATAGTCTAACTGTGTATAGGCGGAGAATTCATCTGTTTTACCTTTATCCATTAAATTAACTAGTGGATCCTTTTGCGAATCAAAAGCGTATATTCGATATGAGTCTCTTGAGCGAGTTTCATTTTCAATACCTGCGACAAAGTCAAAAGATTCATTAAAGTTATATGCCCAACTTCCACCATACCTTAAGCGGAAATCATCTTTACCCCCGTTGTCTTTTTTTGCGATGGCATCTACGCCTGGTCCAAACAAGTTGTTAAGGCGAATACTTAATGTATAAAAATTATAATCAATAAAAGTAGCAAACCTACTTTGATCTAATTGCCAACTATTTTCTATATGAACGAGATACCCTTCTGTTTTTAGCGTTAGTGGTTGTAATGTATTTTCATCAGTATATGAATCATTCATACCAATTGTTTTGTCAGAAAAAGCATGAAGTTGAACGACTAAATTCTTGTTAATATACCGTACCAGCGCGGATTGTTTAGTTAACTCTCTTTGTACATCGTCTGTAATTTCGCCTACATCAGGAAAATTCAGGTGATAAGTTGAGTGATACCCATCTTCATTTCTTGTTTCAACAGCAGCATATATGCTTTGTGTGTCAGAAATTTCTTTGATTGCATATCCGCTCGCCTCAAGCATCCCATGTGAGCCAGCTTTAATAGATGCAGTATTAGTTTCACTTTGCTTCTTAGTAACAACATTAAAAACACCACCTGATGCTTGGGAACCAAAAAACACGGCGCCAGGGCCTCTAATTACTTCAACATGTGATATTGCTTCCCAGGGAACACCTTCCATTGGAATGCTAGAGTGAGAGGGTTGGTGATAAGGCACACCATCTAATAGAAAAAGTACTTTTTGATTAAATGCTTCGTCAATACCTCGTATTTGTACTGAGGCCCAACCACCTAAAGAGTCTTGCACAATTACACCTGGAATAAAGTTAAACATTTCTCGCAGCGTCGTTATGCCCATTTTCTCTAAATCGAGACGGTTGTATCTAGAAATAATTGCAGGTGCATCCGTTAACTTTTCTAGCTTCGAAGAAGCAACAGTTATATTGATTTCAAGTAGTTCTTCAATTGATAAATCGAATATAAGTTCTTGTTCATCGCACACTGCATGTTGGGGAAGAATCCAAAGACTAGTCACAAGCAACGAAATATAAGTACCAGTTTTATTCATTTTTAGATCCAATAGGTCACTAGACACTTTGAGGTATTTATATTTTTCAGTGATGGCTAATTACAAACGAGTAGACATTTTTATCGCCATATACACTAAAACTAGCTATTACACTTTGCTGTTATCTATTGAGTGTATACGCAATCTTTACAATTGCTATATTCAAAAAATAAATATTCATCGTTTTCTTTTGTATAACATACAAGCAAAGCCGTTTTATAAGATGGAATTAGTCGTATTATGAATGCTGTCTTTGATGATTTAGTACACCAATAATTCATAGAAAAAACACCGTTTATAGTTTAAACTCCCGCCAATTAAATTTCTTGATTTCCCCTTGGAGGGTAGCGCTATTATTAGTACAGCTAACATCACCATGCAATTTGGTGCTAAACCATTATTTGAAAACATTTCTGCGAAGTTTGGCGAGGGAAACCGTTATGGTTTAATTGGTGCAAATGGTTGTGGTAAATCTACTTTTATGAAGATCTTAAGTGGTGAACTTGAACCTTCTTCTGGTAACGTTAGTACTGATCCCAATGAGCGTGTAGCAAAACTAAATCAAGACCAATTTGCCTATGAAGAGTATTCGGTAATAGATACTGTAATAATGGGTCATAAAGAATTGTGGGAAATCAAACAAGAACGTGACCGAATTTACAGCTTACCAGAAATGAGCGAAGAAGATGGCATGAAAGTGGCTGATCTTGAAACCGAATTTGCTGAAATGGACGGTTATTCAGCAGAATCTAAAGCAGGTGAATTATTAATGGGTGTAGGTATTGATACTGCACAGCATTATGGCCCTATGTCAGAAATTGCACCGGGTTTTAAACTTCGAGTTTTGCTTGCCCAAGTCTTGTTTTCAGACCCTGATATCATGCTTCTTGATGAGCCAACCAATAACTTGGATATTTATACAATCAAATGGCTTGAAGATGTATTAAACCAACGAGATTGTACCATGATTATCATTTCCCATGACCGTCATTTCTTAAATTCTGTGTGTACACACATGGCTGATATAGACTACGGTGAATTACGTATTTATCCAGGTAACTATGATGAATACATGTTTGCCGCAGAGCAAGCCCGTGAGCGTCTATTAAGTGAAAACGCGAAGAAGAAAAGCCAAATTGCTGAGCTACAACAATTTGTATCACGCTTTTCTGCTAATGCCTCTAAGGCAAAGCAAGCGACATCACGTGCTAAACGAATTGATAAAATACAACTTGATGAAGTTAAAGCGTCTTCTCGTCAATCACCGTTTATTCGCTTTGAACAAGAAAAGCAATTATTCCGTAACGCGCTTGAACTTAACAATTTAGGCCAAGGGTTTGAAGACATGTTGTTCACTGGCCTTGAAGGACTTGTTGAAGTGGGTGAACGTATTGCCATTATTGGTGAAAACGGTGTTGGTAAAACGACATTACTAAATACACTTGCAAGTAGGCTAGCTCCTAAACAAGGTGAATTTAAATGGTCTGAAAACGCGAATATTGGTTATTATGCTCAAGACCATGCTGATGAATTCGAACAAGACATGAACTTATTTCAGTGGATGGAGCAATGGCAACAAGAAGGTGATGATGAGCAGGTTGTTCGCAGCTTTTTAGGGCGCATGTTGTTCTCACAAAATGATATTAAAAAATCAGTTAAAGTGATATCAGGTGGTGAACAAGGCCGTATGTTATTTGGTAAGATTATGATGCATAAGCCAAATATATTGCTAATGGATGAACCGACCAACCACATGGATATGGAATCTATTGAAGCACTTAACTTAGCACTTGAGGCTTACGAAGGTACGTTGTTGTTTGTATCGCATGACCGTCAATTTGTATCTTCACTTGCTACGCGTATTTGGGAAGTAAAAGACGCTAAGATTATTGATTTTAGAGGTACTTATTCAGAGTACCTAGCAAGTAAAGAAGCGTAAAAGCGCGTTTTTATAAATATTTTAAAGCCATGCATGCCATGGCTTTTTTATTGGCTGTTTTTCGCGATTTTATCTTTAATACGTGTATAATGGCCGCCTTCAAATAAGGACAAAAGTCCGCTATTGGTTCGAAATTAGTTTACTGAGGAGTATTTATGACTGTTGGCATTATTATGGGTTCCAAATCAGATTGGCCAACTATGGAACACGCAGCAATTATGCTTGATAAATTTGGCATTGCGTACGAAACCAAAGTTGTTTCAGCACACAGAACTCCTCAATTACTTGCTGATTATGCAAGTTCGGCAAGCGACCGTGGTATTAAAGTAATTATAGCGGGTGCAGGTGGTGCTGCGCATTTACCAGGTATGGCGGCTGCTTTTACATCATTACCAGTATTGGGTGTGCCTGTTAAATCAAAAACACTCAATGGTGTTGATTCTTTGCTTTCAATTTGCCAAATGCCAAAAGGTGTTGCGGTAGGTACTTTAGCAATTGGTGATGCCGGTGCTGCTAATGCCGGTTTACTAGCAGCGCAAATTTTAGGCTGCCAACAACCTGAAATCTTCGCAAAGGTTGAAGCTTTCCGTAAAGAACAAACTGAGACTATTTTAGCTAACCCTAATCCAGCAGAGTAAGATGAATATATTAATATTAGGTGCCGGTCAATTAGCTCGCATGATGAGTTTAGCGGGCGCGCCGCTAAATCTAAATGTTGTTGCTTATGATGTAGGCAGCAAAAAAATTGTGCACCCTTTAACTAATGAAGTTTACGATACAACGTTAGATCAAGCGATAGCGCAGGTTGATGCCATAACTGCAGAGTTTGAACATATTCCTGACGATGTACTTACATTATGCTGTGCCAGTAATAAGTTTTACCCAGGTAAATCGGCCATTAAAACTGGCGGCGACCGTGCTATAGAAAAAGCATTGCTTAGTAAAACAGATGTAGCGTGTGCGCCGTATAAGCTGATTACAGAAAAAGCTCACCTCGTAGACGCTGTATCAATGCTTGGTAAGCCATTGGTCATTAAAACATGCCAAGCAGGTTATGATGGTAAAGGGCAATGGCGCTTAAAGTCAGATGATCAAATAGACCAAATCTGGTCTGAAATGGCTGATTTTATAGCATCAGGTACTGAGCAAGCACCGCATACAATTATTGCTGAAAAAATGATCCCATTTGATCGCGAAGTATCTATTATTGGTGCACGTGATAAAGCCGGTAAAACTGCTATTTATCCGCTAACTGAAAACCAACACACTAATGGTGTGCTTACGCTTTCTATCGCTGGCAAAGAGAAGTCAACAATTCAACAGCAAGCTGAAGATGCATTTAACAAGATTGCGAATGAGCTTGATTACGTTGGTGTGCTTGCCATTGAGTTTTTTGATGTTAGTGGCCAGTTGTTAGTTAATGAATTAGCGCCTCGCGTACATAATTCGGGTCACTGGACTCAGCAAGGGACGCACTGTTCACAGTTTGAGAACCACATGCGTGCTGTTGCAGGATTGCCTCTGGGCAACACAGAGCTTAAGCAAGTGAGCGCGATGATTAATGTACTTGGCCAATCAAGTATTCCAGCATCTGTTTTGAGTATTGCTGATGTTACAAGCCATTGGTACGGTAAAACAGCTAAACCAGGACGTAAAATGGGCCATATTAATGTCTCAGCATCTAGCTTGCATGAGCTAGGCGAACGTCTTGCTGAATTAGCCGATATTCTGCCTGAGGGTGACTACCCTGGTATTATTGAAACTAGTGCAGCACTGATTTTAAATTAATCTATTTAAGCCGAGTTTATCTCGGCTTTTTATACTATTTAGTTATTCTAAGCAACTCACATTTTATTTTTCAATAATTACAATTTAACCTCTTAAATTGCATTGTTTTTATCCTTTGTAAGTCTAATCGTGGGCAGACGACCGCATTTTCTTTTTTTAATGAAAACTTTATGTCATTCTTCAATGCAGTAGCACGAATAAATTAATTATTGCTGTATTTTGGAATAATATGCCCGTTAAAACTAATTTAATTAAACTTGCCTATATTATTTTATTAGGGCTATGTATCACACCCTTAATGGGACCAGGTGTTGCCTTAGTTGTAGGTGCTGCGTTTGCTATAATATTAGGCAACCCATACACGGAATTTTCGCAATCAGCGAGTAAATGGTTATTAAAAGCCGCTGTGATTGGACTTGGTTTTGCCGTAGATTTTAATCAAGTTATAGAAGTAGGGCGTAGCTCTTTAGTTTTAACCATTGTTAGTATTACAGCTATCATTGGTTTGGGTGAAATACTCACCCAAGTGTTTAAATTAAACCGTAATACAGGGGTGTTAATTTCATTTGGTACTGCCATTTGTGGTGGTAGTGCAATTGCTGCGATGGCACCGGTTATTAAAGCTAAAGATCACGAAGTTGCGGTCGCTTTGGGGGTGGTGTTTTTACTTAATGGTGTGGGCTTATTATTGTTCCCAACGATTGGTCATTATTTAAATTTAACCCAAGAGCAGTTTGGATTATGGGCAGCGTTAGCAATTCATGATACCAGTAGTGTAGTGGGTGCATCAGCCACATACGGCGCACTAGCATTAAGTATTGCTACTACCGTAAAACTAACACGAGCCATGTGGATCATCCCTTACACAACAATGGCAGGCGTGTTCTGGCGCTCTGAGGAAAAAGCCAGTATTCCATTATTTATAGTCGGCTTTTTAGCGGCTGCACTTATCAATACATATCTACCAGATTATTCATCGATTTGGTCTGCATTAAATAGTGTTGCCAAACAGGTATTAGTTGTGACCTTATTTTTAATTGGCAGTGGTTTGTCACTCTCTGTTTTAAGGCAGGCCGGCGTTAAACCTTTTATAATGGCCACGTTATTATGGATTATCGTGAGTGGGGTTATTTTGTTATTAATTTTAGATGGGTTTATTTAAATGAAACTTAATAGAGTTTTAATGGCGTTAGCGACGTCTTCAATACTAGTGGGCTACACAAATAATGTAGCCGCAGATCCAATACGCGTGGCAACTTTTAATGTGAGTATGGACGCAACAAATTACACGCCAAGGGGTGAACAAATTAACCCGGATGCGCTGGTCAATGCGTTAAAAAGTGATCATCAACAAATAAAAAATATTGCTGAAATTATACAGCGTATTAGACCCGATATTTTGCTATTAAATGAATTTGACTATGTTGATAAAGCACAAGGTATTGAGTATTTTAAAAAGCATTATTTACAAGTCAGCCAAAAGAAGCAGCCAGCGATTAATTACCCTTATACTTACATTGCCCCCGTCAACACCGGTTTAGCATCACCATTTGATTTTGATAACGATGGCAAGGCAGGTGGTGTTCAAGGGGATGCGTACGGCTTTGGCTTTTTCGAAGGGCATTATGGCATGGCCTTGCTCTCGCGTTACCCCATTGATTTTGATAAAGCGCGCACTCTTCAAACGTTTAAGTATAAAGATATGCCTAATGCTCAAATGCCGATAGACCCTAAAACGGGTGAAAATTGGTATAATGAACAAGAGTGGCAAAGTATGCGACTGAGTTCTAAATCATTTTGGGACTTACCCATTACGGTAAAAGGTAAAACTATTCATTTACTTGCGTCTCACCCAACTCCTCCTGTATTTGATGGTGATGAAGACCGTAATGGTAAACGAAATCATGATGAAATTAGGCTAGTAAAAGATTATGTTGATAACGCCGCTTACATTTATGACGATAAAGGTAATAATGGAGGCCTTAAACCTGACACCCGTTTTGTGATCCTGGGTGATTTAAATGCAGCACCAGAGGGGGATAAAAAGCGCCCACTCACAACAAATCAGTTACTGGATAATCCACTTATAAACAGTAGCTTTACGCCGGTCAGTAAAGGCGCTGCGAGTCGTTTTTCTGAAAGTTATGCAGCGTCATATACTGCGTATTGGGCTGCAAGGGCAGACTATGTGCTCCCTTCAGAGTATGGCTTAAGTGTTGAAGGCGGAGGTGTGTTTTGGCCAGCTGAGAACAATGAATTATACCGTTTAATTAAGGACCGCAATGCATCTTCGGATCACCGCATGGTCTGGTTAGATCTTATTGTAAAATAGAGGCTGAAATTAAAAACGTTTAATCTAGCTGTAAAGTTTGTCTGTTTATCTTAAAAAATTGCAATCATAAGGGAGGTTCTGCTTAAATTAAGCCAATTATAATAATCTTCAAGAAGCACTATGATTGTAAAAACAGCAAATAAAACGTTAATCGCGTTGGCAATCGCATCAAGCTTTATGCTTAGCGGTTGTCAAACGACTGCCTCTACACCATCAGTACAAGCCTCTAAATCTACTGTACCAAGTGTTGTAGCAACACCAAGCGACACAGGGACAAGCCAAATAACATTAGAGCAAGCTATGGCGCATCCTGATTGGTTAGGCCGCCAGCCAGAGCGTGCTTTTTGGGCCGCAGATTCAAAAAATATTGTGTATGCACAAAAACAACAAGGCAATACGCTACGCGATTTGTACACGCAAGCGATTAACGCTCAACAAGCTAGTCAAGTTGCGCTTTCGCAATTACACTCATTAGGCGCTAAAAATGCAGTGTATTCTGCTGACAAATCACTGCAAAGCTATGTATTTGAAGGTAATATCTTCGTCAAAAATGTTCAATCAGGTAACATTACACAGATCACACACGATAGTGCGAGGCAATCTAAGCCTCAGTTTTTAACTGACGGGTCACTTGCATTTCGCCAAGCAAATGCTTTTTTTAAGGTTGACTTAAGCACAGGTAAACGCGTTGAACTTGTAAACCTTCACCTTGCTGATAAACCTTCAGGCGTTAAAGAGCCAAGTAGTTACATTGCCAAAGAGCAACATAAACTGATTGACTACATAGCGCTAACGCATAAAAACAAACTTGATAAACAAGCACGTAAAGAGCAGTTGAATGAGCAAAATGCCAGTATTGCTAATTCACAGTTTTACTTAGGCAAAGGTAATCGCATTGCCGATGTGCAGTTGTCACCCAATGGACAAGCACTGATTGCCGTTGTGACTGAAGACCGCCCGTGGCGTGAAGACACAGACATCATGCCTAATTACATTACAGATAACGCGGGTGTAAAATCAGAAAAAGTGCGCCGCAGAGTTGCTGATTCAAAACCGCAAACATCTGAAGTGATATATATTGATTTAGTAGCGCAAACTCAAAACACGCTAGCTTTTGATACGTTACCAGGCTTTGATGAAGATGTACTTGCCGCTGTAAAAAAAGAAAACCACGCGCGTGATGGTAAAACGTACGAGTCGAAAAAAGAACCTCGTGCAATTAATCTAATGATGGATTGGGGCTGGTCGCAAAGTGCTATTAGATGGAATCACGATGGTTCTCAAGTTGCCCTGATGCTTGAAGCATGGGATAACAAAGACCGCTGGATTGCATCGGTTGATTTTAAAAGCAATGCACTTGTCTCTCAGCACCGCTTACATGATGATGCATGGGTTAACTATACCTATAATGATTTTGGCTGGCTGAATAACTCAAATACGCTTTATTATCTATCAGAAGAGTCTGGCTACAGCCACATTTATAAAAAATCATTAAACGGTAAAGCAACCCAACTTACGAAAGGTCAGTTTGTTGTATCTAACTTAACACTTACTGCTGATAATAGTGCTATTTACTATAAAGCGAACGTTGAGCATCCAGGTCTTTATGAAATCTATCGTGTTGATCCGCAAACAGCGCAATCTGAGCAGATCACTGACTTAGATGGCATGACTGATTATCAACTTAGTCCAGATGAATCAAAGCTATTATTAACTCACTCTAAGATTATGGCGCCACCGGAATTGTTTGTCGCGGATACCACTGCTAATGCAAAAGCAACACAATTGACCGATACAGTTTCTGATGAATTTTTAGCAAAACAATTAATTGCACCTAAGATTGTTGCGGTTCCTTCAAGCCACACTGAGCAACCAATTTACGCTAAAGTATATTATCCTGCTGATTATGTTGAAGGCGAGAGCGGAAAAAATCGTAAAGCTGTTATCTTTAATCACGGCGCAGGGTATCTACAAAACTCTCATATGGGTTGGTCTGGATACTTCCGCGAGTTTATGTTCCATTCTCTTTTAGCTTCTGAAGGTTATGTCGTTATGGACATGGATTATCGCGCTTCTAAAGGCTATGGTCGTGACTGGCGTACAGCTATATATCGCCAAATGGGTACACCAGAGACACAAGATTTAGTAGATGGTGTTAGCTGGATGGCTAAGAATGCCAATGTAGATACTGGTGCTGTGGGCACTTATGGTGGCTCTTACGGCGGCTTTATGACATTTATGGCTCTATTTACCGAGCCTGATTTATTTCAATCAGGGGCTGCGCTTCGTCCTGTGACTGATTGGGCACATTATAACGCGCCATACACGTCTAATATCTTAAACCACCCAGATGTTGACCCTATTGCTTATGAAAGAAGCTCACCAATTTATTTTGCTGAAGGGTTAAAAAATCATTTATTGATCAACGCCCCGATGGTTGATGATAACGTGTTTTTCCAAGATTCAGTTCGTTTAGTACAGCGTCTTATTGAGCTTGAGAAAGAAAACTTTGAAACGGCGATTTTCCCAGTGGAACCACATGGCTTTGTTCAGCCTTCTAGCTGGTTAGATGAATACCGTCGTATTTATAAGTTGTTTAAAGAAACACTTTAGTTTCTTAATAAATAACGATAAGCGCCAAACTTAGTTTGGCGTTTTTTTTATGCATTTAATAATCAATGGGAGTGCTAAAACGAGACCACCAACCGCACCTATTAAATGGGCATCAATTGCTACTTTTGAAGCGATTAATTGGCCAACTTGTTCACTTGGGCCTGTGTATTGTTCGTGGATTATTTTCACCCAAATACCAATAAATAAAATACTCCCTGATTTCATTGAGACGCTGATGTCTTTGACAGCCCCCCACACAATAACGCCATGCAGCAGCGCGCTCAAGCCTGTGTATATATGTATATCAGGGCAAAATATATAAATACCTAAACCGCACCATATTGCGAGCAATAAAGTATGAATAGCATAACTTTTTGGTGTTGTGTGTTCTGCATGGAGTAACCAAATAAGCAAAATGCCCGCACAGTTCAAAGCTAAATGCGTCAAATTAGCATGGACATATTGGCTTGTTATTAACCGCCATACTTGACCTTGTTCTATTAACTCACGGTTAAACTCAAGTAATTCATTCAAATTTAACAGTGCGAGTAATGTGCTAAATGCCATCAAGCAAAGTGGAGGTAAGATAAAACGAAGTTGAAGGGGCAAATTGAACATTTAATTCTTATTTTTACAGCATTCTTTTGCATATTGTGCCCGTTTAATTTTAAGATGCCAATTATCTAAGTGTAATTAAGCTATTTTATGTTATTTAAGTTTTCAAAAGCAGCACTATTAGTCGCTACCGTTTTTATTCCTTCGTTAGCGGCTGAAAGTATCACACCGCGCGAAACACGTGAGCCAGAGGCGGCGACTGGGCAACAAATAAAGCAGCAAGTCTTAGGCAATAACTTTATGGTGGCAGCTGCTAATCCTTACGCAGTTGAAGCCGGTCAAAAGATATTAGCGCTTGGTGGCAGTGCAATTGATGCAGCGATTACTACACAGTTAGTTTTAACGCTCGTTGAACCGCAATCCTCAGGAATTGGTGGCGGTACATTTTTGATGTATTTTGATAATAAAACACAAACGCTAACAAGCTTTGATGGCCGCGAAACGGCACCACAGAATGCAGATGAGACACTGTTTTTAGATAAACATGGCAAAGCTGTTAAGTGGATTGAAGCCGTTGTAGGTGGGCGTTCAGTGGGTGTGCCTGGTGTGCTACATGCTTTTGCTAACGCACACAAACAATACGGGAAACTCCCTTGGGAAGTACTGTTTAAGCCAGCAATTGAAATAGCCGAACAAGGCTTTAAAGTTTCTCCAAGATTACATAAACTACTTGCCAAGCGTTTCAATCCGGGTGTTACTGAACTTGACGTTATACGCGATTACTTTTTTGTCGAAGGCGAGCCATTGGCTATTGGCACTATCAAAAAGAATCAACCTTTAGCCGATATTTATAAAGCCATTGCCGCTCATGGTATTGATGCTTTTTATAAAGGTGATAACGCTAAGCAAATGGTTGAAGCAGTTCAAACAAGCAAAATTGCACCAGGCACTTTGTCAGTAAACGATTTGAAAAAATATAAAAGTGTACAACGAGACGCTGTTTGTGCACCTTATCATGAGTACACCGTATGTTCGATGGCCCCACCTAGCAGCGGTGGTGTAGCAGTTATTCAAATTCTTGCTTTACTAGAGAGTAAACAATTAGCACAGTACGAGCCAAACTCAGAACGAGCCATTCATTATTTTACCCAAGCATCACGCTTGGCATTTGCCGATCGTAATGTGTACATGGGTGACCCTGATTTTACGTATATTCCTACTCAAGAACTCCTCGAAGCAGACTATATAAAACAACGTAGTGCACTCATTACTGAAAAAGATACACCTGCTGTAGCTGGAGAGCCTAAGGAAAAGTTAGCTTATGCACAGGATGATGCTTATGAATTACCCTCAACATCGCATGTGTCAATTGTAGACAGTGCTGGAAATGCAGTATCAATGACCAGCTCTATTGAAATGGCCTTTGGCTCCACTGTGATGGTGAATGGCTATATTCTAAATAATCAGCTAACGGACTTTGCACTTTCACCTTACAAAGATGGTAAATTATTAGCTAACAGAGTGGAAGCAGGAAAACGCCCACGCAGCTCTATGTCACCAGTTATGGTATTTAATAAAGATGGGAGCTTGCGTTTAGTTGTAGGGTCACCCGGTGGTAGCCGTATTATTAACTATGTTGCCCATGTACTTATTGGTGTTTTAGATTGGAATTTAAGCGCTCAAGAAGCCATTAACCTTGGCCGTGTAACGAACCGTAATCGTTACACTACAATTGAAAAAGGTATGCCGGTAGAAACACTCAAGGCATCGCTTACTAAGCGTGGACACACTGTTCACGTTAGAGACTTAAATTCAGGTTTACATGCAGTTGAACTAATAGATGGGGCTTTATATGGTGCAGCTGATCCACGCCGTGAAGGTATTGCCTTAGGGGATAAAGATATTGCAATTAAAGCATCTAATTCTGACGAATAATCCTTAATCGTATTCTTAAGATAATGTACAATAAACTATAAAGCGCGGTGATTCATTGCGCTTTCTTCTCATTATGAATGGTCTGACAAGGTTGAATCTCATTGCTTTTTTTTATTCATGCCTAATAATGACAGATCAAATTTAAAAGACATCGCTAAGCTTGGAATTATGACTACAAATACCGATCCAAATTATCTTTATATTCATCACTCAGGCCCGGGCCTGATCGAAACTCCTCTATTAAATAAAGGTAGTGCATTTACACAAAAAGAGCGGGAAAGTTTTAACCTTGCGGGTTTGTTACCGCCACGCTACGAAACAATTGAAGAGCAAGTTGAGCGTTGTTACCAGCAGTACTCAAGTTTTAGTGATAACCTGAATAAGCATATTTATTTACGCGCAATTCAAGATAATAATGAAACTTTGTATTATCGTTTAGTGCGTGATCACCTTGAAGAAATGCTACCAATTATTTATACCCCAACAGTAGGCGATGCTTGTGAAAAATTCTCAGACATCTATCGCAGTGCACGTGGGTTATTCATATCATATGAAGACCGTTATCAAATAGACGATATCCTTCGTAATGCAACAAAAGGTAAAGTTAAAGTTATTGTTGTTACTGATGGTGAACGTATTCTAGGCCTTGGCGACCAGGGTATTGGCGGCATGGGAATTCCGATTGGTAAGTTATCTCTTTACACTGCATGTGGTGGTATAAGCCCTGCTTATACATTACCTGTAATGCTAGATGTGGGTACAAATAATGAAAAGTTATTAAATGACCCAATGTACATGGGGGCACGTCACAAACGTATAGCCCAAGATGAATATGATGAATTCTTAGATCTATTTATTAAGGCTGTTAAACGTCGTTGGCCTAATGTGCTTTTACAATTTGAAGACTTTGCACAACCTAATGCGATGCCATTACTTAAACGCTATCGCAATGAAATTTGCAGCTTCAATGATGACATTCAAGGTACCGCTTCTATAACCGTGGGTTCTCTATTGGCTGCGTGCCGTGTTAAGGGTGAAAAACTATCGGATCAAAAAGTGGTATTTGTTGGTGCAGGCTCTGCAGGGTGCGGTATCGCCGAGCAAATCATTAGCCAAATGGTTTCTGAGGGAGTTTCGGATACACAAGCGAGAAGCCAAATTTTCATGGTTGACCGTTTTGGTCTATTAACACAAGGAATGCAAGGGCTTCGTGATTTCCAACAAGCTTTGGCTCAACAAACCGACGATTTAGCACAGTGGACATACAGCGGTGAATTTGCATCATTATTAGATGTAATGCACTGCGCTCAGCCTGATATTTTAATTGGTGTTTCTGGCCAACCGGGCTTATTTACCGAGCAAGTTATTCGCGCTATGCATAGTAATTGTGCACAGCCGATTATCTTTCCATTAAGTAATCCGTCTAAGCAAGTAGAAGCATTACCAGAGGACGTAATTAAATGGACTGATGGTAAAGCGCTTGTAGCGACAGGAAGTCCATTCTCACCGGTTGTTTACAACGGTGAAACGTTTCCAATCCCACAATGTAATAATAGTTATATTTTCCCAGGTATTGGTTTAGGTGTTATTGCTGCAAAGGCAACCAGAATTACTGATGCAATGCTGATGGTTTCAAGTGAAATATTAGCAGAGTCTTCACCGCGAGCTAACACAGGTGAGGGGAGCTTGTTACCCGCGCTGACTGAGATTGAAACCTTAAGTAAACGCATTGCGTTTGGGGTAGCAAAAAAAGCGATTGAAGAAGGTGTGGCACTTGAGATAACTGATGACATGTTATGGGCCGCAATTGATAAAAATTATTGGTTACCTAAATATCGTAATTATAAACGTGTAAGTAACTAAACTTTTCGTAATTATATTTTGAAAAACAGACTTCGGTCTGTTTTTTTTCGCTTGTTCATTTTCGATTAACCACGTACGGTATCTAATAGACGGAATTTAATTATTAAGGAATGTTATGCGTTATTTACCTTTACTTGCTGCGGCACTCACTTTTAATGTGTTTGCTGAAAGTACACCAAGTGCGCCGCATATTTATATTCAAGGTCAAGCAGAAATTACGACGGCTGCTGACACTGTCTTACTAAACGTTGGCATTGTTGAAGTTGAAAAAGACTTACTAGCTGCAAAAAATAAAGCCGACAAAACCATGGCTAAAGCAATTAAGCTTGCTAAAAATTCTGGCGCTTTAGATAAGAATATTAATGCTGGGCAAATAAATATTTACCGTGAAACCAAATATAATCGGCAAACAAATGCACAAGAGTTTGTTGGTTTTAGAGTATCGCGTAATATAACAATAAAGCTTAATTCAATTGATAAATACCCAACACTATTACAAAGCTTAGTTAATGAAGGTATTAACCAAATTAACAACACGCAATTTGTTTCAAGTAAATATGATGAATTACATCAACAAGCGCAAAAGTTAGCAATAAAAGATGCCCGCCAAGCAGCTAAAGAGTTTGCTAATGACTATGGTGTTGAGATTAAAGGTTTGTACAGTGCTTCAATGAGACCAATGGATACTAGTGTACAACCTTACGCAAGAGCTAAAATGGCTATGTTATCTGATAGTGAGTCAGGAGGCGTAGTTCCTGATTCATATCATGCAGGGGAAATTACAATTTCTGCATCAAGTTATGCAATTTATTTAATCGAAAATTAAAAGATATACCACGGCGAGAAATATGCTTTTCACCGTGGCTAAGTTCTATATCTTATCTGTAAACCTCTTTAATAGAATTTCACCTTTCTTTGGTGAAATTCTTTGTATTGATTTGAGCATATTTATTACTTCGGTTCTATCATATTGGTTAGACGTTTGTTCGTTTATGTCGTCAACTATTGCCGTTAAATAATTGAATAAATTAACTGTGGCTTGCTCATTTTCGTGCGCTGTAAACAAAATATTTTTGAACGCTTCAAGTATGTTAGTCATAACATAGGCGTCTGATTTTGCATAATTACGCAGCGGGGTAAAATTATCATGAAGTAGTTCTTCAAATGATGTCTCGTGTATATAAAGAAGCGGGTATTTATTTGCGTGTTTGAATGAGTAGTTTATATCGCTAATTTTTAACCTTTCAATTAATAAAATACTCAACATATCAATAGCTTTTACTGCGGTACCAGGATCGTTTATACCAGGGCTCATTGCTTTAACTGCAATCTCTGATATTTGGGTTAAACCGTAGCGATAATGATCGCTAATATATTCTTCGATATAAAAAATAAAGCAATTTAATAACTTTTCAACTAACTCTGGTTTGTCAGATAAATCACTGTCACACTTCAAGAAAGGGTAGCCTTTAACAGTGAAGTAGCCTTGATTAACAACAATGTAAATTTCAATTTTTTCTTGAGCAAGAATTTCACAGAGTTTTTCAGAATTAACCCCTTTAAAATAACCCTCAGTTGTACTTTCAATCGAGTGCCATGATTTAAACTCAGGAAACTCATTGATTGGATTCGCCTTCTGCCGTTCGATAACATCTGTGATCTCTTTTTTAGTATGCTTAAACAAATCATTTAGAACATTATCAACTTGAATAGCTTTTGAAATTGAATGTATAAAGTAAACAAATAGACCTAAAGATATTAAGCCAAAAATGAGTGAAATAAGCACACCTAAAGCGGGAATCGCAACATAATCCTCCATCTGCTTAATATTAATTAACATAATAATTGCGTAAATAATGCTACCAAGATAAAAACCAAGTACCAGTTGATGTGATTTTTTAGTAATAAGACCGGGTATTACACGCGGCGATAAATTAGCACTTGCGGTGTTTAAAACGACCATTACCATTGAAAAACTAAACACCGTTAGCGAGATAACACTGCCTGCAAGCGTGCTTAGAATAGTCCGTGCATTTTCTTCACTATCAACTAACAGCACGTTTATTTGATCTTTTAACTGAGAGATGGGTGACGTGTATTCAATTGATACTGTTATAGTCGCTAAAATGAGAAAACTCACTGATAAAACAGATGGGTAAAAGCCTATGCTATTAATCATTTCTCTATAATTGTTGGCAATTTTACGTGGTGCGAACATACACTTCCTTTTGACCTGTTTTATTAACAAGGTAACATAAAAAACTAGTTTATTGCTGGCTATTTAAAATGTGATCTTGTGATATCATAGAAAAAAATTCTTGGAATTAAATTGTGATTATCTCTTTTTACGCAGCTGTCTTAGCATTTATGTACATTCACCTTAGTATGAATGTTGTTAAAGTCCGAAAAGCGAATAAAATCTCTTTAGGAACAGATAACAACGAATCATTGATAAGGGCAACACGCGCCCATGGAAATTTTATTGAGTATGTACCTTTTGCACTTATTTTAATTTTTTTAGCTGAGTTTCAAGGGTTAGGTAGCCATTATTGTCATATTTTGGGCGGTTTATTAGTGTTTGGGCGAATTTGCCACAGTATTGCATTAACCGATGGGACTTTTAAATTACGTGTTGTAGGCATGCTGTCAACGTTTGCTGTACTGGCACTATCAGCATTTTTCTTATTGTTTAATCGGTTTTTCTAAAATGAAATTATGGCTGTTATGTAGTGTCTTAATTGTGTGCTTCACCTCAACAAAGGGTGTTGCTGATGAGACATCAGTGCAGCTAACAAAACGTCTAGATGTTTATTACCCAAAACCTGAACGCGAACACAAAGTAGATAGCTGGTATCCGTTAGTATTATTAAAATTTGCGTTAGAGCACAGTGAGTTTGAACATACATTACAAGAATCGGTGAATATGGTGCAAAGCCGCTCTCTAAAAGAGTTGGTTGAAGGTCAGCTTGTTAATGTAGTTTGGTCAATGACAAGCATTGAAAGAGAACAAGATTTACTGCCTATTAGAATACCGATTTATAAGGGGTTATATGGGCTTCGTTTATTATTTACTACGCAAGATAAGCTCGAAAAGTTTGCAAATATCAATGATGTAACGGCTCTATCTAAAATCGATTTTATCCAAGGCCATGATTGGCCTGATACAGCAATTTTAGTAGACAATGGTTTCGAAGTTTCAACATCAACGAGTTATGATGCGTTATTTAGCATGTTAAACAAAGGGCGAGGGGATGCGTTCCCGCGTTCTATTTTAGAAACTGAGTGGGAGCTTAAACAACTAGGTTCAAAAACAAACATCTCAGTGGTACCCAATATAGCGATTAAATACCCGGCAGCAATATATTATTTTGTGAACCCTAAACGTCCTGATATCCATAAAGCGATTTCATTGGGTTTACAACGAATGCATGAGAACGGTAAATTTGATGAACTTTTCAATCGTTATTTCACCGAAGCAATTCAAAAAGCAAAGCTAGAACAAAAAACCATTATTCCTATAACTAACAAACACATGTCAGAGTTAACACCGCTTAATAGTCGTGCATTGTGGTTTGAACCAGACTCAATCACTAATTCCAAAGAATAATATGAACATTAATCGCATTTTCATAATAGGCCTCCCCAGAACAGGCACAACCAGCGTGTGCCATACATTTTTAGAACTAGGATTCAACACCGCGCATACTGCATATACCAAGCAATGCATAAATGACGCTCAAGTCATTGCTGACACACCGGTTTTTAATGATTTTGTTGCTCTTGACAAACTGTATCCTAACTCAAAATTTATTTATTTAGCACGAGATTTTAGCTTGTGGGCCCCCTCTATTCGTCAACTATTACAAAGAATGTTTAATAATCTGACGCGAGAAGACGGAGGTTTTAACCCGCATATAAAGCGTTGTTACTCAGACACCTTTAAAAATTTAACGCTAGATAATATAGCCTGTGATAATTATCTGAAAGAACAGTATTTACATCATTTTGAGCAAGCTCACGGCTATTTTAAAAATAGAGAGCATGACTTCTTGTCTATCAATATTAGTCATAAATCAAGCTTTGAACAGCTGTGCGATTTTTTAAATTGCTCTGTACCTGAACACTTAAATGACTTTAAAAAGATGAATATGGGTGGAAAAGTAACTGCCTGGAACAATATTAAACATCCACATAAAGTAGCTTCAACAACGAATGGTAAAATAGATAAAGTTATTTATTAACTTTCGCCTATAGAAGATTTTATCAATTGATTACGGTAAAATTGAATGATTGATTCTTTAGTAAATTAAACCATGTTTGAATTAAAATACCACACTCCATTTTCTTGGACGGAGGCTGTTCTAGCCGACTTTGATACCTTTTTACAAGACCATGCGGCAGCTGAAAAAAAAGCGTCTGGTATGGCGATGTCTATGTTGTCACATTACCCTGATCGTCGAAAACTTGTTAAAGCAATGACTGATTTAGCACTTGAAGAAATGATTCACTTTAAACAAGTACTTAAGTTGCTGATAGATCGTGATGTGAATTTGGGGAACGATCAAAAAGATCCCTATGTTAAACAAATACGTGCAGTATTCAGAAATGGTCGTGATGAATTTTTAATGGACAGATTACTCGTAGGTGCAGTAATAGAGGCGAGGGGACATGAGCGATTTTCACTTGTGGCAGAAGCGTTACCTGCAGGTAAAGAGAAAGAGTTTTATGCGGCAATTGCAAAATCAGAAGAAAAACATAAAAACTTGTTTGTTGAATTAGCCTATGAATATTTTGACAAAAAAGAAGTCGACATACGACTTGAAGAAATATTAATTGCTGAAGCAGACATTTGTAAAGGGATACCATTCACAGCGGCTTTGCATTAATTTCCGAACTCCTATTATGTTAAATAGGCTGTAAAATTACTTTAACAGCCTAATTATATCTGCAGTTTATATTGCTGCCTAAGCTTTACCATTTAAAAACGCTTCAATCATCACAGTATTGTCTATACTTTTATAAAGTAGGATTACTAACATGTTATTTAAATCTTTTATGGTTTAAATTTCTTTACTCATAGCTTTGTTTGTGAGGGTTAATATGAAATGGATGATGGCTTTAACAACAGTGTCTGTAATTGGGATTGGACTTGCGTGCAATTCAATCTATAGCGAATTTAAATTTCTACAATCAAACCAAAATGTGCAAGAGATTTCGAGTAGCATGTATGAGTCCATTATTTGGCACATAGATATTTACAATAACCCCACGTTTTACAGTAAAACAAGCCAATATTTTGATGATGAATTAATAAATACTGTTGAATATCAACAATTACAAATACTCGCAAGCAAACAATCCACACCTATGGTTTATATCAATGTGTCAAATAAAGACTTGTTACAAACAAAACTCCATTTTAGAAAAGTGTTAAAAATAAAAGCGGATACAAAGTTATTCGCTCAACAGAAGTAGGGTCTCTATCTCATCCAAATATTTGTTTAATATTATTAACTGGATCAATGTTAGCGCTGATTTTTCACACGAAGTAATGAAACGCATCTAATATATAAACAAACTAATTACAATGGATCACTAAAATAATGATTAAACATATCGGTATTTTAACCTCGGGTGGTGATGCACCAGGTATGAATACAGCGTTATATGCTGTTGTTAAAACGGCCCAACAATTTAATATAAAAGTAACGGGGATTCGTAAAGGCTATGAGGGGCTAATAAACAACGATTTAATTTCATTAGATGCTACAACGTTACAATCAACAATGCACCTAGGCGGCACAATTTTAAAGACAGCACGTTGTGAAGCTTTTAAAACAGAACAAGGCAGACAAAGCGCAATTAATACAATTAATAAAAACAAAATTGATGCGCTCATTATTATTGGTGGTGATGGAAGTTTTAAAGGCGCTATGTGGCTAACGCAATTATGCCACATACAATGTATTGGTATTCCAGGCACAATTGATAATGATTTAGCGGGAACAGATTATACGCTTGGATTTGATACCGCGGTAAATACATCAATGCAGTGTATTGATAAAATTCGTGATACAGCAGAATCACATAATCGTGTATTTGTGATTGAAGTTATGGGCAGAGACTCCGGCTATATTGCTGCATATTCTGGATTGACGTCAGGCGCAGATTCAATATTAATTCCTGAAAGTAAAAACGATATTATGCATTTAGTAACAGATATTAAAAGCTATCACAATGAACATGCATTTATTGTCGTTGTTGCTGAAGGAGATGAAACTGGAACTGACTTAGTCTGTAAGAAAATAAAAAATGAGAATCCACACATAGATCTTCGCTTAACAAAACTAGGTCATTTACAACGTGGTGGTAACCCAACATCAAATGATCGTATGCTAGCAATTGGGCTAGGCAGTTTGAGTGTACATGCATTAATAGAATATAAAACAGGGATGATGGCAGGGATTGTTAATAACAAATATTGTTTAACTGAATTTGAGCACGTTATAAAAAAGCATGAAATTGCCAATGAGCTTGAAAATTTAATATCAATATTTTGTGGGTCTTAGAGTAGCAAATGGTACAAATGAACCTTATTTAACATAATATAAATTATAGGCTGTTAATATATGGCTATGCTATTTGGTTATATATTCTCCTTATCATTAGATAATCATATTGCAATGTCCAATACTAGACGGTATCGGACATTACTTGTTTTAAGTCAAATAACTTGATTTTATTCGTGTATCTTTCTTGAGCTTCATTATCGCT
The DNA here is from genome assembly GCF_001469215.1 of Pseudoalteromonas sp. H105. GTDB lineage: Bacteria > Pseudomonadota > Gammaproteobacteria > Enterobacterales > Alteromonadaceae > Pseudoalteromonas. The sequence goes on from NZ_LOFH01000001.1 coordinate 506,290, forward strand.
TAGCATAGTATTAAAAGTACAATTTAAGCTGTACACAAGAAGTAAAAAAGATGGAATTTGTTCGCCCACTCGAACCTATTTTGATCATCGATGATGTTCAAGATATTCGTGACTACTTAAATCAAATCTTAACTCAGCTCGGTTTCGAGGATATTTTAGAAAGCCGTGACTTTGAATCTGCTAAATCACTCATTGAAGAAAAATCACCCAACGTTATTTTCCTTGATATCGAACTACCTGACACAGATGGCACTGAGATATTAGCATTCATAAACGATAATTACCCACAAACTCATGTTGTCATGTGCTCTGGCCACAACAGTTTAGAGAATGTTCAAAATACATGGGAACTTGGTGCGAAAGGATTTATTGCAAAACCTTTTAACGCTAAAAAAGTAGATACCGTAATGAAACGTTTAGAAATTGTAGAGCACTTTTAAGGTCACTATGCACGATACTATTAATGATATTATTGATGATCTTTCAAGTGTTATCTACGGTAAAAATGAGCAAATAAAATTGGCACTTACTTGCCTATTTAGTCAAGGCCATTTATTGATTGAAGATCTTCCCGGGATGGGGAAAACCACGTTATCTCATGCGTTAGCTTCTGTATTAGGTTTATCATACCAACGTGTACAATTTACGAGTGATTTACTTCCTTCCGACATACTTGGTACAAGTATCTTTAATGCAACTGAACATTCATTTGCTTTTCACAAAGGTCCTATTTTTAGCCAAGTAGTACTCGCTGATGAAATTAATCGCGCTGGACCGAAAACACAAAGTGCGTTACTAGAAGCGATGGAAGAAAAACAAGTCTCAATGGATGGAGATATTTACCCCCTACCCAGCCCTTTTTTTGTGATAGCAACACAAAACCCGCTTCATCAATCTGGGACATACCCATTACCTGAGTCACAATTAGACCGATTCATGATGAGAGTTAGCTTGGGCTTCCCAAGCAAAGACGCTGAAAAAAAACTAATTTTAGGTCACAATAATCGAGACTATAAATTATTACCGACTAGAATAAACGCGACTGAGTTGGTTAATATACAAAATGAAATAAAAAAAACGACGCTGTCAGATCCTGTTATTGATTATATTATTGAGCTTGTTACTTACACACGTACCAGTGGTATTTTTAGTAACCCATTATCACCTAGGGCCAGTATTGCTCTTGGAAAAGCGGGTCAAGCATGGGCTTATATTGAAGGTAGAGACTTTGTTACACCTGATGATATTCAAATGATTTTCAAATATGTTACTGCACATCGTTTAGGTATAGATGTGAATAACAGTGAATTATACATTGAACAGCTATTAAACGCAGTCACCGTGCCTTTATAGCAACGCTATATAAGTGCAGCAATGAAAAAGATATATATTCTTAAAAAATTAAAAAATACTTTAATGGCTTTTTTGTTAAAGGATAAACACGATGGCAGTGAATTAGTTTTAAAGCATAATACAATATACGTTTTGCCATCAAAAATGGGCTGTGGTTTTTTAACAATAGCAATACTCAATTTTATTTTGGGAATTAATTATCAAAATAATTTAATACTTGCTATGGCTTACCTAATGTTCGTTGTGCTTGTTTTAGCAATACTCGTTGGTTATAGCAACATGAATGGGTTAACTATTCAATTTAAATCTGCACATTCCCATTACTCCCCTATTTCACCACAGCTTGATTTTGTAATTAACCCTAAGAAAGATTGCCAGTCGTTACAATTTATCTATTCACAACAAACCATACTGACACAAGAAATTATAAAAAAAAGAACTCGCTTAACTGTGTCTCTACCTCATGCTGAGCGTGGACGCTACGCGATTAAGAAATTTAAAATTTTAAGTCAGTACCCTTTCGGGCTTGTATCAGTCTGGAGCTATATGAATTTAAAACACACTGTATTTGTTTATCCGGAGCAGCTCCCCCCAAAGGCTAATTCTATGAATGCCATTAATTCCGGAACTGAAAAAGGTAATGTTAAGCTTAGAAATGGTACGGATGAATTTGAATTTTTAGCTATTCATCAACAAGGAATGAGTTTACAGAGGGTCTCATGGAAACATTATGCAAAGACTCAACAATTAATGATTAAAGAGTTTGAGGATCTTTCAGCTGAACAGCGTGCTTTTGATTTTGCAAATTTAATGGGGACTACTGAGTCAAGGCTTAGTCAACTAAGCTATTTAGTGACACAAGCAAATGTGAAAGGACAAGCATACTCTTTAAAACTAGATGGAAAAATGTTTACTTACAATAAAGGAACAGAACATTTAACAACGTGCTTAGAAGCTCTTAGCTGTTATGGAGACACAATTGAGGATACAGAATGACTCAATTAAAAAATACAAAACCAATTAATCTACTTTTAAGTTTAATTTATTTGGCCGTAGTAATGGCTTTAGCAACTGAGCTGTCTGTCGCTTTTAGCGTTTTATTAGGTTTTTTATGTGTATGGAACTTGGCGATTACGCTTACCAATAAGAAAAAGCCACACACAATACTCGCTAACATACTAGCAGGTTTATGCCTGCTATTCCTACTTTATGACGTAGGCCTCGGTGATACAGTTACATTATTTGTTGCTATGCTCATTTTATCGAGTTTATTTAAATTATTGCAAGCTAGAAACAAAAAGCACTATCAAACAATCGTTTTATTATCGTTTTTCAGCTTATCGACAGTCTATTTATTTTCCCAATCACTCCTTTCTACCCTACTTGTAAGTGTGCTTTATATATTAAATTTTGCTGCGTTAATGTTGATTGAATCAACACATAAAATAAAGCTTGCTGTCAAACAAAGCACTAAAATGCTCGCATTAGCTTTGCCCATTGCTGTATTTTTAGTGATATTTTTACCTAAACTTCCTGCATTTTGGCAGCTACCTGGTCCAAAATTAGCAAAAACAGGCTTATCCGAAAGCGTTAATCCTTTTGATATTGCAAAACTATCTCGTTCGGATGAATTAGTTTTTAGAGCAAAGTTTTCAAATACTAACAAACCAAATGCTCCCTATTATTGGCGGGCGATTATTCATGATCAATTTGACGGCTCAACCTGGTTAGTATCGGACTTTTCAAAGCAACAACAACGAAGTCAAATTGCAGATGCACCAAACGCGCCGTTACTTTCGTATAGCATCATCGCAGAGCCATCTTCGCAACCTTGGCTTTACGGCTTAGAGCAGGCTTATTCTAATTCTGAAAATATAAAAGCCACACAACAAGGCCTTTTAATACGGAAACGCTATTTAAATAATACAATCAATTACGCTGTTACTTCCGCAAACTTTAGTGCTGATGCGCTCAATATATCTTCACGCAATCAAAACCTTCAGGTTGACAATTCAGCTTTAAATAATGTTCAAACTCGGGATTTAGCGTATGAACTTTATAAGACAACTAATAGTGACAAGGTATTTTTTAATAAATTATCAACCTACTTTTTGAAACAAGGCTTTTCCTACACTTTAACACCGGACCCTATGACTAGCAGTAGTGCAATTGATGAGTTTATGTTTAATAAGAAACGTGGGTTTTGTGGTCATTACGCCAGCGCTGCGGCCATGATGTTCAGAACAGTGGGCATCCCTGCCAGAGTTGTTTCTGGCTATTTAGGTGGCGAATTAAATGAACAAGATAATTATTTGAGTATTTACCAATATGATGCACACGCATGGGTGGAGGTGTACATAGAAAATGAAGGCTGGCAAATTTTTGATGCGACAGCAGTTGTATCACCTGAGCGTTTAACAGGATCTTTATCTCAAATAGACTCGCTAAGTGGAGAGTTTACTAATAACTTAAATTTTAGTCTATTAAGGTTCAACCAGATACCTGGATTCAACTGGTTGAGATTAAATTTAGAAAACTTAGATTATACTTGGACTAATTGGGTACTTGGATTTGACCAACAAAAACAAAGTTCACTGCTAAAAAAACTATTTGGAGCAAACCAACTCTGGAAAATCGCGCTATTTTCTCTTTTAGTATTAATAAGTATATTTCTTAGTTACTTTATCTATCTAAATTGGCCTAAGAATACTAAACAGAATCAGCATGTAATGTCCCATTACTTTCTCGAGATAACTACATGGTGTGATAAGCACGGGCTCAAAGCAAAAGCGAACATTACACCACTGCATTATTTATCACTCGCGGCGAATGAATTTCCAAAAAAAGCGGCCTATTTTGCCGAGTTTGCCAGTTTATATTCTAAAATTAGGTATAAAGAAGACTATTTCACATCTCAAGATAAAAAGCACGGCCGTGATCTGGTAAAATTAATTAAAACAAATTCTTAAACTAGAGTGGATTATGAATGCAGTAGTAGTGGGTGTTTTACTTATGCTTGGTTTAACACTTTCACGGGTCAATGTTATCGTTGCAATGACCTTGAGTTCACTAATTGCCGGTTTAACTGCTGGATTGACGCTAAGTGAAACATTAAATGCTTTTAATACGGGTTTATCTGGAGGTGCCGAAATAGCATTGAGTTATGCCATGCTAGGCGCTTTTGCCGTCGCTATTTCAAAGTCAGGTTTAACACGTATTTTGGCAGCTAAGCTGTTATCAAAAGTGACTTATTCAACTAAAGGTGAAACGGCTCTGAGCTATTTTATATTATCCATTATTTTATTATGTGCTATTTCATCACAAAATTTAATACCTGTTCACATTGCCTTTATTCCTATCTTAATACCCCCGCTTTTAATCCTTTTTAATAGATTAAAATTAGATAGACGTGCTATTGCTTGCATTTTAACGTTTGGTTTAGCTACATCCTACATGGTATTACCTTATGGATTTGGCGGAATTTATTTATATTCAATCTTACATAAAAATTTAGTCGAAAATGGACTAGAAATCATTAATACACAAGTGCCTATAGCCATGATAATACCTGCAATTGGTATGTTCATCGGGCTCTTGATTGCAGTATTTATTAGCTACAGAAAACGCCGCGCTTATAAAACAAATGAATTAGAAGAGCAGACAATCAACGTAACTGTTGAGCAGCCAAAAAAAGTATTACTGGTTGGCATAACGGCAGTATTAACATCATTAATAGCTCAGAGTGTAAGTGGCTCTATGATATTAGGCGGACTTGTTGGTGTGATGATTTTTAGTTTATTTGGTATTGTAAAATGGGAGCAAAATAACGACGTATTCAGCAAGGGAGTTGCTATGATGGCAATGATTGGTTTTATTATGATAGCTGCTCAAGGTTTTGCATCGGTTATAAAAGCGACAGGTGACGTTGCATCTTTAGTGCAAAGTGCCGCTGAGATTATTGAAGGCAATCAACCTTTGGCTGCAGCATTAATTTTATTGGTCGGCTTAATGATCACCATGGGAATTGGTAGTTCTTTTTCAACCGTGCCAATAATAGCTACCCTTTTCGTACCATTGTGTTTAGAGCTAAACTTTTCTGTTATGGCAACTGCTGCTCTTGTTGGTACGGCAGGTGCTTTAGGTGATGCAGGCTCCCCTGCTTCAGATTCAACATTAGGCCCAACCTCAGGTTTAAATGCAGATGGTCAACATGACCATATTTGGGACTCGGTTGTACCGACCTTTATTCACTTTAACCTCCCCCTGTTAGCTTTTGGTTGGATAGCGGCAATGGTGTTGTAAAGAGTGAATACAGAATTCTTTATTTGCTTAGCTAAATTTTCTATCTCACTCTATGCTAAGCTTATCTTTATAACATATAAAGTATGATGTGTTCTTCTCCTATAAAATAATAGCACTCACAGAGTACTATTAAATATTTTGTATTTTTTAAATTTAGAAACCGTAGATCATTTTATCGCATACAACAGGCGTTGGCCTGTGGTTGTCATCAACGGCAACAAAAGTAAAACTACCGGTAATAGCAGAATGCTTGTCATCTTTATGCATTGTTTCTAGGAAAATCTCTACATCAACACGTAAACTTGTATTACCAACATGTACTACCTTAGAGATTAGTTCAGCAAAGGTACCAGCAGGAATAGCCTCTTTAAAATCAACTCTATCAGATGAAATGGTTACTAAAGGTTTACGGCAAAAACGCGTTGCAGCAATAAACGCTACTTCGTCCATCCAAGCAAGCGCGTCACCACCAAATAGTGTGTTGTGGTGGTTTGTACGACCAGGAAAAACTGTTTTTGTTACAGATGTAGTTGATTCTATTATTCGTTGTGCAATGATTTCATCGCGATTAACTTCAGTTGTCATGTTCTCTACTTTTTATTCGCTAAGGTGTCTTTCATCATTAGTGCTGGATCTAGCCGCTCGCCCTTCCAGTTAAATCGCCAATCTAAATGTGGGCCAGTTACTCGTCCAGTTGCACCTATTTCAGCAATTTTTTCACCACGTTTTATCTCATCACCTACTTTCACATCTAATTTGCTTAAATGAATATAGGTTGAAGTAACACTGTGTCCGTGGTCTATAATTAGCGTCCCACCAGAATAATATAAATCATTATTAGCAAAAACGACCGTTCCACTTACTGGCGCATACACAGGGCTACCCGTTTTATTAGCAATGTCTAAACCAAAATGAGGACGACGTGGCTCACCATTGAAATAGCGTTGGCTACCATAAACACCTGAAATACGACCTTGCGCAGGTTTATAAACAGGATCGAGGAAATACGTTAAATCTGAATCAACTTTACGGGCATTTCTAACTGCAACCGCTTCACGACTAATACGCTCACTGACTTCTTTTGGTGGAGATACATATTTTTTTGCAACACCAGTGATTTTATCAATATCGTAATCACGTTTAGTGATAAGCAGTTGCTGCTTATGTGTTTTGCCTACTTTGTCTACCCAAGTTAGTTCATGAGTTAACTTAGCATCGCGACCAAAACCAAAAACAAATGTTCCATCAGCCGTGGTTTTTAACTTTTCACCATTGAATGTGACTGATTTCACGCCATCAAGCTGCCCTGTAACTAAACCACCTTGAGTGAGATTACCTTTGAGTTCAACGCCATGTGCAAAAACACTTAATGAGGTTAGGACACACGTAATAATCATTTTACGCATAACAAATAGACCCCTTAGCAACCCCTTCATAAGCAGTCACTTTTACATCTGACTGCGGATTTTCTATTTTAACTTGTTCAGCTAGATAACTAGCAATGCATTCAACGGTTGTATCAATTGGTAATACATCACAACGTGAATCGCTAATAGCCATTTCAAAGTATCCTTGCGCAGCATTGTAAGCAAAACAAAGGTCTAATTCTTTAGCACGGACATGTTTTAATTGTGACGCATCAATTTGATCCTCAGCGGTGGCTAAGTAAATGTCTTGCCATTTGTCTGCCCACTGCTTTTGAATACTTGGCATAGCCATTCCATCTAAAGATACACCTAACTGAGAACGATGCCCGTGTATGATTCGTTGACAATTTCCATCATGCTTTTTAAGTCCATGACTGTAATGATAATAAAAGCTTTTACTGTGTTCAGGTTTTAATTCGATTTCAATTTTATCAATATTGCTTGGTAGCTGAGGCATGATAGTCGCAATTAAAAAATCTATTACGGCTTGCTCATTGATAACAGGTGAATTAATTAAACAATATGCTTGATTAGGGGCTGACATCGCTAAGTGATAGCCTTCACCAAATGTGCAATCAAGCGTCGTATAACCACCATGATTAACGAGTTCCCCATTAATTTGTGATGGAACAGCTAATTTATGATCAATACATTCGTCAATAATGCCTTTGATCTGTTTTTTAACAAGACCAAAATCGAGTACCATAGACTCTTCATTTAACTTACCATGCAGTGTTAAATCAACAATCCAGCTTTCGCCAACTGCGCCTCGTTTATTACACAGATAAGAAAAATCAATTACTGTAAGTGCGTTAACAAAAAGGATCATAAACTTCCTTTATAATGGTTAAAAAATCAAACTGATTATAATGATTTTTACTCGTAATTGCGCGTTCTAATCGCACAATTGGCATGTTCTTTACCTAACAGGTGATATTTCATGCAAAAATATTATTTTTTTAACTGCTCAGAGTTGTTTAGCGTACAAGTGTACGCTAAAGTACTCTGCAATTTCTAAGCGACGAAAAAGAGTTATGGAACCTAAAAATAGCTATACAAAAGAAGAATTGATCCTTTGTGGTCAAGGTGAAATGTTCGGTGAAGGCAACTGCCGTTTGCCAAGTGATAACATGCTTATGATGGATCGTATCATCTCGATCACTGAAGATGGTGGTGAGCATGGAAAAGGTCATATCGTTGCAGAACTTGATATTGACCCAAGCTTGTGGTTTTTCGATTGTCATTTCAAAGGTGACCCAGTAATGCCAGGTTGTCTTGGCCTAGATGCTATGTGGCAACTTGTTGGTTTCTTCCTAGGTTGGTCTGGTGGGCCTGGTTTAGGCCGTGCACTGGGTGTAGGTGAAGTAAAGTTTACAGGTCAAATTTTACCAACAGCTAAAAAAGTAACGTACCGTTTAGATATGAAGCGTGTAATCAAACGTAAATTATTCATGGGTATGGCTGATGGTACTGTTGAAGTAGATGGGCGAGTTATCTATGAAGCAAAAGATTTAAAAGTAGGCTTATTTCAAGATACTAGTGCATTCTAATTTGATTAGACTGTGACAACAAAAACGCCCTCATTCGAGGGCGTTTTTGCTTAAAATTCGTTTATATAATTATGTTTTATACATGTTTCGATTTTCTATCGCTTCACGCCAACCACCTAACCATTCCGATTTAGGGTCTACTTGTTGATAAGGGCAAATATCTTTTGAACGTCCTGCCAAACCTGCTTTAAAACCTTGAGAATGAGCTCTTTCTAACCGATCTCTTTTCTGTCTCTTCATAGGTAAATCCTCACCTTTTATATTTATAAATTTGTAGTGTTAATGACATCTACAATTAATGAATAGTTAATAAAACTGTTAAATTCAAATCATAAAAGCAATTAAATAAATTGACTTTAACTAAGCTGCTGATGCGAAAATGAATTAACATATAAAAAAGCAAAGTGGTCAAACCACTAAAGTACATTCAATATTTATATAAAAAAATTACGACTATCTAATCGCTAACATGCAGTTTCCTGCCTTAAATGTGACCACCTAAATCCGGCTAAAGTTCATCATTAAATTGTAATTATGACAACTTTATTACAAACAACTAATAATTAAGGATTTATATTTTTATAAAGTAAGATTCGAAAAAAATGTGTAAATATCATACAAAACACTTGTGTTTTTAAATACGATCGGTCTAATATGAGCTATGCAAACAAGTGAGCAAAATCCACCAAGACGTGGTCGTCCTCCAAAAGTAGTTCGCAGTAATGCAGATACTAAAGCATTACTTATAACTACAGGGCTTGAAACATTAACCGAGTTTGGCTTTAGTGCCACAGGTATAGACACTATCTTAAAAAAGGTAGGCGTTCCTAAAGGCTCTTTCTATCATTACTTTAAGAGTAAGGATGATTTTGGCTTAACTGTAATTGACGCATACAATGATTATTTTGTTGCTAAATTAAATAGATACTTAAAGCAAGATGATGTGCCTCACTTAGAACGGTTGATAAATTTTACTCAAAGTGCTGCAGCGGGTATGCAAAAGTATAACTTCAGTAGAGGTTGTTTAATTGGTAATTTAAACCAAGAGCTCAATCATTTATCTGATGAGTTTAAAACCAAGCTATTACTTAGCTATCAGCAGTGGCAGCTACAAGTACAACAATGTATTGAAGGTGCACAAGAGGAAAAGTTAGTCAGCAGACAAATTGATGCAGCTCAAATGAGTGAATTTTTTTGGGTGGGCTGGGAGGGCGCTGTTATGCGGGCTAAACTAGTTAAAAACTCACAACCATTAATGCTTTATACAGAAATGTTTTTACGTGCGCTCCTTAGGTAGCGCTTTTTTTTATTAATTAAAAGACGATCGGTCTAAAAGGGTTCGTAATGGAAAATTTGTTCAATGCTATTGTTATCAATAAATCAGATGATATCCCCTACTCTGCAAATTTTAATTCTATAGACACTCATTCGTTACCCGATAACGATGTGAGCATCAATGTATTGTACAGTACACTTAATTATAAAGATGGACTTGCAATTACAGGTAAAGGGCCCGTTGTTCGTAGTTTCCCGATGGTCCCGGGGATCGATCTTGTAGGTGAAGTATCCAGCTGCAAAACAGGTGAGTTTCAACCCGGCGACACCGTAATTTTAAATGGCTTTGGTGTGGGTGAAAAACATTGGGGCGGGCTTGCTCAAAAAGCCTGTTTAAATGCTGACTGGTTAATTCCCATGCCAGCAGGGTTAACGGCAAAACAAACTATGCAAATAGGCACTGCCGGCTATACAGCAATGCTTAGTGTTATCGCACTTGAAAAACAAGGCATCACACCTGAATCCGGTGATATTTTGGTTACTGGCGCTAATGGTGGTGTTGGCAGCTTTGCTATTTATTTACTTAATAAACTTGGTTTTAATGTTGTTGCAGTGACCGGTCGCCCGGAGCAATCTGATTATTTAACAAACCTTGGTGCAAAACAAATTATTCATAGAGATGAATTTTCAAGCCCAGGAAAACCTTTAGCAAAAGAGCGCTTTGCAGCTGCAATAGATTCCGTTGGTAGTCATACTCTCGCGAATATTTGCGCATCTTTAAAATATGGTGGTGTTGTAACAGCATGTGGCCTTGCTCAGGGTATGGATTTACCCGCATCAGTAGCGCCTTTTATTTTACGCGGAGTTTCATTGATTGGGATTGACAGTGTTATGCGCCCCAAAGCTGACCGAAAAGAAGCATGGGATAGGCTCAGCTCTTTAGTCAGAGAAGAATACCTAGACACCATTAGTAAAGAAATAGGCTTAAATGAGGTGATCAAATATGCTGATGAGCTAATGTCAGGTAATGTAAGAGGCCGAATTTTGGTCAATTGCCAAAAACCTTAACTAACAGCCCTCATTATTATAAAGCTGCTAGATAGATGGCAGCTTTCTCTTTTAATTTCTACTATCTAATTATCCATTTAAAAATTATAATTACATTATTAGAAATTGAAATGAGAGTGACCATGAGTAACGAAGAATTATTCGGCAATAACCCGTTGCAAGGCGTTAAACTTGAACAGGTTGTATCTGAACTAGTTGATCAGTATGGCTGGGAATTATTACATGCTTATTTGCAGCTAAATTGCTTCAAAAATAATCCTGACCTTAAGTCTGCGGCAAAATTTTTACGTAAAACTCAATGGGCGCAAGACAAGGTAGAAAACTTTTACCTGTATCGTTTAAAGAACTTACCTAAGCCTGATGATGTCCAGTATCAGCTTCCACCACGTGACCGTGTTATTCCAGAAGATCACAAACCAGGTGAACCATGTGAATTAAGCTTTAGTGATGCAAAACGGATCCAAGCGAAGAAAGAAGCAAAAGACCGAGCCCGTACCCGCAAGCAACGCTCTAACGAAACTAACCCTTGGGGTAACTAGCTAGGTGCTAGCAAAGCATTGTAATTATTAAGCTGGCATTGCCAGCTTTTTTATCAACGTTATATTAAATACTTACAATAAAAAGTTGTTGAAGAACTAGCTATATTTAATAATGCCAACACCTGAGAAAGCTATTTATTGACTGAAAAGTCATTCCACACCCAATTAATGTTCCCTGGCTAATCTTTTGGCTGTAATTTTTAATAACCGCGCTTTTGCCAAAACTCAATCTCTGACATTGCTTCTTGTTCAAACACGGTAAATGTTTTATCCGCAATTATTTTACCGTTAAGCTCTATGGTCATACGCCAATCACCTGTTTTAGTATTGATTGGCTCCCACAGCGTATCACCTAAGTAAAAGTCCCAATCATTATCTTTGACGTATTCAACACCTTCAAATGGCGGCAAAGCAACCCCTTCATCATCTGGGATTTTTGGGTGGTAAATACAATAACGAAGCTTCTCCCCTTTAGCCTTTTTAAAGTTCACGATGAAGCCAAATTCGATATTCAGCTTAGCAGGTACTTTTGTTGTGAACGATTGTATTTGTGGCAAATCTTTGGAGGATGAATCCCACTGAGTGTAAATACCAAAGCTTTGCATTGAAGTAATTGGTTTCGCTTTTGCCATAAATAAAAATTCCATGAAGCAGACTTTTAACTAGGTAGTTTATTGTCTAACACATAACGCTTTGGATCTTTTGGAAAGAAAAAATCATTTTGCTTGTCACATAAACTAAATTCACGGGTATTTTTATAAGGCAATTTCATAAAGCCAGCAACACCAACATCTGTAATACTAACAGCATACTGCATCAACTTATTAAGTAAACGCTTAAACTCTACTTGTTTTGTAGCATCAAGTAACCGATAGTAATGGTGAATTTTCATCCTATCAGGTAACGCTTCAAAAATAATACACCCAGTGTGATGTATTTGATTTAATTCAAACACGCATTTGATAACTTTCTTTGGTAGCTGTAGTTGTTCGTCTGGGTCTTTACCATCTTCAAAATAAGAATGAGGGCGTGTTACTTCCACTTTTTTAATATCCATTACCTCATAATCCAGCTCAGGTAGGTGCTCAAATTTAAAGGCCCCTGTACCATCACGCTCTAATTGAATAGTTTTTCTAGCGTCAAAAAGGCAGCATTTAAACAATCCTTTCTGTTTAATTCCTTGCGCCAGCATAACTGTATTATTAACGGCTTGAGTGAATGCATTTCCCAACGATTTTTCATGCATAATAAGTGACGATTCAATGTAAACAGATTCCTCTTTCCAGTGAAAGCTTAATCCCCCGACCACCGGATATTTAGCTAAGCGACTAATTGATGCTAAGAATGCTTTCTCCGTATCACCCGTATCAAATAAAAATTCTTTATAATATCTGTCTAGTTGTGCATCGTTTACATCTAATAACTGCTGTTTGTGATCAGCTTGGCGTAAGAATTGTTTGCGGGAACTGTAAACGACGGTATCTGGTGATTCATTTTTTTTACTAAACCAAAAAGGAATCGCTGTTTTTTGATCACCATGAAGATCAATATCTGGCAAGAATGCGTTTGCGATCGATGGCATATTTCTTAAGAAATAATCACCCGCTCTATCCCTGTTGGCTTTATTTTTAGACAGCATGCCATCAATTACTTTTGCTAACTCTCGAGGTAAGCCTAAAGAACTTGCAGGTATAACTTGTGCCCCAAACCGACAGGACTGCGCCGATGCCAAAGCATAGAGTGTTGATGCAACACCTTGTTCGTCAAATCGTGGGGACGATTTTTCACCTGACATTTGTTCATCACCAATAAAATACACATCCCCCATACGTGCATTGGTTGAACTTAAATCGCCTGACATAAGATCCATAAAATTGCTTGTAACTGGGTCTCCATAACTGTCTACTTGCGCATAGACAGAGCTGCCCCAATCAACTAACGACAAACCATCAGTTGCTTCATCCCAAACAAGGTTAGATGGCTTGATATCACCATGTACAATCGGTTGAGGAGTAATACCATTTTGGTGATTGCGTAAATCAATTAAAACATTACGTAATTTTAAAGCTAGGCGTGTAATAACCGCAGCATTAAAACGTCCCTTTTTTAGTGATGTTTTTTCAAGGTCTTCGCCCAGTGCTCTCGCCATCATTAAAATACCCTGTTTTTTTATGCGTTCAAAACCATAAAATTGAGGGACTAGCGGATTATCAACTTGAGACAGCATATACGCTTCATCTTCTAGTCTGTCGCGCACACTCTGGGCTAATGTAATCCGTGAAAACTTAAATACCCAAGGTTGTTTCTTTTCATCAAGACCAGCAAATACAAAACCAAATGCACCTGAACCGATCATCTCTACATCAGTATAACCAAGCGTTGTTAGCTTCTTTATGCATATTGTTAACCACTGCCTATGCTTTTTAGCATCATGATGCGACAACAAATACACTGATTGTTCTTCATTAATGTAAAAGTTTTTTATTTCTTTGGCTTTCACTGCCGATCTCATGAATTGAATATGGGTTAGGTTGATTATTCTTTGATTTACTATGATTTTCAATACATTATATTAATTTATAGCGTTAGCGTAATACGAAGATAAAGTTTTAGATACACAATACGAACAGCAAATCACTCATTGAGATGAATGTTCATTCAAAAAATCGATGACGTCTTCTTGTAAATCAAGTTTATCATCTTCACTAAAGTGCAGAATATCCAACACATTGCGTTCTATGATATGCCAGTATGATAGAGGGGTGCCACGTTTTACAATATTAACAATATTTTCGGCCATTTTTAAAATAGCTAAACTAATTTGTTCTTCGGTGTCGGTAATTTTGTCGAGCATTTTTACATCGTGATGAATTAAAATAATATCACAGATTTGTTTTGGTAAATGCCAACTGTTTGCAAAGTAATAACCAATCACGGCATGATTAGTCTTAAACATTCGTTCTTCAATTTCTATGATCGTTTCTTTATTGGTTCGATCAGCATGATGTAACGCTTTAATGTAGTTTTCATACTTAATTGCCATTGGTGGAACACCACAGTCATGAAATAGCCCTAAAGTATATAAAGACTCAAGCGAGACTTTATTTTTAAATTGCTGGCCAATTATCATGTTTACATGCGCTATCTCTGTTGACGTATCCCAAAAACGCTCTAAGCTAATACAGCTATTATCAGTCGAAAACATTTGCTTAAGCTTTAATCCTTGTACTAAAGAATTAACACCATCCCAGCCAAGAAACATAACGGCTTGTTTTATGTCTGAAACGGTTCTAGACAATCCATAAGCAGGTGAATTAATAATTTTCAATATAGCTGCAGAAATAGCGAGATCTTTAACAATAACATCCGCCGCTTCAAACAATGCAGGATCTTCTTTTGCAGCAAGATCTTGCAATTCACTCAGAATTTGCGGTTTAGGCGGGATTATAAAATTTCTGTTTATATCTGATAACACTTGTTCTGTTATTTCTATCATTAAGGTTGGATCCCTATTAGCAGAAAACATAATTTATAATCTTGAAGGAATGTTAATAATAGAAGGTGTTTGGTGAGTTAGCAACAGAAAGCGTTGTTAAATGCATGTTTTTAGTTAAATAAAAATCAATGAGGGTGCCTCGTATTATAATGAAGCACCCTCATTTTAAAAGATTGATTTATAAACGAATGCCGCCATCAATCTCAACAACACGACCTGTAAAAAAGTCGTTTTCGATTATATACTGAGCGGTGTGAGCAATCTCATCAGCCTCACCAAAACGGCCAACTGGCGTCACAGCGAGCATGCGCTGCTTTGCTTCCGGCTTCATTGCATCGGTCATATTAGTGCGAATGACTCCCGGAGCAATAGCGCCGACTCGAATACCAAACCGACCCAACTCTTTTGCCCATCCCGTTGTCATAGCAACAACACCGGCTTTGGAAGCCGCGTAATTTGTTTGGCCAATATTACCAGCACGCGCAACACTGGACATATTAATAATAACGCCACCTTTACCTGATTCAACCATATGCGAAGCCGCTTCGCGTCCAGCTAA
Organism: Pseudoalteromonas sp. H105; assembly: GCF_001469215.1. Lineage (GTDB taxonomy): Bacteria > Pseudomonadota > Gammaproteobacteria > Enterobacterales > Alteromonadaceae > Pseudoalteromonas. The sequence goes on from NZ_LOFH01000001.1 coordinate 521,859, forward strand.
AAATACACCAGTTAAATTGACATCAATTACTGACTTGAATTGATCAAGTGCCATTTTGGCCACCACTTTACCTTCTTTCGCCTTGATGAACATGCCATCTCGTAAAATACCGGCATTATTGATTAATACACTAATATGACCAAAATCAGTGTTAATCGTATCAAATGTACTTTCAACTGCCGCTTCGTCTGTTACGTTTGTAACATACCCTTTTACAGTCACGCCATAATCAGCAAGTTCTTTAACGGCTTCATCTAAAACAGCTTGTTGCATATCAATAAGCGCTAAGTTAGCACCTAATTGAGCAAGTTTGTGTGCCATTGCAAAACCTAAACCTTGGGCACCGCCTGTAATGACAACCGTGTTATTTTTGATTTCCACTGGTTACTCCTTTGAGAATAATTTAAAAATGGCACTAAAATCGTCGCTACCAGCGCCTTGATGTTGCAACATGGTATACAAATTTTTAGCCATAGAACCCATTGGTGTTGATGAATTACTTTGTTGAGCCGCTTCCATCGCAAGACCTAAATCTTTTGCCATTAAATCAACCATAAAACCGGGCTTATAATCCTTACTTGCAGGTGCTGTATCCATTACACCTGGGCATGGGTTGTAAAGTTCAAGCGTCCAATTTCGACCTGAACTCGCCATCATAATATCGCTTAAAACTTTTGCATCTAAACCGTTATTGATACCCATTTGTATCGCTTCGCTAGTGCCTGCCATTAAAATGCTCAGCAACATGTTATTGCATATTTTAGCAACTTGACCTGCACCGATATCCCCCGCATGAAAAATGTTTTTTCCCATGTCAGCCAGCACTGGTTGCGCTTTTTCGAAATGTGCTACTGCACCACCTACAATAAAGGTAAGCGTACCGGCAGTGGCTCCAGCCACGCCACCAGAAACAGGAGCGTCAACAAAAGCAATGCCTTGTTCACCAAGTTCTGAACCCAGCTCACGCGCGGATGCGGCATCGATTGTCGAACAATCGATGACCAGTGTTGTTTCGGCTAACACATTGATTAAACCTGTATCACTCAAATAGAGTGATTTAACATGTTTACTTGCAGGCAACATGCTAATCAATACATCTACATTGGTTGCGCATTGGTTAGCATCAATGGCAGCTTCTGCACCTTGCTCAACCAATTGACTTACAGCAGTGGTGTTTAAGTCAAAAACCGTAACACGATGCCCTGCTTTAACAAGGTTTGCAGCCATGGGGCCGCCCATATTACCAAGCCCAATAAATCCGATAGAAAGTGACATAACGTTATCCTTGTGTAAGTTGTTTTAGTGGATGTGATAGTTCATCCCAACGGGCAGTAAAAAAGCTATCAACAAGCTGATTTGGAATATCTGAGAGTGTTTTATATTTCCAATTTGGTGCACCATCTTTATCAATCAACAATGCACGAACCCCCTCCTGAAACTCACCTACTTCTCCACAACGAACAGACATGCCTAGCTCCATCTGAAAACATTCACCTAGGCTTTTACCTTTTGATGAATCTAGTTGACGTGAAACCAATTCGCAGCTTAATGGGCAGCCGTGCTTCAACGATTTTTGAGCGCGAGTAAGCCACTTATCCTCAGTTTCAAGAGTTAGGATATACGCAATTTTGTCGTTTAATGTACTGAAATCACCAAGCTTTTGAATTAAAGATAAATTAGACTTTACATTACCTTTGGGCAGTCGGCCCGATAGTTGATCTAACTCGTTGAGTATTCCTGTCAATTTGTCGTGATTTAATGAAGCTGTTTTCCCCCATTTTGTTTCCACTAACTGCGCAAGAAGTGTGTCGTATTTTTCGGCCTTAACAAAATGGTCAGCAAGTGACACAAACATTGCATCTTCACAGTTAATAGAAGCGGCTGTTAGCCCTAAAAATAGACCCACATGCTCAGGCATTTTATGTAAAAAATAACTGCCCCCTACATCTGGGTATAAACCAATCGTTAATTCAGGCATGGCAATACGTGATGTTTCTGTGACAACACGGTGGCTAGCCCCAGCCATTAGACCCAAGCCTCCTCCCATTACAATGCCATTACCCCACACTAATAACGGCTTTTCATAGCAATGAATTAAATGATCAAGGCGATACTCTTGAGTAAAAAAATCTTCAACTAGTTTATTAGGCTCATTTGCGCTCATAGCTTTGTGTAAACTTACTACATCTCCCCCGGCACAAAATGCTTTTTCACCCGAACCTCTTAGTACCACCATTGCAATATTACTATCATCGGCCCACGCTTTTAACTGCGGCTCTAAAAGTGTAATCATATCAAAATTAAGTGCATTGAGTGATTTCGGTGAGTTAAGCGTAGCGATACCAATTAAAGCACCGTTCATTGCCGTTGCCGTTTCGAACAACACCGGCGAATCATGGTTATTCAGTTGCACTAAATCGACCATTAGCCATTCACCCAATTTGCTTTGCGTTTTTCTAAAAAGGCATTCACCCCTTCACGCTGATCTTCTGTATCAAATAAGCCAACAAACAACTCACGCTCTAAAGGTAGCGCATGAGCCATAGGTTGAGTACGACCTTTTTGGATCAGTAACTTACATGCACTGACAGCTACAGGGCTTTGATCCGCAACTTGATTAGCAAGTTTTAAAGCGGCAGCAAAGCTTTCACCTTGTGGCACAACATCTTCAACTAAACCAATTTGTAATGCCTTGTCTGCTTTAAGGCGGTCACCACATAAAATCATACGTTTAGCCCAACCTTCTCCGACTAACCATGCAAGATTCTGCGTACCTCCTGCACAAGGTAATAACCCAACTTTTGCTTCAGGGAGTGCCATTTGTGCTTGTTCTTCAGCAATACGAATATCACATGCTAGAGCGACCTCAAGCCCCCCGCCCATGGCATAACCATTAATAGCCGCAATAGACACACCTCTAAAATCAGATAGTGCTTCAAACGCATCACCAAATACTTTTGACATTGTTGCTGCAACACCTTTATCACCATCAGCAAATACATTTAAATCTGCACCAGCACTAAAGAACTTTTCTCCTTCCCCTGTAATCACGAGTGAATAAATATTTTTATTATCATTGAGCTCATTCACTGTATTTCTCAAAGCAATTAGCGTGTCTTGTGTCCAGGTATTTGCTGGCGGATTTGACATCGTTAAAATTGCTACATGACCTTCAATGGTTAAATCAATACTTGGGTTTGACATGATGTGCTCCTTATAAAATATCAGCGGCTGATTGAGCTAAAATACGACGAGCAATGATCACTCGCATGATTTCGTTTGTACCTTCTAAAATCTGGTGAACGCGTACATCTCTTACATGGCGCTCTAACGGGTATTCTTTAATATAACCGTAACCACCATGGATTTGCAGTGCTTCATTACACACAGTAAAACCAATATCTGTCGCAAAGCGTTTTGCCATTGCACAATACGTTGTTTTTTCACTGTCACCTGTATCAAGTTTAAAGGCGGCTAAACGTACCATTTGACGAGCCGCAACAAGTTCAGTGTTCATATCTGCAATCTTAAATTGCAGTGCTTGAAACGCAGCTAGTGGTTTTCCAAACTGTTCTCGCTCTTTTAAATATTCGCGTGCTGTTTCAAGTGCTGCTTGAGCTGTACCAATTGAACACGTCGCAATATTAATGCGACCGCCATCAAGACCTTGCATTGCAAACTTAAAGCCTTCGCCTTCAGAACCCAATAAATTTTCAGCAGGTATTCGGACATCTTCAAAACTAATCAAGCGTGTTGGCTGTGCATTCCAGCCCATTTTTTCTTCTGCTTTACCGTATTCAATGCCATTAGCATCTGCTGGTACTACAAATGCAGAAATCCCTGCTGCACCTTCATCCCCTGTTCGTGCCATCACAACAAGTACTTCAGTTTCGCCCGCACCTGAGATGAACATTTTAGAACCGTTAATAACGTATTCATCACCTTGTTTTATTGCTTTAGTTTTTAATGAGGCTGCGTCAGAACCCGACCCTGGTTCAGTTAAACAATATGAGGCAAGTAATTCGCCCATTACAAGCTGCTCACAGTATTGCTCTTTTATTGTATCTGTCCCAAAACTGGCAATCATCCAAGTCGCCATATTATGGATTGTTAGCATAGCAGTGGTTGCTGTACAGCCCATTGCAAGTTGCTCAAATATAATACTTGAATCTAAACGAGATAATCCTAGACCACCTGCCTCCTCTGGTGTATATAAACCACAAAAACCGAGCTCACCCGCTGCTTTTATCGTGTCTTTAGGAAAAATGTGTTCACGGTCCCACTTAGCTGCATGAGGGGCAAGTTCTGACTGAGCAAACTGACGCGCTGTTTGAGCAAATGCTTGCTGATCTTCTGTTAAATTAAAGTCCATTGGCGACCTCTTTATAATTAAATGTTGTCAAAATAAGTGAAGGGCGACGAAAGCATCATACTTGGTATGAGATAGCTTACGTGCCCCTCTTTTTTATTATTGTTATTTAAGATTAATGCTCATATTTGGCCCAGATGCTATATCATCTTCAAACCAACGGGACGTAATGGTTTTAGTCTCTGTATAAAAACGAATTCCCTGTTTACCATAGGTATGCGTGTCACCGTAGAAAGACCCTTTCCACCCCGTGAAAGAGAAAAATGGAAGTGGAACAGGGATAGGCACATTAATCCCCACTTGACCCGCTTCGATTTCGTGTTGAAACTTACGCGCAACAGCACCACTTGAGGTAAATAAAGAGGTACCGTTACCGTATGGCGAATTGTTAATTAACTCAATTGCTTCATCAAGGGTATCGACAAACATGCAGGCGAGTACAGGGCCAAAAATCTCTTCGTTATAAAGATCCATTTCGGTTGTGACATCTGTAAATAATGTAGGACCTACCCAGTTACCTTTTTCATAGCCTTCGACGGTAAAATCAGAACCATCTATTAGGCATGTTGCGCCTTGTTCTTTACCACCTTGAATGAGTGATAAGATACGTGCTTTTGCCGCTGCAGACGTTTGCGGACCGTAAGCGGCATCTTTATCATCCCAAACGCCAGGGCGAACATTAGCAAAGCCAGCTTTGATATCTTCAACCCAGTCTTTGGCTTGACCAACAAATACTGCAACAGAGATACCCATACAGCGTTGACCTGCAGCACCAACTGATGCGCCAACAAGATTATTTACTACATGTGAACGGCTCGCGTCTGGCATTATAACCATGTGATTTTTAGCACCAACGCACGCCTGTACACGTTTTAAATTCGCGGTGCCTTTTGAATAAATGTATTCACCAACACCACATGAACCAACAAATGATATGGCACGAACCGCCGTATCTTCAAGTAGGCGATCAACTTGAGGTTTAGTCCCATGAACAACCTGTAGTACTCCTTTAGGTGCACCCGCTTCAACAAATAGTTCAGCCAAACGCATTGGCGTTAAAGGATCTTGCTCGGATGGTTTTAAGATGAACGTATTACCGCATACAATGGCAAGTGGGAACATCCACAACGGAATCATCGCCGGAAAGTTAAACGGTGTAATACCTGCACATACACCCAATGGTTGCATATATGAATAAGTATCAATTTTGCGCGCCACATTTTCCATGGTTTCACCCATCATCAATGATGGTGCGTTTGCTGCTTGCTCAACTACTTCAATACCGCGCCACACATCCCCTTTTGCATCTTCAAATGTTTTACCAAGTTCATGACAAATAATAGTTGCAAGTTCATCATGATGTTCTTTTAACAAGGCAGCGTATTTCATCATAATGCGAGCACGCTCAGTTATCGGCACGTCTTTCCATGTTTTAAATGTTTCTTTGGCTGACTCAATCGCTACATCCATTTCAGCATCCGTTGCACACGGGACATGTGCTAACACTTCTTGGTTTGCAGGGTTAACAACATCAATAAGTTGGTCTGATGTTGATTGAATAAATTCGCCGTTGATGAATAATGGTACTTGGTGCATTGTGCACTCCTCCCCAGAGGGTGATTAGTTAAGCCGCAGTAAATTGTTATTAAAATGGGTTGCGGCTCTAAGTTTATAAAATTAGTTTTTAAATTGCTTCGACTGCGAGCGCCACCGCTTCTCCGCCACCAATACACAAAGAAGCCACACCTTTTTTAAGGCCACGGTTTTTAAGCGCATGAATAAGTGTGACTAATATACGGGCACCACTTGCACCAATTGGGTGACCAAGAGCGCACGCGCCACCGTTAACATTTACTTTAGCTGCATCGAGTTTAAGTTCATTAATGGCCAGCATAGTAACCATCGCAAATGCTTCATTGATTTCCCAAAGGTCTACATCATCTGTTGACCAGCCTGCTTTCGTTAACAGCGTATTCATTGCACCAACTGGTGCCATGGTGAATTCACTCGGTTTTTGCGAGTGTGTACTATGAGCTACGATGCGACACAAAGGCGTTAAACCTTGCGCTTTAGCATGTGTTTCGCTCATTAAAATTAATGCAGCACCACCATCTGAAATTGAGGATGAGTTAGCCGCAGTTATAGTGCCATCTTTTTTGAAAGCAGCGCGTAAACTAGGGATTTTGTCTGGACGAGCATTACCCGGTTGTTCGTCAACGCTAACTGTCACGTCGCCCTTACGAGTTTGTATGGTATGAGGTGCAATTTCATCATTAAAGCTGCCATTATCAATAGCAGCATTTGCTTTACTTAATGAAGAGAGTGCAAATTCATCCATTTGATCACGACCGATACCATATTCATCTGCTGTATCTTGGGCAAAACAACCCATTGCTTTTTTGTCGTAAGCATCTTCTAGTCCATCAGACATCATGTGATCTTTGATTTCTCCATGACCCATTCGCATACCGCCACGGGCTTTAGGAATAAAATACGGCGAATTAGTCATGCTCTCCATACCGCCAGCAATTGCACTGTTAATTGAACCTGCTTTAATCAAGTCATGCGCTAACATAGCCGCTTTCAAACCTGAGCCACACACTTTATTAATCGTTGTGGCGCCGGTTGCACGCGCTAAACCAGCTTTAAGCATGGCTTGGCGGGCCGGAGCTTGTCCTAAACCTGCTGGGAGTACACAACCCATGATAACTTCATCAATTGCACTGTCGTTTAAACCAGTCTGTTCAAGTGCACTCGCAATGGCTGTTGCACCAAGCTCTGTGGCATCAGCACCGCTAAGTGCTCCCATAAAACCACCCATTGGGGTACGTTTAGCTGCTACAATAACAACGGCGTCGGTAGTCATAAAAAAGCTCCATTTAATAATCGGCAGTATCTAGTTAATTTTTAGATCAGCCAAACAATTCGTTTATATTCTGCATATGAGCATACATAATATTTACGTTTACGCCAACGTAAATCTAAAATCAAGATTTTTGCGCACAATAAAAGTGTAAACTTATCTTTATTTTGCTGTAGCTATTCGCGAACAACCCCTCTGCAGTCCCAGTAAACAATGCTTATATATAAAATCATAGTCCGTTGGTTATTCGTCTAAAGTATAACTTCTACAATCCACTTTACCTTTACGTAAACTTCACTTATATTGGTGTTATTCGAATGAGGTAAGAACACTATGAATCCAGATAATCAAACAAACTTTGCAAGTTCAGCCACTGAGCCTGCGAGTAATGAACAAACTTTTAGCATCAGTGAATTAGCGAAAGAGTTTGATATTACAACGCGCTCAATACGTTTCTATGAAGATCAAGGCCTGATCTCACCAGAACGTAATGGTCAAACACGTATCTATTCAAAGCGCGATAAAGTCCGCTTAAAACTAATTTTACGCGGTAAACGTCTAGGATTTACGCTCGCTGAAACAGGTCGGTTGTTTGAACTTTATGATGCGGATAAATCAAGCGCTAAACAGCTAGTAACCATGCTTGATTTGATTGCGGATAAAAAGGCAGACCTCAGCCAGCAAATGGATGATATTAAAGTTGTATTGATGGAACTAGTGACTGCGGAACGACGTTGCCGCGATACCTTAAATAAATTAGATGAATAACTATTAAATTAAAATCAATTCATTAACAGACTCTCACACAGGAATGAATCATGAGCACTATTTCACTATATAAAGAAATGAACTTCGGTCTTGGCGAAACAGCAGATATGATCCGTGATCATGTTAATAGCTTTTCAAGTCAAGAAATTGCACCTTTAGCCGAGCAAACAGACATCGATAACACGTTTCCAAATCAACTGTGGCCTCAGCTAGGTGAAATGGGTTTATTAGGCATGACAGTACCTGAAGAATTAGGGGGAGCGGGCCTTGGATACTTAGAACATGTCATTGCAATGGAAGAAGTTAGCCGAGCGAGTGCGTCTATTGGGTTAAGTTATGGTGCTCATTCAAACCTGTGCGTTAATCAAATAAACCGTAATGGCTCCCAAGCACAAAAAGAAAAATATTTACCAAAACTAATCAGTGGCGAACACATTGGTGCACTGGCAATGAGTGAACCCAATGCGGGATCTGATGTCGTATCAATGAAATTAAAAGCCGAGAAGAAAGGTGATAAGTACATTCTTAACGGTAATAAGATGTGGATCACCAATGGTCCAGATGCAAACACCTTAGTGATCTACGCCAAAACAGATTTAAATGCAGGCGCTAAAGGTATTACCGCGTTTATTGTAGAAAGTAGCTTCCCAGGCTTTTCAACGGCACAAAAGCTTGACAAGCTGGGTATGCGTGGCTCTAACACCTGTGAACTTGTATTTGAAAACTGTGAAGTACCTGAAGAAAACATTCTTGGTAATTTAAATGAAGGCGTGAAAGTACTCATGAGCGGCCTAGATTATGAACGCGTCGTACTTGCAGCGGGACCTCTTGGCATCATGCAAGCGTGTATGGATATTGTTGTTCCATACATTCATGAGCGTAAGCAATTTGACACGCCAATTGGTCAGTTTCAACTCATCCAAGGAAAAGTCGCTGATATGTACACACAAATGAACGCAGCCCGTTCATACGTATATACCGTTGCCAAAGCGTGCGACCGCGGCGAAACAACACGAAAAGACGCCGCAGGTGCAATACTATACGCCGCAGAACTCGCGACAAAAATGGCACTTGATGCGATTCAAATTCTTGGTGGCAATGGATATATCAATGAATACGCAACGGGACGCTTACTGCGTGACGCGAAGCTTTATGAAATTGGTGCTGGTACCTCAGAAATTCGCCGCATGCTGATTGGTCGTGAACTTTTCACTGAAAGCAGATAAGGACTGACGCGATGACTATTTTAAAATCTAGCGTAAATCCACATGCTCCCTTGTTTGTAAAAAATCAGCAGAATATGGCTGATTTGGTCGCTGATTTACGTACGAAAGTAAATGAAATAAGCCAAGGTGGTGGACCTGCTCTAATCGAACGTCACCAAGGCCGCGGTAAACTATTTGTTCGCGACCGAATAAACACGTTAATCGATGAAGGCTCACCTTTTCTAGAGATATCGCAGTTTGCAGCGCATGAAGTTTATGAACAACCAATACCGTGTGCCGGCGTTGTAGCAGGTATCGGCAGAGTGAAAGGCGTTGAATGTATGATCATCGCCAACGATGCGACCGTTAAAGGAGGGACCTACTTCCCATTGACGGTTAAGAAGCATCTGCGAGCACAAGATATTGCAGAACGCTGCCATTTACCGTGTATTTACTTGGTTGACTCTGGGGGTGCAAACCTGCCAGAACAAGACGATGTATTTCCAGACAAACTCCACTTTGGCCGTATTTTCTACAACCAAGCCAGAATGTCAGGTAAAGGAATCCCACAAATTGCTGTCGTGATGGGGTTGTGTACCGCTGGTGGTGCTTACGTGCCAGCTATGGCTGATGAAAGTATCATAGTTAAAGAGCAAGGGACTATATTCTTAGCAGGCCCTCCTCTTGTTAAAGCTGCAACGGGTGAAGAAGTAACAGCAGAAGAATTAGGCGGAGCCGATGTGCATTGTAAAACGTCTGGTGTAGCTGATCATTATGCTGAAAACGATGAACATGCTTTGTCAATTGCTCGCCAATGTATAGAACGCATTAATTACCATCGTCCTACTCACGCTTTACTCGACGATGTTAAAGCACCTCGTTACGATATCAGTGAACTTTATGGCATTGTGGGGACAGATTTAAAAAAACCATTTGATGTCCGTGAGGTTATTGCACGAACTGTTGATGATTCATCTTTTGATGAGTTTAAGCGTTACTTCGGCGACACACTGGTCACAGGGTTTGCAAAAATCCATGGCCATCCTGTTGGCATCGTCGCTAATAACGGCATTTTATTCAGTGAATCAGCCCAAAAAGGCGCGCATTTTATACAACTATGCGCACAGCGTAATATCCCACTTGTCTTTTTACAAAATATTACAGGCTTCATGGTGGGTAAAAAATATGAAGCTGAAGGAATTGCAAAACACGGTGCGAAAATGGTGATGGCTGTTTCATGTGCTGACGTGCCTAAATTTACCGTTTTGATTGGCGGTTCATATGGAGCTGGTAACTACGGAATGTGTGGCAGAGCATTTGAACCAACCATGATGTGGATGTGGCCTAATGCCCGTATTTCAGTTATGGGTGGTGAACAAGCTGCAGGTGTTATGGCACAAGTTAAACAAGATGGTTTAGCCCGTAAAGGCCAAAGTATGAGTAATGACGAGGTGAATGAATTTAAAAAGCCAATCATTGATCAATATGAACACCAAGGTCATCCCTACTATGCTAGCGCACGTTTATGGGACGATGGGATTATTGACCCTCAAGATACCAGAAAAGTATTAGGCCTCGCATTGAGTGCGGCCGCTAATGCACCTCAACGTGATTCGCAATTCGGCGTATTTAGAATGTAAGGAAGTGAGTATGTCAGTAACACTACAAATAACTAAATCAAATGTGGCTGTCCTCGTTTTAAGTCGCCCTGAAAAACGTAACGCATTTAACGATGAAGTGATCCATGAACTAATTCAGTGCATCGAACATGCAAATACCCTTGATGTACGCGCCCTTGTTTTAAAAACAGAGGGTGAACACTTCTCAGCAGGTGCCGATCTAAATTGGATGAAATCTATGGCAGCCAATGATTTTGCAGAGAACCTTGCTGATTCGAAGCAACTGGCAAAATTAATGCATGTACTGGCAACGAGCCCTCTGCCAACCGTATGTGCAGTCCAAGGTGCTGCATTCGGTGGGGCATTAGGGTTAATAGCCTGTTGTGATATTGCAATTTGCCAAGACAATGCACAATTTTGTTTAAGTGAAGTAAAGCTTGGTTTAATTCCGGCGGTTATTAGTCCCTATGTTATTAAAGCCATTGGAGAGCGAGCAGCCAGACGCTATTTTTTAACTGCGGAAATTTTTGATGCTCATACGGCTAAACATTTAGGGCTTGTGCATCAGGTAACAGGCAAATTAGAGTGTGCACTAGATCACTTATTAGAAACCCTCATAAATAATGGCCCTGTTGCCGTTCGTGCAGCTAAGGAGCTCATAAACGATGTTGCAGGGCAAACAATTGATGAAGAGATGATAAATTTAACCGCTGACAGGATCGCGCGTATTCGTGTATCTCAAGAGGGTCAAGAAGGTTTAACTGCCTTTTTTGAGAAACGTCCACCCCAATGGCAAGCATAGGAAACACTATGACCACACAATCATTAAAGAAAATTCTTATTGCTAATCGCGGCGAAATTGCGTGTCGGGTTATGCGCACAGCAAAACAAATGGGATTAACCACTGTCGCTGTCTATTCTGATGCAGATAAGAATGCCCAACACGTTAAATACGCGGATGAAGCCTATCATATAGGTGCTGCACCAAGTAAAGACTCCTATCTTGTTACAGATAAAATATTAAGCGTTGCTTTGGATGCCGGTGTAGATTGTATTCACCCAGGATATGGTTTCCTATCAGAAAACAGTCAGTTTGCAAAAGCATGTGAAAACAACAATATTGCCTTTATTGGTCCACCTGCCAGCAGTATTGAAGCAATGGGCTCTAAAACGCGTGCAAAAGAGATTATGGCGCAGGCCAACGTCCCTCTCGTTCCTGGTTATTATGGAGAAAATCAAGACCCTGCGTTTCTGCAAGCTGAAGCTGACAAAATTGGTTACCCGGTACTTATAAAGGCCGCGTTTGGTGGTGGCGGTAAAGGCATGCGTATTGTTGAAAGTGCTAAGGACTTTATGACTGCATTGCAAGGAGCACAGCGTGAGGCCGTAGCTGGCTTTGGTAATGATCTCGTTCTGCTGGAGCGCTATGTAAACAAGCCTCGCCATGTTGAAGTACAAGTGTTTGCAGATAATCACGGAAATTGCGTTTACCTGGGTGACAGAGATTGCTCACTCCAACGACGTCATCAAAAAGTGATTGAAGAAGCACCTGCACCTGGTTTAAGTGATGAGCTTCGTACAGAAATGGGGGAAGCAGCTGTACGCTGTGCACTGGCTATCAATTATCGTGGCGCTGGTACTGTTGAGTTTCTACTATGTGGCGATGAATTCTTCTTTATGGAAATGAATACCCGCCTTCAAGTTGAACACCCGGTGACAGAAATGGTCACGGGTGTTGATTTAGTTAACTGGCAAATAAATGTAGCTGCTGATAAAGCACTGCCACTTAAACAAACTGACATTCAATTGCACGGGCACAGTTTTGAAGCACGTATCTATGCAGAAGACCCAAGCAATGATTTTATCCCCTGCTCAGGCAAGGTGGAAAGCTTGTATATACCAGTTCAATCTGAATTTGTTCGTATTGACACAGGTATAACACAAGGCGATGAAATAAGCCCTTTCTATGATCCTATGATTGCTAAACTCATTGTTCATGATGACTCTCGTGAACAAGCGCTTTTACGCTTAAGCACTGCTTTAGAGGAATTTCATTTATCAGGTTTTAGCTGTAATGTTAACTTTTTACATACACTTGCAAACCATAAAACATTTAAAGACGGCGCACCTGACACCCACTTTATCGAAGAACAAGGCCAAGCACTCGTTGCCGTAAATGCGCTTGAATTAACTTATAGTAAAGTTATTGCAGCTCACTGTTACTTAAGTTCATTAGCAAAGACTCAGATACGTAATGTATGGGATCAATTAAATGGCTTTAAATTAAATGCAGATCCAATCATTAAAGTACCTTTAATTGGCGATGAAATAACGGCTGAGATTACTAGTACTGGCTTTAAAATATCGATAAATGACATTGTATATACAACGTCAGGACAACTTAATAATGGCCAGTGTGACCTCTTTATAGATGGTAATAAACACCAATGTCATATAGCCCTTTCTGATGGCTCTATCACTGTTATGTACAAAGCACTACAAACTGTGTTTGCTTTGCAAGATAAACATTATGTCAGTGAACATGAAAGCGAAGCCCTTCCCCTTGCTGCGCCGTTAAACGGTACCGTGGTTAAACACCTTGTTGAGGTGGGTGCTAAAATAACGAAAGGCGATGCTGTCGTTATTATTGAAGCAATGAAAATGGAATATACGCTTAATGCACCACATGATGGTGTACTTCAAAGCTATTGTTTTGCTGAGGGCGAACTAGTCTCGCATGGTGCATTATTAGCTATAGTCTCAGATGAGAGCCAAGAAAATGAGTAACACATCATTGTTAAATGAACTGCCGACACAAGTACGTATTGTCGAAGTGGGAGCGCGTGATGGATTACAAAATGAGACCGCTGTAACCACGCAAGATAAAGTAACGTTAATTAATTCGCTCGCAACAGCGGGCATTAAAGATATTGAAGCAGGCGCATTTGTATCACCTAAGTGGGTACCACAAATGGCTGATTCAATGGATGTTATAAAGGCACTTGATTTACCTGATGTAAATCTCACAGCCCTCACACCTAATCTTAAAGGTGCAGAAGCTGCGCATGCCGTGGGCATTAAAGAGTTTGCGATTTTTACCGCGGCTAGTGAAGCTTTTTGCCAAAAAAATATAAACTGTTCAATTGATGAAAGTATTACACGCTTCGGTGAAGTCATGGCCTTTGCGAAATCAAATAACATTCGCGTACGCGGATATGTAAGCTGTGTCTTGGGATGCCCTTATGAGGGAGAAGTAGATCCAATCAAAGTACGTGAAGTCTCTCAAAAGCTTTTAGCACTAGGCTGCTATGAAATAAGCTTGGGTGATACTATCGGTGTTGGTACAGCTAAACATGTTGATGAATTATTTGATGTTCTTTTACCTCACATTGATAAATCACACCTCGCTGTTCATTTTCATGATACTTATGGGCAGGCGCTCACAAATATTTACACCGCGCTAAAGCGAGGCATAGCAACGGTTGACAGTGCAGTCGCAGGACTTGGAGGGTGTCCCTATGCCAAGGGTGCGTCAGGAAATGTTGCCACTGAAGATGTTATTTACTTACTTCAAGGGCTTGGCATAGAGCATGGAATTGATTTAGAAAGACTAGCTAGCGCTGGATGGTCTATTTGCAGTGCATTAAACAAGCAACCAGTGAGCAAAGTCTCTTTAGCTTTGAAAACTCAATCTACTGACCAATAATTTATACATATTGGTTTACGACATAATATTATTAAGGAGTGGGCCCATGGCCGGTTTCGATAAAGTAGTTTCAAGTTATGAAGCTGCAATGGAAGGTTTAAAAGATGGCGATACCATCATAGCCGGTGGTTTTGGTTTATGTGGCATCCCTGAAGGGCTTATTAATGAAATAAAACGTAAGCAAACAAACGATCTCACTGTGGTCTCCAATAACTGTGGTGTGGATGATTTTGGGCTTGGTATTTTATTACACGACAAGCAAATCAAAAAAATTATCGCCTCTTACGTTGGTGAAAATGCACTATTTGAGCAGCAACTGCTTAATGGTGAAATCGATGTGGTACTTACACCTCAAGGTACGTTAGCTGAAAAAATGCGAGCTGGCGGTGCTGGAATACCCGCCTTCTACACTGCAACAGGCTATGGAACGCCTGTTGCAGAAGGCAAAGAAGTGAAAGAGTTTGATGGTCGTCCTTTTATTTTAGAAGAATCGATCACCGGTGAATTTGCTATTGTTAAAGCGTGGAAAGCAGATCGTTATGGCAACCTAGTATTTCGCCATACGGCAATGAATTTTAATCCTATGGCAGCTACAGCAGGTAAAATTACCGTTGCCGAGGTTGAAGAAATTGTTGAGCCTGGCGAACTTGAACCTAGTCAAATTCATACCCCGGGGATTTTTGTTAACCGTGTTATCAAAGGTCAATTTGAAAAACGCATTGAACGTATTACCACCAGCGATTAGGAGCAACGAACATGGCATTATCACGTGAACAAGTCGCTATGCGCGTTGCGCAAGAGCTAAAAGATGGATACTACGTTAACTTAGGTATTGGTATACCAACTTTAGTCGCTAACTTCGTACCCGATGGAATCGAAGTAATGCTACAGTCAGAAAACGGCTTATTGGGGATGGGGCAATACCCAACAAAAGACCAAGTTGATGCTGATATGATCAACGCGGGTAAAGAAACCGTGACAGCTGCGACAGGTGCAGCCATTTTTAATAGTGCAGATAGTTTTGCAATGATCCGTGGTGGTCATGTAGACTTAACAGTCTTAGGTGCATTTGAAGTAGACCAGAACGGAAATATCGCGTCGTGGATGATCCCCAAAAAGCTAATTAAAGGCATGGGTGGCGCAATGGACCTTGTAGCTGGTGCAAAGAATATTATTGTTACTATGACCCATGCAAGCAAGCATGGTGATTCAAAACTTCTTGAAAGTTGCTCTTTACCACTAACCGGTGTTAACTGTGTAAAGAAAATAGTAACCGATTTAGCCGTCTTGGAAGTTAAAGACGGCGCATTTCATCTACTTGAGCGCGCTCCTGGCGTATCAGTTGATGAAATAATTAGTAAAACAGCAGGTAAGTTACTTGTTGATGGTGAAGTCCCTGAGATGACGTTTTAGTCAGTTTATACTAACCCTGTACCGACCTCATTCCCAGTGCCATTGGCGCTGAGTTACCCAAAATCCCTCGCAAGAGGGATTTTTTTTATTTCCTATTTTGCACCCTATTGCTGCAACCGCTTATTTTTATGCGCTAATCCTGTTCAAATGGCTTAAATTGTTTATAAAACTGTGAATACCTTCACTCTTAGATCGCCAATAATTATTCACAGATTACGAACTTTCGATACTCATTTACCTAAATAATCGTAATCTCCTACTTTTTGTGGATTAATCAATCGCTTGTTGAACTTGAGTTGCTTAATCTTTGCAAATTGGATTGTTTATTGCTTAACTAGTGTCATATAGTCTTACTTATTTATATTATGCAAACACCTATCAGAGGATTACGTTCATTCTGCTTTGCGGCCAGGACGTTAAGCTTTAAAGAAGCCGCGAATCAACTTTACCTAACGCCTTCTGCAGTTAGTCATCAAATAAAACAGTTAGAAGAGCAGCTCGGAATAGAATTATTTGAACGCCAAACACGATCTATTCGTTTAACCGCTGCAGGAAAAAATTTTTATGATTCTGTTTCCCCTCTTATAAAAGCATTGGAAAAAACAATTAATGAATTTAGTCAGCTACAAGAAAATGTAAATATAAGTATTACTTTGCCTGAATTTTTTGCAAGCGAATTATTGATGCCTAAGTTAAGTGAATGGACAACAGAGCATCCAAACACAAATTTACAACTTAACACCATGAAAACGCGTAAAGAACTCACACGTCAAAGTGATTTATCTATTGTGCTTTCTTCATCGAAGCCAATTGAAGGCGTGGTACACGAACTATTTTCACTTTCCTATTCTCCTGCATGTAATAAACACAACTGGCAAATTTGGCAAGACAAACCGTTACAGGCGCTGAATGAACTTCCGTTGATTCTTCACAAAGCGCGACCATGGGCGTGGCATCAATGGGCAGAGCATGCAGGAATTGATGATTTTTCACCAAAACAAATTATTCAAGTAGACAGTATGTTTGGTGTTGCCCGCGCTGCTCAACAAGGTATGGGGATAGCATTAATCCCATTACCTATTAGTCAAACATGGTTTGATGAACAATGGTTGTTTAGTTTTACTGATTTGCCGTTAAAAACAAAAGACAAATATTATTTAGTCCAGCATGAACCCAGTGAATCAAACGCTTCTTTGGAGCTATTTATAAAATGGATATTAGATACTTACAAACACCTCAAATAAATTTGTAAGTTAATCCACAGCCTTCTATAAGTTAATGTGAGTTCAATAAGTTACACCGATTGAAAACTTTACTTCTGAAACTTTTATCCTAGTATTTAATACAAGCGAACATGCTAGAAGCTTTACCTGTAGGCCTACTTGGTTAAATGGGTACGAGATGAATCAATTTGAGGGAAAAAAATTGAAGACGATACAACCAATTTATTCTATGTCTTTAGGAGTAGTTTATGAGTAGAACGGATACAACGCTACTCGAACAAATGCAAATAAGCGATTTAGAAATAGCCAATAGGATGGAGCTACTCAGTTTAACAAAATCTTCGCTTTCACAAATAGCACAACATAAAGAACTTATTGAAAACAAAATTGACCTTATCGTTGACGAATTTTATGAAAAGCAAACAGAAATAGATGAAATATCACTCCTTATTGGAGACGCAGAAACGCTAACACGTCTTAGAAACGCACAGCGTAAATATGTGATAGATTTGTTCTCAGGTAAATATGACAGCGAATACGTTAACAATCGTTTACGTATTGGTATGGTACATAAACGCATTGGTGTAGAACCAAAACTGTACCTTTCAGCAGTAAAAACACTCAAAGAACTCATTGTTAATGTATTAAAAGATCATATTGAAGACCCAAATGAGTTAGAAGAGACATTAACTACACTGGAGAATTTATTTTATTTTGATACTACACTGGTATTTGATACCTACATAGGGAGTTTACTCGGTGAGATTGAATCAGCAAAAAGAAAGACTGAACAATATGCTAAAAGTCTTGAAAAGAAGGTAGCTGAACGTACTTTCCAATTAGAAGAACAAACACGTCTTGATCCCCTCACTCGTATTTATAACCAACGTGCCATGCAAGATGTCCTTAGAAGAGAACTTGCCGTTGCGAAAAGGCGTGACAGTAGTTTATCGTTTATTTACATAGATGTTGATAATTTTAAAGGTGTTAATGATCTTGAAGGTCATTTAAAAGGTAACGAAGTGCTAAAGTTCATAGCACATGTTCTAACTAGTTGTATTAGGGAAGTAGATCTTGCATGTCGCTATGGGGGCGATGAGTTTTGTATTATTTTACCTGATTGTGCCATAGGGCAAACTAAAATTATCTGTGACCGTATAATTGCAGGCTTTAAAGAGAAATACCCCAATTACTCATTGAGTATGGGTGTATCAGGGGTGACTGCAGGTCAAGATTTAGATACTGACGCAATCATCAAACTAGCAGATGATAAAATGTACCTGGCAAAGAAAGAGCCAGGCTCATTTGTTTGTTATTAATACTGTTTAGTAACTTCTATCAAATTAGCGAGGGATAAAATCTAATACAGTTGCATTGATACAATATCTGTCCTGACGATTAGGCCCCTCCTTTGGGAATAAATGCCCAAGATGAATGCCACTTGATTTTGATCTGATCTCTATTCTTTGCATTCCATAACTATTATCTTCGTGTTCAGTGACTGAGCCTTTTACGGGATGCGTGAAAGACAACCAACCAGTGCCTGATTTGAACCTATCTTGCGTATCGAATAGCGCTTCGCCACTGAGTTTATCCACAAACTGCCCATCTGGCGTGTTTTTAAAAATATCGTACTCCTTACAAAATGGACTATCTGTGCGCGCATTGAAAGCCACTTTATAAGCCTCACTATCCCCGAGTTTAAACGCCCCTAATACTTTATAAAAGTCTAATCTATTAATGTAACCTTGGTGAGCAAATACCTCTGACCCATTTTCTAAAAATATCAATGTTGGCGTTGCCCAAGTTGGAGAAGAAATCGTTAACTTATCTAGTTCGTCCGCTTTTCGATAAGTAATTGGTATCGAGCCTTTGTAGTCATTGGTCACATCTTTCTTTAACTTTTCACAATACGGACAGTAATCGTGGGAATCAATAATAACAATCTGTTTGCCGAGCAAGAGCTCGCTATTATCTACTTCTATCTTTTCCGCTTGATTAAAAACAACCCCAGTTGAGTGATCTGGGCAGTAACCATCTGGATTTTTGGCAATATAGTCTTGATGATAAGACTCAGCTTTGTAAAAAGCCTCTAGCGGTTTAATGATCGTTTTTATATCACCATAGCCTGCTTTAGTTAAGTAGGTTTGATATTCCTGTTTTAATTTAGTGGCTATTTCAAGTTGCTCGGCATTAGTAGTCAAAATAGTCGAGCGGTATTGGGTACCAATATCATTCCCCTGCCGATTTAGTTGGGTCGGATCGTGGCTTTCAAAATAATTTTTTAACAACGCTTCAGTCGACAAAAAATTGGTGTTAAAAGTTACCTGCACAACTTCAGCGTAGTTTTTTTCACTAAAACGCCTCGAAGGTGCTGTTATATTTCGGTAAGTTGCTTTAAAGCCACTTCCATCTGCATAACCAGAAACAGCATTTATTACTCCGGGTAATGCTTCGTATCGTTTTTCAGCTCCCCAAAAACAGCCAGAACCTAAAACCAATGTTTGCACATGCATACTCGCCTGTGTCGGGCGCTCACTTTTTGATGTTAATGCATAACCCGTTAAGCTCATTGTTATAAAACCAGTACACAATAATATCTTTGTCAGCTTGTTCATCCTATTTAACTCCTTAAACCACTACTACTCAACTAGACCCAATAAGTCATTAAATTATTTCATTAAGCAAAAAGCCATACTCGTCGCTTTATATCAAAGCTTCACCGAGAAAAGCTTAAAATGAAGACCGAAATAAGGTAAAAAGCATTTTTATTTTATATTGGTGTGAACATGAAAAATATATTTAAAGCTTCTGCATTAACCCTAGCACTCGCAGTTAGTACGCAAGTAAATGCTGCTAAGTTTAAATTTTCGACAGAAATTGATAGTTCAGCGCAAACAGTTGTTGTGTTTTATAGTCAAGATGGCGAGAACTCACAATTTAAAACGGTTAATACGCAGCTAAACGAGCTCCTTGCTCACACTATTGAACTCAAGGATTATAAAGGTAAAGTCGGTGAAGTATTAGAGGTTATTGCCCCTAAAGGAAGCCAGCATGCACGTATCGTAATAGTCGGAACCGGCGAAAATAAAGCACTTGATAACGCAACAATCGCAAAACTCGGTGGCGATGTTCATGCTTACCTTTTAGCTAATAAAGTTGATTCAGCTAATATCATCTTTGATGACGTGATAGGTGCTTCTGATAACGCAGAGCTTTCAGCAAACTTTGCTCATGGTGCTAATTTACGAGATCACCGTTTTGAGAAATATAAAAAAGAACCAAATACAGGCACTATCGATTATGTTATGGACGTTGCTGATACTACCAAATCCCGTTCACAATATTCAGTACTAGAAAGTATCCAAGAAGGTGTGTTCCTAGCGCGTGATTTAACCTCAGAAGTAGCCACTGAAATGACGCCTGTTGATTTTGCTAATGCAGCAAAAGAACTACAAAGTCTGGGCGTGAAAGTCACAGTGTTAGGACCAAAAGAATTAAAGAAATTGGGTATGGGTGCACTAGAAGCTGTTGGTCGAGGTAGTCAACAAGGCGCACGATTAGTAGTGGCTCATTACAAAGGTTCAAATGAGAGCCCTATTGCATTAGTTGGCAAAGGCATTACATTTGACTCAGGTGGTTATAGTATAAAAACAGGTGCATCAATTGCGAGAATGAAATCTGATATGGCAGGCGCCGCCGCCGTATTAGGAACTGTTAAAGCAATGGCGTTAGCTAAGGCAGATAAAAATGTCGTTGCTGTCATGGGCATGGCTGCAAATATGGTTTCACAGTTTGCCGTTGCACCTGGTGATGTTGTTCGCACAGCTGAAGGCCTAAGCGTTGAAATTGTAAATACTGACGCGGAAGGTCGATTAGTATTGAGTGATGCAATGTGGTATGCAAGAAAGCACTTCAGACCTGAGATAATGATTGATGTCGCAACACTAACAGGGTCTAAAATAAGAGCCGTTGGTAATGACTATGCAGCGGTATTCTCCGATGATGATACACTAGTATCTCAGCTTACATTTGCAGGTAAAGAGGTGAATGAAAATCTTTGGCGTCTTCCTTTAGGCTACAAAGATGCACTCAGCTCAGATATAGCTGATCTTAAAAACATTGGTTCTAGTGGCCCTGGTGCAACAACAGCTGCAAGCTTCCTAGAGCATTTTGCGGGTGAGACACGCTGGGTGCATATCGATATTGCTGGTAATGCGCTAGCAACAAAAGGCAAAGGTGAAATATCACCTGGCGGCACTGGCTTTGGTGTTCGTTTATTATCTGAATGGTTATTAAATAACTAATCAATCTTGTGCATGCATCAGACAATTAACTGATGCATGCTAATTTACGTACGTGTATTAAATAACTCCCCTGATTTACCTAACTACTTATTCCTGTAAACATTTACGCTTGATTGTGCTAATTTAAAATGATGAATAATTACAATGCCAACGTAATGAATTTAGACTCAAAAGTGAAAATTACCGCCCCTTGTTCCCATAGCCTGTTTTTAGATGCAACTCACTTAAAAGGATGCTCTTTATCCGTACAAAAAAAAATATGGGCATTGGTTGAACGCTGTCAAGCATCAACTGCTTTCATTGATGTTGTTCCTGCCATGAATTCGTTGACAGTGTATTTAGTTCATTCTGATCACATTCGTTATTGGCAAACAACGCTATTGCAGTGGTGGAATACAACAGACATTCAAGAACATAAAGGAACTCACCATAAAATTGTGACTCGTTATGGTGGAGAATGTGGGCCCGATCTTGAGTTTATTGCAAACTATCATGGCATTTCAGCAAGCAGCGTTATTGAACTACATATGAATGTCACTTATCTCGTTTTATTTTTAGGATTTCAACCTGGCTTTACATACTTGCATGGCTTACCTGCTGAGCTTCATACACCTCGTCGTTCTGAGCCTAGAGTAAAAGTACCAAAAGGCTCTGTGGCAATAGGTGCAGATCAGACCAGTATATACCCTGCTGATTCACCTGGTGGATGGCATATAATTGGTCACACAAATTTTAGCTTATTTGATTGGCAAAATAATCCACCCTGTGCAATTGCACCCGGCGATACCCTGCAGTTTATATCTGAGGAGGCGTTGTTATGATTGAGGTATTGAAACCGGGATTACTGATGAGTATTCAAGACCTGGGGCGATTTGGTTTTCGACATTTAGGTGTCGCTCAATCAGGAGCCTTGGATACGTGTGCAATGCAATTAGCAAACGCATTATTGGAAAACAATAAAAATGATGCCGTCATTGAGATTACACTTGGTCTTGGCAAATTGCGATTTACATGCAACACGGTGATCGCTTTAGTAGGCACTGATATGAATACTCAATTAGATGACATTCCAATCTACCCAGGCTGGACATACCCTGTTAAGCAGGGCCAAATCTTATCGTTCAAAGCCGCTAAAAATGGCCTGAGAGGCTATCTTGCTGTGAAAGGAGGAATCTTGTGTGAACCCGTTATGGGTTCTTGTGCTACCGACTTAGCGGCAGGTTTTGGCGGAGCAACAGGCTTTTCACTCAAAGAAGGTGATCTGATCAAAGTAAAACCGTATGATAACCCGTGGCCAAAACGAGGTGCCATACTACCACCAAAGCGCCACGTAATTCGTATTCATCCTAGCATTCATGCTGACTTATTGACTTCACAGACCTTGCATTCATTTTGTGCAACTCAATGGTATGTTAAGCCACAAAGTAACCGGATGGGAGTGAGACTTTCAAATGAAAACACAACATTGGCACACAGTCATTCCCTGCCCTCACTTGCAGTAAGCCCAGGCTCTATTCAATTGCCACCCAACGGAGATCCGATTGTGTTGCTTAATGATGCACAAACAACCGGGGGATACCCCTTGCTTGGCACTGTAATTAGCGCCGATTTATTTCATTTTGCTCAACTAAAGCCTGGCGACACAGTCAGCTTTGAATACGTCAATAAACAGATTGCCGAACACGCGCAAAAAAAAATTGATGCTCATTTTGCACAGCTTTCAATCGTAATGAATAACAGAGGCCGCTCTCTACCCTAGCATTCATTTTTACGCACCTTCGTGGTGCAACTGAAAGCTCGGAGGTTATAATCACATCTACTTAGTAAGCTTTACGTGAATAGAAATTAGAGCTTTATAGCCTTCACGCCACACCATCTCACCTTTATAGTGCAACACTGATTATATTGGTGCATAAATTATTCTGAAAATATTGTAAAACCTATGTGACTTAGTTAATTATTTCTGATAAAACAAAGGTTCGCGTTATTAATAAATCTGTTTAAAGCGCACACATGATAGGAATGAGGAGTTACTATGTGTTCAATTTTTGGTGTCTTAGACATTAAGTCTGATGCATCTCAATTGCGAAGCCAAGCAATTGAAATGTCAAAATTATTACGTCATCGCGGACCAGATTGGTCTGGCGTGTATTCATCTGAAAAAGCTATTTTAGTACACGAGCGATTAGCCATTGTTGGTGTAACCAGTGGCGCACAGCCATTATATAACCCAGAAAAAACAAATATTCTTGCTGTAAATGGTGAAATATATAACCATAAAGAACTTGCCGCTAATTTGAAGAGTGACTTTACTTTTCAAACGCAATCAGATTGCGAAGTAATACTGGCGCTTTATAAAGAGAAAGGCCCTGAGTTTTTGGATGAACTTAATGGTATATTCGCATTTTGTTTATATGATGAAGAAAATGATGCATACCTTATCGGTCGTGACCATATTGGTATAATCCCGCTTTATACAGGCCATGATGAACACGGCAATTTCTATGTTGCTTCTGAATTAAAAGCGCTTTCACCGATATGTAAACATATCGAAGAATTCCCTCCTGGGCATTACCTCTATAGTAAAGACGGTGAGCTTCGCCCTTATTATGCTAGAGATTGGCAACATTTTGACGCCGTAAAAAACAATGATGCAAAAGCTGAGGATGTAAAAGATGCTCTCGAGGCTGCTGTTAAACGCCAATTAATGTGTGATGTGCCCTATGGAGTTTTACTTTCAGGTGGCCTAGATTCATCAGTCATTTCAGCAATTACACAACGTTTTGCTGCAAAACGAATTGAAGATAATGACGAAAGTGATGCATGGTGGCCTAAATTGCATTCATTTTCAGTGGGACTTGAGGGTTCACCTGATTTAGCCGCAGCACAAAAAGTCGCTGATATGATTGGCACCGTTCATCACCCAATACACTTTACAATACAAGAAGGGATTGATGCCCTAAAAGAAGTGATTTACCACATAGAAACGTATGATGTAACAACCATTCGTGCTTCAACACCCATGTATCTAATGGCTCGACAGATCAAAGCTATGGGAATAAAAATGGTGCTCTCTGGTGAAGGTGCTGATGAACTCTTTGGGGGTTACTTATACTTCCATAAAGCACCAAATGCACAAGAGTTCCATGAGGAGCTCAATCGAAAAGTATCGAAATTACATATGTTCGATTGTTTACGAGCAAACAAATCTATGGCTGCGTGGGGAGTTGAAGCACGGGTGCCATTCTTAGATAAAGACTTTGTAGATGTGGCCATGCGAATTAACCCAGAAGCAAAAATGTGTAAAGACAGTAAAATAGAGAAGCATATTTTACGAGCTGGGTTTGAAGGGTATTTACCAGATGAAGTGTTGTGGCGTCAAAAAGAACAGTTTTCTGACGGGGTTGGTTATAACTGGATTGACACACTTAAAGAATATGTGTGCAAACAAGTGAGCGATCAAGACCTTGCAAATGCAAAGTTCAAATACCCAATCAATACACCGGACTCAAAAGAAGCGTACTTTTATCGTACTATTTTTGAATCACATTTCCCGGGGGATGCTGCGGCTAAATGCGTTCCTCATGGGAAGTCAGTCGCTTGTTCAACACCTGAAGCGCTGGCATGGGATACATCATTTCAAAACAATGCTGATCCCTCAGGACGAGCTGCCGGAATTCACAACGATGCTTATAAAAAATAAGTATTAAACCATTGTTTAGCTTAAAGGCTGTGCGTAACCTTATACAGTCTTTAAGCATTTTCTATTATTCCCCTTACCTATATCACTCTTCCCTAGTCGTTTTAATACGTCACTCATTAATAAAAACCGCATTGTATAGATAAAATTAGTCACTATACAAACAAAATTAGGGCGGACAATTTTGTACTTATTCAAACAATAATTAACTATCAACAATGACAACTTTAACCCATTCATGTAACCTAGTTGCGTATAAACAAAGATAAATAATGGTTTTAGGGTTAAATTATTTACATTGATGTTTCAGCTTCTACACTTAGTCTAATTCGTTCTTCTCAATCAATAGTTCGTATACTAATTAAAATCAAAGAAAACTGCTTAATTTAGCTCTAAACAAATAAAATTAAACAAACGAGGTTTTCATGAGTGATAATCATGACAAATATAGCATTGATAACACTGACTACACGGTAGGCCAGGATAATGTACAAAAATGGGGGTTTGATGTTCATAATCCAGTTTTTGGAACAAGCGCAGGTTTAATATTAATATTTTTAATCGCGGTATTAGTCAGTGACCCACAAACAGCAAAAGCAACTTTGGATGGTATAAAGTTCGATATAATTAATCACTTTGATAGCTTTTTAATGTGGTCTGCCAATATATTTCTATTATTCTGTATTGGGTTAATACTCTCTCCTTATGGTAAAATTCGACTCGGTGGCGTCAATGCTCGTCCAACTCACTCTCGCTTATCGTGGATGGCTATGTTATTTGCGGCGGGTATGGGAATAGGCCTAATGTTTTGGGGAGTCGCTGAGCCTGTAGCCTATTATACTGGGTGGTATGAAACACCTTTAAACGCGACACCGAACACTCCTGAAGCTGCCAAGCTTGCCATGGGTGCAACCATGTTTCATTGGGGGCTTCACCCATGGGCGATTTACGCTGTAGTTGCATTATCACTCGCCTTTTTTACTTACAATAAAGGATTACCACTTTCTATTAGGTCTATTTTCTACCCGATACTAGGAGATAGAACATGGGGCTGGCCTGGTCATATCATAGACATTTTAGCTGTTTTAGCGACCCTATTTGGTCTGGCAACATCGCTTGGGCTGGGTGCACAACAAGCATCAGCGGGTATTAATCATGTATTTGGCATGGAGTCCGGTGTGGGCTTACAAATACTCGTGATTGCTGTTGTCACACTTCTCGCTATCATTTCTGTAGTCCGTGGTATTGACGGTGGTGTAAAACTACTCAGTAATATTAATATGCTCATCGCATTTATTTTAATGACATTTGTGTGCCTTGTTGGCTTTGCGGCAGCCGTGGGCAATATTCCAACTACGGTGATGGGCTATGTTGAAAATATCATTCCATTGAGTAACCCTCATGGGCGTGAAGATGAAACATGGATGCATGGTTGGACTGTATTTTATTGGGCTTGGTGGATATCTTGGTCACCGTTTGTTGGTATGTTTATCGCGCGTGTATCTGAAGGACGTACTATCAGAGAGTTTTTGATTGCCGTATTATTGATCCCAACGTTGGTCACCATTTTATGGATGTCTATATATGGCGGGATCGCCATTGATCAAGTTGTCTCTGGAGTGGGTAAACTTGGTACTGACGGTTTAACGCAAGTACCGCTAGCCATGTTTGAGATGTTTGATCAACTTCCGTTTGCCAAGTTATTGTCATTTACTGCCGTTGTTCTTGTACTGGTATTTTTTATTACCTCATCAGACTCAGGTTCATTAGTTATAGACTCAATTACAGCCGGTGGTAAAGTTGATGCACCAGTACCGCAGCGAATTTTTTGGGCATCCGTTGAAGGTGCCATTGCAGCGACTTTACTCTGGGTGGGAGGCACTCAAGCAATGGAGGCTTTACAAGCCGGTGCTGTCTCAACCGGGCTACCCTTTACCGTTGTATTGCTATTGATGTGTGTCAGCTTACTCATGGGTTTAAAGACTGAACCGAGAAGCTAAATAGTCACTTTATAAAACGCCGCAATGCTTGCGGCGTTTTATATCCATAAATCACTTAGCGGTGTATCAGGGCGATAGTGATAAGCTAGCTGAGCTTGTAATAATTCTGCTGTAGCCAATGCATCAGTTAATGCATTGTGGTTGTTATAGGCTGGTAATCCATACCGTGAACGTGTATCTGCTAATCTGACTGAGTCAAGCTTACTATTTAAAACGCGTCCAATTAACCCTTGCCGTGCTTTCAATGCACGTTTTTCAAGCTCCATCGTATCAATCACTGCAAATTCAATCCCTTCATTTAAACGTTCCTTTAACGCATGATAAAGGAAGTGACGCTCAATAGCTGCAAAGTGAACCACAATGACTTTACCCGACAAGGCTGACAACAACGGGGTTATAATTTCTGAGAAATCAGGGGCCTGATTAACCTCGGAGTGTGTAATTCCATGTATCACGATTGAATCTTCCGCTAACATTTGTCTTGGGTTTACTAACCACTGTTGACTGTTGCGGTATCGAATGCGCTGTGTGTTAAACGGCACCAGCCCAACACTGACAATGTCGTTGTTTAAATAATTTAGACCCGTCGTCTCAAAATCAAGGGCGACCAGTGGAACTTCACCTATTGGCATTGCAGGGTTATCTATAGCACACTGATAAAATTCACAAATAGGCTTTGCTTTACATTGATCACGTAACTGGCGGTAACGGTTTGGCCAACTTAACATTCAGCGTCCCTGACTATTTGATTGATGTATTAGTAGAATACTTAAACTTAAGAAAATTCTGTGCTTTATCCAAAATAGCAAAGGCTTCTTTTAGATTTCGTTGCTCAAAGGGAGAAAGTAAATGGGGCTCCAAATCATTATCAGGTTGCTCATTGAGTTGCTCTATTTGCCACGCTTGATGCCGAATACGGATCATGGCTATATATTCAAGGGCATCCCTTAAATCTTGTGCTTTACCTTCTGGGAGCAATTTTGCCTCGATAATGTCTTCGAGCCGTTCAAATGAATTTTGCTTTCTAGACCCAACTGCCAATGCATGAACACGTATGACATCAGAAAGAGGTGCCGTGCCTCGCCGCTTTAAATTCATCGAACGTTTATGCTGGCCGTTGTGCTCCAACACAAACCCCTTAAAGAAACCAAGTGGCGGTGTTCTATTACGTGCGTTATGTGCCATATTCACTAAAAAGCGTTTATTTTTGCGCCCTGCTTGTGAAATAAAGCGTTTTAAATCATCTGCCCATTTTACTTTCCCGTATACACCATCTAAATCAAAGAAAATTGAACTATGAAGTAACGCGTGAGGTTTAGGCTCTTCGATCCATTGAGCGAACTGAGACTGCCACTGTGCTTTTGTTAAACGCCACTTTTTAAACGACGCCATGATTTCACCATCACAGTAGCTATAGCCGCATTGGGCCAATCCATCACAAACATAATCAGCGAGCTGTTGAAAGTAGTCATTATGTAGTGTTTCATTAAAGCTATTGTCGAGAATAATGGCATTGTCTTGATCTGTTACGATGAGTTGTTCATCACGAGCCATAGAACCTAAGGCAATAAAGCAGTAAGGAATAGGGGGTGGACCAAACTTTTCTTCAGCCAAGGCCAACAACCGCTGTTTAAATGTCCGCCCTATTACAGCCATAGCTGTACCAATCATATGTGAATTTGCATCCTCATTCACCATACGAGCAAAAACATTAGGTAGTTGGCGTGCGTAGTACGCTAAGTCTTCGACCGATTGTTGAGCAAGGATTCCACGTACGAGCAGAAGGCTGCTCTGTGATTCATAACGTAAAATATCTGATAATGAAATAACCCCAATAGGTTTTTTCTTTACCACAACGGGCAGGTGATGAATATTATCGCGCAGCATTGCCAATACGGCCTCAAATACGTAGGCATTACTATCAAGGAGAATCAAATCAGTTTGCATAATTGATTGAGCTGTTAAGGAAAAGCATTTACCTTGTGCGATGACTTTGGTACGTAAATCTTTATCTGTAATGATCCCAACAACTTGACCATCATCATCTTCAGGGTCTTCACTGATGGGCATATCACTGTCAGTTACTAATACCGAGGATACGGATTCACGTGTCATAATTTGCGCGACGGTTTGAATACTGGCCTCTTTGGCTACAATCACTGCATCCCGATGAAGCAGTGTCTTAACTTTTGCCGTTGTTAAATCATTGCTATCAGCCTGCTCTACGATAGCTTGATGTAATCTTACCGTACCATTTGCCTCAAAAAAATCAGCAAACACTTCATACTTGTCGCAATACTGATTAAAAACTGACACATTAATACAATACACAAGCGTATCTTCCAGCGCTTTTGCAGGATAGCGGACTTTGCGATTCATCAATAAGCCCATCTGACCAAATATCCCACCTAGGGTAAGACGGTTATATAAGTCACCATCACGTCGGTAAATTTCTACTGACCCACTGCGAACAACGTATAAGTCACTAATATCATCACCCAAATTTAAGATAGGACTTCCTGAGCGGTAATACGCTACTTCTATCTCGGATGAGAGTGTATTCAATGCATTGTCGGGTAATTCATCAAATGGCGCATGCTCACTAAGGAATGAGGCTATATCAACATGTTCGGCTTGCATAAGCAGATCCTAATTAACACTTTATGCTTATTGTGAGCATAAACGGCTATTTTTACAAAAAATAGCCGTTATTAATAACTTAGTGCTTAAGCTTTTTCTAACTCTTCAGCAAGTTGTTTTGTTTCGTCACCACGGGGTTTTGTAAAACGAGCTAAGCCAAGGTATATGACGGGCGTTAAATAAAGTGTAAACAATACCGCTAAAGCAAGCCCACCAAATACAACCCAGCCAATGGCATTTCTTGCCTCAGCACCAGCTCCAGATGACATGATTAGTGGGAGGGCACCTAATAAAGTAGAAATCAGCGTCATCGTAATAGGGCGTAGACGAACTAATGCTGATTGCTCAACCGCTTTACGCACACTGAGACCCTGATCACGTAATTGGTCAGCAAACTCAACCAGTAAAATAGCGTTTTTAGCAATTAAGCCAATCAACATAACAAGTCCGATTTGGGAGTAAATGTTTAATGAAGTACCAGTTAGATAGAGTGCTAAAATTGCGGATGTGATGCCAAATGGCACGGTTATCATAACAACGATGGCACTATTCACATTTTCAAACTGCGCAGCTAATACTAAAAACACAATCAAAAATGCTAAAATGTAGGTCATAAATACCTCATTAGAGGTTTCTTCAAATGTAAGCGCTTCGCCCTTGAAGGCCAAGGTGATGCCATCAGGTAATGTTTGTTGAGATATTTCTCTCAGTTGCGTTACCAATGTGGCGATACTCATTGCTTCTGGTAACTCCATATCAAGTTCAATTGCGCGCCGTTGGGCATGTCGCTCCAACTCGGCAGCCACTCCTTCCTCAGTGATCTTCGCAACACTACTCAAAGGAACCAACTGCTCATTTTTAGCCCTCACATAAAGATTTGCAAGATCGCTTGGGTCGCGGATTGTTTGGTTCTGAGATTGCAACATAATTGGAATCGATTGATCGCCAATATTTAAATCAGCCACATCATCTCCATTGATAGCAGCACGAAGTGTGATTGCAATATCACTTAATGATACACCTAACTCTTCAGCTCGGCGCCGATCAATATTGACGCGCAACTGAGGTTGTGAAGGTTGATACGATACACGTACAGAACCAACCCCTGGAATTTGTTGCTCCACCTGTTTTGCAAACGCCTGCGCTGCTGCGTAAATCTGCTTATAATCTTGCCCTAATAAGGCTAATTCAATTCCACCACCTTGCCCGCGTAAGTTCAAACTATTTGACCCATTAGGGTACGCAGGTGCACCAGGAATACCTGTCAATGGCCCCCGAATTTTATTAATAATTTCTTGCTGTGTAAAATTACGCTCATCCCAATGCTTTAAAGGCACAGTAATAAATACAATGTTAGGATCCCACTGGCCGACAACGGTATAAATAGACTCAATCTCACCACTTTCAACAAATGGCAAAAGAATATCCTCCATTTTAATAGCCTGCCTATCCATAAAGTTAAGTCCTACGCCATCAGGTCCACGTGAGAATATTCTTATTTTACCTCTGTCTTCACTTGGCAGGAGTTCATTTTCCAAATTAAAGTACATCGCACCAGATCCACCAGCAACAAGTAAACACGCGGCAAACGTCACCCACGCATGATTTAGTACCCAGCGAATTGTTGTAGCATAAACATAAGCCAACCCATGGCCTAGCTTTGCAAAAGGATGCCAGCCACCTTGTTTTAATTTCAGCTTTGATGTGAGTGCAGGCACTAATGATAATGCAACAAAACTTGAGATAATGACTGCACCAGCTAAAACACCACCAAATTCTCTAAACAAGCGCCCTGCCGTTGATGGTAAAAAAGCTATGGGTATAAATACAGCTGCCAATACGGCTGTTGTCGCTATAACAGCAAAGAAGACTTCACGGGTACCGATTACCGCAGCTGCACGTCTGCCTAACCCTAGACCTCGTTGTCGCTGAATGTTTTCACTTACTACAATTGCATCATCAACAATTAAGCCCGTTGCTAATACAAGCGCGAGAAGAGTTAATATATTAATTGAAAATCCAAGTGCCCATATCAACGCAAGTGACCCAATTAAGGCCACTGGTATTGCAAATGCGGGTACCAAAGTAGCTCGCCAAGACCCAATGAAAACCCACAAGGTAATAATAACTAGTAAAATAGTTAATATAAGTGAACTAATAACTTCATCCACAGAGCTACGAATAAACTGTGCATCATCAGAGGTTAAAGTAAATTCAAGTTCAGGAAAACGAGTTTGCATTTTATCAAGCAGATTCAACACCTCATCTGATATCTCTATGGTGTTTGACTGCGCTTGTCGAATTACCTCCATACCAATCACGGGTTGACCATTTAAGCGCACCATCGAACGAGGATCTGCAGGGCCAAAATAAACAGCAGCAATATCACCAATGCGAGTATTATCACGGATGATTATATCGCTAACTTGCTCTGCAGTTATCGATGTAGCATCAGCACGCACTATCACTTGCTGATCTGTTGACTTTAAACTCCCCGCTGGTACATCGAACGGTGCTTGACGAAGTGCCTGAGCAACATCGGGCACGGTAAGATTAAAACTGGCTAATTTAAGTGGATCTAACCTTACGCGTAAGACACGTTGACGATCACCATTTAAGCGCACATCAGCGACGCCTGGAATGGTTAAAAATTGAGGGGCAAGGTCAACTTCTACCAGCTCAGTTAATGCCTCAAGTGCGATACTACTGCTTGAAACTGTTAACGACACTACGGCTTCTGCATCATTATCCGCTTTAATAATAGATACCCGCTCAACTTCCTCTGGTAATTCACGTTGCACACGTGCCACAGACTCACGGGTTTCGTTGGCGGCATCATCTAAGTTAACACCGGGCCTAAATTGCACAACAATGCGTGCATTCCCTTCTTCACTTTGAGCACGAATAGTCTTAACACCACTCACGCGGGCGACAGCCCCCTCTAGCTTACTAGTAACTTCTGTATCAACTGTTTCTGGTGAGCCACCCGGAAAAGACGCGGATACCGTAATACGAGGTTGGTCCACATCGGGGA
Source organism: Pseudoalteromonas sp. H105 (assembly GCF_001469215.1). Classification (GTDB taxonomy): domain Bacteria; phylum Pseudomonadota; class Gammaproteobacteria; order Enterobacterales; family Alteromonadaceae; genus Pseudoalteromonas. Next base: position 554,706 of record NZ_LOFH01000001.1, read on the forward strand.
GCTCTCGTACTTCCACACCTGCAATTGCTGCAATACCAGCGATAATGATTAGCAGGTTTAATACCACAATAAGAACTGGGCGACGTATTGCCATTGAAGGCAAGTCTTGCATAAGTGGTTGCTGTTTCATGCCTACTCCTGAGAGCTTGTTATTGGTGATTTAAAGGTCAGCTCTTGCTGTGGGCGTAATCGCTGCACTCCTTCAACAACCAGCGTATCATTTTCAGTTAGCCCACCTGATACAAGTAATCTTCCGGCAAGTCGTTGCTCTATTTTAACGTCAACCCGCGTCGCTTTATTGTTTTTACTGATCCACACATAAGGACCCGTTGCTCCCCACAGTAAAGCGGCCTCTGGTACTGCGGCAAACTTATTGCCTAATAGTTCAATGTATACTCTGAAACTCATTCCAGGAATATAATTATTACGCTCGTTATTTAGTTTAGCTTTGACACGCATAGTTCGTGTTTCAGGATTTATTCTTGAATCTAAATAAGCAATTTCAGCATTGATTTTTTGATTACCTTGCCACGGAATTACCGATACATCCCCGTTATTCCTTAACATTCGAATCGCAGATTCAGGGGCATCAAAATTAATATATAACGCCCGTGTATCATCTATACTGGCTATGGCTGTTTGCGAGGTAATGCGATCCCCTACTTCAATATCAGTCAAGCCCATAACCCCGTCAAATGGAGCACGCACTTGGCGGTCTTCAAATTCTGTTTCAGCCTGAGTGAGGGTCACTTTAGCAAGTTGTGTCACTGTTTTAGCATCATCTAAGTCACTTTGAGGAACAGCACCTTTAGCGTGGCTTTGCATTAAGCGCGTTTGAATTCGTTGGCTGTCTGCTAATTTTATTTTAGCCTCTTCAAGTGCTGCTTTTTGTCTGCGTGAATCCAGCTCCAATAATACTTGACCAGCTTTTACTTTATCGCCTGGCTTAAAATGCAATGCAGTTACACGGTCTCCGACCGCAGGGTATAGAATAACAGAGCGGATCGCTTCTGTATTACCTACAGCTTGAACCTGTTCTTTTGCCCGTTCCATTTCAACCGCTTTAACGATGACATTGGCGGCTATAGCCTGCTTGCTCAAGCTACTCAAAGTACCCAGAAGAATGAATAAAAGAACATGATGTTTCAAAGTAATACCTAACTAATAATTATTTTCATTATGCTACGAAGTGTAACAGCTAATTGATCAATAAAAAGGCGAGTACGATTAACTAGCTAAACAATAAGATGAACGTATTCTAATAGTGTATGTGTTTAGTAAATCACTTATTTTTTGTCATGCATAGTTCTTAAAAGTGTAGTGCTAGCGTCATTGTATTTATTTAGCGTGGTAATTATTACACCGCGAGTAACTGAAATGGATTGTAAAGAAAAAACGTCAAATGTGTATTACCCTGCAGTCTGGATATCAGATGTACACCTTGGTTATAAAGATTGCCAAGCTCATTACCTATTAGACTTTTTAAACCGTATCGATTGTGGCACGCTATATTTAGTCGGCGATATTGTTGATCTATGGTCAATGAAACGACAATTTTATTGGCATCAAAGTCACTATGAAGTACTTGCGTGTATTCAGCGTAAAGCTCAATCAGGTACACGAGTGATTTATATACCCGGTAATCACGATGAAACCTTTCGTTATTATGTAAACAACACTTTATTCGGCGTAGAAGTTCATCAGCAGTATATTCACACCACAGCGGCCAATAAACGCTTTTTACTGATCCATGGTGATGATTTTGATTCAGCCACACGGTATAACAAATTTATTAGTCTTGTTGGTGATGCAGGCTATGATTTATTGTTGTTTTTAAATAGGTGGACAAATCGAACTCGTCGTCTCTTTGGTGGACATTATTGGTCATTAGCCTCCTGGATAAAGGCACGTGTTCATAAAGCTAGGGAAGCAATTGAAGCATTTGAAAATGCCGCGATTTATGAAGCGAAACGCCAAGGAGTGGATGGTATTATTTGTGGTCATATACATCACCCACAACTTAAAGTGGTGGATGGCATTGTCTATTGTAATGATGGTGATTGGATAGAAAACTGTACAGCATTAGTCGAAAACGATAATGGTCGAATAGAATTAATCCATTGGTCAGAAAAACAAACTATCCTTGAGTCAGCGGATATATCTGATATTCAAACTACTCAATCAGCGGCTTAAGCTCATTGTTTACTCAATAATAAGTGGTGAGTCTAGCCCACCACTTAGAATTAAATCACCCTGAAATTTGTATATCATCTACGTTAATACAAAGCGTAATCCGCGTTCAGCAACTGTTACCTAAAGAGGACTTCTTCCTTATTAAACCATTTAACACAAAATGCAAGTAATGCACCTGCAACAATCACTGTGGCTAAGAAAATCAATCCCAGTAATGTGTAATCTATGGTCCCTTTGATAATTTCTTTTATTGCAAGTGCCACATTGGTTACAGGCACAAACGCTGTTTTTGTCGTAAGTTCTACATTTGGTAGCAAAGCAATAATAATCGGGAATATCACCCCTATCGATAATGGTGTCATGTAGTTTTGCGCTTCTTTAAATGATCGCGCATATATTGATATTGCTAATGCAAGTGATGAAAATATAGCAGCAATTGGCAACAGCAAAATAAATATTAAGGCTAAATCAATTACCTTTAACGAACTAAATGCAGTTTTGATGACAGCTAAATCAATAAAAGAAATTGCGATACTTATCCACACCCCCATACTGAGTACGGTTATCGTGGTGGTCGCAATAGAGGCAGCCAATAAAGTAATAAACTTGCCCAGCACAAGCTGAGTACGAGTAATAGGGGTAAGTAACAAGGTTTCTAATGTACCGCGCTCTTTTTCCCCTGCACCTATATCAATTGCTGGGTATGTTGCTCCCATGAGGACAAGTGGGATCAATAAATAAGGAATAAACCCGCCTATTTTCTCTCCTAGGTTTTCACGTTTATCGGCAGTGTCAACTTTAACTACTTCAATAGGGTTTAAAATGGCAGTTTGTTGCGCTTCACTAATGCCAAAGGATAACAGTTTTTGTTGTTGAAGCTTATTCCCAAAATCACTCGCCAGCTCTGATACTCTATCAAACAAAAAATTAATCGCTTTTGCGTCATTGTAAACGACTTCCCACTTACTTTGCTTAGCCTCATCGAGAGCTTTCTTAGCATCCGTTGGAAGGTATATGCCCATATCGATAGTGCCGGCTTTCACTGCTGCCGTAAGTTCTGCAACACTGGTAAAGGTTTCTTCCCCTTTATAGAGTTCAAAGCTTTTATGATAAAAAACTTTGTCTGTAAATTCTTGTGCATAATGACCATTTATAATCGCATAAGTGTGTACCTTCTGCTCCGCCTCAAGCGCAGCTTGTGAGCTCATAAACGCCATAACACCAAATAACAACGGGAAAATAAGCACGGGAAGCGCCACAATGAATATCAGTGTTTTTTTATCGCGTAAAAGTTCTCTTAGTTCCTTTTTAAATACTTCAAACATCTGCTTTCTCCATTAAGATATTCATGAAGGCTTGGTTGAGCTCATCGCTATTACCAGCTTGCTTAAATTCATTTAAACTCCCATCAAAGCAACTTACACCTTCATTTATGACTGCAACTCGGTCACACAGCAGTGCAACTTCATCTAAGTGGTGAGTAGAAAAAACAACCGGCGTTCCTTGCTCTTTTAAACCTTTTATAAATTTAATAACCGTTTGCGTTGTCATAATATCAAGGCCAGTTGTCGGCTCATCTAGTACCACCACTTCAGGGTTATGTACAACCGCACGAGCAATGTTCGCTTTCTGTTTCATACCAGTTGACAGATTTTCAGCGCGTTTATCAATAAAACTATGCATATCCAGTAAATCAAACAGCTCTTCACAGCGTACCTTGATAGCTGCTCTGCTCATGCCGTGTAATTTAGCAAAGTATTCTATATTTTCTTTAACGGTCAAACGTCCATAAAGGCCTGTACTGCCTGACAAGAACCCAATCGATTTACGGCCTAATAAGGGTTTTTTTACTATATCCGCACCTGCAATATGAATTCTGCCTTCATCCGGCTTCAATGCCGTTGAAATCATACGCAATGTGGTTGTCTTACCGGCACCATTAGGACCGAGTAAACCCAGTACTTCACCTTTGGAACAACTAAAACTAACGTCACGTACAGAATGAAAAAAGTCTTTATCTTCACGCGGGTCGACTTTATCGAGCTTATTTTTTTTGTGATCCTTGGTTAGCTTAAATTTTTTCTTGAGCCCTATGACTTCAATCATTAGCGTGTCCTTCGTTTAGGTCTAAAGTAATCAGTGTTACTGTAGAATTCACTGTTTTTATTATCATCGTGCCAACCTGGTACGCCCAATAATGGTAATGGAGATAGCAGGCTGTTATCTTGGAGACAACCGTTATTTTCAATCATCTCATAAAGCACTGTATCTAGGTACGCATATTGTGCAACTAAATCTTTACAAAATGTGTCATCTGGTACTTTTACGAATAAGGCCTTTCCAGTCAGTCCAATATACGGTTTAGTAAGCATTTCATAGTTAGCGTGGCCAAACATAAAAGGCGAAATACTTTTACCCCACTCATCTCTTAAATCCACGAATGCTTCTTGCCACTGATGATTACGCAAACGAGCTGGCCACTTATAATCGCTAATAGCCAAAATCACACCACACTCGTCAAAAAGCGTTAACGCGTTACGGTGCTTACTTCTTTGTTTTGTACCATGTAAGTTTATCTCTTGAACATGACGTTTATTTAGCAATGATTTTGTTTTGGGAAATAAACACCAAATAAATCCACCAAATAAGTCATGCCAATTCTGTTGACGAGTTGGTACAAAACCGGTGTCGTAAATTATTTGTTCGTAATAGCGCTCTTCTTCATTAAAGAACGCATCCTCTTTAAAAACGATCGGTCTATTATTGGCATTTGTTGCATTCAAAAAACCATCAAACCAACTACAACTAGGCCAATCTAATTGTTCATTTAATTTAAACAACTTATTGAGATGTTCAAACACACCTGAGCTGACTAATTCACAATGCCATTGCTCATAGGGGGTAAACCGCTTCATGAGTACCTTTTGCTTTACAACTATGTTTATTCAGTTTACCGCAAAAACTGGTTCTCTTTAATAGTTCTTCATATACTGGTGAGACTTAAAACAAAAAAAGAGTGACTATGAATCGTTATTTTTCTCTTACATTGCTTGCAAGCGCTGTACTTGCTGGCTGTGCAACAACAAGTCTCACTTCTGAAGATGTTGAAAAAGGCTATCAGTCAATTAATGCTGAACAGCTAGCAGAGCACGTTAAAGTGCTAGCTTCAGATGAATTTGGTGGCAGAGCCCCTTCTTCCAAGGGTGAAGAACTTACGCTCGCTTATTTGACCGATCAGTTTAAAAAAATTGGGTTTAAACCGGGTAATGGCGATAGCTTCTTGCAAGAAGTACCACTTGTTTCACTTGAAGCTGACTCTGACATGGTATTAAGCATTGGTGGTAAAGATTACCAATATAAAAAAGACATGGTAATGGGCAGTAGCCGCATCAGCGAACGTGAAGGAATTAAAGAGTCTGAACTCGTGTTTGTTGGTTACGGTGTTAATGCACCAGAATACGACTGGAATGATTATGAAGGTCTCGATGTGAAAGGTAAAACCGTTGTCATGCTGGTCAATGATCCGGGCTTTGCGACCAAAGACCCCGCTTTGTTTACCGGTGATGCAATGACCTACTATGGCCGTTGGACATACAAGTATGAAGAAGCGAGCCGCCAAGGTGCTGCCGGTGCCATTATAATCCATGAAACCGCCCCAGCTTCATACCCATGGTCTGTTGTTGAAAACTCATGGAGTGGTGAACAATTTGGATTCCAAAAAGAAAATAACAACATGGACCGCGTTGCTGTTGAAGGCTGGGTTACAACTGACGTAGCTAAAGAGCTTTTTACAAAGGCTGGCCTTGATTTTGATATTGCAAAAGAAAATGCTGCGAAAGGGGCTTATCACGTGGATATGGGTGATTTAACGGCTTCTGTTGCGGTTAAAAACACGATAAAAACCTCAATTTCATATAATTTTATCGCCACGTTACCAGGCAGCGAAAAACCGGATGAGCATATTATTTATTCTGCTCACTGGGATCACCTTGGTACCGATAAAAACCGTAAAGGCGACCAAATTTATAACGGCGCTCACGATAACGCAACCGGTACAGGCGGCATGATTGAAGTGGCAGAAGCATTTTCAATGTTACCGCAAAACCCAAGCCGCTCGATTACTTTTCTAGCGGTAACCGCTGAAGAGCAAGGACTTTTAGGTTCAAAATATTACGCTGCTAACCCTGTTATACCTGCTACTAAAACAGTTGCTAATATCAATATGGATAGCTTAAACCTATTAGGAAAAGTAAAAGACATCAGTGTAGTGGGTATCGGCAAGTCTGAAATGGATATGCTTTTAGAGAACGCAGCTAAGAAACAAGGCCGTGTTGTATCGGGCGATCCTAAGCCATCTTCAGGCGGATATTACCGCTCTGATCACTTTGCTTTTGCTAACATAGGTGTGCCTGCTATGTATGCGGGTGGAGGCAGTCAAGCATTTGATGAAGAAACAGCAAATTATCGTAAGCGTATGAGCTTGGTTCTTCGCGGTTGTTACCATCAGCCTTGTGATAGATTCCGAGATGAATGGGATTTATCGGGTGCTGTACAAGACTTGCAGTTGTTTTATCAGGTTGGCTTTGATATTTCAGAGCAAACACAATGGCCAAAATGGAATACAACATCTGAGTTTCAAAGATCTAAATGATATTGATTTTTATTTAGATTGATTATAAAGTGCAACCTAATGACAATTTGGGTTGCACTTATGTTTTCTTATACACCATTAAATATTCTTTCTTCATTTTTTATACAGTCCTTCTTTGCAAATAAACGTTTTTTACTGCCAGTTATATTATTGATTTGTTTGGCATCCCCCCCTCTTCACCACATCTCAATTAGTTCAATGAGCGATGCTTTTTTTCAGGTAAGTATATTTGTTGCTGCAACGTTATTTATATATTATTTTTTAATCGAAAAATTGCCACAACTTGAACTTACTTATTTGAGCACTAAATCACCACTATTAGAACTTTGCTTTGCAGCATTCTTGGGCGCTTTACCTGGTTGCGGCGGTGCAATTATAGTGGTAACGCAATTTACCAAAGGACAAGCCAGTTTTGGCTCTGTGGTGGCGGTTTTAACGGCGACAATGGGCGATGCTGCATTTTTATTAATAGCTACAAACCCTTTCGACGGCCTTAAAATGATGTGTATTGGCCTACTGGTTGGCATAATAAGTGGTTACTTGACCAACATGTTTCATAAGCGTGATTTTTTAGTCCCACCAGTAAAACAGACTAGCGATGCATGTAATTTAAATACCAATAAGGCTATCGTCTTTAGTAAGTCCATTTGGAAAGTTATTTTGGTGCCAAGTATTATCATTGCGATACTAATGGCAACTAATATCGATATGGGGATGTTTGGTATTACGGTTAACCATTTAATAAATATATTTGGTGCAAGCATGGCTTTGTTTGCTGTTATTACCTGGGCATTATCTTCTAAAGGACAAAGCTATCAAGAAATTACTGGTGAAGAAGAGTCCCCTCAGCCACCATCGAAGGTTTATAAAGTATTGCAAGATACCCACTTTGTTACTGCATGGGTTGTTGCCTCATTTATGCTGTTTGAAATACTTGTAAAATATACAGGCATAGATTTAGCAACATGGTTTTCACACTTTGCTTATTTAGCTCCACTAATAGGGGTCATTATTGGTTTTTTACCGGGCTGCGGACCACAAATAGTCGTCACCACTTTGTATATACAAGGTATCATTCCATTTAGCGCTCTTGCAGCAAATGCAATATCAAACGATGGAGATGCACTTTTCCCAGCGATTGCAATGGCACCAAAAGCGGCTTTTGTCGCGACACTTTACTCTGCGATACCCGCATTGTTTATTGGATATGGACTGTATTTTTATGGGGTATAACGCCTAAGCCAAATAGAATAGACGTTATGACAGTGAAAATTTAGTTGCCTAATACTTTTGCAGGATCAACTCTTGTTGCTTGCCAAGCAGGATAGATTGTGGCTAAAACAGCCAGTGCAAAAGTCACTATAACTGTCACAATAATATCTTGCCACACTAACTTACTTGGCAAGAACTCAATAAAATAAACGCCCTCTAAGGGATTAGCCCCTGCTAATTGGCTGAGCCAGGTAAATAAGCTACTTATATTAAGCGCTAACAGTATGCCAATCAGGCTCCCCAAAACAACCCCAACAAACGCCTGCGTAAGTCCTTGCATTACAAAAGTAGCTAAAATAGTACTGTCTTTCGCCCCCATGGTTTTAAGTATTGCGATGTTAGATTGCTTTTCGCGCACTTCCATAACTAAAGATGACACAATATTAAAGCTGGCAACTGCGATTATAAGAAATACCACGATGTAGACAATAGTACGAACCATTTGAATATCTTGATATAAGCTCCCTTGTGTTCTAAACCAACTAGAAATATACACATAGTCAGGGATTGTTTGCCCTACCCGTAAAGCAATCTGATGCGCATAAAAGACATCATTTACTTTCAGTCGTAAACCAGTAACGTGTTGTTCATTATACCCCAATAAAGACTGTGCTTTTTCAAGATGTATAAACGCAGCAGAACTGTCAATTGGTCCCCCCATTTTAACGATACCGGCGAGTGTTAACGTAACTCGCTTAGGGGCTAAAATATCATTACTCGTTTGGTTTACTTGCGGTATCAGCAATGTAACAGAATCTCCTTGCTGTAAGGAAAGTTGATCCACAATTTGAGACCCTAAAATGACTTCTTCCGTGCTCATTTGACTGATTAGTTTTCCTTGAATGAACTGGTTTATAGAGGACACGTTTTTCTCTAGTTCAGGGCTCACCCCTCGGATCTCAACGGCTTTTAAGCCACTTTTATACTGCGCCATCCCGTTAACACTGATAAATGGCGCGGCACCGGTGACACCCGCTTGTTTTTGTAAGTTTTCAACTTTAGCAGGCCATTGTTCAATAGGTCGACTAGGCGCAACATACTCAACTTGCGGAACCACACTTAATAAACGATGTACTAACTGTTGCTCAAAACCGTTAATTACTGACAACGCAACGATTAAAACTGCAACCCCAAGTAAAATACCAATCGTAGAGGCTTTTGCGATAAAGGTTACAAACCCATTTTGCGCTTCTTTGGCACCTGATTGTGCTCGAAATCGTCTACTCAAAAAAGCACTAAGCAACATAGCCACTCTCTTTTATAGCTATTTTACCTTCATCTAAGTAGGCAATTTTACCAAGCTTGTCAGCCAATTCTAAATCATGTGTAACAACAACAAAGCTTGTGTTTAGTGTGTTATTAAGCTCTTTGATTAAATCATAAATTTTAATCGCATTTTGCTTATCAAGGTTACCTGTGGGTTCATCTGCTAACACCAGTGCTGGGTTAGTGACCAGCGCACGCGCAATGGCTACACGTTGCCTTTCACCACCTGATAATGCGGATGGTTTATGTAAACTACGATGAGATAACCCTACTTTGTCTAACATGGCGAGTGCATGTATATTCGCCTCTTTCGCACTTTGGCCTTTTATTAACAATGGCATAGCTACGTTTTCTACCGCATTAAATTCCATTAATAAATGATGGAATTGGTAAATAAACCCTAAATGTTGGTTTCTAAATTTAGCCTGCTCTTTCCTTGATAGTTCAGCAACTCGCTGCCCTTTTATTTTAGCAACGCCATCCGTTTGGCTATCTAAAGTACCAAGGATATGCAACAACGTACTTTTCCCAGAGCCTGAGCTCCCGACGATTGCGAGCATTTCGCCTTGTGTTAGCTTTAAGTTAACCCCTTTTAAAACTTCAACTTGGTTTTCACCATCTTGATAGGATTTACTTAACTTTTCACACTCAATAACAAAATCATTCATAACGCAGTACCTCTGCTGGACTTACTTTCGCGGCTTTCATCGCCGGATATAAAGTAGCTAAAAAACTCATAACAATGCTTGCCAACGCAATCAGCACTAAACTTGTCACATCAAATATAACGGGTAATCGAATTCCAGTGAGTACATTCAAGCCAATAGCAGATAACACCTCATTGATATTTGCACTGAGTAATATTCCCAATATTGCACCGATACTGGTACCTATCAGTCCATTGTATAGCCCTTGAATCATAAATACATGTTGCACTTGATTAGGCGTTAGGCCTAGTGTTTGCAGTATTGCAACTTCACTTTGCTTTTCACTCACCATCATGGTTAATGCTGACACGATATTAAAAACAGCGACCAACACAATGAGACCCAGTAACATTGACATAATACGCTTTTCCATCGCCACAGCGGCAAATAACGTCCCTTGAGATTGGCGCCAATCTGTTATCTCGCTGTCTTTAAATAAGTTAGTACTGGCAGTAAAATTGTCGATTAAAAAAGGGTCATTTAATGAAATACTCAAATTAGGAGGCACAGAGCTTGATTGCTTTAAAACACGTTGTAATGACTCGCCACTGGTAAATGCTAGGCCCATATCTATTTCAGACCCAGTTTCATATATCGCAGCGACCTTGAATAATCGTTGGCTGGGTACGCGACCAAGTGGTGTATATGTTGAGGCATTAGGCATTATCACACGTAGTTTTTCACCTAAACTGATGTCTAATTTACGTGCTAAGTAGCGGCTAATAGCAATGTTATACCTATCAGCTAAAACACTATCCCATTGCCCCTGTACAATTTTGTCGCTTATTTTGTAAAGCGAAGCATTATCATCGTAAAGACCTTGCAACAATACGCCATGTAAATCTTTATTAGTTTGTAATATTGCTTCACCGTGGCGATATAAACTGGCGTGTTTAACATACGGTGAGGCGATTACATCAGTCTGTAAACGTTGCATTTGCTCATGCGTTTTATTTTCAGATGGGACTTCTACATGAGGTATTAAACCCAGCATATTTGATTTTAAATTATTTTCGAAACCATTCATAACCGAGCTAACGGTATAAAGCGCCATTAAGCCAATCGCAATGCCAGCAATAGAAAAAAATGAGATGAATGAGATAAACGCGTTCCCTTTTGAGGATCGACTATATCTGAGCCCAATGAATAGGCTAACAGGTTGAAACATAACTTATACTGACACATGTAATACAAATAGAGCCGCCATACTAGCAAATTCATATTTATTTGGGTATGAACAAAAGTGTAAAAAATAATTAAAAATCTGATACTTGATTAAGTCGTTTTGGGTTAAAATGCGCCAAATATCTAGATGAGGGCCCAATTTTGTCTTTACAGCGATTTAAACATGTCAATTTAAAAGGTGATTTATTCGGTGGGGTAACAACCGCGATTATTTCATTACCACTTGCACTTGCATTTGGTGTTGCATCAGGTGCGGGTGCTGAAGCAGGTATGTGGGGTGCTATTTTAGTTGGTTTGTTTGCCGCACTATTCGGTGGTTCTACCTCATTAATTTCTGAGCCCACAGGACCTATGACTGTTATTATGACAGCCATACTCACAACCATGTTGGCAAGTTACCCCGAGCAAGGCTTAGCAATGGGTTTTACCGTTGTCATGATGGCTGGCGCGTTTCAAATTATGTTGGGCACGCTTAAGCTAGGCAAATATATTACACTCATGCCCTATAGCGTCATTTCAGGCTTTATGTCTGGGATTGGTGTTATTTTAATCATCTTACAACTTGCCCCTTTACTGGGCCACTCTTCTCCTGGCGGGGGCGTAATCGGCACGCTTTCAGCGTTACCTGAATTAATTACATCGTTACATTTTTCTGAATTATTTTTAGGCTTATGTACGCTCGCAATTTTATTTTATTTACCACAAAAATACCGTCAATATGTGCCTGCTCAATTAGTTGCACTCGTTGCTGTTACGCTCGTTTCAATTATATTTTTTACCAGCGAAGATATTCGCCGTATTGGCGAAATACCCAGCGGTTTACCTAGCTTTATTTTCCCAACTTTTTCAGCAGATTTATTCACTGAAATGGTTATTGATGCGTTAGTATTAGGTACTTTAGGCTGCATAGATACGTTGCTAACGGCTGTTATTGGTGACAGTTTAACACGAACAGAGCATGATTCTGATAAGGAGCTTCGCGGTCAGGGTATTGCAAATATGGTTGCAGGTTTATTTGGAGCGTTACCTGGCGCAGGCGCGACTATGGGCACGGTGGTGAATGTGCAAGTTGGTGCCCGCTCCCCGCTTGCTGGCATTTTAAGAGCCATCATTTTGATGGCTGTCGTGTTTGTAGCCGGCAGTTTAACCGAACCTATTCCAATGGCTGTCCTTGCTGGTATCGCCGTCTATGTTGGTATCAACATTCTTGATTGGAGCTTTATACAACGCGCACACAAACTCAGTATTTTACAAATGTCGATTATGTATGGCGTGATGATGCTTACAGTATTCGTTGATTTGATTGTTGCTGTGGGTTTAGGTGTTTTCATATCAAACATCATTGTAATAGAACGGTTAAGCCGTGAACAGGCAAAGCATGTTAAAGCGATCAGTGATGCTGATGATGATGATGTGCCTTTAACCGATGATGAACGAGTCTTGTTAGACCAAGCACAAGGTAAATTATTGTTTTTTTACCTATCAGGCCCAATGATTTTTAGTGTTTCTAAAGCGATTTCACGACAACATCGTCACATAGGTGAATACCAATCAATGGTCCTTGATTTATCTGGCGTACAAATGCTGGATGTCACCGTGTCATTAGCTATTGAAAATGCAATAACAGATGCTATAGAAGCAAACTGTGATGTGTTTATCTACTCACCAAACAGTGAAACAAGCGATAAATTAAAGCGCTTGCGGATCAAAGATAAATTGCCTATCGACTCGTTTTGTGAAAGCCGGATTGAAGCACTTAATAAGGCACTCAAAAGAATGGACAGTACTGGGTGCGAAACTGTTTAACTGAGCGAAATCGCTAAATGATTTAATAACGCTTTTACGTTAGTTGCAACAAACTGCCGAGGCGGGTATACGCCCCATACTCCCTCGGGCTTTGGTTGATAATTAGTTAAAATGGGTATTAAATCTCCCGCATTTAGATCATCTTCAATGTAGTAATTAGGTAATTGTACAATCCCTAATCCTTTTTTTGCTGCATCAGCCAACGCCCAGCCACTGTTACACTGCAAGCGTCCGGCAATTTTGATATGTTTATCTCGTCCTTGTTCACAGACGCGCCAATAACTGCTATTGCCAACTAAACATTGGTGACGTTGTAATTCTGCCACCGTATGAGGTTCACCAAAGTGCTTTAAGTATTCCTTCGAACAACAAATAACAAAATGTCGCGCACTCAAACGCCGTGCTTTTAAACTTGAATCTTTCAAATGCCCTAATCGAATAGCTAGATCAAATCCGCCTTCAACCAAATTTTCTTGTTGATTGCTCAATGCCATAATAACTTCAACATCGGGGTATTGCTGCATAAATACATGGACGGCTGGCATAATAAATGTTTCACCATACATAACGGGGGCTGTCAGCTTAATTTTTCCTTTTGGCGTACGTTGCTGCTCAGCTAATGATGCTGTTGCATCATCCATCGCATATTGTAAGTGTTTAATTTGATGTAAGAACGTCTCACCTTCTTTTGTTAGAACCACACTACGCGTCGTACGTGTTAACAATTGCGAGTTAAGCCGCTGTTCTAACTGTGTAACTTGGCGACTTATATGCGCAACTGACACATTTAACACCATAGCTGCTTTAGTGAAGTTTCCTTCCTCACCCACTGCAATAAACTCATCTATACCAGCCCAACGACTCATTATTACCATACTGTAAAAGTGTTTTATTAAAATGAAGATTAACATTGTTTGAGAAACAAATAAAATAACGCTATTGTTTTTGTATCCCTCTAAATATTACGAGAAGAGAATTACACTATGTCAGAGTTTATTAAATCAAAAGCCGCCGTTGCTTGGGGTCCCAAACAGCCACTATCTATTGAAGAAGTAGATGTAATGATGCCTAAAAAAGGCGAAGTTATGGTTAAGATTACGGCTACGGGTGTATGTCACACCGATGCTTTTACACTTTCAGGTGAAGATCCAGAAGGGATCTTTCCGGCTATTTTGGGTCATGAGGGTGCGGGCGTTGTTTATGCAATCGGCGAAGGTGTAACAAGTGTTTCGGTAGGCGATCACGTGATACCACTTTACACTGCAGAATGTGGTGAATGTAAAATGTGTACGTCTGGTAAAACAAATTTGTGTTCAGCCGTACGCGAAACACAAGGTAAAGGTTTGATGCCCGATGGTACAACTCGCTTTTATAAAGATGGCCAACCTATATACCATTACATGGGCACATCTACATTTTCAGAATATACGGTTCTTCCTGAGATATCACTTGCGAAAGTTAATAAAGAAGCGCCACTTGAGGAAGTTTGCCTACTTGGCTGCGGCGTAACAACCGGTATGGGGGCTGTTACAAAAACTGCAAAAGTTCAAGCAGGTGATACTGTTGCTATCTTTGGTTTAGGCGGCATTGGTTTATCGGCAATCATTGGTGCAAAAATGGCTAGCGCAAGTCGCATCATTGGTGTTGATATAAATACCTCTAAATTTGAATTAGCCACTAAGCTTGGGGCTACTGATCTAATAAATCCAAAAGATTTTGATAAGCCTATTCAAGAAGTGATCATTGAAATGACAGACGGTGGGGTTGATTTCTCATTTGAGTGTATAGGTAATGTTGATGTTATGCGATCCGCACTTGAATGTTGCCATAAGGGCTGGGGCGAATCTGTGATTATTGGTGTTGCAGGTGCTGGGCAAGAAATATCCACTCGCCCATTTCAGTTGGTGACAGGTCGAGTATGGCGTGGAAGTGCGTTTGGTGGTGTAAAAGGTCGTTCTGAGTTACCAGAGATCGTAGAGCGTTACATGGCTGGTGAGTTTGCTTTAAATGACTTCATAACCCACACCATGGAGCTTGAGGGTATTAACGAAGCTTTTGATCTGATGCACGCAGGTAAAAGCATTCGTACCGTCATTCATTACTAATCACTTTAAGAAATAGGCCATGAATGTCCATTCATGGCTTTTTAGCGAGGATAACATGCTGGAAAATTTAACAACTGTCAAAGTCAGTGGCGGATGGCATAAACAATACAGCCATGACTCAACGAGCACTCATTGCAAAATGCGCTTTGCTGTATTTCTTCCCCCGGGTGCAAGTCAAACAAATAAAGTGCCTGTGCTTTACTGGTTATCAGGTTTAACATGCACAGATGAGAATTTTATGCAAAAAGCAGGTGCATTTAAAAAAGCTGCCGAACTTGGTATCGCCATTGTGGCACCGGATACCAGCCCGCGTGGTGATAACGTTCCTGATGACGAAAGCTATGACTTTGGTCAAGGAGCAGGGTTTTACATCAACGCAACACAAGCCCCCTTCAACACTCACTACAATATGTATGATTACGTTGTTGAGGAACTACCTGCTTTAATAGAACAACATTTCCCAGTCTCTGATAAAAAAGCGATAAGTGGCCACTCTATGGGGGGGCATGGAGCATTAATGATTGCACTACGAAACCCTACCCGCTATACCAGTGCCTCTGCCTTTAGCCCAATCACAAATCCGATGAATTGTCCCTGGGGGGAAAAAGCATTTAGTCATTACCTGGGAGATAATAAAAAATTGTGGGCCAATTATGATACTTGTGAACTAATGAATCAATTAGAGCCTGCGAGCTATGTTCCGATGCGTATTGAGCAAGGTGAAGCGGATAATTTCTTGGTCGAACAATTAAAAATTGAAGCCTTATTTAAACGCGTTAATGAAAAAGACTACCCTGCTGAGATCAATATGCACCCTGGTTATGATCACAGCTATTATTTTATAAGTAGCTTTATTGACGAACACCTATTATTTCATCAACCGTTTTTGACTCAGTAATGTTTTTATCTTCTGTGAGGCTGTTAGCGCTAACTTCCTCGCAGACTTTTAATGCTTTGGACACCTGCTTACAAACCACATTTGGCTCACTGTTTTGCTTTATAAGGCTCACTAAATAACTATCTACTTCAAAACCTACTTCTGCAAGTGACACTGTATCTTTTCCCTTTATAACATGTGTACTTTTTGGTGATTCACTTGGGTGAGCTAATGCTAAATCCGCATCGTAATTTTCATCCGCCTTACTGTAAATAGTGCTATCAAGAATGACACCAGCGAATGTGCATCCCGTCATAGATAGCGTCATCAGTACTGTTACTAATGATTTGATCAAAACCAACTCCTTCTTGCTTACATAATCAGTTTTCATTTAAGAGTATAGAAGGTTCATAATGCCTAGTAATTAAAAAAACTGTAATAAACTGTAGTCAGCTATCTTGGAGTTTGACTTAGCAACGTATTTATTATTTAACCACCAATAAACGATGAAAGTCTTTGTAGCTTTCTCTTACTAGGGTCTGTTGACCTTTGCGAATTAAAATTTGTTCAAACTGGGGACGGTTTGATCTCGGCGCGAGGTTTGTAACCTAGTGGGCTAAGTCAAAACCGATCAAAGCTACCGCGTCCTGCTCACGCCCCTATCACCATCCATGCAGGCAACATAGAGCAAATCGCCCCGAGGCAGAACACGAAGGACTGAGCCTGTTTGCATTGATGCTGCGTTATCGCCTATTTATGGGGAATACCACACCACATAGGCGCTGCCTTGCCTAAACACCCAATAGACTGTTGAAAATTTAACCTTAAAAGGTAAACAGACCCTAGAAAAATATTTCTTAATTAAATTGTCAATGTGCGGTTAGCATTTTAATGAAATGATTGAGGGTTTATTGTCTTGTAGGGTCTATGATAAACGGTTTAATAATCAAAAAAAGAACTGGCTGATACCAGTTCTTTTTCTTCAGTCTAGTTTAAAGCTTCTGCTTGACTAGCCATAAATTCATTAAATGTGCCGTGAAAATTAACTACTTTTTTATCACGAATATCAATGATACGAGTTGCTAATGATGAAACAAACTCACGGTCATGACTCACAAATATAAGCGTGCCTTCAAAATCTTTTAGTGCATTATTAAGCGCCTCGATGGCTTCCATATCCATGTGGTTAGTTGGTTCGTCCATAACCAGCACATTTACATCTTGCATCATCAACTTGCCAAATAGTAGACGGTTCTTTTCACCACCAGAGCAGTTTTTAGCTTTTTTATTCGCATCGTCAGCAGTGAATAATAAACGGCCTAACATGCCTCGCACCATTAAGTCATTGTGCTTTGCAGTTCGCCATTGTGACATCCAATCAAATAACGTTAAGTCATTGTCAAAGTCTTTACTGCTATCTTGCGGGCAGTAACCGATAGATGCATTCTCTGACCATTTAATAACACCATGATTAGGCTCAAGTTCGTTTACTAAACAACGTATAAAAGTTGATTTACCTACCCCGTTTTCACCAATAATTGCTAGTTTCGACCCTGCTTCTAGAATGAGCTCTCCTCCTTCAAACAGTGCTTCACCTTCAAAACCATGACCAAAGTTTTCTAAAATTAAAGCCTGGCGGTGCATTCTCTTGCCTTCATCAAAATACAACGATGGTGCCATACGACTTGATGATTTAACTTCGTCCAAACTGATTTTATCCATGCGTTTAGCGCGCGAACTTGCTTGCTTAGCTTTTGAAGCATTAGCACCAAAACGGTTTACAAAGTCTTGCAACTCATCGATTTCAGATTGTTTTTTTGCATTTCCGGCCAGTAACTGTTCTCGAATTAGTGATGAGGCCTCAATGTATTTCTCATAATTACCCGGGTATACACGAAGCTCACCATAATCAATATCAGCCATATGCGTACAGACAGCATTTAGGAAATAGCGGTCATGCGAAATAATGATCATCGTGCATTTACGTTGATTAAGTTCGTGCTCTAACCAATTAATAGTATGAATATCCAAGTTGTTGGTTGGCTCATCCAATAACAATATGTCGGGATTTGCAAACAACGCTTGGGCGAGTAACACACGCAGTTTCCAGCCCGGCGCGACTTGAGACATAAGGCCAAAATGAAATTCTTCCTCGATACCGGCTTTAAGTAAAATATCGCCTGCACGGCTTTCAGCACTGTAGCCATCCATTTCTGCAAAGACGCTTTCGAGTTCAGCTACTTTCATACCTTCAGCCTCACTCATCTCTGGTAACGAATAGATTCGGTCACGCTCTTGCTTTATTTCCCACAGTGCTACATCGCCCATAATCACTGTATCAACCACTGAGTATTGCTCAAACGCAAATTGATCTTGGCTTAAATTACCGACCTTAAGACCCGGTGTAATTGATACGTTGCCTGATGTAGGCGTAAGCGCACCGCTTAAGATTTTCATAAATGTTGATTTACCACAACCGTTTGCCCCTATCAGGCCATAACGATTTCCGTTACCAAATTTTGCGGAAATGTTTTCAAATAAAGGTTCAGCACCAAACTGCATGGTGATATTAGCGGTAGAGATCAAGATGAATTCCTAAGCAATTAAGAGCAAGTAGACTCATCGATTATTGAAGAGTAATACAGGCAATACACAATATAAAGAGGGCGCGAATTATACAGCCGGAACAGTAAACAGTCGAGCTTTGTCGCAGTAAGTTAAAGAATTTAGTTTTGTGATAAATAGCATTAACCACGAAATAGACGCAGGTGGTGTTTGTAAAGAATGCTTAGCTAAAAAATGTTATATTAAATTTCCATAAAAAAAGCGAAGGCTGCCACCTTCGCTTTTAAAATCAGTGTTTAAATTAAGCTAATTTGTCAGACGCCACTTTGTAAGTTGGGTCTTCTATAACGTTTACTTCGACTAAATCACGTGCTTTATGTAGTAACTGAGTACAGTCTTTACTTAAATGACGTAAATGCAGTTGTTTTCCGGCTTTAGTGTATTTATCTGCAAGCGTATCAATGGCCTCTATCGCACTGTGATCAGCAACGCGGCTGTATTTAAACTCAATAATCACATCTTTTGGATCATTTTTTACATCAAACAATTCTGCAAAGCCTTTAACAGACCCAAAGAATAAGGGACCATGAAGTTCATATACTTTAGCACCTGCTTGGTCGATATAATTAGTGGTATAAATCTGTTTAGCATGTTGCCATGCAAATACCAGTGCAGAGACGATAACACCGACACAAACAGCAATTGCAAGGTCTGTAATTACGGTAACGCCTGATACTAAAACAATCACAAACGCATCAGATTTTGGCACTCGTTTCATCATTTTAAACGAAGCCCACTCAAAGGTACCTAATACAACCATAAACATCACACCTACCAGCGCAGCCAATGGAATCATTTCAATCAAGCCAGCAGCAAAGATAATAAAACCAAGCAACATCAGTGCAGCAGTAATGCCTGATAAACGTGAACGGCCACCTGAATTTATATTAATCATTGATTGGCCAATCATCGCACATCCGCCCATTGCGCCGAAAAAGCCACAAGTTACATTGGCAGCGCCTTGTCCGATACATTCTTTGTTTGAATGACCACGCGTTTCAGTAATTTCATCAATTAAGCTTAGTGTTAATAATGACTCAATTAAGCCTATCGCAGCCAAAATCAAGGCATAAGGGAAGATTATTTGAAGTGTTTCAAAGGTAAATGGTACCATAGGAACATGAAATTCTGGTAAACCACCTGCAATCGTAGCAGCACTGTCACCTGTCATATCTTTTAAGAAATCAAGTACTGTTCGTGCTTCTAAATCTAAACCAATAACAATCAGGGTCACTGTCACAATGGCCACCAATGTAGAAGGCACAGCAGTCGTTAACTTTGGTAAAAAATGAATAATAGCCATAGTCAGTGCAACTAAACCAAGCATTATCATCATCGGTTCGCCAGTCATCCATTGCATCGTGCCATCTTCACCGGGAGACTTAAATTGACCAAGTTGAGCTAGAAAGATAACAATCGCTAAACCGTTTACAAACCCCAGCATAACCGGGTGTGGTACCATACGAATAAACTTACCCAGTTTAAAGATCCCTGCTAATATTTGCAGAACCCCCATCAGCAGCACCGTAGCAAAGAGGTACTCAACACCATGGTCGAGTACTAAACTTACCATTACAACCGCTAATGCACCCGTCGCACCAGAAATCATGCCTGGTCGGCCACCAAATATAGCGGTGATCAAACCCACTATAAAGGCTGCGTATAATCCAACTAATGGTTCTACGTTTGCAACAAATGCAAAAGCAACAGCTTCAGGAACCAGGGCAAGCGCCACCGTTAAACCTGATAATATATCATTTTTAGCAGAGCTTGGCGCTTTGCTGAGTAAGTTAAACATTGAGTTCCTCATGGATGTAGGGATCAAAAAAAGCGCTGAATTCTATCAAATTAAGCAAAAGTTAACAATTGGTTATTCTAAATGCACTATTGAGTATAGTGCATTTACTAGATTTGAATGGATACCCGAGGGTAAATCAATGAGAGGACATGTTTAAAGTGGTAAAGAAGTACTGCGTTTAACACACGTCATAGTGACGTTTGAATGCACTTCTTGAACAAACTCGAGATTTAACAAATTATCACGAACAAACTGCTCATAACCTTCAATACCTTTGGAAATAATACGCAACATAAAGTCCATAGTACCTGCCATACTGTAGCACTCTGTTACTTCATCATAGCTTAATATCAAACGTTCAAACTCTGCTAAATTTGTTCTACCATGATTTGAAAGGCGTACATGCGCATAAACAAGCATATCAAAGCCTAGCTTTTTCTCATCAAGTAAAGCAACTTTGCCCTTGATGTAACCATCTTGCTCTAGCTTGGCTATACGACGCCAGCAAGGGGATTGTGAAAGCCCGACTTTATCTGCAATATCTGCGGTTGAAAGGCTAGCATCTTGCTGTAATAGTGCCAAAATCTGGCGGTCAACTTGATTTAAAGACATTATATTACTTTATTATTTTACTAAATTAATAAAATTATACATCGCTTTAGGTGCTGCGTCTTGTATTTTCATGCATTTTTTATGCGTAACTAGCCAAACTTACCACTTATAAATGGATTCGATATGCGCTCTATTCCAACGCTTGTGTCTGGGCCGTGCCCTGACAAAATTCGTGTTTCATCTGGCATCGTTAATAGTTTCGTTTTAATTGAATTCACTAGCTGCTTGGCATCCCCTTTAGGAAAATCCGTTCGCCCTACTGACCCTTTAAAAATAACATCGCCTACCAACACAACCTGCTGTGATTGTTCATAAAAAACGATGTGCCCAGGCGTATGCCCTGGACAATGACGCACAGCAAACTTTAAATTTCCCACGTTGCACACATCGCCTTCTTTTAGCCAAACATCAGGGTAAAAAGGCTCAATGACCTTTAAGCCAAACATTTTCGCTTGCATAGGCAATGCATCAAACCAAAAACGCTCACCTTCGTGAGGGCCAATTATTTTAACTTTGAATTCTTCGGCTAACTTTTTTGCGGCTCCGACATGATCAAGGTGACCATGGGTCAACAATATGCATTGTAATTCTAAATTGTGCCTTGCAAGCTCTGCAATTATTTTATCTGCATCCCCTCCAGGGTCAACAATTGCCGCTTGACGGGTTGTTTTACAGATTAGAATACGACAATTTTGCGAAAATGCAGTAACGGGTAAAGTAATGATATCCATTATTGTGCACTTTCGATTTTCTGAGTATTAAACGACATTAAAATCGGATACTTTAAGTAGGCTTGATCATAAAATGGAGTGCGTTGATATAACCAATCAAGACGAGCTTGCGCATCATTAGCAAATGCGGCATCTTCTCGAATTTTCTTATCAAATTCGAGTGCTAACGCTGGTTTATCTTTAAGCATGTGTCTTGCATACGGTGCAAGTGCATAGTTTTCCATGTACTCAGTCCGCTGAAATATGGTATTGAACTCTCCCCATGCAAAAAATGAATCAGGCGCTTCTGGATGAAGTAAGTGTGTAGCAAGTTCGCCTAACGGCTGCATCGTTTTAACTTTAGACCAACCAGTCAAAATCATATTGTCAACGTTTAGATAATCAAACTCAGCTTGAACCCTAAAACGACCTTCAAAAGGCGCATTATCAAATTGATGATCTTTTACTTTAGCAACATATAAGTCTGATACTCTCTCTTCTTGAGTAACAGACTCAACTTTAATGCCATGTAATTTCAGCTTTTCAATTATATGCGGATAGGCGGGGGGTATATAAAATACAGCCGGCACATTGACTGTTTTTTCAACGTCTTTTTGCCAAAATATAGGCAGTGCGTCGTAGTGTTGCTTTACACCAATGTATTTAACTTCAGTTTGACCACTCAGCGCGCTTTTGCTTTTACTGTACTTTATACCCTTAAACTCTAACGTATTAGGTTCTTTCGCATAAGCACGCTTAACGATAAGCTGCGTTGGCAGAAACGCCCGCTCTTTGTTAACAGCTTGCTTTATTTGTTGGTTGTGCTCTGCTAAAGCTGATATTGCACCATCTAGAAATACATATGTCCCTAAAACACGCTGCTTGTATGGCTTTAATGAGTGGTTTTCAACTAAGATTGTTGGCAAAGAACGTAGGTCGCCCCAGCCATTGGAGAAACGCGGTGTTGCTACCCAACCAGCTAATCCTGTTTTAAATTCACGCTTATCCATCACAAATACAAGCGGACCCGGAATGTGTCCCTGTTTTTCTAATGTTTCATCTATAACGGGTTTAAAGTACTGATCAAGTGCCTCTGAAACACTAGGAGACTCACTTGCAAATACAGGATTATAACCATACGTCACATCATATTGATAGTCAGCGCCATCGGTCACATGAACATCAACATACAGATCAGGAGAATATTGATTGATGACGTGCATGACACCTCGGACTTCGGGTGTATCCAATTTTGTATAATCGCGATTTAGGTTTAAGTTATTTGCATTAGTCCTAAATCCCATTTCAATCGGCCCACGTTGATTGATCCGATTAAATTGGCTTCGGCGTTCATGGCCATCCACATTCAATATTGGAATAAATAAAATGTTAACTTTGTTTAAAATATCTCGTCGTTTGCCTGTAGCTATATCTCTAAGCAACATGAATGTTGCATCTTTGCCGTCAATTTCACCCGCATGAATACCCGCTTGGATAAAAATAGTAGGTTTTGAATTATTAATAAGCTGTTCAGCCGAAAACAACCCATCTTCGCTTGCAACCAGCATTTTTATTTCACGCCCAGCATTACTTTTTGCAATAGTCTGAACTTGGAATTGAGTTGGATTTGCCGCGACTAAACGGTCAACAAAAGCCATTGTTTGTTCGTAATTTGGAGAATTTAAACCTTCACTCAGTTCGAAATCAGTTGTTAAAGGACCATTATCTTGCATTAACTGTATGCTTTTCCCTTGCCATGGCAAAAGCGGCGGAAGATGGCTATCTAAAGTAACAGTAGCACTGAGCAATAATAAACTGGCGATCATAGGATTCTCAAACATTAGCCTTTGTAATAGCTTGAAATTATAACAAGGAAATAATACGGGTCGCGGAAAGTGCGGTGATTCAACAAAAAAATGCAGCCAATGACAGACGACAATTATAAGGCATTAAAAAAGGCGCTATAATAGCGCCTTGCCACTCAAGAATGTGCTTAAAACATATCTTGATAAGGATTAGATTGACTAAGTGCAATGGTTTTTTCAAAACCGGGGATTTGCATAGCTTTGTCTGTAATAATAATGTCGTTTTCATCGATCATGCCATCACCAAATCGGTATATTAGTTCGTAATGACCTAGATCTGCTTGTTGTTGGTATTTAACTTGCGCAGATTTAATGGATTTGTTGGCTTGTAAATAAGCATTCATAACTTGCTCGCCATGGCGCTTTGATAACATCTGCATGGTTACTAAAGGAGAGATCACTGTCGCCGTTGCGTTATTTCCACCAAACCCTTTTGAATTAATAAATGCGATGTCCATTTCATCACATTTATAATGTTCAGTGCGAATATCTAAATACTCAGAGTGAACATCATCAGCCACTTTATCAATGGTCGTAACACCTGGCATAATATTGTGGCTGAATACACCCAATGCCATAGCCAGTTGGTCACCGCTTGCAGGTGCTATGGTATGGCCTACATAAGCTTTAGGGGCTGCAACTTTCCAGTTATCAATCGCAAATGTTTGCGCTAAGCGATGATAAATAAGGGATTCTGTTACACGGTTTTGTGGAGTGCTTGAGCCATGTGCCAAAATAAAACTACGCTTTTGAACTGACTCTTGCCCTAATATACTTGACGCGAGTGCAACCGATTTTGCCATGGTAATATAATTACCTGGTCCAGGTGCGGTAATGGATTTTTTAACACCATCAGCATTAACATACACATCTGGGATAGCACCCATGATGTCTGCGCCAAGCGATAAAGCAAGTGCGTCATCCATTAAAATAGCAACTTGAGCGCCTTCACCAATAGTGAAGCCACAGTTTTCACCAAATGGGCGGCTTGTGCGGCGATGATCAACTACATCGGTATTGTCTAACCGCTTTAAACCTTCTTCATTCGCTAATGCACTCATATTACCAAACCCTTCAATAATTTCAGGGGTCAAAGCACATTCAGATGACGCAACAACAGCGACACGCGTTCGCCCTGCTTGAATATCATTAACGGCAGCACGTAAGTTATATAAAAAGGTGGCACACGCACCTGATGTAGTAAATGTTGTTCCAACATTGCCTGTCACATAAGCATTAATGAAATCTGTCGACATTGTGTTTAGGCCCAAAGCTAACTGCTTTGTACTCACTCGTTCTCCTTGTTGGCGAGAACGAATTAAGCCACCAAAGCCTTCATCATTAACCTGTCCTGCAACAGACGCTGAATAAGTGCCAATTTGATCTGGTTGCACACTGTTCATTATTTGTTGCCAATCTAGTCCTGTTGAACGGATTGCGTCAGTTGCTGCAAAAATGGTTGCTTGTAAACCCCGAGGTTGATAACGGCTGTTATACATAACAGCCGGATCAAAACCTGTTGGTAATTGGCCCGCAGCTTTAATAGGGTTGTCACGTGTGCTGTTATGTTTTATCTCTAAATCAGCAGCAATAGTCACCTTTACCTTCTTACCTTCAAGCTGCTCCACTTGCCAAGATGCCGGAACGGGTTGTGGTAAATCTCGTGCACGTGTTTCAAACACTATCTTTTGATCGTTTGATACACTGAGCGTCATTTTTTGTTGCCAAGGTGTCGCATCAACATCGAAGTGATTTTTTTCGATTTTTCTTATTAATGTACCTTCAATTATTTGTTTGCCAAATTTAGACTCAATGTCCGATTGCTCGATTAACTGACCTTGTTGATCAACTAATTTTCCTTGTTCTAACTTAACAAGGTTCATTAAAGTGGCTAGGCCTAAAAATGTTTCATGGCGCGCTTTTGAGTCTAAACTGTCTAACACGATACGGCGATAACCTTGATGAAACGACGTACGACCTGCGGCGTTTATACCGCCCATACCAACAATAACGGGTAATGCTGTCATAATTTACCTTGAAGAAAACGTGTTAATGAATATAACTGCAGTTTAGATGGATACCCACATTGAAATTATGCTTTAATAGCCAAATATTAGGCTGAACACGCCATTAACAACTGGTCGGAGCAATCGAATGCACATAAAAACAGCTACTTCCCCACTCAAAATCAGTTTGTTGGTGTATCAACATCTATTAATCACCAGCTTAACGCTCCCAATTGAGATGCTTAAGGCTGGAGAAGCATTTGCGAGAAGTCATTTAGCGAAAGACGAATTTCGCCCATTAGAACTTTATTTGGTGGGGGAGCATCAGTGTCCAATTCAAAATAGGACCGGCTTATCAATCATACCTGATTGCACTTTCGAGTCTGCTCCAAAGAGTGATTTAATTATTGTACCGGGGATTTGGCGAAATCCCCGTCCTGTTGTGAGAGAAAATAGTGGTTTAGTGAAATGGCTGGGACAAAGTTGGCAAAACAGCAGCCAAATTGTTGGCGTGGGTACCGGTAACTGTTTACTCGCACAAGCTAAACTGCTAGATGGTCACCCTGCCACAACCCATTGGCATTATGCTGACCAATTTAAACGAGACTATCCTAACGTATCTCTAAAGCCTGACTTTTTTATAACCCAATCAGAACGGCTTTACAGTGTTGCCAGCTTAAACGCCCTTGCAGATGTGATTGTGCATATTATAAGTCAATATTATGGTCAACACGCTGCACAACATGTTGAGCGAAATTTCTCACATGAAATAAGAAAGCCTTACGAAGATCAACGCTATCTTGAAGGGGCCGTTGATAAACACCCCGATGAACTGATTGCACAAATCCAATTTTGGCTTAAAAATAACTTATCTGGTGAACATACTTTAACAGAGGTAGCCGCTTTATTTAGTTTGAGCTATCGCACTTTTACACGTCGGTTTAAGAATGCGACAAATCAAAGCCCGGTAGAATATTGGCAAAAACTTCGCGTGCAAACAGCAAAAGAGCTGTTAGCTTCATCTAACCTTACTATTCAGGAAGTTGCACTAGAGGTTGGTTATAGTGATCAGGGTCACCTAACGAGAGTGTTTAAAAAATACCTATCTCAAACACCCACGGATTATAGAGCGATTGTTAGACGCAAACTATTTGGCTAAAAATTTAAACGTGACAGTGGACGCCTCTACATCACTTTTAAATATTGCCCGAATTCAATCCTTATCCCATAAAGTAGTCACTAAAATAGAAACCTCAAGGTGACGTGCTCCAATCATAGTACCAATAGATGCCAAAAATATAACTTATGAATAGAAACACCCATTATGCTAAGCTTAGGTTTGATACAGATACGCTATGACTTAACAAAATGGGGGCTTTAGCAATTGCTATGTGCTGTTTATAACTGGTTATTAATCCAATGACCAGCGAGATATTTTTACCGTTAAGATAAATAAGCGTTGTCAAAAATTACAGTATTGCTTCAATTATTAATTGCTGAGACTTGCCTGCTATGGTGAAAGATATTTCATCGTCTCTTTGTTTATTCATCAATTCATTACCTAGCGGCGATTGGGGTGTTAGCACGTAAACCAACTCGCTTTTCACTGTAACAGATAACCCTCCTGACATTGGGCCTAAGTAGTACCACTTTCGCTGCTCATCTTCATCAGATACGCCGACAAGCGAACCCAACGACACCTTATCTTTTATTGGTTCCTTGAATACTTTTTCAAATTCAACGAGACTTAAATGGCAATCATTAACCCGTTGAGCTTGGCCATGCGCAAGGTAACCTGCCTCAAGCCCTAGGGTATCGTATTTATTTTCAGCAATGTTTTCTACATGAGTAGCTGCATCATGGGCCGTCTTGGCTGCAGCTTGTGCGGTTGTGAGCTGCGCTTGAAGTGCAAACCGTAAATGCTCAATTATGTGTGATTTATTCATGCGTATAAATTATTCATTAAATTTCGTGTGGGATTGAGTGGTATGGCGTTATGGATTCATTAACTAATAAAATATAATGCACTGATACTCTGAGCATTAGCGCATTATAAATTAAAAAAGTGATTAATTAGCAATCCAAGGCGTCACTTTTACCAAAGGAGATGGAATACTAAATGCCGTTTTATCATCTTCCCATTCATCTGGAATAGCTACATGGCATACAGTGTCTTTACACTCAAATGCTTTATCCTCAATATTTACTGTCTGTGCAAAAGTAAGCACAAGCCCCTTTTGCTCTGGCAGTAAGAAGCTCATTAATTTACTGATGAAAAAACCTGATAAATCTGATAACAAATCATCAAATTCTGCATTAAGTTGATACATTTGCTGTCTATTCAAATTACTATTAGCAAACTCACGTGCTTCTATTTGCAGTTTTAATTGGCAATCATGTTGCTCATTAATGGGTTCAATAACAATCACAGCTTTGTCTTTATCTAATTGTTGATCGTAAGGTAATAACAATTGCGCTTGATCGGTAAAGTTCAGCGCAAATTCCTGACGTTCTGTAATAATACGCCCAGTTTTAATTAAACACGCATCTCCTGTAGCAATATCAGTTATATAAAAATTGACCTGTGCAAACTGGAAGTCGCCTTTATTAACCACTTTTAAGCGGTCGTAAAACCCATCATAAGAAACGACGAACTCATTCGACTGTACGTGAGTACTTAGCACCGAAAAAATAACAGCGAAGGCGAAAAATAGTGCCTTATATTTATTCATTAAAGTATGCCTTATTATGTTTAATCATTTGATTTAGTTCTTTTATATACTCTTCACCACGTTCAGAATAAGACATCAAACCATACGTCAACTTATTTGCAGCCAGCGGTTGTTGCTGACGACGTAAATCTTCACGAATAGAGCGAAGGTCTTTGTAAGCGGCATGTGTATTTAGATTTTTAAAATACGAAGCGACCCCTTGACGCACAGATTGAAAAGCAGCAACCTCATGAGCAGCCCCTGTATTGCGTCTGCTCGGTATCATGCCACACCCTTTCTTGTAGCACCACTGGCCAAAAAAGTTCAAGCCAATTCGCGCAAAACGAGAGGTGCCCCACGCCGATTCATTAGCAGCTTGCATCAGAGCCATTTCTTTTGGAATGATATCAACACGTCTTAACGCTTGTGTTAATGAAATCGTATTAATTTCAGTGGGTAATTTATATTTACCCAAAATTGTTCTTACTTGCGTTGTTTGCTTGCTGTTCAGCGGCTCATCATACTGAAGCATCATTAAAGCAATCTCAAGTGTTGCACGCTGTTGTAATATCTTCTTATTTTCAGCTTCAACATGTGGGCGTATAAAATCAAAAAAGGCTTTTTTCTTGTCTTTCACATCTGCAAACGCACTAAATTTTGGCAATTTTACATTATGAAGAGGCTGTTCCTTTTTCTTAACATGAGGTTTTGCTTTTTTCTCGACCTCTGGTTCAATAACAGACTCTGTGGTCTGAATAAATGGGTAAAGTAGTGCCCATATAAAAAACAGACAAAGTAATAAACGAATGGAATGCTTTAGCATGTATTCTCCAAGAAAACTGACACTTATGCATGGCAAAACCACATGCACTGATAGACCATTATACCTAAGGCACTAAATAAAGGCGAATCTGCAAACTAATGTTGTTATTTACATGAAAAAGATTATCTTCATGGGGATTTTTAATCTAAATAAATCAGCTACAATCGACATATACACATCACTGATTAAGCGGAATCTTATTAATGGAATTAGAGTGGCAAAGTAGAATCATTAATCAGAATAAATCAAGACCGAACGATAACCGTTCTCCCTGGCAAGTAGACCGTTCGCGTATAATTCACGCAGCAGCATTTAGACGCCTACAAGCTAAAACTCAAATAATGGGTATAGGCCTTAATGATTTTCATCGTACTCGTCTAACCCACTCTTTAGAAGTATCGCAAATTGGCAGTGGCTTACTTCGCCATCTAGAAAAACAACACCCACACTTTAATTACTTCCCTGATCAAAGTTTATTAGAAACGCTTTGTCTTGCACATGATATAGGCCACCCAGCTTATGGTCATGGGGGGGAAATAGCACTTAATTATATGATGAGGGAGCATGGCGGGTTTGAAGGTAACGCACAAACACTTCGGATAGTATCTCGCTTAGAACCTTATAGTGATGGCCATGGGATGAACTTAACAAGACGCACGCTGTTAGGCTTTATTAAGTACCCCGCATTTATAGACAACTTATGGCATACCATACCAACACATAATCCGAAAAGAGCGTTTATAAAAGCGGATGATTGGCGACCAGCTAAGGGGCTTTATCTGGACGACAAAGAAACATTTGAGTGGATTATTGATCCATTGTCTGCGCAAGATAAGCTGAACTTAAGCCAGTTTAGCGAGTTTGATAAATTTCGATCTAAAACGTCTTTTAAATCGCTTGATGCTGCAATTATGGAGTTAGCTGATGACATAGCCTATGCCGTACATGACTTAGAAGACGCAATAGCAACAGAGCAAATTACATTAAAGGAATGGGAGAATTATGCAGTCCCAGCGCTGAATAAAGTAGATTGCCAATGGCTTGAAACTAGTGAATTAACAGCAAGGTTATTTTTAAGGTCTGAGGCACAAAGAAAAGATGTAATTGGTGAATTAGTTAATCTGTTTATAACACAATCTTTCATCACCCCAACTGAAATAACGTTTGATTGCCCTATATTGAATTACACGGTGGATTTATCTGGTGAATATCAAAGTTTACTGGATACGTTAAAGTCCTTTATTTACCAACGCCTAATTCGTGCATCACATATGCAACAAATTGAGTTTAAGGGCCAAAAATTAATCATAGAGTTATTTGAGGCTTTTTCATGTGAACCTCTCAGGCTATTACCAGAAACAACAGCATATATTTATAAGCATGCACTAGATAATGGCATGAGCACACAACGTGTTATTTGTGATTACTTAAGTGGCATGACAGATGAGTATGCATTTAAAACACATCAGCGTCTATTTTCAAGCAACAACTGAATTTAAGATGCACTACTATTTGCTAATCATTGAATAAAAGCACTTGGTTGACTGCTGTAAATGCGGAAAAAAAGTACCTGATTAAAATAGTGTTTGAAAAAACGCCGAAGTAACGACTTCGGCGTCTATTTAAAAATTAAAGTGACTTTATACCCATGTTATATAGGGTAAAGCCATAAATATCAGCATATTGATCAATTATCTTGCTTGTTGGTGTACCCGCACCATGCCCCGCATTGGTTTCAATACGGATCAGATATGGATTGCTCCCCGCTCCTTTCGACTGTAACTCTGCAGCAAATTTATAAGAATGTGCAGGAACAACACGGTCATCATGATCACCAGTAGTTACTAATGTTGCTGGATAAACAACCCCCTCTTTCACATTATGAACTGGCGAATATCCCTTTAAGTAATTAAACATTTCTTGGCTTTGTTCACTCGTACCGTAATCATAAGCCCAACCTGCTCCAGCAGTAAACGTATGATAACGCAACATATCAAGCACGCCTACCGCAGGCAGTGCGACTTTAAACAAGTCAGGACGTTGAGTCATAACAGCGCCTACAAGTAAGCCACCATTTGACCCACCACGTAGTGCTAAATAGTCACTTGACGTATACTTTTTCTCATTTAAGTACTCTGCCGCAGCAATGAAATCATCGAATACATTTTGTTTTTGCAATTGAGTACCTGCATCGTGCCACTCCTTGCCGTACTCACCACCACCTCGAATATTTGCGACAGCATATACGCCGCCTTGCTCAAGCCACGCAGCGACTGTTGAGCTAAAGCGCGGTGTTAAGCTGGCATTAAAACCACCATAGCCATATAAAATTGTTGGGTTTTTACCATTTAGCTTCGTGTCTTTTTTGTACGAGATGATCATCGGTACTTTTGTACCGTCTTTTGATGTATAAAAAACCTGCTCCGATTTATATTCCTCAGAATCAAACTTTGCGCCTGATTTACGATAAACGTCTGATTCACCTGTTTTTACATCAAATGCGAATGTGTTGCCTGGTGTAGTGTAATTTGCAAAAGAATAATAAAGTGTTTCGCTCTCTTCCTTACCACTAAAACCTCTTGCCGTACCAACGCCTGGTAAATTGATTTCACGGACCAACTTACCTGATTTATCAAATTGTTGAACTTTAGAAATTGCATCAACCATGTATTTAGCAAAGAAGTAGTTCCCTCCTTTTGACATGCTTAACACATTATCTGTTTGTGCAATTAAGTCTTGCCATTGATCAGGGGTAGGGTTTGTCGCATCAACCGTTACCACCTTCTTATTTGGCGCATTTAAATTAGTCACCAAAAAGAGCTTACTGCCTTCATTATCAAGTAAATAAGTATCTGACTCGGTGTGACCTAAAATTGTTATAAGTTTGCTATCAGGTTGAGTAAGGTCTTTTATAAATAACTTATTTCCTGATGTAGACACACTGGCTGAAATGAGTAAATAACGATTATCATCGGTCACTGATGCACCAATGTAACGGTGTTTTTCAGCTTCTGTGCCACCATAAACTAACTCGTCTTCACTTTGCGCTGTCCCTAAATTATGGAAATATACTTTGTGTTGATCTGTTTTAGCTGATAACTCACTGCCCTTCGGTTTGTCGTAGCTCGAATAATAAAACCCTTCGTTTCCAAGCCATGAAATTCCACTGAATTTAACATCAACTAGATTCTCTTCAATGGGTTGTTTGGTTTCAGTATCGATAATAATAATTTTACGCCAATCACTGCCGCCTTCAGAAATCTGATACGCAGCTAACGAACCATCTTCAGAAAATGTAAGACCAGACATTGACGTTGTCCCATCCTCACTAAAGGTGTTCGGGTCTAAGAATACTTCGGCATCTGCATCGCCTAATTTACGATAAAGTACATATTGATTTTGTAACCCATCATTTTTGTAAAAGTATGTGTACTTGCCTTCTACGAAAGGGGCGGTCACTTTTTCGTAATTCATTAATTTTTCAAGGCTGGCCTTTAATTTGTCACGATATGGGATGTCTTCAAGGTATGAAAAAGTCAGTTTATTTTGGGTTTTAACCCACTGTGCCGTCTCTTCGCTCATATCATCTTCTAACCAACGATATGGGTCAGCTACTTTCTGATCAAAGTAAACATCAACAACAGCCCCTTTTTTAGTATCAGGATATGCCAATGACTGCACACTAGGCGCTTCATTTTTTGCATCATTTTCATTTGAAGTAGAAGGTGCATCGCTACAACCACCTAACGCGACAACCACAGCGCAAGCTAAGACTTTCTTTAACATGATATCTTCTTTTATGATTATAAATTTAGTCAAGCACGTTATTTAGTAACAGAGGCGTTGTCTAGTCTAATGCGACTAATGCAGGCTAATACTGTGAAAATATGTAAACCTTTACTAATAAGGCGCTACAATGGGCTTTTATTTTATTAAGGAATCATAAATGAATAACAACAATAAACTCACTTCCTTTACTTCATTTGAACAATTTTACCCTTATTATTTATCTGAACATGAAAACAAAATATGTCGACGGTTCCACTTTGTTGGCAGTATGCTGGTGGTTTGTTTACTCGTATTTTCAGCATTAAGCCGCCAGTTTTATTTACTTTGGTTCATCCCTGTTATTGGTTATGGCTTTGCATGGATTGGCCATTTTTACTATGAAAAAAATCGCCCCGCTACGTTTAAGCATCCCTTTTACAGTTTATGGGGTGATTGGGTAATGTTTAAAGATATGCTTATTGGAAAAATCCCATGGTAGCCTCCCTTTTATTAATTACCCACAGTGCTATAGTAGCGGTAATTTTTGCTATTTAAGATATTAAAATGTATCGATTATTTGAGCGGATGACCAAGCCGTTTCCAGATCAAAAACCGTCTCAACCGCCCGCCACCTTATTTGCATTTTGCAGGCACTACACTAAAGGGATGGAGGTGTCCCTTTTCTTAATGTCTATTAGTGCTGCAATGCTGGCTATTTTGGAAGTGTCTTTGTTTAGCTACATGGGCCAACTTGTTGATTGGCTCGCAATCTATACCCCACAAACATTATTCACAGAGCAAAAATCTGAACTCATTAAAATGGCGTTAGTTCTGTTAGTTGTGTTACCTATTGTCGTATTTTTTCATTCAGCAGTTTTACATCAAGCACTTTTAGGGAATTATCCGATGTCGATTCGTTGGCTTGCCCATCGTTATTTACTTCGTCAGAGTGTTAGTTTCTATCAAAATGAATTCGCTGGACGGATCGCCACTAAAGTAATGCAAACCTCGCTTGCTGTGCGAGAGTCTGTAATGAAATTACTTGATGTACTGATGTATATCGTCGTTTATTTTGGTGCGATGGTATTTTTAGTGGCAGAAGCAGATTGGCGATTAATGATCCCGCTGCTTACATGGCTTGCTCTGTATAGTGCAATCCAGCTGTATTTTGTACCGAAGTTAAAACGCATTGCAAGCTCACAAGCTGATGCACGATCTGAGATGACAGGTAGGATTGTTGATAGTTACACGAATATTGCAACGATTAAGCTTTTCTCATACACGCAACGCGAAGAAGAATATGCAAAAGAAAGCATGGATGTATTTTTACAGCCTGTTTATAAACAAATGCGATTAGTTACCAGCTTAAATTTTTGCATAAATAGTCTTAATTATATATTGGTGTTTAGTGTTGCAGCCCTTTCTCTTTACTTGTGGTCTTTAAGTGCAATCAGTGCTGGAGCAATCGCTATCGCAATAAGTTTATCTTTACGCTTAAACGGTATGGCACAGTGGATTATGTGGGAAATTAGTAGTTTGTTTGAAAACATTGGCACTGTCAGCGATGGTATGAAAACACTTTCGACTAAAATTGATGTCGATGATAAGCCTGATGCGCACACTTTGAAGATAGATAAAGGCCAAATTAATTTTACAAATGTACATTTTAATTACGGCAAAGCGGCCAATGAAACCAACCGTGGACCGGTTATTAATGGGCTAAATTTAACAATTAAACCGGGAGAGAAAATAGGCTTAGTGGGTCGCTCAGGTGCCGGTAAATCAACACTGGTTAACCTTTTATTACGGTTTTATGATGTTGATAAAGGGACAATTCACATTGATGGACAAGATATCTCCAATGTGACGCAAGAAAGCTTACGACAGCATATAGCCATGGTGACGCAAGACACGTCTTTATTACACCGTTCTGTAAAAGAAAACATTCTTTATGGTCGACCAGATGCCACCTATGAACAAATGCTCGAAGTAACGAAACAAGCGAAAGCACTCGAGTTTATAGAGGATCTAGAAGACAGCAAAGGGAATAAAGGCTTTGCCGCTCAGGTCGGTGAAAGAGGCGTGAAACTTTCTGGCGGCCAACGTCAACGCATTGCAATTGCGCGTGTATTGTTAAAAAACGCGCCTATTCTGATATTAGATGAAGCGACAAGTGCCCTTGACTCAGAAGTGGAAGCTGCAATACAAGCCAGTTTAGATGA
This sequence comes from Pseudoalteromonas sp. H105, assembly GCF_001469215.1. Lineage (GTDB taxonomy): Bacteria > Pseudomonadota > Gammaproteobacteria > Enterobacterales > Alteromonadaceae > Pseudoalteromonas. Next base: position 589,908 of record NZ_LOFH01000001.1, read on the forward strand.
TTTAATGACAGGCAAAACAGTGATTGCAATAGCACATAGACTTTCAACCATAGCGCAAATGGACAGACTAATCGTCCTGGATGACGGCGGTATTGTTGAACAAGGTAGTCATCAGGCATTATTATCTAAAAATGGTATTTATGCTGCATTGTGGGCGCATCAGACGGGTGGTTTTATTGGTGTTGATTAATAATCAACACCAATAACGTATTTATTTTTGCATACTCTCACAAACGCCGTTAGTTTATGGGAGTATGTGTGATACGTTTATTTATTGAGACTATTGAAGTAACAATATTTAGCTAAGCTTAGCCCGCTTTTTTATCCAATAATCAGCGCTCACAACACGCCCACCGCCTGTAAAAAACAAACTAAGTAGCATCGCAAAATAAATGGCAGAAAATTCGATGCCATTGTTTAAGATGACCGGTTTTCCGCGCTCATAAAGATAGTCGGGGTAACCGTTACTTTCAACCAATTCCCGTATTTTATCTATACGTATTTTAACCTCATCAGAATTTTTTAAACTTTCATCAGCACCAGGTATGGCAAACCAATTTAACACTTTTGCAGCACTAGTGCTTGAATCTGTCGGTGTAATTGCAAACCATCCATTATCCCAATGAACCGTTGTAGCAGCCACAACCATGGTAAACATAAGTGGGATAGTTATTAGTCGTGTTAATAGCCCTATTAGTAATAACCATCCCCCTAAAAATTCTGTCCACCCTGCAAGAAAAGCCAATACATCTGGAAAAGGTAAGCCTAAGCCCCACTCTTCGTTTCCAAACCAATTTACAACATCACTTGAGGCTAAAAAGAACTCAGAAAAACTCGTCACATTTTGGCTAATATTAAGCTTGTTATAACCAGCAATAATCATAACAGGGGCAAGTATTAGCCTGAAGACAAGTGCAGGAATACCCTCTGCAATTAATAACCGTTTTATAACGGCAGAATAGGTGTACATAAGAGTCGAAATCATAGCGGTCCTGTTAAATTTAATGCTCTAAATTACAAGACCGCTTAGGGGAAAGGTTTATTTCACTTAGATTGTACGTGCTACTTGAAGGGCTTCATAAATAGCTCGTTTAGCATCAATGGCCGCAGCTAATTTTGCTCCACCAATCACATGCACTTTTGGATTATCATCGAGTGAACTGAGCGCTTCATTATTTGATACCTGCCCGATACAAGCAATGACCGTATCCACAGGAAGTACTTGTTCTTCTCCAGCTACATTAATTGTTAAACCTTGATTATCAAATTTTATGTACTCACAGTCTGAAATTTGTTTAACACCGTGTTGTTTAGCTACTTGGCGATGGATCCAGCCGGTTGTTTTACCTAACTCACTACCAAAACGCCCTGCACTTCGCTTTAACATGTACAGTTGACGGCTATCTTTGTGGGGAGCGGCATCACATTCAATGCCCCATTGTGATTTAAAGTCATTAATAGTTTGCTTAGGGCTTTCGCTTAAAAATGCCACCATATCGAAACCAATTCCACCTGCGCCTAAAATTGCTATTGAGTTACCGAGCTCAACTTCACCTCGAATAACTTCATCATAAGCAAAAACACGTTTACCATCTTTACAACTGAATGTTGCTTCCCTTGGCCTTACACCTGTAGCAAATACAACATCATCATAGCTATCGAGCATTGATTCGGCATAGTCTGTTCCGAGTTCAATTTTTACATTTAACCGAGCAAGTTCATTTATAAAATACGTGAGTGTATAATTAAAATCTTCTTTGCCAGGAATACGCATTGCCAGATTGAATTGACCCCCCATATCCTGCTTTCTATCAATAAGCGTGACGTTATGGCCTTTTTGTGCTAGATAGCAACTAGCAGAGAGTCCAGCGGGGCCTGCGCCAACCACCAATACATTTTTTGCTTTTTCCACGTGCGTTAAAGGGTAATCTAATTCAAATCCAGCCTGTGGATTCACCAAACATGTAGCACGCTTACCTTTAAATACATGATCTAAACACCCTTGATTACACCCAATGCAAACATTGATATGTTTACTTTGCTGTGATTGATATTTATTAAATAATTCAGGATCTGCGAGTAAAGGTCGCGCCATTGAAATGAGGTCCGCTTCACCAGCATTTAAAATATCGTTTGCTATTTGCGGTGTATTTATACGGTTTACCGCGATCACAGGAATTGATACAACGTCTTTCAATCGTTTTGACGCTTCTTTGAAGGCACCCGGTGGAACCATACTTGCAATCGTAGGGACCCTAGCTTCGTGCCAACCTATCCCTGTGTTAAGTATATCTACCCCGGCTTTTTCAAGTGCTTTCGCTTGAATTGTCACTTCATCAGGTGTCGATCCATTTGGGATCAAATCCATTACAGACAACCTAAAAATAATAATAAAACTGTCGCTTACGCTTGCACGCACCGCTTCAACAATTTCAATAGCCATACGCATACGGTTTTCAAGGCTACCACCATACAGATCATCCCGCTGGTTAGTATGTGGAGCCATAAACTCATTGATGAGGTAGCCCTCAGAGCCCATGATCTCAACACCATCATAACCAGCTTTCTGTGCAAGCTTAGCTGAATGGGCAAAATCTTTAACGGTCTTATTTATGGACCCAATTGACATTGATTTGGGTTTATACGGGTTAATAGGTGCTTTAATAGCACTAGGCGCTTGATTGAAGGGATGATACGCATATCTACCGGCATGCAATAATTGTAAACAAATTTTACCGCCATTTTGATGCACCACATCAGTGTATGCACGGTGTTTTATGACATCATAAAAATTATTAAACGATGAAGAGATTGGCGTTAACTTACCTCTTATATTTGGGCTGTAACCCCCCGTAATAATCATCCCTGTGCCACCTTTAGCACGTGCTTGATAAAATGCTTTTAGACGCTTTCTATTATGCCAGCCTTCTTCTAAGCCGGTATGCATTGATCCCATTACTAAACGGTTACGTAAATGCGTATGCTTTAATTGTAATTGTTGTTCTAACATTTTTTGCCCCAAATAACTGGTCTAACCTCTATACATTAGCCAATTCTGCTAGATTGGCAAGCATTAAGCAATAAGTGAATAATAAAAACATAAAATTCGACCTCTAAGGTGAAGATATATTTAAACATAAACACTTAGTTACGATTTAACAGTTAAGTTTATTTTAGTTCTAAGCTACTATAGGATTAGTAATAAGGTGTACCATATTAAGGATTTATTTTGATAGCAAAGATATTTAAAGGTCTTTGGGCAGGGTTAAATTTCTCTCGCCGCTTAGTTCTAAACTTTTTATTTGTACTGCTAGTTATTTTATTTTTTGTTTCAATTACAAGTGACGAAGATAAAATTACAGTGGCAGACAAATCTGTGCTTAGGCTTAACCTCAACGGACCTATTGTAGAAGAAAAAACATACGTAGATCCTGTTGAAGCAGCAATTAATGACGCAACAATGGGCAATGAAGTGCCTGCTGAAATATTACTTGACGATATTATTACCGTTATTGATGAAGCCACCAATGATGACCGCATTACTTTGATTCTGCTTGATCTTCAAAAAATGCCCAATGCTCACCTAAATAAGCTGAAACAAATAACACAAGCTATTGAGCGATTTAAAGCGACTGGTAAAAAAGTAATATCAACAGGTTACTATTATACTCAAGCGCAATATTATATTGCAGCACATGCTGATGAAGTAACAATGCATCCTTATGGCGGCGTATCGATTGAAGGCTACGGCATGTTTCCGCTGTATTTTAAAGATGCACTTGAAAAACTGGCTGTTACACAACATATTTTCCGGGTTGGAACGTTTAAATCTGCCGTTGAACCTTTTATTCGCAATAACATGTCAGACGCGGCAAAAGAAGCAAATAGCGTTTGGTTAGGTGCATTATGGCAGGAATACAAGCAAGATATCGCGGCTGTGCGCCCTTTTGACGAATCGAATTTTGATGAAACAATGAATGAGTTGTTAGTTAAAATGCAAGCTGTTAACGGTGACTCTGGCAAATACTCTTTAGAAAACCAATGGGTCGACTCACTAAAATCTAACCAACAGATTAGACAACAGTTAATTGACTTAGTTGGTGCAGAAGAAACTGGTAAAACCTTCAACCAAGTTTCTTTTTATGATTACCTAACTCTCGTTAAGCCTCCAGTTGAATTTGATAACCCAATCACGGAGAAAGTTGCAGTGGTTGTGGCAAGAGGTACTATTGTTGATGGCGAGCGACGTGCTGGCGAAATTGGTGGTGACTCGACAGCTGCTTTATTACGTAAAGCGCGTTTAGATGATAAAGTAAAAGCCGTTGTTTTACGAATAGATTCAGGTGGCGGTAGTATGTTTGCCTCTGAAGTAATTCGTGCTGAAGTGCTTGCAATTAAAGCTGCAGGTAAACCTGTTATTGCTTCAATGAGTTCTGTTGCAGCATCCGGCGGTTACTGGATTGCCTCTGCTGCCAATGAAATTTGGGCTGCACCAAGTACAATCACAGGCTCAATTGGTGTTTTTGGTAGCTTTATGACTTTTGAAAACACGATGGCAAAAATGGGCATTTACTCTGATGGTATTGCCACGACTGAAATGGCAGGCTTATCAATTGCGCGTCCACTGAATGATAAAATGGCCCAAGTGATACAACTGAGTGTTGAAGATGCCTATAGACGCTTTTTAGATGTTGTCGCTGAAGCGCGAAATATGACACCTGAACAAGTTGATAAAATTGCTCAAGGCAGAGTTTGGATTGCCTCACAAGCGCTTGAATTGGGACTAGTTGATAAACTAGGGAATAAACAAGATGCGATTGATGCAGCCGCGGCAATGGCTAAGCTTGATTTTTATGAAGTAAAAACAATCGAGCACAGTTTGTCACCTCAGGAGCAAATGTTACAAGATATCTTCGGCAGCGCAATGATAAAATCATTCATTGGCAGCACAACGACGAGCAGCATGATTGCTGATAGGGTAAACGTGAACTCACTTGTCAATAAGTTCAGCACGGAGGTTAATAATTTAAAAGATTATAATGACCCTCAACATATCTATTCACGTTGTATCGTGTGTGATGTTATTGAGTAATTTAGTCTTCAACGACTGTACTCTTTAACCTCAACGGTTATACTAAGCCCAGTTTTTTTACTGGGCTTTTTTATGAAACGCAAACGTATATACATTGCATATACCGGTGGTACCATCGGTATGAAAAAATCAAGTCGCGGCTATATCCCTGCCGATGGTTTTTTAACACAAACTGTAGTCAATAACGCAGAGTTTAACCGTGATGAAATGCCTTTTTTTGATATACATGAGTATTCACCACTCATAGACTCATCTGATATGTCCCCTGCTCATTGGCAATTAATTGCAGAAGATATAAAAAGTAAATACCAAGACTATGATGGGTTTGTTGTACTTCATGGCACTGATACAATGGCTTACACAGCGTCTGCACTCTCTTTTATGTTTGAAAACCTTACCAAGCCAGTCATCGTAACGGGGTCACAAATACCTTTATCGCAATTACGTTCTGACGGCCAAGTAAACTTATTGAATGCGATGTACCTTGCAGCCAATTACCCTATCGCAGAAGTGAGTTTATTCTTTAATAATCAGTTGTTCAGAGGGAATCGTGCAACGAAAGCCCATGCTGATGGTTTTGATGCATTTGCATCACCAAATTTAGAGCCTCTCGCACTATCTGGTATCAATATTCAACTTTTGAAGGGACAACTTAGCCCCTATGTTGAAAACGAATTACAAGTGAATAGTATTACCCCTCAACCTATCGGTGTGCTTTATTTATACCCTGGAATTAGCCATGATGTCGTTAAAAGCTTAGTTAACGACAATATTAAAGCACTGGTTTTGTTAAGTTTTGGTGTGGGTAATGCTCCTCAAGACCCTGTTTTTTTAGAAATCTTATCAGCCGCGAGTAAGCGTGGGATCGTCATTATAAATCTTACGCAATGCTTAAAAGGGCATGTAAACATGGGTGGTTATGCAACAGGTAATGCACTATTGAACAGTGGTGTGATTAGTGGTTATGATATGACCCTTGAAGCCTGTTTAACCAAACTACATTATTTATTGAGCCAAAACCTTGAAGTAGAAACTATTCGCCATCTTATGCAAGATAACCTTCGTGGCGAACTTAGCCGATAAACACACTATCTCCCTTAATTAGATACAAAAAAGGCACGCTTTAGAGCGTGCCTTTTTTATTAAAAAATATTAACTAGCGCAATATACGGCGCAAACCAACAAGTGGTAACAGCAATAAACTGTACCATGGGAAGCTGGCAGATTGACGCTCATACGTTTCTGTCTCTTCGTCTGAACATGTGTCTACTTCACCTGCAACAGGTGTTAGTTTAACTGCAACCACCACACTTTCGTACTCAATGTTGCCGTCTAAACCTACTACGACACCACCCAACGTATCTGTTTTTTCTACGGTTTTTGTTGCAACGCCAAATATCTCATTATCATTGTTAATCGCTTTTGCTTCTGACATAAGGTACTTGTAACGCGTTTCACCATCGCTCTCGTAACATGGCAGTAAATCGTTAATGTTTGTTATTTCATCATCACCAATTTTGTACATAAACGCTTCACGACGGCGAGAACCAACGTTAAATACGTCTGTTTCACCTTCACCAACAATGATACCATTATCGTTTATATCATTTGCGAATGAACTTGAGCTGCCAAAGAAATCGGTTGGAAATACCGTAGAGCCAGTTGCAATATCGTGATAGAAAAACTTGTAGCGATTAGCGCCTTCAATCGGCTTTAGCGCATAACCAACAACAATATCATTATCGTTGATTGCAGTTGATTTACCATCAAACCAATCATCATCCTGATCTACAATTTCTTCAACTTTACCGTCTTTATAATAAACCGGCAGTGATCTAATTCTGCTAGAGCTCGTGTTGTCACGGATATCAGAAGTACCTGCAGCCACGCCATTACTATTAACAGCTAAAGCATTACTGACAAAAGCAAACCCTTCGTCATCCTCAGGAGTAACACCAAACCCTAATTGCTCAGTTCCAGTTACATTGAGGCTTGTATCTAATGTCCATTTAACAGCGCGAACATTAAACAGACGAGTTGATGTAGAGCGGTATAAGTTTTCAATACATACACTAATAGGCTCATCTAATCCATCACAGTTATCATCAATATCTTCTTGTCTGTCATCAGGAATACCGACTGATGTTTGTCCTACAACAACATAGCCATCGTCAGTTTTTACAATATCATTCGCGGCACTGATACCACCGAACTCATCAAACTGAGGGAGAATTTCAACAACGACACCGGTGTCTGAAATAACCGCTGCGCGGTTTATAAAGTCACGAACGAAGTGTGTCTCTTCTTCAGTTTCACCGTCAGGTGTAAATTGCACTTTTTCATAAGGTGAGCTTCCCCACCCTACAGATACACCATCGTCTGCAACCGCATTATAAAACGCATTAACTGATCGAGTTACACCATCGTAATCAACCGATGCGACATCAAAAAGTGTTTGCTCTTGGGCGGGTTGCTGGTTTCCCGGAAAACGAATTGCCGCTAAGTTACCTAATTTCTGGTATTGTGAATTGGTGCCACGAGCACTCAAAAAAGATAACATGAAACTGTGCGCATCTGGATTAGTCGCTGCTGCATTGTTATTTTCAATATCATCTAAAGTGAAAGTAATTTCTTTATCAATAAGTTCAAAGTTAGCTTCTGCCGCTTTATAAGCGTCTTTTATTAAACTATCATTGAAATCAATATAGCTGATATCAATAGGAAGATTATACAGTCCATTTACAAGCCCTATTAGATGACCATTTTCACTAACGTCTGTCACATAATTATGTTTTGCTTCATCAAATGAACCCAGTTCGGTCAATTTATAGGTAGCACTTAAAGCGGTTGTGCTCATCGTTGCTAAAATACTAGCAGCGAGTAATTTATATTTCATTTTAGTCCTTACTACTGATTCTTTAAATCTTCTAATTCTTCCCAGCGCTCTAGGGCAGCTTCAAGGTCAGACTCTAGTTGTGCTAAATGGTTCAATGCTTGAGAAGTGATTGTTGCATCCTGTTTGAAAAAATCAGCGTCGTTTACAACTACTTGCTGATCTTCAATTGCCTTTTCAATTTGCTCAAGCTTACTGGGTAATTGTTCTAATTCAAGTTTTAATTTGTAAGAGAGTTTATTACCTTTAGTCTCTGTTTTGTTTTGTGATTTTGAATCATCTTTTACCGCTGTTTTGGCCGGTGTCACAGCTTGTTTTTTTTGTTCTTCAGCAAGATAAGTTATATAGGCCTCATAGTCACTGTAACCACCTACTATATCCGTAATTTTACCATTGCCTTCAAACGCCCAAACACTCGTACATGTATTATCAATAAACTCACGGTCATGGCTTACAATTAGCACTGTCCCCTGATATTGATTAATAATATCTTCTAACAATTCAAGTGTTTCAATATCTAAGTCATTGGTTGGTTCATCCAGAACCAAGATATTAGAGGGCTTCAAAAATAGCTTTGCTAATAATAAACGGTTTTTCTCACCACCTGATAAAGCCTTAACCGGTGTTCGAGCTCGTGCCGGTGGGAACAAAAAGTCTTGTAAATATCCAAGCACATGACGTGAACGTCCGCCCATCATCACTTCTTGTTTACCCTCAGCAACGTTATCTTGTACTGTCGCCTCTTCATCTAGCTTTTGTCGATATTGGTCAAAATAGGCAAACTCTAGGTTTACGCCTTGTTTAATATCACCGCTGTCTGATGCTAAATCACCAAACAATAATTTTAACAGTGTAGTTTTACCAATACCATTTGGACCAACGAGTCCAATTCTATCGCCACGCATAACTAATGTAGAAAAGTCATCAGCAATCACTTTATCTTTAAAGGCATGGTGAATATGCTTTGCTTCAAAAACAAGCTTGCCTGATCTATCAGCCGTTTCAATATTAAAGTCAGTTTTACCAACTTGCTCTACACGCTGCTTACGTTCTACACGAAGTTGTTTAAGTTCTCTGACACGCCCTTCATTACGTGTGCGTCGTGCTTTTACTCCTTGGCGAATCCACGCTTCCTCTTCAGCTAAGCGTTTATCAAATAATGCATTTTGAGTTTCTTCAACTTTTAAATCATGCGCTTTTTGTTCAAGGTAAGTCGCGTAATCACCAGGATATGAGATCAATTTACCACGGTCTAAATCTAAAATACGTGTAGCAACAGCGCGAATAAACGCACGGTCATGCGAAATAAACACAATACCGCCTTTAAACTCTTTTAAAAACTGCTCTAGCCACATGACACTGTCCATATCCAAGTGGTTAGTAGGCTCATCAAGAAGAAGTAAATCTGGCTCGCTCACTAGTGCACGTGCTAACGCAACTTTACGTAACCAACCACCTGACAATGACTCTAACTTGGCCTCAGGAGAGAGTTCTAATCTGGTAAGAACCAATTGAATTCGACTATCAAAACGCCACCCATCAGCAGCTTCTAGCTGGTTAGATAATCGCTCTAATTGATTAAGTAATTTATCCGTGCACTCAGTTTGAAGTTGTGTGCTCACATGATGATAATCAATCAAAAGGTTCGCAATTTCAGGCATTCCTTGTGCGACATAATCAAATACAGTGCCACTGGCGCCTTTTGGTGGATCTTGCTCTAACCGGGAAATCTTAAGGCCACCAAGTTGGTTTATTTCACCATCATCTAAAATAACCTGACCATCAAGTACTTTTAAAAGCGTTGATTTACCAGCCCCATTTCGGCCAACGATACACACGCGCTCACCGGTTTCAATCACTGCATCTGCGTCATCTAAAAGTGGGTGTGTACCGTATGCTAACTGTGCTTTAGAAATTCTTATTAAATCCATGTTGTCTCTGTACTCTTATTCTGATTGCGTAAAACACTGCTGCACTTGAGGCGCAGTAAACGGCCAATTTAACTGCTGGCCGTGTTCGCTTTTTAAAACGGGGATTGTTAGTTGATATTCAGCTATTAGCTGTTCGCTAATCATGATGTCAACACGGTGCAAGGCAACCGTGTCTGTTGCCAGTGGCTCAATAAGTTCAAACGCTTCTTCACACAAATGACAGCCATCAGTATGGTAAAGGGTCCAACTAACCATGAGTTATTAACCAACTATTGTGGATTTGTTTGTTGCGTTTGAAATCTGGCGATAGCGTCTTATCAGAAATATTAACCGCTTTTAAACCAAGCCCAATTAAACCGACCTCGTCCATTGCAAATCCACGCTTATTATTAGAAAAGATAAGCGTACCTGAAGGACTTAAAATCTTTTTAACCCACGTTAATAATTTAATATGATCACGTTGAACATCAAACGCATCTTTCATGCGTTTTGAGTTTGAAAAAGTCGGTGGATCTAAAAAGATTAAATCATATTGACTCGTTGCATACTCTAACCACTTTAAGCAATCCGCTTGTTCAAATCGATAGCGCGTATTACTTATGTTATTGAGTTCAAAATTATCCTGACCCCATTTGAGGTAGGTTTTCGATAAATCAACGGTTGTTATCGCTTTTGCACCACCTAATGCAGCATGAACAGAAGCGGTGCCTGTGTAAGCAAACAGGTTTAAGAAACGTTTGTCCTGTGCATTTTCTTGGATATAGCGACGGGCAAGACGGTGGTCTAAAAATAAACCGGTATCCAAATAATCAAACAGGTTAACCTTAAATTTAGCCCCAAACTCTTCAATCACTTGTGTACGGTTTTGCTTGGCCATTGGGGTATATTGTTCTTCCCCTTTTTGCTTTTTACGTACCTTAACAGCTATATTTTCTGGAGAAATGTTAAGTTGTTGAGCTGTTAACGAAATCACATCTTGAAGCCGTTTGTGGGCAGTTGCATCGTCAATTTCTTTTGGCGCTGCATACTCAAAAATTACGGCAGAGTCACCATAAACATCCACAGCTACATTGTATTCAGGAATATCTGCATCATAAACACGATAGGCATGAACGTCATTTTGCTTTAGCCAGTTTTTTAAACCTTGCTTATTTTTTTTAACGCGGTTAGCAAACGACATGGACCCTTCAAAATTAAGAGCGGGCTTATCTTCTGATGTTTGACTTACCTGCTTGTCATCTAGCTGATATAAGTTAAGAACGACATCAAGCGGGCCATTTTTAAATTTATAACGTTTAAGCTTAACGAGTTTTAACAGTTTGAATAAACTTTCGTCCATTCCTAACAGCGCAAGTTTCCAATTATTAAAATGTTTTTTAAAGCCCGTGCCTAAACTGCGATGTAAATCAACAAGCTCAGCCATTGAACCTATTCGCTCGCCATACGGTAAATTTGAAATAACAACACCTGGTAATTTAGCAACTGAAGTTAATTTTGTGGCATCGCTTTGCTTAAATTTAATGACATCACCAAGCCCTGCACGTTTAGCATTATCAACCGCTTTACCCAGTACCTGACTGTCATAATCATGGCCAATTAACCATAATTTAGGCGCCGTAATTTGAGCAATTAACTCTTCTCGTAGCGCATTAAATTTGGCTACTCGAAAACTTGGTAATCTTTCAAAAGCAAATCCTTCACGGAATAAACCAGGCGCTTCGTTACGTGCCATACCAGCCGCTTCGATTAAAATGGTGCCAGCACCACAACAGGGATCGAACAAAGGTTGCTGTACGTTTTCAAGCCAACCACTGCGTTTTATAAGTGCAGCTGCCAAATGCTCCTTAATGGGTGCTTTACCTTGTCCCTCGCGGTAACCGCGTTCTGACAAACGCGGGCCTGAATAATCGATATACATGGCAACGCCTTGGCGAGATAATCGCGCAACAACGCGCACATTTGCATCTTGCTTATCTACATTTGGTCGTTGTTCATACAAATCATTAAAATAGTCTACAATTGCGTCTTTAATAACTAAACCAGAAAATTGCGTATTTTTTAATGCGTCATTAGTCCCATTAAAATCAACAGCAAACGTTTGGGTTGGCCCAAACCACTCTTGCCAAGGTTGGAGTCGTGCAAATTTATAAAGGCTTTCTTTGTCATTTACGCCCTCTTTTTCTTCAATCAACATCATGACACGTGTTGCAAAACGACTCATTAAACACACTTTTTGTGCAAGTGTTGTGTCTGCGTCAAAACGCACCGAACCCACTGTTTGTTTGGTAACTGTAGCCCCAACTTCAGTAAGTTCATCAACCAATAAATTTTCGATTCCGATAGAAGTAAGCGCGATAAATTGCAAAGTAAAAACCCTTAGTAGCTAATTGCGCGGGATTATAACATAGGTTGGCGTACAAACACGTGATAATGGGATGAAGGTGTGAAATTTACCTAGGGTCAGCTGGCTTTTACGGCTCAAAATTAGTTACACCTAGGAGCCTGATTAATCGCAGCGCGATGTTTGTAACCTCGTAGGCTAAGTTAAAACTGAGCAACAAAGAGTAAATCTCCCTAAGCAGTTTTACTACTTTGTGCTTGGGTATAAATAGGGTGTACCCGATTATTCAGCACTTTTATAACCTCAAATTGATTTAAACTAAGATTTTCATCTAATTGAAAGTGCTCAGATAAGCTAATACACAAAGAAGCATCTTCATTGTGATCAATGATCAAAAAATCACCACTCTGTTGACGGGAATTCAATTTAATAATCGCTTCTACACTTGGCTCACAGCCCGTGTAAATATCAAAAAACCAACTTTTAGCTAATACTGGCTTTAAGTGGTATTTTGCTGCTGTTGCATTTAATGCGATTTGACAAATTTCTGCAGCTTGCCACAAATTAAAAGAATCAAGATATTGATAAACTTGTTGATAAAAAGCAGCGTCTTCAAGGCTAAATTCACTGTGATGTAAAACAGAATCTGTTAATTGACGAAGTTTATAAGGCGTGCACAATTGCATCTCTTGGTTTAAGTCAACCAACAAACGATTTAGCTTCGGACAAGCTATCCATTTCCATTGTTTCGATGCTTGTAACATGCGCTGCTTAATGACTCCATTAGATCTTTAATTCTTAATTATAGTCGCTTCTGACCATTTAATACATGTTTTATTAGAACATTAATCGAACGATCAAAAGCTTACATAACTGATCCTTATAAGCCAGAAAGGATCGTATTTACCAATTGCGGGCCTTTGTAAATAAAACCGGTATACACTTGAATCAAATCAGCACCGTTATCCAGTTTTTCTTTAGCACTCGCTGCATCATCAATACCGCCCACTCCAATAATAGGTAATTTCCCGTGTGTTAGACGTTTAAGTTCTTTTACAACGTGGGTTGAACGCTCCCGCACAGGAAGCCCTGATAATCCACCGGCTTCATCAGCGTATTGTTGGCCTTGAACTGCTGCACGTTCTAAAGTGGTATTTGTTGCTATAACACCATCAATATTATTCTTAATTAAAGACTCACTGACTTGGCTAATTTGAACTTCATCTAAATCGGGTGCAATTTTTACAAGCATTGGTACCTGCTTGTTATGTTTTGAAATTAAATCTAATTGTTCGCTTTTAAGGCTTTGAAGTAAATCATCCAATGCTTCACCGTATTGTAAATCACGAAGGCCCGGCGTATTAGGAGAAGAGATATTAACGGTTATATAAGAAGCATGTTCAAAAACTTTACGCATACAATGAATATAATCGTCTTTACCTTGCTCATTGGGCGTATCTTTATTTTTACCGATATTAATGCCTAAAATACCGTCGTATTTTGCCGCTTTTACGTTATTAACAAGATTATCAACACCTTTGTTGTTAAAGCCCATGCGGTTTATAATCGCATTAGACTCTGGTAGGCGAAATATACGCGGCTTATCATTGCCAGCTTGAGGTCTGGGTGTCACCGTTCCGACTTCAATAAAACCAAAGCCCATTTGAGCGAATGCATCGATACATTCAGCATTTTTATCTAACCCTGCCGCTAGGCCTACAGGGTTTTTAAATTTCAAGCCTAAAAAGTCTACAGGGTGATCTGCTACTGATTGTGACCATGCTGCACTAAATGGTGTATTTGTAAATCGGCGCAAATTATGTAATGCAAATTCATGGGCCCATTCCGCATCACGGGTGAACATAAAACGGCGAGCAAGATCATAAAACATTAAAAAACCCTCTATATAAAAAAATACCCCAGACTAGGCTGGGGTATTGTAAGCTATTAACTTATTATTTTCACGTTAGAAAATAATAAGCGTATAAAAATGCTTATTTTGCTGATGTGTCACAGTTATGGCTAAGTAACATCAATTCACGTAATGCCACTGAGAACTTGGCAAAGTCATGGCTTTGTGATGTCTTAAACTCTGCAAGCATATGCTTCCAACGTTGTAACAATAACTCTTGGCTATCCATCCATTGATTAATTTGACTATCAACGTCTTTGTCATCACCTTCAAAGCCGTTTAATACAACCTGCGATAACGTACGTTGCTGCCAATCAAGCTCTTCACGATATGAAGCACGTGCTAGTGCTTGCCAATGATTAGCCACTGGTTGATTAGTAATTTGGTCAAGGAACCAATGCAAGCCCATACGAGCACCCAACTTGAAGTAGGTATTAGATACCATATCAATACTACGGCCAGAATTATTCGCAACTTCGGCCAAATCCATAACAGAGAATAAGCTTGAAAGTGCGACAATACGTTTTGCCAAATCAGCAGGTGCACCACTGTCTATTAACTTATCTGCCGCATTAACTAATCGTTCACCTTCACTCTCTACCATGTAGCTATTTAAATTGGCACTTAAATCGCTAAACGTAGGGGCGAAGAAAGCAATTGTTTGCTCTATATTCTGTGATTTATTACGGTGACGTAAGAACCAACGTGTTGCACGTCTAACCGTACGACGTAGTTGATACAACATTTCTGTTTGCACTGAGGCTGTTATCTTGTTGTCAAGCGATACAATCGCATCCCACGTTGCATCCATTTCAAATACTTCGTTCGCAACAGAGTAACAGAGCGCAACTTCAGCTTCATTCGCTCCTGTTTCTTCTTGCATACGAATCATGAAATTTAAGCCCATATCATTAACAATATTATTTGCTAATTTAGTCGCAATAATTTCTTTGCGTAATGGATGGTTATCCATTGCTTCATTAAACTTTTCACGTAAAGGAACTGGGAAAGAATTAACTAACAATTGACGATAGTAAGGATTCTCAGTGATCTCTTCTGATACTAATGATTCTTTCAACACCATTTTTGAATAAGACACTAATACTGAAAGCTCAGGACGCGTCAAATCTTTACCCGCAGCAGCGCGTTCTGCTAACTCTTCGTCTGTTGGAATAAACTCGATTGCGCGATTTAACTTGCCGTCTTTTTCAAGCGCATGGATAAAACGAATTTTTTCCTTTAATGTTGAAGAACCTTTAGATTGCGTAATCGAAAGCGTGTGCGTTTGACGGTAACAATCATCTAGTACTAATTCAGAAACTTCGTCAGTCATAGAATAAAGAAGCTCATCACGTTGTTTACGTGTTAAATCACCCGCAGTCACTAAACTATTTAGTAGAATCTTAATATTGACTTCATTATCAGAACACGCAACCCCCCCCACGTTATCGATAAAGTCAGTATTTACACGACCCCCTTTAGCAGCAAAATCAATACGACCTAACTGGGTAGCCCCAAGATTACCACCCTCACCTAGGACCTTAGCTCCTAATTCTGCCCCGTTGATACGTAGTGCATCATTTGCACGGTCACCTACGTCAGCGTCGCTTTCTTTGCTACTCTTAATGTATGTACCGATACCCCCATTCCAAAGTAAATCAAACTCCATCATTAGTGATGCTTTGATCAATTCATTGGGTGTCATACTAGCTTTCTTAGTGCCAAGCATTTTCTTCATCTCAGGGCTTAAGCTAATTGATTTAGCCGCGCGAGAGAAAATACCGCCACCGGCAGAAATTAAGTCTTTATTGTAATCTTCCCATGATGAGCGTGGTAAATTAAATAAACGCTCACGCTCTGGGTATGAAGTAGCAGAGTCCGGTGTAGGATCAACAAAAATGTGCATATGGTTAAAGGCTACTTGTAAACGAATATGCTTTGACAGAAGCATACCGTTACCGAATACATCACCCGCCATATCACCTACAGCAACCACAGTGAAATCAGTTGATTGACAATCTATATCCATTTCGCGGAAGTGACGTTTAACAGACTCCCACGCACCTTTAGCGGTAATACCCATTTTCTTATGGTCATAACCTACTGAACCACCTGATGCAAACGCATCACCAAGCCAGAAGTTATATTCATTAGCAATACCATTAGCAATATCAGAGAATGTAGCCGTGCCTTTATCTGCCGCAACAACAAGATAAGCATCATCTTCATCATGACGCGTCACATCTTTCGGAGGAACAATCTCACCTTGAATAATGTTATCTGTAATATCCAATAAGCCACGGATAAAGATCTTGTAACACTCTTGCCCTTCTTTGAAGAACGCATCACGATCACTTGGTAGCTGTTTACATACAAAACCACCTTTAGAACCAACTGGCACGATTACTGTATTTTTAACTTGCTGAGCTTTTACTAGACCCAGAACTTCAGTACGAAAATCTTCACGACGGTCTGACCAACGTAAACCACCACGCGCAACCTTACCACCACGTAAATGCACACCTTCAACACGCGGCGAGTAAACAAATATCTCGAATGCTGGCAATGGGAGTGGCATATCTGGAATTAAACTTGGCTGAACCTTAAACGAGACGTAAGACTTAAACACGCCTGTATTATCTTTTTGGAAATAGTTAGTACGAAGCGTTGCAATGATCATATCCACGTATAAACGTATGATACGGTCATCATCTAAGTTAGCAACATTTTCAAGTTCAAGATAAATTTGAGCGATCAATTTATCAAGGGTCTTGCTACTTGCAGGGCTTTTAACAGAGAATTTTTTTGCGAATAAATTTACGATCTGCGTAGCAATATGCGGGTAATTAGCAAACGTACTTTCAATATACGTTTGTGAGAATGTGACCCCTATTTGGCGCATATATTTAGCATAAGCACGCAAAATTGATGCCTCACGACCCGTTAAGCCACCCATTAAAACTAAGCGGTTAAAACCGTCATTCTCTAGGCGGTTATTCCAAACATTGGTCAGTGCTGCACGAAAACGCGCTGATATTTTATCGAAATCAGCAACACCTTGGTTGTCGAGTAACATTGAGAAGTCCATGATCCAATTAATACGACCATCACTTGTTTTTACCGAATAAGGTGTTTCACCAATAACACGTAGTCCAAAGTTTTCAAGCATTGGCATGACATCAGATAAGTGAATTGGCTCATCTTTATGGAATAAGCTCAAGCGTACAATGTTTGTATTCGCTTCTTCTTGAGGGCGATAAAACAACATTTCTAGTTTGTTTTCATCATTAAGCAACTCAAGTTTTTCAATGTCTACAACTGCAGCACTTGGTAACACCTCATCTTTATAAGACCGTGCAAATGCATTGCTATACTTACGATTAAGGTCATTACCACGAGACTCACCCGCAGATTCAAGTAATGCAGATTGTAGTTTATCTTCCCATGTGCGGGCCGCTTCAATTAAATTATTTTCTATGTCTTTCACTTTGTATTCGATATCGTTGTTGGTTACACGAACAGTGTAATGTGTGCGGGCTAAAGTCGATTCAGAGAAGAAAGTAGTAAATTCTACTTTTTCGTCAGAATTAAAAGCATTCCCTAAGATGACTTGTGTTTCACGACGAAGTGCTGTGTTGTAGCGCTCACGTGGAACATAAACCATGCATGAGAAAAAGCGACCATAGGCATCTTTACGAACAAACAAGCGACACATATCGCGTTCTTGGACCTGTAATACGCCCATTGCAACTTCGAGAAGCTCATTTTCACGTGCTTGTACTAACTCATCACGCGGGTATGTTTCTAAAATATTCAAAACTGCTTTATATGCGTGTGTACCTTTAGCAAAATCACACATTTCCATAATGCGATTTATTTTACTTTTTAGTACCGGTACATCTGCTGCGCTGTTGTTATAAAAACTAGACGAAAATAAACCGATAAAGCGATCTTCGCCAATCACATTGCCTTCATCATCAAAGCGCTTTACACCAACATAATCGATATAAGCCGGACGATGCACACGAGAAAGTGAATTAGTTTTGGTTAAAATCAGTAAATTACTACTTCGAGCTTCTTGGCGAGCAACTTCTGGTAATTCTGATAATAAACGAGTGTGATCATCTGTGACGTTTTTCATCAAACCTAAGCTTGAATCCATTTTACCCTTTAATTGGTAATCACCTTGAACAGGCTGCAAATCATATTGGCGATAACCCATTAATGTGAAGTTATCTTTCACAAGCCAATCTAAAAATTCGACCGTTTCTGCAACTTCTACTTTATTAGATGTATGCTTTCTTGTTGGCAAATCTTTGCTTACTGATATGAGTTTTTCACGGATTGGTTGCCAATCTTCGACTGCGGTTGAGACATCAACTAAAACCGATTCTAGTTCTTGTTTGAAAGAATCAATCACACCAGAGTCAGTTTGACGATCAATTTCTATAAAGAAAACAGTTTTTGTTGATGTTGATTCTTGCTCTGCTTTTAAATTCGATATTGCAGAGATTTGACCAGTACTGTCGCGTTGAACTTTTAACGGAGAATGCAGTAATAAGTGAGATGCGATATTAGCACGGCTCATAGCCATACGTACTGAATCAACTAAAAATGGCATGTCTTTAGCAATAATTTCAACAATCGTATGTGATGATTGCCAACCATCTTTAGCTACTTCAGGATTAAAAACACGGATAACCGCATTATCTGAGTTATTTTTTTCTAGCGAGTTCCATAGGCTTAGTGCAGCGCCATATAAGTCACTATCGTTGCGATTTGCCAAATCCTCTTTAGACATATTGCTGTACAAGGCTTTGGCGAATTTCTCAACGAGTAACACATTATCAGCGTGAACTTTTTTTTGGATCAGCTTGCAGACATTATCTAAGATAACCGAGGCTTGCCCTTCATTTCGTGTCATTGTATGTTCCTTAATCTATTACTACCCTTTGTGGATAGAATATGTGTACAGCAATTTAATTGTGTGGAGTCAGTTAAATTCTAACCCTTTTACAGCCAATAAACAGCCCTTTCGATGAAAACATTTTAAGCATTTCAGCTATTTGGTCATCTATTCACAAAATATAGATATAAATGGCCTATAAAGGCCATTTAGGAGCAAAAATATTCACATTATTTTTTCTGGTCGGTCCAGAGTAAGCTACCTATTGCTGGTAATAACAGCACTGCACCCAGCATATTCACTAGGAACATGAAAGTAAGAAGTATCCCCATATCAACCTGAAACTTAAGATCTGAGAAGATCCATGTACTCACACCTATCGCTAGGGTTATACCTGTGAACAATACGGCACTGCCTCTCTCTGCTAATGCATTGCGGTATGCTATCGGTAACGCAACGCCTTGCTTTAGCTGCCCCATCATCGATGACAAAATATATATCCCGTAATCAACACCAATACCCACACCTAATGCAATCACTGGTAATGTCGAAACGGTTAAGCCTATTTGTAACTGAACCATTAAGGCCTGTGCTAGCGTTGATACGATATACAATGGTAATACAACCGCAATGGTAGCTTTAACACTCCTAAAGCTAATCAAGCATAATATAATCACCGCACCATAAACATAAATCATCATAGGTAATTGCGCAGCCGCTACAGATTCGTTCGTTGCTGCCATAACACCTACCGGACCGGATGCTAATTTAAATTGTAGTTGATCAGTCTGCTCTTGTTTTGCAAATTCCTTTACATTGCTGATCACGTTATCGATAGTTTCTGCTTTATGATCGTCTAAGAAGATAATCACAGGCATAACTGAGCAGTCACCGTTAAGTAAACCTGTACTGGTTTCAACCCGTGCGCTCGCTTGCACTAGGCTGGCCGTATTACGAGGAAGTGTTTGCCATTTTAGATTACCTTCGTTGTACCCTGCATTGACAGATTGTGCGACTGAACTCAAACTAACAGCAGATTGAACACCTGCTAAGTTCTCAATTTTGTATTGAAAACGGCTAACTCGCTCCATCACACCATGGTCAGTACATGCCGCTGGATAAGCTTCTACCAACACTTTTAAAATATCTGAAGAAATGGTGTATTTATCAGAGATTAAAAAAGTATCTTGGTTATATCTCGCATCTTGATGTAATGAAGGGGCACCTGCATGTAAATCACCAATACGCATTTTGTCTGCTTGCCAATAACCCAACGCAAAAAGTACTAACGTAAAGACAATGATAACTTTTGCAATTTTAGGGTCTGTCGCTTTGACTAAAAGCTCACGAAGATTATCTAACATGTTAGGTTTTTTCGTGTTGCCCGATTGAATATGCACTGCGTTTTCAAAACGCATATATGACGCCCACACAGGCAGTAAAATCAAGTTAGTGAAAATAATAACAGCTACACCTAAACTTGCAGTGATAGCAAGCTCACGAATAATACCAATATCAATAGTCAATAGAGTCAAAAAGCCCACCGTGTCAGAGAGTAACGCGATACCCCCAGGAACAAGTAAAGCCCTGAAACTTGATTGGCAACATACACGTGTGGATTTACCCTGTGCAACCTTTTTACCTATCGCGTTAATCATTTGCACACCATGGCTCACACCTATTGCAAAGACTAAGAAAGGAACAAGAATCGACATAGGATCAAGGCCAAAACCAAGGCTAGATAACAAACCTAATTGCCAAACAACCGCAATGATTGAGCAAGCAATGGGGAGTATAGTCAGCTTCAAGCTTCCACAAAACAGCCAGACCATGATAAAAGTGAATGCAATAGCAATGGCAAAAAATAAAACAACGCCTTTTGCGCCTTCGGCAATGTCACCGGCCATTTTTGCAAAACCAATGATATGGATACTTACATTCTCAGTACTTAATGGCTCGCGGATTTGAGTTTCAAGCTTTTCAGCGAATGCTAAAGTATCTAGCTTTTCTTGAGTTTGAGGATCTGTTTCTAATAGCTGTGCGCTTACCATTGCACACGAGTAATCAGATGCAATCATGCGCCCAACGACTTTAGCCTTCTCAATATTTTGCTTAACAACACCTAAGCCTTCAGCATCGGCCTTAAAATTAGCCGGAATAATTGGACCACCGGCAAAACCGTCTTCAACCACTTCAACAAATCGAGCACTCGGAGAATAAATAGAGTTTACAAGTGGACGGTTAACTCCGGGTATAAAATAGAGCTGATCGTGAACCGCTTTCAACTGTGTAAAGAAGTCTGGGTTAAATATATCTCCACTATCATCGCACACAGAAATAAGAATACTATTTGCACCGCCAAATTGCTTCTCATGCTTCAAATAGACTTTCATATAGTCATGATTTAATGGAATGTTTTTATTAAAAGAAGCATCGAGCTGAATATGAGTCGCTTTAAAGGCAAGTAAGCATGTGAGCAACACAAAACTGATAAGCATTATTAAGCGATGACGAAACACCGCTTTTTCTAAGAAATCTAATATCCCCTGCATTACGGAGTAATCCCCTTAATTTTGATCCCATCTTCAGATGCCATAATGAGATTATCTTCAAAGATAACAGCATCTAATATAGACTTGCCATTTGGCAACTGTTCAACTGTGAGCTGTTTATTTTTATAATGAAAAATAACACCACTGTTAGCTAATAATAACCAACTTTGGTTACCCATATTTAAAATACTGTTTACAGTCGCTGTCTTTTTATTTTTAATATGAAGCCATGGCTCAGTCCCTGTACGAGTAAAAATATTACCTCTCAATCCTGCGACTAACGCCTGGCCTTTTTCGTCCTGAGCATAAGAAAAAAATGAGCCTGGGTAGATTTCGTCTTCACGGTGCCATGTTTTACCCTTATCTGGACTGCGTGCCATTAATCCCATTTCGCCAACAATAATTAATTCGTCACCTGCTGCGACAATACGGTTGAAGTGAGGCAAGATTGAACTTGTTTCAATTTCATACCCTTCTGGGTCAGTCTCTTTTAAATCATCAAGATAGTCTCTATCATCTTCATGCAATAACGACTCTAAAAACCGTTTATTCCACTGCTTACCGCCATCATTTGTTTCATAAAACATACCATAAGCGCCTACTGCATAGCCGGTCTGGTTGTCAGTGAACATAATATCTAAACAGGGTTTGTCAAGTTGCTCATTAACATGTTGTAACTGCCAATTGGCTCCGCCATTGGTTGAATGAATAATCGTGGCATCGTGACCACAAGCCCAACCAGTTTGCTCGTTAATAAAATTAACAGCGGTGAGTAATATTTGGGTAGGTACTATTGCTTGATCCCACTTTACTGCATCAGTACTAGTAATAATCGTGCCATGTTTACCGACAGCAACAAGTTTTTCACCGTTGTATTCAATATCTGTTAAAAGTGTTTTTTGCGCTTTGGGAGCGCTTATTGCGGGCTGCGGTGCTGCTGGAACAACAGAGCTTAGAAAGGCCAAGGTAGTTAACCCCGCATAAAGCAAATACTTCATATAATAAAATCGCCTTGAGGAGAGTAAGTTTGTTGTCAATCGTGCAAATGGAAAAACCAGTGAGTGTCAGAAAGACAAACGTGAATTGATAAAAGGCACCTAATTATAATTAGGTGCCTGTCTTATTTTAACGACCTTCGCGACGTAATGCGTTAGACGTAAACTCGTTGTCATTGAATGATTTAGAGAAATCATACATTTTCTCTTGGTTATCTAAACCAATTGCAAGATAACGACGAGAGTTAAGATCATGATAAACATCCAGCGTACTCCAGTTAGTTAGGGCGTCATAGTAATTTAAACCATGCGCCATACCTACACGATACATTTGATCACGATTATCATAGATGTCTGTCACGTGTACTTGCCAGCTATCTTCATCTATATAAAAAACACGTTTTTTATAAATGTGGCGAGTGTCTTCTTTTAAATTTGCCTCAACAACCCACACACGGTGCTTTTCATAACGTACGTGTTCAGGATTAACATGACCGGCCATCAAGATATCATCATACTCTAGCTTGTCACTGTGCAACTTATAGCTATTATAAGGAATATAAAGCTCTTGTTTACCTTTGAGCGTCCATGTATAGCGGTTTGGTGAGCCATTAAACATATCAAAATCATCAGTAGTACGTAAGCTATCGGCTGCTGTGCCTGGTGCATCATATGCTACGTTAGGTGCACGACGAACACGACGTTGTCCTGTGTTGTAAGTCCATGCTTGGCGAGGGGTCAATATCTGGTCCATTGTTTCATGAACAAGTAAAGCTGTGCCCGCTAGTCGTGCTGGCTGCGTTACTTTTTGTTTAAACTTAAACAAAATATTAGATTCTTGCAATTCAGCTGGCGTAACCGCTGGATCAGAATATTTAACAAGCAACTGTTCATCAAACCCAACCATATTGTAAGAGCCAGAAGCGGTCGGTGCAGCTTGTCCACCAAATCGTTCAATTGATAAACCACGGTAGCGTAGTAGATGATTCCAAATCGCCTCTAAACCATCTTTGGGAATTGGAAACGGTATACCAATGGCTGTATTCTTAATACCGTTACCACCTTCAACTAATTCAGCTGTAGGGGCATATTTTTTTGTCGCGTCATAAACAAATTGCGGGTTTGAAGCGCTTCGACGAGTTGTATAGATATTCATTTTGAAAGTATCTGGGTACGCTTCAAATAAAGCAACTTGGCCAGGGCTAAGGTGATCTTTGTATTGAGCTACATTTGATTTGTCGATTGTAAATAATACTTTATCGTCTGCAAATGGGTCAATATGGTGCATACCTGGGGTATAACCAGCAGGTGCCTTAGTAATACCGCCAGTCCATGCTGGAATAGAACCGTCAGCGTTACCAGCTTTTTCTGCGCCAACTGGCGTTAAATCATTGCCTAAACGAGCAACTTCTTCGCTCGTCATTTTAGCAAAAACAGCGTTTGTGGCAAATAAGCCACACACTGCCAGTGCAATGAGGGTAGGTTTTTTTATCATGATGATACCCTTAAATTGAATATTTAATATTGAAAGAAACATAATCACGGTCAGAGAAAGTATTTGTTTGACCGCCACCCCAGAACGTATTGTAACTAAAGTCAAATGACCAAGCATTTTGATAGTTAAAGTTCATGGTCATACCTAATGACTTGCGATCTTCAATGAACAAGAACATTGGATCAGGAGTGATACCATTTACGTCATGAGAAAATACAAAACGGGGTGAAAAGTTCACACCTTTGAAGAAATTATAGTAATCGCCTTTTGCGATTAAACGATAACCCCAAGCTGATGCTGTTGGGAATGGGTTAGTTTCAGGACCATTTGAAAGCCCTAAATGTAGTGTCGAGTAATCAACTGATCCCGGGCCAGTGATAACACCACTTCGACCAGTACCTGATACGTTCAAACGTAATTCATCGTATTCAGGTAAATCATTAATACGCACACCCCCTACTTCACCCACAACGGCCCAACTATCTGCACCGAGTGAAGGGCCAAACAAATGCGTGGCGGTGAATTGTAATTGTGCTGTATTACGAACAATGTAACCTTGAGCTGTTTCACCTGGACCTACAACACTTGTTGCATCGCCTTCACTCATTTGCGAAATACCTGCAAGGTCTGGTCGTAGTCCTGCTACGGCGAGTTGCTCTGGCATACCAGCATAAAGAAGTTCCACATCATCAATTTGAAGAGGCTCATCTTCACGGAACGTAAACTCACCCGCAAATGCAGTTTCACCCAACGACGTGTTAAAACTTAAGCCGTACAACTTAATATCCTCAGGATATACTAACTGGCCTTGTGTAAACGCATTAAGGTCAGTCACGTTGTCTTCTGTGATAGTAACATCTGGAGACAAAATCATCGCTAAATCCGCACCAATTGCTTCGCTAGTAAAGTTTGAAACTTTACCAGAAATAAGCGGACGACGGCTGTGGTAGTTAATGTGATAAAGCGCAACCTCAGTATCATTTAGCTCAGGAAGAAACATACCTAAACGTAGGCCATATTGACCACCGTTATCAGGATCCGTTTTGCCAGCATTGCCTTTACCCTTAAGAGCGACTTTTGTTGGATAAGCCAAATACATATTAGCTAGAAGAGCTTGACCTTCAGCACTTTGCGGATTGATACCTTGTGCAGTGGCTGCTGCAACCCAATTTTGTTGCAGTGAATTTAGGCTGTTTGTCAAAAACTCAAGGTCAATATCTGGGTTAGCAGTAAAGCCGAGTTGAATATTTTGCTGATAGCCATTTTCTGACGCAAAATCATTGGTAGAGAAATAACTACCCGCTACAGGTAAGCGTGTTTCATGCCATTGATATTGATAAAAAGCTTCAAGGTTTATATTTTCAGTGATACCTAATGATGCCCAAAGCATACCAACAGGGATAAACGCTTCTTTAAGCTCAGAACCAGGGGCTTTTAGACGGTCTATATCAACGGGGTTTACATTGATACCATGGGATATAAGTGTACTCTCACCCCAGTTAACAACTTGCTGACCTAAACGGATAGACAGTGGATTGTTACCACCGTTTAAATCAAAGTTAGCCCATGCGTAAGCATCTAGTAAACGTACATCTGCACATACTTGCTCTTTAGTATCTTTGTCATCACATGGATCCACACTCGAACCTGATGTTGGGTTCATATAAGCGCGGTCACCGTCCATCAGTTCAAAATCATAGAAATACATGAAGCGAGTAAAGAAACCATAATTGTCTTTACTGATTGATAAATCATGCGTTCCTTTTAATAATTTAGAAAACGAATCACCGCTGTCAAAATTAAGGTTGCCTGCATCACCATTATTAGAATAGGCGCCATCTTGCGCCCAAACATCTGCCGAAGAGTAGATTGGGTTTAGCGCAGAGTTGTAACCTGTCCAATTGAATGCTGGGTTATTACTCTTACCAATATGAGAAAAGTCACGGTCTTCGACACGTATACTTTGTCCATATGAAAAATTTGAATCAAACGTTACGTCAAAGCCACCAACCTCAAAGTTAGCAGCGTTAACTGAACCGGCAGATAAACCAAGCGTTGCAGCTGCTAGGCCTAAAACTATTTTGTTTTTAACAAAAAGCGATCTTCTTATCATTGTGTGTTCCCCCTGTCGCGGGTATTTTGTGATCAAGTTGTTGTTTTTAGTGTAGTAGTAACGATAGAACCGAAACATAAAAATTACAAACAGAACGCGTTCAAACGACCATAAATTTACAATTTAGTTGGCGTTTACGTAATGGTAAGACGTCCTACCAGATAATTTATACACGTAAATTAACAATAGGACAAATTGAATTAACAAAAATACAATATAAATATGTAAATTTTTTAGAAAAACTCAGCTTACCCGTTCTAATCGTACAAACTTATTTTCGAATGTTAGCAATAAACGAAAGCGCCCTCTTATCCCTAAAGAAGAAATAAAAGGACGTAAATGATGCGCGTCAAAGCGAACCTTTTTGCCACCATCCTCAATAACTTGGACTGATCTGTACTTACCATCGTAGTAATCTAAACATTGCTGGTAAGTCAGATTCAGTAAAAAGTAATACTCACGCATATTTATTTTAGTGCTTTTTCAACTTTTTCGAATACATCATCACTTAGGCCTTCCAAAGAAGCTAAGCGCATTAATTGAGTTTTCATTCCCTGAGCACGTTTTTCGTCGTAGCGTTTCCACGACATGAACGGTGTGAGCATTCGAGATGCATTTTGAGGATTAATTGCATTGAGCTTTATTAGTAAATCCCCTAAAAGCGCATACCCTGCGCCGTCCTCACGGTGAAATTGAGCCGTGTTGAAATGACTAAAACTTCCTACCAATGCACGTACTCTATTAGGGTTAGAAAAATCAAAACATGGGTGATCATATAAGTGTTTTATTTGCTCAATCGCTCCATTTTTGGACTGCATAGCTTGTAAAGCGAACCATTTGTCCATCACGAGTACATCATGACGCCATTGACTATCAAACTTAGCGAGTAATTCATCGCAAAGTGGGTGTTGGGCTTTCACTGCTGCACTTAGACTCGCTAAAACATTAGTCATATTGCTAGAATTAGCAGCAACGACTAAACAATCCGCAGCATCATTGGTTCCAGCCTTAGCTAAATAGTGTAAACATTGTCCTTTTAAAGCACGTATTGCAACAGAAAATGGGCTAATAGCACCATCATCTATAAGGCTGTTGTAGCAATCTAGAAGAGGTTGATATAACTGTTGAGCTATTTGTTGTTCGAAACGCACTATTGTTTGCACTATCTCATCAACGGGTATTATTTCAAACTCAGCTGCAAGCGCATCAAATGTAGGAAGTTTCAAAAGCTCTGCTGTCAGTGCGAGATCACCTTTTGTATTGGTCACAAGCTCATGTAGTGTGTTTATGACATCATCACTGAGTGAAACATCCTTTCCACTTTTTACAGCCTGTTTTACAGCATTAATAAACAGCGTCTGCTGAGCGTCCCACCGTGAAAAGTCACTACGTGCATAGCGCATTATATGTAAGAGCTGACCTTCATCAATTTCATGATTCAAAATACACGGGGCTGAAAAGTCTTCAAGTAACACAGCGACAGGTTGAGTTTTAAAACCATCAAACTGAAACTCTTGATATGGCTGTGTAACATTTAATACAGAATCAATGAAGGTATTTTCAAATTTGAGATCAAGACTAATGCCTTGCTCATCTAGTAGTTCTAAAGCAAATGGAATATGCAGAGGCTTATTCTCAAGGTAATTACTTGGAGGCTGCTGCTCTATCGTTAATTTTAACGTGCCTGTGCTCTCATCAAATGATTGACTTACAGATAATCGTGGCGTTCCCGCTTGGCTATACCAACGCCTAAACTGAGAAAGGTCAATACCCGATGCATCGTTCATTGCGCAAACAAAGTCATCACACGTGACCGCTTGGCCATCATGACGTTCAAAATACAGTTCCATGCCTTGTTGGAACTTTTCTTCACCCAGTAATGTATGCATCATACGAATCACTTCTGCCCCCTTATCATAAACAGTGACAGTGTAAAAGTTATTCATTTCGATTACTTTTTCTGGCCTTATAGGGTGTGACATGGGGCCAGCATCTTCACTAAACTGATGCGTGCGCATTACTTTCACTGCATCAATACGATTAAGGGCTCGTGAGCCTAAATCACTACTAAACTCTTGATCACGAAATACCGTTAACCCCTCTTTTAACGAGAGCTGAAACCAGTCTCGGCAAGTCACACGGTTTCCAGTCCAGTTATGAAAGTATTCATGCCCAACTATTGATTCAATAGTATGGTAATCTTTATCTGTTGCTGTTTCTTGGTTTGCTAAGACACATTTAGAGTTAAATATATTTAGCCCTTTATTTTCCATTGCCCCCATATTGAAAAAATCCACTGCGACGATCATATAAATATCAAGATCATATTCAAGGTTGAAACGTTCTTCATCCCATTGCATTGACCTCTTCAAAGATTCAATAGCATGAGGTGTTTTAGATAGATTTCCCTTATCAACAAACAATGCAAGCTCAACATTACGGCCACTTTTAGTAGTGTAAGTATCTGTGAGTACATCGAACGTACCTGCAACTAGAGCAAATAAGTAACTTGGTTTTTTAAATGGATCCTGCCATTTAGCAAAGTGAAGGCCATTATCCAGTTGACCTTCAGCAATCTTGTTGCCGTTTGACAAAAGGTGCTTATATTTTTGCTCGGCTATTATTGTTACATCAAAGCTAGCAAGCACATCAGGTCTGTCTAAAAAGTATGTTATTTTTCTGAAACCTTGCGCTTCACATTGAGTACAATACGCACCACCAGAAAGGTAAAGCCCTTCCAATGAAGAGTTAGTATCTGGAGACGTTTCTGTAACAATACGTAATTGACAACTAAAAGGGAGATTCTTTATGCGCAACTGCTCATTTTCGACATGGAAATCACCGTAGTCAGCACCATCTAACTCAACTGAGATAAGTGTTAAATCAACGCCATCTAAAACTAAATCCACATCATTTTCAACAGTTCTTTCTAATTGTAAAACAGCAGTAACACGGGTATTTAGTGGTTTTAATTCAAAGGTAAGATCGACATGTTCAATTTTAAAATCAGGGGCTTGGTAGTCTTTAAGATATTGAGTTTGCGGCTTGTTTATTGCAGTCATAGGAACTCCAAATGGGCTCCTCCACCAAGGAGGAGCATTTATTTCATATGTGTTGCTTTGGCTTTATGCGTAAAATTTTAACGCCTAAATAAGCGTACACAACGGCCAATAATGGATTTATTAGGTTGAAGAAAGCATAGAATAAATAATCTAGCGGGTTTACATGTAATACACTTTGCATATAAGCACCACATGTATTCCAAGGAATGAGCGGACTTGTAATTGTACCGCCATCTTCTAATGTTCTTGATAAATTAACAGGCTTTAAACCTCGCTTTTCATATTCGTCTTTGTACATGCGGCCTGGTACAACAATGGCGATGTATTGATCAGCAGCAATTACGTTAGTCCCTATACACGTCGCAATCGTTGCTGTGATAAGTGAACCCGTGCTTTTCGCTATTTTTAGTATACTTTTAACGAATATATCTAATAAGCCCGTTTTTTCCATAATCGCACCAAACATTAACGCAGTCATAATCAGCCAAGTGGTGGTCAACATTCCAGCCATCCCTCCTCCGCTGAGAAGTGAATCCATTTTTTCATCACCAGTAATGATATTGAATCCGTCAAAAAATGTAGCCCATATCAGCTTAAAATAACCAATTAAATGGCCTTGAGATACATCAATTTGGCTTGCTATTAAGTCTGACTGGAACAACATTGCCCACACAGCACCGATAACTGCACCAATAGATATTGCAGGAAACGCTGGCATTTTCTTTATCGCTAATGCAAGTAATACAATCAAAGGAACCAACATCTCTAAACCAATATTAAAATTCTGTTCTAGAATAAGGGTTATTTCATCAATACGACCAGCTTCATTTTCTGCACTGGCATTAAAGCCCATCACAATAAAAATAATCAATGCAATGATAAAGCTAGGGACGGTTGTCCACAGCATGTGGTGTATATGTTCAAATAAATCAGCACCAACAACAGCAGGTGCAAGGTTGGTGGTTTCTGAAAGAGGACTTAATTTATCACCAAAATAGGCGCCTGAAATAACGGCACCCGCAGTAACGACCGGATCTAAACCAAGACCTGTAGCAACACCTAGCAATGCAGTACCAATGGTGGCAGCTGTCGTCCATGAACTTCCTATGCTCATTGCTACAATACCACATATTAAACAACTCGCTGCATAGAACCAGCTTGGGTTAATAACCTGCAAACCATAGTAAATCAGCGTAGGCACTGTACCTGATAGTAACCAAGTACCAATTAAGGCGCCCACCATTAATAAAATTAAAATAGCGCCGAGTGACAAGGTAATACCTTCAATCATCGCCTGTTCTAATTTTTTCCATGTGTAACCGTTTTTTAGTCCGACTAAAGCAGCGGTAAACGTTGCAAATAACAATGCAATTTGATTCGGCCCTGATGATGAACTATCACCAAATAAATACACAGCGGCACCTAATAAACAGATCAGCACAGAGATAGGGATTAGCGCGTCCAAAAAACTCGCTTTGTTGATAGGTTTTTCTTCTATTGGATTCAAATTTGAAACTCCCACGCGTTATTTTATACACGCTTAATTATTATTTTTAGCACAGAGAGAAAATGTTGAACATTACCTCTATCTGGGTTTAATGGACGATTATAGCAATTTCATATGCTTTAGGCAGCAAAAAAGGCGCTTAAGCGCCTTTTTTAAAGTGTTAAAAAGCGTCTATTTTTTAGCGAGACGCCCAAAATTAATGTAGTCCTGTGTGATTAGAGCTGCTTCTTCAAGAAATGGATCCAAGCGATCAAGTACATCAGGCACATCATCGAGGTCTTTAACTGGTTGCTCACCAAGACGGACTAAACGTTCATTAGTCCGCTTAAGCGCTAACGCATCATTCTCTTCTTTCTCTTTAATACGATTCGCTTCAACTAACGAAATCGTTTTACGATCTTTTTCCTCGTTATAACGAGCAATATCTTCAAACACATAATTAAACTCAGGCTCGGCCTTAATACGATCAAAGTGTTGCTTAGTAATATGGCTAATTGCCGAGTTTAAATTATCAACTGAATTATAGTTTGCACGAATAATACTATCCCAAGGCAAAGCGTTATCTTCTTGGCTTTCACCCCACTCTGCAGGATTTATTGCTGAAGGGAATGAAATATCTGGAATAACACCTTTATGTTGTGTGCTACCACCATTTATTCGATAAAATTTCGCAATGGTATATTGCACACTACCCAGCGCGTTATCATACAAATCATAAGCTCGACCCAGCGGCTTATGCTGCTGTACAGTACCTTTTCCAAACGTTTGTTCGCCTATCACAATTGCCCTGCCATAGTCTTGCATAGCAGCCGCAAATATTTCAGAAGCTGAAGCACTATAACGATCAACCAAGACTGTTAATGGACCATCATAAAAGGTTATACCGTCCCTGTCTTTTTGTTCTTCAATGCGGTTGTTTAAGGTATGTATTTGAACAACGGGGCCCTGATCAAAAAACAGACCTGAAAGTTGTGTGGCTTCATATAAAGAACCACCGCCGTTTTGCCTAAGGTCAATAATAATGCCATCAACCTTAGCTTCTTGTAATTTTGCTAACTCAACTTTTACATCTTTAGAAAGATTATTGTAAAACCCTGGAATTTCTATTACACCAATCTTACTAGTAAGATCAGAGTAGGTGGCTTCGAATACTTCTGATTTAGCAGCGCGGTCTTCTAGTCGTATTTTGTCTCTAACAATTTCAACTATTTTTGGCGTACCATGGGTATCAGCACCCTTAAGATATTGTAAACGAACCTTAGTTCCTTTAGGACCTTTGATGAGGTCAACAACATCATCTAAACGCCAACCAATAATATCAACAAACTCTTCGCCATCTTGCGCTACACCAATAATACGATCGTCTGCTTTTACTTGCTCTGATTTATCCGCAGGGCCACCGGGAACTAAACTACGAATTACTGTGTAATCTTCATCATAGCCTAATACAGCACCAATCCCTTCTAATTCGAGATCCATGTCCATTTTAAACTGTTCAGCTCGACGTGGAGAAAGGTAAGAGGTGTGAGCCTCGATACTTCTAGCGAATGAATTCATAACAATTTGAAACGCATCTTCACTTTTAGTTTGTACTAAACGTTTTTGTGCGTTTTGGTAACGCTTGGCAAGTATTTTTTTAATACCTGGCCAATCTTTACCAGTCATTTTTAATCGAAGCGCATCATATTTAACACGTTCTCGCCAAAGTTCATCAAGTTCGGCTTGTGAAGACGCCCATTGTGCATCTTCACGGTCATAATAGTATTCGTCGTCTTTATCAAAAGTCATTTCTGTTTCAAGCAGTTTCAATGAATATTCATAACGCTCGAAACGTCTCTGCATACTCAAATTGAATATGTCAAACGTGAAATCGAGCTTGCCTGTCGTCAATGCATTATCAAATTGGTTGCGGTATTGCTCAAAAGAAGCAACATCCGCAGCCAAAAAGACGCTTTTATTAAAATCAAGGGATTCGATATAACGATCAAACACTTTACTAGAAAGTGCGTCATTAAAACGAATAGGTTTATAGTGTGCACGAGTAAATAAGTTAGTCACTCGCTTGCTAGCCGTACTATGCTGACTTTCTTGCTCCAAAACTGGCAAGTCTTTTGCGGTCAAAACATCGACTACGTCTGCCGATGCAAATAAAGACCCCGAATAGAGGGCCGCGACTAACGGAATGAGCGTAAACTTCTGACTCATACACAACTCCTTAATTTATATACAGCTTAAACTATGTAAAGGCTGTCTGCTTTTGTTTTAACTTGCATGCCTGTCACTAATTCAACATGAACATCATCTTTGTTCACTTCAGTGATAGTTGCATTAACAAGTGCTTGGCCAAGTTTAACTTTAACCTTGTTATTAACCTTAGCGGTTTTATCACCATTTTTGGCAAATTGCCCTGATTTCTTTTTGTAAGATTTTGTGTCTGAGTCATTACGAGGGCGCTGTGCTTTTTTGCGTTTAGCCATTTTAGCACGGCTTTCTTCAAGCGCTTTTTGAGCATGATCAATATGCTCTTGCTCTACTTTTTCACCCTGATTTCCATCTAGGTCGATGCGGAATTCAGACTTAGTAACGGCTTCTAAATAACGCCAGTTAGATGTGTATTTTCTTAAAGCCTGACGAACCTGAGTTTTACTTACTTTCTCAGAACCTTCAATACGCTCAGCAATATCTTTAAAGATACCTACCTTTAGCGGTTTGATGCCGTCTTTTTGTTTAAAACATTGTGGAAATTCTTGGTATAAAAATTCCAGTACTTCGTTGATATCTTTTAGCTTGTTTGTGGTTTCCATTTTAGAACCTTTTGTTACATCTTTTCATCAATTGACGAATCGACATAGTGTGTTACCCAGTCGGTCAACTCTTCGAACTCAGCCTCTATAAGCGCCATATCGCCACGAAGGTGTTCCCAAATACCATTAATAATCTCATCGATTAACTCACACTCAAGTTCATCAGGAAGACGATCCCAAGCAATGTGAATTAAATCGTTTAGCGTTTCCGCTACGTGTTCTTCATCTCCTTCCCAATCGCCTACATCAGCGGTGGCAAAAAGATAATCCTGTACATTTATCAAATCTTTCATGCAAGCGTAGCCTCAAAACACGTTACTAATGCTTCAAGACCCTGTTTATCATCGCTATCAAAACGAGCAAGACTCGGGCTGTCGATATCCAATACAGCAAATACTTCTCCGTTTTTGTGGATAGGTATCACTATTTCAGAATTTGATGCGGCATCACAGGCTATGTGACCAGTAAATGCGTGAACATCTTCTACTAGTTGAGTTTTTGCAGTCGAAGCTGCCGTTCCACAAACCCCTTTTCCTACAGGAATACGAATACACGCAGGGTTGCCTTGAAACGGCCCTAGTACTAATTCTGATGGGGAGTCCATTAGGTAAAAGCCCGCCCAATTCACATCGTCTAATGATGTAAAAAGCAGCGCACTTATGTTAGCCATATTGGCTATAATGTTAGTCTCACCAGTAATTAGCGACTCAGTTTGTTTAACTAATGACTGGTAAAATTCTTGCTTTTGCATACCAAACTACTTCTTATCAAACATACAGTAGGTAAAGGTACTCTTTGTGGCCAATAATTGAAACCTTTTCAAGGCAAAAAAAAGCAATTTACGCTAATTTTCAGTAGGCTTGATTAATATTTCCACTATTGCGGTGCACTCTTTTTTATAGCTGCTTTTCTCAGTCCATATAAAAATAAGCCCGCTGCTAACGCTGACATGACAGTATTAATCAAAAAAACCATTCCCTGCGTTGCACTTAATAAGTAACTGAAAACAGCTCCTCCGAGTAAACCTAACGTTAATACACCTGAATAATTAACTTTTGCATATTTGTACATCAGTAAATACCCAGGAACCACAAACGCCGCCATAGTCAAACCGACGATGTGTGCATTGGCAATTGCGCTAATAAGAAGGTTAAAAAATATAGAAAGTGAATCACCTTGCAGTGTTAAGGCATAATAAACACCCAGTACAGTACCAATAATAACAGGGGAAAGTAGCGACAAAGCAACACTTTTGGCTAACTTATTTTTCATGCGTAGTCCTAAACAACGTGGTAATAATAGCCTTAATGATGCATTAAGTTTAGCAAGTACGAAACTGAGACTATGGTCGTAGGGTATTTGAATTTTTCAATAAAAAAGCCCACTCAATGAGCGGGCTTTACTATATGGTGGAGAGATAGGGATTTGAACCCTAGAGGGGCTACAAACCCCTGCCGGTTTTCAAGACCGGTGCATTCGACCACTCTGCCATCTCTCCGAAACTGCTATAAATTACAAGTAAGAGTGTACTCATAATTAGTTTAAATTAGGTGGTGGAGAGATAGGGATTTGAACCCTAGAGGGGCTACAAACCCCTGCCGGTTTTCAAGACCGGTGCATTCGACCACTCTGCCATCTCTCCGACGGCGTGCATAATAGATAATGCTTTGGCTTTTGTGAAGCTTTTTTTTCAAAAAATTGCCCAAGTGACTAAAAAACAATTGATTTGTATATTCTTAATACAACCCCGTATACAAAACAAACATAATGGGAACTATTTTCTTTAAAGTGGGTCTATTGAACTACAAACATTTGCCCAAATATACAAGTCTTGATAATCTAACTTTAGTTATATATCTAAGTTAATCATCGGAACTACAACAAGTTTCATTTATAGGAGCTCTACAATGGCATTTAATCATTCGTACAATACCGCTAAGCCGGTTATGTCGACCATTGAAACAAACAAAGTGCTTAAAAACACTTATTTCTTACTGGCCATGACATTAGCATTTAGTGCAGTGACAGCTGGTATCTCAATGGCCTTGAATCTTCCCTACTTTATGGGGTTAGTATTTACACTTATTTCTTTTGGTTTACTCTTTGTAGTCAATAAAAAAGCGGATAGCGCATCTGGTGTAGCATGGGTATTTGCTTTCACAGGTTTAATGGGTGCCGGTCTAGGACCACTTTTAAATCACTATGCAGCAATGCCTAATGGCCCTATGCTTATAATGCAAGCATTAGGATCTACGGCGCTAATTTTTCTTGGTCTTTCTGCGTATGCACTTAACACGAAAAAAGACTTCTCATTTATGGGTGGCTTTTTAACAGTTGGCCTTATTGTTGTTATCGTTGCTAGCATCGTTAATATTTTTATCGGTAGCTCTTTAATGTTTATGGTACTAAATGCTGCTGTTGTATTAATTATGTCTGGACTTATCTTGTTTGATACTAGCCGCATCATTAACGGCGGAGAAACAAATTATATTCGTGCAACTGTTTCTTTATATTTAAGCGTGTACAATTTATTTACTTCATTACTCGCCTTGCTTGGCGCAAATAATGACTAATTAAATAGTTCTGTTAAAATAGCCCCTCTTTAGGGGCTTTTTTATTGGATATGTTTTGGCACGATTCGTACTTTCACTACACAGCGCACCGTCAGATCACGACACTACTCAACGACTATTCAAATTTGCATCTACTTGCTTGGATCAAGGCCATCACGTTGATACCATCTTTTTATATCAACAAGGGGTTTATCACGCCAGCGAACACATAAGTTTAGCAACCGACGAGCTTGCTATTTCGTCGCTTTGGCAAACACTACACGAACGTGGCATTAAACTTATGTTGTGCATAACAGCAGCTGAAAAACGAGGTCTTAATATTGCGGCTACTGAGTTATTTACCGTAGCAGGTCTTGCAGAATTTGCGATGCTTGCAAGTGATGCTGATAAATGGGTGCAGTTTAAATGATTAATGTTCTAGTATTAAGCCAACACAGCCCTTTTGACGATATGCATATTCGAGAAGCCCTCGATATGACTCTTATATTTGCTGCTATCGAGCAAAACATAAGCTGGTTGTTTACTGGCCCTGCGGTCCTTGCATTAAAGCAAAATCAATCCCCTGAATCAGTCGGACTGAAAAACTATTTTAAAAGCATAAAAACATTAGAAATTTATGACGTTGAAAATATATATGTATGTGAGAAATCTTTGATTGACTACAACCTGAACAAAAATGATTTAATAATCGATGCCATAACTTTGGACTTTAAAGCGCAAAGTCAATTAATTAGGGCACAACAACAGGTTGTAAACTTATGAGTACATTGCATATTTTATCAAAACCCATTAGTTATTACGACAATGAACGACTCGTTAACTTAATACAACAAAACGACACTGTTTTATTGGTCGGGGATGCTTGCTACTCACAGAATCTTTATATTCAGCTTTGTGACAGGCTTTTACTTTTATCGGACGACGCTAAAGCCCGCAACATTGAAATTATGCAACAAAATACCGCAATCGATTATGAAATATTTGTAGCAAAAACCCTATCTTCCTCTCAGTCTGTAACTTGGTAACCATGCTAGAATTTAAAAATCAACAAATCGAAACAGATAAACAAGGCTATCTCCTTGATCATCAACTCTGGACACCTGAGCTTGCATCAATATTAGCAGAACAAGAAAATATTGATCTTACTGAACAGCATTGGGAGGTTATAAACTTTGTACGAGGCTTTTACCTTGAATACAACACAAGCCCCGCTATTCGTATGTTAGTTAAAGCCATGGCTAAAGCGCTCGGTGAAGACAAAGGCAACAGCATTTATCTATATACGCTTTTCCCGAAAGGCCCGGCTAAGCAAGCCACAAAAATTGCAGGACTACCAAAACCAGCACGGTGCATATAACGATGACAACAAATACATCCAAAAACAGGCGCAGCAGCGGGCGAAGTTTTAGTCGAGATTTAACGTCTCGTAATAAAAAGCCGCTACACACAAGTAATAAAAGAGAAGTCAAAGAACAAATTCCTTTAAGTGAGCGAAAAATTGTTCTATTTAACAAACCATTTGATGTGTTATGCCAATTTACTGATGAAAATAATCGTCAAACATTAGCTGACTTTATTGATATTAAAGACGTCTATGCTGCGGGTCGTTTAGATAGAGACAGTGAAGGATTATTACTTTTGACTAATTGCGGTAAATTGCAAAACACACTTACTGCGCCAAATAAAAAAACCAGTAAAACATACTGGGTACAAATTGAAGGTGTGCCGTCAGACGAGGCAATTGAAGCGTTACGCAAAGGTGTACATTTAAAAGATGGCATGACACGCCCAGCAGATGTGGAACGTCTCCAGCCTCCGCATTTATGGCCGCGTAATCCCCCCGTCAGAGAACGCAAAAATATTCCTACTAGCTGGTTAAGTATCAGTTTAACTGAAGGCAGAAACCGACAAGTTAGACGCATGACAGCCCATATTGGACACCCAACATTAAGGTTAATTCGTTATAAAATTGGACAATACACATTAGATAATATTAAAAATGGTGAGTATAAATTACTTCAAGGTGAGTAATTACCCTTAGGGAGAACACAATAGCTCTGGTAAATTCCGCGCCATTTTTAAGCCCTCCTCATATCATTAATTAGTGTTTTATAGGCAAGACAAAACTTGCATTTTGGGTGGCTTGCCTTCTATTTTACATGCTATAATCGCGGCCTTTCATACGCCATAAGCTATGTGAGTGTTTAAAATTTCACACTCTTTCTCTCTCTTATGGTTAGTAGTATAAAATGACAGCAACCTGTATAAGCGAAAATATCCATGAGCGAAAATAGTCACATTAAAGTCATTGTTGGCATGTCCGGCGGTGTTGATTCTTCTGTATCAGCTTATTTATTGAAACAACAAGGCTATCAAGTTGAAGGCTTGTTTATGAAGAACTGGGAAGAAGATGATAATGATGAATATTGTGCTGCTGCTGAGGATTTAAAAGACGCACAGGCGGTCTGCGATAAGCTTGATATTGAACTGCACACTGTGAATTTTGCAGCCGAGTATTGGGATAATGTTTTTGAGTATTTTTTAGCAGAATACAAAGCCGGTCGTACGCCAAATCCTGATATTATGTGTAATAAAGAAATAAAGTTTAAAGCATTTCTTGAATTTGCAGCTGGTGCACTTGGTGCTGATTACATCGCTACTGGCCATTATGTGCGCCGCGAGCTTCGTGATGACAAATATGTGATGTGCCGTGGCCTTGATGACAATAAAGATCAAAGTTATTTTCTATACACCCTAAGCCATGAGCACATTGGCCAAACACTCTTCCCTGTCGGTGATATTGCTAAGCCTGAGGTTCGCCGTATTGCCGAAGAGCAAGACCTCATAACTCACGATAAAAAAGACAGCACAGGTATCTGTTTTATCGGTGAACGTAAATTTAAAGACTTTTTACAAAAATTCTTACCTGCACAACCTGGTGTTATTGAAGACACAGAGGGTAATAACGTCGGTGAGCATGAAGGATTAATGTACCACACACTTGGCCAGCGTAAAGGTTTGCTAATAGGTGGTATGAAAGAAGGCTCTGGTGAGCCATGGTACGTTGTTGATAAAGATATTGAACGCAATGTACTTGTGGTTGGTCAAGGTAAAGACCACCCTCGCCTTTATAGCAATGGTTTAAATGCTAACCAACTACATTGGGTTGATAGAGTAGGCCCTAAAGGCACAACTCGTTGCACAGTTAAAACACGTTATAGACAAGAAGATATCAGCTGTACTCTCCTTGTGGGCGATGATGGCTTAGCCCGCGTGTTATTTGATGAGCCGCAAAAAGCCGTAACGCCTGGTCAATCAGCGGTATTTTATGCTAATGAAGTATGCCTTGGTGGCGGGATCATTGATTCGGTGATCAAATAATGACTGAAAACCAAGTAATGGCTTTGGCCGCAATGTGCCAAATAGCCAAGCAAGTACAAAAAATTGCACAGTATGGCAGTAGCAATGATTATGACCTTGAAAAGTTACTTTCAAGTATTGTCGTTACTAACCCTGATTCACCTGAAGACGTGTATCAAGGAACTGAAAATCTTAGATCAGGTTATCAATGCTTACTTGATCAGCTCAGTGCTGGCGAGAAAAAAGATGTTGAAATCGTTAAGTATGTAGGTGGTCTAATGCAACTTGAACGCGCACTTAGTGCAAAATCAAGCAGCTTAGCTGATCTTGGTAAAGGCATTGATGACATAAAGCGACGTTTAGATCATTTTGCAATTACTGATGCAACATTAATTGCAGCCCTTGCAGATATATATTCAAAGGTGCTTAGCCCCCTTGGGCACCGCATTCAGGTTTATGGCAAACCTGATTTATTGAAACAGCAGTTAGTACAACACAAGATACGCGCACTATTACTAGCGGGTATTCGAAGTGCTGTACTTTGGCGACAAATGGGCGGTAAACGCCGTCATTTTTTCTTTGCAAAAAGAAAAATCATCGCCATTGCTAAAAACCACATTTAATTATCGTTCAAAACTAAAATTTAGGAGTTATTATGGAGCTTTCAGCGTTAACAGCTATCTCTCCGGTGGATGGTCGCTACGGCAGCAAAACCACTGAACTACGCAGTATTTTCAGCGAATTTGGCTTGATAAAATACCGTGTAACAGTCGAAGTTCGTTGGTTACAAGCCCTTGCTGCTGCTGATAACATCAAAGAAGTACCGGCATTTAGCGACGAAGCAAATGCTTTACTTAACGCGATTGTTGATAACTTCAGTGAAGCCGATGCGCAACGTGTAAAAGATATCGAACGTACCACCAACCACGATGTAAAAGCGGTAGAATACTTACTCAAGGAAAAAGTAGCAGATAACGCAGAGCTACATGCAATCAATGAATTTATTCACTTTGCATGTACCTCAGAAGACATCAATAACCTGTCTCACGGTTTAATGCTTACTGAAGCACGTAACGAAGTATTACTTCCTTACTGCGATCAACTACTTAATGCAATTAAAGAAAAAGCGATTGAGTACAAAGCAGTGCCCATGATGACCCGAACTCACGGTCAACCAGCAACGCCTTCAACGATGGGTAAAGAATTTGCAAACGTGTACATGCGCTTAAAGCGTCAACGTGATCAAATTGCACAGGTTGAAATGCTAGGTAAAATTAATGGTGCTGTTGGTAACTACAACGCTCACCTAAGTGCTTACCCTGATTACGATTGGCATAGTCATGCAGAACAATTCGTGACAAGTCTTGGCTTAACATTCAATCCATTCACGACTCAGATTGAGCCGCATGATTACATTGCTGAGCTATTTGATGCGATTGCACGTTTTAACACTGTATTACTTGATTTTGACCGTGATGCATGGGGCTATATTGCGCTTAACCACTTTAAGCAAAAAACCATTGCGGGTGAGATTGGTTCATCTACTATGCCACATAAAGTTAACCCTATTGATTTTGAAAACTCAGAAGGTAACTTAGGTCTTGCCAATGCCATTTTTGGGCATTTAGCGCAAAAATTACCTGTGTCACGCTGGCAGCGTGATCTTACTGACTCAACAGTACTTCGTAACTTAGGTGTAGGCATGGGCTATGCATTAATCGCATACCAATCAACACTTAAAGGCGTGAGCAAGTTAGAAGTAAACGAGCAACGTTTACTTGAAGAGCTTGATCAAAACTGGGAACTTCTAGCTGAGCCAATTCAAACCGTTATGCGTAAATACGGCATTGAAAAGCCATATGAGAAGCTTAAAGATCTAACCCGTGGTAAGCGTGTAAATCAAGAAATTATGGCTGATTTTATCGATGGTTTAGATTTGCCAGAAGAAGCTAAAGTTGAAATGAAAAAGCTGACGCCGGCTAACTATATCGGCCGTGCAGTAGAGTTCATAGACAATTTAGCGTAAGCATAAAGCTAAAACATTTAAAAAGCGAAAGGCCCCCCTTTCGCTTTTTTTATCTCTATTCGTTTGTAAATGGTGAAAATATGTATCAATTAACGATTAACTCCCTATCAAAGCAGGACTTTTTAAAAGAATATTGGCAGAAGAAACCCTTGTTAATTAAACAAGGGCTTCGTGATTTTCAAGATCCGCTCGATGCTAATGAGCTGGCAGGCCTTGCGATGGAGGAAAGTATTGAATCGCGTATTATCACCAACCAAAATAACGACTGGCAAGCACACCACGGCCCGTTTGAGGATTTCGAATTACTAACAGACCAACACTCTACTTTGCTCGTTCAAGCAGTCGACCATTGGCATCTTGATGCTGCACAAATACTTGAGCCTTTTAGATTTATTCCTAATTGGCGCATTGATGACTTAATGATCAGCTATTCAACGCCAGGTGGTGGTGTGGGTCCTCATTTAGATCAGTATGATGTGTTTATTATCCAAGGTGAAGGCAAAAGACATTGGCGTGTTGGTATGCCTGACAGTAGTTTAAAACAATTTGCACAAAATAAATCGCTATTACAGGTAGAACAGTTCCCAGCCGTTATTGATTGTATTTTAGAGCCAGGTGATATTTTATATATCCCACCGGGTTGCCCTCATGAAGGCTATGCGGTAGAAAACGCGATTAACTATTCTGTTGGCTTTAGGGCCCCAAATCAGCAAGATTTACTTTCGAGTTTTGCCGATTACGTGATTGATAAAGAAGTTGGCAACACCCGCTATTCCGATCCACTGCTAGAAACCAGAGAATCGAAAGGACTCCTTAGCAATACAGAAGCTGATAAGGTTAAGCAATTACTCGCCTCATTATTACAAGACGACACTTTATTTAAATCATGGTTGGGTCAAACAACCAGTGAACCTAAACATGAAATGGATTTAATGCCGCCAGAAGATCTGTATACACCTGATCAAGTAGCCCAGTTAATAGATGATTCTGACGAGGTTTTTGAACGTTTAGGTGGCACGAGAGCAATATACCAAGTCACTAATAATGAGCTTATTTTTAGCGTAAATGGCCAAAATTTCTTACTGCCAAAAACAGATCTTGCAGCCGTAAAATTATTAACTGATGACGTTAGCATGACAGCTGAACAAATTAAAAGTTCAAAATATAGTTTAAAATTTATTCAATCCTTTACTACACTATTAAACGAGGGCATTTGGTTTTCTTAGAGGTAGGATGCAATGAGTTATCATATCGACAAGGTAGAATGGGATACGCGAAAGGATTTACTACAACATATTAGAGAACGCGTGTTTGTATGTGAGCTGCACATACCAAAGCACATAGAATTCGACAATTTAGATAGTAATGCATTGCATGTACTGGTCACTGATGACGCAAAGTCTCCTGTGGCAACAGGCAGAATTTGCAGCGACGGTTTAATTGGTAGGATTGCGGTATTACCTGAACACCGTAATCGTTCCGTTTATAAGTCGCTGCTAAGCTATATGGTCAAGCTAGCTCAGCAACAAGGCTTTAACAATATCAGTATAAATTGTATTTTAAACGAGGTTGAACGCTTCAAACGTAATGGTTTCACACAACAAGGCTTTGTTTTTATGGAGGCTGGTATTCCACGCCAACGTATGCAATGCCCTATTAGTCAATTTGATACAAAACCCTTTACATTAGTGCATTAAAAAGCGAGCCGTTAGGCTCGCTTTTTTTTCATTATCAACAAGTTGAATCATGTGACATTAACTTGCTTCGTTAACCCAAAGGTGGTCTCTTTCGTACATTTCATATAGACCGTGAGCACGATTAACTAATAAGTTTGCAAAATCAACTTGTGTTTTATCCAGATTTCCAGACTGCATTATTTGGTCTGCTTTTAATTGCCATTGAAGCGAAAAATAACGCAGCGCATCACGCGGGTTTTCAGCTGCAGTATCTTGGGCATGATCTGTCGGTAAACGCCCTGTTATCACCCAG
Source organism: Pseudoalteromonas sp. H105 (assembly GCF_001469215.1). Taxonomy (GTDB): domain Bacteria; phylum Pseudomonadota; class Gammaproteobacteria; order Enterobacterales; family Alteromonadaceae; genus Pseudoalteromonas. The sequence goes on from NZ_LOFH01000001.1 coordinate 633,459, forward strand.
TAATTTTTACCCGTTTGGGCTTTAAATTTCCACAGTGCACACAAAGGGGCAATAAAACGGCTCTCTTTTTCAATTAATGTTTTAGGGAGAATACCTTTTTCAGCTAAATGCTTTTGCGCACTTTGAAAACACTCACGCTGCCATATTGCACTTTGTTGTTGTGCTTGAGCATGCTCTTCAGGTGTTAATTCTTTAGATTGTTCAGGTTGAGTTTGTTCTTGTGTCATTTTTAATTACTCTTTTACAACTTTTAGACACTTTAAGTGCTATAACCCCAGCGTGCAAGCAAAAATACAGTATTATTGGCCGCCATTACTGTAAACACAGCAATACAAAACGCACAATTAGCGATCAGAATTTAAAAGCCTCACCTGTAATTTGTTTTTGCTGTTATGCGATTAAATAAACTAGGAAAAAAACGTTTAATTGTTGGTGCTAACCCGCTTAAACCTTGTCCTACGATAACTTCGTCTTTTTGTTTAGCGATCGCATTTATCATTTTTTTAACTGCAACCGATACATCCATGCCATTTTCAATTGAGTGCTCTGGCTTATTTTGCGCAACGCCATGCTCATCAAGTGAATTATGCGCAATAGCTGTTTTTATGGAACCCGGACATATTGTTAAACAATGTATATTTTTATCAGCTACTTCCGCCCTAAGGCAATCCATAAAACCAACCACAGCATACTTACTTCCTGAGTATCCGGTGCGAAATTTAGATCCCACTTTCCCTGCAACACTACTTATAGATACAATAGAGCCACAACCGCGTTCAACCATAGAAGGTAACACCGCTTTTGTCAGTGCAATTAACCCAAAATAGTTTACTTCCATTAATTGTCGATAAACCGAAAAGTCATTCTCTAAAAACAAACTTCTTTGTGATACACCGCCATTATTAATTAAAATATCAACGCGCCCTATTTCATCCATTCTTGATTTAACGTGTTCAAAAACATGCTCAGGCTTTGCTAAGTCTAACGGAATGACTGAGTGATTATCACCGTCTAAAGTCGCTTTAATTTGTTCTAATTTATCGGTGTTCCTCGCTGATAAAATAATAGTTGCACCTAAATGTGCCAACTGAACCGCTAATTCTTGTCCGATACCTGACGATGCACCGGTAATCCACACTGTTTTATTTTTAAAATTCATCATAACTCTTATTAAATTTTAGTTATTAAGGTTTAGTTGGGCCCGCGATAACTTCAATTTTTTGTTCTAAATCACGATATAAGCCAAGCATAAATAACGCCTCCGCAAGAACATACAAAGGACCAATAATTAAACCTACAATATCATCAACAAACGCAGGTTTTTTCCCCTCGAAATAATGACCAATGAATTGCAGTATCCACCCGAATACAAATATTCCAATACTCATCGACAACCACTCATACACACTCAATTGTGAGACCAGTGAAGCCGGCAAAACCATCAAGGCTAAAATAACAGCCATTATCATTCCAAGTGAAAAACTTAACATCAGGTAGTAAATTACACTCGCTGTAACAGCAATATGTGCACCGGTTATTAAATAACTTGCAAGCGGTATTTCAATTCGCCCAAGTAAACACAACACTGCAAACACAATCAGTGGAATCCCAAAAAAGTGAGTGAGCACATTTCTTTTTGACCGATGATATAGCCCATAATTACCTAGCTGTTGTTCAAGTGTTTTCATGATTTTTCTCTTGTTATTATGTGTTAATCCACTCTAACAAATTAAAAAATGAAAGAATGTCGGGTAAGTGACATTTTTCTTTAAACCAGCGCACTGATGATTTTCCCCTTTTCATGCTCTGGCAATGAATCCATACGCTCTCTGCCTTTTTGAAACTCTTGTTCTAACATGTTTTGTAACGCATCCATTTGCTCACTTAAGTCCTTGTCATCATTGGATTGCATTTCTTTGGCAAGATCTTCTATCGCTGCTTTTAACTCATCAATTTTTTCTTTATCAACACCTAAGCGTTGATAAACCAAAGCTTCTTTCGCTTCTTCCAAAAAGCGCTTGTCATAACGAGGAGATTTTAATTGTGCGGCAATATCAGGCTGGCTATCTTTGGCCGCTTTATTAATAGATGCGGCAGGTTTTGGTGGTGTTTGAATTTCTATAGTACTTGGCGCTGTGTATGGCTTTACGCGGTATTGATTATTAAATAAATGGCCCATCATAGCAAAACTTCCCTGTGGTATTTTTTAAGTAAAAATACATAGCAAATTTTGCACCAAGTTTTATTTATAGGTTCAGGTTTGATATTGCTAATAAGCCTGCTTTATCAATAATGTCAATTCGTTGATAATGTAACTCAATCACCTGTTGCTGACGTAAACTTTGCAAAATTTGATTAACCGTTTGCCTCGTTAGATAAGTCATATCTGCAAGTTGTTGCTGCGACATCACTATGGAATAGGATGATTTATCGTAAGACGCGGCTAACAATAAACGTTTACATATTTTTTGTTTCGCAGTTAACAATGCATGATCCTCCAACGAAGAAAAAACTAACCGCATTTTTTGTGACAAGAGCACCCCAAAGTCTCGCCAAAAAATGGGGGATTGATCTACAAGCCGTGATACACAGCGTACAGTAATATGCACGAGTCGAAGTGGTGTTTGTGCATACACATCATGCGTACGCATGCCGCCATCAAAAAGGGCCACTTCTCCAAACCAAACACCTTGAGGAATAAAACTCAATACAGCCTCTTTGCCTTCACCATTAATACCACTTACACGAGCGATCCCCTGTATAACGCAATATAAACCGCAGTTAGCATCACCGCGCAAGAATAAAGCCTCCCCCGCATTTTTATTAACAATTTTTGCATTTTCTAGTAGTCCGACTTGTAAATCTAAAGCGCAGTTATTAAACCATTCTCCCTGGTTAATTATCGCCTTATCCTGTTCATTCAGCATAAGTTACTCTACATTGACTTTAATAAATCAATAATAAAAGGGAATCACATGTTACACAAAGTAATTTATGCCAGTGTATTGTTTGCTGCGCTAACAACACCTAGTTATGCGAATGACATTAATAGTGCTTTAAAACAGGCCAATTTGAGTGTCAGTAAAAAAGTAATCACATGGCGAAGACATTTACATCAATACCCAGAATTAAGTAATCGTGAATTTAAAACCGCGCAATACGTTGCACATCATTTGCAAATGTTAGGGCTTGAAGTTCAAACTGGCATTGCACACACCGGGGTTGTAGCACGATTAAAAGGCGGAAAAGAAGGCCCTCTCATAGCTCTACGCGCTGATATGGATGCCCTTCCTGTTACAGAACAAGTTGATCTACCTTTTGCCTCAACACAAACCTCAACATACCGTGGTAATGAGGTCGGCGTAATGCACGCCTGCGGGCACGATACCCATGTCGCTATCTTAATGGCTGTCGCGGAATCCCTCGTAAAAATTAAAAACGATTTAGCAGGTGATATTTTATTTGTTTTTCAACCGGCTGAAGAAGGTGCTCCCGAAGGCGAAGAAGGAGGGGCTGAACTGATGCTAAAAGAAGGCCTGTTTAAAGAAAAGCCTGATGCAGTGTTCGGCTTACATGTCACCAGTTCACTCAATACGGGTCAAATAGGATTTCGTGCAGGACCTTTCATGGCAAGTGAAGATTCTTTTACAATTAATGTAAAAGGACGCCAAACACATGGTTCAAGGCCATGGAATGGTGTTGACCCAATTGTCGCATCATCACAAATTGTGATGGCAACACAAACAATTTCGTCGCGTCAGGTTGATGTTACTAAGGCCCCGTCAGTTATATCTTACGGAGCTATCAATGGCGGCATCCGTTCTAATATTATTCCCGATAATGTGGAACTAATAGGCACTATTCGTACTTTTGATCAAACAATGCGCGCTGATATAAAAACGCGTCTCACTAAAACCGCAGAGCTTGTGGCTGAATCGGCTGGCGCACAAGCAGATGTTCACATCGATCATGGTTACCCTGTTACTATAAACAATGTTGAACTCACTGAAAAAATGACACCCACATTAGCAAACGTTGCAGGGGCTGAAAATATTATTACCACCGATTTAATCACAGGCGCTGAAGATTTTAGTTATTACGCATTAGAAGTACCCGGGTTATTCTACTTTTTAGGCGTCACTCCAAGAGATCAAAACCCAAAAACAGCACCCAGTAACCATTCTCCACAGTTTTTTGTGGATGAAGCTGCATTGCAACTCGGTGTAGAGTCGATGACGCAACTTGTTATTGACTATCTAAAATAAAGTAATAAAACGGAGGCATCACGTCAGACACAGCCTCTTAAATTAATGCAACACGGTTACGTGTCTCAAATTATCTTAGTGGTGGGGACTCTGAATTCGACTCATTAATTAATAGAGTAATCACAATGAATACTTGATGCGTATTATACTGCTGTTTCTTTAGGTACTCTAAAATCTGTTAACAAGGGCATGCATGCAACATATTAATTTAGATTTCAGCCAACAGGTTGTAATAAATAGCGCAAACCAAACTTGGCAACCTAGCCCGCTTCAAGGTGTCACACGTAAAATCCTTGCCCGTGAGGAAGCTGAAAGCGGCCATGCCACCAGCATTGTGCGATATGAACCGGGTTCTCACTTTAAGCGCCACGGTCATCCCCTCGGGGAAGAAATTTTCGTGCTTGAAGGAGTCTTTAGCGATGAGCATGGAGACTACCCAGCTGGTACTTATATACGCAATCCCCCAGGTAGCTCTCATCAACCATTCAGTGAGCCAGGGTGCACCTTGTTTGTTAAGCTAAATCAGTTTCTACCTGATGATGCTACTACAGTAAGGGTAAATACGGTTGCAACGCACTGGCAGCAAGGCCAAGGCGGGTTGCAAGTTATGCCATTACATCAACATGATGTTGAACACACGGCATTAGTTAAATGGCCCGCAGGAGAAACGTTTGTCCCGCATCGGCACTTTGGTGGTGAAGAGATTTTAGTCTTATCTGGTATATTTTGCGATGAACACGGCCAGTATCCAACAGGCACATGGATACGCAGTCCACATATGAGTGAGCACCACCCTTTTGTTGAGCAAGATACCGTTATTTTAGTAAAGGTAGGTCACTTAGGCACCGCTAGTTGATGCGCATAATTTGGAAAACCATTGCTAACACCTGTTAACTGAGCTTTACGCAGCGAATATAACGAGGCATTGCTCGTGTGTACGCTGCATTTGCTCCTAATTAATCAGCATATTAGCTGCCATAACAAACAACAGCAGTGAAAATATTTTCTTGATTGTTTTGACTGGAAGATAATGTGTTGCCCGGGCGCCAAGTGGTGCCGTAAACCAAGACGTGCAAATAACACCTACTAAAGCTGGTAAATAAACAAAACCTGCAAAGCCATCATTTAATGATAAATACGCACTCCCTGCACTGATATACCCAACCGAGCCAAATAAGGCGATGACAATACCGCATGCCGAAGCACACCCTATGGCTTTTTTCATATCTACTGAGAAAAAAGTCAGTAAGGGCACAAGTACAGCCCCCCCACCTATCCCTATCATTGCCGACAGTCCACCTGTAAGCGTTGTATAAACGCTCAGAAGCACTTTATTAGGTATGCTTCGCGAACTCGGTGCATCATTGTTACCGCTAAACAGCATTTTAAGTCCAATTAAAACCACACTTACAGCAAATACCCAGCGTACAAGCTGTTCAGGCAACAGTGCAGCCACAAAGCCACTCAATAGTGCACCAAGCGCAACACCTGACATAATCCATGGCGCTATATCCCAGGGAACATTCCCATTCTTGTGATGTGCCATAGCAGAGGATGTCGACGTAAATAAAATAGAAGCAAGAGACGTCGCAATCGCAACCAATACGACTTGTTCATTAGGTAAAACCTGCCAGTAAAGTAAAATACTACTTAGGATAGGCACAATGACTAATCCCCCGCCAATCCCCAGTAACCCAGCTAAAAACCCAACACCACTGCCTAATAAAGCACAAGCAACGACTATCGATACTAATTCATGCATTTCATTCGTCTCTTTTTATTATTGGTTACTATCACACCACCGAAGGCGTTAACTTAAGAATTATTGGGTAACAGCCCATGACTTCAAGCCAGAGTATACCAATACAGTCTGCACTAACTGGCATTAATATTGTCGATAACAGACGAATAATCCTCATGTTTTAAATGAAATTAATGCATATCAAAGACAGCCAACATAAACGTCTAGCCATCTAAAAACAATAATTACGTATAATCCCTCTAAAAAACCATAAATACTTAACAAACCATAACCCACAATAAAAATTTATGAATATGGCTCATGTTCGATGTGAAATTATACCGTTTTTATTCATGTACCGATCCACGTATAAATAATGCAACTTTCAACGTCATACAGTGACGGTTGAACCCTTACATTCGTAGCAAGACAATATATTGGATACACACATTATGAGTACAGATTTTTCATTTACATTAAAGCGTATCAATCTCGATGAGCATTATGAACCCGCAGACAATACACGTATTACCACCAATTTTGCTAATTTAGCCCGTGGCCATCATCGCCAAACGAATTTACGCAATGCCTTAAAAATGATAAATAATCGTTTTAATGCCTTAGCTAATTGGGATAACCCAACGGGTGATAGATATTCAGTGGAACTTGAAATTATTTCGGTCAACATTGATGTAGCTGGCAGTGGTCAAACTTTTCCATCTATCGAGATATTAAAAAACAATATTATCGACCATAAAACCAACAAGCGCATTGAAGGCATTGTGGGCAACAACTTTTCATCTTATGTCCGAGATTATGATTTTAGTATTTTATTGCAAGATTATAATAAAAATCAGCCAACTTTCAGTATCCCAGATAACTTTGGTGAACTGCATGGAAAACTGTTTCAATACTTTGTTAATTCATCAGTTTATAAGCAAAATTTCTCTAAACCACCCGTTATTTGTTTAAGCGTATCTGATAATAAAACGTACCATCGCACACAAAACCAGCACCCTGTATTAGGTGTAGAATATCTACCGAACGACACGTCTCTAACAGAGCAATACTTTAAAAAAATGGGCTTAAATGTACGTTACTTCATGCCACCAAATACCGTGGCACCGTTGGCATTTTACTTTGTTGGTGACTTACTCAATGACTACAGCAGCCTTGAGCTTATAAGCACCATTAGTACGATGGAGACATTTCAAAAAATTTATCGCCCAGAGATATATAACGCCAATGCTGTTGCTGGAAACGCGTATCAACCCAGTTTGAAAAACCAAGATCATTCGCTTACACAAATAGTGTATGACCGACAAGAGCGCAGTCAATTAGCAACAGAGCAAGGTAAATTTGCTCATGAGCACTTTATCAAGCCATATCAAAACGTGCTTGAGCAATGGTCTGCTAATTTTTCATAGCTTTAGTCGGCCAACGTTAATCTATTTATTGAGAAACAAGTATGAATACACTACTACCTACTTCAACTGCTGGCAGTTTACCCAAACCGATATGGCTGGGGGAGCCTGAAACATTATGGTCACCATGGAAGTTACATGGTTACGAATTAGCTCAAGGAAAACTCGATGCATTACGCTTATCGCTCCTCGAACAGCAGCAAGCTGGCATTGATATTGTCAGTGATGGCGAGCAAACACGGCAGCATTTTGTCACAACGTTTATTGAGCACCTCAATGGTGTTGACTTTGAAAAACGGCAAACCGTTAAAATTCGTGATCGCTATGATGCCAGCGTACCGACGGTTGTTGGTCCCGTCAGCCGACAAAAACCGGTGTTTGTTGAAGATGCCAAGTTTTTACGTAAACACACAAATCAACCAATAAAATGGGCGTTACCAGGCCCAATGACCATGATTGACACGCTCTATGATGAGCATTATAAAAGTCGTGAAAAACTCGCGTGGGAATTTGCCAAAATTCTAAACCAAGAAGCCAAAGAACTTGAAGCCGCTGGCGTCGATATCATCCAATTTGATGAACCCGCATTTAATGTTTTTTTTGATGAGGTAAATGCGTGGGGCATTGCGTGTTTAGAAAGAGCCATTGAAGGGCTGAAATGCGAAACAGCCGTTCATATATGTTACGGCTATGGCATTAAAGCCAATACAGATTGGAAAAAAACATTGGGGTCTGAATGGCGGCAATACGAAGAAGCATTTCCTAAACTGCAACAGTCAAATATCGACATTATTTCACTCGAATGTCACAACTCACACGTGCCGATGGAACTCCTTGAGCTTATTCGCGGAAAAAAAGTGATGGTCGGTGCTATTGATGTTGCCACGATGCATATTGAAACACCTGATGAAGTGGCTAATACTCTTCGTAAAGCCTTGCAATATGTTGATGCAGATAAGCTCTACCCTTGTACTAACTGCGGCATGACCCCGTTACCTCAAGCAATTGCAAACGCTAAGCTCAACGCCCTCAGCGCAGGTGCCGCAATTGTAAGAAAAGAGCTGTTAGCCTAGCCTAAATAGCCCTTAACCTTATCTCCCCAAGGTAAAGGGCTAAATGATTTCAGTGAATTAACGTCTTAAGTAAAAATTAATTACTGGCTGTCACCTTGTTGATTAGAAATACACTATCAAAATGATTACGCCATCTATTTATAGGAATTGACGTCGCCGATAAATATTCGTGCCCTGATAAAAGCAGCTCATTTTCCTGGGGGTTAGTAAACTGTTTAGGCTGAATAAAAATAGCCTCCGGTGACTCTGAAAATTCACCTTTAAGTGTATAAGCTAAATACTGCTTACTAATTGGGGGGATTGGCTTGATTGTCCCATCCCTAAATTCGCGATATTCACCTGACATGGCTGCAAAATTCACAATATAGCTTTCCTGACCATAGGCTTTATCCAAAGCTTTAGTCACATTATTTGCCCTTGAACTTAAATAGCCTTGACGATTAACATGCACATAATGACCCCATATAATTACTTTTTTATCTTTATAAGTGTTTTGTAATAACCAATGTATGTTATTTGCCATTACTAAATCATGTTCATCAAACCGACGTACAGTATAGTGAACTTCAAACAAGCGGACCACGCCTTCTAATAACCTTGCATAATAACTAGGCGAGTCTAAACCTGGACTGTTATCTGCCCTATTTAGCGCATCCATGTATTGATACCCTGTTTGGATATGTTGATTAATTTCAACCTCATCAAGGTCAACAAAATTTCGTGTGAGTGTTGCTTGTAATTGCTTTGAAAATTTAGGCCAATCAGCTAACAACAATGAGTCTGAAAGTTGGAGTGATTGAAGTTGCTTGCCAAGTGACACCACAAAGCTCGCTTGTGAAAATTCACCACTCAACCTTCCATCAAATCCCGACAGCGCTAACGGATTTTGCGTATTACGCTGCGCATCGATGTAGTCCATTAAACCTAAAAAAGCAGGATCCTGAGCGTAGGAAAAAAATATATTGCCAGCTGCCATATCAACAATGCGCTTATCCTTTGAGTGACGAGCGGCCTTGTCTATTTCATTTACATCGAACAAACCACTTTCTAAAATTAGTGCATCAAAATCATGGTGCTGATGCAAATACTTTACTAAGCGAGACTTCAGTGCAAACACCTCGTGTTCGCCATGGGTTAGCTCATCTAAATAAACAATGCGTTTATCTGCTACCGCATCGCCAAAATGTGCCAAATCACTAAAATCATCTGTGTTTGATAAATCGATTTTAACATGCGATTGCCCATTGACTATGCAAGTGAAAAACAATCCACAACAGAGCAATACTCTAAAAATCCAACTAACCTTATTGCTAAAGTACATCATAAAAACTCCTTGTTATTTTAGTCGTTGTTTTTTGCTTTTATCATAGCGCTAAGCGTATTGTCTTTATCAAAAAAGTGGTGCTTCAACGCGGCTGCCACATGAATTATGACTAGCGCTGTCATTAAATACCCTAAGTAATAATGGATCGCTTTGCCTATATCGCTGCCAGCTTGATTGAACGCAAGCACTTGCCCATTTTCGCTATAGCGATGTGGAATAATCTCAATACCAAAAACATCAACGCCAAAGCCACCTAATCCGGAATAAATAAGCCCAGATATTGGCATTAAAACGCATGCAGTTAACAGAAACTGATGCATAAGTTGAACATATTTTTCGTGCTGAGAGCCCTTTGCTGAGGATTGCCAAGGATTAACTTTACGGTGATAAAGACGAATGATCACTAGCAACAATGCAATAACACCAAATGCTTTATGCCAGTCATACAATGCATAGTCATTACCATCAGCCATATAAATTCCTGAACCGAGTAAACCAATAATAAAAAGTGCACTTAACCAGTGTAAAACACGTGTGACCTGCTGAGCTTGAAATGTCATAACTTGAACCTCCGAGTGTTTAATTCGAAGTGCAGTGTATTCGCTACAGCCTACAAAAACAGTGACTTTGGTACGAATGAACACGCTAAGGGGCCAATGAACTGAGTTACTAGACAAAGTGATAAATGACCGTTTACAGCTACTGGGTTAACGCGCTTTTATTGGGTAGTCTGTTAACTGCTCTTTAATGCTATTTTTATACCGTTTACTTATATTAATCTCAGCGCCATTACTTAACGTTGCTATCGCGTGTCCAGAAGCTTGATTACTCAGAGCACTAATGTGTTTTAAGTTTACAAGGATACTTCGGTGACATTGACAAAAATACGAAGGCGTATCGAGCTGTATCTTTTTCAAACTACTTCTTTTTAAAAACTGCCCATCCACGCTTTCTATTTCAATATAATTACCTGCAGATTTTATAAACCAGACAGATTCCATATCTAGTTTATAAGGGCGGCCTTTATGTTCAAGCTCAATAAAATAACGTTTGCTAGTCAGTTGCTGCGCCGCTGTCGTTAGCTCATCATGTTCATTAACAACACTAGACTCATAATCCCTAACAAAGAAAAACCAATACGCACATACAATCAAAAACACCCCTATTTGTTTGGGCAAATACAGTACAAAGTAACCAAATAGTTCCGCTTTTAAATAGTTATAGTCAAAGCTAATTTGCAAAATGACAGCGATCAAAACCATAGGTAGCCCTATAGTCAAAAAACAATTTATGAGGGATTGACGCTTAGAGTAATAAGAAAAAAACACTAAGCATATTGGCGCAAAAACGTACCAGACCCCTGTGCTTTTTAGCCACCATAGAACATGATCTACAAAATCAGTGCTTAGTTTAGATACAAACTGCCAGTAAAATACGCTATATATAAAAATGAAGGCTAAATAAATAACACCAAATAAACAGAGGTATTTTAATCCATTAGTGAGCTTTGGCTGGGCTGAAAAATTGAAGATGGGTGCAGTTCTATCCATGTGTAACTCTTTATCTTCGCGCTGTTTAAATAAAACCACGCTTATTATTTTCGTATAATGACCTTGAAATAATATCGACAAGACAAATGAACCACAACCCGACTCTAAATTTATAACCAATTATTATGGATGAACTTAGTCAGTTTAGTTATAAAAACCACTTGTTTGACTAGGAGTCTGTTGACCTTTCCGGCTTAAAATTCGTTCAAACTAGGGGGGAATCGAGGCACGAGATTTACATCCTTGTGAAAATAAGTGCCATCACTAGCTGAACTCGGTAATGTGCCAAAGCTCACCAGCAGGCCCCCACAAATAAACTACTTTTCCCCAGGGCTCTGTTTTAATTGGCTCGAATTTAATATTAAACTCATGTAGTTTTAAAATCTCTTCAAAAACCACGTTGATATCAGTGACAGATAATTGCAGCATTAAGTTTTTTGCAAATTGTGCATTGTAGAATCGCTGTAGAAAAAAGGCACACCCGCCGTTTTCAAACAACGACAAATCATCTGCCACATAATCCATTTTAAAACCGAGTGCCTGATAAAAAGACTGCGAAGTTTCATAATCTTTACTGGGTATAAACACCCGAATATCATCTACATCCATAACATTTCCCTCGTTATTGTTGCTTAAAAAATCTAGCGTTTAGAGATTGTTTGGCCACTGAGATTTTGATATACACTTAAAAATCCACAACCAAAAAAAAGGCAAAACAAGTATTTCTAAAAACACACCAATTGAACCAACTAAGGCCCGTTTTGTTTACCGTAAATTACATGGGATTAATAGTTTAGTGTTCTTTCTATGTTGGTCGAAGCGTGAAGTGTGTGTTGCACTAAGTGAACACGATAATTTTTAACGACATCTTTACTTTGTTGGTGCAAAATTGAATTACCAGCTTTGATGCCCACCCAAGCATCTCTTTGATTTTCTTTAGCTAAATATAAACCACCATCTGCCAATTCAATAATTTGTTCCCAACTGTATAAATGTGGATGTGTCGCTAACAATGGGTAACTAGCAAACCCTGTCGAGCACGTCACTTTTAGGCTTTCATCGTTATTTAAGGTAAACACATGACTAGCAACTTCAAAGCGCAATGTCTCAATTATTTGTTCAGCTTCACTATAACTGGCATCTTTTATGGCAAGTAAAAACTCTTCTCCCCCCCAGCGAATGAGTAAATCTTCGCTTCGAATTTGTTGTCTGAGAATATTAGAAAATTGCTCTAACACTTGATCACCAACATTATGGCCAAAGGTATCATTTATGTTTTTAAATTTATCAATATCAATCAAGGCAAATATTAAACCCTGATGCTCAGTGTTAACTGGAGAAGAATTAAAATCGATTAGTAAGTCATTTATTACACTAAAGAAGTAATGCCGATTGTGTAACTCAGTTAAACTATCAGTGAAGCTCATCGCCTTTAATCGCTCATTACTCTTAGCCAACTCTTGCGTTCGCTCGATAACACGCTGTTTTAATACCACTAAATAACGCTGGTTCTGCCAACGCCAATACACAAAACCAACTATGCTTAAAAATAATATGGTTCCTAAAACCCAACGCTGCTGTTGCAGTCGGTGATTAGCAAAGGCTTGTTGTTGTTGAGCCAAACGTTGCTCTTTTAATGTATTATCTTTGCCGAGCAGTTCAAGTTTCTGGTTTTGTAAATCAAACTTATAATGAGATTCAAGTTGAAGCACCTTATTATTTCGACGTTGTAAACTAAGTGCATCATAACTTAATGAATAACGTTTTAGATATTTATAGGCTAATTTGTGCTCCCCCAGCTGACGATATCCTACAGCGATTAAATATTGTAATTGTGCCTGTTCATCTAAAAAGCGAAGACTAGTCGGGTTTTTCAATTGTATTTGTGCAATTTCAATCGCTTGTTTTAATTCACCTGTTTGTAAATGACTATTTGCTAAAGCCAAGTAGTATTGCAGTTTGAGGCGCTCTTTTGAACCATCTAGGTTTTTTAGGTTAACCAAACCTAATGCCGCTTTCGCAGCCTTTGTATTACCAAGTTTAAGTTCAATTTCAGCGAGATTTACTGCCAAATCCAAATGAATATCCATGGAGGGTGTTATAATCTGCAATGCATCTTTATTTGCTTTGAGTGCTTGATAATAACTACCCATTGTTAAATATATTTTACTCTGCCAAAGGAACATTAAAGCAGCGCGTTCTGCATTTTTGTTTATAAAAAAATCAATTGGGTACTGGATATATTCGAGTGCCAATGTGTAACGTTCTAACTCCAGCTCTAAATGAGCTAAATGGTAGTACGCCATTGCAATATATTCCTCATTACCAACTGATTTAGCCAATTCAAGTGCATAATGATTTAGTTTTACACCGTCTGCGTATGCACCATACCGCCGCTTGATCATAGCTTCTATAAAGTAGCTTTCTATTTCAATCTCTTTGGCATTTTGGCTTATAGCAAGCGCTCGAAGCTCTGTTAAATAGCCCATAGTTTGAAGCGAATGACCCAGATTTACATCCGCTTTGAGCTTAGCAAAATATAACGCTAATTGTTTTTTTTCATCTGAACCAGCCGCAGCAATCAACACACTTGATTGCAACATAAAAAACAAGCCAAAACTGAAGATGTACACTGTTTTTATCATCGTTGCGAGACTACCATTTGTTGATTAATCGCCTGCCAATCACTTGTTTGATGGTTAATAAAACCCGATTGTTGCAATGCCTTTTTTATCATCCCTCGCTCGGACAACACGGTTAAACCACGCTGTAATGCTTGTGCCACTCGTTTTCCTTGAGGGTGCGCTTTACTCACTGCAAAATGACGTGTGTCAGGTAGAATTACCTTCACGTTTTTAAGAGGTGTGAATAGCTTTCCCTCAAAATTAAGATCTAAATGATCGCTAACACTAAAATTGATCATCATAGCATCAACAACTTGAGTCTCAACCATGGCTAACATATCTTCCCAAGGCCCTATGTAGCTAATGACGCTTACTGGCGTGTTCACCAGCGCACGCCAATCAACATGCCAACGAGGATTAACAACAACTGTCAATTGATTCAACTCTGATGGTATCAATTGCTGGGCTCTTTGATTATCAACTGACACATATAAGCCAGCTTCATACTGACCAAATTTTATAACCGCATCACTAACATAAAGAGAGCCTCGATAGTCCAGCAAGTCCTCATGCCACATAGTACGTGCAAGCATTAGACTCCTGCCATCAATTAAAGAATCAAATTCAGTTGTATTCACCCAATTCCGTGGGCGAAATTCCACTTTTTTGGTTTCTCCCCCTAAATATAGCGCTTGTTGAAGAAGTACCATCTCAACAATTTCAAGGTGTGAGCCGTCAGTGCTAGGACTAAAATCAGTGATGTCCATAATATCGCGGCCATTAACAAAAGCAGAATAGCGTTCACTAAAATTTTCACTGCTAATAATATCAATGATAAGTGGTTGCTGTGCCTCTATATCACTACTAAGCAGCAAAAATAAGAATAGAAAGCGCTTCATTAACAATAACCTTAGTTAAAAACTATAAAGGTGAATACCCAATGTAGTTTTATTATACAGTAACAACCAAGTAATGTTAACGAAGCTTATATTTTGCAATTAAAAAGTATTATAAATGTTAATTTATATACATCTAAATACGTGTTTCATGCGCTCTGAGGGGGCGTGTTTTAAAAAGGTTTACTAAATTACGGCACGCTAACAATTCATTCGCTTTTGTAGCGTGCCGTGTTTTTTGTAATAAATAGTAGAAAGCTTTAATCTTATTACTGGTCGCCAAAGCCCAAACTTGAGCCCGCAAGTAACTCAGTTTATAAATGATGGATTAAAAAGCAAAATCTAAGCCCAGTGATAAAGGGTTTGCGGCCTGATTATTTACCTGACTTTCAAGGTATTCAACCTTAACACTAAAGCTTTGGGTAATGTTGTAACTGATACCAACACCATAAATAAAATCACTTCCTGTGTTTTCTATTTGCATTATCGGTGCGGTGTCTTCCCACCAACGTGTTCTTTCTCCCTTCTCAGACCACCACATATTTCCTAACTTTGCATACAATGTAAAATCATTCACAGGATACTTAGTAAGCATTTCAACTGAGTAACCTTTGGCTTTTAAGCTACCAGAACCATCAAATGGAGAACTCTCTCCTAAATTAAGGTAATTCAACTCAAAAGCAAAATTTTTATTTATTATATAACCCGTATTGATTTTATACGTATTACTTTTTGCATCGTCATAGCCAACAACACTTTTTGATACACCCACATAAAGTGTTTTATATTCACCTGCATTAACACTGTTAGATATGAGCATCGCACTCATTAAAATTATACCCGTACGAACAACCATTCATTTCCCTGATTTTTGATATTAAATAAAACCCATTAACATGCCTGAGAAGCAAGTTAATCATATAGGGGCGCTATTATACCTATGAAACAGATAAGTAATAGCCTAAGAGGGTCTATAAACTATTAATTTAACAAGCAATACCTATCTATAGCCATGTTATCATGGCGACACTTTGTCTTGTATTGTGCGTTTTTAATGTAAAAGAAAAATCATAAGACAAAACGCTTTTAGTGTTTCGAAGTTGTATTAATCAAAATATAAGAAAACATACTATTTTGAAGCCTGTGAAAGAGTGTTTATTATTTGAAATCCATGTTTAAACCAAGATGCCCACTTTCAATGACAGGCGTAACCCAATATTTTAATTTGATGTACTTAAACACAGGAGTTAATGCTGTTTTTATTGTTTGTAGCTGCGTTACTAATATATGCACCTCCAACTGATACAAACTGCGATACCCTTCTACCTGTTCGGCAATATCATATTCACTGTGCGCTTTGCTATAGCCTTCAATCTTTTTTAAATTAAAGCCGCTAATACAATCTAAGCTAATTAATGCATCAACCACTTCATCTTTTATGTTTGTGGGCACATTAAGGGTAAAAAGTAACTGCTCAGCCATGTTTTTTCTCCAACCAGCCATAAAATATTGGTAATAAATAAAGTGTTGTAATTGTTGACGTAATTAATCCGCCAATAACCACAATGGCTAATGGCTTTTGTATTTCAGCGCCGGGGCCAGTGGCAAATACGAGAGGTAGTAAACCAAACATCGCGGTTGTAGCTGTCATTAAAACGGGGCGAAGACGCCTATTTGCTCCCTCTAAAATACGTTGCGTTACAGTCGCAGAAAATATTTTCATTTGCTCAAAGTAACTGATCATTACAATTGCGTTCAATACCGCTACACCGAGTAAAGCAACAAACCCAACAGAAGCTGGCACCGATAGGTATTCATTACTAATATACAAAGCAATAACACCACCCATTAATGCAAACGGAATATTGGCAATTATCAGGGTTGATTTAGAGATTGATTTAAACGTGGTAAATAAAATAATGAAAATCAATACTAATGCCACAGGAATGAGCACTAATAAATTTTGTGTTGCACGTTGCTGGTTCTCAAATTCGCCACCAAACGATAAGGTAAAGCCAGTGGGTAACTTTATGCTGCTCTTAATTTTTGCTTCCAGCTCATTGACATAACTAACCACATCTCGGTTATCAACATTAACGCTTACAGAAGCAAAACGCTTTGCTTTTTCTCGCTCTATTAACAACGGGCCCGTTTCAAAGTTAATAGTCGCGACCTGTTCAAGTGGTAATAAGCGATTATCAGGCATTAATACGAGCTTTTGCTTTAATGCACTCATTGACGATAACTCAAAGTGCGCAGCGCTTTCGCCTTTTTGTGTATTGAACACAATAGGAATAACACGATTACCCTCTTGCAGTGACGATATTTGCAAGCCTTCTAATTGCGACTTTAAATAATTACTTAACCCTTCAGTGGTTAAACCGAACTGACTAGCAACCTCAGGGACAAGCTTAATATTTACATACTTTCCGCCTTCAATAAGCGCCATTTGCACATCACTTGCACCATCAATCTTATTAGCAAGTACTGTGATTTTTTCTGCTAATGAGGCAAGTGCCGCAATGTCATTACCAAATACTTTAATGGAAATATCACCGGTACCACCTGTCAACATTTCTGATACTCGCATTTGTATTGGCTGAGTAAACCCAACATTAACTCCAGGAAATAGCGCGAGTGTTGTACGAATATCTTCTATTAGCAGTGCTTTTGAGTCAAAACGCCAAGTGTCCTTTGGCGCTAACTCCATAAATACATCGGTTTCGTTTAGCCCCATAGGATCAAGCCCAAGCTCATCAGAGCCGGTACGAGCAACAATTTGTAAGATCTCTGGTGTGTTTTTTAACAGCGTGGCTTCAATTTGCTTATCTATATCCAGCGACGCTTGCAAGGAAATACTAGGGGATTTTTCCAATTGCACAATAATGTCGCCTTCATCTAACACTGGCATAAAGCTTTTACCTAACCCTTGAAATAATATACCACTGATCACTAAAACAGTTAGTGATACCACACTAATAGCCACCGGCTTTTTAATTGCTTGGGCAAGTGTTTTAGTATAAAAACCTTGTAATTGCGTGACTATTTTAGGCTGAGTTATGGGTTCATTTTTTAATAACAACGAGGCTAAAATTGGAATTATTGTTAACGACAACAACAAAGCACTTAGCATGGCAAACACGATAGTTAACGCCACTGGGGTAAATAACTTACCTTCTAGCCCTGTTAACATTAATAGTGGTGAAAACACGATAATTATAATGAGTGTACCTGAAAACACTGGCGCTGCGACTTCTTTACATGCACGATAAATAACATGCAGTCGAGGGAGATGCTGATTGTTAGCCAGCCGATTTACTATATTTTCAACAATAACCACCGATGAGTCCACCAGCATACCAATGGCAATGACTAACCCCCCTAAACTCATTAAATTTGCTGATAAATCAAACTGCTTCATCATTATAAACGTCAACAATGCCGACATAGGTAAAGACAAAGACACCACTAATGATGAACGTATGTCCCCTAAAAATAAGGCCAGTAGTACTATAACTAAAATGATAGCTTGGCCGAGCGCAGTAGTGATCGTACTAATTGCGGTATTAATTAAATTAGAGCGATCGTAAAACACATTTATTTTTGTACCTGGAGGTAATGAAGCCTCAATAGCGCTAAGTTTATCTTTTACATCTTCAACAACTTGCGCTGTATTACTATTTTTAAGCGCAATAATAAGCCCTTGCACCGCCTCTTCACTGTTTTTAGTGACTGCACCATAACGTGTTAAACTGCCCACTTGCACTGTGGCAATATCACTTAAACGGATGACCTTATTTTGAGTGGATCTAACCACGGTATCTTCAATGGCGCTAATATCTACATATTTGCCCTCAGTACGCAAAATTAAGGTGTCGTTGCCTTTTTCTAACCGACCTATCCCCCCGTTTTGATTCGTTTGTGTGATTGCAAACTTCATCTCATTAAAGCTAACTTGATGCTGTTGCATCGATAGCGTATCGGGACGTATTTCATAGGTTTTTGAAAAGCCGCCAAGACTATTCACATCCGCAACGCCGGTTACAGTGCGCAATAATGGACGAATTTGCCAATCTAAAAGCGCTCTTCTTTCACTCAGTGATAAGTGACTACTCTCTATGGTAAACATAAAAACTTCACTTAAGGGCGTGCTCATAGGCGCCATACCGCCACTAATATTACTAGGCAAGGTGGGCAAAATACTTACTAAACGCTCATTGACTTGCTGACGCGCCCAATAGATGTCGGTGCCCTCTTCAAAATCAATGGTAATATCGGTAATAGAATACTTAGTGGTAGAGCGCAGCATTTGCTGTGACGGAATACCCAGTAATTCAGTTTCAATCACCCGTGTTACTTGCGATTCTATCTCAAGGGCGCTCATACCAGGTAATTTGTATACTATTTTAACTTGAGTAGGCGATATTTCTGGGAAAGCATCCACCGGAATACTTAACCAAGATCGAGCGCCAATCGCCATAGCGACGATAACAAAAATACTAACAAATAAACGCTGGGTCAGTGAAAACTTAATAAGCTGGTTTAGCATTTACTCTCTCCCTAAGTGAAGCAACATGCCTTGTAGCGCACTAACTGAGCTTATTAGTGCTGGTTGACCAGCTAGGTTTTTATTAGCAGTAAACACGTAATCTTGACCATGCGTACCTTTAAGCTCAACAGGCTGAAATTCAAGCTTATCGCCAGACTTTAAAGCTATGTAATTTGTATTTTCAAACTCAAACACCGCTGACTTTGCTATTTTAAAACCCGCTAAATTATTTACTGGTGTAACGTTCAAGGTTTGCCCTAATATCAGCTTGCACTTATTTGAGCTTGGCGACGCCCACACAGTTTGATGATATTTGTCTGCAATACCCTCATAGCTCTCAATATTTAAAGTGCAATTTTGTGACAATTTGAAATGCGATAACGTATCAACAAATGCAAGCGGGACTTCAATTTTAACGCGAATACTATTTAAACCGATAATGTCAAACGCGGTATCGCCCATAACACGGGTACCCGGCGCATTGGTCAGTTTTAAAATACCCTTTTTTGGGCTCACCAATGTCACATTTTCATTGCTATCAATGTTTAAAAATGCAATTTGATGTTGCATATGTTCAAGATTTAGCTTTGCATCAAAATAGTTTTTAGTTATTTCAACCCATTCAGTGCTTCTAATTATTTTGTTTTTTAGATGTTGTTGGTTTATATCATAATGGCTTTTTGTAATCGCGAGCATGTCTTTTGCTGATTGATAAGCATCTAAAAAATGATGAACGTCACTGCCTTCAACATGTGCTATCGTGGCCCCTTTTTCTACTAAGCTGCCGTTAGCATAAAAATAATTTACCTGTTGCACATCAAATGCAAATGGCACAGTGTAGTTTTCCAAAGGCTTGAAGTTAACGTCACCAATTAAGCTTTGCCCAACTATAAACTGCGTTTTTTTTATCGATGCAAATTCAACATCAAAACCATTTAATGATGCCTGTGAAACTGGTGCTAAGCGCTGCATAGCAAGCACAGGATTACACAGCATTGAATACGCACAACAAAATAAAAATAACCTGGATAGATCACGTAAGAAATGACGCACTTTATTTGTAAAATTTAACAGCATTAGTTTGTTCACATTGAATTAATTTTATAAAATTCACCATGGCCGTATTATGGTGTTAAATCATCAGGCAAACGTCTGAGCGTACCTAAAAACACCTAAATTTACCGCATAGTACATTTGTCCATTGCATTCATAACACACTGATAATAGAGGTTTTAATGAGAGATAAGCTGATCGCCATCACATTACTAATAATAATGGTGCTGAATTTTTTTGATGTGTTAGTTGATATTAACCTAGGGGTGCCGCTATGGCATATCTTGTCTGAAGCCTTAATTGTGGCCATATCAGCAACAGGCGCTATTTTTCTTATTAAAGATATACGAGCACGTACAGCCAATATTACATCACTTAAGCACCAACTCACTAACTCAAAAAATGAAATTAAAAACATATCACAAGCAATGAAAGAGGCACGTCACCAGTACAGTGGCGTAATTCAAACACAATTTTCACAGTGGACGTTGACACGCAGTGAACAAGAAGTCGCTATGTTATTATTGAAAGGCTTAAGTTTTAAAGAAATCAGCGCCGTGAGGAATACAAAAGAAAAAACCGTGCGCCAACAAGCCTCCGATATTTACAGTAAGGCTGATGTAGAAGG
This sequence comes from Pseudoalteromonas sp. H105, assembly GCF_001469215.1. Classification (GTDB taxonomy): domain Bacteria; phylum Pseudomonadota; class Gammaproteobacteria; order Enterobacterales; family Alteromonadaceae; genus Pseudoalteromonas. Next base: position 654,586 of record NZ_LOFH01000001.1, read on the forward strand.
CCGACACGAATTTGCTGCCTGGTTTTTAGAAGACTTCATGCAACAAGGACACTACCCACAAGCAGGCTCAAGCCTTAATGAGTTATAAAAGTACAAAACCGTTTGTTTATATTGAGCCACTTTATCTTTCTGTATTGTCGTCGCAACAACGTGTTTGGTTTAATGACAAAGCAGTCTTTAGATAGGCGGTTTTTTACATCGATGGTGAAAAAAGAGGCGTAAAGCGCAAACCGCGTTCCCTTATATAGCCTTTTTATGGTCTCGTTATTAGTAAACTTGCGATATTTTATTACGTTTTGTGTTTTCATTTAGCCAATAGTAAATTTCATCAGTGATGCTAAAGTAAAAACTCAGTGACATGGCTGTTGCTCTAACCGACTTGTATTACTTTAGGGTGTTTTTCCGTTGAAAATTCATGATAAATATCATCCAGATAAGTGGCGAGTTCAGCAGGCTTTAAATCCGCAGGAATGACCACATCATAAACACGCGAGCGAATTCCGGTATCAGATTCATTAAAAAGCTGCCATGCTTGTTCTTTTTTTAAAACTGACATCTGTTTACCAAAAACATTAAACTTAATAAGCACAACTACAGCCCCTGAAACCTAAAAATGACGTTTAACCATGTTAGGCGAATACGTTATTAAAATCATCCGTTTTTTAAAGGAAAAAAAGCGTCAGTCAAACGTATATGCTCTTTAAAAATGAACAAAAAACTCAATGACTACCACACTTTAAAAAGGGAATGCACGTCACAGTGAGTCTGTAAACGCTTGTATAAAATGAGTTTTCATCTCAAAAAATCCAATGCATGCTGTGTAACACGTTTGGGGTGTTCTAGTTGCGGGTAATGGCCAACGCCTTCTAATGCAATAACGTCTGGGCAACTGATGAGTTCATTGTATCGCGCCACCATATGACGACCCGAGACAGGATCTTCCATACCACAAATCAAGCGAACAGGAATATCTGTTTGTTGTAAAGCGCCAACCCAGCGGCCCCGCCATTGCTCTCGCTCTGTGATGTAGTGTATCAATTTAGCCATCACAGGTTTGCCCTGTTTATAGTTAATTAAAGACCATAACTCTTGCAATTCTTTCTCATTCAGAGGGATTGCACAAATATAATCAAAATTAAGTTTGAAACGTTTGAAACTAGCCAACCGAGAAACAAAGAAGCCAAGGGGGCTCAGCAGCAATTTTTGTAATAAAACAGGTTTGTGTGTTTCACTAAATAACCCACCATTGAGCAAACATAATCGTTCAATTTTGAGCGCATTCTTTTCATTCAAACAACAACGAGCAAGTAACTCTTGCGCTACCGTATCACCGTAATCATGGCTCAAAACCTGCACACTGCTTACTTTAAATAACCGCATAAAATGGGTTAATAAATCAGCTTGGGTCGCAATTTGATAGTGTATATCACGTGGTTTATCACTAAAGCCAAAACCCAGCATATCTAATGTAAATACTTTAAAATGCTTAATTAATTCTGGCCATTGATTGTGCCAATCCCAACTGGCTGAGGGGTAACCATGAATAAGCAATAAACATGGGCCGTCTTCTTTACCTTGCACATGATATGAAATGTGATGGCCTTTAAATTCAAACGTTGACCTGTTTTCATACCATGCTGCAAGTGAGTCTGTGATATTGACGGTATTATTAAGCACATTCATACACTTTCCCTATTATGCATTATCACTTAAATACATACTCAATTAACCGCTAACTATGAACCCGGCGTTAATGACTTAGTAGCCATTTTCACTATCTCCGGCATAAACAAAACAGCCTTTTCAAGAGGATAAACCGCAATGATACGGTGTTCTCCATGATACGTTTTTCCGGTAATAACAAACTCATCACCAATTTCATCAGGCCAATAGTTCTTCATGTTAGGACCATTAACTCCACACCACCAAGATTGCTCAGCGTCCATGTACGGCAGAGATTCACCTTTAATTAACTCGGTAACTTTAAACACATACCCATTATCATTTTTGAAAAAATCAGGAGTACCTATAATCCTATAAGTTCTAACGACCTCTCCAATAAAAACAAAATCAGCATAGTTAACAGTCACCAAAAATTTATTCTGTGCTGAGTGCCCCTCTAAATAATCCTGACTACATGCAAATGCATTCAAATTTACAAAAATTAAAAAGGCCAAAATATATTTCATGGGTTTAAATGCGCCAAATTAGCGTCCCCTTTAAGCTTTAACAAGGCCACTATCAGAACAAACCTCACCACCGCGAAATGCCAACTATCCACTGAATGTGAATACAAGACATTATACGTTAGCGTCGACAAGTTCACCCACGTGTACTTTCAGACATGCAGGCTGAACTGACAACCAGTGTTCTATTTTTGCTTTTTGTTCTTCGCTTACTGAGCCATATCGGTCGTTAGACGTAATAAACCCATCGAAACTGTCTGAACTGATTCCTGCACCAACAACTAAATGATGAGATTCAATAAAATCTAAAAAATTATCTAAAAGCCCATCATAACTATCCGTTGAAGTTGAGAGAGTGCATGAAAATGTAAAGCCAAAAACTGCAAATTCATTTTTATGTAGCTTTTTCCTGAGCCTACGGCTTCTCTTTTTTGTCATAATTTCCTTTGTACATATTGCCCCGTAATCGAGGTAGTGTGTTTAGCTAAAATGAATGAAGAACGAACATTTACCAACGGTTAGTTACCCGATATATACGTGCAAACACGTTAAGGCGCTGATGCAAAAGTTAAAAAATACCCTGCTGTTTCTTCAGGCCTCTCTAACATGGGTAAATGCCCAACACGGTCCATAATAGTAACCTGTGCTTGAGGGAGAATATGCTTTAATACTTTCGCACCAGATAAATGTAAGACGCGATCGTTATCGCCCCATGTGATTAACACAGGTCCTTTATAGTATTTTAAAACAGTATCAAGTGGTGAATCAAACTGAGCTTCTCTATTTTTTATATTATGAATTTGCTCATAAATTTTTGTATTTAGATTTATTCTTTGCTCAGCTTTAGCTGCTAAATATTTAACGATAGGTGCTGGGATAAATGGGCGTTCAACAAATAAAAAATCAAGTAATTGACTGAATTCTAACTCTGTTCTAGGTAAGATCATTGGATTCTGACCATTTCTTACTGCTGAAAACATCTCACTTTCATCTGAACCACCCACACCTAATGGACTTATCAGCCAAAGGTTTATTACGCGCTCAGGGTATTGAGCAGAAAAATTACCAGCAATATACCCACCCATTGAACTGCCCGCTAAATTAAATACTTTAATGTTGAGAGTGTCTAGAATTGTCTTAAGCCTAGAAACTTGTGAAAACACATCATAATCAAGATCAATAGTATCTGTACTGTTCCCAAATCCAGGTAAATCTATTGCGATCACATCAAAGTGCTCCGTAAGATACCCTGATACTCTAGCCCAGTTATCTTTGTCAGCACCAAAACCATGAAGTAAAACCAATGGAGGCCCCTTTCCTCCGCGAAGATACTCAATATTCAGATCACCCGCTTCAAGGTTATACAACTTTAACCCTGAAAGACTTCTTTCAACATTCACGGTGAATTGAAATAATGTTGATATCGGCGTAATCACATACAGAAATGAAAAGAGCAAAACCGTACTAACCAAAATAAAGCACACCCTTTTTATCATTTTTATGTCTCCGCTTTTATGCTTATGATTAAACCATAACCGAGTTCCTAGTTTGGTTCAACGAATAGCCGTGTTGTTAAAATAGGATCTGTTTTAATGGGTATTGAATATACGCATTAAGGCATTAGGCACTTGCCTTCATGAATTTAGCGTTTTCTCAACTTAGCCGTATTAGGTAAATTCAATATAGGTAATATTGCCGCGTGATTTTTTAAACGTAAGGGACAATGCCGTTACAATTTATAGTTAGAAGCAGCAACTAATGCTTAATATTTGCGTCATGGTGCATTGCTATGTCACGAAGTTTAAATGCTAAATTCATTAAATATAAGCCAATAATAATATCAATTACACCGCAAAACTCAGGCCACCAAACTGGTGTCCCCGCATTAATAAATAACATATGATGAATAATATCGTAAATGCCATGCAATAAATAACCAAGGGCTAACAGGTTGAATTTATAAAAATTGGTCAATCTCAATGATAAAATCGCAATACCAAAAAAGACTAAGCCGCTCATCAACTCTAACGGTATTACTGCATAATCATTTACGTAAACAGCAAACGCAAAATAATAGAGTGGAAATGTTATAAGCAAAAATGCATAGGTGAATTTACTACTTTCTAATCTCGATTTTTTAAAGTGTCCGATTAAAAAAATTGATACGACGATCCCAATGGTAAAGGCAGGTATATTCATGGCTTTCTGACGAGCTTATAGATTCACTCATTTAAATTTTTTTATTGATAGTTCACCATAACCGAGTTCTTATTTTGGTTCAATCAGTTATACCAATCCGCTTAATTAAGTTACCTATTTTGAGGGTAGAATAACGTGTTGATAGCTAGGCAAAAAATTCCTATTTAGTTGTTCTAAATGAGAGTTTATTAACGCAGGTAGCGGTACGTTTAGTCCCGCAAAATGATTAAGTCTTATTGCTGATTGGTATTACTGCTATGTTACCTAGACTAACAATGAGGAATAGTCCATGCGTACTGGCGTTTGCAATCGTATTGCAAATGTTTGAGTAGCAATATGTAGGTAAAAAGGACCTCCCCTCAGCAACATATTTAAATTTGCAGCGTTTCTACTAAATTAAAGGTGTGTTACGCCTAAATAGAGCTTTAAATACCAACCAACATAATTTTACCTTGTGCCATCCCCTCTATCTGGCAACTAAAGTCAATTCGCTTTTCTGCTGGTGTTTTATACAGCAAAGTGAGTTTACGAAAAGGCGAAGTAATCACTTTAACCGTTTTTATTTGTAAACTGATTCGCGTGCGTTTATCTAAAAAGGCAAAAGCAGTTTCTGACAGCGCTTTTTTACATGCAGATAATGCTTCATTTGTTACAACGCCCGATAATATGGAGTTACAGATCTCTTCAGCAGTCAAAGAGCTATATCCGCTAGCCAATACACAGGCAGCATAAATATCAAGTATGGCAATAGCCCGTACTTTTTGGCTCTTAGGATCTTCATAAACGGCCATAACACAAGGTACCTTAGACTCATCGAATTCCTGCGGTTGGATTGTGTTTACAATTAAAGACTCGCTGATGTGTTTATGAAACAATCGCTCTAATTGCGAAAGCTTTGGTAAAGCTAAATCACTATTTAATTCAATGTCATCAGGGATGACTTCGTTATTCTCTACAAGCTGCACTAAAGGCAATAATTTATCGTGCAGTTGTGCGTCAGTGAAAGGTTTTGACAACACAAAGGTTGCGCCAACGCTGATAGCTTCTTCAATTTGAGACTTTTCATCAACAGTAGTCAGCATCGCCACGATGATATTAAGTTGTCTTTGTTTAATAGCACGCAATAGCATGACCCCAGACATATCAGGCATATGCCAATCTGTAAGTACAATATCTGGATGCCAACTGCCAATAATCGTTAACGCTGATTTAGCATTATGGGCTTTTTGTATTAATAACTTTCGATAGCCAAACTTCTCCAAGCCTCGACGAACTATTTCGAGTGTTGCTAGGCTATCGTCAACGATAAGTATTTTCACATACGTTACTTTTTTGAAAATGTTGTTGTTATTATGGCATATTTTTTTGATAGCGCTAAACTCTAGTTAGCTACATTTAATTTAAGATAAATTAACAATGCCGTATACTTTTCTTCCCGCTGAGGTTTATCAATATATTGCTATCAATTTTGGGCTACTCATCTTAGCGGCTTGGTTTTATATTCTTTTGTTGATACTAAGAGAATTTAGAACATTTGCGCTGAGCATGGTTAAAAACAGAGGCGGTATTGATGATGCTACGCTCGCTATGTGTAGAGAGTCGGTTGATAATGCAATGAACTATGTCAACGATAATCGAAAGACTATCGCTGAGTTAGTTAATTTACAAATGCTGTTACAGCAACAATTATCCGAGGTTACTTCGTCAACCAAGGACCACGTTACCGAAAAAGAGCAACAGCTCATTGATGAACTCAATATTAAACTAAAACGCTCGCATCAGTTAATACGTAAACTCAAGGGCGACTTTGATAAGAGTGTCGAAAGGTTAAAAGTGACCCGCCAGAAACTGTATGCACAATACGATGCTGTAACAGAGCTTCAAGAAGAAAAAGAGCAGTTAAAAGCAGACTATGAAGCACTTAAGAGTGCAAACGAGAACAATCAAAAATCACTGAACGAGGATGCATATTCTAAGCAAGATCAAACTAGGCTACTCAATACGTTACAGGAATACAAAAGACAAATTTCAGAGCAAGACCAATTGCTACAGCAACTCCAATTACAAACTGATGGGCCGGGAAATAGCGAAGAGTTAGACAAACTAAAGCAAGAACTAGACAAAGCTCAGTATGCCCTTAAACACCTTACAAAAGAAAAAAAATTCATTGAAGGACGCTACATAGAAATGATGAAAAGCACCCAAAAACCAAGTTAGCCACTTAGTTCACTTTAATGCATTTATCTACATTAGCAGCGAGAAAAAATCACGTGTATTTAAAGTACCGTAGCAGTCATTATTAGCTCCTGAAAAACGGATTAAAAAGATGCCTATCGCCTCAATCAAAAATTAAAAACCCGTTTTCAAGATAAATTTTTATAGCATGGACTAACTCTCTGTGCGTTACTCATTTTGTACAAAAGCCTATTATTGGCAACAAGAAGCAAAGGGAAAGCCTAATAATACCATCATCAGAACGCTTGCAATTTAGTGGATACAAATCCTATTTAGGTGCTGAAAAACACACATGACCTACAATAAATAAACTTACTTTATACCGTTCAAAAGAAAGTGGTCACCGCTGTTACGTGATTACTACACCGATTTTTTTGCATAATTTAAAATATAAAGAACCAAAATCCCGAAAAACAAATAGAGAAAAGAAAGCTCGATATAACCATCTTTCCAATGATATTGCCTCCCTTCAGGAGAATACAAATTAAATGCAAGCCCAGAGAGTAAAAATATTACCTGTGATACCTTAAACTTCAATAGAAAAATTTTTGATAAATAAAAAGTGATTAACGCGCAGGCTAGACCTAAGCCAGTAAAGTGAAACCTCATTATAGCAATATAATCATCATTAACCCATGAACCAAATCTAGGTAAATAAGTTGCATACCCATAATTCATCAACAATTGGGCTGACGTTAGAGATACGATGAATAAAATAAAAACCTTTAATTTACAGAAAGACGACATAGTCACCTAACGAGCCTGAAGAGTAACTCGTTTTAAACTTATTTATATTGAAGAATCAACCATAGCCGAGTTCCTCTTTTGGTTCAAACGGTTACTATGACTTACCGCCAAATACCAAAAAGGATTTGCAGGTATTTTCAACACAAAGAAAGCTGAGACTATATAACCACATAGTTTAGTATCCCTCCAAAAAAGTAGCCACGCCCCATTCGGATGCTATTTTGTCACGGTAACTGAATTTAAATTACATACACACCTTAAGGTGGGTCTCTGTTTTATTTTTTCATTCAACTAGCTGCTTTGATACATATGCTCTTTCTTTTCCATCATTGCCTTAACATCAGCACTGAACTCGGCTGTAGGCCTTGCCAACAAACGTCTTACGCCTATCGGTTCACCCGACTCAAGGCAATAACCATAAGTTTCAATGCGAATTCGTTCAAGCGCTTGCTTAATCTTTGGCAACAAGCGCTGTTCGCGCTCAACGATACGAATTAACATGCCGCACTGCTCTTCCCATGTTGCTTTGTCGCTTAAATCGGTTATCTCAGGCGGGCTAAGCATTTGCTCTTTTGCTTCACGAATATGTTCGCGAGTAGTATCGTGTAACGCAATTAGCCTTTGTTTGAAAAACGCTAATTGCCCTTCATTCATATACTCTTCTTCAGGCGCATCAATAATCCATTGTTCAAATTTCTCTTTAGATATTAATTTTTTAGATTCCATTGCACTCACCACGACTCAAATTAATATGTTATACTATAACAATTAATTGTAATATCAAGGAATACTAATTAAGAAAATTACAAATCCGTTTTAAAGGCAAATTTTTTTTGAATGGGCATAACCCACTGTACATTACTCATTCTAAGTAAAAGCCTATTATCGGCAGCAAGAAGCCAAAGGAAAACCTCATAATACCATCATCAGAGCGCTAGCATTTTAGTGATACGGATCCTATTTAGGTGCTGGAAAACACACACGCACTACGATGAATCAACTTCCCTGCGGCATTGAAATGTAGAAGTTCACCGCTGTTAAAGTTTGCGGTGGAAAGTGGGTTTTAGTGCTTATTACCAACCTCTGGGAGTGTTGCTAGCTGCCGTTAAACACATCTATTCTTGACGCAATGTATATATATTGGCGTCTATAGCGCGCCCGTTGTCTAATACTACTTTTGCTATAACTCGCTGGTAAGCTTCTCCCTCAAATTCATCAAGGCTAGCCCAATGCTCTGCCAGATGTTGAGAGGTAAATACAAAACCTTCAACCTCTTTACCAGACTCATTCAATTCAATGCCAGGAAACCCCATCTCTGCACCCCAACCTTTATCTTTCAGGATCCCTCTTACAGATGCAATTTCCCATGTACCACCAATATCACTAAGTATGTGTTCATTCGGACGGCCAAGGCCTAGAGTTCCATATACAAATAGTTTTTCGCTCATCGAGTTTCCTTAGACTGCTAACTAAAATAAAATGGACAGCCACTTTAATTGTTAGATGTTCTATTTACGATTAACTTCACTTTTTACTTTTTGATTTAATTCCATAAAGTCTTTTACTAATGAGTCGCAAATTTTTCGTTTAGCAGCACACTTTACTTGGGTTGTTATTCCAACCTGTCCATCCTTTTCAACAACGGCACGACGAACAACGGATGGGTATGACGGGTGATCTTTAGGAGCAAAAGACCAAAGGGCTTTGTTAGTATTATCATTGACTATAACCCAACCTTCAGACTCACTGATTTCAGCTTGAGGATCTAACTTCAGCGCTTCTAGAGCTTCCAAAACAGTGTTGTAGCCAAATACTTGTCCCTGCTTTCCTTTATAACCTAACTTTGAGTCAGTTTCAGTCGCAAATGAAAAACTCGAAAAACTTAATAGAATTAAAAATAATACTCGATGCATACACAATCCTTCTTGAACATCTAACGCTTCCGCCATGCGCTTCATGCAGCTGGCGGAATTTTTGTTGTTTTTCAAAAATTATGACAGCTCATGCTGTCGCTTGGGCGGACTGGTTATGCGTATCGCGCACAGTCCCTCCAAAAATCTCTATCTTGCTCAGTGATATAATCACCCCACCCATCTCGTTGCTCAAATCTGGAAAACTTAAAAGGTGTAAGCACAGGAAATTCTGTTAACTTTGAAGCAAGAAGCCCTCTTTCCAGGTGATCCATAGCCACACTGTCCTCGGCTGCACCCCAAAAACTTTCCCAGAGAATTAGTGTCGCAGTTTCAGCGATAGGTCTAAAACGCTCTTCACTTAAACCTACCGAACTCAATAAATCTATCAGCTCGGTCGATGCTTCATCACCGAGGCCAAAGTCAACGAGATAGGGACGACTGCTCTGCCAAGGATCGAAAAGACTGGGATCATCAATTAATGGCCACTGCCATAAGTGCTCGAAGTATTTATCGAGCTCGGCACCACGAAGATTATGCATTTCACAGTACCTTTTGAATACAAGTAAGGCGATTGCAGCTCGAGCTGTTAACGACAGTTTTTTACACTCTTTAAGATAATCGTTCATTTAACCTCGAACGCATAACGAGACTGTAGAATAACTCCAACAGCCAAATTAAATTAAAAAACGAGCTCCTGTAATTAACTCTAAGCGCTTTTAAAGCATTAGGTAATGCATTTGGAACCCATAAAACAGGCTGGTTTTCTTTAAAAAGAGTAATTCTACAGCCTCAACGCCCTAATAATGGGCAAAAAATTGTTGGCTAAAATGTTGAGGAACGAAAACAGCCAACTGTTTTTTGTCCTTATTAATTAGCTTGTATGGATAATACACCCATCTAAATTACTAATTATTACCGAGTTCGGGTAAAGTGAGACCCAAGCTTTGGCTGCAACCAAAGCCTTTCCTTGTCGTAGTTCGATTGATTGCTGGCTCCTCTGTTGAGAGACCGATAACAAGAATGAACGCGACAAAGAACTCCAAGCATGACACTCGAATAGTCTACTGGGTCTCGAACCCGCATTATGCAAGCAAGAGTTAGCTTATATGAAAATATAAACAAATCAAAACATTAATGTTGGCGTTGATACTGGTAAATTCCAACTCGATATCTATATCCGCCCACTCGATATTTATTTCACTGTGCCAAACGATGAAAAAGGGATTAAAGAAGCGGTTAAAACTATCAAAAAATATACACCTGAACGCGTGATTGTTGAGGCTACGGGTAGACTTGAAGCACCCTTTATTATGGCATGTGCAAAAGCAAACTTGCCATTTGTAGTCGCCAACCCTATTCATATAAAACGCTTTGCAGGCGCTATTGGTCAACGAGCCAAAACAGACAAGCTAGATGCCAAACTAATCGCGCATTTTGGTGAAGCGATTAAACCTAAGTTATCTACGTTAAAGCCTGAAATTATGCAGGATATGAGTGATTTGGTTGCCAGAAG
>NZ_LOFH01000001.1:665455-843547 GCF_001469215.1 Pseudoalteromonas sp. H105
CGCGCTCTAGTTTTGCTTTTTTACGGCCTAGTTCATCGAATGTGCCGCTCCACTCTTTGCTCGCATTCGATTTCAATTTACACCCATCAATGGCAAATAAGTTACGGCCTATCAAGCCTTCTTCATCACATATCATCAGCACTTGCGTAAACAGCGGTTCAATTTGTTCGTGCATTTTAGCCACAAAACCCGCTATTGATGTGTAATGCGGCTGAATATCCCCCGACACACTCATAAACAAAATATTATTCTCACACGCCTTCGCAATTCGACGACTGCTGATCAAACCATGTGCATAACCAAGTAAAATAATCTTTAGCATCACCGACGGCGGATACGCCGCGGCACCCGTTTTATCGTTGTTATACCACGCGTCAAAGCCCGACAAGTCGAGTTTATTTTCGACAATATAACAAAGCGCATACTCAAAGGTGCCAGGCAAAATTTGCTCAGCGAAATTGATAGGAATGAATTTATTTTGGCAGGATAAATCAGGCTTGTAGTTGGCCATAACAATTTACCGTGGGTGAATAATATCTATTAGATCACAGTCACCCGGCGGATTCAAGGTTAAAAAACAATCAATTTTAAATGGTAGGACATGTTTCTAAAAAGAGTAATTCTACAGCCTCAACGCCCTAATAATGGGCAAATAACAGTTGGTTAAAATACGCGACGAAGGAGCAAAAACCAACTGTTATTTGTCCTTATTTATTAGCTTGTTATATGCAATTTACGGGATGCCTATATCCCATAGTTGTTCATTACTTAAATACTCAATAGAACCACTTTTATTTATGATTGCTCCTAAACAATATTTATTAGTAATGAAAAGTTTATCAATAGCTAACATGATGACAGCGAGCTCACCTGATTCATGTGGCTCAACCCACACATTTTTAGTAAATATGTGACCATTAAGCTTCAATTCTTGATCAACGCAAGGTTTCAATTCACCAGCGATAAATTGATCTCTTAAAAACTCTAATTTTGCATAGATGCTAGATTGATTCATTTTGCATATAACGCCGTGCACAGCGGTGAGTTGAACTGGCGGTTTTTGTGCGGCCTTTTGCACAAAAAGTGACAGTTTGACGAGTCCGTTGCTGCACCTTGTTAGGCGCTCGCGAACTTGCACAATACCTCTGCCGCCATTTTATTTCGATAATCATTTGCTTCCTGAACCGATAACTCACTTAATTCTTCTAGCTCGAGATCCTGGTACGGTATTGCAAATTTTCTGATTACTTTCTCATCGTTTTCATTAATTAGGTCATTTTCTGATAATGCCCATATTGCATCATATGCGACCCAACCATTCTCATCATGTAGTAGTGAACGCACCGACTCTACATTTGATTTTGCAAATTCACCGCCAATAAAGCGAATTGCTGTCATCATGGCTCTGCGCACAAATGCATTATCATTATCAATGAACTCTTCATAAAGAATCTGAATTTTTGGACTTGGATAGAAATCAGCCATTTTTCGTGACAATGAAAATATCTCGATAGGCATACATGTCTCTGCATCTGACAAAATCTGTAATTTAGCTCTAAGAACATGAAATTTGAAAAACTGTATCATAATCTTCCTAAACGCCTAACAGCGTTTTACCAAGAATACCGATAAACACTCGCGAGTGTTTGCCCTATTCTACGTAAATACACTTTAAAATTTATAATAAGATTATCAACTTACTAACTTATCAGGAAAATGGCAACAAAAAATCACCATCCCCATAACGAGAATTTACTTAATCGAGAACTTATATTTTTATTAAATGAGAACAACCTAAATAAAAATATTTAAGATCAATTACTTAATATTATTAAAAATAGTAAAACGAGAATTCTAATCATGTATATACCGAGAATTTGAGTTGCAAAATCCTTGCAATGAATTATAACTGTATAAATAAACAGTATTTGGGGTTTGCTATGAGTTCACCTTATTTAGAAATGATCAGATCAGAATTGCGTACTAGACGCTATAGTATTCAAACTGAGAAAGTGTATCTCTATTGGATAAAGTACTTTATTTTGTTTAATGACAAAAAGCACCCTGATGGCATGGGAAACTATAACATCGAACGGTTTTTGAATAATTTGGCAGTTAACAAACAAGTAAGTGCTGCAACGCAAAATCAAGCGCTATGTGCAATTATGTTTTTATATCGTTACATTGTTAAGCGTGAGATTAAAGGGTTATCTTATTCATTCACAAAGCGGGAAAAAGCATTGCCAACGGTGTTAACTCACGAAGAAGCATTAACTATAATTAACAAATTATCTGGCAAATACCGGTTAATAGCGTCAATACTTTATGGCTGCGGGCTAAGAATAAACGAAGCGTTAAAACTACGCGTAAAAGACCTAAACCTTGAAAATAACACATTATTTGTTTTTCGCGGTAAAGGTAAAAAAGACCGTTATACTTTATTACCTAAATCATTAAATGATGATTTAAATAATCAAATTGAGTACGTTAAAAATACACACAGCAATGACTTAGCACAGGGGTATGGTTTAACATCATTACCCCCTGCACTATTAAGAAAATATGGTAATGCCGCTAAAGATTTTTCATGGCAGTATCTATTTCCCTCATCTACTCGATGCGTGCACCCTTACGACGGTTATATTTGCCGTCACCACCTTCATGAAACTTCTTTTAGGAAGCAGCTTAGAAAAGCGGTACTAGCAGCTAAACTAACTAAAAGTGTTAAAGCGCATACATTTAGACATACATTTGCAACACAATTATTGGTCAATGGCTGCGATATTCGTACAGTACAAGAGTTATTAGGTCATACAGATTTAAAAACAACAGAGCTTTATACCCATGTAATTGGCAGCCGATTTAGCAATACAATGAGCCCGATTGATAAAGCCTAAACATAAAAAACCACGGCTGTTAACCGTGGCTTTTCAATGCAGTTAAGTAAGTTGATTCATCGTAGTGCAGTGATTGGAAACCAAAGGGGTCACTTATTAGAAAGCTCAGATCAAGCAGGCAGCTGTGTTTTCTTGATCTTTTTATTCAAAAAGACAAGTGTTGTTACTTTTTAAACTCACTTTAAATATACTTCTTAAAAGGGGCTGCCATTCTTGCAAAGTAACGCCTTGATATTAAGCCCCTGTGAAACGCTGAATTCAGTGTATTGAGGTGACTTGGGTATAAACAACAAGGTGCTAATGGCGTAATTAGTCCTTTTTCTAGGTTATAAAGCTGGTTCAAAAAAGCGCTAAAGCACGTCTTACAGATGAACAGAAGCTTTAATGCCAAAAGCTTAACCTTCATGTGAACTTGATAAAATCATGGCTAAAGCCTACTCCTACGCGGTGAGCATCACACCGAATTAATCTCACAGCTCGATAACTTTACTCTTGCTAACTTGCAAACTAAACCTTAATTAATAAAAAAGCCGCTGTTCGTTACAAACAGCGGCTTCTCTTCTTAAAGCTTAAAACTTACAGCTCTAAAGCTTTAACAAGCTTATTTAATCACTTCAAGTCCACCCATGTACGGGCGAAGTACTTCTGGTACTACAACTGAACCGTCAGCTTGTTGGTAGTTTTCAAGTATTGCTACAAGGGTACGGCCAACCGCTAGGCCTGAGCCATTTAATGTATGTAGTAACTCTGGCTTTTTCTCACCTTCGCGGCGAAAACGTGCTTGCATACGGCGCGCTTGGAAATCATGCATGTTTGAACATGATGAGATTTCGCGGTACGTATCTTGTGCTGGTAACCATACTTCTAAATCGTAAGTTTTTGCTGAACCAAAGCCCATGTCGCCCATACATAAAATCACTTTACGGTATGGTAATTCTAATGCTTGTAAGATTTGCTCAGCGTGACCTGTTAGCTCCTCGAGTGCGTGCATTGAATCTTCTGGTTTTACGAGTTGTACAAGCTCTACTTTATCAAACTGATGCTGACGGATAAGGCCTCGGGTATCACGGCCATAACTGCCCGCTTCACTTCTAAAGCACGGCGTGTGCGCAGTTAAACGAATTGGTAAGTCTTTTTCGTCGTAAATTTCATCACGGGCGCTGTTAGTAAGCGGTACTTCTGCTGTTGGAATTAAGCTAAAGCCTTCTTGCTCTTCGCCATCATCGTTTACTAAACCTTTGGTATGGAATAAGTCTTCAGCGAATTTAGGTAGCTGACCTGTACCGTATAGGCTGTCGCGGTTAACTAAATATGGCACGTACATTTCTGTGTAGCCGTTTTTGTCTGTGTGGGTATCTAGCATGAATTGCACTAGCGCACGGTGCATGCGTGCCGTTGCGCCGCGCATAACAGTAAAACGAGAGCCGGTGATTTTAACACCCATTTCAAAATCTAGGCCGTTTAAATCTTGGCCTAAGTCAACGTGATCTTTAACTTCAAAATCGTACTTTTTAGGCTCGCCCCACGTTAAAATTTCAACATTTTCAGACTCGTCAGCACCCGCTGGTACTGATTCATCAGGTAAATTAGGAATAGCCAATGAGATTTGCTTAAGCTGTTCTAATATTTCATCTTGCTCAGCTTTAACGCTATCCAACTCAGCACCTAGGCTGCTTACTGCGTCAAGTAATGGTTGTGCGTCTTCGCCTTTTGCTTTTGCTTGGCCAATTGCTTTGGAACGGCTATTACGCTCACTTTGTAATTCTTGTGTTTTTACTTGCAGTGTTTTACGTTTTTCTTCAAGTGCGCTGACAGTCGCTGTATCTAGTTCGTAACCACGGGCAGCTAAGCGCGCGGCTGTTTGTTCGATATCTTGACGTAATAATTTAGAATCTAACATGTTAGTTTTTTAACCTTTTTGCATTACCAGCTGAAGGCCCAGCCAAGCCATAAAAATACACACCGTCACATTTAAGACGATATTGAGGGCCATTTTAACAAAATGACCTTGTTGCAAAAGCAACAACGAATCCATTGAGAATGTAGAAAAGGTGGTCAATGCACCTAGAAAGCCAATTCCGATAAGGGATTTAGCGGGGCTGACGGTGATAATTTCGCGCTCTATCAAACCGTATAATACGCCCATCAACAATGAACCCAGAATATTAACCGCCAACGTGCCAAAAGGGAATCCCCTACCCAGCAGTTTTAGCATGGTTTCGCTAATAAAAAAGCGTAAACAGGCACCGGATGCCCCACCCGCTGCAATCATCAGGTAAATCTTAAGAGTTGTCATAACGCTTTATGCCACTTTGCTGATCACGCTCTTTGAGGTAATCAAGCTTTTGCTTAATTTTTTGTTCAAGCCCACGCTCTGTAGGAAAATAATATTGGGTGTCGGCAATTTGCTCAGGGAAATAGTTTTCACCCGCTGCAAACGCGCCTTCTTCGTTATGCGCATAACGATACTCTGCGCCATAGCCTAAATCTTTCATTAAATTAGTGGGGGCATTACGCAAATGTTCGGGCACTGGGTAACTGGGTGCATTTTGTGCATCCGCTTTGGCTTTGTTAAACGCAGCATACACAGCATTACTTTTAGGTGCACTGGCTAGGTAAATCGTTGCTTGTGCTATGGCACGCTCGCCTTCACTTGGCCCAACTCGTTGAAATATATCCCATGCATTAAGCGCAACGTCCATTGCTCTTGGGTCCGCATTGCCGATGTCTTCTGTGGCAATAGCAAGTAAACGCCTTGCCACATACAGCGGGTCACCACCGCCTGCTAGAATTCTGCAATACCAATACAACGCACCATCGGGGGAACTCCCACGCACTGACTTATGAAACGCGGAGATCAAATCGTAAAATTCATCGCCGCCTTTATCATATTTGGCTAAATGTGTTGGCAGCACTTGGCTTAATACGTGTTCATCCACTAAATATTGATCATTATGCTCTGTGGTTAAATCAATCGCTTGCTCAAGTAAGTTTAATACTTTACGGGCATCGCCATCGCTGGCTTGGCACAGTGCTTTTTTAGCGTTATCAGCAAGAGTGATGGTTTTAGTGCTAAGCTCATCATCGCTTGCAAGGGCGCGCTCTATAACTAAATGTAAATCGGCTTCTTGCAAGGATTTAAGCACATATACGCGGGCACGAGATAGAATCGCGTTATTTAACGCAAACGACGGGTTCTCTGTGGTTGCGCCAACAAATATAAAGGTGCCATCTTCAATATGGGGTAAAAAAGCATCTTGCTGAGATTTATTAAAGCGGTGTACTTCATCAACAAATAACAAAGTGCGCTGTCCGCGCCCCTCTAAATTAGTCTGTGCATGCGTTACCGCATCACGAATATCTTTAATTCCGGCTGTCACTGCCGACATTTGAATCAATGATGCATCGGCATGATTTGCAATAATTTGTGCTAACGTGGTTTTACCTACGCCCGGTGGTCCCCATAAAATTAAGCTATGACATCGCCCTGCGAGGATTGCTTGGTATAAAGGTTTGTCTTGACTAAGTAAATGTTGTTGACCGATGTATTCTTCTAAACGCAAAGGTCGCATGCGCGCCGCGAGTGGGCGCACATCAGGAGCAAAGTTAAAGCCTAAATTACTCACGGTAATTATTCGCCTTGGCTTTGGTCGTCTATCTCAACGTTTTCTGGAATGATAAATTCAAAGGTAGTGGTTGTCAGTTGCTCATTCACTTTAGCGTCGCTAAAAGTGAATGTTGAAGATTGCCCTGAGCTGTCTTTTACGCGCAATAGCTCAAGCCCAACTTGGTCTTTGGCAAAAATAATATCTAATTGTTCGACTTGGCTTTCAACACCTTTATTTGGTGTCACGCTAAACCCATTCACAGTGGCTTTTACTTGGTACTTTTGCCATTGCGCAGGGTTTTTTGAAGTGAGTAATACAAACGGTGTTGAATCAATCAAGCTGTTTGTGTTCATGATCGTAACTTGTTCAGCAAAACTGTCGAAGTAATACGTTTTATCACCATTTGATACAAATAACGTGTCGTCAGGGCTGGCTTGCTGCCAACGGATCATCATAGGTTGTTGTAACGCAATGTTACCTTGGCCTTGCATAATCGATTGACCTTGTTCGTCGTTCACTTGTTGCAAAAATTGCGCTTGAAAGCTTTTTAAATCGGCTAATTTATCTTGCAACGTTTGGCTATCACTGGCCATCGCGGTGGTAGATAAAAAACAACTTACGGCTAATGCTACATATTTAATCTTGTTCATTTAATTTGCTCCACTGTTGGGCACTAATACATCGCGAGCACCGTTATGGCCTGGCGCGCTCACAATACCCGACGTTTCCATCTGTTCGACTAGACGTGCTGCACGGTTATATCCCACACGCAGCTTACGTTGCACACTCGACACTGACACCTTGCCAGTTTCGATAACAAATGAAACGGCTTCATCATAAAGCGGATCTGATTCTTCATCCGCACTCTCGCTGGCTTCACCTGGCAGTAGTATATCTTCTGTGGCATCACCATTTAAAATTTCGTCTACGTAGTTCGGCTTACCCCGTTTTTTCCAATCATCCACAACGGCATGCACTTCATGATCGTCAACAAACGCGCCATGTACACGCACAGGTACGCTGGTACCCGGTGGTAAATACAACATGTCCCCCATACCAAGCAGGTTCTCGGCGCCTTGTTGATCTAAGATCGTGCGCGAGTCAATTTTACTTGAAACCTGAAACGCCATACGGGTTGGTATATTAGCCTTAATAAGACCTGTTATCACATCGACTGATGGTCGCTGTGTAGCCAGCACAAGGTGTATGCCTGCGGCACGCGCTTTTTGCGCAATACGCGCAATCAACTCTTCTACTTTTTTACCTACAATCATCATCATGTCAGCAAATTCGTCAATAACAACAACAATGCTTGGTAACTTATCTAGTTCATCGGGGCCGTCTTTCATGCCGTCGGTGTCTTTAAATAAAGGGTCTAATATAGGGTAACCCGCTTCTTTAGCATCCAATACTTTTTGATTGTAGCCTTTTAAGTTACGTACACCCAATGCCGACATTAATTTATAACGGCGCTCCATTTCGCCCACACACCAACGTAATGCATTGGCGGCTTCTTTCATATCTGTGACAACTTCACACAATAAATGTGGGATGCCTTCGTAAACAGAAAGTTCCAACATTTTAGGGTCAATCATGATCATACGCACATCATCAGGGCCTGATTTGTACAGTAAGCTTAATATCATTACATTAACGCCCACTGACTTTCCTGAACCTGTTGTGCCCGCAACCAGTAAATGAGGCATTTTTCCTAAGTCAGCACAAATTGGCTCACCCGCAATGTCTTTACCTAATACCATGGTCAATGGCGATGGGTTTTGCTCAAATTTTGGGGCGTCAATAACCTCTGATAAACGGACTATTTCACGGTGTTTATTTGGCAGTTCAATCCCTACGTAGGTTTTACCTGGGATAACTTCAACAACACGCACGCTCACCGCTGATAATGAACGGGCCAAGTCTTTTGCTAACCCAGTAATTTTAGACACCTTAATACCTGGCGCTAAATCAAGTTCAAATCGTGTCACAACAGGGCCCGGGTATACGCCAACAACCGCAGCTTGTACGTTAAAATCAAGTAATTTGGTTTCTACTAAACGTGATACAGCTTCAAGCTCTTCGGGTGAAATAGGGTTTTTTGCTTTGTCCGGTCTATCTAATAAATCGAGTGTTGGCAATGGCGCACTTGGCGGCTGCTCATCAAGCAACTGTTCAAACTTTTCTTTTGCCGTTGGTGGCGGCTGATAGTTACTTTTTGGCTTAGGCATAGGCCGTGCGGGTGAAACAACCGTCGTTACTGGTTTTTCAGGTTCAGCTACATGACTTTGATCGAGTGCATTAAGTGCCGCGGCAGTATCCATTGGCTCATCATCAATGGCACTAAAATTGATTTCTTGGTCAAGAATATCATCGAGCTCATCAAACGCATTATGCTGCGGTTGGCTCTGCATTTGGTCTGCCGTAAAGCGCTTTGCTGGTTGTTCTGCTTTGTGCTCATCGTTAAACGTGATTGCATGAGTTTGTGCTGTGGGTTCATTAACGTCGACTTCATCGTCAACTTGGATAGCATCTCGCTCACGATTGAGCCATCCACTCACTTTTGACACGATGCACTTGTATATACGAACGACCCAATCGCCTAAAAAGTCAACAAACTGCACCCATGACACGCCTGTTAGCAGTGTTAAACCTGCAAAAAAGAAGCACAGTAATAAGATAGATGTACCCGTAAAATTAAACGCAGGCATCATTGCGCCTGCAATGACATCCCCTACGACACCACCCGATGAAAAATTATAAATATCGTCAAAGTTTATACTGCTTATGGCTGTGGCTGAGGTAATAAACAAGGCAAAGCCAATTACTCTCAAAGAGAGAGTGGTATAATCTAACTGAAAAATTTTGTGAGGTTGCTTAAATATAAGGTAGCCAAATACTTGAATTGCAGCAGGCACTAAATAAGCCAACCAACCAAAGGTGAGTAATAAAATATCAGCTATCCAAGCACCTGCGGCGCCTGTTACATTATTTACTTGGTGAAACTCACCTGTTTGAGACCATGATGGATCAGCAGGATCAAAGCTAATTAATGCACATAATATGAATATGGCAGCAAAACTGCTTATAATTAGCCCGGTTTCTAATAGCCTTTGCACACCGTTTAGGCGCATAATTCCCTATTCCTCATTTTTCTTATTTCAGTGTCTTCATTGCCCAGCAATAGAATACCTTAGCAGGAAATACTTTTTGTTGCACTTTATCATATACACTAACTGCTTAGCCGATTATGAACAAAATTTTACAGTTTATGCGATGTATGGGCGAATGATGACGCCTTGCTCACCTTTCACTTCTTCCATCACCACATAGGTTCGGCTTTCACTGACATTAGGTAGCTTCAAAAGTATATCACCAAGCACGCCACGGTACTCTGACATATCATTAACCCGTGTTTTCAGTAAAAAGTCGAAATTACCTGATACCAAATGACATTCTATGATTTCATCGTGCTTTTTTACTGCGGCACTAAATTCATCAAACACGTCGGGTGAGGTTTTAGTAATGGTCACTTCAACATACACCGATAACCCCTGTCCTAACTTGGCTGGGTCAACAACCGCTTTGTAGCCTACAATGTAACCTTCACGCTCAAGTTTTTTTACGCGCTCTAGGCAGGGCGTAGCGCTTAGGCCAACTCGTCGGGCCAGTTCCACATTAGAAATTCGCCCATCGTGTTGTAATTCCATCAAAATTTTACGGTCAATACGGTCTAATAATTCATGCATAGGGCCAACCAGTTTATTACACTAATTAAAGTTGTTTTTTAGATTATATCACTAGATTACATTTAAAAAAAGGTGAGACACACTGGCTAATCGTGAATATAATAGTGAAAAAATTTACCCCGTTCCAACAAGGCAAAACTTATGATTATTGGTGTACCTAAAGAAATTAAAAACCATGAATACCGTGTAGGTATGGTTCCAGCGAGTGTTCGTGAACTTGTTAATCACGGCCACCAAGTGATTGTTGAAACTAATGCAGGTATGGGCATTGGTTTTACGAATGAAGATTATACACTTGCAGGTGCTGAAATTTTACCGACAGCGGCTGATGTATTCGCAAAAGCAGATATGATCGTAAAAGTAAAAGAGCCACAAGCTGTTGAGCGTGCAATGTTACGTGAAGACCAAATTCTTTTCACTTACCTGCACCTTGCACCGGATCTTCCACAAACTGAAGACCTTGTTAAGAGCAAAGCAATCTGTATCGCTTATGAAACAGTGACTGATTCGCGCGGTGGATTACCACTTCTAGCGCCTATGAGCGAAGTTGCTGGCCGTATGTCAATTCAAGCAGGTGCACAAGCCCTTGAAAAATCAAACCACGGCCGTGGCATGTTACTTGGCGGTGTACCTGGTGTTGAGCCTGCTAAAGTTGTTGTAATTGGCGGCGGCATGGTTGGTCGCAGTGCGGCACAAATGGCTGTAGGCCTTGGTGCTGATGTTGTTGTTCTTGACCGTAACATTGATGTACTACGCGCACTTGATGCACAGTTTGGTAATAAAGTTAAAGCTATTTACTCAACAGCTGATGCACTTGAAAAGCACGTACTAGACGCTGACTTAGTAATTGGTGGTGTATTGATCCCGGGTGCTGCTGCACCTAAGCTTGTTACAGCAGAACACATCAAAGCAATGAAGCCTGGTTCAGCAATCGTTGATGTTGCAATCGACCAAGGTGGTTGTATCGCAACATCTAAAGCAACCACTCACGCTGATCCTACTTTCATCGTTGATGAGGTTGTTCACTACTGTGTTGCTAACATGCCTGGAGCTGTTCCGCGTACTTCTACATTTGCACTTAACAATGCTACATTGCCTTTCATCATTAACCTTGCAAACAAAGGTTACAAGAAAGCATTATTAGATGACGCAAACTTCCTTGAAGGTCTTAACGTAATCAAAGGCCAAGTTACTTATAAAGAAGTAGCTGAAGCGTTCAACATGGCATACGTAGACCCCCGCACTGCAGTAGAAAACGCATAAAGATGATTGTTATAACTATACCTGAGTAACCGCTTTGGTATAAACATTAAAAAAGCAGCTAATTTAGCTGCTTTTTCTTTTTGTTCCTATACCCTAAGTTAGATAAAGCGCTTAATTATAAAATCAACTTTAACGCGTTTAGCCTGCCCTAACAGTTTTTTTACTGCTTGAGGGTAGTCGTCCATAGTCTCTAAATCTTCCGGGCCGTTTAGGCGTCTACAATGTTTAAGAATTTCTGCTTTTTCATTATCAATCGCAGGCATTAAAGATTGCTGTGGATCATCTAAGAAAATCCCATTTTCAATATCTAAGCCCCATGCTCTTGGGTTTAAATTATGCCCACTGAGTAAATGATATTGTCGATCAGCACAAATGCCTTTCAAATGAAATGAGTTACTTTCATGCTTCCACAAGTACACATTTAGGTTGCCATTTGTAATGTGACGTTTGTGAGATTTTAAGAACTTAAGTAGGATTGTTTCGTATAAATACGGCAAGGCACCTATTTTACTGAACGGCTCACTAGGCGGAAGGTAAAAGTCATTCGCCGTTTTATCACCTACTACAATGGTTACCTCCTTCCCCTGCTTTAATAAACGCCTTAATGAACGCATCAAAGGAGCAGGAAAATTGAAGTATGGTGTATAAAGTACAAGCTCTCGCTCTGTGGTATCAAATAATGATTTGATTGCTCTATTGAGTTCGTTATTACGTCGTCCTAATCCCAAAAACAGTCTGACACCCAAAGGCTGGTCGTTTTCGTGGGCTGCATGTGCATAACGTGTTTGCTTTAGTGCGCGCATGAGTTGCTTTTGAGCAAGCTTAATGTCATTAAATTGCGTGAGTGGGCGCGTATCTATTCGTGGTACAGCCTCTGAACTAAGAAGTTGATCCTCAATAAAATCAACAACAGCGTTACATAAAAATGCTTGCTTCACGAGAAAATAGCGATCGAGTCTATATCGTTCACTATGCTGTAGATACACATTATTTAAACTTGCACCACTGTATAAAAGTGTATCGTCAATAACAAAGCCTTTTAAATGCAATACACCAAACAATTCTTTTGCCTTGACTGGCACACCGTAAACCTGAACGTTCGATTGGAACTTTTGTTTATAATCGCAATATAAGCTGGCGTTTCCGTCAGACTTTGCAGCGCCAATTAATCCTCTTTGGGCACGATGAAAATCAACCAGTACTTTTATTTCAAGTTCTGGTTTTGCTAGTGATGCTTGATGAAGTGCTTCAAGCACTTCTCTACCTGCTTCATCATCTTGTAAATAAAGCGCTGTGATATAAATACGTGTTTGCGCGCTTGCGATTAAAGCAAGTAGTTGTGAGCGATACTGCTGTGCATTGGTTAAGACGTTAACGTCTTTTGAAGTCAACCCAAATGCGGGTTTTTCCTGCCAAAATAACATAGTTGCCTATTCATTTAGGTCACCCTACTGGAGGGCCACAAATCAAAATTAGCTAAAACATATCAAAAAAAATCAATTTGGTCATGAATTAACGATAGTACTTAGATTAATAGTGGTTTAATAGTTCATATATCATACAGATTCGTCATTTTGTACACATCTAGTACACAATATTTGACAGCTGTGTGATTTGCTCAAAAAAATAATCAGCGCTTTTATTTACTTCCCCCTTGTTTCTCTTAAAATCGGGCACATTAATACGCTATCAAAACGTTTAGGATAAAAAACATGAGTGAAGCAAAACATTGTAAGTTACTAATTTTAGGTTCAGGCCCTGCCGGATACACAGCAGCGGTATATGCAGCACGTGCTAATTTAAACCCAGTATTAATTACAGGTATGCAGCAAGGTGGACAACTTACAACCACAACTGAAGTTGAAAACTGGCCAGGCGATGCTCATGGTTTAACAGGTCCTGCCCTTATGGATCGTATGAAAGAGCATGCTGAACGTTTTGAAACTGAAATTGTTTTTGACCACATTAATAAAGTTGATGTGTCAAAGCGCCCATTTACTTTAACGGGTGATCAGGGAACGTATACATGTGATGCGCTCATTATTGCAACGGGTGCCTCAGCTAAATATTTAGGCCTAGAGTCTGAGACAAATTTTCAAGGTCGCGGTGTATCAGCGTGTGCTACCTGTGATGGTTTTTTCTATAAAGGCCAAAAAGTAGCAGTAGTTGGTGGTGGTAATACTGCGGTTGAAGAAGCACTTTACCTTTCAAACATTGCAGATGAAGTACATGTTATTCACCGTCGTGATAGCTTCCGCAGTGAAAAAATATTAGCGGACCGTCTAGCAGAGAAAGCAGCTAATGGTAATGTTGTATTACATTACAACCGTACTTTAGATGAAGTACTTGGCGACCAAATGGGTGTCACAGGTATCCGCATTAAAGATGCTCACTCTGACGCGACTGAAGAACTTGATTTAGCCGGTGTATTTATCGCTATTGGTCATAAGCCAAACACAGACATGTTTGTTGACCAGTTAGAAATGAAAGATGGCTATTTAGTTGTTGAGTCTGGGCTTAATGGTAATGCGACACAAACAAGCGTACCAGGCGTATTTGCAGCAGGTGATGTATCTGACCATATCTACCGCCAAGCAATTACATCTGCAGGCACGGGTTGTATGGCTGCTCTTGATGCTGAACGTTATTTAGATAATTTGTAAGTTACAATTTAATAGTATTTTTGAGGGCTGATATATCAGCCCTTTTTTATTTTTAAAAAAAACACATTAAAATGTTAATTGCTAGACAAAGGTAGAACTGCTTTTTTAGCCGTACTCATCTATAACTTATATTACATAGCTAAATGTGCGCTTTATACTAACCACTATTCATGGTAATTATAGTGAAAATTCATTTTATATATACAAGTAATGGGATAAGTGCGATAGGATCTAAAGTAATGCAATTAGTATCGTCAAAGTATAGCAAGTAAAACTGGCTATTATTATAGCTAGGCAAAACACTTTGTTCATTTGGGCATTACTCGTAACTGAAAATCAGTTAAAATGCTCAGCTTCATATCAAGTAAATATACCGAGAGTTTTCTATGAGTTTGTATACACAATATATGGAAGAAATCCAAACCCGTAAAACGGAACTTGGATTAAACCCAAAACCAATCGACAGCGCAGAGTTACTATCTGAAATCATTGCTCAAATTAAAGACACAAATAATGAGCACCGTAAAGATTCTTTGAATTTCTTTATCTACAATACCTTACCTGGTACAACAAGTGCTGCGGGCGTAAAAGCACAGTTCCTAAAAGAAATTATTCTAGGCGAAGAGTCTGTAGAAGAAATCACTGTCGATTTTGCATTTGAACTACTTTCACACATGAAAGGTGGTCCATCAATCGAAATGCTCATTGATTTGGCATTTGGTGAAGACGCAACTATCGCTGCACAAGCCGCTGACGTACTGAAGACTCAAGTATTCTTATACGATGCAGACATGGCTCGCTTAAAAGCAGCCTATGAAGCAGGCAACGCTGTTGCTAAAGATTTGTTAGAAAGCTTTGCACAAGCTGAGTTCTTCACCAAGCTACCTGGCATCGAAGAAAAAATCGATGTGGTAACCTACATTGCTGGTGAAGGTGATATCTCGACTGATTTACTTTCTCCAGGTAATCAAGCACATTCACGTGCTGACCGTGAATTACACGGTAAATGTATGATCACTGAAGAAGCACAACAAGAGATTGTTGAACTTCAGAAAAAACACCCACAAGCTAAAGTTATGCTTATAGCAGAAAAAGGCACGATGGGCGTTGGTTCATCTCGTATGTCGGGTGTTAATAACGTGGCACTTTGGGCTGGTAAACAAGCAAGTCCTTACGTTCCATTTATTAACATTGCCCCTGTTGTTGCGGGTACAAATGGGATCGCACCAATCTTCTTAACCACGGTTGATGTAACGGGTGGTATTGGTCTTGACCTTAAAAACTGGGTGAAGAAAACCGATGAAAACGGTAACACAGTAACTGATGCTAATGGCGATGCTGTACTTGAAGAAGCATACTCTGTGGCAACGGGCACTGTATTAACAATCAATACGAAAGAGAAGAAGCTTTATAACGGTGACAAAGAATTAGCGGATATTTCATCAGCATTCACACCACAAAAAGTTGAATTCATGAAAGCAGGCGGTTCTTACGCTGTTGTATTTGGTAAAAAGCTTCAAACATTTGCTGCTGAAACGCTAGGTATTGATACACCCCTTGTCTATGCTCCTTCAAAAGAAATTTCGCATGAAGGCCAAGGCCTAACAGCAGTAGAAAAAATCTTTAACCGTAATGCGGTAGGTGTGCTTTCTGACTCTCCACTGCACGCTGGTTCAAACGTGCGTGTTAAGGTGAACATTGTTGGTTCACAAGATACAACCGGTCCAATGACTTCTCAAGAGCTTGAAGCAATGGCTGCTTCAACGATTTCACCACTTGTTGATGGTGCATATCAATCAGGTTGTCATACGGCTTCAGTGTGGGATAGCAAAGCGCAAGCAAATATTCCAAAACTAATGGCGTTTATGAATAAGTTTGGTCTTATCACTGCACGTGACCCGAAAGGCGTTTACCATGCAATGACTGACGTTATCCATAAAGTATTGAACGACATTACAATAGACGACCGCGCAATCATCATTGGTGGTGACTCGCATACACGTATGTCAAAAGGTGTTGCATTTGGTGCCGACTCAGGAACTGTTGCTGTTGCCCTAGCAACGGGTGAATCAGCGATGCCAATTCCTGATTCAGTTAAAGTGACCTTTAAAGGAAAAATGGCTAAGCACATGGATTTCCGCGACGTTGTACATGCAACGCAAGCGCAAATGCTTAAGCAATTTGGTGGCGAGAACGTGTTCCAAGGCCGTATCATCGAAGTACACATCGGTACCTTGATGGCTGACCAAGCGTTTACCTTCACTGACTGGACTGCAGAAATGAAAGCGAAAGCGTCAATCTGTATTTCTAATGACGAAACACTGATCAAGTCAATTGAACTGGCGAAAACACGCATTCAAATCATGATCAACAAAGGCATGGATAACGAAGCACAAACGCTGCAAGGTCTTATTGACTTAGCTGACAAGCGTATCGCGGGCATCCAATCTGGTGAAGAGCCTGCTCTATCTCCAGATGACAACGCTAAATACCACGCTGAAGTTGTGGTTGATTTAGACCAAATCGTTGAACCAATGATTGCCGATCCAGACGTAAATAACGATGATGTATCGAAGCGTTATACGCACGATGTGATCCGCCCGGTATCTTTCTACAACGACAAGCCAGTTGATTTAGGCTTTGTTGGTTCGTGTATGGTTCATAAGGGCGATATGAAAATCATTGCTCACATGCTACGTAACCTTGAAAAGAAAAATGGTTCAATTGAATTCAAAGCACCATTGGTTGTTGCGCCACCAACATATAACATTGTTGATGAGCTTAAAGCTGAAGGCGATTGGGATATCCTAGCTAAGTACGCTGGTTTTGAGTTTGACGATGCAAAACCTAAAACAGCGGCACGTACTAAGTATGAAAACATTTTATACCTAGAACGCCCAGGCTGTAACTTATGTATGGGTAACCAAGAGAAAGCTGAACCAGGCGATACTGTTATTGCTACTTCAACACGTCTTTTCCAAGGCCGTGTAGTAGCCGATACATCTGAGAAAAAAGGTGAATCACTACTAGGTTCTACGCCATTGGTAGTACTTTCTACTGTACTTGGTCGTTTCCCGACTATGGAAGAGTATAAGTCTTCAGTTGAAGGCATTGATCTGACATCATTCACACCAGTTGAAGAAGCAATGACAACTAAATATGATGCTGCACAAGCAGTACCAGTTAAAGTTGTTAGCTAATTAGATTGAGTTAATGGTTCAAATAAGCGCGTTTTTATAACGCGCTTTTTTTATGCCTAGAATTTGTTGTTTGTGATTTTAAAGCAACAAGTTACAATTTATCTGCTCGCGTAGTAACAAGAAACGGTGTGATGACAAAACAACTTTATCAATTATCCCAAAACCATTTTAATTTTCCTGATCCGCAGCATGCTCTAGATGATCCTGATGGGCTGCTTGCTGTAGGTGGCTGTTTATCTGTTTCGCGGTTAAAAAGCGCTTATAGTCAGGGGGTTTTTCCGTGGTTTAGTGAATACGAACCTATTATGTGGTGGTCGCCGAGTGAGCGTGGCATTATTGAGTTTGCTGATTTTTATGTCAGTAAAAGTTTGCGTAAGCATTTACGAAAACACCCCGTTACGGTGACGATTAACACCGCTTTTGATGAGGTGATTGAAGCTTGTCAGCAGCAACGGATTGACGCTGAAGGGACGTGGATCACCGATGATATGCTCAATGCCTATAAACAAGCCCATTTAGACTCTCTAGCCCACAGTGTTGAGGTGTGGGATGACGACAGCCTTGTTGGTGGTTTGTACGGCATAATGCAAACTGGGGTGTTTTGCGGCGAGTCTATGTTCCATCACCAAACAAATTGTTCAAAGCTTGCGATGTGGGCGCTGGTAAATTGGCTTAAACGCCACAATGCCCATTTCATTGATTGCCAACTAGAAAACCCCTATTTAATGTCTTTAGGTGAAAAAGTTGTACCTAGAGCTGATTTTTTAACTAAACTTGAACAAGCAGCAAGTTACAAAATCCCGGCCACTATGTGGCAAGCTCAGGAGCTTACGGCAATTTATGACTGAACATCTTCCAGCACGTTTAGGCTTGAGCCAACAATTTGATTGCAGTTATTTAGGCGACCGCCAAGAACAATTACTGGTTATTTTAGATCCAAGTTGTTACAGCAGTAGTAAATTTGAATCGTTACTTGGTTTAGGTTTTCGCCGAAGTGGTGACCAAATTTACCGCCCTCACTGCCCAGCATGCAGTGCTTGCAAGTCTGTGCGTGTTTTAGCTCAGGACTTTTCGCCATCAAAATCGCAAAAACGTAAACTTAATAAAGCAAAAACACGCTTTAAAGTAAAATATTCAGAGCAAGAGCGCCCTGAATATTATCCACTCTATAGCAAATACATAACCGAGCGCCATCAGGATGGTTCGATGTTTCCACCTGAACAATCACAATACCAAAGTTTTTTATTTTGTCACTGGTTACCCATTACGTTTATTGAACTTTGGGATGATAATACACTGGTTGCGGTTGCTGTAACTGATTGTATGAACAACGCTATATCTGCTATTTATACTTTTTTTGACCCAGACTATGAACACTTCAGTGTAGGCACTTTAATGATCTTAGAGCAGATAAAGTTCGCCCAAACGTTTAATAAAGAATATGTCTATTTAGGTTATCAAATAGACGAATGCGCTAAAATGCGATACAAAACACAGTTTTTACCTGCCGAAAATAGAGTTGGTGACATTTGGCTGGCCATTTAATTTACAAAAATAGCCGCTGTAGCTTTACTTATTGGTGTATTTTGGGCAAAATCTGCATCGTTTAACTATTAAAGAGGTGTTACGCTAAACATGGCGAAAGAAGACGTAATCGAAATGCAAGGAACGGTCCTTGATACTTTACCAAATACAATGTTCCGAGTTGAGCTTGAAAATGGTCACGTAGTAGTGGCTCACATTTCAGGTAAAATGCGTAAAAATTATATTCGTATTTTAACCGGCGATAAAGTTACCGTAGAAATGACCCCATACGATTTATCGAAAGGTCGCATCGTATTCCGTGCTCGCTAAGTTAGTGCGTTAACGAAATATCAAGTTTTTAGCTAAGTTGATTAAGTAACTTAGTTACTTGCTACATTAGCTTTAAGCGTTTATTAAATGTAATAGAAAGCAACTCGCAGACTATTACATTTAATAAACAAAAAGCCCAGCATATGCTGGGCTTTTTGTTGTCTGCAAATTACAGAAATTATGCTGGTGTTAAATCGGTTTCAAAATCAAAACGCAATTTTTTATCTTTCAGTGACACTTTAACTGTGCCTCCTTCAATTAACTCACCAAACAAAATCTCATTAGCCAGTGGCTTTTTAAGTTGTTCTTGAATAACACGCCCCATTGGTCGTGCACCCATTGCTTTGTCATAACCTTGGTCCGCCAGCCATTCTCGCGCTTTTGATGTGAGTTCAAGGTTAACCGATTTTTTATCAAGCTGAGCTTGCAGCTCAACAATAAACTTATCGACTACCAATAAGATCACATCGCGTTCTAGGTGGTTAAACCAAATAATGTTATCTAAACGGTTTCTAAACTCAGGTGAAAACACTTTGTTTATTTCACTCATTGCATCATGTGAATGATCTTGCTCAGTAAACCCTATTGATTTACGAACCGTCTCTTGCACACCCGCATTGGTGGTCATAACAACAACAACATTTCTAAAGTCCGCTTTGCGGCCATTATTATCGGTTAATGTACCGTGATCCATTACCTGCAATAAAATATTGTAGATATCAGAGTGTGCTTTCTCTATTTCATCTAGCAGTACAACCGAATGCGGATTTTTAATGACCGCCTCAGTTAATAACCCCCCCTGCTCAAAACCAACATAACCAGGAGGCGCGCCAATTAAACGACTCACAGCATGACGTTCTACATACTCAGACATGTCAAAACGTATAAATTCAACACCCATACATTTAGCAAGCTGCTTAGTCACCTCTGTTTTACCAACACCCGTAGGGCCTGCAAATAAGAACGACCCCACTGGTTTGTCTTCGTTTGATAGTCCCGAACGCGACAAGCGAATTGCCGAAGTTAATGCATCAATTGATTGATCTTGCCCAAAAACAAGCATTTTAAGGTTACGATCAAGATTCTTAAGTGTTTCTTTATCACTTGAAGAAACACTTTGTTGCGGGATGCGCGCCATTTTAGCAACAATGGATTCTATATCTGCAACGCCAATCGTTTTTTTACGTTTAGAACTCGGTTGTAAACGCTGACTTGCCCCCGCTTCATCGATAACGTCGATCGCTTTATCAGGCAGATGGCGTTCGTTAATGTACTTAGCACTAAGTTCAGCAGCTGCTTTAAGTGCTTTTTGCGTGTAACGAATCCCATGATGTTCTTCATAACGCTCTTTTAAGCCATTAAGAATTTTTGTGGTATCAGCCACACTTGGCTCAAGCACATCAATTTTTTGAAAACGACGAACAAGCGCACGGTCTTTCTCAAAAATATTTTTATACTCGTTGTATGTTGTAGAACCCATACAACGTAATTTACCACTAGACAAAAGCGGCTTAAGTAAGTTAGAAGCGTCCATAACGCCACCAGAAGCAGCCCCTGCACCAATTATGGTGTGTATCTCATCAATAAATAAAATCGCGCCAGGTTGCGCCTGAAGCTCTTTTAACAGTGCCTTAAAGCGCTTTTCAAAATCACCTCTGTACTTTGTACCTGCAAGTAAAGCGCCCATATCAAGCGAGTAAACAACTGCTTCCGCGATAACGTCTGGTACTTGCTCATTAACTATGCGGTACGCCAAGCCCTCAGCGATTGCCGTTTTACCGACGCCTGCTTCACCCACCAACAGTGGGTTGTTCTTTTTGCGTCTGCATAGTACTTGAACTGTTCGCTCTACTTCATTATCACGACCAACCAGCGGGTCTATGTTGCCTTCTTTTGCCTGCACATTTAAGTTAGTTGTAAAATTATCAAGCTTTGTCGGTTCTTCACCCTGCACTTCTTGAACTTCTTCATGAATATCGTCGGACTCTCCTCCACCAATTTCATCGTCTGTTTTGCCGACGCCATGTGATATATAGTTGACGATATCTAGACGAGAAATGTCTGCCTTTTTCAGTAGATAAACAGCCTGACTTTCTTGTTCTGAAAATATCGCAACAAGCACATTAACGCCGGTAACTTCATTTTTTCCTGACGACTGCACATGAAATACAGCTCGTTGCAATACTCTTTGGAACCCCAGCGTTGGTTGCGTCTCACGCTCCTCTTCTAAATCAGGGATCACAGGCGTAGTTTCGTCAATAAATTCTGAGAGTTCAGTTTTAAGTACCGCCATATCAACAGAGCACGCATTAAGCGCTTCACTTGCAGAAGGATTATCTAGAAGTGCGAGTAACAGGTGCTCCACGGTCATAAATTCATGACGGCGAGTACGTGCTTCACGAAATGCCGCATTTAAAGTTAGTTCTAAATCTTTGTTTAGCATTGGCAACCCCTTAATGAGATATTATTTATATACCGTTGTGATGGGTATTTTGTTCACCCTACCTTGGTATTATTCCTGCTCACAACTACATAGCAGTGGATGCTCGTTATCACGTGCATAACGGTTTACCTGTTCAACTTTTGTTTGTGCAACATCTGCGGTGTAAACACCGCAGATAGCCCGCCCATTCTGATGAACTTGAAGCATCACATCTGTTGCTCTATCGCTATCCATATTAAAAAACGTCACTAGTACTTCTATCACAAAGTCCATAGGCGTGTAATCATCATTATTTAAAATGACTTTGTATTTCCGCGGTGGTTGTAGCTTTTGCTTTTCACTATCGCGAACTGTGTCTAAAACACCTGAATCTTTCATGCCACTCATAATTAAATATAGTCTTGTCTTTGGAACTCAAGCAAACTTGAATAAAAAAATAAATAAAATGTTAAAAAATAGTTTAAATCACTTGACTGGTAGTATAAATAAACTACAGTCAATTATAGATTGATTAAACCTTAGTCAGTCTATCAAATTATACGGTTTAGAATAACTAAATTAGTCAACTTATAGAAGGATGTAGAAGTATGGCTTGTGGTAAAGTCAAATGGTTCAATAACGCCAAAGGTTTTGGTTTCATCGTGGAAGACGGCTGCGAGAATGACATATTCGCACATTACTCAACGATTGTAATGGACGGTTATAAAACACTTAAAGCTGGTCAAGATGTAACATTTGAATTACAGCAAGGCCCAAAGGGCCTACACGCGACTAATATTGCTCCTAACGAAGAGTTAGTGTAGTTGTTAAAGAAGTGCAACACTACAAGCGAGCGACCTGTAAAGATCCTCGCTTAACTTTCCCTCTATTTTACTATCTAAAATACATCTAATTTATTTTCATTTTGAACTTCGAAATAGTGTTCTACCCTTGAAATTACCTTTTAGTGGCCCCATGTAGGATTTGTTATTAGCCCTTTTGCATCAAGCTTGTTACACTCTTTGTGCTTATAACCGCCTAAAAATGGCTGATTAGTGATAAAATTATGCTAATGGCTTATTTATTTAGCGGCTACATAACATTAAATTAAAAACCAGTTCGTCAGGTGTGATTATTGAATCATGTCATTGCTTGCCAATGACTCGCAGTATTAACACCTAACAGACTGATCATTGCCAGCATTGGTGATGATATTCTTTGCATTGTTGAATATGGCTTTATGCCAACTATCTAGGAATGATGATGACATCAAAAATTATCTATACTAAAACAGACGAAGCTCCGGCACTCGCAACGTATTCTTTGCTACCGATCATTCAAGCATACACAAATGCCGCTGGTGTTGAAGTTGAAACACGTGACATCTCTTTAGCTGGCCGTGTAATTGCTAATTTCCCTGACTACTTAACTGAAGAGCAGCGCATTGGCGATGCACTAGCAGAATTAGGTGAGCTTGCTAAGACACCTGAAGCTAACATCATTAAATTACCGAATATCAGTGCGTCTGTTCCACAATTACGTGCTGTTATCAAAGAACTACAAGACAAAGGGTATGCACTTCCAGACTACCCAGCTGAACCAAAAACAGACGAAGAAAAAGCAATTCAAGCGACCTATGACAAAATTAAAGGAAGCGCAGTAAACCCTGTATTACGTGAAGGTAACTCTGACCGTCGTGCACCTGGCTCTGTTAAAGAATATGCACGTAACAACCCACATTCAATGGGTGCGTGGAGCAAAGAGTCTGCCTCTTACGTTGCTAGCATGACAGAAGGTGATTTCTTTGGTTCTGAGCAATCAGTAACTGTTGAAGCACCAACTGATGTTCGTATTGAGCACGTTGCTAAAAATGGTGATGTGTCTGTGCTTAAAGCAAGCACTCCATTACTTGCTGGTGAAGTGATCGATGCATCGTCTATCAGCGCATCTAAATTGCACGCGTTCTTAGAAGCTGAAATTCAAGCAGCTCAAGACAAAGGTGTGCTGTTTTCATTACATATGAAAGCAACCATGATGAAAGTATCTGACCCAATCATTTTTGGTCACGCTGTAAAAGTATTCTATAAAGACGTATTTGCTAAACATGGCGAGTTATTTGAAGAGCTGGGTGTTGATGTAAATAATGGTTTAGGTGATGTTTACGCTAAGATCCAATCATTAGATGAAACAAAACGCACTGAAATCGAAGCTGATATCCAGGCTGTATATTCTAACCGCCCTGCTATCGCAATGGTTGATTCAGACCGTGGTATTACTAACTTACACGTTCCAAGCGATGTAATTATCGATGCTTCAATGCCTGCTGCTATTCGTTCTAGCGGTCAGATGTGGAATAACGACGGTAAATTACAAGACACGAGCTTTGTTATCCCTGATCGTTGTTACTCAAGCGTATATCAAGCAACGATTGATTTTTGTAAAGAGCACGGTGCATTTGATCCAACCACAATGGGCAGCGTACCAAATGTGGGCCTTATGGCTCAAAAAGCAGAAGAATATGGCTCTCACGACAAAACATTCGAAGCGATTGCTGACGGTGTAATTCGTGTTGTTGATGCAAATGGCGCTACTTTACTTGAGCATAATGTTGAGCAAGGCGATATTTGGCGCATGTGCCAAGTTAAAGACGCACCAATCCAAGATTGGGTTAAGCTGGCTGTAAACCGTGCACGTGCTACCGGTAATCCTGCTGTCTTCTGGCTTGACGAAAACCGTGCTCACGATGCGCAAATCATTAAAAAAGTAAATGCATATTTACCAAACCATGATATTGCTGGTCTTGATATACAAATTCTAGCGCCACTAGAAGCAACGCTTTTCTCTCTTGCACGCATCAAAGAAGGCAAAGACACTATCTCAGTTACAGGTAACGTGTTACGTGATTACTTAACTGATTTATTCCCAATTCTTGAACTTGGTACAAGTGCGAAAATGCTTTCAATCGTGCCGCTTATGAATGGCGGTGGTTTATTCGAAACTGGCGCGGGTGGTTCAGCACCTAAACACGTGCAACAGTTCGAAAAAGAAAACCACTTGCGTTGGGATTCTTTAGGTGAATTCTTAGCACTTGCTGCCTCGCTTGAGCACCTTAGTTCAACAACAGGTAACGCTAAAGCACAAGTACTTGCAGATACACTTGATAAAGCAACAGGTACTTTCCTAGCTGAAAATAAATCTCCATCTCGTAAAGTAAACGAAATTGATAACCGTGGTTCTCATTTCTTCTTATCTTTATTCTGGGCACAAGAACTTGCTAAACAAAATGATGATGCTGAGCTAAACGCTCAATTCACTCAAATAGCTGGTGATCTTGAAGCTCAAAAAGAGCAAATTGTTTCTGAACTTAACGATGCACAAGGTGTTTCTATGAACGTAGGTGGATATTTCCAACCTAACGATTCTGCTGCATTTGATGCAATGCGTCCAAGTGCTACATTTAACGATATTTTAGCTAAGCTAGTATAATTTTTAGGTGATTAATTAAAAGGCGCTCATTGAGCGCCTTTTTTGTATCCGTTGAATTGTAGATACAAAAAAGGCCGCGAATGCGGCCTAATTATAACCCTAAGGTTTACTTAGTGTATGCACGGGGCATATTTGACTCTGTCAAGTAACGATCTCTAAGTTTATCGTGACGCGATTCAGTAGACACCTCGACGCCATTGATAAACATTTTCGTCACGTGACTGTTTAGCTCAAATGGATCATCGTTCCACATCACCAAGTCGGCGGCTTTACCAACCGCAATACGACCTGCATTAATACCAAATACATCCGCTACATTCGCTGTAATTGCTTTTAATGCGCCTTCTTGCGTCATGCCATACGATACAGCATTACCGGCGTCAAAACGTAACTGATACACGTTATGGCTGCCATCTCCTGCAATCGCCAGTAAAACTTTAACGCCTGCTTTTTCAAGCTCACCTGCATTGGTTAAGTGAGCATGTAATGAATCAAAGCTGCCTGGTAAGTTATCCATCGCACTCATTATCACTGGTACTTGTGCATTGGCCAATTGCTCTTTAACAACAACGGCGTCTTGTGCACCTGAAATAACAAGGTTAAGTGAAAACTGTTCTTTAACTTTTATAAGTTCAATGATGTCTGATGCACGAGATGCCGTTACCAACAGTGGCATTTCACCGGCAAGTACTTGAGTTAAGACTTTATCTTCTGTACTTGGCTTTGCGTCATCTTTTTTGTCTTTTTTCGTTGATTTTTGCTGATGCTCGCTCAGCTTCTCAATTAACGACTTGAGTGACATTGCGCGTGAACCTTTGCGCTGTTCACCTAAATAAACAACCAATGCAGCCTGTGTTTGTTTAACGCTATCAAACTCACCGCTTAAATCGACTACAGTTGCAAGACCTGCAAAAATGCTATCACCACCGTGAGGTGTAACTACATCACGCGTTATACCGCCTTTACGCGCATATGGGATCAAGCTTGAACGAGGGTTAAACGCAAGGCTTGGATCAAAATCGATGCCTGCTTTGTCATCGCCAGCATCACGAGATCCTGCAACAGCACCAACTTCAACCAAACCTAACTGGTTCATACTGCCAATGAAACCGGCTGTAACAATTTGTCCTTGTGCATCAACAATATTATCAGCTTCAACCTTTGCAGGGTTAATAGCTGTAATTTTGCCATCGTCAAATACAATACTAGCGCCATTTAAAACGCCCTGCTCTGTCGATGTATGCACCGTGGCATTAATAATTGCGAAAGATTCAGCATTCGCAGCAGTACTCGCCAATAAACCAGCAGCAACTAGCGAGAGTGAAAATGAGTGTGTTAATTTTGTCATTCTAGTTACTCCTTATTTTTGACCTAACATGAAATCGCTTTGTGCTTGGAACGCTGTATCTTCACGGTCGTACACTTTCGCACCATCTACAAATACTTGCTCAGCTTTTGCGTAAACACTGAAAGGATTTTGATTCCAAATGACAACGTCACCCTGTTTACCTGCTTCAAGCGAGCCTGTTTTATCATCAATACCGAGCGACTTTGCTGCATTTACCGTGATCCACTTAATTGCATGCGCTTCTGAGATATTAAAACCATTATCATTTGCGCGGAACATTACTTTGCCCGCTTCTTGATTTAGGCGTTGAATCGTTGTGTCTGAATCTGAGTGAACAACCGCGCATGAGTTTTTAACTGCATCAACAATCGCGACGTTTTCTTGGACCATATCGTAGGCTTCCATTTTAAAGCCCCACCAGTCTGGCCAAAGTGCAGCACATGAACCATTTTCAGCTAGTAAATCAGCAATTTTGTATGCTTCAATACCGTGGTGGAAAGTACCAGCGTGGTAACCAAACTCTTTTGATAGGTCGATCATCATAGCCATTTCTTCTGCTTTATAGCAGTGGTTATGGATCATCACTTCGCCTTCTAATACACCACGTAAAGTGTCGTATTTAATGTCGCGATGAGGTACTTCTGGGTTTTTTCCTGCAGCGTAGTCAGCTTCATACTTATCCCACTCACGCTTGTATTCTGCAGCTCCAATCCATGCGGTACGATAGCCCGCCATGTTACCCATACGAGTCATTGGCAATATACCTTTGCGGCCATAAACCCGTTTAGGGTTTTCACCACAGGCCATCTTTAAGCCATATGGTGCATCAGGAAATTTCATTCCTTGCATTGTATGGGCTGGTACATTCTTTAAAGTAACACCACGACCACCGAATAAATTTGCAGAGCCAGGTAGGATCTGTAATGAGGTTATGCCGCCTTCACGTGCACGGTTAAAACCTGGGTCTTGTGGCCATACAGAGTGCTCAACCCATACCTCAGCGGTATTAGGGCTAGTCATCTCATTCCCATCTTGGTGCGACTCAACCGATGGATTTGGGTAGGCACCAAGGTGGGAATGCACATCGATTAAACCAGGTGTTACCCATTTACCCTGCGCATCAATTGTCACATCAGCGCTAGCAGATAAATCTTTACCTACCTGTTGCACTTTACCATCGACTAATAGCACATCAGCTTCTTCTAAGCGTTCACCAGTGCCCGTTAAAACAGTCGCGTTAGTAATTAAAGTGCTGGTTGATTTAAGCGGTGTGTAGGTACTCGGGTATGGGTTTTTATTTATAGTCACTTTTTCGTCTTGAGGACCGTTATCTTGGCAGCCCGCTAAAGCGACACCAAGTGCAACGACCAGCAATGAAGGAGCAAATTTTTGCATCATGTCAGTCTCTGTTGTTTTTTTGTTAATGTATATAAATAAACAGCATAAAGCTAAAAAATAAGCTGGAGCTGCATTTATTTAAGGTGAATGTCATTCCAATAAACCCATCAGAAATAAATTCATTGAGTTGCTTTAAAATGACACACAGATTATTTTTTTACATAATTAGTATAGAGCTTATCCAGCGCAGCTTGCGTTGAAAGGCTCGGGTCTTGATTAATAAAATACTTTACTGTCCGAGTGACAAAGTCTGAATTCTGTTTGTGTTGTTTTGAGAATTCTTTAATCAGGCAATTCCCATCTTTTGCCGCCGTGACTTTATCATGACGATGGCGGTATTGGCTTAGCGCTTTATTAAAATCACCTTGGTAATCTTCAACTAAAATTTTATAAAAATCACTTCGCTGAACTTTTAAGGTATCAATACAATAATTTAAAGCATCTTTAAAATCGTTAAATACACTACCCTCGACGTCAAACTCCGGGGTTTTTTCTCGAACAGTCACCTTCGCTTCTTCTGTTGCGTAAGTGAAACCTACAAATGCCATACGCTCAGCGGCTTCTTTACCTAATGTCATGCCTGCTTTTATACTGTGTGCAAATTCATCACTCATGTCAGCAAGCTCATTTTCATGCCACATATTATAGACACGCAGTGGCTTTGCGTACTTATTCGCTAATTTCTTTTTTAATGTACTAAAACGTTCATCAATGGTGAGTAATCGCTCATTGTGTAATAAAGCATGGCATTCATAACATGCTGCAATACTTATAAAATCAGCATCCTCACCAAGATCAATCGTACTTTGCAACATATGCAAAGGGGGGCAATGATCACGTTCTGTTGCCTCACAACCACAATAAAAACATTGGTTAAAGTTGTTTTGATTACATGCATAAGCGTGCTGGTAATATTGAGAAAACTTACTACTCACATCATCTCCATCGGGGAGTTAAATAATTATCGCGAATAATAGCAGTCTGAAAGTATATGTCAGCCACGATAATGAATAAAGTGTATTTACTCTAAAGTAAATGAGGTGTAAAGCCAATGAAAACAGTATGAAAATCGCTCAAATTCAAATATAAAATTGAAAAAAAACCCCGTGTATATGTGTCAAAATACATATTTAAAAGGATTAAATTACAGTAAGTTACTAAGGTTGTGTCTCAATGAAATAGTTCCTTACATCTTGTCGATTTTCATTAACAGCATTCTCTTAAAATTAAGCCAATAATTAACTCGTCAACTAAACATCAATACCTGGAGAATGATGATGAATACTGTAACAACTACACTAACTACGGCTCTTTTAATCGGCGCAGCCTCTCTTGCGTCAAGCAATACACATGCAGCTGAATTTATTGCTGCTGATAACACCCCTGCTACACAAGTATGTATGGCTGTAATAGCAAATAAGCCTATTACACTTTCAACCACAATGCGTGACTTGCGTATGAGTAAAAATACAGCCGTAAATAAATTACGTTGTAATGATATGGAATTGGCTCAATTTGCAGGCAAGTATGGCTTTAATAAAGCTGCAAAATTTTTAAATTTAGAGTCGAGTACAAAAACAAGCATTCAAGATTTAGCTAAACTAGACGACAGCACCATTTTAGTTGTGTCTGGCTCTAAATAAGCTATGCGTTATATTACCAATTAAGCAGGCGAGTCGTTAGCCTGCTTAAAATTTTTACAGTTAAATAATAGCTGCAATTAAACCAAATAAAGCACCAAAAAAACCACCCCATACAACAAGCCAGCCTAAATGTTCCCGTATCATTGTTTGAATAATATCTTTCACCATGGCAGGTGTTAGCTCATTCAGCCTATCATCCACCAGCCCTAATACGGTATTGTACAACGCATCCGAAGACATCGCTTCTTTAGTTAGCTTTTCATTCACAAGTTGCTTAAACTCTTCAGTTTCACTCAGTGTTATCAAAGAGGCTTTCATTTTTACTGTAAATGATTCGCGCATTGGCTCTATAGCTTGCGGACCCCCCAACATTGCTAGCATACTCCCAAACTGAGACTGTTCAATTACCTCTAGTAAACTATCAAAAGCTGGGTCTAAATTTACATCTTCAATAACGGGCTTTAGATTTATGTCTGGTTGTTTACCTTGCAGCAACTTAGCTATTTTATCCTTGGAGAAAAACTCTGTTACGACTAAGTCTTTAATGGCTTCTTTGAAACGCCCAAACTTCACTTGAATCACCCCTGAACCATACAAAAAAGGGACCTTTTCAAATAGCATATGGACAGCCAGCAAATTTGTGAAAGCGCCAGAGAGCGCAAATAAGCCTATTGAAAGTACAATATCGTGATCTAGAAAATAGCCTAATAACACCAATACTATTGCAGTTAAATTAGTGAGCATACTTTTGTTCATATTTCTCTCCAGGCGCTATTGAGTTATAACAAAAAACTGATTTTTGAATTTTACATACAAGAGTTTGTTTATTTAACTACTTTTTGCCATAGTTTAGTTATCTGTATAAAAGGTGAGCAATATTATGTGGAATACCGTTAATGAGCAGATCAGCCAAGCAATGCACTTTGATTTTAAGCATACCTTTAAACGCCAACTACAAAATACAAATGATCTCAAGGTGTATGAAATTAGCGATGGTACCCATCAATATTTAGTAAAAGTTGGCCACCATTCACAGCTCGACCGTTTTGAATGCGAAGCACATAGCTTACGATTACTCACGCAAGAAAGCCTCTTTATGGTACCAGATTGTATTACGGTAGGTGCAAATATTGAATTTTCATTTTTAGTTCTTGAATGGCTTACATTCGATCAACAACCACACACAAGCTGGCAAACAATGGGAAATCACTTAGCCAGCCTCCACCTTAAACATCAACAGGCAATGTTTGGATTTGACGACGATAACTTTTTAGGCCTTACAGTCCAACCTAATCAATGGCATAAAAAATGGGATGTATTTTTTGCTGAAGAACGAATTGGTTGGCAATTACAATTACTCGAAGAAAAAGGCATTGTCTTAACTGATAAAGAATACTTAATAGGTTTGGTTAAAGATTTACTTCATAGCCATGCAACCAAGCCCTCTTTGTTACATGGTAATTTTTGGCGTGGAAATATTGGCTTCATAAATACTGTACCCAGTATTTATGATCCAGCAAGTTATTATGGTGATCGGGAAGTAGATATAGCGATGAGTGAATTGTTTGGCCCATTACCTGACGATTTCTATACTGCTTATAATCATCTATACCCCCTCGCTGCTGGCTATGAAAAACGTAAGCGTATCTACCAATTGTATCCCATACTTAATAACGCAAATATTTATGCTGGTCACTATCTAGTTGAAGCAAAACAACAAATAGAACAGCTCATAAAATAACCTCTACTTTATTGTAAAGTGAATGTCATAAACAGCTAATTGAGACTATATTTAAGATAGGATTTTTGAACAAGACACCACCACAAAAGTACACTCAGGCGTATTATGAAATTTACAGGGTTGCTTTTGTTGATTTGAAGGTTGGAGTATTTATGAAAAATCAACTATCACAACGGATCAGTTGTCCGCACTGTGGGCAC
This sequence comes from Pseudoalteromonas sp. H105, assembly GCF_001469215.1. Classification (GTDB taxonomy): domain Bacteria; phylum Pseudomonadota; class Gammaproteobacteria; order Enterobacterales; family Alteromonadaceae; genus Pseudoalteromonas. Next base: position 696,925 of record NZ_LOFH01000001.1, read on the forward strand.
CATATACATATAACCCTTGACGCAAGCGAAGGCGACCAAGATTACTTTGAAGATTGCAGTGCCTGTTGCAACCCTATTCATTTTAATATGCACATTGACCATGCATACAACAAAATAGAGTTACATATTGACAGCGATAACGAGCAAATATTTTAACGCGCTTGTTTTGCTAAGTAATTTTCAACCGTATTAATAATTGTATACGTTTGTTGATCTACTTCTATATTTAGTCGGTCTTCAACTTGAGCATTACCAAGGTTTGTAATTGCAAGGGTTTCTGGAATTAAATGTAGCCAAAAGCCAGTGTCATCTGTTTCTCCAACAGTTAAACTAGCACCATTTATTGCTACAAACCCTTTATATAAAACGTATTTTTGCCATTCGCTAGGTAAGTTCAGCTTAATTTTACAGTTATTCTGGTCATTTATAATTTGTTCAACCACTGCGCAACAGTGAATATGGCCAGATATTATATGTCCACCTAATTCTGTGCCAAAAATCATCGAACGTTCAAAGTTAACATCGTCGCCCTTGGCTAAATTTCCTAAGTTCGTCAGCTTTAATGTTTCATCAATAACGTCAAAACAGACATAGGCTAAGTTATCTTCGCCTTCATAAAATTTAACAACTGTTAAACAGCAGCCATTAATAGCAATACTGGCACCAATTTCGAGCTTTGAAATAAAGTTTAGACCAACAGATAACGTTAGTCGCAATACCCCCTGCTGTACTTGGTGAGAAAAAACGGTTGATTTGGTTTGTACTATTCCCGTAAACATATATTTAAATGACCTTATGAATCCATATTTCTATAGTTTATAGAAAAGTTTATCATTTTAGGATCAGTGAATCATCGCTGTTAACTTTTATTCTGCTATAAATCAATTAAACTGGCATTCATTTATTTTAAATTTTTTGCGCGAACTATGACTTTTTGTATTTGGGAAGCGAAACGCCTTGTTTCGCTTGCGGTACCAGTATTTTTAGCACAAGTGACGTTGGTTTTGATGTCAGTGGTTGATACCATCATGGCAGGTCAAGTGAGTCCGACAGATTTAGCAGCCCTATCAATTGCAACTGGAGTTTGGAATCCTGCAATGCTTGCCTTACAAGGTATTTTGTTAGCCCTGACGGGGATCATCGCGCAATTTTCGGGGGCCAATGATAAAACGAATATCAGCCATTATTTTCAACAAGGTCTTTACCTTGCAGGCTTATTAAGTGTTGCAGGCTTCTCAATCGCTTACTTTGCCGATATGATAATTTTAAGACTCAATACTAGCCAAGCAATTGCTGCAATGGCCTATGACTATATTCATTTTGTTAAATGGGGGATTGTTGGGTTTCTAGTTTTCAGTGTTTATAGAAACATCACTGAAGGTATGGGAATGACTAAACCCGCTTTTTACATTAGCCTTATCGGGCTTGCTGTCAACGTACCAGCTAATTATATTTTTATCTATGGAAAACTAGGTATGCCTGCTTTAGGGGGAGCCGGTTGCGGGATTGCAACTGCCCTTGTGTTTACTGCTATGGCAATTGTACAAGTTGTTTATTGCCAGTTAAGTAAAAAGATAGATGCAAAAGGATTACTATCGGATTTTAAAGCTCCCAAGCTCTCAACAATGTGGATCATAACTAAAGTCGGTACACCTATCTCATTAGCCACTTTTTTTGAAGTCACCTTATTTGCATGTATCCCGCTATTTATTGCGCATCTAGGGGCCGTTGCTGTCGCTGGGCATCAAATAGCCGCCAGTGTAACCACCTTACTATTTATGATGCCATTGAGCTTATCTATTGCGATTAGTATTCGCATAGGTAATTTATATGGCCAGCACCATTTTAAGCAACTGAAACAGGCCGTTTCTACCAGTTACATATTAGCCGTTTTGATTGCTATATTACTTGCAACAATCACTTTCTTTGGTCGCGATCTCATTAGTCAGCTTTATACTGACGATAAACACGTGATTGCATTAGCAACCTCTATCTTGGTTTTAGCTTGCATCTATCAGCTTCCTGACGCATTACAAGTAGCTGCCAATGGCATTTTACGTGGCTTGAAGCATACAGCCCCTATCTCATATATTACTTTTATATCATATTGGCTTATTGGGTTTGCTTTGGGGTATGTTTTAGCGCGTACTGATTTAATAGTGCCAGCAATGGGCCCACATGGCTTTTGGATAGGTATTATTGTAGGCTTATCGGTAGCAGCTATACTTTTAATGTTAACAGTAACAAGACGATTTAAACGTGAACCATTTATCTCATAAAATACAATACAAACAGAGTAAGTTCACTTTATGTGCTGCTAATCTGTTTATCTTTATTTTACTTATTTTAATGACGGGTTGCAGCGAGCAACCCAGCGACATTCACTTTGAATATCAAAAGCGGTTATCCAATGCAGCTGATAAACCATTCGCAAAAGTAGAAAAGCTGAGTAATATTACCCAACCCATACCCGCGCCCTTTAATAAAAACAATATAAGCGTGGGTGTATTGCAATTAGTACAGCTTAACAAATGTGCTTTAAGCACATTAATTGCTGAGCATAATTCTCAACTTGGAAAACTAGCAACGCCTGCAAGTAAACTAATTTATCAAATAGAGTTTATTAAAGCTGCACCAGCGTGCTTAAAAGTACTTGATGAGAATTCTAATTCATATCAACAAATAAGCGCATCGTTAATAAATAAAAAAACATTACTTGCCAACCATTTCAAACATTTTCTATACAATGATGTGGAGCTTAAAAAAACATGGCAGCTTACTCATTATGAATTAGACACCAACTTCAATGGCCTCGTTGAAACAGAGCTTGCACTGAAGCGTATAGCTACAATTAAAGAACAAATAGATGCCAGTGACTATCAGAACATAAATACCCAGCATATATATCAAGGATTAGAGCAACTAAATAGGTTTAACTTTAATCAGGCATTAATAACAGCGAGTAGAAACCAAATATACTTAAATGAACTAACCACCGATTATCTAACAAATAATATTGAGTTAAGTACACTTTGTGACCCGTTAAAAAACAAAAAACAAGCACAGATAATCAGTAATATTTTTAAAAAGTTTTACCTTGAACAGCTACAACCATATCAATCACAACTTACTGGGGCACTTGAACGATTAATGCCTTACTACCACATATTATGGGGTGATAGCATGAATAGTCAGGCTGCATTAAACGAGCAGCTTTTTAATTCGAATGAAAAAAACTTACTCAACCGGCTAAAGAAATCAGCTAAAAACCATGTAGTTTGGTGGCAAAGTTTTTATAAGCAGTGTGAAATCAGCCCAATATGAATAAAAAAACGGCAAACAAACTAAAATTGAACGATCGAGCTTGATTCGCCTGTAAACACGCTATATATTAGCACCCGTTGTTTAGTATTAAGTACTTAACAATACTTAAATATATGATACGACCGTAGCTCAGTTGGTTAGAGCGCTACCTTGACATGGTAGAGGTCGGTGGTTCGAATCCACTCGGTCGTACCAAATTTATCGCTACCTAGTAATAAATTCAGTTTAAGTTTCATATTGTACGACCGTAGCTCAGTTGGTTAGAGCGCTACCTTGACATGGTAGAGGTCGGTGGTTCGAATCCACTCGGTCGTACCAACTTTAAAACTAATTAGTTTTTCTTCTATAATCTATTACAGTAAACCTTCATTCTGTCTAGACTTTTTCTAATCTGTAGTTAAGCGCATCGATGAACCATGAGCTTGTTATAAGCCAATTTCAGTCTAGAATTACATTATGTAGTGAATAATATAATGAAGGACTGAAGTGATAAAAAGTGTAGTGTTTGGACTTTTTTTCTGCGGCCTTGCTTGTGCATCTCCCCCACCAATTAGTTATATGCAAGGAGATGATCTCGTAACCGTAGAGGGGCAGCTAACCGATAGTGGTTATGGCTATAACTTAAATGCTGTTGAAGTACTCCAGTTAGTAACCTTAAACTGGCCGCCGTATATTGATGAATCTCTATGTGATTTTGGTTGGGTCTTTCAGGTCACCGTTGAGATGCTTATTTCACAAGGCTATGGCGTTGATGTGGCGTTTTATCCTTGGGCACGTGCTGTAAGAGAGGCTGAGCTGGGTAAAGCTGACATCTTATTTCCTGAATACTTTATTGATGACTCACTGAAATCTGATAACGTGCCATATAAAACACGTAATGAGCTATTGGCATTATCTGAAGCTATCCCCGGTGGGGACTTATCTCTTATTGCGTTAAAAGATAACAACGTTCAGTATGACGGCACATTAAACTCGATAAGAAGCGAAGTCATAGGCGTTATTCGAGCCTACAAAAATACTGTTGAGCTAGACAGGCTCATTGACAATGATCAAATTGCTACCATTGTTGTAAATAATGAGTTTCAGCTCGCTAACTTATTATTAAGTAAACGAGTGACCTTAATTGTGGCTGATCTTGATTCACTTTTAGCCAGTGTCGAAAAGTCACCAATCTCTACCAATCAAAAACAAATCATTAACAGCTCGCTTGTAGCTTTAACGCCCAGCTTAGAATATAAATACTTGCATTACTCTGTTAGTAAGAAAAATGCCCATTGGCAATCCCTATTACAAGCTATAAACACAAGAATAAAGGCAATGCATATAGATGAAGTGTTTGAGAAACAAATAAAAGAATCGAGTCATAAGTGTATATAGATCAATTAATTATTTTAGGTGGTCTACTTGTTATCCCCTACCACCTCAAGATGCAGAATTCAGGGTTTCACAGGGCTTAATATCAAGGCGGTACTTAGTAAGAGTGTATCCCTTTTAAGAAGGAACAACGATGAAAGTAAGTGCCTGTGAAACGCCCAGCGGGTTGGTTTAAAAGCAATTTATACTGCGTTATTAATTTTAACAAGAGAATGGCCACTATTTGCAGTCAATGCCTTGCCTAAATCGCTTTTAATTCCAACGACGCTCGCATCTTGAGATGGCTTAGGTATATATTAAAACAAAGACTCAAACGTGCCATCAGAGAATAAAATTCCAGGTACGCCTCTAACAGCAGTTACATCAGCAATTTGTGTATCGCCAAAATACAGACCGCCACTAAAATTACGCCCTTTTTGTTTAATATCTATCCAACGGCCATGCTGCCCTTTTATCACCGCATTCGTATTTTCACCTACCTGGCGAATAGCGATATCCAGTGGCTGTCGGTCAAGCGTAATAAAAATGTTTGCATTATTAAGCACATCTAGATTTGACATATCCCCAACGTACGCCAACTTAAAGCCTGGTGCACCATTCAGTGGCATATCTAACATTAAAGAGAAAGAAATGTTCGCCGAATCTTCATTTATAAAAGGTGTTTTTTCAATTGCTTGAATTGCAATACCTGTAGTCTGAATATCTGAAGAAATAACACCATCAAAATCGAAACCTGAGATCACCGTTAGTAACTCCTCAAACGGGCTCACGAATCTATCAATATTAGCAGTGAGTGTTCCTTCTATTTCGCTACCTTCTTTCTCAAGCTTAATCATAGTTGTTATGTTTGCAATACCTGTGACCTCTTCTTGTGTTAAGTCAAAAGGGTCATCTGTACCATCAAAGTCAAGAATGAGCTCAGAGACGTCTACAGTAAGCTCAGTTATACCGCGATTGATCTTTGCACTTATCTCTCCATTAATTTGATTCCCTAGCACACTACTTATTTGCCATTTAGGTACATTCATGTCTATTTGTACTTGGTGATCGTCGTACATGCCGGAAATCTGCCATCTGTAAGGCGATTCCGCATAAATAACATCTAAATTACCAATCTTATAAGTACCAGCATTCGTGTTCGATGCCGGTGAGAAGTTTGATAACACATCAAAAATAACATTCGTAAATGTTAATACTGTTTGCTGTGAATCAGTATCAAGTAATGCCTCTGCTTGAGTTAACTTTTGAGTGAGCTCATCACTGTACTTTTGTTCTTGAAGTCTAATTACAGCAAGTGCATTTCGTACATCATCTAATAACTGACGAGAGTCAAGTGTCGGTACCGGCAGCTCACTAGCCATTATTTTATCTTGTTTAGACAAAGAAAAAATACGTTGCTTTATTTCACCAGCAACAGATTGTATCAATTGATTTCCTTGAACATTTAGTAAATTTTCAGCAAGATATTGTTGCGCAAATGGTGCATAACTCTCAATGCCACTCTTGAAATCAACCTCTGTAGATACAATCGTGGTCTGTGTATTAAGTTGGCTCTCTATTTCTCTCGCTTTTTGAAGAATTACCCCAAATGTTAATGCATTTGTAAGCATCTCCGCTTCTAAATTATCATTGAGTTGGCTATGCGTAAGGTGATAAAACGGAGTGGCACTTAAACTAGCTAGTGTGACATCCAAATTTTCAGCACTGCTCAGCGCACTCACAGGTGAAAGATAGACATTATTACTCCCTGGTGCAGCAAAGAATTTCGCAGCATAATCCAGAGGTATATCCATGACTTCTTGGTAATCAATTCGTCGATTACCATTTTCATCATTAGGGTTGTCACGAAGCGTTCTCCCACACCCATCAAAACTAGGGCAAGGAAGTGACACAGAGTCTGAAATAAACTCAACCTTATGAAACTCTAAACTTGTTAAATCTATTGTAAGTGAATTGACGTCATCAACCGCCAGCGTTCTCACTTGTGCAGTCTGCTCATTGGTTATTTTTAGTGTACCAGCAGGGCTTTGCCAAGGTGCAATATAAAAACTAACCTGAGACGATGTTTGAGGCAATGAGATAGCATCTGTTGATGCTGTATCATCAGATGAACCGCCACACCCTACTAGTACTGAAAATACACACAAAGGAATTATTTTTTTTATCATGAGGGCCTCTTAAAACGCTAACTTCACATACCAACTCACATTGGCATAATATGCTTTGTCGATATCTAAATTATCTGTTTGCACAGAAAAACCTAAGTAATCGTTTTCTATTCCTAACAGCACCGCTTCGCTATTTGTTTCATACCCTGTGTATGCTGACCAATGATCCCAAAAATGAACCGCAGCCTTCACTTGAACAAATGAATCCTTGTCGTAACGCTTAAATCTAATTTGTGTTGAGTATTGATCACTCAGTCTGTAATCGATATACGCTTTGTAACGCGTCGCCATTTCAAAAGTGTGCGTTTTCTCATGTCCAAGCTCAGAAGTAGATAAACGAATGGTTGGTTGAGATACGATTCCGCCATCTGCAGTTTCACTAAATGGCACTTCAGTGGTGTAGCCATTTACGAATCCACTTTTTTCATATTCAGTTTCATAGAGTAAATCTTGGATTAGTAAACTCACCGATAGATCTTGATTGATGTCCCAATTTGCAGCCAAGTCTAAACTGTAACCCACACCTGATGGGTTTTCGTCTGGTGTAAATCGTTTGAAAAGAATATCTTTAGAAAAATAATAATCGACTTCTAGTGCACCTTGAATTTCATCGCTATAAACTGTGCCCTGGACATGTGCATCTTGAAAATGCGTACTTGCAAATACGGTTAGTTTTGGGGTGATAGTAAGCGTATCTGACTCTAAAAATTTAAAATCATAAGACACAAATAAACCATTAGTTGTTGATTGTTTACCATCTAGATCGTAAATGTAATTCCTTTCTTCAAAAGGCAAATCATTTTTTTCTGTATGTAAATAGCGCGCAGTATCTGGGTCAAAACTTAACACATAATCGAATCGACTTTGATAACCTACCTTTAGATTTTTATAAGCAACCCCTAACTCAAATACATTGTAAGTGAAAGCACTATCACCAGAAGTTAAAGGCGCATCAAAGTCGTCAATAAAAGACTTTACTGGTTGAGTCTCAGCGTATACTTCGGCATCTAAGGTTGAAAAAAACTGGTAATCTGTATTGGCATTGCTAAGAGGAGATATTAATAGAGAAGAAAATCCTAACGTCAGAATTTTTTTTTTCATACTTATTTCACTTGTTATTATTAAAGAGGGGGAAACTTCCCCCTCTTAATTTTGTATTACTTAGCTTCGTCTAAAAAGCTAATGTCAGTGTAATCGATAACTTCACCATCGATATATGTAACTGAAATACCATTTGTTATCTCAGTCACAGTACCAAACTGCATCATCATTTCATTATAGTTTGCAGTTACTGAACCTTTGAAAACATCATCACTATCAGAGGCTGACATCTCGATTTTGTAATTAATCTCATTATGAAGATTAACTTCAACACCATATGTCTCATCATCTGTTGAATCATCTAACCAAAGCATAGCAGTGAAGTCCAACTCACCTGCCAAGCCAGACGCAGTAATATTACCCATCTCAGACATATCATCACCGCTTAGCGTGACAGTACCAGTAAAGCCAGTATCGCCATCAGTAAATGTAACCTCATTCCAAGACTGTACACTCGCTAAAGTGCTATCGAAGATATCATCGAAAGAAACATCTGCACTGAAATCAAATACAGTACAAGTATCACCAGGTTGCATGTTACCAGCTAAGCATTCAGCTGCAACAACAGACAAATCGTCATCTTTATTGCCTAATGTAGCCATAACGGTGCGAAGCATCTCGTCATTATCGTCAAGTACATCAACCGCAAGGTAACCATTATACGCTAGCGCTAATCTCGCTGGAGCCTCTGTTTTGCTTGAGTCAAACAGGTATTCGCCTTTTAACTCAACAAATTGTTCTCCATCTTCGTGAGTTAATGTTAAGAATAAACGCTCCTCACCTTGATTCGTTTTATTAAAGCTGTAAGTCCATTCAGGGTAACGTGTAGACACAACATCTGTAGCTTCATCGCCCAAATCGTAAGCTTCATCTAATACATCGTAAACCATTTCACCCACATTAAACGCGGCTTTACCACCGGTCTTTGTTGCTAGTGATACATTGCTAATCGAAGCAGTGTCTGTTTTAACTTGAACTAAAAATTCAAACTTCTGAGCAGCCATTGTTGCTTCTTCGAGCAATATCTGCGCTTTTGCAGAGTCATCAGCAGCTTGAATTAAAAGTATAGATGAAGATGTAAGAGCTAAAGTTGAAGATTCGTTAAGAGTAGATGCTAAGGTAACATCCGCATCTTCTACTGCAATTGCAGAAAGTGAAGTTGCTGCTGAAACACCAGCTGTTGCAGCAAGTTCAAGAGCATCTGCGTTGCTTGAAAGCATTTGAGCTGCAGCTAACGCTGAATTTGCAACTTCTATAGCTGCCAACGCTTCTTCTGCATTACCATATACAGCTTGCTCAACAGCTACTTTAGCTGAAGTTGATTCAATAGATGAAGTCTCAGCAGCAGATTGAGCAACTGTTAAACTTTCTGTCGCAGCCATTGCGTTCGCAACTGCGATTTCTAAATCTAAGCCCAACGCAGAAACGGCTTCACTTGCACGAACAACCTGTGCTTCAACGCCAGTTACAATAGAATTCACTTCAGCAAGGCCAGTCTCAAGATCGGCTTCAATATTTTGTGCATCAGTCAAAACCTGAGCATACGCTGCATTTTTGGCTGCCAAAGCCTGAGCTGATTTAACAAGACCTGACGCTCTAGCTAGTGAAGCTTCAATATTAACAACCCAATCGCTATATTTAGGAAGGTTTGATGAAACATCAAATACTGCGTCACTAAATGCTTTAACCTGGTCGGAGGTTTCAAGCCCTGCATCGCCTAATGTAACAACTGTTTCTAATGCCGCGGCAGCCATTTCAACTTGCGGTGCAACTTCATCAATAAAAGCTTGCGCCAAAATAAGCTCTGAATTTAATTCTGAGGCTAATTTAGCGTCAAATTCTTCACCAACATCACAGTCATCCGTACAACCAATTTCTTTCAATGCTTCTTTAACATCTTTGGCCGTTTTATTTAAATCTTTATCTACACCCGCTTCCTTAGCTTTGGTTTGGACTTCTTCAACTGCTTTAGTAGCATTAGCTTTAAGTTTCTCTATTGCTGCAGGGTCAGTTACCCCCATATTCTCTGCTACTTTTGCAAATGCTTCATCAACACCTTCGCCACTGATTACTGCAGAAAAAATCAAGCTAGTATTTTCTACTGCTTTTTGTAATTCAGTTGCTATTTTTTTAATAGCATCATCATCATTATTCGCAACTTTACCAGTTTGTACAGCACTCGAAAGACTAGAAATTAAATTACTTAATGAGCCACTTGAGCCTGTTCCCGCAAGCGTTTGAAGCGAAACAGCTGTTTGCATTAGAGCTAATGTGCCTGCATCCAATGAATCGCCTTCGCCGATATCAGTAAAATCAACTGCACCACCAGAAGATATATCTCCAATCAATGCTGAGGCTTTCAATGCAGCGCTTGGGCCAACAATTTGAATCAGTGTTTTAAGGCTAGCTGCCGCAACTTCTTCGTCTGAAACGGCTGTGCCATCAGCAGCACTATCGAGTAATAATTTAGCGGCAACACTCGTATAAAATGTCGCATTTGCTGCATATGATTTGGCAGAAGCATTATCACCATCAGCAAAGCGAGGACTTGGCCCTTTGCTCTGTGCGGCTGTTTCTGGTGGACTTATAAACTTAACGACTTGTAAAGCTAAGTCGTCTTTGTACCATTCGCCAAAATCGATGTCAGTATCGCCATTGTTTAGCATCGTTTCATCATCTGAAACGGCTGGTGCTGTTTCATACGAACCACAACCTACCAATGAATCACATTTTACAAAGCTATCATCACCTTCTTTAGATGTTGCCACAGTAATATGAAGTGGACCTGTAAAGCTGTCTTCAATGAATAACGTGTAGCCGCCATTTGCCGCGGTCATAAACGCTTCAGGGTTTGAGGCAGCAATTTTTGCTTTAGCACTTGCATCGGCATCAGCTTGAGATGTTGTAGATTCTGCTGAAAAGCTTTCATCCGCAGCAGCTAAGCGAAATGCCACTGGAACATTTTCGCCAGCTTCATTAAGCGTAGTTACTGTGACAGTTGCATTTTTTAGGGAACCTTTTACGGCTTTCCCTGAGACTTTGGTGTTGAAGTTAGTCGTTACTTCAGCATTGTAAACTGTAACTGGAGTGGGTTTTGTGTATACATTTTCGTTGTCCGAGCCGCAACCAGCTAAACTTAGGGTTAATGCAACCGAAGCCGCGATTGGGGTATACTTTATTATTCTATTCGCCATGTAAATCTCCTTGAGCGCTTGTTAGCAATTAGCATTACTTAAGCAAGAATACATTAATACGGCCTAACGTTTAAGTTAATATTTTGTATCAAACTGTACATATTAATGTAATGAGCTGTTTAAAATTTTAGTTTCATAAACTTAACATTAATATATGACAATTTACCTTAAATTGTAATTTTTATTACACTCCATGGTTCAGTAATTTGAAATACTTATTAAAATATATAAAACCTATATTTATCAATAATATAATTAACAATAAATATAAAAATATCTGCTTTTTGTTCTAGTAGAGCAACTGAGAATGCTTTTTAGCGTCATTACCAACCCATTTCGTTTACATTCATTAACAGTTGTAACAAGTGCCTAAGGGATTCTCAGGCACATTTGGTCTTTATTCAGACAGGAACGTGCACTACACCCTGCATAATAACTCTTGCACTGCGGCTCATACTCGCCTTTGTTACTTGCCATAGACCATCGGTATTTTTAGCTTGGGCACCCACTTTTAAAGTACCCGATGGGTGACCAAAATTAATTTCATTCAGATCTCCACCACCTGCTGCAAGATTAACTAAAGTGCCATCAATGGCAGCAGCAGTGCCAATAGCAACCGCCGCTGTCCCCATCATTGCATGATGTAATTTTCCCATTGACATAGCTCGTACAACTAAATCGATGTGTGTCTGTGGAATTTCTTTATTGCTCGAAGCCATGTAAGACTGTGGCTTGTTAACAAATGCAATTTTGGGTGTGTGTTGACGCCCCGCGGCCTCGCTGATATCACTGATCAAACCCATTTTAACAGCACCATGAGCGCGGATAGATTCGAGTTTAATAAGTGCATCCACATCATTGTTGATGTCGTCCTGCAATTCAGTACCTGTGTAACCAATATCCTGTGCATTAACAAACACAGTCGGAATGCCTGCATTTATCATCGTCGCTTTGAGTGAGCCAAACTCTGGCACTTCAAGCTCATCAACTAGGTTACCTGTTGGGAATAATGCCCCATCACCGTCTGCTGGATCCATAAACTCAAGTTTTATTTCTGCAGCAGGAAAGGTTACACCGTCAAGTTCAAAGTCTCCAGTTTCTTGCACTTCACCCATTGTAATTGGTACATGCACTAAGATAGTTTTTTTTATGTTAGCTTGCCACACTCTAATAACTGCAACACCATTTTGTGGAATACGTGAACTATCAACTAGCCCATTACTAATTGCAAACGCACCAACTGCAGAAGTTAAATTTCCGCAGTTTCCACTCCAATCAACAAAGGGTTTATCAATTGCTACTTGGCCAAATAAATAATCTACATCATGATCGGGGTGAGAGCTTTTACTTAAAATAACGGTTTTACTTGTACTTGAAGTAGCGCCCCCCATGCCATCTGTTTGTTTAGCATAGGGATCGGGGCTACCAATAACACGAAGCAGTAATTCATCACGTGCAGGACCTGCAACTTGTGCAGCCTTTGGCAAATCGGTCAAGTTGAAAAAAACACCTTTACTTGTCCCGCCACGCATATACGTTGCGGGTACTTTAATCTGCGGTTTAAATGCCATAATCTACCCCTTATACACTTTTGCTTGCTTCTAAGAAGTCTTGCGCAAAGCGTTGTAATACACCACCTGCAGTATAAATAGACAGCTCTTCTTGTGTATCTATACGACATTTAGTTTCAACTGTTATCACTTCCCCCTCTGTTCGTGTGATAATTAAATCAACACGACCACCTGGCGATAGCTCGCCTGCGACATCATAAGATTCGGTTCCATCGAGCTTAAGTGTTTTACGGGTTGTACCGGCTAAAAATTCAAGTGGAAGAACACCCATGCCTATTAAATTGGTTCTATGAATACGCTCGAAACCTTCAGCCGCAATTACTTCAACACCCGCCAGGCGGACACCCTTTGCAGCCCAGTCTCTAGACGAACCTTGGCCATAATCTGCACCAGCAACAATTATCAGCGGTTGCTTTCGTTCCATGTAGGTTTCAATTGCTTCCCACATACGAGTAACTTGACCTTCAGGTTCTATTCGCGCGTAAGAGCCTTGTTTAACTTCGCCGTTTTCAATGACCATTTCGTTGAGTAATTTTGGATTTGCAAACGTTGCACGTTGCGCGGTTAAGTGATCGCCTCGATGCGTGGCGTATGAGTTAAAGTCTTCTTCTGGCACGTTCATCTTAGTTAAGTATTCACCTGCAGCGCTGCTTGCCATAATCGCATTAGAAGGAGATAAATGATCCGTTGTAATGTTATCGCCAAGTACCGCTAATGCGCGCATCCCTTTCATAGTGCGCTCACCTGCTAATGCCCCTTCCCAATAAGGAGGGCGGCGAATATAGGTACTTTCTGGGCGCCAATCGTATAAAGGGTCGTTATCTTCGCCGTAATCTACGGTTAAGTTAAACATTGGTTCATATACTTTTCTAAACTGCTCAGGCTTAACACTTTGCTTGATCACCGCATCTATTTCTTCATCAGATGGCCATAAATCTTTTAAGGTTACATCGTTACCTTGTTGATCTTTACCGAGGATATCTTTTTCTATATCAAAACGAATGGTACCGGCAATTGCATAAGCAACCACAAGCGGTGGAGATGCTAAAAATGCTTGCTTAGCATACGGATGAATACGACCATCAAAGTTACGATTGCCTGAAAGCACCGCTGTTGCGTATAAATCGCGATCTATCACTTCTTGTTGGATTTTAGGGTCTAGTGCACCACTCATGCCGTTACAGGTAGTACAGGCAAAACCAACAATACCAAAACCAAGTTGTTCTAGTTCTGGTAATAAGTTTGCGTCCTCAAGGTACGATTGCACTGCTTTAGAACCCGGAGCCAATGAAGTTTTAACCCAAGGTTTACGCATTAAACCTTTTGCATTCGCGTTACGCGCCAATAAACCTGCCGCAATCACATTGCGCGGGTTACTGGTATTAGTACAGCTAGTAATAGCGGCAATAATACACGCGCCATCTGGCATTAAGCCTTCTTCGTTTTCAACAACACCCGAAATACCTTCTTTAGCTAAATCGCTAGTAGATACACGACGATGCGGGTTTGAAGGACCTGCAATGTTGCGCCCTACACTTGATAAATCAAATTTAAGTACACGGTCATAATGCGCTGTTTTTAAGCTATCGCTCCATAAACCTGCTGTTTTAGCGTAGTTTTCTACTAGTGCAATTTGCTCTTCATCACGACCTGTTAAACGCAAGTAATCAATGGTTTTATCGTCAATGTAGAACATAGCCGCGGTTGCGCCAAATTCTGGGGTCATGTTAGAAATGGTCGCTCTGTCACCTAGCGTCAGTGCATCAGCCCCTTCACCGTAAAATTCGAGGTAAGTCGATACCACACGTTGCTCACGTAAAAATTCGGTAATAGCCAATACAATATCAGTTGCAGTAATGCCCGGTTGGCGTTTACCGGTAAGCTCTACGCCAACAATATCTGGTAAACGAATGTACGATGCGCGCCCTAGCATTACACTTTCGGCTTCAAGGCCACCAACACCAACAGCTATCACACCTAACGCATCTACATGAGGCGTGTGGCTATCAGTACCGACTAATGTGTCTGGGAATGCAATACCGTCACGGTTTTGAATCACTGGCGACATTTTTTCAAGGTTAATTTGGTGCATGATGCCATTGCCCGGCGGGATCACATCTATATTCTTAAACGCGGTTTTTGTCCAGTTTATAAAATGAAAACGGTCATCGTTACGTCTGTCTTCAATAGCGCGATTTTTTTCAAACGCTTCAGGGTCAAACCCTGCATGCTCTACAGCCAACGAGTGATCAACAATTAATTGTGTAGGTACAACGGGGTTTACTTTAGCTGGATCGCCGCCCTTTTGCGCAATGGCATCACGTAACCCTGCTAAATCAACTAAGGCGGTTTGCCCTAAAATATCATGACATACAACGCGTGCCGGATACCACGGAAAGTCTAAGTCTTGCTTGCGCTCAATAATTTGGCTAAGCGCATCGGTTAACATATCAGGCTCACAGCGGCGCACTAAGTTTTCGGCAAATACACGCGAGCTATAAGGAAGAGTAGCGTAAGCACCTGGTTTAATGGCATCTACTGCGGTCTGGGTGTCGTAGTAATCTACATTTGAGCCTGGTAATGGCTTACGGTATTGGGTGTTATTAATAATGGTCATAATAAATTCGCTAATTTGGTGACGGGGTTAATCAAGACAGGCTTTAGATTTGAAGGTGTATTGTTTGCAAAATTTGCTAAAGCCGTAAAAGGTGAGTTGGTAACTCACCTTTGTATGGACTATATGTTTATCTTGATTCAATTGGCGTGTAGCTACGCGCATCTGGCCCTGTGTAGTCAGCACTTGGGCGAATAATACGGTTATTTGCACGTTGCTCTTTTACGTGTGCTGTCCAACCGGTTACTCGGCTCATTACAAAGATAGGCGTAAACAACTTAGTAGGAATACCCATAAAGTGGTAAGCCGATGCATGGAAAAAGTCAGCATTACAGAATAACTTCTTCTCACGCCACATTACTTCTTCACAGCGAACTGATACTGGGTAAAGCACATCGTCACCCACTTCTGCGGCTAATTTTTCAGACCATTTTTTAATAATTACATTGCGTGGATCTGACTCGCGGTAAATAGCGTGACCAAAGCCCATAATTTTATCTTTACGCTCAAGCATGCCCATAAGCGCGTCTTCTGCCTGATCGGCACTAGTAAAGCTCTCAATCAAATCCATTGCAGCTTCATTAGCACCACCATGTAATGGCCCACGTAAAGTACCAATAGCGCCGGTAACACATGAGTGAATGTCAGATAATGTTGATGCACATACACGACCGGTAAAGGTAGAAGCATTAAATTCATGCTCTGCGTATAAAATAAGCGACACATTCATTACTTGTTCAAACAGCGCTGATGGTGCTTTGTCGTGTAACATTGTTAAGAAATGCGCGCCTACTGAGTCATCATCAGTTTGTGTTTCAATGCGAACACCATCATGAGTAAAGCGGTACCAATAACAAATAATACTTGGAAAAATAGCGACCATACGGTCGATTGCATCGTTTGCTTCACTAAAATCGTTTTCCATTTCAAGGTTACCTAGCATAGAGCAACCTGTGCGCATTACATCCATTGGGTGCGCGTCTTTAGGAATGTTCTCAAGCACTGTTTTTAGTGCTTCAGGTAAACCGCGTAAACTTTTAAGTTTAGCTTTATAATCAGCCAGCCCTGTAGTGGTTGGCAGCTCGCCGCGTGAAAGTAAAAATGACACTTCTTCAAACTGCGCTTTCTCTGCAAGCTCACTAATATCGTAACCACAGTAAGTTAAACCTGAACCGGTTTGCCCTACTGTACATAATGCTGTTTGTCCTGCTACTTGTCCGCGTAAGCCTGCGCCACCTAATGCTTTATCTACCATGATTTGTCTCCTGTTGAATTTTTTATTATTTGTCAGATTTTGCTGAAAAAAGGTTATCAAGGGTGTTTTCATACGTGTGATAATCTAAAAAGTCATAAAGCTCAGCACGTGTTTGCATGTTCTCAATTTGACTTTGTTGAGAGCCTTCATTCAAAATAGCTGAATACACGTTTAACGCCGCTTTATTCATCGCTCTAAACGCACTTAACGGGTAAAGCACCATTTGCACGCCAACATCACTTAACTGCTCTTTGGTATAGATTGGCGTTTGGCCAAACTCGGTGATGTTTGCCAAAATTGGTACATTTAGCGCCTTAGTAAATGCTTGATAATCAGCAAGGTCATGCACGGCTTCAGCAAAAATGGCATCAGCGCCCGCTTCAACACAAGCCGCAGCACGGTCAATCGCCGCATTTAGGCCTTCTTTTTGAAACGCATCAGTACGCGCCATAATGTAAAAATCGCTGTCTGTTTTAGCATCAACTGCTGCTTTTATGCGGTCAACCATTTCGCTTTGGCTCACGATCTCTTTATTTGGGCGATGACCACAACGCTTTTGTGCTACTTGGTCTTCAATATGAAATCCCGCAGCACCCGCTTTTGTCATTTCTTTTACGGTACGGGCAATATTAAACGCCCCACCCCAACCTGTGTCTGCGTCAACCAATAAAGGTAAATCGCTAGCACCGGTAATACGGCGGATATCTTCAAGTACGTTATCAAGGCTGGTCATACCTAAATCTGGCATGCCGTAAGAGGCATTCGCGACACCGGCGCCAGACAAGTAAATTGCTTGGTGACCCATTTTTTCAGCCATCATGGCTGTATAAGCATTGATAGTCCCTACCACTTGCAGTGGCTGGTTGTTTGCTATCGCTTGTTTAAACTTTGATCCTGCTGACATTGCTGTCTCCTTTGAACGGTAACTGCTCGAGGCAGAGTTTATTTTTTAAATACTTTCTATGACAGTTTGACTGTCTTAAATTACTGCGCAGCCTTCTTTTGTGCTGCTTTTAATACCTACATTGATTGGTATCTATCAAATTTTGCTTGAATATTGGATTGTGAGGCACTGATATGGCGCTTCATTAATAACTCAGCCAATTCACCGTCATGGTTTTCAATGGCATTAATAATGGCTAAATGCTCATCAAACGCTTTCGACACCCGCGGCCCAACCATGCCCATTTGTACACGGTACATCCTAATTAACTGGTATAAACCGTTACTTAATAAATGAATAAGGTGCTCGTTTTTACTGGCTTTGATAATGCGATAGTGAAAGTCTAAATCGCCCGCTTCTTGGTAGTATGACTCGCCCTCTTTTACTCGCTGCGTTTGTAAGTGCTGATTGAGTAATTGTTTTAAGCTTTGCACTTCATCAGCTGCCATATTGTCGGCAGCCAACCGGCATGCCAAGCCTTCAAGTGCACTACGAACTTGATACACTTCGATTAATCGCTCTGCGGTAAGGGCGACTACTCGACACCCTACGTTCGCTTTTCGTTCAATTAAGTAGCAACTTTCAAGGCGGTTCAGCGCTTCACGAAGCGTTGCGCGACTCACACCATAGCGCTTTGCCAGCTCAGGCTCTGATATTTTACTGCCTTGCTCAATACTGCCTTCAACAATCTCACGGCGCATATCAACAAACACCTGATCAGATGCGGTAGTAATAAGCGTTTTGCTAAAAGCATCTTGTGTCATAGGTTACTTCTTTAAGATTGTCGACAATTTGTGGTTACACTATGGTCTTTATGTGAAATTGTGTCAACCTTAAATAAACAAAAACGAGGCTTAAAACGAGTTATTGTCGACATAAACAAAGTAAACACTACTGTAAACAGCTAAAAACTAATTATTAACCATCAGGTGTCGACAAGTCATATCACTAAATTTATGTTTATGACTGCACAGCGAAAATGATAGAATATGCTTTTATTTTTCTTCGTGAGCACAGCCTTGAACGCCAACACGTATATTCCTCAACAATTTATAGATGATGTAGCTAGCTACTTACCTGCGCACCTAACATTAAATGACTTTATTAATGCGTGTCGCAAACCACTGCGTAAGTCTGTGCGTGTAAATACATTAAAAATGTCGGTTGAAGAATTTAAACTCGCGGCAGAACAAAAAGGCTGGCAGTTAACGCAAATACCTTGGTGTGAAGATGGTTTTTGGTTAGAGCGCCCAGCAGATGAAGAAAATGCCCTTTCCCTTGGTAATACCGACTTACATTTAAGCGGCGCAATCTATGTACAAGAAGCAAGCTCGATGCTACCACCCATGGCTCTTAAAGAATCACTACTTGACGCCAAACATGTGCTTGATATGGCATCAGCCCCTGGCTCAAAAACATCACAATTAGCAGCTCTGATGAATAATCAGGGTGTGCTTGTTGCCAATGAGTTATCCTCGTCTCGCTTAAAGGTGCTTAGTGCTACGCTAAAACGTATGGGCGTAGGCAATTGTGCCCTCTCACATTTTGATGGTGTCGTATTTGGTGATTACATGTTCGAATGTTTTGACAGCATATTGCTCGATGCGCCTTGCTCTGGTGAAGGCACGATTCGTAAAGATGCTGATGCCCTAAAAAATTGGTCAATTGAATCGAATATTGATATTGCTAAAGTACAAAAAGCGTTAATAAAAAGTGCTTTTTACGCCCTCAAACCCGGTGGCACATTAGTGTATTCAACCTGCACCTTAACCCCGCTTGAAAACCAACACGTGTGTGATTACCTACTTGAGCAATTTCGTGATTGTATTGAAGCTGAAAGCTTAGCCAACTTATTTCCAAATGCAGAGCAAGCAACCACTGACGAAGGTTATTTACACGTTTGGCCGCAAACGTTCGACAGTGAAGGCTTTTTTATCGCTAAGTTTAAAAAAGTTGCAAGTATTGATAACCCTAATCAAAAAATCAAAAAAGGGGCTTTTCCATTTCAGTCATATGATAAAAAAGCCAATCAAAAATTTACCGCGACTATCAAGAAGCAGTTTGGTATGAGTTCACTACCTGGGACCTTGATGCAACGTGATAAAGAGCTTTGGCTATTCCCTGACGGTTTTGAGTCAATTGAAAATAAAATCAAATATTCACGCTTAGGAATTCAGTTAGGCATGATCCATAAAAACGGTGTGCGGCTAACCCATGAATTTGCCACTGTGTTCGGTGGAAATTGTGTTAAAAATACCTATGCGCTTTCTGATCAGCAAGCTAACGACTATTTTCAGGGTAAAGATATCCGCTTAGATGAAGTAACAAGTGCAACCGATGAAGTGGTGCTAACTTTATGTGGTTGCCCCATTGGTTTAGGAAAGTGGCAAAAAAACAAAATAAAAAACTCACTGCCACGAGACTTGGTACAAAATACGCAATTAATTACTTGGCATGGATAAGTTGTGAGTAAGTTGGCAATTAATTATGAATTAAAAAACATCGAATTGTTCACTTTTCACTCAAGTTATTGTTTTTAAAATAGTATAAAAATACAACAATTATTGGGGGTTTTTACATTTGTTAACTACACTTATTAATACTTTCTACTTCTCCCTTAACGAATGGAAGGTGTTTTTTAAAGTTAGCGCAGGCTCATAAGAGCCACCCCTAAGCCCAGAACAATGCGGATTCGTTCTGGGCATTTTTTATGCTTATGTAGTATATACTTCGCAACAAACTTTTGTTTCTATAGACTAAAAAGGAAGCAAAAATGTATAAAACTTTACTGGTATTTTGCACCACATTTACCGTTATTTCTAACGTTAGTGCTGCACAAAATTATCAAGGCTTTGATTACCCCAACAAAGCGACTAACGCTATTAGTATTACGTTCGATGATGCCCGCCATAGCCAAGTTGATACTGGCCTAGCAATCTTAAATAAACATCATATTAAAGCCACATTTTATGTCTCACCGTTTAACATTAAAGAACGACTGCATGACTGGAAAAAGGTCGTAACCACAGGACATGAAATTGCGAACCATACCAGCAGCCATTTATGCACAGGTAACTTTGAATGGCTGCGTCAGCAATCCCTTTCTCTTGAGCAGACTTCGTTAAAATGGCTGGAAAAAGATATTCTTGATGCACAAAGGTATATTATAAAACATCTAGGCGTCACACCACGGGCTTTTGCGTATCCCTGCGGGAATACATTTATTGGGAGAGGCCTTGAAACACAAAGTTACGTGCCTTTAATAGCTAAGCACTTTGATACTGGCCGAACTTGGCTTGATGAAACGGCAAACAATCCAAACTTTACTGACTTTGCTCAGCTAACAAGTCTGCGAATAGACGACATGACGTTTGAGGAGGTCATTGCCATGCTCAAACAACATCGTGAAAATAATAGTTGGATCATTTTAGCTGGTCATGAAATAGGCGAAAAAGGGCAGTACACCACTGACGCGGCTATGCTTGAGGAGTTAATACAGTATATTAAAGATCCAAGAAATGGTTATTGGCTTGGCACAGTTTCTGACATTGCAAATTATATTAAACGCCGTAGAAAGCCATTTTAATGCTCATCTAAGTCAAACTCTGTTATATGGCCATCACCGTGTATCAGCTGGTAACGTGTTAAGTTACCCTTATCTAATGTGATTAAACTGATCGCAGAGTCGCTCACTAAGTACTTTTGCCCATCACCCATAGTTTGATGCTTATCCACTTCCATTTGCCAGCGCTTGGTGAAGAAATTAAGTGGACTTTTTGGTGCGTAAAGTATGGAGTCAAGTTTATCCAAGATATTGATTAATTTGCGTGGAAATTCATTTTTTATCCCGCTAGCGGTGAGCTGCCAAATACGATTAGGGTGTTTACCAAACCGCTTTTGCACAGAAAAACAGAATGAATAGTGCACATCGCCAGATAATATAAGCGTTTCTTTTGGTGTGTCATCTCGACGAAAAGTATTCAATAATTTTTTCGCCGAGCCTTCATGAGCCATCCAATTTTCAACATCAACAAGTAAGGGCTGCCCACAAATATTAAATAAAGCTTGAATAGCCTCTATTGATTTAACCCCAAATACGGGTGCGGGTGAAACGATGATCACTTGTTCATGACTTACCAGGCTATCTTCTAGCTCTGTTAATCGCTCCCAATCCAATAACCCAGATGGTTCATTAAAGTTTTGCTCATTGCGCCACCGATGTGTCCGTGTATCAAGCACCACGACTTTAGGCGTTGTACTTAATTCATAGTGCCAATGGTTAAAGTCCAAGATAGTTTTATCAAAGGCGCTAAATGCCCATTGCTTTTCACCAGACAAACACTGTTTAAACGGCGCTAGCAGACTTGCTGTTTTTGCGCCTGCATCATTACCATAGCCTTGCATTAACCAATAGCTAATAAGCCCATTATTTACAATTCGTCGACTAACTGGGTGTTGATAAATAACCTGTTCCCAGCCAGCTGTTAAATTCCAATCATCTGTTACGTCATGATCATCAAACATCATTAAACTAGACACATTTGCGAACAAAACTTGTGCGTCTTGCAATCCATTCTTAAAGCCTATTAATGCTGTTTTCTCACTCTCAAAAAGTTGCTGATCTTTGGCATTATTAGCGTTAAAGTTTATACTTTCAAAATCAATTAGTTGCCATACTGATGAGCTCAAGTTTAACAAGTATAGTGCAATGAATTCTTCAAAAAACACTAAGTGATTCGCCGCTTTTAAACTAGAGAAATGGGGCACATCTTTTTTTAACCAATAACCTACACCTAGTTTCTTTCGCTTTTGCCAAGGCACTTTGGGCAGGTATAAATGCCGTTGATAAAGTTGCTCTTCTACAATCTCTGGGAGATTTATAGCCAGTGGTAGCTCTTTATAAATACCCAATACATCAATTAACCGCCTGATTGCAATGAGCATAGCGCCTGCCACATCATCGGCATACACTTGGTCGCCGGATAATAATAAAATATCAGCACCAGGTTTATTGTCATCTCGTTGTTGCTGCACAAACTGGTTTGCAGCAACTAAACTATCCTTCGCGGGGTGATGAGGGTTTCGGCATGAGCCATGTAATATCTGTGTAAGCTTACGAGGTACTGCAAACTCTGGAACGGTTCTACCCTGATAACAAAATGCAGTGAGCGGAATTTCGTCGTCGTTACTAAATAGCTTATAACCAATCAATTGATCAACTGGGAAAGCGCCTGAAATCGGTTTGATATGAACAAAATGCAGGCACAGCTTTTCACCTAAGCGAATTGATTCGTGCTCACAGAAAGTATCGTAACCATTTAATTCAATTCGGCAACTTAACGTTTTAGAGGTTGCAAATTGAATGCAAACCTCGTTTATATCAGCGCGGCGCACCATTGGCCCCATCAACAGTAGAGGAAGTGGTGCTTGGCTCATCTTCTGTTAACCCTGTTTTGCTAGATTAAATAAGGAATAAAAGTTACCCGTGGTCGCAGTTGCAAGCTCTTTGTAACTAATTCCTTTAAGTTCACTGATATAATAGGCGACATCTTGAACATACGCAGGCTGATTCGTTTTACCACGGTATGGTACTGGTGCTAAATAAGGTGAATCGGTTTCAATAAGCAACCTATCAAGTGGAATTTGTTTAACGACATCTTTTAGCTCAACCGCATTTTTAAATGTCACGATACCCGAAATAGAGATATAAAAGCCTAAATCGATGGCTTTTTTGGCCATATCCCAGTCTTCAGTAAAACAATGTAATACACCACCGCATTTTTCTGCGTTGTGCTCGCGCATTAAATTAATCGTGTCGGCACGTGCATCGCGGGTATGAATAATTAACGGCTTTTGTAATTGATTTGCCACTTCAATATGCCCAACAAAACTCTCTTGCTGAATCGTATGTGTGTCTTTTGCATAATAATAATCAAGGCCAGTTTCGCCAATAGCAACCACTTTATCGTGGCTGGCTAAGTCAATTAACCGTTGCTTATCTAAAGCATCTTTTTGGTCAAGTGGATGCACGCCACATGAGGCAGAAACATCGTTGTAATGCTTAATTTTATCTAACATGCTAGGAAATTGATCTAGCGTTACACTAACGCATAAAAAATGTTCAACTTGCTTTGCACGTGCACTATCTAGCACTTGGTCTAAATTTAAATCCAGTTTATCAAAATCAAGTCGGTCTAAATGGCAATGGGAATCTACAATCACAATTACTGCTTACTACATGGTATAAGTTGGATTACCGGAGTTTAACATAGTCCCCAGTAATTTTTCGATTTTAGCATTCAGGTTAGTCTTATCATCTAAGAAACTAATCCCAATACCTGGTGGATTAGAACTTTGCGCACCTTGGGGTGTGATCCAGGTCACCTTACCCGTTACCACATCATCTTCAAGTGCATCCGGCAGTGTGACTTTTAATGCAAGTGAATGCCCCATTTCATAACGCATATTTGTGCGTACGAATAAACCGC
The DNA here is from genome assembly GCF_001469215.1 of Pseudoalteromonas sp. H105. Classification (GTDB taxonomy): domain Bacteria; phylum Pseudomonadota; class Gammaproteobacteria; order Enterobacterales; family Alteromonadaceae; genus Pseudoalteromonas. Next base: position 720,957 of record NZ_LOFH01000001.1, read on the forward strand.
CAGTCTTAAGGTAAGGCATATAGCAACGGTATAGCTCATCTAAATCTTCTAAATCAACAAGTAATTCTTGCATAAAACATCCTAATTATTGTTATCTGCGAAGTGAATACGCCAGCTGAGAAACAGCTAAAGACAAATTGAGCCCTAACACTTGAGTACAATTCTGATAAAAATCGATTATGGCTTGCTGCGCATGCTGGTACTTATCAAATTCCATGCCAGCGATTAATTGTTGTTTTAATTGCTCAGTCAAAAATAAACAAAAAACGCGAGCCAGATCGTTATCCTTATTAATGATATCCACTAACACACTGAAATTATGACCTTGTTTTAACTCGGTTGCAAATTTATAGAGTTGATCAATAGTTTCTAATTGATCCTTTTGCTGCCACATTTGCACCAACAAAGGTTGTTGATAAAAAAGATGAAGCCAAGGGCTGTCAATAATTTGTAGAGACGCTAACCAATGTTGAGCCTTGAGAGTATCACTCACTTGAACATCTGTTTTAGTACAGCGACTCAGTATTGTGGCGGGTAGTTGTGATACTGCATTAGTGGTGAGCAATAAAAAGCGCTGAGGACTTGGCTCTTCAAGTGTTTTAAGCAAAGCATTAGCCGCGGAAGTCGTCATTTTATGGCAATCTTTAATGATCACCACTTTATTTCCGTTCTGTGCCGCAGAGTGACTCATAAAATGGCTAACCATTCTGATATCGTCTACACCAATACTTTGGCCATCAACCACTACATTAAATTTATCGGGGTGCGTGCCCGCTTGATTCAACTGGCAACTCTTACATTGGCCACAAGCCTTAACACCGCTTGCTTGTTGACACAATAATGCATTTGCAAGCTGAGCAACTAAGGCTGCTTTACCGACACCCTGTTGACCACTAAATAATTGACCGTGATGGAACCTTCCTGCAGCAAAACTCGTGCTAAGTTGATGTTCTATTGTATTGAGCCATGGGTAAATCATCTTAATTACTACTTTGCAAAAACTGCTCTAAGGCCGCAATGATATCCTTATGTACTTGCTCCATCGTTTGATTTGCATTCACGGTTTTAATTGATTCGTCTTTAGCAGCTAGTTCTCGGTATCGAGCACGAGTTCGTTCAAAAAAGCTCAACGCTTCTTGCTCAATTCTATCCAGTTCTCCACGCCCTTTTGCTCTAGCTAAACCAATCGATGGCTCTATATCCAAATAAATAGTTAAATCAGCCTTAAGCCCTTTAAGTACAATGTTAGAGAGAGAAGTTAAAGTTGATGAGTCAATTTCTCGCCCACCGCCTTGATATGCTTGCGATGATAAGTCATGTCGGTCACCCAGTACCCACTGGCCGTTACCCAGTGCGGGGCGAATTACATTATTAACGAGCTGCGCTCGGGCGGCATACATGATCAATAGTTCTGTTTCACTTGCAATTTGCTCTTTATGATTAGCCTTTACAAGTTCTCTTAGCTGCTCTGCAAGAGGCGTCCCGCCGGGCTCCCTTACATTCACAAAATCAACATTATGCTGGTTTAAAAACTGCTGACAAATTGAAATTGCGGTTGATTTACCCGCGCCCTCTAGTCCTTCAATCACAATAAATTTTGCTGTCATGGTGTCTCTTTTGGTTATTCAGATTACGGCTGTCTTAATTACTGAGCTGTTGTTGGTATCGCAAGTAATCTTGTACAGCTTTATTATGTGCTTTTAACGTCTTCGAAAACTGATGGCTACCATCGCCTTTAGCAACAAAATACACATAATCAGATTCAGGCGGATTGACCGCTGCTAAGATTGCTGCTTTTGATGGCATTGCTATCGGAGTTGGCGGCAAACCGGGAATCCTATAAGTATTATAGGGTGTGTAACTGGTCAAATCTTTTCTTTTAATATCCCCATCATACGCAGTACCTAAGCCATATATTACAGTAGGATCCGTTTGTAGACGCATTTTTGAGTTAAGACGATTAGTAAATACAGATGCAATCATGGGGCGCTCACTAGCAAGGCCTGTTTCTTTTTCAATGATGGATGCCAATATTAATGCTTCATACGCACTATTGAGCGGTAAATCATCAGCGCGCTGTTGCCATGCTTCATCAAGCGTCATTTGCATGGTTGAGTAAGCACGTTTTAACAGCCCACTTGCGCTGTCATTTGCATGGTAATGATAAGTGTCTGGGTACAACCAGCCTTCAAGGTGCTGATCAGCATTAAGTATTTGCTGGCTAAGGTTGTCAATGTTTAAATCTTGCCTTAAGTGTGGTGTCTTAGCTACGGTTGTCAGTACATCACGCAACATTTGCCCTTCAATAATAGTAAAGCTAAAACTCACCTGCTTACCTTGGTTTATTCGGCGAATATTATTTAAAACAGTTGTCGAATCAAGTAAGTAAAGGCCCGCTTTCAAATCTGTTAATGTGGGGTCTAATTTTGCTATCAATTGGAATTTTAAACAACTTTCAAGCCATTTATTTGCCTGCCATTGCTGACAAAGTTGATTAAAACCCATCCCTTTTTTAACTTCAAACTGGGTATTTGCAGGCACTAACAACGTACTGGAAATAGTTATTTGTAATTGATGATAACCCACCGCCGTTGTGACAAGGGCCGCAAATAAAATACCGACAATTACCTTAAGCACGCAAACTCCTTGGCCATTAAACCACTTAATACATTTGAACTTTTATTTATATCGAAGCACACTGTGTCAATTTCTTTGACTGGCAACACACCCATTAAACTATTACAGACAAACACTGCATCCATTTGTTTTAATTGCTCTAATGTTAAGTTCATAAACTCAATAGGCAATTTAGCACATAACGATTGCAGGTAAACTCCTTTAATTCCACACTCATTAAGTAAAGGGGTAAAGACCCGCCCACCTTTAATTGCAAATACATTGGCCGCAGAGGTTTCTATGACATTGTTTTGATAATCAAGAACCAATACATCATCACTATCTTGTCTTTGCATGGCTTGCTTGATCATTACTTGCTCTAACCTGTTTAATGTTTTTAGCCCCGCAAATAATGGTTGAGATGCTAATTTAATGGGGCTAACAGCTAAGCTAAGGCCTTTTGAACCCAATGCTTCGTAATGAGATGGAAAATCAACCACACTGAGCACAATGTTTAGTAACGGCTGTTCTGGTAAACCGTACCCTCGCCCGCCTTCGCCACGCGTAACAAGCACTTTAAGAACAGCACATTTCTGTGTTGCAATAAGTTGGCTGATTACGGCTTCGAGTTCAATAAACTCTATTTCAGGAAATGCTAAACGGCTTGCGCACTCACTTAATCGCGCTCGATGCAGTGACCAATGCTCAACATTGCCGTCAACAATCTTTGCTGTAGTAAAAAAGCCATCGCCATAGTTTATGCCGCGATCACGGCTGCTAACAACGCTAGGCTGTTCAGTGATTATCTTTTGTTGTATTAGCTGTTTATTCTGCATATAAAAAAGCCCAGTCACAACTGGGCTATTATTCTGTCTCGTTGTTTAAAAATATTATACCTTTTTAAATAGCAACGAGCCATTAGTACCACCAAAACCAAACGAGTTACATAACGCGTAGTCTAATTTCGCATCACGTGCAGTGTGAGGAACATAATCCAGATCACAGCCTTCGTCAGGGTTATCAAGGTTGATTGTTGGGCTTACTTTTTGATCTTGTAACGACAAAATAGTAATGATTGATTCAACTGAACCTGCAGCACCGAGTAAGTGACCCATCATAGATTTAGATGAACTCACCATCACATCTTTTGCAGCATTGCCAAAGATAGATTTAACCGCTGAGGTTTCAGCCTTATCACCTGCGTTAGTCGAGGTACCGTGGGCGTTAATGTAACCCACTTGTTCAGCATTAACACCTGCATCGTTTAACGCATTTTCCATTGCAAGGGCTGCACCTGCTCCATCAGCCGGAGGTGAAGTCATGTGATACGCATCGCCGCTCATACCAAAACCTACAAGCTCAGAGTAAATCTTCGCACCACGTGCTTTAGCGTGTTCGTATTCTTCTAATACAATAACACCTGCACCATCAGAAAGAACAAAACCATCACGGTCTTTATCCCAAGGGCGAGACGCCGCTTGCGGATCATCGTTACGTGTAGATAATGCACGAGCAGCATTAAAACCACCCATACCGATTGGTGTTGACGCTTTCTCTGCACCGCCAGCGACCATTGCATCAGCATCACCGTATGCAATCATACGTGCAGCATGACCAATATTATGAAGACCAGTAGTACAGGCTGTCACAATTGAAATATTTGGACCACGTAAACCGTGCATTATCGACAAGTGACCAGAGATCATGTTGATAATAGTAGAAGGCACGTAAAAAGGAGATAGCTTACGCGGACCACTGTTCAATAGTTTTATGTGGTTTTCTTCGATTAACGTTAAACCACCAATGCCTGAGCCAACAGCTACACCAACGCGTTGGGCATTTTGCTCTGTTATCTCAAGGCCAGAATCTTGTAGTGCTTGTACACCCGCTGCAATGCCATATTGGATAAACAAATCCATTTTCTTAGCGTCTTTTGGTGACATATAATCTGACGCATCAAAATCATTTAGTAAACCCGCGAATTTGGTGCCAAAGCTTGAGGTATCAAAATGCGTGATAGTTTGAATACCACTTTTGCTATTTAATAGACCTTGCCAGGTTGATTCAACATTGTTACCAAGGGGTGTCAACATTCCTAAGCCAGTTACGACGACTCGACGTTTAGCCACAGGTTGCCTCCAATAAGGAAATTATTATTTTAGGTGGGGTGTATACAAATATAATTTGTATCATTGTATAGATAGATTAAGGGCAGCGAATGCTGCCCTTAATATGCGATTGATTACTCAGCGTGAGCTGTAACGTAATCGATTGCAGCTTGAACTGTTGTGATCTTTTCAGCTTCTTCGTCTGGAATCTCAGTATCAAACTCTTCTTCAAGAGCCATTACTAATTCAACAGTATCAAGTGAATCTGCGCCTAAGTCATCAACGAAAGAAGCTTCGTGCTTTACTTCTTCTTCTTTAACACCTAGTTGCTCAATGATGATTTTCTTTACGCGTTCTTGGATGTCGCTCATTCTTCTTTCCTTTATTAAAAACGCCAATGCGTTATTTTCAGATTGCGGCGTAGTTTACGGCGCATAATTCTGTGATTCAAGGATTTGCTGATAATTATTTATCTGGTCAAACCTCTTGAACGTTATTTTTATCTTTTATCGCTTATTTTCACAGCGAATTCAAGTATGTTTAAAGCAAGTTCACAAAAAATTCAACATTTTTTGTGATTCTGCCTTAAATTAAATCAGGAACAAAGTTCCTTAAACCATGTACATTGCGCCGTTAACGTGCAGCGTTTCACCAGACACGTAAGCAGCAGCATCTGATGCTAAATAACAAACAGCGGCGGCAATTTCGTCGGGCTGACCCAAACGTCCCGCAGGCACGTTAGCAAGTGTGGCTGCTTTTTGTTCGTCAGTCAGTTCGTCTGTCATATCCGTTTGAATAAAACCAGGTGCAACTACGTTAACAGTAATACCACGGGATGCAACCTCACGCGCTAAAGATTTTGAAAAACCAATAACGCCGGCTTTTGCTGCAGCATAGTTTGCTTGACCAGCATTACCCATAGTGCCCACAACTGACCCTATATTAATGATACGGCCATTCTTTTTCTTCATCATCGGACGTAATACTGCTTTAGACAGGCGGAAAATAGAGCTTAAGTTGGTATCAATGATATCATTCCACTCACCGTCTTTCATTCGCATTAACAAGTTATCACGTGTAATTCCGGCGTTGTTAACCAGTACATCAATATCGCCTAAATCTGCTTTTATTGCAGCAAGAGTCGCCTCAATCGATGCAGGATCGGTTACGTTTAACGCATAGCCTTTACCATTATCACCTAAATATTCACTGATTTTCGCAGCTCCTGACTCGCTAGTTGCAGTGCCAGCTACTTTTGCACCTTGTGCCACTAACGTTGTTGCAATTGCTTTACCAATACCACGACTTGCACCAGTAATAAGGACGACCTTGCCCTCTAGTGAAAATAAATTTGCCATTATAATCCTACTCTTATTTAGCTTCATCAATGGCAGCTTGGCTATTCACCGAACCACATACCATTGCTTTATCAATACGTTTTGCTAAACCCGTCAATACTTTACCTGGGCCAAATTCGTAGCTTTGGGTAATACCCTGTGCTACCAATGCTTGAACTGTTTCGGTCCAACGAACTGGACTATACAGTTGACGCACCAATGCATCTTTAATTGCATCAGCTGCATTTGCTGCACTAACATCAACATTATTAATTACATCACATTTAGGTGTATTAAATGTTAAGGCGGCTAAATCAGCAGCAAGTTTATCTGCTGCTGGTTTCATTAGTTCACAATGTGAAGGCACGCTGACCGATAAAGGCAATGCACGCTTAGCACCCGCTTCTTTACACGCTTCTGACGCTCTATCAACGGCCGCTTTGTGCCCAGCTATTACCACTTGACCCGGTGAGTTATAATTTACTGGGGCAACGACTTCACCTTGAGCTGACGACGCACATGCTGCTTTAATCTCTTCATCACCTAAACCGATAATTGCAGCCATAGAACCTACGCCAGCTGGCACTGCTTCTTGCATGTATAAGCCGCGATTTTCAACGAGCTTAACCGCTTGCGCTAAGCTTAATACTTCTGCACACACTAATGCAGAGTATTCACCTAAACTGTGTCCTGCCATTGTTACATCAGTATCTGGATTTGCAGCTAACCATTGACGATAAATAGCAACTGAAGCAGTAAGGAGTGCAGGCTGAGTACGATGAGTTTGATTTAATTCTTGTTCTGGGCCATTCAATACTAATGCCGCAAGATCATAACCTAGGGCGTCTGATGCCTCTGCAAATGTTGCTTTTACAATGTCTGATTCAGTAAGTAGCTCACTTAACATACCCACAGATTGTGAGCCTTGACCTGGAAAAACAAGTGCGATTTTTTGTGCCATACTTTGCTCTTATAATTAAACAAATAAATAAATGTTTACGTAAGCGTCTGACAATTTAAATTACTCGTCAGCCGATACTTTTTTAGTCGAATGTGTTTTTTCGAAAATAGCTGCTATTTTTTCTGGAAGTTGACGTTCGACTTCTCTTGCAGCTTCATCGATAGCAGCATGAAATGCTTTCGCTGATGCATTTCCATGACTTTTTACGACAATACCGCGCAATCCTACCAGACTTGCGCCGTTATACTGGTCGGGGTTCACCCTTTTATAGAGTTTTTTTATTACTGGACGTAACATAAACGCTAAACATTTATAGAAGAAATGCTTTCTTAACGCTTTTGTTAACTTAAACATAATTAGTTTAGCAATGCCCTCACAGGTCTTGAGCGCTACATTGCCTACAAAACCTTCGCAAACAATAACATCGGATTTCCCAGTAAAAATATCGCTTCCTTCACTGTAACCTGTGTAGTTAATAAAGTCACATTGTTGCATTAATAGAGCCGCCTGCTTAATATCTTCATGACCTTTTATGTCTTCTGATCCAATATTAAGTAAACTCACTTTAGGCTTTTCACAGCCAAGTGCTTGTCCTGCAACAACTGAACCCATAATTCCAAACTGATAAAGAGTGTGTGCATCGCAGTGCACATTTGCACCTAGATCTAAAAGATAAACCGGATTCTTTTGTTCCGTAGGAACAGCTGAAATTAATGCAGGGCGTTTAACGCCAGGCAACATTTTTAGTACGTAATGCGCCATAAAGAGCAACGCACCTGTATTACCAGCGCTTACACATGCTTGCGCTTCACCTGACTTAACTAAATCAAGCGCTACACGCATAGAAGAATCTTTTTTTGATCGGACAGCTGAAGCTGGTTCACAGGAATTGGTAACGACTTCACTACAATGACGGATGATTAATCGAGGGTGAGACAAAGAATCGAGCGATTCTAGTTCATTAGTTATTACTTGCTCGTTACCACATAAGATGAGTCTTAAGTTGGCACTAGCATTTACCGCGTTAACGGCTGCGGGGATAGATGAACGGGGGCCATAATCGCCCCCCATCATATCTAACGCAATGGTTAGATTAGTCAGCATAAAGCAATCTCTTAGTTAGAAATTACTTGAACGCCTTTGTAGTAACCATCTGCAGTCACGTGGTGACGACGATGAGTCTCACCAGATGTTTGGTCTACAGTTAAAGTTGGACCACTGATCGCATCGTGTGAACGGCGCATGCCGCGTCTTGCACGAGACTTTTTGCTTTTTTGTACAGCCATAGTCTTCTCCTAAGAATCTTTCTTAAGTTGTTTCAAAATATCAAATGGATTTGGTTTATCATCTTCCGCTTTTAAAACACCAAAGCTGGCAGGCTTTGCTGAATAACTGCATGAAGCTTCGTTGTGCGTAGGCACTAATGGCACAGCTAATAGCAATTCGTCTTCGATTAACTCGTAAACGTCTATTTCACCATTTTCATCAAGTGCTACTTCATCGTAGTCTTCTGGAAGATCATCTGACTCTGCATCCAAACCGACTGGCGAATACACAAAGTCTTGATCCAAATCCAACCCTAAATCACCATTACAACGTTGACAAGTTACAGTTACGTGTGTGGACAAATTGCCACGAATCACAACTAAACCTTGCTCATCATTCTTGCAATGAATTTTTACCGCTATTTCACCTACTTCTTCCTGGATAACTTCCCGTAAACGGACAAGTTTTTCAAGCTGAACAATGCCGTCATAACTTAAACGGTGTTGCGCTGCTTTACCTGGATGAAGAGTGATGGGAATTTTCACCTTTTGCATAGGGGCTGCATCATATAGATAGTTACTTGGTTAGTCAAAGTAAAAAACCATTTTTAACTGGTTTTTCCCGATTCATTTCTTTGTTTTGCATACGGATCTGATTTATCCTAACTCAATCTGATTTTCATTAGGGAAATAACCCATGCATCACCCGCTTATATTAGCCTCTAGCTCAGAGTTTCGTCAGTCTTTATTACAAAAATTTAATCTACCTTTTGACAGTTTTTCTCCAGATGTCGACGAAACACCATTAAAAGAAGAGTCACCAGAGGAGTTAGTCATACGTTTAAGTATATTAAAAGCCCATGCAGCTCAAAAGCATTTCAGTAAAGGCCTCGTCATTGGCTCGGATCAAGTCGCTGTGTTTAATAAGCAGATTTTAGGGAAGCCACATAATAAAAATAACGCAATTAAACAACTTAGCTTATTTAGTGGTAATACAGTCACATTTTTAACGGGTTTATGTGTTTTCGATATTATCACAAACACAACAAAAACCCTTATTGAACCATTTAGCGTGACATTTAAAACACTAAGTAGAGACCAAATAATCGCTTATTGTGATGCAGAGCAACCTTATAACTGTGCAGGAAGTTTTAAAAGTGAAGGATTAGGCATTTGTTTATTTGAAAAGCTAAACGGTGATGATCCGAATAGCTTAATTGGTTTGCCGTTAATCAAACTCAGTAAACTGCTTAGCGAATTTGGTTTAGATGTACTGAGTAATCAAGCTGAGTCTACTTAATTAGCAGTGCCTGCAACTGTTGATATGAATCGACAGTTGCAATAGGTGCAAACTCATTGAGTTGCTGTGCGTTGTGTACACCCATGGTCACCCCAATACGATCAATCCCTGCTGAGTGCGCCATTGCCATATCAATGCGTGTATCACCAATCATTAATGCCTCTGAAGCACTTATGTCTAATTGAGCCAGTATTTGTAATAGCATGTCTGGCGAGGGCTTTGACTGTGCATCATCCCCTGTCCGTGTTGCTGAAAAATACGCACCCAATTGAGTTTCAATTAATAAGCGCTCGAGACCGACTCTGCTCTTACCTGTCGCAATAGCAAGGGTTACGCCCTGCGCTTTTAATTTAGCAAAAGTGCTCTGTGCATCTGCGAATAAAGGTGTGGGTGTTTCATCAACATATTTATATTGATGTTTATACCCTGCGATTAAATCCGCATATTCACTTTCATTTTCTGGGAACAAGGTGGCAACGGCACAATCTAATGATAAGCCAATAATATTTTTAATTGACTCATCACTCGGTACTGCTAAACCACACTTTCGTGCTGATTGACCCATGCAGTTCACTATTTTAGAAACAGAGTCCATTACGGTACCGTCCCAATCGAAAATAACTAATTTATAGTTTTTCACGATTTTGCAGCGCGTAATGTTTTTATACAATTTGCTAGCGTTTTATCTAGAGGCGCTTCGACTCGCATTGTTGTTTCATTCTTTGGGTGATAAAAGCTCAAATCGTGGGCATGCAAAAATAGTCGATTCAACCCAACTTTTCGCATACCAGCATCAAACGCTTGGTCGCCATACTTATCATCGCAGGCTATTGGGTGACCTTGGCATTGACTATGAACACGAATTTGATGCGTGCGACCAGTAACAGGTGAAGCTTGCACTAATGAACATTCATCAAAACGCTCTAACACTTTAAAACGTGTATGTGATGGCTTTCCTTCATCGCTATTATCTATGCGAACAATGCGCTCACCTGACTGCAACGTGTTTTTGCGTAAGCCTTCTTTAACATTTTTAGTTTTAGAGTCCCACTGGCCGTCAACAAGTGCCCAATAGTTTTTTTCCATTGTTTTTTCACGCAGTTGCTCATGTAAACTTGTCAGCACTGAACGCCGTTTTGCAATTAATAAGCACCCCGAAGTATCGCGATCTAATCGATGAACGAGTTCAAGGCTACGCTCTTCTGGGCGGAGTGAACGTAAAGCTTCAATCAAGCCATAACTTAAACCACTCCCACCATGAACAGCCATTCCAGATGGCTTATTAATCACGATTAGGTATTTGTCTTCAAAAAGAATCGCGTCTTCTAACTGCTTAACTTTTTCTAGTTTACTTGGTACGAAATCATCTTGACGCTCTGCAATTTTTATTGGCGGGATACGTACTACATCATCTAACTGCAATTTATACACTGGCTTAATGCGCTTTTTGTTTACACGCACTTCACCTTTACGAAGAATTTTATAAACAGCGCTTTTAGGCACCCCTTTTAAATGGGTAATAAGAAAGTTATCAATCCGTTGACCTAAATGGTCTTCGGTAATCGTGACGAAAGATACTTGTAAGCCGGTTTTTTCTGACATTGCCTAATCACTGATTTAAGTAAAATAATTTAGTTGCTAACACGGTTATAATAATGGGATAATCATCGTCGCAAATTAAAATTTGCAATAACAACGGTGCTTTTTAACACATTAAGACATTCGTGATGCACATTCTAGGTAATTGATCATACAGATCCGAGATAAGTTTTCCAAAGCTTTTATACAGACCTAGTTTACACGTGCGTTCAATTAACTGCGGTGCGCGTAATATATCGTAGGTTAAGTTTGAGCATGAACAGCTTTAATGAATGAAAATAAAAGCAATTTGAACAGATAATTTGTCTGACCGTGACGGCGATTAAACGCCGTTCAGCAGATGTGCTGCAAATAAGAGCGCAAAGTAGGTACTACTACATAGTATCTATCGTTTTTATATGTATGACTTGCAAGTTAATTTTAAAAATGGACGACTCTGGACAAGACGCTATTACGATGCTGTAAACCAGCCGATAGTTTTGTCGCTATTAAAGAATCTAATAACGTGACAACACGTTATTGTCAGCCAGTACCATAAAGATACTTGTAAATTTCACAGCATTAAGCTCCTCCACAGTTCCAGTCGTGAGACTGCATAAAAATAAGCGATAGGAGCAACTGAACAGGCGAAAGATTTCGTCATGTCAGCGACATAACACAGTAGAGTAACAATATGAAACGTATGCTAATCAATGCGACGCAGCAAGAAGAAATGCGCGTAGCACTGGTTGATGGCCAGCGCCTGTATGATTTAGATATCGAAAGCCCGGGTCACGAACAAAAAAAAGCCAATATTTATAAAGGCAAAATCACACGTATTGAACCGTCATTAGAAACAGCTTTTGTTGATTACGGCGCTGAGCGTCACGGTTTCCTACCTTTAAAAGAAATTGCTCGTACTTACTTCCCGCAAGGTTACACCTTCCAAGGTCGTCCGAACATTCGTGACGTAATTAAAGAAGGCCAAGAAGTTATCGTACAAGTTGATAAAGAAGAGCGAGGCCAAAAAGGCGCAGCACTTACTACTTTTATCAGCGTAGCAGGCAGCTATTTAGTTCTAATGCCTAATAACCCTCGTGCAGGCGGTATTTCACGCCGTATCGAAGGTGATGAACGTACTGAACTAAAAGAAGCATTGAGTCGTTTAGAACTGCCTAAAGGTATGGGTTTAATCGTTCGTACCGCCGGTGTTGGTAAATCTTTTGAAGAATTAAACTACGATTTAAAAGCACTCCTTGTACACTGGGATGCAATTCAGCAAGCATCTAACAGCGGTAAAGCCCCGTTTTTGATCCACCAAGAAAGCAATGTGATTTTCCGTGCTATTCGTGACTATTTACGTCGAGATATTGGTGAAATCTTAATTGATAAACCGCGCGTATTTGAAGAAGCAAAAGCGCACATTGAACGTTTTCGTCCTGACTTCATGAGTCGTGTGAAACTATATTCTGGTGAAGTGCCGTTATTTACACACTATCAAATTGAAAGCCAAATCGAATCTGCGTTCCAACGTGAAGTACGCTTGCCTTCTGGTGGTTCAATTGTAATTGACCCTACTGAAGCACTGACATCGATCGATATCAACTCATCAAAAGCCACTAAAGGCGGTGATATCGAAGAAACAGCACTAAACACAAACTTAGAAGCTGCAGACGAGATTGCTCGCCAATTACGTTTACGCGATTTAGGTGGCCTGATTGTTATCGACTTTATCGATATGACACCACCGCGCCATCAACGTGAAGTAGAAAACCGCTTGAAAGACGCTGTTCGCCCAGATCGTGCCCGTGTACAAATTGGTAAAATCTCACGTTTCGGCTTACTTGAAATGTCGCGTCAACGCCTGCGCCCTTCATTAGGTGAAGCAAGCCAAGGCCCATGCCCACGTTGTAGTGGCCAAGGAACTATACGTTCGAACGAGTCAATTGCGTTATCAATCTTACGTCTAATCGAAGAAGAAGCAATTAAAGACAATACAGCCCAAGTTAATGCGCAAGTGCCTGTTGCTGTTGCCGCTTACTTACTAAACGAGCAGCGCCGTAGCGTTCACCGTATCGAAAAACGTCATAGCTGTGATGTAGTGATCATTCCAAATCAGCACATGGAAACACCACACTACGAAGTTATGCGCTTACGTAAAGATGAAACACTTGAAACAGTGAGTTATGACCAAGTTGTAGCGCCTGAGCCTGAAGTGTTTGAAACATCTAAAACACCCGCTGTTGCAGTACGTGAAGAGCCTCGATTGAAAGGTGTTGTTATGCCTTCAACGCCAGCACCTCAAGCAGCCGAAAAGCCAGCGCCAACGCAACAAGCAGCAGCCCCTCAAGCTACTGCACAAGTTGGCCTGTTAGCCAGCATTGGTAATTGGTTTAAATCTTTATTTGCTGACTCTAATGAAAATAAAGAGACGGAAAAGAAAGAAGAGACTAATAAAACAAATACGCGTAATAACCGTAGCCGCAATAATGACGGTGATAATCGTCGCCGTAATAATCAACGCCGCCGTAATAATTCACGTAACAAACCTCAAAATGAGCGAAATGAGCGCTCAACAGAGGAAACAGCTAACGTTGACAATGCAACTACCGAGCAAAAAGAGAATAGAAACGAGAATCGCAATAAGCGCCGTCGTAACCCTAATTCTCGTAAGCGCAATGAAAATCGTAACGACGATAAAAAGCCAGCAACTGATGTTAAAGAGTCTGTAGAGAATAAGGACACTAACGTTGAAAAAACTGAGCAAAAGCCAAAAGCGCGTCGTCAACGTCGTAACATTCGCAAAAAAGTTCGTGTGCAGAATGACGAAGCTACCGCTTTAGAGTCAACAGCAACTGATCAGCCTAAAGTACAACAGCCTGTTAAAACCGCTGAAGAAAAGCCTGAGGCTAAACCTGTTGTTGAAACTGAAAACGTTGAAACACAAGTAAATACAAGTGCTAAAAAAGCACCTGATGCAGCAAAATCTGAGCCAGTGCAAAATGCTGCTCCTGAGCAAGATGCATCAACTGATGAAGAACAAGGCCAGACACGTACTCGTTCACGTCGTTCTCCTCGTCACCTTCGAGCTGCTGGTCAGCGTCGCCGTCGCCCTGAACAAGGCGAAGAAGGCAATGAGACACAAAATAATACTCAGCCGCCTGCATTTATTCCTGTCGCAGATCAAGCTGCTGCTGAATACGAAGCTGAGCTAAAAGCTAAATCTGAAGAAGCAAATGCACAAACTGCGGTAACTGAAGCAGCACCTGAGGTAACTCCTGAGGTAACTGAAGCAGCACCCGAGGTAACTGAAGCAGCACCTGAGGTAACTCCTGAGGTAACTGAAGCAGCACCCGAGGTAACTGAAGCAGCACCTGAGGTAACTGAAGCAGCACCCGAGGTAACTGAAGCAGCACCTGAGGTAACTGAAGCAGCACCTGAGGTAACTGAAGCAGCACCTGCGGCAATTGAAGCAGCACCTGCGGTAACTGAAGCAGCACCTGCGGTAACTGAAACAGCACCTGTGGTAACTGAAGCAGCACCTGTGGTAACTGAAGCAGCACCTGCGGTAACTGAAGCAGCACCTGCGGTAACTGAAGCAGCACCTGTGGTAACTGAAGCAGTAAAGGTTGAAGCCGAAGTAGCACCAGTGTCAGCTGTTGAAACACCAGTTGATGCTAAAGCAACACCTGTTGCACAAACCGCTTCGGCAAATACCAAAACAGTAATTACAGCAGGTCATGCGAGTGCACCTATGGCACAACCTACACCTATTGCAGACAGCGATGTAACTCATACGCCACAAGCGATGGCTCATGACCAACGTGAAGCTATTCCTGATAGCGGTTTGCGTGCTGGTTCTATAAAGCCTGCTGGTCGCGCAAGCGCGGCAATGACTAAAACCATGAGTGTTGACTAACACTCTGGCTTTAGCCAAAAGCAAAATAAAAAGCCGCGTTAATAAAAATTAACGCGGCTTTTTACTGTTTGTTTCACAAAAATTTGAACTCACAAAAAAGCGAGGTGCATGCGCCTCGCTTTCAACCCACTCAAACCAGCTTAAAACTAATAGGTTAGTCTTCACTTTCCATAAAACGCTGTAGCTGATCTTTTAGGTTAGGCGGTATACCCTTAATCACAAGTGTATCTGTCGCTTCGTTATACATTACACGCTCACCTAAGTGTTTACGCTCAAAGCTGATGCTCACGCCACCACCGAGTCCGGAGAATTTCACCATGCTGGTGACGGTTTTTTTATCAACTGGGAATGACTCCTCTAAATCGTAGCTCTGCTCTTTGCAAAAGCTGTCAAATGGGTTGTCGTCACCTTTTGTGAGCGCTTGTGATAGTTCACTGACATTGGCATCTTCCCCTGTGGTTACGCAGTCATTACAGTAATCAAACACTTGTTTGCGTAGGTCGTCTTTCTCTGATTTTTCGAATTGCTGCTCAGATAGGTAATCTTCAACAGCGTTGAGCATAGCTTGGCTTTGCTGTTTTGGATCAATGCCTTCTTCACACCCTAAAAAGTCTAAAAAGAAATCAGCAACTTTTCGCCCTGCACGCCCTTTAATAAATGAAATATAGCGGTTATCTTCAGCCTGAGTATCCCAACCGGTTAAATCAATCCTCGCTGCTAACTGCATACGTGAAATATCTAAGTGACGTGATGACGCTAAATCAAGCTCAGAGGTAATTGAGTAATGCTCTTTAATATTAATCATAGCAATCAACATATAATCAGTGGCAACATACTGATAGTGGCAAAAAATTAAATAGCCTGTTTCATTAAATGCGTATTTATTCAACTCTTCTTTTAATACTGTTGTAGCCTGTTCCGTCATGTGCCAAAAACCAAGCTCATTATTACGGTAACTCTGCATTGCTGATGCAACCACACTATTTTTATCACCACTGAATGCGCAAAACCCTTTACCAGGTTTACCATTGTATGCGTGATGTAATTGCTCGATGAATACAGCTACCTTTTCATTCACCATCATCTCATCGTTTCGTAAATGAATTTGCGTATCGTCGTCTTTTTTGTCTACATAATGAACGACTAATTTTTTAACATCTATTGTCATCTTTGTTTTTCACGCCTCTGGTGTTAAAATACGAGAATATAACTCTTTTATTGAACCAACTGATGCCAATCTTATCAAAATATTCTAATGATGAAGTAGAACAAATCGTCGATCAGCTCATTGATGTGTTAACTGAGCACAATGCGCCGGTTGATTTAAGTCTTATGTGTTTAGGAAATTCTATCACGCATATCTTAAAAGAGCATGTGCCAACAGGGAAAAGACAAGCCGTTGCGGATAACTTTGCAAAAGCATTAGCGCAATCGGTTAAATAAATTATATGAATTTATCGCAGCACAATCAGTTTTCGTCGAAAGCGAGCCAATTATTAAGCTGGGGCCATTGGTTTACCTTTGCTAATATTGGGTTAGTGTTACTTATTAGTTTAAGTTACTTATTTGCCGACTCCGCACCGACAACAACAATGGGCTATGTGTATATGTTAGTAACATGGCTTAGCCATACTAGCTTTATCACGTTCATTGCATTTGTGCTGACGATATTTCCACTTAGTTTAATTTTTCCCTATCCGCGGCATATACGTGGAATGGCTGCAATTCTCGCTACTCTTGGTGCCTCGTTACTTACGTTAGATGCTTATGTTTATTTTAATTTAGGGTACCATTTAAGTAGCTCTGCGTTACCAGAAATAGTTTCATTGCTGTGGCATAGACTAACAAGTTCTCCAGCGCTCACAACCTTACTTGCAGGCGGTATTGTGATGCTTATTCTTGCCTTTCAACTATTGGCAAGTAATTATACGTGGCACCATTTAGCACGATTAAAACAGTATAAGTTTGGCCGTTATGCCACGTCTGTATTAGTCACTTGCTTTGCGTTAAGTCACAGTATCCATATTTGGGCAGATGCAAACCTGAAGTTTGATATTACCAAGCAAGATAATGTTTTACCTTTGTCATACCCTACAACTGCAAAAAGTTTACTTGCTAAAAATGATTTACTGGATATAGAAAGCTATAAGCAAGCACATAACGTCAAACTGACGAATCAAAACATTAACTATGCACTCGCAGCCCCTTTAACTCGTTGCGAATCAAATACACAAACAAACGTTGCTATATTAGTCTTTAATGACAATGACTTACTAGAATCTTTTGCGCAACAACACGGTAAACTTTTTCAAACGGAGCAATTTCTTCAGCCAGTAAATAACCAAGATACGTTATTTAGCTTGGTATATGGTTTACCCGCTTACTACAAGCCGGCATTATTTAAAGCGCACATTATGCCTGCATGGTCTAGCAAACAACGCGTGTTACACATGACCGGCTTTAATGAATTTGACTACATAAATGAAGTCGCGCAAAAAACACCAGCAGTACAGATTATTAGTATAGAAAATGCTGATCTAAGCAACCTAGCCCTCATTGAAGGGACTCATATTTATGCGTTTAGTCTCGCGAAACAAAGCAGTGATATTGTTACCACTTCAAGGCTTTACAGTTCGGATAAGAAAATAACCCGTATAGAAGGATTAATTCAGCCAAGCGATATAATTGCTACTAGTGTGGGTAAGTACTTAAATTGCCCACAAATTGCAGCGCAAAGCATGTTGGGTGTAAACTTATACGATAAAAAAGATGATACCGGCGTTACTTACTCTCAAGGTGTTTTAATTGCTTACAAAAAAGACCGGATCACATTAATTGATTCTGATGGTAATTATAAGAATGTCTCTGCTGCTCAGGGCTTTTCAATTGAGCAAGGGTTGGATATTCCGTTTTTGGTCAGTAGTATCAAAAAATTAAAAGCATTTACTGACTAGAGCCTATGACCTTCCAAGGTTAAATTTGCAGTAGCCTGTTTGGTATTTAGGTAAGGCAGTGTCTGTATGGTGTGGCTATTCCCCATAAATAGGTGATAACACAGCATCAATACCCAAACCGACGGTACCCTTCGGGTTCTGTCTAAGTCAATAGACCCTAGTTTCATGTAATAAATGCTACCAGTCAAACCTACACACTTGTGATTTAATTAAAGTAGGTTATATTTCATTAAACTGTCATGGTGCAAGGAAGCCATTATGAAAAAATATATGACCCACCTACCAACTTATTTACTCGCGTTTATTGTGATATCTTCACCATGTATTGCTGCTAAGACCGACTATTATAAATGCATCACAGACAGAGGTACTGTATTTAGCCAGTTTCCCTGTGGTTCAAATGCGACCGAGCATAAAATTAAACAAACCAACGTTGCCTTCTCTGATCCAAACACGAACCATGTCAAAACTCTCAATGAGCTTGAAAGGCAGCAAATAATACGGAATTTCACTGCTGAAATACGCAGTAAAGAACATTCACTCACTATACTTTCCCGCGACAGAGACCGCGCAGAGTTTAACCAACAACAAAGATTAAAACGAATATTAAGCGCTAGCGAAACTAAACGGATTGCTAAAGATATAAAAAAACAGCTTAAAGCAATTAATAAACAATACGCGAGAGATGTTAAAAAAGTAGAAAAACAGATTGAAAAACTTGAAAAAAAGCTTAAACGTTATGAATAAACTATTGGGTTTTACTATTTTTTAGCATACTCTTAACAAATATAGAGCAATAACTCTACAGTCGTTTTTTAGGAGTATATTCCCCCATGTACGCTCACACTATCGCTGAATTTATTCTTAAGGGCTTTAGAAAGCATTATCAGTTATTCCAAAAAATTACAGCTCAAGCCCCGCTTGCATTTGCTGAACAAAACTGGCCACAGATGCATAAAATTAGCCAGCTCAGAATCAGTCACTACGATGAGCGCGTAAATGAAACCATTAAACAGTTAAAAGAAGCTCACTTAACCCACACAAATCAACTTGATGAATCCTTATGGCTTGCAAGCAAACAACATTATCAACAGTTTTTGCAATTTCACCCGCAAGCTGAACTAGCTGAAACGTTTTACAACTCTGTATTTTGCCGACTTTTCCACCGCAGATACTTTAATAATAATTTCATATTTGTAGAAACGTCATTAGCCGACGCACCGGCATTACCCATAGAAGCGGAATACCGAAGTTTTTTCCCTGTAATTGATGGCCTCAAACCAACCATCAAAAAAATCATTAATCAGTTTGATTTTAAAGCCGATTTTGAAAATTTAGAACGCGATATACGGCTACTCGTTAAGGCCTTTTATAAGCAAGCGCCTGATACTCATCATAGTGCATGGCAAATGCGCTTTGATATATTACAAACGCCATTTTATAGGAATAAGGCCGCCTATATCGTTGGACGCGTTGTATCAAGTAGTGGAATACAGCCGTTTATAATTCCTGTTTTACATCATAAATGCCACGGTCTATACCTAGACGCACTACTGACAAACTCTTCACAGATGCGTGTTATTTTTGGCTTTGCGCGAGCTTACTTTATGGTTGAAACCCATGCCCCTTCAGCGCTAGTGCGCTTTTTAAATCAGTTAATGCCAAATAAGACCCTGGCAGAACTATACAATGCAATTGGGTTTCATAAACAAGGTAAAACAGAGTTCTACCGCGAGTTTCTTACTCATTTAACGTGCTCAGAAGATAATTTTATTATCGCCCCTGGTACCCCAGGTATGGTAATGATGGTATTTACCCTCCCTTCATTTGGCTATGTATTTAAAGTAATCAAAGATAAGTTTGGTGAAAGTAAGCCATTTGGTAGAGACACTGTTTTGAAACGCTATCAATTAGTGAAGAGTCATGACAGGGTTGGTCGTATGGCTGATACGATAGAGTATTCTAACGTCGTATTTCCTTTATCGCGATTTGACGATAACTTACTCGCACAACTTAAGAAAACCATCGGTGGTTCAATGGTCATTGATGGTGATTTGGTGGTTATTAAGCACTTATATATAGAGCGTCGAATGACACCGCTAAACTTATTTTTAGAATCAGCCACTGAGGAGGAAGCCGTTACGGCTATTACCGAATATGGCCAAGCTCTTAAGGAGATGATTGCGGTGAATATCTTCCCTGGTGATATGCTGCTAAAAAACTTCGGCGTGAGTAATCATAAGCGGATCATCTTTTATGATTACGATGAAGTGCAATACTTAACAGATATGAATTTTAGAGCCTTACCAAAAGCTAAAACGTATGACGACTATCTAACAAATGAGCAGAGTTACTCCGTTGCACCACAGGATGTATTTCCCGAACAGCTATGCACGTTTGTCATGCCAAATCCAAAGTATAAAGCTATTTTTACACAGACACATCCAGAATTATTAGATGTGAATTTTTGGCAGCAAGCGCAAAAAAATATAAAGAACGGTGTTGTTAGCCATATTTACCCTTATCCAAGCATACAACGGTTTACTAAGCACTGGTAAACGCAAGGACACATAATGAATATCAGCAAGATAGATTTAAACTTACTCGTTTATTTAGACACGCTCTTACGTGAATGTAATGTTACGCGTGCTGCCAACCAACTGAGTATTACTCAACCAGCAATGAGTAATGGTCTAAAACGTTTACGTAACTTATTCAATGATCCTATTTTAGTACGTACAAGTGAAGGAATGGTGCCAACCGAAAGAGCTATTGAGTTGCAGCCTGTAATACGTGGTATATTGATGACACTTGAGGAAACACTTGCCCCTAACAGAGAATTTGAAGCTAGCCAAAGCAAGCGTGTTTTTCGCATAATGGCCAGTGATTATGCTGCCAGTACACTTGCGCCTAAATTATTGAGTAAACTTCATGAAGAAGCACCAGACACAACATTGGATATTCTCACACCAAGCGATGTTACTTTCCATGACGTAGAAAATGGTAAAGTCGATATGGCTATCAACCGCTTCGAAAATTTACCGCAATCGTTTCATCATAAACGGATTTGGAAAGACAGCTTTTGTTGTTTAGTCAAAGCAGACAATCCTATTATTGATAGTTTCAGCTTAGATAGCTATTTAAAAGCTCGTCATATTTGGGTGAGTAAAACAGGCTTTGGTGTGGGTGTGGGAATGGATCCAAAAGATGTGCAAAAGCTAGGGTGGGTAGATGAAGCCCTTGCTCATTTTGGCAAACATAGAAACATTGCCACTTTTACGCGTAATTACCATGTCGCGATTCACTTAGCTAAAGAGCAAAATTTAGTGGCTACACTTCCTTCTAAAGCCGCAAATATTTACCTGGATGATAAAGGGTTAAAAATTCTAGATCCACCTTTTCCGATTCCACCTTTTGAGTTAGATATGATTTGGAGTCCATTACTCCATCGTGACGCCAGCCATATTTGGTTAAGACAAAAAGTGGCTGAGGTGGCCGAAGAATTGAAATAGCACAGTTGCATACAGGTTTGTAAATTTTACTAACACCTAAGAAAATACCCTCTTAAAAAATACAATGTTGATATAGTTACCCTATATCAACATCTTACATTATATAAATATAAAATAGCCTTTAGTCATGCTTAACTGGGTTATTGATCATTAAACTTAAAAAGCCCATAAATTGTGCGTCTCCATCAAGGGCAATATATTATTTGCTATTAAGGCACGACATACTTACACCCGCTTAGTTACCAAATTTGGTATTAATAATGATCAGACATATGCCAATGTGTTAGAAGGAATAAGGATAAAACCCCTCGCTGATATTCAGTCGGCTATAAGGAAGCACAACCACTAGACCGTGAAGCTGCGTTATCAAACCTATTGCTTACTTTGTAACACTGTCTGGCAGAAATCCGTAATATCAAAAAACAAGGTAATTACAATAAACCAAGTCTAAACACTGGTTTTTTTATTCTTTTAAAATTATAAAAATCACTTTCGTAACAACTTAATTCAAAAAATTAATAAAAATAAAATATTTATTTAACCATGCCTTTTTTAGCCTCTGCTAGTCTTATTATTAGGTACCTAATAATAACCGCTGTGGCGCCGCAGCACTTTTAAAATAGGCAAGGTTCCATTATGAAAAATAAACAAAATGCACAACATAGTAATGCTGACGCTGATATGACACCAATGCTTGATATTGTGTTCATATTATTAATATTCTTTATTGTTACAACGTCGTTCGTTAAACCTGTAGCAATTGAATTATTTAGGCCTTTAGATAAACCTAGTATTGATAAACCCACTAAGAATGCACTATTTAGTATTGATCAAAATAATGCAATTTATTTTTCTGGCAGGCAAATAGATCTTGAGCGCGTTGCGACTAATTTAGCAATGTTTGCTGCAAAGTATTCAATTAGCTCAGTTCAAATTAAGGCAGACTCAAACAGTCAGCACCAAACTTTGATGAGTGTGATGAATAATATAAAAGAGTACGATAATTACCCTATTGCTCTAATATCAGATTAGAGAGACGAAAAAAGGGCCATAAGGCCCTTTTAAGCTAAATTACATAGGAGAATAATGTAATTAAAATCTGTACTCAGCACCTAAGTAGTAGTAAGCACCATTAAAGCCAAATGGTGCAGAACGACGAGAGTATTCAAACACGCCTGTTGAACTGACAATTGTATTCCCTGATGCGTCTACAATTGTGCCAGAGCGTGAGTTACCAATGGTATTTTTATCTGGGTAAACGTCAAACAAATTATTTGCACCAATATTTAACGATAGGTTATCGGTCACGTAATAGTTTATTTTTACATCTGTAAGCACTTCTGCCCCATAGGTTTGCCGGCCACCATCTTCCACTGTGTATTCACCATAACGGTTAAGTGATAAATTCACAGTCAAATCTTCTAAACGATATAGCGCACTTAAATTGACTCTGTCTTGCGGTTGCCACTCTTCGATAATGGACGTTTCTTGCGCTGAAAATACATCTTCTACAGGGATAGTTTCAAGACCACTACCAGCTGGCGTGAATAAATCAACCACATCCGTTTCGGTAAAGTTAGCTGCTAAAGTAAAATCAAGAGCTCCGCCAAGGCCTTCTGTGTTCCACGTTGCAACAAAGTCTACACCCTGCGTTTCAGTATCTGCACCATTTAAGAAAAACTGCCCAGCTCCCGCTCCAGAGCTAACTAAAGCTGCATCAAGCGTTGATGACAGACCTTTGCCTAAGCGGTTGCTGATCACAATACGGTCATCGATATCAATTGAGTAGTAATCAATAGTGACATTAACATTATCTGTTACGTTATAAACAATACCAAGGCTGAGGTTTTCTGACTTTTCTTCTTTAAGCTTTGGAATACCAATGCTTTGTGCCAATGTACTGTCATTTCTAAAAGTACCCACTTCCTCTGCAACTAAATCACCATTTGGACCCACAACAAATTGTGTACTGATATTATTGAAGTACAACTGCTGCATAGAAGGTGCTCTAAAACCCGTGCTAACCGCACCACGAAGTGACACATCGTCCGTCACGGACCAATTACCGGCAAGTTTAAAGTTTACCGTGTCACCAAAACCTTTATAATTATCGTAACGCAGCGCACCGGAAATAATCACATCATCAATCACGTAAGTTTCTGCATCTACATAAAACGAAATAACGTCGCGCGATTCATCCACTGACGAATCAGGCGAAGAGCCACCAAAGCCTTGCGTTCCACCCGATGCATTTTCGCTACCAACACCCGCGCTCATGCCATCGTAAATATTAACACCGTTATTAGTGTCATAATCTCGGTATGCGTATTCACTGCCTTCAAGTATGCGGTATTCGTCAGTACGAAGCTCTGCCCCCATAGCCAAAGAGTAATCATCATAATCTTTTGTATAGTCTAAATTGAGCGTTTGTAATGAAAGCTCCATGCCATAAGCGTAAGCCTCGCGTGGGATAGTCGAGCGAATATCATCAGCGCTTAAACCTTGCTCATAACGAAGTAAATTAGCGTATGAGCCATTGATAGTGTCACTGGTGGTGTAATCGATGCTATTTTCACCATACGTATATGAAAAGTCGAGACTTGAGTCATTATCAAATTCTTTCTTAAAACCAAAGTTATATGAAATGTCGTCAATCGTGGTGTTTATCTTCGGTAAAAACCCCATTGGAATTACCGCATCGCCATCTTGCAGGACTGGGTTACCACCTGCATTAGCATTGTGGCGGAAGAACGCAGCAGACTCATTATCACGTGTTGAATAAGTAACAAAGCCATACAGCTCGCCGCCCGCTAATTCATAACCTGTATTTACTGTCAACGCAAATTGCTGAGAGTCAGCATCGCCGATTCGAAAAGTATCACGTGGTGCCGTTAACTCTCTTGGATCACCGGCCAATAAAGTACCGTTATCAAGCTGTGTACATCCATAAAACTGACAAGAGCCATGTAAACCAGCGCGATTTGTTGGTGCACGATCACGGTAATTAATTGTTGTGTTTAAGTACCCTTCATCACCAAGAGCAAACCCTTTGTTAAAATCGATATTTATCGTTTCACCATCACCCTCTGAATATTGGCCATAATTAATCGCCGCTTTACCCCCTTCTTCAGCATCTTTTAAAACAATATTAATTACACCCGCAATTGCATCTGAGCCATATTGTGCAGCGGCACCGTCGCGCAGTACTTCGATTCGCTTAATTGATGCTGCAGGAATAGCATTCATATCTGTACCTGCCGTACCACGTCCTACAGACGTGTTAATATGAATAATACTGGCTTGGTGACGACGTTTGCCATTGATCAGAACTAATGTTTGATCGGGCCCTAAGCCACGTAATGTTGCTGGACGAAGTGCATCTGTGCCATCACTGATTGATGAACTTGAAAAGTTAAAAGAAGGCGCAATGGCTTGAAGCATACGCCCTACTTCTGTTTGTCCTGTATTCTCAAGCGCTTCTGCACTTAAAATATCAACAGGCACAGGTAAATCTTCTACTGAACGACCCGCTACACGACTACCCACGATAGCAATTTTTTCAATGTTTATTTCAGCCGCTTGTTCTTGTGCATTAACGGCTTGGCTATTGGTTGCCATTAAAAGTGGTAAAACGGCGGCACTGACCCCTGAGAGCTTCATCATGTTGTTATCATTCCTATTGATTTGTTTGAGTTTTACGCTCAGTAAACCATTTTGATCGACAACTGCATCGAGTTCAGTATGTTGCAACATTGTTTTAAGTGCATCTAACTGGGTGTAATAGCCAAACACTGATTGAGCTTGGTACTTTTTTGCTAATTCAAAAGAAAAAACAACCGTTTGTTCTGTTTGTTTGGCAAATTCTATCAGTGCTAAGTCTGCTCGCTGCGATTTAATATCAAATTGCACCATATGTGAATCGATTGCATTGGCTTGAACCGTTAGACTACAAACTAAAGGTGCTAATGCAATTAACCCTGACATTGGGTGCTGATGGTTACCACGCAACTTATATAAACAGTTGAGGAAGAGGAATCCGCCATAGATGCGTCTATTTTTTGCCTTTATTTTTTTACTTTTTATTTTCAACATCGTTACTTCTAATGCTTTTTATTTAAAAAATATAAAAAGCTTAACTATTGTTGTCTTGGGTAAGCCTTACAATATGTTCGCCCAATCGCTGATGTTTAATCGCTAGGTTAACTTGTAAGCTGTCTAATAACCCGATGATATCACCTGCTTTAAAAACCCCAGCCACTTTTAATGAAGCTAAAGCAGGATCGGTTAATTCAAATCGTGTTGCCGTGTATCGACTAACTTCTTGCAACGCTTCACTCAAGGGCTCACCATTAAATATAAGCATACCTTGTTGCCATGCTAAATCTTGCTGTACATCATCCAGTGATAGTTGTTTTATGGGTTTAGTAATGCTTTCTTTAATAAGTGCTTTTTCGCCTGAAATAACAATATTTGCATTAAACTCTTTAACACGAGCTGTGTCATTACTTGCTGCTTGCAGTTTAATAAAATCTTCTGCGTTCACTTCAACCGTAGGATCAGTGATCATCACTTTACCTTCGGTTACCACCAGCTCTAAATCTGATGCTGCATTACGCTGAACATTAAATATGGTGCCCAGTGCCGTAAAAGACTTATCCCCTGCCATCACAGAAAAAGGCCTGGAAGCGTCTTTTGCAACATTAAAACGCCCTTCACCTCGGCTTAAAATAAGTTGTCTGCGACCTTGAGTGTAAGCAACTTCGAGTAAACTGTTAGTATTGAGCTGAACTATGGTGCTATCAGGTAATACATACGTTGCTTGTTCGCCAACCTTTGTACGGTAAATTTTACTGTACTTCGCTTGTTCTTCTACTGTATCTGGGTAAAAGTTAATACTGGCATACATAAAAGTAGCCATTAATACTACAGCAATAAAACTCGCTGCAACTGTATAAGGCATTACTGTGTTTTTAGCAGGTACTTGTTTATTAGGAAATAATGCACTTAGTTCATTTAGAACACTTAATTCATCCCATAACTTTGCTAAGTCGAAGACTGCATCTTGATGCGCTTTACTCTGTTTTACCCATTGGCTAAACTGTTCTTTTTCGTGGTCAGATAATCCCCGATCCATCGCGCTTATCCAACGACTTGCTTGTGACTGAATCAATTCTTTAGATGAAAATTGATGAATGTTGCTCATTTCCCCACCCTCCTGGTAGCGGTCACTGTTTTCTCAATAGCATGGGTGTCTTGTTCTTGCTGTTGCATATATTGCATTGATTTTAATAAACCTTTCGCAATGTGTTTTTCAACTGTACTTTCACTTAGGCACATTTGTTCTGCAATTTCTTTCTGACTCATGCCATACACTTTTTTCAGTATAAAACATTTTCTTACCGGTTGACTGAGTTGCTCTGTAGCACGGCAAAAAAGTAAAAAACGCTCTTTAGAAGTAACTTCATCTTCAAGCTGCATTGATTTTAAATTTTGATGATAATCATCTGAAGTATCGAGTGAGTCATTATGCTTATTATCCCACTTAGCAACGTGATTAAGCGCTAGGTTTTTCGCTGTTTTTAACATGTAACTATGGGTATATTTAATATCTTGCTTTAAATCAGCCTCGTAACTTTTTACAAAGGTCTCTTGCACAATATCCTCGACATCATCGGGTAATACGATACGGGATACGAAACGCCTGATTTGTGCGGAAAGCTCAACAAACGTATTGGTTACTTTGCTCTGTGTCATCCTTAACAGCCCCTTCATAGTTATTGTTACGCTAAGACTACGAGTTTTGGCGCTAATTACAAGGTAAAATGTTAAATTGTCGTTATTTTAGGTTTACATTTTATTCATCAGGTCTGTTTAGGTCTCTGGGGAATCAAATAATGATCTCATAAAGTCATAAAAAACCTCTGTTTTACGAGTGGTCAAACTATTTTGTGGCCTTAAAAACCAAACGGGTGAGTCATCATCCGCTAAAATACCTGGTAATACCTCAAGTAGTGAACCCCTTTGCAATTCATCTTTAATAGCAAGATTAGATTTAATCGCAATGCCGTGCCCCGCAATAGCTGCTTGAGTCATATTATCGGAGTTAGATATCGTAAAACGCGTTTTCGCATTAAAATTAACAGGTTTTCCATTTTCGTCTATTAATTTAAGTTGTCTTTGCCAAGGCAAACATACCCAAAAATGTGTTTGTAGTTGTTCAAAAGAAGTTGGCATCCCGTATTTCTCAATATAGCTAGGAGCGACACATAATATCCGTTGGTTATTCACTATTTTACGCGACAGTAGAGCTGAGTCTGTTAACTTACCGACTCTAATTGCAATATCCTGTGCATCATTTACCACATTGACAAAGTTATCAGAAATGGAAAAGTCCAACTGCAATTCTGGGTATTGCTGCTCAAACGCAATCAACTTAGGCATAACAAATTTTGAGAAGATCCAAGGCGGCATCGTTACTCTTAATAAACCACTTACCGATGAACCTCGTGCGCCAATGCTGAATTCAGCATCATGCAAAGCCTCAAGTATACTACCTACTTTACGATAAAATACTTCACCTGCTGGCGATAATCTAATACGCCGGCTATCTCTAAAAACTAATACGGTTGCTAGTTCACGTTCAAGCTTTGCCAGCCTATGACTAACAGTGGCAGCTGAGAGTCCTTGCGAACTGGCAGCTGCCAATACCCCCTTATTTTCAACGATCGCTATAAACGTTTCGAGATCACTTACACTGTACATAAACACCCACCAATTATATTTAATATTTTCGAACTTAGCTTTCACTAATGCAGTCTTTATTTAACTAATTCAAACACTATACTGGCCCACACGTACTTTAATAGAGAATTAAATCGATTTGTTACTTTCTCTAGCTAATCATTTACATTAACAAAGGATATTAAACTTTATGGCTATCTTTAAAACGCTTACAAAACTAAGCTTATTTGTAGTGCTGTTTAACCAATTATGTGTAGGGAGTGTTATGGCAACTGAATCACAAAAGAATAAACCAAAGGTCATCATTTTTGATGTAAATGAAACATTACTCGACTTAGACTCCATGCGCGACTCAATTGGTAAAGCTCTTGGCGGACGAGATGATTTACTGCCACTTTGGTTTTCTACGATGTTACATCACTCATTAGTCAGTACGGCGATTGGTGATTACCAAGACTTCGGTAAAATTGGTGTTGCATCATTACTCATGGTTGCTCAAAACAATGATATTAAAATTAATGCTGAACAAGCCAAAACCGCTATTGTTACGCCACTATTAAGTTTACCTACTCATGCAGACGTTAAAGCAGGTTTACAAGCTCTAAAAGATCAAGGCTATAGATTGGTCAGCCTTACTAACTCATCGAATAACGGCGTAAAAGCCCAATTCGAAAGTGCTGGGCTCACTGATTACTTTGAAGCCAGGTACAGTATTGAAGATATCAAAATATATAAACCAGACCTACGCGCCTATGAATGGGCACTTAAGCAACTTAATATAAAAGCGGAAGATGCTTTAATGGTTGCAGCGCATGGGTGGGATGTTGCCGGTGCAAAAGCAGCTGGGTTACAAACAGCATTTATAGCGAGACCTGGTAAGGCACTTTACCCGCTTGTACAAGAACCCGATTATAACGTGAAAAATTTAACGCAGTTAGTAAGCCAACTCAAATAACACGAGATGCCGTATCAAGGGTTGAACTTTTCAACTGGTTCACCCTTTATTATTTAATACCTCTAATAAAAAACCGCGACATAACATCAATTAATTGTTCTAACCGAGTTTCATCTAATACTGGACGCCACATAATTACCTGCTCCCAATAGCCTAAATCCTTTAAACCGCCATAGAAGATTGAAGCCGCAATATCTGCTGGTATATCATTTAATATTCCCGCTTGATGTGCTTGCTCAAACCAAGTCAGCAAGCCTTTCTCACAGTCTAAAAATTGCTCTTCTAAACGCGCTGCTTGTTCTTTATCACGCATAGATTCGATAATAACAATGCGCGATAGTGTTAAATAATTCTCGTCACTGCCGAGCGACAAGCAAACACGCGCTAGCTCTTTTAATTGCTTATCAATACTTACATTTGGTTGATAGGGATATTTATGTAATTGCGAAAATCGCTCCAGTAGCAGTGCAACAACATCATCGAACAATGCATTTTTATTAGAGTAATGTTTATACAAGGTACGTTTAGAAACATTGGCACGCTTTGCGATTGCTTCCATTGTTGTGCCTAACAAACCATATTGCGCAAATTCTTGTATTGCTGCACAAAGCACATCATTTTGTTTTCTATTACTTGATTCCATATCGCCCCCAATATTAATCAACCTGTTTTATTTTAGGCAGAATCGTAAAAAAGTAAACGCAAGTGTATACCTATTTTGAAATTAGGTATACACTTGCGTTTACTTAGTTTAAATATCAATCATTACTATTGGGTAAAATCTCACTATCAGCCATACTCAATCTGCTCAGTATTGCTTAACTTTATACTTATACAACTGGAACTGTGGAGTAACCATGCGTCAGTCTTTCATACCATCGACATTGTCACTATTATTTATCACTACCGCGTCACTCTTTATACAAGGGTGCAGTGAAGCTCCTGAATCACAACAACAAGGCGCAATGCCGCCAGCGACGGTGTCGACTATTAAGGCCGTAACAGAAGATGCGCCATTTACAATAGAATTACCTGCGACACTTTCTGGATCGAAAGAAGTTGAAGTGAGGGCACGTGTAACCGGCATTCTGGAATCACGTAATTTTGATGAAGGACAAACCGTAAATAAAGACCAATCTCTGTTTACTATAAACTTAGAACCATACCAATTAGCTGTTGAACGCGCACAAGCTGCGCTTGATGGTGCGAATGCGTCATTAATTCAAGCACAGCGTGATGTCAAACGCTTAGCGAAGCTGCGAGCTGATAAATCAGTTTCACAGCGCGATTATGATAATGCAAGCTCCACTGAGGATATTGCTAAAACCAGTTTATCTGCAGCAAAGGTCGCATTAAAAGAAGCGAAGTTAAATCTTGAATACGCACAAGTCAAAGCGCCTGTTGCCGGTGTTATGGGCCGAGAGTTTGTTTCAGAAGGCACTTATGTTGCTGGTCCTGAATTACTGTTAACACAAATAACTCAACTTGACCCCATTCGATTACGTTTTGGTATTTCGGAACGTGAACAACTCGCTATGCGTCAAGATGTAGACAAAGGTACCCTTACATTGCCTAATGATGGCCACTGGCAAACCAGTATTACATTACAAGATGGTTCAATTTACGAGCAAACTGGGGAGGTTAACTTCTCAGATGTGAGAATAAACCCAAACACGGGTACCAGCGAATTACAAGCCATCATGCCTAATCCTGATTTTAAATTACGTCCAGGTCAATTTGTTCGCGTGAGTTTAAAAGGCGCGGTACGTAAAAATGCCTTTGTGATTCCACAACGCGCTGTACTTGATAATGGCATGGGAAAATTTGTCTACATTGCGACACATAACGAGCAAGGTGGCACCATTGCTCGCCCAGCGCCTATTGAAGTTGGTGAATGGATTCAAAAGCCCAATAATCAAGGTGATAAAAACTTTTGGTTAATAAAATCAGGGCTAAACGAAGGTGATGAGGTAATCATTGACGGCATGGCTAAAATTTTCTTCCCTGGTATGCCTGTCACAATTAACAATGCAAATCACAGCAATAACGCTGAATAAGCGAAGGGAGTCTTATGTTTTCTCGTTACTTTATAGACAGACCCATTTTTGCGTTTGTCATATCTATCGTTATCGTTTTAGCCGGTTTAGCTGCAATGCGCAGCTTGCCTATTGCGCAATATCCAGAAATTGCCCCCCCTGTTGTTCAGGTGACAGCCGCTTACCCAGGCGCCTCTGCCGAAGTACTTGAGCAAACAGTGGCTGCACCAATTGAAAATGCAATCACAGGTGTTGAAGGCATGATGTATATGGCATCTACTTCGACCAGCTCCGGTGCCACAACGATAGAAATCACGTTTGAAATAGGCACTGATATCGATCAAGCCGCAGTCAATGTGAATAATAGAGTTAAGCAAGTTGAAGCACGCTTACCTGAAGAAACCCGCCGTCAAGGTGTTGTTGTGCAAAAAGGCTCATCGAGCTTTTTACAAGTGCATGCCTTTTATTCACCTGACGGCAGCAGGGATAGTTTATGGACGTCAAATTACGTTACGTTGAATATACTTGACCGCATTAAACGCATTCCTGGCACCACCAGCGTCCAAATATTTGGCGCAAAAGACTACGCCATGCGTATCTGGTTGCGTCCAGATGTTATGAGCCAGTTAGGTGTAACAGTTGAAGAGGTTGCCGGTGCGATACGCAGTCAAAACTCGCAGTATGCAGCGGGTAAAATTGGTGCTACGCCAACATCTCAGTCTGCACAAGAACTTGTTTATAGCGTCACCGCGCAAGGTCGTTTATCAGAGCCTGCACAGTTTGAAGAAATTATTATTCGCTCAAACCTAGATGGCAGCAGCTTACGTTTAAAAGACATTGCTCGCGTTGAACTTGGCTCAAAGGATTATAACTTTAGTGGCACAATCAATGGTAAAGAGGCCGTTCTACTGGGGATATTTTTACAACCCGGTGCCAATGCATTAGATGTGGCCGAAGAAGTAAACGGTGTACTTGCTGAAATTAAGCAACAATTTCCCACAGGGCTAGCACACGTAAACTCATACGACACCACTCGATTCGTTGAAGTTTCTATTCGCGAAGTTGTTATCACGCTAATTGAAGCCATGGTATTGGTATTTTTAGTCGTGTATTTATTTTTACAAAATTGGCGAGCAACGCTGATTCCAACCTTAGCTGTGCCCGTCTCATTACTGGGCACCTTTGCTGGTATGTATATGCTAGGCTATTCAATCAACTCTCTGACTTTGTTTGGTATGGTGTTATCTATTGGTATTGTGGTCGATGATGCCATTGTTGTACTTGAAAACGTTGAACGTATCATGCATGAAGAGCACGTTAGTGCTCATGAAGCAGCTATTAAAGCAATGAAAGAAGTATCTGGCCCTGTGGTAGCAATTGTTTTAGTACTTTGTTCTGTGTTTGTACCTATCGCGTTTTTGGGTGGATTGACCGGTGAATTATTCAGACAGTTTGCCATTACTATTTCAATCGCGGTAAGTTTATCTGGCGTTGTTGCTCTAACGATGACCCCTGCTCTGTGTGTACTTATTTTAAAACAAGAGCACAAACAAACAGCGCGATTTTTCTTGTGGTTCAACCGCGTCTTTACGCAAATCACCAGTAAATATGTTGGCACCGTTGGCTTTATGGTTCGCCGCGGTGCACTTGGCCTCGTGCTAATGATAGGTATGGTGTCTATTACCATTGGCCTGTGGAAGAACACGCCAAGTTCACTCGTACCAGATGAAGACCAAGGCTATTATATTTCAGCTATTTTCTTACCTGATGGCTCTTCTTTAGAGCGCACTGAGGATGTCGTAAAGCAAGTTGTTGCAGCAGTACAGTCAAACCCTGCAAATGAAAATGTGGTCGCATTTACCGGCTTCGATTTTATTGGTGGTGGTTACAAAAATAGTGCGGCAACGTTATTTGTCACGCAAAAGCACTGGGATGAGCGCGAAATAGATACTAAAAGCTTGGTTAATGAGTTATTTATGAAAACCGCTCATATAAACGAGGCACTGGTATTGGCGTTTAATCCACCAGCTATATTTGGTTTAGGCAATACCGGTGGGTTTGAGTTTTATATTCAAAACAAAGGGGCTGGCGGTCCTGAAAAGCTACAACAAGCCATGGGTTTAATGATGGCCGAAGCACAAAAAAGTCCAATTTTAAGTGGCTTACAAACGCTTTGGCGCCCCAATGCTCCTCAGCTTAAAGTGGATGTAGATCGAGAACAAGCTCGTGCAATGGGCATTAACATTGATGACGCATTTACTGCACTTGCTGGAACACTGGGTACTTACTATGTTAATGATTTCAATAAGTTTGGCCGCGCTTGGCAAGTGCTCATGTCTGCTGAAGCCGAATTTAGAATGAAGCCTGATGACATTGGCCGTATTTACGTTAAAAACAGCCAAGGTACCATGTTACCGATGTCTGCGTTTACTAATATAGAATTTAGCCGAGGCCCTGAAAGTTTAAACCGTTATAACAATCTTTCTGCGGTTAAGTTATTGGGTAATGCAGCTCCAGGTTACAGCTCTGGGCAAGCGATTGCTGAAATCGAACGTATTGCAAAAGCTGTATTGCCACCTGATATGACATACGATTGGACTGGCTCTGCCTATCAAGAAAAGCGCAGCTCAGGCACAACCGGGCTTGCGCTTGGGCTGGCCGTAATAATGGTATTTTTGATTCTTGCAGCCCTTTATGAGCGCTGGTCATTGCCTTTATCTGTGATGCTTGCGCTGCCATTTGGCACCTTTGGTGCACTTGTGTCTATTTGGTTAGTGGGTATGACAAACGATGTATATTTCCAAATTGGCTTGGTGACTTTACTTGGCCTTGCCAGTAAAAACGCCATATTAATCGTTGAATATGCCCTAATGAAGCACCAACAAGGCTGGAGTGCAAGTGCTGCTGCACTTGAAGCAGCTAGGTTAAGATTCAGACCCATCATTATGACATCATTAGCATTTATTCTTGGGGTAGTGCCACTTGTACTTAGTTCAGGTGCGGGAGCTGGCGCACGCCATAGTGTAGGCACAGGTGTTATGGGCGGAATGATGGCAGCAACGTTCTTAGCCGTCTTCTTTGTCCCCCTGTTCTTTTATTGGTTGACTGAACGCAAACTCAGTGAAAAACGTTCTCGCAGTGAATTAGCAAAGGAAATATCTGAGCATCATAAACGTGAAAATGTTGATACGATAGAAGGTAATTTATAACCATTTTTGTATAAAATAGTAAGGGCAAACATAGGTTTGCCCTTTTTTTATTGGAATTTCGCCACTAGCAATTTACACGTAGCAACGCTACTATTAGTAAACGCGCGTTGTGGGGTCTAATAATGAATAATGAAAAGTTAACTGAATTTGAGCAATACTTTCAAATTGCTGAGAGTAACAGGGTCAACCTTTTTGCCGTTGATAAACAGAGTGTTCCACGAAGCCCTGCCCAGCTAGAAGCCGATATTCCTCCACTATTTAAACTTGCTAACGAAGTGAGTGAGTTAGAACAGAGCTCATTAAGACCGCTGCGTAATTTAGGCGACATAGCACAAGAACTTGCCGTATTTTTACAAGCCCAGTCTCGTAAAATTGACCTTATAATGAGCCATATCCTTGCCTCCGAACAACCTGAAGATAACGCGTTGTATTGCGATAGCTATGGCGGGGGCGGAGTTAAATTTACAACAAATGACGTGTACTCACTGGGTCAAGCATTTCGAACTAAGCTATTTCTGCAACATGAAGCCTCTGCTGTTTACTGCTACACAGAAGTTGTTGCAATAGATAAACTAGAAAACGAACAATCTCAGTACACATTATTATTTAATGCAATACGCGATTCTGACCAAGAGCTCGTCGTGAGAGCCAGCTTACACGCACAAACACGGCAATTGAAAAAACGTCAGCAACTGCAAGCGAACAAAGCAGACGAAGATCACCTCGTAGACCCTGAACTATAAGCATAAAAAGCTGACATATCTGTTTGAAATGCTAAACTAGGCACACCTTTATTTGTTTATTAACTTCATGAACTTTAGACTTTTACCTGAATGGGCTAAGCAAGATGCTGTGATGCTCACTTGGCCACACCAAGATACTGATTGGCGTGATAATCTAAACGCTGTAGAGCCTGTTTATATTGCGCTTTGCAAACATATATGCCAACGTCAACTCATTGTTATTGTTGCACATAGTTATGCATTAAAAGCACATATAAGCCAATTATTAACCAGCAATGAGATTGACCTTGCCCGCGTACAGTTTGTAGTTACACCCTGTAATGATACCTGGGCACGCGATCACGGTCCCTTGACCTGTGCAAACATAAATGATGCCAGCCAATTAGCTATTCTCGATTACACCTTCAACGGCTGGGGTAATAAGTTTGAAAGCACCCTTGATAATCAAATTAACACTGTGCTTGTTGACCAGCTTGCGGCTCCTGCAAATCAATATCAAAAAATTGATTTAGTATTAGAAGGCGGCGCAGTTGAAATAAACGAGCACGGTGTACTGCTTACCACCAGAGAATGTTTACTCAATCCAAATCGTAACCCAACACTTAGTGCTGAACAAATTGAAGCACAATTACAGCAGCAATTAGGTGTCAGCTCATTTTTATGGGTTGATCATGGTTATTTAGCCGGTGACGATACAGACAGCCATATTGACACCCTTGTGCGCTTTGCACCAAATAACACGCTAGTTTATGTAAAGTGTGATGACACCACCGATGAGCATTTTAACGCGCTCGATAAAATGCAAACACAATTAAAAGGTTTTAAAACGCCATCAAGTCACCCTTATACCTTGATTGATTTGCCTTGGCCAAAAGCAGTGTTTAACACTGATGGCGATAGACTGCCGGCAACCTACGCAAATTACTTAATTATCAATGATGCGGTCTTAGTCCCCACTTATAATGATGAAAATGATGCTAAAGCACTTGAGCAAATTCAGCGAGCCTACCCTGAACATTCAATAATTGGCGTAAACTGTTTACCTATTATTCATCAATTTGGCAGCTTACATTGCATCACGATGCAGTTACCTCGCGGAATTTTAGTTGGAGCCCCATAATGAGTTCGTCAAATAAATTAACAGTTGCCTTAGTGCAGCAAAGTAATAGTGATAGCGCCGAGCAAAACATGGCAAAATCAATTTTAAGCATACGTGACGCTGCAAACCAAGGCGCTCAGCTTGTAGTACTACAAGAGCTACATCGTAGCCTGTACTTTTGCCAAACCGAAGACGTTAATGTTTTTGATTTAGCTGAAACTATCCCGGGGCCCAGTAGTGACGCATTGGGTGAATTAGCAAAAGAGTTAAATATTGTCATCGTAGCGTCATTATTTGAAAAGCGAGCAACAGGGCTTTATCACAACACAGCTATTGTGTTAGAAAAAGACGGCACGATTGCGGGTAAATACCGCAAAATGCATATTCCTGATGATCCTGGGTTTTATGAAAAGTTTTATTTTACCCCAGGTGATTTAGGCTTTGAGCCCATTCAAACCTCAGTAGGCAAATTAGGTGTACTCGTGTGTTGGGATCAATGGTTTCCTGAAGCTGCACGCTTGATGGCGATGGCAGGTGCTGAGTTATTGATTTACCCAACCGCGATTGGTTGGGACCCACGTGACGATGACGGCGAAAAGACACGACAAAAAGATGCATGGGTTATTTCGCAACGCGCCCACGCAGTTGCCAATGGTGTGCCCGTTATCAGTGCCAACCGTGTAGGCCATGAGCGTGATCCAAGCGAGCAAAGTGACGGTATTCAATTTTGGGGCAATTCATTTATTGCAGGCCCTCAAGGTGAAATGCTCAGCGAAGCAAATAATACTGACGAGCAAATTTTAGTGGTAGAGCTTGATCAAAAACGCTCTGAAAACGTAAGACGTATATGGCCTTATTTACGTGATCGCCGAATTGATCACTATCAAGACCTCACTAAAATTTACCGC
This sequence comes from Pseudoalteromonas sp. H105, assembly GCF_001469215.1. Classification (GTDB taxonomy): domain Bacteria; phylum Pseudomonadota; class Gammaproteobacteria; order Enterobacterales; family Alteromonadaceae; genus Pseudoalteromonas. The sequence continues at coordinate 758,198 of NZ_LOFH01000001.1, forward strand.
GATTAGAATAAATTAGCGCCTCAGTTGAGGCGCATTTAAGGAGTAATAAATGGCGTTTGCGCAATGGGCAGCCTTGCCTTGGGTAAAATCTCAAAAAGATAAAATTCAATGGGGGCAACTCAGCGGTAGTGGTTTAAGTATCGCTATTGCACAAGGGGTAAAACAACAAGACAGCTTAGTCCTTATTGTTACCCCTGATACACCTAGTGCGCTGCGCTTAGAGACGGAACTTGATTATTTATTACCTGATCACCCGGTGATGGTATTCCCCGATTGGGAAACCCTGCCGTATGATCACTTCTCGCCACACCAAGATATTATTTCGTCACGTTTGGCGACCCTAAACACGCTCAAGAAAGAACAACAAAGCGTATTAATTGTTCCTGTATCTACATTGATGCTGCGCACTGCCCCTGCCTCGTTTATTTATGGTTCTACGCTTAACTTTAAAGTAGGCGATACTTTAGACACGCACAGCTTGCGTGATAACCTAGAGCAAGCGGGTTACCTTCATGTTCAACAAGTGATGGAACATGGCGAATACGCAATACGTGGGTCAATCGTTGATTTATACCCTATGGGAAGTCCGCACCCATTTAGGTTAGACTTTTTTGATGATGAACTGGACACCATTCGTTTATTTGATGTTGAAACACAACGTTCAGATGAAAAAGTAGATAAAATTGAATTGCTGCCCGCTCATGAGTTTCCAACCAATGAAGGTGATATTGAGCGATTTAGAATAAACTATCGTGAAAAGTTTGGTGCGAGCTCAGAGCAAGACTCGGTTTATATGCAAGTTACCAAAGGCAACTGGCCTGCAGGTATTGAGTATTATATGCCGTTGTTTTTCGAGCAATTGGCTACCATTTTTGAGTACTTGCCAGCATCAACAACGGTATTGCAACTGGGCGATTTAGAACACGCAGCCGATCAATTTTGGCACGATGTTAATGTACGGTTTGAAAATCGCCGTGTTGACCCTTTAAGACCTTTACTTGACCCAAACGAGCTCTATCAGCCACTCAATGAGTTGTTTTCCAACTTAGGTAATTTTGCACGTATTCGTTTAAGCCAAGCAAAACTACCAACAAAATCAGGTAACAATAATTTAGCAACTGCAGAACTGCCTGCTGTACGAATTGATCATAAACAACAAGCTCCTTATCAAGCATTTATAGACTATGTTGCCGCTCAAAAGAAACAAAAAGGCCGGGTATTAATTTCCGTCGAGTCAGATGGTCGACGAGAGTCACTACTAGCATTACTCAAACCCAGTGGCCTAAAGCTCAAAGAATTTGAATCGTTCGATGACTTTACAACAAGCAACAGTGATGTAGGGTTAATAGTTAGTCCGCTTGAGCAGAGTGTTTTTTTAAGTTCAAAGCCAGCACTAAGTATTATCACTGAACAAGAATTACTGGGTATAAAAGTATCACAACGTCGCCGGCGTAAACACAAGTACGAAGCTAGCCAAGATGCATTAATACGTAATTTAGCAGAGCTTAAAGTGGGCCAACCTATTGTGCATTTAGACCATGGTGTTGGACGTTATCAAGGGCTGCAAACTATTGATGCAGCCGGACTTGTTACAGAGTTTGTAACCATAACTTATGCCGGTGAGGCAAAGCTATACGTACCCGTATCAGCCTTACACATGTTAAGTCGATACTCGGGAGGCGAAGAAGCCAGTGCTCCACTGCATAAATTAGGCTCAGATGCATGGGAAAAAGCCAAAAAACGCGCAGCTGAAAAAGTACGTGATGTGGCCGCTGAATTACTCGATATTTATGCGCAGCGACAAGCAAAGCCAGGAAATGCGTTTGCTTTAGACACGAGTGCATACCGTTTATTTAGTGATGGTTTCCCGTTTGAAGAAACGGATGATCAGCGTAACGCGATTGAGGCAGTTCTAGGCGACATGCAGAGCAAGCAAGCGATGGATAGACTTGTTTGCGGAGATGTTGGTTTTGGTAAAACAGAAGTAGCAATGCGCGCTGCGTTTATAGCCGTCAATGACGATAAACAAGTCGCAGTATTAGTGCCAACCACCCTACTTGCCCAACAGCATTATGAAAACTTTAAAGACCGGTTTGCGGATTTTCCTATAGAAGTCGGTGTATTGTCTCGTTTTAATTCACCTAAAGAACAAAAAGAAACGCTTGAAAAAATGGCTCAAGGCAAACTTGATATCGTTATTGGGACGCATAAACTGATTCAACAAGATATCAACTTTAGGGATTTGGGCCTTTTAATCGTCGATGAAGAGCACCGTTTTGGGGTTCGTCAAAAAGAAAAAATCAAATCACTGCGTGCCGATGTCGATATTTTAACACTAACCGCAACACCGATACCACGTACGCTAAATATGGCAATGAGTGGTATGCGTGATTTATCTATCATCGCCACCCCCCCTGCAAAACGATTGGCTGTCAAAACGTTTGTTCGTCAACGCGATGAAGAGCTGATCCGCGAGGCAGTCTTACGCGAAATTAAGCGCGGTGGCCAAGTCTACTTTTTACACAACAATGTAGATACCATTGACCGTGTGGCACAAGAGATCAGCGAGTGGGTACCTGAAGCAAGCGTGGCTTCTGCCCATGGTCAAATGCGTGAGCGCGAGCTTGAGCAATTAATGAGTGAGTTTTACCATCAAAAATATAATGTTTTAGTGTGTACAACAATCATCGAAACTGGGATTGATATTCCAACCGCAAATACCATCATCATGGATAGAGCTGACAAGTTAGGCCTTGCCCAACTACACCAACTTCGTGGTCGTGTGGGTCGTAGCCATCATCAAGCGTACGCTTATTTATTAACAGGTCACCCGAAGTCATTATCTAAAGATGCTGTAAAGCGTTTAGAAGCCATTGAGTCACTAGAGGATTTAGGCGCTGGTTTTGCGTTAGCAACACACGACTTGGAGATTCGAGGAGCCGGTGAACTACTGGGTGACGATCAATCAGGACAAATGCAAACTATTGGCTTTAATTTGTATATGGAAATGCTGGAGCAAGCTGTAAAATCTCTTCGTGAAGGAAAAGAACCAACACTTGACAACTTGTTACAACAACAAAGCGAAGTCGATTTGAAACTTGCGGCCTTATTGCCCGATGATTATATTCACGATGTAAATGCCAGATTAGGTATTTACAAACGTGTCGCCAGCTGTGCTACTGTAGAGGACATGGACGAACTTCAAGTTGAATTAATAGACCGGTTCGGTTTATTACCTGATGCCACTAAAAATTTATTTAGCTTACAGCAGCTAAAACTTAAGGCCTGTGAGTTAGGTATTAAAAAGATTGAAGCAAACCCTAAAGGCGGTTACTTTGAGTTTAGTCAGGATACCAAGGTTAATCCCAGCTTCATTATTGGTTTGATACAAAGTGCACCTAATGTGTATAAAATGGATGGCGCAAACAAATTACGTTTTGCGATCAGTGAGGCAAATGCCCGTGAACGCTTAAAAATGGTCACTGCAATGATTGCAGATTTTTCTAAAAAGGTTAGCCATTAATGTTGTATAAAAGTATGTTATTCGTTTTATGTTGTGCGTTTAGTAGCACGGCATTTGCTGAGCGATGGTTTGAAGTGGAAGTACTGATTTTTAAACAACGCCCTGCTCCATTTCTACAAGAAGACTTTAGCTTAAAGAAGGGGCCTATTAAAGCAAAAAATACCCGTGATTTACTGACGCCTTCGTACGTAGCACAAGCAAAAGAAGACTGTATTAATGGTGATCCGCGCTTTAACTCTACATCATTGACAGACTCGGTCATTGGAGCAAGTCGCTCTAACTTATGTGATGAAACTATTGATTACATTGCCAGTTATGACACCTTACCCCTAAGTCCAAATGCTGAGCTAAGAGATGATATGCTCGATACCTACTTGCTGAACCCAGAGCAATTACAATTTACTGAGCAACAAAGTGAACTTGCTCGTAAAGGACTCACACCTATTTTACACACAGGATGGCGGTTCAAAGGTGAAAGAAAGTCTCGCTCACAAAGCCTAAAACTGTATGGCGGCAAACACCTTCAAACACAACCGATAGCTGCTGACACGCACTTTAGTAATAGCTTTATTAGCGTTATCAACCCCGTGCAAACATTCGCTCCTGCAGTTCAAAAAAAGTGGGAGTTAGATGGCTTCTTTAATATTTACTTACGCCATTACCTCTATATTAATAGCGAATTTGATTTTAGTGAAAAACTTGAAAACGGCGAACTTCAGAATGCGCGTTTTGCACAATTTAAACGCGTGATCAGTGGTGAAATTCACTATTTTGACCACCCCAAAATGGGCATGATCGTACAAATAAGAAAATTTAAACATTAACAAGGAAAATCAACATGAAAAAAATACTTATTATTGCAGCAACGTTATCGCTAGCGGCCTGCTCAAAAGTAAGCCTTGAGAATTATGAAAAGATCTCAATAGGTATGGATAAAACCGAAGTTGAAGCTATTTTAGGCTCTGCTGATAATTGTGTTGAAAAAACACTGCACACCAATTGTGTTTGGGGTGATGATGCAAAGAATATTGAAATTACTTTAGTCTCTGACAAAGTGTCACTTTACAGCAAAAAAGGCTTAGAAAAATAAGGCTAAGTGGCGTTTAGCATTTAAAATAGTCTATTAAATCGTATGGTAGCGGTACATCACCAGCATACGATTTAATAATTTAGCGCTATTCTTTTTTACTTGAGATCAGCTCTATGTTTACGATTTTACTGCGATTTAGCGTTATTTTGTATCGTTGATGTATAATCTGTTGTTGATTTTGATAAACCACGACCACATTTAATTGATACCGACGTTCAACACTTTGCTTTGAAATTTTACTACTATCTAAATGGTAAAGCTTACCCTCCCCTTTTTTGAGATAACGAGTAAATGGCGCTAAACTAAAACGCAATGTTTGCTGTAATGTGTCATAACCAGGCAAAAACTCTTTCGCCCCAACACGCGTTTCACTGGCAAAATGAAACCACTGTGCAGCCAATCTGTTTTGCTGCCGACGTTTTGAAAAAATATTGCGAACATTCTCGGGGATTCGTTTAAACCGTGTATATTCAAGCCATATGTACTGTGTAGCAATTTTGTCTTTCGTAACACTGTTCCTAAACTGAAAGCGCCATTTCGGGCGCCCTTTGACAATCGTACGCCATATAACCCGAGTAATGTCTTCTTTAAATATTTCGCGCATACCGTAAATCGCACCAAGAATAATAACTAAGGTGGCCGTTATTTCAGTAAAATTACTTCTCGCATTGAGCACAACAACCATAACAAATGCCATGATCACAGCCGTAACTGATCCTTTTACAAGTCTTTTTAAGTAACTATTCAAATGTCGAGTATGGCGGTTAAGCACCACTCCGTGCTCAATAAGTCGCTGCAATAAGCGCATTTTGTTAGTGATGCGGTTTGCATCTTTTAACGTGGATTCCGAGTTATACTGTTGCTCTTGCCTATACGCTTGCTCATCTTTACAAAAGTTCAATAAATCACTGCGCTCTTTAGCATGATCACTGCTTCTTGGTCCTTCATCGAGTAATTTTAAAAACGATTGCTCAATTTGCCAGCTCAAATAGTTATCAGCATTGGTATAAAAAGACACCAATTTTTCATTATCTGGGGTATAACGACGCAGTTTTTTTAACAACCCTTTACTCTGCTCAGCTAACTCAGTCGCGCGAATATAAAAGGCATCTTTATCTGTTATTTTAAGCGCGTCTTTCACATCGGTATCAATCGCGAGCCTAACCTGGTAGCAATATAAATTCAGGTTTTGTCGGTAATCCTGTTGTTCACCTTTATTTTTACTTACAAAGCGGCTGCGGACTAATGGCAGGTGAATATTCTTGGCGTTATACGCTAAATGAGACTTAAAATGGTTATTGAAATACGCCTCTTCACTGAGTGTTTGAGGGTTAATACCCATTTCGTTCGGAATAGAAAAATATAGGTCAATACGTTGTTCTGAGCGTGGGCTTAGCTCGGGTTCTATAATAAAGGATAAATTTTCATCCTGTTTTAACAATCAATTCTCCTCATAGATTTAAATCAACATTAGTGTACTGTCACACCATAAAATGTTCAATAAAAAAGGCCTAGTAAACTAGGCCTTTTAAAATTGTACTCACTCGTTGCTAATTAGAATTTAACATTCACACCAGCAAAGAAACGACGTCCTAATACATCATACGTGTACGGGTCAGTGTTTGAGTCATTATTACCAGTATAATAAGGCGGTTGCTTATCAAATAAGTTATTCACGCCTGCTGATAACGAAATCGTTTCGTTAACTAAGTATGAACCACTGATATCATGATATACCACTGTTGGCGTTGTTGGTGCGTAACAAGAATCTTCTTTTCCGATACATGCGTAGCTATCCATACCGGCAATATAACGTGCTTGATACTGAGCATCCCAGTTGTCGCCCGCTACATTGATTGTCAGGTTAGATTTAAAGTCAGCATAACCACCTGAGCCAGATGTAATGACACCTGCGTAGTCAACTGGGTCGCCTGTAACCTCTACAACATATTCATCTAAGTATGTTGTATCTAAGCCTGCTTTCCAATTTAGACCTGCAGCTTCAAATGAATAGCTAAGGTTTAAATCGATACCTGACGTTTTTTCAGAACCAATATTCTGTAGTTGGTTATTAAAAGTAATACGGCCAGTAGAGTCTAATTTCACGTTACTTGATTGGCACAGTGCTGAACCTGCATTGTCTGAAGTCACTAAACATTGATCAACAATGTATTGATTATCTACAGTCGCAATTGCATTTTCGATCTCGATATCGTAGTAATCAAGTGTCATGCTGAAACCTTCAAACCATTGTGGCTCATACACAATACCTGCAGTTAACGTATCTGCTTGTTCTGGCGTTAATTGATCATTACCACCCACAGTGACTTCAGCTTGGTCTTGTGCACCTGGGAATTCAACCTGTTCAAACGACGGCGAATTACCTGAATACAGCTCTGATACTGTTGGTGCGCGGAACGCAGTTGAAACAACGCTACGAAGCATGAGTTCATCATTCACTTTCCATGTTAAACCTAGTTTCCACGTTTCATCTGAGCCAAATGTGCTGTAATCAAATGCACGGATTGCTGCGCTTAATTCAACATTTTGTGCAAGTGGTGCATCCGCAAGTAATGGTAGTGCAAATTCAACATACGCTTCGTTTACGTCAAAGCCACCTGCTGTCGGTTCAACCATAGGGTCATTTGCTAGGCCTTGCGCTGTTAATGAATCAGGCGTGTACCATGCTTTCTCTTGACGACGTTCAACACCCGCAGCAAATGCAGCATAGCCTGCAGGCAATTCAAACATTTCGCCAGACACAGATGCCGCTAAAATAAACAGTTGGCTACCGCCATTGTTTACTTCAGTATAAACATTACGACGGAAACCTTCGCTTGTCCAAGCAGCTTGATCCAATGGATTGAATGTACCAACAACTTCATTCTCATCGTTGGTGTACATAATGCTGTCACCGATAGCACCCATGTTATGTAGATTGCTTAGTTTATCAACAGAGTCGTTACGACCAAAGTTAGCTGACACATCCCAAGAGTAATCACCTACATAACCGTCTGCGCCGATTACTGCACGCACAGTATCAACTGACTGCTCGAAAAAACGTGCGCCAGTGTCTGACATACGACGACCGTAGAAAATGTCATCACCATATTTGTAATTAGCTGATTGAGTGATGTATTTTCCGTCAGCATCTTTGTCTGCATACCCGTCACCATCTAAATCAACTTTGCTCGTGTATGATTGATCTAGTAATGAATCGCCCATTGACTCATCATACTTAAAACCAAACCACACTGGCTGAGGAGCCATTTGTTGCTGTGACCAACGTTTTGTGTAAGTAAATTCAGTGAATACACGTGTTTCATCACTGATTTCATATGTTGCTAAACCGGTAAGGTTTAAACGTTCCATCGGGGTATACAGGTAGCTTGATGGCGCAAAGTTAAAACGGTCAGCATCTGTAAATGGGTGTAAGCCACCTAATCCACTTAAACCTTTATCACCTTGAGCAAGACCAACACTGATCTCTTCGCCTTTATCATTGAGCGCAGTTGTTGAGCTATCTTGCCAAATATGGCCACCTTCAGCGTAAACAGAACCGCCATTGCAGTTTAAACCGTTTGCGTCTTCTGCAATTGGACAGTTTGAAAAGTCACGGTCTCCCTGAGAAGCTTCACCACGGTCGGTATACTGCATACCAATCACGATGTTACCTTTGTCAAAGCTAGTACCTACTGTAAAGTCAAATGACGTTTCTGATGCATCACCTTCACCCGTGATTGCAGAGTTCACATTCATGTCCAAGCCTTCGAAATCATCTTTTAAGATGATGTTCACAACACCTGCAACCGCATCAGTACCATAAACAGCTGACGCGCCATCTTTTAATACTTCAACAGATTTAATCATTGAAACTGGAATTGTATTTAAATCAACTGTTGAAGCTGCACCGGTACCTGATGCGATCATACGACGGCCATTAACAAGTACTAAAGTTCGATTGGCACCTAAACCACGAAGGTCGATTCGTGCATTACCACCTGAGCCATTATTAACACCCGGGTTAGTCATTGCACCGCCTGTGGCAGTCATCTTTTGAAGCACACTATCGATGCTTGTGGCGCCCATTGCTTTAATGTCGTCAGCACCGATAAGCGTAACTGGGCTAGCGTTTTCCATGTCTGAACGCTTAATGCGAGAACCCGTTACTTGGATTTTTTCAATTGACTGAGCTGCTTCGTCTGCAGCAATAACATTTGTTGAGAACATAGGAATTGCTGATACAACAGCTAAACCAAGAATTGATTTTTTCATGTGAAACCCTACTTGTTGGAAAAAGTACCCTTATTAGGTATTGCTGCTCGGTATTATAAGAATGACGAGTCAACGGCGGGCAACTTAGGGGTAATTAACTGAACGAAAACTGAATGCAAAGCCACATTTCAAACAACCCACTTTTAACGTACTCATTAAGGGTACGTACGTTAATTGATGTTTCATTGTTAACACCATAAAACATTTTAATTTCAATCAGATAAATAAAAGCAAACACAGTAAAAAAACGAATGAAATCAAACAGGCAGAGTTTGTAATTAAATGTAATTAAGGTGCATAAATACCTAAATTAGAAAAGTTCACATCTTGATCACATGGTTTTATAGAAACCGCAAAACTAACTGCTAAATACTAACCATAATTATGCAAAATCAGTGCGTAAATAAACAAACAAAGGGGAGCAGATCGTAAAAAACGTCAATATGAAGCTTAAAGCTAATATCTAGAGAACAATTGAGGGGAAGGAATTAAAAACGCAGGAGTAATTAAATTAAGACTGCTTCACAATAAAATAATACGTAACCTGAGAGGTTTTAGCCTGCTGATCTTCTAGTTCTATTATTAGTTTCCATTTCATGTTTTTTTCAGAACAAACACCCACCATTGTATCCGCTTGTAAGATGCCCTTCGTTGATTTAAAAAATACAGGAATGTAACCCATATACATGGTGACGCCTTCAAGCTTTGCATTTATGACTTTTAAACCTTCGGGTAATGATAAGTTTATATTAAAAGGAGTTTCTGGCGTGACTATCGACTCTGATAACCACACTTTTACTTGTTTATCATAGATACATGGCTCATTTGAATGGCAACTTGCTACTGTTGCCTGCTCTTCTATACTTGTCTCTTGAGGCTTGCATGCAGTCAGGCTAATGACTGAAAGTAAAAGCAGTGATCTTTTTTTAAAATGCATCGTAACTCCTATTGTATAGACGAGGGATACTAATAAGCACAGCGATAAAAGACAACAACTGAAGAATAAATACTCACATAAAATTAAAAAGTATGTCAAAAATTAATCAACTACATGATAAAAATTGATTGATGTCATAATTTTATGCAATTGACCTATCTTTTTTAGGCCAAAAATTTTATCATTTCCCCCGCAAAAATAAGGGTTTCTCGAGTTTGTTTTCTGAAGCACTCAAAGCTTTGAAGGTTTTAGATAACACGCTTGTGGAGTAATAGTAGGCCCCGCTTTTTATTAAGTGGGTAATTCATTTCTAAACGCATATATTGCAGCGGAAGCCAGAAAATGAGCCAAACAGTAGCATCACAAACTGAGTACAATTATAAAGTTGTACGCCAATTCGCTATTATGACAGTGATTTGGGGCATCGTTGGCATGGGTATTGGGGTTCTGATTGCTGCCCAATTAGCTTGGCCAGCACTTAACTTTGATACACCATGGTTAACATACTCTCGACTTCGTCCGTTACACACGAACGCAGTTATTTTCGCATTTGGTACAAGTGCACTTTTTGCAACATCATATTATGTTGTGCAACGTACTTGTCAAACGCGCCTTCTTTCAGACAAATTAGCTGCTTTCACCTTCTGGGGCTGGCAATTAGTTATTGTCCTTGCAGCTATAACATTACCTTTAGGTATCACAACATCTAAAGAGTATGCAGAGCTTGAATGGCCAATCGATATTTTAATTGCGGTTGTATGGGTAACCTACGCTATCGTATTTATGGGTACTATTGCAAAACGTAAAGTATCACATATCTATGTTGCAAACTGGTTCTATGCTGGCTTCATTGTTACTGTTGCTGTATTACACATTGTTAATAGCATGGCTGTTCCAGTATCACTTACTAAGTCATACTCAATCTATGCTGGTGCTGTAGATGCAATGGTTCAATGGTGGTACGGTCACAACGCGGTTGGCTTCTTATTAACTGCAGGTTTCCTTGGTATGATGTATTACTTTGTACCAAAACAAGCAGGTCGCCCTGTCTACTCTTACCGTTTATCAGTTGTTCACTTTTGGGCGCTTGTTTCGCTTTATATTTGGGCTGGTCCTCACCACTTACACTACACTGCGCTTCCTGATTGGACGCAAAGTCTAGGTATGGTTATGTCTATTATCTTATTCGTTCCTTCATGGGGTGGTATGATCAATGGTATCATGACTCTTTCTGGGGCATGGCATAAGCTACGTACTGATCCAGTACTTCGTTTCTTAGTTGTTTCACTTTCTTTCTATGGTATGTCTACCTTCGAAGGACCAATGATGGCAATTAAATCTGTAAATGCATTATCTCACTACACTGATTGGACTGTTGGTCACGTTCACTCTGGTGCATTAGGTTGGGTTGCTATGATATCAATCGGTGCTATTTACCACCTTATTCCAGCATTGTTCTCACAAGGTCGCATGTACAGTGTGAAACTTGTAAATACGCATTTCTGGTTACATACCGTTGGTGTTGTACTTTATATTGTTGCAATGTGGATCTCAGGTGTAATGCAAGGTCTAATGTGGCGTGCAGTTAACTCTGACGGTACATTGATGTACAGCTTTGTTCAGTCACTACAAGCATCTTATCCTTTCTATGTTATGCGCTTCCTAGGCGGTGTGTTCATCGTAGCAGGTATGTTGGTTATGGCTTATAACGTTTACCGTACAATTGCAGCGAAGAACGATTCGTTGAAATTAGACGCGCAAGCACAGTTAGCATAACGGAGCGAGATGATGAGCAATAATAATTCACAAAACAAACATGAAATAGTTGAAAAGAATATCGGCCTGATGGCTATCTTAACTGTTTTTGCTATTAGTTTTGGTGCGTTAGTAGAGATCACTCCGCTAATGTTCCAAGACGATACAACAAAGCCTGTTGATGGGTTACGCCCATTAAACGCACTTGAAATGGAAGGCCGTGATATTTACGTTCGTGAAGGTTGTTACAACTGTCACTCGCAAATGATTCGCCCATTCCGTGACGAAGTTGAGCGTTATGGTCACTACTCTGTTGCTGGTGAATCCGTATGGGATCACCCATTCCAATGGGGTTCTAAGCGTACTGGTCCAGACTTAGCTCGTGTAGGTAAACGTTATTCAGATGATTGGCACTATGCGCACTTAGTTAATCCTCGTGATGTAGTGCCTGAATCGAATATGCCAGGATACCCTTGGTTAGCTGAGAATCACGTTGATACTAGCCTGACTCTGAAAAAACTGAAAATTTTCCGTGACACATTTGCTATTAACCCTGAAAACCCAGCTCACCCTGGTTTAGGTTACGGTAGTGATGAAGAACTAATCGCTGATATTGCTAAAGTTGATGCAATGAACGACGGTAAAGGTGCAACAGAAATGCAAGCCCTTATCGCCTACTTGCAACAGCTTGGCACACATTTGAAGTAATTAATTATGGATTACGGAACATACAGAGGCATATTGACTCTGGTAATTTTAGTATTGTTTATTGTGATTGTTGTGTGGGCTTATAGCAAACGTAGCAAAACGCGTTTTAAAGACGCCGCTAACGCTATCTTTGAAGACGAGAGTAAACACAACAAAACACTCTCTAACGAGGAAAAGGAGTCTGAGAAATGACTAGCTTTTGGAGTATATGGGTTATTGTATTAACCCTTGCATGCTTACTTATTATCTTTGGCTTATTAGTGTGGAATTTAACAAACTACACTGGTGTTAAAGAAGGTGAAAGTTGTGGGCATGAGTTTGATGGCATTGAAGAACTAAACAACCCACTACCAAAATGGTGGACGTACATGTTTTTCGCAACATTCGTATGGGCAGTTTATTATTTAGCAGCATACCCAGGACTTGGTAATTGGGAAGGCTTGGCTAAATGGACAAGTTCGAACCAAGGTATTACTTCTTTAGCTGAATCTAAAAAAGCAACTGAAGAAGCCAAAGCAAACGGTGAATACGTTAAACTTGACAAGGAATACGAAGCTGCAGACGAACGCTTTGGTCCTATTTTCGAAGGTTTTGCAAAACAAGATATTGAATCACTTGTTGCAGACGAAAAAGCCCTAGAAATTGGTCAGCGTTTATACGCACAAAACTGTTCACAGTGCCACGGGTCTGATGCACGTGGTGGTATGGGCTTCCCTAACCTGACTGATAAAGATTGGTTATATGGCGGTACACCTGACAAGATCAAAGAAACACTTCTTTATGGTCGTGTTGCTGCAATGCCACCATGGGGTGCTGCTTTAGGTGAGCAAGGCATTAAAGAAATGACAGCTCATGTACTTAGCCTTTCTGGTCGAACTGTTAATCAGAAAGACGCGAAAGCGGGTGAAGCTAAGTTTGCGATGTGTGCAGCGTGTCACGGTGCCGATGGTAAAGGGTCGGTTGCTCATAACTTACCGTTTGGCGCACCTAACCTTACTGACAATATCTGGTTATATGGTGGTTCTCAACGTGCTGTTGAAGAAACACTGCTTAATGGCCGCGCAGGTGTTATGCCAGCTTGGAAAGATATTTTAGGTGAAGACAAAGTACACTTATTAACGGCTTATGTTTACAGTTTATCGCAAGATAAATAATCATAACGTTAATGAAATGTTGAAACTTTAATCTTTTATTTCAATAGATTAATTAAGATCAAAAAAGCCTCCATTCGGAGGCTTTTTTTTAGTCTTTTTAAAACAAATCCTATAAAATGTCCCTATCACAAACTAATGAAGTGTATTTATGAGCCCTACTCCTTGGTATAAAAATTTCTGGCCTTGGTTCTTAATCTTTTTTCCTCTTGTTGCCATTGTTGGCTGTATATCGTTGTTTATCACTGCGATCGGAAATGGACCTGACATGGTCGTTGACGACTACTATAAAAAAGGTAAAGCAATTAACTTAGAGCTTAGCAAGTTTGACAAAGCCAAAGCACTTTACCTTCACGGCAACCTAACAGCTGAAGATGACAAAATCAGCTTTAAATTCACAAAAGGCGACACCAGTAATATTCATTCGTTAAAAGTCTCTTTTTATCATCGTACTATTGGAGAACATGACTTTAATGTTCATTTGACACCCAATGCCAATGGTGAATTTACTGCGATAGTTGAGCCATACAGTGAAGGTACTTACACGGTGTTTCTTGAGCCAACTGACGCAAGTTGGAAGCTAAAAGAAAACATTACTTTGCCAAATCAGCAAAGTATCGCGATTAACCCTGAATATAAGTAGTTGTATCATCATGGCTAATAATTGCTTTCACTGTCTTGAAAGTGTTCCCTCTGGGTTTAGTGCAACCGTCGAAATTGACGGTAGCCCTCAATCTATGTGTTGCATTGGGTGTCAAACAGTTGCTGAAACAATTGTGGCGCAAGGTATGACTGATTATTATAAATTTAGAACAGTGCGCGCTGGGAAAGTTGAACAGCTGGTGCCTGAACAGCTCGCATTTATTACTAGCTATGATAATCCTGATATACAAGAAGAGTTTATTTCGCAAAACAATGACGTTAGCGAAGTCCTTTTAACCGTTGAAGGTATAACGTGTGCGGCGTGCGCATGGCTAATTGAAAAACAGTTACTGAATATGCCTGCCGTGAAACGAGTCGACGTAAATACGTCAACGAATCGTGCCATGATCCAATGGCACAAAGACGCCCTTCCTCTTAGTGAAATTATAAAATCCCTGCTTGAAATCGGCTACAAAGCCTACCCATTTCAAGCCGATATCGAAGCCAGTCAGAAACAACTCGTAGCAAAAGCATATATTCGCCGTCTCGGTGTTGCAGGCTTGATGACGATGCAAGTAATGATGTTTGCATTTGCCATGTATTTTGGCATGTTCTCTGGGATGGAAGACGATTTTGAACAGTACTTTCGTTGGATCAGCTTAATCCTAGCATCGCCGGTTATTTTATACAGTGCACTGCCGTTTTTAACGAATGCAATCAATGGGCTTAAGGCTAAACAGTTAAATATGGACTTACCGGTCTCTTTAGCCATATTTGGTGCATATGCAGCCAGTGGTTACGCCACTGTCATGGAGGTCGGAGAAGTTTACTTTGAATCTATCTGCATGTTCACTTTTTTACTCTTATTAGGTAAATATTTAGAATTTAGAGCACGCCTCAAAGCAAGCGAATTTACCGCTAACTTGCAAAAACTTCTGCCGTTGACTGCGCGTACACTTGATGAGAATGGGCATGAGCGTATTATCGCAGCTAAAAAACTCAAATTAGATGACCGTGTATTGGTTAAAGCTGGCGAAACAATCCCTGCAGATGGCATTGTGTGTGCGGGTACGACTACAGTAGATGAATCAATGATGACGGGTGAACACCTTCCTGTTAATAAGTATATTGAACACCAAGTCTTTGCAGGCACCGTTAATCACGATGGTGTAATTGAAATTCGCATTAATAAGCTTGGTCAAAATACACTGTTAAATCAAATAATAAAACTACAACACAGTGCACTTGCTACTCGGCCTAAACTAGTGGAAGTAACTGACAAAGTGGCACAATGGTTCGTAGCTTGCTTGTTAGTTTTTGCATCATTAACCGCGATTGGCTGGTATCAAATAGACCCTGAACATGCTTTTTGGATTACTATCGCGGTACTTGTTGCTACCTGTCCGTGTGCATTAAGTCTCGCGATCCCCACTGCTCTAACGTGTGCTGTTGCCACACTTACGCGTAAAGGTGTACTCATCAAACAGGCCCATGTGCTTGAAACATTACCGCAACTAACGCGTATTGCGTTTGATAAAACAGGCACGCTAACACAAGGGCGTTTTAGCTTCGAAAAAATCGACATTATTGATAGCCAGTATCAAAAAGAGCACATTTTATCGCTTGCAGCCCAATTAGAGAGCTATTCTGAACACCCTATTGCATCGGCATTTAATGAGTTTACCCCTCACCTACGTGATTTAACTAACATCACCATTGTTCCCGGTGAAGGCATAACAGGTGAAGATGAGCAGCGCCATTATGCCATTGGTAAAAGTGGATGGTTCAACACACCAAAAAGCAATGCGCAAGCCACCTTTTATGTTGATCATCAACCTGTTGCCCACTTTTACTTGATTGATGAAGTTAAACCTAACGCACAAGGTTTAATCGCCACTTTGCAACAGCAAAACTTAACCTGTCATATGCTAACGGGTGATGCCTCAAGCGCAGGGCAAAAAATTGCAGAAAAACTGAATCTTAACAGTTATAAATCAGGCTGTTTACCACAAGATAAACAAACTGAAGTGGAAAAATGGTCAGCCCAAGGTGATGTTGTTGCAATGGTAGGTGATGGTGTAAATGACAGCCCCGTGTTTAACAGTGCTCATTTATCGATTGCCATGGAAACAGGGGCTGATATTTCTAAAAATACAGCGGATGTGGTATTACTGAACAGCGATTTGTCTGCGGTTTCACATCTAATGACTGTGTCTAAAAAAACACGTCGTATAATTAAACAGAATTTAGCCATCTCGTTAATCTACAACGGCTCTATCCTCCCACTTGCCGCTTTAGGGCTTGTAGCGCCTTGGATGGCTGTGATTGGTATGTCCGCAAGTTCAATTATTGTTATCAGTAATTCATTGAGGCTATTAAAGTTATGAGCATAATTTATATTTTAATCCCAATTGCAATTTTGTTTGTCATTATCGCCATTGGCGTGTTCTTTTGGGCAGTACGTGGCGAACAGTTTTCAGATTTAAACAAACAAGGTCACAGCATTTTGTTTGAAGACGACAAAGAGCAACATAATAAAAGCAATGATTGACCCTCTTTACATTAGCGCATTTATTATGGGGCTCATCGGCAGTGGCCACTGCATAGCAATGTGTGGTGGGATTGCCAGCTCACTGCAATTAGCGACTGATAAAAAAAGCCCTTTGGCGTATACAACGGCCTATAATGTTGGCCGTGCCACCAGTTATATACTCGCAGGTGCATTCGTTGCTGGCATTAGCAGCCAATTTGCAAGTCAAAGCCATTGGTTTTCATTGGGTCTAAGTTTTTTTAGTGGCGTGTTTATGTTATTAGTCGGTTTGTATATCATGCGTCTAGGCGCAAGCTTACAATGGCTCGAATCGCTGGGTAAAACACTTATTTGGCAACATTTGGTCAAATTAAATCGATTTCTTATGCCAATAAACTCGATTCCTAAAGCAGTGGCGTATGGTGCATTGTGGGGATGGCTCCCCTGTGGTTTAGTTTATACAGCGCTTACATGGGCCATGACGGGAGAAACAGCATTAGAAGGTGCTGGCGTCATGCTCTTTTTCGCCTTAGGCACATTTCCAGCCATGTTAAGTATTGGCATGGGGGCACAGGTTTTACATAAACTATTGAACCACCCATGGGCGCGCATTGCGATGGGCAGCATTCTTATTTGGTACGGTATATACTTACTTATTATTGCAACTGACAAATTAGTGCATTAGTCTAACTAAAAAAGCACTTTAATGGATTTAACTGATGGATTTTTCTAACAACAAAGCAAAAAGCAACTGTACAATTAGCTGTAACGACTGCAGTATCAGCCAGCTGTGCTTGCCTTTTACCCTCAACGGCCAAGAAATGGATAAGCTTGACGAAATCATCGAGCGCAAAAAACCTTTACACAAAGGTGACTTTTTATTCGAATCGGGTGCCCCTTTAAATGCTATTTTTGCCGTTCGTTCAGGATCGTTTAAGTCTTATACCTTGTCAGAGCAAGGAGATGAACAAATTACAGGGTTTCATCTTGCCGGAGATTTAGTGGGTTTTGACGCTATTAATAAAATGCAACATCAAAGCTTTTCTCAAGCGCTTGAAACATCAATGGTATGCGAAATCCCTTTTGATACCTTAGATGAGTTATCTGGCAAATTACCTAAACTGCGCCAGCAAATAATGCGTTTAATGAGTAACGAAATTAATTACGATCAAGAAATGCTCTTGTTATTGAATAAAAAATCAGCAGAAGAACGACTGGCCAGCTTTATTTATAACCTGTCTGATCGCTTTGGTGAACGTGGTTTTTCTCGTAAAGAGTTCAGATTTACTATGACGCGAGGCGAAATAGGTAATTATTTAGGTCTCACTGTTGAAACGATTAGCCGTTTATTGAGCCGCTTTCAAAAAGCAGACCTTATAAAAGTAGAAGGTAAGTTCATCACTATTTTAGATAATGATGGTTTACGCGATACCGCGGCTATTTCCGCAAAATAAATTTTGATCTAAAACAAAACTTACTCAGCTGTGCCTTTAACTCCACACATTATACGTTACACTGTATAAAAAGTAGTTAAAGGAGCAGCTAATGAATACCATCCAACAAATTCTTGCCGTCATTGACCCAACTGTTGATTCACAGCATGGTCTATCTCGTTCAATCGATCTCGCAAAAAAATCAGGGGCCAGCATCACTGCCTTTATGAGTATTTATGATTTTTCATACGAAATGACCACCATGCTTTCAAGTGATGAGCGTGAAGCAATGAGAAATGCCGTTGTCAAAGACCGTCAAGCATGGCTTGATGATATCCTTGCTCAATACCCTGATATAGAAATAAAAAGCCAAGTTGTCTGGCATAACCGCACTTACGAGGCCATTATAGATGCCGTTATTGAGCAAAATTTTGACTTGGTAGTAAAAGGCACGCATCAACACGACACGCTAAAATCGGTTATTTTCACGCCAACTGACTGGCATTTAATTCGCAAATGCCCTGCCCCAGTGTTGCTAGTTAAAGAACAAGCTTGGCCAGAGCGAGGAAACATATTAGCTGCGGTCAACTCAGTCAGCGAAAACGACCAGCACCTTGCACTCAATAACCGCATTATCAAAGATGCACAGTTTTTATGTGAACTTGCCAATGCAAAGCTTAATTTAGTGAATGCTTACCCAGCAACGCCAGTAAATATTGCCATTGAAATACCTGAGTTCAATCCCAGTATCTATAATGAATCGGTTAAAAAGCACCATGTTGAATCTACACATGAATTAGCAAATAAGTACACTATCCCTCATTCAGATTGCGCCATTGAAGAAGGATTGCCTGAAGACGTTATCCCTGACGTTGCAGCACGCTTAAACAGTGAACTTGTGGTTATTGGTACGGTAGGTCGAACCGGTTTAAGCGCTGCGTTAGTCGGGAACACCGCAGAGCATGTTATTGATAGTTTGAACTGTGATGTTCTCGCACTTAAACCCGATGGTTATGTTTCTCCATTGGCAAAATAAATTAGCCAATAAATAAGTTTTGAGCATTGCCACTTTCAGCATATAATACGGCCCTTATTTTTACGTATAGTATTTCAAGGGGCCGTAATGTCGCATTCTGTTCAAGCCAAAGCTCAATTTAACTTCAATAAGTTACAAAAGCGCTTACGTCGCCAAACTGGTCAAGCAGTGATGGACTTCAATATGATTGAAGAAGGCGATCGCATCATGGTCTGTTTATCTGGTGGCAAAGACAGCTATACCCTTTTAGAAATGCTGAAGCATTTACAACGTGTTGCGCCTATTAAGTTTGAACTTTTTGTTGTCAACCTTGATCAAAAACAGCCTGGATTCCCAGAACATGTATTGCCTGAGTACTTAGACAGACAAGACGTAGAATACAAAATAGTTGAAGAAGATACCTACAGCATCGTTACTGATATCATTCCAGAAGGTAAAACAACCTGTTCTCTTTGTTCACGATTACGTCGTGGTATTTTGTACCGCACAGCAAAAGAACTTGGCGCAACGAAAATTGCGCTTGGTCACCACCGCGATGATATGATTGAGACACTATTCTTAAATATGTTTTACGGCGGCAAACTCAAAAGCATGCCTGCAAAGTTAATGAGTGATAACGGTGAGCACATGGTAATTCGCCCACTTGCGTATTGTAAAGAAGCGGATATTGAACAATATGCAATTCACCAAGCTTATCCAATCATTCCATGTAATTTGTGTGGCTCGCAAGAGAACCTTCAACGAAAGCACACAAAAGCAATGCTTGCGAAGTGGAATGAAGAACACCCAGGGCGCATTGAAAGCATCTTTACAGCGATGCAAAACGTGGTACCTTCGCATTTAGCTGATAATGAGTTGTTTGACTTTAAACACTTAAAAACGGGTGAAGTGGTTGATGGCGGTGATATTGCACTTGATAAACCCGATATACCAAAGCAACCAGCAACTGCTCCTGAACAAGAATCTGCTGAAGTTGTTACCATCAACTTAAGCTAGTTTAAGTTAAAAGTTTAAAAAATGCCGCTTTTATAGCGGCATTTTAGTTTGTAAAATATCTAATTTCTTTATGGCATATCCATTAATGCTTGGCTTTTTTCATCTAACTTTAATTTGTAGTTTTCTGCACTTAAGCCTAACAACTGCGGCAATGTAACCGCAATACAGATTGACGATACAGTACCAAAAACTATTCCTGCAAATAATGCTATTGAAAATCCCTGCAAAGGTGCACCTGCAAAAAGCCAAACACTGCCGACAGTGGCCAAAGTCGTGCCTGAGGTAATTAAAGTACGCGTTAACGTGCTGCTAATCGCATTATTAATAACATTATTTACTGTTAGCTGCGCTGCGTTATCATGCCGTAATAATTCACGCACTCTATCACCAACAATTATCGAGTCATTAAGAGAATAACCAATAATAGCGAGCAAGCTTGCCAGCACTGTTAAATTAAATTCCAGCTGAAGCCATGAGAATAATCCCAGCACAATTATTATATCGTGAAACAGAGCCGCTACCGCGCCGATTGCCAAGCGCCACTCAAAACGTACAGCGAGATAAAGCATCACCGCTACCATCGCTGTAAATAAGGCTAAAACGCCCTGTTCAAGTAACTCATCACCCACTTGACTACCTAAGTAAGATGACGAAATAACCTCAAGCCCTAACGTGGGATCTTGCTTAAGTGCTTGTAACCACATTGATTGCTCAGCACTTTCTTTTATTTGAAAGTGTTGCGCAGACTGCGCAGTTAATACATAGTTTTCAGTCCCTGTTGCTGCAATTTTTTGCTGCATCTGCGAATCACTCACTGCAACTGCGGTCGTAAACTCAGTTAAATACCCACCGGTAAAATCAAAGCCAATATTAAGGCCCTTATTCACCACACTAAAACCTGATAACAAAACAAATAAGACTGAAATTACTAGTCCTATATACCGGATTTGTGTCCCATTTTTTAAAAAAGAGTCACGAGATATCATACATTTGCTCCTTGTTTGTTAGCCAGTTTTAAATAGAGCGTTTGGCTTAAGGCTTTTGCCACAAATACACCGGTAAACACACTGGTAATAAGACCTAACGCCAAGGTGATCGCAAAACCTTTTATAGGCCCGTACCCTATACTATACAAAATAATTGCTGTTATCATGGTTGTTATATTGGCATCAAAAATAGTGCTAAATGCTTGATTATATCCCTGTTCGATTGCCTGATAGGGTGCCCGCCCCTTCAAGCGCTCCTCTTTTATTCGCTCAAAAATAATCACATTTGTATCAACTGCCATACCTATGGTTAATACAAGCCCAGCAATACCAGGGAGGGTCAGGACAACACCGGGTAATAACGACATTAAACCCACCAATGCGGTTAAGTTTAATAATAAAGCAATATTAGCAATGAGCCCTAATTGTCGGTACCACAGCGCCATAAACAGCAGTGTCATGCCCATACCCAGCATCAAAGCAGCTAAGCCATTATTTATGTTATCAGCCCCTAAACTTGGGCCAATCGTTTGCTCTTGAACAATGGTCACCGGCGCTGTCAACGATCCTGCACGCAGTAATAGCGCTAAATCTTGGGCTGCTTGAGCACTTTGCATATTGGTTATACTAAACCGACTACTCAAATGCCCAAGGATATTTGCGACGTTTATTACTTCACTTTTTTTAACCGTATCACCTTGTTCATTTATATAATATTCAGAATAAACCGTTGCCATAGGCTTACCTATGTTACGTTTAGAAAACGCAGACATAGCTTCGCCACCTTGACTATCCAAGCTTAATTGCACAAGGGGTTTACCCCACTCATCACGTCCTGATTGAGCATTATTGATGTGCTGTCCTGAAAATATAGCCACTGGATCTAAGTGAATTGTGCCACCATCTTGCAAATTAAATGTTTTCCCTCCCACTTCTTTGATCTGGTAAAACTCTAATGACGCTGTGGCTCCAATAATCCGTTTTGCCTCGCTAGGATCTTGAACTCCAGGCAACTCAATGCGGATCCGTTGCTTTCCTTGGCGCTGCGTAACGGCCTCAGTAATACCCAACTCCTCAATTCTGCCCCTGAGAGTGGTCAGTGTTTGACTCATTATATCTTTTGCAAATTCATTGGAGCCCTGTTCACTAAAGCTAAACGATACCGCTATAAAACTACCTTGGTTGTGACTAACCGCTTGTAAATACTCAAAATGGCTGAGTACTTCTTTTTCTATTACTAGCGCACTCGCTTTGTCTTGAGAATGAAGCTCAAAACCTACACTGCTCTTTTGTACCCGCACACCTCGCGCTTTGTTCTCACGGATCAATCTTTTGGTTTGCTCAAATGCATTATCTACCTGCTCTTGCTCTGCTTTGGCAAGGTCAACATCTAACACAAACAGTACGCCACCATTCAGATCTAACCCTAATTTTATAGGCGCGAGTCCTAAACTCTGTAACCATTGAGGGCTGGTTTGGTGACTAACAATTTTACTCGTCAGTTCGGCAAAATGATGTTTAAGTAATTGTTGTGCGCTGGCACTCTTAGCGGGGTTATCTAGCAATACTTCAAGTTCAAAACCATCATTTATTGTGAACTCCAATGCTTGAGCAACGCTAAACTCATGTTGGTTCAGATAATCAATGAGGTTCTTTGTTGTGATTGAGTGCGCTATCGTTTGATTATTATTTACTTGCACATGTAACCAAGACGTAGCTGGGTATAAATTTGGTGCAGCGCTCACAGCGAGTAAAATTAAAGCCACACACATGGCCATATAACTGAGTTTAAAACGCTGAAAAAGCGATTTTTTTACTGGTTTTTTTAACATAATTATTTCCTTTAGCCGGCGAAGTACACTGGCTTCATGCCCTAAGGCACATTAATTTTAAATTTTCGTCATACTATAAATTAATGTGGAAATTAACTGTGGTAGGTATTAACTGATCGGTAGAGTAAGTTTGCGTCTTTCCAGCCGCTTAAACGCGTTTTTTTACCTTCATAAGCCGTATACCACGGGCGGGTAATAGGTGGCTCTAAAGGCTTTAAATAGAGTTCGCGGGCCAAACTTGCTTTAAAAAACTCAAATATCGGTGTGTAATTAGGCTCAACTTGAACCTGATGTAAAAATAAAGATGAATTGCTTAAGGCTAAACGAAATTGTACCGGCTCAAAGCCGGACTCTTTAGGATGGCTTGCAATATGCTTTGTAGATTCGACTAGAACAGGCGCTAAAGGGGATAAAAATTCAACCTGTGTGCTGCTTATTCGTTGCCAGTGATCTAATTTAACGCTGGTAAAAGAAACTGCTGATTCCACTTCTTTACTTACGCCCACATGATTACTCGCATGTACACTTAAAAGTGAAAATACGATTAACAATGCGATAATAATAAAGCGTAAATGGATCATTTTTACTTTCAATCAATTAGAATACAGACTGATATTGGGTGTGATTTTTAAATTTCAATAGCTCACTTTCATTTTAGCAATTTACATAATTAAACTAAGTTTAATGCGCCATTTCATTAAACTGCTCTATGGGTAATAATAGCTTTGACAATAAACGAATAAAGTTCTTTATAAATCATTAATGTATATACTCTAATCCCCTAACCCCCATAAAGCAGGAACACTATGCGCGGAGCAAGCAGGCAAGAAACAGTTAAGCACCAAGACGCGATGAATTTAAGTCAAAGTATTAAAACTCTTTGGCCATATTTGATGGCGTTTAAAGGTCGCGTTTTTTTTGCTCTTTTAGCCCTTATAGCAGCCAAAGGCGCCACTTTGCTCATGCCTTGGGCACTCAAAGAGATCATTGATGCGGTTGATGGAAATTTACAAACCCTACTCCTAGTCCCTATCGCATTACTCTTATTATACGGTGGATTAAGGTTTGCCGGGGTCTTTTTTGGCGAGGTTCGTGATGCGCTATTTGGTCGTGTAACAGAGCATGCAATGCGACATATCGGTTTAAAAGTATTTAAACACTTGCACGCTTTAGAGTTAAGTTTTCATTTAGATAGACAAACCGGTGGCATAAGTCGTGATATTGAACGTGGTACTCGAGGACTGAGCTTTTTAATGCGGTTTTTAATGTTTAATATTGTGCCAACGTTATTTGAAATCGTGATTGTTGCAGTCATATTCGCCACCATTTTTTCACCTTGGTTTGCACTTGTCACCCTAATTGCCGTTATAAGTTATATTGCATTCACCGTCATTGTTACACAGTGGCGCAATCGCTTTATTCGTGAAGCGAATCAAGCTGATAACAACAGTAATAGTCGCGCGATTGATAGCTTATTAAATTATGAAACCGTTAAATATTTTAACAATGAAGAGTATGAAGCTAAAAGCTACGATACGTTTTTAGCGAGCTGGGAGCAAGCGAGGCTGAAAAACCGATTATCATTGCTTGCTTTAAACTCAGGGCAAGCGTTGATCATAGCAGCCGCCATTACAGCGCTTATGTGGCTTGGCGCCGCAGATGTTGTAACTGGAAAGCTTACTATTGGTGAGCTCGTTATGATAAATGCATACATGATTCAGCTATTTTTACCGCTTAACTTTTTGGGCTTTGTGTATCGCGAAATTCGCCGTGCTTTAACCGACCTTGAAAATATGCTCGGATTACTCACACGCAAAGCAAAAATTAAAGACTCAGCTGACGCTAAGCCATTAGATTTAGCAAAGGGTAATATTTCATTTGAAAATGTTCATTTTGGCTATGAAGCAAATCGCGGCATCATTAATAACTTAAGCTTTAACATTGCAGCGAATAGTAAAGTCGCGGTTGTTGGCTCAAGCGGTGCGGGTAAAAGCACCCTAGCACGCTTACTTTATCGTTTTTATGATATACAAAGCGGCAGTATCAAAATTGATGACCAGCCAATAAATAGCATTTCCTTAGAAAGCTTACGCCAAGCTATTGCCATCGTCCCGCAAGACACTGTTTTATTTAATACGAGTATTCGTGAAAATATAGCGTACGGGCGTCCAACGGCCACCGATGATGAAATTGATACCGCTATTAGACTTGCCCACCTGGGTGATTTTATTAAAAGCCTTGATAAAGGTGACCAAACACTTGTAGGTGAGCGAGGATTAAAAGTCTCAGGTGGTGAAAAACAACGTATAGCAATTGCACGGGCAATATTGAAACAATCGCCAATTTTAATTTTTGACGAAGCTACTTCAGCACTCGACTCTCATTCAGAGCAAGCAATACTGAACGCAATGCGAGAAGTGGCAAGTAACCACACCAGCTTAGTGATTGCCCACAGGTTGTCGACCATTACAGATGCTGACAATATAATTGTGCTTAAAGAAGGCCAATTAGTTGAACAAGGCACTCATCAAACATTATTAAATTTGGGAGGCGAATATTCACGTATGTGGCAATTACAACAAACAGAGTCCACATAGTTGTGTTAACCTAATTCTATCGAGCGATTAGGTTATTCACCTCAAAATGTTTGTTTACCTAAACGTTCTCAATAACAATCAAAGATAGAATAATTAAATTACGATAAAAATAATATCCAAGGTAACCCAATGAAAAAAACGCTTATCGCAGCAACACTCGCTGCAACATTTTTAACTGGTTGTTCACAGCCTGAGCCAACAGAAACAAAAGATACAGCAACTGAAACAGTTGCAAGCACGCAAAAAGCAGAGTTAGGTACATTCGGTGTTGATTTATCAGCGCGTAATGAAGCCGTTAAACCTGGCGATGACTTCTTCATGTATGCCAGCGGTACTTGGTATGACAACTATGAAATGCCGGCAGATAAAACTCGTTATGGTGCATTTTCAGGCCTTGCTGAGCGCAGTGAAGAGCGTGTTAAAGCCATTATTGAAGAAATAGCTGCACGTGATGATTTGAACGCAGAAGAGCAACTGATTGCTGATTTTTACAACGCCTACATGGATACCGAAACGCTTAATAAATTAGGCTTAGCCCCCATTAAATCTATACTTAGTGATATTAGTGCAGTTTCATCAACTGACGATTTAACTAAGCTGTTTGGTCAATCATGGTTGTCTGGTGTTAATTCACCGATTGGCGGTGGCATGTGGTTTAACCGTCTTGACCCAAATAAATATGAAATGTCTTTAGGCGCGGGCGGCTTAGGTTTACCAGATCGTTCTTATTATCTTGAAGATTCAGAGCGCTTTGAAAAAACACGCGCTGCGTATGTCGCACATATTAGCGAAATGCTAACATTAGCTGGTGTTGATAACAGCGCTGAACGAGCAAAATCAATCCTCGCGCTTGAAACAAAAATAGCACAAGGTCATTGGCCACGTGAAAAACGTCGTAATCGCGACCTTACATTAAATCAAATTAAACGCGAAGAATTAAATGCTGCGTATCCAGGTTTTAACTGGGACCTGTATTTTGCCCAAACAGGTTACAAAGTACCTCAACTTAATGTGTCGCAGCCTGAGCCTATTAAAGCCATGATTGAGTTAATCAATCAAGAAGACTTAGCAGTATGGAAAGACTATTTAACGTACCATGCTGTCAGTGGTAATGCGTCATTGTTATCAGAAGAAGTATTCAATACTAACTTTGCTTTTTACGGTAAAGAACTTAATGGCCAACAAGAACCACGTCCACGTTGGAAGCGCGCTATTAGCCAAATGTCGAGCACTAACTCGTTAGGCTTTGCCATCGGTAAAGTATACGTAGCACGTTACTTCCCAGAGTCATCTAAACAGCAAATGTCTGAGTTGGTAGAAAACCTGCGCACAGCACTTGGCGAGCGCATTGATAACCTTGACTGGATGGGCGAAGAAACCAAAGTAAATGCACACGCTAAACTAGCCGCATTTGTACCAAAAATTGGCTACCCTGATGTATGGCAATCATTTGATGGCTTATCAATCAGTAAAACTGACTTAATGGGTAACATTAAAAATACCCGTGAGTTTTTTAGAGCCGACAGCGTAGCAAAAGAACTTGAGGTCACTGATCGTAATCGTTGGGGTATGACGCCACAGCGTGTTAATGCTTATTACAACAGTTCATTTAACGAAATTGTATTCCCAGCCGCAATTTTACAACCCCCATTTTTTGATCCAAATGCAGATCCTGCCGTTAACTACGGTGGCATAGGTGCTGTAATTGGTCACGAAATGGGCCATGGTTTTGATGACCAAGGTTCAAAATCAGATGCGAACGGTGTACAGCGCAACTGGTGGACCGATGCCGACCGTGCAGCGTTTGATGCAAAAGCTGACCAACTTGCAGCGCAATATAGTAAATACGAGCCTATTCCTGGAAACTTCGTCAATGGCCGTAATAGTTTAGGTGAAAATATTGGTGATGTTGGTGGACTTGCAATGGCCTATCACGCATACAAGTTAAGCTTAAACGGTAAAGAAGCGCCTGTTATTGATGGCGTAACGGGCGATCAACGTTTCTTCCTAGCATGGGCACAGGTATGGAAAGAAAAACGTACTGAGCAAAGCATGCTTAACCAGCTTCGTGGCGGTACACATGCCCCAGGTCGCTTTAGAGCGCAAGCACCACGTAACCATGACGCATGGTACAAAGCATTTGATGTAAAACCTGGTGATGCACTTTATTTACCTGAAGAAGAACGTGTACGTATTTGGTAATAATCAGATACATTTTGATTGAAAATATAGCCCGCATTTGCGGGTTATATTTTTTGTACACCCTATTCAACGCAACTTTAATTCCTACTGAATTCTGTATTTCCACGCGACTTGGGTATAGAATACGGCACTATTAAATTTATACTTTTAAAAACATATTTAAGGCGAAACGCAGATGGGAAGAGCTTACCAAAATAAAAAAGATTCAATGGCTAAAACTGCGGGTGCTAAAACGAAAGTTTACTCAAAGTACGGTAAAGAAATATATATTTGTGCTAAAAATGGAGGAGTTGATCCAGATGGTAACCTTGCACTTCGTCGCTTAATCGATCGTGCAAAAAAGGATCAAGTACCTGCCCACGTTATCGAACGTGCTATCGATAAAGCCAAAGGTGGCGGTGGTGAAGATTACGCTGCAACACGCTATGAAGGTTATGGCCCAGGCAACTGTATGATCATTGTTGATTGCTTAACTGACAACAACAAACGCACATTTGCTGATGTACGTGTTTGTTTTACCAAAGCGAATGCTAAAATTGGCGCACAAAATTCTGTATCTCATTTATTCGATCACCTTGCGATTTTCGTATTTGATGGCGATGATGACGAAGCTGTGCTTGAAGCGCTTATGATGGCTGACGTAGATGTAACTGACGTCGAAGTAGAAGCAGGTAAAGTCACTGTGTTTGCGCCTCACACAGAGTACAATAATACGCGCACTGCACTTGAAGAAATGGGCATCTCTGAATTTGACGAAGACTTAATTGCCTTTGTACCACAAGTTGAAGCCCCTATTGAAGGTGAAGATGTTGAAGTCATGGAGCGCTTTTTAGCCATGCTTGAAGATTGTGATGATGTACAAAACGTATACCATAACGCACAGTTTTAATTACATTTATTAAGACTAAAAATAGGCCAACTTAGTTTGGCCTTTTTGATTTTTAAAACATAAAAAATGGAATTTCATTTTGAATACCCTTGAACAGCTTCGCAGTGGTCAATTAATTGGGGCTACACGCTTGCAGTTAGTAGAGCAGTTAGCCTCATTCCCTGAAGAGATCTTCACGCTTGCAGACACCCTTGAAGTGCTCGATTTATCCAATAATAACTTGGCTGATTTACCCGATGAGTTTGCACAATTAACAAAACTCAAACGCGTCTTTTTGTCGTTTAATCAATTTAAGCATATTCCGCCAGTATTAGCACAATGCCCTGCCCTAATTATGATAGCGTTTAAAGGCAACCAAATTAGCGAATTTGCTGAGAATAGTTTACCGGTTTCAACCCAATGGCTAATTTTAACTGATAATGAAATAACCCAATTACCAGAGTCATTTGGTGAACTAACACAGTTGCGAAAATTGGCGCTAGCGGGCAATAAATTAACGACTCTGCCTCAAAGTATGAAAAACTGCAAAGCACTTGAATTAGTTCGTTTGTCTGCCAATAACCTAACTCAAGTTGATGACTGGCTTTTTGAATTGCCTAAGCTTACTTGGCTGGCATTTGCAGGAAACGATTTTAATAAATCACAATGTTTGCACAATGCGCCATTAAATAAAGCCAACATTGATGAATTTGAGCTGATTAGCCAAATTGGCGAAGGTGCTTCTGGCATCATTCACCTTGCAAAATGGCAGCAGAAAAACGTAGCTGTAAAATTATTTAAAGGCGCCATTACCAGTGATGGTTACCCACTTGATGAAGTTAATTGTTGCTTGCAAACAGGGCAACATAGTAACCTTATAAAAGTGCTCGCGTATAGTGATAATCCTGCACAATTAGGGCTTGTAATGGAGCTTATTAGCTCAGAATATCAAAACTTAGGCTTACCCCCAACGTTGGACACTTGCACACGCGATACGTTTGCACAGCACACACAATTCAGCATTACTGCAATAAAATCTATCGTTAAACAAATGACCAGCACCGTCGCGCATTTACATGCTAATAATGTAAGTCATGGTGACATTTATGCTCATAATATTATGGTAGATAAAGAGCCAAATGTTTTATTTGGTGATTTTGGTGCAGCAACAAACCTAGCATCATTATCCGACTACCAGCGCCAACAAATGCAATACATAGAAGTTCGCGCGATTGGTTGTTTAATTGATGATTTACTCAGTGTATGCAACGAAAATGAAGCGACTGAGCATTTAAATACATTAGCTCAACAGTGTATGGCAAAGCAAGTCTCTTCAAGACCATCGCTCCAGACCCTTATTGAATCCCTTTAATACCAATTCGCTTAATTAAGTGATCTATTTTGAGGATGGAAAAGCGTGTTGATAGCTAGGAGAAATTTGCTATTTAGTTGTTCTAAATGAAAATTTCATAACGCAGGTAGCGACACGGTTTACAGTATATAAACCGTGTTTAATGCTGTTCAAATTTATCGTGAAATTTACGATATGTGCCTTAAGCTAATCAATAGCAAACGTCAGCGCTTCGTTTTCCTCTTTACTAAAAACCACGAGGTAGCTCTGTGATATCGAATCAAAATGGTAATTTTTACTGATATAATGCTCCCATAGCACCTGCTCTTTTATTAACACAGCGTGCTCAGCGGATAAGGCCCACAATTGCCCTTGGCCTTCTGGTGACGCTGTATCACCGGCGTAAACCAATAAAAATCCTTGTTCACTTACAATGGGGGTGATTTTTGTTGTGTTACTGTTTGCAAAGCGTGGCACTTCTTGCCAGGTTTCATTATAAACACGTATAGGGTAAGTCGTATTTAAGCGTGTTTGTAACTGAGCTTCAAACAATTCAACGTCGCCATGCCTTAAATATTTAAGCACTCCATGTTCAGCAGACTCGGTATCAACAAAATCTCCTGCGAGCAGTGTATCTAGATCTCCCCCTACCCAATCAGGTAAAAGTTGAGTGAGTGGATTTATATCAAAGGCAATCGTGCTTTGAACGTCATTACGAGAAAACTCAAACTGCTCAACGCCACTGTCACTATTTGTAAATAAAAATTGGTTGTTTTTATTTTGCCAAATCGTCGCATTTTTCACATTCACCAGTGAGAATATCGCCTCATCACGCGCACTTGGAAGTGAGTCCATAACATTTATGAGCAATTGATCATCACGACCAAAGCCGATACTAAATGTCACATCGTCATAATCAAATAAAGGGGCATGGCTGAATTGACTGATCTGATTACTAATCGCTTTTTTGCCACGCACCTGGCCATTTATAATTTGTATATAAGATTTAGAGGCTAGATCATCGTTATCTTCTGCCGCAAGATAAAGATCGCTATTATTAGCCACAAACCCACTTTGTAGGGTGGTTTCTTCAAGCAGGTTAGACACCATTTGCCACGCCCCACTTTTCCAACGATATAAACCAATAGGTGAAGATGATAAAGCGAATAAATTATCACCCGAGCGCGCAATACTTGAAGGCGTAATATCATAAACCACTCTATCGCCAACTTTGCCATCATCAAATGAAACAGAGTGCAGTCTATAGGCCTCTGTGTCACTTTGAGTAATAAACCATACTTTTTCTTCAAACCACATATTTTCAGACGCTAAAAGCCGTTCTTTATTTGGGTTATCAAACAAAAGCTGTTTATCTTGCCCAGCAAAATGTAAATACACCTTGTCATTTTCATAGGTCGTAATATAAGGGCGGCAAGCAATCTCATATGTTACATTTGACCGCTTTGTAACGTGGCATGTTTGAGGCCCTCCAAGTTGCATTATTTCAACGTCATCTGCCATGCTCGCATCAACTGACACTGCGCTGTTATCTACGATGAGTTCACTCTGCGCATAACGAATAGTAATGGGATATAGGTAAGGTGTTGTTAATTCAAAGGTCACGACATCTGCAGCACATTCAATTGATAACGTATAATCTAAAGACGTGGTGTTACTTAATGTTGAATCACAATTCATCGTATCAGGAATACCCGATACCACAGGCTGCGCAAATGATGTTCCTTTAGCGGTAAAATCAAGTTCATTACCTGCCTCTAGTGTTGCCGTATTATTCATCCATGACAATTCAAGGCCGGCAACAGAGTCACTCGGCATCACCTTAAGTGTGTATGTTTGTTCAGCACTTGTGGGGGCAATAGGTATATTCCCCTCACTCGAAGAGCCCCCACAGCCACTGGTAGCGAAAGCAAATAAGCTCGCCAATAATAACTTTATTTGCACAATAAAATCCTTTTCATTTGATTTATTAATGTAGGTGATAGAGACACTTAACCCAGCTATTTTAAGGCTTTATCTAAATCGATTCGTATTTTCACTCGCAATATTAAGATGCACCAACTGAACCCAAAACGCAAACACAATATCAATTAAAATGATTGATTAATAATCAACGCTTGAATACAAAAATACTCATGATGAATACGCGCAGTGTTGAGGGAGCAAGGCCATGTTTATAAAACGCAAAAAAGCCGCGAAAATCGCGGCTTTGGTGGATAAAGCTAAACTTTTACTGGTAATGTTATAAATACTGACCCAGAATTTTTACCTGGTCTAACATACGATTTGAGAAACCCCACTCGTTATCATACCAAGCCATTACCTTAACTAATTTGCCTTCAGCTTTAGTTTGCGTTGAATCAAAAATTGATGACGCTGGGTTATGGTTAAAGTCGATAGAAACAAGCGGAAGCTCGTTATACTCTAAAATACCTTTCATAGACCCTTGCGCAGCGGCTTTCATCACTTCATTGATTTCAGCAGCCGTTGTTTCACGTTTTGTAATAAACGTAAAATCAACTAAAGACACGTTAATTGTCGGTACACGCACTGACATACCATCAAGCTTGCCTGCTAGCTCAGGTAAAACCAGACCCACAGCTTTTGCTGCGCCAGTTTTAGTTGGGATCATTGACTGTGTTGCACTGCGCGCACGGTATAGATCAGGGTGATACACGTCTGATAAGTTTTGGTCATTAGTGTAAGCATGAATCGTGGTCATGCTGCCTTGCTCAATACCAACTGTGTCATTAATTGCTTTTGCAATTGGCGCTAAGCAGTTTGTAGTACACGAGGCATTTGAAATGATATTACTGTCAGCATTAAGTACTTCACTGTTTACACCATGAACAACCGTTGCATCCAAATCAGTGCCTGGCGCAGAAACGATTACTTTTTTCGCACCAGCAGTGATGTGCTTAGCGGCATCATCACGTTTGGTGAAAAAGCCAGTACATTCTAAAACAATATCTACGTCCAGCTCTTTCCAAGGTAAATTAGCAGGGTCGCGCTCTTGTGTAAGCGTAATAACATCATCGCCAATCAACATTGTATTATCAGCAAGTGTTACTTTTTGAGAAAATTGACCATGCACTGAATCAAATTGAGTTAAATGTGCATTAACGTTAGCGGGTGCTAAATCGTTAATCGCAACAATTTTGATCTCGTTATTTTGTACAGACTCATAAAGCGCGCGTAATACATTGCGACCGATTCGGCCATAGCCATTAATTGCTACATTAATCATTTCCAAACTCCCCTTTAATTATTTAACTTCACTTGCTTGGCGAGCAAGCGTTTCAATGGCTTGCCAGTCTTTATTTTCAATCAATTTTTTGTCGAGCATCCAGGTTCCACCTACACAAATCACATTGCTTAACGCTAAATAATTAGGCGCTGTGGCTAAACTAATACCGCCAGTTGGGCAAAATGTAACCTGCGGTAATGGACCACCAATTGATTTAAGCATGGCCGTACCACCCGCAGCTTCAGCTGGAAAGAACTTTAAGAACTTAAATCCATGGTTTGCTAACTTCATCACTTCGCTTGGTGTTGCGGCACCTGGCAGAAATGGAATATCCGTTTCTTTAGCAAGCGCTAAAAGCTCATCGTTGACGCCTGGGCTCACCATAAAGTCAGCGCCTGCTGCAACGGATGCATCAAAGCTTGCTTTGTCAACCACTGTGCCTGTACCTACATAGGCTTCTGGTACTTCTGCTTTCATTAGCTTTACAGCTTCTGCCGCAATAGGTGTACGAAGTGTAATTTCAAGTGCTTTTAAGCCACCGTTATAAAGTGCTCTTGCAAGCGGGGCTGCATCTTCTAGCTTTTCAATTACAACCACTGGCACAACCGGTGCCGATGCTAATATTTTTTCTATGCTCATTGAATGTCCTCATTACCCTGTGTATGGCTAATTATTCTTCTATTCCAAACGCACTAGCACCTAAGTCAGCGCTGCTTACAATGTTTCTGAATCCTTCAAACAACTCGCGGCCTGTGCCAAACGTTGGGCTTGCAGGACTAAGTTGCAGTTCACGTTTTTCTAATACTTCATCTTCAACATGTAACTTTAAAATACCTGCTGGCGCATCAAGGGTAATTAAATCACCTTCATGAATTTTAGCGATGATCCCGCCCTCAACCGCTTCAGGCGCTAAATGAATAGCCGCAGGCACCTTACCTGACGCACCAGACATACGACCATCAGTGACGATGGCCACTTTATAACCTTGATCTTGAAGCGTTGCCATCACAGGCGTTAACTTATGGAGCTCTGGCATCCCTTTCGCTTTAGGGCCTTGCTCTTTCAATACAGCAATAAAATCTTGATTTAATTCGCCGCGTGAATACGCCTCTTGCAGTGCACTTTGCGAGCTAAATACTTTTGCAGGTGCCGTAACAACTTGGTGCTCTGTTGCAACTGCTGATACTTTAATAACCGCTTTACCTAAGTTACCGGTAAGAAGTTGTAAACCACCTTGTTTGCTAAACGGCTTGTCAATCGGACGCAGTACATCTTCGTCTAATGAATTTTCAGGACAAGGTACCCATTTCACTTTGCTCGGGCCTGAGCTATTTGTCATGATTACGTTATTATCGGTGTCTAAACGAGGCTCACAGGTATAAGCTTCAAGGCCTTCACCAACAATGGTTTTCACATCATTATGCAAGAACCCTGCACCAACAAGTTGCTTCATCAAAAAGCCCATGCCACCGGCGGCTTGGAAATGATTGACATCAGCAGAACCGTTCGGGTAGATACGTGTTAACAGTGGAACAACTTCAGATAAATCTGACATATCTTTCCACGTTAATTGAACGCCAGCCGCTTTAGCTATTGCCACTAGGTGAATAGCATGGTTGGTTGAACCACCTGTCGATAAGAGACCAACGAGGCCATTAATAATGGTTTTCTCAGTCACCACATCAGCTAGACAGTTCGCATCTTTAGATTCTATTAACTGCTTAAGCATGGTCTCGACTGCATTACCAGTAAGGCCATCGCGTAATTCTGTATACGGATTAATAAACGAGCTACCCGGTAAATGTAAGCCCATTATCTCCATCAACATTTGATTTGAGTTAGCAGTTCCGTAGAACGTACATGTACCGGCACTATGATAAGACGCACTTTCAGCTTCAAGCAATTCATCACGGCTCACTAAGCCTTGAGCAAACTTTTGGCGAATACGTGCTTTTTCTTTATTTGGGATACCAGATTGCATTGGACCCGCTGGTAAAAATGCAACAGGAAGGTGGCCAAATGACAAGGCACCAATCAACAATCCTGGGACAATCTTGTCACACACACCTAAGCAGAAAACACCGTCAAATACGTCATGCGAAAGAGAAACTGCCGTAGACATGGCAATAACATCACGCGAAAACAGCGATAACTCCATGCCATCACGGCCCTGTGTTACACCAT
Source organism: Pseudoalteromonas sp. H105 (assembly GCF_001469215.1). GTDB lineage: Bacteria > Pseudomonadota > Gammaproteobacteria > Enterobacterales > Alteromonadaceae > Pseudoalteromonas. The sequence goes on from NZ_LOFH01000001.1 coordinate 793,559, forward strand.
CGCACATCGCTGGCACACCGCCAGCAACTTGCGCAGTTGCGTCATATTTAGTAGCGAGCTCTTTAATTAAATCAGGAAAGTCTTTGTAAGGCACATGCGCAGACAGCATGTCGTTATATGAATTAATAATCGCTAAATTTGGCTGCTCGTCAGCTTTTAAGCGCGCTTTGTCATCACTGCTGCATGCAGCCATCACGTGAGCAATATTGCCACAACCCAAACCTGCACGCGTTCTTGTTTGTTTTTTTGCGTGATTAATACGTGCTAAATAAGCTTGGCGAGTTTGTTTACTGCGTTCAATGACGCGTTCGGTAACTTCTTGAATACGAGGATGCAACATAAAATTCGACTCATCTCTATGGTTAGAGGATAAAGGCTCAGTGGCAACCACACACTCCACGAATGTAATTGCACTGAGCATCTTTGATTTACCCGTTCAAAGGTATACGTTATCAGGCCGTCTCTCACAACCAACCTGACACCGGTGTCACTGTATTAACGCACGACTGTGACACCGGTGTCAACCTTATCATTTAAATTTAGTCTAATTTATTTAAATGACCAAATAATGAACAAAAAAACAACCGAAAACGCAGTTTCTTTGTCGAAAAGATCGAAATTTTGATAACAGGTGTCACAATTAGAAGGCGTTACGAGGGGGTACGAACGAATAAAAAATGCCTGAGTAAGCGTCACTCAAACTCAGGCAACTGTGAAACTTATTTTATTTGTGCCGTTGATTCGCGGGTAATTAAACGCGCTTCAAGGGTCACTTGGTATGGTTTTTCTTCTGGTTGGGCAATACTTTCTATTAGCTTAGTCACTGCTTGCTTTGTCATATCTTCAACCGGCTGTGCAATCGTCGTTAATCCGGGCCAAATATGCCGAGCAATAGGCGCGTTATCAAACCCTGCAATCGATATATCATCAGGCACTTTTAACTGCCTTTGGGTGGCAAGCTTTAGCACAGCCGCAGCCATGTAATCATTCGATGCAAAAACAGCCGTCGGCCTAGGTGTTAAATCGAGTATACTTCGCGCACTATCAACACCCGAGTGATAACTAAAGTTACCTTCTTCGACTAAACGCTCATTAAATTGCACACCATGTGTTTCAAGCGCCCTTAAATAACCTTTAAAACGCTGCTCTGTTGCACTGTGATCAGGGTGGCCTTTAATGAATGCGATTGACCTGTGACCCAAACCGATTAAATGCTCCGTAATTTCAAATGCGCCTTGCTCATCATTGCTTCGCACAGAGATTGACTCATCGTCGAGTACGGCAGATGCAACGCGTGCATAGGGAATTTTCTTGGTTTTGAGAAAATCGACAAGCTCTTTAAAGTCTGAAAACGGCGGAGTTAACACCAATCCATCTAAGCGGGATGTCTGAAGCAACTGTTCAATATTACTGATTAATGCATCACCACGCATATCACACGGATGAATCAAAAGGTTATAATTGTTCTCTTGGCAGGCTGCCAATGCACCGGTTTGAACGCGCGTAATGTAGCTTTTACTTGGGTTATCATAAATACAACCGATAATAAAGCTTCGGTTTTGCGCTAAACCTCGTGCAATTGGGTTGGGGGTATAATCAAGTTCTTTAAATACCTTAAGCACTTTTTCACGGGTTGCATCACTCACATTCGGCTCATTATTCAGCACACGTGATACCGTCTTTTTAGACACACCAGCATAACTTGCAACACTATTTATGGTAACTTTTTTCATCCAAACTTCCCAATGACATCCCTAATCGCGATGTTTATACCGACTCATTCGCATGCAAACAGGCTGCAGCACCAATAAGCGGTATATTGTCTTGTATAACTAACGTAACGGGTATTTGACTCACAAACTGAGACATAATGCCTTTAGCGGTAAAACGCTCTACAAATCGACTTGCTAAGAGACGTGATTGCATACGCGGTAAAATCCCGCCACCAATAAACACGCCGCCTAAACCACCAAATGTCAGTGCTAAATCCCCCGCCACACTGCCCATCCAGTCACAAAATTGATTAAGTGTCGCATCGCAAACAGCACATTCACCGCTATTGGCAAGTTCACTAATTTGTGCTGCGGTCAAGGTTTTAGGTTCAACACCTTTTACTGCGGCCATCGCTTGGTATAAATGACTGATACCAGGACCTGAAAAAACCGTTTCAACTGACACATGCGGTAACTGCTTACGTAATTCTGTAATGAGTTGAGTATCTAATTCATTCACCGATGCCAATGAAATATGACCAGCTTCACAACTGAGTACCGCACTCCCTTGATTGGTACGTACTAAACTTGCTGCCCCAAAGCCGGTACCTGGCCCCATTACCGCAATATTGGCGTTGCTGTCCGCTTGGCCACTTTTAACGGTGACGTTTTGTTGAGGGTCTAAGTAAGGTGCTGCATAAGCAAATGCTGCAAAATCATTGATTACTTCAAGCTTAGATAAAGTAAACGCCGTTTTAAGCTGTTCAACACTGAAGTGCCAGCCTAAATTGGTTAAATGTACTTGCCCTGACTTTATAGGACCAGCAACAGCAAGGCATGCACGTGTTGGCTGGATGGGTTTAATCTGGGAAAGATAATGTGTTAAAGCGGCTTCTAATGAAGCAAAATCAGCACTAGGAAATGTGATATTATGCTCAATAACAAATTGGTTTTGTTCAGGCATAAAATCGGTAATTAGAGCAAAGCGCGCGTTTGTTCCGCCAATATCAGCGACTAAGATCGGATCAAATTGTGTATTAGGGTTGCAACTCATAATGTTTTCTCTTTTGTCTAAGCGGTTTGCCTAGTAGCTAAAACCAAGCTTATTATTATAGTTTCAACGGCTTTGCCATCGCGGTAGGATAAACTTTAAGCTATCACCTCAAAGTCATTATCCTGTGAATAAAAAAGACTGCCCAATAAATTGAGCAGTTAAAACGTTTTGACAACAAAATGATAAAACAGTGACATTATGACACCGGTGTCAGCTTGGGATCAATATAAATATTCAAATCTTGATAAATAGCTTGAAAAAAATAACAAATAAACGAAAATAACACGAGTTTTTAGCGCCACGCTTCATTTCTCTTTAACTAGGTTGTGTATATGAAAGGTAAAGCTACATCATTTGATATTGCCCACTATGCGGGTGTTTCACAATCTACTGTCTCGCGTGCGCTACGAAACAGTCCGCTTGTAAACGAAGAAACACGACGCCGTGTACAAGAAGTCGCAAAACAACTTAATTATAAAGTAGATAAAAATGCCAGTAATTTACGCGCGCAACAAAGCAGTACGTTAGCGCTATTACTCTTTGAAGATCCAACCGCCGATGAATCTCAAATAAACCCGTTTTTCCTTGCTATGCTTGGTAGCATCACCCGTGCATGTGCCAGTGAAGGCTATGATTTACTAATTTCATTTCAATCTACCAGTGCCGACTGGCAAGCCGATTACGAAGACAGCCACCGTGCAGATGGGATTATTTTACTTGGTTATGGTGATTACGTAGATTATCAAGCCAAGTTTAGAAGCCTGCTCGAACAAAACACCAAATTTGTTTGCTGGGGAGCCAGTGTTGATAATAGACCTGACCTCACCGTCAGCTGCGATAACTACGGCGGCGGTAAGCTTGCCGCGGAGCATTTATTAAAAGTTAACCGTAAAGACTGTGCATTTATTGGTGATGCATCAGAGCATAGCCCTGAATTTTTTGCGCGTTACCAAGGGTTTAAAGACGAATTTACTCGCCATGATGTTACTTTAAGTGAACGAAAAATGGCTAACGCTATTTCAACAGAAGAGTCAGGCTATCATGCAACTCGCTCATTAATCGCCAATAACATTGTTTTTAACTCACTATTCGCAGCCAGCGATTTAATTGCAATTGGCGCAATCAGAGCATTAAAAGAAGCGGGAATTAAAGTACCTGAAGATGTTCATGTGGTGGGGTTTGATAATATTGCGGTGGCAAGCTTTACCAATCCCCCATTGACCACCGTACAGCAAGATACCACCCTTGCGGGTCAGATGTTGGTCTTTAACCTATTAAAACTGATACGCTCTGAAGAAGTTGAAAACACCCTACTTCCTCCTAAGTTAATCATTCGCGGCTCAAGCATTTAACCCTAGCCTATCAATTAAAGGGGTTCTCTAAAGCCCCACAACCACTACACATTTTCTACGGCACACAGTTGCTTTATTCTGAAGTGATTAATAGTATATGCAAGTAGCACGGCACAGCCAATACCAATAAAATCAGCCAGTAAATCCATCGCATCTAATGTACGCGAGGGAATAACCCCTTGGCTTAGCTCTTCCACAATAACAAACAGTAAAACAAACGCTGCCCCATAATAAATATTCAGTTTAAGAAAGCGAAACGTTTTAAATTTTAAACCTACCGTCGCAATAAAGGTAAGCGCACCAAACAAGCAAAAATGCCCCACTTTATCACCATAAGGAATGGCTCTGACTAAATCAAAAAATACGCTGTGACCGCCAGTATTTGCCAAATATATTACCCACAATATAAAGGCAAAAAAGACCGCAGCTAAAGCTAATATTAACTTATACATAATTTATCAACAGTGTTTATTTATGGCTCTAAGTTAACACAAGAAGCATGTAATACCATTAAAAGTAGTAGGTTAACTCTTCATAGATGTACATTAGCAAACGTTATATCACCAAAATTAAAAATAACATGGCCAAGTTTAATCGAAGGAAAATAAAAATAGCCCACTGTGAAAGGGCTATTTTAATGGGCTTGATAATTGGCTGACTATCAATGCAAGTGCGATTAGATCAACATACAGCCAATTAAAGTTTATCGAACGTATTGTGTTTAAAGTGTGTTGCAAAAGTTTTTATGTGCTCACCTCCAGCGTAATGACTCTTTGAAAACGATTAACCTTGTACTTTATATTTGTGTATTAACACATCTTGTAAACTAGCGAGTGCGCGCTGAATAGCGTGTAAAATATTTTTTCCTTTACGTTTTACCATCACACTTGGCAAACCCGGTAGCATCATATTAATGCTGCATTCCTTTAAAATGCCATGTTGACGTGTTGAAATATCATCAACACGAATATCAACTTTCCGAATATGCAAAGCGTATTTGCCTAAATTACTTTTAACCAATTTTGAAAGTGAGACTTTCATACCCGATTGAATCAGTTTATTTTTGATTGTCAGTTTAAGCTTCATAGTATTACTTCCTATTAGTCGCACCTTTATTGCAGGGCTGACTCTAATCTACTAATGTATCAAATAAGATAAAAGCTGATTATTTCTGACCAATTGACAGGTATTTTCGAATGATTACTACCATTAACTACAACCATTTATATTATTTTTGGCAAGTTAGCCGCTGCGGCAGTATCTCTGCGGCCAGTAAAATACTGCACCTAACACCACAAACGATCAGTTCACAAATTAGTGATCTAGAACATAGGCTAGGTAAAGCACTCTTTATAAGAAAAGGACGCGGGCTTAGTTTGACTGAATTTGGCCAAATTACGCAGCAGTATGCCAACGACATGTTTGCCATAGCCCAAGAATGGCTTGAAACAACACAAGGGGAGCTCACCCATTTATCAAAAACATTAAAAGTGGGTATCTCTGATGTATTACCCAAATCATTAGTGTCTAAATGGTTAGCACCACTGATTGATAATGAACGGATCACGAATTTGCAATGTATAGATGGTCAACAAAATGATTTACTTGCACAAATGGCGACACATAAACTTGACCTTGTCTTAGCCGATCAACCGCTAGACAACGCATTACCACTCAAAGCGTTTTGCCATGAAATAGGAAAAAGCCAATTAGCCTTCTTTGGCAATACACACTGGCATAAAAAGTTATCAGCCGGTTTTCCCCAATCACTGCATAACCAACCTGTTGTATTACCGGCAAAAGGGAGCCCCGTCAGCCGAGCCATTTACTTTTGGCTACAAGAATTAGGGTTAGAAACCACCGTCGTCGGCCACGTTGACGACAGCGCATTAATGAAAGCACTCGGTGAACAAGGGTTTGGCATATTTCCCGCGCCAATACTCGTTAAAGATGAAATTGAGCGTCATTTCGATGTTCATTACATAGGCGCAATCGAAAACGCGTTCCAACATTATTATGCATTTAGCCCAGACAGATTAATAAAAGACACCATCTATTCTGAGTTTATTAAACATGCACAACTGAGTGCGTTTTAAAACCAACAAGGCCTTAATAATGGCTTGACCGTACCAATTAGCGTGTTATTTTTGCATTAAAAAATAATACGCTAAAGATTAATTAGTGCGTCTCTAAGAGGTACTCTGCCAATGCCTGATAGGCTGGCAATGATGTTGGGTCACTATACGAATTTTTCGCTTCAGGAAATGAAGCAAAGCGCACAATAACCATATCAGCGATTGGATCAATATAAATGGTTTGTCCGTGAACACCTCTTGCTGCATAAGCATGGTGCTTATTGTGTAAAACCCACCACATACTTCGGTAACTTCCCCCTTTCAATGAATCAAAACCCGCCTTGTCAAATACAGCCTTGTCTCCTCCTTTTTTAATATTGTTAACGACAGACTCAGGAAACACTCTTACACCATTAAGCATCCCCTTATTAAGCATTAATTGCCCTATCCGACCAAGATCGCGCAAACCAGCACTTAACCCACCCCCCGCAAATGGGGTACCCAAGCCATCAATAGTCATATAGGCATCTTGCTCTGCACCTAGCTTACGCCAAATTTTTTGTGACAAGAGTGTGGTAAGGTTTTGTTTTGCAACCCGCGATATAATCCAGCCTAATACATCCGTATTAATCGTCTTGTAACCAAACGCATACCCGTGCTCACCTTGCTGCCTCACCGTTTGCAAATATTCATAATAGCCATTAGGGCCTTTGTATCCTTCAGGCTTAGGTAAAGGACTTGCAGCTGCTGAATAAACCCAAATATCGGCATTAAGATCAGAGTAATCTTCGCTGTAAGCCAATGCCGTTGTCATATCCATTACTTGGCGGACCGAAGCTGAGCCAAACGCACTGCCTTTAAGTTCAGGAATTATTTCAGACACCTTCGCGGTCTCCTCCAATAACCCTTCAGCTATTAATATTTCAGCCGATAACCCTACCAGTGACTTAGTCATAGACATTGCTGCATGCTTACTCGACTCATCGAGACAACCCGCGTATTTCTCGTAGACGATTTTACCTTTATGCAGCACTAAAATACCGTCGGTGTAATTTAATAAAAGTGACTCTTCAAATGTTACCTCTCGCTTTTTATCACTTGTTTTAAAGCTAACGTTGCCTATTTTACTATCAAGCTCATAATCAAAAACAATCGGCGCGCCCAAACCACGACTAACCTGCTTAGTGGGTAAAAGTTCACGCAGGTGACAGACAGTCCATCGTAACTTTGGAAAACTAAAATAGTTAGATTGCGGCTGCATAATTAATTTTTCAACGGGTGGTGGACTACCTATCATCCATTGCAAAGCACGCGGATCTGATAATTCTGCTGATGGGGAAACAGCTTTAGCTGCCCAGGCACAACTTAAGCACAGTGCGCATAATAGCCATAGTGTACTGTAAACTACTCTACCTATTCTTAACTGCATTGTTGAACCCTAAATTTTGTTTACCTTAGCCGACATTGATAATTAACAGTATAAAGGCAAGTTCTCTGCCTTGTGATTACTAAAATACATTTAAACCACAAACATTGATCTTGATAATAAGCCCAGATGCTCCTTGGCATCACTGTATTTTAATCATTCACAAAGAAGAACTACTTTACTCGAAATACATTGCCTAAAAATACATAGCTAGCCATCGTCAGTAACAACATCATACCAAATACCATATTTGTCACCTTGATATCTCAACCAATGATACAAATAAGCACTCGACAACATAATTAACCCGCCCACCAGTGCGGGTTCACTTACAGTGCCTAAACAACAAAAAATAAACCCACTAATATGGCCTATCTTTTCAATACGCACCGCAGACTCTCTAGAGGGTCGTGCTTGTAGAAAGTTCAGCACAAACCAACATTTCAAAATAAAAGGTAACGCTTTCCAGCTATCAGACTCTTTATTCATAATAAACTTCTCCTGATTCAAAGTTGCAATATCAACCTCAAGTGCAGCAGCAAGGCATTTAAGAGACTCTAAGCTCGCATTTTTTCCACTTTCAATACGCTGAATTGTTCGTACATTTAACCCCGACATCTGCGCTAATTGCTCTTGTGAAAGGTGACGACTAATACGAAGTTCTTTAAGGATCATTAAATTTCTCTCTGTACTTAAGAATCACCAATATGCATCACGTTAAGCACTGTCGGTGACGAATTGCACCCGACATTAACCCGACAGCCAGCTTTAAAGCGTCAATAACCCGCATGTTTCAAAAGTAGGATGGCCAATCTAATCAATTATTTCAACCTGTTGCATTAAAGTCCACGCTCTTAATGCGTGCTGAGTACGCGTTACCTCAAACTCATGCCACGTATCTAATAAATTAGCCTGTTCTAGCAGCCCTTTAAATTTTTGATATGCCCCCTTGCCTCTAAATATAGACCTTACTTTATCGTACTGGGATGGCAAATAAGACTGGATAAACTCAAAAACTAAATCACGGCCAAGGCCTAAATCGTTTTTATAAGGTATAGCTAAATACTGTTCGGTATTATCGATATCATCAGGTAATGGTTCATTATCACCAAAGTCGGAATAAAAATACGTCTTGCCCGTTGTTTTACAAATATAGCCTTCATGGCAAAATGGTGAACCAAAGTTAACAAATTCAAACAGTTCTAACACGTCAGTAAATTTAATTGCCATTTAAGTACCTCTAAAAATGGGGGAAGCATATAAAATAGTAATAACGCAATTTTAGTCCAAAATAAATAACGAACATTTTGATGGTGCATTATAAATAGCGATTCAGTTAGATTAAAGAATCTATAACCCTGTCTAACGTGACTATACGCTGTGCTAAGTAAATTATTTTTGAATGATAAATCTACCGCATAAAAAAGCATGCCCGAAAGCTTATTTAAATTAGCGGTTAAGTTTGATTGAGTACAATCAGCATTCAATGCATTTTACAGCCTACAAACACACTCATAATATTAAATATATAAACGATAAGTAGACATCGTATTATTATAGTATTTACTCAAATGGCACGAAGGTATAACACCCTCCCCCTACTAAACACACTCATTCAGCACTAATCATAATGAGTAATAATTACCCTCATAAGCTGCGCTTGAAGCTGATACGTTTTATCTCCACCATTGGTTAAAATAGCTATTTCAAGATTGTGCTTGGGCTGAAAAAACAATTCTGCTTGATAACCATCTTGTGACCCCCCATGCGAAAAGAAAGGCGGTTCACCCCACCCTATCATCCACCCTAACCCAAATGTTCCATCATCACCTGCATTACTGTGTACCTGAGTCATCATACTTAGTGATTTTTGACTAATAATTTTTCCACTTTTCAACGCAATCATAAAATTATTAAGGTCTTCAATACTACTTACTTGTGCCATTGCACCCGTTGTATATTGCTTTATGCCGGAAAAAGACGGCGTTTTTGCATAATTAAGTGCATCCGTCGGTTTAAGTACAACCCCACTCTCAACAATATAGCTATTTGCCATATTTGCAGGACCAAAGATATGTTGGTTTAAGTAGCTGGCAAAACTAACACCGCTCGCGTTGGCTATCACTTCTGCGAGCAAAACAAAGCAACTATTACAATATACTGCCGCATCGAAAGCGCGTGCTGCAACATCAATGCTTTTCGAAGATAAAAACCTTATAAGGTCTTGATTCGTAGATAAATTCGCTAACTGCAAGTTTGACTCGCTGAAAAAGTCATCTGAAATGGATACCCTATGTGTTAGCAAGTGTCTTAGCGTAATGCCTTGCCAATTCGCGGGTAAATCTGGAATATAACGCGTTACCTCGTCATCAAGTGAAAGCACTTTGCTCTCGACTAACTGCATAACGGCCAATGCCGTGAATGGCTTACTAATAGAGCCAACCCTAAACCCTGTACTTGCACTTATAACAACATTTTCATTTTTATTCGCAAGCCCTGCACTCTGTTTAAAAATAATTTTGTCGTCTTTTTTTAAAAGAACACTTATCCCAGGCTCATCCATTTCTTGTTTTGATAAGACCTCATTGAGCTTATCAACAATAGACAAATTATCTCGCGTTGGCTTATTGTCAGCAAAGGAGTTAAAACTCCCCATCCCCAAAAAAAACAACAACAAAAATTGATAACTCAATATACGCACTTTATACATTCCTTGAGGATACTTAACAGGCTTAACACCGAGCTTTCAGAATAATTTAAGCGCGTTTATAATTTATAGTTATCGGTCAACCATAGCCTAGTCCCTGTTTTGGTTCAACAAACAACCGTATTTTTAAACACATCCCCCTGTAACCAACTATTAATAGTGAAGGTAGCCGCTTTAAAGATCCGAAAAATCAAACAGGCCGATATCACATAGTTATGTACATGGCGATGAGGTCAGCGATCTAATCAAACCTTATTTTTAAATCAACTTATCAGCGATTAGTCGCATCGAGGAAACAAAAAAATCGTGACCGTTATTCGTACGCAGTGGCAAGTAAGGAATGGATACACTGGCGGTACTCATGCACTAAGTTTTTAAGGCAAACGTCTGTGAAATGGACAGGACTCTCTGTGCGGTATTCATTTTGGGCAAAGCCTATTATCGACAGAAGAAGCAAAATGAAAACCTCATAATACCATCAGAACATTAGCATTTAAGTAGATACGCATCCTATTAAGGTGCTGGAAAACACATACGCCCTACGATGAATCAACTTACTTAACGGCATTGAAAAGTAAAGGATCACCGCTGTTAAAATTTGCGATATAAAGTAGGCTTTAGTGCTTGCTGTCCACCACAGGGCGTGTTGTTAGTGCTTTTTGTTAATTTCATCGACTATATCATAACCCCATAATCCGGCTCTTAATTTGACCTTTAACTGGTCGCCAACTTTATAGGGGTTTCTTGTATCCGTACCTAAACTATAACTTGTTTCCGATATTCCATCTGATATTCGAACATATTCAAAAATATCATAACGAACACGCTGTTGACCAACTCCGGTTACTCTGAACTCTTTGTGGATCACCTCATCAGATGAAAACTTATGATTCGTAATAGCAATAAACCCCATGCTGCCAAATGTTGTAAACACCACAATCGCAGGTAAGTTTAAGAGCTCATGGTGAAAAGGTGTTGAACCCGAATCGTACTCAATAATAAAATTCGCCGATTTATCATGCCTCCACTTTTGATAAAGCCGAAGCACTGGGGCAGCGAGCAAACCTATTCCTACCGCTACATAAGTTAATACGCCATCATCAAGAACATCACTAAATACCAAAAAACTTAATTGGATAATAGCCGCGCTATAAATTCCAACAAAAGTTAATGAAAAAAAATGATTCATCGTACCTCTTGAGCACTAACGAGACTGTAGAACAACTCCAACAGCCAAATTCAATTAAAAAACGAGCCCCTGTAATTAACTCTAAGCGCTTTTAAAGCATTAGGTAATGCATTTGGAACCCATAAAACAGGCTGGCTTTCTTTAAAAAGAGTAATTCTACAGCCTCAACGCCCGCATAGGCTGAACAAAATGCATGGCTATAATTGGTAAGGTACGAACCAAGCCAAGCTTTTTTAATCCGCTCATAATGCGCTTTTTATGGCTAAAAACCGACTTTATAGAAAGCTAATAGCGCCATCAACACAAACATTGGTATAGATATATAAATATTGAACGGCAACGACTTAAAGATAAATCTTTTTTTATGTGTTACATCTGTTTTGTAGTTTAAAGCTATAAAAACAACCTCAGCAGCATAAGACCCCAAACTCCCAGAAGTTAAAGGGTGCAAGCTCTTTAGTCTACTCATATCCTCAGGGGAAATATCTTGCTTCCTCAGACTAGACTCTATCCAAATGCACATTAAGAAGCTTGCCCCTGGTAGAAAAAAACTGAGAAAACCAGTTAATCCAAATAGCATTCTCTCGCCCGAAGCCAATGTACCAATAGCTATGACGAAAGCTAAAACTACCCAACCAACTGATAATGTCCCCCAAAAAATATATGAAAAGAACCTGCCCATACTCTTTAGCCATAACGAGCCTGTAGATTAACTCGCTTTAAATTTATTTTTATTGATAAATCAACCATAGCCGAGTTCCTATTTTGGTTCAATCAGTTATCGCTAGTTTACGTAAAATAGAAAAAGAGAATGTGCGGTTGTTTTAATGGCTGTTTTAGACGGAATTGCAGGTGCTTGAGTCGCTATATTTCGGCTTAAAAGAGCAAGAAAACACAGCTGTCTGCTTGACCGGAAATTTCTAATGGGTGACCCCAATAACTTCTAGAAAAGTAAGGGATCACCGCTGTTAAAATTTGCGGTATAAAGTGGGCTTTAGTGCTTGCTGTCCACCTCAGGGCGTGTTGTTAAGCGTATTTAGCTCTGTCATTGATTTTATGCAGATACTCTCTGTCGATTTTTTATTACTTAAACCCGATGATGAAATATAAGTAGAGTCGGGAACCATAATCCAATTACCATCTGCATCTAAATCTCGTATTTCACTATGCAATCCACACTCACTAATCTTAAAATCATTATTGGTATATGGTTCATGGCCTTTAAGTTGACTTAATATTGGTGTCTCAGCGAAGTCTTCATCGGCTGAACCTGATACTGAAAAAATAGCTAGGGATCTGCCTCTTCCAGGCGAATAACTTACCACAAAATATTGTGTACCATTTTCAAGCTCCAACGAATAATACTGGCAGCAAGGGCCTACAACCTTGTATATGAATTGAGTGGATTCTCTTCTAAAATCATTGTATTTGATAGCAACATGTTTTGTTAGTCCGCTGTCATCATTTCTTAGCAAGTAGGTATGAATAGAAAATTTGTCCATGAATTTTGATGTGCTTTCATATTCACTCAAAATAGTCCCAATGAGGTCAACATCTTTAAATTCTTTGTGATGCCCATCTGCAAATGAAAGGAAGGGCAATATTAGTAGCAGCGATGCTGTAAATTTCATAGTACTCTTAACGAGCCTGTAGATTAACTCGTTTTAAAATTATTTTTATTGATGAATTAACCATAGCTGAGTTCCTACTTTGGTTCAATTGATTACTGTTTTTTACGCAAAATATAAAAAGAGTTTGGTGTTCTTTTAATAGCTGTTTTAGAAGGGATTACGGGGGATTGAGTCGCTTTAATTTAGGTTAAAAGGGCTTACCCTTCTTAGTGCATCGCAAACTATTGTGACACCCACTTTAAATTATCTATTTATATGATGCTACAAAATTAAAGTTTAAATTCTGAATGTACGCACATGTCACTTTGCAAAACTAACTTATGTTTCAAAATGAGTGGATTTCGTTGTAAAACTTAAATGACAGCCATGAAAATACCTGCGCTATGCAGTGGAAGTACTATTTTGGGGGATTTCGCTCTATCCGAATAACTTTTCACAGTTACTCATGCTTGTTCGCCGTTTTCGGTTGAGGTTTTCACAGTAACTTTCGTGTGATGATGCCCTGCCAACAGCTCCATGAAACACACGTGTAAATTGAGTGGTTAGTTTTAACCAGTTTTCAGGGGATATGTTTAGCCTTTCTAAGAGAGGAAGGCACGAATTATCAATATGTCCGCGTTTATCATCCCGCATTATTCGTCCCGTTAACTCTACAAGCCCAAGGTACGATTTAAGCTCAAACGGCAGCCCTTTTGGCATTATTTGACGCGGCATACCTGCAAAGCGAAGTAACTGTTTAGGTTGTTTACCTTCTATTGCGCTTGTTAAACGCTTTTGAGCACTGGTATGGTCCGATTCTTCTGGGCTATTAGCCATTTTCGCTCTAATGGGGTTTAAGTCTACATACACCATACATGCTGCAAGTGCGGCTTCATCTAGGAGTGCTTGTGATTTAAAGCGCCCTTCCCACAAAGTTGTATGGAATAAATTTGAATGCCGTTAGGCTACCCGAAGGGTGAGCGCCATGGATGGCAGCGAGTAAAACCTGCCTGTGCAGTTATCTTCTTTATTTGCTTTGCGCGCTATACCTTCATTTAGCAACCGCATAAACCAGCTAATACTTGATAAGCGTTCGCGGTACTGTTTGACCGTTTGATTAAAAAAGACGAGTTCTGATTTACTTAGCTTTTCACCTTTTACGTATTTCTGCGTTAACAAGGTGCCTTTAAACAGCTTATGCCAGCGAATAATAATCGCTTTATCATTCAATCTGTTTGCCTTTTTATCATCAACATAGAGTACTAAATGGGTATACTTCAGGCGTCCTGCCGTTCGCCCTTCGGGCCAGCTGCGCTGTTGTTAAATGTTCCTAACATTTCGCTGGTTACTCATTACGGCATAAGCACACACGTCAATACAAAATACCTTAGCTAATTCTAACAGTTTATCTTCAACCCCCCCCCTGCGGTGCTCATATGATTGCCCTGTAAAGTGGTCTTCGCCACATAAAAATGCACGCCGAACACAACGTGAAATACAGTGATAATACTTTGTATCAACCAAACTTACTTGACGCTTTCTTGCGATAGCCATATTTCACTCTGTTTAATTTTCATACTAATTAAACGTTAGTAAAAAATTTGGCGAAATACAAACTTTAAGATGGGTGTCTCCTTTATTTTAAAGATGGGTGTCTTCTTTATTTTATTTTTTCTAATGGGTGACCCCTTTTACTGTGCTTGCTGTCCACCACAGGGCATGTTGTTAGGTTACCGTAGCCGACACATACTTTCAGGAGCACTCTTATAAGCAGTGCTTCTATGAATTGGGCTTTCTATTAAAGCAATGAGTGCATCTAAAACTTTAGGAGTAGGTTCTTCACGACTTGAACAATTACAAGACCAAGTAATTGTGTGGCTTCTATCTGCGATTTTCAAGAACAATTTTTTATCTGGGCATGGTGCACAAACTTGAATTTTTTCAATACCATTTTCTATGACGGATGCTTCTCCTTCATGCTCAATGTAATCAGATAAACTAAAAAACTCTATTTTATGAGCTTCATTGATAATATTTTCTATTTGACTGTTAGTTAGCTTAATTTTATTTGAATAACTAGTACCCTCAATACATAGTTCTTTGATGTAGGTATGTGTAGAGTATTCGTAGGAATCAAAAACACTCTCAATCTTTAGGTCAAACGTTATAGGTGGCTGTTTAGAAGCACAACCAAACAAAAATAATGTAAGCAGAACAAGAGTACACTTCATTGGTAACCTAACGAGACTGTAGAATAACTCCAACAGCCAAATTCAATTAAAAAACGAGCTCCTGTAATTAACTCTAAGCGTTTTTAAAGCATTAGGTAATGCATTTGGAACCCATAAAACAGGCTGGTTTTCTTTAAAAAGAGTAATTCTACAGCCTCAACGCTTTTAGCTGCGGTGCCGGCAGGCATCCGCTAACTAAACTTGTTAGCTGCCTTTGCCTTGCTTTGGAACCGCTTGTTGAAGCCCATCGGTTAATAACACAGCAAAAGCACTGTGATGAGTCAATCCCGGCAATACTTTGGATCGCACAACTAACCCTTGATAATCTCTTGATTTCAATTGATTCTCAAATGCCAGCATTTCTTTGACCATACTCCCCTCTTGACTACCTATATACATGAAAACATTCGCTTTCATACTCTTCTTACTTTTTGCATAGTCACTTTCTAGCCGAAACATCGCCTTATTGTCGTACCAGAACGATGGACTACCTAATATGTAGTAATCAAATAACTCGGGATTTGTGATCAATATCTTGGCGCCAAGCAAACCGCCATATGAATGACCAACAAATACTTTTTTATCCTGTCTAATTCGATATGTTTGACTGATCAGAGGTAAAACCTCGTCTGAAATGAAACTAATGTACTGACTGGCTTTACCTGAATACTTTTGAACTTCGAGCGAATGCCCCCTTTTTTCATTTGGGGCAAATGTTGGAGTATAGTCTCGTGTACGGCTAAGCAAAGGGTTATGCCCTTTGGAATATGAAATCCCAACAATAATGACATCCTCGATATCCCGGCCTGCCATGAGATGCACAATGCCGCTCGCCACTGCAACTGAATAACCTGTGTCATTTAATAATACCAACGGGTATTTTTTGTTATTTTCTGAGTAATCATTAGGCAGGCGAATATACAGTTCATATTCCAATCCGCTTACTTCAGATTTTATTTGCAGGGTATGCGTATTTCGAATTTTAAATTCGGTACCTTCCTTGGCACTTAGCGGCACAGAGAAAAAAATAACAGCAACAAAAGCCAACTTAATAAACTTAAAAAGCATCATTTTCCTTAAATGTGTGAAGGTTAACCACATAAGCTAACAATTTAATATCGACCCTAAGGGTCGTCTTTCTACCCAACATTGGGTCTATATTATCTTACCCATATCAATAACAAAATATCTTTTATTATTCTATATCAAATATATAACTAATTGACATTTTACTGAGTAACCGACAAAAACGACCCATTGGGTCGATTTCATGACTATAGGGGCACCTAAGCTACAACTGTACATATACACAGACTTTACTTGCGGGTATTTATGAAAACACAATTGCCATTTTTAAATTACATTTCTGACTATATGTGAGGGTCTGTTGACCTTTGCGGATTAAAACTTGTTCAAACTAGGAGCGGTTTAATCGTGGCGCGAGGCTTGTAACCTAGTGGGCTAAGTCAAAACCGAGCAAAGCTACCGCGTTCTGCTCACGCCCCTTACCACCATCCATGATGGTAACACAGAATAAATCGCCTCTAGACAGAACCCGAAGGGCAGCACCTGTTTGGCAATACAATAAGCCCAATTGATAAAGCCTTAACGTAAAAACCACGGCTGTTAACCGTGGCTTTTGAGTACTCAGTATTAATGATTAAGCAAACTTACTTTAGTGCTTTTTCAACCACTGGGTAGTGATCCCATACGTGCTTGTCGCTTAATGAGCGTACTAACTTAACGTATTCTGCGTGTGTCCATGCAAGAGGCGTGGCTGAATTAGTGCCCTCGCCAAGTGTATAGCCTGCTTTATTATTACCTACACCGTCCCATACTTGCTCAGGTAACATCATGCCTTCGTTAGCAAATTGCTCTAAGCCTTTCACATACGTGTTTTTAATGGCTTGTTGCTTGTCTGCGTTTAACGATTGCGTGGCATTGGCAGCAGCGATTTCGTAATGACCACGCTCGCCAGTAAAGAACGGCCAAACACGACCACGTTGCCCTGGGGTATTTTGCCCGCCTTCGGCGTAGTTTGTGCCGGTTACTTCGTCTTCACCATAACCGTCGTTACCATAACGGCGGTAGCCAGGGAATGAGCCACTGCCGTCGCTAAACTGGTAGCTGTACTTAACTTGTAAGTTATCGGCTAACGTTTCGTCATCATATTCTGGCAATGTTTTTACAATGCTTGGCGCCAGTGCATCACGCACACCGTAGCGTACTAGCTCTAAGAAACCGCCGTCTAAAATTTGCTTTTTATTAAAGCCTTCGCGGCCATTATTGGCGTTAATTTTAGTGTTTGAATTAGCGTCTTTATCTTGACCTATACGAATAAAATACTCACCGTCCGAATTGCTTGATTCTAAGTTACCTGCGGTGGTGAACATAATGTTTTCAATATCGCTGTTGTAACTTTTGGCGGTTTCAAGGTAACGCTTAGCGTTTTCGTTATCACCTGCAAGTGTTGCAATATCAGCCGCAGTGATAAGGCCTGCAACAACCGCTGCGGTGGTTGAAGGTGAATAACCTTCTTGCTCTTCCCAGCGCTCTTGCTGCGTGGCAGGCGGCGTAATTTGCATGTCGTTCCACAAAATTTTAGCGCGGCCACCATCAACTAAAAAGTCAGCAGCAGGTTTTAACATACGGCCGTACCAATCCGTCAGCTCTACATCAGTTAGCACATTGGCTTGGTGCAGTTTCCACGCAAGCATAATAGGCATGGCTGTTTGGTCTAGCTGTACGCCTACCCATTCAAGTTCGCCGTCGACATGGGTTTTTTGTAAAAACCAGCCTGTGTCACCATTGTTACCCGGTGTTTTAGCGTTTACTTGTACTTTTTCAAGGTATTCGAATGCAGTTTTAGCCGTAGCGGTGTCGCCCATTGCCATAAAGGCCATGGCCACTTGGTAGAAGTCACGTACCCATACTGCTTTGTAACCGGTTGACCCTGTTTTAGCTGAAACCGTTTCACCCCATGGGTTTGATAACGAAGCAATAAGCGCGCCTGCATGGGTTTTATCTTCTTGCGCTTTTAAAACTAAGGCACTGGTGTAAAGTAACTTTCCGTTATCGGCTGTTTGTGCAGTCATGGTATTAAGCGGTGCAAGGCTTTGTAAGTAATCTTGCCAGCCTAATGCCTCGCCTTTACCATTGTAGTTATCAAGCACTTGCTGATATCCGCGAGCTAAACTCGCTTTACCCTCTTTGACACTTGCTTGTTCGTTGTTACCAAAACTTAGGGTTAAATCAAATTGGCTGTTTTTGCCAATCTCACCTAGTTCGGCGAGAAAGCTTACGTTACCCGATTGCTCACCGGTGTTGGTATATACATTACTTAGTTGCTGTGTGGTTTTAAGTTCATTCAGACCATCGCTCTTGCCCGTAAAACCAACACTGGTTTGTTTAAACGGTTTTGCACCTTGCAGTGATAAATAATTATCGCCCTGCCATGCAACTACACCTTGCTCAGTGGTTTTGGCAAAGTCATCAAGGCCATTGTTATCAATATATGGGTTAACACTTACATATGCCTTTACGCCTTCAAGGTCAGTATTAAAAATGCTGCGTACAAACAATGTTTGCCCATCTGGGTCGGTGAATATGTGTTTTTCTAAGCTAAAACGACCTTGTTTATCTGTGCTGGTTACTTTATAAGCCAGTGACAGTGGGCGACCTTGTGCATCTTTGTATAAATAGTCAATGGTTACATCAAGGTCGTCGGTTTCTGTTACGGTAAAGTCTTTACCCACCACAACAAATTGCATGTCTTTAATTTGGGCTTGGTGAATCAGCCCAAACATGGTTTCTGTGATCATGCCTTTTGCTATTGAGAACCATACCTTTGAAACTGTGCCAGTTGCCGCAGTGTCGCTGTAAGCACCGTTTTGATATTGCTCAAATGAGGTACCAATCCCTGTTTTGCCAGAGTATGCCCAAAATGGTTCTGCACCTGGTGCACCTGGGGCAGCAGGTTGCTGAGTTACCGCTGACGTACTTGCTTGCTCTGAACTGCAGGCTGTTAACCCGAGCATGAGTAAAGTTGTGGTAATGATGTTGTATTTTTTCATTTTTAACCCTTAAATTTTCTTTATTTCTAAAAATTGTTCGCTAACTGGTCTACTGCGTATGTTTAACTCGCATAACAGCAACGGCCGCTAATACAAACGACACTGCGCCGAGTACCAATGCGTAAATAGGTTGATTTGCAAAGAAATGCCGTAAAATTAGACCCAGTACACTGGCTGCCAGTAATTGTGGGATTACAATAAAAAAGTTAAATATGCCCATATAGACGCCCATTTTGTGGCTCGGCACTGACGTACTCAGCATGGCGTAAGGCAACGATAAAATAGACGCCCACGCAAACCCAATGCCTATCATTGGCCAAATTAATAAGGTGGGATCGTTAATTAAAATAAAGCTCGCGAGCCCTAATGCGCCCAGTATTAGGTTCATGGCGTGCGCCATTTTTAAACCAACGCGTTTTACGATGACCGGGATACACAAAGCGGCTAATGCGGCAAAACCATTGTAAGCAGCAAATAAAATACCGACCCAATCAGCCCCGTTGTTGAAAGCCGCCGAGCTTGTATCTGTCGTGCCATAATGAAAGCTTGTTACCGCTGATGTGGTATAAATCCACATTGCAAACAGTGCAAACCAACTAAAAAATTGCACCCATGCGAGTTGCTTCATAGCCTCTGGCATGGTGAATACGTCATTGACTACTTGGTAAAAACCGCCTGAAGTGGCGTGCTTGGCTTTAAGCAGGCCTGCAATAAACTGAATAATACCAAAGCTCACTAACCCACCAGCGAGAAGATAAAGCTCTTTTTCTAAATTAAGCCCCGTCACTAGGCCCAGTACCGCTAAACCAAGAACGGTAAAAATAATCCCGCCTTTATTAAAGTTAACGGTATTATGGGTCACTGTGGCTGGGTCATTACTGTTGTCTTGCTCATTAAACTTTGCTAATTGCTCAGGTGAATACTCTTTCGTTGTGAGGATGGTCCAGCCAACAGCAATAAGTAAAATTACACCACCAAAATAAAATGAATACTTTACAGAGTCAGGTATGTGCCCTGCCGGTGCAGTATTGGCTATATCAAACCAATTGGTCATCATCCACGGCAGTGCTGATGCCACTACGGCACCGACCCCAATAAAAAAGCTTTGCATGGCATAGCCAGTTGCGCGCTGTTTTTTCGGTAGATTATCGCCCACTAAAGCACGAAATGGTTCCATCGTGACATTGATAGAAGCATCCATAATCCATAACATACCAGCAGCAATCCAAAGCGTTGGTGAGTTTGGCATGATAAACAGAGACAGCGTGGTCAGTATGGCGCCATATAAAAAGAACGGGCGACGGCGGCCTAATTTGCCCCACGTTTTGTCACTCCAGTAACCAATAATTGGTTGTACAATCAACCCTGTAAGCGGTGCTGCGACCCACAAGATCGGAATGTCATCAACGTTGGCGCCAAGGGTTTGAAATATCCGGCTGACATTACCATTTTGCAGTGCAAAGCCAAATTGAATGCCTAAAAAGCCAAAGCACATATTCCATATTTGCCAAAAGCTTAAGTCTGGTTTGTTATCTTTCATTATGTGCTCCAGTGGTAAGAACGGCACTGCTAAGCGCATTTAACGTTAGGCTGATGTGTGCTTTTTCAGGGGTGATCGTCATCATTGCAGTTTGGTTTGCTTCAAGTAAATCAAGTAGCATAAACGCGCCTTGCTTATCGTCGATCAGCGTACTTGTGGGTACCTCAATCGTGATGGCTGTTTGAGTACCTGCAAAGTTACTCACAACCCAAATTTGCTGCTGACCAATGCTACGGCTAAATGCTGCAACTTGCTCGCTGCCCTCGACGCTTAACGGTTGCATATCACCAGCAACAACAGCAGGGTGTTTGCTTAACGCCATTACTGATGTGTAGTAATCACGCAGTTTTTGCTGCTCATCTGTTAAGCCGCCGCCATCAAATTTGCCATTATTCATCCATGCTTGGTGCGCGGGCACGCCAATGTAATCAAAAATACTGGTGCGTGTTGGTTTGCCAAAGCCGGCATCTTCAGATCCGTCCTCACCCACATCTTGGCCAAAATACAATAGTGTCGGGGCGCGGCTAATTAAGTGCGATACCACCAGCGCTGGTTTACCTTTGGCTGCACTGCCTGCAAAGTCTGGGCTGGCAATACGTTGTTCGTCATGATTTTCTAAAAAGTGCAGCATGTGTTTTTCAATATCAGCCACGGCTTGTTGCGGTGCAAAAATGCTGCTTGCAGGCTGCTTACCTTGCATAACGCCTTTTAAGGTGTCGTAAAAGCCGACTTTATCGTAAAGGTAATCCATTTTTCCTTGTTGAATATACGGGCGATACAATGTTGGGTTGTATACTTCAGCCAATAAAAATGCGTCAGGGTTGTGCATTTTGATAGATGAGTTTAAAAAGCTCCAAAACTCTACTGGCACCATTTCGGCCATATCATAGCGAAAGCCATCGACCCCTTTATCAAGCCAATACAAGGTAATATCGCGGAACTTATACCAACTGTTTGGCAATTCTTTGTCTTGCCAAAACTCGAAGTGAGCGCGTAAATCTTTGTTTGCATAATCAGCAGGCAGTGTTGGAAAGTCGTAGCTGCCATCCGGTTTTACGCCGTAGTTCACTTTTACTGTTTCGTACCAGTCGTTAATGTCTGGCTTGGCAGCGCGTGCGCCATTGCCGGTCCATTTTGCTGGGGTTTCATCAAATAAGTTATCAGCAAGTGGGTGTGCGTTACCGCCTAATACTTGATAACCTTCACTGGTAGGCACTTGAAACGACTGCCCAGTTACATAGTAAAAGTTATTATCACGTGCATACTCAACACGCGTGTCATCGTGTTCACCAAAATCTTTTACCCCCGCAGGCTTTGCTGTTGAGTGGTAGTCTCGCGCCACATGGTTGGGCACAATATCAATGACCACTTTCATACCATGTTGATGGGTGCGCGCTATCAGGGCTGAGAACTCTTCTAAACGGCGCTCAGGGTTGATTGCTAAATCAGGGTTGACGTCGTAATAATCTTTAATGGCATACGGCGAACCTGCTCGACCTTTCACTACATCAGGGTCATCTTGGCTAATACCATACTGACTGTAATCACCCACTAACGCATGATGCAACACGCCGGTATACCAAATGTGAGTCGTACCAAGTTCTTTAATGCCCTTTAGGGCGGCATCGTTAAAGTCGCTGAATGTGCCTACCCCATTTTGCTCTTTTGTACCCCATGGCACATTCGCAGTCTGTGTATTACCAAATAAACGTGTAAATACTTGGTATACAACGGGCTTGGTATGTTCATTAACATATGGCTTTGGCGTTGGTTCACCTGTCTTTGTGTCGGGCTGTTCAGAGCAACCTGTTAACAGCAAACTACTGGCAAGTAGCCACGCGCTATGTTTAATTGTGCGAATTGTGGGTGTGTTTGTTGTCATAATCGTCTTATTTAGTCAGACGGCTAAACACATGTTTATTTAGCCGTCGTTTTATTTTACCTATGATACTAATGTGAACAGCCGCTGACTGACAGCACTTGCATACGTATTCACATTATTCAATAACCAATACCACGGCGCTCATTGCAGGTAATGAAATGGGTTTATTTAACGGGATGACTTGTTTAGTAAAAAGCGGTTGCGCGTGTTTATTGCCTGCTAGTACTTCATTCATGTAATCCAGTGACCAAGTTTTCGCTTGCGTATTTTTGTTTAAAAATACGAGGACTGTTTGCTGGTCGCTTATTCTGGCATAACTATATACGCCGTCTTTGGGGCTAAAATGCGTGAGTTTACCTTGACTTAACGCGGGGCTGTTTTTTCTAAAGTTAAGCAATGTAGTTATGGTTTGCTGCATATCAATTTGATCGCTATTTAAACCATGGCCTGTGAACGCGTTCGTTTTTTGTCCTTCAAATCCTCCTGGGAAATCTATGCGTATATCACCATGGTCGTTACTGCCGGTGTTATCGAGCAGTATTTCTGTACCGTAGTACATTTGCGCAATCCCCCGAGTCGTTAGCAACAAGGTCATCGCCATTTTTGTTTTTGCAAGATCTTGCCCAAGCTCCGTGTATACCCGACTCATATCATGGTTATCCGCAAATACGAGTAAATTATCAGGGTTTGGGTATAAAAAGTCATTCGCCAGTGACTGGTAAACCTTAACCCAGCCCGTATTCCAGCTTTCTTGTTCATTAAGCGCTTGAATAAGTGACTCTTGCAATGCAAAGTCCATCACACTCGGTAGACTCGATGTATACCCATCGTTATTCACTTTGCCTGCTTGCCAATAAGACGCAATAGCTGGGTTGGATGTCCACTCCTCGCCTACAATATTAAAGGCAGGGTATTCTGCCATGATCGCTTTGGTCCAATCGGCTAAGAATCCTTTGTCTGAATAGGAGTATGTATCAACGCGGATACCGCTTAAATCGGCGTATTCAATCCACCAAATCGCATTTTGAATAAGGTATGTAGCAAGCAAAGGCTGTCGTTGATTGAGATCTGGCATGGTTGACACAAACCAGCCATCATTAAACTGCCGCTTATCAAACTTACTGGCGTGTGGGTCTTGAATCGTTTGACGTGCGTGACTTGTCGCATGCTTACCATCGGCAAATTCGCCATTAAAGTTTATCCAATCAGCGGTGGGTTTATCCCTCATCCACACATGCTCTGAACCAAAGTGGTTAAGCACTAAGTCCATCACTAAACCGATGCCATGTTGCTTCGCAATTGATGATAATTCACGGTAAAGTTCATTCGAACCCATACGCGGATCTATGTTATAAAAATCAGTGATAGCGTAACCATGGTAAGAGTAACTGGGCATATCGTTTTCAAGGGGGGGAGTCAGCCATAATTGCGTCACACCCAACTCATCTAAGTAGGGTAGCGCGTTAATAATACCTTGAATGTCCCCCCCGTGGCGCCCGCCACGGTCTGTGGGGTTGGCAGCTTCTTTCATACCTTTAACAGTGTCGTTACTCGTGTCGCCATTAACAAAACGATCTGGGTTAATTAAGTAAATTATATCGCCACTATCAAAACCCTTTCGCTGTGCACTCTTGTGATTGCGTGCCAATAACGGGTATTCAAATTGCGCACCTGATTGACTAGTAAACACCAAGTTACCTGACTGAGCGTTTGGGTGAATTTCAAGGTTCAAAAAAGCGTAATTAGGGTTGCCTGTTTGGGTGGTGCTTTTTAATGTAACTCCTGTGTAGGGCATAAGTTGCCAGTGTTGTTTTGCTACATCGTTTTCATGCAGCATAATTTGCAATGTGCTGTTTTGCATGCCAACCCACCAGTTTTCTGGCGAAATGGATAACGCATAGACGCTTAACGTTGTGCTTAAACAGGTTGCCATACAGGCGCTTGCGATAAAATTGCGGAGACTTTTTTTCATCTTAATTATTTTTCATCCGTGCTAAAAATTCACTGTGGCTAGGAAGCTGCTCAACCGTGCCGTTAATTAACGTTTTTAAACTGCTGAATAAATCGTTGAGCTGGTCATCAGTTAATGCGCCAGCAAGAACAGAGTAATCGTTTGCTTCAAGTCCTTGCCCTATCATCACCTGTTGCCAAGCAATCTCGGCAAACAGTTCATCGTCTTGGCGTATAATTTTGCCTGTGGCTTTAAATAAATCGATTTTCTTTTGTAATGAGTCAGGAATACTCATTTGCTTGCATTGACGCCAAAACGCACTGTCTGTTCGGTCCGTTAACTTATAGTGCAAAATGATGAAATCACGGATACATTCAATTTCAGTTTGGCTTTGTTGATTAAATGTCTCGACTAAGCTGTCATCAATTCCGTTATGCGGAAAAAGTTTAATTAAGCGAATAGCCGCGGTTTGGATTAAATGAATACTGGTTGATTCTAACGGCTCTAAAAAGCCGCTTGATAAACCCACAGACACTACATTTTTATGCCACTGTTTACGACGGCGTCCTGTTTTAAAACGAATAACTCTCGGCTCAGTGATAGGCTCGCCGGGTAGATTAGCTAATAACTGTTGTTTAGCCTGTTCATCTGTAATGTGACGGCTCGAGAACACTAAGCCATTACCAACTCGGTGCTGAAGTGGTATTTGCCACTGCCAACCTGCATCATGCGCAATAGAGCGAGTATAAGGCACGGGATCATTCGCACTTTGAGTCTGCACTGCAATAGCGCTATCACAAGGTAACCAATGCGACCAATCTTCAAAGCCTGTATTGAGGGTTTGTTCAATCAACAAAGCGCGCAGCCCAGTACAATCAATAAATAAATCACCTGATATTGTTTGGCCATCCTCAAGTGCTAGCGCTGTAATAAACCCTGTGTTTTCACATTGTTCTACGTTGGCTATTTTACCTTCAATTCGGTTAACGCCCCGTGATATTGCGAGCGATTTTAAATACTCACCATACAGTGTGGCATCAAAGTGATAGGCGTAATTTAAGCCGGTAAGCTGTGTGTTAGGTATGTGTTGAAGGTGGGTAAACTTATGCTGTTTTGCGGCTTGGTAGTTAAGCGAAAAATCCCAAAAGTCAGCAGTAGTTCCTTGTTGCTTGGCCCTTAACCAAAAATGATAAAACTCACAAAATGGAAAGTCTTTACCAATATCACCAAAGGCGTGCATGTATGTGTGGTCTTGTGCTCGCCAGTTTTCAAATTCGATCCCCAATTTAATGGTTGCTTGAGTTGCTTTAATAAACTCGCTTTCTCGAATACCTAACGCGGCGTTTAAATGAAGAATGGGCGGTATGCTGGCTTCACCTACACCCACAGTGCCAATTTGCTCTGATTCAACAAGCGTAATATTAACAACCTTGCCCAGTACTTTATTAAGTAATGCCGCGGTTATCCACCCAGCCGTGCCGCCACCCGCAATAACGACCTGTTTAATTTGTTTATTCTGCATAGCCCCTGCTCCACTTGCTTTTGCTTAAGTGTAGTCGATATAAAAAAGCCCTTGTAAAACAATTCACAAGGGCTTTTCAACGCTAAATATTGTTATAGCTTGTAACTAAAGCCTAATAAGAACGTGCGACCGTAGTCTTGGTAATCACGTACTTGAAGTGCATTGTCACCTTGCAGTGTGGTGAACGGTTCTTCTGTGATGTTTTGTACTTGGAACGTCACATTTAAGCCTTCTAAACTTTCGATTCCCGCTTCACCAAAGTCATAACCAACTTGTGCATCCCAAATTGTTTCGCCCTTGATATCAACCTGAGTCGCAGCAAGCCCTAAACCATTTACGTTACCTTTAAAGTCGCTACGCTTACGCATGCTAGTACGTGCTTGGAATCCGTTACGCTCAAAGTACACTGTTAAGCTGTCTATCTGGTCAGATAAACCAACAAGCTCGTATGGTTGACCGTTTTGGTTTTCAACATCTTGTTCAATCCCTGTGTGACTCGCAATTAAACCAAAGCCATCAAGTGACGAATGGAACATATTAAATGGTAATGCAAGTGAAAGCTCGTAACCCCACAGGTCACCTCCGCCGCCATTAACTTTACCAGAACCTGAACCCGTAGAGTTTGCTGGTATTTCACCGGTTGCAGGATTTGCAACACCTGACATGTCTACTTCGTAATTACCGTCAAAGATCCACTGTGTGATGTCTTTATAGAAAACTGCCGCAGAGAAGTAACCTTCGGCATTAAAGTAGTTTTCATAACTTACGTCAAAGCCTGTGGCTTCTTTTGGCTCAAGCTTAGGGTTACCACCTGAAATATTCCAAAAGTTACCATTGTCATCTGGCTGTTGCGAATAAGATGCATTAATCGACGAGTTCATATCGTTAAGCAAAGCACGAGAGATGGTTTTTGCTGCACCAAAGCGCACCGTTTGCTCTTCATCAATCGCGAACGATAAGTTAAGGCTCGGTAAAATGTGGCTGTAATCATGGCTAACATCTGTTGGTGATACCACAACTAAACCGTCTACCGTGTTTGCTGCTGAGCCTTGTGAAGACTGTTCAGTCTTAACATAGCGTACACCAATGTTACCCGTTACAGGGATTGAGCCAATTTCAGCATTAATATCAGCTTGCGCAAAGAATGCGGTTACTTTTTCTTGCACTGTCCACGATTGCGTTTTGTGTTTTTGGTCTGTCAGGCTCTCTTGTAACAAGTCATAATAACCGTCATTCACAAGCCCTCTTGTATCATAAGCAATCATGTCGCCCATGCCGATAAAATCAAGGCTGGCTGATCCTAAACGGTATTGCTCAGGCACTGACATCATGCCAGGGTTTGATAATGAAAAATCTTTTAACGTTAAGAAGTAACCTTCAGACAGTTTTGACTTTTCACGGTCACGGTATGACATACCAAATTTAATCGTGCTTACATATGCGTTATCAAGCATTTTACTGGCAGCAAGCTTTAGCGTAGTCAGTTCATCATTAATTTTTGGTGCGTTAATAAAGCCATCTTGTGCTGTATTTTGATATGGCGTGTCTGTTAAACCATATTTGTCATTAAGTGCTTTACTGCCGCCCCACGATAGCGGACCACCTAATTGAATTAAATTATAATCGCTGTAATCTAGTTGGTGTGAGAACTGTGCGCCCGTGTTTCCACCATCAAATGCATAGCCAATGTTATCAGCAACACCATTTGCATCACCACGGCCTGTGCCTGAATAACTTTCGATGCTCCATAACTGACGCTCTACTTCTGAGCGGCTAATATCAAATTCAGTGCTCCAATCATCGTTTAGGTCATACTTAACATTAAAACCAAATTGCGTTAGGTCAGCCTTTCTTTCTTGGTGGTCGTTACGAACAACAACTCGTTGGCCTTGCGTTAATGCACTTGTAATAAAGCCCGTTTCTGCATCAACCGTTGTTGAGGCTGGGTCAATTGAACCCTGACCCCATGCAAATGGCACTTCAATACCACGTAATATTTGCTCGTCAGAAAAATCAATGTATAACGCATCAAACGTCATATTTAGTTTATCTGTTGGCGCTGCTTCAACGACTAGCATGGCTGAATCACGTTTAAGCGTTGAAGAACGCACATACGGCTTCGCACCACCTAAGATAGAGTATGATTGTCCATCATCGCCAGTAAAACCCGGGTAACCCCATGAGTTCCAGCGTTTCTCTTGGTTAGGAGAGCTCATTTTATTGTAAGCAAAAGCAACACCAATTGTGTCATCTGCAAACTGGTCGATGTATGAAACCGTACCACGGTAACCTTGGTCATCACCGTCTGGGTTAAGCTTATCAAAGCCCGTTTGCTCTAATTGGCCATTAAACATGATGACGCGCTCACCTTTGCTCAAAGGTTTTACGGTTTGCATGTCGATAACACCTGCAATCCCTTCTGCCTCAATGCTCGCGCTCGGTGTTTTATAAACAGTTACACCGCTCATAATCTCTGATGGGTAAAGGTCAAATTCAACACCACGGTTATCACCAATTGATACTTGCTCACGACCATTAAAGGTTGTTGCACTTTCGTTTTCGCTGAAACCACGCACACTAACACGGCTAGCACGGCCATCTAAACGTTGTGCTGTTAAACCTGGTAAACGAGCAATTGATTCTGCTATCGATGAATCAGGTAATTTACCAATATCTTCTGCAGAGATTGACTCAACCACCTCTGATGAAAAACGCTTTGTGTTGATTGACTCAACAACACTGCCACGGAAACCTTTAATTTCGATGACTTCTACGTCACTTTTTGTTGTTGGCTGCTCTTCTTGTGCGTATGAAGCGAAACTGCTAATACCTGCGGTTGCAAGTGCAATTGTTAATATACTTGGTTTGAACATAGACATGATGTTTTCCCGTTACCCATATTTTGTATTGCCAACGTAATACACTGCGTGTGATAGATGCGAGCGACTCATTGGCTGATTTTGTTGTCAGGATGAATATTAACGCCCGCCTTATTTTATTAACAACTTTATGCATACGTATTCAGGTTAGTATGAAACTATCAATTTTAACAAAAATTTCACAAAAATAGCGCCAACACATTGTTTTTAAGAGAATAAAGTATAGATAATTTAGTTCAATATTACTAAAAACTAATTTTTGTGAGCTAAAAGGATCATTAAGCTAGGCAATCCACTTAAGCTATTAATTTTTAACTAACTCTGTGTATCCTTTATATTAATCACACGAGCATATTAACCAATGCTAATTGGTAAGACCATTATTCTATGCACCAACAACTAGCAAAGACCTTTAAATTCGCACCAACTTGGAAATCGTCGACTGTTAATGTTTTTATTTAACAAATTGGTAAGTTTTTACAACCCATTAATACGCATTCAATTATGGCGTAATTTTATTGCTCTGCTTTACTCACTTTGAATCTATTTACCATGCATACGTATGCAGACTTTTTACAGTCTTGTGACCTTCACGTATGCTTTTTAAAAAATAACGTAGCTAATAAATAGCTACTGATAAGATTACGCAATCATCACGGCTTAGTGATGGTGCAGCACTGTCACGATGGAGAAATGCATGGCTCAGCAGCAATGGTATAAAGGTGCGGTTATTTATCAAGTTTACCCCCGCAGTTTTCAAGATACCAATGGCGATGGAATTGGTGATTTAAAAGGGATCATCTCTCGAATTGACTATATTAAAAGTCTGGGTGTTGATGCTATTTGGATCTCACCATTTTTCAAATCCCCCATGAAAGATTTTGGTTATGACATCAGCGACTACCGCGATATTGACCCTCTTTTTGGTGATTTAAATGACTTTGATGAGTTAATTGCTCAAGCCCACCAGCGTGATATCAAAATCATTATTGACCAAGTATTAAGCCACACGTCAGATCAACATCAATGGTTTTTAGACAGCCGTGAAGATAAAACTAATGACAAATCGGATTGGTACGTATGGGCAGACTCAAAACCTGACGGTACTCAACCAAACAATTGGTTAAGTATTTTTGGTGGTCCTGCTTGGCAATGGGAGCCACGTCGCGGGCAATACTATTTACATAACTTTTTAACAGAGCAACCTGACTTAAACTTCCATAACCCAGATGTGCGTAAAGCAGTGCTGGATAATGTGGAGTTTTGGCTTAAAAAAGGTGTGGATGGCTTTCGTTTAGATGCGATTAACTTTTGCTACCATGATGCGCTGCTTCGTGATAACCCTGCAAAGCCTCCTGAAAAGCGCCAAGGACGCGGTTTCAGTGAAGATAACCCGTATGCCTTTCAATATCATCATTACAACAATACGCAACCTGAGAATATCAGCTTTATGCAAGATATTCGCGCCTTACTAAACCAATACCCGGGTACCGTATCCCTCGGTGAAATATCATCGGAAGATTCACTCGCTACTATGGCTCAATATACAGCCGGCGGCGATAAGCTGCACATGGGTTATAGTTTTGAACTACTGACTAACGACTACAGCTGCGAGTATATTCGCACCACAGTTCAAACACTTGAAGAGCGTATGACCGAAGGCTGGCCATGTTGGGCGTTCAGCAATCATGATGTTGAACGTGTAGCAAGCCGTTGGAGTGGTGATAACACCATTAACCCAGCTCAATGTAAAATGCTCACCGCTCTGCTCGCTTCATTGCGCGGTAGCGTGTGCATGTACCAAGGTGAAGAGTTAGGTTTGGGTGAGGCACAGGTTGCATTTGAAGATTTACAAGACCCATATGGCATAACTTTTTGGCCAAACTTTAAAGGTCGTGACGGCTGTCGTACGCCGATGCCATGGGATGCTGAAAGTGGCGAACATGCTGGCTTTTCACCTGAAAAGCCATGGTTACCAGTAGATTCTGCTCACAAGTACCAATCTGTAAAAGTACAAGATGAAGCAGATGATTCAATTTTAAATGCGTTTCGCGAGTTTATGCAATGGCGTAAAACACACCCCGCATTAATTGAGGGTGACATCGAGTTTATTGAGACCGCAGAGCCTTTACTTGCATTTTATCGTCACTTCGAAGGTAAATCGATGCTTTGCGTATTTAACTTAGCAGCTAACAGCGCAAGCCTCGCATTGGAAGGAACTGTTTTAACAGCACATGATGCGCTCCCTCATCAAACTGGCACACTGGATACAAACAACACATTGACCCTGCCCGGTTTTGGTTGTTTTTATGCTGATGTAAATTAGTTTAGCCCTTTGCTAAATCCCCTGAATCAAAAAGCCCTGAAAATCAGGGCTTTTTTGTAAATATGCGTTGTTCGTTAAGTTGCAAATATTACATACTTGGCACGAGTTTGATCGCGCCTTGCGCTACTTTCATATCTAAGGGCAGTTTGCTTAGCAATGCCAACTTTGGATCATTCATATTAAGGGTATAAACAGGATTGACCGCTAAGAATCCATTAATGATTTTCATCGCCTCATCATCCAATACGCCTAAATTACCTTTGAACCCGCCCGCATCGATTGTCGAATTTAAGAGTTTAACATTTCGCAAGAATACCGCTTTTTTCAGACTGTCATAATAAGGGGCTCCTTCAATTTTTAACTTCAAGCGCACTGGGTATTTTAGTGAAAATGCGTTAATAACAGCGCTTGAATCTGCGCCAAGAACGATTACATCACGGTTGTTTGGGCCAACGTTAACGCTAATATCATTGACATCAAATTGCACTGGTAAACCAACGAGTTTTATTTGGTCACTTAGTTTGGGTAATTGCTGCTGTAATACCGTTTCAATCTCTGTATCTGTAAATGAATAAACCGACATCCCTTGCGTGCTTTTACACGCTGATAAAAATAAACAACCAATCAATAAAATATACTTCATGTGTTTTTTCCTCTCAAAAATAAAGCCGCAATACTGCGGCTTTATTTAATTTGTATAACGTAATGCTGTTAGGCGTTAAAAACCGTTTTTAATCGCGCTAGTGTGTCACCATCAACTGAACCCTCACTGAGCGCAAGCAGCTGTTTTAAGTAAAACTGTAAATCAGCTTGCTCACCACGATGTTTATCATAAAGCATAGCCACTTGCTCAGCCATACGCTCACTACCTGCGGGACTATCTACGTTCGCAAGAATTTCCATGCGAATTAATAACTGCGCAACTGTAAGGTTACTTGTTGCATTCGACCTCCACTGTACAGGGAGTGCATCGTGATTTTCAAGCGCTGTAAATAACGCTGTAAAATCAGCTTTTTCAGCTTGCTGTGTTAGCTCAGCTAACTTTGCATCAATCGCCGCTTGCAAAAGATTTATGCGATTTGATAACGCTTTTATCTGTGTTATTGCCGCCACTTTTGTGCGTAAGTCAAGTAATTGTGCTTTTTGATTAACCGCAGGAAGCGCTTCTTCTAACTCTGACAGCTGCTGAGCAACAACAGCATTATCAGCGGCTTGCTGCTCTTTGTGCTGAGCAAACTCTTCGCTGCGCTTGGCAAATGTTAAATCATTGAATTGTCGAAATTTTTGCCATAAGGCGTTTTCTGCTTTTACGCCCGCAAAACCAATTTTTTGCCATTGCTGTTGCAGCTCTTTTAATTGCTGACATGCACTCGTTAAGTCATCTGATTGCGATAGCTGCTCAGCAAGTTCAACTAAGCCATTCTTAGCTACGCTATTCGCTTTATGGAATGCATTAAGCGTATGCGATACTGTTTGCTGATGAGGCTTATATTGCGTTTGTAATTCACGGTATATTTTAGGCTCTACGTTACCTGCATTACGCCAGGTTTTATTTATACGGTTGTATTGGCTTTCGTACTCTTTCCAATCAAATGTATCACCGGTTGTATCTGTTTGCGCTAGCGCTTGCATTTGAGAAATAATTACTTCTCTAGATTGTTTGATTTGTTCACGTTGTTGCTCTAAGTGCGCAAAGTATTCACGACAAGGAGCAAATAATAGCTCAATTTTGTCATCAAACTCTTTACCTTGCTGTTGTTCTTGCTCTGTATCAAGTCGCCCTAACTCATTCCAACGACGACGAAGCGTTTTAACTTCTGCGACCCTTGCTTTAGGGTCAGTACAAGGTTGTTCTAATAACGTAGAAATCTCGGTTAGCAACTCATCACGTTTAGGGGCAGACGCATATTTTTGCCAATCACGTGCATTTTCAAGTTCTGCTTCTAATTCAGCTTTAAGTTTATCCAGTTGCTGTGCAAAAACAGGCGTCAAAGAGTCATAAAGCTCTAAAAACCCTTTAAACACACCAAACGCTACATTAAAACGACCTTGCTCAATTAGGCGCTTTACGTCCCGACCTTTACGGCTCGCTTGTTGCTGGTTTTTTGTCAGCTGCTGAGTTAATGGCTCTACAGCGCTTGACCATGCTTGCTTTTGCGCTTTTAATTGCGCTTTAAACGGACCCTGTAACGCTACAGGCAATTGTTTTAATGGTGCATTTGCTGCTTTATAGGCTGCAATGAACTCACTACTAACTTCATCAAATGTACTCTTATCAACCTCAGTTTTTACTTCAACAAGCAAATTAAACGCCTGTTTAAACTGCGTAATGGCAGCACTTAATTGCGGTAACTGAGCAACCTGTTTTGCAAGCTGGGATAACTTAGTAAATACTTGGGCTTTTTGCGCACTGTCTGACAGTTCACTTGTATTCATTGCCTCTTGCGCTTGCGTTACTTTTGCATCTAACCAATCTTGTTGAATTTGCTCTGGCGTTTCTAAGCCTAGCTGCAATGCATTTTCAATCTCTTCACTGAGTGCTTCAAGGTTAGCAATGGCCAATACTT
This sequence comes from Pseudoalteromonas sp. H105, assembly GCF_001469215.1. Classification (GTDB taxonomy): domain Bacteria; phylum Pseudomonadota; class Gammaproteobacteria; order Enterobacterales; family Alteromonadaceae; genus Pseudoalteromonas. The sequence goes on from NZ_LOFH01000001.1 coordinate 827,655, forward strand.
CACGCTGCTTTTGCGCAAGTGCAGCTTGTTGTTGGTCAAACTGGGCTTTTAGCTGTGATGTATGGGTGTTTAATTTCGTTGTGATTGAATTGTATTTTTCTTCTAGGTTTGCGATTTGCTCCGTGCTTAACCATGTAAGTGCTTGCGTTTTCCATTGTGCGACCAGCGCCTGACTTTGTTGGTTAACGAGCTCATAATCCTGCTTTTCACGTAATGCATTAAGCTTTGCTAAAATAACACGCGTTTCATTTTGTACTTGAACAGGCATTTCAATAGCACGTTGTTCGTCATCTAAATGCGTTTGCAAACTATTTTTAGCTTCGCCTTGCGCATGTTTAAGTAAAACTTTTGCTAATTGTTGACTAATAACGAGTTCAGTTAACTGCTGCTGTAATTCAACAGAGCCTTCTTTAAAGGCCTTTTCCGTTAATTTAGGATTCGATAACCGTTTTAGTAGCTTAACTCGAACTTGCAGTTCTTTTTCAGCGAAAGCCAGCTTCTCAAGCGTTTTAACCGGTGCAAAACGTTCAATATATTCATTTTTAATATCATTGTTAAGCGTTTGCTCGTTATTTAATACTGCGTTTGAAATATGCTGCTCGGCTAAATCTTTTAAGCTTTGATCGTGTTTATAGGCTTTCCACCACAAAACTAAGTCATTTACTTTGTTAAGCGCTTTTTTTCTGATTTCAGCTGAATTGTCATCAAGTGCAAGCGTATTCAAAATAGTTGCATCTCGTTCTACATCTAATTTTTCAATCGCTTCTAAACGAACGTGTTGTTTTGGGTGTTTCCACTTCGGGGTAAAAAGATGTTTAAAGATCATGTTCACTGAACCTTGCTATTTCATTATCTGAGTTGAATTCTTTCTGTAACTGCGCTTTGGTTTTTTGTACCATTTCGCCATTAGATCCAATGGTAAATTGTTCATTTGATTGGGCTACTTTAGCCTGATAAAGCATAACTAGTTGTACTGTCTGCTCTTTTTGCTCGCTACTGAGTACGGTGCCATCAGGCCATTTTCCTGTTGAGGCACCATACTGCAAGCGTTCAAATAATTCTGGTGTAATATTATTTACAAGGTTGTCGATGTTCATATCAATTTTTCTTTTTTAGAATGACTAAGATTACGCGATTAACTAAATACCAAATACACCCTATGCCTATAGCTGCAGAGCATGCGTACCATTTTGCGCTTTTTGGTTCAGGCTGTAAAAAATACAAACAAAAAAAGCCACCTAAGAAAATGAATAGTGCAAAAAAGGAGTGGTTCATAAACATTTGCTGTTTATTGATGCGCTTTTCACGCAATAGCTGTTGGCGTTGCTCGTCATTAAGCTCTGCCACGTTATTTTCACAATGAGGGCATTGTTTATGTTTATCTGATATCGATTTATTACAACTAGGACAACTGACAATCGCCATATAACTCTCCATACTCCACATAAAAAAGGCGCCTGTAGGCGCCTTTCATTGTACTTGTTTTATACCTCGATGTCTTTTTTGAATTTCATTCAATTGCTAAGACATTAACAAAGGTGATAAATAAATCAGTATCACCATCGCAATCATTCATTATTCTGGCTGATTGCCTTTTTCTTTCGCTTTATCAGCTAAACGTTTTTCCCAAAAAGTAGCGTTTTTAATGCCCAACTTGACCGGGTCAAACGTAATTTCGCCACCGGCTTTCTTTTGTTCTTCGTAGTCACGTAAACAACTTAGTGCGGGCTTTGCGACAAAGAAAATAGCAAGTATACCGACTATATTGATCCATGCCATTAGGCCCACACCGATATCACCAATACTCCAAATGTAGCCAGAGTTATTTACCATGCCGTATGCCACCATAAACATAATCACTAATTTAACGATTAATAGTGGGATACTGCCTTTAAAGTAACGGTTTAAATAAGCTACATTGGTCTCTGCAATGTAGTAGTAAGCAAGAATAGTAGTAAATGCGAAGAAGAATAAAGCCACACCAACAAACGCTTCACCAAAACCACCAAAGACACTAAATAATGCCATTTGAGTGAATGCAGCTGAGCCTACTTCAGTTGCAGCATCAACATTTTGTACAATAAACTGACCTGCAGGCAGTTCACCGACAACGTTATATTGTTGAGTAATTAATATCATTAATGCAGTCGCCGTACAGACAAAAATTGTATCAACATACACTGAGAAAGCTTGTACTAAACCTTGCTGTGCAGGGTGATCAACTTCTGCGGCTGCGGCTGCATGAGGGCCTGTACCTTGACCCGCTTCATTAGAGTAAATGCCCCGTTTCACACCCCAACCTATCGCGGCACCAAAACCAGCTTGCGCTGTGAATGCATCCGAAATAATTAATGAGAAGATACCGGGTACTTTATCTACATTTAAAAATACCACAATGAGTGCTAGTACAATGTAACCTAGCGCCATAAATGGCACGACTATTTGCGTAAAGTTTGCAATGCGCTTAATGCCGCCAAAAATGATAAAGGCTAATACAATTAAAATAATCGCCAGTGCCACTAATTTAAATGTACCAACATCACCAAAACTCGTTGTGACCATTTCACCATTGCCAAACACTTGGGTAAACGCGTTACCTACGGCATTGGCTTGAACGCCGGGTAAAAATACACCACAGGCAATGATTGCAGAAACAGCAAATAAAATGCCTAGCCATTTTTGCTCTAAGCAGCGATCAAAATAATACGCTGGGCCACCACGATATTGGCCGTCTTCCTCTGTTTTATAAATTTGACCTAGGGTGGACTCTGCATAAGCCGTGCTCGCACCTAGAAAGGCAACAATCCACATCCAAAAAATAGCGCCTGGACCACCAAAACCAATTGCAGCAGCAACACCTGCAATGTTACCAACCCCTACACGCCCCGATAAAGAAACGGCAAGCGCTTGAAAAGATGAAATACCTGTTGTTGAGCGATTAGAAGTGAGTAACAATTTACACATTTCTTTGAAGTGTCTAACTTGAGCAAAACGAGTCAGAACGGAATAAAATAGACCTGCGCCTAGACATAGGTAAATGAGTGCACTACTCCATACAACATCATTAACAGCGCTTACAAAAGCTTCCATGGATATCCTCTACAATTATATTTTTTATTTTTAGTTACGATACTTTGCTTTAGTAACTCATAATGCGTGGCAACCCTTGCTAATTAAATCGATTAAATAGCACTTTAATAAGGGCAACGCACTTATGTTAACTTAAACCACTTAAGTTTGTTAACACTTAATTTCCAAAAATCAATTTGAAATAACAACTGGGGCTTTTTGGGGAGAATAATGGGCACCTCGCGGTACCCATAGAAAAGGAACTATTAAAGCTTATCTACAACATTAACGATGGCCGCTAATGTATCTTGACCAAATTGATAAGAACGACGATCTGACCAGCCATAATCTGGATCAGGTAAGTCATCATTATCCTTAAATGGCATTTCGACCGTGTAAGCAAGCGCTTTAAACTCTTCTGCTACCGCGGATGAGCCCACGGTTAAGTTTGCTTCCCCCGGCGCGTCTTTCGGATAGCCGTGTTCATCTTGGAACTCAGGAGTCACAACAAGTAAAGCGGCTTTAAAGCTATCTTCTAACTCTTTCATGCGAGCATCGTAACTTGGAATGCCTTCACTGCCAGCAACAAAGTTATATGGAATGGCCTCATCACCATGAATATCTAGGTGCATATCTAGGCCTGTTTCACGCATTTTATTAAGCACTAAATACACTTCAGGGCTATTTTCCATGCTAGGTGTTTGCCATTCACGATTTAAGTTTACACCTTTGGCATTAGTGCGTAAGTGACCACGGGCACTGCCATCTGGGTTCATATTTGGCACAATGTAGAAGACGGCTTTAGACAAAAGCGCTGCCGCATGCGGGTCTTCGTCATCTAATAATTTATGAAGAACACCTTCTACAAACCACTCGGCCATTGTTTCACCTGGGTGCTGACGAGCTGTGATCCAGATGATTTTTTTATTCTCATCACTCTCACCACCGACACGTAATACACTCATATCTCTGCCATCAAGTGTTTCACCGAGCGTTTCTAATTGACATGCTTCTTGGCTTTGCGCCCATGTAATTAGGTCTAAGTGACGCTCGTAGCTATATGGTGCGAAATAAGCGAAGTACACAGTACCGCATTCTGGTTCTATTTCAAAACTGAGCGTGCCATCGCTGTAATTTGAAGGTACGCGGAACCAAGTTTGACGATCATACGATGCAACAGCATGATAACCGACCCAACCATCAGGATAAGCAGAGTTTTCAAGGTTGTTTATGTGTAATTTGTGGTTTTGGAACGGCATTGTCTCTAAACGAAAATGAAACCATTGAAAAAAATCAGATTGATGATCTTTATTGATCTCTAGTTGAATATTTAATGGATCCGTGGCTGCAATAACATTGATATTACCACTGTCAAAATTACTGGTGATCTTCATGTAAAATAAACCTATAGGTGGAAATAAACACTAACCAATCACTATTAGTCAGAATTTAAATAACACTCTTTTGATGGAGTGCTTTGTTAGTAATATGTAGCAAACTGGAAACAGCCTACCACACCCCTTGAATTTTGAAAAAACATTCACGACTAAAAAAGCCAGCTGTTGCTGGCTTTTTTATTTAGCTATAACTTATTGCTTAACGTGGCAAGCTTGGGAATGCAACTTCAGCCATGTCGCGCATACAGCGAACAACCTGACAGCTGTAACCAAACTCATTATCATACCAAACATAAAGTACAACACGGTTACCATCTGCAATTGTTGCTTGTGAATCTACAACTCCTGCATAGCGGCTACCGACCAAATCAGTCGAAACAATTTCAGTTGACGCTGTGTAATCAATTTGATCACGTAAATCAGAATGCAATGCGGCATTACGTAAGAAAGCGTTCAGCTCTTCAACTGACGTATCTGTCGCAAGATTTAGATTTAAGATTGCTAATGAAACGTTAGGTGTTGGTACACGGATTGCGTTACCTGTTAGTTTACCTTCAAGCTCAGGTAAAGCTTTAGATACCGCTTTAGCAGCTCCCGTTTCTGTGATAACCATATTGAGTGCTGCAGCACGGCCACGGCGCTCAGCTTTGTGGTAGTTATCAATTAGGTTTTGATCATTTGTATAAGAATGAACTGTTTCTACGTGACCATTATTAATACCAAACTTATCATTTAATGCTTTAAGCGTTGGAGTAATGGCATTTGTTGTACAGCTTGCTGCACATACAATTTTATCTTCAGGCAGAATATCGTGGTTATTAACACCATATACGATATTTTTGATATTACCTTTCGCAGGCGCTGTTAAAAGAACTTTTGCAGCACCTTTAGATTCAAGGTGAAGACCAAGGCCAGCTTCATCTTTCCAAATACCCGTATTGTCAACAATAAGCGCATTGTCGATACCGTATGAAGTGTAATCTATTTCATTTGGTGAATTAGCGTAAATTACTTGAATGTAGCTACCATTTGCTTTTATGGCATTACGCTCTTTATCAATAGTAATTGAGCCGTTGAATGGACCATGAATAGAATCACGACGTAACAAGCTTGCACGTTTTTCAAGATCACCGTCTTTACCACCACGCACAACAATTGCACGTAAGCGTAAATCAGCATAAGGACCTGACTTTTCAATTAATAAGCGTGCAAGTAAACGACCTATGCGACCAAAACCATATAAAACAACATCACGCGGCTCTTTTGCCTTAGAGTTAATGATTTCAGCCAGTTCATCATTTAAATATTCTTCAACTGAACGACCTTTCGCAGCATCGTTAAACAGGTAACCATAAGCAAGCTTACCAATATCAATACGCGCTGAATTTAAATCCATTTTGCTGATTGCTTCTAAAAATGGAAAGCTTTCGCGTAAACGTAATTTTGTGCCTTCAAACTGCGCTACAGTTTTGTGTGATTTGATAATATCGATAGGGCTTGCGTTAACAAGTGGACGACCATAAACAGCAATTTCAACACCACGATTACGGTATAATTTACCGATGATCGGTTGCATGCTTTCAGCATAATCTTGGCGTTCTTGCCAGCTATTAGTGTATTCTAACTCGTGAGATGAGGTCATGTTTTTTACCTAATTAAACAATTTTTGAACGGATATCCACAGTCCGAATTAAGCATGTGAGAGCAACTCGTCACTGTGGGCAGGGGTATTCTAATTTAAACTCGCGCGATTCTCCACTGTTACAGATCAATTCCTTGAGCTAGAATAAAACATACGTTATAAAAATAGGGTTTAGGGATGTTACTCAGAACAACTGTATTATTGAGTATTTTGGTACTTACTGGGTGCGAAGAGCCACTAACACAGGCTAAAATTTGTAAAGAAACACCAGGTTTATGCAATGATTTAAATAAAGACAGTCATTGTAAAAAAGAGCGCGCAGAAGTTATCGTTGCTCGCTACCATGAATATAAAAAACCTACTGAAGAGAACAAATACACCCTTTTACAAGGCTTTGAGGACTATAATCAATGTGTATCTCTTGCTGCAAAGATTGAACATATCAAGCTTAAAGAAAAAACCACCTCACGGGTAGAAGGCCATTTAGTGAGTATTAAAGAAATGACGCGCCTTTATCAAGACACTAAAAACACGAATCACCCGGGACTACTTTACTATCATTGGTCGCGCAATAATGACCAGTCAGCTCTGACTAAATTACTCTCTTTAGAAGATGACCCTAGTGTAACAAATGACGCGCAAATGCAGTTCTTTTTAGCGACTTATTATATAAAATCTGATGAAGAGAAAACCATTGATTTACTATACAAAACGCTAGAGCTAAATAAAGCAGGTGAAGAACCTAACCCAGAGATTTACGTTACTTTGGTGAGTTTGTTTAATAAACATGAAAAATACAAGCACGCCTATACATTTGCTCGAGTTGCACAGCTATCTGGTATCACAAATATCGAAATCCTGCCTATTGAACATCAAATTACGGCCGCTGGTCGCAGTTTAGACAGTTTAGAAACGCTTGCTCAACAAACCTACGATAAAATCCAAAGTGGTCAGTTTGTATCACCTAGAGGATTTTAGTCTTCTTTGTAATAATGAAGTACTTTAAAAGAAAAAGGCAGCTTGCGCTGCCTTTTTTTATTTTGCTTTACTTGTGCCAACTTCGACACGCGTCTTCAATTTTTGACCCGGTCTGAAGGTAACTACACGACGCGCCGAAATAGGGATATCTTCCCCAGTTTTCGGGTTACGCCCTGGTCTTTCTTTTTTGTCACGAAGATCAAAGTTACCAAATCCAGAGAGCTTAACCTGCTCGCCTTTTTCAAGCGCTGAGCGGATTTCTTCAAAAAACGCTTCAACTAAATCTTTGGCATCCTTTTTATTGATCCCCAATTTTTCAAATAGGTGTTCAGCTATGTCGGCTTTAGTAAGCGCCATATCTAGTCCCTCAACGATGCATTAAACTGTTCGGCCAGTGCGGCCACCACGTTATCAACTACTAGATTGATGTCTTTCTCTTCGAGTGTTCTATCAACCGCTTGCAGTGTTAGAGCAATCGCCAAACTCTTATAATTTGGCTCAATACCTTTGCCCTTATACACATCGAATAAGTTTAGGTCAACCAATTGATTTCCGCCAACTTTTTCTATCACTGATAAAATATCGCCAGATTTAACGTGATCTTCCACTAAAATAGCGATATCGCGACGGTTTGAAGGGAATTTAGACACACCTTGTGCTTGCGGTAAATTTCTATTTTCTAATGCTGACATTTCAATTTCAAATACATAAGTCGCATTATTAATATCTAATGACTTTTGTACTTGTGGATGAACAGCACCAAAGAAACCCACTTTTTTACCATCAACGTAAATAGTAGCTGATTGCCCAGGGTGTAATCCATCTGATTGTTCTGCTTTTATTTCAAAACGGTTTACATCATTAGTTAACGACAATAACGCTTCTACGTCACCTTTTAGATCGTAGAAATCAACCGTTCGTTTTTCTTCAACCCAGTGTTCACCATGTGAAAGGCCTGTAATTACGCCACCAATTACGGCAACTTGATTAACGCCATTCTCTGCTTTTTCATCGCGTAAGAACTTGAGGCCGTGTTCGAATAAACGAATACGAGGCTGTTGACGGTTTTGGTTATAAACCAATGACGCTAATAAACCCGGCATCAAGCTAACACGCATAGCAGACATATCACTTGAGATTGGGTGCGGTAAAATAAGTGCATCGCTATCAGGGTGTAAAATCGTTTGCGCTTTAGGGTCAACAAAACTGTAAGTAATTGCTTCTTGGTAACCACGGGTTACCAACGTATTGCGGAATGTGTTAACAGCAATGATTGCTTCATTGTGAGTGGTCATCTTTAATGACGCAGTTGGCGCAACATTTGGAATACTGTTGTAGCCATAAACACGAGCCACTTCTTCGATTAGATCTTCTTCAATGCGAATATCAAAACGGTAGCTTGGCACATCAGCGCTCCACACACCCTCTACAATTTTCACATCCAAACCTAAACGCGTAAGAATATCGGTTACTTTGGCATCTTCAATGTGATGGCCAATAACACGGTCTAAACGAGCACGACGAAGGCGTACTTCAGTGACCTTTGGTAATTTATCTTTAGCAACGGCTTCAATAACTGGACCGGCTTGGCCACCTACGATTTCAAGAAGTAAGGCTGTTGCACGTTCCATTGCATCATGCTGCAGAGCAAAGTCAACACCACGCTCATAGCGGTGCGATGCGTCTGTGTGAAGGCCGTAGCTACGTGCTTGTCCAGCAATTGCGACAGGGTTAAAAAATGCGCTTTCTAATAGTATATCAGATGTTTTTTCAGTGACACCTGATTGCTCACCACCAAAGATGCCCGCAATTGCTAGTGCTTTTTGATGATCGGCAATAACTAATGTAGATTCATTTAACTTAGCTGTGTTACCGTCAAGCAATACAAGCTCTTCACCTGGTTGTGCACTTCGCACTTTAATGCCGCCCTCAATCGCATTTAAGTCAAATGCATGCATTGGGTGGCCAAGTTCAAGAAGAACAAAGTTAGTCACATCGACCACAGGATCAATTGAACGAATGCCACTACGACGAAGTTTTTCTACCATCCAAAGGGGCGTTTCTGCATCAAGATTAATACCTTTGATAACACGACCTAAATAACGAGAACACGCCTCTTCATTGACTAGTTCGATTGTTACTTTATCGTCAATTGTTGGCGTAACTGGTGCGATCTCTAATGCTTTTACATCAATGCTATTAAGTACGCCTACTTCACGGGCAATGCCTTTAATACCTAAGCAATCACCACGATTGGGGGTAAGGTCAACATCAATGATGTTGTCATCTAAGCCTAAGTAATCACGAATGTCAGTGCCCACAGGTGCATCAAGCGGTAACTCCATGATGCCATCACCTTCTTCGCTAATACCAAGCTCGACGAACGCACACAGCATACCGTGAGAGGGTTGACCACGTAATTTTGCTTTTTTGATTTTAAAGTCACCGGGTAATACAGCACCAACGGTTGCAACCGCAACTTTGATCCCTTGACGACAGTTTGGCGCACCACACACAATATCGAGCAGCTCATCGCCACCAACATTGATTTTGGTGACTCGCAACTTATCTGCATCCGGGTGTTGAGCGCATTCAACCACTTCACCAACCACAACGCCATTAAACTGTGCAGCAGCTGGCTCAACACCATCCACTTCAAGACCGGCCATCGATAACTGTTCCGAAAGAGCCTGCGTGTCAATTGCAGGGTTAACCCACTCTCTTAACCACTTTTCACTAAATTTCATTTTATATTTTCACTCTTAACGGAACTGGTTTAGGAATTTTAAATCGTTTTCGAAAAACGCACGTAAATCGTTAACGCCATAACGCAGCATGGTTAAACGCTCTACACCCATACCAAAGGCAAAACCGGTGTATTTCTCAGGGTCAATACCTACTGATTTAAGAACATTAGGGTGAACCATGCCACAGCCTAGCACTTCCAACCATTTACCATTTTTACCCATTACATCAACTTCAGCAGATGGCTCAGTGAATGGGAAGTAAGATGGGCGGAAACGAATTTCCATGTCTTCTTCAAAAAAGTTACGTAAGAAGTCGTGCAAAATACCTTTAAGCTCTGTGAAGCTAACATCAGTATCAACCATCAAACCTTCAACCTGATGAAACATCGGTGTGTGAGTTTGGTCATAATCATTACGGTAAACGCGTCCCGGTGAAATAATACGCAGCGGTGGTTGCTCCGTTTCCATTGTGCGTATCTGTACACCACTTGTTTGAGTACGCAAAACAAGTTTTGGATTAAAGTAAAAGGTATCGTGATCAGCACGCGCTGGATGATGCTCGGGAATATTGAGCGCGTCAAAGTTATGAAAATCATCTTCAACTTCAGGCCCTGATTTAACTTCAAAACCAAGTTCACCAAAGAAGCTCTCAATACGTTCAATTGTACGTGTCACAGGGTGTAACCCACCTGTTGGCATCGCACGCCCAGGTAGCGTTACGTCAATAGTCTCTGCGGCTAGCTTTTCTTCAAGTGCTTTACTTGCAAGTAAATCGCGCTTTTCATTGATTGCCGCTTGCACGTCTTGTTTCGCTTGGTTAATTACCTGCCCAGCTTCTTTACGCTCTTCAGGGGCGATTTTGCCTAACGTTTTTAATAAACTGGTAATTTCGCCTTTTTTACCAAGGTAATTTACCCTGATATCTTCAAGCTGCGCGATTTCACTGGCACTGCTGACAGCCTCAAGTGCTTGCGCTAATATATTTTCTAAGTTCATTCGATACCTGATCTTTCACAGAAGGTGATTACAATTTTGATGACTAATGATAACTGAAAGCAAGGACTAGATTCTAGACCTTAAGCCAATCTAATTGAATTCTTTCTAGTTAACTATGTTAGTAATAACTAGGGTTAGCCTTATATTGGCTATTTTAAAGTTTTAATGCAGATTTTATGAAAGGAATTGTTAATTTTCGTTGAGCAGCCATTGATGCATGATCAAGTTTATCTAAGACCTCAAGGAGTGCCCGCATGTCCCGACTCAAACGCGTTAACAAAAAACGAGCACATTCGTCACTAAGCTCTAATCCTCTCATATTAGCACGCTTAACGAGAGCCTCCGCTTTGTCATCATCACTCATTGAGCGTATCTGAAACGTGGTTCCCCACTTCAAGCGGGACTCCAAATCTGGCAAACTGATATTGAGCATATCTGGTAGCAGATCAGCGGTAACCACTAAGCACTTCCCAGGCTCATTAAAGCGGTTAAAAAAGTTAAAAAGCGCTTTTTCCCATGCATCGTTGCCTGCAACTAAATGCACATCATCGATACATAACACATCGAGTGAATCTAAACCATCTAGTACAATAGGACCAAAATCTATGACTTCACGCATTGAAAGGAGCATGGTTGATAACCCTCGCTCCTGAGCATGGATACATGTAGCATACAATAAGTGTGATTTACCCGAATCGCCTAAGCCACAAAGGTATGTGTACTGAAAAGTAGCTGCCAAGGTATCAAAAGCGCTTTTAAGATGACTTACCTCTAATGAGTTTTCACCACCAAAATAAGAAGCAAAAGTTTCATCATCTGGCAATGTCACTGGTAATGCCATTTGAACAGGCTCAGTCGCCATCATTATAGTCCAACCCAGTTATAGTCAAGACTGTCTTCAGATGCAATATGATAAAAAGCCCTAGGGTCAACAAACGCCTCAAATGAGCGGTCAAGCTCCAGCGCTTTTTTAAAATCTTTAACCGACCCTGTATGACTCACCTCAAAATAGATGGTTTGCTTGTCTTTAGAACGGATAACAACATCGGTCACGACACTTAAACTCTCTAAACGTCGCTTAGCTAACTCTACATCAACAAAACTATTTGTGCCTTTAAGTTTAAAGGAGGCCTTCGCTAGACTATTTGATGAACTTGGGTCAACAGCATATTCCGCGGCTAAGCCAGCGGCTAAAGTATCAATCATTAAGGCAATTGTTTGCTGTTTATCACCCGTTAATCGATTAGCTTCGAATAAGTCATCATTGGTGAAACGCCAATCAAGCACCCAATTATCATTACTCTGTGGCTTGTAAAGTCTAGCAGTAATACTTCGCTCCGCCGTGTATCTACTTGATGCTTGTTCTACAGGCTCAGAAAAATTACCCCACACTTCAGGAATCCCGACGATGGCTCTATCTTGTAAGTCAAGTAGAGGGACCACAACAGGTAAACCTCTACGAGCCGCGGTATCATAAATAAGTTGCTCTAATTGGGGGTAACTTTCTTGTGTTACAAGCTCTCTGCGCCAGTTATCCTCGATTGCTAACCAAATAGCGACTAGGGGACGACGAGTGCCCCAAAGTGGTAAATTTAATTCCTTGATTAATGCATTAATCTTATTAGCTTCAAATTTAACAACAAGTTTGAGCGTACCATCTGCTTTTTCATCATATTCAAACTTGAGCATATAATCTGAGATATCTTTGCTGCGTTGTTTTGCCAATGGATTTTGATCTGCATACGGATCCCCGCTCACTTTAACTAAAACATTTAAAAGTGCGGCACGGCTTGCAGTTAAACGCGCCTTTCGAGATTTGTCTTCTACTTTAAGTGTATCTTGGTATAAATCGGTCACTTCTACAGCTTTAGCTGAGAAACAAATAAAAAGAGTAATAAGGGTAATAAGTAATCTAGACACAGGCTATTTATTCTTAGTTTTAAACTGAATCGATCCTAATTCAAAGCACCGCACAAAGCAAAAATATATTTTTATTGCTGAATTTAACACAAGGCAATTTAGCATAAAGTAAGATTGAAACTCTACACACCCTTTAATTTGAAATGCTCCCTTGGTTAATCTCATCAGTTTCTGATATTGTTTTGTGTAACAGTCTATTTGTATATTTTCATAAATGCTTGATATCTCTTTACTTGCTGTATTCATCCCAACATTTTTCATTGTCTCCATTACACCGGGTATGTGTATGACGCTTGCTATGACCCTAGGTATGACTATTGGTATTAAACGAACTATGTGGATGATGCTTGGCGAAGTATTGGGGGTCGCAATAGTCGCCATATCAGCCGTACTTGGCGTGGCAAGTATGATGCTAAATTACCCTCAAGCTTTTGTACTATTAAAATGGTTAGGTGGCGCATACCTTATTTACATTGGTTTCAGTATGTGGCGCTCAAAGGCAACGCTAAACCTTGATGATCAAACACAGGAAAGAATCAGTAAAAAAGCATTATTTAACCAAGGATTTGTAACGGCTATAGCAAACCCAAAGGGGTGGGCATTTATGATTTCACTTTTACCACCTTTTATTAATATTGACTATGCGCTTGCACCTCAATTAACGATATTAGTGGCTGTCATATTACTCAGTGAGTTTGTTTGCATGATGGCTTATGCAACGGGTGGAAAAAGCTTACGCTTATTTTTAAGTCGTGGCGATAATATCAAATGGATGAACGCAATTGCTGGAAGTTTAATGGTGGCTGTTGGTGTTTGGCTAGCCATTGGCTGACTCAACTAAAATATACCCCTGAAAATTAATCATTTAATTATCCAAAGCGTTTAAAAAGGAAATAATACCAATTCTTAAAATATAAAATCAGGTACCCCATTCGCAAATTCACACTTTAATTACCCGACTTGATAAGCAATGGTTGAAAGCTAACTCCACACTTATGCATTAGATTTAATTCCGATAAATAAGGGATAGCTATATCAAGCTGATATCAATGAATGAGAAAGCTGCCTCATTAGTTTATCAATCAGCCTTGTCCATACTAACAATCACGTGTCTGCATCCCAGGTTTGACTTCATTTTTTGGCCCAAATAAACGTAGTCGAATTTTGTTACTTACGTTGCGCTTATCCCTGAAACTGGGCATCTAATCAGCATAATGTAAGTTGTCCCAGGATATGAAGCATCGTTTCTCGTTGAAAAATTAAACCTCTTACTTCTTATGATTTTTTATGTGCTTATAAGAGCTGATTATCCTGTTAAACTCCAAGTGCTTAATATTTTACATACATGATGTAAGTGATAATGAACACTAAATTCTGCATTTATATACGACAAGCTAGCTTCAGCCATAAAGCAACATCCTTAAAAATAAATAATGTTTTTAATATCAATTCAATCTATTGTTAGCTGTGTGTTGTTGAATAAATAGCTACCCGTTTGGTAACGCTACCGCGCCTAATGTTTAAGCATATTAGATAGTATCAGTTCTATATCCTTCATAAATAATACCAATTCGCTTAATTAAGTGATCTATTTTGAGGATGGATAAGCGTGTTACGTTTAGCCCCGCAAAATGATTAAGTATTATTGCGGATTGGTATAAGAAGACCGCTAGTAAGCTTATTCGTTTACGAGCATCTTTTCTTCTCTAGGGAAGCTAAATAATTACTGTGATAATTTAAAGTTAACCATTAACTTTAACTGAAAAGTTGTTTTATATTTTACCTATTGAACAAATAAGTAAACGAATTGATATAACACGCTTTATCTTAACGCTGTTTCGTTTCACTACTGAGTGCAACATGAGGGCGTGGCCTGCTGTATTTACTTTATCCCAGACAACAAAAAACCCGCTACATTGCTGTAACGGGTTTCTCTTATTTGGAGCCATGGTGCGCTACGCAGTAGGATGAGCGCGTGCCTACAGCAGTAAAGAGTCGCATAATAAATGCTACACCAACGTTGGCCTTCACGCCGTGTCGTTTCACTACTGAGTACAGCAGGAGGGCGTGGCCTGATGTATTTACTTTATCCCAGACAACAAACAACCCGCTACATTGCTGTAACGGGTTTCTCTTATTTGGAGCCATGGTGCGCTACGCAGTAGGATGACCGCGTGCCTACAGCAGTAAAGAGTCACATAATAAATGCTACACCATCGTTGGCCTTTACGCTGTGTCGTTTCACTACTGAGTACAGCAGGAGGGCGTGGCCTGATGTATTTACTTTATCCCAGACAACAAAAAACCCGTCACATCGCTGTAACGGGTTTCTCTTATTTGGAGCCTGGCGATGACCTACTTTCACATAACAAATGCTACACTATCATCGGCGCTGTTTCGTTTCACTACTGAGTTCGGCATGGGGTCAGGTGGGTCCAAAACGCTATTGTCACCAAGCAAATTTGGGTGTCAGTCCGTATCACTACGCACTAACTAAAATTTGGTATATCTGATAATAAAGTTTTCTGTAATCTACTTTAGTCTATTAACTTCTGCGCTTAAACAGTCACATAAAACGCGTTTGGCGTTGTATGGTTAAGCCTCACGGGTAATTAGTACAAGTTAGCTTAAC
Organism: Pseudoalteromonas sp. H105; assembly: GCF_001469215.1. GTDB lineage: Bacteria > Pseudomonadota > Gammaproteobacteria > Enterobacterales > Alteromonadaceae > Pseudoalteromonas. The sequence goes on from NZ_LOFH01000001.1 coordinate 843,036, forward strand.
ATGTCGCCATGCTTCCACATCTTGCCTATCAACGTTGTAGTCTTCAACGGCCCTTCAGAGACTTTAAAAGTCTAGTGAGAACTCATCTCGAGGCCTGCTTCGCGCTTAGATGCTTTCAGCGCTTATCAGTTCCGAACGTAGCTACCGGGCAATGCCATTGGCATGACAACCCGAACACCAGCGGTTCGTTCACTCCGGTCCTCTCGTACTAGGAGCAACCCCTCTCAATTCTCAAACGCCCACGGCAGATAGGGACCGAACTGTCTCACGACGTTCTAAACCCAGCTCGCGTACCACTTTAAATGGCGAACAGCCATACCCTTGGGACCGACTTCAGCCCCAGGATGTGATGAGCCGACATCGAGGTGCCAAACACCGCCGTCGATATGAACTCTTGGGCGGTATCAGCCTGTTATCCCCGGAGTACCTTTTATCCGTTGAGCGATGGCCCTTCCATTCAGAACCACCGGATCACTATGACCTACTTTCGTACCTGCTCGACGTGTCTGTCT
>NZ_LOFH01000002.1 GCF_001469215.1 Pseudoalteromonas sp. H105
AAAATAAAGTTGGTATTTTATGACTCGCGCAAGAAAAAAGCTGATTGATTTAGCATCCACATCTTATTATCACCTAATATCACGATGTGTTAGACGAGCGTTTTTGTGCGGAGATGATAAATACACAGGTAAGAACTTTGATCATCGTCGGGAGTGGCTAGTAGATCGGATAAAGTTATTAAGTAGCGTATTTGCCATAGACATTGCCGCCTACGCAATTATGAGTAATCACTACCACCTAGTTGTGAACGTCAATAGGCGACAAGCTCTTGATTGGTCTGATGATGAAGTAATTACCCGCTGGTATCAGCTTTATAACGGCCATATTTTAGTTGATCGCTACTTAAATGGAGAGCAGTTAGATAAGGCGAGTTTACTCTTTTTCAATGAACTCATTGCTAGGTGGCGAGAACGACTCTACGACATCAGCTGGTATATGAAAAACCTTAATGAATACATTGCCCGCGAAGCCAATAAAGAAGATAACTGCACAGGTAAATACTGGGAAGGACGCTACAAATCACAAGCATTATTAGATGAAACCGCAGTGCTTAGTTGTATGGCCTACGTTGACTTGAATCCTATCAGAGCAAACATAGCCGACACGCTTGAAGACAGTGACTTCACCTCAATTCAAGAACGTATAGCGCATTTTAAAGCCTTCACCACAGAAACGGTCAAAGAGAATAAGCCCCTCAAACACATAGAGGCTCTTCAGCATGAAAGTCAACCCGCAAAGCTAAAACCATTTGGTGGAAACCACATTAAAAACACAATTCCTTTTGCCTTAGTCGATTACATTGAATTAGTTGACTGGAGTGGTCGTCACATAGATCCAAAGAAAAAAGGACATATCAACAGGGCAGTACCAAAAGTGCTGCTCACTCTAAATATAGAAGAAGCGCACTGGCTTGAATCAATTCAACGCTTTAGGCAGCAATATTCAAATTTTGCAGGCAGTAAACAACGGTTAAAGCAACAAGCTGCCACCAACGATGTGAAATGGTACAAAGGCGTAGGTTAAACAATTTAACCCATTAAGTTATTGATACAAATTAAAGAATTCAATTTTTAACTTATCCTTGTGACTTAAAACCCCTTGCAAGCAAATCAACTTAACGCTTTTAGTGTGAAATATAACGACAAGGTTAACTACGACTGAGTAACTTAATTTATTGATAAAATTATATGCCTGTCCTTTTTTGACCCCTCTTTTGCATTAAAAAAGGGGAGCCTTTTTAAGCCGAAATATAGCGACTCAAGCACCTGTAATTCCCTCTAAAACAGCCATTAAAACAACCGTACATTCTCTTTTTAAATTTTATGTAAACTAGCGATAACTGATTGAACCAAAATAGGAACTCGGCTATGGTTGATTTATCAATAAAAATAAATTTAAAACGAGTTAATCTACAGGCTCGTTATGTAGCTAGGGAAGTTATGCGTTTAATTTTAATGATGGCTCTATTCTTGTCTTTTAAAACCTTTGGCGCTGAGATAATAAGCCAAGCTGAGATTTCTCAACTATATGCTAGCAATTCAGAAAGCAAAGGGATTAATAAGGTTCTTGCTATAGGCAGTAATGTTAATGTTCCTATTGAATTCTTAATAACCTCAAAAGGAAATGGTGGCTTTAGTTTACCGGGTCTCTTTCTAATTAGAATTTATGACCAACACGATGATGCAGTTTACTTTAAATCTGGTTTACTTAAAAATGAACTTGTAGACATAGATTCTAATGGTTACAAAGAGTTATTACTGTGGGGAGTAGCAGTAAGATCTGATGAAGAAACAGAGAGAGTAATAGCTGAAGTACCAGTTGTCGCAATAATTAAATACGACCTTGAAAGTAAACTTTTCAAAGTGGTGAAAAAGAGCGAAGAGATAGATATATACACCGAGTAAATCGCTACATAACAACACGCCCTGAGGTGGACAGCAAGCACTAAAGCCCACTTTCCACCGCAAATTTTAACAGCGGTGATCCCTTACATTTCAATGCCGTTAAGTAAGTTGATTCATCGTAGGGCGTATGTGTTTTCCAGCATCAAATAGGATTCGTATCCACTTAAATGCCAATGATCTGATGTTGGTATTAAGAGGTTTTCCTTTGGCTTCTTGCTGCCGATAATAGGCTTTTGCCCAAAATGAATAGTGCACAGATAATCTTGCCGACTCTACAAACGGTTGCCTTAAAAGCTTAGTGCATGAGTTGATCCCTCTGAGGCAAATCTTGACTTCAGACTTCGAGACCTTTTTTAAAAATAGCAAATTCTATTTTTATATCTTATTTAAAATAGTGAGAACTGATTGAATCAAAATAGGAGCTCGGCTATGGTTTATTCACCAATAAATATAAATTTAAAACGAGTTAATCTTCAAGCTCGTTATACGTTTCTCAAGGGTAGAGTATGAATTACATAAGATTAGTATTACTAAGCATGTGTATAGCAATTTTTTACTATGTTCTGACAATATCAGCTATAGGTATCGCAGCTGCAAATGGGATTTTTTGGTGGAGTGAATGGCCTTATAATCCACATTTAGTTCACATTGGTCAAAATTTTATAGGTATTGGTTTAGCTTCACTCATTCCTGCTTATTTAGTTCACAGTTATGAACCAGATAAAAAGTGGTTAAGTATTTCAATCGTTATTTTAGCTTCAATACTTTATCAAGGTAATATCAATTACATGCCGCTAGATCCTAATGGTTTTGTTCGCTTTTTTGAAAGTACCATCATATATGGTGACTGGGGCTCTATAGGTGTACTTTTAGAAATTGTATTTTTACCCGTTATTTGGTTGTTGGCGTTTAAACGTATAACACATATGAGCCTTAACTCTGTCATTAGGCATTAGTATACTTTTTTGTCCGTTTTATACAGTGACGGTTAATTCTATCTCAATCAACTGAAGTGAACGGGGTCAAATCATGACTTCATACTTCAAGATCTTTTTTAAAAAACAGTCAATAATTCGGGTATATAGAGCCTGCTTTCTTTTAAATAAAAGGCGGAATATTAACGTGAATAAGGGGATAAGTTGACCTTACGGTGACAACCGAAAATGAATGCATTCACTTCATTCTACGGCAACAGTATTGCCTTCTTTGTAATATAGAAAAGCTGCCAATCAAGCTCCTGTAATCTCTCTAAAATAGTCATTAAAACAACCGCACATTATTTTTTAAATTTTATGTAAACTAGCGATAACTGATTGAACCAAAACAGGAACTCGGCTATGGTTAATGCATCAATAAAAATAAATTTAAAACGAGTTAATCTACAGGCTCGTTAGGTTTCTATGAAGCTACTCATAAAATGGAGTTTTATTCACGCAATTTTTACGGCTGTAAATTTAGTCGCATTACTTGCGTTATCTCTAGGTTATGGTTTCTCCGAAGATACACCAGAATATATGAATGCGTTCGCAACCTATTGGGCAAACTTTACAGAGCTGTTACTTTTTCCGTTAAATGATTTGTGGGTAAACCTACCAAAGGATAACTTCTGGAATAGTGATTTTGTCTCACTTGTAACTTACGCATTAAATAGTCTATTGTGGGGTGCGGCTATAGCTTCAAGTATTAAAGCTTACCGGAATACCAAAACCGAAAAAGTTAATTGGTAATTAGGATGACACCCATCCTAATTATCAACGCAATAAACTATTACTTTTGCTTATAAATTAATTGTCGGATGACATGGCTTCGCTTCGCCATTTATCCGAGCTATGTCAAAAGGTAGGTTGGTTAAGCCGAAGGTATGACCTAACAGAATTTCAAATTCACGCCTTGAAGTCCCGCAACTGGCACAAATGCAACGGTCAGATTTGATTGAGTTAAGCTGATCAAATCTGACTGTTAAAGTTACAGCTTATTCAATTAAGGGTATTAATCACCCCTTTTGTTACTCAAATGGACCCTTGGTCACTGCAAATCCATTGTTTACCATTGGACGGCCTTGGCTCCAAACATGAACCGGCTTGAGGCTTTGGCTATCCATTAACACTAAATCAGCATCAGCGTTTATCGCGATATTGCCTTTTTTAAGGCCTAATACATTGGCTGGGTTACGGGTAATCGCCATTAATGCGTCTTCAATACTCACCCCATACACATTTACAGCCTCTACAAAAGAGTCGTGTAAGGACGCTTCTTTACCTACCTCTAGGCCAATTAAATTAAAATCAGCATCAAAAATTGGTAGGCTGGCATGGCCGTCTGAACTCATTGTTAGCTTTGTTTTATCAACACCTTGGTCTAAACAATAAGCAAGGGCTCTTGCTGCTGCGTATTCACCGTTCGCTAAATCGTATTCTGTGGTACTGGTGGTAAAGTCAATCGTGCCACCGCCTTTGCAAAACTCAATACCGGCATCTAACAGGGCTTTATTACGGTTCATATGAGTAGGATAAAACTGCGCTAACGAGATATCCGTTTGTTGCTCAATATCATGCAAAATGCTGAGGTGACTATCGATAGGGCCAACATGAATACTCACCGTGCCTTTTTTACCGCTGAGCATTCCTGCCACTTTAGCTTGTGCGGCAAGTTCTGCTAGCTGCTGAACCGTAGGTTGGCTACTGCGGTGATCTGAAATTGCCACTTCACCCACACCAATAAACTCATCAATATACATCAAGTCGTCATTAATACTGCCAGTGAGTGTTTTTGCCGGAAGGTGGTATGAACCCGTGTGGCAAAATACATTTAACCCCAACTCTTTTAATCCTTTCGCTTTTGCGACTAAATTAGTGAGTGTTCGGCTGCTTGAATCTGTACCAAGTGCTGCAACAACAGTTGTTATGCCATGTAAGGTTGCATCGGTTAAGTTCATTTCAGGTGTTCGGCTGGCAAAGCCTGCCTCGCCACCACCGCCGGTAATATGTACCAGTGAGTCAACAAAGCCGGGTGTGAGTATACAGCCTGTACCGTCAATTACTTTTATATTTGTATTGCTGTCTATATTTATCTTTTTTTGAAAATCAATGATCTTAGTACCAGCTATTAGTACATCCATTTTCCCATGAGGGCTGGGGGTGTAAAGGTGTGCCCCACAAATAAGTGTTAACATATAAACGTCTTTTTATTGATAATTAATAAAATAAGCAAGAAAGATAAAGCCGCTTGCTAATGCAAAAAGTGCTGCGGTAAAACGCCAAATAAAGGCCGCCCATTCGCTCCAATCTAATTTAACAATTCCTAAGCAGCCGATGAGGCTGGCAGAGGTAGGAATGAGTATATTAGTGAGCCCATCACCCAACTGAAAAGCCAGTACCACAATTTGACGAGATACGTTGAGTAAATCGCCTAAAGGTGCCATTAAAGGCATGGTGATGGCAGCTTGCCCAGATCCTGATGACACAAAGAAATTAAATACACTTTGAAATAACAACATTCCCCATGCCGCAACGTAGTCAGGCACTGCAGCGATACTACTTGCACTGTAATACAAAAGCGTATTAAGTGTAGAGGGCGTGCTCAAATCGCTGCCACCTAAAAGCAATACAACGCCTTTTGCCAAAGCCACTAATAGGGCTGCGGGTAATAACTCTTGCGCGCCATGTTTAAAGGCATCGGCGCTTTCATTGGCACTTTGTTTATTAAACACACTGGCAATGCATGCACTGATTAAACCTATACAGAAAAACTGCGCCGCCAGTTCAGGAATATAGTACTGGCGAGCCATGACACCCCAGATAACCCATGCAATACCAGCGACAAAGGTTAATAGAATGAGCTTATCGGCTATATCTAATGTTGGTTGGTTACTTGACTGTGTTTGTTCATTTTTAGTCTGCCTTATTGAATTGGCATAACGCACGGTAAACACCAAGCCAAACAGCGTGAACACACACCAAGCCGCCATTCTAAAACCCGCGCCAGAAAACACCGGAATTTCTGCGATAGATTGGGCAATAGCAATGCTAAATGGGTTCATCCATGAGGTGGCAAAACCAATTTGAGTTGCTACGTAAGTCGTTAAGACCGTAACTTTTGCGTCATAGCCTAGTTGCTTCATGATAGGGAGTAGCACAATGCAAAAAGCAATGGCTTCTTCGCCCATGCCAAATACGGCCCCACCCAACGAAAATAATAAAAAAATGAGTGGAATAAACAGCCATTCAACACGTTGTGTTTTATGAATGAGGGCCATAATGCCGTTATTAATTGCACCCGTTTTCATAATAATGCCAAACGCACCACCGGTAATGAGTATAAACGCCATTACACCTATGGTTGCGCCATATTTATCGCCCGACACTAGTCCTTCAAATAACACATTTGCAAGGCCTATTTCACCGCCTTCGGCAAAAATAGGAGCTGTTGTGCTCTGTGTGACAGATTGGTATTGAGCAAGTTCAACTCGGTTGCTGCCCTGCTCAGCATTAAAAAAACCGGGTGTAATAAATAAGGTGGCCAGGTAGGCAATAACAGCCACTGATAACAAGATGATACTTGCATCAGGCATGGTAAATTGTTTGTTTTTCATAATTTCACTTTTAACCAAGGAAGGTTATTGCTTAAAAAGATCAGCATCCAACAAGTCTAACACTCATAATAAGTGGCACAACAATTTAACTGTTGTGCCACTGAGTGCAATTTGGATGGTGTAGCGGATAGCACGGCTATCCGCAAGTAACTTTAAAAGCGATAGCTGGCACTGAGCGTGTAGCGTGTGCCGAAGGCATTGTGATTTATTGAGTCAAAACCACGGCTTGAGCCATATAGTTTAGGCGGCTCTTTATCAAAAATGTTATCTATACGCACTCTTATCGCGAGTGCGTCGTTAACAAAATAACCTGCTGATAAATCCCATACTAGCCAATCATCCACTTGGTGGTTACCTTGTGAATCAAGTTCACCGAGTTTATCAATTTCGTCAATTTCACGGCCTTTAAGCCCTTCAATATCATCTTCATAACTGCTGGTGTAATTCGCGCCAAGGTTTAGGTAGTAGCTTTGTGCTTCCCAATCGATTGATACACGGCCAATATTTTCAGGGTAGCGATAGGTACCAATGAGTTTTTCAATTGCATCAGAGCCCGGTTTATTACGTTCAAACTCAAGGTAGTGAGTACCATCAAATGCAAATGTTAAGTCGCCGCCAGATAAGGCAAAGCGATGATCAAATTTAATATCAATACCTGCTAACGTTTGTGTACCGGTATTTTCAAGTGGGATAACATGATCACGAAATAATGGTAGAAATAGCTCATCGTCTCGCGGGTTGAACTCAGTTATATAATTTTCCAAAATTTCGTCTAAATTAGCGCCTTCTTGCTCTATGTTTAATCCGCTGTTGTCACTGATTTCACACAGTTCACTATCATAAGAGATGCCTTGTTGGCCTTCTGGCACAATACCGCAATGACGAAGTGAAGCATCTGTGTTTGCACGATCAAGTACCGCAGTCATGTTTGTATCAATCACTTCTTCGTGATCAAACTGCCAGTAATCCACCGTTAAGTTAGTATCAACGCTTGGGCTCCACGCAAAACCAACACTGATTGCTTCAGACTCTTCGGCTTTAAGGTCTTTATTACCCAGCTCAAGTGAGTTAACGCTTACCTCAGTGCCATCACCCATGCAGTATAGGTCTGATACGGATTGGTTCGCACCGCAATCAAAGGTTGATTGAGTCGTTTTTAATTTAACACCCGCTTGGGTTAGTGAAGGCGCACGGAATGACGTAGACCACGAGCCTCTTACTACTAATGAGTCTGTAGGGCGATAGCTTAGGCCGATTTTCGGGTTAAATGTGCCACCAAAGTCATCATAATGATCGTAACGACCCGCTGCTTGTAATTCTATCTGGTCGGTTAATGACACATTCAGCTCAGCAAATGCAGCGTATTGAGTACGATCAGCCTCTGATAGGCTTGAACCAAAACCAAATACATCCACTAAGAAACCGTTTTCAGGGCGTGCTTGTGAATCAAGTGATGGTATGTCGCTTAATTCTTCACGACGGGCTTCAACACCAAATGACGCATAAGCGGGTAAGTCATTAAAGGTAAATAGCTCACCGTTAAAGTTTGCATCCCAGCCGTATACTGTGCTTTCACCGCTGCGTGTTGGGCGTGCCTGTGCTGTTGCTAAAACCGCATCATTCGCTGCATCGCCTTGCACAAATGGATTATAAAAAGGCAGTAATTCCCCAGATGCACAGTTAAGGTTTTCGCCATCATAGCTTGCCAGTGTGCCGTCTGAACATAGCTCACCTGTAATCGCACCGTGGAATTGATAACGATTGTAGACACCATCAATGGCTTCTTGTTCTGAACTTGAGCGAGAGAACGTTACGCCAGACTCCCAGCCCCAATCGCCAATATCGCCAGCAAGGCTACTAACTAAACGAAAATTCTTGGTTTCAACTTCCACAGTACGTGGGGCGTTAAAGCGTGCATCAAAACCAAAACCATAAACTTCGCGACCCGCTTGGGTGTCAAATGGGTCAATATAGAGCTGATCCATCAAGTCATTACTGCCGTCTGCATTATCATAAATAAATAAAGCATCCTCTAAGATAAAAGGGCCTTCATCATCATTGATTTGATCGATTGGTGATGGAGACGAATAGGCTCTAGACTTTGTTTGACTGTAGAAAAAGTCAGTGTGCCAATCAAGTTCACCCACATTGCTGTTAAACATGAATCCAGTTGATAAACTTTCAAATGGCGTATCCAAATAATCATCTTGATTAGGGTAATAGGCACATATTTGTTCACCAAATTCAGTGGTGACTAGCTCAGTTTTGCAGTTTTGAGCCGGTAACTCATTACCATCACGGCTGCTGAAATAATAAATATTTGGTGAGTTTTCGAGTTTTGGTAAATACGAATAGCCATTAACCAGTGAAGGCGATGCAGTATAATCACGATCTGTTGCTTTAAATGCGTTTCGGTCATAAATGTCGGCAAATACGGTTAAGTTACTGTCGCCAATTTTAGTACCATAAACCAGATTTAGTTGTTTTTTACCTTCATCGTGACTGTTAAAGCTATTGCCTAAAGAAGCATTTATTTCAGCGCCTTCAAAGTCATCTTTTAAGATGTAGTTGATTACGCCAGCGACGGCATCAGCACCATAAACAGCTGAGGCACCCGTGGCTAAAATATCAATACGCTCGATAGCAGCCAGTGGAATAGAGTTTACATCGACGAAGTTTTCAGTGCCTGCTGCAAAAGAGCTGGGGGCAACACGACGACCATTAATAAGCGTTAATGTTGCTGAAGGGCCCATACCACGAAGGCTTGCAGCAGATTGGCCAGCCGGTGTTGAGGTTGAGGTGCCGCCACTTTCTGAGGTTGAAAAGGTGCCGCTGCCGCCTTTAAATACTGATAAGTCTTTTAATAACTCATGAATCGTATTCGCCCCTGAGCGTTTTATTGCGTCTTGGTCTAATACCGTTAGTGGGATTGTACCTTCAAGGTCTACGCCTTTTAAGCGCGATCCAGTAATTTCTACTCGCTCAATGTTTGTTGATTCATCATTTTCTTGTGCATACACAGTGGTGACAGGGCAAAGCGATGCGCTTATTGCCGCTGCAATAGTTAGTTGACGAAACATATTAATTTACCTTTTGTCTTATTCAAGAGTCAAAACATGCTTTAAATACAGCAGCTTGCTCATTTTTATTATGATTTTTCCAATCGATTTTTGGCAAAATTAATAGCAACTGCAAAGCGCTGCTAAAACTAACGTTAATTTAGCTTTATTTGCTTTAAATTTGATTGGTGTTAGACAGGGCAGTGATGTTTAGACACAGTTAGCCCCTCACGAGAATGTGAGGTGTGGCTACTCGTCAAACCACTCCGAAAGGTAGTGAGGAGAGTAGAAATATGTACAAAGCGATGTTGCGTTTTTAAACATAATTCCAATCCAAAAGGTTTTTGACAAAGCTAGTTATTGAGTGCTAGCTTACTCGCGATTTAAAAGTTCCTTTTTTTTATAGCAAGCATAAAGACTGACTGCAAGCTATTTATCATTATATTTTACATGCGAGTAACATTATGGAAATCTTTCAGGAACAACTTAAGGTTAGGCGGTTTGATGGTTTTTTGGCAGCATCTTTGCTGATTTTAGCTTCTTATTCTTCCACGATATCTGCAAATGAAAAAAATCAGACCTTGGTTTTAGTCGGAGGCGCTTTAACAACATGTTCAAGTATGAGCGCCAAAAACTGCCAAGATAAAAAGCAGTTAAGTGGTAAAAACGCTAACCAATATCAGTTAACCCGCGAAACATTAAATCAAGTAAAATTAAATTGGCCCAATGATAATGCAGGACATCGCAATAAAACATTGCAGGTTTTAGCTAAAATGGCGCGCCAACACCCTTCACCATACACTAAGAGCGACCTGTTATGGGCTTGGCGAGACTTAGATAATGCACTACTTAATCAATTAACCGATGCTGAGTATAACTTTGTTATCGATAGTATCGAAATTCCAGTTATTGATGCCAAGCAAGTGCGCCTTAAGGAAGTCGTTAATACCACACTTAATACTGAAACTGCGGCTAATGATATTTTAGATTTTATATCGGCTACTGCAAAAGTAAGTGCAACTAAGCCGAGCCTTTTAGCTATTACAGCTTCTAGTCGCGACCCTTATGAATCAGCAGACTTTTATGAAGGTCTACTAAATTTTGATGGTGTTGCCTCTAAGTGGCTGGCGTTAACACCGGCACTTGCAAAGGCGATTACCAGCGGACAATGCGCGCAATTGGCGAGTATCCGCGAAAAAACCATGAATGTGTATAATCGTGATGCTATTTACCCCGATCGTATCAAAGCAGAGTTGGCGCTGTGCGAGCTAGGTGTTGAAAATTTGGTTAATGTAATTGGGTCGGCAACAGGTGTAATGCTTAATGGCGGTGACCAAAGTTTAACGCGCAAAGTATTATTTGATGATGCAGGAAAACCTTACCCGTGGACAGAAGTATTACGCTCACGTCCGTTGTTGGTAGGAACAAGCGCCGGAACAGCGATTCAAAGTGGTGGTGAAAATCAATATGGGCAGGTGGCGATGATCACTAATGGCACAAGCCTTAGTGCTTTGCGTAATGGCGCTTTTGCTCAATCAGCACCGAGTGAACGTTGCACTACTGACTGTGATAAAGGTTTATCATGTGACTCATTAACCTACCAAGGCGAGGGTGGCCTTGGCAGTTTTAACTTCGGTATATTAGATACCCACTTTAGTGAACGTGATCGCACCGCACGTTTGGCAACGTTGTTAGATGCGACAAAACAGCCTCATGGCTTTGGTGTTGATGAAACAACTGCGTTGGTGGTTATTAACTCTGGTAGTACTAAATTAATGACAGTGATTGGTAAAAATGGTGTTGTTTATTTACATAAGCCAGCAGACAAGCGCACATTTGAATATTCATATTGGCCTGTAGGCACCGTTATTAACATGACTAACAATGGCTACAAAGTGAGTGAACGCACAATTACAGAGGCGCTTCCTGCTATTAAAATACCGTCACTGCCAATGCAACGATTTACCAGTATATTTACGGATGCTAAGTTACGGTCGTTAACTCAAGCTATGTGCTTAACTAACGATACCCAAGCCGCAGCGCAACAAGATGAGTTTTCGGTCGTGCTCTCTGGCGATGCAAACAGCCATTTTTACCGCGTTAATAGTTCAAAACATGGCTGTTTAGTGGATAGTTTAAACATAGGCATTAGTAAAATTCAGTAACCAGCTTTGGTTCGCCGTAAACACAAGAGTATTGTTGGCTGTTTAGTTTTCGGCGAATCGCATTTATATTCGGTTAAATAAAAGTGCCATGTTACAAACCGTATTTGTGGCTTTTTTTATTATCTCTATTTATTAGGGTCTGTTGAAAGGCATGCATTCGTTTATTTTGAAAGGGATTTTTGAAGCGTGCAGAATTTACGCGGTTATTTTCAACAATTAGAATAAACAGCATGAGTAATAATTGCGCTTAGCGCGAATAATAGAGTCGCTTTTAAACACTAAAAATGGACTAAATGAGAACAATTAAGCAGAAAATAAGCTTAAACGTTAAAAAAGTGTGTTTTCCCTATTAAAAGCACTGGATTAGTTATGGTTAAACAGTGCTTGAATGTAATACACTGTGGGAAAAGCACACAACAAAAGAGAGAGTAAAATGGCAGCATTTGGTACGGTATTTATGCCACAAATGATCCAAGCGAGATTTACGGATAATGCTTGGAGTGAAAGCGAAATTGTTCCTTCAGATAAAATAGAACTCCATGCTGGGGCGCACGTTCTTCACTATTCAAGTACATGTTTTGAAGGTTTAAAAGCCTTTCGCCACGATGATGGCTCTGTATACATTTTTAGAATGGACGCAAACATCGCGCGCATGCAGCAAAGCTCAAAATTATTGAGTTTGCCAAGCTTTGAAGGCCCAAAGCTAAAAACAATGATCACTGATATCGTTAAAGAATACGCAGACGAAACCCCTTTACCACCGGGCTCTATGTATATCCGCCCAACGCATATTGGTACTGAGGCTGCAATTGGTAAAGCGGCTGTGCCTTCTGCCAGCTCACTCATGTATGTTTTACTTTCGCCAGTGGGTGACTATTTTGCTGGTGGTTCAACTGCATTAAGAGTGCTATTAGAAGAAGATGGCATGCGCTGCGCACCGCACATGGGAATGGTGAAAAGTGGTGGTAACTATGCCAGTGCATTAGCCCCTATTTCAGCAGCACGTGAAAAATACCAAGCAGATCAAATATTATTTTGTCCAGGTGGTGACGTGCAAGAAACCGGTGCTGCTAACTTTATATTAATTGATGGCAATGAGATCATTACTAAAGCCCTCGACAGCACTTTTTTACATGGTGTAACACGTCATAGTATTTTGACTATTGCCAAAGATTTAGGCATGACGGTGTCAGAGCGTAACTTTACAGTCACTGAGTTATTGGAGCGTGCTGCTAAGCCTGGTACTGAGGCGGCACTTTCAGGTACGGCTGCAGTGCTTACTGCTGTGGGGACCTTTATCCATAATGATAAAGAATATAAAGTAGGTACTGGCGAGCCTGGCCCAACAACAGCGCGTTTACGTCAAGCACTGAATGATATTCAATGGGGTAACGCACCCGATACCCATGGTTGGTTAACAAAAGTCGACGTTTAACCCCTGCGCCATTTAATGAGCCTAGGTTTTGATATGACAAAGTATATGTTGTCATATCAAACCTAGGCTTTTTCGTTTGCGTATCCTACCCTTTAGCTGTAAGTAACTCATACCAATGTGTCTGGTTAACGGATAGCTGGCTTAATCATTGAAATAAAAAATTTTTACTTTAGGTAATGCGATGTAATTATTGCAATCTAATCTTACATAATGGTTAAGTCATCAACCACCTACCAACCAAAATGAATAACAAAGGAGAATCTATGTGGGCTGCAATGAGTTATATCGTGTTAGCACTTGTCTTTATTGTTATGGGATGGCAAGTCGAGGTTGTGTATTTTGCAATCATGTTTTACTGGACAGCTCTCTCGTTACTGCTGGTTGGCGGCGCGTATGTCTTTAACGTCGCAAAAATTTTTCGTAAACGCGAAAATGGCATGATCCCTTTTTATATTCGTTGGGCTTTCGTGCCGTTTTTATTAGGCGCACAAGCTTACAATGCATGGAGTCGAAAACACGATAAAGTGCCTCCATTACAACAAATTAATAAGTATCTATTTTTAGCGTGTCGGTTATTTCCATCAGACATAGAGGCAATGAAAGCAAACCGCATCACGGCTATTTTGGATGTAACCTGTGAGTTCGATGGCTTAGAGTGGTCTTCAGCCCATGAGAATATTCATTATTTAAATATACCTGTACTTGATCATCGGGTGCCTACACGGGCTCAGTTAAATCAGGCCATTAATTGGATAGATCACCATGTTAAAGCAGAACGCCACGTTGTCGTGCATTGCGCGCTCGGTCGCGGGCGATCTGTGTTTGTTATGGCGGCTTACTTATTGAGTCAAAACAAAGACGCAGATGTGCACCATGTACTAGCACAAATAAAAGAAACTCGCGAAACCGCTAATCTTAATAGACATCAGTTACGTCATTTAGTTAAACGCCACCGTAATGGTGAATTACTCATTAAAAATAAAGCAGTACTGATTGCTAATCCCGTGTCGGGCACGCAGCTTTGGCAACACAAACAGGAAATGATAGTTAAGCGTTTGTCAGCTTATTATGATTTGACGGTTTTAATAACCTCGAAAGAAGCAAATGGCATTGTCTTAGCTCAGCAAGCAATGACAGATAGCCCTCATTTAATTATTTCCTGTGGGGGGGATGGCACGGTAGCGGAGGTTGCCAGCGTGCTTGTCAATACCGATTGTAAGCTTGGCATCATTCCACTTGGCACCGCGAATGCACTCGCCCATGTATTAATGGGGATAAGGTCAAAACTTATTCCAGTTGAAATGGCGTGTGACCTTATTATTGACGGTCAAACTCAACGTATGGATACAGCGTACTGTAATGGTGAGCTTATGCTGCTATTGGCAGGGATTGGTTTTGAGCAGGCAATGATTGAGAAAGCGGATCGCCAAAGTAAAAATGCGGTAGGGCAAGTGGCCTATTTGCACGGTTTTTGGCAGGCATTAGGCCAGCAAAAAGCACAAACGTTTAAGGTGCAGTTAGACGGTAATGAGCCCCAAGAATTGTGTACAAACAGTTTGGTAGTGGCAAATGCGGCACCATTCACCACTATACTTGCACAAGGGAGCGGGCAGCCCGATCATAATGATGGCTTATTAGATGTTAATTGGTTAACACCTAATGTGGATAATTCGACCAATGTGCTTAGTATTGCAGAGCTTGTTTTAAGCAGTGTTACTCAGGCTCATTTAGCAATAAACTCGCATCACACGAATGCTCGTCGGGTAGTGGTAAGCGCTGCTGATGAGATTAAATATGTGATAGATGGCGAGGTGAAAACAGCAAGCGAATTAGTCATCGAAATTGAACCCAACTCACTCGCGGTAGTATGTGCAGAGTTGCCTGAGTAACTATTTTTTAATACTTGGCCAAACAAAGCCGCCTGCTTGAGGCTTTGCTTCTACACAGTTATCTAAATAAAGCTGCTCAACTTTTGTGCGCGCCCAAGGGGTTTTACGTAAAAATTTAAGGCTCGATTTTACGCTAGGATCAGCCTTAAAACAGCGAATGTCCACTTGTTCGCCCATGGCTTTCCAGCCGATTGTTTGTTCAAGTTTTACCACGATTTGTTCAAGAGTGATACCGTGTAATGGATTGTTAGCTTGCTGATTCATAATTCACTATAGCGTTAAAAAATTCGGGGGTATTGTAGCCTATGTGGCCGTTGATACCAATGCGATATCCTTGCGCGCTATTAAATAACCTGGATTGTGGTTAGTTAACCCGAATTGTTTTCACTGTTTTTGGATAAATAATCTCATTCTTATCATTAAGCATTAACCAGATCAACGCACTGTTATTATGATGTGGCTTTTTTGCAGCACATATGACTTTTAAGTTAGCCATTACAATGACAGCCCCTTCACTGTAGCGTTTATCATCAAACCAGCACACAGACTGCTGCGCTATTGCATCTTGAGGGTTTAATAACAATGTTGTTTTTGAATTGTTCCCAAAGCTATTTACTGAGTAAATAAAACAAACAAAACATAGACCTATCGTATTTAAAATTCTCATGTTCAGCCTTTGCATTAAAAAATAACTCCACTAAGCTTATACCCAAACCACCTCAAGATGCGAGTGTCAGTTGGAATTAAAATCGATTTAGCCAAGGCATTGATTGTAAGTAATAGTGGTTCTATTGTTAAAATCAGTAACGCAGTATAAATCGCTTTTAAACCAACCCGCTGGGCGTTTCGTAGGCGCTTACTCTCATCGTTGTTACTTATTATAAGGGATGACCATTGTTGCAAAGTAACGCCTTGATATTAAACCCCTGCGAAACGCTGAAATCTGCATCTTGAGATGGCTTGGGTATATACCCAAGTTACCAAAAATTGCTAGTAGAGAGTGAGTGATATGTTTTGAGTAGGCGTTTTAGAGTGACTTGGGTATAAAATGTGTTAGGGTAAATAATCAATAAAATAATAATTTCGAAAACAAGGTGAACACATGCAATTTAACCAAAAGATGATGGATGAATTTGAACTGCTTGCTAAATTTCCTGTTAGCAGCAAAATGCAAGGTATTAAGATTCATAGCGATGCAAACGACAGTGTTATTAGCGCTGCGCAACGTTTATTTGAAAAAGGGATTATAGATAGCCCAGACGGCGGGTACTTAACTGATCTGGGCTTAGATTTAATTGAACATATTACGGTATTACATAGCGCACTGAGCAGTTAACCAGCATCAGGCTGATTTTGTGGTGCTGCATCACTAAATGCAGCCAGCGTATTACAATGCGCGTATATGGCTGCTATTTTAGGATACGCAGTCATATCGACATTAAAGCGCAACGCATTAAATACTTGTGGTACTAAGCATACATCTGCGAGGCTCGGTTTATCCCCAACACAAAAATCATTCTCAGCATTAAGTAATAACTCCAGCTTTTCAAAGCCGACTTCAACCCAGTGACGGTACCATTTATTTTTGGCTTCATCATCAACCCCAAGTTCAGTACTTAAATACTTAAGTACACGCAAGTTATCGATAGGGTGAATATCACACGCTACGGCATAACTTAAATTACGGATATGTGCTTTTTCCCACGCATTGCCGTAAATCAAGGGATGTTGAGGGTAAGTTTCATCAAGGTATTCTAAAATAGCTAAAGATTGTCCCAGCACACCGTCATCGGTTTCAAGCGCTGGCAATAATCCTTGAGGGTTTTTACTGAGGTAGTGCTCAGCTTGCTGCTCTGACTTTAATAAGTTTACCGGCACTAGCTCATGCTCAATGGCCTTTAAATTAAGGGCAATGCGTACACGGTAAGCCGCTGACGAACGGAAATAAGTATATAGTTTCATAATATGACCTTATTAAGCTTTAAAATGCTTTTTAATTGTACGCCAGCAGTCAGTATAGTTTGGTTGGCGTTCTTTGCCTTCAAGGGCATATTTAGTTGGCGAAATTACATAACGCGATTCGAACATAAAGGCGAGCGTATTTTCATAGCGTTGTGGTTCAAGCTCAGCATTTGACGCTTTTTCAAATACATCGGCTTCAGGACCATGCGGTGACATACAGTTGTGTAAGCTCATTCCACCAGGCACGAAACCGTGTTCTTTTGCATCGTACACCCCTTCAATGAGGCCCATAAATTCACTCATTATATTACGGTGATAATACGGCGGGCGGAAAGTGTTTTCTGCAACCATCCAACGTGGCGGGAAGATAGCAAAATCAATATTTGCCACACCTTCAGTACCAGATGGCGACGTAAGTACAGTAAAAATAGAGGGATCAGGGTGATCAAAGCTCACGGTATTCATGACATTGAAGCGTGCTAAATCATATTTATATGGAGCACTATTACCAGTCCACGCAACCACATCAAGTGGTGAGTGGCCAATATCGCAACTAAACATATTGCCATTAAATTTAGCAATGAGTTCAAAGTTGCCTTCTTTGTCTTCAAATGCTGCAACCGGGTATTGAAAATCGCGGTCATTAGCATAGCCATTTGCACCCACAGGGCCTCGCTCAGCTAAGACATATTCATGGCCATAATTTTCGCAAATATACCCACGTACTGTGTCAGTTAATAGTTCAACTTGAAACTTAATGCCACGAGGGATAACTGCAATTTCACCCGCTTTAATCGTCAAGTGACCGCATTCTGTTTTTAGCAGTAGTTCGCCTTGTTGCGGTACAAACAACATTTCGCCATCGGCATTATAAAAATAGCGGTTTGTCATCGATTTGTTCGCAACATAAACATGGATGCCAATGCCCGATTGGCCATTAGCACTGCCATTGGCTGCCATTGTGATTAAGCCATCAATAAAATCAGTGGGTTGACTAGGTATCTCGATGGGGTTCCAACGTAACATTGTTGGTGGAGTTGGCACTTCAGTGATGGGCGCTGTGCGAATTAAACCATTATCTATTGATGTGTAATCGCCTTGTACCACTGACGGACGGATACGATACATCCAAGTACGGCGATTAGTTGCTCGAGGTGCAGTAAAAGCGGTGCTATTAAACTGTTCGGCATATAAACCGTAGTTTACTTTCTGTGGACTAAATTGACCAATGGGTAATGCACCAGGTAGGGCTTCGGTTTCAAACTCATTACCAAACCCTGTCATGTATTTTAATTCGCTTGTCATCACTCGACTCCTTTGTGTTTTACTGTAAGATACTCTCATGTGAGATTAAATTCAAACCTTCTGTTTCTATCGTGCTGTACATATTTATGGACAGTTTAAACACGACTGTAAAGCCAATTTGGGCGGAGATTTTAAGAAGATGGCACTCGATTTAGCGACCTTTTTACCTTATCGATTAGCAAACCTAGCCAGTAAAATGAGTGAGGAATTTGCCGATGTATATCAACAACAAAGCGATTTAACCATCCCACAATGGCGTATTCTGTTCAATTTAGCGCAGTTTGGACAAAGCCATGCAAAAGCATTGTGCCAACAAGCGGGAATGGATAAATCAACTGTGTCACGCGCGATCAAAGCATTAATAGATAAACGTTATGTAGTGAGTTTGGTTAACCCACAAGATAAGCGGGCGAGTTTATTAGCTTTGAGTCATGAAGGGCTGAGTTTATATCAACACTTAGCCCCAGCGGCATTAGCGTGGGAGCAAAACTTATTGGCGTCGCTGACGGGTGATGAGTATGCAACGTTATTGAGTTGTTTAGATAAGTTACACACAAAATTAGAGGCATAAAACAAAAAGCCCATCAAAAGATGGGCTTTAAAATAACTGAATGTATCAAGTTAACGGGGCAAATTAGAAGGTGTATTTAACACCAACACGCATTTCCCACAGTGATGGTCTTGATTCAACACTTGTACCTGATGGGTCTTTAAACTCATTAAATACGTATTGTCCGTTTACGATGTCAGCTGAAACAGCGCTTTGCAGTGGGCTACCCGTTTCAAGTACGCCCCAGTCATCGTTTAACATGTTACCGATGTTCTTAATAACAAAGTATGCTGAACCTTTCTGACCTTCGCCAAAGCCCATAAACTCTTGCTCAACTTTGAAATCTAGCGTTACCCACCAGTCGCCATCAATGCTGTTACGGTTATTAATTTTACCGCGTGTTAGGCCTTCACTTTCAACCCACTCATTAAATGCCGCTTGGTCAAAGTCATCGCCATACACAACTTGGCTGTCGTCAAGTGTTGGTACGTAAAGTAATTGACGGCTGTTATCGTTATAACCTAAGCCACCTGAGCGCGAATCAAACGCGTACGAATACGGGTTTGTTTGCTGTGCTTGACCAAATAAGTTGAACTTAGTCTCGTAGCCATCAAAAATTTCATGGTTATACGATACGCTCATAGTGAAACGATGAGGGATTTCGTAGTTAGACGTTGCAAGGCCTGGGTTTTCTGAATCAGATACCGCAACACCATGGTAGTTTGAGAATGCCACAGAGCTAGTCATTGGGTGAACATCTTTAGCAATGGTATAAGCATATGAAAGTGCTAAATCAATACCGTTATCGAAAGATTTATTCATCGCTAATGATAAGATTTGCGAGTATGCATCAGTGCCTTTTACATTGGTAAGAAGGAAGTCTGAACCACCGTTGTAAACCGGGCGGCCGTCTGGTGCAACACCTGTTTGCTCGTAAGCTAGGTTTTGAACGACTGCTGAGTCTTGCTTATCAGTGTAAAGATAATCAACGTTGAACACGTAATCGTTTTCAGTGATATAAGTACCACCTAAAGAGAACTTCCATTCTGAAGGAATTTCAAAGTTAGGATCAGTTACGTTAACACCGGCATCCGCACCACCTTGACTGACTTTGTCATAAAGGTCTTGTGGAATATCAAAACCAGGTTGGCCATTGCCATTAAATGCAACTGCATTATCACCTAAGATTTGCATACCACGTTGGTTAACTTGGATATTACGAACGCCATCGTTTGAGTAGCTGTTTGAAATCCAAACATTTGGGTTACCGCCTGAGTAAAGGCCGATACCACCACGGAACTCTAACTGGTCGCTGTAAATCCAGTTAACACCTAAACGCGGTTGTAATAAATCAATACCGTCTAAGTTTTGGCTGTTTGAAAAACCGTAACGGTCTTCAAAGTTTTGGTTATGTGTTGGTACATCATCGCTGGTGTAAAAATCATAACGAAGACCGGCAACAATTGAGATATCGTAATCAATTAGGTCAAATTTATCTTGGAAATATAACGTGTTTAATGCGTATTTGAATTCACCCGCGGCGTCATCAGGGTTATGGCTTGATGCGTTACCGTAGTAAACACGTGCAATACCATTTTCAAAGTCATCCATGTTAGAGAAACGGTATTCACCCTCATTGTGTTGTACGAATAAGTTGAATACATCTAGCTCTTCACGTTCATAACCAAATGATAGTTCGTGATCTTCTAGGTAGTAAGTACCTGCAAGTTTAAGCGATAAGTTATCGTATTTTAGTTTGTTAGCTTGGCGAGAATCGTCTGGACCAAGGTATACGTCAACATCACCAGTATCAATTCTGAATTCACCAAAGCCCGATGCAGCATCAAGTGAATTTTGACGGTTATCAAGCTTTGAGTAACCTACACGTACTTCTGTTGAAAAATCATCTGTCCAATCTGAGTAGAACGATGTTACGTATGATTGAAGCTCTGCGCCACGCTCATAGAAGTGGTTTGATAAAGATAAACGGCTTGAACCACTATCAGACTGTGCCAGTGAATAACCATCGTTGTAGTTATAAACAAAGCTTGCACGGTGATCGTTGCTGATGTTCCAATCAAGTTTGATTAAGATTTTTTCATCTTCAACTGGCATACTCGGTACCATAGTACCTGGGTCGTAGTTATACACATCTTTTGAAATTTGAGTAATACGATCAACCGTTGCTTGGTCTATGCGGCCATTTGCAAACGGGGCATAGTCAAAAATTTGTGCGCCTTCAAGCTTTTCATATGAAGTGAACAAGAATAACTTATCTTCGATAAGTGGAAGGCCAACATTAAAGCCATAACGCTTTTCAGTGTAATCACCTAGCTCTTGCTTTTCGCCTTCGATTGAATCGCCCGACATTGCATCATTGGTGTAATCGTAGAAAAAACCACCTTTGATTTCGTTAGTACCAGACTTAGTTACTGCGTTGATGTTACATGAAGTAAAACCACCATACTGTACATCAAATGGTGCAAGCTCTACCGCTACTTGCGCAATAGAGTCAAAAGAGAATGGCATTCTTTCAGTCGGGTAACCGCTTGAGTTCAAACCGAAGTTATCGTTCATGCGAACGCCGTCGACTGTTAAGCTGTTAAAACGTGGGTTACCACCACCACAGTTAATAGCGCCTGCGTTTGTTTCATCGATATAAATACGTGGGTCGGCACGAATAATGTCTTTTAAATCACGGTTGATAGCAGGCTTATTTTCTAAATCTTCTAATGAGAAGTGAGAAGCTGGACCTGTGCTGCCAGATTGTGCGCTGATTGGCGCGCCACTTACAACAATCTGTTCCATTTGTTGTGAACGAAGTGCCACAGAAACAGGGTAAGTTTGACCTAGCGTTAGGTAAATGTCATCTAGTTGTGCATCTTCGTAAGTATCAGAGTCAACAATAATTTTGTATGGACCACCAACACGTAAACCTTTTGTAGAGAAGTTACCTTGGTCATTTACTATTGTTGTTTTTGTTGAACCAGAAGGTATGTGGATAATAGTAATTTGCGTTCCTGATGCAGGGTTACCATTAGGGCCTGTGATTTGACCTTTTACAGATGATGCAGTTTCATTTGCAAAAGCAGCACCACTTGCGCCAACACATGCAGCAATAGCAAGTGATAGAGCAGTTTTGCGTAGTTGAATTTTCATTATTAATTTCCCGTGTAAGGTATTATATTTTAGTAATTTTAAGTTGTAACATGCTTGGTTTGCTAAGCAATAATTTGTACCCGTTCATTTTATTACAAATAGATTACATTGCACACAATTTTGTAATAAAAATAATGATAGGCGCTGAAATGAGTGCCTTAATCATAAAATACACTGTAATTTAGGCATTTTATATGACAATAGTATGAAACTGATTATTTTAGATATAAAAAAACCCGCCAATAAAGCGGGTTTTTGATTATTCACTTACACAGCGTATTAGAACTTGTAGCTAATACCAATTTTGGCTTGCCATGCAGACGATGACGTTGTGATTTGGCTGTAGTTACGAACATCAGCACCGTTATAACGGCTATCGATGATGTAGCGGCCTTGGTCATCTAGACCACCAAAGTCATACACAGCTTGGTCAGAGAAACCTAGGCGTTTTTCAACACCCCAATCGCTATTAAGCAAGTTTGCGAAGTTATCAACCATGAAGTAAACCTCACCGCTGTGGCCTTTAGCAAAACCAGGGATTTGTTGCTTGATGCTTACATCCATTGTGGTAACCCAAGGTTGAGTACCTGTGTTACGGTTTAGGATAGTGCCACGCTCAGAAATACCTGCACGATTAAGGAGTGTTTCAAGTTCTGACCAAGTCATACCTGATTCTTCCCAGTTTACATTAGCGTCATCAGCCCCTGTTGGGATATACGCTAAGTAAGCAGAGCTTGAGTTAAAATCACGTGAGTCACCTAAATCACCATCTCGGAACATACCCATAGTGTAACTAAATGGACGACCTGAACGGCGCTCAAAGTACATGTTGAACTTAGTTGCATAACCTGCGAAAAACTCAGTGTTGTAGCTCACGTTGATTTTAAAGCTGTGCTCAACTTCATATGAACCACGGTGCGCTAAATCTTGGTTGCGGTTTTGCGTAATGTTGTACTGGTAGTTACTTTGTGCACGCGATGAAGAACCTGATGCTGCTTCAGTGATATCTTGGTGCGCATAGCTTGTTGAAATATAAAGACCGTTGTCCCACTCTTTTGCAAGGGCTGTTGAGAATACAACTGAACGGCCATCTTCAGACGAGTTGGTCATCGCAATATCAAAGTTATCTTGTAAATCGCCAGTGTAGATACTCTCTTGAATTAAACGATCACCATCAGCAGCTGCGCCAACAGGACGAATGGCTGTGTTGTGCCAAACCGCTTCATTTTCTTTGATGTGGTAAGCAATTT
The DNA here is from genome assembly GCF_001469215.1 of Pseudoalteromonas sp. H105. GTDB lineage: Bacteria > Pseudomonadota > Gammaproteobacteria > Enterobacterales > Alteromonadaceae > Pseudoalteromonas. Next base: position 23,271 of record NZ_LOFH01000002.1, read on the forward strand.
CTGCCTGCCATTTAAAGCCGTTGCCTAGTAATGCTGAATCAAAATCGTATTCAAAGCCTATTTGCGAACGAATGCTTGAAGGTAATTCAAAGTTTGGATCAACATAGTTCGTGCTACCTGCACCTTGAACTAACGTGTTTTTGATTTCATCTGGTACAACGGTAATGTCTGCAGGGTTAGCCGCATAGTATTCGTCGATAGCGCTTTGTGGTGCTGCAACGAATGTAATACCGTCATTTTGGTATGAATTGTTATACCAAACATTAGGAATACCACCTTGGAAACGACCGATACCACCATTAATAGTAAGGGCTTCGGTTGCATAATACTTAAAGCCAACACGTGGTAAAATAATATCTAAACCATCTAGGTTTTCTTGGTTAGTAAAGCCATAGGTGCTTGCGAAGTTTTCATTCAGCGTTGGTTTGTCATCTGACGCTAAGCGCTCATAACGAATACCTGCTGACAATTCTAAATCGTCGCCAATGTAGAAAGTATCTTCAATATATAGCGCTAATTGACTGCGTGTTGCATCGTATGCTGTATCTGCTGGGTTATTTGTGTACGCATTGCTGTAAGAGAAGTCATACGTATCTCTAAAGTTACCTACTTCACGGTTTGCAAACCCGTCAAACGTATCGAACTCCCACGAGCCTAGTGAGTTTGCGGCGAATAGATTGTAAAGGTTAAGTGACTCATAACGTGCACCAAAGCTAAGCTCATGTTCATCTAACAGGTAGGTTGCATCAAGCGTTAACGTAAGGGTTTCAGTGGCAGAAGAGTTTGCATGACGGAATTGATCAGTACCAAACTGGAATGCAGGACCGCGGAAGCGTTCTTCAACTTTTACACTACCAATGTTTGAGTTAGTAATGCTGTCAGAGCTTACATCTTTATATGCAATACCGATTTCAGTTGAGAAATCTTCATTCCAATCAGAGTAAAGCTTTGATGAGAAGTTATTAAACTTAGTTGCATAGGTGTAACGTGATGAAGCTAGATCAACCGTGCTACCACCTGTACCAAAATTACGCTCGTCTTGGTCATCTTGCCACTGGTAAGTGAAGTCTAAACGGTGATCATCGTTTACGTTCCAGCTTAACTTAACTAATAGTGATTCATTCGTGTCTTCAGGGTCGCCACCTAGAGAATCTTGCATGCCATAAACTGAATCTAAGATTGAGATAAACTGGTTATAGCTCTCTTCTGATACATCGTACTCATTGGTCGCGCCTGAACCTTCAAAACCGTAATCTAGGTCAAGCTCGCTTTTCCAGCTGTTGTAGTTTACAAAGTAAAACAGTTTGTCTTCAATTAACGGACCGCCCACATTAAAGCCAAAACGCTCTTCTGTTTGATTTGGTGATACTTTGTTAACTTCATAGGTGCGGTGGCCATCTTCATCTAATACAGGGCGGCCATCGGCAGTAATTTGTGAAATGCTGTCTACATCACCAGCGATATCAGGCGTGGACGTTTCGTAAAAACCAGAAAACTTAAACTCGTTAGTACCTGATTTTGTTACTGCGTTAATGGTACCGCCACCAAAGTTGCCTTTAGATGCTGAGAAAGGAGATACATCAACAGAAATTTGTTCTATCGCATCAAGGGCAACAGGTGGTTGCGCAGTTGGGTAACCGCCATAGTTAAGACCGAAATCATCGTTTTGGCCAATACCGTCAACCGTAAGGCTGTTTGAACGTGGGTTGCTACCTGCAAATGTTAATTCGCCATTACCGTTGATGCTTGCAAGTGGGTTTAAACGCGCAACATCTTTAATATCACGGTTAAAGCTTGGCATATTATCGATGGTGTCTTCACCAAATACGCTGCTTGAACCACCTGACTGTTGTACTATTTTATAGCCAGATACTTCGATCTTTTCCATGTTTAGCGGTGCTAGCTGTGATGATAAACGGTATGTATCACCTAATTCTAAATAAATGTTATTCAAGGTTGTGTCGTTAAACGTGTCTGAATCGACAACAACCGTGTAAGGACCGCCTACGCGAAGACCATTTGCGATAAATGTACCACTTTCGTTGGTTGTTAACTCGCTAACAGTCCCCGTAGGTTGGTGGATAACTTTAATTTTAACGTTTGCAGCAGCGCCACCAGAAGGCGTTGTAATTTTACCGCGCATTGCTGATGAAGTATCTGCCGCCATAGCACTCGTTGAAACACCTAGAGCAAGTATTACTGCTCCAGTTAATTTCGAAAGACGAAGCTTGTTCATTTTGTTGATTCCCGTGTGTAGGTTATTTAAGTGTTTATTGATTAATGCTAGATGGCATCTTAAGTGCCTTGTCTAACGGTTTTGCAGAGCTATCAAAGAGGGTATTTAATAATCCCGCAAGCCTGATCCCGGCTTGGAGTAATCGTGTTTTGACAATGGGTGTATTGTCGTAAATGTAGCCATAACTAATTTTGTCGTTTTCTAGTTTGTATAAGTTAGTGGCTAAATTGTGTGATTCTGTTAACCACTGCTCTGGTGAACTTGAAAGGTATTCAGCAATTAATTCTGCGTTGTTACTGTCAATAAACTGTGCAAACTCAGTGAACGATAGGTTTTGGTTTTCAACCAACTTGGTATCCCACAGTGAATGGAGGTTGGTGTTTTCACCAAAAAAAGACACTTTGATACGATTACCGCCTCTATCTTCTGCGCGGCCAGCATGAAAAGGTTGGTGTGCATCACCGACTAAGTGAACAAGAAAACGTAGGCTGAAACGTTTGGCGTCTAGAGAACTTTTTTTGTCATTGAGTGTCTCAATGGCAAAGTACATCCCTTCAAGAATATTTTTTACGTTGTCTTTGTTTAATTGATGAGAATGGTCATGGGTAAATTGTGAAGAATTAGTGGGGGAATTAATGTAATGCCAGCGTGACGATTTCTTTTGCCAAAACTCACCCGGATTAGAACGCATCTCGTCAGCCCAGGTAGAAATCTGTGCAAGGCTTTCACCTTCTAAGAGCTCGCTAAGCGAAGAACGGGTTGTATTAGTAATGTGATTATCAGCAATTTTCCCCACCACTCGGTGACCATTTTGACCCCATGCAGATGCATTATGAGATGTAAAAAGAATGCTAATAGCTAAAAAACAACTGAGTCCGCTTATTCGATTGCGTAACATTTTTATTTTCCTAAAAATAAATTAACTGCGTAGTGCACGATTCTTAGCGGTCAATTGTCCTGATTTTTAGTGGAATAGGAAGGACTCAACAAGATTCATAATTTCTTGTTCATAATTCAATTATATCAATGGTTTATTTGTTTTGAGTAAAATTACCTATTGTAATAAGTAATTAAAATTGTTCAAATAGCGATATATTCTATTTTGGATTGTTGAAGATTTGAAAATTAAGCGGCTGTTTTTGTCTCACTCTACATTTATTACAGTTTTACTACTGTTTTTTGTGCTGCTTTGGTTTGTTAGCCAAGTGTTTGTGGCTAATCAACCTAAAACGCTTGAGCCATTAATAGAAACGTCGAGCCGTTGTTTTACATCTGCGTCGCAAAACAAAGCGCAACTGATTGTGTATGCCACGTCGCAAAAAGTAGCTAAATCAATCATTAATAGTTTGTGCGAAGATGCTGTAGTCGCAAAGCAATATGGTGCAGTGCGTGGCTTTTGGGGGTATCGCACTGCTGACAGCATTGAGTTTGTAGGTAAAGGAATTGCAGACCTCATATTGGCGAAAAACAATATTATGGCTGCGTTTAAAGCTGAATCTACATATAACTATCAACCAATAGTCGGCTTTCCAAGCTATACCGCATTTTTTATTTCATCAAAAGAAAAGCCTAAAATCGAAAAACAGTATTTTTTAGATAAACGAATTGGTTTATTAGATTATCCAACCAGTCGGTCGGGTCATATTTTGCCCAAACAAACGTTTAAAGAGTTAGATATCAACTTAGAAAACCTAGACGTAACCTATGCCAGCTCCCACACTGAACTTAGGGACTTACTCGCAAATGGTGAAGTTGATATTATTGCCTCGTTTTGGAAAAAAACCGATCAACAAAGTTTTTCAAAAAACTACATTACCCCTATCAGCAGTAATATTATTGGTACGCGTTGGTATTTAAAAATGCAACACGAGAACACCGATCTGCTGTGCGCTATTCAAACGCGTTTACTGGCATTGTCGCAATCACAAACGTCTTCTTACTTCAATCATGTTGAGCCTTACTGGCAATGTAGCGATTCTGGTGCTGATTTCTTAGGAGAAGATGATGATTAACAGAGTTTGCCAAGTTGTAAGCGTGCTTGTTTTTGTGATCGCCATGGTGATAGTTAAAACGTCGACATACCTAGAGCAACAACATAATATCGAAAATGATATCGCGCAAGCTGAAAGACGCATTGCGTTAGATTTACCTCGGTTGGATTTGTCTAATGCGTTTTTAAAACACTCAGGCAATAGTGCCGCGATTAAAGGTTATCTCACACGTTTAAATAAGGCATTAAACAGTGATGCAGTGACGGTAGAGGGGATTGGCGATACGATGATAGAAGCTGCATATTTAAGTAATGAGCCGCTTATTATTCGTCAACTTGCAACCAGTGATGACAGCATTGGCATCACGTTTAGTATAAAGCATTCATTATGGCAGCTCGGTGACTTAGTCAACGCATTCATTTTGGCTGTGTTTGCTTTGGCCTTTGGTTACTGGGCTGGGAGTATCAAACGCTCTAAAGTCTGCGCGATTAAAGCACTTAAGCAAGTAGACGAAACTCTCACTCCTGAGCCATTTAAGTTAGTGGTAGACCTAAATACCAAAACGCTGGGTAATACGCATAACACCTCGTTAGAGGTGTCGTTAGCCAATAAGCCGTTATGCTTTTATTTAGCGCTGATTGAATTTTGCAGCGAGCAACCTGATACGATTTTAAATCAAAACAAACATGTGCCAGATGAATTAATAGACATAGCGAACAAATATTTTTACCGTTTAATTGAACTTGGGCATACGATCCGTAAACGCCCTAACTTTTCTAATAGCCTAGAAAAAACACTCAGTGAGATTCGTGCTGCGTTGGATGAGGTATTAGTTGAATACCCTGAGTTAAAAGAGGTTTATTACCCACCCAAAGCGCATGGAGAAGGGTCTCGTTCGCGTCTACACAGTTACGGCCTGAGCCATATAAGCAGCGAGAGTATCGAAGTGATCGGCAAATAACTTAGCCAGATATCTCAACACAAGCAGGTTTTAACGTTCACCTCGTGTAATAACCTGAAATGTAGAATTTATACCGTGGTACTTTGCTTTATGAGTTTTGAGGCTAGCTATCAAAAAGGAATAACAGAATGCCATGGTAGCAATTTATCAAACGTGTAAACTCAGTTTAGGTTAAACAGGCTTGAAACAGGTTGTGTCAGCACGGAGGTTAATAGAACTTCCGTGCTGTAAACTGTTTGCTTAAAGTTACTCAGGTGCAAACGCTGCTGCATTGACAGGGCTATTTTCTATAAAGAAGCGCTTTAATGCTTGGGCATCGGTTTCGTCAGTGCTAACAAACCCTTTACGGTCTGTGAGTGTTGGGTATCCATCACCACCAGAGGCGTTATAACTATTAATGCTCATTCGGTAGGTCGTATTTAAATCCAATGGTTTGTTATTAATAAGTACACTAACCAGTTTGCCGTTTTCACGTTTGAAGCTTAGTTTATGGTATTGCATATAGGCACCCGCATCAGGTGGAAAGCGTGTTACAACCTCTAAGTAATCCCATAAATCTTGGCCTTGCCAGTCCATGTAAGTAATGCGATTTTTAAAAGGGTGAACTTTTAAAATATCCTTGTAGCTTACTTCACCTGCAGCAATGCTGTCGCGAATACCACCGCCACTGATTAGGCCAAAGTCTGCACCAACCGTACTCATTTGGGCTGCAATAATAACGCGCGCAAGGTTAGTTTGTTCATAGCGTACTTTATTACGATCACCTTCTAATTTTGCATCAACAAAGCCGATTTTGCCTTCAATTTGTTTCGCGCCTTTGGCTTGGTAGTCAGCTAAGAATGATTCTAGCTCAGGATTTGGGGTAATGTACTTTGCAGCCAAAACGGGTTTTGTCGTGCCGTCAGCTTGCGGTTGTGCTATGTATAAATTGACAGGAAGTAATTTATAATCAATTAATGTTAGTTGCCCGTCTTGCAGTTTAAATTCAGCTTTACCCACATACTTACCCCACTCGTGCGCTTGCATGATCCAGGTGCCATTTTGTTGATCCGGTTTACATGTTTTACCAGGACCGAATTCATCATCACTGATGTTTTTAGCTTTCATACAGATAGGTTCTTGAGAGTGGCCACCTATGATCATATCAAGTGTATTATTTGGCAGTGAACGGGCAAGTGTAACATCCCCGGGGGCATTAATACCAAATGCAGCATCGACAAAGTGCCCCATATGCGTTACAGCTATAGTAATGTCTGGTTGATATTGCTTTTTAATCTTGTCAACTAATGCATTGGTTACGTCTATTGGTTCTCTAAACTCTAAGCCACCAATATATTGCGGGTTACCAATTTTTGCTGTGTCGGTAGTGGTTAAGCCAATTACTGCAATTTTAAGCCCTTGCTTATTAAATACCTTGTAGGCTTGAAACGCATTTTTACCGGTTTCTTTATCAAAAATGTTTGCAGACAGTAATGGGAAGTTAGCCCATTGCTGTTGTTTTTTTAATACGCTTAATGGATTGTCAAACTCATGGTTTCCCAATGCCATGGCATCATAGCCGATCAACGACATCCCTTTAAAGTCGGGTTCAGCAAACTGTAAATCAGACTCAGGGATACCGGTATTAATATCCCCACCAGACAGCAGCAAAACTGCATGACCTTGTTTTTGCGCATCATTACGCAATTGATCAATTAACGTTTTACGTGCAGCCATACCATACTCGCCTTTTTCATTGTGCCAAAAGCGACCATGATTATCATTGGTATGTAAGACGGTTAAATAGCGAGCTTCATTTGAAGAGGGTGATTCGAGTGAGGTGTTGTTATTACTACAAGCAGTAACACTTAATAGTAAGAGAAAACTAATCATTACGCGCATAATGTGACCCGTGTTGTCAGATGCTGTTCATTAAACGCGTAGTTTAAACTAAATTTATGACTAAATAACGTATGCAACGCTACTTTTTTAGTTTTCAGCCTCTAATTGTCCCGTGGCTGCTAACTGTCTGCGGTTTAGTTCTTGTTCAGCGAGCGCTGATTTTTCATGATTATTGCCCACCATCCAATTTAAAAAGCTAGCCGGGAGCTTTGTATACGATTGACCTTGATGTAATCCAAAGTCACAAATAGGCTCATTGCTTTGTGCCATGACGGTTTATCCTGTTGTGTATTTTTTGTTGTCGCGGTCATCGTAACAAATAAAAACGATAAAATTGAGATCATTTAGTTTTAAGCAGCATTTTTCTATAACGTCAACGAATAAAGAACAGGGTGTAATTAAATGTAACGAGTATGTAATCGCTGCGGTGTGTTTTGTATTATTCGTGGTTTATTGCTCGTAATTGGCGAGGTGTTTGTATACTATTTTCATTAAATTTACATTAGAACAACACCCTAACTGGAAATAATAACAATGAAAAAGATGATATTAGCTGGGCTTTTAGCGGTAACAACATTTGCTAGCAGCGCGACTGTTGTTGAAATGCAAACCTCTCAAGGCACGATCACGATTAACTTATTTGACAAACGTACACCAAAAACAGTTGAAAACTTTTTGAATTATGTAAGTAACGATGCGTATAACAATACGGTTATTCATCGTTCAGTTAATAACTTTGTGATTCAAGGTGGCGGGTTTACTTATGACGATGAGTTTAAAGCTATAGAAACAGCTGAGGCAGTCACCAATGAACCTGTTTTATCAAATGTAAAAGGCACTATCGCTATGGCAAAGTTGGGCAGTGACGCAAACAGTGCCACCAGCCAATGGTTTTTTAATTTAAAAGACAACAGCGAAAATTTAGATAATCAAAATGGTGGTTTTACTGTATTTGGCCAAATTACGGCAGATAGCTATGATGTAATTGATGCAATTCGTGAACTAACACATTGCGGTGAAATACCTGTTGTTGGCATCACTACTGAGCAGTGTGCAGATCCTGATACTGTTATTACTTCTGCTAATTTGGTATCGATTAACAATGTTGTTGTTTTGGATGATGATCCAAACTCGTCAATTAATTTGTCACCTAAAGAAAGTACCAATGGTGATGGTTCAAATGTGAACCCTGATAAAAGTAGTTCTGGTGGCGCTATTGGCTGGTTTGTACTGCCATTGGCGTTATTAGGTTTTAAACGCCGCCGTACTGCTTAAGTATGTTAAAAGTGCTATCAACTGTTTGATAGCACTTTTAATACGTTTACTTAAACGCCAAATATGCGCAAGATGATGAGTACCCATAAGGCCAAAATTAATAAGCAACCCGTTAAAAAACTGTAATAACGAGGTTTTACTTTATTTGAGCCGATATGAATCAGCGTGTGAACTATTCTTGATACTACAAAGCCCCATGCAACTGCCGTGAATAGTGTGCCTACTGCGCTCATTTGCATTGCTGCTAAGCAGGCAACAAAGAAAAACATCGGCATTTCAAACTGATTTATAAAATTCCTATCAGCAACCCTTACTTTGTCACCAGCGTGTTCGAGCTTCATAGTGGCAAAATCTGACATTGAGATTGTTCGGTTTTTTGCAGCGGTGAAACGGCGACGCCCCATGATAATCATGACGCTAAAAGTGAGTAAGATTTGTGCAAACATCGCCAATAACAAATACTTATCCATTGTGTGTCCCTTTTATTATTTACTTTACTGAGTGTTTTAAAACTTACCCAGACTACCAGTTTGTTTTTACAATTTACAATGTGTTACAAAGTAAATAGGAAAATGATTGCATGCATTTTGATATTTACCGATCATTCAAACAATCAATAAAGTGATGGATTAGCTCTTACTATGAAAAAGATTATCACCCTAAGTGCAATAGCGCTTGCTGTTTTATCAGGTTGCGGTACAACGACAACACCACCCGCTCAACAAAATACGGCATTATTATCAGATACCTTAGTAATAAGCCCAAATGACAATCGCGAATACAAAACACTTAAATTAGCGAATGAGATTGAAGTAATTTTAGTGTCTGATCCTAGCGCAGAAAAGTCAGCAGCGGCGCTGAGTGTAGGGGTTGGCTTACTGCACGACCCAATGACCCAGCAAGGTATGGCACATTATTTAGAACATATGTTGTTCTTAGGCACTGAGCGCTACCCAGACACGAAAGGGTATTCTGATTTCATGACTAAAAATGGTGGCGCGCATAACGCGTATACGTGGCTTGATATCACTAATTACATGTTTAAAGTAAATAATGATGCTTACGATGAAGCCCTTGACCGTTTTGCTGACTTCTTTAAATCACCAAAACTATACCCAGAATACACAGATAAAGAAAAAAACGCCGTGAATGCTGAGTGGTCAATGCGCCGCGAAATGGACTTCTTTGGCCAATTTAAACTTGCACGTAAAATGATGGGTGATCACCCAGCTAACCGCTTTTTAATCGGTAACCTTGAAACGCTCGGTGATAAAGAAGGCAGTTCTCTGCACAAAGAAACCGTTGATTTTTACAACACATATTATTCTTCAAATATTATGAAAGTGGCCATGATCTCAAACTTACCGTTGAGTGAAATGGAAGCAAAAGCGCAAAAGTACTTTGCTGATATTGAAGATAAGAAAATCGAAAAGCCAACAGTCACTACTAAGCTCGACTTTGATAATGTTGGTGGTAAACGTGTGCATTATGCACCAAACGAAGACGTAAAGCAGCTTCAGCTTGATTTTACTATTACCGATAACAGCGATGAGTTTGCGGTTAAACCAAACCGTTTTGTATCGTATTTATTAAGTAATGAAATGCAAGGTAGCCCTGCACAAATATTGCGTGATAAAGGCTGGGTATCACAATTATCGGCCAATACATCGCCAACACATTATGGTAACTACGGCACCTTAACGGTTGATATTCAGCTAACAGATGAAGGCATGAAAAACCGCGAAACAATCGTGGCGACGATTATGCAATACATCGACCTTATCAAAAAAGAAGGGGTTGATAGCAAATACTTTAATGAAATTCGTACATCATTAAATAACCAGTTTCAGTTCTTGGAAAAAGGCGATGAGTTTGGTTATGTCAGTAACTTAGCTGGTAGTATGCAAGCGTACCCAATTAATCATGCTATTAACGCGCCATACCATTATGCGAAGTTTGATGCTGCTGCTATCAATAATGTGCTTAAGCAATTAAATGCAGACACACTGCGAGTTTGGTATACCTCTAAGCAAGAAGAAACCGATTCAAAATTACATTTTTACGATGGTAAATATCGCATTGAAGACATTAGCGATGAAGAAATTGCCAGCTGGGATAAGCCAAGTGATTTTTCACTTGCACTGCCAACGGTAAACCGTTTATTACCAGAAAGCTTTGCTATTAAAACAGCCCAGTTTGATGAGCAAAAGAACCCAGAATTGGTCTATGACAAGCAAGGCGTAAAAGTATGGCGCCAAGCAAGTCAAAATTTTGCGGAGCAGCCTAAAGGTTTAGTTGAAATATACGTTAATACACCGGATGCGCTGGATGATATAAAAGCCAAAGTATTGTATTCAGTGTGGGCAGATTTATACAACTTACAACAGAGTAAACTCAGCACAGAAGCGGCTGTTGCCGGTATGAGTGTGAGCCTTCAATCAAGTAATGGCTTAATTTTGTCATTGAGTGGTTTTACGGATAAGCAAGATGTTTTGCTGGCACAAGCGCTTGAATCAATTAATGTGCAAACGACTGAGCAAGGTTTAGCCCAAGCACTTGACCGCTATCAGCGTGATTTACTTAATAAACAAAAGCAATTCCCTTTTTATCAAGCGTTTGACGAGTATTCAAACCTGATTAGAACGGGTAGCTTCGATACGGATGCGTTAATAGACACAGCTCAAGCCATCACACTGGCTGATTTTGAACAAGTGAAACAACGTACATTTAGCAATAACGAACTGCGAGTCTTTACGTTTGGTAACTACAATCAGCAAGACGTTGAAGCCATTGCAAAAGAACTAACCGATGTTTTACCTAAAAACCACCAATCTACAGCTTTTGCGCGTAGTAAAGCATGGTTACCACAAGTAGGTGAAACTATCGTATTGCAAAAAGACATTGATGTTGCGGATGTTGCGATTATCGATATGACCGTTCACCCAGTAGCAGGGTATAAGCAAAAAGCGCAAGCACAAGTATTGCGTGATCACTTTAGAACCATCGCGTTTGATAAAATGCGTACCGAAGAGCAACTTGCTTATGCCGTAGGCGCACTGGCTCGACCAATTGAAGATTACTCTGCAATTGGCCTGTTTATACAAACACCAGTGAAAGGCCCGAAAGAAATGCAAGCGCGCTTTGATGAGTTTAAAAAGCAATACGCTGTGGAGCTTGAGAATATGAGTGAAGAAACATTCGCTCAGCTTAAAAATGCCACGCTTGTATCACTTAAAGAGCAACCTAAAAACTTAAGTGATGAAATGGGCCCGTTGATTGGCGATTGGTACCGTGAAAACTTTGATTTTGACTCAAAAGCAAAGCTAATCACAGAAGTCGAAAAAGTAACGCTGGCGGATATTAAAGACTACTACAAGCAAACAATGCTAAACCCACACGCTGCGCGAATGAATGTGCAACTTCGTGGTAGCAAATTTGCGGATAAGCCATTTGCTGATTTACCAGAGCAAATAAAAGTCACAGACTTACAAGCACACTTTAATGGTATTAAATTACAAAAGTGATTTGGCGAGAAGGTAAAAGCTTCTGATTAACAGAGGCATAAAATGAATAAAAGCCTGAGCAAAACTGCTCAGGCTTTTTTATATACCAGATGAGACTAAGTGACAATCAAAGTTGAAATGACAGGCAGGTCATTATTACAACGCTTAGCTGCAAGCGTTTCACCTTGCTCATTAATGATAGCGATAACACTGTTATTTGAATGAAAGTCAATTTGGCCATATAGTTTCAAACTAAGCACCACGAGATGCGGTTTATGTTTTGGTCAACACAACTGTATAGAAAAACGCGAGGGGCTTGCCATATGATTACCAAGTACTCCTTATTGCTTTTATGTATTTAGGTGAATAATAGAAATGATGCGATCAAGATGAGGAGATATGTGTTGAATTAAAAGCGGTGTAATTCAAAAAGGTGTGTAAGCGAGTATACGTTGCGCATTTACGTGTCTATTTCATGGCAGGGTAACTTACTTGTTGACGTTATTTATACATCATTGACACGGCGTAGCTGCATTGTCAGAGCACTGTAAAACGTTGCGATAGTCTTGTTTGAAATGAGTTTTATCAGCCTCACTAAGATATCGTATATGAGCTTGATATAAACGTTCATCATTGTAAAGCTGTTTTAAAACGTGATTAACTTTAGCAATAAACGTGGTTGTTATATCGGATTGTTTACATGCAATATGGCCTAAAATATAAGTAGGATTACCAGCAATCGCCACTGAACGAAGCTGTTCATTTTGCACCTTTTGACGAGTCTGCTCAAAAAAAGTAGCCGGGAACATCAAGGCATATTCCGAACGATGCCGCTCGAGCATGGCCACCAACGCGGCGTAATAATCGCCGCCTGAGCGATATTGTGTATTATTTTTATTAAGCAATGCTAATTGCGAGTCTAGATAGTCTCCATACGATTTATCTTTTACTAATAACAGCTTGTGATCTGATTTTGCCGTGAACAGTGTTTGTAGTGACAATAATTTCCCTTGTTCATTGAGTTGCTTAGCATTAATCTTCACCCAAGAAGCATCGTAATACAGACGATGATTAGGAAACATGTGTATGGGCAAACTAAATAGATAGTGTGCTTGTCGTTCTGGGGTTTTGACTCGGTTTACTACACATGCATTTGTATGGCGATTTAATAATGGTTCAATCCGCGAAATGGGCGCACTTTGCACGTCAAAATCGAACTCATCCGTTAACTGATTAAGCACTAAATTAAGCGTGTCGGTTGCTAATGAAACTGGCTGTAAACTCAATAGTTGCTGGCGGTCATTTTCATCATCACTCAGTAATAAAACACGCTGTTTTGCACTGACACTGAGATGAAAAAAAATTAAACTAATTGCCAATAAAAGGTATTTCAAAAGGACACTCTGTACTGCATTTTCGCTAAGTATATAAAATAATATGTCGTTCGTCTTGTAACGAAAAAGGAACATTCAGCATGCAGCGTAAAAAAGTAGCATGCAGCCCGTGTCATCAAGTTATGTGAAGTCGTATCTTGCTATGATAATCTTGATCGTAAATGTTGATCACTTCCACCAGGAAAATCTATGCATATCAACCGCGATAACCTCCCTAAAGCGTTACCCCGAACCAACAGCCGACTTGGACGATGGGTTGGACATATAATACTTAAGCTCAGTGGTTGGCAAGTTATTGGGCAATTTCCCGCACAAGGGAAGTTTGTGGCGGCGGTTGCTCCTCATACCTCAAACTGGGATTTTATTATTGCCCTTGGGGTTAAACTCAGCCTTGATATCAAAATTCAATTTCTAGGAAAACACACACTGTTTGTCGGCCCATTAGGCTGGTTACTGAAAAAGCTAGGAGGGATTGCGGTTGATCGCACGTCTGCTCATGGCATTGTTGCTCAAGTCAGTGACACATTCAAACAGCACGAGACGCTGATAGTTGGTATTGCTCCAGAGGGAACTCGCAAAAAATCGGCTAGCTGGAAAAGTGGTTTTTTGTATATCGCCAATCAAAGTCATGTGCCTGTTGTTCCGATGGCGCTCGATTACTCGCGTAAGTTGTTTGTTATTATGCCTTGTGAAACCACCTCTGATGACATTCCACGGGAACTAAACAGAATGAAACAACTTTTTCCAACACACTTTGCTAAATACCCTGCCAATGTGTCTGATTAGCCCCTTACTTTACCCCTGAGTCACAAGTCCTAAGCTAATCAGGCAAGCACTACCTGGCTGACTTAAGCATTAGAACGGAGGTATGGTTTGTTTTTTATGCTATAAAAAAGCACCTGCGATTGCTAGGTGCTTAAATTTGATGTGTGTCTTACATTCAGTATAGTAGCTTATTAGCTCTTGCCGCGCGTGCCGCGTGGAGTTTTTTATAGCTGTCGATTAAACGCTGATGACGCTCAAGCCCTTCAAGTTGCATGTTGGTTGGCGTTAAGCCATAGAACAACACATCACCATTGATAGACCCTACCACGGCATCCATTACTTCCTGCCCAAACATGCGGGTAAAGCTGTGAATATAGTCTTCAATTTCTAACTCTTCACTCAGGGCAACTTCGAGTGTCGAGTGCATTGCTTGGTAAAATAAGCCGCGTTCAACGGTGTTATCGTTAAACTGTAAGAAGGTTTCAACCAGTTCCATCGTCGCTTCTAAATCACCCAGTGCTAAGTAAATGAGCAATTTAAGCTCAAGAATTGTTAGCTGGCCCCATACTGTGTTTTCATCAAATTCAACACCAATTAGAGTGATAATATCTGTGTAGTTATCAAGCTGACTTTCTTCGAGTCGCTCTACTAAATCAGCGAGTTGATCTTCATCTAAGCTGTGCAGATTTAAAATGTCTTTACGGTATTTAAGGGCTTTGTTGGTGTTATCCCATATTAAGTCTTCTACCGGGTAAACTTCAGAGTAATCCGGTACTAAAATACGACATGCAGTCCCTAAGTCTGAAAACTCAGCGATATAGGCTTCTTTGCCTAAGTCTTTTAAAATGCCAAATAAGCTCGCCGTTTCTTCTTCGTTAGTGCCTGAAAAATCCCACTCAACAAAATCATAATCATGCTTGGCACTGAAAAAGCGCCATGATATTTTGCCTGTAGAATCAATAAAGTGCTCAACAAAGTTTTCAGGCTCTGACACGGCCATACTGTTAAATGTAGGTTTTGGTACGTCATTCAAGCCTTCAAAGCTGCGACCTTGTAACAGCTCTGTTAAGCTGCGCTCTAGGGCGACTTCAAAGCTTGGGTGTGCACCAAATGAGGCAAATACACCACCGGTTTTCGGGTTCATTAATGTTACGCACATGACAGGAAATTGACCGCCAAGAGAGGCATCTTTTACGACAACCGGAAAGCCTTGCTCTTCCAAGCCTTTAATACCAGCCACAATCCCCGGGAACTTAGCAAGTACCGCTTCTGGTACATCAGGTAATACAAGTTCTTGTTCGATAATTTGGCGTTTAACCGCACGCTCAAAAATCTCTGATAAGCACTGTACTTTCGCTTCGGCAAAGTTGTTACCGGCGCTCATACCGTTACTTAAAAATAAGTTTTCAATTAAATTTGATGGGAAATACACTGTTTTACCATCAGACTGGCGAACATACGGAATAGAGCAAATACCGCGCTCAACATTGCCTGAGTTTGTATCGATTAAGTGCGAGCCACAAAGTTCATCTTCAGGGTTGTAAATGTTCAGTGTGTAGTCGTCTAAAATACCTGCAGGTAGAGAGTCATCATCAGTGAGCTGGAACCATTTTTCGTTCGGGTAGTGCACAAACTCACTGTTGGCAATTTCTTCACCAAGAAACTGATCATTATAGAAAAAATTACAGTTTAAACGCTCAATAAACTCACCAAGAGCAGAGCATAATGCACTTTCTTTGGTGGCGCCTTTACCGTTGGTAAAACACATAGGTGAGGCGGCATCACGAATATGTAACGACCACACGTTTGGTACAATATTTCGCCATGATGAAATTTCAATTTTCATGCCTAATTCGGCTAAAATCGCGGTCATATCGGCAATGGTTTGCTCGAGCGGTAAGTCTTTTCCGAGAATAAAGGTGTTTTCGCTGCCTTCAGGTTTTGCCATTAACATGGCTTGTGCGTCGTTATCGAGGCTGTCTACCGCGTCAATCTTAAACTCAGGCTTGGTTTGAATAACACGCTTTACTGTGCAGCGGTCAACTGAGCGTAAAATACCGGTACGGTCTTTTTCTGAAATGCTTTCAGGCAGCTCAACTTGAATTTGGAATATTTGGTTGTAGCGATCTTCCGGATCAACAATGTTGTTTTGCGCAACACGTATGCCGTCGGTCGATATATCACGCGCGTTGCAATACACTTTTATAAAATACGCAGCACATAAAGCTGAAGAAGCGAGGAAGTAGTCAAAAGGGCTCGGCGCTGAGCCATCGCCTTTGTAACGGATTGGTTGATCCGCAATGACTGAGAAATCGTCAAACTTAGCTTCTAATCTAAGGTTATCGAGAAAATTAACTTTAATTTCCATTGAGTTGGTCCACCTTCATGCGCACGTTGTTTAGTTGGCTTTAAGTTTTGAGCCATACTAAATCAGTGTATTTTCATTAATGTGTAATTATCCGCTTTTTCGGCCCTTACATACAAGTAATAGTCTCGGGTTAACCAAAATAAATACACGTAATGACAATGTGTGTGAGACGTTAATGTTGAAAAAAGCTTTAAAGCTTAAATACGGATACATGGAGTCTGTTAGCGTTAAATTAAGAGGGGCGCTTTTGCAAAATAGTCGCTTTTTATTGCGGTATGCACGGGCTATTCATGCTTATTTCTAAATAATCTGTTGGATTAACAAGCAAAAAATTCATGTTGGTCTAGTTTTAATAGTGCATATTGCAAAATACTAATAGCATAAGGTAACGCAAATGATGAAAAAGCTGTATTGGTTATTAACTGTAAATTGTTTATTGTTTACGGGGGCTTCTTACGGCGAGATTAATTTCTCAGGGTTTACCAGTATTAATGCTGGTAAAGTTTTATCCGGAAGTGGTGTCCCGCAATACGATATACCTCCTACCTTTTTAGCTGATTACCCAATTGTTTCAGCTTATGACGAAGATGTTTCATTCAAACCTGAGAGCTTATTTGGGCTACAGATCAGTGCAGACTTAGCCGATGGTTTGTCTATGACTGGGCAAATAGTAGCACGGGGTGCTGATGATTTTAATGCATCCATTGAATGGGCCTATTTATCCTACGATCTTAATGATAACTGGACAATTCAAGCGGGTAAAAAACGTTTACCACTGTTTTATTATTCTGATTTCTATGACGTAGGTTATGCCTATGTATGGATGCGTCCACCGGCAGATAACTACACTTGGCAAATCTTTAATTACAATGGTGTGAACGCCCTATACAGCGGAGAAATTGGGGATTGGTCTGTAATGGGTAATCTTTATTACGGGGAAGAAGACGATAAAGATAATAAATTGCTCAGTGAGTTTTTCTTCAAAGAACCCACACGTGAAATTTGGCGTGATATGTTGGGCGGTGTTTTACAGTTAAACAAAGATTGGTTTGAAGTACGACTCACTCACATGACATACAAAAACGAACGCTATCGTAGTGGCGAACGGGTGCTATTTGACGGAGAAACGAGCCGCACAGGTAAGTTTTATGGTGTTGCAGTTAACTTAGACTTTGACAACATATTTGTATTAACAGAGTTAAACCGCTTAGATTTAAATGGCAATCTTGACACTTCAATGATTACGTTAGGTTATCGATTTGATGCCTTAACGCCTTATGTTTCTTACTCTCAATTTAAAGAGGATTCTCAAGATGGTGAGCAACACAATACGACGTCAGTCGGGATGCGTTGGGATTTTCATTCATCGGCTGCGTTTAAAGTGCAATTTGATAAAGTGAATGATGAATCATTTGATCTCGCTGTAGCGGGTGATAGTGAATCAATCACGCTTGGCATTGATTTGGTATTTTAAGGAATACGTTATGATAGTGTTTAAAAAAATATTCTTACCACTTTTATTCCTGAGTTGTTATTCAGTAAGTGCAGAAGTTGTTGTTATTGTTCACCCATCTAACAGTAGTAGTTTTGATCAATCAGAAATAGCTAAGTTTTTTTTAGGTAAAGCGAAATCGTTTTCTGATGGAAATCAAGCCGTCCCTATTAACCAAGAAGATAGCTCCTCAGCCCGCAAAGAATTTGATAGCAACGTGTTATCTAAATCAGGAAGCCAGCTGAAAGCGTATTGGTCAAAGCTTATTTTTACGGGTAAAGGTTCACCGCCAAAAGAAGTTTCTAATGATTCTGATGTGATTGATTTAATCAGTAAAAACCCAAGTATGATTGGTTACGTTGATGCAGCATCACTCAACGATACTGTTAAGTCGGTGGGTAAGTTCTGATCATATATGTGAGTGTAAAAATCGATTACGGTTAAACTGTAATCGATTTTTTTGTCTTTATTTTCAAATTAAAACTAAAAACTGATTCACGCCTAAATGATACCAATTCGCTTAATTAAGTGCTCTATTTTGAGGATGGAAAAACGTGTTGATAGCTAGGCAAAAAATTTGCTATTTATTTGTTCTAAATGAGAATTTTATAACGCCGGTAGCGACACGTTTAGCCCCGAAAATGATTAAGTAATATTGCGGGTTGGTATAACAGCGATGAGAGTGAAAGCTTATTGAGTCAGAGGAGGCGCATAGGTCGATCGCGCTATGATACTATTTATGACTAAAAAATTGTTTGGCATGCAATTAATAATGCCATTCAAGAACATGTGAGAGTGTGAGGGGAGTCTGAACTCGGCATACTCAATCCGAGCTCAGTGATCAGTTGTGGGTTATTGGTTTGCTAAATCATCAAGTAGATTCATAACACGCTGACTGGCAGCTTCCATCAGGTTAATATGCTTGATGGCATTTGCTTTTTCACCACTGTGAATCAACACAAGTGCTTCAACACCGTTACGGTGAACTTCTTTATGTGGCTCTTCAAGCTGCTTAAAAACATTCATTTGTTTGAAAGTCTGTGCCTGCTCAGAGTTGTACCACTTGCCTAAACGGCACATAGTATGATCGCTAAAATCGTCAATTGATTTGTTTAAGCTACCATTTGCTACTGCATATACCTCACCCTTCCACACAATATGATCAAGCTTAACAGTTTGAACAAAAGAACGTATAGCAGCTGTGGCAATTGTGTTTTTCATACTTGTGCAGTGGTTAATAATGGTGCCGTAGTCACTATTTAATGAACCAAAATTAGTTGTAAGTTGAGCGTTGTTATCCTGAATATTTGATACTGAGTCTACCGTTTCACCTGTTTTACTGATAATGCCTTTTACCAGTTCAGAGACTTCTTGGGCAGACTTATTGGTATTGGTGGCCAGGGTTCTTACTTCGTCAGCAACTACACTGAAGCCTCTTCCTGCTTCACCTGCGCGAGCGGCCTCAATAGCCGCATTAAGTGCTAACAGGTTAGTTTGATCTGAAATTTTAGAAATGGTGATAACGAAATTGTTTATACTGTCAGCCATATTTGAAAGGCCAGAAATATTTTCAGTCATGCTCCCCATTTTATTTGCCATCTGTTCCATTTCGTCAACGATATGGCCAAGTGATTTGCTCGAATTTTCGAGTAAGTCACTAATTTGATAACTGACTTTACTTTCTTCATCAATGGTCAAGTAAGACTCTAAAACGGTTTGTCTTATGCCTTCAATTTGATTTATACAATGGATGCTGCTGTTAAGCAGATTTTCGTTAAAGAGTTGTTCTTCATTCGATGATTGTTGGTTAAGCTGATCCTGCAGTTGTTCATTTTCAATAGCCAGTGCTTGGTTTTCTGATTTTAATAGTTCAATTTCTTTTAACAAAGCATCACATTGACTTTGTGCTGCTAAAAAAGTTTTACTTGAAACAAACATGAAGACTTCCTGTAAGTTGGAATAAAAAGGTGATCATTACCGAAATCAGCGTAGACCTAACTTGAGTATATATATTCTTATACAATTTATTAACCTAAATTTATGATTTTAGTATTGTATATGCACTTTTTCCACAGTGTGCTCATTAAAATGTCAGTCAGCGTCGAGTTAAACGTTACTTTTAACCGTTTTAGGTTTATGTAATTTGTACTGACTACATACCTTTAATATGCATCATCACGCTTTTCGGTGTTTTTCCGTACGCCTGCTTGAACAACCGGCTAAAATGACTTGGGCTAGCAAAGCCTAACTCGTAACAAAGTTGACTTACAGGCTTACCGCACTTCAATTGCTCATATGCTTTTTTTAGTCTGAGTTGTTGTTGCCATTGAGCGGGGCTTTGACCAAAAGCTAATTTAAATTGCTGATAAAATTTACTGCGGCTCATGCATGCGATCTTACATAACGTATCAATATTAAGTGGAACGGTTAAGTTATGTTCAATATGCTCTAAAACGTGAGTGAGTCCACATTCCTTTCCGGCTCGTTGGCTATTATACAAGAGCAAATCACGGCTTTGTTGTTGTAATAAGCGGGTGATTAGCTCATTGATTGAGAGATCGATTAAATACTGCCTGTCTTGCTCATTCTCGCTAAATAAACCGACCATGCGTTCTAATAAATTTTGTGTGATCTGGTTATGCTCAGTATGCACAAGCTGCGGTGTGTAATGAAAAAAATCATCATGACAAATTTGCTGCTTAACGTTTAATGCATCAGCGACTTGGTTGATTTTATCTCGGCTAATTTCTATGGCCAAACAGGTCGTGGGTTGGTGTAAAGACGCTTCTGGAAAATCTATCAGCACGCCTTGTTCTGGTGCTAATACAAAAGATTGCTGTGGTAAAAACTCTTTGTGGTAATCACACTCGCCAACATGCATGATTTTTTTCCCGCTGATCATGCCACAAAATAATAACTCACTTGAGTGCAGTGCCACTTTTTGCGCATCTTGATAGGTATCGTAGATGCTTAAATGTGCACTGTCTGCTGCAAACGTTAGTTTGTTTTCAATAAGCACATCAATCTGCTGTCGTTGCTTTATGAGTTTTTCCGTTGCTAAGTAAGCTGCCATTTTTCTCCCTTTTAAAATCTGGACACACAGACACGTTTTTTGGACAGGTAAACAAGTTTGTATGCTGGTTATGCGTTAATGTCAACAATTGGTGGATAAACAATCAACAATCACCCCATAAATTGAGCCTTAAGGCCGGTATTGAAAACAACAACTTGAATAAAGGACACACACAATGATCTATGCAAACCCGGGTAGCGATGGCGCACTCATCAACTTTAAATCACACTATGGTAATTATATTGGCGGGCAATGGGTCGAGCCGGTAAACGGGCAGTACTTTGATAATATTAGCCCTGTAAATGGTAAGGTGTTTTGTAAAATCCCTCGTTCAGATAAAGCGGATATCGAGTTGGCACTCGATAAAGCGCATGAAGCACGCGCTGCTTGGGGTGTAACCTCCGTCACTGAGCGCAGCAATGTTTTGCTTAAAATTGCTGATCGCATTGAGCAAAATTTAGAGCTGTTGGCCGTTGCAGAAACATGGGATAACGGTAAGGCAATTCGCGAAACGTTAGCGGCAGATATTCCGCTTGCGGCTGATCATTTTCGTTATTTTGCCGGCTGTTTACGTGCCCAAGAAGGCTCTATCGGTGAAATAGATGAAACCACTGTTGCGTATCATTTTCACGAGCCACTGGGTGTCGTTGGGCAAATAATCCCTTGGAACTTCCCAATTTTAATGGCAGCATGGAAATTAGCCCCAGCGCTTGCTGCGGGTAACTGTGTTGTGCTTAAACCGGCAGAGCAAACCCCAGCCTCCATTTTAGTGTTAATGGAAATCATCGGTGATTTATTGCCCGCTGGTGTATTAAATGTTGTTAACGGCTTTGGTAAAGAAGCTGGTGAAGCACTCGCAACAAACACTCGTATCGCAAAAATTGCTTTTACTGGATCGACTCCTGTTGGCTCACATATTTTAAAATGCGCCGCAGATAACATTATTCCATCGACTGTTGAGCTGGGGGGCAAATCGCCCAATATTTTCTTTAATGATGTGATGGACAAAGACGATTCATTTTTAAGTAAAGCTATTGAAGGGGCGGTGCTTGCTTACTTTAATCAAGGTGAAGTGTGTACTTGCCCATCACGTTTGTTTATTCAAGAAGACATTTATGAACAGTTTATTGAGCGTATTTTAGAACGCACTTTACAAATCAAACGTGGCAACCCACTGGATAGTGAAACCATGGTAGGAGCGCAAGCGTCTCAAGCACAGTTTGATAAAATACTTAGTTACATTGAAATTGGTAAAAAAGAAGGGGCAGAAGTACTCACTGGCGGCAATATTGAACAGTTAAGTGAAGAGCTAAACGGCGGCTATTATATTCAGCCTACTTTACTTAAAGGCACGAACGATATGCGGGTATTCCAAGAAGAAATTTTTGGCCCGGTTATTTCTATGTCGACCTTTAAAGATGAGGCCGAAGCGTTGGAGCTGGCTAATAGCTCAGAGTTTGGTTTAGGCGCAGGTGTGTGGAGCCGTAATATGAACCGTGCTTATCACTTTGGCCGCAAAATAGAAGCGGGGCGTGTGTGGACGAATTGTTACCATATGTACCCAGCCCATGCCGCATTTGGTGGTTATAAAAAATCAGGTATTGGTCGCGAAACCCATAAACTCGCACTCGATCATTACCAACAAACCAAAAACTTATTGGTAAGCTATAGCGAAGATCCACTCGGCTTTTTTTAAACCCTAAAAACCCATAATAAATTAAGTAATGACAAGCGTTGTATTTTTGCAGCGCTTTTTTCGTTATTCAAAGCATTGGCTTTTCTATTTTGACCGTGAAATGATACCCCTTAATCACCTTGTTAAATTCAGTTAAATCTAACAACTAAACTTACGATTATCTCGCATCTCAATTTTATGTCACTGAGAAGTAACTAATTGAACTCAAATAGGAGCTTAGTTATGGTTCATATCAGAATAGAAATAAAATCATAGCGAGTTAATCGAGAAATTCGTTTTATATCATTTTGAAAAGGTGTTTTTATGAAAATGTTGTATTTGGTAATCGCTTGTGTGTTGTTGTCAGCATGTACAACAAGTCCTGAGCAAAAGGAAAATAAAACAACCTTCACGAGCGGACAAAAAATAACAATTACAGGAACAAGAATTAAACGCTCCGATTTACCCTCCGGCCCTAAATTAAAAATGGGTTTAAATAAAAAAAATAAAGAAAGCAACTTCATGGGTGCACTTGCGCTAATGCAGACTCTTCCTCAACCAAAAGATATCGGTGATTGTCGTGGTTTATTAAAAGCGTTATTAAATATGCAAGCTGAGTTTACTATTGTGAACTCAAATAAAGTGATGTTACAACGAGATCAGGGAATTTATGAATATTCATTTGATGATGAAAGCTGCCCTGAAAACAATGCTTAAGCGTTTATTAACTAGAAGCTAACAGTCACTATTGATATTAATGGGTGGCGCACAGATTTAGCTATGTAATCTATTAACAAAAAGAGGCTAATTTTGGGTTTACCCTCATATCAACGAATAGTGATAAGGCATTCATCAGGCCATTTTGAGTAAATTGACGGTCTATGAAGCAGGACTTAATAAACTTCCTTAGCAAAACATAGGTTAAACGTTTTGTGGTGATTAGTTAGTTTTAGAGTTGATTGAGCGATACTGAGTATTTAATTTGCATAAATTAGGAATATATAAAAAGCATGCAGGATCTATCAAAAGTAAAATTATTAACACGTGGCGAATCCTGTGTTCTCGGCGGTGTATGTTCGGGGTTGGCGGATCATTACAATTTGAGAAAGAATGGCTTACGATTAGCGTTTATATTTAGCAGCTTGTTTTTAGTTATTCCCGTATTGTTATACATTGTTTTGTGGCTTATTTTACCTTGTTATCCGTCAACACAGGCTATGGCCAGGCATTTAAGGCGCAAAGTACTGCATCATAAAAGCAGCGCAGATTAGCCCTCATTTATTTAATAGGGAGAGGTGCTTTGTAAATCCAGCACGTTTAGTTTTTGTCACTATTCATTTGTGGTTGTGCTGTTTAAAAACGCGTTATAGAGTCGTCAATTCAAGGAAATAAAATGCAAAAAGGACTGACAGAGGTGTTTGATGTTGACTCAGTGCTAAAAACACTTGTTTTGTGTGTGCTGACGATTGGCGGATATCTAATCTACAAACTATACGTTTTTTCTAACCAGATAAATAAACACACAGAGCATAAAATCCCCACGTTGTTTATTGTTGCAGCGAGTATGTTATTTGTTGTTTCATTGGTTAGTTTAATCTACGGGCTTGTGAACTTTCATGATATTACCATTTTAAGAAACTCAATTAGCCTGCATGTGGTTTCAAGTTCTTTTGATGTCACTTGGATAATCATGGTACGAAACCGGATTAATTTAATGACGCAGGCTAAAAAGGGTGACGCGCTTTGGTTAAATCCGTTAGCTACTTCATTATTTCATGTGATTTACATGCAGTATAAAATTAATCAGGTGACGGTGAGAAACACAGAGTAAAAAACGATTAATAAGCAAATTGCGGTCTTGCATATTTGTGAGAAAGTCAAAGCACCATATTGAACAAAAGTTTAAAATAAAAGAGTCATTTTCGAAAATATGGCTTTGTGTAACTGAGGATTGGTTTTGTTCTTAATTTACATAAAACGGTAACCTATAAGTCAGCCTCAATAATATAGAAGGATTTAGATGAAAAACGACATTAATTTGTGCTTAATGGGTTTGTTAACGCTTATTTCGTTCAATAGCTTTTCGCAAAATGATGACTTTGTGAAACCAAACTTCCCACGAACCGCAACACAATGGCAGGCGCTAACAGAGCATGATATTGAATATGCTTATGCACAGACTGCGGCAAATCACCCCGGTATGTATGACAGTGATAATCCAAACTTCCCCACGTTACTTGAAGACGCCAAACAACACGCTTTAACACTTGCTAAGCAGGTGAAAACGCCTCAAGGGTACGAGGCTGCAATAGCCCACTTTAATACGATTTTACAAGATGGACATGCCGGGGCGGTCGCTGTTTTACCTACCAAGTTTAAACTTCCAAGACGGTGGCCCAGGTTTTCTGCTGTATGGCGTGGTGACAGCTTAAGGGTCTATTACAGCGAACACGCTAACGTGAACAAAGGTGACAAAATAATACGTTGTAATAATACGCATATTAAAACCCTGATGCGCGAAACACTCTTTAATTTTCATGGTGAGGTTGACCAGCCAGGGCATTGGTGGAACCAAGGATGGCGTTTATTGATTGATGATGGAAATCCATTTTTGCCTAAAATAAAAAACTGTGATTTTGTTAACGCTAATGGCACAACCTATAGTGTGATACTGAAGTGGTCTGTTCGTCCAAAGAGCGTGAGTAAGCAGTTAAAGTACGCCTACAATGGCGATGAATTGCCTATTGGCTTAGGCTGGCCAAGCGAAAATATAGCGTGGATTGCAATGCCAACTTTTAGCCCAGATGAGTTGCAAATAGCTGATTACCAAACATTGCTTGATGATCTTGCAAAACAACGAGGTAAGTTACTCAATGCTAAAACGGTAGTGCTCGATCTTCGTCATAATCAAGGTGGCTCTTCTTTTTGGAGTTTAAAAGTTGCTGAGCAATTATGGGGAGAGCACATTGTTAACCAAAAACAAGCGCAATATGGGCGCAACACGCAAGTATGGTGGCGAGCGTCTGATGAAAATACTAATTATGTTGAATCATTAAAAGTACTACTGAAAGAGCAACCTCAAATGTATGACATGGTTGACAAAGTATCTGCCGGTATGACGTTATCGTTAGAAAAAGATGCAATATTTTATGTCGAGGAGAAGCCAGCGTTAGCACAAGAAGAAGTAGTGGCAAAGAGTGATTTTAATAATAACGTTGTCGTGATTGTGCCGGGGCAGTGTGCCAGTGCTTGTCTTGATGCAATTGATACATTTAAATTATTTCCAAATACGGTGCTATTAGGTGCGCCCAGTAGTTCAGATTCAACGTATATGGAAGTGAGGCTAGTTGATACTCCTTCGGGGCTGACTAAGGTGATTATTCCTAATAAAGTCTATGTGAATAGACCCCGCGGAAACGGTGCTTATTACAAGCCGGATATTCCTTTTAATAAACTTGAGTGGACAACTGATGCTTTATTAGCACGTATAAAAAAACGTTAGCTTCCACTAACCACTTATCCTATTTTTAATATGATAAGTGGTTACACTCTCGGTGGTTTGCATTTATTTAAAGGGCATCAGTAATAACGTTATTACTGATGCATTTTTTTTGCTTGCGGGGTATTGGCTTAGGCCGACTTTCAATGTTTCGTCGGTTTCGCTGGCATGCGGTTTATAACTTGCAAAGAGTTTATCCCACCAGATTACACTAAAGCCAAAGTTACTGTTGGTTTCATCAGGCCGCTGGCTATGATGGATACGGTGTAGTTGCTGAGTGATTACTACAAACCGTAATACCTGCTCTAGCTTTTTCGGTAATCGTATATTGGCATGGTTAAACAAGGCAAAGCCGTTCAGTGCAATTTCAAATATGAGTACTGCAATCGCAGGTGCGCCCAGCGCTGTAACGGCAATTAGCTTAACTAAAATACTGAGCACAATTTCAAATGGGTGAAAGCGTAGCCCTGTACTTGCATCTATATGGCTGTCAGCATGGTGAACTTTGTGTAAACGCCATAGCATTGGTACTTGGTGGAATAGCCTGTGTTGCCAATATATAAGTATATCGAGTATTAAGACACTCAGCAGAATAGTTAACCAAAGTGGTAGTTGGATTAAGTTAAAAAGTCCAAAACCTTGCTCTGTATTGTAAATTGCTAATGCAGTTAAGCCGATGGGCACAGTTAAGCGGGCGATCACAGATGATATAAACACTAAGCCAAAGTTTGCAAACCAACGGTGCTTAGCCGCAACCAAAGATTGGCGGGCAGGCTTTAACCCCTCAAGCAACATCATGATTGCTAAAATACAGATAAAAAAACCGAGACGCCAATAAAGCTCATTATTCATCTGTGATTGACTCTTGTTGTTTGAGTGTTACATAACCGCCATAAATACGAGTAATAATTGTAATAGCGCAGGCAAAGGCAAAAACGTAGGCCATAAGGGCAAAGTGCTGAGGCCAAATACAAAAGGCAAAAAATAGCGCAATGGTTTCTGTGCCTTCAGTCAGGCCATTTAAATAATAAAAGCTTTTATATTTAAACTGCGGCTTGTCTAGCTTAAATTTTTCGGCGGCTATGGCAAATGCTAAAAAGCTTGAGCCGGTACCAATAAATGTCGCTAATAAAATAGCGCCCGCAATGGCATTTTGCGCAGGGTTGGCAAGTATAAACCCAAGCGGTATTGCAGCATAAAATAAAAAGTCTAAGGTAATATCTAAAAAGCCACCGGCACTGGAGCTTAGCTTGCTATAACGTGCCAAGGCGCCATCAAGCCCGTCAAAAACTCTGTTAACGATAATAGCCCCAAGTGCTAAATACCAAAGTTCAAATGCAAGTAGTGGCAATGCTAATAACCCAATGATAAAGCCGACTACAGTGAGTTGACTGGGTGTAACCCCTTTTTTGTGTAACAGCTTGACGGCAGGGGTGAGTAAGGGTTTTATAATTTGAGTTACGTATTTATCAAGCATGATTGTATTCCTGTGTTCCGAGGTTAACAATTTTACCCTGTGCGGCTTGGGCATCAACACAGTCGTGTGTCACCATTATGGCAGGTAGTTTATGTTCGCGAATTTGTGCGAACACCAGCTCGCGTATTTCATGGCGAAGTTGACTGTCGAGTTTACTGAAGGGTTCGTCCAATAAAATGGCTTTAGGCTCACTTAATAAAACACGAAGCAAAGCAACACGTGCTTGTTGTCCACCCGATAAACTCGCGGGAGATCGGTTTTCAAACCCTTTTAGACCCACTTGATCAAGTGCGTGATGTATTTTATCTGTACGCTGCTTTCTAGTCGTTTTTGGCATTGCAAATGCAATATTGCCCGCAACAGATAAATGCGGAAACAACAGTGCGTCTTGATAGAGCAGTCCCAAACGGCGACTGTGACTTGCTGTATGAGTGAGCTCTTGTTGACCTAAATATAACTGACCTTGTGCGTGAAATGTAGCTGGTAACATGCCTGTTAACCAGTTCAATAGGGTTGATTTACCACTGCCTGAGGGGCCCATAACACTCAGAATATCACCTCCTTGAATTGTCTCATCAAGTGAAATAAGTGGGGTGCTCTGTTGCCAGATCGTCAGGTGTTTAATTGCTAAACTATGCATGATTTCCCTTGTGCTGGTTTTGTATTAAGAGCTTGGGGATGAACCAAGCAAGGGCGAAAGCCAGTGCTGGTAATAGCATTTGGACTAATGCGTACACCGCGCTGACTCGTCGACTTGCACCGCTGGCAAGCGCCACGGCTTCAGTTGTGAGAGTGTTTATACGCCCGCCGCCGTTAAGTAACGTAGGCAAATATTGGCTAAAACTGACTGCAAGCCCCAGTGCGCAGGCAATGCATATTGGTGTTGCTAACATGGGCAGTTTAATTTGCCAAAATACTTTTGTCGGCGTTGCTCCAAGACTGGCTGCTAAGTTCATAAACCGTGGGTCTAAGCGTCGGTAACTATTGGCTAATGATAAAAATACATACGGTACCACAAACAATAAGTGACTAAATATTACATTAAATAAAGCGTGTTGACTGTTTATTTGCTCTTGAAACCACACCAGACCAAACAAAAAAGCGATGCTAGGAATAAGCATGGGTAAATAAATGACGATAGTAGCAAAGCGCGATAATGTGTAGCCACGTTGCTGTTCAGCTTCTAAGGTAAATAACGTCAATACAATTGCCGCAAGCGTTGCTATAAAGCCAATTAAAAGGGTATTCATGATCGGTGTTTGCATATGTGAAAAGGCACTTTGCCAGTGCATTAATACCAATTGGTCGGGTAGCGACTCGGGGAAACGCCAATAACCAGCAAAAGACCAGAGGATAAGCCCCACAAGCGAGAGTAAAACACAGCTAACAATAACTGTCGTTAGTAAATGAACAAACCATGTAATGCCTTTATCTGCATAATTACGTGTGCCATTTACTAGGCTCAGTTGTGTGATACGTTTAATGATCTTTTCACCGCACCACCAAACAATGAGTAATCCTATGGTGAGTAAGAGCTGAATAATGGCACCTGCAGAGGCTTTAATACGTAAGGTTAAATCTACATCGTTAAACCAATTCATAATTGCCACGGCCAATGTGGGTGGCGCATTGGGGCCTAAAATCAAAGGTACTTCTACATTGGCACTAGCATAAGCTAAAACGGCTAAGACTGGCAGGCGTAAAAAAGGGTATAGATTGGGTAATACAACTTTAAAGAATGCCGTTACAGGACTGTAGCCTAAACTTAATGCCATTTTGTGCTGCGCACGTAAATTGGTTGCTAAGTCGGTTTGTGCAAGGGCGGCGAGTGTCATCAATAACAAAAAAGGCAGTTCTTTGAGTGTAAGCCCTAAAATCATACTAATACCCCATGGATCATGAGGTAATAACCAATCAGCAGGGCTTTGCCAACCACTTAGCCAAGGCGAAAATAGTCGTGCAATCATGCCAGATGGTGTGATCAAAAAGCTAATTGCAATGGCTGCTGCTGCGTGAGGAATAACTAAAACGGGACCAAGCAGGCGTTGAATACGGTTCAGCCAAGGGCTCGTAAAATAGGCCGCTACAAGTAAGAGGTTAATACTAAATGCGAGTAAGGTGCTTATAAATGCACTACTTATACTCAGACGTACCATGTCACTGAATCCTGCAGTATTTATCAGAGCGCTAAAGCCTTTCATGGATAGACCTATTTCGCCAAGTGCAGGGATATAACTAAACGCAGGCAAAAGAACACCCACTAGCCCTCCGATTACTGGCAATATAAGTAAC
This sequence comes from Pseudoalteromonas sp. H105, assembly GCF_001469215.1. Lineage (GTDB taxonomy): Bacteria > Pseudomonadota > Gammaproteobacteria > Enterobacterales > Alteromonadaceae > Pseudoalteromonas. Next base: position 53,153 of record NZ_LOFH01000002.1, read on the forward strand.
GCAAGAAGTAGTGCGGGGCTTAGCGTGATTACTTTGGTAAACACATTATTTGGATTAAACATTTATTGACCTTTCGCGCCGTAACGCATGAGCCAACCGTGGTTGATAACCTTAACCCAACTAGGATGCGGCTCAGCCAGTGCAGGGCTTTGGACTGTTGAGATTAAGCTACTAGGGTGAGGGTTAGGCTGTGTAAACAAGTGGGCTTGATGCTCACTTAATAGCGACAAATCAAGCACGGTGCGATCTCCCCAAATATGTGGCTGTTGTTTTTTTGCTTGTGCGTCTATGCTCAACATAAAGTTGGCAACGAGTTTTGCACCATTGATGTGGCTGGCGTTGTATGGGATCGCCACGAAATGGGTATTGCTCAAACTGCCATCATGCATAGCATAACTGCGAATGCTGGTGGGTAAATCATACCTTTGTACTGCAGCGGGCACTTCAGGCGCTGAAAATGTAAGTGCTAAACTTAACTCAGTGTCGCCCATTAAACGCCTGAGTGCGGTGCTGTTGTTAACAAAGTAACGACCCTTACGCCATAAGTTTGGGTGCAGGGCATCTAGGTATCGCCAAAGGGTAGGTAATAGCAATGTTGCACTTTGCTCAGTAGCTGGTTGATAAAGTAAGTGTTTTAATGACTCTGGTGTAAGGCCAATAAGCGCGTATTTTAAAAAACTTACACCAATAAAGTCAGGGGGCTTTGGGTAGGTAAAGCGACCTTGATGTTGAGCACTCCATGTTAATAATTCAGCCAAACTATAAGGAGGGGCTGACATCGCTCTACTATCATAGTAAAAGGTTAAAGCAGCTTGCCCCCAGGGGGATTCCATACCTTGAGTTGGTACACCAAAATCAAGTGTAACAGCAGGGTTTTTATCCGGGTTTGTTAGGGCAAAGTTGGGAAGTGATTGTGCCCAATTAGGTGCTAATAAACCATTTTGGGCCATGACTGCAAAGTTAGCGCCGTTGATCCAAATGAGATCAACTTTTCCTTCATCGTAATTACCTGCTGACTTTTCAGCTAACACACGGCTTACAGCTTCGCTGGTGTCGGTAAGTTTTATATGATGTAGCTCTATATTGTACCGCTGCCTAACTTGCTCACTAAGCCATTGTATATAAATATTTATTTGTGGGTCGCCACCCCAAGCATGAAAATAAACAGGCTTGTTACTGCCATTGTTAACGATGGTTTGCCAAGTAGGGCTATGCTCTGTTGCAATACTGAAAAAAGGAGCTGTCAGCAATAAAATCAGGCCACAAAGTGTATTACAGATAACAATGTGCGGTTGTTTATGGCGTATCATTCAATGCCCAGTTGTAATCTAAAAACTTAATTTGCACTGTGTTACTTTTAATTTTGCTTTGCTCGGTTGCTGTCAAGTTTAGCGCATTTGAGTACAGCAGTATAAATGCATTTAAGTTATTTGCACCACCAAAGCCTTGCTCAAAATCATCACGATACCATTTAAAAATTGATGACAAATAGAGAGTATCATCGGATATATAATTGCGTGTTGTATCTGCTAAAAAGAGCGTTGTTTGTTGCTCCAACTGCCTATCTAACTGCTCAGCACGGTAGGCTTGTGCACGTAGGGCAGGGCAGCCTATGCTGGCACAGTTAACGGCAAAATGAATACGAGGCTCGTTATAATTTCCTTCACCACGAATTAATGTGTGTTCTATGTTATCTAAACTACGAGTTTTGCCTAATAAAGGGATAAACTCTTTACGCCAAGGCGAACTAAAAAAGCTGCCTAGCTCTTTTATCGATGCGATATCTGGGTATTGGGTTAAAATAAATGCCACAGTCCATGCATTGTAAGCGTTGATCAAAAACGCTAACTGCCTTGATTTCGACCAGGTGTTGAATTCATTTTGATTGACCTGTGATAGAGCATCTAAGTAGCTCGTTAACATCACTTGGTCAGCTTTAAACCCGCTGTAGTTAACTCCAGTACTGGTGCCTCCACTAATGCTTTGTACATGTTTGCTTAGCAATTGGTCCCAAGGCTGATGAATTGAATCCGATTCATCAGCCTTCACAGTGATGCTGGCTAAAAAAGCCAACAACACTGTAATCTTAAAAACAAAATAAAAGACTAATTTCATTTTAGCCTCTGCGCCAAGTATGGTATTTTTCAAGCCAATTGAGCACTGTCTGGGGGGCATGCGCACGTTTCCATTCACCCGCTGCGTATTTATTGCCCTCAGCCCAGGTTGGGTAGCTGTGAATTGTGCCAAGTATTTTATTGAGGCCTAGCCCGTGTTTCATCGCTAATATAAATTCAGCAATCAAATCACCCGCGTGTTCAGATACAACGGTCACACCTAATATCTTGTCTTTACCTTTGGGCGTAATCACTTTAATAAAGCCTTGAGTTGCGCTCTCAGTGATAGCACGGTCTAGCTCTTTAAATTCAAAGCGAGTCACTTCGTAGTCTAGCCCCTGTTCAATCGCTTCCTGTTCATTGATACCTACGCGAGCGACCTCTGGGTCAATAAAAGTGGTCCATGGGATAACACGATAATCCACTTTAAATTTCTTTAAATTGCCAAACAAACCGTTTACAGCAGCGTACCAGCCCTGATGCGCTGCAACATGGGTAAATTGGTACGGGCCAACGATGTCGCCTGCAGCAAAAATATTTGGGTAAAGGGTTTCTAAATAGTCGTTTGTTACTATGGTGCGCTCGGTCTCAATACCTAACTCTTCAAGTCCGTAACCAGTTAAACGTGCGCTACGACCGACTGCACAAAGTAATTCATCGTACTCTAGTTCAATTTCTTGCTCGTTGTGCTTAACAATAAGGTACTTTTTACCATCACGTGCTTCACAGCGAAGTGCCTGATGGTTCGTTAATATGTTAACACCACTGGCTTTTAGTGCTTCAGTTGCAAATTCAGACACCTCAACATCTTCTTTGATCATGATGCGATCAGCCATTTCGAGTTGTGTCACTGATGAGCCCAAGCGTGAAAAACTTTGCGCAAGTTCAGAGCCAATTGGCCCACCACCAAGTACCACTAGCTTTTTAGGTGCCTGTTCGTAATTAGCAAACTTTGTCCACAATGTATCGCTGGTAACATAGCCTGTTTCTTCAATGCCAGGCAAAGGAGGCACAAAAGGGCGTGCGCCCGTGGCAATAACAATTGTTCTGGCTGTTAGGGTTTGTGTTCCACCGTCGTTTAGTTGTATTTCAACTGTCCACGGGTCAGTAATCTTGGCGTAGCCTTTGAGTACTTCAACCCCTAAATTAGTATAACGCTCAACACTATCGTGCGGGGCAATATCAGCAATAACTTGGTGCACACGGGCCATAACTTTTTTAAATGAAAATTCAGGGCTGATACTTTCTAAACCGTATTTATCAGCCTGTCTAATTTGTTCAGCAACTTTGGCGCTTTTTATAATTGCTTTACTTGGCACACAGCCGTAATTTAGGCAATCACCACCCATTTCACCGGCTTCAATTAACGTGACTTTTGCTTTCACAGCAGCTGCTATGTAGCTGGTCACCAAACCGCCAGCGCCTCCCCCGATCACAATCATATTGCGGTCAAACTGCTTGGGTTTAGTATAGTTTTTATATACTTTACGTTTTTTTATTACATTGATAATTGCTTTTGCAATAAGCGGAAATACACCCAACAATGCAAAAGAAACAATAAGGTCTAAAGATAAAATGCCCGATAAGCTATCAATTTGTGCTAATTGCGTACCAGCATTAACAAATACAAACGTGCCGGCTAACATGCCTATTTGACTGACCCAATAGAATGTCCATGACTTAATAGCTGTTAGGCCCATCAGCAAGTTTATCAAAAAGAATGGGAAAACAGGCACTAACCTTAAGGTAAATAAGTAAAAGCTGCCTTCTTTTTCAACCCCCGCATCAATGGCAGACAAGCGCTCTGGAAAACGCTTTTTGACCACGTCGCGTAATAAATACCGCGAGACTAAAAATGCTAACGTTGCCCCAATGGTTGATGCAAATGAGGCAACTAATAGTCCTTCAGCAAGACCAAATAACGCACCCGCAGCAAGCGTTAAAATAGCTGCACCGGGTAATGAAAGCGCAGTGACAACAACGTAGAGTAAAAAGAACCCCCCGATCACCAATAAAGGCGATTGTTCACGCCATTGGCTAAATTCTTCCATTGAGCCTTTTAAGCCATCAAGGGTTAGCAATTGGTGTAAATCAAAGTGGAAAAACAACCCTACACCCAGCAAGGCAACAATCAATAATAGTAATTTTTTTAACATGTGCACTCGCTATTAAAAATTATAGGTAAACGTCAATTTGCCATGAATTGGCAGCTCTGGATAAACCAGTGTTGCGCCAAAGTAACCGCCTTCAAACACAGGTCGCCAGTTCTCTTGGTTTGTTACATTGGTAATATCTAAACGCAAAGCCATTTGTTCATTGAATGCATAGCGACTGTTTAGATTGAGTGTGTATTGGTCGCGCACATAAACAGTTGCTAAATAGTCTAAAGGATAGCTTTTGGTATAAATACCGCCCAGCCCAATATCCCACTTTGGGGTAATTGAAAAACCGCCATTTATACTTACGGACTGTTCAGGTATCCCTTGCACGCGCTGAGAAGACGGCGCGAATGCAGTAAAATTAGGTGCGCCACCTCCGGTGCCGATTATTATGTCAGGTCGTGAGTTGTCAAATATATCGGAAACTTGTTTTGCACCTTGGCTGCTAGCTGAGTTGTCGTATCGGGCATCAATATAACTATAACCAACACTAAACCAATAATTGGTTGCATCATAAAACGCCTGACTTTCGAAGCCTTGAGTGCGAATGCCAGTATTACTACCATCTCGATTACGCAAGCTGCGGCGTTGATTAAATAGCGCGCCGTCGACGTACCATGCACTGTCTGCTGGTGCGTATTTTAAGCCCACTTCAGCTAGCGTGTTATCAGTTGCAAAGTTTTGTGCACTAATTTTGTTGTCACCCCCTAATACATTCCCCCCAGCCATACTGTTCGAGGTTGCTTGGTTGTAACTTCCTGCCATGTAACTTGTGATTGCAGGCGTTAGTTTGTAGTTAATACTTGCTTGGCCTGAGTGAAGGGTTTCATAAATGTTATCACTGGCAGCTATTTGCCCCAGAGGTGCAATAGGGTCGCTTGCTTTAACGTCATAATAGTCAATACGGTAACCTACGCTGGTACGAACCTTACTTGTCCATTGGCTATCGTGTTGAATCGCAATACCTGTTTGCAAGCTGGTGGAGTTAGTGGTGTCTGAAAGTGAAAAATCACCACTTCCGTCATTATTTATATCGTATTGGCCACCGGGTGATACAAACACGCCGGGACGTAACTCAACTAGGCGTGCTTGTTGCTCTGCTGTAAGCGGTATACGACGGCTTTCAATGGGGCCGGTTAAGTCAATAGGGGAGTCTGCTTCAGTGGTAAATTGGCTGAAGCCTTTTACCTTGTTATACCGCACATCAAAGGCGAATAAAGTATTTTGATTATCAGCCCATTGATAACTTAATTCAGTACGGTTTTGCGCGGTGTTGGCGCCATCAATAATTTCTACAAAGCTATTTTGCGCAATTTCTTCGCGTTCTAAATGCTGAAAATAAGTAATATTTTTGAGGGTTAATTGATTACTGAGCTCACGTTTATACACGCTATGAAATAAATACGTTGTAGCATCATTTATATTGTCGGGGTCTGTCAAAACTTGATTACGTGGTAAAACCACTTGGCCAGTGGGAGAGACAATAGCCCCTGCACCAGGCACTGTGCTGCCATTAGGTTGTGTGCCTTGGCCGGTAATATAAAGTCCGTCATCAATTAATGCCTGCGTGGGGCGGTTTATACCTGCGTTATCAGTAAACTCAACATGATAGAGCTCAAAGTTTAGATCCCAGCTGGTTTTGTCATCGGGCAAAAATCGCACGGCGGCAAATAAGCTATCACTTTGGTATCCTGCATAGTCATAAAAACTTCCATTATCAATATGTTCAGCACTCACTCTGAAACCACTTTCACCTTTTACAATAGGCGCTGAATAATCGAGTTGCGCACTGTAGTGATCCCAACGCCCTGCTGATAAGCTCGCTTTGCCTTGTGAGGTTTCAGTGTTGGCTGTTTTTGAATGTAAATTAACGAATCCACCATTGCGTTGGCTACTGCCAAATAAGACTGGCGGCGCGCCTTTTACCACATCAATTTGCTCTATTGCATTAAACGATACGGGAATACCAAAGCCATTGTTACCCGCTTGTCGACGAACGCCATCTTGATAAAGTTCACCCAATTGACCGCGAAGTGTGGGTAAACTCGGAGCACCAAAGCCACTGGCGGCGTAACTGTTTGGTGTAACCGCTAAAATATCTTGTAAAGTGGTGATGTTGAGTTGCTCAATCATGTCGCTACTAATTGGAGTAATCGCACGGGCTATATCAGCAAGGGCGAGGTCATCCCCGAATGGTCCGCTTATTTTCGCATCTTTAGGTGATAACTGATGGGCCTTTAGTTTTTCTGCGGATACTTGGATTACTTCAATTTCGTTGTTTGCTTTTACGACAGATGTAAAGCTGGCACAAATGCTTAGTGCTAAAAATGCGTATTTCAAAATCATCTCACTGGAATTAAATAGTTTATATACGATGTATGAGACCCTAAGGGGGTAAAAATACTTTCAAAAGAATGTATTTTATTACTTTTTGTAATAAAAACCTGTTTATTCGGTCTTGTTGTCTTTTATGCAATTAATCCAAAAGGATAAACAATGACACATTCAATCACCCCGGATACACAAAAACGTTTGCACTGGGCGCTTTTTTCACTGCGCTTAGGTGTCTTCATCGTTATGCTAATGTGGACGCTAGATAAGTTTGTTAACCCAGGGCACAGCGCACGCGTTTTCGAACATTTTTATGGTATTAGCGGATCTACTGATACCATAGCCTATATTTTGGGGAGTTTACAGTTGGTATTGGTTCTTGCATTTATGGCGGGTATCAAAAAGCGTATTACTTATGGTTTAATCTTTTTAATGCATGGCGCTTCAACACTCTCATCTTACGCACAATACCTTGATGGATTTAATAATTTACTGTTTTTGCAGCATGGCCAATGTGGGCGGCATGTTTTGCGCTTTACTTATTGCGCGACCAAGACGTTAAGTTTACAGCAGCGAGGCGTGCGTCTTAAACTAGACTTACAGTAAATTAAGTGCGTTTAGGCAATGGCTACTTTGAAAAGCGATGAATTGTTTTAGGTTTTTTATCACAATGATAAAGTATCAAGCAGATGAGCTGAGTCTCTAAGTAAAGCAGTATGCACTCATTAAACTTTATAGTGTAAGGAGCTATTGTAATGAATCAATTAACACAGAGTACCATCACATGCCCTTACTGTGGTGAACGTTTAGATATCTTGATTGATCCCAGTGATTTGGATCAGCAGTACATTGAAGATTGCCAAGTGTGTTGTAAGCCTATTAACTTTTTAGTGCAAATGGATATTGATGAGACGCTTTTCGTGACTGTTTCAAGTGATGATGAGGGGTTTTAATTGCTATAGGGCATGGGCATATAGACATAAAAAAGCCGCTCTTAGAGCGGCTTTTAGTGTTAGCAATAGGGAAATGCCGTGTTATTTAAAGTGTTTTAGTTACCCATTGAATATCTAAAGCCAATTGCATATCGCGGCCCGTATTGAGCTGCGCTCAAGAACTGACTTTCGAAGCGACTAAATGAGCGTTCAGTTTCATTCGTTAAGTTAACACCTTCGAAAAAGACAGTGGTACTTTCGCTAACTTCATAGTTAACACTGACATCCCATTGTAGGTATTCCTCAGCATACTGCGGTGGTGCAGTTGCACCTGAGTCAGGTAAGCCTTGAGCTATTAGGTATTGGTCGCGCCATGCACCGGTAATTTTTACAGATAAGCCATCTTTTTCATAAAAACCTTGCAGATTTGCAGAGTCACTTAATCCTGCTAAAACGGCTTGAGAGGCAAGTATGTAGTTATCATACTCTACATCACCGTCTACCATGGTCGCATTAAAGCCCGCACCGAAGCCAGATTCACCAAATAAATGCTGAATAGAGACTTCGACACCATTAACTTTACGTGCGCCAACATTTTCAGGCGACTCAATGGTCCACTCAATTAAAGGATCGGTTGCTGGGTCTGGTAAAATACGGTTGTTTTCACCAATACCTACGCCATTTGCAACAATTTCATTGTAAATTGCCCCGTCGGTTGCTTGTTCACCACGGCCTTCAATGGCAGCCACTGCATTGTTCCAGCGCTCACCTAAGTAGACGTCATGCAGGCCTTCGTAGGTTGCATTAACTTGCGTGTTATCAATCCAGTCATCAACGTCTTTCCAAAATAGACCAACCGCTGCATAACTGCCTTCGTTGTAGTAATACTCCAAGCTTAAATCAAAGTTAGTTGATTTAAATGGTTTTAAGTTTGGATTACCACGACTACCACTGCGTGAGTTTAACTTAGGAGAGGGGGTAAGGCTTAGGTTACCTAGCATAGCGCCTAACGTAGGTCTTGATATTGTTTGACCCCAGGATACGCGAGAGACTAAATCGTCAGATAAATCGACTTTAATATCGATCATCGGAAGCAGTAAGTCGTACTCGCCTTTAAAGTCAACTTCGACTAACTCACCGCCACTGGCAAACTGCGTTATCCACTCAGAGCCGCCTGCCCAATATACTTGTTCAGCCACGCGGCTTTTAGCTGGACTGACAATATCAGTTTCTTCGTAGCGCACGCCGAGATTTACGAATACATCGTAATCACTAACGTTAAATACCCAGTTTGTAGAAAGGTATAAACTGATGGTTTCTTCTTCAACTTTGTTGGTTGGGAAGCCATCAAAGTTACCAATTTGATACACGTCGCTACCCAGTACGTCTTCTGTTAGGAATGCACTTTGACGTGCAAACGCTTCATCAAAATCATACGTGTATGCATAACCTGGCGCTACGCCGTTTGGACCAAACGAAAACTCATCAAGGAAGTTCGCTAAGTCAACACGCTCAAACATTGCGTCAGGGAATATTTCAGCAAAGGTGCCATTATTAAAGCCTGGTGCATTAGCATTGTTTGATCCCCCCCAGCCACTTAATGATTGCTTAGTGAAAGCGGCACCAAATTTAACTGTTTCAAGGCCAATATCGGTATAGGTAAATAATTTACCATCAAGCTGCACTTGAGATACTTCAGATTCACCGGGAGTGCGAGTGAAAATACTGAAATTAGAGCCAATCTGATTTGGGCTGATTTCTTGTGTGCCATTGTTCCAGTTAACGTTAAAACCGGGTACATCGCCTTCACGGAAGGAGTATTCTTTTGAGGCAATATCAGCTGACCCTAAGATAATACGGCCATTGGCATTTAACCCCGTGTCTTTACCATTATCAATGGTTGTTTTTGACGTATGAGCATCAAGCGTAAAACTAAGGTTTTCGGTGGCGAGCCACTCAACGTTTAAGCCAGTTGCTTTTGCATCAACTTCAGTCGTTTCACGAAATGCGGTAAATGATGCGTCATCACCCGCTGAATTGTAATAGATGGCTGTGCCATTTTCATCAAGTTCATATGCGTTAGCATTACCGCCGAATGAGCCATTCCAAATACCCCACGATAATGAGTTATTACCCGTCACGGCATTTGAAATTGTGTGATCAAGGGTAAAGGTTAAATCATCAGTAGGGGCAAACTGGAACGTTGCTTGTGCATTAAGGCGTTCACGTTGAATGTCGTCTTTAGCAAAACTGATCTCTTGTGGGAAGAAAGCCGCTGCAACGCGTTCTCCATTAGCATCCGTATACTGTTGTGCTGGGTTACCGTCGGCATCGGTTGGGCGATTATCAGTAATGTTTTCAGCATCTAAAGATAAGTTAGGGTTCACTAACCATGAGCGGACATTGGCTGATTGTCGTTGAAAATCACGGCGGTGGTAAGAGAAGTTTGCCGATACACCAAAGCGCTCATCATCAAATGTATTGCTATAGATGCCAGCAATCTCAGGGGTTACTTCATCACCTTCTGCTACAGACGAATCATGAATCCCTTTAGCCATGAATGAAAACCGTTCACCCGGTTTTTGTAATGGCTTTGCGGTAACTATATTAACGGTTGCACCCAAGCCACCCGTTGGCATTTCTGCACGAGCTGTTTTCATTACCTCTAAAGAACTCACGCCTTCAGATGATAAGTTTTCAAAGTTGAAAGAGCGTGTGAAACCTGTGCCCGCCATTTGGCGACCATTTAGTGTTACTAGGTTAAAGGATGGGCCAAAACCACGCACAGTAATTTGGCTGCCTTCACCATTTGAACGACTCACAGATACACCGGTAATACGTTGCAGTGATTCTGCTAGATTGGTGTCAGGGAACTTCCCCATTTCTTCAGCTGATATTGCATCAACCACACCCGATGCATCACGTTTAACATCCATTGAACGAATCAATGAGCCACGAATACCTTTTACTTCAATAATTTCTAGCTCTGGTTCGGCAGTTTCTTCTTGCGCTGCGTAAGCTAAATTAAATGTGCTTGCAGCGATGATAAGTGACACAGAAGCCGCTAATTGGCTTTTTTTAAACTTAATTGTGTTCATAATTGCTCTGCTTTTACTAAATTTGTTAGGGTAGGCAAATAAACAATGCTGTTGGTTATTTGCCACTTAATAAGGTGTATTACGGGTTCGCGATAACTACATTATCAACACGATACACGGCACCTTCACCTGAGCCCCACGCTGGGAAAATCATAAGTACGTTGATATCACTAATATCTAAGCCTGCATCAAACAAGGACTGCAATGTAAATGTATATGTTTGCCACTGCCCAATAACGGGAACTTCGCCTTCAGCACTGTCAGCAAGAGGCAGCTCTACAGCCGTTGCGGCGCCTGTTGACTCAATTTTAAACAACCATTGTGCATCTGTAGCATTAGGTGGAGTCACCATTTTCATTTCAAATTGAACAACGCCAGTCGCTAAAATAGCTGATGCATCAAACGAAACACCTTCATCAGCTAAAAAGCCCATTACCGTAGGTGCAGCACCAATTTCAAATTGTGCAACTGTGCCATGTGCGTCATCATCTGTTGGCTCTGTTGGTGTCGAGCCACCACAGCAATCCCAGATACTCCACATATCGGCAGCTGTATCTTTAAATACGGTCAGTTCGTTGCCTGCTGGTGCAACTGCGCTTGGGTCGTATATTTTTGCGTTATCAACACGGTATACCGCACCTTCACCTGTGCCCCATGCTGGAAAGATCATCACTACATCCAGTGCACTTACATCTAAACCTGCGCCTGCAAGATCAGAAAGTGTGTACGTATATGTTTTCCACTCACCTACAACGGGTGCATCACCTGCGTCTGTTAATGGAAGTTCTACCGCTGAGTCACCTTCGTTCGATTCAATTTTCATGACCCATGTTGAGTCTGGACTATTAGGAGCCGTCATCACTTTCACGTCAAACTGAAGTACACCACTTTCTAAAATGCTACTTGCGTCAAATGGCTTGCCGCTACCACCTGCTGACGTGCGGGTGTTGAAGCCCATTACAGTCGGCGCTTCACCAATACTAAACTCGGCAGTTAAACCATGTTCGTCGTCATCCATTGCTTCAACTGGTGTTGAACCACCACAGCAATCCCACATTGGCCAATCAAGGTTTTGTCCATCAGTAAATAAAACAACCTCTGGCGATGCACCTAGGTCACCTTCAATCGCAATATTAGCAATAAGGTACTCTGCACCTTCGCCTGTTTGCCATGCTGGGAAAATCATTAATACGTCAATCGCGCTTAGATCAAGTCCTTTTTCTTGTAAGAAAGAAAGGGGGAATGTATAGGTTTGCCATTGGCCAACAACAGGGTCTACACCTTCTAAACTCTCGTTTAGTGCAACATCACCGGTATTTGGACCACCGTCACCGGCTTCGGCTTTTAATAACCATGTTGTATCAGCATTAGGCGGAGTAACGACTTTCATTTCAAAGCTTACACGGCCATTTACGTCTACTAATGGAGATGCATCAAATGGTGCAGATGTACCTGCAAAGTCATCAGGAAAGTGACCACCACGTGTAGAGAAGCCCAACACAGTGCCGTTATTGTCATTGATATTAAATTGTACTACATCGCCTTTGTCTGCATCAGTAATAATAGCTGGCACTGTGCCACCACAGCAATCCCATGCGATCCAGCTTGAGTTTAAGCCGCCGTCAAAGATGTTTAAGTTTTTAGCTACGCCATCACTCGGTGGTGTTGGCACTGGGGCTGCACCTTCGACAAGTGCATCATCTAAGCTATCGTAACCTGGACGAACCGTTTCACAGCCTTTGCCTGTGGCTGGGTCTGATTTACATTCATAAACACGTACATAGTCAACTTCAAAGCTTTGACCTTCTGCAAATGCCGTTTCATCAATGCCTAGATTATTTACATTCTCAGGCCAGTCACCACCAACTGCATGGTTTAGAATGAGGAAAAAGTCTTTATCGAAGGGGGCAGTATCCCAATGAGTTGTGAGTTCGCCACTACCTTGTTCAAAGTATTCTGCAAACCAACCTTTGTGTTTCAGGCCAACAGCTTCATCTTTTGAGTTATAGCGTATTTCAGAGCGGCGTTGTGTTGCATATAAATAGCCGTCAACATACCAGCGTATTTCGCCTTCTTGCCACTCAATTGCATAAGTGTGAAAGTCGTCTGCTGGGTTCATGCCTTCTGGAAATGTATAGGCTTTGCCTGAACTTGCATTATTTGGCCATTCACGACCGTAATGGAGTGTGCCGTAAATGTTTGATTCAACAGTGCCGTCTTCAGCAACTGCCTTTAAATTTACCGCTTCAAGAATATCAATTTCACCAGAGCGAGGCCAACCACCATATTCTGAGTCTGTTGGCATCATCCAAAATGCAGGCCAGCTACCTTGACCTGAAGGGAGCTTTGCTCTCATTTCAAACCGACCGTAAGTAAAATCGGCTTTGTACTGTGTTGTTAAGCGAGCTGAAGTGTACGGTTTTTCTGCCCCTTCTTCTGCGGGTAAGGCAACAATGTTTAGGATGCCTTCGCTTATGAATGCGTTTTCACTGCTGTCGGTGTAGCATTGTTTTTCATTATTACCACCTCCAGCGCAATTTAGCTCGAAATTCCATTTTGCTGTATCAATAGCTTGGCCGTCGAAGTCATCGCTCCAAACCATCACCCAATCAGAGACGGGCTCGCTTGGTTCGACAGCTGTTAAATCAGATTTTGTTTCAGCACCGCCACCGCACCCGACCAACATTGTTAATGAAGTGGCTGCAAAGAAACGGCTAAGATTGGATGTTGTCATGTTCATTATGTGAACCCCAGTCGACTTAATAAATGGAAGCGCTTTTTTAGCATAGTTCATTTTTACAAATGTGCATGTAAGCGCTTACATGTGTGTGATAAAATTCGCGCTCTCTATGTAAGCGCTTACAAAGCGTATGATAATGCTTCCATTAGGTCAACATATTTAATGTTTTTAATTAACTTATTTTTAACCATCGATACTTTGAAAGGCAGTGAGGGAGAGATTAATAATGGTTTATCTTTTTGATAAATAGTTAGTTATTTTATTTTTTCAATGAAATTCGGTGTTGTTTACCATTTAAATGCTTTGTTATATTGCTTTTTAATTGGCTGATTTTCTTACTTTTACTAAATGGTAATACATTTTATTAAGGTAGGGACGGAAAACTCGATTTTAATGCGCCCAGTTAAGTCATTAAGTTGGATAAATGACGGGTAGTAGTTGACCGGGATGTTCAGCAACACTATGCGCGTTTTTATTGCGTTAATCTTTACACGTTAAAGGGTTATAAAAATAGCCCTACGAATTTAGCGTGGTGCTTAAATTCATGGTTTAGTTTATTCATCTGGCGTTGACGATTTTCAGAGTTGCCTGAATGCATTTACAACTGAACGTAGTTTATCGTGATCGTAACGTTATGCTTAAAACTTCAATAGTGCTCTTTGCTTATTAACGTGTTGTTTAGTCTTGATAGGTGGCTTTTTCACCTTTTTTATATATACAGTGATAGGTTTTGTAAGTAGCTATTTGTAAAAATTACAGGCTAAAATGAAAAAGGCTAGCGCAGAATGGCTAGCCTTTGGACTCATTACATTTTTAATTTTATGCTTATTTATTCGCGTCTTTTATTGCTTTTAATTTAGCCGCGTGATCAATTTCAAAGGCTGGCATGTCTTTCTTACCGTCAATTAAATAATTGTCCATCCAGCGCATTAAACGTAAGCTGTAATCGTATTGTGCAGCCACTTTACGGTTACCGTGACCTTCACCTGGGTAGTAAATCAAGCGAACATCTTTACCTTGTACTTTCATGTAGCGGTACATTTCCATTGACTGGGCAGGGTGAACACGTGGGTCGTCCTTACCGTGCATAATCAATAAAGGGGTTTCAGACTGCCCAGCCCAATAGATAGGGCTGCGCTCTAAGTACCACTGCCATTTATCCCACGGGTATGAACGTGCGTGAACTAAGTTCATTTCGTTTGAAATATCAGTTGTACCAAATTTAGATAGTTGGTTCGTTACACCGACAAACATCACGCTTGCTGCAAAGTGTTTTGTTAATTTGGTTGCTGCCCATGCTGATGCATAGCCACCATAAGAGCCACCCGTGATACCTACACGGCTAGTATCAACTAAGCCCATATCAACGAGGTGATTTTTAAAATCAACAAGATCGTCAAACTCTTTTCCTGCATAGTCATTTTGACCAAGCTTTGAGTAATCAACCCCTTTACCCGTCGAGCCACGGTAATTCGGATAAAATACGGCATAACCCCGTGCAGCCCCCATTTGGCCTGGACGAGAGTAGTTTGTTATCCAACCGTCTTTATCATGACTTTCTGGGCCTCCATGGACAGACATAATTAATGGGTAACGCGTGCCTTCTTTGTAATCAAGCGGGTAGACTAGTACGCCATCAATTTCAACGCCATCGCGGGCTTTTAAAGAAATCGTTTCTTGTTTTGCAAAGCGCTTATCGTTCAACCAGCTATTTGAATCAGTTAAACGCTCGGCTTTACTCTTACGTACGATAAATACTTCGTTAGGGTGCTTAGCTGTGTTACCACGAAGCGCAATTGTTTTATCTGAGTCAGAAATGCTTAAGTTTGACGCGATAAATTGACCTTCTTTGATCAGCTTTTTGTATTTTTTAGAGCCAGTTTTAATACTTGCTACGTAGCTTTGCGTGCCAACATTTGCAATAAAATTAAGTGTGTTGCGCTTGTTTGACCACTCTATGTCAGCGATATGGCCCATAAAGTTTGGCAGCCATTCAGTGATTTTTGCTGTTTTGGTGTCTGCTATGTATAAACGACCTGTAGCTGGGTCATGTTTATCTTCAGCACCGATGATTGCAATGTATTTACCATCATGAGAAAGCTCTGCATCGCCTAATTTACCTTCCGTTTTAAACGACAATGTCACTTGGTTACTGGCAACGTCATATAAATGCCACATAGATTTAGTGTATCGGTCGTCAATTAAAGCGGTAGGCTGTGTTTTAACAAGAAGTTTTTCGCCGTTGGCAGCCCAATTAACATCACTAACATAATTTTCAACGTTCAACGCTGTCGGAGTCAGCGCTTTATCTGATTGTTCTAAATCAACAATAAAAAGTTGCTTGTTCTTTAAGCCAAGTTCATATACTTCAGCTTTAAAGCCTAATTTTTTTAGTTCTTTTTCAGACTTGTCAGCAGCAGGCATTGCTAAAATTGCAAGTTGCTTATTATTCGGGCTAAGTTGGTAGCTAGAAATCGATGTGCCTTTAAGTGAAAGTACTTTTTGTGCTTCACCGCCATCAACAGGAATTTGGTAAAGTGCAGTAAATTTTTCATCTTTTAATTTGGCTAAAAAATAAATTGTTTTACTGTCGTTTGACCATTGAATACTCTTAATGCTAACAGAGCCGGTAATGAAAGGGCGTTCTAAACCTTCATCGTCAACGACATATAATTCACTGTAATTACTGCCGTTTTCATCGACATAAAGGGTGCGAGGTACTGAGCGAGTAAAAGCAACTGAATCGCCATCAGGGCTAACACTTGTTTGAATTACAGATTGAATTTTTGGGATATCTTCAATTGTAAGAGGGGTCGCAGCAAAAGCTAATGAACTTGAAAGTCCAATGGCTAACGCTAAGCTGGTTTTTAGCATGGGTATTTCCTTCGCTTGTAATAGTTATTTTGACAGTATATCAAGGTGTCCCTCAAATACTAAAATATGCGATTAATGTCCAAACACTAACGACTAATGGCTGTAGCGTACACCAAAATAAAACCGTCGGCCATTTTGATAAATGCCAGTGGGTGCATAGCGGTTACGTTCGTAGATATGTGTAATTTCATCAGTGAGATTAATTGCTTCAATGATAAAATCGAGGTGATTACTGATTTTAAAAGTGAGATTCCCATCTAGTTGGCCAAAATCGTCCATGATAGCTTCGCCGACGCCAGTGGCAAAATGTGTTCGATAATTATAAGCTAAGCGTGCACTGAGCCATTCATTGTCATAGTAGCTTGTTAAATTAACCGTGTGTTTTGAGGTGCCAGGCACATAATTTTTGCGACCTGTTGAGCTATCAGTGCGGTTACCATCCACGAAGGTGTAATTAGCAATGAGACCTACACCATAAAACAGCTCTTGCTGATACCCTAATTCAACACCACGTATTGTGCCTCCATTCCCATTGATTGGGCGATCTATGGTCATGTTTATACCTTCATGCTGTTCAATGGTACGCTTAAATTCAACAAATGACTCAACGTCTTTGTTAAATAGGGCCATCGAAAGTAAGGCGGCATCATCAAAATACCATTCGAGGCTAAAATCAAATTGGCTTGCACGATAGGGATCTAAATCTGGATTCCCGCCTTGGCCTTGTGCTTGAGTAACATTGTAGTTAGTTGAAGGCATTAAGTGGTTATATTGTGGACGCGACATCACACGAGCTGCACTGATCCGCGCAATTAGGTTTTCAGTCAGGTCGATACTCACATTGACGCTGGGCAAAATATCAATATAGCTTTTATTATGTTGCTGCCAAACAAAATTTTGCTGTTGTGAAATCGGTGAGCCAATGCGCTTATATGCACTCGCATCTTGTTCTGTGTTTACTAGTCTTAACCCTAGGTTTGCGCGGTAATCTTGTCCTTCCAGCATTAATTTAACATAACCTGCTAATGTGCGTTCTTGAATATCAAATCGGCTTGCTTTTTCTTCTTGCTGGTTAAAATTTATATTTTTAAAATCGCGAGATAGTTTATTAATATCTGCATAGCTATATTCTTTTAGTGTTTGTGCATTACCAATGTCAGCTAAAAAGCCCGTTGGAAATTGCCCAGGGTAATCGGCTAAAGTCCAATCAAGTTGTTGGACTAAACCATCAAATGCACCATTAAAAGAGCGGTAACGAATAAAATCACGCTTATGATCTCTATATTTCGCACCCAGTTTAAAAGCGCTAATGAGTGAATGATCAACCACACGTTCAAAATCACCTTGCAGATATAGCTCTTGATCATTTGAGTCTTGGCTATCATTGCGTGCTTCAGTCAGTTGCCACGCCTGCGCATCAAGTGGTGATACATCATAGTTTGCGATTATATTCTTGTTTTGGCGTGTATCAACTGTAAACGCGGTATTAGTCGAAAACTGAGATGTGTAATCTTGTTTAGAGCCTCCCCCCCCTTTTGTGAAACCTATTTGATACTGGTTTTGCCACAAATTTGCTTGTTGTGTTATTAATAAGTGCAGGTTACTGGTATCAATTTGTGATTCACGCCAAATAGCCTCCATGGCTGTGCTAAAAGGTAAGTTTTGTGAGTTATTGTTGGGCACTGTTGAGTATTTAGCATAAGCAAGCGTACCATCAACAATCACTGGAGAACTAATGTGACCGCCTCTTGCAAATACGGTGCTTGGTTGCCATAAAAAATTTTGATTACTGTTATCAGCATTAAGCACTGAGTATAAGGTGTTGAGTTGTATGTTCCAGTTAAGATTAGGTTGGTATTCGATGCTTGCTGTTGCGCTTGTTAATATTCGTTGTTGTTGAAAAATAGCAGAGCCGCCACCGCCAGCTGTCCAAATGTTTTTTACATCTGCATTTTCATCTGTTGTTGCGGTCAGTTGGTTTTGCGTATTTTTATTAAAGTTTTGCTCGTGCCAGCCCCATGATTCTAGACCGTCACGTCTTAAAGAGCGATGATTTCGAGTAAATGTAAGGTGTATCCCGAGATCTTTTTCAGGGTTTTTCCAGCTGTAAAACGTATTTAGCTGAGGGTCAAATTCACCAGATAAATCGTTGTATTGCATTTGCGCATTAATTACAAACTGATTACTTTGTATGTGCAAAGGGCGCTGGGTTTTTATATTGACAGTGCCCCCTAATGACCCTTCATTGTGATCTGCTTGCGGTGTTTTATATACCTCCAAAGAGGCGACTAATTCCGCGGGCAATAATGTGTAATTAAATCCTCTGTTGGGCTGGGTCGAGATCCACCAATCAGCTGATGCAATAGACTGGCCATTCAAAAATGTCCGGTTTTGCTCTGGTGTTGTGCCTCTGACTCCTACGCGTTCACCTTCACCTTGTGCCCTTGAAAGTGAAATGCCAGTCACCCTTTGGAGTGCTTCTGCCACATTTTTATCAGGAAATTTCCCGATGTCTTGTGCGCTAATAGTATCTATAATAGATTGACTATCGCGTTTGTCCAAAAGAGACTTGACAGCGCTGTCATGGTAACCCCTAATTTGTATGGTTTCTAATTGACTTGGGTTTGTTTGAGGATCCGTTTTAGCGACCCCGAGCGAGGCGAAGAAGACACTAAGAATAACGGTTATGTTAACAAAACTTATGATTTTTATTGTCATATTCAACCCAACTAAAACAACATGAGAAAATACTAATTATGAGAAGCAGTTATAAAATAAGTACGTCGCAGTTTGCTATGCTATTGTGTACCGTATTTGCCTATAATACGCTTTATCCGCTTATTTAACCATAGATTAACCTGTGTAAAAACCAAACAATGTCAAAAGCAGAACCAAAAAAGTTATTACTCAATGATGTGCTTATTGATTTTGCCGCATTAAAAATTAAGGTGGCAGGAAAATGGTGCCCAATTGAGGCTAAACAGTTGCAGCTGCTTCGATTACTGATTTCCCAAAAAGGGCAAGCGGTAACGCGAGACACGATAATGGATGCTGTTTGGCCTGATGTCGTTGTCAGTGATAATTCTGTTAGCCAATTGGTGACCCAATTACGAAAAAGTTTACGCGATGATAAAAATACAGCGTATTTTATTCGTACAGTTCCACGGGTAGGTTATCAACTGATTGCTAGCGTGAGTGATGCACCGACCATACTTGAAAAGGTTGTGCCAGCGAGTCCACGCACTTCTGCACTGTTTATTTTTGCTGGGTTAGTATTGGGTGCATTATTTACTTTATTAAGCCAATATTTATTAGCTCCCGAACAGGCGCAGTTAGATTATCAATATCAATCGCGATTAACCTCTGCGCCTGGCGCTGAAGTGTTTTTACGTTATTCACCGAATGGCCGATACTTGGCCTTTAGTCAATCAAACGATCAACAAAGTCAATTTGATTTGGCAGTGTACGATAATCAGAGTAAAACGGTCCATAGTATTAAAAACTCAGGTTACTCTGAGGAAGCACCGGTTTGGTCGCCTGATGGAAAATGGTTAGCTTACTTCAGATATGACCCAATTAGTTGTGATATTCGAGTTATGTCTGTTGCCAATGCCATTGAGACGTGGCGTTTAAGCCCTGAGTTTAGGCTTACAAGATGCCAACAACGCCACGGACCAACTAAGTTACACTGGGTTGATGAGCGCACCATATACACAACTCACTGGCAGGATGAACAACCACGTTTAATTAAGTACACATTATCACTTACCCCGAGCCCTAAATTAGTATCACAACAAGTGGTCGGGGATTTTAAGCCATTAGCATTTGATATTAATACTGACAATAAGCTACTTATATTAGAAAAGAACGCTGGCTGGTATAGCCTTAGCGAAGTGGATTTAAATGCAAAGCTTAAACGAAGCGTGATAAAGCAAAGCCGCCATTCGCATGCGCCATTACTATTAGACAGTGAGCGCGGTTATTATTGGCTTGGGGATGATGCGTTAAGACGCTATGGGTATGATAGTAACGAGCAAACGATTCATCAACCTTTAGGCTTTATTGCTGACATTGCGATAAACCCGCTTACTGGCGATATTGCGCATGCTGAAGGGCACGCTCGTATTAATTTATATCAGATTGAACTAGATTTACGCACAGAGAAAATACTAAAAAGTGCTCAGCAGTTATCATCGTCATCACGTATGGATATATTGCCAGCAGTATCGTTAGATGGCCAGCAAAGTGCGTTTATTTCATTACAGAAACGGGGGGTAACAGGGTTTACACGTAGTGAAGTATGGCTGAAACATAAACAACGAAAAAGTGCTAATTTGATTGCGACTTTGCCCAGCGATATAACACCTAAGTATTTATTATTTTCGCCAAATGGCGATAACATTTTATTAGCGGATAAGCTGAATAATGTTTATTTGATCAATACCTTCTCTCGGCGGTTAGTGCCGATTATTTCTGGTTTTGAACAACTCAATGGCGTTCATTGGGCACAAGACAGCCACAGTATTTATTACCAAGCAATGAATCCGCAAGGGCAATGGCAAGATTGGCGTTATGATATTCAATTAACAAGTAATACCTTAGTAAAAGACAAGGCATCATTAGAAACGCTTGATGGAGAGCATTCACTTTGGCAACTTAATGCCTCTTATATTGAATATGAGCAACATGTCGCGAGTTTTTTAGCTGCAGAGCTTGAGCATCAATTGCCGTTATCACAATTGTTGCCTTCGCTAGCGCTTTTTAAGCCTGCGGTGTTTAATGCAGGAGTGTATTATGTACTCAGGCAAGGACATCAACTCCGGCTATATTGCTATTTAACAGAGCAAAAGCGCAACGTGTTCATCAAGGAACTTGGTGTGTATGGCTACGATTTGGATATTAATTTAAACATAAGTAGCTCAGCTGACGGAACGCACGTGGTCTTTAGCCAAGTCGATGGCATTGAAACCGATATTCTTTTACACAAAGCAATTAAGGCAGTGATGCAATAAAAGTGTCAATATTGCCAGTATACCAAAGTCTGCTTTTGGCTTCTTTTAATGCCTTTTGTGCGATTCTTTTGGCTGCGCGCGGGTCCTTTTGGGTTATTATTTTCGCTTGTATCAAGAGCAGGGCGGGGTGAGTTGGATCATCAGCTAACGCTGATTCCAGTGCTCTATTTACGGCGGGCATATCTGCATTGTCAAGTGAGAATAGCAGCTTTGCAAGCTCTCTCTTAGCACTAAATAACCCTTGTTCTGCAGCCGCTGTTAGCCACTTCATTGCCTTATTAGGTGCATAATCAAGGTACTTTTTATCGAGTAATTCTCTGCCTAATCGGTATTGAGCTTGGGCGAATCCATTTTGCGCGGCGAGTAACACCCAATTGAGGCCTTTTTCTCGCTCTACTTTGCCGTATTCACCCCGTAATAAATTTGCTCCAATACGATATTGCGAATTGGCGTAGCCATTTGTTGCAGATTTTAATAAAAGTTCATCACTGGCATTACTTTGTTGCCAATGGTATTTCAATAAACGCGTTGCATTGTATTCATCAGAACTAAGCCAATTTGCAATATAGTATTGAACAATGGCATTACCTTGCTCAGCAGCATCAATTAAATCAGTGATTTTTTCATTATACTGACGTTGTTGGCTTTTAAAGCTTTGCGCGTATTGTTTTCCTTTATAAGTCGTGAAATGGTAAATTAGTGACCTATTGTAGTGAGGCAAGTTATCTTTATTGGCTTGGTAATGCCAGCGTTTAACGGCATTAATGATGGCTTTATCGAATGTTTTTTCAGGGTTGGAATCAATAATGGTTATATCAGTAACCGCACCGCTTTCGTCTATATCAAATTCAAGCCAGACCCAGCCTTCTATGCCATTTTTATACGCATGCTCTGGGTATTTAGGCTCGACCATATAATCACGTACGATTGCCGCGTCATCAATGGGGGTCATAGTCAGTTCGGGTTTTAACTGCTCGCTATACCATTGAAAACTAAGTTGCTTTAACAGTGCATCATAAGCATCATCAAGAGGTTGTCTGTTTTGCGTTTGCTTAGCGATTAGCATGGCGGTATCTCGCGCATCAATTAAGCCAAAATCAGCTGCTAGGCTAAACCATGCATAGGCTTGTGCTGTATTTTTTTCAACACCTTGCCCGTGTAAATACATTACTGCTATGTTGTAAATCGCATCTGGATTGCCAAGTTGCGCGAGTTGTAAAAATTCTTGTTTTGCTTTTGAAAAGTGGCCTTGGTGGTAATCAAGTGTTGCACTCAGGAGGTCTGCTTTAGCGTTAAACCCGGACAGCAGTCCACACACAAAAATACACACTTTTAAAAATAAAAAGCATGGTGTAAGTTTGGCTGAGTAGTTAAATAATTTTGCTGACACTTAATAAACTTGCGTTATTGCTAACATATACTTAGTGGTGTTTTTACTTACTGATTGTACTTGTTTTGTTTATTATTACTAGCGCGATTATGCGATGTATTTAATAAAAAAAGCAGGCAACCAAAAAGGTTGCCTGCTTTAAACCCCTGGGCATAGGGGCGGCCATCCTTGGCGAGAGTCGATGACCTGTGTTAGCTAGGAGTATCGACTAAATCGTTATCAAAAGTTGAAACGAATACCTGCAGAAAAGCGGCGGCCATCAGCATAAACACCCGTTAATGCTTGTTTGACGCCTTTTTCTTGATAGCTAAACGTATGTTCGTCGGTTAAGTTAGTTGCTTCAAAAACGGCGGTGATGTTTTCAGTCACATTATAATTAAATGTTGCATCAACTTGGCCATAATCATCTTGGTACCCTGGCCATGCACGACCCGTATCATAGCCTGTGCGGTAGTTATATGAAATACGTCCACCAAATGTGTCTGACTCATAGTACGTGCTAATATTATAGGTGTGCTCTGAAATCCCAGGTATTAAAACATCATTACCTTCGACGTCTTTTGACTCACCATCTACAAACGTGTAATTAGCTGCAACGCCAAAGCCCTGCGTGATTTCGGTTTGAAAACCAAGCTCTAAACCTTTGAGTGTGCCAGAAGGGCCATTAATAGGTCGACTAATCTCAATTTCAATGCCATCAAATACTTCGGTTTGGGTGTTATTTCCTAGCGTAGATTGTAAGTCTTTATAGAAAATGGCGGCCGAAAAAATACCCGCATCAGCAAAGTACCATTCGTAGCCTACATCGAATTGAGTTGCACGGTATGGGTCAATGTTTGAGTTACCACCGGTGCCCACGCGAGTTTCAGTATTGTAGGTAGTCGCATTTGTCATTGCAGCATAGTCTGGGCGTGTCATAACGCGCGCTGCACCAATGCGCAATAGCATCTCATCATTCAGATCGATTGCTAAGTTTAAACTGGGTAATATATCAAAATAATTGGTGTCTTCTTCTTGCCATACTTTGGCATCTGACGGGCCTACGTAAGCGCCTGTCGTTTGTTTTGTCTCAACTAAACGAACACCAATATTCCCGCGCATTCCTTCAACATCAATATCTGCTTTTACGTAACCTGCAAAAATATTTTCTTCAATTGCAAAATTACTATCAAATAATAAATTATATTGCCAATCGAGTGCGTCACCGTCTTTACGTACTTTCGATAAATCAGTCATTGCGTAGTTTCTTAGCGTGCCACTCGTCCCAATTCCGGATAAAAAGTCACTGGGTGAAGCGTTTGAATAATCCGCTAAGCTCCAATCTAAATCCGTGCGAGTTTGAGACTGTAAGCGAACATTTTCACGTTTATGATCACGGTATTTAACACCAAATTTGAGCTTGCTAAAAACGGAAACATCAATCGCCCGTTCAAAGTCTGTTTGCGCGTAGTATTCTTTATCTAATGCATCATTTGAGTCGTAACGTAAAAAACCTAAATCCCACTGTGAACCATCAGCAGGGCTTTTTGCATAGTTTGTTTCAATACTTTCAACATTAGCTGCATTGTAGCTATGTACTGCGTTTCCTTCCCAACCGACACTTCTGTCAGTCTGCGTACCACCAGAGCCTTCGGTCACGCCTAGGTGGTAAGATGATTTCCAGTTTTCACCTTCATGAATAAGCTTTAAATCGTATGAGTTTGTTTTTAATTCTGAATTACGAACCTTTGTTTCATCAAGAATGTTGTTTCCGCCAGGAGATAGGCCTAGTGTGCCAGCTTGTGCAAAGTTGCCCACTTTATCATGTTGAACTACATCTAAAGACGTGTACTTAGAATCGCCATAGCCCGGTAGCCATAAGAAGTTTTGATTTGCATTGTTGGCTTTCATTGTCGAATCAAGTGCATTGAAAGTAATATCAATATCATCTGTTGGGCGGTATTGTAATGTTAGGTTAAAACCCGTTCGGATCCGCTCTTGCGTAAACATTGCAGAGCCACCACCGCCAGGTGTATATACATTGTCTATTTCGGTGCCGTCTTCGAGTGTGATGTCACGGTGCGTCCAGCTCCAAGATTCAATACCATCTCGGCGAAGATTACGAACCTGCTTGAATACAGATATAAGTGCACCAAGCGTTTCTTCATCGTTCTTCCAACTATATAAACCAGCCAGTTGAGGGTCTGTCTCACCTGAAACTTCACTGTGCTGCATTAAAATAGAACCCGCAATTTTGTTTGCATCAAGGTCAAGTGGTTTACGGGTTCTTACAATAACCGTACCACCGATCGAGCCTTCATCGATATCAGCTTCAGGCGACTTATAGACCTCAAGGCCAGACACAATTTCAGAAGGCAACATAGTAAAATTAAAACCACGACTTGCTGACGAATCAACCCACCAATCAGCTGATCCAACCGCTTGGCCGTTGAGTAATGTACGGTTCTGGTTTTCAGATGTACCACGAATACTGATTCTTTCACCTTCACCAAATGCACGACTCATAGAAACACCCGTGATACGTTGCAATGATTCGGCGACATTTTGATCGGGGAATTTGCCAATATCTTCAGCGGTAACTGCATCGACAATTGTATTTGCATAACGTTTAGTATTGAGCGATTTCACAACACTACCGCGAATACCACGTACTTGAATAACCTCAACTTCGTCTGTATTTTGCGCTTGAGCACTGTGTGCTACCATAGGTAAGCTTAATGTGGATGTGAACAGTGATGCACTTATTGCCAGATGAAGTTTATTCATTTTTATATTTATCATTTTCGATTCCCCTTGAATCAACACTTCGTTTTAATGTTTAACGGTATGGTTCATTGGCCTAATTCATTTTTAAATACAGCCTTTATCAACCGACTCACGCCCCCAAAGCTGCAAATGATGTTAGGTATATGGCGATAACATTTATTGGCTTGAGTTTGTTGTATCCATTAAACGCCTTTTGATTTGCTGAGTCTTGAAACTAAGTGAATAGTTGTGAAAGTAACAAAAATGATAATGAAATTATTTTATACTTTATTTTTCTTATTTAAAAACACTAATTTAAAATTGTTTTTTGAAAGTTATTTTTTAATAAATTAAGTTTACTCAAAGAATATTTTTTAACTTTTTAATCATTTCACAACTTGTGATGTGTATAGCAATCACTTTTCACTAATATATAGCCACTCAAGTTATTTATGGCGTTGCACTGTTGGTATTAATGCTAGAGAAGTCACATTCGAAAGAGGCTTACACTGTCATCATTCAATTCATTGTGAATTTTGTTTTATGTTTGTTGATATTTTCTGTTTTTTAAATAGCGCTTTGGTGAAAACACGCCGATTGTAGGAGGTATATACACAGTGAAATAACGAGAGGTAATGTGTAATAAATATTATTGGAAATAAGTCTACAACAAAAATAGGTAGAAATGGTGCTTAGCCTGCGCTAAGCACTCATTTATAGGCTTTTCTTAGGGGGCAGCGCAACGTTCGCAAAGATTAACCCAGCGACGAGCGACATAAAGATTAAAAACGTTTGTTGTCCAATGTGGTCGGCGTGAACAAAATCTTGACCTTCAATCAAGGAGTTTAAGCCGATATAGGTTTTACTACCAGGCACTAGCACAATCAAGCCTTGCATAGCGACAATAGAGGCGGGTGCATTGGCCACTCGGTTAAATAGATTACTAAATACACCCACTGAAAATGCGCCAATAAATGTGCCTAGGGTGTAATCTAGGTCTAAATAAATAGCAGGGCCAACACTAGTCCCATAAGCTATAAAGCCAGAAGCAATTGACCAGACTGCATGCTTAAGTTTAGTTCTAAAAATAACGATTAAGCTACTACATAAAAGCAGTATTGCTAGCCATGCAGTCCACTTTGGTAGTGGCTCTGGTGGCACAAAGTCAGTTTGACCAAAGAGCGCAAAACCAATCGCAATACCAATAAATGCGCCAAAGTACAGTTTAAATAAGAGCATAAACGAGTCCATGACTCGCGCTGTGCCAGAGACTAGGTGCCTAGCAGCAAGCTCCGCTAAACCCAGTGCTAATGCAAGTCCTGGTATAAAAACAATGATGGCGGAAAGCACAATAAGACGAATATTTATTTGTGCGTCTATATAAACACTAATTGCACAGGCCAATATTGCTGAAACAATAGCGACGAGGGGTTCAAGCATGTGCCCAACACGTTTAGACCGCGCAGACCAAAGCACGAATAAATAAACAACTAAGGTTAACAGAGCTGACCATATAACGTCATTCCAACTCGTGCCCATCAACATTGCAAACGCGCCGCCAGAGGTTGCAAATGCGATACCGGTTAATACTCGGTTGTAAGGAGGGGGGGCATCAAAAATAATGTCAAGCTGTTGATCAACCTCTTGAAGCGTTAGCTCCCCATTGAGCATTTTATTTACGAGATCATCTGTATCAGCTAATGAGCCTAAATCATGATCGCCAGGATCTACTCTAGCTACATGTGTGTACTCATCTTCATGGCCATCGGTCCATATCACGAACGTAACAGAGGTTGGTGACATGACGAATGACGACTTAAGGCCTAAGTAAGTGGCAATTTCCATTAAATGAGCTTCAAGTCGGTACGCAGGGGTACCGTACTTATGAAGCATCTTACCAAGTTTTACTATAAATTTTCGTTTTTCAGTAAACGTTGCGGTTTTCAAATGATTATTGAACCAAAGTTTAAATTATTCAGTTAAAAAATATAGACAATGCTTATAAACTTGCCTACTTAGGAGCTGTATTTCTTTTATAGTTGAAATTATGTTCAACAGTGGCTGCTTTCAATTCACAGCGCCGGAGACCTGATTACTGCTAGAATAGATCAGCAGTTAATACCCCCTGTTTCGCGGCGATTTTAAACACAAATTAGCGTCTGTCTAGTTTTTTTTACCTGTTTTTGGCTTCAATCCATTGAGCCATATACTGTGTGCTGCGCATTGTGTGATGTTTAAGCATTTGGCCTGTAAAATTTGCTTCTCTATGGGCAGGCAATTCAGCTTCAATAGCGTTAATCTTATTTATAAAATCAACCGCTAACTGGGATTTATCGTAGCGAATATTAAGTAATGTATGTGCATTTTTTTGGGCATTTAAAAAATCACATTCATTTTGATATAACGCAACGGCAGCATTTGCAAAATCATGTGGGTCGTTTTCTATTTTCCCAGGCCAAGGTAGTTCACCATGCATTCCTTCACTACCAATGGAGGTGGTAATGCTGGGTGTTTGCATAATCATGGCTTCGAGTAATTTACCTTTAATTCCGGCCCCAAAACGCAATGGCGATAAACAGACTCTGGCGTCTTCCATCACTTTATAGGCATCATCAGCCCACCCTTTGATTAGAAAACCTGTTTTAGGGTTATGTAATGCCGTTGCCTTTGGTGGTGGGTAAGAGCCATAAATATGAAGTTCAGCAGCGGGAAGCTGTTTGCGAATAAGAGGCCAAATCTTTTGTAAATAAAGCACCGCGTCCCAATTAGGGGCATGACGGAAGTTGCCTATCGTCATAAAGTGTGTGCGTTCAGAAAATGACTTTGTTTGGGTGGGAAGTGCCTGCAAATCTACCATAAAAGGTAAAAGGTGTAATAAGCGGCTATCAACATTAAAAACCTCAGCCAGTAATTGCATTTCAAAACTTGAAATTATTAAGCTTAGATCACATCGTAAAATAGCGGCTATCTCACGTTTTGCTATATCTGAATGTAAATCACTTTTACTGAATGCTCGATTACCTTTATGGGCTTCATGGCGTGCATTTCTTAAACATTGTAGGTCTTCTGTATCGAGTATTTTGGTTGCAGTAGGACAGTGTTTATCAACACGCCAACCAAACTGTTCTTCCATCATGAAACGATCAAACATAACAATGTCAGGAGCATAGGCACTGACATATTCATCAAAACTACTGCAGTTAAGTGCAATCGTTTGAGTTGTTATGCCATATTGATCTAAATTTTCCATATGCTCAGTTTTTTGTGCCGGGCTGGCAAATTCTACTTGCCAATTTTGTGCTCTAAATGTGTTAAGCAACGACATCATATGGGTACCTGCCGCGGATGAATTTGGCTCTGGCCATACATAGCCAATCACTAACACTTTTTTCATTTGCTTGAATCTCTAATTTGTAAGTTTACATCGATCAATGTTCTAAGAGGGGCAGTATTACTGCTTAGTAGCTCTTGTAAAATTTTGCAGCTCCGTTTGCCAATCTCATCAGCGCTAATGCTAACTGTACTTAATGAGGGCGACATTAATTTTGAATCTGCTAAGTCATCAAAACCAACCACTTTTATATCTTTACCTGGGGTGAGACCTAACTGTTGAATCGCTTCAATAACGCCATACGCAATAACGTCACTAAAACAAATTACCGCTTTTATCTTTGGGTTACGTGAATAAAGCGTTTTAAATGAATCTCGACCACCTTGACGGTTGGTTGCAGCTTGAATGATGGGCTTCTCTTCACTGATATTGAACTTTGCAAGTGCAGACAAGAATCCACTGATACGTTCTTGGTGATCAGATAGGTCATCGGTGCCCCCTAAAAATGCAATATCAGTAATACCTTGTTCTAGAATATGCGTGGTTGCCAAGTGCGTCCCTTTTTTATTGTCAGGTAAAATGGTTGGGGCGCCACTAAAAGGCACTTCGCGCATAATATTAATAACATGAGAACCATTTGCAATGAGGTCATCAATCCAGCGTTGTTCTGTTCTTGGTGCTGGGCACATTATAAAAGCAGCGACATTATATTCTTTCAGCGTTTTGACAATATGTTGCTGACGCTCCCAGCTTTCACCTGTATTCACGACCATTGGCAGCATCCCCATATCATGAATATGGCTTTCAAGGCCAACGGCCAATTGCGCTGAATATGGGTTGGTTAAATCATTTATAACCAAGGCAACTAAATTTGAACGTTTACTTCTCAATGCTGCTGCATCACGGTTATAGACGTAGCCTAACTTATCAATAGCGTGCAACACTCTTTCTTTACGTTTTTCACTTACTTTCGTGCTGCGTGTGAGTACTAAAGATACCGTTGATTTAGATACTTGAGCTTCTCTTGCTACGTCAAAAATTGTGACTTTGGGGGAATTGTTATTCATTAACTTTAGTATACACGGATGCAATTTAAGCGCTTAGTCTAACTTAAATTTAGTCATAAAGTCATAAAAGCTTGTATTTAGCATTGATGTTTGTGTTGATAACAGTGAATTAACGTAAAAACTTTATGCGTTTTATAAATCATGCTTATATATGCACAGCTATTTTAAAAATAACAAAGGACACACTATGAGAGCGATGCCGCTTTTTTTAGCCCTGATAATGAGTTTTGGGGTCGTTAAAAACGCCCATGCGAACGAAGGTTACCAAACCCCATCGACTGATTTGGCTGCAGTAGTTGACGCTAAGTTAGCCCCGAGCAGCTATTTATCAGCAGATGGTCAGTGGCTTGCACTGTTTGACCGTAAACGTATTGAGTCACTGGATGATCTTGCCAAAGAAGAGTTTAAACTTGCTGGTGTTAAGCTTAATCCTGCTAATTTTTCTCGCTCGCGTGCACGTACCAAGTTTACCGCTTTGACTTTAAAGCATATAGAAACAGGGAGTGTTATAGAGGTTAATAATTTACCTGCAGGTATTTTACGTTCACCTAAATGGTCTTCAGATAGCCAATATTTAGCATTTATTGTTGAGCAAGTAGACCAAGCTAACTTATGGCTTTACAACACACAAACAAAACAAGCACGTCAATTATCTGATGTGGCATTAAACTCGGTATTAACTAGCAGCCCGTATGCTTGGCTACCAGATAGTACAGCAATTGTTGCTAACGCAGCGGTTAATATTACTAAGCCACGCCTTACAACTAACACACAAAATGTGGTGCCAGTGATTCAGCAAAGTACGGGTGAAAAAGCCCCTGCGCGTACTTATCAAAACTTGCTAACCAGTCCCTTTGATGAACAACAATTTAAATTTTATGGGCAAGGTCAACTAACCTATATTCCACTCAGTGGGATTGCTCGTCCTATCGGTAAGCCAGCATTGTTTAAGTCGTTTTCTGTTTCGCCTGATTCTACAAATTTGCTTGTTGGGGGGATTGATGAGCCGTTTTCGTATCAAGTGCCTTACAATCGCTTTGCAACCACATGGCAAATATGGGGTATGCGTGGTTATGCGCTGCTAGAGTTGGCCAAGCAACCACTTGCAGATAATATTCCTCAAGGCTACGACAGCGTTCGTGTTGGTCGCCGTGACTTTGAATGGCGTGCAGATCAAGGTGCCGAAGTTATTTGGGCAGAGGCCCAAGATGGTGGTGATATGAAAACTGAAGTCGAGCACCATGATTATTTATATAGCTTACGCGCACCTTTTAAGCGTGAACCTAAACTATTTGCAAAAGTAGAGCGACGTTTTGCGGGCATTGAATGGGCAAATGATAATGTCGCTATGCTCAGTGATTGGCGCTTTAGTGACCGCCAAGTTCGCACGTTTGTGATTCAGCCTCGTAATGCTGACAGAAATCGAGTGCTGTTTTCTGAGCGTAGTTATAATGATGCATACAAAGATCCCGGCCGTGCTATATACGAACGAAATGATCAAGGTAGTAGTGTGATCAAAGTGGTGGGGGGGCGTTATATTTACTTGCGTGGTAACGGGGCCTCTGATGAAGGGAATGTCCCGTTTTTAGATCAATACGATATCAAAACAAATACGACAAAACGTTTGTGGCAATCCAAAGCGCCATACTATGAACGAATTAGAGCAATGCTTGACGATGATGGTGACAGGTTGATTACTATTCGTGAGTCTAAAGTCGAACAACCGAACTTTTTTATTCGTGATTTAAGTAAAAACACACTGACTCAGTTAACAACGTTTGAACACCCATACCCTGCATTTAAAGGGGTAACCAAAGAACTTGTGCGTTATAAACGAGATGATGGTGTTGAACTTTCAGGCACGCTTTATTTACCGCCAGGTTACGATAAAACTCAAGGCACGTTACCCGTATTAATGTGGGCATACCCACTCGAATATAAAGATAAAGCGGTTGCATCTCAAGTACGTGAATCGCCTTATGAGTTTACCTATATAGGTTACTGGGGACCTATGCCATACCTTGCAAAAGGGGTGGCTGTTTTTGATGATCCTAAAATGCCCATTGTCGGTGTTGATGGAAAAGAGCCAAATGACTTATTTCGCAAGCAACTCGTAGCCAGTGCTAAGGCAGCTGTTGATGTGCTTGTAGAAAAAGGCATTGCAAATAAAGATAAAATAGCCATTGCAGGGCATTCATACGGTGCATTTATGGTTGCTAATTTATTAGCGCACAGTGACTTATTTAAAACGGGTATTGCGCGCAGTGGCGCTTATAACCGAACACTAACGCCATTTGGTTTCCAAGGTGAAGAGCGTGATTTTTGGCAAGCGCAAGGTGTATATGGTGCGATGTCTCCATTCTTCCATGCTGAAAAAATAAATGAACCAATGCTCATGATCCACGGACAGGAAGATCCGAACTCAGGCACATTTCCAATGCAAAGTGAGCGTATGTACGCTGCGCTCAAAGGGTTAGGCAAAGAAGCTCGCTTGGTTATGTTGCCATATGAAGCACATGGCTACAAAGCACGAAAGAGTTTACTGCATGTGCTTTGGGAGCAAGAACAATGGCTTGATAAATACCTACTCAATGATAGTGATACACAAGTAAAAGGTGAATAACTATTACTTCAATTAATGCCGTGGGCACAAGAAGCTCCACTCTTAATCTCACGGCACGTTCCCAATGCAAAGTGAGCGTATGTACGCTGCGCTCAAAGGATTAGGCAAAGAAGCTCGCTTGGTTATGTTGCCATATGAAGCACATGGCTACAAAGCACGAAAGAGTTTACTGCATGTGCTTTGGGAGCAAGAACAATGGCTTGATAAATACCTACTCAATGATAGTGATACACAAGTAAAAGGTGAATAACTATTACTTCAATTAATGCCGTGGGCACAAGAAGCTCCACTCTTAATCTCACGGCACGTTCCCAATGCAAAGTGAGCGTATGTACGCTGCGCTCAAAGGATTAGGCAAAGAAGCTCGCTTGGTTATGTTGCCATATGAAGCACATGGCTACAAAGCACGAAAGAGTTTACTGCATGTGCTTTGGGAGCAAGAGCTGCGGCTTGTAAGTATCTACTCACCGATAAACAAGCTAATACTGATTAAAGCGATTTTATTGCTGTTAGTATTTACCTAAACTAACAGCAATAATACTTAATCATTTTGAGGGGCTAAACGTGTCGCTACTTGCGTTATAAAATTCTCATTCAGAACAAATAAATAGCAAGTTTTTTGCCTAGCTACCAACACGTTTTTCCATCCTCAAAATAGATCACTTAATTAAGCGACGTGGTATAAATTAACGTGTATGGCTTAGTCTTTTTTTGCTGCTTACTTTTCGTTTAGCGAGTAAATAATATGCTACTGGCACAAAGTAAAACGACAGCATAGTCGTTAAGACGGTGCCCCCGGCAATCGCTACGGCAAAGGGAGGCCAAAAACCTCCGCCAGCTAATATCAGGGGTAAGAACCCACCAACTGTGGTGATTGTGGTAGAACTAATATGGCGGGAGCAAGTCATCACTGCGGCTATTATTTTGGTTTTATCTGTTAAAGCCTGATTGGCGTTAAGCTCAGATAAAATAACAATTGCGGCGTTGATGGCAAGCCCCATCAAACCAAGCAAACCGATAATTACAGTGAAACCAAATGGGTATCCAGCAATATAAACACTTAACAAGCCAAGCATAGCCGCTTGTAGTGCGTTGATTAATATTAGCCCTGTAATGGTAAATGAATTAAATGACATTACCAGCACGGTTATTAATAGCACCATAATAATACCGACTTGGGCAAGTAGTTTTCCAACAGCCTCATTGCGCTTTTGCGATTCACCGCCAATATCTAGCCTGTAGCCATGGGGTAAAACAAAGTTCGACTTATCTATTTCTGCAGTCACTTTATTTAGTACTGTTTGCGGTAACACGTCTGTGGTTAGGTAGGCCTCTATAATGTTAACTCGTTCACCGTCGCGCCTGGTAATAGAGCCACGTGAAGGGGTTAACTTAATTGTTGCATACGATTCTACCAATAAAGTCTGATCAGAATTTAGTGTAGTGCTAAACAGTGCGCTAATATCATTACGATTTTGATCTCCCACTCGCAAACGAACAGGAACCGTTTCAGTATTATCGATGATACTGCCTGCAATGACGCCATTAAATTGATTTTGCAATTGGTTGGCCATATCGCTTAGGCTCAGGCCGGCATGTTTAAGTGCTGCTTCGTCGGTATTTAACCAAAGTTTAGGTGAACCTGAAAGTAGAGTAGGTCGAGTGTGGACTATATCCTTATGACTAATGAGGATAGTGCGTAATTGTTGTCCCAGTTCAGCGAGTTTATCCAAGTTTGGGCCATAAATACGCATTTCAATTGGGGCATTAAACGGTGGTCCTTGCTCTAGTTTCCGCACCAACGTTTGTGCACTTGGGAAGGATTTATCAAGTTGCACTTGAAGATCGGTTATTAACGTATTCGCGCGTTTAAAATCGGATACTTTTACCATGGCTTGAGCATAGTTATTTGCGCCGCGGTTTCGCTGCAACATATTGTAATAAAAGCTTGGGAAATTAGTCCCGATCATCCAATCAAGTTTTTCAAT
The DNA here is from genome assembly GCF_001469215.1 of Pseudoalteromonas sp. H105. Taxonomy (GTDB): domain Bacteria; phylum Pseudomonadota; class Gammaproteobacteria; order Enterobacterales; family Alteromonadaceae; genus Pseudoalteromonas. The sequence goes on from NZ_LOFH01000002.1 coordinate 87,557, forward strand.
ACCTGGGGATTGGCGAATTTCTTTATCCATTTTGATAATGGCTTGGCGAGTTGACTCTATACTTACATGAGGAGCAAAGTGCACTTCAATTTGAAACATATCTCGGTCAGAAGGCGGAAAAAATTGTTCGGTAAGCTGCCCTGCAGCAAAGAAGCCTGCGACGGGAAATGCGAAAACGCACAATAATGTCAGTTTTGGTTTTTCTAAGCTCCGTTCTAGGGTTGATTTAAAGCGCTTACTTAGTTTCGGAGTACTTATACCTCGATGAAAAATACCTTGACGTTGTTCGCTTGTGATAAATTGCCCTGCAAATACGACAACCAAAGAATGTGAGATCAGGTAAGAACCAATTAATGCAAAAATAACGCTTAAAGCAATCCCACCGATAAACTCTCCAGCGGCGCCCGGCATCAAAACAATGGGCGCAAAGGCTAAAATAGTGGTTAGCGTAGAACCCAGAAGTGGTAACCAAAAGTGAGCAACGGCTTTTTCAACAGCAGCAATCGCATTGAGCCCTTGTTGTCGAAAGCGCTGAACTGCGTCGGTGATCACAATGGCGTTATCAACCATAATGCCGAGTGCCACAACTAAACCAGTGACCGACATCTGATGGATTGGTAATCCATATAATTGCATACTGATCAGTGTAAATAGCACTGTTAACGGTAAAGCTGTGCCCACGACAAGTGCAGCTTTAAAGCCTAAAGTTACAAATAACACCGTTAAAATAAGCACAAAACCCAGGGTAATATTTCCCAATAAATCGGTTAAACGCTGTTGTGTATAACCGCGTTGGTCAAAAATATCCTGTAATATAATTTGCTTAGGTAAGTCTTGTTTGAATTTATTGATCGCAACATCAATACGCTCTGAAAAAGTATCAATACGCAAATTAGGTAGCATGCGAATCGCAATATAAATTCCAGGTTTCCCATCAATTAATGCTATTTCACTAACAGGAGTCTTAACAGAGCGAGTGATTGTAGCAACATCAGAGAGTTGGTATTGCCCAGTTGTTTGATTGCTTATTAATGGAATGGCACCAATGCGTGCAATAGAATCAAATGCACCTGTCACTTCAATCTGCATCTGTGTTTTATCATTGGTTAATGTACCAGCGGCAACTTTTGCATCAGCACCTTTTATTGCAGCGTAAATATGCGTTAATGGCAGATTAGCCAAACTCGCTTTTTGTTGATCTACAGCAACCAATATTTCTTCATCAATCTGACCAAAGAAATGCACCAGTTCAACACCTTGTACATTTCGTAATTGGTTTTGTAGCTCTTTTGCGTAGCGATTAACGTTTGCTAAGGTTGTGATGCCGTCATTGGCATTAAGCGATAATATTCGTGTATAAGCGTACCCGCGTTCATCATCAAGGAGCGGTTGTGATGCATTTATTGGGAGCTGGCTCGTTACATCGCCAAGTAAGTCACGCATACGTGACCAGATTGGTTTGACTTTGGTTATTTCGTCTTTTAATTCAACAGTGATCACTGATAAACCAGGGCGAGAAATCGACGATAGGTGCTTTATTTCTGCTTGTGATTTTAGTTTTTGTTCAATTTTCTCGCTTATTTGCACTTCCACCCGCTCGGCACTTGCACCGGGAAGTGCGGTCGTGATGATTGCCACGCGGTTGGTGATACGAGGATCCTCACTGCGAGGTAAGCCGCTTAATGCAGCTAAGCCACTAACAATAAGCAGTGCAACAACTAATGCTTGTACACGGCCATGATTAAATAGATAGCGAATCATTACAATGCCTTTGCGTTGTGATTTTCAACAATATGAACGGCTATATTCGCTGAGAGCTTATGCATGCCGTTAGCAACAACTTTATCGCCATCAGAAAGGGGCCCAGCTATAAACGCATAGCCATCATGGGCATAATAAAGCTGTATAATAATAGGCTCTAATACATTGCTTTTTATTTGATAAACCTGCCATGTACCACGAATACCATCAGTAAGTGCATCAAGTGGCACCCAAAAACCAACTTGTGGCTTAAATTGTGTGAGCATTAATTTTGCTAATTGGCCAGGGTATACTTGGGCGTCATTTGGTAACGCAAAACGCATAGTGAGTGTTTGCGTTTTTGGGTTAATGCTTGCGCCTTTACTCAGAGCTTGAGCTTTGTAGCTTTGATCAGCAATCGTTATCTCCACAGAGTCATTAACGGCTTCTCTTAAAACTAATGGAACGCTCATCACGACTTGGGTATTGTTATTCTCAATTAATCTAACCACAGCAGTGCCTGCACTAACTGTTTCGCCCTGAGAGACAAATCGTTGTCCTAATTTACCTGTAAAGGGGGCGGTTAACTGCGACTTTTGTTTTCGGATCTTTAGTTCATTCATGTTAGCTGCAATACCTGCAGTTTCAGCATCTATAACGGCTAAATTTGTTTTGGCTTGATCAAGTGCTGACGTGGCAGAGTAGTTTTTTTTGTCGAGAGTGGCTAAACGGTTTATTTCTAGTTTAATTAAATCACGTTGTGCTTTAATTCGTTGTTTCTGCGCCTGTAATTTTTGAATCTCGACATCTAAAAGTTGGCTATCTAGTTGTGCTATGACATCGCCTTGTTTAACATGTTGTCCTTGATCAAAGTAGATATGTTTTACTTTACCAGCAAATTCAAAGCTCAGCTTTGCATCATGTTGTTTAATGACTTGTCCGCTAAGCGTGCGTACTTGATGAAAACCAGGCTCTTTTTTAAGCGTATAAGCTGCAACTTGCACTGAACTTTGTGCGTAGTTAACCAGCGGTGTTAGTAAGATAAAAGCACTAAAAAAGTATTTTTTCATGACTATATCCGTATCAAGTAATAATGAATTTTTGTGTCGCGAACAAAGTTTGCACTTTGGTATGTACACATTATGATTAACACTAGACTGTTGAGTCTAATTTTGAGTAAATATAAACCAATCAAACTAGACTGTCTAGTTTGATTTAAGGTGAAAGCAATGACTTTAAATCGATCAGAACAAAAGCGGCAACAAATTATTTTTGCGGCAACAACCTTGTTTATGGATAAAGGCTTTCCAAATACCAGTATGGACCAAATAGCTAAGTTAGCTGAGGTTTCTAAGCAGACTGTGTATAGCCATTTTAAAGATAAAAATAACTTGTTTGTTGAAACAGTGACTGCACACTGTTCATCATCTAATTTACGTAAAGAGCAGTTTGATGCCACGCAAACATTACAAGAAAACCTTTTACGGGTGTTAACCAGCTTTATTTCTTTAGTATTTTCACCCGAGGCGTTAAAAGTGTACGACACGTGCGTTGCACATAAAGATGAATACCCTGAGCTGGCATTATTGTTTTATGACGCTGCGCCAAAAGTAGTGAGAAAGCAAGTTGAAACATGTATATGTCATATTGCTGAGGCGGGCTTACTTAATATCGATAACCCTAAGTTTGCCACTTTACAATTACTAGGAATGACTACAGGTGATTGGAAGTTGCGTCATGCATTGGGTCACGCAGCCGCTGACGAAATTCCGCCAGCAGAGTATGTTGCGGATTGCGTCACGCGATTTATAAAAATGTATCGTTAACGGTCACTTTTTTATTGCAATATAAAGTCATCAATAGACTGCTTTGTTAACTTACCAATTTGCATAAAAGTGAAAATAATTGCACCCACTAGTAATATCATCGTAGGTGCGACAATAACCGGGTAACTTAGCCATGTCATACGGCCTAGCTCCTCAGCATATTCGGTTGTACCAGGCATGCTGACGACAATGGTTTTTGCTAAAAAGTAATTTAATGTTGCTGATAAAAAGAAGGCACTGGCAACAATGAAACCGGCAAAACGCATTTTTTTATCAAAAACAGCGGTATTATTTTGTTCATCAAGGGCTAAATTTAGCTTCTCAATGTCTAACAGTTCAGGATTGATCAAGAGTTTTCTAATCAGTGGGTAGGGCGTGTATTGGCTAATAAGGACGATAAGCCCGATAATGGCAGGTACCATCGCTTCTTTTATTGCAATGTACTTTGGATCTAGTTCAAAGAGGCTAATCCCCCCTGTTAAAAGTACACTGATAATACCTAAAATGGAGAAGAAGTTAACCTTTCCAGATTGCTTAAGTTCCCATAAACCAAATAATAACGGAAAGGCCAGTGCTACGACCACAGCCCAAACCGGGCCTAATGTATCCGGTGTACTGAAGCGGCTTAAAATAACCGCAGGTAAAATAATGTTAAAGATTAGATTACTGAAAAAATTGCTTTTCTTTTTTTGAGTTGTCATAGGTCTATTTTTTCTTACGTTATTTAAATTTAGTATATACATATCTGCTTCTAAGATACATATTTCTAATTAGACAGTTATTTTAAGCGATTGTTTGTTTTTGATACATGCATTTAAAGGCCTTGGAAGTAAGGTTAACACCCTATTAATTATAATAAAAACATAAGATTAATTGACCTTTCACTATGGGTAGCTTATTGTTAAATTTAATTTTTATTGCTTCAAAAATCAAGGGTGAAACGGTTGAATTTCCTAAGAAGGTTTCATGATATCGTCTCAGATCAAACTCAAAGTTTTGATGAGAAAATATATAGTTTATTAAGCTTTGGGCTTGAAGTGTTCAAACTTGATATTGCGATAGTGAGTAAAATAACCGAGCAATCTTACCTCGTTAAGTATGTAATCACACCTGATGATTCATTACCCGTTGACACAACGTTTGATTTATCTGGAACCTACTGCCTTCACACTTTGGCGGCTGATGGTGCATTGGCGTTTCACCAAGCTTCAACAAGTCGAATTGCAAATCACCCTTGTTATATAAACTTTCAGTTAGAGTCATATATTGGCGCGCCTATAAAAGTGGGTGCAGACACTTATGGCACCGTTAATTTTTCATCATCTAACGCATCCGCACCTTTTACAGAACAAGCATACGATTATGTCGAACTATTTGCTCAATGGCTAGGGGCTGAATTTGCTCGACGCATAGCTTCAGAAAAGTTAATAAAAAATAACAACACATTGCTAAAACTAGAAGGCATAGCCAATATTGGTACGTGGGAAGTTGATTTATCAAATAAAAAAGTAACATGCAGTGACCAAGTCAGGCGGATTTATCAAGTTCCTATGTCGTTTCAACCAGAGCTGAAATCAACGATTGAGTTTTTTAAAACTGGAAAAAGCCGCGAAGACATAATACGAGCTGTTGAAAAAGCCATGACAGTAGGTGATAAATGGCATTTGGAACTTGAGCTGTTAACTGGCAAGGGTAAGCATATTTGGGTGTCCTCTTTTGGTGAAGCTGAGTTTGTTGATGGTAAATGTGTTCGGTTATTTGGCACGCTTCAAGATGTTACTGAGTCTGTTGAACTGAGGCTTGAGTTAAAAAGCAAGCAAGCTTTAGCGCAAAGAATGCTAGAAGATAGAAGCATGCTATTGGCAAAAATAAGTCATGAGTTACGCACACCGCTGAATGGAATTACAGGTATGCTAACGACCTTGTTAGGGGAAAAAGATGAAACCCGACGAGTAGAAAAATTAAAAGTGGGCTTAAGAAGTGCAGATATATTACTCAGCATTATCAATGAGGTGATGGATTTTTCAAAAATAAATCACGGCGAACTTAAGCTTGAGCCTAGCCACTTTTTATTAAAAACTATTTTTGTAGATTTAAGTTCGCTGTATATTCCTTTATTTAAAACAGCAAACGTTGAGTTTAAAACAAGTATTCATGTTCCTGACGATTGTTGGGCATATTGCGACAACACGCGTTTGAGTCAAATTGTGTCAAATTTATTGAGTAATGCCCTTAAATTTACCGAGATTGGTTGTGTTGAGTTTTCAGTGAATGCACTAAATACTGATTCAAACTTGATGCTTGATATTAAGGTCAGTGATACAGGTAGGGGAATGACAGAGGAGTTTCTTGAGTCGCTTTTCTCTCCGTTTACTCAAGAGGTTGATACCCAGAAAAGCGTCGGTGGAAGTGGGCTTGGCTTAGCGATAGTTAAAGAGCTTGTTGATTACATGAAAGGGACGATAAATGTTGATAGTGTGTACCAACAAGGCACCACGTTTTCGTTACAAATACCGTTAACCGAAGGTGAAATGCAAGTCGAAAAAGTACAGTTTAGTGAGGGTGCTATCGATACAAGCGGTTTATCTGTGCTGGTGGTTGATGATAATCAAATAAACAGACTCGTTTTGGATGCATCTCTGGAAAAGTTTAATATTAAAGCGGATGTTGCTGTTGATGGTCAAGATGCTGTGTTTAAGTGTAAACAGCATAAATATGATCTCATATTTATGGATTGTGTCATGCCTGTACTCGATGGGCTTGAGGCAACTAAGGTATTAAGAAAACAAAATATCAGCGCATTTGAAGACACGCTTATCGTCGCGTTGACAGCCAATACATCAGCAACTGATAAAGTAGCATGTAAAGAAGCGGGGATGGACATGTTTATATCAAAACCATTTAAGTTACATGCAATCGAAGAAGCAGTAAAATGTGCCGTTGAAAAGCGAGCATTACATAAAGCTTAAATGCAATAAACGTTGTCATTGCATGAGCGATTAGCAAGAAGATTAAAACTCAAATTCGAGTGCGAATCGCACGCTGTGGTTTTTCTCTGATTGGCTAACTTCAGTGATAAACCCGGCTTCCCATTTTAATTGCTTTTGCCCATTAAAACGTTGTAAGCCAATAAAACCAGGGCCGATACCAACAAAGTCTTCCCCCATATATAACTCTATTGATGGTTGGAAGGCGGCGCGATAACGGTAACGATACTGTGCTCTAAATTCAGTTTCCCATTCATTTTTTATATCCTTTCCCCACTCGTATACTAAGAAAGCGTTCAATGTTAGGCTGGTTTTACCAAACTCTTTTTCTAAGACAAAACCGGACGTGGCCTCAAAAATATCTTTTGTGTGTTGTTTTTCAATTTCAAACAACGCACCCCAGTCAGCCCACAGCTTGCCTTGTTCTATCAACTGCCAGCGAAGCTCAAGTTCGTAAGCCGCGAGACCAAAATCGCCATAGTCATCACGCTCCCCCACGACATATGCTTCTAACGCTATGGTGTCAGTGATTGCGCTACCGACTCCTATGCGCTGAGCTAGTTTATTACCACTGTCGGTTTGATGGGACACTAAACGCCATTCAAACTCACGTTCAAATGGCAGCACGTATGGATGATATACTTTATCAACCACCGTGCCATCGCTATAGGCTTGAAATGGCGTTAATATACAAGCCAGCATCGACATTAAGGTTGACAGTCGAATAACGAAATTCATTGTTGCTCCTTAGACTTAAAGGGGTGATAGCACAGTAAGATAAATACAGTGGCACTTGCAAAATAGGTGATGACACTTAATACATTAGGCGTGGCTTCGTAACCAATTAAGGCACGTAATACACGTCCAAGTTCTGATTGTTCACTTAAAATATGCCTTAAATCCCAGACTATCATTGTGCTAGCAATTAAATCTGTTTGGCTTGCTAAATCCAGCGCTAAAAGTAGTTTAGCTGCGCTGTTTAATGCTAATAATGTGATGACTAAATGCAGCCCACATTGACGTTTTAAGGCGTGGATTAAAAAAAACAACAGGGTGCTAAAGCTCATGCAGATGCCTACGCCTAAAATAGAGCCAACAAGTAAGCTCATACCTGCATCATCGTTTTGCCAAAAACTAGTCAGATAAATAATATAATGACTTAAATACAGCGTCATTGAACTAACAACGGCAATATAAAATGCCAGAGTACGGCGTTTTATCGTAAATATTAAGACAGCTATAAATGTTATTACACACAACATTATTTGAGAAAACTCTAAACCTTGGTAAGAATACAATTGGCTTAACCACGGCGAGGCTTGCATATAAAAAAATGACATGAGTAAGCCTGAAATAAGCGTTGTCCACATAATAAAGACAGGTTGTTTGCTATAAACTTGTAAAATCACCCACAAAATTGCCACGGGGAGTAATTGGTTAAGGCTCATCATTAAACTAGTTATCAGCATGTTGCACCTCATCTACCACAATAACGACACCGCGGGCCGTATTAGGTGAAAACTCACCAAAAAACTCATAGTCTCCTTTGACCAGTGGCCCAATGTAAATGACACTTGTGCGATTTGGATAAAGTACCTTTTCTCTATTGAGATCAAAACTGTCGAACTCTTCGGGAGTTCGGTCTTGATTTTCAATCAGCAGTTTAACTTTTTTGTTTGAGGGAATGGTTATTTTCGCAGGGTAAAATAAGTGGTTTTTTAGTACCACGCGGTATTCTTTACTGTTTGCGGTAAAAGATAAAAATACGACACAAAAAAGCCACAAGCACTGTTTAGCCACAGGCCGCTCCTGTAAAGGTAACTTTTACGCAAAGCCCGCCCAGAGGACTGTTTGATAAATCGATTCGAGCATTGTAAATAGCAATGATGTGTTCAACAATGGCCATTCCTAAACCAGTCCCTTGCTCGCCTGATGGGTGTTTATCGCCACCAACACGGTAAAAACGATTAAAAACCCGCTGCTTTTGTTCATCGCTCATTCCAGGGCCTGAATCATCAATTTGCCAATGATAGCGTGTCCCGTGGTGGCTCATTTTAATCACGATATTGCCATTGTGGGGCGTGTATTTTATCGCATTACTGAGTAAATTTGATATTAAAGTCGTTAATGTGAATTCATCACCAGAGAGTGTGAAATCATCGCCTTCGAGGCTAATAGTTTGATTTTTTGTATCTATTTTTTCGTAGAGTAAGGATACGGTTTGTTGTGTAATAGAGAGTAATGATTGTGCGCTGAACTGTGTTTGCCATTGCTCGGGGTGTGTTCGCCCAAGTATCAACATTTGCTCAACAATATTGCCTAACCTGTCAATGCCTTGCACCATCGCATTTAACTCTTCGCTATGGAGTTGACTATGCTGTGCATTATTGTGCAGATTATGTACGTTTATTTTTAAACTGCTCAACGGTGTGCGAAGTTCATGTGCGGCATCAGAGGCAAAAAAACGCTCACGTAAATACGCTGCTTCAACGCGTTCAAATAGATCATTCAAACGCTGTATGACGGGCTTGATTTCTTTATCGGTAATTGGCCAGTGAATGGGAGTAAAGTCATTCGCTTGGCGCTTAGCTAATTGTTTTGATAAGCGGGTTAAAGGCGCCAGCGCATATTTAACAAAAAAACTAATAAAGATAGCGAGTAAAGGAACGGCCCACAACATAGGTAGCATGGCAGATAAAATAACGGCTTCGGCCAACTCGTAACGTTTAGCAAACGGCTCAGCAATAATCACCTTACGAAGTGGCGTCGTGAGAATAAACACACGCATACGCTGACCAGCGATGTTCGCGGTATGAAATCCATCATCAAATTTAAGCACGGAGGATGTTAAGTGACTGGAGCTACTGAGCAGTTTATCTTTTTGCCAAATTTGATAGAGCAAATAGGGACTGTTGTTGTTAAGCTCTATAGGGGGCGTATCACTGTTAAGAGGTTGCCGGATTAACACCGCAGCGATTATTTTCATTTCATTATCAAGCAGCTGTTGACCATGACGCATGCTTTTTTGATAGCCTTTAACGAAGGCTAAAAAACAGGTTAGCACCATCATTGAGAGTAAAATTAACGTGAGGCGCTTACGAATAGACACTAACGTTTACCTACCACATAGCCAATGCCGCGTAAGGTTTTTATAAAATCGCTCGGGAACTTTTTCCTTAGATGATGTATGTGCACCTCAATTGCATTCGAGCCGACTTCTTCTCCCCATTGGTACAGCTTATTTTCAAGTTGCTGCTTAGACAATACCCGACCCTGGTTTTCCATAAGGGCTTTCAATAGCATGTATTCTTTGCGAGGTAGCGTGAGTGGGCGTTGATTTGCAAACACGGTATGGGCAGAGGTATCCATGACAACATCATCACACTGTAATGTGCTTGTATGTGCTTTATTTATACGACGACTTGCGACCCGAAGCCGTGCAAATAACTCTGCAGGGTCAAATGGTTTCGCTAAATAATCATCAGCCCCCATGTCCAACCCCTGCACTTTGTCATCAATACTGCCACGAGCTGTTAGAATAACCACAGGGATCACGTTTACGCGCTGCTTAATGTGCTGCAATATTGTTGAACCGTCGCCATCAGGTAAGCCTAAATCGAGTATGACTAGTTCAATCTCGTTGCTGGCTAAAGACTGCAAGGCATGCTTAATTGTGCCACTGTGTTCAACCGTGTAGCCCTCTTGGCGCAAAGAGCGGCAAAGCCCTTGCGCCACAAGAGTATCGTCTTCAACTAACAATAAATGCATAGCGTGCGTTATCTCTCTAGTTTTTTATTCACTTTTGCCAATAACTGACTAATCGCATGTTGACGGTATTGATCTGCTTTTTGGCGATTATCTCTCACCCCAGCAGCCTGTGCAGTGAGCAAATGCGTTTTGGCTTGATTATACTGCTTTTCGCCATACAAAAACTCGGCATATAAGTAATTATTATCTATGCCTTTTTCATTTAAAGCGAGTGCAAGCTTAAAATTTTCTTGCGCTTTTTTATCACTGCCAAAACCGATGGGCCAGCCAGGTACTTTACTGTAAAGTGTAGCAAGGCTGGCATAAGCAGATCCGTTAAGTGCATTTCCATCTAAGTTTATAGCTTGCTCAAGCGATAACTTTGCATCTTTTGCCAATCCTAATGCGCTCAATCCTCCTTTTGCTCCTGCAAAGCTAGCGAGCACGATGCCATGCCAAATGTGTGTTTGTGCTGAGTCTGGATAGCTTTTTACAAATAGCGCAGTGTGCGCTGATAATGTTGTAAACGCGTTTATTTGTGCGTCATCAGTTAATTCGTAATTGGCTTCAGCCCATGTGTGTTGAATAGAGAGCAATTGCTCAGCTTCATTGGCACTTACCGAACCAGTAAACAAGCAAGTGAGTATTAAATAGACTGTCATTGTTAATTTATACATAATTTTTCTCGGGTTAGTTAATGGATAAAGCGTTTGATGATAGGGAGCTGCTTCGCGATGGCTTTATCAACAAGATGTGGAAATAGCGCATTAATACGTGCAAAAATTTTTTCAGGATAACCTATAAAGCGCTGTGTTTTCTTTGAATTAATCAGTGCGACAAGATCTTTTGCAACCACTTCTGGTGGATCCATTTTATTTCCTAGCTTTTCATTTAGTGCACGAATTTGACAGTTATTAATCGCTGTATCTGTTGCGCGAGGAGCCAAATAAGTCACACTAACCTTTGAATCGGTGAGCTCACGGGATAGCGCTTCAGTAAAACCTCTTAAGCCAAATTTGCTGGCACAGTATGCTGTTTGATAAGGGTAACCAATGCTGCCAAATGATGACCCCACATTGACGATAGTCCCTTCACTTTCACGCAGTTGATTTAAAAACAGTTGGCATAGCTTTATCGGTACCGTTAAATTTGTATCAAGAATGGCCTCAATTTGCTGCTCTTTCATGCTCTCAATGCTTTGCATACTGTTGATGCCTGCATTGTTAATAAGTAAGCTTGCACCACCTATTTGCTGTGCCTTTTCGAGCAACGCTAGCTGCGTCTCACGTTTAGTTAAGTCACCGGCAAAGACATCACAGCGAGTACATTGAGTACTCAAGGTAGCCAATAACTGGGCATCCCTGCCTACCAGTAATAAGTGCCAACCTTGTTCAGATAAGGTTTTAGCAATCGCTTGGCCTATCCCTCCCGTTGCCCCCGTTAATATACATACTCGACGTTTCATGCGGATGCCTCACTTTTTGAGAAGAAGGGTTCGGAGTCTAAACCTCTAAACACATCACCATATAGCCGATAGAAACATTTTGCGGCGTGTAATATCGCGTGTTGATCATCTTCATTGGTAATTTTATTCATTAGGCCTTCAAAAAACTTAACATGCTCAATGTCCAGTGCCCCATGAGACGTGAGATAACTGAATGCTTTTTTAGGTAACCCGGCGCTGTTAGCAATATGCGTTGCTGCGCCATCGGCTAAAGCGATCGAAGTGCCTTCAAGGACATGGACCATACCAAAAAAGCTCAACGGATTTTTTCGATGAATAGTGTCGTATGCATAAGCAACCATCATTTCAGTGGCAAACTGTGGTTTACTGTTTCGTACGGACTGTTTATCAAAGCCGCAGGCTGCAATGTCATTCAACACCCATTCTTGGTGCCCCAATTCTTCTTCAATATACTCAGCAACTGCTTCGCGAAGCCATTCTTGATGGTCTTGTAGGCGAGCACCAGCAGCCATCAACAATGGCACAGTGTGTTTTACATGATGATACGCTTGTGCCAAAAAGGAGACGTACTCTTCAACTGAGGCTTGGCCTTTGAAAACGCGCTGAATAATAGGTGCTGCAAGCAAGTATTCTCTCTCATGCTTGGTGTGTTCATTAAGTGTATTAAAAAAATCATTCATTTATTGCATCTCCACAAGGGTAAAGTTGTTCAATGATGGAACTATAAAATTGACTTATAACGTTACGTTTAGGTCGGTTATTTGTTGTAAGCTGGCCATTTTGTATCGTTAGGGGAGATGTTAATCGATGCCACTTTTTGATACGTGCATAGTCCGGAAGTTTAAGGTTCATGATGTTGATATGGTGCGCTAATTGTTCGTTGCTTAATGCTTTACTAGCAAAAACAAGTACGCTTAGATAAGCTTTTCCTTCGCCAAAGACGACAGCTTGCAGAATATGGCTATTGCTGAGTAAAAGTGATTCAGGCCATTCAGCACTGACATTTCTACCCATGCTAGTAATAATCAGATTTTTTAGGCGCCCTTTAATAAAAAGTGTGTTATCAGTTAGTTCAACTAAATCACCCGTGGCATACCATTGTTTAGAATCGTGTGGCTGTTGGTTTAAATACCCAAGGAAAAGATCACCTTTGATAAATAGCTGGCCATTTTCGACTTTACTTTTTAGATGAGTGAGCACAGTTCCTGCGCTGTTTAAATCATCATTATGAGGGGTATTTAAGCTAACGACAGAACCCGCTTCAGAGAGACCGTATCCTTGAAAAACAGGCAGGTTTAGACTGCGCGCTTTGGCTATCATTTCTTCACTCACCACAGCACCACCCACAGCAACAAATTTCAATGATGTGGGTACTTGCCAGCCTTGCTCCGCAAAGGTAACTAAGCATGTTAAAAGTTCAGGCACTAATATTAATGTGGTTGGTTGTACTTTATCGATTGCGGCAATAAGGTGGGCTGGGTTATGCAAAGACGATTCAATAAAGCCAAGCTGTTCAAGTGGCATAAGATGCACAACACCGTGACTTTTAAGCGGGGCGTACACACCCGCTATGTTCTCAAGTAAGACAGCAAGGGGTAACAAACACAAATGCACAGGCTGTTTGATATTGATTGCATCACACAGTGACTGAGCGACCCGCATTTGGCTGGTGGATGATAAACAGACGCCTTTCGGTGTTCCTGTTGAACCTGAAGTGAAGGTCACTTTTTGTGTTGTGGCAAAAAAGTCTGTGTGTCCTGCATTGCCACATTGATAAATATATACCGTGTATAGGTCAAACAATGTCAGTGTTTTCACTAACACACCCACACCCTCAGTAGGCGTATCGCTTATGAATAAAGCTGCATGACATTGTTTAATAATAAACTGAGTTTGTTCGTCACTAAAAAAGTATGCAATAGGCACGGCAACATTGTTCGTTCTTGCGCACGCTACGTCAAAGGCTAGCCATGTCGGTGTGTTATCAAGTTTAAATGCTAACGCGCTTCCCTCAACCCCTTCGAGCAAAGTGACTAAGGTGTGTATTTGATGGTCAAGTTCAACACCGCTAAATGAAATGGTTTTTTCTTTGTTATGAGCCACTAATACTGGCTCAGTAGATAACGAATTAAAATAATTCATAATTTTTCTAACCTGCGAGCTAATGAGTCAATGTTGTGATGATTATGTTGCATGAGGTCATAGAGCATGGGGGTGTGAAGAACTTGCTCATGGGCTTGTTTTAAATTAACCAGGCAGACCGTTGGCTGGTTTGTGTAGTAACTTCCCCAGTTGTCAGGATGATCAAGCACAAAGCTACTTGCTAATGCAATTTCAGTGCATGTAACACCTAGGACCCTTAACAATGCGCGGACTTTTTTTGTTGCACAAAATGCTAAATATTTAGCCCCCACGTGTTGCAGTGCTTCATTAACAATAACAAAGTTTGTAAGCGTTGCTTTTCGCTCTGTGGAAAACAAATTGCCCAGTTCGAAGATGTCAGAACGATGTGTTTGCTCGTTTATGAACGATTCAATTGGTGACGCTAAATATTGTTCGATAAATAAAGCTGAAGAAGCCCTCCTTAAACCAAGCGTACATTGGCCATAAGGTGTGGTGTATTGGCAAAGTAACGGCATAAACGCAGTAAGTTTTGCGCTATATGCTAATTGGAACCCCTTAGAGATTACTTGCTCTAGTGTGCCCCGGTGTAAATCAGCAATGTGAGCACTGATGAATGATGCTTTAACAGACTCATGGGTATCTGGTAAATGCATGGGTGCTAGTAACATAAGCGTACTCGCTTTTAATGGTTAATGAGTGGCTGATCTTTAATTTAGAGGTTAAAACTTAAGTAAACCTTAAGAGATTAAAAAGAATCTATAACGCGGCTTCGAGTGACTATTATTTAGTTAAAAAATGGGTCACTAAGTTTGTTAAATTAAAGGTCTAAGGACCTCATTTATTTTGAATAATGCACAGGACCACGTGCGAGCTTTTTTTTATTGAGGTTTAAAGCCTCAGTCTGATGTTCACTAATTTGTAAATCTTTAGAACTGGCAATACACAAAACAAAATGAGCTTGTTTAAGTGCGGTGATTGATTAAATATCAGGTGATGTGTGTTGTATATAGAAGGGAGATTGTGTATTTGTAAGTGCTGCCTTTGAGGTCATATTCGCTGTATTTGCAAAAATAAACATTAGCACACACGCTTTAGTTTGTTAGAAAGTCTGAATTACACATGTATGAACTTAAGGCGGCTTCAGGTTTCACCGTATTTCATTGCTGTTTATCTAAATAAGACACTCATTTTGAACAGCTGAATCAATACTGAGATCAAGCAATATACAGCGGCATCGTAAAAGTGTTAGGTGGTAAAAGCATCAAATAAAAATAATAACAATTAGCTGCTTTTTGTGGTCGATATAGAGCTGCCAACAGAGGCAATTATCACCAGTAAAATAGCGAGCCACTGCCAAATGCTCAATAACTCAGCTAAAATTATGAAGCCTGCCATCGCAGCAATCGCAGGTTCCAAACTCATCATAATGCTAAAACCTTGTGCTGGCATATTGCGAAGGGCAACCATTTCTAGCGTATAGGGTAGGGCACTTGACATAATTGCCACTAAAAATCCAAGCGGAATAACTTCCCAGCTCAGTAAAGCAACACCTTGATGAAACGCCCCATAAGGCACAAGCACAATAGCGGCAACACTCATTCCTAGCGCAACCGTCATCCCGCCTGAACCTTGATTGCCGGTTTTTTTACCAAACAAAATATAAAACGCCCAGCAGGCACCTGCACCTAACGCTAAAACCACACCAACAGGGTCTAAGCGCTCGTCACCTTTCATGTCAGGGAGTAGCAATACAATGCCTGTTATCGCGCATGCCACCCAAAATAAGTCGCGTTTCTTTCGTGATGATAATAATGCCACGGCAAGCGGGCCTGTGAACTCTAATGCAACACCAATGCCTAATGGAATTCGTTCGATGGCATAGTAAAATAAAATATTCATGCCGCCTAGGCTTAAACCATAGACAATGACAGGCACGCGCTGACCTAATTGAGGAAATGCTTTCCAGGGTTGAAAGACAAGGCATAAAATAGCAGCAGAAAAACCTAAACGTAAAGCCGTGGTCCCTTCAGGCCCAATCAAAGGAAACAGTTGTTTGGCAACAGATGCACCAGACTGGATGGTTACCATGGCTAGTAAAACACAAACAACAGCAATAAAAAATGGGGGAATGGTACGCAGCATCACTGTCCTTTTGATAATTGTGAAGCTAAATTTGCGGCGATTCTACTTACCTTTTAGTCTTTAAGAAATGTTTTTCTATAAACAGCATAATAGTTAGGAGTATGATTTATGTGAAAGCTGCGCAAAATATACCCTGACGTGACAAGGGGCTTCCCCATAATCGCGCTGTCATTATTAAATATAGCGCAACAAAAGGTAACGTGTAAAAATAATCAGTGGTTTCTTTATGGGTTATTTTAGACAAAAAAGTAACACTGAGGGCTGCACATTTAAAACCTAACAGCCTTCAAGTTAAACTAGGTCATTGGGGTACACAACGCCTAGTTGCAGCCTTGCCTCATCGAGCACTGACATAACATGCTGTGATAATGCGTGGGTGTTTACTGTCGATTCGTTACTTGCCGAATTTATTGTCGCAATAAAATGCGCTATTTCATAACGCATATAGTGTTCATCAAACTCAGATGATAGATTTTCGACAGAACCGTCGTTAGCGATAAATGTCATGTTTTTAAGTAAGGACACTGCTTCAATGCGAATGCGGCCTTTTTCACCTTGAATTTCAGTAACGTTATCGCCTTGAGATATCTTTGAATAACTGATCACGGCTTGTTTTGTATCATAATTAAGTAAAATATCACCCGCACCATCTACGCCAGTATCAAGTAACACCCCACTTGCTTGCACACTGTTTGGTGCTCCCCATAGTGCAATTAAGATATAAAGCGGGTATATCCCTAGATCAACAAGTGCGCCATTGGCAAATTCAGGTAAAAAGGTATTTGGCTGTTCTCCGTTCTTGTATTTATCATAGCGAGAAGAGTACTGACTAAATTGACCTATGTACTTTCTAGGCTTACCAATTTTTTGAATCGCTAATTTTAAACGTGCAAAATTTGGCAGTAATGTGGTCATCATCGCTTCCATGTACAAGCACTGGTTTTGTTTAGCTACGTCAATAATTTTTGCTAGCTCAGCACTATTTGCTGCAGAAGGTTTTTCACCGAGCACATGCTTTTTGGCTTTTAAACAAGCAATTGCATAGTTCATGTGTAAGCTATTTGGGGAAGCAATGTACACCGCATCGACACGTTTATCAGCGCATACTTGAGCGATATCAGTGAATACTTTGGCATGTGACTGATTATGCTTCGCTAAAAAAGCTTCACCGCTTGACACTTTACGTGAGCATACACCATAGAGAGTAAATTCACTGACTGAGTTTGCGGCGTTTACTAAAGTGTCACTAATAAAGTTTGTGCCAACGATGACAAAGTTCATGCATGATCCCTTTTATGAAATTGTGTAAGCCACTGTAGCCAATCAGCTTCTAGCTTTAACATTTGCTGATGTTTTTTTGCGTTAACGTGTTTTTGCTTATCTTCTTCAAAACAAAAAGGACCTGCGCGGCATAAGTCACAATAGTTAGCGGTTAAGTAGCTAGGGTAACTTAGCGTATTGCACAACTCGCTATTTTTTATAGGACTAAATACATAGGTAATACCGCTGGTATCTTTGACGTGTTTGTCTCTATCCACATTGCGGACTTTATAACCAGGAAATTGCTTAATATCAAAGTTCATTTGGCCAAGGTAATGTGCATCAAGATTGTTGACTAAGCTCCCTTCAATGTTCCAATGAAGGTACGGTTTTACATCTTTAGAGGTAATGTAACAAAGTTGCGGACCTGCTTTATCAAGCGCATGTTCACAGGCATTTTTTATAAACTGATGCAGTAGAGCACGATTGAGCGTATTAGCACTTGTTGATTGAGTTTGTTCTTTAAATACACGCTCACTCGTAAAAGCAGGAATGAGGGGGAACTGAAATATAACCAAGTCAAATTGTTGCCCGTTAAGGCGCTGCCAATCTGCTTGGTCTGTTACATCAAATTGCGTCAGTACACTAACCTCGGCATTTTCTAGCAATTCAAGCGCGTTGTCGGTGTATTTATTGCAAAGAGTTTCTTTGCTGTCATAAGTTGATGCTACGAGTGCTTTGGGTTTAATAGCACTAAGCAGTGCATGAGAAAAAGAAAGATCGCCATCGCCTACTGTGAGGATGCGCCAATTCGGGTTTAAAAACATGTATTCGTTCATTGCAGTCATTTCATAGACTAAGTATACCAAAGATATCAAGAGGGTTCTTTATTGCGCTCAGCTTTGTGCGATTTATCAACATACATATTTTGGTCTGCGTTATGCAAAATGGTATCTGGGTCTTGCTCTGGACAAAGAGGTGCGGTACCAATACTCACACTTACTTGAAACTCTTTCATATCAGCGATGAGGTATTCACGTAGTTCGTTCAGATTAGGACTGTCGTCATTACAAAATGCAATGAACTCATCGCCGCCCAGCCGAAAACAATTATGTTGTCTAAACTTAGTCGATAATCGCTTTGCAAAGCTCGTTAAAATGAGGTCGCCACATTGATGACCGTATTTATCGTTTGCAAACTTAAAGTTATCAAGGTCAAAATAATAAACACGTTGATAATGGCTCTTTAATTGTTCAAACCGAGTGAAGCATGCTCGGCGGTTGCCAAGCCCAGTAAGTTGATCGTGGTTTGCTTCTTGTTCTAACTGTTGCTGCAGTTTTTGGCTAAGCTGTATTTCGTGATTGAGCTTTTTAATCGTCTTACGTTTTTCTAAAATTAGCAGGTACAAGCCCATGCACGTTAACAAAAAGCCAATATTTTTTAATGCCGTGTCAAACAGTAAAACCGGAAATATTTCGGTATCAACTAAATCATCAAGTAAATCCAAAATTAACCCTGTGCAGTAAACTACCCATGCAGTTATTAATAGTTTATTACCTAAGTAAGCATATACTTGTAAAGTCAGAGATACCGAGAGCGCAGCCCAAAAAAGTTCCTCTAAAAGATCCATATCAAACAGATCACTATTGAGTAAGTGTATGCTACAGACAAGAACAAACAGCCAAATTATTGCCAACCAGTAGGGATGTTTCATTTTATACCTTACGACAACTCATTTGTTTAAGGTATAGCAGAAAAAGTCAGTGCTCGTTAGTTTTCAGTGATTTGATTCTGCACAGCAACGAGTAAAGCGATACGGGTTTTGAGTCCTTCAACGGCGATTTGCTTTAAAATTAGATTAAACGTAATCAATACAGCAAATACAATATGAATTGGTCCATGCGTAAAACCCGCTGCGGGGTCAAAAATCATGACACCAAAGAGTAAGAAAAGAACCACTAACAATATTTCAATTAATTGGTTTGAATAAAACGATAAACGACCTTCACCTTTACGATCTTTTTTTATGTGTATAGCACAGAAAAATGGCAATACTTTAATCTTGAATAAGCCATTTTTTTCGACGTAATTTTCGCCGAGTTGATCGAGTTGTTGGCGCAGTTGATCTATCATGAAAGCTCCTTAATTTGAGGAGGCAGATACTACAACATTCAGCTCTTTAGCACCACCACGGTGTTTACTCTGGGTATATGCTCATACCAATCATTAATATGTGGCACACAAAAACGACTGAGGTTAGGATAAATCGCATTTTTTGGTAGTCAGGGTGATATGTTTTCCACGCTAATGTCGACTTCTCAAAAAGCAGCACCAGCCAAAAACTCGTCGCCAACCATGCCAATGTCCATTCAATAGGTAAAAAAGTGAGAAAAGGGATTGGTATAACAGGCGCGACGGCTTTAATTGCGCTGCTGTAACTTTGATTGCCAGCATGCCATTGGTTTCCGGCCATAAAAGCTAAAATAGCAATACTGTAAAAGGTAAAAAACTCTAGATTGACTGCATTACTGCCAGCAATTAATGGCCATGCCACACACCCAAGAAAGGGCAATAAGCCTAAATAACCAAGTTGGATGTGATTGATAAATTTTTCCATTACAGCATACCCTTAATATTCAGTTTGTTTGGCGGCTATTGTAGCAGCAATCTACATAACAAATTCTATACGAAATGTGCTTCGTAAAAGTTTAATCATAAAAATGGATTGATATAATCTAAACAATCAATTTTATTTAATTTTTCAATGGCTCTATTGTATGTACCAAGCCAACGCGACGAACTGCGTTGTTTATACTTTTAAATACCAATGAGGAATACTATGAGCACTTCATTAATTAACACAAAACTACAGCCTTTCAATGCAACAGCATACCACAATGGTGACTTCGTTGAGCTAAGCGAACAAGATGTTTTAGGTAAGTGGTCTATCTTCTTTTTCTACCCTGCGGATTTTACCTTTGTGTGTCCAACAGAATTAGGTGACTTAGCGGATTATTATGCACAACTTCAAGAAATGGGCGTAGAAGTCTATTCAGTATCAACGGATACACACTTTACTCACAAAGCATGGCACGATACGTCAGACACAATCGGTAAAATTACGTACCCAATGATTGGCGACCCAACGGGTCGTATCACTCGCAGCTTTGGCGTAATGATCGAAGAAGAAGGTTTAGCACTTCGTGGTACTTTTGTAATGAACCCTGAGGGTGAAATCAAAGTAATCGAAACTCACGATTTAGGTATTGGCCGTAGCGCTAAAGAGTTAGTGCGTAAAGTGCAAGCTGCACAATACATCGCAACGCATGATGGTGAAGTATGCCCAGCTTCTTGGCAGCCTGGTGAAGAAACGCTTGCTCCTTCACTTGATTTAGTTGGCAAAATCTAACGCAGATTTGCCCATTTCGATTAGGGCAGTTAGCTGCCCTTAAACCATTAGCAATTGCTATTGGTACTTCCTGTGTTTGTAGCGTTTATTAAGCACATCCACTACCAAACGCGGGAGGTTTGCTGTTCAAATTTCCACTAAAGGTTAAGCCATGTTAGATAGCAATATAAAAAACCAATTGAAGAGCCATTTTGAATCGCTGACTCAACCTGTTGAGCTGCTTATTGCCTTGGATAACAGCAAAAAATCAGCAGAAGTTGAAAGTTTAGCTAACGATTTAGCATCATTAAGCGAAAAATTGACGGTAATTAACAACCCAGATAGCAGCGTACGTCGCCCGTCTATGGTTGTTCACTCATCGGTCAAAAATACCCATATTACGTTTGCAGGCGTACCGATGGGACACGAATTTACAAGTTTAGTGTTGGCGCTTTTACATACTGGCGGGCATGCAAGTAAAGCAAAAAGCGAAGACATTGAACAAATACAATCACTTGATCAAGAACTTAATTTTGAGATTTACATTAGCTTGAGTTGCCAAACCTGCCCGCAAGTAGTGCAGGCACTAAATACAATGGCCGCGGCTAATAGCAAAATTAAAGCGACAATGATTGATGGTGCACTGTTTCAACAGGAAGTAGAAGAGCGCAATATTTTAGCCGTACCGGCTGTTTATTTAAATGGTGAACCATTTAGCCAAGGTGCATTAAGCTTAACGGACATATTAAATAAAGTTGATAGTAAAGGGGCTGCGCGTCAAGCTGCGGCACTTAGCGAAAAAGACGAATTTGACGTATTAGTAGTCGGTGGCGGACCTGCCGGTGCATCAGCTGCTATTTATTCTGCACGTAAAGGGTTAAATACCGGTATTGTTGCAGAGCGATTTGGCGGGCAAGTTGCCGATACACTTGGCATTGAAAACTTTATCTCTGTTAAAGCCACTGAAGGGCCAAAGCTTGTTGCCCAGCTTGAAGAGCATGTGAAAGAGTACGATGTTGATGTAATGCATAATCAACGTGCTGCCGGGCTTGATCGCGTTAATAAAAAATACGAAATTACGCTTGAAAACGGGGCTACTTTAAAGGCCAAATCGCTTGTTTTAGCAACCGGTGCACGCTGGCGCGAAATGAACGTACCCGGTGAACAAGCGTATCGCGGACATGGTGTAGCATACTGCCCGCATTGTGACGGCCCTTTATTTAAAGGTAAGCCTGTTGCTGTCATTGGTGGTGGTAACTCTGGCATTGAAGCTGCAATCGATTTAGCAAACATTGTCGAGCATGTAACGGTACTTGAGTTTGCAGATACATTACGCGCCGATGAAGTACTTATTCGCAAAGCAAACAGTTTGAATAATATTACTATTATTAAAAACGCCCAAACTACAGAAGTACTTGGCGATGGTAAAAAGGTAACAGGGCTTACTTACACAGACCGAGCTACAGGTGACAGTAAAGCACTCGAGATTGCCGGTATTTTTGTGCAAATAGGGCTAATACCCAACACGGAATGGTTACAAAAAACCGATATTGAGCTTAGTAAATTTGGTGAAATTTTGATTGACGCAAAAGGTGCTACCTCATTACCAGGTGTTTATGGCGCAGGTGATGCAACGAACACTCCATTTAAGCAAATTATCATTGCCATGGGGAGCGGTGCAACAGCCAGTTTAGGTGCTTTTGATTACTTAATTCGCAACAGTGAAGAAAGCGAGCAAGACAAAACAGCTGCTTAATGCGCAGCACTCTCTCTTGATATAACAGCAAGATACACCCAAAGCTGTTTGTTAACCCAAGCCGCCCTCTCCAAAGGCGGCTTTTTTATGTGCTGTATAGGGACCTTATGGTATATTTGTGAAAAAGGAGAGCGCAATGTATCAAGGTAGTTGTTTGTGTAAAAGAGTAGCAATAGAAGTCAATGGCCCAATAAGCAGCATTATCCATTGCCATTGTTCGTTATGCCGAAAGTCTAGCGGCACTGCATTTGCTACAAATGGGTTTATTAACCGTGAAGACTTCACTGTCACCCGAGGGGTTAAAAACCTTTCGGCGTTTGAATTTAAACCAGGGCGAATTCGTCATTTTTGTTTATCTTGCGGCAGCCCTGTTTACAGTGAAAACACGGATGATATATCAAGGTTAAGGCTACGTTTAGGGATACTCGACACTGACATAGAAGAGCGACCTATTAGTCATAATTTTTGCAGCTCAAAAGCCAATTGGGAAGAATTCGGAAATAAATTGCCTCATTACGATGGTTTTGAACCTAGCCGGTAGGTGTTTGCTTCTATGAATTGAGTTACTGGTATTTAGCAGCACTGATAAATTCATCGAAGCTTTCACACCATACAATAACGGTATTGAATTTTTTTATATCAACATCTTGAGGTATTTTTACTAAAAAGTTGTCAAATGTATTAACACTTGCAACGCGTGTAAAGGTACCTTTGTAGGCTAAAAAGTCAGCTTCGTTGTCAATGAAGCGATTAGCTAAGTACACATGGTAATCCGGTCCTGGGCTCAGTTTTCCTTCAAATGAAATAAGATCGCTTGTTAATCTTACATCACCAACACCATAGTGAAAGGCATCAGAACCCGGCAAATTTTTAATGAAGTTACCATGATATGAAGCGCGTTGAGCGTGGCTTTCAAGTGCTTGTGCACTTGGTGATGGTGGGGCTGTTAAAATTGGCAGCATATACATGCCTGCTGCAAATCCGATAATAAAAACGCCAATATAACTCACGGCCCTAAGTAAATGTTTAAGCATCGTATGCCCTTATTTCAAGTGAAATACTTTTTTAAATGGGAGATTCAAACCTTGCTCAGGTCCACCTATATATTGTTGGTAAAGTCTCTCAAACTCACCACTTTTGCGAATTTTTTGCAAGCCGTTGTCTAATAAATTAATGAGTTGCTGGTTACTTTTATGGGAGTAAAAGTGATAATGATTTGAATATTGCAGCATAATGGTCGGTTCAATAACTAGGTCTTTATATGGCTGTTTTGATGTTTCAGCTTTTATAGCAGAAACAGAGCGTGGGAAGTAATCAGCTAAGCCTGCGGCTAGCAATTTAAGCATAACATCATAATCATGTTCGCCATTCACTGTTAGGCCATTGCGTATTAGAACATCGTAATCAGACCAAGTTTGTTTTTGCAAAGCGACAAGTGGTTTTAGCTCATCCAGTGAATTAATATTTTCAAAGCGATGCAATTGAGACTTATGGATCATCAATAATCGTTTTCCGTGCAACCCTTTGTATAGCGGCATGGATGTTTTTATTAATGACGGTTGGCTTGTGGGAGCAATTGAAAGCCACACTAAGTTAATGCTGTTCGGTTTACTTAGCTCTTCTGTCGCTCTTTTTTTATTCATTGGGATGGTAGAGTAAGTGAACGTAACGCGTTTATTTTCAGCAGCCAAGCTAGCTGTTAGTAAAGCATGCATATAACTATTTTTTGGCGAATTGAAACTATGCGGAGTGGCTAAATGTAAGTTAATGATAGAGTCATTAGCGAATACATTGAATGTTTGTAATAGCAGTACAATAGATAGCCATGTTATTTTGTAGTGTAAGCACATGCGGAAAATTTACTCATCAATAATATCAGTTATTATAACCAACCCTATGTAATAGTAATCATTATAGGTCAAAAACACACGCTATACGCGCACTGACATGATATGAAAGTGGGTTTGTGTAAAATATACTTACTTATGTGTGTTGTTTAGCTGCTGATATATATCAGCGACGCGAACTTCCATCATTGTTTCAGGAGCGGTTAAAGGCGTAAAACCAAATTGCTGATACAAGGTATGTGCATCAGCAGTTGCTAAACAAAAGCGGCGTAAGTTTTGTAGTCTCGGGTGAGACATGATTTCTGTGAGTAATAGTTTGCTTAACCCTTGCCCCCTGTGTGCTTGTAGAATGAACACGTCTGCTAGATAGCCAAATGTTGCAAAGTCAGAAATAACTCTCGCAAAACCAACTTGTTCACCTTGCTCATCATACACACCAAAACACAAAGAGTTCTGTATAGCCCTAAGCATAATCTCAATGGGAATCCCTTTCGCCCAATATGTGCCACTAATGAACTCATGTATGAGCTCAATATTTAAGCGTGATTTTTGACAGCTGACTTGATAGTTCATTGCTTTGGGTGGCCTTTTGTTACTTTGACTAAGGAAGAGCCTTGGGTTTGACTAAAGTAGTGTTCACTTGCGTTTATTCCCATCTGATAACCCTCAGCAAGCTTCTTCATGTCCGTAGTCATTCGGCCCACTTTAAAATCACATGGTGGCGCTATAATATGTATTTTACAATCTGAGGGTGGCGTGTTTATAAAATCAATACTTTCATTGTAATCTTCTGCACGTTTGAGGGATGCTTTGGCAAGTTCTGGGTGTTTTTTGTAAAGTGTTTTAGTAAACCAAGACGATTTTTTTCTCTTTTTTCGATAACCCAGAGGTTGAGACAAAATCACTGTTATCTCTGTTGCGCCCATTTGGTATGCCTTGCGAACAGGGATTGAGTCAGCCACTCCGCCGTCAGTCATTTTAATTCCATCTATTACGGGATAATCTCTGTATGCAATAGGTATAGCACATGACGCTTTGAGTTGCTGCTCGAGTCCCTCTTTTGTGGCTTTTAAGTAATGTGCTTGGCCAGAGTTAATAGACGTGGCTACAATGTAAAATTCACACTTTTGTTGACTGAATATGGTCAAGTCTAACCGTATATCTGCAATCGTTTGCTGCCACAGCCAGTCGAGATCAAATAGGTGCCCACCAGTTAAAAATCGTGGCAAACTAATAAACTCTGGCCGACATGAATAGTCTGTGATGACAGTGTGATTACGCTTAGGCTGTTTACATAAATAAGCCGCGATGTTTGTCGCCCCAGCAGATACGCCAAAACATTGATTGAAAGGCTGATAATGGGCACTTAAAAAGCCATCTAATACGCCCGTTGCAAAAATACCTCGCATAGCGCCACCTTCGACGACTAGAGCATGGCTTGACTGACTCATAACAGCTCCAATTTATCTTTTATACGCTTTAACTTTATGACAATACTAATCTTATTTAGGATACGCAAGCACCATTTTTAGCGTTATCTTTATGCTATTAATAGGCATTCACTCACTACATAAATAAGATAATACCATTATTCTGGCTTGGCTATATCGTTGTGTGCTATTCATTTAAGTTGTTTACTTGATGAAAACGGCGGGCTTATTAAATTCTTATTGCTGTATTTTATGGCATCTGCAACGTTAGTCTGTCTGGTTTAAGTTGCATTGTTAAAGTGATGGCTAAGTGGCGTGAACATACATCCATGCCACTTGTTTGTTTGAGCCGAGATAATAGGTGTTAGATTGCTTCAACCCACATTACACCGACTTCTTTTTTTATTACCTTTACATGGGTACCTGCACATAATGGCTGATGACTTTTTAATTTCCAATCGATGCCTGAATAGGCATGTGTCGTTAAGCCTAAATCATTCACGTCTGCTTTAATGATAAAATCAAGTTCTGCAAAGTCACTTTTCACTTCTTTATTATCTACATTGTCTTGCATGCGCTTTAATGGCTTCCACAATAAAATGGCACACGCTGATGTGATTAGGGTATTGCTCCAAAGGGCGGTTGTCATGGATGCTTCAAGTAAACCAACATTCATCATTAAGCCTGTTGAAAACAATGAAATGCCTAAAAAAAGCAGTATAAATGTAGATAGGCCAAGCACAGCTACTTCTATGATTAAGGCTATTACACCAATAATCATCAACGCTTCGGGTAAATTATTAACAATAAACTCCATCACTTACTCCACGGTGTTAGCTTTTTTGCTTTAGGTTTAATGAGTTGATAATAGACATACCTTGCGCAACGAGCGAGCTTGCGTCAGTGCCACTATCAGGCAATAAAACCACCGATGATTCACGTGCAATGGCCTCTTTTGCTGCAATTGCTTTAGTTGCTAAATCAAGTTGAATCGCTTTTTGACCTTCTTCAGTATCTGCAGCTTCACCCACTTTTCTCAGTGCATCAGCTTGAGCTTCTGCCACGGCAATAATGGCTTTAGCTTCACCTTCTGCACGTAAAATTTGTTCGGCTTTGTCTGCTTCTGCGGCAAGAACCTGCGCTTGTTTTTTACCTTCAGCCACATTGATATTTGCTTGGCGGTCACCTTCTGATTCTAAAATCTGTGCTCGCTTAACACGTTCAGCTTTCATTTGTGCTTCCATGGCTTCCATAACCGATTGTGGTGGCACAATGTCTTTAATCTCGTAACGTAATACCTGGATACCCCATGGCTCTGCAGCTTGGTTGATTGCAGTGACGATATTGGTATTCAGCAAATCACGTTCTTCAAATGTTTTATCCAGTTCCATTTTACCCAGCTCTGAGCGCATAGTAGTTTGCGAAAGCTGAGTGACTGCGAATACATAATCATCTACGCCATAAGTCGCTTTGTAAGGGTCTAATACTCGAAAATACAGTACACCATCTACAATAAGTGAGATGTTATCTTTCGTAATTGCAGATTGAGATGGCACATCTTGGGCTTGTTCTTTTAAGCTACGATCGGCTGCAATTCTATCAACAAATGGAACAATGAAATTTAGGCCAGCTTCTTTTGTTGATTGATATTTACCAAAGCGTTCAATTAGCCAGGCTCGGTTTTGAGGAACAAACTTAACACTACTTTTCAGTAGGACTAAAACGAAAATCAGTAAAAACGCTTCAACAGTGAAAACCATGTTGATAATTTGTGTGATTGGATCCATAAATACTCTCCTTAGAATATGATATTGTTACTGTGCTTGTTTGTTAATTATGTACAAATGTAACGCTTTCCACATTACCACCACTGTTGTAATTCGACTAGTAAAACCTGACTTATACGCTGTAATCAAAGGGCGCACTTGTTGCTGACGGATTTGGATTGTTGGCGTTAGGGCTCTCTGGTATTAACGATGTTTAGTAAAGGTATTGATGAGGTTCCTGCCAGCGCTTTTTGCTTGATAAAGTGCGCTATCTGCAGCTAAGATCATGAGATCTTCTTGTGTGTGTTTGTCTGGGATACAGCTAAAACAACCAACGCTCAATGTTAAATACTTTGAAACATTTGAATAAGGATGATCAATTTTAAGTTCGCGGACTTTTTTCTGTAGTAACTGTGCAAAATGGTAGCAATCTGATTCGTTTAAGCATGGCAGAATAATTGCAAATTCTTCACCACCATAACGGGCGGCTAAATCACCTTCTCGTTTGCACAAGTCATGTAGCGCAATTGCGACTTGTTTTAAAACCTGATCACCTTGTTGATGCCCGAAGTTATCATTATAAAGTTTGAAATAATCTATATCGCAAATAATTAAACTTAAAGGCTTCTTGATACGAGCTGCTCGCTGAATTTCAGTACTCAATGTTTTATCAAAGCACCTTCGGTTGGCAATCGTTGTAAGGCTGTCGATGTTTGCTTGCGATTTAAGCTCTTTGTTCACTTTTAATAATTGGTTTTGCATGTCTTCAATGTGGAGCTTGTATGATGCATTTTTTAAAGCGCTAGTGAGTATTTCACCGACGAGTTTAATTCTTAATAGATCAGTTTCAGTCCAATTGTGTTTCGAATGTACGCAATCACACCCAATAAACCCAAATAAAGCGTTTTCTGAGAAAAGTGCTATACATAACAGAGACTTTATTCCTTCAGATTGAAACTCAGTTCTTTCAAGCTCTGCTGCGGGTGGTAATGTGTTTACATCTGGCACCATAAATATTCCAGAGGCTTTGAGCGTATTAAAAAAGTAAGGCAACGCTTCTTGGGGAACATCTTGCAATTGCTCTTTAAATGGAGCGATACCATGATTTACCCATTCATGAGTGTTGCTCATTAACATGCCATCTGGGCTAAACTGGAACAAATAGCTGCGATCCGCTTGGCAAAATGTCCCCATTGTCCGTAATGCATCTTCTATTTTTTTATCTACGCTGTCTGATTGAATATCAATAAGTTGACTGGATATATTTGCAATGACTTTATCAAAATCATCATGTTTTTGTTCTAGCGCTACGGGCTCGAAAAAGTAAATATCAGCTATTGATAATGCCGTTTTTTTTACTTGAATGGCTTGATTGCTTTCTACCATGGTCAATGTTTCAGTAAGCCAATTGTGCTTTGATGACAAGAATGTTGCCATTGAAACCGATTTCTCAGTTGACGGAAAGTGTATGTGAAGGTTACTTAAAGTGACTGACGTAATGTTCAGTTCAGGCGCCAGACCAAATAAACCCTGTGCCAATTGATTAATGTGGGCAGTTGATGTCGAATTATCGAACATCACAATGGCAAATGGCAGGGAATTAAGAGTTCGCCATACACTTTGAGGATCTTGTTGATTGTTAGCTGAAAAGTTAATAACCCAACCACCTAATAACGTCTTGTTAACAATGTTAGCTTACATTCAAATTGTTTAAATTGGTACTTTTTTGTTTAATTAGCTTTTATCCCTATTTGCTTAAATATGGGGGCATTTTTTTAGTGCGTTTAATAGTAGGACGTATTACAATTGATATTGTATATCATTACCGTTTTTCGTTTCATCGATGATTCATTTTTCTTCAATTCAGTACAGGTAATTCAAACCTTCATGACAGATATCACGACGCATAAAGATTCACGTCGCAGGCTATTAATTGCACTTTCAATTACGTGTTCTTTTATGGTTATTCAAATTATAGGTGCCTATTATGCAAACTCATTAGCAGTGCTTGCTGATGCTGGGCACTTGTTTGTTCACAATAGTTCTTTGTTTATTGCATTACTCGCCTCCAGTTTGGCGATTCATTTAGCTAAAAATTATAACGATGGTTATCAAAAGGCTGAATTAACCGGAGGGTTAATTAATGGCTGTTTGTACTTGGCAATTAGTTTAGTCATATTGTTTGAAGGCGGTGAACGTATTCTTCACCATCACGAGGGAGAAGGCGTCACAGTAAATAGTTATTTAATGTCTGTGATCGCAGCAACGGGCTTCTTATTTCATGGGGCAGCTGCGTGGGTGTTATATAAAGGACGAAAAGCGAGTATTAATGTATATGCTGTTTTCCTTCACTCATTTTTTGACCTCATTTCAACCGTTTCAACGTTTATTGCCGGTGTGCTTATTTACCTAACTGGTTGGACAATAATAGATATATTATCAAGTATGTTGATTGCTCTTTTTGTTTTCTTCACAGGTATTAAAGTCATCATATCGTGTATAAAAGGTTTTTCTCAAAGTAAAGCAAAACTCCCTGACGTAAATGAAATAGAGACATCAATTAGCCAAGTTGAGCATGTAGAAAATGTTCACAATGTCACAATTACTCGCCGTGAAAAAAAGTTAGTTGTTGGTGCGCACGTAGTTTTAAAGCAGCATTGTACGAAAGAGAAACATGATGAAGCGTGTCGTTTAAAAGTAGAGCAGTTATTGGCAAAACGATTTAACATTGCCGAAAGTGTTTTACAAATTGAAAGTAACGGATGCGTTCACTAGGGTCTGTTGACCTTTGCGGATTAAAATTTGTTTAAACTAGGAGCGATTTAATCGCGGCGCGAGGTTTGTAACCTAGTGGGCTAAGTTAAAACCAAGCATCAAAGAGTAAATCGCTCCTAGGTAGAACCCGAAGGGCGGCGCCTGTTTGGCATAGATGCTGCGTTATCACCTATTTATGGGGAACAACCACACCAGATAGGTGCTACTTTGCCTGAATACCGAACAGACTGCTGCAAATTTAATCTTGACAGGCCAACAGACCCTAGCTGATGATTTAATTAATTTTTAATTATAATAGAGATTATTACGAGCTTTACTTGGCAAACAACATTTTTTCCCTTATTTTTAGTTAAAGTTACGCTCGTTAGGTCAAGTCATTGGTTATATTACAGCACCGTTATTTTGCACTTTTTTTCTCCATCATATTGGCGGTGCTAGCAGGTTTTGCAAATTTATTACCCTTTTGGTTTCTAGACAGTTCCGAGTTTTTGTTCGGTCAACTTTTTGTTCTACTCTCTCTTTTATTCTTCGGGCTTCGCTATGCGCTGTTTGCGTGTTGTATCAGTGCTGCTTTCATCTTCTATAGGTGGGGTCATTGCTGGCCTTCAATTGTTTTTATTGGGGAGGTCTTTTGGCTATACTATTTTTGCTATTGTCGTGCTAAACCTTTATTTTTCATAGGGATTGCTTATTGGTTCATTATAG
The DNA here is from genome assembly GCF_001469215.1 of Pseudoalteromonas sp. H105. Lineage (GTDB taxonomy): Bacteria > Pseudomonadota > Gammaproteobacteria > Enterobacterales > Alteromonadaceae > Pseudoalteromonas. The sequence continues at coordinate 118,515 of NZ_LOFH01000002.1, forward strand.
GATTACCCATTCTTGGATTAATTGGCTTCTTTGTTGTCGATATACACTTACTGGGTGTTTTTACTGCATTAGTTAAATATTTTTTAAATGCAGCAATAACGCTGATTGTCATTGATTTAATCAGCTTCTTTTTTATAGGGCAAACGTGGCAACGCAGTGGTTTGTCTTTATACAAAATCCTTAATTACATCGTCAGTTTACTGGTTGTTCTCGTTGTTCTTTTAACCACTATTTTATTAACCAATAATCATTACTCGCGCATTGAGTATGAGGTGAAGTCTCAGCTACTGGATAAGTCAAAAGATATTGCTGTAAAAATTGACATGTATCTTAATGATTTTCGACGTGGTGTAGTGTTAACAGCAAAAGCAATTGAGCACGGAATGGATGAAGAGGTTGCGCTTGAAAATTTAATGGCACAATATCCAAATCTGCGCTCGTCAATTATTAGTGATGCAAATGCAATTGCTCGTGTATTTAACCCAATTAGTCTCAAAGAAAGTTTAAATGATGATGCCCCATCTATTGCTGATCGTGATTACTACACTATTGGGAGAGAAAAGCCGAATGGTTATATTTCTAATATATTTAAAAGTAGGGGGTTAGGCGATGTCCCTATTGTCGGTGTTTCCGCGCCTATAGAGAAGGATGGCAAGTTTCAAGGAATTGTTGAAGGGTCATTGGTATTCGGTTCATTGCTTCAATTTAAGCCAAGCTTTTTTGACAGTGAAGGCGAGCTAATCGTACTTGATGCAAGTCACCAAATTGTCTTTAGTACGTTGGCTGATAAGTTTCCAGTATTAACGTCTATCAGTGATTCAGATTTGACACAGTTTACTGTTAATGACCGCGCTATTATGGAGCAAACAATCGATGGAGAGGAATATTACGCACAATTAGTAAAGTCTCCAGATCAAGGTTGGTTTGTGATCACAATGTTTAATAGAAAACATGCTAATTTAGTTGCTGCGGGTGCGTGGCTTCAATCACTCTTTTTGGCCACTGTTATTATTATATTGATAGGAATCTTTATCACACGTCTGTGTAAATGGTTAGTGAGGCCAATTGAAGAGTTGAACACACAAATAGATGACTTTGATCCTAAAGAATCAACGGTTACGCTATCTCAAGATGATCGTTCATGGTTGGAAGTGCATAATCTAAAACAGCAATTTGGTGAACTTGGGATTAAACTAAGCAATAGCTTCAATGAATTAGAGCAAGCAAATGTTGAAAATAAAGCGCTAAATTCAAAATTAAAAGACTTTAATGTAAAACTTGAATATCAAGTTAATGAAAAAACAAATGAATTGATCAAGGCGGTTGCTTTAGCAAACAAAGCGAGTCAGGCTAAATCGCAATTTTTAGCGAATATGAGTCACGAAATACGCACTCCTCTCAATGGTATTATTGGTTTAACGGATATTTTGCTTAATGAAAATACCCTCAAAAGTGAGAGTAGTGAACAGTTGCAAATGATCCAACAAAGCGCGAATAATTTACTACTCATTTTAAATGATATTTTAGATTTTTCTAAAATTGAAGCCGGTGCTTTAAAACTGGATGATCAAAGTGTAGAGGTGCATCAATTAATAAACCAAATAGGGGCCGTCTTCAGTAACACGGGTGTCAAAAAAGGAGTGAGTTTTGAAATGCTTATTGCTCCCGATGTTCCAAAAATAATACACATTGATGGGTTAAGGTTAAGCCAAGTGATTAACAACCTACTCAGTAATGCAGGTAAATTCACAGCACAAGGCAAAATTCAGTTACTGGTTGATTATAAAGATGCGCGCTTGGTGGTTAAAGTACATGATACAGGGATCGGTATTTCTCAAAAACAACTGGCATCGTTATTTAAGGAGTTCACGCAAGCAGATATTTCAACTACCCGGCTTTATGGTGGTACAGGGTTAGGGTTGGCAATATGTCAGCGAATAGTCACTTTGATGGGGGGAAAACTTGACGTTATTAGTGAACAAGGAAAGGGAAGCGACTTTACTGTATCACTGCCTGTGACACTTGCACAAACCAATGAAATAGTAGACAAGCACATGGAGACACCTGATTTATCTAGCCTTCGCATTCTGTTGGTAGAAGACAATCCTATTAATCAGATTGTTATTTCAAAAATGCTCGCGCAGACCGGATGTTCTCTTGAAACCGCTGACGATGGTGAAAAAGCGATCGCACGTCTGCTAGAGATTGAAGTGGATTTAATTTTGATGGACTGTCAGATGCCAAATATGGATGGTTTTGAATGTACCAGAGAGATCCGTAAAAATGTGAAACAGTTTGGTGAAGTCACTATTATTGCAATCACCGCTAATGCGTTTGAAGAAGATAAAAAGAAATGCTTACACGTTGGCATGAACGACTTTATCTCAAAACCGGTTGATAGAAATCAGTTATACAATTGCTTATATAAATGGTCACAGGTTTAGATACTGTTTAATCTCTGTATAACTAAATTTAATACAGACTCATCTAGCAGTTCAGTTGCAGGCATAGGTTTGGCAAAGTAGTAGCCCTGAAAATCATAACACCCAAGCTTTTGTAAAAATTGAATTTGTTCGATTGTTTCAACACCTTCTGCAATACAATAAAGGTCTAAGTTTTCAGCAAGCAAATAAATGGTTTTTATAATTGATTCGTTAGAGATATCTGCGCCGATATTTCTCACAAAGCTCTGATCTATTTTGATAACATCAATTGGAAATTGACTTAAGTAAGTTAATGATGAATACCCTGTACCAAAGTCGTCTAAAAACAGCTTAAACCCAGCATTTTTCAGAACATGTAATTGCTTTGAAGCTTTTACTTTGTCTTCAAGTAAAGTATTTTCGGTAATTTCTAGCCTTAACTGAGAGGGCTTAATATGGTGCTGCGCTAAAATTAACAGCAACCGTTCACTCAGGTTTGATTTTAAAATATGCACAGGTGATAAATTTAATGAGAGGTAAAAGCGGGGGTTTGCGCGAAGCAGTGGAGCAAGCTCTGAGAGAGCTCTATCTAATGCTTGCTCAGTGAGCACATCAATCAAACCAGCTTCTTCGGCGATAGGAATGAATTCAGCGGGAGACACAAAATTTCCTTCATGTTTCCATCGCATAAGTAATTCAACCGCATTAATTTTCTTTGTCTTACTATTCACGATAGGTTGATAATAGTTGAACAATAAATCATCTTTGAATGCGTCTTTTAATGCATTTTCTAACAGTAACTTTTGGGTTATTTTGTCATTCATTTGCTCCGTAAAAAACTTAAACCCGTTCCTGCCAGCTTGCTTTGCATGCATCATAGCAATATCGGAATGACGAATTAATGTGTCTGCGGAGTCAGCATCAAATGGGTAAAGTGCGACCCCTATACTCGCCGTTATATTTATCGCAAAGTCATTGATTTCGACCCTTTTTCCCAATTCTTCAGAGACGGATTTGACTAAACTGCTTAATGATTGAGGTGATTCTATATTTTCTACTAACAGTAAGAATTCATCGCCGCTTTGACGCCCTAAAATAGAATGACTACTGATCATCCTGTTGATTCGCTGAGTAATATTGCACAGTAGTTGATCACCCACTGCATGGCCAAAGGAGTCATTGACAGGTTTAAATTTATCTAAATCAATAAATAACAGGGCAGCAAGCGTGCCTTTTTTATTTGCATTTTTAATGACTTGACTTATTTTATGGTGCATTAAAGTACGGTTAGGCAGCTTTGTTAACGGATCATAATTAGCTAAATAACGCAGCTCATTTTCTGCTCGTTTTTGCTCTGTTAGGTCAGTAATAACGATCACGTAGTAGCTAATATCTTTTGTTTCCTTTGCAATAGCTGTAATACTAACGTGAATAGGGTGTGAGGGGTTGGTTTTGCTTTTTATATAAGCATCACCACGCCAGTTATCTTTCGCTTTGAGCGTTTTTAATACTTGCGTGTATTCTCTGTATTGCAACTTACCAAGCGCAGATAAAAAGCGTCTGATATTAAGCTTATTAGTAGTAGCATTGATAGAAAATGCTTCAGAAAAGCTATTATTAACAGAAATAGGCTGAAAATTACTATCTAAAATCAAAAGCCAATCATTTATTTGGCTAAATGCTTCACCTAACACAGCTGCAAGTTGAGCATTTGCTCGATGTTGAGTAATGTTAGTATAAATGCCAGAGACTTTGCTTACTTCGCCCTGCTCATTTCTTTTCGATACTCGCCCTGTGTCTTGATACCAGAGCCAATGTCCTTGTGCATGTTTCAGTCGATAAGTCGCTTGCCATTGATTATTACTATTTTGCGATAGAAATTCTCTCCATGCTTTAATTAATTGTTCTCTATCGTCTGGGTGAATAAGCCGGCCAAACTCTTTATTGCCAATTTTATGCCCTATTAAGTTATAGCCAAGTTCTTGGTTTAAACGATTCTGTGTCCCTGAGCGTGTTTCGACATTAATCTCCCACACCCCACTATTGCTACTGTTAAGTGCCAATTCTGTTTGCTGTTGAGAAAGTAAAACTTTTTTGTGTGATTTCTCAATGGTATTTCGCTTCGTTCTGTACTGCCAAACAATGATAAACAGAATAAAAATTGAGATTAAACCATATATAAATAGTGCAAGTGGTGAGCGCCATGGCGCATAAGCAACATTGAAAGCAAGTGTAGTAGGTTTGCCCATTCCTACACTATTGTTGAAGTAAGCAGCAATTGAAAGCTCGTAGCTACCTGGGGCAAGCTTGGTAAAAAAGATTTTATTCTTTTTATAATTATCATAAGAAAATGCAGTAGGGCCTGTTAATGTTACTTTGTAGCGAGTTTTATCTATGTTTAAAAAGTCAAAGTTAGAAAAACTGACCTCTAAGCCCATGTCATCCGCATTTAACTGCAATGTGTCGTTTTTAAATTGTTGTGGGTGAAAGCTCAGTTCCCTTGAAAATAAATCGATTGAAGTTATCTGAGTACTTAGATCTGCTTCTGAATTTGGCACACTTAAAAAGTCTTGGGGTGATAACGTGAGTAAACCGTTTGTAGTGCCAAAGGCAAGGCGGCCATCATTGAGTAAAGCATGTGAGTCTAGGTTAAATTCATTTACAGTCAATCCGTCTTTAACTGAATAATCATTTACTTGCATCGAATTGAGGTTCACGCGATATAAACCGTTTTGGCTACTTGCCCACAGAAAACCAAATTGATCGATTTGTAGTGCAAAAATAGATTTAGTGTTGATGCCTTGAGCAAAATTAACTCGTGCTTTTTCTTCGTATGTTGTTGCGTCTAGCGCTATCAGTCCTTCATGAGAAGAGGCAAGCCAGAGCGTGTTGTTATAGTCAATGACGGTATCATAAGTTACAACGTACGTTAGGGGGTTGTAGCTTTCAACCTCATAAATCGTCGTTAATTTTTGTGTTATTTCATTGTAACGATAAAGCGCGCCAGAGACGCTAATAAGCAACTCATCAGGCACATTCGAGAGAGGTTTTAAAAAAGCGTAGCTAGTTTCAGGATCGATGAGATCGCTTAAGCCCTTGATAATGCGAGTCTGCCCAGTTTGCCCGTCATAGAGGTAATAATTATCACTATTAAAAAATGCGAAGGTATCCGTTGTTATTTGATGGAGCCCATATGTATCAGGCTGATTAATAACCTCTTTTGTAAGCCCTTCAGCAGGCAGTGGTGCAAGCTTTTCTGCTTGTTTATCAAAAAGGGCAAGTCCTTCATAGAGTAGTAACCACAAATAGCGACCCGGCTCGCCCAAATCAGCATTTGTTATCCCATAAACACTGTATTGGCCATAAAACGCTTTTGCGTCATTGGAGTCTAGAAATGTTGTACTTTCATCATCGCTTTGACGAGTAATACCATTTTCTGTGCCTAACCAGATTGAGTTTTGCTCGTCTTGGTACACACTAAATATGACATTGTTATGTAATTTACCATTGTGGTTAATTGTCATATTCTCAAAACGGCGGGCGAGAGTTGGCCAAGTAAACACACCTTGGGAGCGTGATGCTAACCACATGGAACCTGATCTATCGACCATGACTTTCAGTATAGTGTTATCAGTAAAATAAAACTTGCTTTGATCAAATTTTAGAATCAGCTCTTTTTCATTTGTCTGGCGATGATACTGGTAAAGGCCATTCTCAGTCGCTACGTACTCGCCGTATTCTGATGCAGTGTAGTCCCAGATATTGTTGTCATTTATTAATGTCTTTACATGCGCTAGGTCAAGCTTTGTGCCTTCAGTTAACGCAATAGAATAAAGCCCTTCAACAGTCCCAACCATCAGACCAAACTCTTCGTCTATAGATAAATGCTTTACATTTGTATTGTCTTCATTTTGCTGTGATTCCGATAGATAAGGAATTCTGGTGGTGTAATCGTCAATAATTGACTGAGAGTAAAGGCCATTGCTTGTGCCGATATATAAGTAATCGTTGTGGAGGGTAAGGGCTCTTACAATATGTTCATTCTTATTAATTGAGAACTCATGAGACATTGATTTTGTTGACGTATTATAAATGTAAACATGGTGATTAATTGCAAAGTAAAATGCGCTTTTGTCTTGAGCGATAGCTAAGATAGGTGAAAAGTTTTTGTCTTCTTTGTTTAATTTACCAGAATAAATTTGTTCTACGGTTAAACTAATTGGGTCTATTATAAACGCGCCTGCAAACTCTGTAGAGACAAACACTTTGTTATCATGTGTTTTTGCAAGCAGCAAGATAGAATATTGGTCAAAATTAGGGAAAATGTTGACATTATAACCATCAAATCGATTCAGGCCTTGGTGTGTTGCTATCCAAATGTAACCCAAATCGTCTTGTAAGATGTCAGTTACATAGCCTTGAGAAAGGCCCTCATCAGGTGATAAACGCTGTAACTGCTGAGCATAATTTGTAGCATGAGCAACTTGATAAATCGCAGCATATGAAAAACTTAAAACTAGAATAAGTAAAGTACTAAAACGCACGTATAAGTTGACCCTGCTTAATTTGCCCCTACACACTAATATAGCATAGCAATGAATGATTAATGAGTGAATTATTGCAATATGTTTAGTCAAATGTAAAAAAATATACTCTTAATAAGGAACTTACATGAAACATGCTCTATCACCTAACAATGCTAATAGCTTGATGTTAGTTATCGATATACAAAACAAGTTGAGTCCAGTGATGGCAAAATTTGAACAAGTCAAAAGTGCCACTTTACAACTTGCTAACGCTGCCGCTATTTATGATATTCCAGTGCTGGTAACACAACAATATGTAAAAGGCTTGGGTGAAACAGACGCGGTGCTAAAAGGCACATTTAACAATGTAAGCTATTTCGATAAAGTGCATTTTAGTGCTTTTAAAGAGCCCGGTTTTAAGTCGTTCATAGAAAATTATAATAAACCACAGGTGATCGTTGTCGGTATGGAGGCACATGTTTGCGTACTGCAGACGTGTTTAGACCTACTTGCATACGGTTACCATGTTTTTTTGGTTGCTGATGCTATTTGTTCTCGAAATTCGCGCCATTGTGATATTGCGATAAATCAATTGCGTAGTGCAGGTGCTATTATTACTTGCGCTGAAACTATTATTTTTCAATGGGCTGAGGTATCAGATACAGAGGCGTTTAAAAAAATACTTAAAATTGTAAAGTAATCTATAATTTTGAAATAGCAGGTAAAGTAGATTGGCCATTAATGAATTTTCTATTGCTAAATGATCTACTTTAAAGTGTTAAACGTTTTGAATTGTTTTTAGGGGTATATATGACTGATAGAAGCCGGCTGTTTACATGTCTTTTTGTTTTACTTTTTATTGAGTCAATTGCCTTAGGGGCATATTTTTCAACTCTTGCCCCTGCCTTTTTTGTGGGTTTACCTCTTTGCTTACTCCCTATTTGGTTATTAAAGACGCAACCAGAAAGCAAGCTGACAGCGCATGTCGCAAGCGCTGCGTTGATAATGTTTTCATTTCTGCACATACAACAATCATTTGGCTTAATTGAAGTCCATTTTGAAATATTTATACTCATGGCTGTATTAATTATGTTTGTACAATGGCAAGTGTTTATTACTGCCATTGTGTTAGTGGCGATACACCACGTGTCTTTTTACTTTTTACAAACGCAAGACACTGGGTTCTATGTATTCGATCCTGATCGTTTAGCGTTTAGTACGGTGATGATTCATGCAGTTTATGCAATTGTTGAGGCGGTAGTTGCAGGTTACATTGCAATAACGCTTCAAAGGGAGCGCAGCGCAGGCCTTTCGCTTACATCTGCAACAGAGCAAATTATGAGCGACCCTGAGCGTATTTTACTGACAACGCGTGCAGATGAAACAGAAAACGTGGCTGTGAATGGTTTCAATTCACTTTTAGAAACTTTGAATTCAGTGATTGAACAAGTGAAAATGCAATCTTTATCATTAAAAAGTAATTCTAAAGAGTTGGTTGAGGTGCACGACGAATTGGCTAATGCCGCGGATCAACGTGCTCAGCAAACAGACGAAATAGCCCATTCAGGTAGTTCTGTTGCACATGGTTTTACTTCTGTAGAACATGAAAGTAATGTATTAAAACAGCAGGTTGATGCAATTACATTGGCAGCTGAAGATACTTTAAATGATGTTGAAAAAACAGATAACAAAAGCCAGGAACTACGTGGTCACTTAAATCACACAGATGAACAAATTAAACTGCTTGTTGCGGCGGGGGATGTAATATCAAACTTACTTAACGATATTTCAGGCATTGCTGAACAGACCAACTTACTTGCTCTAAACGCGGCAATTGAAGCGGCTAGAGCGGGTGAACAGGGAAGGGGGTTCGCAGTCGTTGCGGATGAAGTGCGCTCCCTTGCAAACAGCAGTAAAGCGATTACCGATAAAATTTCAAACACCCTTAAAGATCTCGTGAGTAATAGCCGCACATCAACTCAGTCGATGAGCCAATGTATGAGTGTGGTACAAGAGTTGACAGACATCAGCTTTACTATGAAAGAGAATATTTTAGGTATGACGCAACAAATCGAAACGGTAGCCAGCAGTACCACGTCTGTGGCTAAGGTTGTTGCTGAGCAAGTCGGCAATACAGAACAGATATCAGCGAGTGCAGATGCTTTGCGCATGAGTCAGGAGCAAGATTCTGCCATTGTTGCTAAACTAACGGCTAAAGTTCAAATGATAGACGTCAGCATAGATGTGCTAGAGCAAAGCATTGCAAAATTCAAGTAAGAAAAACCTGAAGCTTTACACCATTATTTTTATTTGGTTCATCAGCGTTGTAACAGGGCTTGTCTACTTTCAGTTGTCGTCTATCAGAACCTTTGATCCACAACAAAAAATGTTGGAAAATGATTGGTTTGAAGATTTTAAAACACTAACTCACTGGCAAAACCCTAGCGACGCTACTTTAACCATTGTGATTGATTCTGAATGTGGTTGCTCGAAGCGTTCAGCTGAGCATGTAAAGCAGTTAGCTTCATTAGCGGATACGTATGATGTCAAAGTGACCGTCTTAGACGCCGCTAAAATGAGCAAAGAGCTGCTGCCAAATGTGCCGGGAGCTGTGCTCATTGACTCTGTCGGATCACTTGCCTATGCAGGGCCACTTTCAGAAGGTATTGCATGTTCATCTTCCAGTGGTTTTATTGAACTTGTAATGAATAATTTGCAATCGGGGTTCAATTCAAACTTAACGGTTACACAAGCACAAGGGTGTTATTGTCGAGGTAGTTAAGGATAGTTCCCTTGCCTTCGAACCGCAGCTTAAGTATTGGTTAAACTTACCCGAAGTATAGTTATGCTGAAGCTCAACTCGAATTAACTTCATTGAAACCCCATCAAGAATTTGACTAACGTAAATGGTCAGAGCCCAACAAGTGTTTAGCCACTCTCTATTTTGATTGGCGTCAATTAAATAATGAAATGCTAACTTAACTGCTTTGCTTTCTGACTGTTCAAAAAAGCGAAATAGAACTACAATTTTTAAATAGAGAATTAAATGGTCAAATAATGCGATTTATTATTTTAACTTTGTTGGGTCAGATATTAAGCTTTAATATTTTCGCAAACCCTCAAGACGTCAACCAAGATAAAAGCGTTATTAACTTAGCGACAACCGAATGGTGTCCTTATGTATGTAAGAATGAACAACGTGGCGAAGGCTTAATACTGGATTACCTCAGGGAAGTATTAGAGGCAGAGAATATTAGCTTAAATGTTAAGTTTTTTCCTTGGTCTAGAGCGATACAAGAAGTTCGTTCTGGTCGGTTAAATGGTTTAGTGACCGCAATAAAATCCGAAGCACCAACCTTAGATTTTACAAATGTGCCTAGTATGTATTATCAAATGTGTTTTTACACCAGAAGGGAATCAACTTGGATCTATCAATCCGAACAAGATTTAGCGAACATAAAATTGGGGATAATTAGTGATTATGGTTACGGTGAACCAGTAGACAGTTACGCAACAGAAATGCATAACTACACAAATATGATCAAAATTGGTGGAACAGATAGCTTACTTCGACTCGAGAAGCTGTTAGCAAAAAAACGAATTGATGCATTTATTGAAGATAAGCATGTCGTACAATGGATGTTTCAACAGAGTGCTTTGCGAGAGGCGGGGTGTTTAAATAAAATCCCATTTTATATGGCTTTTAACCCATTGTATGCAGAAGAGACTGAAGTTATTCCATTGATAGATTCGTTACTGTCATTTTCAAAAAACCAACAGCTATTTCAACAAAAGTACTTTCCACGTTATTTCGATTAATATTTTATTTACCAATCCAACAAATTAAGTACTTCCTTTACAAAGTAAAAATATAATAAAAGCGCGAGCTTTCGGAGAATACATGAATAAAACAATTACAGCGTTAATCGCCTTTTTACTTGGTGCGACTTTAAGCGCAGTGATTGGGTTTAAGCTGCTAATGGAACAGGGATATCAATCAGTTATAGGTAAATTGGCTGATAATACAATTTTTTACCAGCAAATTGAACAGGGACAACCCGCACTAACGCAGTCTGCGATAGCCTCTTCGTTAGAACGATTTATCCACTTAGCGGATAATGGAGAATCCTCTGTTTGGGTCTCACCCTCACAACACGATAGACAAACAGTCATAAGAGCAAAAGAATTACAAGCGCAACTGAATAATGAATATCCACCCATGTAATTTTATTTTTTTAAAAATTAGTAGGCTCAGCCACGCTTTACTTCATAAAACGCTGTTTTGTTACGGCCACTATTTTTAGCTTCATACAAGGCATTGTCTGCTTCGTTGATTTGTTTGTCGATAACATCAGAATAAGCCAAATCTTCAGGTTGCAAAACGGAAACCCCAATACTGATAGACAATGTAGTGTCTGCACTTGGTCTCACTTTACTGACTTCTTTGTGCAATCGCATGCAAAAGGCGCGAGTATCCTCAAGGTTTGCGTTGTATAACACAACTAAAAATTCTTCCCCTCCCCAGCGTGCAACAATATCACTGGTGCGTGTAACCTGTTTTAAGATACAGGACAGCTCTATTAACACTTCATCCCCTCGGTTATGGCCTAAGTGGTCATTAATTTTTTTAAACCAATCAATATCAATAGTTAAAAAAGACACCGGCATAAACTTTCGTTTTAGTTGATTAATTATTTTAGTCAAATCATCAATTGCTGCTCGCCGGTTATGTAAGTTGGTAAGAGGATCAACCCGGGTGAGAAAGGTGAGCTTTTCCGTTTTGCTTTCTAAATGTTCCCTTGCGGCTAGCAGCTCTTGGTACAGCTGGTCACGTGCAATGGCGACGTAAATAGACCAATATAGTTTTGAGTCTATCAGTTTAATGTGAGCAACGGCTGGCGCTTTATTTTTATCGTTTAGGATTAACGATATTTGTATTTCTTCGCATGAACCATTGCTAAAGATGGCAGGTCGGATGTAGCTTTCGAATAATATAGAGCTTGCCTTTGAAATAATGTCAAATAAGCTGTAATTAGAATTTGCATCTAGGCCCAACAGCTCATTTGCAAATTGATTACTATATTCGAGTTTATTGGTATCCATATCAGTGACAATTAATACGCAGGGAAACGCGTCAAGCGTGGGTTTACTCATCTAAAAATGTATTAATCAAATGGAAAACAGTCTCGGGGTCCGTCATATGCAAGCAATGCCCATGAGAGTCAATGACCTCTAAAGTAGAATTAGGCATTTTTTCATGCATGTATTCGCCTATTTCAACCGATGCCAAGTTGTCTTGCTTACTTTGCAATATTAATGTGGGTAAGGTGAGCTTTTGAAGCCTCTCTCGGTCATCAGAAAAAAAGGTGGCTTTAGCAAAAGGTTTGGCATAGTTAGGGTCGGTAGAGCAAAAGCTCTCTGACAATTCATTAATTAATTCTGGCTTATTCGTTTGCCCCATCACCAAAGGTGCTAAATAATTAGCCCAACCAATATAATTTTTATCCATTAAGTCGATAAGCTCTTCTAAATCATCTTTGTCAAAGCCGCCAAAATAGTGGGGTGGGAAGTTAAGAAAACAGGGGGATGGGCAAATCATTACTATTTTTCTAAACAGAGCCGGCGACTTAATTGAGGCAAGCATTCCGATAATACTACTGACCGAATGCCCAATAAACACAATGTCTTTCAGTGATAATTCATCACAGATTTCAATCACATCTTGGGCATAGCCATTCAATGACTGATACCTTTGCTTATTAAAAGCAGCGGGGTCTGATTGACCACATCCAACATAATCGAACAATACTAATTTATAGTTGGGCGTTAATAGGGGTTGAATAAATCGCCACATATTTTGGTCACAACCAAAGCCATGTGCCAGCATGAGTGTTGTATCACCATCGCCAATTATTTTAACATTGTTACGCTCTTGTATGTTTACAGCCACAACTAAAAACCCAGTACAAATTGTTTATTCATAATGTGTATTTTAGCGTGTTAATGCAAGCACCAAAAGCCGTATAACGAGAAAACATAAGTAAATCTAGTTGTGTGTTAAACTATCAGGAACAGATAGGGAACTCTCGTCGAACCTCTTTTGAGTAACAATTACAATGCAGGCGCTAGGAAATAGCCAAATAATCGTACTAAAATAGGTACTTAATTATGTTTTTAAACGCTAGTTTACAAAAAGGATTTTGGTGATGTTTGAAACAATCGCTATTTACTCAGGGTTAATTGCAACAATTTGGATAACGATAGGTGTTTATGCAACAAGCCGATATTACGATGGCTACAGTCATGCTAAGCAGTTCTGTAGTGAATTAGGTGCAACGGGAAGCCCGACTGAAAAACTGTCTCCTTTCATTAATAATTACCCGCTGGGTTGCCTATTTTGCTTGTTTGGCTGGTATCTGACACAACACCCTGAGGCTTCACTCTTCGTGAATTTGGCAGGCTGGCTTATAATTCTTCATGGTGTTGGTACTTGGGTTGCCGGTTATTTTCCCATGGATGCAGATCCCTTTACAAAACAACCTACCTTTAAATGTAAGGTGCATTCTTGGGCTGGTTTTATTATGTTACTTTCGTTAGTTATAGCCCCAATATTGATAGTTTTCAGTTCAACAGATGCAATAATCCCATTTTATTTCCGTGCTTTTTCAATCGTGAGTGTGGTCGCTGCTGTGTACTATCTTTACGTTATGGCTAAAGCCATAAAAAATCAAAGCAACCCGGGGATCTATCAAAGAGTTTCATACGGTTTTCAGCTCATTTGGCTCAGTGTTTTTTCTTTAATATTAGTATGATCACAAGGTAAAAAACGTTAAACCGCCAACATTAAATAATGTGCAACGGGGGACATTATTGACAATACAAAGGTATAGAGAGGTGAATGGTTCGTAACTTTATTGCTCGGTGTCGGGCAACCCAATTAGTACATCATTATTAATGCTTTACAGTGGCTTAGAGTCACAGGGTGAACTGACTCAACTTCATATGTATTTGAACACTGATTATCAATTGGTAAGTATAGATCGCGGTCATTGAAAGTCGCTTTTGGATAACCGTTGATTGAGTTACAGGCAGTATCAACGCGATGTTCAAGATGTTGTTCTTTATTTGGGAATTAAAAAGCATTCAATATTTAATTTTAGTGGTGGTATGTGGCATCGCAGCGCAACAACCAAAAACTTAATACAGCAAAGCACAGCTGTTTTCTTAATATCATGAAGGGTACTTAAAGGGTGCGTGTTCGCATACTTAATGCGTAATTACTTAGGTTGAATTGAATAGGGAAACTGATTATAGTGATTTTTTATTTTTGTGGTGTAGCTGATTAAATGCGTAAAGTGAGATTTAAACTGTGTTATTGCTTATTTACGCTTCTTTTTGTAGTCAGTCGTGTTGATGCAAATGAGACAATCAGGAGTTCGGTGTCGCCAGAATTTCGTGATGGACTTCAAGAGAAATACCTTCGCTACCTCGCAAAAAAGATGGATATGGATCTTAAAATCTATCCCATGCCATTTGCTCGGCGTATTAGGGCTATCAAAAAGGGCGAGATTGATATCATGGTCGGTGTGAAAGGTGCCCAACCGATTAGTGATAACTACGATAAATTACAACCCTCTTATGAGCAAGTTCAAAGCTTATATTTCGTCAGAAGTAAAGACGCTGATATACTTGTTAAACGAGAGGACTTAAAAAAGCTTGTTGTTGGTCTGACGATTGATGAGCAAACCACGCTAAAAAATTCAGAAAAAAAATACCTAGATATTGTGACAGTGACTACGTTAAATCAAAAAATTGAATTGTTACTGTTAGGAAGAATCGATACTTTTCTCCATTTTGGCCAAAGTGCTCACTATGTATTAAAGCAAAAAGGGTTGGCTGACAAAGTTATCAAAGCATCACTTAAAGATGGCATCAAGAACGATTACTACATTATAATTAGCACACAGTCTCCCTTGTACCAATATAAAAATAAATTCGAATCGGCAATAAAGCACAGTATTGAAGCGAATGACTTTAAACGGATCAGACAACAGCATTACGAGGCTTTACTGGCAAAGTAGACTTAATCTTTTGAGCGTGAATTATTCACACTGACTCTCTATAAAGCGCAGCTCAATTTAAAGCCAACGTGTTAGATATCCATTTGTAATCCGCCCAGCGTAAGCATTAAGAAATCTGCCGATAGGTAATTGCCTTAAATAAATTGCTATTAATGTCTATACTTATACCAATTCGGTTAATTAAGTGATCTATTTTGAGGGTAGAGAAACGTGTTGATAGCTAGGCAAAAAATTCGCTATTTAGTTGTTCTAAATGGGAGTTTTTTAACGCAGGTAGCGGCACGTTTAGCCCCGCAAAATGATTAAGTATTATTGCGGATTAGTATTATATCAATGCACTGAGAGGTGACCTTACTTGTGGGGGCTTTTTAGTTAAATTTTACTATTAAGGAAAGGTTATTAAACGCTTCTGTTCGTTTTCAGCAAATACATTTATTTTTGTTGCTATGATAATGATGGCCATGCCGAGTTCAGCTGAACAGCCGTTACTTAAAATTTGCTATGAAGACTTTGCTAATCCTCCCTATATTTATAGTGAAGATAATATTGCAAAGGGTATCTTGGCCGATATAATCACTGCCGCAATTAAAGATGTTAATGTTTCAGTCGCGTTATATTCGAAGCCTTGGATGCGCTGTCAACAAGACGTAATATCAGGTGAAGCCCATGCTTTATTTGCCATGATCCAAACAGATGAAAGAAAACACCTATTTGCGTTCCCACCAGAGAAAGAATTATCACAATGGTACTTATGGCTAGCACAATACCCTGTTTTTAAAGCAAAAGGAAAGCCATTTGTCGCGGCAGAGTATCAACCTAATATGGGAATAGGTGCACCATTTGGTTATGTTGTGTTAGATATGCTCAACGACAAAAAGTGGTTAAGTCCATACCAATATGAACCTCAAGCTGGTTTGAAAATGGTTGCAATGAATAAACTGGATGGCTATGTAGTGGAACGTCAGATTGGAATACACTTATTGGAGGTCATCAATCACACCGCAGACGTCGACGTGAGTGAGTATTTAATGTTGCAATCAAATTGGTACCTTCCCTTTAATAAACACTTTTATAAGTCACACACAGCGTTAGTAGAAAACATATGGCGCAATATTGCAGTTCAACGCAAGAAAGTGGAAGATTCACTCAATGAGGGCTAAACACTAAGGTTTTTAAATATTTCCCACGATTCCCCCACTTTTTATTGAAAAAAGGGGGACAGCATGGGTGTATTGAGCCAACTGACCTCAAAGTGAAAAACACAATGTTCCGCTAATTAAACGTACAAATAAAATGACCTTACGCAGACAAGTGAAAGTGAACGCAGCCTGGCACGTATTGCTTAGTTCATCCTATAGAAAAGCCGCCAAACAGCGGGACTGAGATGAGCACGTTGATATTCCCTTCAACAAATCCACCCAACCCCCGTAACTCTTCTAAAAAGCCCATTAAAACAACAGCAAATACTTTTTATATTGTGTCTGGGAGTTCAGTAAACGATTGAACCAAAATAGGAACTCGGTTATGGTTGCTCCATCAATAAAAATAAATTTAAAACGAGTTAATCTACAGGCTCGTTATATCTATAAAAGCCAACATCAATAGAAAATTAAATAGCCTACGGGTTTAGATCAAAAGGAAAAGATCATGAAATCTATATACTTTTCACTACCGATGATACTTTCTGCGCTGATGGTGAGCAGTGTGAGCCAGGCCAAAGATAATTTGCCAGTACTTGAAGGTCCTTATCTTGGACAAAAGCCACCTGGATTAATGCCTGAACCGTTTGCCCAAGGCATTGTTACGACCGAGGGGTTTGATGATGGCGGCGTTTTCTCACCTGACATGGATGAGTTTTACTTTATTAGAAAACGAATAGATAATAATAAATTTGAAACTGTCATTTATAAACAAGAGGGTAATCAATGGGTAGAGACAATTAGTAAAGAATCTCGCCCCTTTTATCCTTTCTTCTCGCCGGACGGCAAAACTATGCATTTGGGCAAGCAATATAGGGAACGTACAGATACTGGCTGGTCAGAGATAAAGAATATTGAAGTTTCTTTTTCTGAAATAAACATCATGAGCCTTTCTACATCATTGAAAGGGACCTATGCCATCGATGAAAGACACCCAGAAGAACACGGCCTGCTAAGATATTCACGCTTGATAGGTGGCAAGCGCGAAGCGCCAAAACCGTTTAGCAAAGAGATTAACTCAGGAACAAGGAATTCTCACCCCTTCATCGCACCAGATGAATCTTACATTATGTGGGACGGCATAAAAGACAGCGGGTTTGGTAATGTAGATCTTTATATCAGTTTTCGTCAGCACGATGGCTCATGGGGGGATGCTATTAACATGGGTGACAAAATAAATACAGATGCTTACGAAGCAGGGCCAAAAGTTACGCCAGACGGAAAATATCTTTTCTTTGTTAGAAATATGGGCTCCGACAAGTTCGAAAATGTGGATATCTTCTGGGTAGACGCGCATATTATTGAGACGCTTAGGCCTAGAAAGTAAACGATATAACAATCGCGGCAAGAACGCCGCTGGACTTTCAAGCTGACATTAAAGCGTAACCCGTTACTGCCCCTTAACGCGTTAATGTAAGTGCTTTATTTGAGGACGTTGAAACAATGTGAAACTAGGCAACTGCCGTCTATCACAATGGAGCAAGTTTTAAACTTATTTGATTTGACATTTTTGCCAAATTTTCAGAGTGCTCAGCAATCAAGTTTTTGAACTTAGGATTAGAATTTATTGACTTCAAGAGATGGTTGTCTTGCAATGGCCACCACTCTCTATCATATGTTTCTAACCAGCCTTTGTTTAATGCTTTTTCCAGATGTTTAATTGCTTCAGTTGTGTTGCTTAGTAGGGCGTTAATTTCTGCCAACGTCAATTCGGCTTGTGCTTTATCTTGAACTTTATTTAATTTGAGAAATTCGCTTACATTATTCAATAATGCAGTGGCGAACTCTTGCTCTCCTAATTCTAGTAGAATTCCGCCATATAGAACTAAGGCTAAGTAGTTGTCACTGTTGACTATTGAAGCAAGTCCTAGGGAGGATTTACTCCAATTAGGATAAAGTTTTAAAGTTGAAGATTTGGCTTGCTCAAACAAGCCAGCTCGAAATTGTGCTACAGCCAAACTGTATTTGTACTTATAGTTGTTTGGTCGTTTTTCACTTAAATTTTCAAACAATAATACAGCGTCATTTGTCTTGCCAGTCAGTCCGTAGTCGATTAGTTTTAATGAGTCTGTAAAATGTTGATGCTTTGAGGGCATGCGGGCTAAAATTTTATTGGCTTCGCTTTCCTGCCCAATACTTAAATACGAAAAAATAACCTGCTCACAATATTCGTAACTAGAGCAATACTCAAACAGTTGGCTATTTCTTGAGTGCCATTCAGCGATAGCTATAATCGATCTTGGTGTGTTGCGAAATACATGAGTAGATTTAATAATACTAGAGTCTCTGTCTGGCTCCAAAATTTGCGCTCTATTAAATAGCTTTTGTGCAGTATCTAATTTTCCTCTCTTTGCTAAATATTCGCTAAATGTGATTTTTAATGATGCCGATAGAGGATTTAAATCAATGGCATGTTCCATATGTTTAGCTACTAACGCTTTTTTACCCATATTGTTTAGCAATGAGCTATACCAATGGTGTGTCGTTGCGTTGTCTTCTAATTCTAAAGAACGTATAAACATGTCTTGTGCTTCGTTCTGGATAGAAATAGTTGCGTTTGAGTAGCTTCCTTTGAGAGTCAATAACATGCCTTTAGCTGCTAGTGCCCTTGGTGAATTGGGATCTAATGCCAATGCTTGCTCTATGTAAGGAAGCCCTTTATATACCGATTCTTTTGCACTCCAATTCGCGTGATAATGAAACTGAGCATAAGTAATCGCAAGTCCAATGTATGCGTCCACATAATTGGGCTCTAATTCGAGACTGTGTTTAAAATAAGTCTCTGCTTTTGATAGTGAGGCTGGAGTTCTTTGTTGCCAATGATATTGAGCCATTAAGAACCATTCATAAGCTTGGCTGTTAATCTGCCTGGTGGTCCCTAGTTGAGGTTTTGAATTTGGCTGAATAGCACTTTGAACCTCACGACTTATTTGATCTTGTAAGTTGAATACATCTTTGTTGTTACTGTCAAAGTTTTTAGACCAAAGCAAGCGACCATCAAATGTACTAAATATTCTTACACTGACTCTTATTTGCTCTGCTGATTTTTGCACACTGCCATCTAAAAAGGCTTCTACCTTAAGCGAATTACCAATTGTGGAGGGATCTCGATTTCCTCTGAAGTTAAAAGAGGAATAACGAGAAATTACTTTCAAGGGTTTTGTTTGAGAAAGTTGATTAATAATGCTGTCTGAAAGCCCGTCGGAAAAGTATTGATTGTCTTGACCTTCGCTCAGGTCTTCGAAGGGCAGTACTGCAATTGAGCTAATAGCTACCTGACCATCATGAGTAGACTCTTGATAGGTTTGGTAGAAAATAACGATAAAAATGATGGTAAGAGATAATAGCGTACTTCCAATAAAATAGTGTTTATGATTGTTATTTTGCAAACTAAGCGTATTTGAAGGCGCTTCTAGTGGTGGTGTTTTTTCAACTAACGGTTTTACGGCTGCAACCAAACAATAGCCAACATTGGGTATCGTTTTGATAAACGTTGGCTGACGAGCGTTATCTCCTAATGATTTTCTAATTTTACTTATAGCTACAGACAATATCTCTTCATTGACAATACTCCCATTCCATACATGCGCTATTATTTGCTCTTTTGTTACATTTTGCCCTGATTTCTGGATGAGAAATAAGAGCACTTGCATGCTTTTATTATCAATTGATATTTGCTCGTTAGCGTCTTGGAAGGTATTCGTTATTGGACAGACAACCCATCGTCCTAATTGATATTTCTGATTGTTATGCAAAGAGATATCCGAAAAGTAATTTCTGCTGCAAAGCATTATAACGGAAAAATGCTGATTATCATTTACTTTTTATCTATGCTAACCACGCCTAGTCGCAATATCGCCTTTAAATTATAAAAAACAATAAATTCAATTGTTTAATGGTTAATTTAAGAACATTTAATATGATTTAAGTTGGATAAGGTGCGGTTCAAGTTTACTTTGTGTGTACTTTATATTCGCTGTGATAGCTAGTTTTAAATCAAGCTTGAGAGTTAGATCGAAAATATTTTCGACTATATAGGAGATAACATGTTCATAAACTGTCGAACCAAATTACTAACCGCTTTGGTCATACTTATTTCATTTAAGGGATTTTCACATGAAGCTGAACTTAAGGCGCCAAGAGCTTCTGAAGAAGAAGTTACAATGGACTTTTGGGATATGCCATTACTAGAAAAGTCCTATATCAACATTGCACCAGAAAAATTAGCCGGTGATTTAGACGTAGGTAAGTTAGGCGTTGATGGCGGTAATAAGGCTCCAATTTTGAGGTTCGCTAAACAACTAGCGGATAATAAACACGGTAAGTATGACAGTTTACTAATTAGCCACAAGGGGAAGTTATTATTCGAATCTTATTACAAACGTGGACGAATAGATTTACCTCATTTTCAATTTTCGGCGACTAAAGGCTACACCAGCTTAATGCTGGCGAGAGCCATAGAATTAGGTCATATTACTATGGCTGACTTGCATAAACCTTTGTTGAACTTTTTCAAAGACCTAGACACTAGAACATTGGCAGTAGGCGCAGAAAAAATCACGTTGCATCACGTGTTATCAATGAGTTCAGGTCTTAGATTTAGTGATGATCAACTTAAAGACTTTAGAGAAAACCGAGAGAAGTATTCAGGTATTGCCGAAGTACAAGCTTTTCTGGAATTCACTCAACCGATAACTCAAGAAACCCAAGTATTTAAATATCAGGGGGTAGACCCGATTTTAGTCATGCATGTTTTAGATGCAGTTGTACCAGAAACTGCCAAAAAGTTTGTTGAAAAAGAGTTCTTCAACAAAATGGGCATTGTGGACTACAAGTGGGCGTTAGATTCTAAAGGCCTGCTGGTCGCAGACAGCGGTGTTGATTTGACTTCTCGCGACATGCTTAAAGTTGGTGAAATGCTTGTGAACCTAGGAAAGTGGCAAAATAAACAACTTCTTTCTAAAGAATATTTGCTAACAGCTTTCGACGCAATAACAAAACCAACCGAAAGCTGGATACCAGAGAGCTTTAATTATGGCTATTTATGGTACCAGACAGACATCCCTGTCAATAATAAAAACTACAATGTTAATTTTGCGTGGGGAGCAGGTGGAAACCGAGTAATAGTGGTCAACGAACTTGATTTAGTAATAGTCGTTACTGGCTATGACAGAGAAGACACGGTATTTGAATCGCTTATAGAAGCAATATTGCCAGCCTTTATTTAGGGCGAATGTACATAGGCATGTGACTAAATATAGGTATAGTTAGTTACCAGCTGCTAATTTTCAGAAAAAACAGTTAAACGTCTGGTGTTGATTTTGTTTTTTATTCTATTTCATTTCAACCATAAGTAATTAGAGATTATCTATGAACGTTAAGAGTAATTCCAAGTTTAAAGTTATGGTGTCATCGGTCTTTGCTGTGTGTTTATTTGCAGGCTGCAAAATGATTGACTCTGAAACGGTACTCCCTTTTTCTATTGTATACGGCTCAAAGACTGCTCAAGACAAGCATAAGTCAATTTATATAACCGATGAAGAAGGTAAAAGGCGTATTAGAATCGTCGGTGCGACGCTAAGTGATGGTTACCCTGCAGTTTCACCTTCAGGCAAACAAGTTGCTTTTTACGGCAAGTACGACAACTATAAAACTTGGTCCATTCATACGGTTGATTTAGATGGGAAAAATGTTCGCCGTTTAACCGATAAAAAGCTCGTATGGGATAGCTCTCCGACTTGGTCACCCGATAATAAAACGATAGCGTACGCAAGAGAGTACCGAGGGGACGACGGTCAATTCCACGAAGAGATCTGGCTTATGAACGCGGATGGTAGCAATAAACAACAAATAAAAGCATTAAAAGGTAGTTCTCCTGAATTTATGCCCGATGGCAGGTTGCTTTACCAAACCAAAACACGTCCAAGTCAAATTAATATTGCGACTATTGATGGTACTGAGATAACTCAGTTAACCAATGACGACTCCAATAATTATCACCCTAAAATTTCACCAGACGGCAAGCACATAGCCTATTTGGCAAATAGAGATGGCAGCCAAGAAGTTTACGTTATGGGTATAGATGGCAGTAATCAAACACGTATAACGAAAAACTCGATTTCCGAGTGGGATCCAGCTTGGTCGTTGGACGGTTCTAAGGTTCTATTCTCAGCACAAAATGTTCATGGTTTTTACGATATTTACAAAGCGAACAAATACGGTTCAGAGATCGAAAAAGTAGTAGAGAATGCTTCTCAAGCGGCAGGGCTATTCGGTGTTAATAGCCCTGCTTTAGAAAGCTTAGAGGATAAAGTTAACTAATTAAGATTTTAAAATATGGGTATGTACAGCGAAACCAGCAGCCCAACTTGATCACCAAATATTTCGTCGATATTGACTTCCAACGTAAGGGACTCTGTTTTTAATGTATAAGCATGTTTCTTAACAGCTTATATTTCTGATGGCAATTTGCTTATTTGTATTGTCGATAAAAGTTTTCGTTCGCTAAGCAAATCGCTATTACTTTTG
Source organism: Pseudoalteromonas sp. H105 (assembly GCF_001469215.1). Classification (GTDB taxonomy): domain Bacteria; phylum Pseudomonadota; class Gammaproteobacteria; order Enterobacterales; family Alteromonadaceae; genus Pseudoalteromonas. Next base: position 141,272 of record NZ_LOFH01000002.1, read on the forward strand.
ACGATGCGCCATTGGCAGGTACTAAGAGCATGGGTGGGCTGCAAAATACACATCAACCCAAAGTTTTAGCCGCATAAAATGAGGGGCTAGGTATTGATTATGACAATTTAGGACAGCTTTACGTAGTTACTTGGGTGGCAGGAATTCGTTTTTACGATAATTTGGCTATAAAGCATTTTAAGCGTTCACCAAAGCATCTGTTGTTACACTAGAATGAGCTGGCAGCTTTGTATTTAGGCAATTTAATTAACATACTCGAAATCAAGGCTGGGAAATCATTTCGCCTCAAGAATCTTATATCGATCCAATATTTACCGTTTATAAACCAATGCAGTGGACTTCCCATAGTTTGCTAAATATCATCGTTAATTGATTTATTAAAAAGCTCTTTGCGCATATATTCATGAAAATGAGCGCTGCGCGTATATTGGTTTATTTAACTCCACCCAAAAATTTTAGAAAACTTAGTGATAGTAATGCCTTAGGTAATTTGTTAAAACTATATAAAGTAGATAAATGAGCGTTAAGTCGGCAGAAATATGCGCGATGAGCGCACTATTAAATTGTTGAACTAAGCCGCTACGCGGAGATCCTATTCTTACCATTTGAGCCACACTTACCTTGGGGTTATCCCATAACTTGGAGGTAAGTCATGAATACACTCATTGAACAAGTCAAAACTGAAATAGCCTATCGTGGTTATTCGCAAAGTACCTGTAAAAGCTACTGTGAACATTTACTAAAACTCAGTCATTATTTTAATAAACCACTCGATTCGATTACGGATGAGGAACTTAACGCCTTTTTTAACGATCCTGCGATTCGTAAACTTTCTAGAGCGAGTCAAAAAATACAGATAAACAGTATTTGGTTCTTGTTTAAGAATATTTTACATCGGCCACTTAACTTAGATATTACACTGCCAAAAGTAAAACTGCGTGCACCCACGTATTTATCGCGCGATGACATGCGACGGCTTATAGAGAGTTGCACCGATATGCGCTTAAAAACATTGATTATGGTGTGCTATGGGTGTGGCTTACGTATAAGCGAACTGCTACGCATTAAAATACAAGATATCGATGGGCAGCGCAAAACCATTTTAATTGAACAAGGTAAAGGAGATAAGTCACGGTATGTGGTTATATCAGACAGCGTACTGAATCAATTACGTTGTTATTGGAAAATGTATCATCCAACAGGCTGGATGTTTTATTCACGATGGTTAATGGATAAACCCATGTCACCCTCAAGTTTCAGAAAGCCATTGAGAAAACATGCACAAGCGTGTGGCTTAAAGCACTGTAATCCACATGCTTTACGCCATGCTTATGCAACACACCAACTTGAATCAGGTATGCCACTTCATCAACTTCAACATCAGCTTGGCCACAGTGATATTAAAACCACACAAAGTTTCTTACATTGGTTACCAGAGTTAGGTCATGGCGGCATTGATTTACTTGCGAGCTGGGGTAAACAGTGAGCGCTTTACACCTCGCTGATATTTTAAACTCGAATCTTGAGAATTATCGACAGCATCATACGATGAGCTATCAACAACTGCGTGTCTGTCAGCACCTTCAATCATGCAGAACAGGTCAGCTTGGTTACCAAGCATGGCAATGTGATAACTGTGGTGAGTCACAAAAGATTGGATGTAGTTGTCGAGACCGTCATTGTCCGCGTTGCCAAGGCATGGCTACTGCTAAGTGGGTGCAAAGGCAGCAAGAGGATTTATTACCGTGCCGGTATTTCCACCTTGTTTTTACGCTCCCGCATGAGTTAAATATCATTGCGCACTACAACCCAAACGCGTTGTACCAGTGTTTATTTAAAGCCGCATGGCAAACGCTGTGTAAATTTGCGAAACGAAAGAGGCATGGTCAGTTAGGCATGACAAGCGTACTGCATACATGGGGGCAAAACTTAAGTCAGCATATCCACTTGCATTGTTTGATACCCGCAGGTGCACTTGAAAAAACGCACTGGCATGAAATAGAAAAAGGCTATTTATACCCCGTAAAAGCGTTATCAACAGTCTTTAGAGGTAAAATGCTGGCGGCGCTCAATGAAGGCGATGGTTCATTCGCGAAGATAAACACGCCAACAAAATGGTGCGTGTATAGCAAAACCTGTTTAACGTACAGTGAAAAGCTAGTTAGTTACCTTGCTCGTTATACACGAAAAGGCGTGATGTCAGAATCGCGCTTAGTGTCAGCGAATGAGCAGTCAGTGAGCTTTAAATATCGGGATTATGCAGATAACAACCGCGATAAAGTCATGACGCTAAGTTGTGATGAATTTTTACGGCGCTACTTACAACATGTATTGCCCAAAGGGTTTATGCGCATTCGCCACTATGGCTTTTTAGCTAATGCGTGTCGCAAGCGAAAGTTAGGGTTAATAAAGGCTCAAGTATCAGCAACCCCATGCAAAGCGGTGAAGCCGAAGGTAGAGCAAGAACGATTAATACCCCATTGGCCTTGCCAGTCATGCAAGACGGGTACTTTACGATTTATTGGTGTGATGAATTTAGATGAGGCGACGAATAAAGTAGCGCGAACGAGTTAGCAGCCTTGCTTGCTGCATCAAATCAATAAGTTAACCTGCTTAATTGCTCAGGCTAATAGCGACTGTGCGAGCGAAAAATATCCTTGCTTAACGGTTAAACATTCGGTTTAATGAATAGATAATAAACGCTGAGCAATGCAGGGAAAGCTTACATAACACTCGCTAAGCTGATTAAATTAGCGAGGAAAGTGAGAGCCTCTAAAAAGCAAATTCCCATAGCATAAACAACACCAACTCTAACACACCGAGCAGGTAGCGCCTCAGTCCAACAAGCGATTATGCAACACAAACTGCGTGTCGCATAAATACTAAAATGTTATGTACTTTTAGCAAAATTCAACTTAGGAGTTGTTGTGAAATATTGGGCACTTTTGTTTGTTCTGTTCGTAAATTTTGGGGTAAGTGCCGACGATAAGGTCGATTATGAAAAAAACTTGGTTGCTCTTCATGAGAAAATTTCATTCTTAACTGAAGAGATTGAATCACTGAAAGAACAAAGAAAGCTAGAAATTCAGCTAATAACAGAGTCATCTCGAAGTGATACATCTGATCTTGATTGGAGTCAATTTGTTACTACCAATCAGTTTGCTGAAATGTCCCATTCGGTGCTATCTCGTGTGGATTCAACAGATGAAAGCGTTGGGTCGTTACTCACATTTATAGGAAATATAGCTACTGCTTGGGGTTTTATTGTGACCTTTCTCATGGGGGGATTAGTATATCTACATTTTGGTAGCCTAAAAAAGGCAATATCTGAAAATGAGAGTCGTCTAGATAGCTCAATTAGGGAGCACTCAAGCAAAATAGATGCTTGGTTAAATACAACAGCTCTAGATAAAATTGAGAGTATTGCATCAGAAGCTGAGGAGCGTTTAGAGCGTGTTAGTAATAGAGAAAAAATTGCACGACAAAGCCTATCTAAAAGCTTAGAAGCTAATGTGTCGATAACAGCGAGTGAAACAACCCAAGACCAAGAAAGCCATTCTCAACAACTAAAGTCTGCAATTCGCTCTTATAAAGAGGCGGACTTTCCTGTTGCAATCCTAACAAGCAAGCTTGTTCTTGAAAAAGATATAGATCTTAAGCAAAGAATTGAAGCAACTAAGATTATTGCAAATAGCTATCAAGCACTTAACCTAAATGAGCTTTCTATTAAATACAATGAAAAGCTTCAAGAATGGGTGACTCTATATTCCCATGGCAAGCCAAGTAGTCTAGGTGCAGCTACACAATTGAATGTTGTAATGAACAAATACCCAATAGATACATCAAAAAACAACCACGACACAATAGAACTTATTGATGCTCTGGTTTCATCTTATATAAGAGATAGTGATGTTGAAGTAGTTAGGAGTGTAGCTAAAGCTCGTATGTTAAAAGCAATTGTTCATGAAAATAATGGTAGCTTTTTGAATGCCATTTCCATTTATGAAAGCATTATCGAAGACTATAAAGGGCATGGTGACCAAGAATTGGTCGATATAGTTGCTACATGTCAAGGTAACTTACAGGAAATCAAAGTCAAAACACGTACATAACAAAGCATTCAAGAGTGATTCGCAACGCTTGGCATTTTCGCTTCGCTCAAGTATAGCCAAGCGCTGCTCACACCTTAATGCGGCGTTGAGGCTGTAGAGTTACTCTTTTTAGAAACATATCCTACTATTCAAAACTGATTGTTTTTTAACCTTGAAACCACAGGGTGACTGTGATCTAATAGATATTATTCACCCACGGTAAATTGTTATGGCCAACTACAAGCCTGACTTATCCTGCCAAAATAAATTCATTCCTATCAATTTCGCTGAGCAAATTCTGCCAGGTACCTTTGAGTATGCGCTTTGTTATATTGTCGAAAATAAACTCGACTTGTCGGGCTTTGACGCGTGGTATAACAACGATAAAACGGGTGCAGCGGCGTATCCGCCCACGGTGATGTTAAAGATTATTTTACTCGGTTATGCGCATGGGTTAATTAGTAGTCGCCGAATAGCCAAGGCCTGTGAGAACAATATTCTGTTCATGAGTGTGTCGGGAGATATTCAGCCGCATTACACATCAATAGCGGGTTTCGTAGCCAAAATGCATGAACAGATTGAGGCGCTTTTTACGCAAGTGCTGATGATATGTGATGAGGAAGGCTTGATAGGCCGCAACATGTTTGCCATTGATGGGTGTAAATTAAAGTCCAATGCGAGTAAAGAGTGGAGTGGCACATTCGATGAGCTAGGCCGTAAAAAAGTAAAACTAGAGCGCGCAAGTAAACGCATCATTGAACGCCACCAATCACACGATAGCCTGAGCGAAGAGCTGATAACTCAGGATTTAAAGCAAAAAGAAAAGCTGGATAAAAGTGCAGATAAAATCACCGCATTCTTATCAACCCACGAAGAGAAAACAGGCAGTAAAGGCAAGCCAGTTAAAAGTAATATTACCGACGCTGAAAAATTCATCGGGAATGAATTTTAACAGCAAAGCTGGCCTGAAAGGCGAGTCAAGGGATAGGACGAGTAGTGCGCGAAAATGACGACCTCAAAAGGGACAATTCAAGGCTACAACGGCATCGCTATTAATGACGATAAGCACCAAATCATCCTGCAAGCACAAGCATGGGGTTCAGTGGGCGAACAACAAACTCTGCAGCCAGCCGTTACACAATTAAAACAACAGCTCGATAAACTCAATACAGAAAAAATGACAGACGGACATACCATCAAATTTACCGCAGGCAGTGGGTTTAACAGCGAAGCTAACCTTGAATATATGTCGCAAAGTGGCTTTGATAGTTACATAGCTGATAATCAATTTAGAAAACGAAATCCGCTGTTTAAAGACAGCGAAACATACGAAACAGAGCAAGAAAAGCGCCGACTAAAACGCAGTAAAGGCAAGCCACGTTTATTTACCTCAGACGACTTCCACTATGATGAAGCAACCCAAACCTGCCGCTGTCCCGCAGGCAATGATATGTGGCGAAGTGGGGTTAATGTAAACAGCCATAACCAACAATACACCCGATTCTGTGGTTACTTAAAAGACTGTAAAGTATGCCCACTGCAACAGCAGTGCATGCGAAAGCCACCGATAAAAACAGGGCGACAAGTGCAGTTTAAAAATGATGAATCGCGTTAAAAGCTAAGCTACATCGACAAAATGAAGGTCAAAATAGACAGCCCGATGGGGCGACGGCAGCTTTTTATAGAAGGAATGGCAAACGACTAGGCCGTATAGAGCCTGCTTTCCTTTAAATAAAAAGCGGAATATTACCGTCAATAAAGGCATGAATAAATTGACCTTACGGGGTCAAACAAAAGTGAATGCGCAATGGCAACTGTACTGCCTTGTTCATAACATAGAAAAGCTGCAAAACAGGCTACATTAAAAAAGGGGAGCCTTTTTAAGCCGAAATATAGCGACTCAAGCACCTGTAATTCCCTCTAAAACAGCCATTAAAACAACCGCACATTCTCTTTTTCTATTTTACGTAAACTAGCGATAACTGATTGAACCAAAATAGGAACTCGGCTATGGTCTATTTATTTTACTGTGTCGGATGGCGCTTCACTTATCCGACCTACACTTACACAAACCGGAAATAGCCCAGGCACTAATCCTATATTTATACATTAAGGCTTCTTCAGGTTTAATGAAATTCATTTTAATCATTCAACTATTTACCTAAATATAAACCTACTTAAATTCAAGGTCAGACTTTATTTAATAAATCTCAATTTAAGTGGCGCTGGCTACACAAATAAAAATAATTCTCAGTTTATTTAAAAACTAATTGCGAACAGTTAACGTTTAGATTAATATACAGACTCAAATGTAATTGAGAGTGGTTTGTATTCATGTATATCTGTTTATGTCACGGTGTGACAGATAAAAAAATTGAACAAACAATCGACGAAGGGGCGATGACGATGCGTGAGCTTAGTAAAGAGCTTAAGGTCGGCAGTCAGTGTGGTAAATGTTGTTGCTGTACTAAAAAAATCCTTAATCGTAAACTTATTGAAATAGCGGATATCACAGATCAAGTTGCGTAGGTATTTGTTCAAAGCATTTCATTGATACTTTTCTCATTAGTTAAATTCTTACTTTGTGTCGTGATTTTATTAACGACAAAACTAAAAAAGCAGCCTAGGCTGCTTTTTGTGTGTTTACTATACCAATTCGATTAGTTAAGTGATCTATTTGAAGGTAGAAAAACGTGTTGATAGCAAGGCAAAAAATTCGCTATTTAGTTGTTCTAAATGAGAATTTTTTAACGCAGGTAGCGACACGTTTAACCCCGCAAAATGATTAAGTATTATTGCAGATTGGTATTATGTTTACATTTGTGATTGTAGGTAGTTTTCGAGCCCCGTGCTCTTAATAAGCAGTTGCTGTGTTTCCAGCCAATCAATTTGCTCTTCTTGCTCGTTCAAAATATTATCAAGCGCTTCACGGCTGATATAATCTTGTTTGGCTTCCGCAAGCTTAATGGCTTCTTTAAGATCAACAAGTGAATCGATTTCAAAGCTCATATTGCAATTAATCATCTCTTCGCTGTTTTCGCCGATGCGTAAACGGCCAAGATCTTGTAAGTTTGGCAAACCTTCTAAAAATAAAATACGCTCGATTAAACGATCTGCATTTTTCATTTTTTGAATAGACACTTTGTAATCGGCTTTATCGAGTACACTGAAACCAAAATCTTTAAACATACGTGCATGTAAAAAGTACTGGTTAATACCAACGAGTTCATTGGCCAATACTTTGTTTAATGCAACAATTACGTCTTTATCGCCTTTCATGTGTTAGCTCCTATTCGCCCATTTGTGATTGATGGTAATTTTGGCTACCAATTTTATCAATCAAACCCAGTTGTTGTTCTAACCAATATACGTGGTCTTCTTCAGTGTCGAACAAGAGCTTTTCTAAGATTTCACGAGATTGGTAGTCTTTCTCTTGTTCACAAATAGCAATTACTTCTTTCACACATTCAACAACTTCAAGTTCTAGCGTGAGATCATTTTGCATCATGCTTTTTACATCATGACCAATAATAAGGTCACGGCGCTTAGTCATGTTTGGAACACCTTCTAAGAATAAAATACGCTTTATTAGCCAATCAGCGTGGTCTTTTTCTTCTTCCATTTCATGATTGAGGCGAACATAAAGCTTATCTAAACCCCAATCATCATACATGCGAGAGTGGATAAAATATTGGTCAATGGCTGCAAGCTCATTGGCTAACAACTTATTGAAGCTGTCGATAACTTTTTGATTACCTTTCATAATAGCGACCTTTTAAAACATTGATTGTGGCTAGTTTAGTATAAAATGGGGCATTTGCAAGTATTTTCCTTAATAATCAGTTGGTTACTATTGAGTGTGATTCTCGTTTAAGTTTGCATTGTTGGTTTAATTATGAACAGATTGCGATTTATATTTGCTATTCCAAACGTGACTTCAAAAATGAAGAAACAAACGCGCTTACTAGCACAAGCAAAGAACACGTTTGCTTAATTAAAACAGGTAGTTAATGCCAATTGTGATACTGATGTAAAGGCCTTTTATATTGTAGCTATCGTATGTGCGACTGAGCGGGAGCAGGAAAGTAGGCTTCATTAAATCGGTTTTCTAAGTTTATAACCCTTTCCAGCAGTTGGTTAACTGCGGATTGCCACTTAACTTAAACTACGTTGGTGCTTTTAACAGGGGCTTTGCATGCCTATAATGCTGGTGGTTTTGGCTTAGAACAGTGCTGAGGATGCGATAATTAGTCACAATGGTTTTAAGGAAGAAATAATTAGGGCTTCAAAATGAATGTGCTTTTTAGTTTTCTTAATTTCTGTTACTGTTTGCGGTATGTGCTTTTGAGGTTTACTTTTTGAAACAGTCGCTGTTATTTCTTTTAGCTTTTATATTAATTCAACCCGTGTTGGATAGCTTTGATGTGGCTAATTATAATAGTGCGATTAAACACACCTCTAATTTACTGCAACAGCAATCAGCCTTAGATGAGCATTGTTTATTGAATCGCGATCATCTATCACATCAAGTTGAGCATGACGCGCTGAATACCGCTTTGACCGACGCACTTGAAGACAGTCACTGTCATGTGTGCCATATTCCTGCCTTTTTTAGTTACGTTTGGCATTACCCTGTTTTACCTGCCATTAAAGATGAAATAAACTTACCTGATATACATTTTAATTCTCATCTGATTTCTCCTGATTTAAGACCGCCCATTTCTTCTCTAATAAGTTAACGGATTGCTGGCCTAAAGGCCTGTTATTAATTTATAAATTAGAGAATAAATCATGATTTTTACCAAACTATTTAAGTTTGTGCGTGCGCGCGTGCGAACAAATCGCCCTCGTTTTTTTATAACGTTTTCACATACGGTTGCTCAACGTAGTCATGGTGAGCGCACTTGCCAAAGGCCTCATCGCTTTAAGGGGGCTTTACATATGGGGCCTATTTATTTGGGGGGGGTGCTGTTAAGCCTGGCATCATGGGCCGCAAATAGTACAGAGTTCGCTAGCGAGCATGCAGAGGGTGGGCATGAAAACGAGCCAAAACAGGTCACTCACTTAACCCAAGCACAGCAAAGGTTAGCGGGCATTAAAGTGACAACGCTAATTAAACAGTTTTTTCAATCACAAATGTATGCGCCGGGTGAAATTAAAGCGAACGGATACACAAGTTATGTGCTCTCGCCACGTGTTGTCTCTCTTGTTGTAAAGCGTCATGCAACCTTAGGACAACACATTACTAAGGGGGCGCCTTTAGTGACTTTATTTAGTGCCGATGTTGCCACTGGCCAAACACAGTATCGGTTAGCAAAAGCGCAATGGAACAGGTTAAAAAAAATGAAAGCGGGTACAGTGAGTGAAAAAGAGGCACTCATTGCACAAGTTGAATATGAGGTTGCTTATAGCCAGCTGGCAGCGTTTGGTTTAACAAACACTGATATTGAACAATCGATTGATTTAACACCGCAAAGCTTAGGGGAATACACTTTATACGCACAGACGTCAGGAGCAATTTTAAGCGATGATTTTGCACAAGGGCAGCGGGTTGATTCAGGCACAGAGTTGATGCTCATTGCAGATGAAGCTAACCTCTGGGTGGATGCGCAGTTATCAGCAAATCAAACACTCAACATAGCCATGGACACCCCAGTTAAAATCAAAGTTAATAATCGATATTATTCAGCGAAGGTCTCTCAAGAAGCACACACGATTAATCAAATTACCCGTACAAGAGTGGTGAGGTTGACGGTTGAAAATACGGACCACACATTACACCCAGGTATGTTTACGGATGTCTATTTTTCTTTTCAAGCGGATCGCAAAGCACTTGCTGTGCCAGAGAGCGCCCTGATGCGCACTGCTGATGGCGATTGGTCTGTCTTTGTTGCAGGTGAAGCGAATGAGTTTACTGCAACCGACGTTGAGCTTGGCAAAAAGTTTGTGGGTATGCAGCAAATTATTGGCTTAAAAGAAGGCGTGCGTGTGGTTACCCATGGGGCCTTTTTTGTCATGTCAGAGCAAGCCAAAACTGGCTTTGATCCACATAATCATTAGGAGGTTCACTATGTTTACGAAACTTATACACGCAGCAGTGAATAACCGGCTTATGGTGGTGCTTAGTTTAATACTCTTCATTGTGGTAAGTGTAATGAGCATGGGGCGCTTAAACTTAGATGCGTTTCCCGATGTGACCAATGTACAAGTCGCTATTAATACACAGGCGCCCGGATTAGCTGCGCTAGAAGTTGAGCAGTTAATTACTTATCCTATTGAGGCGGTCATGTATGCTTTGCCTGATGTTGATGAGGTACGCTCACTATCTAAAACCGGTTTATCTGGTATTACGGTTGTGTTTAAAGAAGGCGTGGATATTTATTTTGCCAGACAATTAGTGTTTGAACGTCTACAAGCTGCAAAAGCCTTTATACCTGAGGGAGTCGGGTTACCAGAGATGGGGCCGAATACGTCTGGTTTAGGGCAAATATATCAATACTTATTATCGGCCTCGCCTGAATCAAATATCGATGCAATGACGCTACGTAGTTTAAACGATTGGGTTGTTAAACTACTTTTATTGCCGATCGATGGAGTAACAGAAGTATTATCTTTTGGCGGGGCTGTTCAGCAATATCACGTTAATGTCGACCCGAATAAATTGTTAGCCTATCAACTTGATCAGCAACATGTTGTTGATGCCATTGAAGCAAATAACCAAAATGCAGGTGGGTGGTATTTAAATCGAGGGCAAGAACAATTGGTCATTCGTGGCACTGGCTGGTTTAGTGCAGCAGAGCAAGGGATAAACGATATTGCGAATACGCCATTAAAAACGCAAGCAGGCACTGTTATTACTGTTGCGGATGTCGCTGACGTTAGCCTTGGCAGTGAAATACGTCAAGGTGCCGCCACTATGAGCATAAAAGATAAAAAGGGGGTTACCCATAATCGTGGTGAAGTGGTAACGGGGGTGGTATTAAAACGCATTGGCGCCAATACAAAGCAGACGATTGATGGTATCAAAGAACGCATTGAGCTTATTAATCAAGCGTTGCCAGAAGGTGTTACATTTAAACCACTTTATGATCAAGCAGACCTTATAAAACACGCGGTGAACACGGTGCTTAATGCACTGTTATTTGCGTTTGTTTTAATTGTTGTTGTATTGGCTTTATTTTTAATGAACCTGAGGGCAACACTGTTGGTGTTGTTGTCTATACCAATTTCGATTGGCATGGCGTTGAGCATAATGGCTTGGTTAGGAATATCTGCAAATTTAATGTCATTGGGCGGGATCGCGGTTGCGATAGGCATGTTAGTTGATGGCTCAGTGGTGATGGTTGAAAATATATTTCGCCATTTAACAAGTAAAAAACAAGGTTCGGTGGACTTACCCAGTATTATCAAGCTGGCTTCGCAGGAAGTCGCTCGGCCAATCTTTTTTGCTGCACTGATTATTTTAGTGGTGTTTATGCCCTTGTTTAGTTTTGAAGGGGTAGAAGCTAAGTTATTTCAACCTATGGCAGTATCAATCATGTTAGCAGTTATGACAGCGGTTGTTGTTGCGTTGGTTGTTGTGCCAGCACTGGCCGTTTATGTATTTAAGCGCGGTGTAAAAGTACGACAAAGCGCTGTATTAATGCCAATAGAATCTGCCTATAGGGTGGGGCTAAGTTGGGCCATGAGTAGAGTAAAAACGGTCATATTGCTTGCAATGACATTGGTTATATTTGCTGGATACTTACTACCGAAACTAGGCACTGAGTTTGTTCCTGAGTTAGAAGAAGGCACTATTAATCTGAGGGTGACGCTTGCACCGTCGGCAAGTTTAGACACCACCTTGTCAGTTGCGCCAAAATTAGAAGCCATGTTACTTACGTTTCCTGAGGTTGAATATGCATTGAGTCGAATTGGTCGCCCTGAGCTTGGCGGCGACCCTGAACCTGTTAACAACATTGAAATTTATATTGGTCTTACACCCATTTCACAATGGCAAAGTGCCAGCAATAGGGTTGAGCTGCAAACGTTAATGCAGGCTAAGCTCCAACAGTTTCCAGGTTTACTATTTAACTTTTCACAACCCATCGCAACGCGTGTGGATGAGTTACTATCAGGCGTTAAAGCGCAGCTAGCGATAAAGCTCTTTGGCACAGATTTAGCTATATTGGCAGCAAAAGGCCAAGAAATAGAGGAGGTCATTAAAAGAGTCAAGGGCACCCAAGATGTCGCGCTTGAGCAAATTACTGGTGAGCCGCAACTCGTCATAAAGCCAAATCGCTTGGCACTTTCGCGTTATGGCCTTTCTGTGGGCGATCTTATGTCGCTGGTACAAAATGGCATTGGGGGACAATCTGCAGGACAGATAATAAATGCCAACGAACGCTATGATATCTATGTTCGCATTAAAGAGGATCTCCGTGACAGTGCGCAAGCTATCGGTGACTTGCGCATAGCGTCTGATTCGGGTGCAATTGTAAGAGTGGCGGATGTGGCTGACGTTGTGATTGAGTCAGGGGCAGTGCAAATTCGTCGTAATGATGTGCAGCGCACGGTTGTGATTCAAGCAAATGTTCAAGGCCGTGATATGGGCTCAGTGGTTGCTGACATTCGTTCGAATATCAAAAAGCGTATCGACTTGCCCACAGGTTACGGGATAGAAATTGGAGGCCAATTTGAAAGCCAACAACGTGCACAACGCAGTTTATCCGTGGTTGTTCCTGTTTCATTATTACTCATCGCAGTGTTGCTGTACTTTGCGTTTTCGTCGATTTCCCATGCTGCACTGATTTTAATAAATGTACCTCTGGCTATTATTGGCGGTGTCGTTTCTTTGTATGTTAGCGGGCAATACTTATCTGTTCCAAGCTCAATCGGTTTTATCACTTTATTTGGCGTGGCTGTTTTAAATGGTGTTGTCATGGTTGAGAGTATTAACCACCGAGTTTCATTAGGTGAGTCATTACATGATGCTGCTTACAATGGTGCTGTTTCGCGATTGCGGCCAATACTTATGACAGCGCTCACCTCTGTGCTGGGTTTATTGCCGATGTTACTGTCGACAGGGGTTGGCGCTGAAATACAAAAGCCCCTTGCGAGCGTGATTGTTGGGGGGTTATTCACCGCCACACTTTTAAATTTGTTTGTTATACCAAGCCTATATACTAAATTTAGTACGCCCCCTTTCAAACGTTAGAAAGGGGTTTATGCACTAAATTGCACAGGCGCTATACTTGAGTCTTGTTCTATTTAGTGCATTATTAATAGATAAGCGACTTATAGGTTGGTGTTAAAATAGTATGACCCAAAAAAAGAGTAATTATAAAGGCCAGTCATTACGTAGCAAAATAATCTTTACCTACTTTGTTATTGCGCTTTCACCATTATTATTGTTGTCGTTTTTTAGTTTTAATTACATTACCGATTTATTGAAAAGAAATGCAGAAAGCGAACTGAATAATTTAAGCTATGTAGGTAAACAGTTTGTTGATACATGGTTTGATGATCATCTAAAAAGCCTATACTTACTCAAAGATCAATTAGATGATAGTGATTCGAATAAACAGTATATTATTGAGCAATTCATTGCTCGCTATGACTTCGTCAATGATATTGATCTGTTATTGATGCAAACTGGTAAACCCGTTTCACTGAGCCGACAACTCTCTAAAAAATTTGATACAAACCAAATAAACAGTCTGCTTGAAGCATTAGAACGGGGCAGGGCAAGCGCGTTTATCTCGTCCGAACAGCCTGGTAATCAGCATTTTATCGCTATTTTTAAATATGATAATAGTCAGCAGCTTACAGGCATTGCTTTTGTTGAAATTAACTTAAATGGTCTATTAAACAGCTTGCAAGATATTGCAGGTGCACGCGGTGATATTAATTTTTACGTTGTTCAAAGTGGTGTGCTCCTAGGAAATAACCCCCCTCTATTATCTACACCGCTAAACAGTGCATATCATGAAGGCCCCGCTTTTTCTTATAAAAAAATGGGTGATGAACTTTATTACGCAAGTTTAGTCCCCATCAATTTTGCCGAGTCAGCTGGGTGGGAATTGTTAATTGTTAAGCCTGCCGAGGCTATTATAAAAAGTGGCGAAGATTTTAAAAAAGTTGCTGTTTTAGCTAACGCCTTAGCCATTCTTGCAATTCTGGTTTTGTCTTGGTGGTATGGTCGACGTTTATCAAATCCATTAATAAAGTTAGCTCAAGCAACAGAGCAAGTCAGTAAAGGGGAACAAAGGCATATTCCGATTTTTACCGACAGTGTAGAGCTATACCAGTTATCGTCAGATCTAAATGAACTTGTCATAAATAAAGCAAACCAACAAACTGATTTGGAGCAACAAAGCGATGCGCTCAAAGGCGCACTGAAGCAGTTGGAAGATCAAAAGGCAGCACTAGACGAACACTCGATTGTTGCGATTACGGATGTAAAAGGGACAATCACGTTTGTAAATCGAAAATTTTGCGAAATTAGTGGCTACGCTGAGTCTGAATTAATCGGTCAGAATCATCGCATTTTGAACTCAGGCGAACACCCCGCGAGCTTTTTTGAAACACTTTATAAAACGATTAAAAGTGGCCAAGTATGGCGTGGGAAAATATGCAATAAATCAAAAAGGGGTGATTTGTATTGGGTTGATACAACTATTTCTCCATTTCTAGATGAGCGAGGGTACCCACAAAGTTTCATTGCTATCCGTAATGATATTACTGCCCTCAAACAGAAAGAGTTTGAGTTGGAGCAGCACAAAACGCAATTAGAGCTGGTGCTTGACAGTACTGCGGTGGGGATTTGGGATTGGAATATTGAGACCGACAAGGTGACATTTAATAACCGTTGGGCTGAGATTATTGGCTATTCACTGGATGAGCTTGAACCAGCAATAAGTACTTGGCTTGATAATGCACACCCTGATGATCTGAGAGAGTCAGAGAAAAAGCTATCTGAGCACTTCTGTGGTCAAACGGATTACTACGTGGCTGAAACACGGATGAGGCATAGAAATGGTCACTGGATATGGATTTTAGACACTGGACGTGTTGTTGAATGGAACAACGATGGCACACCAAAACGTATGATTGGTACTCATCTCGATATTACTGATCGAAAAGAAATTGAAGTTCAACTGAAGCAAGGGCGTGATCGTTTCACGTCTTTAGTTGAGAATATTCCTGGCATTGTATACCGCTGTAAATATGATAAAACCTGGACAATGCTGTATATGAGCGATCAAACCAAAGCCATAACGGGCTATGATCCGCTGGACATTGTTAATAATTACAGCGTTGAATTTACTCAACTTATACACCAAGATGATGTGGTCACTGTTGAGCAGCAAGTGCATCAGCAAGTGGCAAAACAAGCACCGTGGTCAATCGAGTTTCGATTAATTGCGTTGGATGGCAGTATTCGTTGGGTGCATGAAAAAGGGCAGGCGGTTTATGACGCACAAGGTAATGTATTGTATTTAGATGGCTTTATATTAGATATTACTGAACGATACCTAACCCAATCTCAGATTTCTCGCCAACAAAGTTTGCTTGAAGCAATGAGTAAACAGGGTCAAATTGGTGCATGGGAAGTTGACCTTGAAAAAAGCACGCTCTATTGGTCTGAAGAGGTTAAAGTCATTCATGAGGTTGATGTTGATTTTGAGCCTGCTTTAGATCAAGCACTCAACTTTTATAAAGCGGGTGAACACAGAGAAGCCATTAGTGGATTATTTGAACGCGCTGTGAGCCAAGGTAAAAGTTGGGATGTTGATCTGATCATCATCACTAAAACGGGCAAAGAACGATGGGTAAGATCAATAGGCCAAAGTGAATTCAAAGGCCAACAATGCGTTCGTGTTTATGGTTCATTCCAAAACATAGATACACATAAACGGCTTGAATTAGAGAGTATTAAAGCAAATAGATACAATAAAAACTTAGCCAGTTTAACTGTGTCACCAGAGATACAAACAGGGAGCTTCGAGCTTGTCAAAGATATAATTACTCATGCAATGTGTGATGTACTCGATGTTAAACGGGCGTCTATTTGGTTATTTGATGCTCATAAACAAGAAATGAAATGCATGAGTTTATACATTAGCGAAGAGGGTGTGCAACCTCAGCATTTAACATTGAGAGTGGGTGATTATCCTTCTTATTATAACACGCTCTTTGATAATGGCGTTGTTGCTATTGAAGATATAACGGTTCATTCCACCACGTCCGAATTTGTTGAAGACTACACTAAGGCACATAATATTAAATCTATACTTGATACTGTTATATCAACAGGAGAGGGGGTTTTAGGTGTATTAAGTGCAGAATGTGTGGGTGAAACTCGGGCGTGGAGTCAGAATGAAGAAACATACTTGCGGTCACTGGCTACACTGATTGGCAGTGTTTTAATGTCTGAACGGCGTAAGCAAACGGCTGAAAAACTAAAAGTTGCTTTGGCAAAAGCAAACGAAGCTGCACTTGCAAAAAGCCAGTTTTTAGCGACCATGAGCCATGAAATAAGAACACCTATGAATGGCGTATTAGGCATGCTTGAACTCATTGAGTTAGA
This sequence comes from Pseudoalteromonas sp. H105, assembly GCF_001469215.1. Classification (GTDB taxonomy): domain Bacteria; phylum Pseudomonadota; class Gammaproteobacteria; order Enterobacterales; family Alteromonadaceae; genus Pseudoalteromonas. The sequence goes on from NZ_LOFH01000002.1 coordinate 157,934, forward strand.
GCCCTTAAATAAACCAATACAAACCAAAGTCTCTATTGCTAAAAATAGTGCGAATTCTTTGCTCTCGGTCATCAATGATATTTTAGATTTCTCAAAAGTTGAAGCCGGTAAAATCGAGCTTGAAAGTATTAATTTTAATGCGTGTGATTTACTGGGCGAAATAGCCGAAGCCCAAGCACATTCTGCACAGGGTAAAAATGTTGAAATTATCTTAGATGTTGTAGGTGTTGTGCCTGCCGATCTAAAGGGTGATCCAGGACGTATTCGCCAAGTTATAACAAATTTGATAAGTAATGCCGTTAAGTTTACACCCGCTGGCGAAGTGGTGATCAGTGCTGATGTACAATCAAACGCTGATGAATATAAATTGACTGTGAGCGTTAAAGATTCGGGCATCGGGATAGACGTGGCGAAACAAAAAGAGTTGTTTACTCCATTTTCACAAGTGGATGCATCGACAACTCGTGAATACGGTGGCACCGGTTTAGGTTTAGCTATTTGCAAGCAGTTAACAGAGCTTATGGGTGGAAGAGTGAGTGTCCACAGTGAAGTGGGTAAAGGGAGTGAATTTACCGCAACGTTCACTTTGCGCGGAGGGGTTGAAAGCCAACAAAGCTTGCCAAGTGCAGATATAAGCCATCTTAAAGTGCTCGTTGTAGATGACAATGAAACAAATAGAATTGTTATTAGCCAACAGCTTGAACATTGGGGGGCAAGTGTTGAGCTTGCTAGTGATGCTGACCAAGCGCTTGAGTTGTGCAAAAAGTGCTTTGAAGAAAATAAGCCGCTTTATGATATTGCTGTACTTGATATGCAAATGCCCAAAATGAATGGTATTGAGCTGTGCCGCATAATGAAGGCGGATGATAATATTAAAAATATGCCGCTGGTAATGATGACCAGTATTGCTGGCATGGAAGGCGCACAAAAATACAGCGATGCAGGGTTTCAGGCTTATTTCCCAAAACCAATTACCACGGCTGACTTAATTGCGACGATGGCTGTTATTACTCAAAAGGCGGATTTGGGTAACTTGCCTTTGGTAACGTCGAGTTACATTTCATCTTTAAGGATGAATAAAAAAAACCAGCACCATCGTGTTTTGTTAGTTGAGGATAACCCGATTAATCAACAAGTCGCAAAACTCATGCTGAATAAATTAGGGTATGATTACACATTAGCTGAAAACGGTGTTCAAGCCTTAACTGCACTGTCAAAATCGCCAGAACATTACTTTAGTCTGGTATTAATGGATTGCCAAATGCCTATAATGGACGGGTTTGAGACAACACAGGCTATTCGTGAAGGCAAAGCTGGGGTTAAGCACCAAGACATTGTTATAATTGCTTTAACAGCTAATGCAATGGATTCCGATCGCGATAATTGTTTAGCGGCTGGCATGAATGACTACCTAGCAAAACCTATTCAACTAGACAGATTAAAAGATAAATTAGGACAATACTAAAACAATGAACACTTCTAAATCGATAATTATTAGGGATGCTCAGCCTTCAGATGCTGCTACTATCCTTCATTTTATTACTGAGCTGGCCATTTATGAGAAAGAGCCCGATGCGGTTAAAACTGATGAGCAAGCAATTTTAAACACCTTGTTTAGTGATGACGCCACAGCACATAGCATAATTTGTTTAGAGGGCGATACGCCAATTGGCTTTGCTGTTTATTTTTATAACTACTCTACGTGGCTTGGTAAAAATGGTCTGTACTTAGAAGATTTATATGTGAGCCCCGATAGCAGAGGTAAAGGAGCGGGCAAATTAATAATGAAGCACCTAGCACGCCAAGCAATTAGTAAAGACTGTGGTCGTTTCGAATGGGTAGTATTGGATTGGAATAAACCTGCGATTGATTTTTATAATAGCATTAACGCAAAGCCACAAGATGAGTGGATTATCTACCGATTAACAGGGCAAGAATTGAGCGATTTTGCTAAATGCTGAAATCGCAATATAAATAAAAATCATTTGCATTAAGTTGTGTTGCTGTGTAAGTTAAACGTATCAATATAATTTTGTGCAGGTGATTTAATGGCACGCCCTCAACTTAATGACAAGTTAGACTTACCACAAGTCGATCAAGCACTGACTCCTTGGCAATCCAACATAATGGCGGGCAACTATGCCTTTGAACGCGGAGCTTTGCTTGAAGCAAGAGATAAATACACCACAGCGCACACTCTTGCAGCCCATCTATTAAGCCAGTTTAGTCGAGCAAAAGTTTGCCAGTCGGTTATCGGTGCAATTGAACATTGTTGTCCGGCATTAGTGGTTGCAGCCCATAACCTCGCCGATACCTACCGTGCTATGAATCAATGTGAACAGGCTTGTAAATGGTTGTGCAATGTACACCTTACTTTGAGCCACCTTATTGAGCATCCGTGTAATTCGGTGCGAGCTGTTGTGGTACATCATCACCATAAAACCTATTTAGAACTTGTCCAATTTGCCCAGATGCACAGCCATCACCCACATTTGATTGAACAAATAAATTACACGTTAAGTTTTTCATTTGATCAAGCTGCAACCGTGCATTGATCAACAAACCTTAAGCCTTAAAGGAGTAATCATGGCATACACACTACCTGTACTACCTTATGAGTACGATGCATTAGAGCCATATATTGACGCTAAAACTATGGAAATACACCATACATTGCATCACCAAACCTATATAAATAAAGCCAATGCAGCGCTTGAAGGGACTCATTACGCGCAGCAAGACACAGAAACATTATTACGTAAAATAACGACACTACCAGAGTCATTACAAAAAGCGGTGCAAGAGCATGTTGGTGGCCATAACAACCATTCCTTATTTTGGACTATTATGAGCCCTGATGGGGGAGGCGAACCGCAAGGCGAATTGGCTCAGGCAATTGACAGTGCATTTACTGATTTTGATAGTTTTAAGACGCAATTTACCAATGCTGCTGTAAGTCGCTTTGGTAGTGGTTGGGCGTGGTTATGTGTTACTGAAAATAAAGAGCTAGTGGTTCAAAGCAGCTTGAACCAAGATAGTCCTTTGATGCAGGGTAATACGCCTATTTTAGCATTAGATGTGTGGGAGCACGCCTACTACTTAAAATATCAAAACCGTCGTCCAGAATACATTGCAGCGTTTTATAATGTTATTAATTGGGACGAAGTGCAGCGTCGCTACCTTGCTGCAATTTAAACGTTGAGTGCCGAAAATGGCTAGTAAACTGTTTTTTTTCGCGTAATCTAGTTGCCAGTAGCAGTTAGTTTGAGCATTAATTTATGGATACTCGTCATTGGCAACATGCCCGTCAAAGTCGCGATCATCGCTTTGACGGACTCTTTTTTATTGCTGTTAAAAGCACAGGTATATATTGCAGGCCAATTTGCCCTGCTCCCACCGCAAAAGAGCACAACGTCGAATATTATCAATATGCGCACAGTGCTGCCCAAGCAGGCTTTCGGCCGTGTATTCGTTGTCGCCCTGATAGTGCGCCAGGGAGTAGTGCATGGCAAGGCGTAAAAACCACGGCACTACGTGCTAAACAGCTTCTTGACAGTAACTTTAGCGAGCCGCAAAGCTGCGAAAAGTTAGCAGATCGATTAGGTGTAACCAGCCGATACCTTCGGCGTTTATTTAGTCAACACTTTGGTATTTCAATAACGCAATATCGTATTTTTAATCAATGCCATTTTGCCAAAAGGTTGTTACAAGAAACCAGTTTACCTATTGCTGATATTGCTTTTGCAGCGGGGTTTAATAGTATTCGACGTTTTAACGATGCGTTTTTGCAGCAACTACATATTTGCCCAAGTAAAATGCGGACCAGTGTTAAACCCAGCGAATCGACCATAAAATTAAAGCTACCTTTTCGCCCGCCTTATAACTGGCAAGCATTACACCAATTTTTAGCCAAACGCTTGATTACACCGATTGAATGGTTGACAGAGTGTAGCTATGGGCGAAGCTTTAAGACTGAGTTATATCAAGGGCAATTTACAGCTAGATTCGAACAAGAAAAGCATTGTTTTTTAGTTGAGATAGAAATAAGTGAGCCACGTTATTTGCATCCAGTTTTAATGATTATACGCCGCGTACTGGATTTAGATGCTGATACTACTTTAATTGAGAGCCATTTAGATGAGCATATCAATGACGCGATTTCTTTAACTAAAGGGCTGAGACTGCCCGGTATTTGGTCTTCATTTGAGGCGGGGATCAGAGCGGTGTTAGGACAGCAGGTAAGTGTGACGGCTGCTCATAACTTAGTGGCGCTTTTAGTGAGTGAGCTGGGTGATAAACAAGACAATGAGCACATATATTTTCCAACCCCAGATGCCGTAGCAGCCAGTGAGCTGAGCTTCTTCAAAATGCCGCAAGCAAGAAAAAATGCACTGCGGAACCTGGCGGAGTTTTGTGTGCAACATCCTCATTGTGAGGATTTAGACGAGTGGTTAGAACTCAAAGGAATAGGCCCATGGACTGTGAACTATGCAAAACTGCGAGGACAAAGTCAGCCAGATATTTTACTTGATGGTGATTTAGGTGTTAAAAAAGCGCAAGCTAGCGCACCGCATTTTGATACTGATAGCTGTTCACCTTTTCGCAGCTACTTAACATTTCAACTATGGCAGCAATTAGTATGAACAAGCCCAAGCATGTAATTCAAACGAGCATATCAAGCCCCATTGACTCTATTATTATCCAAGCAACAGATAAAGGGGTCAGTTACGTTGGTTTTTATCCACCGACGCAACACCCGCAAATAAGCATTGAGCAAGTCACCAACAAGCATATTATTGAATGTGCAAAGCAGTTAGCGCAATACTTTAATAAGCAACGAGAGAGTTTTTCGCTTTCTTTAGATACCCAAGGTACTGCGTTTCAGCAGTCGGTATGGCAGGCGTTAATGATGGTGCCTTTTGGTCAAACCCAAAGCTACAGTGATATCGCTAATGCGTTAAATAATCCTAAAGCTGTTCGCGCAGTTGGGGCGGCCAATGGTAAAAATCCAATCAGTATTATTGTGCCATGCCATCGTATTATTGGTGCTAGCGGTAAATTAACAGGTTATGCAGGTGGGCTAGAGCGAAAAGAGTGGTTGTTAAAACATGAAGGGATATAATAACGAGACTTCAAAAGGCCGATGAATAACTGTTTTTGTTCAGGATGGCATATAAAAGGTGATGAAAGGGCGAATATGCGCTAGCATACTTGCTCTTTTTTATGGTGATCAGTTCAAGGTAAATAGATGGCTCAGCTGTATTTTTATTACTCTGCAATGAACGCGGGTAAATCAACCACATTACTACAATCGGCATTTAATTATCGCGAAAGAGGCATGGAGCCTGTGATATTAACTGCTGCGATAGATGATAGAGCCGGTGTGGGTAAAGTGTCATCACGCATAGGGTTGCAAGCTGACGCGCATACTTTTGATGCAGATAAAGATGTATTTGAACTCATAAAAAACCTTAATTCAGAACAAAAACGCCACTGTGTTTTAGTCGATGAGAGTCAATTTTTATCAAAAAAACAGGTTTTACAATTAACGGATGTGGTTGATGAACTGGGGATCCCTGTATTGTGCTATGGCTTGCGTAATGACTTTAGAGGCGAGCTCTTTATTGGGTCACAGTATTTATTGGCGTGGGCTGACAAATTAATTGAGCTAAAAACCGTGTGTCATTGTGGTCGTAAAGCAAACCATGTGCTGCGAACAGATGAAAATGGGCAAGCGATTGCTGATGGTAATCAAGTAGAAATTGGCGGCAATGACCGTTATGTCTCAGTTTGCCGCAAACATTATAAAGCGGCGTTAAATCTCAGCCGCTAATGCCTGTATAAACGTATTGACCGACTCTTTAGTGATACCCAAATGTGTCACTAAACGAAGTGGGGTTCCGGGTGAAAACAGTATATTTTGAGTTGCTAATCGTTGACACATAACCGCTAAGTCAATATTGGCATCGACATTTACGTAGACAATATTTGTTTCTACGCTATTAAGCTCTACATTAAAGCCACTGAGGGTGTTGAGTTGCATTGCTAAATACAACGCATTGTCATGATCATCGGATAAGCGCTTAGTATTGTGTTCAAGTGCATATTGCCCGGCCGCTGCGAGCATACCTGCTTGGCGCATACCTCCGCCAAGCACTTTACGCCAGCGGCGTGCTTTTGCAACAAGCGCTTCGCTGCCAAGCAGCACCGAGCCTACAGGTGCGCCAAGACCTTTAGATAAACACACCGAGACTGAATCGAAGTGGCCCGTTATACGTGTTATATCGACACCCAGTTTAGCTGCCGCGTTATAGACTCTTGCGCCATCTAAATGCAGCGCAAGTTTATGCGCATCAACAAACTCACGTGCCTTGCTAAGGTATTCAAGGGAAAGCACTTGGCCACCAATGGTATTTTCAAGGCTGACTAATTTGGTTTTAGCAAAGTGAAAGTCATCGGCTTTAATCGCCGCTTTTACTTTGTCTAAGCATAGACTGCCGTCTGCTTCGTTTTCTATTGGCTGCGGTTGAATCGAACCGAGTACGGCTGCACCACCGCCTTCAAACTTATAGTTATGGGCACGTTGGCCGCAGATATATTCATCCCCACGTTCACAATGCGCCATTAACGCCAATAAGTTAGCTTGAGTACCTGAACTACAAAATAATGCACTGGCAAAGCCATGCTTTTGCGCGGCGTATTTCTCGAGAGCATTAACACTGGGATCATCGCCATAAACATCATCACCTAATGGGGCATTGTTCATGGTTTGGCGCATTGCATCACAAGGTTGGGTAACCGTGTCTGAACGAAAGTCGATCATTTTGAGTTCCTTATTTGGGCCTTTAGCTTAACGTTTGGCATATTTCTTCGCGTGTTGTTTTGTCAAAGTAAGACCACGCGATAAAACGGCTTACTTTCTGACCTTGTGCCATGTCTACGACCTTAACTTCGGCTACAGGGTGTTGGCTTAATATCTCTTGTAAGATTGGAAGCGATTCTTTTTTCGACACTAAGGAGGTAAACCATAAGCACTGCTCTGAAAAGTCTGTACTTTCGTTGATCATGGTTGTTATAAATTTTACCTCGCCACCTTCGCACCATAATTCGTTATTTTGGCCACCAAAATTAAGCGTTGATTTAGGTGCTTTACCAAGGTTACGCCACTTGCGTTCGCTACCTTGTGCGGCTGCTTGCTCACTGGCATGAAAAGGCGGATTGCAAAGCGTTAGATGAAATAAATCTTTTGCGTTAATGACACCTTGAAAAATGTGTTTAGGATCTTTTTGTAATTTAATACTCATTTTACGGTGATTAAATTGCGCAAGTTGCTTTGCAAGTTTAACTGAAACGGGGTCAATGTCTGTGCCTGTGAATGCCCAATTATACTCAGCACTGCCTGTGAGCGGGTAAACTAAACTGGCGCCAGTACCAATATCTAAAACGTTTACTTGTTTTCCTGTTGGGATCACGCCGTTATTATCATCCGCAATTAAATCAGCGAGGTAGTGTATGTAATCGACGCGCCCGGGGATCGGGGGGCACAGGTTATGCGCCGGCAGGTCCCAAAAATCGACATTATAATAGCTTTTTAATAAGGCTTGGTTGAGCGTTTTAACTGCTTTATTGTCACTAAAGTCAATACTTCTTTGACCTGTAGGTGTTTCAACTAAATACGTTGATAGTGCAGGCTCATTGTGTGTTAGCAGCGCAAAGTCATACCCTTGGTTATGGCGATTACGAGGATGAAGTTTTGATTTTTTAGGCGCAGATTTCATGGGTACTATTTGCAGAGAGAACAAGAGGGTAGTTTATCATTTTGATTGCAAAAGTGCTGTAAAATTAGCAGTGTTATATTTTTTAAATACTGGTAGGATGAGTTGCATTAAAGGATAAAATAATAACACGGTATGCGACTATGTCTGTAACCCAAGAATCTATATATATTCAGCTCGACGAACAGCAAACATTACATTTAAGGCGCATTTATAATGCGACTAAATCAGGCCCTTCGGTGTTGTTTGTTCACGGCGCCGTTGAAAATGGCAAAATATTTTATACCCACAGTAATAAAGGCTTGGCGCCATTTTTAGCTGAGCACGGGTATGTTTGCTATGTTGCAGATTTACGAGGCAGGGGAGAGAGCCGTCCTGCTATTTCACCAAGGGCCCAGTACGGACAAACAGAAGCTATAACTGAAGATATTCCCGCTTATATTGCTAAAATTAAAGAGCTTGAGGGAGCACCGCCTTCATATTGGGTTGCGCATTCATGGGGAGGCGTGTTGATGAACAGCGTTTTTGCACGTTACCCAAACTACATCAATGAGGTAAAAGCGTGCGCGTATTTTGGCACTAAGCGCTCTCTGTATAATCACCACCCAAAAAAATATTTTCAAGGTAATGTTATTTGGTATTTTTTAGCGCCTATTTTAGCTAAAAAGTACGGCTACCTGCCGGCCAAAAAATTAAGGTGGGGTAGTGACGATGAAACACAAAAGTCTCACTATCAAAGCATGCAGTGGGCAAAAAGACGACCATGGGTAGATTCTGACGACGGCTTTGATTACGCAAAAGTGGTTCGTCAGATGCAATTACCCCCCACCTTACATATTGCGGGTGTAAAAGATAAAGCTTTGGCCCAGCCTATCGATATTCAAAAGTTTATGGACGAGTCGGGCAAAGGCAAGCAGTCACTGCAAATTTATGGCCGCAGGCATGGACATAAGCATGATTATGATCACATAAATATGCTGACTCACCCGAACGCAAAACATGATCAGTTTACAGATTTGCTCAGTTGGTTTGCGGCTCATTAAGTAAAAGCTGTAGCGCCCTATCAAAGCGTTTGTAATGCGCTGTTGCTTTGGTGTTTATTGGTTCGCGAACAGCGCCTTTACTCAGTGTTGTAACGGGTTTTTTGGACTTATAAAAGTCGAGGCAGGTGGGTTCAAATTCGCAGCCTAAAAAATCAAACACGGTGTTGAGTTGAACGTTAGGATCGTTCACAAGCTCTTCATATTGTACTGTAAGTATGGAGTGTGAAAACGAACGATGCCAGTGCTCCATGAGTGATTGATATAAACTATAGTATGTTTTGAACTCAGGTATTGAGCAAAAGTAGGGCTCATTTTCAGCAAAATAATTGCTGTAAACTGACCACGCTGTTGCTTCAAAATTACGTTGCATATCAATAAATTTTGCATTTGGGAAAAGCAACTTAATTAACCCCATTGATTGGTAATTAGCCGGTAATTTATTAATCATGAATTGGCGAATAGGTTTAGCCTGCTTTAACCTTTGTGTATAAATGTCGCGGGCTTGTTCTATTATTGCAGGCGTCAATGCCATGACACAGGCTGGGTATGATAGTTGTGTTTTATGTTCTATAAACGGTACCACATCTCTGCTGATTGTTGTATCTTCACCAATGCTCGCGCATTCACTGTGACTGGCAATAATCTGCTCTAATAGTGTTGAACCACTGCGCGGCATGCCAATAATAAATACAGGAGTAACAGACCCTGTAAAGTGTTTATCTATATCAGCAAAAATTGACGCAGGGTGGTGCTCAATCAACGCGCTATAAAAATCATTTAACTGCCACGTTTTAAAATCAGTCAATTGAAACTGTAGGTTATTAGCGAGCTTATAATAATTTACAGCTTGGTCGATATCATCAAGTGTGTCATAACTTCTAGCTAAGGCGTAATAACACACCATTTTTAGCCGTAAGTTATTCGTTTGTGTTAACAGGTGGTGCAAATTACTGATGTAGTTGTGTTGTTTATCAAAACGACCCAATTGAACAAGCTCGTACAGAATGTAGGCAGTAACGGGGTAAAGTCCGATACTCAGTGCTTGGGCAAATGTGGTATGCGCTTTATCTAGTTCACCATGGGTAAGGTAATGCTGTGCAAGATAGTAATGCGGATCAGGGTTATGGCTTGCCAGAGATTTTGCATACTCTAATACTTTTAACGCATCTTCAGGGGAGTTCACGCCGTTAAATGCATCAGCAAGAGCATGCAATGGCTCAAGCATGTTAGGAAGGCGTTCACACGCTTTTTGCAAAAGATACACCGCTGCATCAAAACGTCCTAAACGAAGTGCTATTCGGCCTAAACCAAATAAGGCGCCGCCGTTTTGAGGGTCGGTTTTTAGTATTGTTTTATAATGAAATTCAGCGTCTTTTAATTTATTTTGTGCGAGAAGTTCATTGGCTTTTTTCAGTAGCATGCGTTTATATATTTGTTTTTTTGTCACTATAAAACGAAAAAGGCGAAATGTGAAAGAGAACTCTTTCTACATTTCGCCAGAGACGTTAATTGACGTTACAATCTTAGGTTAGAAAGTATACGTTGCTTTTACGTAGTAGAAACCACCGTTGATACCATAAGGCGATGTTTCATAATATTTACCACCCCAGTTATTGTTAGGGATTTGCGTCGCATTAAAGAAATCTAACTTTTCTGCTTCTTGGTCGAGTAAATTTTGTGCACCTACAGAGAAGCTCATTTCATCATTTAAGAAGTAAGTCACTTCTGCGTCTAATGTAAATGCTGCATCTGCTGTTTTAGCTGTTGCATCATAATCAACGTGCACGCCCTGGTATTCACCATAGTAGTTTAAGCGAGTGAATGCAGAGAAGCTTTCCCATTGCTGAGCCCAGCTCAATGTTGAACGATGATTTGGTAAATCGTTTTCAAGTCGGCTTACTTTAAATTCACCTGTAATTGGGCTTGAGCGAGTGACTTCAGTGTCATTCCAGTTATAGGCGAAGCTAAATGTTGAACTACCACCCAGTAATTCCGCAGAATAGTTAGCAACTAAGTCAACACCTTGTGTGGTCGTATCAAAGTCATTAGTAAAAAAGCTTACTTGCGCTAAGTTTTGTACATTTGGAACACCTGCGGCTTCTAGCGTGTCTTTATCAGCTTGGCTTAGCTCAATTTTATCTGATTGACTGATACGGTCTTCTACTTGAATGTTGTAGTAGTCAACGGTGAAAAATAAGTCGCCAATAGTATAAACAGCACCAAAGGTATAGCTTTGTGATTCTTCAGGTTGTAGTTCTGTACCGCCTAATTGAACCGCAATTGGGTTTGTTGGTGGTAAAAGCGCAGAATCCACTAATACACCACTACTTAAGTTTGTTTGAACATTACTAACATTAGCCTGACCAACCGTAGGTGCTCTAAAGCCCGTACTGATTGAACCACGAACATTCAAATCGTCGGTCAAATGATATTGACCCGTAAGCTTGTAGTTTGTTGTAGAGCCAAATGAGTCGTAGTCTTCGAAACGAAGTGCTAAGCCCAGTAAAAATTCTTCTGTGAATGGCGCTTCCACGTCCATATAAGCTGCGTAGTTGCGACGTGTATATTCCCCCGCATCTGACGGCTTAAAGCCAGGGAAACCATTAGAACCAATACCAAACCCTTGCTCAGTCAATGGGCCTGCTGTGAATGAAGCAACATCACCTGAAGTAACAGTAAATGTTTCTTCATGCCATTCAAGGCCACCCGCAACGTTAACATCGTATGCTAGACCAAAATCGAAACCTTTTGATAAATCAAAATTAAAGTTTTTCTCAAGTTGAGAATACTTACCAGGGCTAAAATCACGAGGCGTTTCTGGACCTAATGACGCATTGATAGTGTCATAAATAAAGTAGCGTGACTCGTTAAGACCCACTGTACCACTTAAGTCATAATAAGCACCTTCAAGGTACCCACCCGTAAACTCGCCTTTGGTACCAATTGTTAATGACGTATCGGTGATATTACCGCCGAAGTTTGGTGTAAAACCACCAGGGATCATTTCATTGAATGCAAAACAGTCTGGGTTGTTAGCAACAAGGTTAATGTAATCAGGGTTGTCTAACACATTATCATCTATTGCAATGTCAGTTGGGCAGTTACCGCTCATGTCGCCGGTTAAATCACCAACAAGCAGTGTTTTGCCACCGTCATTTGAGTAAGCGCCAGGGCGAGTGTGTGGATTACGATAATAGAAACCACCACGTACGTCACGTTCTGAATAGTTACCAAACATGTAAAACTCAGAGTCATTGGTTAGCTCTAAACCAACATTACCAAAAATAGAGATATCGTCATTAACTTCTGGTGCACCCCAGATCTGTGCTAATGAAGAAACGTCAGGAACACCTGCCGCTGCAAGTCCTGCGGCATCAGGGCGTTGGACAGAGCGGCTTGTAGCATCGGCCGTTTTATATTGAAAGCTCAAGTTTGCAAAACCGCTATCAGTAAACGGTAAACCGACGTTACCAGAGATTTGTGTTGTATCGCCGTCGCCTTCGAAGTATTCACCTTGGCGTACTTCAAAGCTTCCGCCTTCAGAGGCATCTTTCAACACAAAGTTCATAACACCTGCAATGGCGTCTGAACCGTATTGCGCAGCAGCACCATCACGCAGTACTTCCACTTGTTTCAACGCAATGCTAGGAATAACTGAGATATCAGCACCTTGGGCGCCATCATTAATACCGCCACCTAAAAAAGCAATAACTGATGCACGATGACGGCGTTTACCGTTTAATAAAACCAATGTGCTGTCAGATGGAAGGCCGCGTAAGTTAGCAGGACGAACCAGTGATGCAGCATCACTGATAGGGTTTTGGTGAACGTTAAAAGAAGGCACCGACCCTTTAAGGAGTTCTAGCATGTCAGTGTTACCTGATTTGCCTAATTCTTCTCCACCGATAATATCAATAGGAACAGGTGAGTCACCAATTGAGCGAGGCGCAGAGCGCGTACCCACAACGGCTATTTTCTCTACATTTTTCTTTACTACAGTCGTTTGCGCTTCTTCAGCCATAACAGTACCAGACATAAATAAGCCGGCTGTTGTGGTCGTCAATGCAAGTTTAACTGCTTTGTTTAACATGTTGTTTTTCAATTTCATTCTAATTTCCCCAGTTAGAATTATTATAATTTTCACACTAATTTTAGCGTTGTAAACTAAACCGTGTGATTTATTTATACATATTGTTAACCAGTTGTGCAAGATGTTAAAAAGAAAGGTTTTTTTGTTTTTTATATAGAGGAAAATTAAAAGTTGCTAACCTACCTGAAAAATAACGAGTTTTTTAGGTGGGCATCATACGATTTGCTCAAACTTAAGCCTGATCGGCCCGATTATTTTAAAAATTAATTTAATTTTTTCATAGACTCATAAGAATATTATGAATCAGGAGTGTTTTGAGTTGTTAATTCGCGCCATTGCTTTAATGCATCGCGGTATTCATCCCATACACATGGGCAACAACTGCCGCCTCCACAGCATTCGTCTGAAGCAGGCCTTTGTGGTTTTTTGGGTTGTTCTTGTGTTTTTGGTTGACACGCGTGTGGGTTCATTTTAACAGGTACGATTTCATTTGTTTTTAAGTAGAGAAAGTATATCACAGCAAATGTAAATTCTACTTTGTGAACACGCTCGGCTATGTGAAAATGCCGCAATGAAATTATACAAAGTAATTCACCGGGCACCTATTCGCGTTGTCAAAATAGGTAAGAGGCGCCAGCATTTGCGTTTTAAGCGCGCGATGGTGGCGTTAAAAATTGCTTTGGCGCAAGAAAAACACGAAACTAAAGAAATGCTTTCAATTTACCGTCGTTATACCCAAGGTGATGTGACTAAAGAAGAGTTAGCAAAGGCGAATAGTCAATTTGTTGATATTCTTAAGGGATTAGGGCTTGGGGTATTTGCTGTTTTACCCTTTGCACCCATTACAATTCCTTTGGTTGTGAAGTTAGGACGATGGGTGGGGGTTGATGTGCTGCCTAGTTCTTTTAACATCAATAAGCCACTAAAAGAAATAGATCAACAAATCGTAAAAGATGAACAGAAAAACCATTCAAGTGATCAATCTGTAAAAAAATAATGCCGCAACTTAGGGAAGTCGACGTTTAACCTATACCTTTTGTTTAGGGTTATTGGTATGCTAGGTATAAATTTTTACTAAATGAGTCATTCAATGAGTGCATTAATTTGTCATACTTCTTCTGGAATTCCTTTATCTTTTGTTACTAGAAGTAATCTTTCAGATTGGTTAGAGCAGCAGTCCATTTTTTTACAAAACTGGTTGAAAAGTTGTGATTTCAAAAAGCACGGTTTAGCCCTGGTTGTTAATGAACAATCAGGCTCATTGGCACATGCATACTGCTTGGTTGATAGTCTTGATGATTTTTGGTTGGCGGGTGATTTAGCATCAAAATTACCTGAAGGCCGTTATCAAATTCAAGACCTTGATGAAAAATTAGAACAAATAGCACTTGGTTTTATGTTAGGTGGTTATGAGTTTAGCGAATATAAAGTCAACAGTGCGGTAAAAGCACAATTGGCTATCGAAGATAAAGCTATTTTTACACGCTTAAACCACCAAGCGAGTGCTATTAATCTTGTTCGTGACTTGGTGAATACACCTGCTGCAGATATGATGCCTCAGCACTTATCGCAAGTGATGGCTGACCTTGCTACTACATATCAAGGCGAATTTAGTGAATGGGTTGGTGATGAATTATTAGAACAAAATTACCCTACTATTCATATGGTTGGCCGTGCGAGTGAAAATAAACCTCGCTTGCTTGATTTAAAGTGGGGCGATAAAAATGCACCTCTAGTTACCCTTGTAGGTAAAGGTGTGTGTTTTGACTCAGGTGGATTAGATTTAAAGCCAAGCTCTGGTATGCGTAACATGAAAAAGGACATGGGAGGCGCTGCCCATGTTATTGGTCTCGCGCAGCTTATTATGGCCGCTGGTTTACCTATTCGGCTTCGTGTGCTGGTACCAGCAGTAGAAAATGCCGTGTCGCGTAACGCATTTCGTCCAGGTGACGTGATTAAAACCCGTAAGGGTATTATGGTTGAGATTGATAATACAGATGCAGAAGGCCGCTTAGTGTTATGTGATGCACTTAGTGAAGCGCAAAATGATGAGCCGGAATTACTGATCGATTTTGCAACCCTTACAGGCGCATGTCGTGTTGCATTGGGGACGGAGCTACCAGGCTTTTTCTCAACGAATCGTGATGTAGCTAATGGTATTATCGACTCAGGCATGGGGGTGAACGACCCTGTGTGGCAGTTACCGTTATTTGAACAATACAAAGGCTTTTTAAAGAGTGATGTTGCTGATATGACTAACTGCTCAAATACACCATTTGGTGGCGCAATAACAGCTGCGCTTTACTTAAAAGAGTTTGTAGAGCCTACAACTGATTGGGTTCACTTTGATGTAATGGCATGGAACTTACGTTCATTACCGGGTCGCCCTGCAGGCGGCGAAGCGCTGGGTGTTCGTGCCGTATTTAATTACCTACAAAGTCGTTTTGAAAGTGCGTAAATTAAACTTGGTATAACTCTAAAGGTAAATCATCGGGATCGGCAAAAAATGTAAACGCTTTCCCGGTGATTTCGTCCACTCTTATCTCCTCAACATCAACACCTTGCGCTTCTAATACGTGTTTTGCTTGTTTTATATCTTTGACTGCAAATGCTAAGTGTCTAAGTCCTTGTGCTTCGGGGTAGCTAGGCCTGATAGGCGCATCAGGAAACGAAAAAAGTTCTATTTGACTGCCATCCGCAAGTGCAAGATCCAACTTATAAGAATCCCGTTCTTCACGATAGTGCTCATTGATAACCGTTAATCCGAGTATCTTTGTGTAAAAAGCCTTGGATTCAATGTAATTACTGCAGATTATTGCAGCATGATGAATGGCTAAAAGTTCCATAATGCTCCATAAAAAAAGCGCGTATATACGCGCTTAAGACTAGGGTCTGTTTGGCATTGATGCTGCGTTATCACCTATCTATAGGGAATTACCACACTACACAGTCTCTGCCTTGTCTAAATACTAAGCAAATTGCTGTACACTTAACCTTGAAAGGTCAAAACAGGCACTAGCTAAGTTTGTACTTATTGCTTACACGCAGCGGCCGCTGCAGCAACAAGCTCTAATCCTGATTGTTCACAAGGTGGTAGTGTCGCGTCACTTATTGCTATAGGCTTTACCCGATCCCCCCATTTGATATAACTTGCTGCCCACGTTAAACCAGCCCCAAAAGCGGCTGACATAATATTTGCATGCGGCTTTATTAAGCCTTGTTCAACAGCCTCACATAACGCGATAGCGATTGTTGCAGCTGAAGTATTACCATATTCGCCAATGTTTACCATTACTTTTTCATCATCAACCTTCAAACGGTGCTGAATTGCTTGAATGATTCGAAGGTTAGCTTGGTGAGGAACCAATACATCGATTTCGTCTAAACTTAAGTTTGCTTGAGTAAGAACATCATCGCATGCTTCACTCATGCCTTTAACAGCACGTTTAAATATTTCACGGCCTTCAAACAACAAATCAGATGGACCCGCTGGGCTGTATTTATCTATGTCACTGCCAAAATTGGTAATGTGTAAAATATCACGGTCTTCACTGTCGCAGCCCGTTTTGGTGCCCAGTAGACCCGCAGGCGTATCCGCAGCTTCTAAAACAACAGCACCCGCGCCATCGCCAAATAATACGGCACTATCTCGACGATCCCAGTTTACATACCACGTCATGCGCTCAGCAGCGATCACCACCGCTTTTTTAATCATACCCGCTTGAATTTGTGCTGTTGCGGCTTGCATTGCATATAAAAAGCCTGAGCATGCAGCGTTTGTATCCATGGCAGCGGCACCTATAGCACCAATATTTTTTTGTACCAATGAGGCTGTATTTGCCACCATCGTTGACGGTGTGCAGGTTGCCAGAAGAACAAGATCAATGTCTTTAGCATCAATACCAGCGCATGCAATGGCATGTTTAGCAGCAACGGTCGCTAACTCTGCGGTGCTTACATGACTGACTCTGCGCGATTTTATACCTGTACGAGATGTGATCCATTCATCATTAGTATCAACTAGTTGGCTTATTTCATCATTGCTAATGCGTGCTGGTGGAATGCATTTACCCCAACCAGTAATGTGTGCGTAAGACATAGTGTGTTCTCTTTAAGTGGTCAGACATCTGTCATTAATGATGTGTTTATACCAAAATTCAGCTTGTAACACTAGTTAGATGCAGGTTTACACTGTAAATATTGGTATTTAAACAAATTTGCGTCAATGGTCGTTGATAAATTAGCTATATAAAATGAATTCGGCTTATAATTTACTTGTTTAATCAAGTAAATTTGACTACTCAGAGCGCGTACAATTAATGAGGTGCCTAAATACGTAGCTCATTTCAATATCAAATCGCAAGTTGACTTTACAGCTGGTCTCTTTGTTGAGTAATTATATACAACTGTTTATTATCAATAAGAAAAGCTAGCAGCAAACTTAGCATATCACTAGTGCTGATCACACTTACTAATAGAGTTTCAAACAACATTAGGAGCTACTATGAGTAGTAAAATTAAGGTTTCATTATTTAACCACTTAATAGAGGTAGAACGTCAATTACTTGAGCCAGAAGTCCGTCAGTCGGCTAACGCTCTAGATGCGTTGCTCGATGATGATTTTATTGAAATAGCCAGTAATGGAACTGTGTTTAGTAAGTTTGAAGTATTAACGCGTCTTCCTACAGAAGTCGTTCCGCAGTTTTATAATCAAAATTTTAAAGGCCGCATGCTCAGCGAGGAGATTGCACAATTAAGTTACCAAGCTGCTTATCGACGCTCAGCACGCGCAGAATTTAATTATTCAATTCGAATGTCATTATGGCGTTATACAAATTCATCTTGGAAAATGGTGTTTCATCAAGGAACCCCATGTGCAGTTTTTTCCATCTCAATGGACGAAGATTAACTCTTTTTTAGGTTTTACTGTTATGGCATTTTTAACGCGGACAGACCCCGCCATTAGCCGATTGTTGATGTTACGATCTGGCGCAATTGCAATACAACTGCTCGCAGTGATCGCTGTTTACTTTCTACTTGAGCATCAAATTGCCCTTTATGAGTTATTACTCGTTATCTCGTTAGAGGCGCTTTTTCAAATTTTTAGTGTGATTGCTTATCGTAATGTTAGCAAAGCCAACGAGATAGGCATGTTAATGCAGCTCACAGCTGATGTGTTATTTTTAACTATATTATTATCACTCAGTGGTGGTGCAACGAATGCGTTTGTGTCGCTATTACTGTTACCAATTATGATTGCTGCGGTGAGTGTCAGCGCTAAGGGCTTAGCTTACATTGCAATTTTGGCTATCGCGGCATACAGCTTATTACTAGTAAAAGTGCCTCAACACAGCATGCATGATATGGATATGACCAGTCACTTTATTGGAATGTGGGTCAATTTTGTGATCAGTGCCAGTGTGATTGCCTTAGTTGTGGGGGCAATGAATCGCGCTTTACGTTTTCGAGAGCAAACTATTGCTAGCGTTAGAGAGAAGCAATTACGCTCCGAGCAAATTGTCACACTTGATGGTGCAGCGGTGCAAATAACTCACCAGTTAGCAAGTCCAATCGCTAATCTTCAATTGATATTTGAAGAGCTCCAGGAAGAACAACCTGACAATGCATTAATCACTGAGATGCAAAAACCCCTTGCGCAGTGTAAAGCGCAATTAAATCATTTCAGAGAGCTGTCGGCGCAGTTGAGAACACACAGTAATATAAGTTCTGTCCGGTTATTAGATCTAGCGCAACAAATTCAAGATACAATATTGTTACACTATCCAGATCAGCAGCTCACATGGCAAAATGAAACGCCCAATGTGAGTGTTGTAAGCGATGCAATGTTATTGCCAGCAATATTAAATTTATTACAAAATGCCACAACGGCGAACCAACAAAATAATCAAAATCAGTTGACATTAAGCTGGCAATTTTCTAATCAAGGCAGTGAGCAAGACCTAAGCTTATTAATACGCGATTATGGGAAAGGCTTTACTAAAGAGCAACTAAACCAGCTTGGCGGGCAGTTAATGCCGAGTAACTCAGGCATGGGGTTAGCTGTAATGCTATCAAATGCAACATTTGAGCGTCTGCAGGGCTCTTTAACCTTGTTTAACCATGAACAAGGCGGTGCTGTGGCAAAAGTAAAACTGGCATTAACGAACGAAGGTGATTAATGAGACTGCTCATAATCGAAGATGATGAAAGCCTCGCCAGCACTTTATCAAGACGATTAACCAAACAAGGGTTTATTTGCAATGTGGCACATACTAGCCAACAGGCTTTAGTGCTCGCAGAGCAAATTACACCGACCCATCTTTTATTAGACATGAAGCTTGCAGATGAGAATGGAATGGCGCTTCTTACTCCATTGAGGGGCTTATTACCTCAGTGCCACATCGTTTTGTTAACGGGGTTTGCAAGTATTGCAACAGCCGTGGAAGCCATGCGCTTAGGCGCTAATGATTATCTAACAAAGCCGGTGGATATGCCTACGCTAGTGAATGCATTATGCCCAAATACGGATCTGCCAACAGAGGTGGTTAGTGCATCCGATACAGTGATGTCAGCAGAGCGGTTAGAGTGGGAACATATTCAACAAGTATTGCATTGTAATCAGGGGAATATTTCTGCAACAGCGCGACAACTCAATATGCACCGGCGTACATTACAGCGAAAATTACAGAAAAAACCTGTTAAGCGATAGCTTCAATGACATATGTAATTTAGCTATACGATCATCGGAAAAGTCAGATTTTCTAATTAAATAGCATGTTCTATGTATAAGAGAACATGCTATATAATAAATAAAAATCAATACCTTGTTATTCAACATCGGATTGAATAGCTGAGCTTGTTAAATTTTGCTGTTAGCTTTTGTTGCTGCAATAGGATTCATTAACTATAGTAAAAATATTCATTTTATTTAAGTTGTCATAATGAGCTCTTATGGATTTTTCCCAAGTTAATTTTTTTGCCGTTTTTATTGCTGCTCTATCTTCGTTTGCTCTGGGCGGTCTTTGGTATTCACCTTTACTTTTTCAGCGAGCATGGATGGAGGGGTGTGGTCTGACAGAGTTAGATTTAAAAACAGTGAATCCAAAAAGGGTCTTTGGTGGTAGTTTTATTCTGTCTTTAATTATTGCCTTTAGTTTGTCGTTATTTTTTGGACCAACACCTAGCGTGGGGTTTAGCGTTGGAGCCGCTTTTTTAATTGGTGTCTGTTGGATTGGAAGCGCTTACGGTATCACTTACTTATTTGAACAGCGCCCTCTTAAATTATTTATGATTAACAGCGGTTATCATATTTTGCAATTTACAATTATGGGCTTAATTTTGGGTTTACTGCCCTAAGCTGATACACTTTAAGCCTGTTATTTACAACATATCCCCCTGTGAGTTATGGCAAAGCCGAATAAAAAAGGACCGACAAAAACAGTTGATATCTTTTGCGGGCACTGCAAAGCGCAGCTATATAAATACCGCAAAGGCGGAAAAGGCGCACTCGTTAAATGCTTTGTTGAGCGCATAAGCCAAGACTTCACTTCTACACCGTGTATATGCCCTCAATGCGAACGTCCTTTTGCCCGCGAAACCATGATCCGCGGCGCACCTGCTTATAAAATAATTGGCGGTAAAGTAACGTTGAAGTGACTGTACAAAACCTCAGCGATTTTGTGAATTAAAAATGTGTAAAGCAAAGTCTGGAGTGGTTGAATATTACTATATCAAGTCCAATATAGTTGCTTTAATAAATTTATGCTCTGACTCTATTGAGCTCAATTTACTGTCTTTAGTGTAAGGTTATTCAACGGCTTTAAACTGGTAAATAGAGTGAACACTTTTTGATGAAAGGTAATAGGTCAAATAACACTGAATAAATGCCAAGTTAGTATGAGGCTAAATTACCCTCACACATTTTTAGTAACCCCAATAAAAAACTAAACATGGTTACATAATTAACATCGTGGTAGCATTTGCGGTAAAAATTATTTTACCGTTTTTAAATTTAATTTCAGCGAGGAGTTTAGGTATGGAAGGATACAATTTTGATGCATCGGTTTTAATACCAATCTTAACTTTATACAGCCTTATATTTGTATGTTCAAACCTATGGATATCAGCCGACCACTCTGTATCAAAAAGAAAAGTTGTTCTTTATGCATTTTTTATTGGAATGTTCTTCACATTAATTTCGCCTTTTTACTTGTTTTTTAGATTATATAAATATCGCTTTAAACACACTTAAATATCAGTGAATTTTGCAGTTAACCTTGTTTTAATAAGACTCACTTTGTTAAATGAGTCTCAGTTTATCACTCGATTTATACTTTATGTGACATAAATATGAGGCTTAAGAACAACATAGAGGCAGTTTTTTCTCTTGCATACCTAAAAGTGCGAGGCGATTCAGCTTAATGTTAAATACATATAATCAGATGCCAACAGATTCTTCGGTGAAGTAAATGTGTTATGCAAAAATAAAGCGCTATTGTTGATCAAGCTTACAGACCTTTTTAGAGATAGTTCATTTTAAAAGCGGACATTTATCCTGTGGCAATTTTCTTACCCTGCTAAACTTGCTCGGTTTGCTGTTTCAATGAATGAAAACAACCCTCCCCATGGAATGGGCCAGTAGTGTGGGTAATTATAGTAATGGACAAGGGAACCCCCCGTGATTGCACTTTTATTTGATATTATTGGTATGACAGGTACTTTTTTAGTTGTAGGCGCGTTTTTTATGCTGCAACTGGGCAAAGCAACACCGACTGGTTTGCTTTATAACATAATGAATTTATCTGGTGCGATATTGCTACTGATAAGTCTTTGTTATAACTTCAATTTAGCGAGTTTTGTTATTGAGATTTTCTGGATAGCAGCTTCGTTAATCGGCTTATATAAATATTTAAAAGCAAAACCAGTAAGCTCAAACGCCTAAAACGCGAAAAATTATCGAAAAAAAACTTACGCCATGACACATTTGTATTAATATTGTAAATGGGTGGTATCATAACGTACCAATTGCATTTTTATTAATTACAGGTGTTGAGTGGCGTAATGATTTTAAAGCGATCTTTTCTTATATTATTGTCCTTAAGCGCAGCTCCACTATTAGCTGTGGAATCTGAAGACTTATTCTCTATGAGTTTTGAAGATTTACTCGACGTTCAGGTCGATATTGGTTCTAACACCTCAGAAACACTTGCCTCAGCTCCCTCTACTATTACCGTTTTTAATAAACAAAAAATAAGCCTTTTAGGTGTCGATAGCGCCTACGAACTTATGAATTTTGTGCCTGGCATGCAATCTACACGTGGAGATTGGGTAGGCGCTGTCCCCAAGGATCACGCTCGCGGTGTTTACTTAGACAGTGGTAATGTTTTAGTCATGATCAATGGTGAGCGTATTAACGAATCTTCTTTTGGTAAGGCATCTGTTTATATGCCATTCATACCTATTGAGATTATTGAAAAAGTTGAATTTATCCGTGGTCCTGGCTCTGCACTTTATGGCAGTAATGCGTTTATGGGTGTGATGAATGTTGTTACTAAACAAGATGTTAATGAAGTTACTGCTATGCTAGGGTCAAACGCTAAGCAAGGCTTGTCGTTAAGTGGGCATTATAAATTTAATGAAGATATAAACGCATTTGCTACTTTGGCAATTAATAAAAAAGACGGTGAATATTATCCGCAAGGTGTAAGAGATCCATTAGAGTCAATGTATTTCGAGGCAGGTCTAAATATCAATGCGCTGCAAGTACGAGGCCGCTATAACAAAGTTGAACTGAATGAGTTCATAAATCTTGCTGGTTATTCTAAACAAAATCAACATCGTAGTGAGAACAGATTTATCTCATTAGGATACGACTGGTTGCAAAATACACATACAGAATTAACGACTAAGGTGGCGTACTCAGAACATGATATTGAAAGTGCGGGGTTAATTTTAGCAGCTAACGATAACCCTTTTGCAAGCAATGATTTTTTAAATGGACCCGCATGGCAAACGACTGACTTAAAAGTTAACATAGATTTTAAACATCAGCTTACTAACGACTGGGTGCTTAATGCCGGGTTTGAATACTCTGATGCTGAGCAGAAAACGGCTGGCGTGCGGACCAATTTTTATGACCCAATTAGTGGCAACATCATCTTAGAAGATGCTTATTATTTAGGCAGTGTTATGACGTTTGAAGAGTTTGCACCGTTTGCAAGCCTCAAAGCCACATTCGAGACACACAGTTTGTACGGACAGTTAAAAATCCCTTTCTCTGAACACATTACTGTCTTTTTGGGCAGTCGTTTTGACGACGTAAAAGATATTGACAGTAAATTGTCACCACGTTTTGCCACTATTTATCAACCTACGCCCGCAAATACGTTTAAATTACAGTACGGTGAGTCATTTAGAACGCCTGTTACTAATGAGTTATATTCAAATGATGATGTTACTGTCGGTAATCCAGATCTTAGATCTGAATATGTTAAAACAACAGAACTTGTATGGCGGCATGAAGCGAATACCTGGCATTCGAATATGGTTTTATTTCATAATCAGTTAAATGATTTTATAACCACCGTGCCCCAGTTGAATAATACTAATATGTTCACTTTTTCAAATCAGTTAGATGACACTAATCGAGGTTTAGAGTTTGATAGCCGATGGAACATAACGGCGGATTTTTCGGTAACGGGCACCTACACCCAGTATTTTGATAAACCGATAAAGCCAACCTTTAAGCGCGTTGCAAGCATTGTCACCAGCTACCAGTTGGACCAATGGCTATTCAGTATAAACGGTTTATGGCGTGGTGAAGTCAAAGGCGAAACTTTAGGGGCAGACGTCTTCCAGCAGTCAAGTTATATGTTATTTTACGCGACATCACAATACGCGATAAATGATACAAGCCGTTTAACATTTAAAGTGTATAACCTATTTGATAAACAATATAATACCTATGATCCCAGAGTGGAAAATGGCGCCGTGGCTGGCGTATCTAGAGAAATATCGTTAAACTATTCAATGGACTTTTAAAAGGGAGCCGCGCCCTTACAACACTCTTCTAGGTAAACAATAGGTAATGCAGCGCATTTCAAAAAAATATATAGTGAGTTTTGGTATATTGCTTACTCTACTTGTGTGCGCATTTTGGCTTGGGCGCCAGTATGATTTACAACAAAGCGCAGAGCAAGCCAAGCAACAAGTAACCCAATTAAGTCGTTATTTAGACACTGAGCTGGCTCGATTTACTGCGATCCCCCACCTTGTGACAGACAATCAATTGCTATCAGGCCTTATTCATAATAATGACAAATCCGCCAGTGCGGTTAATAACTACTTGGCAGACATACAGCAATCAAGCGGTGCGTCCGATGTGTATGTACTTAATCTCAAAGGGGACGTAGTTGCTTCTAGTAACTGGCAGTTAGATTATTCTTATATTGGTAATAACTTTGCTTTTCGGCCTTATTTTTATGAGGCCGTAGCAGGTCGCAAAGTTGCTTACTTTGCCCTTGGGTTACGCTCAAACGAACGGGGGATATATTTTTCAGAACCCATATATGAGGGTGAAAATATTATTGGTGTTGTGGCGTTAAAAGTAAACGTGTCTAAATTTGAAAATGACCGACTGTTACTTAATGCGTCCCAAACAAGTCACTTTTATTTAACACTTAGCGATGGTGTTATTGCGATGTCTAGTAAAGCGCAATGGCGATTGAACACACTGAGATTGTTTAGTGAAACAGAGCTTGAAAAACTAATTAGTAAACGAAGTTACCTGAATCATATACCTAAAAAAATAGCGACTTTTACAAGTCATGCCCAAGAGATTGAGTTATTAAATATAAAGCAAGATACAGAATTTACTCAGTTTGTTTTTGCAGAATCTAAAATCAAGCAACTGGACGCTAAAATGACTGTTTTGGTGGATGTGTCCTCAGTTAACTTTTCTCAAATACCTCGCCTTTTCTGGTTAAGCGTTTTTTATATTTTAACCCTCATAATGGGTTATGTATTAATGTCACGTTTTGCAGGTTACAAAAAGTTACTTTATTCGCGCCATAGCCTCGAACAAGAAGTTATTGAACGAACAGATGCTTTAGAAAAAGCACAAATGGCACTAGTGCAATCTGCTAAGTTAGCCACAATAGGGCAGTTGAGTGCGGGCATAAATCATGAAATCAACCAACCGCTCAGCGCGATGAGTACCTACTTAGTGAGCGCAAAAAAATTGATTGCTAAAGGAAATGTTCAAGCAGCTCAAGATAATATTGTTATTGTGCAGGGCTTGATTGAACGTGTACATCAAATAGTAGGGCAGTTGAAACATTTTAGTAAACCTGCGCAAACACAGTTGCGCTCACAAAGCCTTTCTCAACTATTAAAAAATGCGATGTTGATTGCGAATGCACAGCTCAAGCAAAATCAAATTGTGGTAAAGCCCATAGAGATAGAGAGTGCAGTTACAGTTTGGGTGGATGGTGTTAAATTTGAGCAAGTGTTAGTGAATGTGATCACCAATGCGAGCCAAGCAATGGCGGATCAAAGTATTAAAGAGTTAAGCTTTGAACTTGAGCGGTTTGATGGGCGAGTTAAATTTTCAATATTAGATACCGGTCCAGGGATTGAGCAACATGCCTTGGGGACTATATTTGAACCATTTTATAGCACTAAGTCCAGTAATGGACTGGGCCTTGGTTTATCAATTTCGAAACAGATAATTCATTCGTTTGATGGTTGCCTGACAGCACATAACCGACCAAATGGAGGAGCACAATTTATGATTACTTTAGCCTCGGATAAAGGAAGTATATGACTGAGTTAGATCAGCCGTGTAAACAGGTCATTGTTATAGATGATGAAGCAATGATCCGAGACTCGCTCAAGCAACTGCTTGAGATAGAAGGTTATCAAGTGCAATGTTTTAGTGACCCCATTGTTGTTTTATCTAAATTAACGAGGCGATTTAACGGTGTTGTGATCAGTGATATTAATATGCCAAAAATGGATGGTTTGGCGATGCTTGAGCAAGTCCGTGCATTTGACAGCGAACTCCCTGTTATATTTTTAACCGGATTTGCAGATGTGTCTGTTGCCGTAAAAGCAATGCAACTAGGGGCATACGATTTGTTTGAAAAGCCCCTCAATGAACAACTACTGGATTGTCTTGCACGCGCATGTGACAAGCGTGCGCTTGTTATGGAAAACCGTGCATTGAAGTTGGCGGTTGAGAAAACATCGGCGCCAGGCGTTAGAATTTTAGGCGACACGCCCCAAATGCAACATATGATGCACCTATTAAACACGGTCATTGATACACCTGCTGATGTAATGATTGAAGGTGAAACGGGCACAGGTAAAGAGCTGGTGGCTCGGTACTTACACGACCAGAGTAATCGTTCAAATTGTAATTTTGTGGCAATTAACTGTGGTGCCGTTCCAGAACAATTAATTGAAAGTGAGCTTTTTGGGGCTGCCAGCGGTGCTTATACAGGGGCAACGCAAAGCAGAAAAGGTAAATTTGAATTTGCACAAGGCGGCACTTTATTTCTTGATGAAATAGAAAGTACGCCAATGTCATTGCAAATAAAGCTATTGCGAGTGCTTGAAGAAAGAAAAGTGACACCTGTCGGCGAAAATACGCCAATCGATTTAGACGTTAGAATCGTCGCCGCAACAAAAGTTGAGCTATTAACGTTAGTGGATGAAGGCAAGTTTCGCGCGGATTTATATTATCGCTTAAACTTGGTGAAAGTCAGTATTCCTGCACTGCGAGATAGAAAAGCAGATATTCCTCTACTGTTTAAGCACTTTAGTTCAATTGCCGCTACGCGTTTTCATAAACCTCCAGCCCCATTAAATGCCCAATCGCAACAATACTTATTGCAGTATGATTGGCCTGGTAATGTTAGAGAGCTTCGAAACCAGGCCGAACGGGCTGTTTTGTTGGGTGCTGACCTTGCCTTTGGGGCAAACAATGTAAATCAATCAACTCCTCCTATGGATCTTAGCTTAGCAGAGAAGGTAAGCTTTTATGAGCAATCATTATTGGAAGAAGCGTTAGAGCGTAATCAAGGAAGCATTAAGCAAACCATGCAAACACTACAACTTGCTCGTAAAACACTGTACGACAAGATGAGCAAGTATGGTTTGAATAAAGATATGTTTAAAGATTAGCGATTCCAAATGGGTGGATTTGGTGACAAAGGTCTTTTCTTATTGTGTGGACTTCTACCCATAAATGTGATTAATATTCTTTTAATTTATTTTAAAGTTATGATTTATAATGCCTTTAATTTTAATTTACAGGTTGGCAACAAATTTGCCTTTATATCTAGGAACAACAAATAACCTTAATAATAATGAAGGCACACAATGACTAAAATAGATAAAAATCAAACGTTACTACTTGCAGCCTCCACGCTTGCTTTATTGGCCCCTTTGCAAAATGCATATGCAGCCGAGTACGATATTTACGGAAAAGCAGAAGTACAAATAGCCCATACAGATGAAGGCATCATGCGATATGCAAGTGAAGGCACTCAAATTGACGCACCTTTTTCTCGTATTGGCGTTAAAGGTAACCACGCATTAACTGAGTCACTTAGCGCAGTTTTTAAGTACGAAGTGCAAGTTAAAGGGTTTGAACACGATAATACCAGCGAGCCGTTTAGTGCGCGAAATACCTATTTAGGTTTAAAGGGAAGTTTTGGTGAAGTGGTTATTGGGCGTAACGATACACGATTCAAATACTCTGAGGGAAAAGTCGATAACTTTAATGAAACGCAAGCGGATATCGCTCAGCTTTTACCAGGGCAAGATAGATTAGGTGACACGCTAACATACACATCAAAATCTTTTTCGGGTGTACAACTATCCCTAACTTACGCACCAAAAGATGACAGTGCGAATAATGAAGCTGGCTTTGCTGCGACGGTTATTTACGGCGATCGTGGATTAAAAAATAAAGACTATTATGTCGCTATTAGCCATGTTGATTCTTTAAATAATATTAATGCAACTCGTGTAGCGGGTGTGCTTAAACAAGCACAATGGCAATTTGGTGCAATTTATCAGCGCAGTGAATCCCTCGATGGCAGCAAATCAGGTAATGGCTATGTGGTTAGTGCAAGTTATACATTAAATAAATGGGTACCTAAGATCCAATTTGCCAGCGACGATTCACAATTACGTCATGGTAACGATGGTAGTCAATGGACTGCAGGGGTTGATTATGTTTTTGACAAACAAACACGTGCTTATTTGTTTTATACAGATTTAGATCTTGATCAACAAAGCGATAGCAGCCTTGCATTAGGCCTTAAGTACAAATTTTAAGGGGTAAGTGATGAGTGAATTAATCAATAACGATCAAGGTAAGTCACCGCTTATGCAGTATATTATGCTGTTGTTAGGTCCATGCATAATGTTAATCACCTGCCTAATGGATCCTCCATCAGGGCTGAGTGTAGCCGCTTTTCGAACTGCTGGTTTAGCATTTTGGATGGCATCGTGGTGGGTAAGTGAAGTAGTGCCTATACCCGCGACATCACTTTTGCCGCTCGTGTTTTCACCTTTAGCGGATATTGCATCGATTAAAAGTGTTGCTGCACCTTATGCTCATCCTCTGATTTTTTTATTTTTGGGCGGGTTTTTAATATCGATTGCCATGGAACGCTGGGGCCTACATAAACGTATAGCATTGAAAACAATGCTTTATGCGGGAACTAAGCCTAGTTACCAAATTTTAGCGATGATGCTTGTAACTGCTTTTTTATCAATGTGGATGTCTAACACAGCGACCGCAGTGATGATGTTGCCGATTGCATTATCAATCACGCACCTAGTCCAACAGTCGAACCCTGATAACAATGGCTTTGGTAAAGCACTATTATTATCGATTGCGTATGGCGCAAGTATCGGTGGTATCGCTACATTGATTGGAACGCCACCTAATGCATTAATGGCAGCCTATTTATCGGATAGTTATCAAATTGAAATTGGTTTTTCACAATGGATGATGGTGGGTGTTCCTTTATCTCTCGTTATGTTGTTTATTTGTTGGGTATGGCTCACACAGTTTGCGTATAAAGTTGATAGATCAGAGACAGGTACTGCAAAAATAGATACTAAATCACTTTTTAGTTCTCAGTTGATAGAGCTAGGTTCTATGCAACGTGCAGAAAAAGGTGTGCTAGTGGTATTTGCATTGGCAGCTGTGTGTTGGATTTTTAGGCCTTTACTTGGTGATGTCACGGGCTTGAAAATATCTGATACGGGAATTGCGATTGCTGCTGCATTACTGTTATTTGTTTTACCAGCAAACAAAGGCAGTAATGAGCGTATTTTAGATTGGCAAAGTACATCAGGCGTACCTTGGGGCGTGTTATTGCTCTTTGGTGGCGGTTTAACTCTCGCTGCGCAAATAAAATCCTCTGGTTTAGCTGAATACATTGCGCACATGATTGAAGGAGCAGACACCATACCCTTAGTGTTGAGTGTATTGTTGGTGGCAACTTTAATCACATTTTTAACTGAAATAACCAGTAATACAGCAACTGCTGCTGGCTTTTTACCATTACTAGGGCCGGTGGCAGAATCTATCACAGGCACACCATTAGTGTGGGTTATTCCTGCTGCAATTGCATGTAGTTGTGCCTTTATGATGCCTGTTGCAACGCCCCCTAACGCGATTGTCTTTGGCTCTGGTCAGATACAGATTCGCGATATGATTAAGTCAGGGTTCGTTTTAAACATCATCGCTATTGTGTTGATAACATTAGTTACAATGACGTTAGCAGCATCTATTTTTAAATTCTAAATCATAGTTACCCAACCCAGAGTGCTTAGGCGATGCATAAGCACTCTTTATTGCCCATCTAAGTAAACAAAGTTATAGTAATCCACTCCTTATTTTAATAAACAGGCATTCTTTTGACTGATAGTACGAGTATTTCGGCTGATTTAACGTCTGCATTTACTGTAATGCAAACGCGTTTTAATGGTACTCCTTATCCCGCAATTAAAGATCGTATTACTTTACTCAAAATACTTAAAAGCAAGATTATTTCATTGGAAGATGAGTTAGTAGCAGCAACGTCGAAGGACTTTGGGTATAGAACGGGTTTTGATACCGTAATGGGTGATATATTACCGACAATAAAAGCAATTTCTCATAATATTAAACACCTTCCTAAGTGGTCAAAGGATACGCCTCGTCATGCGGGTATATCGTTAGCGCCTTCTTCAGTCTCTGTTAGTTACCAACCAATGGGAGTCGTGGGTATAATTTCTCCTTGGAACTATCCTATACAACTAGCCTTGGTCCCTGTTGCTACTGCGCTTGCAGCGGGTAACCGCGTGCTTCTTAAGCTGAGTGAATTTACGCCTCAGACTAACCAAATCATAAAGCGACTTTTTAGTGAAGAATTGAGTGAGCATTGCACGGTAATAGAAGGTGAGGCGCCATTAAGTCAGCAATTTTCAAGTTTGCCATTTGCGCATTTATTTTTTACTGGGTCGACCAATGTTGGGCGCCATGTCATGGCTGCTGCGAGTAAAAACTTGACCCAAGTAACGCTAGAGTTAGGCGGGAAATCTCCTGTTTTGATCACACCAGTAACAGATATTGATAAAGCAGCCAAAGCGATTTTATTTGGTAAAATGTCAAATGCAGGTCAAATTTGTGTCGCACCGGATTATGTCTTAGTGCCTAACACTTTACAGCATCAGTTAACGCAAGCGTTGTGCAGGTTATATAAAAAGCATTATGGGCTTGGTGTTGAGGGAAAAAACTTAACATCTGTAATAAATGCGCACCATTATAAACGGCTAAGTTGTTTACTTGAGGATGCAAAAAATAAAGGCGCACAAATAATACAGCCCCTTGATGAGAATATGACAGACCAGCAGAAGCATCGTATGGGTTTGCACATAGTGACACATGTGAATGATGATATGTTGATGATGCAAGAAGAGTTATTTGGGCCGATATTACCCATTATGGGTTATGAGGCATTACCTGATGCAGTCGCATACATTAATAACCATCCTCAACCTTTGGCATTGTATGTAATGGGTCATGATAAGGAGATAAACCATTCTATTGAGATGCAAACACAAAGTGGTACATTAGCGCTCAATGATACGCTGATGCAAGTGACAGCAGAAGATATTCCATTTGGTGGCTTAGGGCAATCTGGTATGGGGAATTATCATGGCAGAGAAGGGTTTATTACCTTTAGCCATGTAAGAAGTAAATTAGTAAGTGGTAAATTTAACCCGCGCTTAAATTTACTGTTATCACAAAATAGGTTGCTTATTAAGCTGCTTAGATGGATGTACTTTCGCAATTAAAACACACCAGCGACGCAGTGATATTAAAATAATACACGCCCGATTCAACTTCTTTTAATTAGTTGTTGTAACGGGCAGGTTCATTAGGACTACTAATTATTAATATATTCTGCCTTCACCAGCGTAAAGACCAGCCTGAATTCGTTCGTATAATTCATTCGCTTTTTCTTTAGCTTCAGCTATTTCGGCTGGAAGCATCTTTCTTTCATCAAGTTTACGGCTATGGCTGGCATTTAAATTGCCGTTAAACTCAGCCACTGAGTTCCAAATATACGATTTTTCGATATTTTTTTGTACGCCTAGTCCTTCAAAATACATTAACGCAATATTGAATTGAGCGAGAGAGTAGTTATTGCCTGCCGCTTTCTCATACCATTTAAGTGCTTCTTTGTAGTCAAGTATAACGCCATCGCCATTTGAATACATAACACCTAAATTAAATTGCGCGGCTGGTAAGTTCTTTTCAGCAGCTTGTTTAAATAAAGACACGGCCATTTGTTTATCGAGCTTTACCCCTTTGCCTTCATCATAGAGCACAGCGAGCGCAAACATAGAGTCAACGTGCTTTTTCTTAACGGCTTGTTGGTAAAGTTCAGCCGCTTTACGATAATTTCGTGTTACACCGTGGCCATTTTCGTATAACTGTCCAAGTTCATAAATACCTGGTGCAAACCCTTTGTCTGCAAGGTAATTAAACTCTTTTAATGCTTCTTCAAATTGCCCTTCATTGGCGGCTTTAATCCCTTCCTCTAAGCCCGCATGAGTAAAACTAGATATGCTTAACGCACCCATCATTAACAATACTTTTAATTTCGGTTGCCACATGACAAAACCTCCAATAAGTTGTAACTATGTAATTTTAGTTCTAAGCTGCAGAAAACCCCAACTTATAATTAAAAATCGTAATAATGAGGGTAAGATACAGATATTAAGGAATAAATTAAAGAAATAAAAAAAGCCCCTGAGGGGCTTTTTGATTCATATCTACCGTCACCGATATGAGCAATGTAGCAAGTAAGTGTGATCTTAAAATGAAACACATTGGGTCGAGTAAAGGGTTTCACTGAAGCGGCACGCTCTTCATCAACGCAAAATATAATAGGTCCAGCATCCGTGCTGGTTACTCTATCCTTAGGCACTGAGGTCGGGACATAAAATAGTTTACTTTGCGATGATGCAAATGATTATCACTTAGTTTGATTGTTTAGTCAACAACTAAGTGGTAATCATTATCATTTGTTTGTGATCTAAACACATTTATTTGTGGTATAACTAAAGTTAATTAAGTTATTGTTAGAATAACCGCGGGTCTATTACATGCATAAAAAAAATAATAAGTTAAATTTTAGAAATACTTTGTTGGTTGCGCTCATTGTGTTCCTAAGTGGATGCTCAGCAACTTTTACTTATAATAATATAGGGTGGTTGTCTGGTTTTTGGATTGATGATTATATCGACTTGAACAAACAGCAATCAAAAATAATGAAGTCGTTAGTAAAAGACACACGTGATTGGCATAGAGAAAGCCAGTTACCCCTCTATAAAACAGATCTTATTCATCTAGAAACGTTACTGAATAACTCCCCAACAGAGCAAGCATTGATTGAGCACTTTAATCGTTCAAGCGGTCATTGGCAGACATTGGTAAATCATATTGCGATGCCCTTAATTGAAGTGGCTAAAACGCTTGACGACAAGCAAAGAACACATCTTATTTCTACAATTCGTGATGATATGAATGAAGAGCAGGTAGAATACAATAAGCAAACAGACAGAGAACGAAGCGATTCGCGACTAAAAAAACAAATAGACACATACAAAGAGTGGTTAGGTAAGCTTTCTAAGCAACAAGTAACGCTCATTTCGATAGCAAATGATAATTATGTATCACGATTCAACCTGTGGCAAAGTTACAAAACGACACGGTTAGAGGCCTTGATCACTGTATTTGATGATCCAGCCATCACTCCGCCAGTATTTGAACAAAATATGATGCATATTATTACCGATCGCGAGGCTTTTATGAGTGATGAGTTGATTGCGTTGAACAAGCAAAATCGCGCGCAGTACGCGAGACTATTAGTCTCATTACGTGAAACATTAACAGCAAAGCAGATAGAACATGCACAGGATAAGTTTAGCGATATGATTGAAGAAATAGATGACTTAATAGCCGATTAGCCCGATCCGACGGTGGTAAGTCTACTGGTTAAGACTTTCTATTTTAGTTCGTTTCTTAAGTATTTTATTAATGAACAGCCTATAGCTACTAGGTAGTTCTGGGCGTTGCGCAATATAAACAAATGAACTTCATTGTTACAGTGTTTAATGGCAGGTGCGACAAAGCAAAACGAAATAGCAGAAACCGTGTCATTATGGCACTGATAGAAGCTAATTTTGATTAATAATCTTAAAAAGACGTCCTAACGCCCACGATACATACGATCAAAATCAGGCACATTTTTTTCCCAAAGTGGCGTGTCTTTGCCTAAATGTTCTCTTATAGCATCAAAGAAAAGACGTGTTCTAACGGGTAAATCTCGATGAGGATACACTGCGTACATTGCACTATACTCTGTAAGGTGTAGATCTGTTAATAACGGTATTAATCGCCCTGAAGTGACCTCGTCATCTATTATAAATGCGGGGGCCAGCACATAAGTTGTACCAGAGAGCGTTTTATCCAGCAACACTTCGGCATCATTTGCTCTAAACACACTTTTTATTTTTTGCTCTTGGGCATCACCATATTGATCAAGGTAGCGTACTCCTTCGACCCTTAATGACGTACTTGAGTAGCTTGCGGCAGGTAAATCGGCCAAGTCTTCAATGCATTTAGGCATCCCATAAGTGCTTATAAATTCAGGTGACGCTAATAGTAATAATCTATTGCGTGCAATTTTACGGGCAATGAGCGAAGAGTCTTTGGGTTCACCAACACGAAAAGCCAAGTCAAACCCTTCAGATACTAAATCCACTAACTTATCATCAAGTCTCAATTCAACTTCTACTTGCGGAAAGCGTTTCTGAAAGTCGTTTATAACGGGTTGTAAGTAACGTCTGCCAATAATTGTAGAGGAGGTTATTTTAAGTACACCGCGAGGTTCTTGATGGTAATTCTCAGCAAGGCGAACGGTTTCACCTAGCAGCTCTCTGAGCTCTGCCGCTTTCTTTATCATTTCAGCGCCAGCAGCGGTTAGCGAAAAAGACCGTGTTGTTCTATTTAGCAATCGAACACCTAAGTCATCTTCTAAGCGACTAATTTGTTTTGAGATCACTGAGCGGTCGATATTGCGTGTTTCAGCCGCTTTAGCAAACGATCCTCTCTCGACGACTTCTAATAGCATCAATAAACGACTCGTTGTGTCCATAATTAATCCACTCAGCAATAATTGATGCCATTTTGGCATTAATGAATTTGAAAATCTATGGTTTTTGTCCGCATGTTTGTTCCGTACCATTTAGCAATAGATAAAATGGAGAAGCGTCGATATGAACAAACATTTAATAGCTACCGCAATTTTAGCGGCATTGTTAACTTTAAGCGGGTGTGCAGAAGAGCCAGCACAACAAAATTCACAACAACAACAGCTACAACCCATAGATGTGGCAACGGTTGTTACAAAACCAGTGCAAAGCTGGCATACATACACAACACGCTTAGAGGCACCTGAGGAAGTCTCTTTGATGCCGCGT
The DNA here is from genome assembly GCF_001469215.1 of Pseudoalteromonas sp. H105. Taxonomy (GTDB): domain Bacteria; phylum Pseudomonadota; class Gammaproteobacteria; order Enterobacterales; family Alteromonadaceae; genus Pseudoalteromonas. Next base: position 192,901 of record NZ_LOFH01000002.1, read on the forward strand.
GTTTCGGGTGTCATTGAGAATATAGCGTTTGAAGAAGGGGATGCGGTTAAAAAAGGCGACTTATTATTTGAGCTAGATGCACGTCCTTACGCGGCTAATGTAGCAAGTTTGAAAGCGCAAGTCACCAGCGCCCAAGCTGCATTAGAACAAGCGCGCAGCGAAGCAAAAAGAGCTGAACGATTAACGCAGCGCAAAGCAATTTCAACAGAACAAGCTGAATCACGCACTTCAACATTGCATCAACGCCAAGCACAGCTTACGGCTTATGAAGCGCAATTAACCGCAGCCGAGCTTGATTTGGCTTTTACTCAAATTCGCTCACCGATAGACGGTATTATCTCTCGCGCGAACATTACTAAAGGCAATAATGTGCAAGCTGGGCACTCTGTTTTAACCTCGATTGTGTCGAATAAAACCATGTATGCGTATTTTGATGTAGACGAACGCACATGGAATCGTTCACTTAGCGATGTGACTCGCGAAGATAAGCAAGCGGTTGTGATGCAAAAAGTCGGTGAAGCAACATTTGACCATGCAGGGTATATCGATTTTATCGATAATCAGATTAACGTTGCGACAGGCACATTGCGCGTAAGAGCACGTTTTGAACAATCGCAAAATGAATTACGTGCAGGGTCATTTGCGCGTATAAAACTCGCAGCTAATGTAGTGCAAGAGCACATAATTGTGCCTGATCGTGCTATTGGCACCGACCTTAAAAACCGTTTTGTATTAACCATTGGCGAGAACAATATTTTGCAGTACAAGTTGGTCACTGTGGGTGAACGGTATGGGCGTTTTAGGGTGGTAACGTCAGGCTTATCTGACACTGATGTTATTGCTGTCAATGGCCCTGCTAGAGTTGGCCCAGGGATGCCTGTAGCACCTAACACAGTAACATTAGATACCTCGGGTATTGCCTTTACGTTACAACCGTCTTCTCATAACTTAATGGCTAAGAAGTAGGACGCACCATGAAATTTTCGCACTTTTTTATTCAGCGACCGATTTTTGCAGCGATGCTGTCGTTAATTATTCTCATTGCTGGTGGGATCTCCCTATTTCAGCTCCCCGTGAGTGAATATCCTGAAGTCGTTCCCCCTACCGTGGTTGTAACCGCTAACTACCCAGGTGCAAACCCAACGGTTATAGCTCAAACGGTGGCAACACCTTTGGAGCAAGAAATAAATGGTACTGAAAACATGTTGTACATGTTTTCACAAGCGACCAGTGATGGCCGAATGACGCTAACGGTCACATTTGCGCTTGGTACCGATCTTGATAGAGCACAAGTACAAGTGCAAAACCGCGTAAACAGTGCGTTACCCCGCCTACCTCAAGAAGTTCAACGCTTGGGTGTGGTTGCAGAAAAATCATCGCCTGATTTGACCATGGTTGTACATTTATATTCACCACAGAAAACACATGATACAGCCTACCTATCGAATTATGCTGATTTATATATTAAAGACCAGATCGCACGATTAGCGGGTGTGGGTGATGTGCAGTTATTTGGCGGTGGCCAGTATTCTATGCGAGTGTGGCTAAACCCAGATGCATTGTCTGCCCGTGGTTTGACAGCCATGGATGTTGTTTCATCGCTTCGGGCTCAAAACAAACAAGTGGCGGCAGGGAGTTTAGGTGCACAGCCTGCGTCCACAGAGAGTCAATTTCAAGTATTGCTGAATGTTAAAGGGCGTTTGAACAGTGTTGAAGAATTTGAGCAGGTCATTATTAAAGTGGGTGAGCAGGGTCAGTTAACACGCTTGAGTGATGTTGCACGAGTGGATTTGGGGCAAAACACGTACTCATTGCGTGCTGAGCTTGATAATCAACCTGCATTGGCTATGCCTATATTCCAACGACCGGGTTCAAATGCGATTGAGCTTTCGGATCAAGTGCGTGAGACTATGGCGCGATTATCAGAGGCGTTTCCTGCCGGTGTTGAGTACGATATCGTTTATGATCCGACCGTATTTGTACGTGGCTCAATCGATGCCGTTATTGCTACTTTACTTGAAGCCATTGCGCTGGTTGTGATTGTGGTCGTATTGTTTTTACAAACGTGGCGAGCATCGATTATCCCATTAATTGCTGTTCCAGTTTCGTTGATTGGTACGTTTGCGGTTATGCAATGGTTAGGTGTCTCAATTAATACATTATCGTTATTTGGTTTAGTCTTGGCTATTGGTATTGTGGTTGATGATGCGATTGTGGTGGTTGAAAATGTTGAGCGAAATATCGGCCAAGGGTTATCACCTATCGAAGCGACACGGGTGGCGATGACTGAAGTTACCGGTCCAATTATTGCGATTGCATTGGTATTGTGTGCCGTGTTTATTCCTACCGCGTTTATTAGTGGTCTATCGGGTCAATTTTATAAACAATTTGCATTAACGATCACCATATCAACGGTCATCTCAGCCTTCAACTCTTTGACACTGTCACCTGCATTATCTGCTTTATTACTTAAAAGCCATGATGCAAAACCTGATGCATTAACACGTTTACTTAATCGCTTATTTGGTCGTTGGTTGTTTAATCCGTTTAATCGCCTATTTGACCGCGGCGCTAAGGGCTATCAAAAGCTGGTACAAAAATTAATGCGTATGAGTGTGATCGTCATGGTTGTTTATATTGCATTAGTTGGCGGCACAATTAAGCTGTTTGATGCTGTTCCAGGTGGGTTTATTCCTGCGCAGGATAAACAATACTTAGTTGCCATCGCGCAGCTGCCTGATGCTGCAAGCCTTGATCGCACACAAGATGTTGTAAAGCAAATGCAAGAAATCGCATTAAACGTGCCCGGTGTTGCAAATACAGTGGCGTTTCCTGGATTGTCTGTTAACGGATTCACGAATAGCCCCAACAGCGCCATTGTGTTTACTCCTTTAGATGCATTTAGCGAAAGAGCAGATCCACATCTATCTGCCATGGCAATTGCCGCACAATTGAACCAGCGTTTTTCAGCAATTGATGAGGCATTTGTTGCTGTATTCCCGCCACCGCCAATTCAAGGTTTAGGGACTACGGGTGGCTTTAAACTACAAATTGAAGATCGTGCCAATAAAGGCTTTGAAGCCTTATTTAATAGCCTTCAAGCGGTGATTGGACAAGCACAGCAAGATCCTGCGTTAATGGGGATGTATTCAAGCTTTCGTATTCAAGTGCCGCAAATGGATATTGATATTGACCGTGAGCAAGCTTTAATACAGGGCATTCCTCTGGATGAAGTCTTTAATGCGTTGCAAATATACTTAGGTTCAATGTATGTAAATGATTTTAATATGTTTGGTCGTACGTACCAAGTGAACGCGCAAGCAGATGCTCAATACAGGCTCGATCCAGAGCAGATATTAAACCTCAAAGTGCGTAATAATCAAGGCAACATGGTGCCACTTGGTTCTGTACTAACTGCCACTTCGACTATTGGGCCAGATCGCGTTATGCACTACAACGGTTACCCAAGTGCTGAACTCAATGGCAGTCCTGCACCTGGTTTTAGCTCTGATCAAGCACAGCAAGCAATTGAAGCTATTTTAGCCGATACACTTCCTACAGGCATTGAGTATGAATGGACTGAAGTGACATTCCAGCAAATTTTAGCGGGTAACACCATGGTGTATGTCTTCCCATTAGTTGTTTTACTTGTGTTTATGGTATTAGCAGCGACGTATGAAAGTTTACGTTTGCCATTAGCTATTATTTTGATTGTACCCATGACGATATTCTCTGCATTAATGGGTGTGTGGTTAGTGGGCGATGATAATAATATTTTTACGCAAATTGCGTTAATTGTGTTAGTGGCACTGGCATCGAAAAATGCCATCTTGATGGTTGAATTTGCAAGAGATAAAACCAAACAGGACATGAGTCATTTTGACGCCATTTTAGAAGCCTGTCGGATGCGTTTACGTCCAATACTAATGACATCAATTGCTTTTACCGCTGGTGTTATTCCACTTGTGTTCGCAACAGGGGCTGGTGCTGAAATGCGTCATGCAATGGGAAATGCGGTATTTTCAGGCATGATAGGGGTCACCGTGTTTGGCTTATTGTTTACGCCGGTATTTTATATCTTAGTAACCAAGACACGTAAAGCACCAGTAAAGGAACAAATTAATGAATAAGTTACGATTAACGGCTGTGATTATTGCTGGTTTACTAAGCGGTTGTGCGAGCAAAATTGATGAGCAGCAGTATCAATCAGATTTACAGTCATTTGTTGAGAAAACGCAAATCGCACAGCAATTACAAGGGACCGATGAGCTCAATTGGTGGCAACAATTAGGCTCACAGCAACTCAATGACTTGGTGATGAAAGCACGCAGTAATAATTTTGATTTAAAAACCCGCCAGTTTGAATTACAAAGTGCGTTAGCGCGGTTAGGTGCCAAACGCGCGGAGTATTTACCGCAAGGGAATATTAGCGTAAGTGCGACACGTACCAGCGTTGGAAATAGTCAATCACAGCAATCGCAAGGTGGTGCTAATTTAGATTGGCAAATAGACTTGTTTGGTAAAGTCACTGCACTGGTTGATGCTGCAAATGCCGGTGCAATGAGTCAAGCTGAGCAAGTAAGGGTATTGCAAATAGAAACACTTTCTTCAGTGGTGAAAGGTTTTGTAAGTTACCAAGGTAACTTACAAAAAAGGCAAATCATCACGTTTCAAATAGACGCACTCTTACAAAGTATTGATGTATTGAAAGCACGTGTTGAAGAAGGGATGGCAAGTGAGCTTGATTTGAATCGTACGCTAGCGCAGTTAAAGCAACAACAAGCATTGTTACCTGAGATTGAATTTGCTCAATTTAGTGACTTGTCTATGTTAGCTTTACTCACAGGGCAGCTTGCAAGTGACTTGACTATCGCGGACGAGAGAGACGTATTTACTCACCAATTTGCGGTCAGTTTGGTTAATCCAAGCGATGCGATTGCATTGAGGCCAGATATTAGCCGAGCACTGTTTGAATTTAGTCAAGCCAACTCACTTAGCGTGGCAGCAAGTAAAGCATTATTGCCTGATATTAGCTTAAATGCATTTGCAGGGGTTATTAGTTTAGGGAGTACTGGGTTATCGGATACACAACAGCAATGGCAGTTAACCCCGCAGGTCCAGTGGTCATTATTAAGCTACCCTGCTTTACTTGCTCAACGTGATGCCCAGCAATATTTAACGCAAGCGGCTTACAGTCAATACCAACAAGTCGTGTTAAATGCGATGAGCGAAAGTGAATTAGCGTTGCAGCGTTTAGTTAAACACGCTGAACAAAGTACGTACGCCAACGCGCGTTTTAACTATGCAAATAATGCATTTCTACAAGCACAAGCGATGTATGAAGAAGGGCAAATACCCTACTTAGAGTTGTTAGATGCGCGACAGGATGTTTTAATAGCCCAAGAGAATGCAGTTGATTCAACCGTTTCATCGTTACTTGCTAAGGTAGCTACCTATCAAGTATTCAATGGACGTTGGAGCTATGCGCTAGTTAATTAGTTAAATAGAGTCATTAATGCCACATACTGATATTTTATCGACAATTCCAAGGTCCATGCGTGCAATTGTACTTGAGGAACCTAACGAGCAGATTTTACTTTGTGAACGTGAAATACCTGTGCCTGATGTATCAGGGAATGATTTGTTAATAAAAGTGGAGTATGTGGGGTTAAACCCCACGGATGCGCAGTTCGCTAAAACGGGTTTTTGTAAATGGAGTTACCCACATACATTAGGCTTAGATGCTGTTGGTGTAGTGGTTAAGGCTGATAAAGGCGTGTTCCCCGGTGTAGGTAGCCGCGTGATGTTCCACGGAAATTTAGGTGAGCAAGGTGTGTTATCTGAATACGTAAAAGTCCCTAATTTTGCGGTGTCAGTGATCCCAGATTCGGTTAAATCAAGCCATGCTGCAACATTACCTTGCGCAGGAATGTCGGCATTAGTTGCGTTGGACAAATTGCAATTAAGCGAAGGGGATTCAATATTAATTGAGGCCGGAGCAGGTGCTGTTGGTCAATTTGCAATTCAGTTTGCTAAACAACGTGGTGCTACAGTGTTTACGACGGCGAGTAAACGAAACCATAAGCTTGTTAAGCAATTAGGCGCCGATGTTGCATTTGATTATCAAGATAAAAAATTAGCCGATAAAATTCGCCGAGAGCTTGGGCCGCAAGGCTTTGATGCCGTCCTAGATTCAATTGGGGGAGAAGCGACCATCCGTAATGTTGAGTTAATGCGTTTTTGTGGGCGCATCGCGTGTTTGAACCCGTTACCTGCCTTTGAGCAAGAGTTGATGTTTCGCCGAGCTCCCAATATCGGTATTGTTTCATTAGGTGGTGCGTGGCTTGCAAATAGCCTATGTGCACAGCAAAGAATGAGCTTTATGGGTAATTTGCTATTAGAAAGCCTTGCAAACAAAACATTGACCATTCCTTGTATTATTTCTGTTGAGTTTAATGCTTCTAATGTCTCTACAGCACTTAATAAACAGCTACAAGGTGGGTTTACTGGTAAGCAAGTTGTAAAGGTGAGCCAAAGTTAAAAACGTGGGCATAAAGGATGTTATGGATAATATCAAATCACAACGCTTAATAATGCGAAAAGGTCAATTGAGTGACAGCGTTTTTATTTTGATGCTGCTAAATCAGCCCTGTTTTTATGAAAACATTGCAGATAAAGGGATTTATACACGCGAGCAGGCGGAGGATTATATTCAAAACGCATTCATCAATTCCCATCAAATAAATGGCTTTGGCCCTTACATCGTAACACTTAAAGATTCTACACCGATTGGTATGGTCGGTCTGTTTAAGCGAGATTATTTACATTTTCCAGATATTGGTTATGCATTTTTATCACAATATACTGGGAGAGGCTACGCAACAGAGTCATGTGATATGTTGATTCGTCATGTAAAAAATCGTTTTAAAAAGATCACAGCAATTACATCAACAGGTAACACAGCGTCACAGCGAATACTTAAAAAGCTAAACTTTTCAAAGGTAACGGATGTTATAGCAAGTTCTGATAAACAGCCAATTAGCTTATATATTAGGGGGTTTTAATGTTAAGTTGGATTGCTTTCAATTGCGCCGCAACCTTTAAGTTAATAGTTAACCAAGTTTGTTCGAGGGTCTCAACGAGGCCACTATAATCATCATCCTTTAAGGGCGTAAGTTCACTAAAATAGTGAATTTCCTTTAATGTGCGGCCATTTTCGAATGTGCTGTGATACAAGCGCCATAATCCTGATATGTCTGCATTCCCTGCGTTGTCTCCATTGAAATGATGAATTTCATATTCAATTTCATAAAAGCTTTGCTGATCGGTATCGGTTATGACAGGTAAGCCTTTTACGACCATCCACTTATCTAATTGACTAAACAGAGTTTGGTGTGCGCTTGCTGTTAGCATTTTATCTGGTGCTTCACTCCATAAGTGATAATTTGCAGCCGTGATCTGATTATTGTCAACTTCTAAGGCAATACCGCGATTGTTTAATGCCCCCCGCAAATTGACGGTTAATATACGTAATTGAGCATCGGTATTATCGCTGGTGCGAACCATGGGGGTTATTTTTTGATTGAACTGAAAATACTTCACTGGCGCATTTAATGCTTGGCTACAGCCGCCAATTCCAAGCATGCAGCAGGTAACGAGCAGCGTGTTTATTAACGTAGAAATGCGCATTTATTGTTTCCTCGGTGTGGGATCGGCTGGTAGTGATTTATCAAAAATAAACATGTTTGGCTGTTCATTTAAGCCACGTGTTAAAGGTTGTAACTCTTCACTTAAGCGCTTAAATTCAGAAAGCGTTTGTTGTAATTGATGATGAAATTGCGAACCTTGCTGATAACTTGCCATGGTTTTTTCGAACTGTTTCATCGTGACATCAAATTGTTGCATGCTTTTGGTCATTTCTGCAAAATTACGATTAATATCGCCGGGCAAATCTTGTGTATCTTGTTGATTAAGCAAGTCACGCATTTCATTGGCAAGCGCTTGATAATCAGTGAATGTAGATTGCATTTGAGCAAGGCTGTCTTCAATCTTTAAGTTATTCACTTTATTGAGTACATCTGAGACTTGATCCGCCAAGACCGTGATCCCACTGGAAACGCTTGGGAATACTTGGTATTGAGAAACCGTTGTTAGCTCTGCTTCGACGGCATCTTGGTAAATGTCAAAATCAACATAAACGGCACCAGTAAGCAGGTTTCCTGGTTTAAGAGAAGCTCGCAAACCATTTTTTATCCATCCGTCTACACTGTTCCGCCAAAAGTCACGGGCCTGATCACTGTTATGAGATATGCGGCCATATTCAATTTTTATCAGTGCAGGGACTGCGGTATTATCTGTTCTAAAGTGAGCGGGCACGCCGTCGATCATCACATTGGCAGGAGCCTCGACGACAGTACCAACGCGCATACCTCGATATTCAACGGGGGCACCTGCTCTTAAACCACGTATCGACTGTTCAAATTCAATCAGGTAGTAGTCAAAATCATAAAAGCGTTCTTCAAGGGCATGTTTATAACTTTTACTCAATGAAAACACATGACCATCATTGGCGCTGTCACCAGGGGCTTGCTGTTCTGGTAAGCCAACAGAAATACCGCCTTTAAGTAGTTTACTTAAAGACCCAGTATTGACGTTAATGCCATCGGCAGATAAGTCAATTTCTACTCCTGCATTCACCCAGAAGATTGAGTTAAGAGTAATTAAATTTTGATACGGCTCATTAATGAAGATGCCGTATTTCATCGCTTGGTTTTTCCAATCAAAGGTAGCGGTTTCTACTTGGCCAATTTTATAATTTTTATAATAAATACTGGTGCTAACATCCATTACCTCGGCATGATAGCTTTGTAATTCAAAGCGTCCACCTTTGACATCCTTGCCAATCAATGCCGGTTCATCTTGTAACGTAAAATGTTCTTTTGTTTGCTTGCTTTCTCCTGGGGCAAATTCTAAATACACACCAGATAACAAGGTGCTCATGCCACTAATACCGGTTTCATCAATACGCGGTTTTACGACCCACATAGTGGCGTCTTCTGTCAGTAAACTATCGTAATGTTTTTCTATTTGCGCGCGCGCAATGACGCTATTTGTATCATCAGAAAGTCGAATATGATCAATTTGGCCTATTTTGACACTACGCACTTTTATTTCCGTTTTACCGGCTATAATTCCTTCCGCTTGTGTCATGGTGATGTATATCGTCGCGCCCTTATTTGCTTGGTACTGGTATAACATCCACGTGCCCACAAATAACGCTATTATTGGGATAATCCAGATAGCAGAAATTCGAGGCTCTTGTTTTACGTTGGCTGTTTCACTCATGCACTTTCTCTAATTACGTGTTACGTTATTTGGCGAATCCCAAAGAAGTCGAGGGTCGAATGCGTGTGCAGCCATCATTTGGCTGAGCACCATGGCAGTAAAAAACACAGTCCCGATACCCGGACTCACAGACATTAAATTACCCAACTGCACCAAGGCTACTAGAATTGCGACTACAAATACATCAATCATAGACCATTTACCAATAAACTCAGTTAATTGATACACTTTGGTATACCGTATTGACTGACTATTTGCTGGGTATTTCACGATAATACACAAAAAGATTAATATCAGCGCTTTTGCCAGTGGCACAACCACACTCGCTAGAAATATAATTATCGCGATAGGGTAGGAGCCTGCTTGCCATAGCACAATCACTCCACCGATTAGCGTAGACGCAGATTGATCCCCTAAGCTGGTGGTATACATTATTGGGTATACATTTGCAGGGATATAACACGCTACGGAAGTTAACAACCACGCGAGCGCTTTTTGAATACTATTAGGGTTACGAACATGGGCCTTACTGTGGCAGCGAGGGCAATATTCATGTTCTGACAATTGATGACACACGTGGCATGCTCTAATATTTCTATCAATACCTCTGTCGCCGCTGTTTGCTTCACTAATATTAGCAAGTGGCCGCACCTGCTCCCATAGGCGTTGACGATTTAAATGTGTGAGGGCCGCAATATAAAAAATGACAAAACAGATATAAGCCCAAAAGCTAATCCCAAAGCTAATGTCCGCCATCGACATTATTTTGACCATGCTGACAAGCACACCAATCAGAAAAATTTCTGACATGATCCATGGCTCTAACGCCAACGTGAATTTGAGTAAACGTTTTGCAATAGCAAACGGCAGTACTTTTAAAAGCCCTAAGTGAAGTGGAATGAGTAATGCAAGTAACGCCATGGGCAAACCAATGATGCTTACGTCAATAAAGATACCGAGTAATTCACTGTCATAATTAAATAAAATTTTTGCTGCATCAGGTAACGTGATGGTTTGCGTAATACCGCTGCTACTGAATGAAATAAAAGGGTAGAACATACTGCTTAAAAGCATGATTAATGCACTGATACTTAATGCAACAATAAGGATGTCATTGTTTGTATTTGCGCTAGACAATTTAGTGCGGCAATGAGGGCACACAGCTATCTGCTTGGCTGCTATTTGAGGTAGCTCAATAATTAAGTCACAGTTAGGACAAGCTGTTTGCAATGCGATGGCCAAATAAAGTACACACTAATTAAAGTCTGCATTAAATAAATATGAATTACAATTGGATGATTGTTTTAAATACACTATTATTAGTATTACAGTGAATAGAGTCATATACGTACGCATTTGGGCGGAATCTATGCCTCAAGGGTCCATTTGTGAATAAATTATTTTGTTTCTGCCTCATTTTATTTTGCGTCAACACGCATGCTCTGACAGAGCAAAAATCGACTAATCCTATCAATATTGGCGTAAGCCCTTCATTACCTCCTTACGTATTTAGTAAAGACAATTCAGGTTTGCAGCTAGAACTAATCAAAGCGGCTTTTAAAAGCCAAGGCATCACTGATTTGAATATTATCTACATGTCTAATAAACGCGTAGAGTACTCCTTAGAGCAATCTGAAATAGATGTTGCGGTGAATTACGCAGGCTCCGTATTATGGGAATCTACCCGAGTCAAAGCCTTTTGTCCTATCAAAATGTGGCAGTAAGCCTGACTAAAAATAATTTTAAGATAAATTCTGTTTATGCGTTAACAGGTAAAAGTGTATTAGCTTTTCAAAATGCCACTTCATTTTTACCTCATCCTTATAAAAGGGTGACTGCGAGATTAAATTACTACGAAGAAGTTGTAAATCAGGAAGCCCAGGTTGATCATTTAATGAAAGAGTGGGTCGATGTAGTCGTACTCGAAAAGCGTGTATTTTTGTATTATCTACAGCAATATCAGCAAGACAACGACACAAAAGAGATAACAATACACCCTATATTCAGTGAAGCCGCGCGTCCTGCATATTTTAACAATAAGAAGTTGCAAGCGCTTTTTGATACGGGACTAGCCCATATCAAAAAAAGTGGTGAATATAACGCAATTATGGCCTTTGATGGCACTAATTATGCGATTGCCCCAGACGATGGCTTAGTCAAATAAGGCCACAGTTTGTCGTGTTAGCGCAATGAGCTCACCGGATTGTGACCAAATAGCCCCATCTTCAAGTCCATACCCATCTTTACAATGATGGGTTATTGCTTCAAACCCTAGCCATTCACTCGCAGCTAATTGTGGTTCTTGCACGAATTCTAAATACCAAGACATACTGCTTGCCGGCGCAGGTTGCTGAAACATTTGTAATAGAGTGGGGGGCCAAGCATCGGTAAGCGCGATAATGTGTGCTTCATTTAAATGTTGTGGAGTGTGCTTTAATTTCATCCAACCACCTAAATGCGAAGTATCTGCACCAACAAACGGCATACCACCTTGTTGTGGACATAAATCGACATGTTGGAAAAATTCAGGCATGGCACCTGACTTAAAAGGAAGCGTATAGCGAGGATCCACAGGGGTTAAAGTCATTTCTTTTGACACGGGTACATGAATTCCAGAATTACGTGATTTAGCAAAACATGCTTGAACAATCACGCTTACTTGATCATTTTGCATGGCTTTTGCTAATACCTGTGTACTATTTTTACCTTCACGCAATATTTCAACATGCAATGAAAAATCTGTATCGGCTAATAAGGGACCGACAAAATTTGTGCTTAATGATAGTAAACGCCGCGATGGCTCAATTTGTTGGCGCATAGCTTGATAAAGTAGTGAAGCAGATAACCCGCCAAATGCGGTTCTACCTTGGCACCAATTAGCTGGAAATTGCATGGTCGCTGATTTTTGCTCAAGCGCTGGCATGTTACCAATATTTGTTGCAGCGTGTAATAAATCATCAAAGTGCATAACTGTTCCTATTAATAATAAGTTGTTAACGTAATTTATATCACACAAAAACTGATCAGACCACTTGCGAAAACGGGCGGGAATGGTCTAAAAAACAGCAATCCACACTTCTTATAAGGTTATTTGCAAAATAAATGACAAAAAATTACTTTTTTTTCATTTTTACAGTTGAATTCAGTTTGGGGCATCCCTATTTACTAGTCATCGAACGTATTAACGAATTTTGAAGTTGGAGATGATTCATGGGTAAAATTATTGGAATCGATTTAGGTACTACTAACTCTTGTGTTGCAGTACTAGATGGCGATAAAGCACGCGTAATTGAAAATGCGGAAGGCGATCGCACAACACCGTCAATCATTGCGTACACGCAAGATGGTGAAACATTAGTTGGTCAACCTGCAAAACGTCAAGCAGTGACAAATCCAACTAACACATTATTTGCGATTAAGCGTTTAATCGGCCGTCGTTTTGAAGACGAAGAAGTACAACGTGATATCGGCATCATGCCTTTTGAAATTATCAAAGCAGATAATGGCGATGCATGGGTTGAAGCGGGCGGCGAAAAACGTGCTGCTCCACAAATTTCAGCAGAAGTACTTAAAAAAATGAAGAAGACGGCGGAAGACTTCTTAGGTGAAGAAGTAACAGAAGCGGTTATCACTGTACCTGCATACTTTAATGATTCACAACGTCAAGCAACAAAAGATGCGGGTCGTATTGCGGGTCTTGAAGTTAAACGTATTATCAATGAGCCAACAGCTGCTGCACTTGCATACGGCATGGATAAAAATAAAGGCGAGAACATCGTTGCAGTATACGACTTAGGTGGTGGTACTTTTGATTTATCAATCATTGAAATTGATGAAGTTGAAGGTGAGCACACATTTGAAGTACTTGCGACAAACGGTGATACTCACTTAGGTGGTGAAGATTTCGATAACCGTGTAATCAACTACTTAGTAGCTGAATTCAAGAAAGACCAAGGTATCGACTTAAAAACCGATCCACTTGCAATGCAACGTGTTAAAGAAGCAGCAGAAAAAGCAAAAATTGAACTTTCATCTGCACAATCAACAGAAGTAAATCTTCCGTATGTAACAGCAGATGCAACAGGTCCTAAGCACATGAACGTGAAACTAACACGTGCTAAGCTTGAGTCACTTGTTGAAGATTTAGTTACTCAGTCAATTGAGCCGCTTAAACGCGCACTTGCTGATGCAGACTTATCTGTAAGCGACATCAACGACATCATTCTTGTTGGTGGTCAAACACGTATGCCATTAGTACAAAAAACTGTGGCTGAGTTCTTTGGTAAAGAGCCACGTAAAGATGTTAACCCAGATGAAGCAGTAGCCGTAGGCGCTGCAATTCAAGGTGGTGTACTTGCAGGTGACGTTAAAGACGTATTATTACTCGATGTTTCTCCACTGTCTTTAGGTATTGAGACGATGGGTTCAGTAATGACTGCGCTAATTGAGAAAAATACAACGATTCCTACTAAGAAATCGCAAACGTTCTCAACAGCTGAAGACAATCAAGCTGCGGTAACAATCCACGTCTTACAAGGTGAGCGTAAACGTTCTAGCGACAATAAATCTCTAGGTCAATTTAACCTAGAAGGTATTCGTCCAGCACAACGTGGTACACCACAAATCGAAGTTACTTTCGATGTAGATGCGGATGGTATCTTACATGTATCAGCGAAAGACAAAGATACAGGTAAAGAGCAAAAGATCACGATTCAAGCGTCTTCAGGCTTAAGCGATGAAGAAGTAGAGAAAATGGTTCGTGATGCAGAAGCTAACGCTGAAGAAGATAAAAAATTCGAAGAGCTAGTAGCGACACGTAACCAAGCTGATGCAATGGTTCACGGTACGCGTAAGCAAATCGATGAAGCTGGCGATGCACTGCCTAGTGAAGACAAAGAAGCAATTGAAGCGGCTGTTGTAGAACTAGAAGCGGCTATTAAGAGTGACAACAAAGAAGAGATTGAGGCTAAAACTCAAGCGCTTGCTGAAAAGTCACAAAAATTGATGGAAATCGCGCAAGCTAAAGCACAACAAACTGGCAGTGACGCTGGCGAGCAACCACAACAGTCAGCTAAACAAGATGACGACGTTGTAGATGCAGAGTTCGAAGAAGTAAAAGACGACAAGTAATTGTTGCCAACGCTTCTCACTAATGCAAAACACCATGACTAAATTGGGTGTTTAAGTTAGGATGAACAAATGAGGCGCGTAGGCTAAAGCTTAACGCGCCTTTTGCATGTAAGACGTACATGTAAAATAGCTTAAAAATGAATGGTAAATCGATTTGATTTATCGGTTTATCCGCAGCCAAGCTGCAGTAGCAAAAGAGTAGTGTGATAGATATGTCAAAACGCGATTATTATGAAGTTCTTGGTGTGGCAAAAGATGCCAGCGAAAGAGACATTAAAAAAGCGTATAAACGCTTAGCGATGAAATATCATCCAGATCGTACCGCCGGTGATAAAGAGCTTGAGAGTAAGTTTAAAGAAGTAAAAGAAGCGTACGAAATTTTAACCGACGATCAAAAGCGCCAAATGTATGACCAATATGGCCATGCAGCCTTTGAACAAGGTGGTGGCGGTGGCCACGGTGGATTTGGTGGCGGCCAAGGTGATTTTGGTGATATTTTTGGTGATGTTTTCGGTGATATCTTTGGCGGAGGTGGCGGTGGACGTCGTCAATCTCGCCAACAACGTGGTGCCGATTTACGTTACAACATGGACTTAAGCTTAGAAGAAGCGGTTCGTGGTAAAGAAGTTGAAATTAAAGTGCCAACGTGGGTGAGTTGCTCTCCATGTGACGGCAGCGGTGCAAAACCTGGTTCTAAACCAAAAACATGTACAACGTGTCACGGTGCAGGCCAAGTACAAATGCGCCAAGGTTTCTTTGCAGTGCAGCAAACTTGTCCTACGTGTCATGGCACAGGCCAGATAATTTCTGATCCCTGTAACAGTTGTCATGGCCAAGGCCGTGTAGAGAAAACCAAAACTTTATCAGTTAAAATACCAGCGGGTGTTGATACGGGCGACCGTATTCGTTTGTCTGGTGAAGGTGAAGCGGGCGCTCATGGAGCACCTGCGGGTGACTTATATGTGCAAGTATCGGTACGTGAACACCCAATCTTCGTGCGTGATGGTAACAACCTCTACTGTGAAGTACCAATCGGTTACACCACAGCAGCCCTAGGCGGTGAGATTGAAGTACCTACGCTTGACGGTCGCGCTAAGCTTAAAATACCTGCGGAGAGCCAAACGGGCAAAATGTTCCGCATGCGTGGCAAAGGTGTTAAATCAGTGCGCAGTGGTGCAGTTGGTGATTTGCTTTGCAAAGTGGTTATTGAAACACCGGTTAACTTAAACGAACGTCAACGTGAATTACTTGAAGAGCTTGAGCTGAGCATGGGCAAAGATGGTTCAAAAAACCGCCCTAAAGAAAAAGGCTTCTTTGATGGCGTGAAAAAATTCTTTGATGATTTGACCAAGTAACAATCGTTAAGTGATTTAAAAAATGGTGCCAAATGGCGCCATTTTTAATATATTTTGAAAGAAATAGCGTGTGTATTCAATCATAAGTACGCGCTTATATTTAGCAGCACTCCCTCCGCCTAAGCGTTAACCTTCCCTGCATAAAATTAAAACCAGATTTTTATTTAACCTGAACTCTGGTTAAGAGATGTATCAATATACGGATATTAAATGATAAATTTTTACAAGTCGCCGCTGGAGATAAATTTATTATCCAGAATTCAGGTTATTTATAATGTTTTTTTTAGTGCAATGAATAACCAAATAAAAATCAACTTTTGCTTTATTGCTGGCCAAATATTCTACAAACTATGTAATCATTTGCAGTACGGTTAACGTACAGGTTTAAGGATAAATAATAATGACACCGGCCATTATACTTTTAGAAAAAGAGCACATTAACTTTACCGTATTAAGTTATGAACATGATGCAACAGCAGCACACTTTGGACTCGAAGCGATTGAAAATCTTGAATTAAATGCAGAAAAAGTATTTAAAACGTTAGTGTTAGAAGCCAATAATAACAAACTCGTTGTAGCAATTACGCCGGTATCGCAGCAGGTCAATTTAAAGCAACTGGCTAAAGCATGTGGAGTTAAAAAAGTAGCGATGGGTGAACCAAAAAAAGTGACTGCCAGTACGGGCTATATTTTAGGGGGAGTCAGCCCGCTTGGGCAAAAAAAGCGCCTTGATACGTATATTCATCACAGTGCCGAAAAGTTTAACACCATTTATGTGAGTGCAGGTAAGCGCGGCCTTGAGATAGCGCTTTGTCCTTTCGATTTAAAAAAACTTACACAGGCAACGTTTGCGTGTTTTTGATAAATAAGATGATAGATTTGCGCTTTTATTGAACCAAAAATCAAAAATACCCTCAATTCAGCTTACACGTGTAAGCTGTTTTTATTCAATAACTTATGCATACCAAAAATAAATAAATTGAAAAAAGTGTTAAAAAGTTGGTTAGAGCAATTGATCTAAAGCGATTTTTATGACGTAATAGTACTATAAATTATCTGGTCGGATGAGTTAATCATGAGTTTACGTACAAAATTAAAAAAAGTGTTACCTAGTATTTCTATTACTGAACAAGAAGCGCTTGATGCGGGTGATGTTTGGTTAGAGGGCTCTATCTACCAAGGTAAGCCTGATTTTAGCGCCTTGCGCGCTGTGCCAGCTGCAACATTAAGTGCAGACGAGCAAGCCTTTATAGATGGCCCGTTACAAGAACTAATGGGTATGATTGATGATACAGAGATTCAAAATGGTATTCATTTACCTGATTACATTCTCGATTTTCTTAAAAAAGAACGTTTCTTTTCACTTATCATCCCTAAGTCGTTCGGCGGGTTAGAGTTTAGCCCTTATGCTAACTCAACTATCGTAGGAACCATTGCGACTAAAAGCTCTGCGGTGGCGGTAACGGTAATGGTACCTAACTCATTAGGTCCGGGTGAGTTACTCCTTCATTTTGGTACAAAAGAGCAACAAGCTCATTACTTACCACGCTTAGCAAATGGCCGTGATATTCCCTGTTTTGCATTGACTAGCCCAGAAGCGGGTTCTGATGCAGGCGGTATCCCTGATTTAGGCACCGTGACTAAAGGCATGTATAAAGGTGAAGAAGTATTAGGCCTTGAAATTACATGGGACAAACGTTACATCACGTTAGCACCTATCGCGACTGTGCTTGGTTTAGCCTTTAAAGTAGTTGACCCTGATGGTCTACTTGGCGGCAAAGAAAACCTAGGCATTACCTGTGCGCTTATTCCAAAAGAGCACCCAGGTGTTGAGCTTGGTAATCGCCACGATCCTATGGGTATTCGCTTTTACAACGGTACTACCCGTGGTAACAAAGTATTTGTACCAATGGACTTCATTATTGGTGGTCAAAAGAACATCGGCCGCGGTTGGCAAATGCTTGTTAGCTGCTTAGGCGCTGGCCGTGGTATTTCATTACCGGCATTAGGTGTAAGTTCGTCACAAGTTGCATTTAAAGGTGCATCTGAGTATGCCGCAGTGCGTGAGCAATTTGGCTTAGCCATTGGTCAGTTTGAAGGTATTCAAGAAAAACTAGCAGACATTGCAGGTAAAACATACCTTCAAGAAGCGATGCGAGTGCTGACAACTGAAGGCTTAGGCATGGGCTTAAAACCATCCGTTGTTACAGCGATTGCAAAATACCACATGACAGAGATTGGTCGCGATGTACTTGATTCAGCAATGGATATCCAAGCAGGTAAAGCGATTCAAAATGGCCCGCAAAATACATTAGCCAGTGGCTATGTGGCACAGCCTATTGCTATCACGGTAGAAGGTGCAAACATTCTAACTCGTAACCTAATGATTTTTGGTCAAGGTGTTATGCGTTGCCACCCATATTTACAATCTATGGTTGAGTCAATCCACAGTGAAGATAAAAACGCAGACAAAGAATTCAACAGCATACTACGTAAAACAGTTGGTTACAGTGTAGGTAACAGCTTACGTGCATTCCGTTTAGGTGTTTTACCATTTACCGCGGGTGCTGAGTCTAAATTGCCAGAAGTGCGCGAATACGAAAAAGCAGCGCAAAAGTTATCTGCTAAACTCGCTGTATATGCTGACTTCTCGTTACTAGTGCTTGGCGGTAAACTTAAGCAAGCTGAAATGCTTTCTGCACGCCTAGGTGATGTGATGAGCTTTTTATATGCGGCGATGGCATCAATCAAGTACTACGAGCAAAAAGTAGCGAGCAGTGAGCGTGAACAAGCAGCGCCATACTTCCACTATGCAACTCGTTTTGCTCTTCAAAGCGCTGAAGAAGCATTGCACAAGTTTTTAGATAACTTCCCAGCAAGTGGTACACGTAAGTTTATGCGTTTCATTACCATGAACTACTCAACTAAAATGCCAAAGATCAGTGATGACTTAATCCGTGAACTTTCTAAGCAAGCACAGCTAGATACAGCGTTTAAAAAGCAAATCACGCATTTAGTTAAGCCAGTTGAAGGCGACGGTCATCATATTAATGAACAAGCATACCAAGCTAAAATGGCGTGTTTAGACTTACTTGCAAAAGTTAAAAAAGCGTTGCGCAGCAAAACAATCAAGCCAGGTATCCGTTTTGCGTTAACACTTGATAATGCGCTTGTGGCTAACATCATCACAGAAGATGAGTATGCAAAACTAATTGATTACAACAAAAAGCGTGAACGCGCAATTCGTGTTGATGAGTTTGATTTTGACTTAAACTTGTTAGATGAAAATGCAAAGCCAGTAAACCCACTGAAAAGCGTTGTTAATCAGTAATATTTGATTTAATTCAACAATGTAAGCGCCCAGCAGTTCGGGCGCTTTTATATTCAAAAGCCCATACAAAATTGTGTGGGCTTTTTTGTTCGCGGTTATTAAATTACTCGTGCCATTTAAAACGAAATGGACAAGCCAACACAAATTATAAAAGACGATAAAACCCTCACCTTTACGTATGGCCCACAGCACAGCGTAATTTTGACCCATTTGGTAAACCACGGCTAGCCAGTGGCGAGTTAAAGCCGTATGGCAATTCAAAACTTGATGACTTAGAGGATGCTAAAACACGAAGAGGCTTTACCGATCACGAACATTTAGATAATGTAGAGCTCATTCATATGAACGGGCGGGTGTACGATTATAACCTTGGCAGGTTTATGAGTGTAGATCCGCTTATTCAGTCACCTGGAAATTCACAGTCGATAAACCCGTATTCGTATATTATGAATAATCCTCTGGCGGGGACTGATCCGACTGGGTATGCTAAAGAAGAGCTTACAAAAATAGAGCACACCAAAACCACAGAAAAAGTTGCTGTAACTGGATCAAGAATTAAACGTACAGTGACGACTGATGTGTCTGGTACTGCTACCTTTACAACGGGGAATGGGGCAACAAAGACACAATCTTTTTCAGCGACTTACAGCGGTGGCAAAGTCGCCAGTATGGATATAGGCAGTCAGAAAAATATTGCTCAAAAGTCGGGAGAAGGGAATGGTGGTACCAATCAAAGTCAAATATCTGTTACAGGCAGTGCTGAAGAGTCAACTAGTGCAAAACTTTCGGTACCCAGCAAAGATGTACTAGGTACAAAGGAAATGGACAGTCAAGCTACAGAAATAATCAATAACTTTGAAAGTGGTGGGACCAAGGAACAGGGGATTTTAGTTGATAAATCAGGGAAACACATAGAACCTGAGTCTTGCAATAATAAAGGTTGCAGTTTCGACTCACCTAAAAATATTCGTTTTGTAGCTCATTCACATGTTGAAAGCAACCATCCTCATAGTGGTATGGCAGAGGCAACTACAAAAAAAAGGGAAATGCCAGGACCTGGCGACCATTCGTTTCTGGTCAAAAAAAATGCGCCTAATTACTTTCGAACACCATCTGGAGTTATAAAGGTGCTCGAGTACAAGGGTGGGCAGTATCAGGTCAGGACGTTAAGTACAGGCTCTATTTCTCCAAACTGGAATCCTTCGGACGCAAATTTATCAAGAAGAGAAATAAAAAAGGCACTGAAAAGATGAAAAATTTTAAATTAATACTGATTTTAATGTTCATGTCGACTTCTTTATTCGTAAGGGGTCATGCAAAAAGTGATATAGAGGTTATTTCAGTTTCCATGTATGAAGTACTTGTTAGCCCAGATAAATTTCATGGAAAGAATATTGAGATAACTGGTGTATATAAATTTGATTTAGACTTGGCCACTCTATACCCTAGTAAGGAATATTTTATTGAAGACGTTTTTGAGTCATCACTAAGCATACACCTACCTGTATGGATTACCTCTGAAAACTTAGAGGGGCTTACTGAATTAGATGGAGAGTATGTTAGGGTTACAGGGGAGTTTGATGCGAAAAACAGGGGCTATGGAGGGTTTAATAAAGGTCAAATATTCAATGTTAAACAGATAATAAGGCACTCTAAGTAACAGGTCTGTTACCTGTCACCTTATTGTGGCAGGTAACCCATCATCACCGTATAAAACATTCCCATTTTCGCGTATAATCGGGAAAGTTAACGGAGCCAATATGAGTAAAGTTGTAGAGTTCAAGCATCATCACAGCACCACCCCAACCATCGAAAATCGGAAAGTTCTTCCAGTCCCACCCAAATACAGCCAAGTTCGTGAACGTGAATATCTTCTACCCGATGAAGTAAATCGCATCATCAAAGCTGCAAAGAATGTCGGACGCCATGGTCACAGAGATATGACAATGGTGATGATGAGTTACCGTCATGCATTGCGTGTGTCTGAGTTGGTCAATTTGAAGTGGTCGCAGATTGATTTGAACCAAGGTTTGATTCATGTGAACCGACTGAAGAATGGCGTTGCCAGTGTTCATCCATTATCAGGTGACGAAATTCGGGCATTACGTAAACTGAAACGTGATTACCCCGACACCCAATACATTTTCATTACTGAACGAAAAAGCCCTATAACAACCAGTACAGTTCGTAAGATGATAAAACGTGCTGGTGATAAAGCTAAGTTACCATTCCCCATCCATCATCACATGTTAAGACATAGCACTGGCTTTGCTCTCGTGAACTCTCAACAAGATACTCGTGCCATTCAGCATTACATGGGTCACAAGAATATCCAGCACACTGTTCGCTATACAGAGCTTGCTGTTGGTCGGTTCGATAACTTCTGGAATTAACATTACTAGCAATCTGACATTGCTGATGACTAGTGTAGTTTTGGTGTAGCAGTGTAGTTTTAGCCCCCTTTTTTATAAACTATTCATAGAGAAAAATTTAAAATAGTTTTGTTAAATGAAAGGTAAAACTACACTAACTACACTGATGGTTGTTAGCTATGTGGTCGGTCTCTAGTCGGCTTGCAATAACCAGCATGAAAGCCAGTGAAGATAAGGGTTAGCGTAATTGCTGGTCGGTTTCTTCCGCAAGCAATGTAAAGTGTTCAATAGGCAACCTTGTCGTGCAGCGTCCAAGTCATACTTAATATTCAAACACCATTCATCATAATCACCACCCAGTCATCTCTACACATCATCACCATCTCCGCCACTTCAACTATCCAACCCCCTATCAGCAAGCATTAGGCGGTTTTAAATTGCTACTAATACCTTGATGATAAGTTGTGGCTCTTGAAGTCTTGATGATGCTAACCAAGATAAACGCATCATGGGGTCAACTTTTGTTGATGATGATGGGCAACTATGAAATGATTACTAACGGATTGATGATGTTGGGAAATTGGGTAGGTTAGTGTTGGACTAGCGGTAGGTGATACTGTTGTACCAGTGGAGAAGGTCATGCACCATTGACTGCTGAGCAAAGGCAGTTTGCAGCCGACGGTAAAATGAAGGAATATTGGAACTCCCGTCACGAGAGTGGAGACCCGTGGTCATTAGCTGGGCTCGCATTGTGGGACCCTGAACACTCGGCTGTAACTGATGCGCATAGGGATATGGCTCAAGTTTTAAAGGGTAGGTTAATATACGATGGCGTCATGTCTGGGAAGTTATCTTCAGATGCCAGTATTGGTGATGTAAACTCTTTTATGGAAAATGTTGGGATTGCAGTAATGAGAGGTCATGCAACTGCAGTTCAAAGGGATTTCACTGGTAAGCTAGGTGAAAGGTGGGGAGTTCTAGATAAGTATCAAGCTGCTGTTTTTCATCATAAGGTATTCTAAAACCAAGGTTTAAGTCCACACGTTTACGGAGGAACTCCAATAGGGTTTGGAGGTTATGTTCCATTCGTATCAGCACAGGCGTGGATGACAAATAAAATAGCCAATTTACCAAGTTTTGGAATTTGGTTTCCAACCAGAAACGGCGCAACAAGAGTATTTGATTCTTGGTGTGGGCATATGTGCTTTGGACAAGGCTATATATCTAATGAAGACTCGCACCATGACCCAGCAAGGTAGGTAATATGAATATAAACATGAGATTGCTTTGCGGGATGCTCGCATTAGTTTCTTTGGCTTCCTGTTCGTCAGAGACAGAGTTTGAATTAATATCAAACCAGAAAATATGTGTTAGCAACGAACAACTTGTTGCTGCGGATATGCTGAATTCTAGTGTCACGAAAGAGGTCACAATCACTCAAGACTTAAATGACTGGAGTAGCAACCTTTCTGGTGATGTATATGTTCACATAACGGCATCAGATAAAGCCGTTACATCAAAGTTTTTTAGTGAGCTTGAGTCACACGTAGCCATGCTGGACAAAGACCAGTTATCAACAGTCAACAATTTGGTGAAGGTGGAAGATGAGGAGTCTGTGGGTGTATTTCACCTATTTGATTCTTCAAGTTCGCTCTCAATGAAGGGCTATATCGGTAGTTGCTTCACCTTATCCGATACTATGGGTGAATGCACGATAACAACCAACTCTGCTAAATATCATCTAAAGGCTGATATACCACTCGCTGCGCTTGATGAGTGGGGGTTAATAAAAAAGCACCTAACAAACCTACCTAGTAGATTAAGCTGTAAGTAACCTTCAAAAATGATCAAAATACCAGCTTTGCTGGTATTTTGATCATTTACACCCGTTTCAATTCATCCATCATCACAGCGTCACACCTTCTTCAGCATTACTAGCAATCTTCATCACCGTATAAAACATTCCCACTTTCAGCTATAATCTCGAAAGTTACGGAGAACCCGATGAGTAATATCAGCAACTTAGAAGATTACAGAACACCCACCCCAAACACCGAAAACTCGAAAGTTACCAATACCCGCAAATATAAAGATGTTCGTGAACGCAAAAACAAAGAAGACACCCATCTTAATGTTTGAGGCTGGCTAGGGAGAAAATGACTTCATTTTGCGCTGCATCACCATCTGACTGCGCAGGCCTAAGTGTTGATGAGTTCGATAGCACCCCTTTTGAGTGGTCCAAGAACAAGGGCTCCCTACACCTAGATGACAAAATATCCAAGAAAAAACATACTGGCGCTATAGTTGAGCGTTTTGGTCCAGACAAGAAAGTTAAGTCAGTTCAATTGTTTGCAGGAGGGATTGTTTTGCAAGGAAAGACAACTACATCGGGATTAGCTGAGGTTCTTCTGCATGAATACTGGCACACATCATCACCGGGCACCGCCGCCTTCAAAGGGGGAGGTGATTTTGAAACTCCTGCATACAAGTGGTCTCAGGCGGTAATGAATCATGATACTGGAGAGTAAATTTATGAGAATTTTATTGTGGTTGGCTTTTTTTTCATTCGAGTGCTTTGGTGCAACTAAGTTTGTAGATTTGAATACTGGCTATACTCTTAATATCAATCAAAAGGCTGGTGAAATAAAGAAGAGAAATAAAGAAGACACCCATCCTAATGTTTGTATTTTTTATATTTTGCACTAACTTTTAATTAGTGCAAAATATGATTAGGGTGTCACATGGCAATTGCAAGAAAGCGTCAAGTAAGTTTGGCAGATACAAAGTATTATCACTGTATTTCACGTTGTGTTCGACGTGCTTTTTTGTGCGGTGAAGATCGTTTTACAGGTCAGTCTTTTGAGCATCACAGAGGCTGGGTTGAAGATAAGCTGCTTGGATTAGCCAAGGTATTTTGCATTGATGTATGTGCTTATGCAGTCATGAGTAACCACACTCATTTAGTGCTGTATGTAGATGATAAAAAAGCCAACAGACTTAATGACAAAGCGATTGTTATTCGCTGGCATAAACTGTGTAAAGGCACCTTGTTAACGCAGAAATACGTACAAGGTGAGAAGCTAAGTAAAGCAGAACTCATCTTTTTTAATCAAACGGTCAAACAGTATCGCGAACGCTTATCAAGTATTAGCTGGTTTATGCGTTTGCTAAATGAAGATATAGCGCGCAAAGCAAATAAAGAAGATAACTGCACAGGTAGGTTTTACTCGCTGCCATCCATGGCGCTCACCCTTCGGGCCGCCTAAGGCGTTCAAAGTTTTTCCTTACAACTTTGTGGGAAGGAAGGTTCAAGTCACAAGCCTTGCTTGATGAAGCCGCACTCGCCGCCTGTATGGCATACGTTGATTTAAATCCTATCAGAGCAAAAATGGCGCAAACACCGGAAGCATCGGACCACACAAGCGTACAAAAACGATTAGAAAGCGTAACAGAAGGCAAGCAACCAAAAAAACTATTGCGTTTTGCCGGCATGCCACGTCAAATTATGCCAAAAGGATTACCGTTTGAACTTAAATCCTACCTTGAACTAGTTGAATTAACAGGGCGTTGTATACGAGAAGGTAAACGCGGGTATATTGAAAGCACACATTTACCTTTACTAGAAAGAGTCAATATTTCCCCAGAAAACTGGTTAAAACTGACTACGCAACTTACGCGGGTATTTCATGGCGCAGTAGGTAGGACGACCTCACAAGAGAGTTACTGTGAAAACTTGAACAGAAAACGGCGTAGCAACGTCAGCAACAGCGAAAAGCTGTTGGCATAAAGTTAAAAGTCCTCAATAAGAATGAAAACTGCAATCATGCAGTTATTTTTATGCGTGTAATTTAGGTGTAACAGTGATAAACGCTCACTTAATGAGCGATGTGTTAGTGAAAACAGAAAAGAAATAAGTTTTTAGTCCAAAAGAGTAAACTTAGTCGCACAGTCATATTTACTTAATTAAAGTGGCTGTCTAGTTTATTTACGATTCTAGAGCCCTATGCGCGGTTATATTTAGTTTTTTATGATAATTAGTGTGCTGCTTTTATACCTTTATACAAAAGCGGCACTCTGGATTTAATTTATGATTTGCCTAACCAGTAGCTGTTTTGGTAGATATTTTCCTTGTACGTTGATTCGCTATAATCGTACACGCGTTGCCAAAACAAACGGTCTAACAAGTAGTTATTGCCATCTTTGTGGAGTAACTTAAAGTTAATAAGGGAAAGGTATGTACCTGTTTCATTTGCTAAAATGCTGGTTTTACAGGTTGTAAAATCAGTTGCTTCTGGGCAGTTTGACATCATTGCAAATGTAATGCTGTTATCTTCTTCAAATTGCCAGTATGTGTTTGGTTCTAAGCTAGAAGAATTTGTAAGCCCATTTTGTGCAAAACTTAGGAAAGAACCGGTATTGTCATCATTTAAATACCAGTAAGCTGAACTGTAGCCAGAGTTATAGTCTTCGCGCAGGTAATTAAAGAAATGTTTGTAATCTGCGAGTGTTACCTCTTCTTCATCGATTACCTCAAGAAGTGGGTAACCTAGCATAGTATGGCGTTGCTCTTTATTACGTGCATGCGCTACGATTGTTTGCCCATCAAAAAGCTCAAAGAAATGTAATGTCGATTCTTCACCATTGCCTGATACTTTGATTGTCTCGCCATTATTATCAAGGCTTAAATGCCAATTAAACGTCTCGCCCGTTTTTGGGTTGTCAAAGGATACGGTTGCATTGTCATTTGCAGAGACTAAAAAGCTTGAAGGTACATACCGAATAGCAAGGCCTTCACCTGTGTCTACTTGCCCTTGTATGAGGCGCCCTGTATAGCGTTTGCCTGTTTCTAGTGTTGGCACTGCCATAGGCTTTATTACCCTTACAGCAAAAATGCTTTCTTGCGTGTCCATAGCAGCGAGTAGTTCAGGTGTTTCAAGAATGTTATTGGCTGTTAAGTCATCATGGTAGCTTAATGAATGAGATAACTTGAGCACGAGGAATTCATTAAATTGCGCTACCACATCGGCATGCTCTAGGTTTACATCAAACTGCGCATTAAACGTATTTCCTTCATTATTTTTTTGAAGCTTATCAATGGTGGCAACTGTTTTAGCTGAGTTTATTGTGAGTCGAGTACCTTGTAATACAGCAGAGAAGTCGACGTATTCTGCGTCTGTTGTTGTACCCGCGCTATCATACATAGGTAACGAAATTGCAATTTGCGTTTCAAAAAAGCTGTCTTCACTTTCTGCGTTTAAGTGACTCACTATCTTGTATGATGAAATTGAGTGATTAGTGTAATACCCCGAAGAAATAGCCGAAGGAATATCTTTATAAAGCGTGACTACTTCACCTTTATCTTCAGTCACATTAAAAAATTCAACGCGAATCGCATCATCACGCTTTGCAAGCACATCAATTTCTATTAGCTCTCTTTGCGCACAGCCGTCTCCAATACAATTTGGTACGAACTGCGTGCTTAATGTAATGACATCAGGGTTAGCCCAAAGAAAACTGCTTAAAATAGTGTCATTGAATAGGATGCCTCTATCTTTGGTAGCGAACGAAATAAGCATGTTTTGGTCTTCGGTGTGCCAGTTTCCTATTATTTCACTATCGTTAAGTTCTATGGGCTGCCATGCATCTCTATTTTCTTCAACGTCAACAGTTAACTGATATTGGTTACTTGCTTGGCCATCAGATAATTCAACGATAAATGTATGGCTATCAACGTCAAAAAGACTGGGGTCAACATTAAAGGTTGCTTTGTTATCACGTGTGCTAACACTCACCCATTCAGGAGGGGTTATTAGCATAGCCGTGATTGCATCATTTTGGGCATCGTAAAGATCAACCTCTAAACTAAAAGGTTGTAAGGCTTTTGTTTTAATTGATAAAGGAGCTGAGAGCGTCGGTGCGGTATTCAACTCGATTGGGTCAGTCTCTTTTTTTGTATCTTCGCAGGCAGTTAATGCCACTGCAAGCAGTGAAATGCTAATCAGCTTTTTCATTTACATCCTTTAATATTTTGTTGTTTTTTAGCAGCAGTAATTTACCTCAATAGGGTAAAGCCGTCAAAGGCACTATGTAACTAAAAGTAAACACTTTAATTAATATTATTACTTGGCAATCGATATTTATGATTAAAAGAACACACCTCTTTTAAATACAAAAAACACTAATTGTTAAATTAAGTGAACATTTTCAAACAAATTGCCAACATTGCTGTTACGTAAGCTCTGATACGATTAATCCAATGATTGCTAGCGGAGTAAACCAAAATGAATATTATGAAACCTTTGTTTAAATCACTTATCTTTTCAGTGATATCTCTCACTCTTATTGCCTGTACGAATGACAAAAAAGTAGAGGTGACAAAACCAAAAGAAAACCAGACATTAGCTGAGTATGTTGCAAGCCAAGATTTTTCGGGGTCAGTATTGGTTGCTAAAGATGGACACGTATTGCTGAGTCGGGGTTATGGTTATGCCGAGCGGCAAAACAAAGTCGAAAATACTCCCGATACGGTGTTTCGGATTGGTTCCATAACCAAACAATTTACATCAATGGCGATGTTAATGCTCGAAGAGCGAGGTTTGTTATCACTTAATGATCCCCTATCAATGTATATCAATGATTACCCTAATGGCGATAATATTACGTTAACTCACTTGCTAAACATGACCAGTGGGATTGTAAATTATACAGATCGCGATGATTTTAAGTCATATAAAAACAAGGCGCTTACCCCTCTTGCTTTAATTGAAAAATTTAAACATGAACCGCAAACGTTTGAGCCCGGCACCCAGTATACGTATTCCAATTCTAACTATGTACTTGCAGGGTATATAATTGAACAAGTATCAGGAATGACGTATGCCGATTTTATTGAGCAGTCTATATTTCAAAAGCTTGATATGGCCAATAGCAGTTACGGTAAAGATCGCATTGGCTATGATCAATTTGCACAAGGCTACCGCAACGATAGCGCTGTAAGTAATTTATCTATGACAACACCCTATGCGGCTGGGTCATTAGTATCAACTGTGGAGGATTTGTATAAATGGCATCATGGGGTGACAAACCGTGCCTTGATTTCTGAAGAGTCGACGCAAAAAATGTATACCGTTGGCTTAAATGGCTACGCGCTTGGGTGGAGCGTCAGTACTAATCGTCATGATGAGACATTTTATCAGCATGGTGGCGGGATTGATGGGTTTATTAGTTATATTTTGCGCTCAGAAGACAACGGTTACTTTGTTGCAGTGCTTGCTAATGAAGAGGAATTTCCATCCGATAGGCTTGCTTCTAACATTATGGGCTTAATTGACATAGACTAAACTTGAACGGGCCAAGAGGAAATCATCGGGCCCTTTTTGTTTTTATTAGCTAGGGTCTGTTGACCTTTGCGGATTAAAATTTGTTCAAACTCGGGGCGTTTTGATCGCGGCGTGAGGTATGTAACCTAGTGGGCTAAGTCAAAACCGAGCTAAGTGCTCACGCCCCTTACCACCTCCATGTAGGCAACAAAGAGCTAATCGCCCTTAGGTAGAACCCGAATGGCAGCGCCTGTTTGGCATTGGTGCTGCGTTATCGCCTATTTATGGGGAATAGCACACCACATAGGCGCTGCCTTGCCTAAATATCAAACAGGTTGCTGTAAATTTAACCTTGAAAGGTAAACAGGCCCTAGTAAGTTTAATCGCATTTTGCACTTTGTATTGTGTTTGGGTGGGTAAACAGCACACGCCTTTGAGTAAAAACAATGAGCGCAGATTTTTAAAAAGCCACATAACGTACTCGATATTAAATGTGGTTTTTTTATATGTGATTTAAAACAGTTTATTTAATTCATTAAACTCAAGGGGTTTAAAGTTATAGTAACCTTGGATAACTAAATTGCCCTTGTCTTTAAAGAAGTTTATTTGCTCTTGTGTTTCAACACCTTCTACAACAAGTCGATAATTAAGGCTCTTAGCAAGTCCGATAGTTGCATTTAAGATCGCTTGTGATTTGATGTTTTCTTTGACATCGACAATGAAACTTCGATCAATTTTTAATTCATCAAAAGGAAGATCCACTAATTGCCTGATAGATGAGTACCCAGTGCCAAAATCATCAATTGATAATGGAAACTCTGATACTTTTAATCGTGATATGGCATAGAGGGCTTCTTTATTCATATTAACGGCAGAGGACTCGGTCAGTTCTATAATCACTTGCTTTGGAGGAATATTATGTTGCGTTATTTTTAGACGAAATGAATCTGCAAATTGTTCAGTTAAACTAAGCGCAGACACATTGAATGAGCAGGATAAATTGCTATTATTAATCAATAACTGACTCAATTTATGTAACGCACAATCAAGCATTAACAGCGTATATTCGCTGATCAAATTAGCTGCCTCTAATAAATTAATAAAGGTTAGTGGCTGTAAGCTTTTTATGTCAGGGTGTTTTACTCTAACTAAACATTCAATTCCAATTATTTTGTTTGTCGTAATACATACTTGAGGCTGAAAAACAGGGAAAATATACTCTTTTTTAAACCATTCATTTAACGTGCGAGAATCTAATAGAATCTGTGAATTTTCGATACCTAAAGAAGGGGACGTCTGATTAATTAATTCTTTAGGTTCAGTTCCAAGGAGCGTTATCACTTCTTTAAAACGCGCTGGCTTATTTAATCTGGGGAGTTGTTTTATTTGTAAAGACTCAATATAACAATACAATGGAGTAAGCACATTGTCTGATGCACCAGACATTAAACTTAAATATCCTTCATACCCTTGGCTTTCTAGTGCTGTAATGGTGTCTAGGCCATCTTCTCCAGTTAAATAAACATCTAGCAAAATTAAATCGGATGGTTTTAAATCAATTTCAAAGAGTGCGCGAGAGGTGGCAACCCCTTTATATTCAATGTTGAGGTGCTTAGAAAAATCGCTAAACATTTCTACATACAATGGGTCGTCGTCGAGTACGATTAAACGCTCAATTTTCATGTTTATTAGCGCCTAATTTTTCAACAACATTAACCAGTTCATCAAGCTTAAATGGTTTGTTGATTATATGACTGAATATAAAGTCGCTTTCAATTTTCAAATCGCCAGTCACTAAAACAACCGCAATACCGTGAGGTAATTGATGGGCAACTGCATCGCCTAACATGCTTTCTAATCTATAATCGACAAAGAAGATATCAGGTGGGCTTTGCTGGCAATGTTTAATCGCGTCGTTTTCGTGGTTAAATGTAATGATAGTATGAGCAGAATCCTCAAAAACCAATTCAAAAATGTCCGTTAGGCATTTTTCATCGTCTAAATATACAATATTAGCCATGGTTAACTTACCTCAGCTACATTAAACGTAACCCTGATTAGTGTGTTTGGTGATGAATCATCAATCTCAATGATTGCGTTATGGTCATCTACGATCCCTTTCGCAACAGAAAGACCAAGCCCTGTGCCTTTATTGGTTTCCTTGGTGGTGTAAAACGGTTCAAACATTTTAAGTTGGATATCTCTTGGTATGCCATCACCTGAATCTGTGACTTCAATTAATACTGAGTTTGCATGTACTTTTACCGCGATATTTAGCCAAGGTTCCTCCTGGCCATTTATTGCATCTATCGAATTGTTTAACAGGTTTATAATGACTTGCTCTATTTCTATTTCATTGCCGTAAATATAGGCTGGGCCATTCAAAGCAGGGGTAAACCTAATTAAACTGCGCTTTATTTTAGGCATGACCAATGAAATCGCTTCTTTAGTCAGTTCTGTTAATTCAAATCGGGTTTTTATAGGCTCATCATCTGTTCGCGAAAACCGCTTTAGGTTTTTTACAATATACGAGATACGGTCGCATGATTTTAATATAGCGTCTAACTTTCCATTTGACTCACTGTTTCCCTGATACTTGAGTAATTCCGAGTAGCCCGAAATAATGCCCAGCGGGTTGTTAATCTCATGGGCTATGCTTGCGGATAACTCTCCTAATGCAGCAAATTTAGCATTTTGAATGCTTTTTTGACGCTCCTGATTATATTTAATTTCAGTGATTTTTTTATCGTGAATATCTTGGATTGTGCCAGAAAGTGTTGCTACTTTGCCATCAATATAATTTGGTTTGCCATCGGTGAAAATCCATTTTATGTCACCGTCCTCAGATTGTGCTTGAAGTTCAAGTTCGTAGGGTATGCCTAATTCAATCGCTTTTGAGACCGCTTCATCAATGAGAGGTTTATGTTCTTCCACAAATAAGCTAAGCCCTTGCGGTAAAACAGGTGTTTGACTATTCTTTTTTTCTACACCGAGTATTTTAAAGGTTTCATCTGTCCAAGAAAGTTCACCTGTTTTCACATCAAGTTCCCACCCACCTATCTTAGCGATGGAGCTTGTTTCGTTGAGTATTTTTAATATTTTTTTAGATTTGGCTTCAAATTCAATTTTGTCAGTAATATCAAAGCGAATTGCTGTGTAACCTTCTATTTTTTTATTAATGTCAAATATGGGGATAATAATGCTTTCTAGGTAATAGAGGCGACCATCTTTTCTTTTATTGGTGATGGAACCAGTCCAGATATGGCCTTTAGAAATCGTCTTCCACATGTCTTTGAAAAAAGAGATATCATGGAAACCCGAGTTAACGATGCGATGCGTTTTACCAATCAACTCCTCACGAGAGTATCCGCTGACCTGACAGAACTTATCATTTACTTGGGTGATGTTTCCTTTTAAATCGGTTGTTGCATAAATCACATTCTTGGTAAGTGCTGATTGTAATTGCACATAATTATTGTTGATTATTTTTTCGTCCGTTACATTGCGCGCTACAGCGTAAATCAACCCTGTATCTGTGTCGGGGAAGGCGTTCCACTCAATAAATAATATGTTGCCTGAACAATCCAAGTACCGATTTTGAAATTTCAGTGTTTGCCCACCACTAGACAGTTTTTCCATCTCTTTTATTGTGGTTTCTTTGTCGTCGGGATGAATAAAATCTATAAACTTTTTGGATACCAATTCAGCTTTAGAGTAACCCAGTGTTTTTTCAAACGTACTGTTAACATCGATAAAATAACCATCCATGTTGGCTATGCAAAGTAACTCATTAGAGTAATTA
Organism: Pseudoalteromonas sp. H105; assembly: GCF_001469215.1. Taxonomy (GTDB): domain Bacteria; phylum Pseudomonadota; class Gammaproteobacteria; order Enterobacterales; family Alteromonadaceae; genus Pseudoalteromonas. Next base: position 225,555 of record NZ_LOFH01000002.1, read on the forward strand.
AAAAACTTTTTATACATATTAACGTCTCTTAATTTAAAACAGCTCTATATCATCTGATGTTGCTTGTGATGAATCATGCCCGCCTTCGACTGCTTTTTGAACATTCAACATACTCGCTCTAATGCCCTCCAATCCGCCCATTATTGTCACTAAATGTTCTTCCGCTTTGCTTAAGTCATTTGTTGATTTTTCAACTAAACCACTAAGAAACACCTCTTGGGCATCAGTCATATCTAAGACGTGATAACTACTGGCTATTTCTAACATCATATTAGACATTACAGAGTTTGTTATTTCATTGTGCGCGTTTACGCCTTGTTTTAGCGCTGTAATGTTTTCGGTTAATTTTTTTATGGCTTCGTTCATGCCTAGCTGCGAATACAGTTCAAGTACTTTTGCTTCTAGGCCCTCGATGATGGCAGCGACATAATCGCGGATCTGCCCAATGGCATGTTCATCGTCTGGCAATGCTTTGATTATAAATGAAACGTGTTTATCATTGATAATCATCCTGTTGGAAAAAGGAAATATTCGGCCTTTATCATGTAAGATTTCGAATACCTCTTTTTCTATCGGTGGTACGTCTGTTTTATTACTTTGAAAGTAGGCAATAGTGGGAAGCGCGATTCTTATAGAACAGGGAAGTTGAAAGCTATCCATCGTTGTAAAAAACAAATTAACCACTTCTTCAATTGATTGGCAATGGCTTAAATTCTTAAAAAAGCGCATTACAATGCTGTATTGCGATGCTTGTTCCATGGTGGTGTGAATGAGCTTTTGACTATCTGTAATATCTTGTTTGTATGACTCTTCTTGGGCTTTTCTTTTGATACTACTTTTTACTTTGAAGAGTAACTCTTTAAGCTCAAATGGTTTAGTTATAAAGTCGGATGCACCGACCTCAAAAGCGGCTAACTTAATATTACTATCCGTTTCTCCTGATACAAAGATAATGTCTGGTTCTGTATTGTTAGTTGTTTGTGCTTTGAGTGCTTTACAAAAATCAATACCATTTAGGTCCGGTAAGTGTAAGTCTAAAACAATAACTTTAGGTGACATTGACTCTAGTGCAGTGAGGGCATTACGCGCATTATCAAAACACACGCAGTTAAAATCATCTTTTAAGACTTCAGTGTAGAGCTCTGTGTAATGAATTTCATCTTCTATGATAAAGATGGGATCTTTGGGTACTGCCGCTGCCATTGAATACTCCATTAAAGCTGACGCTACAGTTAACGCCTATTTTATTTATAGACTGTCTATGAGAAATTACAAACAGTTAAATAAATAAGGAATGGATAGATAAAAGGGGCAACCCCTTATTTTTTCAGAGCTAATCAGCGGGTTTACTCCGTTACTGTGCTTTAACCATGGTAACTGAATCTGTCAAATTGATATTTGAGGAACGTATTTGTCATTACTTTTTATTAATAATGAGTTTAAGAATCAAGGTATAACCTGTGAATTAAATTAAAAGATTGATATATGGTCATGAGCGCTTGTGACATGATGACTTTTATACCTGTGACCATGTTTCGCTAAGCGAAACTCTTTACTTTTGGAGCCTATTGATAAATGTACATCGAGTTATTAAACGCACACTTTAGTCGTGTCTGCATAGGGGAGACAATTACGTCACTGTGGAGTGGGTGTGGTGAAATAGTTAGGTGTTCATTAGATGATAAACCCTGTGTGTTAAAAGCGATTAACGTACCCGATCATATCAACCATCCCCGTATTACACAAAGTGCTGTGGCAATTGACCGCAAAAAACACTCTTATCACGTTGAATACAGCTGGTATCGTCGTTATAGCGACACACTACCGCTGCAATGCCGTGCTTTAACGTGTTTTAACACATTAAAAAAAGACCAAAATTACGTACTTGTTTTTGCTGATTTTACACAGCAAGGTTTTACCCCGGCAGTCCCTTGCGATGAACACATTTTGTCGATTGTTAAATGGCTGGCTTATTTTCATGCTTATCACCTGAATAATAATGGGGATGAACTCTGGAATGAGGGAAATTACTGGCATTTATCAACTCGCCCAGATGAATATGCAAACATGCCCAATGGGGAATTAAAGCAGTTAGCTCATAGAGTGGAAAATAAACTCAATACGTGTGAATACAATACACTCATTCATGGAGATGCAAAACTGGCAAACTTTGCAATCAATAGCCAAACATTAGATGTATTAGGTTATGATTTTCAATATGTTGGTAAAGGAGTTGGCATTGTTGATTTAATGTATTTTCTGGGGAGCTGTTTGGATGAACACGCCTTACTCACTCTCACGGATAAATACCTCGATGCATATTACTCTTTTTTAAGCTGTGCAATTAAACATTTTAATATACCTTGCGACGCTCAGTCAGTCATTACTCAATGGCAAGCACTTTGGCCTTATGCCTGGACCGATTTTTATCGTTTTTTAGCAGGCTGGAGCCCGGCGCATGGTAAAATAAACGCGTACATGCTTAAGCAATACGATACAGTTATTCACTATGAACAAACAGGACGAATATAAATGAGCAGCCAAGTCATACGCTGGGGAATGATAGGGTGTGGTGCCGTTACTGAAGTTAAAAGTGGCCCAGCCTATCAAAAAACAGACGCCTTTGAATTGTATGGTGTTACTCGTCGGGATAAGGCATTAGCCATTGAGTACGCTGCGCGCCATCAGATCCCCCATGTCTATCCAGATGCTGATGCATTAATTAATTGCCCTCATATAGATGCGGTGTACATTGCAACGCCTCCGGATAGCCATTTAGCCCTCGCATTAAAAGTGGCTGACGCAGGCAAACCTTGCTGTATCGAAAAACCACTTGCACCCACGTACCAAGAAAGTTTACAAATTAATAACGCCTTTGCTGATAAAGGCCTTGCTGTATTTGTTGCGTATTATAGGCGTTCGTTACCTCGCTTTAATCACGTTAAAGCATTGCTTGATGCACAGGCCATTGGGGATGTCCGTCATATCAGTTGGCATCTCAACAAAGCACCTAACCCACTTGATTTATCAGGGCAGTATAATTGGCGAACCGATAAAAACATTGCGCCAGGTGGCTATTTTGATGACTTGGCCAGCCATGGGTTAGATTTGTTTGGCTTTTTATTTGGTGAGTATGAAAAAGTCAGCGGGATGGCGACTAATCAACAAGGTTTGTATGGCGCGTTTGATGCGATTACAGCATGCTGGCAGCACAAAAAAGGCGTAACTGGCTCTGGCAGCTGGAACTTTGGTGGTTTTTCGCGTTTTGATGATGTGATTGTTTACGGCTCAAACGGCGAGATACGTTTTAGTGTGTTTGATGAGCGCCCTATAACGGTTACGAATGATAAAGGGGTGCAACAACATGACATTGCTAATCCGCAAAATATTCAGCTTTATCATGTGCAAAATATGGCTGAATCACTTTTAAAGGGGCATACTCACCCGTCAACAGCGCACAGTGCGACGCACACAAGTTGGGTGATGCAGCAAATTCTTACTCCTTGACTGGGACTTGATAGGCACGTTTTAGCGCACTAATCAATCGACGTTCTTCAGCTGAATCAAAAATATTAATGTGTGCGCTAATGACTTGTCGTTGAATATTTTCTTGCTGCAATACGTTATCAAACAGTTTTATTGCTTGCTTACCCTGTGGTGATTTTGAACATGCTATATAACCAAACAGTGTGTTACTTGCATTTTTTATCTCGATGTACTGCGCATCATTTATGCGGGGGTCTTTGTTGTGGCGCGAAAAAAAGACGGCGGTAAATTCAATAATGGCATCAATTTTTTTCTCAAATAGCATCCTGCTCAATCGGGCAGCGCTTGTTGTGCCTGCTAGAGCAATAAACGATCCAGAGTTTACGCTTAGGTAATTATCTATCTCTTCACCATAGGAACGACCACTGGTAAACCCTACTTTAAGCCTGTATTTGCCAATGGCATCAGCCAAGGACATTTGTTTTGGGAGGTGAGGTTTATTAAGTGTGATCAAACGATTGGCGGGGAAGGCCATGATTGGATACTGATTAAAAATAGCATTTTCTTCTCTTGCGGCGTTTTTTACTTTTCTATACAAGCACACATCTGGTGAAGTGTGAAGTTGCTTCCACTCTCGTAAGCGGCTTGCAGGTACAAATGCCAAGCTTAATTGGCCATCTAATGCTTTTTCTATGTCTAGCATGAGTTTGGTCGCAGCGTTTTGCGGCGTATCGTCTAGCTGTGGGGCAAAGTCTGTCACAAGCTGAATATGCAAAGGGGCCACTTTACTTGCTGCATTGGCCATGTGTGTTGATGCGATAAAAAATAATAAAACATAGCAGAAAAAGTGAGGCATAGCGCATATTTCAGTGGCTGCATAATTATTGATTATAGTGCAATTAAAACAAAATGCGCTAAAGCGACCTATATCTGAGCGTTATGTGTATAGGTAGAAAATTTTATTGTTAATCTTTGGTTTTTTCAGCTTATTGTAATTTTTTACGTTAAAATAAATCATGTTTTTCTCCTTATCAGGCAACAATAATGGCAATTCATGTAATTAATCACCCTCTCGTTCAGCATAAACTTGGTTTAATGCGTGAATTTGGTATAAGCACAAAAAGTTTTCGTGAGCTCTCATCTGAAGTCGGCACGTTATTAACTTATGAGGCGACTAAAAATTTACCGCTTGAAAAGGTAGAAGTGCAAGGTTGGGATGGCAATAAATTAGACGTTGAGCACATTAAAGGTAAAAAAATTACCGTGGTGCCTATTTTACGCGCAGGCCTTGGTATGATGGATGGCGTAATGCAACTGTTACCAGCTGCAAAAGTCAGTGTTGTGGGTTTACAACGTAACGAAGAGACCCTAGAGCCAATTCCATACTTTGAAAAGCTGGTGGGTAAAATTGATGAACGTTTAAGCTTAGTGATTGATCCGATGTTGGCAACGGGTGGATCGATGATTGCCACAATCGATATGCTAAAAAAAGCAGGCTGTAAAGAAATTAAAGTCATTGTACTTGTGGCGGCGCCTGAAGGGGTTGAAAAAACCTTGGCGGCACATCCTGATGTTGAGATTTTCACGGCTGCACTTGATTCACATTTAAATGAAAAGGGGTATATCATCCCTGGTCTAGGTGATGCTGGCGATAAAATATTTGGTACTGTTTAGGTTATTATTGTGACTAAAAGTAATGTGACGCAAGAGTCCTTTCTTTCTATAAAAACCATCTTAACGGGGGCGCAAATGTTATTTGTCGCTTTCGGTGCGCTGGTATTGGTGCCGCTGTTGACAGGCCTTGATCCGAATGTTGCTTTGTTTACAGCAGGGGTTGGCACTTTATTGTTTCACTTGGTCACAAAAGGCCAAGTTCCCATTTTCTTAGCCTCTTCATTCGCATTTATTGCGCCTATTATTGCTTGCGTGCAGTTATGGGGAGTGCCTGCCACTATGGGCGGATTAATGGCTGCGGGTGCTGCATATATGTTGCTTGGTCTTTTGGTCAAACTAAAAGGCGTAGCAATGTTACATACAATACTTCCTCCCGTGGTGGTTGGCCCGGTGATTATGGTGATTGGCCTTGCGCTTGCGCCTGTTGCCGTCAATATGGCAATGGGTAAAAGTGGTGATGGCGCAGTGCAATTAGTTGCGTATGACAAGGCAATTTGGGTGGCCGCTTTTTCTTTGTTGGTGACGCTTATTTTTGCTGTGTGGGGCAAAGGTGTTTTTAAATTAGTGCCGATTCTTGCCGGGGTAATAGCCGGGTATAGTTTATCTTTGGTGTTAGGTTTAGTGCAGTTTGATGCAGTGGCTAACGCACAGTGGATAGCGATGCCTGCATTTACTTGGCCTGAATTTAAGTGGCAAGCAGTATTATTTATGGTTCCCGTTGCAATTGCACCTGCAATTGAGCACATTGGCGATATGATGGCAATAAGCCAAGTGACTCATAAAGATTACCTTAAAAAGCCAGGTTTACATCGAACCTTATTTGGTGATGGTTTAGCAACTACGGCGGCATCATTATTTGGTGGGCCGCCAAATACGACCTACTCAGAAGTGACGGGGGCGGTCATGCTGACGCGTAATTTTAACCCTAAAGTAATGATGTGGACGGCGGTGATTGCCATTGTATTAGCGTTTGTGGCTAAGATGGGCGCAGGTTTGCAAACCATCCCAGTGCCAGTGATGGGTGGCATTATGATTTTACTATTTGGTTCTATTGCCGTCGTGGGGCTTAACTCGTTAGTAAAATCAGGGGAAGACCTTACTGCACCGCGTAATTTGTCCATTGTTGCACTTATTTTAGTGTGCGGGATTGGTGGTATGCATGTTGGTGGCAGTGAGTTCAGTCTACAGGGTGTGAGTTTATGTGCAATTTTAGGCATTGTACTGAACCTTGCACTACCTAAGGCTGAAAAGTCCGCGTAGTTTTGAACAGAATGTTAATTAATTGCACCAAAATAGCGCATTAAATATGCGCTATTTTTTTAACTTGCTAAAATTAAAGTACTTTTAATATTGGTCTACAAACTGCATTTCTCTTTATATGTCATACTGAGATAAGCGCTTTTATGCAAGAGACCAATATAGTGGATATTACCCCGTTTTTAGCTAAGCACCAGCTTCCCCTTAAATATCAATATTTAAGTGAACACTATTTTATTCCTTTAGCTGAAGATATTATTTCAGCTAAAGGCTCAACGCAGGCAATGCTTGTTGCTATTAATGGCTGCCAAGGATCAGGTAAAACAACCTTGGCGGATTTTTTAGTAACATGGATAAACACCAATACAGAGCTCAATTGTATGAGCCTTTCTGTGGATGATTTTTATCATAGCCGGGCTGTACGCGCCAAGTTAGCTGATGATATACACCCTTTATTTAGTTCAAGAGGGGTGCCAGGTACGCATGATACCGCGTTAATGCAGCAAACAATAAAAGATCTGTTGGCAGGCAAAGTGGACGTCTCTGTGCCTGAGTTTAATAAACAAACTGACGATCCTGCTCCGCGTGAGCAGTGGCACAAAAACACGAAACCCATCGATATCATTATTTTTGAGGGATGGTGTGTTGCAAGCAAAGCACAGCAGCCATATCAACTAGAGCAGCCAATAAATGAGCTGGAAGAAAAGCATGATCAAGACGGTATTTGGCGTCGCTGTGTAAATAGTTGTTTGGCGAATGAATATCAAGGTGTGTTCAATCTAATAGATTACACCATTATGTTGAAAGCCCCTTCATTTAAAGCTGTTTATGGCTGGCGTCTTGAACAAGAACAAAAATTGCTTGCAAACAAAGGCGTTGGGCACGGTACATTTGATGAAACCAGCCTAGTCAGGTTTATTTCACATTTTGAACGCATTACTCGTGAAAACCTAAAAGTTATGCCTGAGCAGGTCAATGCATTACTCACATTGGATAAAGCCCGTGACATTGTGTCTATGTCTTTAAAAGCTGATTCAGTGCCTATGCCACTGATTTTTACTGATCTCGATGGCACGCTACTCAATCATGAAGATTACGATTGTGAAGCGATTACTCCATTTTTAGCTAGGCTCACTGAGGCAGCGATTCCTGTTGTGTTCAATACGAGCAAAACATTTGCTGAGGTAATACAGCTTCAACGATCGCTAAATCACCAGCAACCTTTTATTACCGAAAATGGTTCAGCTGTGTATATTCCAAAAAATTATTTCACATTAAAGCCGATTGGGTGTGAAGAGCTTGAAGGGTATTGGCGATATGCGTTAGCGCCAAGTAATAAATCATTTCATGCCGATCTCATTGAGTATGCGTCTGATTTAAGCGCGAGTTTTAAGCTTTTTAGTGAGCTTTCCTGTCAAGAGGTCGCAACCTTAACTGGGCTCAATGAAGCGCAAAGTAAATTGGCGTTAACTCGCGAATACTCAGATCCTATTTATTGGCAGGGGACAGAGCTGCAGCGCGGTGAGTTTATCAAAAAAATGACGGCTGTCGGCTATGAAGTGCTTGCTGGGGGTCGGTTTATTCATTTGAATAAGCAAACTCATAAAGGGAAGGCACAAAACTGGTTATTGAACCAATATAAAAACAACCATCGTCGTCCATTCACAACGATTGCATTGGGTGATAGCCATAATGACATGGCTATGCTTGATGCCGCAGATATCGCCATATTAATCAGCAACCCCCATAGCAAAGCAAAAGCTAAATTAGCACATAAACCATGGCTTGTTAGTGAGCGACCTGCACCGCTGGGCTGGATTGATGAGATCGCTGATTTACAAATAATTAAAACGCACTTAGCGCCAACAAAGGAGCAATCACATGGCTGATTTTTATCAAAACGGCATCATTACGACCTTACATAACATTGCAGACCGACCTGTAGAAGCGCTAGAAGCAGAACTTGTAGAGTTTTCAAAGCAGCGTCCGATGGGGCTTATTTTACCGTCGTTGTATAGTGAACTCGAAGGACCTGCGTTGCAAAATATAGTGAAGGAATTAAAGCATGTACCTTATTTATCACAAATTACTATTGGTTTAGACAGAGCAGATGAAAGTCAGTACCGAAGTGCATTAAGATTTTTTGCTGAGCTTGATCAGCCTCACAAAGTACTCTGGAACGAAGGGCCACGTCTCCAAGCCTTAGATAAAGAACTACAACAGTTAGGCGTTGCACCCAGAGAGTTAGGCAAAGGCCGTAATGTTTGGTATTGCATGGGGTATAAACTGGCGACGGCTAAGGTGGAGTCTATCGCGTTGCATGACTGTGATATTTTAACCTATGACCGCGGATTGCTGGCTCGCTTAATTTACCCTGTTGCGCACCCGCGATTTAATTATGAGTTTTGCAAAGGTTTTTACCCACGCACAGCCGATGGGAAAATAAATGGTCGTGTCTCACGTTTATTAGTAACTCCTTTGTTACGTTCATTTAAGACTATTTTAGGAACAACGGATTATTTAGAATACATGGACTCGTTCAGGTACCCACTTGCCGGTGAGTTTTCGTTTCGCCGAGACGTCCTCAATGATATTCGGATCCCAAGTGACTGGGGATTAGAAATTGGTGTGCTTTCTGAAATGTATCGCAACTATTCGCATAACCGTTTATGCCAAGTTGATATTGCTGACAATTATGATCATAAACACCAGAACTTATCACTTGATAATCAAGCTGCTGGCTTATCAAAAATGTCTATTGATATTACAAAAGCGCTGTTTCGGAAGTTGGCTACACAGGGGGTGACCTTCACCACAGAGACCATTCGTTCATTAAAAGCGACTTACTACCGTATTGCGTTAGACTTTATCGAAACCTATCACAACGACGCCATGATGAATGGATTGACGCTCGATATTCACCAAGAGGAAAAAGCGGTTGAAATGTTCGCACAAAATATAATGAATGCGGGTCAGCACTTTTTACAGCACCCAATGGAAGCGCCATTCGTGCCGAGTTGGAACCGTGTAGCCTCTGCTATGCCTGATGTTTTTGCTCGCTTAGAAGAAGCTGTTGAACTTGATAACAATGAATTTTCATAATGTGAGAGTAGGTATAACTTATAAGATAACCTCCGATTGGCATTTACAGCCACAGACTAAATATGAAAGGTAGGGCAATGAACAAAGCGCTATTTGAACAACGAGTTGAGCAACATTTATCAAGCATCTATGACGGTGTAGATTTATGTATGAGCATTAACGCATTGGCCAGCATGTTAATTACTACGATGTTAAAAGACGATGCGGTGAGGGATCCCACTCCACACAAAAATAGATGGGATCAACAAGATATTGTGCTTATTGCGTATGGTGACTCAATTATGCGTCACGGTGATAAGGATCAGGCTGTCGCTGTGCCTAATGAGCCACCTTTGCATACGTTGCATCGATTTATAAAAAGTCAATGTGCAGGGAGCATTAACTCGTTGCATATTTTGCCTTTTTATCCATATAGTTCTGATGAAGGGTTTGCTGTGATGAACTATGTGCAAGTAAATGAGGCACTAGGCAGCTGGGATGACATACGCAGCATCGCAAAAGATGTCAAACTAATGGCTGATTTGGTGATTAATCATTGTTCGAGTCGTAGTCGTTGGTTTGAGAATTTTTTGCAGGGCAAAGAGCCTGGCGTGAGTTACTTTAAAACGGCCAGCTTAGACGATGATCTTTCTAAAGTCGTGCGACCGCGAACATCGCCATTACTCAATACCGTTCAAACAGCGTTTGGTGAGCGCCATGTATGGTGTACGTTTAGCCCTGATCAAGTGGATTTGGACTTTGCAAACCCGTTAGTACTGAATGAGTTTATTGGTATCATCCGTCATTACTTAGATAATGGGGTAAAAATATTTCGGCTTGATGCGGTGGCTTTTCTTTGGAAAGAACTTAACACATCGTGCATTAATCTTGCGCAAACGCATGAGGTGATCAGGCTATTACGTACGCTGATTGAACATGTTGAGCCAAACGCTATTATCATTACAGAAACCAATATTCCAAATAAAGAAAACCTATCCTATTTTGGTAACGCAAATGAAGCGCACTGTATTTATAACTTCTCGTTACCTCCTTTGCTACTTCACACGTTATTAAGCGGCGATAGCAAAGCCTTAAAGCATTGGATGATGAGCATGCCACCGGCCCAAAATGGCACGGCATACTTTAATTTTATAGCTTCTCACGATGGTATCGGTTTACGCCCCGTTGAAGGGTTGCTCAGTGAAGATGAAATAGGCAATATTGTCAATACTGTTAGTTGCTTTGGTGCTAAGGTATCCATGCGTACAGCTAATAACGGGACGCGTTCACCTTATGAGTTAAACATCGCTTTATTTGATGCTTTACAAGGGACACACAAAGGCGTTGACCAGTGGGGATTGAAGCGGTTTATATGTGCGCATGCCATTATGTTTGCCCTTGAAGGCATACCAGGGTTGTATATTCATAGCTTGCTTGGCACCACGAATGATTATGAGCGTTTTGAAAACAGTCAACACAATCGTTGTATTAATCGTCACCGTTGGCAAGAAGCTGCATTACTTGATAAGTTAGCTGATGAGTCAAGTCATCATCATCATGTGTTTAATAATATCAATACATTATTGGCTATACGCAAGCAACAAGATGCATTTCACCCGAATGCAACTCAATTTACTTTGCATTTAAGTGGTGCCTTATTTGGTTTTTGGCGACAAAGTATTGATCGCCGACAAAGTATATTTTGTGTTTATAATATCAGTGACAAAGTACAGACCTTGTTACTTGCGGATTTAAACTTAATAGACACTGAGCAATGGTTTGAGTTGATAAGCGGTGAGACGGTCAATGATGAGCATCAAAATATTGCGCTTTCACCTTATCAAGCGTTGTGGTTATCGAATCGGCAATAGTGCGGTCATTGTTCATATAATTGAAAGGCTTTTCAGCCCTATTAATCTGAGAAGCCTATACCTGTTGCTATTTGATAAAGAAGATCATCAGCACCACCTCCTTGAGTATAAATATTGGCTTAGCAGGTAAGCGCGAAGGAATAAGAAGTAAACTTTCAGGCTAAGTAACCAAAATGCTTCTTCCTCAAACTTTTTTCGGGCTGTGTCAGGTGTAAATAATGAAGACTGTAAATCCCCTTTACAGTCTTATTTCTCAAGCTCTTTAAGGAGATTACCTATAGTAAATGCTTGCCAATGTTCGGTTGTTTTGCTGAAATTTTTAAAATTAACGTCATCTAAGCTATTTTTATTGATAAGCGAAATTAATGCTTTATTTTCTGCTGTTAAACGAGTAAATATCGGGTAAGTGTTATGAGGTATAGGCCAAATTAGAGGTTTTTTATGGTGATCATATAAGATGACTAATGCATAAGCGCCCAGCAAAACATGACCTCCATATGAGGCATCAAGTGGTTTTAATGTTTTTGGTGTTGCATCCCAATTTATGCCGCCAACCTTTACTGTTGCTTCTTTATTGAGTTTTTTTAGGGCACGTTTAGCACCAAAGGCAATGGCATCATTTGCGCACCAAATAAGGTTTATTTCAGGGGCTAAATGTAAAAAAGCCACTGTTTTTATAAAGCTTTCATTTTCAGACCAATTTGCCACATCTTTTGCAATTAGCGTGATCTTTGAGCGAGAAACGTAATCCATCAACCCTTCTGTGCGTTCAATTGACGCAGGAGTTGAGTAATCACCAAGTAGCGCCAGCATATTGGCAGGCGCATCAGAATGGTTACTATGTTCCTCAAAAAGAGCTTGTGCGAGCATGCGACCCACATTGCGGTTATCAGGACTCACACTTCCTATTATATTGAGCCCACGTTCTTTAAGCATTACCCGTTGATTTGGTGAGGGTGGGTTAAGTAGAAATAAAATGGGAATATTATGGGTGTTTATTTTAGTTATAAAGTCACTGGAGACACTTTTTTCATCAACGAGTATTAAATAATCAGGCTGATCTTTAATTGCGTCTCGAATAAGCGCTTTCATCACAATATGATTTCGATTGGCATATTTGACGTTTAGTTTTATTCCTAAGTCATCAGCTGCATTATCCATTAGCTTAGCTACTTTATACCAAAAATTACCTGTGCTGTTTTCTGATGTATTGTCTTCAGAATAGCCAGGGTTCACAAAAGTGACTTCAAGGGCGTGGCTATTTAATGTAAAAAATAAACAGAAAACACTCACTATAAAGCGAAGAATTTGGGTTAAATGCATTAGGACTCAATTAAAACTTATAATTTAAAGTGCGCTTGATTAAAGCACAACAAAGATGAACACAGCACAAAGGTTATATTTGCTAATAGGGTGCTATATAATACTAACCTTAGCATATCCACAGCAATCGTCTTTTAGGGTTATTAAATGAAAGCATTTTTATACATTGTAGTACTTATGTTTAGTCATTCAGTATTGTCGGCTGAGGTTACTAAGTTGGGAACAACCATGAAAAATATGGGGCTTGCCTATAAGAAAAGTGTGCAAGCAACTGACGTTAAAAAGTTTAATCTCGCTATTGATGAGTTTATTAAGTTAGTAGAGGTAAGTCAGCTTACTAAGTTTAATAAAGAAGCAAAAAAATCAGTTCAAGGGCTTGATAAGGTATTAGTAAAAGCTAAGTATGCAAAAAAACTCGCAAATGAGCAGGGATTGGAGGCGGCTAAAGCGCCTTTAAAATTAATCGACGAATTACGTAAAGAGTATCATGAGCTGCATGAGCCGCCTGGTTTTTGGGAGATACTATTTGGAAAATAGTACTATTTGTTATGTGCGCTAATTATAAGCGCACATAGGTCCATGCAAAAATGACTACTTCTATCCTTTCTTTTTCATACCTTGTACGGCTTTAAAACGTGGATTGTCTTTACAAATTACAAACACACGGCCTTTTCGTTTTACTATTTGACATCCTGGGCGGCTTTTAGCGCTCTTTAGTGAACTTAGTACTTTCATGGGTAACCCTTATTTCGCAGACAGGTTTTTAAAGCGGCGATTAAACGCAGCAACACGACCATCACTTGCCACTGTTTTTTGTTTACCTGTGTAGAAAGGATGAGAATCACTTGATACGTCAATTGGCACATATGGATATGTTTTACCGTCAAGCTCAATAGTACGATTGGTTTTTATAGTCGAACCAATAATAAAATAGCTGTCTGCTGCGGTGTCGTGAAAAGCAACGGTTTGGTAATCAGGGTGTATATTTGGTTTCATAATATGGCTCATTGTTATGTGATAATGTATCTGTAATTTACAGTGAATAAGAATCGTTTGCAAAAAGTTTTTTGCTCATTAAATGATGGTGCTGTCTGTAATTTGTACAAATGATTCAAAAGATAAGCAGTCAGTACAAAAAAACTAGCTATTGAGGTTTAGCCTGTTATAAATAAGGTGTAACCGAGCAACAGGAGGCAAGCTTTATAATGAGCGAACACACACAAGAGACTACCCACGTGCAAACTCAACAGATCGATCAAGGTGTAATGGACACATTACGTAGTAGAGATAACTCATTACTCGCCCAGCAGATCGATCCTCTTAGTTGCACTCACAATGACATCGTAGAGTTACTCGCGCAATATTTAGCGCTGAGCGATCAGGATGACGATGACCTATTTGACGCTTGGTTTGATGGTTTAAATAAAGCGCAACACACCGTTTTAAAGGTGTTTGAAGTTTACCGCGGCCAGTTTGAGCATCAAGAATAAACCCTTAACATACAATAGTTCGCGTTAATACGACGTTTTTATATTAAATCCGTGGTGTTTTCGCGAACAGTTGAGTCGATAATTCTTTCGCTCAGCAGAGCAATCTAGGTCTGGCTGTTTCCCTGTTACTGATAATCGGGCTCTGATACCTGAGATAATTAACGTAAAGGCGTCACGTTAAATGTTTATTTTCATAAAGCTCAATTAGGGTGTTCCCACTAATCTTTTGCACTTTTACTGTCTCATTACGCTAAATCTGGGTGTAATGTATACTAAACGCGTTTGGCGCACAGCCATACCAACGCTTAAATGCGCGATTAAACGAGCTTTGCTCATTAAAGCCAAGAACAGCGGCAATCTCTCCCAAGCTCAAAGTATCGGCCAATAAAGCATATCGTCGTTTTCGTTCTTGGTCGAGTAAATGAGCAAATGTGCAGTGCTCACGCTTTAGTTTTCGTTGTAAAGTGCGTGGGGTTAAATTTAATGCATTAGCAACGATAGGTTGGTTAACGCCATGTAAGTCTTGTTTGCTCATTAAAATGCTCATGACACGCTGTGAGACCCGTTGACCTGATTGAATATCAGTTAACTGCTCTTTTGAAAGTTGCGTTAACGTGTGATGCATTATTGGGTTATCACTAGAAAATTTAAATTGTAAATAATCATGCGGAAAATCAATCTTATTCGAAGTCATGCCGCCTTTTACGTCACAGCCAAACCAGTTACTTAATTGGTGTAATTGTAGTTTGGTAAATGGGTGCACAAAGTGTAAACATTTGGGCGCTAGATCTGGGTCTAATAAGTGTCGTACAACAGCCACCCAAGCGGTCATATTGCGAAGAACGACTTGCTCTGAACATTGATTTTTTGGTGTCCAACATATTGTTGCGATTTGTTTATTATAACTAAAGTTGGCTGTACCAATATCTGCCACTAAGGTGTCGTAGTGCAATAATGAGTCAATGGCAGCCGCTAAGTCACGGCTAGATTCAATTAAATAACCCAGAACCCCGTAGTCTGCTGTACGTATATCTTGGCCTAAATGAAACCCAAATAGTGGGTCTTCACAGTTTTGCTTACCGAGCTCTAATAGTGCTTGGTAGTGAATTAATGAAACACGATCACCAATTACCTTTTCTTTAAACTCTGAAAAGCCTATTTGTTGTAAGCAAGTCTGCTTACATAACCCTTTTTGTGATAAGTAGTTGAGCACACTTGAAAAATAAATATCTGAGGTTGTATTCATAAATTGGTAATCATAGGTGTCGCCTAAAGACAAAAACTTGTCGCTTTATCACAAGTCTGCCAGCAATGTTCTGATTATGCTAGCGCTAATAGTTGGACACCGTTATGAGTCTATTTTAATGGCAATTTGTATACTTCAATCACAGCATATTCACAGCTCAGCTGAAACAGTATTAAGTACTTTGTGCGATCACGTGCGGTTAAATCGATTTTTTAACGCCTCATTTTCAATTATTTCCGCAGAGGAAGGTGTCGTTCGGCGTCAGGTAACTATGCTAGGTTATCAGTTTATAGAACATGTAAAGCAAACTGATTTATACACTCTGGAATATTATATTGCAGGGCCTTCACCGGTTAAAAATCATTCTGCGATGATTAAAGTAAACCCTTTAAAAGCGGGGTGTCAGTTAACTTATCTTATCCACTGTGATGCCAAGTGGTGGCAACCTACTTGGTTGTTAAGATTGCTCATAACACATGATTTAAAAAAAGCATTAATAAAACTTAAGGCTTATTGCGATGCGAGTTGAGCTGATATTACTGGCATTGAGCCCAATTTTTTTTGTATTCATCGTATTTGAGTTTATTAAATTTCGCCGTTATTACGAGGTCAAAGATTCACTGGCGAACACGATGCTTGCCTTAATGCATCAGTTAAGTGATGCATTATCTGTTTTACTACTACTTCCTTTTTTTTATTGGTTACATCAATACTCATTGTTTAGCATAGATTTGAACCCGTTTACTATTTTTATAGCGTTTATATTGCAGGATTTTTTATATTATTGGTTTCATCGTGCTTCTCATCATATTCATTGGTTTTGGGCTGCACATGTTGTGCATCATAGTTCAAAGAACATGAATTTTACGACTGCGTTCAGACAAAGTATTTTTTACCCTGTTGTCGGTATGTGGCTATTCTGGTTACCCATGATCATAATTGGGTTTGAACCACGGTTTATGATCATGGTTGTTGGAATTAATTTAGCGTATCAATTTTTTATACACACTCAGATTGTTGGCAGGCTAGGGTGGCTAGAATATCTTTTTAATACACCTTCACATCATCGTGTTCATCACGCTATTAATAAGGGGTATATTGATAAAAACTTTGCAGGGGTATTAATTGTGTGGGATAAACTTTTTGGTACCTTTGCGCAAGAGCGTGATAAGGACCAAAATCAGTACGGTATTATGGGTGATTGTGATAGCACGAACCCTTGGACAATTAGTGTGATGCAATGGCGTATCATGCTAACACAGTTTAATTCAGCGACCCATTTGAAAGAAAAGTTAAAAGTGGTATTTGGTTACCCCAGTCATTTAGTAAAGACTAAAAATAAAAAAAGCATGTATAAACCACGACCCGATCGCTAACACTTAGTTGTATTTTCAGAGCCTTTATTTAATAAAAATAAAATGATTAGTTCCGAGGAAGTAATCGCTGTTAGTTGCGATATAAAAATAAGCAATATCCCCATGCCAGCATGGATATCAAGTTCAATTCCAAAGACTAAATAAGGCACGAATATAACACTTAAAATGGCAGAGCAGGCTCTTATACATGCCGTTTTAAAATCATGATAGTCCTTAGATAACAGATAGATAATAAGGTAAGGAGTAAGTAATATATAAAAACTTATTTCATTAGGCCTAAAATATTTAATGCAAATAGCAATAAATGAAATGACGGCTAAGGCCCTTACTGAGTAAGTTATTTTATTGTTATTCATAGCTTTCCTTAGCAATTGAGTTTTGAACTGTTGCAATATCTATTGCAAAAAAGGAGAAATATTCCACCTAATTATATTTTTATGTCATTAATTATAGTTAGCACTGGGAGGCGTATAACAAGTCCCTATATATATCCAAATTAAGATTAGTTGCAAACACAGAAAATGCAAAAGTAAAGGCTATATTTTTAGCAAAAATTATCATGGTTACTTTTTAGCGGCTAGATAAAACAATTAATATCAGCAACTTATAACTTTAATCGTTTATCAATATGATTGAAATAATGACCAAAATACATTTCTAAGGGGTCAGCAGTATTAACGGCCTTATTTAACCGATAAATCATACTTAAGAATCAGAGCCTCTATATAGTGTGTTCTTAATGTGTGTTGTTTTTCATGGTCTGCACCGTGGCTCAGTGCACGATTTAATAGTTTCATTGCTGGGTGAAGCTGTGTTCGCTCATCTTGGTTAAGGCTTGCTTTAGTGCGTAGCTCAGTAATGTCGTCCACCACTAAGCGTCCTATGTCGACCGCTGCTATTTCGTCAATTAAGCCATTTTGTGTAAGTACGCCATACTTACTGCATAAAAATTGTTGCCACACTTGTTGTAGATGTTCTTCAATGCCGCAGCCAAACAGCTCTTCGTTAAATTCAAACCCTTGTTGAGCCAGTTTACTAAGCGCAGCCATGTATTGTTGTGCGAAGAAATTAAACGCGTGACTCGACGATGTAATTTTTTGTTTTGCCAAGTTTTGCCCCCAATTAACACAGCCGCGTGGATAATAGTCATCATATTCTTCACATTCATACAAACCAGAGTAAGAGCTGCAACTGAGCGTATTTTTAATGCAATAGCTTGGTTTTGGAAATAATCCTGATTCCTGCCACTGAGACAGCGTATCTTCATCAATCGCTAACGCTTGGCAAAGTTCTTCGCTATGGTAAAAATGGGTCGCTAAAAATCGTGATAAACGCATAAATTGACACTCAAAGTTAGAAAATAAAACAACTGTTTATTTGTACAGTGTTTATTTTGACCTAGGGCTTCATATAAAACAAGTAATTTTATTATTTCATTATGCAAAACTCCCAAAATAAAGTCAGTTATGGTACAACTACATCAAGTTTTTTTCAGAATATATATTTATGCGCACCCTAGAACAAATTAAACAAGCAAGTCTTATTACCGCAATCAAAACTCCTTACTTATCAACAGGTGAGATTGACCTAGGCACATACGATCAGTTAGTTGAGGAGCAAATAGCGGGTGGTGTTGACGGCATTGTTGTTGGTGGCACGACCGGTGAAGGGCAATTAATGAACTGGGAAGAGCATTTAATGTTAATTGCTCACAGTGTTAATAAATACTCAGATAAACTCGTCATTGTAGGCAACACTGGAAGTAACAATACTCGTGAGGCAATCAAAGCAACGCAGTATGGGTTTGCAAGTGGAATGGATGCCTCATTACAAATTAATCCTTATTATGGGCGTACATCGATAACAGGTGTTAAAGAGCACTTTAATCGCGTTTTAGCCATAGGCCCAGCTTTTATCTACAATGTAGCAGGGCGAACTGGACAAGATTTAACACCTGATATCATTGAGCCTTTAGCACAACATGAAAATTTTATCGGTGTTAAAGAGTGTGGCGGTAACGAGAGAATTAACCATTATGAACAACAAGGTATTGCGTGTTGGTCAGGCAACGATGACGAAGCACATGATGCGCGTCATATTTATCAATCACATGGTGTGATTTCAGTCACGTCTAATTTGATCCCGGGGTTGTTTCGTCAGTTAATGGATACAAAGAGCGACGAGTTAAACACGACGTTACAACCATTAATCAGTTGGTTGTTTTGTGAACCTAATCCGATTGCAATAAACACGGCCTTAATGATGACCGGCGCAGTTAAGCCAGTATTTAGAATGCCTTACACGCCGCTTAACGATGAACAGCAGAATGAAGGAAAAGCCCTTATTAACCAGCTTAAAGGGCAAGATATTGTGGGGCATGTAGCTGAAAATCTTGATAAAGAGACTGTGTTGATTTTATCTTAGCTTTTTACCCTACCTCTTCCAGCCCATACGCGATGGGCTGGATAACATACTATTGCCAGTAGTAATTTAGTTTTATTTGCCACACTGATTCATGTGCATGGTTAATTGCAAACCTCACATCAAAATCTGGGGTTATAGGCATTGATACTTCTAGGTGTGCTGTTCCTGGCAATTCATTATGTAGGTAAGATTGCTCATATGATACCTTGAATTTTATACCTGATTTATTGCCAGTCAGTATACCTGTTTCAATAGATGAGTCATAAAAGTGAGTGTTGATAGGTAAATCGCCTAAGGTGCCGTTAATCAGCATATATGCTATAAGATGGTTATTAATTTGCCATGATTGTCCAATTCCTCCCACAGCAAAAGCACTTTTGCATGAAGTACACAAAAAGTCTTGCCGCTCAAAGCCGAGGTTTATTTTCCAAGACCACTTTGTTTCATTGGCCCAGGCTAATACATTAGGATTATAAGACTCTAAATCTAACAGGTGAACTTTATTAACATAAATATTGTTATTATTAATGGCTATCTCTGTATCTAGCATTTCTAAGTTAGAAAAAGGAATACGCGCAAAATCAGAGGCAAGTGAATCAAAATAACTAAGCCTAAAGCCTGCTTTAAAATAATTATTAGCGGCACCATGGACTGCTGTAAAAGACGTACTCGATGCCTTTTGTGCTTTATGCGGAGGTTGTTTGGTATAGTTAAAATGATGTTTATTCTCACCCATGGGTAACTTTAATCGCGCTTTTATCAAGGCTTTTTTTAAATTATTAGTCAGAATGGGTGATTGCTTTTGTATTTGTTTAAGTTGTACAAGTTCAAATAGTGCGCCAATGATTGCTTTTTGAGAGTGAATAGGTAAAGCCAAAAAGTTACTGTGTGAAAGCACCTTCGGGGACACGTAAATTTGCTGAACATAAGCGTTCTCTTCCTTTGTAAGGGCATCTAAATGTTTGTTAAATAAAGTCTGCCTAGAAGGCGTAAACTTAATTCTATTTACCGCTTTTTTGCCTTTATATTGCGCATTTTCCAAGCGTGAGAAAATAGTGGCAGGTATCACCCAAGGGGTACTGGATTGTGTCAGCTGATCACCGATAACTAATTCAATAATTTGTGCAAGGTGGTATGCACAATTCTCATCAGCAAAATAATAATCAAACTCTGTACCTAACAGTTCCCATAAATGATTAGCGATAAAAGTCACATCTCGAGTTGAAAAATTAAGCGTGTACTCCCACAAATCCCTCAACTCTATTTCACCGTAGTTATGTTGATGGCGGTAAAAAAGCTGATCTGAAAAGCCTGCTTTATAGCCACCAAATAAACCTTTTGTTATATAAATAAGGCCGTTCTCATTTTCTGGAACATGTGCCCCGTAATTAATACTGTAATCTAACAGTTGATTCTTTGTGTGTGTTGAGCGGTTCAACTTAAGTAACAGGTGACCGTATAACGATGCAGGATTACTCATATAGCCAGACGCAAACACGAGGCTAACAGAGTGAATCTTTTGGCTTTCACGCCATTTTTCTAGATCGGGACAGTCTACATCGTCTTGCTTAAAAGTGACCCCTTGTTCTATCAACCATTGATAGCGAGCAGGGTACTTACACTGCATAGTTCTGTCAGTATCAAAGGCATGAAGCGTAGCTTTAAGCTCCGAAAGCGGGTTGTTTTTTCCATCTATAGCCAAAAAAAACGAGTTGTTGGTAATATAGCTATCGGATTTTGTGTTGCTCTTGTAATGGCCTAACTTTAACCACGTTGGATTTTTAGCTAGGGAGTCTGGTGAATTAATAGCGAAACTTGAAAAAGAGAGAAACAAAAAAAAACTAATGAGAGGGATATTTAAGTTCATTTTTTAACCGAGAATAAAGGGCCGTTAAGCCCTTAAAGATTTAGATCGCAGCGCATTCAGATGAAAAGTTAGTTGAAATGTTACTTTCTACTAATTCATAAAAGGCTTGTGCGTTATCTACAGGTGCATTGGCAAAGTTAGTTCGAACGTTGCTGATGATTTGTTGATGAGCAACTGCGTCACAACCACGTACATTTAACATTGCTGAAATGTATTCGCCTTCGCCTTGTGCAATTTCTTGCTCAAGTACTGGGAAAGTTTGCTGAATAAATTGCGCAGTTTTGACGTTTGCGCCTTCACAGCTGTCTACTGAAGAGATGTTTGATGAAACGGCCGTTGTACCTAAATCCCAAATCACGTTAGAGATTGCTGCAGCAACTCCATTTTCTGGGAACACCATTGCGCCAATACCACATTCTTGCCATGGGTTAATGCCATTATTTGCTTGTGACGGCATAGAAATAAATGCAGTTGCTAAAACTGCAGCACCTAAACATCTTTTTATCATTAGTTTATCCTTATTATAAATGAGGCCTTCTTTAAAGGCTGCTGGATAATACACATAACCTTTAATTAAATGCAATATTAGCCCTGTATAAAAATGTAAGAAAAGGTACGGGGACACGAAGTGCTGATGGGTGAGATTTAACCTGTTTCGTGTGACTTAAAAATCGGATTGTGGAATAGCCAAGGATAAACGAGTGTTTAAAGTTGTTTTAACTAACGGTTGTTTCATTTTTACTGTATAATTTGCGACCCCCTTGATATGTGGCCGTAGGTAATACAGCATGAATTTTAAATCTTTTAGTTTTTCTCCTGAACTTATTCAGGCGTTAGATGAACTTAACTATCACACCCTTACGCCCATTCAACGTGGTGCTATTCCTGCAGTACGTAAAGGCAAAGATGTTTTAGCTAGCGCCCAAACCGGGACAGGTAAAACGGCTGCGTTTTCATTGCCTATTATTCATAAATTATCTGAAGTTGCGCGCACTGCAACTAATGCGCCTCGTGCCTTAGTACTTGCACCTACACGTGAATTGGCAGAGCAAATTGCGAATAATATTAAAGATTTTGCTAAATACACATCACTTAAAACCGTGTGTTTATTTGGCGGCGTAAACATTGCCGGACAAGCCAATGGCTTAAAAGAAGGTGTTGATATCGTTGTTGCTACACCGGGTCGATTACTTGACCATATACGGTTAGGTAATTTGAGTCTTGCGCAGGTTAAACATTTGGTACTTGATGAAGCAGACCGTATGCTTGATATGGGTTTTATTACTGACATGCAGACCGTCATCAATGGCTGTGCAGAAGAACGTCAAATTTTATTGTTTTCAGCAACTTTCCCTGCGGCCATTAAACAGTTTGCTAGTAAAGTGTTAACACAAGCTGAAATAGTGCGAGTTGATCAAACAAACAGTACTGCAGCAACGGTGAATCATGTTGTTTACCCTGTTGAAGAGCGTCGTAAACAAGAGCTCTTATCTGAACTTATTGGTAAGAAAAATTGGCAGCAAGTTCTAGTTTTCGTAAACATGAAAGACACGGCTGATGTACTAGTAAAAGAGCTAAATCTTGATGGTATCCCAGCGGCCGTATGCCATGGCGATAAAACACAAGGTAATCGACGCCGTGCACTTCGTGACTTTAAAGAAGGTAAAGTACGTGTTCTAGTTGCCACTGAAGTGGCTGCTCGTGGCATCGATATTGATGGCCTTCCTCGCGTTATTAATATTGACCTACCGTGGCTTGCTGAAGATTATGTCCATCGTATAGGTAGAACGGGTCGTGCGGGGAATCATGGTGAAGCAATCTCGTTTGTCAGCCGTGAAGAAGAGAACATGTTGTTTGAAATCGAAACATTAATTGGTCAAAAAATAAAACGCCAGTTTTTACAAGGCTATGAAGTGAGTAACCGCGACGTATTGATTGATAAAATTGGTAAAAAGCCATCGCATTTACGCCGCAGCCATACAAATAAACCATCCGGACAAGCAACTGGTGAAGCGAGAGCTAAAAATCGCTCACGTATTTCTGGTGTCAGAAAATCCCTTAAAGGTGAAAAGTTAGCGCTAAAAAAATAGTGTTACGTGGTGTTTATAGTAATAAAAAAGCCTGAGTAATCAGGCTTTTTTATTACGCTACATTGACTCAAGCATACTGAGTCAATGATTTTTTTAGTTGTGAGTTTAGCGATGCTTTTCAAGCATCGATAATGCAAGTGCTTCGGCTGCTTTAATACCATCAATACCTGCAGATAGAATCCCGCCAGCATAACCTGCACCTTCCCCTGCTGGATACAACCCTTGCGTATTAATACTTTGCATCGTTTTATCGCGTTTGATACAAATAGGTGAAGAGGTCCGTGTTTCAACACCGGTTAACAGGCCATCATTGGTTGAAAACCCGCGAATTTTTTTGTTAAATGCGGGGATCGCTTCTCTAATCGCTTCAATAGCAAATTTAGGCAAAACATTCCCTAAATCAGTCAGTTTAATGCCGGGAGTATAAGACGGTTTAACATCACCGATATCACTAGAATCTTTGCCTTTTAAGAAATCACCAATTAACTGCGCGGGAGCATCATAGCTGCTCCCACCAAGTTCATAGGCTTGTTCTTCCAATTTACGCTGTAAATCAATGCCTGCCAGCGGATGACCTGGGAAATCTTTTTCAGGCGAAATACCAACAACGATTGCGCTGTTTGCGTTTCGTTCATTACGCGAGTATTGACTCATACCATTAGTTACAACGCGGCCTTCTTCTGAGGTTGCAGCAACCACAGTGCCACCTGGGCACATACAAAAACTATAAACCGTGCGTCCATTATCACAGTGGTGAACAAGTTTATAATCCGCAGCACCTAAGATTGGATTACCGGCATTGTCACCAAAACGGCATTCGTCAATCATTGATTGCTTGTGTTCGATTCTAAACCCGACAGAAAACGGCTTCGCTTCAACATAAATACCTTTGTCATGGACCATTTTAAATGTATCGCGTGCACTGTGCCCTACAGCAAGTACAACATGCTGCGTATCAATTTGCTCACCATTAGAGAGTTTTAAACCTGTCACTTGGCCTTCATCGAGTAAGATATCATCAACGCGAGTGCTAAAACGTATCTCACCGCCAAGCTCTTCAATGCGTGCACGCATTTTTTCAATCATGGTCACTAACTTAAATGTTCCGATATGGGGCTTGCTGACATACATAATTTCTTCAGGTGCACCTGCTTCAACAAACTCTGTAATAACTTTACGGCCATAATGTTTTGGGTCTTTAACTTGGCTGTAAAGTTTACCGTCTGAAAAAGTACCTGCGCCACCTTCACCAAACTGAACATTTGATTCTGTATTGAGTGTGCGTTTACGCCAAAAACCAAAGGTATCTTTTGTACGCTCACGGACTTCTTTACCTCGTTCTAATATTATGGGTTTAAAGCCCATTTGCGCCAAGACTAAACCCGCAAATAACCCACATGGGCCAAATCCTATAACGACTGGTCGCTGGTTTAAATTTTCTGGTGCGTGAGCAACAAACTTATAGCGTGTGTCAGGGGCTGGTTTTACATGTTGGTCTTTGTTGAACTTTTCGAGCAGTGCAGCTTCATTTTCAACATCGATATCAAGGGTGTATATAAGTAGTATGGCGGTTTTTTTACGAGCATCATAACCACGTTTAAAGACATTAAAGCTATTTAAATGCTCTTTTTCAATGCCGAGTTTATTAATAATTGCATGGTGTAAGGCATCTTCATTATGATCAAGAGGAAGCTTTATTTCTGTTAAACGTATCATATTTAATCTCTGTTAGGTGTCTTAGCAATAACGGTAACGTTATGCTCACAATTGCGGGGTATTTTACGTTAATTTAAGCGCTGATGGCAGTGATTATTTATTGTATTTTTGCTGTGGTTGGGTATGATCTTGCGCTTATATTTCGATAATTATTGGGTTCGCGTATTATGGCATTTGTAGTCACAGAAAATTGTATAAAATGTAAATACACTGACTGTGTGGCTGTGTGTCCTGCTGACGCATTCTATGAAGGTCCTAATTTTCTTGCTATAAGCCCAATCGATTGTATTGACTGTGGTTTATGTGTGCCTGAATGCCCTGCTGAGGCAATATACCAAGAAGATGAACTCCCAAAAGATCAAATCGAGTTTACCGAACTTAACGCCGAGCTGGCACTCATTTGGCCACGTATTACTGAGGTCAAGACCGCACCAAGTGACGCTGATAACTGGAATGGCGTTGAGAATAAGCTTAAGCTAATAGAGACTTAATCTTGTTTTTATAGTTCCACCTGCGCATTTTTCATTATTTTTAACATTTTATCCATAAAATTGTTAACAAATGTACCTTACTAAATTACAATCCACACGTTAAGTTACTTATTTTGAGTAATCGAATCTAAATGGATGTTTATGCAGTACAAAAATCTAATAATAAAAATATTTACTATCATCTGTGTGGTGTTTTTTAGCACGGATTCACTAGCTCAAAAACAACACTTTTCTTTGGCCCATATCGAGCAGTCCATTGACCTTGATGGAGAGCTTACAGAAGCACATTGGCAAAATGCCACTCTGATCCCCTTAATTTACCAAAATGAACCTAACGAAAAAGGGGTTCCTCCGGTAAAAACAGATGCGTACTTATATGAAGACGGACAGTATTTGTATGTCGCGTTTATGGCCTATGATGATGACCCAGAAAAAATCAGGGCTGCATTACGTGACCGAGACACACTATGGGCTGATGATAACGTTGCGCTGATGATCGATACCTTTAATGATGAGAGAACAGGGTATGAATTTTACGTCAATCCATTAGGTGCGCAAGGTGATATGCGTATGACTGATACTGATGGCTGGAGTGAAGACCCATCTTGGAATGCTATTTGGGACAGTGCTGGGCAAATTACAGATGAAGGGTATGTAGTTGAAATGCGTATTCCTTTTACTGCACTGCGATTCCCCAAAAATAAAGCAGACATGACATGGAGTATCGCCGTGTGGCGAAATTACCCGCGCGAGGTGCTGTATCAATTAGCGAATGTGGGCTTTGACCGCGATGTAAAGTGTAGCTTTTGCCAGTTTGACAAAATCACCGGTTTTAATGCGATGGAGCCAAGCAAAAACATTCAGTTAACACCCACCCTGACAGCTCTTCGTCATGATGTGAAAGACACTGTGCCTGGGGATTGGAATAATGGTGATATCGAAACGGAAGCCGGATTAGATTTACGTTGGGGAATCAGTCAAGATGCTGTTATTAATGCAACGATCAATCCTGACTTCTCACAAGTAGAAGCCGATAGTTTAGAGCTTGACGTAAATACCACTTATTCAATCTATTATGCTGAAAAGCGCCCATTTTTTCTTGATGGTGCATCATACTTTAAAAGTAGCTTATTTGAGCTACTTTATACCCGCACAATTGCACAGCCGAAAATCGGCGCAAAAATAACAGGTAAGTCAGACGCCCATAGCTATGCATTTATGTATGCGGATGATGAAAATACCAGTATTTTATTACCTACTAATCAGGGATCTGGTTTTGCAAATTTAGCGGAAAAATCAAAATCTGCTGTGGGTCGTTATCAATATGATATTGGTGATAAAGGCACAGTAGGTTTGACCACAACACACCGTGAAGCTGATAATTACAAAAATAGCGTGGTTTCGCTTGATGGCAGTTATTGGTTTAATCAAACCGACAGCGTGCTCTATCAAGTAGCCAGCTCTGAGAGTCGTAACTCAAAGTATCTTGTTGATTTTTATGGGTTAAAGGATGAACAGTCTGACCAAGCATATAAAGTTGAGTTTACCCGTGAAAAACGTGATTATAAATTATTTGCAAGTTATGAAGACATTGGTGAAGACTATCGAACCGATTTAGGCTATCAAGCAAAAGTTGATTATAAGAAAGCGTTAGTAGGTGGCGGACAATCATGGTATTTGGATGCCAATGATCTGGTTACTGAATATTCTTATCACTTAGACTGGGATAAAACGTGGGCGCAAGATGGCACTGTACTTGAAGAGGAATATGAAGGGTATATTTTCTTAAAAGGTCAAATGCAATCGTTTTTAGAATTCGGTTTTATCCACCGCAAAGAGAATTACTATGATAATTTTTACAACCAAAACATAGGCTATGTATGGGGCGGGTTTAAACCAACGAAAGATATCACGCTTAACTTATACAGTGAGTTTGGCAGTAAAACTGATTACAGTAACGAGCAACTAGGCGACCAGTTTATTATTGAGCCTGAAATGACCTGGGATATAAATGATCACTGGCAGGTTCAAGTTGAGCATAGCTACAACCGATTAGATAATCCTCAGGGTGAAAACGTATTTACAGCGAATTTAACTGATTTAAGGGTGTATTATAAATTTAATATGCGCTCTATGCTTAAACTGATCTTACAGTTTGAAGATATAGATAGAAATCCTGATGCTTATTATTTTAGTGTGAGTCAGTTAAATAAAGAGTATGGTAGCCAACTTGTGTATTCGTATAAAATTAATGCGCAGACACTGTTTTTTCTTGGTTACTCGGACAAAGGCTTTCAGGATGACTCGCTAAAAAACCTAGAGAGAGATCAACGAACATTCTTTACTAAGTTAAGCTATGCGTGGCAGCTCTAATTATAAATTAAGCTTACAAAAACTTACTTGTTAATGAAAACTTAAAAAACGAGCCTTTCCAAGCTCGTTTTTTTAATTAAAGTGATTACAAATTTCTAAAATAAGCTTCCACAAATTGGATTTGATTTGGCTCTTTGGGCGCTGTTTTAAAGTTTATAGTGTTGTGTGTATGTCGTAACTTTAGTTCATCACTAAATGAACAATCTACGCTTTCAAACGGTTTAATTTTTGCTTTAAAAAGTACTGAATTTTGGCACTGTTTTCCTAATACATTAGCTACCTGTGCACAGTAGGCGCCTACAGCATAGGTTTGTAAGGTACTGTTATCTAATTCATGCCAATTCACTTTCGTTGTGATTTTTCGCCCGCAGTGCTTGGCGAGCGTTGCGTCTGCGTCAGTCAAAGCCGAAGTGAGGCTGTCTATTGCGCGCGCTCTATTGAATAATGCAAGTTGAGCTTGAACGCCTTTGTTTAATTGCATTTTGTATTGTGCATAAGTGTCTTCACTGATCGCTTTGTTGCGTTTGTCTTTTAATTCAGATAAATAGATTGCTTTGTTTGTATCTGGCAAATACAACGAAAAACTGCAACATCTATAACCCTGCTCACGGGTCACTAACGCGCGCTGCTGGCCGTCATAAGTGTATTTATACGCTTGGATACTGCCATGAGGTAGCAAGTCCGTTAAAAAAACGACTTCATCAATGGGGTGGTTTACGCCTACGACTTTAACTAAAGCCTGTGTTTTATCGTGATTTTCAATAATTGTTACTTGCTCACCAAGAGGGGACTCTAACACTATAGGGTATTTTTGAAGCTCAAGGGCAAAGACGTTTGAACATATTAGGCATAACAGAAAGAGTGATTTATTCATTAGTAAAATCCATTTTATTAATAAGTTTAGCAAGGCATAGTGTAACAACCCTTGTTTACAATATAAATACAGCTAACTCGTTTTAAATTTCATTGAAGTAAATAACAATACTCCCCCCCTCCAAGGCACTACCATTGTGGATATTTATCCCTACACCGACATTATCAAACCAATCTGTCCACTGTGAAACATCCCATAAAAAGCCGAATCCATATTCGTGAAAATGACTTGTATCAAGTGGGGCAACAGCATCTGCGCCAATGTCAACACGTTGCGCCTTAATATAAAATGATTGTGTAAAATTAAAAAAAGAAAACAGGTTAAAATTTGCTTTTACAGCGTTATTTATTTGCCAGCTTTCTGGGTTAACAGACTTCATTGAGTGAGGTTGTGACAATGCCCAGCCATAATAATATTCAAACTTTAGCGTATATTCATAATACCCCCAGGCTTTGGGGTGTTTATAAATTAATGAAGCACTCGGGTTTATATTGACAGAGCGACTACTGATATTGGTATAAGTCCCATTCACAAGCGGCTTTAATTGTTGTTTGCTTTGCTGGCTGTTGTAGAGGTAATTATTGTTGTAATCCATTAAATGAGAATTAATACGTACCCTATAAAGCCAATTTGAATTAAGTAATTGCTCCATATTGAGTCCCACGGTTGCGTTTAGCATTTTATCAGTGTTTACATCGGTCTTTTGATTATCAAATAGAGCAACATTGTGTTTTTGTTCTAAGACACTCACTTGAGTATGAAATGAGGCTGTGAAGCCAAGAATGGGGTCATTAAAATTAAAATCATAGGGAATGCTATATAACGTAAGTTGGTTCCTCAACGCTAAAGCTTCAGTTTCATCAATGGTGTGATGATGAGGATCAATAAGTGTATCGGGATCAAAATTACCATACCCCAACGAAATACTGTCGCCATTAGTTAATATGAGAGAAGCAGCAAAGGTAGATTCAAGATCATTCTTTGCGTTTGCTGACGTGTTATTTGAGAAAAGCGCGAGGAAACAGAATGTTATCAGCAGGTAGAAATACATATAAGAATGAGTAACGTCTAAATGAAGTAAGTGTAATAGGTGAACTCAATAAAACAAGTGAGAATAAAAGAATACCAGCCTAGGCTGGTATTCTTTTATTGATGTTAAGGCGTGTAATAAATTGGGGAGTCTGGGCCAACAGGTAACCCTAAAACAAATACCCATAAGTAAAATAACGCAACCCAACCAACAAAGAAGAACATGCTGTAAGGCAACATTGTAGCGACAAGCGTCCCGATACCCATATCCTTCTTATATTTAGTTGCCACAGCGAGAATAAGGCCAAAGTAACTCATCATTGGCGTAATTAAGTTTGTTACTGAATCACCAATTCGGTAAGCCGCTTGAATAGTCTCTGGGGCGTAACCAATTAACATTAGCATAGGAACAAAGATAGGAGCTGTTACGGCCCACTGAGCAGAAGATGATCCAAGGCTTAAGTTAACAAGTGCACACATGAAAATGAACAATACAAACACTTCTGGGCCGGTTAAATTAAGTGCTTGTAACAGTGCTGCGCCATTAATCGCCAGAATAGTACCTAGGTTTGTCCATTTAAAAAATGCAACAAACTGTGCGGCAAAAAACACAAGTACAATATACATACCCATTGAACTCATGCTTTTACTCATTGCATCAATCACATCTTTATCATTTTTCATGGTCCCAACAACTCGGCCATAAACAAAACCAGGGATACCAAAAGTAACGAATATAAAAACAACAATCCCTTTTAAGAATGGGGAATGAGCAACAAGCCCCGTTTCAGGGTTACGTAAAATGCCATCAGCGGGAACGATAGTCCATGCAAGTAATAAAGATACAACAAGAAGAGACACACCAGCCCATTTTAAGCCTGTTTTTTCTAATGTTGTTAATCCTTCGATATTATTTTCAGCTAAATCTGCACTGGCATCATCCGGGTTATATTTACCTAATCGTGGTTCAACAATTTTCTCAGTAACAAAAGTACCTAGTAGTGCAATAAGCAGTACTGAAATCATCATAAAATACCAGTTGGCTTCAGCACCTACTTGGTAATTCGGATCAATCATTTGTGCAGCAGGGGTGGTTATACCAGCAAGCAGTGGATCGATTGTTCCTAGTAATAAGTTTGCACTATACCCACCCGAGACACCTGCAAATGCGGCGGCTAAGCCTGCAAGAGGATGACGGCCAAGGCTGTGGAAAATCATGGCAGCTAGTGGTATTAGTACGACATAACCAAGTTCAGAGGCGGTATTTGATAAAATAGCGGCAAATACAACCATGAATGTAACTAAACGTTTAGATGCGCCCATGACCATGCCGCGCATAGCAGCAGATAAAAGACCTGAGTGTTCAGCCACACTTACGCCGAGTAGCGCAACTAATACAGTGCCAAGCGGGGCGAAACTTGTAAAGTTTGTTACCAGGCCAGTGACGATACGCTGAAGGCCTTCGGCACTTAATAAGCTAACAACTTCAATAACACCATCTGGATCACGGCCAGCAGAACCAACGGGACGCGGATCTATGGCACTTAGACCAAACCAATCGGCGATACCGCTGAAAACGATTATCGCGACACAAAACATCGCAAATAAAGTGATAGGGTGGGGCAACATGTTCCCCAAAAACTCAACTGTGGCCAAAAATCGGTTAAATAAACCCGATTGTTTTTCTGCCCCCGTTGAGTTTGCAGTGTCGACTGCTTTAGACATAGCAAATTACTCAAAATTATAAAAATTGCCGCAATTTACCATTTTTAGAGCACTGTATCACCTATAAACGACAGCTTACTGGTTAGATACGTTGAATGTGTATTTAATTGACCACACCTTTGAATAAAAGTGGGTAGCGCCTTAGCCTGTTGCCTATATAATCATCAGCCATAATTTGTTCGCAAATCTGGTCAACATCATTGGTTGCTTCAAATACCCAATCAAACCTTTCTATTGCTAACAAAAAACCACGTTTTAAAAATTGCTGCTGCCTATACTCATCGAGGTTTCGGCGAATGGTATCAAGTTTTCGTGGGTCGGCTTTCAAATTCTCAATAACTTGATGTATAAAATTAGAATGCCGACGTGAACTAGCCCGTTGATTGCGTTGTACCCTACGCACATAGCCTCCTAAAGATCAGCCAGTATATTAGAAATTTTTTTAAGAAAATCGTCTTTGTGCTTATCATGCTCATAATCTAGGTGGTAGGTGTTGTGAAAACCAAAACGAAGTAACACGCCACTGCCTTTGAGGTAAATAGTGTACCCATCAATATCTGAAAAAGCAGTTAACCCCATAAAGAACTTGCCATCTTGTGTGGCTTCACCATGTTGAATTATTTGTTCATACACAGCTAGAATTTGTTTACCGTCAATTTCGTTTTTCATAATGTCTCCTTTTATCATCTATACGTTTAAGGCGTTAATTTGGATTAAAAAAGGCTAAATTGTCGGTACGTTAAGGTGAAACTAAACGTTACTGTGCTTAGAATAGATTGCTCAGAGTACTCACTATAAATTTGAATTTAATAAAATCAATCTAAACTCATGCTACTCTATTGGGCGTGTCACAGGAATTTACTCTCATCGTTGTTTTTTTAAAGGGACTACCTAACGCCATGATATTAAGCCCCTGTGAAACACTGATTTCTGCACCTTGGGGTGGCTTGAGTATATGCTCGAATTATAAATTTAACAGTGTCTTTTGCATAATGGAAAAATTTGGGCGTGAATGAGCCCCTTTACGTTAGCCACCATACTTCAAAGAATTAACGGGTATCGTAATGTGGCTTATATTAGTCGCTTTATGGGTGAATTGTCTTTGAGTAATTGGAGAATGACTATAGGCCTTATTTTAAAAGCACCATTTAGGGTCTGTTGACCTTTTCTGAGTGAAATTTTTTCAAGCTAGGGGCAATTTAATCGCGGGGCGAGGTCTGTAACCGAGTGGGCTAAGTAAAACAGAGCAAAGCTTCCGCGTCCTGCTCGTGCCTGTTTGGCTTTGATGCTGCACTATCACCTATTTGCAGTGAATAACCTCGCCATATAGGTGCAGCCTGCCTAAAGACTAAACAGGCAGTTGCAAATTCAACCTTAAAAGGTCAACAGACCCTAATTAAGGTTTATTGGCGTGGTTTAAAATAAAAAACCTCACTGAATTAGAGAGGTTTTTTATGGCACTATTTATTGACGTGGTGTATTAACGCGCATTCGTGCTTTCAAATATCTTATCTGCAGACGCGGCAACGAAACCTGTATAGAGTTCACCATCTGGTTTGTTATAACGAAGTGCAAACTCATAAAAGCAGCTAGGTACACTCATTGTAATATCGCTGAATTCAACGTTAAAATCGTCAGCAAGTGTTGAAGATTGCTCAAGCAATACTTCAGGTGATCCTTTTACCTCACCGCCCGATGTATTTAACGCAAAGCCTGCGTCTTTGAGTGCTTTGTTTACCGCATCAATATTATCAAACTGTGCGAGTTCATTGATGCTTACTGTGAAGTGATTAGCACGGTAGCCCCACGCTGACATCCATGCGGCGTATTCACTTTCAGCCAACAGCTTTTTGTAGGTGTCTGACGTCACTTGCCAGTGGGTGCCTGAATATAAGAAGTTATCAGCCGTTACTGCATTTTCATCAATGCTATCAACCATTTGATTGACAATTTCTTGAAGTTCATCAGAACACTTTTCAACAAGTAACTCAGAGATAAATACTTTTGGTTGCGTGGTGTCTGGATGCTCATAGTGCTTTGCATAGAGTTTTTTTGCTTCAAAATGGTACTCGCCACATTCTTTATATCCAATTGCTAAAAAATGAGCTGCTAGTTTCTCAAGACCAATTTTTTCATGGTTGAAAGTACGCAGTGCAATATGATCATTTAGGATGTCATCTTTTTGGGTCGAGCCCAGTAACTCATGAACTTTTACAGCTGATGGAGTAACAGCTAAGTAATTTTGCCATAAGTGTTCAAATAATGTGTTTACGTTTGTGTGCATTTTAATTCCTTAAATTTTTGACAATAGCGTCTGCTAGTTATTCGATGATTAAGCCCGGTGCAAGGGTAGAAGGTAAATTAACGTGTTCGGCTTCCACTGATGCAACGGGGTAAGCACAATAATCTGCAGCATAATAAGCACTGGCTCTGTGGTTACCACTTGCGCCTATACCGCCAAAAGGCGCAGCACTGGAAGCCCCAGTGATAGGTCGGTTCCAGTTAACAATACCGGCACGTATTCGTTTTAAAAAGTATTGATAATCAGTCTCAGAGTCGCTTAATAAGCCAGCAGATAAACCAAAAGAGGTGTTGTTCGCTTGTGTAATCGCGTTGTCAAAATCATCATAACGGTAGACTTTTATCAGCGGGCCAAAATGTTCTTCGTCAGGCATTTCAGCAATGTGGGTTACATCAATAATACCTGGGCTAACAAACCCTGTGCCTACTTGCAAATGCTTTAATTCAACTAGTGTAGTTGCACCTAAATCAATTAAGGCTTGCTGCGCAGAAACCATACCTAAAGCAGCTTGTTCGCTGATCATTGCACCCATAAATGGTTGGGGCTGTGCAAAACTGTCAGCAACAAGAATGTCTTTGGTTGCGCTGATAAGTTTAGCTAAAATAGCATCCCCATTAGGTCCATTTTCAATGAATAATCGGCGTGCACATGTACAGCGCTGACCAGATGTAATGAAACCTGATTGAATAATATCGTGCACAGCGGCATTAATATCAGCAACATCTTTAACGATTAGTGGGTTATTCCCCCCCATCTCGAGTGCGAGAATTTTACCAGGGTGGCCTGCAAACTGTTTATGCAATAGGTGTCCGGTGTTTGAACTGCCGGTAAAAAACAACCCATCAATGTCTTGATGACTTGCAAGGGCTTTACCTGTTTCGACTTCACCTTGAACTAAATTGATTACGCCAGCGGGTAACCCCGCTTTTAGCCATAATTCAAGCGTGAATTGAGCAACGTAAGGGGTGAGTTCAGAGGGCTTAAATACCACGGTGTTGCCAGCTAAAATTGCCGGTACAATATGGCCATTAGGTAAATGACCAGGGAAGTTGTACGGGCCAAATATTGCCACAACACCATGAGGTTTATGGCGAATAAAGGCTTTAGCACCAGGCATAGGGTTTTCGGTAGTCCCTGTTCGCTCATTGTAGGCTTTGACAGAAATAGCTACTTTACCCGTCATGGCACCGACTTCAGTGCGTGTTTCCCAAATTGGTTTGCCTGTTTCTTTAGCAATAATGGTAGCCAGTTCTTCGGTGTGTTCTTTGAGTAAACCCGCGAAATTTTCAAGTATGTCAATACGCTCAGCAAGGGAGGTATCAGCCCAGCTTATTTGTGCGCTGCGCGCGGCTTTAATTGCGCTATCGACTTGCTCTGGGCTTGCACTTAAGCCTTGCCACAGTATTTCACCGTTACTTGGGTTTACTGAGTGAAAGCTTTTACCAAGGCCTGTTTGCCATTGATTATTTATTAATTGGATTGTCTGAGATTCAAGACTCATAAAATTCCTACTTTGTTTATAGGCGAAAAAATCTCGCTGCGTCGCCTTGTTTTAATTTTAGGGCATGTGCAACGTCTTTACTCACAATTAATGTGTGCTTGGCATGATTGTAGTGAGCGTGTTTTGTAAACGTGGCTCTGAAATCCGCCACGCCTTGATTACAAATTGCTAAAGTATCGGAACTTTGTTCATCAACATAATCAAGTTCGCCAATTGAAATTGGGCACACTATCGAATCTCTTACGCTGCGGATATTCCCCAGCTTTGCTTCTACCGTAGGGCCTGCATCGAATAGATCAACATAACCTCTGTGTTCAAACCCTTCTTTTTCTAATAATTTAAGAGCAGGTTTCGTTTTCTCATGGACCTTGCCAATCACGTTTTGCGCTTTTTTACTTAGTAAGTTTGCATAGATAGGGTATTTAGGCATTAACTCGCTGATAAAAACCTTATCACCCAGGCCGACTAAGTGGTCTGCTTTTGGAAATTCGATACTGAAAAAGTGCTCTTCTAGCCATTGCCAAAAAGGAGAGTGCCCATCTTCATCACTGACCCCACGCATTTCTGCAATGATGGTATCGGCAAAACGTTCACTGTGTTGTGCCATAAATAGAAAACGAGAGCGTGATAAGAAACGCCCTGCGAGTCCTTTTCGGCTATCTTCACGCAAGAATAATGTGCAGATTTCAGAGCAGCCGGTGTAGTCATTGCACATGCTGAGAATATCTACTGTGTTGTAGACTTTCAAAGTAGGTGAATGATGCACTGTTTTACCTAAATGGTAATGATACAAAGGAACATTAAGACCCACTGCGGCTTCAATTGCGGTTGTACCAATGACTGCACCTGTGTCACTGTCTTCCAGTACAAATAAATAACTTTCATCAACCGGTTGGCTTATGTCTTTTGAAAAACTGCTTTCTGCGCGAGTAATTTTTTCAAGCAACAATGTATCGTCAACTGGGAGCGATGTGAAGCCATGGCCTGATTCGATGGCGATCTGCTTTAACGCATCAAAATCATTGGCATTAATTGGGCGTAATACATGCATTTATAAAAACTCCATTAGCGCTCCCTAAAGAGCGCTAAATAAAATTAACCGTTTACTACATCAGCAACCGCTTTTTCAAAGCGTGATAGCCCCTCTTTTATGTCTTCAAGCGGGATGACTAATGATGGGGTGAAGCGAATGACATTGGTGCCTGCTACCAAACTCATAAGACCATGTTCAGTACTGGCGATTAAAAAGTCGCGCGCGCGTCCTTCAAATTTACTATTGAGTACTGCACCTAAAAGTAGCCCTTTACCACGGATTTCACTAAATACATCGTATTTTTCATTGATAGCGGCAAATCCATCTCTAAATAATTGCTCACGCTCTTTTACACCCGCTAAAACTGAGTCTGTATTAACGGTGTCGAATGCCGCTTCTGCTACTGCGCACGCTAGTGGGTTACCACCATAGGTAGAGCCGTGCGTGCCAATCTTAAGGTGAGCTGCAATAGCAGAGGTCGTGATCATAGCGCCAATTGGAAAACCCCCCCCCAATGCCTTTGCTGTTGTTAAAATATCAGGTGTAATACCTAAACCTTGATAAGCATACAATGAACCTGTACGGCCAACACCTGTTTGTACTTCATCAAATATCAGCAATGCGTTGTGCTTATCGCACAGATCGCGAACACCTTTGATAAATTCATTGGTTGGCGAAATGATACCGCCTTCACCTTGGAGGGGCTCCATCATAACGGCACACGTTTTATCGCTGATCAGTTTTTCAAAGGTGTCTAGGTCATTATAATCACAATGATCGATAGCCTCAGGCTTGGGGCCAAAACCATCTGAGTAGGCAGCTTGACCACCCACTGTGACTGTAAAGAAAGTACGGCCATGGAAGCCTTTATTAAATGCAATAATTTGTGTTTTGTCTTCGCCATGGACATCTAGTGCAAAACGACGAGCTAGTTTAAGCGCTGCTTCATTTGCTTCTGCGCCTGAGTTGGCGAAATAAACTTTATCTGCAAATGTAGCGTCGGTCATTTTTTTAGCTAAACGCAATGCTGGCTCATTGGTCATTACATTTGATAAGTGCCAAATTTTTTCGCCTTGTTCTTTAAGCGCATTAACGAGTGCTGGGTGGCAGTGTCCCAGACAATTAACCGCTATGCCACCTGCAAAATCAATGAACTCTTTGCCTGTTTGATCCCATACACGAGAGCCTTCACCGCGAACAGGGATGACAGCTGAAGGATTATAATTTGGAACCATAACATCGTTGAATAAATCTCGGGTAACTTGCATTTGACGCACCTTAAATAGCGAATAAGAAAATGAATAAAACGAATACACGTTTATCTAAATTGCATGTTGCTGCAAGAAGCAGCAGTGTATTTTAATACCTATTATCTAGTTTCCCTTGTGAAATTTGCAGTGCTAAATTGTAGAATTTGACTATAATAAAAAACAAATTAACGAAGTAGGTTGTCAATATGGTAGGTAAGCAAGATGAAAAGCTACTTTCTATTTTAAGAACAAATGCTCGAGCGAGTATTTCTGATTTGGCTAGGGCACTGAATTTGTCCCGCTCAACTGTTCAAAGTAGGATGCTTAAGCTAGAAGAGACAGGGGTAATAAAAGGATATAGCGTAGATTATGGTGAGGCCTACCTTAATTCGATGGTCGCTGCCCATGTATCGATTAAGGTAAAGCAAAAATTAACAACTAAAACAAATATAGAGCTTAAGCAAATTGACGCTATTTCACAGTTATATGCCATAAGTGGTGAATTTGATTTAATTGCAGTTGTACAAGCACAAAACTTGGAAAAGTTAAGTCATTTACTTGATGATATTGGTAATTTAGACGGTGTTGAGCGCACAACATCATCCGTTATATTAGAAACTAAGTTTAATCGCTAGCGTAATAGAAAGTGAATCAGTATATTGATTATTCCAACTAACTATAACAATTTAATGAAAATTGCTTTTATAAGAACTACACTCAGTTATATTAAAAGCTTAATTATTAGTGTCAAATTGTGCTATCACACAAAGGTTTGACTTTTGAGGGCTTATGCAAGTCGGTTTACTAAATTCTATTATCAAGATAACTAAGAACAGAGATGTAGACTCACTTGAGTATACGATAATTTCAACGATTCAAGAGTTTGTGAAATGCGAAGAGATATCGATTTATAAAGATTTAGAAATAGCGGGTGAACTGAGGATTGAACGAAGCGCTTCTTTAAAGTTTTTATCCCAGAACGATTTTATTTGGCAAGATAAAGATGTAATTGAACGCCCTGATACTGAATTGGTTTCTTGCATTACTTCATCATGTATTATCACCGTTAAATCGGGAGATAACAAAGAGCGACGATGGCTCCCTATCTGTGTTCATGATAAGCCTGTTGCTGTTATAGCAATTTTATCTGAACACCTAGAAAGTGAAGAGCAAGTGTTACTGAACGCTTTTTGCCGCATTTTTGAAAATTACTTATCAATTTTACATGAAAGCGAAACTGATAAGCTGACAGGTTTGCTTAATCGCCAAACGTTTGATAAGAAATTAAAGTTACTGATTGAAAAGCAAATGGCAAAACAGCATCAAGTAATTAAAACGGATGAAAAGCGCTGTAAACACTCTGGTTCATCTTCTTGGCTGGCAATTGTTGATATTGACCATTTTAAACAAGTTAATGATCAGTATGGTCACGTGTGTGGTGACGAAGTTTTATTATTGTTAGCGCAAAAGATGAAAAGCTATTTTAGGTCAACAGATTTAATATTCCGCTTTGGCGGCGAGGAATTTGTTTTAGTATTTGAACCAACAAACTTTAAGTTTATTGAAGCAAAATTAAATACCTTTTTGGACTTAGTGAGACAAACCAAGTTTCCATTTGTGTCAAGCTTATCGTTAAGTATTGGTTTATCAAGAATCAGCCCATATGACTTTCCAATCTCTGTTATAGAGAATGCGGACAAAGCACTTTATTATGCTAAACGTAATGGGCGTGATCAATTGTGTTTTTATGACGAATTGGTAAGCAAAAACTTAATAGATGCAAAAGAAACTCACTCCGACATCGATTTATTTTAACCGTTAAGGTAATTTTTTTATTACCTTTTTTGTTGTTTCATCGAGCTTAATAACATAGGCATTGCCGCCAATGCCTTTAAATTCTTCATCAGTAAACACGAGTGTGTTTTCATCATAGAAGGTAATAGCTTCTTTTTGAGTGACTATTCCTAAGTCAATTTGAGATACATCGCCAGAGAAAAATTTATCGCCTTCAAAGTTTTCAAACAACCAAATACTAGTAGAATCAAGCAAGACTAACTTTTTACGGCTGGGACTTAAAGCAGCAGAGGTGATCCAACACAATTTTTCCATAGTGGTACATGTTTTAAATGAATCAACAAGTTGAGCATCGAAGTTTGCTGCATGATCACCCACTTTATATACATTGGTGATACCATCAAAGGGCTTAGTTCTATTTTTTGTAAACAGATATAAATGCCTGCCAAATGCAACGAACGCCTCTAAATCATAGTTTCTTTTATTAGGTGCGACTGGTTGGTCATCAAGTTCAGGGTAAGTGAATTTAATAATTTCAGCTTGAGTAGAATTACCTTTTATATCAATAGGGTTTTCTATTTTATAGATAGTGAGCCAGCGGCGTTTTTGTGTGTTATTGCCAAAGTCTCCTAAGAAAAAATGACCAAAATCATTTTGTGTTATGTCTTCCCAATCTATATTTTTAGCATTGGTAACCAACACTTCTTTTGCAATTGAACCATCTTCACTGAGTCTATAAAGCTTTGCATCATCGCCACCATCATTAATGGCCCAAAGGTGTTTCGCTTTATCAAATTCGATACCCGATATTTCTTTAAGTCGAGCATCAACAGTCAGCCTCTTTTTGCTGTAGAGAGTATATATTGATGATCCTAGGATAACAGCTGTAATAAGTAGGATAAATATGACGAGTGTAAACAAGCTTTTTTTAATCATAAGTGATCAGCAAGGGATAAATATTTAGTTATTATGCTGTATTTGATGGATAAATACTATTTTAGCGCATTATCCATTAGGCTCAATTTGCCATACACCAGTTCCGGTAGCAGCGATATGATTGACATTGCCTTGCAACACCTTGTTGCCGACATTAACAGAAGATTCTGGACGGCTGACTAAGTAACCTTGAACGCTACTGATCCCCAAGCGTTTAACAAGATCAAATTGCGCTAATTCTTCAACTCCTTCGGCAACAATTTTTAATCCTAATTTAGAACCAAGTTCACTGATAGAGTTTAAAATTTCATTATACTTTGGATTTTCATTTGCTTGAGCAATAAATAGCCTATCTATCTTTAGAACATCAATAGGTAAATCAGCCAGCGTGCTTAAAGAACTAAAGCCGGTACCAAAATCATCAATTGCAATAGTAACACCTTCGGCTCTTAGTTTTTCTAACTCTCTGATGATACTATTACTTGCCGTGATCAGTGTTGATTCTGTGATTTCAAGCATCAGGGCAGAAGGAGGTAAGCCCGTTTTTGCAAGCTTTTGCATAACCCAATCATATATTGGGCGGTGTTTTAATTGAATTCCTGAAACGTTAACAGAGATTTTTACTTTGCGCATTCCCGCATTATGCCATGCCGACATTTGTCTACATGACTCAAGCATAATCCAATCACCAAGCTCCAGTATTAGATTCGACTCTTCTGCAATTGGGATAAATTCGACAGGAGATATCATCCCCTCTACAGGGTGATCCCAGCGAACCAGGGCTTCAAAATAGTCAATAGCACAATCTTCAACATGGACAATGGGTTGAAATGAAAGATGAAAGTTTTGGCATGCAATAGCTAAGCGTAACTCTTCAAGAAGATAATGGTAGCGACGCATCTTGTTGCCCATCTCAGGCGAATACACTTTAAAAATACCACGGCCGTCAGTCTTTGCTCTGTACATTGCAACATCAGCCATTTGCAATAATGCATGGGGTGTCGATGCACTTTCAGGGTAAACTGCCACGCCCACACTTGCGCTTATTTTTATTAGTTTATTACCTAAAACAAAATCTCGCTCAATTTCACTCAGCACATTCTGCGCTACATCTAGAGTTTTGCTCTCGCTATCAATATCATTAATAAAAATTGAAAACTCATCGCCACCTAAACGGGCTAAATTTTGCTCTAGCATACTGGTTGAGTTGATATCATTCAGCTTATGATTTCTCAATACGCTAGCAAGTCGCTCGGCAACTTGAATTAACACTTCATCGCCAAAGCTGTGGCCAAATGAATCATTTACTTGTTTAAAGCCATCTAAATCAATAAACAGTAGTGCGCAGTGCATTTTTTCAAGCTCTGCTGTATGTAATTGTCGGTCTAGGTGTTCAATATACGCATGACGATCAATAAGTTGAGTCAGCTTGTCTTGGCTTATGCTGGTTTGTGTTTCTCTGGCATATGTTGCGATATGTGTGTTTAAGGCTGCTAAGCCTTGGCTTAACCGTGTCACTGGGTTGACTACTTCTAGCGACGGCAATTGGATTTTAAATGAACTCAGTAATTTGTCTGTCTGAACATTTAGCTGCTCGATCACTTTTTGCTCACGTCGGGCACGTTGCAAGTTGCCTAAATACCAAGTTAGCCAAAAGCCCATAAGGATTAAAATAATGAGATTTGCAGGAGAGAGAATAGTAGCAAAAAGTAACGACGAATATTGCGCAGTGACGAATTCTGAATCATTAATTTTTATTAGCAAATAATCATGATCGTTTGTTGATATTACACTGTGTCCACTTAAAACGGGGTTATACCAAGGAGGCATATCAAGTTGAGTTTGTGCTATTGGGAATGCGCGTATAGCAATACTCGATTGCTGGGGGTTTATACTATTGACTTGCTTTGTTAACAAGATATTTAAGCCGTAACAAAATACGATTAGAGTAATTAAAGCAATACTGATTATACGGAAAAATTTTATCATTCTACTAAGCCATAATGACCCCCTATTTTATTATGATTATAGCGAAGAGGGGTGATACTTTTTTTCAGTATATAGTGTGTGAGTTAAAGAGACAAACTTTTCAAGGAGACTAAGTTTAAAAAACGTCAATTTAAACTTTAGAGTACTTAATCTACTGTGTTTGTTGAATTTTAGCGTAGTTTTAATTTAGTTTATTTCACTTTACGAATCTGTATATGTTATCTATTTTGGTTAGGAGGATTTGTTCGAGAATT
Source organism: Pseudoalteromonas sp. H105 (assembly GCF_001469215.1). Classification (GTDB taxonomy): domain Bacteria; phylum Pseudomonadota; class Gammaproteobacteria; order Enterobacterales; family Alteromonadaceae; genus Pseudoalteromonas. Next base: position 268,007 of record NZ_LOFH01000002.1, read on the forward strand.
GAACTATGGTTTAGTTCTTGCAGATTCAGTATGAGAAGATAAATATGGCTGTATAAAATAGTCTTTTGCACCATATTTGTGCAGTGTTTTTTTTAATGCACTGTCATAAAGCATAAATATAATTTTGATTAACTTATATTCGTACCCGGCACATGTTGAGAAGTTGAACTGGCACGGTAGCAAGGATAAATAAACATGAAGTTTAATTGGAGCCCGCTATGTTAAGTAAACGTTTTTTTAAAACCAAAGATGAAGCTGAAGTAACATTTGAATTTAGTCACCCTGATGCACAGGAAGTCCAATTAGTTGCAGAGTTTACCGATTGGCAGCCTGTTGCTATGAAATTTAATAAGAAGCAACGGTGTTTCAAATTAAAGCAACGTCTGCCAAATGGTCAAGAGTTTCATTTTAGGTACTTGATCGATGGGACTACATGGGATAACGACCATCAAGCAGATGGGTATGTTGCTAATAATTTTGGCACTGAAAACAGCATTGTTAATACTCAACGAGTGTAAGGTAATATAATGGATTTACTTTCGCAGTTATTTTATCTGCATGGTATAGGTTACGAATACACTAAATACACAGGGGAACAGGTATTTTTTGAACAAGATACACGTTCAGCTGCACTTAATTGCTGTGGTGTAAACACTGAGGACGCTCAACAAATAGAGCATTTAAATATTTCATTAGACGCTGCTAAATGGTTAGAATATGTGCCTAGTTGTAGCCTAGTTCAAAGCGACGCACCGGCTTTAAAAGTGCGTGTTGATCAGCGATTATTACACCACGTTTGTCATATTTCTTTTGAAAGTCTAGATATTGAGCCGCTAGAAGTCAGCTTGCAAACCCTTTTGCAAACAGGGGATTACACCTTCAACGATGTCGTTTATTTAGAGTTACAAGTTCGGTTGCCTAATCTCCCAGTTGGGTATCATAGTGCTAAAGTTTCTATTAATAATAATACAGTCTCGACGGAAATTTGGGCAACCCCCACACAAAGTTTTCAAATCCCTAACAAAAAGCGTACAGGCTTATCAATTCAGTTATATAGCTTAAAAAATAAGGCTGGATTGGGGATAGGTGATTTTGCCGATTTAATGGAATTGACTTGCCACAGTGCAGCTTTGCAACTTGATTATATATTACTTAATCCATTGCATTTACTTTTTGCAGACGAACCCGAAAGAGCAAGCCCTTATAGTCCAAATAACCGCGCTTTACTTAACCCATTATACATTGCTATTTCTTTGTGTGAGGATGCACATGATAACTCTGAATTGAGTCAACTTCTCAAAAGCCACAAGGCGCATGAGGGCGACAGTCAATATATTGATTACACGAGGGTTACTCAATTCAAATACCAGCTTCTTAAGTGTTTGTACAACAAGTTTATTGTTGATGATAACCGTGACCGAAAAACGCAATTTTCACTTTTTTGTCGCGAACATTGCACAACCTTAGCAACGCTAGAGCAGCATGATGTAGAATTTGCTAGCTATCTACAGTGGCAAGCGCATACTCAGTTAAAACAATGTCAACAAGTCGCCAGAGATAGCGGAATGGCAATAGGTTTAATTAATGATTTAGCCGTCGGCTGTGCTGGCGATGGGGGAGAGTTTATTACTCAACAACACCTATTCGCTGAAAATGCGCATGTAGGCGCACCGCCAGATCCGTGGGCTGAGCAAGGTCAAAACTGGGGCTTGCCAGCATTAAACCCGTTGAAAATGGGTGAAAATAACTTTGCTTTTTATCGAGCGCTTATAAAAGCTAATATGGAAGACGTGGGGGGGTTGCGCATTGATCATGTAATGGCCATACGTAGATTATGGTGGTGCTTTCATAAGCATGGTCAACAAGATGGGTGTTATGTTTATTATCCTTTTGAATACTTATTAGCCATTTTAACCATTGAATCGCACCTAAATGAATGTATTGTAATTGGGGAAGATTTAGGTGTTGTGCCTCACGAAGTAAAAGCAGCGCTTGCAGAGAAAGCCATTTTTTCAAATAGCTTATTTTATTTTGAGAAAGATCAACACAATGAATTTTTATCTGCTGAAGCATTTGATTCACATTGTTTGTTAATGATTGCTAACCATGATGTGCCACCATTTTTTGCTTGGTGGGAAGCCAGCGATTTAAGCTTAAAGGTTCAATATGGATTGATTGATGATGATCAACATTTGCAAAGCATTGAATCACGCCAAGTTGAAAAGCAAAGAATGTTACGGTTTTTAGAGAAAAGCGGTCATCCTGACTACACCCTAAATACGCAAGCTCAAGTTATATATAAAGCATTGACATTAAGTCTAGCATATTCACAGGCTCAACTTTTCGCAATTCAGTTAGATGATTTGGATGAGCAAATACTCCCAGTAAATATACCCGGTACAGATAAAGAATACCCCAATTGGCGTAGAGTGCTTTCTAAACCATCTGCAGAAATTTTAAAAGAACATGCTAATTTGCTTAGTGAAATAAATTCAATAAGGACGTATTAAATGAACAGTTCTGTTCAAATTAAATCAGTATCCGATCAGTATAATCAGCAAGTATCTGCGCTATCGCGTGGCTGTTTTAAAGATCCATTTAGTTTTTTAGGCACGCATAAAGACCAAGATGGTAAGCACTGTGTTCGTTGTTTTTTTCCTGGAGCTAAAAGCGTCAGTGTTAAATCAAAAGATGAGGTATTTAATTGTACTCGTTACATGGATTCGGATCTCTTTATTGCACATGTAGCATCATCACTGAGCGATGACTATGAACTCATCATTGACTATCCCGATTGTACAATCCAGCAGCGTGATATATATAACCTTCCAAGTGCGCTAGATACGCATGCAATGTATTTATTTAATGAAGGCACGCTTGAGCATGCATATCGCCATTTAGGGGCTCATTTTATGCGTGTCAGTGAGATTGATGGCGTTCGTTTTAGTGTTTGGGCGCCTAATGCAAGTAGTGTTTCAGTCATTGGTGAGTTTAATCACTGGCAACGAAATCATCACTTTATGCGTTTTAATCCCGGTTCAGGCGTGTGGGATATTTTTATCCCAGAGCTTAAAGAAGGTCTGTGTTATAAGTATGCTATTACAACAACCAATGGTGATGTGCTCGAAAAAGCAGATCCATTTGCGTTTAAAATGCAACAAGCACCTGGTACCGCCTCTGTATTGCAGCCGCAATTAGGTGCAATCAAGTTAACGAGTAAAATGCTAAAGCAAAAAGCGCAACGAAATGCTATCAATGCCCCAATCAGTATTTATGAAGTGCATTTAGGTTCTTGGCAACGAAAAATTAATAATAGCTACTTAAGTTACAATGAGTTTGCGGATCACCTTATTGATTATGTAAAAGAGACCGGTTTTACTCATATTCAATTAATGCCTATTAGTGAATATCCTTTTGATGGCTCATGGGGCTATCAACCTGTTGGGTTATTTTCTCCAACAAGTCGGTTTGGCAGTGTTGATGACTTTAGGTATTTTGTTCAGCGTTGCCACGAAGAAAATATTGGGCTGTTAGTTGACTGGGTTCCCGGGCATTTCCCAAGTGATCCGCACGGCTTACATTGTTTCGATGGCACACACCTGTACGAACACGCAGATGCAAGACAAGGATTTCATCCTGATTGGAACACGTATATTTATAATTATGACAGGCCCGAAGTACGAAGTTTCTTAGTTGCGAACGCAATGTTTTGGCTGGAAGAGTTTGGTATTGATGGTTTGCGTGTTGATGCAGTTGCGTCAATGTTGTACCTGGATTACAGCCGTGAAGAAGGGCAATGGGTCCCCAATTGTTATGGTGGTAGAGAAAACCTCGGCGCAATAGAGTGTTTAAAGCAAGTTAACCTTCGCAGTTATGCAAATAACCCGGGCATTATGATGGTTGCAGAAGAATCAACCGCATGGCCAGGAGTGACCCGCCAAGTGGATCATGATGGTTTAGGCTTTGGTTATAAATGGAATATGGGCTGGATGAATGACAGCTTGCATTACATGCAACGAGACCCACTTTACAGACAACACCATCACCATGAAATGACATTTTCAATGGTCTATGCATTTAGTGAAAACTACATTTTACCATTAAGTCATGACGAAGTGGTGCATGGCAAAGGTTCACTGATTGAAAAAATGCCAGGAGATGATTGGCAACAATTCGCAAATTTACGTGCATATTATGCCTTCATGTGGTCACACCCGGGTAAAAAGTTACTCTTTATGGGCGGAGAGTTTGCACAGCGCAAAGAATGGAATCATGACCAATCCCTTGATTGGCACCTATTAGAACACCAAAGCCATAATGGTATCCAAAACACCGTAAAAACATTAAACAAGGTTTATAAGTCTACACCAGCTTTGTATGAGTTAGATTCAGAACCCGCAGGCTTTAGTTGGATCGATAACCAAAACGCGCAACAAAGTATTTTTAGTTTTGTTCGCTATGCAAAAAAAGCGTCAGATTATGTTGTGGTGGTGTGTAACTTAACACCTAATGTATACCAAGGGTATCAAATCGGCGTGCCGTCAAAAGGGCAGTTTGAAGTGGTGCTTAATACCGATGATGAGTTATTTTTTGGCTCTGGGGTTAAGGTTAGTGACGGTTTAATAGAAGCTGAAGCATCACCGAGTCATGGCCATCAAAATAGTGTATTAATAACGTTACCACCGCTTGCAACAGTCTATCTGAAAAAGGTGTGCAATGAGCCTATCAATTGAGTTAAGCCAAGGGGAAATTAGCCCTTTAGGTGCGTCAATTAAAGATAATGGCGTTAACTTTGCTGTTTATGCACCATCGGCGAAGCAATTGTATGTCTGCTTATTTGATGCTAGTGGGCATACCGAAGTGCTTAAATTAGCGATGAACAACAACGAAGGCGGGGTGTGGAGTTTATGTATAAGCCCGCTGCCAGTAGGTACTTTATATGGTTATCGTGCCGAAGGTGATTATCAGCCTAAAAAAGGGCTTCACTTTAACAGTCAAAAATTATTAATAGACCCATATGCAAAGGACTTATTTGGTGAATTTACATGGAGTGAGCGCCATTATAGTCAAATGCCTATTGGCACATTAAGTGCTGTAAATAACGCCATTGATATGCCGAAATCAAAAGTGACGCAGTTACGGCCATACCAAGGTGTTAAACCTAACCATAGTTGGGGCAAAACAGTCATTTATGAGTGCCATGTAAAAGGAGCAACTGCGCGCCACCCGAGTATACCTGAGCATTTAAGAGGTAAATATTTGGGGTTAAGTCACGCTGTGTTTATTGAACATTTGCGAGATCTGGGTATTACGACGCTTGAATTGTTACCGGTGCATAGTTTTATCAGTGAGCAATTTTTAACAGGAAAGGGCTTACAAAACTATTGGGGCTACAATAGCTTAAACTTTTTCACCCCTCATAAAGATTACCTTGTTGATGATGAAATAGCTGAATTTCAGCAAATGGTCACGGAGCTGCATAATGCAGGGATCGAAGTCATTCTAGATGTGGTTTATAACCACACTGCTGAAGCTGGAATCGATGGTCCATTGTTATCGTGGCGTGGGTTGAATAACTCCGGTTACTACCGCTCTGTTGAAGGAGACCCGAAGGTTTATATTAATGATACAGGCTGTGGTAACACACTTAACATTGACGATCCATATAGCTTAAAAATGGTACTTGATAGCTTACGCTATTGGGTAGAAGTTATGGGGGTTGATGGCTTTAGATTCGACTTAGCTTCAATTTTAGCTCGAACTGCTCACGGTTTTAGTCAGCAACATGCATTTTTACAAGCTATCAATCAAGATCCTGTTTTATCTAGAGTTAAACTTATTGCAGAACCCTGGGATATTGGCCCAGGTGGTTATCAGCTTGGGGCTTTCCCGGCGCCATGGCGCGAATGGAACGACAAATATCGTGATGTTGTAAGGCGTTTTTGGTGTGGCGAACAAAATATGTTGCCAAAGCTAGCTAAGCGATTACATGGATCGTGCGACTTGTTTGATCATAACTTAAGAGGCCCGCTTAATAGTATTAATTTTATCACCAGTCATGACGGTTTTACGCTTGCGGATTCGGTCAGTTATGAAGAAAAACATAATGAAGCCAATGGTGAGCAAAACCGAGATGGGCACAGTGCTAACTACTCTTTCAATTGCGGTATTGAAGGGTTTAGTAATGACCCGGAAATTACCACTTTACGTTTGCAGCAACAAAAAAATATGTTGCTCACATTGTTATTGTCTAAAGGCGTGCCAATGCTTGCTGCTGGTAGTGAAATGGGGCATTCGCAAGGGGGGAACAATAACGCCTATTGTCAAAATAATCGTATGAGTTGGCTTGCTTGGAAAGACTCTCAACGCAGCCATCCTCTAACACGATTTATTGATGACGTTTTACGATTACGCAAAAAACATTGTGTATTTAAGCACCGTGTTTTCTTACATGACACAGACAAAAGATTTGCAGTACAGTGGTTTACTGAACTTGGCATGCCAATGCAAGAAAGTGACTGGCATGATGGCAGTAAGCAATTTTTAATGTATAGCTTACATGACGTGCAACTTAAATCTGCATTACTAATCATATTAAACGCAAGTGATGTAACCGTTGTGTGCACACTTCCTGAAATCACTGAAGGTAATTGGCAGCTAAACATTACAAGCATTGAAGAAAGTGTTTTAAAAGATACAAAACAATTTGAAGTTGCTGCGCATAGCAGTTGGGTATTTTCAGCTAATTTAGAAGGCGAATGTCATGGCTAAGAACAGTGAAAAAATATGTGTTGCAAAGGGCTGGCAAGATGCCCCTTTGATTGATGAAAGTACATTGGAAGACGATTTATCGCGGCACTTTTATTACACGTTAGGGCGTGACAAAGTAGGTAAGTCTCAGTTGTATTTATACAATGCACTGGCATTTACTATTCGTGACCGCCTTGTCGCTCGGTGTCGTGCTACTAAGCAACAAATGAACAGTGAAAAGCGTCGTAAAACGGCGTATATCTCACTTGAGTTCTTAATGGGCAGAGCCATGGGTAATGCGATTTTAAATCTAGATTTAGACGATCAAGTAAGCCAAGCATTACAACAATATTGTACTAATATTGAAGATGTTGCCCAAGCAGAACACGACGCAGGCCTAGGTAATGGCGGCTTAGGGCGCTTAGCTGCATGTTTTCTAGATAGCTGTGCAAGCCTTGCATTACCCGTTGTGGGTTATGGCATTCGTTATGAATATGGCATGTTTAATCAATCTATTGAAAATGGTCATCAAGTTGAGCAACCAGATAATTGGCTCCGCGAAGGGCATCCGTGGGAGTTAAGTGCACCTGAGCAATCTCAACGCATCAAGTTTTTTGGCCACGTAGAGTGTTATACCGATAAAAATGGCCGTGAGCACCGACAATGGTTAGATACGCATGATGTTCTTGCTGTACCCTATGACGTGCCTATCCCTGGTTATCAAAATGATATTGTAAATACCTTACGGTTATGGAAATCAGAGGCCACCGATGAATTTGATTTAAGTGAGTTTAATGCGGGCAGTTATTCTGAAGCCGTCGCTCATAAAAACTTAGCCGAACAAATTACAATGGTGTTGTACCCTAATGACAGTAGTGAAAATGGCAAGGAATTAAGGCTACGCCAACAGTATTTTTTATCCTCTGCAAGTCTACAAGACACGATTGCAAGTTGGGTATCGCAACACGGTGAGGATTTCAGTGATTTTGCTGAATATCATGTCTTTCAACTCAATGACACGCACCCGAGTATTGCTGTTGCAGAACTAATGCGTTTACTTATTGATGAATACGAGCTTGATTGGGACAAGGCGTGGGAAATTACAACCGCTACAATGGCGTACACAAATCATACGTTATTACCTGAAGCGCTTGAAAAGTGGTCTGTATCTTTATTTTCTCGCTTATTACCGCGTATTTTAGAAATTATCTATGAGATAAACGCCCGTTTTCTTGCTCAAGTGGCGCAAGCGTGGCCAGGGGATGTTTCAAAACAGCAAGCGCTATCGTTAATCGAAGAGGGACCTGAGCCGCAAATTCGCATGGCGTATTTAGCGATTGTAGGGAGTTATTCTGTTAATGGTGTCGCCGCGTTGCACACAGAGCTATTAAAAGAGGGGTTATTTAAATCATTCTTCGAGTTGTGGCCTGATAAGTTTAATAATAAAACCAATGGGGTAACACCTAGGCGTTGGCTTGCTCATTGCAATCCTAAATTGACCCAACTTATTAGCGATAAAATTGGCAGTGAGTGGGTGGGTGAGTTTGCGAAGATTAGCCAGCTGCGTCGCTACTTTGATGACGAACAATTTCATACGCAATGGCAGCAAGTAAAGCTAGAAAATAAACAACGTTTGGTTGATCTGGTCAAAGAACGTTGTGACGTCGATTTTGATAAACATATGCTGTTTGATGTGCAAGTAAAACGAATTCATGAATACAAACGCCAGCTATTAAATGTGCTACACGTAATCCACCTTTATGATCGTATTCGCCGCGGTGATACAGAACACTTAGTACCACGTTGTGTACTGCTAGGTGGTAAAGCCGCACCGGGTTACTACATGGCCAAGTGCATTATAAAGTTGATTAATAATGTTGCTGAAGTCATTAACAAAGACCCATTAGCCCAACCTTATTTACGTGTTGCGTTTTTACCTAATTATAATGTGACAGCAATGGAAACTATTTGTCCTGCAACGGATTTATCGGAACAAATATCCACGGCCGGTAAAGAAGCATCAGGAACAGGTAATATGAAGTTCATGATGAATGGTGCATTGACAATAGGTACCCTAGATGGTGCAAATATCGAAATCAGGGATGCGGTAGGCAAAGATAACTTTTTCTTATTTGGTGCCAAAGCACAAGAAATAGAGTCTATTAAGCAAAACTATAATCCATTGCATATTATTCACTCTACACCTGATTTACTTAATGTAATGCAACTACTTGAAAGCGGACACTTTAACTTATTTGAACCAGGTCTGTTTGATGACATTATCAGCGCGATTAAAAGCCCGCACGATCCTTGGTTAGTTGCTCATGATTTTGAGAGCTTTGTTAAAGCACAGCGTGACGTAGAGAGCGCGTATCAAAATCAACCACATTGGACACAAATGAGTATATTAAATACGGCCGCCAGCGGCGTATTTTCAAGTGATAGAACAATTAGCCAATACAGCGATGAAATTTGGCATTTGACACCTTTAACAGCAAATAAAACGAACATCAGCACAGATTAATACGGAGATAAATTATGCCAAGTTATGCAAATCGTTACATAAGTAGTTTAACAAGAGAAACCTACGCGCTTATTTTAGCAGGAGGGCGAGGATCGCGACTCCATGAGTTAACTAATTGGCGTGCTAAACCCGCTGTTTATTTTGGTGGCAAGCATCGAATTATTGATTTTCCGTTGTCGAATTGTATTAATTCAGGCATCAGACGAGTCGGTATTGCGACACAATACAAATCGCATTCTTTAATCCGCCACGTTAACCGTGCTTGGGGTCACTTCAAAAAAGAACTGGGTGAATCGGTAGAGATATTACCAGCATCTCAGCGTTATGGTGACGAATGGTACTGCGGAACTGCTGATGCTGTATTTCAAAATATGGATATTATCCGTCATGAATTACCAAAATATGTGATGATTCTGTCAGGCGATCATGTTTACCGTATGGATTATGGTGCATTATTGGCGAAGCATGTTGAAACTGGTGCAGATATGACCGTGTGTTGTATCGAAGTTGATTGTGAAGAGGCGGCAGATACCTTTGGAGTGATGACCGTTGACGAAGAAAAACGCGTTAAACGTTTTGATGAAAAGCCAGCTTCTCCAAGTTCTATTCCGGGTAAACCCGGTACGTGTTTAGCATCAATGGGTAATTATGTATTTAATACCGACTTTCTATTTGAGCAATTAAAAAAAGATGCTGAAAATGAGGGGTCTGGCCGTGATTTCGGTCATGATATTATCCCTTCAATTATTGAAGAGCATAACGTGTTTGCATTTCCATTTAGAGATCCCGCACATGAAGGCCAACCTTATTGGCGCGATGTAGGTACGATAGATTCATTTTGGGAAGCCAATATGGAACTCGTTATGCCAGAACCACAATTGGATTTATATGATCCAACGTGGCCAATTTGGACTTACCAGGAGCAATTACCACCGGCAAAATTCATTTTTGATAATGACGATAGAAGAGGTATGGCGGTCGATTCAACCGTTTCAGGCGGCTGCATAATTTCAGGGTCAGTTGTAAGAAAATCCTTGTTGTTTTCTAATGTTCATATTCGTTCATATTGTGAAATTGAAGAGTCAGTCATTTTACCAGGGGCAATTATTCATCGTAACTGTAGAATACGCCGTGCCATTATTGACCGTGGGTGTGAAATTCCTGAAGGTGTGGAAATTGGTTATGACGAAAAAGCCGATAAAGAAAATGGCTTTAGGGTGTCTAATAAAGGTATTGTGCTTGTTACCAGAGACATGTTAACTGAGCTTGCCAAAAAAATTGAATGCCAAGAGCAAGAAAAGAAACGTTTAGCTTAAGCTGTAGGAAGTAAATAAATAATGCATGTATTGATGGTTGCGGCCGAAAATGACGCGTTACCTAATGCCAAAGTAGGGGGCGTTGCTGATGTAATACGCGATTGCCCAAACGCATTAAGTAATAAAGGGATTTCTGTTGACGTTATAATTCCTGATTATGGATTTAGTCACTTAGACAGAGAACGGTTAGGGACACTGAACGTGGCGTTTGCAGGCCATAGCCATCAAGTTGATGTATGGCAAGTGCGTAGTGCTAAATCATCGGCAAGGCAGCTTGTTTTGTCGCATCATTATTTTAGTCAACACAATGGTCATGTTTATTGTAATGATGAACCTGGGCGACCCTTTGCAACAGATGCCACTAAATTTGCTTTTTTTGGTGCTGCAGTGTGTGAAGGGCTACTGCAAGGGGTTATTCCATGCCCTGATGTTATTCATTTACATGACTGGCATAGTGCATGTGTTGCTTTACTATTAAAGTTTGATAAACGTTTTGAAACGCTGCGAAATACAAAACTTGTGTTCACTGTGCATAATATTGCATTGCAAGGGATCAGACCGTTTAAAGGCGATGAATCAAGTCTAGAGGCGTGGTTTCCGTCCCTTGGCTATGATGGTTATGTGTTATGCGATCCCCGTTACCCGCATTGTTTTAACCCGATGCGCAGTGCTATTAATCTCGCTGATAAAGTGCATTTAGTGTCACCCAGTTACGCCAAAGAGGTGTTGTTACCGAGTGAATCAGCCAAAGGATTCTTTGGTGGCGAGGGGTTGGAAAAAGATTTACAAAATGCAGCAACTATGGGCAAAGTGGTGGGTGTGCTTAATGGCTGCGAATATACATCAAGTAACGAAAAGAAGCCGGTTTCGCTAGGCGTTTTGTATGATGAAATAGAGGCCGAGCTATTCACATGGATGGCCAAAAGTAAGCAATTAGAATCAGGTTACTATATTGCACATCAGCGGCTATTGTCATTTATTAAACATGGCCGTAAAGGCCCTTTGCTGACAAGTGTCGGGCGTTTAACGGATCAAAAAGTATTGTTATTACGCCAACCATATAACGATAAATTACTCGTTGATGAACTATGTAAGCAGTTGTCAGAGTTTGACGGTAATCTCATCATTTTAGGATCTGGTGACAGTGCATTAGAAGACGTGTTTACGCAAGCCATGGCTAGAAACAGCAACCTTTTATTTCTAAAAGGGTATGGGCAAAAGATTGGCGAATTGCTTTATCAACTAGGGGATTTATTTTTAATGCCTAGTTCATTTGAGCCTTGTGGTATTAGTCAAATGTTAGCTATGCGAGCGGGGCAGCCATGTTTGGTGCATCAAGTTGGTGGACTGAATGACACGGTAATGCATTTAGAAAATGGCTTTAGTTTTGCGGGCAGCACGCTAGAGCTGCAATGTGAAAATTTGCTTAATTGCTTTATTGAGACGCTTAAACTATATAATAATGACTCTAAAAAATGGCAGCATATTGCTAATAATGCACGCAATGCCCGTTTTACGTGGGGTGAAGTCGCACAACAATACATAGACACGATGTACAAATAATCTAAAAAGATTACTTTTTATAATTTTACTAGTTATAATGTGTGGATAAATAAATGATTTAATGACTTTTTACACCTTATCAATAGAAGCAATAAGGGTAAAAAGTCCAGAATAAGGGCAATCTAGTGCAAGTATTTGTTGCGCGTCAAGCAATATTCAATCGTCGCCAACATGTTGTGGCGTATGAATTGTTGTTTCGTAATAGTACAGACAACTTCTTTCCTGATATAGATGAAAGTGTTGCCACTGCAAAGCTTATTATGGAAAATCAGCTCAACTTTGGCACCCGTCATATTACGTCAGGAAAGAAAGCATTAATCAATATTGGCCCTGATTCATTAAAAATGGATTTATGCACATTTTTACCTTCAAATGATGTTGTCCTAGAGCTACTAGAAGACATAGAACCCACCGAAGAAAACTATCAGCTTTGCCGTGACCTTTTTCATAAAAATTATATTTTAGCACTCGATGATTTTGTCTATGAGCCAAAGTGGGACCGCTTTCTCAAGTTTATTAAACTAATAAAATTTGATATTCAAATTACCCCACTCAAACAATTAAATGGTTTAATTTCCCAGCTAAAGAAACATAAAAAGATTAAATTATTAGCTGAAAAAATAGAAACCACCGATGACTTTCAATTAGCACATAAAATGGGATTTGATTATTTCCAAGGCTACTTCTTTGCTAAACCTTTAGTGATTGAGCAAAAAGACATTGATATGAATCATGCGCTAGCTTTGTCTATTTATGCACAAGCAATGAAAGAAAACCCAAATATCAACACGATTGCAAGCCTATTTCAGTTAGACACAGCCCTTGCGTTTAAACTGTTAAGGTTGATAAACAGTGGTGTCTTTCCGGTGCAAAAAGAAATCGAATCCATCAGACAGGCCTTAGTTTATTTAGGGCAAGAACATATTCGAAAGTTTGTTAGTTTAATTATTACCGCGCATGTGTCCAAATCTAAACCCGCTGAGTTGGTAAAAATGTGCATAATCCGCGCGAGATTTTGTGAATTACTTGCGCAAAAAGTGGCCCCGAGCCAAGCTAATAGCGCCTTTTTGACAGGACTCTTTTCATTACTAGATGCCATTTTAGACAGGCCAATGGCGCAACTACTTGATAAGTTACCTTTCCCTGAGGAAATTAAATCGGCACTGATGGCGGAAAAAAACACACTTTACTATATTTTAGAAACCGTTAAAGCGTATGAGTCGGGCAGCTGGTGGGCATTGGAAAAAGCCGTGGTCTTTTTAAATATTTCAAGCGATGGTTTACCAAAGTTATATGAAAATGCGTTAAGCTGGTCAAATACGCAAAAATACCATTAGAGCACTGTAATGCGAAATAAAAACATGGATGTAATTCGTGGCATAGCCGTTTTAGGCCTGATGTACATGAACGTTTATTTTTTTGGTTTATTTGAATTTGGCTATGTAGCACAACCAATCCCCCCTTTGTCTGATGATGTAATACAGACTGTAAACCTCTTTTTTATTGACGGTCGTTTTCGTAGTATGTTTTGCGTGTTATTTGGTGCGGGGCTATATATCCAATGGCAACGTTATCAAGATATTGCGGTACTTAAAAAGCGTTTAAGGGTGTTAGCACTGTTTGGCCTACTGCATGGTTTTTTGCTGTGGGCGGGTGATATTTTGTTTATTTATGCCTGCGCGGGTTGGTTGACGTGTAAATATTTGAATGCAGACAACACACTAATTATTAAGCGTGCATGGCAATTTTTGCTAATAGGCGCATTGATGAGCGTGGTTTTAATGTTAATGGAGCCCCATATTGCTATCAATCGCACTGATAGTGCATTTTTACAAAGTTATGAGCAAATAGTGTCGAGCTTAGGCAATATAATGGGCACAAATGCGGTAATGTTTGTCTTCATGATTATCGCTGTCCCATTAATTACGCTATGGATGAGCGCTGCCGTAATGCTGGTTGGCGTATATATTTATAAATTAAAAATATTTGATGATGGTTTACCGGCTGCCACCGTTCGTACTGTTGGATGTATTGCTTTTTTACTGTCATGTTTAAGAGTGCTATTGGAGTACCAACATTTTCAATTGGCACACATACTGAAAGAGCCATTAAATTGGCTTGCCGCTTTATTTACCGCTTTACTGTTAATTCACATCATTGTAAAAGCAGCTAATAAAGATAATTGGATCATAATTGGGTTTATGCGGTTAGGTCGAATGTCTTTAACCGCTTATATTTCTCAAACGATATGCTTGTTTTTGCTATTTAAACTATTTTATCCACATTGGATATTAAGTTTTAATCGGCTTGATTATGTATGTTTAGTCACAGTACTTGCGCTGATCCAATATTTTAGTTGTTGGCTTTATAGTTGTTATTTCAAACAAGGGCCTCTTGAATTAGTCTGGCGAAAACTGTCAAGGTAAAGTTAGTGGGCTATGCTTAAATTTTGGCAGGCAATATTAGGTCACGATATGAAAATTCTGCTTTTAGTACTGTGTTTAATTGTGAGCTCACAAGCCGCAGCAAGTAATGCAATATCAGTTTTATTTGTTAATCCATCTATTGAAGGTGAACCCTTTTGGGCAAAAGTTCAGGCTATAATGGAGGTCGCTGCCAAGCAAAACAACGTTAAGCTTGATGTTATTTATGGTGAAGGGAACCGTTATATCCAATTAGCCGAACTAAAAAAATATCTTCAGTACAGAGCCACTCCAGATTACGTTGTTCTATTAAATTACCCCGGTGGTGCTGAGCAATCCATGTCACTGCTTGAAAAATTTAATGTAAAATTTATTACCTTAGAGCAAACCATTACAGGTGAAGAGCGCGCAGCTATTTTAGGCCCTCAAGCGCATTTTAAATTTTGGTTGGGTGAAATTTACCACGATAACTACACCGCAGGCTTTATGTTAGCAAAGGCACTGCTGGAAAAAGCAACAGCGAATGCGCTTACACCTCATGTGGTTGCAATTAATGGGCACTATGGTACTGAGTCTGATGCGCGAAGTGATGGGCTTAAAGCCTATTTAAAAACACAGGGGTTAAGCCTGAATCAAACGGTTTATGCGGGGTGGTCAAAATCGGAAGCGATGGATAAAACTAAAAAATTAATTAAAAGATACCCTGATACAAATATAATTTGGAGCGCATCTGATTTAATGGCATTAGGATCTTATACCGCAGTAAAAGAGAATAACGAGCCCCCTTATTTAATTGGCGGATTTGATTGGCTTATAGATAATTTAAATTTGATTAAACAAAAAAAACTGATCGCTAGTGTCGGCGGGCATTATTTGATGGGAGGTTGGGCGTTAACCACTTTAGTTGATTATCATAATGGACATCCTTTTTGGCAAAACAACACCAAGGTTGAATTTGAACTGGGTGTGATAACCCAAGACAATATTCACCAATATGATTACCTTATAGACATTGACGATTGGACTTTTTTAGATTTTAAACAACTTTCCTTATTCCACACTAAACAGGCTCATTATGTATTTGATGTGTCTCAATTACGTAAAGACAAAAGTCAAAATCAGGATTAACCGTGCAAAACGTTAGCACTGGTTTATGCCCAAACCAAGGCAATATGCAGAATTCAGCGTTTCACTGGGGATTATATTAAGGCGCAATTTTGCAACAATGTCAGTTCCTTTTAATAAGTAACAACGATAAGGTCAGAGTCTGTGAAACGCCCACAGGGTTGGTTTAAAAGCGATGTATACTGCGTTATTGTTTTTAACAATAGAACCACTATTATTTGCAATCAATCCCTTGCCTTAATCGCTTTTAATTCCAACTGTAACTCGCATCTTAGGGCGGTTTGGGTATACAATATCGGCCTTTAAAATTAAAACGAATTGGCCATGACAGATTTAAAACGATTAAATAAATTTATAAGTGACACTGGTTTTTGCTCTCGTCGTGAAGCTGATAAGTATATTGAAGACGGTCGTGTCACTGTGAATGGCAATCGCCCTGAAATGGGTGTAAAAGTGGCGGTCACTGATAATGTATTGATTGACGGTAAACCACTTAAAAAAGTGCCTAAACGCGCGTATATTGCTTACAATAAACCGGTAGGTATTACCTGTACTACCGAGCGTAAAATTCAAAGTAATATTGTTAAAGCGGTTAATTACCCGGACCGAATTTTCCCTATTGGTCGTCTTGATCGCCCCTCTGAAGGGCTTATCTTTTTAACCAACGAAGGCGACATCGTTAACAAAATCCTTCGTGCAGGTAATAATCATGAAAAAGAATACGTAGTAACTGTTGATAAACCCCTTAACCGCCAGTTTGTAAATAAAATGGCGGGCGGCATTCCCATCCTAGATACAGTCACTAAAAAATGTAAAGTTACGCAAACCGGCGCAAAAGAGTTCACCATTATTTTGACCCAAGGCTTGAACCGACAAATACGTAGAATGTGCGAATACCTTGGCTATGAAGTAGTCACATTAAAGCGCACACGTATTATGAACGTGACGCTCAAAGGTTTAAAAGTAGGGCAATGGCGTCATTTAACTGAACAAGAAATGGCATTAATTAATGATTCAATTGCGGACTCTGGCAAAACAGAAGAGCGCTCAATTGATGAAAACAAACAAGCCACAGCCGATGTTAAAAAACGTGACTTTCAAAAGCATGTTGAAAAAGCAAAGTCGCAACAGCCTGTAACAGCCAATAAGTCCTTTAATAAACCTCGTGCAACAGCAAAACGAAGAACAGGCACACTGAGTTTAAAAAAGTAACTCAGTAACTAGAGTTCAGATGAGATAAGCTTTGATCAAGGCCAAGTAATGTGAATTACTTGGCCTTTTTTTGTTAGCTTTTTTTAGGCACTTTAATTCTAAACACCATGGTATAAAGTACTGGCACCACGATTAGCGTGAGTATGGTGGCAAAGCCTAAACCAAACATAATGGTTACTGCCATTGATTGGAAGAACACATCAAACAACAGTGGGATCATGCCTAAAATAGTAGTGATAGCAGCCATCGCCACAGGGCGTACACGGCTTACACCGGAATCAAATACGGCTTGGTAGGGCTCTTTGCCTTCACTTAGCTCAAGGTTTATTTGATCGACTAACACAATGCCGTTTTTGATCAGCATACCGCTTAAGCTTAATAGACCTAATAAAGCCATAAAGCTAAATGCGGCATTCATTAATAATAAACCCGCGCTAACACCTATGATTGCCAGTGGCACAGTGGCCCAAATCACAAGTGGCTTTTTAACTGAGTTAAATAACAACACCGTCACTGCAAACATGGCGAGGTAGCCAAGAGGCAATGAGCCAAATATGGCTTTTTGCGCTTTTGATGCTGACTCAAATTCGCCGCCCCATTGCAACTCATAGCCATGAGGGAGTTTTATTGCTTCAATACCTCCCCTTACACGAGCAAACAGTTTAGCAGGCGTTTCATCACCAATGACATCGTGGTCGGCCATAACTGTGATGGTACGTTTGCGGTCGCGACGCATTATTAGGCTGTCTTCCCATTCTACAACAAACTCATCAACCACTTGGGTAACGGGCACAAATACGCCAAGTACAGGGCTGTATATTTGTAAGTCGCGCAAGCTTTCTACATTTAAGCGCTCTTCTGCAGGGGAGCGGGCAATAATAGGTAATTGTTGAGTGCCGTCTTTATACACGCCGACTTTTTTGCCTGATAAACTAGTCAGTAATAGTTGATCTAAGTCTGTTTTAGCAATACCCAAACGACGTGCTTTTTGCTCGTTTAGTTGAGGGCGAATTAGTTTTGAGCGCTCGCGCCAATCATCACGAATATTAAACGCGCCAGCATCTTGGCTGAGTACTTCTTTGGCTTCTTTAGCAAGCTTTCGAAGTATAACTGGGTCTGCACCAGAGAAGCGTGCTTCAATTTTAGCGTCGGTCGATGGGCCAATTTCCATCCGCTTAATTTTAAGCTTGGCATCAAACACGTGGCTATACTCATAGTCACGTACTTTAGCAATCATAGTGGAGACGGCTTCACGGTCTTTTACCCGAATAATTAATTGTCCATAAGCTGGGTATGATTTTTCAGGTGCGTAGGTCAACATAAATCGTGGCGCGCCTTGGCCTATGGTTGAGGTGACTTCTTCTACGAGTTCATCTTTTTGCAAAAAGGCTTCTAGTTTAGCAACGCCATCCATGGTTGCATGGATATCAGCGCCTTGTGTATGCCAATAATCTACATAAAACATCGGGGTATTTGATGCAGGAAAGAATGCTTGTTTAATGAATTTAAAGCCAAAAATTGAGCTGGCAAGCAACACTAACATTAACAACAAGGTCGTTTTACGAAAACGCATTGCATTACTCAATAGGCTTTTATAAATACTGAATATAAAGCCCTGATAAGGGTCATCACCGTGGCTTTCATCTTTTACTTGTGACTGTTTAAACATTAAATCTGCAAAAAATGGCGTAAGTGTTATGGCTGTGATCCAGCTAAGGAGGAGTGAGATTAGTAGCACCCAAAATAGGCTACCAGCAAATTCACCACTGGCATCAGAGCTTAACCCAATAGGCGCAAAAGCGGTGATTGCGATTACCGTTGCACCGAGTAAAGGCCATTTTGTTTGCTGCACAATATTACTGGCAGCTTTGAGTTTAGTTTGGCCACGCTTTAGGTTGATTAATATCCCTTCGGTGACGACGATGGCGTTATCGACCAGCATGCCCAATGCAATGATCAAGGCGCCTAGCGAAATACGCTGTAAATCTATCGCAAATAGCTTCATAAAAATGAAGGTTCCCAATACGGTAAGTAATAATATAACGCCAATTAGTACGCCACTTTTCAGTCCCATAAATACCAGCAATACAACGATGACGATTGCAACGGCTTCTAATAAACTAATAATAAATCCGCTGACTGACTTCTCTACTTCAACGGGTTGGTTATATACGGTGTTTATTTCCATGCCATGTGGGCGTTGGTATTCCAGTGATGCTAAATGGGATTGAATATTATTGCCAACATCCACCACATTAACGCCGGTACTAAACGACACACCGACTAATAAAGCTTGTTGTTGGTTAAACCGCATTACATTGTTTGGTACTTCGGCGTATTCACGGTATACCGTTGCTACATCGCCCAAATAAATTAATTCACTTGCGCCTGGTTTTGAAATGAGTAGATTTTCAAGTTCAGATACATCTTTAAACTCCCCTGTAGGGTGAAGTCGTATTGATTCATCACCAACGCGTACTTTACCCGCATTAGACACTGTATTTTGTGATTGGAGTAACTGGTAAATTCGATTGGGGGCAATCCCTAATTGCGCAAGTTTCCGAGTAGAAATTTCTACCATAACTTGTGCTTGTTGTTCTCCATTAACGGTTACTTTACTTACACCATCTACCAAAACCAGCTCACGCTTTAAGTAATCAACGTAGTCTTTGAGTTCATCATACGAGTACCCATCACCACTGACGGCGTACATTACACCATAAACATCACCAAAATCGTCCAGTACGGTGCTTGGGTAAACACCGCTGGGGAGCGAGGATGCATTGTCATTAATTTTGCGGCGTAGTTCATCCCAGATTTGACGTAAATCTTGCTTGCGATAAGTGCTTTTCATTTCAACGGAGATTTGCGATTTTCCCGGTGATGATATGCTTGTTACATAGTCAACATAGGGCAATTGTTGAATAGCATTTTCAATAGGGAAAGTGACTTCATCTTCAACTTGCTGTGGTGATGCACCTGGGTAAAGAGTTATAACCATGGCTTTTTTTAGCGTAAACTCTGGGTCTTCTAACTGCCCAAGCCCTAAATAGGAAACCGCACCACCAATAAGTAATAGGAGTGCAAACATCCAACTAACCACTTTGTGTTTGATAGCAACTTCTGCAAAGCTCATTTATAGGCCTCGCTCTTTTTGCCACGGACGTACTTGCATGTCTTCTTTTAAATAGTGAACACCGGCAGCCACCACGGTTTGGCCTTTTTTAAGCCCAGAAAGTACTTCTATGCCACTTCTATGCAATTGGCCTACTTCAACTGCTTGCTTGTTTACTTTGCCTGTTTGTTGATCATATACCCAAACATAACTGCTATTAGCTTGCTCTGTTGGCTCAGAAAACACTGCTTCAACTGGTAATAAAATATAGCTCGATTGCGAATGTGTAATTTTACTTAAATCGATATCAACTCGGCCAGTCATGCCTGCAAGCAGATTGAAATCTTTTGGTACTGGTAGTGAAAACACAACTTTGTATGTCAAAGTGGCAGGATCTGCTTGCGTATCGAACTCTTTAATAGTGAGAGTGTATGATTTATCAGGGTAGCCATCAAAAACAACAGTAGGTTGGTAGTTTGCATCTTTATCTATGCGGGCGATGAGCTTCTCTGGTACTTGAATAACCACATCCATTAAATCACGGGTTTCTAAACGTAAAATATTTTGCTTTGCCTGAATGTTTTCATAGTTTTTTACAAATACTTTAGCCACTGTGCCACTAAATGGCGCGCGCAGCTCACTGTTGTCTAAGTTCGTTTTAGCGATTTTCAGCGCTGACTCTGCAACTTGTTTATTGGCCAGTGCTTGGTCTAGCTCAGATTGACTGGTGATGGATTTATCAAATAATTTTTTTACGCGTTCTAGTTGTGACTGCGCTAGTTCAAAACGTGCCTTGCGTTCATCGTACTGGAGTTGAAAGTCTTCAGGGTCTAGTTTGGCAAGCAGTTGATCTTTTTCAACATGCTGACCCGCTAAAGCAGGAAACTTCAGTAATTCACCATTCACTCTAAAGGCTAAATATGAGCCTTGATTAGCAACGACCTCTGCAGGGAAACTGCGTATTGTCTCATCTGAATTAGCACCAATATCAAATAATTTTACTGGTCGAATCGGCTGTTCGATTACTTTATCCGTTGCAGCTTCTTTGCACGCAACTAAACTTAGCAAGAGTGATGATAAAATCAAAACTGACGACAGTTTCATGGTCTTCTCCGTGGCTATGAAAACATTAATTAGGTGCAGCATACGCCGCAAACATATAAAATAAAAATTATTAAATTTTAAAAAGATCATAAATAAAATTAATGCTCTTTGGCGGGAATATAAAATGAACCTTGTTCAACTAAAGATGTTAGATGCTATCGTGTCAACACAAAGCTTATCAAAGGCTGCAAATGCTTTGCATAAGACGCAACCAGCATTGACGCTTGCTATAAAAAAGCTTGAGCAAGAGCTCGGTTTTGAGTTGCTCGATCGTACACAGTACAGGTTAACTCTCACTGAAAAAGGTAAATTATTTCACCGAGAAGCGGTTCAATTATTGGTAGCGCAATCTCATTTAAGTCAGTTAGCCAGTGAATTAGCATTAGGTAATGAAGCAAGCTTTAAGATTTGTTATGAACAGCTCTGTCATGCGCCGTTATATAACGATATTATTTGCGATGCATTTACTGAATTTCAAAGTACTGAGTTTAGTGTCAGTAGTGGAAAGCGATTTGCTTCTTTAGAGCAAGTAAATAAAGGTCAGGCCGATTTAGGAATAGGGCCTTGGTTTGACCTTTTTCATGCAACTGGTGATTTAGAAAGTCTACCTATCGGAAAGTTAGATATTGGTATTGTGTGTGCAAAGAATTTAGTACCAAAACAAGTTAACTATGAGCAACTTCAGCATTATCCATGCCTTGCAATGTTTGAAAGTGAAATGAGTTTTGACTCTGAGCGGCTTTCTTATTCAAAAGGCTCAGCAATTATGAAGATTGATGATATTGCTACCTTAAAATCATTTTTAGTTTCTGGTGCTGGTTGGACAATGATCTGTATAGGCCATTGTCAAGCCGAACTGGATGCGGGTTTATTACAACAAGTCGAAGTGTTGGACCGAGAGCACATGTTTAGTGCGCAAATTCGTGTTTTTAGGCAGCATGCAACGCATCATGGGCCTGTTGCACGTGCAATATGGCAAGGTTTTAAACAAGTTAGTGAACAATTTAGAAATGAATGACAGCAAAGTAACCAAAGAAGATAAAATTTATACTGTAATAGCAAACATTCCAACAGGTTGTGTTGCCAGTTATGGACAAGTTGCAGTCATGGCAGGGCTTGTCAATAACGCACGGTTAGTGGGGCGGTTGTTAAAGCTAATGCCAAAAGATTCAACTATCCCTTGGCATCGCGTGATTAATAGCCAAGGGAAGATCTCTTTTGCAGAAGGTACAGCGCAATACATTCGGCAATATCAGTTATTGCTCGCTGAAGGGATTGTGTTTAAAAATGGTAAAGTCAATATGCGGTTATATCAGTGGCAATAATTTGGGTGATTAATAAACATATTGGTTAATTGCAATAAAATGGCAAACACAGCCTAATATTACAAATACATGCCAAATTGCGTGGCTAAATTGGCGGTGTTTGGCACTATAAAAAATAGTCCCTAAACTGTAAAAAATACCACCACTGAGTAACCACCACAGTGCATTAATGTTCACGTTTAAATAAAGTGGGTACACAATGGCGACAGCAAACCACCCCATTAATAAGTAAGTTGTTAACGACACTCTTTTATTTTGATTTTTTACAAATAGTTTGTAGCAAACCCCACCCACTGCTAAAGACCAAATGAACACTAGCGTTAAAGTAGACAGTAAGCCTGACAAGGAAAGCACTAAAAATGGTGTGTAAGTACCCGCAATTAAAATATAAATAGCACAATGGTCACATTTTTTAAAAAAAGCACGCGCTCGCTCAGATGAACTACTGTGATAAAGCGTTGATGCTAAAAACAATAAAAATAGGCTCGCGCCATATATCAATGCGCTTGTCCCTTGCGCCAAGCTATCAGATTTTATGATCAGATCCCAAAGCACATACAGCGAAAAAATAACGCCAGCACCATGCGTCAGCACATTTAATTGCTCTTCTTTTTTAGAATAAGCAGGGATAACACTCATAACACACTCATTAAGATTAATGGCTAAAGGAATTTCAGTGTACAAGTGTACGCTGAAATTTTCAATGTAAAATTAGTGGCTAAATTTTGGTTAATTTAACTAACTTAGATGGCTAAAAAAACCACGCTCTGAATGTTCGCTGAAGGTGTATTTATATTTATCATTATATATCAATAAGTTAATTTTTATTTTTCAGTTGGCACAACCTTTGATTAAGTAATAGCGACTAACTTAATAACTCAATAAGGAATACCATTATGAAAAGCTTAATTAAATTATCTGTTGCTGCGCTATTGGTTGTTGGTTCTACACAAGTAAGTGCAAATGATGGTCAACTTGACCTTACTCAAACACTTTCAAATAGCATTAGTTCATATATAGAAAATACGAGCAATGAATTGCAAAGTAAATTGAAGGAGTCATTATTAATTGATTCACAAAATATGTTAAATAGCCTGCTTTCAGAGCCAGTTGAAAATGTAACTGATGTAGCAGTAATCAATACAAAAGAGCAAACGGCTTCATTAGTCACGCCAAAGGTAGAGGGTTAATCTGATGAGCAGTGAATTAGGATTATTTGTTTTAATGATAGCACCAGTTGTAAGCTTATTAAGTGCGTATGCTTCATTTGAAATACTCAGAAACGTTGGGCAATGGTTAAATGTAGGCTAATAGATTAAAACAACTTTTGATGTTGATCTTATACACTGCGATGCACGTAAAGTAATGCATAGTTAAGCTGAAGTAGTAGGGCAATATGATACGTGCAATCTTTCCATTACCTGTTTTTATTTTACCTGGTGGATACACACGACTTAGAATATTTGAAGTGCGGTATTTAGATATGGTTAAAGAGGCGCTTAAGAGTGACGGTCTATTTGTACTCTGCGATTTCGACTCTGAGTCTTTTAGCAATGTACCTGAGACAGGTTGCTTGGTTAAAATTGTCGATTTCGACCAAGATGAAAAAGGCCATCTATTAATTGACATACACGCGCAATCAATTGTTACTATAAATAATGTCACTTTCAGTAAAAGTAAACTGCGTTACGGTGAAACTGCGTTGTTAGAAGGCCCTGGTTGGCTCAGTCACACTCAACCACTGAGTTTAAGTGATTATATTCTTAAAGAATCATTAGAAAAGCTATTTAAAGAAAACCATGAACTTTCTTCTATTTATAAATCCACATGTTTTGATGATCTCCCTTGGGTTATTGCTCGATGGCTTGAGTTAATTCCAATATCTCATAATAAAAAACAACAGCTTGCGTTCAACTCAGGCTTTGCGAATATTCAAAATTTCCTCCATACTGTGATTAATAACGAATTTACCTAAAAATGTGATCTTATTATTTTCCTCTGCGTATTGTATAGGAGTGAATATAAAGGGGAACTAACAATGGTAAGTCAACAACATTCTACACGTTGTACACCTAAAACAGGTAACTTCACTGCCATGGCGGATACACCGAGCAAAGAACTTGCAGATTCTTTATTTGCAGTTGCAACAAGCAGAGACAAAAAAGCGTTTGCTTACTTATTTTCTTATTTTTCTCCCAAGATAAAGCGTTTTGGAATTAAACAATTTAATTCTGAAGCACAAGCTATGGAACTTGTGCAAGAAACGCTGACTTCAGTATGGCGAAAAGCGCATCTATACAATAATGACAAAGGCGCAGCAACGACTTGGGTTTACACAGTGATGCGTAATGCCTCATTCGATATGCTTAGAAAAATGAAAAGCACGAAAGAAGATTGCATCAGTGAAGATATTTGGCCACTGATTGAGCAACACGAAACAGAAAATTATGAATTCAGTGACCATTTAGAAGACAAACAAATTAAAAATTACCTTGAAAAATTACCTCAGGCCCAGCGTGATGTTGTAAGAGGCGTGTATTTTCAAGATATGTCACAAGAGCAATTGGCTGATCAACTTGGAATCCCAGTTGGAACAGTAAAATCAAGACTTCGTTTAGCGCTACAAAAGCTTCGCAACGAGATGGGAGAAAACCATGATTAAACACCATCCAACAGATGAAATTTTATCTCAATTTGTATCAGCAGATTTACCTGCAAGTCTAAATGTAGCGGTTGCGATTCATGTTGACATGTGTCCGTGTTGTAAAAGTAAAGTAGCTGCTCTTGAGGCAACAAAAGCCAACCACGTTTTTACGGATGAATCCATCGAAGACATTTTAGACGATGAAGATTTCGAAGGCTCTTCTGCCTTGTTTGATGCTATTACAATGGACGAATCCATCGATGACGTTTATGAGGTACAGCCTAAAAATATCAGCGTAAATGAGCAAGATTACCTGTTACCACGTAGTTTGTCGCGTATCGCTCATAGCAAGTTTATGCAAATGGGTAAATTATCGCGTTCTCGTGTTGCTCTGGATGATGGCCCATTGCGATCTAGTTTGCTTCATATTGCTGCAGGTGGCGAAATACCTGAGCATACACACACGGGTTTTGAGCTCACACTGTTGCTTGATGGTGAATTCAGTGATGAATCAGGTGATTATGTTCCAGGTGATTTCATTATACTCGACGGTCGTCATGATCATACGCCAATTACAAAAGAAGGTTGTTTGTGCTTTACTGTTGTTAGTAGTGCTCTACACTTCAATAAAGGGTTAAGTAAGTTGTTAAACCCGATAGGCAATTTTATATACTAGGATGAGTATGCAAGAACAGATTATCAAGCTAGGCATAAGTGCGTGCCTAGCTGGTGAAAAAGTACGTTTTGACACAGGTCATAAAAAATCGAATTTCTGCATGGATGAACTTGGTAAACATGTTAAATATCAACGTTTTTGTCCAGAAGTTGCTGTAGGTCTACCTATACCTAGGCCTACCATTAGGCAAGTTAGAGTCGGTGACACAATTAAAGTATGTAGGCCAGATGGTACTGGTGATGTTGGCCCCCAATTGACTGAGTACGGGAAAAAAGTAGCTACTGAACAGGCGTCTAAATTAAGCGGCTTTATTTTTTGTGCTAAAAGCCCAAGTTGTGGCATGGAGCGTATAAAAATATACAATGAAGCTGGTACTGGTAATACTTCTGAAGGTGTTGGTTTTTTTGCAGAGCAGATAATGGCTCATAACCCACTGTTACCATGTGAAGAAAACGGTCGCTTGAATGATATGCATTTACGCGAAAATTTTGTCATGCGTATTTACACGTACAAAAATTGGCAGGTACTTAGAGAACTGCCAGTTACTGTTCATCGTTTAACTCAGTTTCACGCTAAGTACAAATACTTGCTAATGGCACATAATTACCAAGCTTATAAAGATTTAGGTAACCTCTTGGGCACTTATGATGGGACTGATTATGAGGCACTTGCAGATGATTACATATCTGGTTTAATGACAGCACTTAAAAAACCAGCTTCCCGGAAAAATAACAGTAATACATTGATGCATTTACAAGGTTATTTTAAAAAGCTACTTTCGAAAATAGAAAAACAAGAATTACGTGATGCAATTGATGAGTACAGACAAGGCCTTGTTCCACTTTATGTTCCATTAACATTGGTTAAGCATCACCTTAAAGTTCATCCAATCGAGTATCTTGAGCAACAAGTTTACTTTAACCCCTATCCTCATGATCTAAAATTACGCTTCGGAATTTAATGGATACAATTTTTTGGTTTAGGCGCGATTTGCGCCTTTTTAACAATTTCGCATTGTATGATGCCATTGAATCTGGGTGTCACGACGCCGTTTTTTGTGTAACGCCAGAACAGTGGGTACAGCATGGGGTAGCCCCAATTCAAGTCGATTTACTCAAACGAAGAGTTGCTTATTTAGGGCCGTTATTGAGTGAACACGGTATAAAATTACATGTTCTTAATTGCAAAGATTACACGTCATCTGTTTCTGTTTTATGTGATTTTATTTCAGAGCAGGGCGTTAAATCCATTTATGCTAACAAAGAGTATGAAATAAATGAGCAACTAAGAGACAGTCAATTTGTATCTTGGGCTAATCAGTCTGACATAAATATCCATTATTATGATGGCGATTTGATCGCTCCCCCAGGCACAGTAACAACAAAAAACGGGGATATGTATAAGGTATTTACGCCTTTTAAGAATGCATGGCTAAAGCAATATCAAGATACACATTTTCATTTTAATGCGCTACCTGACACGTTCCCCGCAATTTCATGGAATTGCTGTGACTTATTACAATCAGATGGTTGCTCCAGTAAATGGCCTGTTGACGATGAAACATTAAGTAAAGTCATTCATCGCTTTATTGACGAAAAACTCACTGATTATAAAGAGTCACGTGATTTCCCAGCAGTAAAAGGTACGTCCGGATTGAGCCCCTATATTGCGCTAGGCATTGTCAGCACGCATCAGCTTGTTGCGCTTGTGCAACAGCGTCATGTAGATGTATTAAAAAGCGCAAAAAGTAATTTATTTACTTGGGTTAATGAATTGGTCTGGCGTGAGTTCTATCGACATTTATTAGTCGCATTTCCGTCATTAAATAAATACAAGAATTTTAACGAAAAATATGATGCTGTTAAGTGGCGTCAAGATGACGCAGATTTTAAGTCTTGGTGTGAAGGTAAAACAGGCTATCCGCTAGTGGATGCAGCTATGCGCCAACTTAATGAAACAGGGTGGATGCATAATAGGTTGAGAATGGTAGTGGCAAGTTTTTTAACCAAACATCTACTCATAGATTGGCGCAAAGGCGAACGATACTTCATGCAGCACCTCATTGATGGTGATTTAGCGTCGAATAACGGTGGCTGGCAATGGGCTGCGAGTACCGGGTGTGATGCACAGCCATACTTTCGAATTTTTAATCCCATAACACAAAGTGAACGGTTTGATCCGAAAGGTGATTTTATCCGTAAGTTTATACCAGAGCTTAAGAATGTTCCTGATAAGCAGGTTCATTTTCCGCATAAATATTTAGCCAGTATCGGTCGAAGTGACGATTACTGGCCAGCGATAGTGGATCATAAAGCAGCAAGAGAAAGAGCACTAGCCGCATTTAAGGTATAACGAAGGAATAAAATGAGTACGCAAAGAGTTGAGTCATTCGTTAGTATATATCAACAGTTGAATAAGCATAACCTGCACCTTTTAGGTGACATATATGCGCCTAACATTCACTTTTCTGACCCGCTACATGAAGTTGCTGGACTAGAAGACTTACACAGTTATTTTTCTGACCTGTATAGCAACGTACAAGAGTGTGACTTTGATATAACAAGCCATCATTGTGCTGGTGATAATGCCTTCGTTTATTGGGTAATGAAGTACCGACACCCTAAGTTGGCAAACAATAAAGAAATTACAGTGAAGGGCCACAGTCACCTTGTGTTTAATGGTGATAAAATTGTTGAACATCAAGACTATTTTGATGTAGGCGCGCTCTTGTACCGTAATATCCCTTTGGTCGGTTCTGTAATTAAACTTATTGATAAAAGAGCAACTCAATCATGATTACATTAATTACAGGCGCCACTTCAGGTATTGGTGAGGAGTTAGCTAAGCAGTATTCAGCGCAAGGTGATACTGTTATTGCATGTGGTCGTAACACAGAAAAACTAGCTCAGCTTGCTACTCATCAAAATATTGAACCATGCAAATTCGATGCAACTGATTTACAAGATATAAAAAGCGCTACAATGGCCTACAACCAGTTTGACCGTGTCATATTAAACGCAGGTAATTGTGAGTATATAGACGATGCCCGCAATTTTGATAGCAGCTTATTTACTCGCGTAATTAACGCAAATCTTTTATCTATCGGTTATTGTTTAGAGGCGTTATTACCTAAAATTAAACCTGGTGGTCAATTAGTGCTAGTGAGTTCAAGTGTTACATACTTACCATTACCTCGCTCGGAGGCATATGGTGCCTCAAAAGCCGGTGTAAGTTATTTAGCAAAGTGTTTAGCTATCGACTTGAACGATGTAGATGTGACCTTAGTTCATCCTGGTTTTGTAAAAACGCCCTTAACAGATAAAAATGATTTTCCAATGCCTATGGCTGTTTCAGCAGAAAAAGCAGCTGATTACATCATATCAGGCGTTAAAAAACGAAGAAAAGAAGTTCATTTTCCCTATCGATTTACACTTATTCTAAAATGTATGCGTATTTTGCCATTACCAATATGGCTTAAGTTAGCAAAAGGATTAACTCGTTGAAAAAAATTGCAATTATTGGCTCAGGTATCTCAGGATTGAGCTGTGCTCATTTACTCCACACACAATACGACGTAACGGTATTTGAAAAAAACAACTACATTGGCGGCCACACAGCAACTGTTGACGTTGACATTGAAGGAAGCAGTTATGCAGTGGACACAGGGTTTATAGTGTTCAATGATAGAACTTACCCTTACTTTGAAAAATTGCTTAGTCGAATTGGTATAAACCGCAAACCAACACAAATGAGTTTCAGTGTTCATAACGAACAAACTGGATTTGAATACAACGGACATACATTCACAAGTTTATTTGCGCAAAAACGCAATATTTTTCGCCCTCGCTTTTACAAATTATTAAGTGACATAGTGCGATTTAATAAATTATGTAAAGCACTCCACAGTAAAAATACATATGAAAAACAAACGCTCGGTCAGCTTTTAGACAAACATAATTTTAATGACTTCTTTCGCTACCATTATATTCTACCTATGGGAGCGGCTATTTGGTCTACCAGTATCAAGGAAATGAGTCATGTTGGCGTTGAATTTTTTGTTAAATTTTTCTTTAATCACGGCTTGCTTGATATTACTAACCGTCCGCAGTGGTATGTCATACCAGGCGGTTCTCGTGAATACATCAACCCGTTAATCAATGGGTTTGCCGATAGAATTCGTTTGAACAGTGATATCGAAAGTGTTGAACGCACCGAGGAACATGTTGTTATAAACTTCAAAAATGGTCAAAAAGAGCAGTTTGATAAAGTTATTTTTGCTTGCCATTCTGATCAAGCATTATCGTTATTATCATCGCCAAGTAACGATGAGAAGGCGGTGCTCGGTGCGATACCTTATTCCGAAAATTCAGTTATTTTACACACAGACACTGCTATATTGCCAAAACGAAAAGCTGCCTGGGCAAGTTGGAATTACTTGTTAAATGACAGTACAGACAAAGCCGCTGTGGTTACATATCAAATGAATATTCTTCAAGGTATTAAAAGTGATACACAGTTTTGTGTTACTTTAAACCATAAGCAAGGTATTGATAAAAATAAAATTATACGTGAGTTCATATACCATCACCCTGTTTTTAATGAAGCGTCAATTGCTGCTCAACAACAAAAACACAATATCGATGGCACAAATAACACTTATTTCTGCGGGGCCTATTGGTATAACGGTTTTCATGAAGACGGTGTAAGAAGCGCCGTGGATGTAGCGCGTCAATTGGGTGTTGAATTTGAATAGCGCTGTTTTTACCGGCGATGTGCGTCATCGTCGGTTTGCGATTAAATCCCATGAATTTAAATACCCACTCTATATGATGTGGGTTGACCTGTCACAGCCCTCACTGCTCAATGGTATTCATCCTCAACTTGGCACATCAGGTTTTAAAGCACTAAAGTTTGAACAATCTGATTATTTAAAAGACGGGACAGAGCAGAATAATACGATTATTTCACGCGCATTAAATAAAATTAGTGATTTAGGTGTAACAGAAACTTTTTCTAACGTTTACATGCTTGGTCAACTGCGTTGCTTAGGTATCTATTTTAGCCCAGTTAACTTCTTTTTATATGAAGCTCCTGATGGGCATTTAACCCATATGGTAGCAGAGGTCAGCAACACGCCTTGGAACGAGAGGCATTACTACTTAGTCGCACTTGAAAAGAAAGTGAACTTTAAAAAGGTCTTTTCCGTATCACCTTTCATGAATTTAGATATGGATTACCATTGGGCTACGCGTATAAAAAACGAAAGTATTTTAATCCATATTGAAAATAAAAAAGACAATAACCTGTTGTTTGATGCAACACTCAGGTTAAGACGTCAGTCATTAACTAAACAAGGTATCTCTGCTATTTTTAAACAGTTCCCAGCAATGACATGGACTATTTTCAGAGGTATATACGTTCATGCGTTTAAATTGTTTTGTAAACGAGTGCCGTTTATAGGTCACTCAGGAAGTAGCAGCTGAGTCTGCTTCAAACTAGTTAGGTGGTGTAATGGAAAAAGTATCCAGTTTATCAAATAGTCAATCCAGTGGATGGCTTATAAAAATATATAAAAAGCTGGTGTTTGGTGCCTTTAATAGCATTGAAACTGGTCGTATATCATTAATAGATGGTAATGAAGTAATTCATTTTGGTGATGATAGTGAAAAAAACTTATCAGTAAAAGTGGTTGTTAATGATCATGCTATGTACAAGTCATTTGCTCTATCAGGCAGTGTAGGGGCGGGGGAGTCTTACATACTGGGTCACTGGGAGTGTGACGATTTAACTAAGCTTATCGAAATATTTGCTATCAACCAGTCACAGCTTGATGCTTTTGAAAAGAAGTTTGCTTTCTTTAGTAATATATATTTTAGGCTCAACCATATTAAGAATAAAAACTCTGAAAATGGTTCCAAGAAAAATATTGTCGCTCATTATGACTTAGGCAATGACCTCTATTCTTCTTTTTTAAGTACTGAAATGCTTTATTCCAGTGCAGTGTACCCTTCAAAAGATGCCACGCTAGAGCAAGCTCAAAGTCATAAGCTCGATTTGATCTGCCAGCAAGTTGACTTACAACAAGGCGACAAGGTAATAGAAATAGGCACAGGGTGGGGAGCATTTGCAATACATGCAGCATCTCATTATGGATGTCATGTTACTACAACAACAATCTCAGATGAGCAGCATGCTTATGTTGAACAGAAGGTAGCAGAGCTTGGGTTGACAGAAAAAATCACGCTTTTAAAACAAGACTATCGGTTATTAGAGGGCAAGTTTGATAAGTTGGTGTCTATCGAAATGATCGAAGCAGTAGGTCATGAATATTTACCAAGTTTTTTCAAAAAGTGTAATGACTTACTAAAAGACTCTGGTGCGATGTTGATTCAAGCGATAACCATTGCAGATCAACGTTATCAGCACTATTTAAAAAATTCTGACTTTATTCAGCAATATATCTTCCCTGGCGGTTGTTTACCTTGCATTGATGAGATGAATAAACAGATAAAACAGCAATCGGATATGGTGGTTCACACTGTTAAAGATATAGGGGTGCATTATGCTAGAACTTTGGCAGATTGGCGAACACGTTTTATTGCGAGCTGGCCTGAAATTGACAAGGTAAAGTTTGACCAGCGTTTCTATAGATTGTGGTTATTTTATCTCGCTTATTGTGAGGGAGCCTTCAGAACTCGTGTAACGAGCACCGTTCACTTGGTTGCGAGGAAACCACGCTTTTCACATTCAGGTGATGGCATTGCGCTCGATTATTAATTTTATCTTATTTCAAGGTGTATGGTTTATGGCCTTACTCCTTGAAAACTCGGCTTTACTACCTATTTCTTGTGTCTTATTTCTTATGCTCTTTTTATCCCAACAAAAAAAGCAAGATTCACTTTTATTGGTATGTGGGCTATTCGTCGCTTTGGTTTTTGAGTTTTTGATGGTCAAATTTGGATTGTTGGGTTTTAAGTCAAATCCGTTTCCATTTTGGTTTGTTTTGCTATGGAGTGCATTGATTTTAACAATCAACACGTCAATGCAGTTCTTAACACGTTTACCTTGGCAGCTTAGTCTTGTTGTTTGTGCAGTGTTTGCACCGGCTAGTTATTGGGCTGGTGCACGATTTGATGTGATCACTGTGATGCAGCCTCTTTGGTTTTTTTGGTTGATTTACGGTGTGTCCTGGGCTGTTATGTTTAATTGTATTTTAGCACTAAATACGTTTATTAAATTAAAGATAAAGACGAAAACCGTTTTATCATAAGATTAGATTTGTTCCCCATAATTTTAAACAAAGGACTCGTTATGCGTAATTTCCTCATGTTTGTTTTGCTACTTCCATTAGTGACATATGCTAATTCTAACGCTAATGATCTACGTGAGTTTAAAATAGTCGGAGAAAGTCGATTTGAATATTATTTTTGGGATGTATACGACGCTAAACTTTCTTCACCCACAGGACAGTATGAATTTGGGCAACACCCGTCGCAACTTTCTTTAACCTATTTGCGAGACTTTGCTGCTAAAGATATTGTCAAAGCAACAAATGAGCAATGGGAGTACCTAGGAAAAAAAGAGTTAATGGGTAAATATGATGATGCTTTAATCGCGTTATGGCCTGATATAAAAGAAGGCGAAACTCTCACATTTATTACCGACATTAATGGTAAAGGCACATTTTTTCATGACGATAAAAAACTGGGTGGACTTGATGACATCACTTTTGCTGATAACTTCTTAGCTATTTGGTTATCACCTGACACGTCAGAGCCAGTTATGCGTAATCAACTTATAGGGAAGTCAAAATGAGACTACTGAATACTGTTATCATGCTTATTTTTTGTGTACTTTTAACCAGCTGTGCCGCTCCTGATGTTGACCATTATGAAGGCAGTGCTCCGGAGTTTAACTTTAAACAGTTTTTCAATGGTAAACTCAAAGCGTATGGCGTTGTTCAAGATTTTAAGGGAGAACTAACCCGTAAACTTGTTGTTGATATGGATGCCCGCTGGGATGGTAATATAGGTGTAATTGAAGAAGATTTTATCTATGATGATGGTGAAACACAACGCCGTGTTTGGACTATTACCCTTAACGACGATAATACACTTACTGGCACAGCTAGTGACGTACTCGGTATAGCCAAAGGCGCGAGTAGTGGCAGCGTATTTCACTGGACTTATTCTTTAGAGCTGTTAGTTGATGGCAGTCAAATTGAAGTAAATTTTGATGATTGGATGTACTTAGTTACAGACTCTCGGTTGATAAACCGTACTTCAATTGATAAGTTTGGCATTGAAGTTGGAGAGGTCACCTTAGTTATCGAAAAAATTGACTAACCCAAACTTTTTGAAGCACCTTACAGCTGCTGTTTTGTTTGTTAGTTGCTGTTAAATCATGCTTTATCACCACAATAATCATAAATATTACACATTTTTTAATAATTTACGCAAAAACGGCAATTTGCTGTTGCCATCAGTTTAAAAATGCATAAAGATAGGTTTTGCGAAGGCAAAATAATAACGAATAGGAATTTAACAAATGAATAAAGCTCAATTAGTTGAAAAAATTGCTACTGATGCAGAAATCTCTAAAGCAGCAGCAACACGTGCACTTGATGCATTTACTGGTGCAGTAACAACTTCATTAAAAGAAGGTAATTCAGTTGCGCTAGTTGGTTTTGGTACTTTCTCAGTCAAAGAGCGTGCTGCGCGTACAGGTCGCAATCCACAAACGGGTGCGGAAATCCAAATTTCAGCAGCAACTATCCCAAGCTTTAAAGCGGGTAAAGGTCTTAAAGACCAAGTTAACCCGTAATAGTGTTTTACATATAAATAAAAAGGGCTACATAGCCCTTTTTTAGTTTAAGCTCTAAGCTTTATGCTTTTAGCGCTTTATCTCCTCTTCCAATGCCAACGGCACCAGAACGAACAACTTCAATTAAATCTGTTTCATGTCGTAATGTATCTAAAAACGACTCGATTTTTTCTGTGCTACTAACAAGCTGTAAAGTATAGCTGTTTCTTCCCATGTCTAAAATAGCGCCTTGAAACACGTCCACAACACGGGTTACTGCTGCACGTTTGGATTCATCTTGAGCAAATACTTTTACCAGCAGTAATTCACGTTCGATATGCGCCATTTCTGTTAAGTCAATAATCTTAAGAACATCGACAAGTTTATTAACTTGTTTAGTAATTTGTTCAACGATTCGGTCATCACCAAGTGTAGTAATAGTAATACGTGACAATGAGTGATCATCGGTTGTACCCACTGTTAAACTATCTATGTTATAGGCTCGTTGCGAAAACAAACCTACAATCCGTGATAGTGAACCTGGCTCATTTTCTAATAAGATTGATAAGATACGACGCATTATGCTTTTACTCCTTTACGTAACCACATTTCATCTACAGCACCTAACTTTATTTGCATTGGGTAAACATGTTCTTTTTCATCGACACAAATATCAAGAAAAACTAACTTATCATTAATTGACATCGCTTTTTCAATGGCTGGTTGTAACTGCTCTAACGTGTCGACACGTATGCCTACATGCCCGTAACTTTCAGCTAATTTTACAAAATCGGGTAGGGAATCCATATACGAAGATGAGTGGCGTCCGCTGTACATCATATCTTGCCATTGTCTTACCATCCCTAAAGAACGATTATTTAATGAAACAACTTTGACAGCGAGGTTATATTGTAGGCAGGTTGAAAGCTCCTGAATATTCATTTGAATAGAGCCATCGCCTGTAACACAAATTGATTCTTTATCAGGAAAGGCTAATTTAACCCCCATCGCTGCAGGAAGGCCAAATCCCATGGTGCCAAGACCACCAGAATTTATCCATTGGCGTGGGTTTTTAAAGGGGTAATATTGCGCGGCAAACATTTGATGTTGACCTACGTCCGAACTAATGTATGCATCCCCATTGGTCGCTTTATATATGGCCTCAATAACCGCTTGCGGCTTTATTTTTTCACCTTCTGTGCTATAGCTTAAGCACTTCTGTTCACGCCAACTAATAATTTGGCGCCACCAATCTTCTTGTGCACTGCGGTCAATGTTAATTGGACTTTCATCAATCCCAGTTTGCAGTTGTTCGAGTACTGTGGCTAAACACCCAACTACAGGAATATGCGCTTTAATTGTTTTAGAAATAGATGTAGGGTCAACATCAACATGAACAATGGTTGCATTAGGGCAAAACTTTTTAACATTGTTAGTCACTCTATCATCAAAGCGTGCCCCTAAAGCCAAAATGACATCCGCATTAGCCATGGCTTTATTTGCTTCGAGACTGCCATGCATACCCAGCATACCAATGAAGTTAGGGTGAACACCTGATATGCCACCCAATCCCATTAGAGTATTTGTTATCGGCGCATTGAGTGACTCTACTAGGTGTGTTAATTGCTCTGATGTATTCGATATCACAATGCCGCCACCGGAGTAAACAACGAGCTTTTTAGCTTCAAGAATCGCATTTACTGCTTTACGTATTTGTTTTGAATGGCCTTTTGTGTTCGGGCTATAAGTACGTAGTTCAGTGGATTCTGGAAACTTGAAATCAAATCTAAGGGCCGGATTGAGCATATCTTTAGGCAGTTCAACAACAACAGGACCTGGTCTCCCTGTGCTTGCAATATAAAATGCTTTGGCCAATATAGTGGGTATTTCTTGTGCACTTCGACAGTTAAAGCTGTGTTTCACAATAGGGCGCGAACACCCAACAATATCTGTTTCTTGGAATGAATCATCCCCGATTAAACTGGTGGGTACCTGGCCTGACAAAACCACCATTGGGATTGAGTCCATATAAGCTGTAGCAATACCCGTGATACAGTTTGTCGCACCTGGACCGGAGGTTGCCAATACGACACCTACTTCACCTGTTGCACGGGCATAGCCATCGGCCATGTGAGTGGCTGCCTGTTCATGACGTACTAAAATATGTTCAACATCATCTTGTTGAAACAACGCGTCATATAAATCTAAGACTGACCCGCCAGGGTAGCCAAAAATATATTTAACCTTTAACTCTTTCAATGCCCGAACAACTAGTTCAGAGCCATTATATTGTTGTGTACTCATCCTCATTCCTCTGTGTACCTAATATCTGGTTTGGTATTTTATTAACCAAGTCGTTTTTTTAATGCATAAAAAAACCCCCGTTGTTAGCGGGGGTTTTTAAAAAGCGTCATCACTTTTCAATACATCCCCGCTGGGCTTAAGACTAAGACCAGTACGAGTACGTTTACAAAGCGAATTAGATGTTTCATTTTAACTTTCTTTTTATATGTGTGATTATGAGATAACCGAGATCAGTTATCGCATTTATGATAATTTATTTTAATAGGTTATTTTTAAGGCTTTTACGCTCAATTGTCAACCACAGCACTCGTTTAATTTGCATTGAATTTCTATTTTATGGTTTGTTGTTATTATTTTTTAAATAAAAACTTAAAAATGCTATTTTATATAGCAGGGTTTATGCATATTTTAATTGACTGCGTTGTTTCCTTAATGTGAACGGTCCTTAACTTTGCTATGATTAGCACATAGTATGCAGTAGGAATTTTTATGAAACGTTTAAACGTGTTATTTGTTGCCTTGTTTTCAGTGTTTGTTGGGTGTGTAAATGCAAAATCTTATCAATCAAGTCCAACAGATATTGGTGTTGTAAACAAAGAGCGTATTCTATATTGGCTAGAAAAACGTGGAGAGTTGGAACAGCAACAAGATAAAGACGCTGCTATTGCAAGCTTTATTGGTAAGCCAACTCCTTCCTATGCTGCCAAACAACATAGGCATAATACACCTGACTTTTCAAAATTAAAGCATGTAAACAAAACATTCGTTTCATCCTTAGCACCCGATGGGAATGAAACAACAGTAAAAGTGTTGGTTATTTTGGTCGATTTTCCTGATCTACCTTACGACGAAAATAGATTAGAAGAGGGTGATACCGCAATGTATTACTCACTGTATGATCAACAGCATTATCAACAAATGCTTTTTTCAACAACAGGCTATGAGGGACCTAGCGGACAAACCCTCAATAGCGCTTATCAGTTCTATCAGCAAGCTTCAGGAAATACGCTGTCATTCACAGGTGAAGTGTTTGGTTGGGTGCGTGCTGATAAAAATGCCAAAGCCTATGGGGAAAGAGTGGGTGATGATGCAGATAGTGATGCCCCCAGTTTAGTTCAAGAAG
The DNA here is from genome assembly GCF_001469215.1 of Pseudoalteromonas sp. H105. Classification (GTDB taxonomy): domain Bacteria; phylum Pseudomonadota; class Gammaproteobacteria; order Enterobacterales; family Alteromonadaceae; genus Pseudoalteromonas. The sequence goes on from NZ_LOFH01000002.1 coordinate 306,013, forward strand.
CGGTTGAAAAAGCAGTTAACCAGTTTGATATCGATTTGTCGCAATTCGATTTAACTGATTTAGACGATATAGATGGCGACGGCATTACAAACGAACCTAATGGCATCATAGACCATGTAATGATTTTTCATTCAAGTGTAGGTGAAGAAGCCGGAGGCGGTGTTTTAGGGTCAGATGCAATATGGTCACATCGTTTCTATGTTTATAATGAACAGTTTCAGCCAAGTGATTTACCAAACAGCCCTGTCGATTTATTTGGGTATACAATTAACCCACTTGATGCGGGTATTGGTGTCGTTGTGCATGAGTTTGGCCATGATTTAGGTTTACCTGATGAATATGATTTAAATAACTCAGAAATAGGTGAACCAGTTGCATCGTGGTCTGTCATGTCAGGAGGTAGTTGGGCGGGAAACCCTAGGGGCTCAGAACCTGTTATGTTTAGCCCCTATGCATTAGAATATTTGCAAAACCGATACAATGGTAATTGGTTAAACCAACTGACGTTTGATTTAAATGAAGTGAACGCACAAACAAACCAAATATTGCACCACGCAAGCGCAGTTACTGATGATCTTAACCAGATTAAAGTGGTACTCCCTTCGAAGCTAAAATCTTTTTTTGCCGCTGTAGAAGGCAAATTTCAATATTACTCAGGCAGTGGAAATAACCTAATGAGTACTATGACGCGGTCAGTTACGATTCCAGATTCGAGTGAGCAAACATTACTTGAATTAACCGCTTTTTATAGTATTGAAACAGATTATGACTTTGCGCAAGTAAGAGTAAACGGCGAAGCAATTTCATCACAGTACACACAAACGAATAACCCATATTATCCAGATTTAGGGCCATATATTACAGGGGATTCTTTATCAAATGGTGAATCAAAGCTTCCTAATAACCATTTGACACATCAATTTGATATGTCTGCTTATGCAGGCCAAACAGTAATGTTAGAGTTTAGGTATGTCACTGACAGTTATGTTAATTACTCTGGTATCGTAGTTGACGATTTAAAATTAATACAGCAGGGACAGCTTGTCTGGCAAGATAATGCGGAGCAAAAAACCGAGTTTGACTTGAGTGGTTTTTCGCGTGTAGGTGCTTATACATACGACACACCCAAACATTACTATTTGCAACTCAGAAGTTACTCTGGAATAGATAGTGGCCTTCAAAAAGAGCAATATTCACCCGGCTTATTGTTGTGGTTATCAAGCACAAGCTTTACTAACAATAATACATCAGAGCATCCAGGTGAAGGCTTTATTCTCGTCGTAGATGCTGATCAAAATATGATTGCTAGAGGTACAACACAAAACCCTGCTAATACAGAAATTCAGTTAAGGGATGCAGCGTTTGGTTTATATGATCAACGCCAAGGATTAGGTGATGACACCCTTACCCCAATAAAAGACTTTAATGACACCACTGATTATAGCTTTGCTGTGCAACCACAGTCGGGAGTTAAACTAACGCCATTTGGGTTTGGTTTTACTATTGTAGATCAAGCTGTTGATAACTCGACGATTGAAGTTGATCTAAATTATGAGGAAGCGTTGGGAATTAGTTACACTGCAAATGATTTGGCTGTTACATTTGAGGTGAGTGGATTACAACTATCACCAACCGATAGTTTTGAATGGCAGTTTGGTAACGGTGAAAAAAGTGAAGAGTTAAACCCTACGGCTAATTATGCTGAATATGGTCGCTATCTTGTGACTTTTAGTCGAGTGACGGAATCAGGTGAAAAAACGGTTGAGAGCCAAGAAATCATGCTAACTGAGCCATTGAGTTTCAATGACTTCGAGGTTTCAGTAAACGAAAGTAGCTTAACTGGATTTGTAACAGCATCGGGTGGGCTTGCCCCTTACACCTATCAATGGGAGTTTGGTGATGGTAATACATCATTATCTGATACGGTTTCACACAGTTATAGTTTTAGTGGAAGTTATGCTATTAAAGTAACGGTGACAGACAGTGCTAATCAAATGCTCACCTCGACAAAGAATGTATCGGCATCAGTCCCCATGTCTGTGTCAGCAAATTATACGGCTACTAACTTACTTGCATCTTTTAGTGCACAAGCGACAGGTGGCTTTGGTGATTACAGTTATAGGTGGGAGTTTGGGGATGGGGCAACTAGTATGAGTGAAGCACCCAGTTATACCTATAAAAATGAAGGAAGTTACCAGGTGATACTCACCGTCACAGACTTAAGAACTAATGAATCAGTGAGTAAAACGTTACCAGTGACAGTGCAACAAAAGAAAGCCAGCTCAGGTGGCAGTTTATATGGTTGGATTTTATTATGTGGGTTTATGTTGGTAGGTAGGCGTTTCTATAAAAAGTATTAACCACAAAAAAGCCAGTTATTAAACTGGCTTTTACTTTGAAAATGTATGACTAGATTACAGACGATCAATCACGGCTTGAGTGAAATCTGTTGTTCCGTGGCTACCACCTAGATCGCGTGTTGTACGATCACCAGATTTAATGACATCAGCTACAGCGCTTCTAATTCGCTCTGCTGTATCAGCCATTTCCAAATGCTCTAACATTTGAATTGATGCCAAAATTACAGAGGTTGGATTAGCAAGGTTTTTACCCGCAATGTCAGGTGCACTACCGTGTACAGCTTCAAATATTGCAGCGTCTTCACCAATGTTTGCACCCGGTGCCATACCTAAACCACCAACAAGACCTGCACATAAATCAGATAAAATATCACCGAATAAGTTGGTCGTAACAATTACATCAAACTCTTCAGGGCTCATTACAAGCTTCATACATGTTGCATCAACAATCATTTCAGTTGATTCAATTTCAGGGTAACGCTCAGCAACTTCACGGGCTACTTTTAAGAATAATCCTGATGTAGACTTTAAGATATTTGCTTTGTGTACCGCGGTTACTTTTTTGCGTCCTTCACGTACCGCAAGTTCATAAGCAAAGGTTAAGATTTTTTCAGCGCCTTCACGCGTGATCATAGACATTGCTTGTGCTTCGTTACCATCTTCAGAGACAACTTGGCCTAAGCCAGAATACATACCTTGTGTATTTTCTCGAACCGTAATGATATCAATGTCTTCATAACGAGCTTTAGTACCAACAAATGATTTTACTGGGCGAACGTTCGCATATAAGCCAAATTGCTTACGTAAGGTAACATTAATTGAAGTAAAGCCTTCACCTACGGGCGTGGTCAACGGACCCTTTAAAGTGATTTTGTTGCGAGCAATTGTCTCGATAGTCTCTTGTGGTAATAACTCACCCGTTTTTTCTAAAGCGGCTAGACCAGCATCAACGAATTCATAATCAAAATCGCATCCTGCGGCTTGTAATATCTCAAGAGCGGAATCAATAATACTTGGGCCTATGCCGTCGCCTTTGATCACTGTGATGGTTTGTTTAGCCATGAGTTTTTCCTATTAAGCGGTGACGTAAATATCGCGCAAAGTGCATTGCGACTGCTTGTTAGTTATTTACGTGATTGAGTTTGAAAATTTAAGCGGCTTTTATAACAATTTATTCAATAGATTTCCACTAAAACCCGCTAAATTAGGCAATATGTCTAATAAAGTGCTTCTATTATACGCTAGATGACAAATGTAACTGTGGCAAATGTGCATAAAAATTCGAAATGCTTTCCCAGCCAAGCTCCTTTAACGTTTGATCCAGAGTTTGTTTTTGCCAGCTGCTGCTTGGCACTTTAGATTGGAAAATATTTAAAATAATAACTTTAAGTGCGACCCATAATTTAGCTTTTGATGATAGGCGTTGCTTAGTTTGCTGTTCAGCATCAAGAAGCGCTTGTGTCCATGGGTTATCATCGAGTAGATGTAATAAAGCGATACTTAATTCTTCTACATTATGGTGAGTCACCCCAAATAGCCATGCAATAGGGCGGCTAACATTAGGTTGGTGATCTTTTTCGCACAACGTTTTGCGGCTTAACTTGTTACTAGAGTTCGTCAGTAAATAATTTATATAAGCATATAAAGGAAGCGATACTTGCTCAAACTGTATCTCGGTTTGTTTACTTAATAATAAAGATAATACGCGTGTAATAGCTGTTAAACGGACTTTAATATGATCTTTTAAAGGGTGATGTTGTATGTCAACAAGCTGTTCAAATAAAACGCGTTGAATAATGGCAGGGGCATTATCAATTCCTACCATGGATAAACAGTGGCGTAAATCTTTCGCCGCCAAATGCTCTTTATTATAGGGTTTCACTGCTTCTTTTAAACTGTCGATCGTATGAGAATGACCGTTTAATAATTTTTCCAAATTACGATATGAATACTCTTTTTGAATTTTCAGATTCCCAATAAGCTGAAGAATACTATGTTGCTCATCACTTGAGTTACTATTTATTGAGGGGATGTGTTCATTAAACCAGATACTAAACAAAAGTCGTTTGTCATTTGTTGGGCGCTGTTTTGCATTGCAATCTAATTTAGCAGAAACACCGTGCCATCTCGCTCTTTTAACGTCGCTTAAATCAATTAAAATATGCTTACTGTCTGTTTTGCTACACACATAAGTCAGTTGTTGCTCAGCAACGGTAACATGACTACCTGGTAAGTAAGGCCCAATATTAGCGATTAATGCTTTTAACGCACTCTGGGCAAAACTATTTGGGGTCCTAATATATATATCTGAAATTGCTTTATAGAGGTTAACGTGATCATTGGCAGCCCGATAGGTAATATTCATTGCAATAATATTCGACAACGCGACCAAAGTCGTTGCGCCGTCGTAAATCATTATTTTTGGTGCACTAAGCAAGGCCTGTTTGTATTTATTTAATGGTGCCAATATGCGCGCGATATCGTTAGAAGGGACGTTTCCTGACTGCAATAGCTTTACAGCAAGTTGGTGGCGTGCCTGCCATTGTTTTTTTTCTTCATTATTTAAAGGCTGTTGCGCCGCAAGCTTATTCGTTTGAGTTTGAACACATAGGTAGTTTGTTAAGCAAACTGCTATTAATTGCTGGCTAACTTGCGCATTGTAATTTAAGCTTTTGCAAAGTGCCGCTACAATCACACACTGATTAACAACTAAGTTAGTCGTGTAACCAAAGTCAGAAACATAAAAGCATAATTGAGCTTGTAAAGCATTTGGGTTGGTTTCATATAACTGATAAAACTGTTCAGCCTGTTTACATAAAAGGGGGTATATCGCAGGCCATTGGGTTTTATTATAATACAAGCGCAACATTTCATGAGTTTGTTTGAATAAGCTGGCTAAATGCTGTGGCGTTGGTTGCTGCTGCATCGTCTTAGTTTAACTTTTCTGCTTAAAGGTGTCGTGAGCACTAGGGCCCCATAAAACTAATTCACCATTATTAAATAGAAGCCCAGTGCATTCATCCATGGTTGTAATACCATCTGATTTTATATGCTGAGTGCGATAAAAAACGATTTGCCATACATCATCACCAGTTCGTTTTGCAAAAGTGAGGTCAGGGCTACCTAAATAGTCTAAAACGTTGTTTAAAGTGGTTGGCTTTTTTACACTTAATTTAGTGATATAGCGTTTGTTAAATGCTTCTCTGTCCTGCCATATCATGGCTTGCGGGTCATCTTTATAAAATGTTAGCACTAAGGCTGCAATCAGTGCATAAACACCTAGGCCTAGTATGAGATATCGGATAACCTTTTTAAGCATTTTATACTCTTAAATATGAGAAAAATAATGAGTTACTTCAAAGTAATACTATAACAATAGAATGTAATATTGACTAACACATCGCTCGAATAGCTAAAACAAAGCGCGATGTGGTTAATCAACACAGCCTTAATTGTTTTAAACTAAATCCTAAATTAATATCAGTTCTTAAACTGACGAGCTGTTTAGATATAATATAGTCTTGCATTCCAGCATCCAACTTATTTCTAACCGCTTGAGAAATAGTGTCGTCGGACACTGCGTTAGCTATATGTTGGTGTTTGCTAATAATCTCTTGCGCCGTTTTAAGGCCGATACCTTTAATGCCAGGGATGTCATTTGTTTTATCACCCGCAAGTGCCCAAAAATCAATTAATCTATCTTGCTCAACAGAAAAACGTTCCATTATGGTGTTTTTTTCAATGTATTCTTTCTTAAAGTAATCGTAAATATGTATTTTTTCATTTAGTGCAGGTAAAAAGCCTTTATCGGTAGAAACAATTGTGTTTAACACGCCATGTGAAGCTGCTTTGTGAGCCAATGTTGCGATAACATCATCGGCTTCGTCGTTCTCAGGGGCAAATACAACAATCCCAATTTGCTCTATCGCTTCTTTGAACTGTGCTAAGTTTTCTTTAAGTAAGGCTGGCATTGGAGCACGGTTATTTTTATATTGTGGGTAAAAGTGATAACGCCAGCTTCTGTCCCCGTCAAACACAGCAATAGCATGTGTGGCATTTGTTACGCGCAGCAGCTTTTGACACGCGTGCGCTACTCGTTGACAACACGTGATAATCATTTGTTGTTCACTGTACTTATTTTGATTACTATCAACAGCATAGATGCGCCTAATTAAATTTAGCGCATCTATTAAAAGTAATTGTCCTGACACCGTTTTATTTTCTCTTTTAAGCGTTTACTTCATAACAAGGAACATACTTTGTGCCAGGCAGCTTCATCCTGCCTTGTTCGACAAAGGCCTTAAGTAATTTGTCCATGTTTTTCATGAGTGCGGGTTCACCGCTAAGAATAAATCGACCGTGTTGTTTTATTGCCTGAATACCTTCATCTTTCACGTTGCCTGCAACAATACCAGAAAATGCACGGCGAAGATGAGCCGCCAGTAACTGCTTAGGTTGATCAAGGTGTAAATCTAACCCAGCCATGTTGTCGTGTGTGGGAGCAAAAGGTTGCTGAAAGTCATTATCAATTTTCAACGTCCAATTGAAATAATAGGCATCACCCACACTTTTTCTGTAATCACGTACTTGTGCCATAGATGACTTTAATTTGATTGCTACTTGTGCAGGATCATCAACAATAACTTCAAATTTTTCGAGTGCTTCACACCCCAGTGTTAATTCGATAAAACTACATAGCTCTTCAAAGTAATCTTCACTTTCTTTAGGACCAGTTAAAATAACAGGTAATGATTGTTTTTGATTATCTGGGTGCAATAAAATACCTAATAAATACAGTAGTTCTTCGGCTGTGCCTGCACCGCCAGGGAAAATAATAATTGCATGTGCGGTACGTATAAACGCTTCAAGGCGTTTTTCAATGTCAGGCAGTATGACCAGTTCGTTTACAATGGGGTTGGGTGGCTCTGCGGCTATGATGCTTGGTTCTGTTAACCCTAAATAACGATTGTCAGTATTTCGTTGTTTAGCATGGCCAATAGTGGCACCTTTCATTGGTCCTTTCATGGCGCCGGGGCCACAGCCAGTGCAAATATTCAAACCGCGTAGGCCTAATTCATAGCCTACTTGTTTTGTGTATTTGTATTCTATTTCATTAATGGAGTGGCCACCCCAGCAAACAACCATACTTGGATCGGTGTTGACTCTTAGCGCCCCTGCATTTCTGAGCATGTCAAAAACCATATGTGTAATCGCTTTTTGTTCTGTTAAGTCCTTCTCGTACTTTTGACAAATAAATAAAATATCGCGGATTACAGAAAAAATATGCTCATGAATGCCCGTAATAATCTGACCATCGACGAATGCTGTTACTGGTGGATTTTCCAGCTCAATCTTTATTCCACGCTCACGAATAAGTAAACGAATATCAAAATCTTCGTATTTCTCATAAATTTCTGAACTTGAATCTGTATGACTGCCAACATTTAACACGGCGAGTACACAATTTCTAAATAAAGTGTATCGCTCACTTGCAGAGGATTGTTCTAATAAATCAACTTCTAACTGTGACAATAAATCTAGCACGCCTGTAGGGTTTAACTGAATTAACATAGGCATTCTCCTTGCTGGGGGTGATAATATTTACGTTAAGGGTTGATACATAATTTGTCACGCCCAGTATTTTTGGCTTTGTATAAGGCGTCATCAGCGCGGTCAAATGCGATTAATGGCGTGTCTCCCTTTTTAAATTGAGTCGCTCCAACGGATACTGTAATTTGCACACTCTTGTTTTTAAACTTGAATGGAATCGCCTTAACCGCTTTACGAAGTTTTTCAAGTGGAACAGCGGCATGTTCTACTGACATACCTGGCATCAGCAAAACAAACTCTTCACCGCCGTAACGTGCAATGAAATCAGACTTTCTAATCGACATTTGTAGCGCTTTGGCAATCACTTGCAATGTTTTATCGCCGGCACTGTGGCCGTAACGATCGTTGATAGATTTAAAGTGGTCAACATCAATTACCACAAGCGTAAAATCCGATTCTTGTACTGAGAATAAATGAAACTCATGGTTAAACCTTTCATCAAATGCAGCACGATTTGGTAATTTTGTTAGACCATCGAGTAAACTTTTAAAGCGCTGATCATGAAGACGTTTCTTGTACTTTGATAGCTTAGTTTCTAAGCTGCCTACACGGGCATTAATGTCATGAAAATTCTTAATAAGGGCTTGTCTGTCTTCTTGTTCGAGGCGTTCTTTTGCTATTAAGTCACTACTTAAGGATTTAAGTTCATTATCAACAAGGGCTTTTAAAGACGAAATGGATGTCGCATCTTGAGTTTGTTTTGTTAAATTGACTATTTTATTTTCAATACGTTTGTTGAGCTTTTCAAACTCTGTACTCATTGATTCAGAATGTTTACTCGTAGCTACAATAGAATGATGCAGTTCCTCGAGTGTTTGATTCAATGATACTAAAAAACTTTGAGCAGATTGACGTTCATCACTTATATTCGTGGCAATAATTCTAATTATTTCGATTGCGGCGCTTAATAGCTCTTCAACACTGTCTGTTTCAGATATTTTGTTTTTAATCGCTTTAACACTGTCAGCCGCTTCTTCCTCAAAAACGAGATCATTAGCAAGGGTTAATAGCTCTTTCGCTAATTTAGGGTGTGTGGTTGAAGTCGATGCAGTGCCAAGAGATAATTTAACATTCAGGGCTTGGTGATAAATAGAAACAAGCCTATTTAGAATCGGTATGAAATCATTAGTAGATTGAATTTCATTTAATTGATGGTCAAGTAAGTTACGCAAAGAACGGCGAGTATCGTCAGGTAACCCTTTGGTTTTTTGTAATAATTTTCCAGCGGTTAAAACACTGTTGTGCAGCTCTCTTTGGTGCGACAGTTGCTGCGCTTCTTGGTTTTTTAAAAGGCTCAGGATTTCAGTAATTAGTGGTGCTAAATTTTCAAAGTCGACGCCTTTGTTAAGTGCGCTTCTAAATTTGGCTAAACGGTTATCCAATTCGATATCCATACCTTTACAACTCAAAGAAAGCTTAGCTGCAAAATGAGTAAGCGTGTCAACTTGTTGTTTTCGCGCATCTTCAAGTACTTTTCTGGTATCGATAGCTTGTTTAAGCTTTTTATTTAAAACTTCGAGCTGGCCTGACACTAATACATACCGCCATAAAATTTAATCGTTCATAGACGTAAGTTTACAACAAAACTCACACAAATGTAGGTGGTAAGTCAAAAACTTACTATTTGATGTTGATTTTTATTCATCGAACTTAAACTGTGGTCATTTTATCGCTTTTATTACACATCATATTACTTCATTGTTAGTCTTCAGCTTACTAGATGTTAAATACTAAGAGTTTTCATGAAAAAATTATTAGCCTTATCGCTTGCGACTGTATTTTCTTATTCGGCTTGGGCTGATGTGAATTATTCATTATCCATTACAGAGCCAGAACACCATGTTGGTAATGTGAGCGTCGAGTTTCCACTATCAGCTCAATCTCATCTTGATATTAAATTGCCTGCTTGGCGTACGGGCCGATATGAGATTTTAAATTTGGCTAATGGTGTTCGCTATTTCGATGCAAAAGATGAAGATGGCAAGGTTCTTAAATGGGAAAAAATAAACGCCAGTACGTGGCGGGTGCATTTAAACGAGCCAACAAGTGTCAACATAGATTATCAAATATATGCAAATGAATTAGGCAAGCGAGCAAGGCACATTGACGACAGCCATGCGTTTATTGATGCGTCTGGCTTTTTTATGTTTAGTGAGTCATTTCGTCAAGAGCCAGTAACGGTAAACCTAGATGTACCTAAAGCGTGGCGCTCTGTATCGGGCATGGAAAATGCGGGGTCAAAGCATCGATTTAAGGCTGCTGATTATGATGTGCTTGTTGATTCTCCTATCGAAACAGGTATAAATGATTTTTATACGTTCACTGCCGGCGGCCGTGAGTATGAGCTCGTTATTTGGGGAGAAGGCAATTACGATGTTGACTTAATGTTGACCGATCTTAAAAAGCTAGTAGAGACAGGGAATGTAATTTGGGATAGTTACCCCTATGAACGTTATGTGTTTATGGTTCATGCTACATCGGGTGCAGGTGGTGCAACTGAACATTTAAATTCAACAATTATTCAGCGCCCTCGTAATCGTTTTGGTTCACGAGATGATTACCTTGCTTTTATTAGCACCGCAGCCCATGAGTTTATTCACACTTGGAACGTCAAGGCATATAGACCTGAGGGTTTGATGCCTTATGATTACACGAATATGAATTTCGATAAATTGTTATGGATAGCAGAAGGTTCAACCAGTTATTTTGAAGATCATTTACTTGTGCGTTCAGGAATATCAACCACGGATGAATTTTTTAAAACGTTAACGAAAACAGTAAACCGTCATTTAGCCACGCCTGGTCGTGAAGTACAAAGTGCCAGTGAAACAAGTTTTGATAAATGGATCAACCAAGGGGGCGACCATGCTCGAAATTATGGCACCAATATTTATTTGGAGGGTGCACTAATATCAATGGCTTTGGATATTGATTTACTTGACAAAAGCCAAGGTAAGCAAAGTTATCGTGACGTTCATCGTGCTCTTTATAATAACTATAAAATGCCACATGGTTTCACTGCTGATAATGTAAAAACAATTTTAAAGGACTTAACAAAAAGAGATTACAGCAATTGGTGGGCGGACAATGTTGATAGCCCTGCAGCAATAGATTTTGATGAATTACTGGGTAAGGTTGGTTTGCTTCATAAACGTCCAGTGGGTGCAAAGCCGCAAGCGAGTATTGATAGTTTTGCTAAAAATACGGGAGGGTTATTAACGCTTACTCATGTTCGTCGTGGTGGGGCTGCTTGGCAGGCTGGTTTAACGACCAATGACAAAATTGTCGCAGTGAATAAAAAGCACGTAGACAAAGATTTAAAAGCAAGCTTAGAAACGTTCACGGCGGGTGATAAGGTATCAATTGATTTTATTCGTCGAGACAGGTTGCAAACTACGATGCTGACCCTGTCTGAAGGCTTTGATAAAGGGAAGACAATTGTGGCAAATGCTGAAGCAAATGATCAACAAATGGCTTTATTTAAGGCATGGATGGGTGTAGACCATCCAAACAAAACTAAATAGTTTGGTTTACTTTTCACCAAAAAGGAGCTCAGGCTCCTTTTTTTGTTTGAATGGGGTGCATTGAATCTCGCTTATAAATTTAGCGGTGGCATTTTTATTTTTTATGCTAGCGATTAATTGCTGATACTTTCTTTTTATAAACGCTTTTTTAACCTGTTTTTCGCTTCGCATTTTAATATCACTTTCTTGTTCAGTACATTGAATGACAGGAAATGGCATAAGTGAATAACCAGAGACACCAGTCTGCCAAATATGTTGTAAATCGCAATCAACGGGTCTGCCAAATTTTTCAGTGGCGCCAAGCAGTTGTTTTGCTCCATCATAGCTTATTGCTGTTGCGCAGCAGCCTGACATTAATTTTTTGTGGACGACTAAAGAGTGAGTATTATTTAAAGGCTTTTTAAAAATGATGCTTCGTTCTCGCCCTTTGTATGCGCTAAGTTTAATCAACTGCCACTTGATATCTAAATCATCGATACTTTTAATTGCCGTGTGTATATCGCTTGTTAACGTAAAGTCATCTTCAAAAATTAATGCATAATCAAGTTTTTGATCGACAATTGCTTGCCATGCTTTACGGTGGCTTAAATAACAGCCGATTTGACCTCTACTTAATGGGTAATGGTAGTTTTTTTTATTCAATGTTGCACAGTAATATTTATCAATCTCAGATTGTGACAAGTTTGCACCATCGACGGCTTCGATTCTGGTGCAGTGAAGAGCGTGTTTGTTGAATTGCTTGACGCTGTTTGCCAAGCGTTGCGGTGAACGCTTAAGATTGATTAAAAAAATAGGTGGCATAATACACATTCACATAACGTAAGGTTTTAGGTTATGTTAATGAGGGTATGTGACACATCTATGGCAAGTTTATGTCATATTATTTGCAATGAGGCCAAGTTTATCCCTTCTTAACGTTATGTTATAACTATTAGTCGCAGAAAGATTGACCTATTGACCGTTTGCCGCGTACCCTATTTTTGACATAATAAAAAAGGACTGAATAACATGCGTTTAAAACCCCTTATTGCACTGTGTGCTTTGGCATTTACAGGCACATCGTTTGCAGATGAAGGTATGTGGCAACCACATCAACTTCCAGAGCTTGAATCTGTATTAAAAGCGAAAGGACTTGAGATTGATGCAAAATCAATCTCCAAATTAACCGAATTTCCAATGAATGCAGTTATAAGCCTTGGTGGGTGTACTGCATCGTTCGTATCACCTAAAGGGTTAGTGGTAACTAATCATCACTGTGCTTATGGTTCTATTCAGTATAACTCAACACCTGAGAACAACATTTTAGAAAATGGCTTTTTAGCCAAAGATTCCGCTGATGACCTACCTGCAGCGCCAGGATCGCGTGTCTATGTTACAGAAACCGTGACTAACGTGACTGAAAAAGTAATTAAAGGCACTGAAAAGCTTAGCGCAAAAGCACGTTACGATGCACTTGAAAAAAACCAAAAGCAACTTGTTGCTGACTGCGAAGCTGATGATAATTACCGTTGTAATGTGTATTCATTTCATGGTGGTTTAGAGTTCTACTTAATAAAATCACTCGAAATTAAAGATGTTCGTTTAGCCTATACTCCAGCAATGGGTGTAGGTAAATACGGTGGTGATATCGATAACTGGATGTGGCCGCGCCATACTGGTGATTTTGCATTTTACCGCGCTTATGTTGGCAAAGATGGTAAACCGGCGGAATACAGTGAAGATAACGTGCCCTTCGTGCCAGATTCATATTTGAGCGTCAGTGCAAAAGGCGTGCAAGAGGGTGATTTTGTTATGGTAACAGGTTACCCGGGGCGAACAAATCGTTACCGTATAGCTGCCGAAGTCGATTACGTATTTAATACCAGCTACCCAAAAGCCCGTATCCATAATACGAAGTATGTATCATTAATCGAAGAAAACGCTGAAGATGGCAGCAAAGCGCGTATTGCTTATGAAAGCACTATCGCAGGGTATAATAATTATATTAAAAACTACGGCTCAATGATCGAAAGCTTTAATAAAGGCACTATGTATGAGCGTAAAAAGCAGTTTGAACAAGCGTTAACAAATTGGATTAACAACGACCGACGATTGAAAAGGCAATACGGCAGCGTATTAGCTGAGCTTTCGTCATTAGTTGAACAATCACAACAGCATAACGAACGCGATCGCATGTTAGGTTACGTACATCGTTCACAAATGATCAGCACAGCTCGTCGTTTATATCGCTTGGCATATGAAAAGCAAAAACCAAATAGTGAGCGTGAGTCTGGCTATCAAGAACGTGATTTACCAAGACTAGAAGCGGGTTTAAAACGTATGACTCGTCGCTTTGATGAAGGCGTTGATAAAGCCATTTTACTGCACTTTTTAGAACTGTATGCTGCACTGCCAAAACAAGAGCGATTTACTGAAGTTGATAAAGCGTTTAACTTACAAAATGGCTTTGATAAAACAAAACACAAAGCACTACTCGATAACATGTACGCTGAATCATCACTTAATGATGAAGACACACGTTTAGAATTGGCTGAGCAATCATTTGCGCAAATTAAGAAAAGTGATGACCCGTTTATTCAGTATGCTGATGCCATCTTCACGGTAATGAAAGCGCAAGAAGATAAAGACAAAGCACTTGCAGGCAAATTACAAGCTGCGCGCCCGCAACTGATGGCAGCGATCATTGCATTTAATAAAGCAAAAAATAAACCTGTCTACGCTGATGCAAATAGCACGCTTCGCGTAACCTATGGCACAGTGGGTGGGTATTCTCCACAGGATGGATTAGTAGCAACGCCGTTTACGTCGCTTGAAGGGTTACTTGCTAAAAATACCGATGTTGAACCGTTTAATGCTCCTGAAAAGCTGCAAAAGCAAATTAAAGCTAAATTATATGGCGACTATACTGGCGGCATGAACACAGTTCCTGTTAACTTTTTATCAAACGTTGATACAACGGGTGGTAACTCGGGATCACCAACATTAAATGGTAAAGCAGAGCTTGTAGGCTTACTGTTTGATGGCGTATACGAAAGTATTATTGGTGACTGGGATTATAACCCTGCGTTAAATCGCTCTATTCACGTTGATTCACGATATATGCTGTGGGTGATGGATAAAGTTGATAACGCACAAAATTTACTAGACGAAATGAAGATTGTTAAGTAATAGTTTAAATATTTTTTACCCAAATAAGCGCTGATACTAATCAGCGCTTTTTTAATATATTTCAGTATCCTGTAAAAACTTCCTTTCCCTAGTGTTCCATATTTTGTTTATTTATTAGTAAAAATTGTTTTACTTTAGTTGCAGGTGTGTTAAAAAGTAACAGTTGCTTTTTTTGTAATAGTTATAAAGTAACAATGGTGAGTAGGCAAAAGCATTGTATAAACCATGTAATGTCTGCTTTAAATTCAAGGGGTACGTTAGTTGTTGTTTTACTAGCTCACTGGTTTATGAAAATGAAGAGATTATAAAAATGTCAAAACTAGTCATCGATACAGGAAAAAATCAGACCAAACGAACAAGGCTAAGCCTTGCTGTTACTTATGCGTTGATGGGGTTAAGCCCACTATTTGTTTCATCTTTTGCTTTGGCTGAAAATGACAGCGCTGCCAAAAAGAATGAAGATATAGAGGTCATCGAAGTTAGCGGTATTCGTGGAAGCATTAACAGCGCGCAAAATCTTAAGCGATTCGCTGATACAGTTAAAGATGTTATTACCGCCTCTGATATTGGCGCACTGCCTGACAAATCGGTGACAGAAGCTTTACAGCGTGTACCTGGTGTAACGATTGAGCGGTTCGCTTCTTCGGATGATCCTAAACATTACGCAGATGAGGGAACAGGCGTATTAGTACGTGGCCTAGACAGAGTTCGTTCAGAAGTAAATGGTCGTGACGCATTTAGTGCCAACGCAAGTGGAGGTCTAAGTTATGAAGACTTCCCTGCAGAATTACTTGGTGCAGTTGAAGTGGTAAAAAACCAAACTGCTGATTTGATCTCTGGGGGTATTTCAGGCACAGTTAATTTGTTAACACGAAAGCCTTTTGACTCTGATAAGCAACTCATTTCTGTCAATGCAAAAGCAAACTATGCTGATTTTAGAGAAGAAGTAACACCTTCTTTTTCTGCTTTATTCTCTGATACGTGGGAAACTAATTCAGGTAAGTTTGGATTTTTAATTGCCGCTTCACAATCTGAGTTTAAAACCCGTGGGGATGGTGTTGGCTTAGGTAATTTTCATTCACGAGGTGATGCTTTTATCCCAACGCTTGATCAATGGGGCGGCATTACAGGGGTCGACCCTTCTTCACCCGTGGATGGTCCAGCGCTTCCTAATCAGCCAGCGGGTAGTATCTGGCATGTTCCTGTTGCCATCCATATGAGTACTGCAGATAACGACCGTAAACGCCAAGGTCTAACGTCATCATTACAATGGGCAAATGATGATGAAACAATCGTTGCAACAATTGAGCATATTCGTTCGAAAGCATCTTTAGAGTGGAATGAACGTCAAATAGGTCAGGCTGCACAGGGATTTAAGGGATTCATGGGGTCCTCTCAGAATTGGCAAGATGATGCTGCTAATGGATACCCGCTAACGACGAGTGATAACTTTGTCACTTCAGGTGTTGCTTTAGGTGTCAGCCCTGAGACCCCATTTTTTTACCGTAGTCGTTGGAATTACAATGAAAATACAGTCAATGACACCTCATTTAAATTGACTTTAAAGCCTGTTGATAGGTTAACAATTGACCTTGACTATCAAATGATAGACTCAGATAAACATGTTCAAAACTACAGTATGTCAGGTCAAACACGCGGTAATCATGTGCATGTTGTATCTCCTTACTTTTTAGATATGCGTAATAGCAGACCAACCGTTGAATTTTTAAGTGATAACATAATGACAGCGGGTTGGTCACCAAATGAAGATTGGAATGGGCCCGTACCTAACTTATTTTTGGGCAGTGGTATGGAGCAAGTTGAGCACAATACGGCCGAAGCTGATAGCTATAAAATTGATTTTAAATATGAATTAGATGGTAACTTTACCAGTGTCAGTGCTGGTGCTTATATGTCAGATAAAGATCTTACTGTAAGAGACACGGCTTATGAAGGGTGGTCAGCAATTGGTACCCCTTGGGTGCAAGATGACCGTAATGCCGCCGCTGCAGTGAATCGTCCAGAGCTATTTGAACGAGTTGATTTTTCAGATTATTACAATGGGCAAGTATTACTTGGAGATGTAAATAACTTTTTATTCCCTAAAATGTCTCTTGTTAAAGACTATGCAAATTCTCTGCGCCAAGGTTGTAAAGACGGATGGCATAATGCAACAAACAGCGCGGCAAATAATGGCGTGTGTACTGGCACCTATGTGCCTTATGAGGACAAAGCTGACCGTGTAGATGGTCCATTTGCAGCCCATAATATAAGTTCAAGTAATGAAAAACGTACCGAGTTTTATGTGCGAGGAGACTTCGATTTCGAGTTTAACGATATGCCAATAGTGGGTAATGTGGGCTTACGTTATGTTAATTATAAACTGCAATCGACCGGCGCTATTGTACAACCAGCAACGATTAAACGAGGTGAAGAAGGGACTTCATTAAATACGGTTATGCAGCAGGACGAATACAAACGTTACTATGATCTTGCTAATGGTGAATCAACGTTAAGCACAGTGGATGGCACAGACTACAGTACAATTCTACCAAGCTTAAACCTTAGTTTTGGTGTATCTGAAGACGTTGTCGTACGTTTTGGCGCATCAAAAGCCTTGTTCTATCCCAACTTGATGGATGCCAGAAATATAAGCATTATCAATTTAGACTATACGCGAAGATTACAAACGCCTGGCGCTGATTATGATGAAGTAAACAACCCTGTGGTGGGAATTGACGATATTGAAGTAACGGCGCTTTCGGGTAACCCTAACATAGAGCCGGAAGAGTCTATTAATACAGATCTAACCACTGAATGGTACTTTGCGGAAGCAGGTTATGTCACTGTTGGTTTATTCCATAAGAAATTGGACAATATTATTCGTAACAGGGCATTCAATTTAGATCGAACCTTTAATAGTGAGCAGTACGATATTTCTGCCTATGGTCCGGCTAATACAGGGTCAGGCACAATACAGGGTGCTGAATTTTCATACTCACAATTTTATGACATGCTGCCAGGTGCTTGGAGTGGTTTAGGGTTACAATTTAACTTTACCTTAATCGATCAGGATGGGCTGGAAGATCCAAATGAAGTATCTACGGGTACATTAGCGTTTGATGAAAACGGCGATCCGATCACTGATACCCGTAATACATTCCGTGTTTTCAGTGGATTACCTCTGCAAGGTTATTCTGATAAGAACATGAATTTAGTCGGGATGTACGAATACGACAAAATATCAATGCGTGTTGCTTACACATGGCGCTCAGAGTATCTACTCACACTTCGTGAATCTGAAGAATATGTTCCAGCATATGCTGAGGCATCAGGCATGATGGATGCGAGCATTTACTACAGCATTAATGATCATTGGAAAGTAGGACTTGAAGCAAGTAACTTATTAGATACCGAAACAAAAACTCGATATCAAATGGATCAAGCGGGCACCAAAACTCAAGCTTTAAACTTTACAACAGACAGACGTTTTGCGTTAAGTGTCAGAGCTAATTTCTAACTCTATGCTTGTCAGCTCTGTTAATTACCAGAGCTGACAAATTTATTTTATAACTGCGGTTGTTAATAATAAGGATAAAAATGCCTGAATTGATTAAAGGAAGTGGCTGTATAAAGCAATTACAGCAAACTGGTTGGAATATATTAAAAGAACAAGTTAGTTTGCCAGTGGCTGTTATTAAACAAGACAAAATTAAGAAGAATGCAAAGTGGATGGCAGACTTTACCGCTAAACATAACATGTTGCTTGCTCCACATGGTAAAACAACCATGTCGACAGACTTGTTTAAGATGCAACTAGACGCAGGTGCATGGGGGATGACTTTAGCTACGGTGCCGCAAGTTATAAGTGCATTTGAAGCAGGTATTACACGTGTGATTATGGCAAATCAATTGGTCGGTAAATTTCATTTTGATCAAATAGGTAAATGGTTAGAAAGTAGCGCAATTGAGTTTTATTGTTTTGCAGACTCAATAGACAACTTAATAGACATAGGTGAGTTTTTTGCTGAGCGTAATTTGAGCGTTAATATTTTATTAGAAGTTGGTATAAAAGGTGGGCGTTGTGGCTTGCGTTCAGCAAAAGAAATATCAAGTTTAGTTGCAACCTGTGAGCAATTTCCCAACCTAAAATTAATGGGTATTGCTTTTTATGAGGGGGTTATAGGCGGTGAAAACCCAGCTCAGCAAGTAAAGGTTTTTGTTGATGAGGTGAGTTCCCTTGCAAAAAAACTACAAGTTCAAAACCGCTATAATACAAAAAAACCTATTATCACCGGAGCTGGTTCAGCATGGTACGACATTGTAGCCAAAACGCTTTATGACAACACATGCTCGGACAATTTCGACATTATACTTAGACCCGGTTGCTATCTGATCCATGACACTGGCATTTATCAGCAGGCGCAGCAGGCAATAATAACGAGAAGTCAGGTAGCCTGTGATATCACTGGCGAGTTAGAAAATAGTTTGAGTATTTGGGCGTATGTCTTATCAATACCTGAGCCTGGCCTTGCAATTATTGGTATGGGCAAACGTGATGTGGCGTTTGATGCAGGTTTTCCAACAGCAGAGCTTATTTACTCTATTAAAACAGGGCAATTATCGAAAGTTAATAATGGATTCAAAATTGAAAAAATAATGGACCAACATTGTATGTTACGTTACCCAGACGAACAAACGCTTCGGGTGGGAGATATGATGAATTTTTCGACGTCTCATCCTTGTTTAACATTCGATAAATGGCGTCAAATAGGTGTTGTTGAAGGTAAATGGGTTATCACTAAGACCGTTTCAACTCAATTCTAGAAAGGTTTCTCATGGATATAATAAGTAAAATTAAAGAAGGCCTTGGACACTTTAGTCCAGCAGAAGATAAAGTGGCCAGATTGATTTTGTCTGATTTGAATTTTTCAGCAACTGCTTCAATCAATGAATTAGCAGACAAGGCAAAAGTGAGTCATGCCAGCATCACTCGACTAGCTCGAAGCTTAGGCTGCGAAAATGTCCGTGATCTAAAATTTAGGTTAACCCAATCTGCGGCGATTGGAGAGCGTTTTACTACTCCTGAAATCATTGAAAAAAAACAACTATCCCACGTATATACATCTATTCATGAAATTTTAGAATTGAATGCTGGAGCCATTGATGAAGCAATTGTTGAGCAAGCCAGTGATGCTGTTTGTCATGCTAGGCATTGTTTAATTTTTGGGGTTGGTGGAGGCAGTAGTATGTTAGCTCAAGAATGCCAAAACCGCTTTTTTCGACTCGATGTACTTTCTAATGCCTATAGTGACCCTATGATGATGCGCATGGCTGCCTCAACAGTAAATAAGGGAGATGTAGTCATTTGTTTATCTCTCAGTGGCGTTTCCCCCGATGTGATGGATGCTGCCAAAATAGCGAAAGAATATGGGGCTGTGATTATTACCATTTGTCCTGATAGTGAACTTTCAGCACTCGCTGATTTTCAATTGCCTATTAAAACACAGGAAAGTGATTATATTTTCAAACCAAGTGCCGCAAGGTACGTAATGATGGCAGCTTTGGACATTCTTTCAAGTGAAGTGGCAATGAGAAATCAGCGTCGCTCAAAAGAGAAGTTACGTCGCTTGAAAATTCAACTGGATCAACATCGAGACAAAAATAGCAATATGCCACCTGCCGATAAGCGTTTTCCGCTAGGGGATTAAACACGTGAAAAACACATCAGCCGATTTTATTATTCAAGGAGCTCGGGTCTTTATTGATAAAGAAAGCCCAATAGAGCAGCTCGATGTTGCGATAAAGGACGAGTATATTTTAGCTATAGGAAAAAACCTAAATATAGACACGAGAAACATTATCCCCGCGCAAGGTTTGATTTTAGCGCCAGGGTTTATTGATGTTCATACCCATGATGATCTCGAAGTGCTCAGAAACCCATCAGTACCAGCCAAGTTAAGTCAGGGGGTGACCACAGTAATTGCTGGTAATTGTGGCATTAGCGCTGTACCAACAACTGCTGTCAGTGCAGTGCGTGATCCTATTAACTTACTTGGTGGGCAAAGTGAGTTTGTTTATCCCGATATGCTAAGTTATAAAAAAGCATTTGCCAAGGTGAAACCCAGTGTGAACTTAGCAATGTTAATAGGCCACATTAGTTTACGTGCGCAAGTGATGGATAAGTTAGAGCAAGAAGCAACGTCAAGTGAAATAAATGAAATGAAAAGCTTGTTGGCCGTTGCGATGCAACAAGGAGCGCTTGGTTTAAGTACAGGGCTTGCGTATTACAATGCTAAAGAGGCCAGTGAGTGTGAAATTAATGAGTTGGCTAAGGTTGTTACGCCATTTGATGGGCTTTATACCACCCATTTGCGCAGTGAATTTCAGGGAATTATAAATGCTATGGATGAAGCATTTGCTACCGCTAAACAGGCCAAACTACCTTTAGTCATTTCGCATATAAAATGCGCAGGACAAGAAAACTGGGGACGTTCAAAAGAAGTGCTTGCGCACTTTGAACAACAAAAGCAGCACCAGCATATAGGTTGCGATTGTTACCCTTATTCTGCGAGTTCAAGCACTTTAGACTTAAAACAAGTCAACGACGATACAGAGATCTTCATTACATGGTCTAAATCGTTTCCTGATATGGCGCAGCAAAGTTTGAGTGATATTGCAAAGCAGTGGGATGTCTCACTACTTGAAGCCGCTTCACGTATACAGCCAGCCGGCGCTGTTTATCACTGTATGTTGGAATCTGATGTGAAAACATTTTTGGGTTACGAACACAGCATGATTGGTTCGGATGGTTTACCGTGTGATCCACACCCACATCCAAGGTTGTGGGGGACATTCCCTCGCGTACTGGGTCATTATTGTCGCGATGAAAAATTGCTTTCATTAAATCTTGCTTTACACAAAATGACAGCGCTACCAGCTGAGCATTTTAAATTATGCAAACGTGGCAAAATTAAGGTCGGTTTTTTTGCAGATCTGGTTTTATTCGATCCAGAAAAAATTATAGATAACGCAACTTATAGCAAACCTCAATATAAAGCGAGCGGAATAGAAATGGTATGGGTAAATGGGGTTATAAGCTACCAATCAAGTAATAACGCAACTGAGTATTCAGGATTTGGTCGAGCTGGGCAATTTTTGAATCGACATAATTTTAGTTAATGAGGAACGTATGACAATAACAAGAATAGGTGCTGAAGGTGGAAAGGGAACGGGTGGCCAACATTTACCTTTTTCGCGTGCTGTAGAAGCAGGTGGTTGGCTTAAAGTGTCAGGTCAAACACCGATGAAAGATGGTGAAATAGTAGAAGGGGGGATCGTTCCTCAGTCACGTTTAGCAATAGAGAACTGCATTGCAATTATGGCTGAAGCAGGTTACGGACTAGAGCATGTGACTCATGTTTCTGTTGTACTCACTGATGCTCGATATTTTCAGTCTTTTAACAAGGTATTTGCGGAGTTTTTTGGTGCTCATCCGCCAGCGCGAATTTGTATGGTTGCAGATTTAGTCGTCGACTGCAAAGTTGAGGTTGATGTGACCTGTTACAAAAATAGCTAACACACCCCGGGGAGAACGTATGTTTGCTAGTCAATCCTATTATCTGCTGGCTTTTTTTACATACTTACTGATTATGATTTTAATTAGTTGGTTGGTATCACGTAAGCAAAAGAATGCGAGCGATTATTTATTGGCCGGACGTAAAGTGCCCCTTTTTCTTACGCTTGGTACGACGGTTGCTACTATGGTAGGCACAGGCTCCTCGATGGGAGCTGTAGGGTTTGCATATGAAAATGGTTGGGCTGGCGCTTTATATGGTGTTGGCGGTGCTGTGGGTATTTTACTGCTAGCGTGGTTGTTCGCACCTGCTCGTGATCAAGTATTCTCAACGATGAGTGAAGAGCTGGCAAGTTACGTGGGTAACCATAAGTGGGTCAAACAAATTTTAGCGGTTGTTATCTATGCTGCAAGCATAGGTTGGCTTGGCGCTCACCTTATAGGTGGTGGTATGTATTTATCTTGGTTAACAGAGCTGAGTATTACGCAAGCCAAATTATTAATAGGAGCTGGACTTGCAGTTTTTATTATATTAGGTGGTTACTCAGCGGTTGTATGGACAGATTCTTTACAAGCTATCATATTATTTATTGGTTTTGTGTTGATGGCCTATTTTTCACTTGAAAATGTTGGCGGGTTAAGTACCTTAAACAACAGTGAACTAGTTGCTAAACAAGGTGTTTTTTCTTATAAAAATGTCGGCTTACTGCCTGCTATATCAATGTTTTTAGCTGTGTTAGTTGGCGTCTTGGCTACGCCATCTTTTCGTCAGCGAATATATGCTGCTGATAGTGTTAAAACGATTCGCCGCTCATTCATTCTATCGGGTATTCTGTATTTATTTTTTGCACTGCTACCTGCTTTAATAGGTACAAGCGCCTACCTAATGAATAGCGCGTTAGATAGTGCCGCCTATGCTTTTCCTTATATTGCATTGCATGTTTTGCCTGTTTACTTAGGCGGGTTTATTTTGTTAGCCGGTATTTCAGCCACCTTATCCAGTGCCAGCTCAGATGCAATCGCAGGAGTCAGTGTATTAATCAGCGATATATTCAGCAAGGCTCACAGCGATGTGCATAGTGAGGCTAAACAGTTGCTGTTTTCTCGTCTAGCTATGTTAGGGACGATTATTATAGCTCTGTTACTGGCTCTTTGGTCTGACGATATTGTCAGTTATATCACCAAAATGATTTCTATTTTAATGAGTGGTCTTTGTGTGATGGGTATTTTAGGACGATTTTGGTCTGATTACACTTGGCAAGGTGCTACAGCAACTTTATTGGGAGGCGCTCTAGCGGGAGTGCTGGTGGGGGTAAATCATCAGTGGGCGCTATTTTTTGGTAATCCGATCATCCCATCATGTCTTACTGCCTTGTTATTAGGTATTGCAATAAGTTTTCTTACTAAAGGCCGAGAAACTGTTTATTCACAGTGTCAAGAAAACGAGCGGTTACAATGAATTACGCACATTTAACAAATATAAAAAGTATCGTGTTTTTTGGTGAGTGCATGGTGGAGAATCGTGCAAATGGCGATACTGGCTTTGCGGGTGATACTTTTAATACTGCTTGGTATTTGGCCCAATTGATTAAACCTGATTCTATTCTAGCTATTTATTATGCAACAGCTATTGGTGATGACCTTGCAAGTTGCAAGTTGCGAGTTGAGTGATTTACTAAAATATTCAGGTATAAAAACAAAATTTATAGCGACTCGAACAGGTATGAGTTTGGGGCAATACTGGGTCAAACTTGATAATCGCGGTGAACGCCATTTTGATTTCGACCGTTGTGATAGCCCGATTAAACAATACATTAAGCAACATCCTGCTTTGTTGGAGGCACTGAGAGAAAATGCGTTTGATGCAATTTACCTTTCGGGGATAAGCCTAGCGGTTTTATGTGATGCACAAAGAGAACTGTTGATTCAAACGCTGATGCAATTTAAACAACGCGGTGGAATAATTATTTTCGATAATAATTACCGTTCTGCGTTATGGACTTCCTTTGAGGCTAAAGGCTGGTTTAAAAAGATAATGGCCCTAGCAGAGTTTGTTTTTTTAACCGATGAAGATGAATACAGCGTGTATGGAACTACAAATGTAGATGAAATTATACAGTATCATTTTAGTCAATCTAACCACCCCGAGACTTTAGTTATCCGATGTGGAAGTGACCCATGTATTGTTGCAAATATAGGGTTTAACACTGTATTACGAATCTCACCAAAAGTTATAGCTAGTAGCAAAATTACCGACACAACAGCAGCAGGTGATGCTTTTGCAGCGGGGTTTTTAGCCGCTAGTCTAAACGCTAACGATTATGAAGAGTCGGTTAAGTTTGCCCATCGCCTTGCTGGTATGGTGATTCAATACCATGGTGCACTTATTCCTAAAAACGTGCTCATAGATTTTACTAATGAGGAAAGTTAAATGCGTTGCAGCAAGTTTATATTTATTTTATTTAGTTTACTATTTTCAAGTCTGGCTTTTAGCTCGGTTCATCCTCGTTCAGAATTGCCCCTTATGCCCATGCCTAAACACATTATTCAACATGGCGCTGAGCTCAGTCTCGGTTCAACTTTATCTGTGTATATCGAGGGGATGAGTCAACAGCGAGAAGAATTTCAGTTACAGCGTTTGCAATTACATTTATCAAGAATAAACCAAAGTAGTATAAAAATATTACAGGGCAGTAAAGAACTTGCTGATATAAAAATTAATATACATCAGCCTGAGCTGGCCTTACTTGTACCTCAGTTCGGTGAAGATGAAAGTTATACTCTGTTAATTAATAACAGCGACGTGAATATACAGGCAATGACGGTATTTGGTGCTCAACATGCACTGACTACATTAATACAGCTTGCTAATACCGGCGAAGCTCGCAGAGAAAAAAAAGGGATCTCTTTCCCAACACTCAGTATCGATGATGATCCACGTTTTGCTTGGCGTGGTTTATTAATAGACAGCGCACGACATTTTTTATCACTGCAAACAATGAAACGTCAGCTAGATGGTATGGCGGCGGCAAAGCTTAACGTATTTCACTGGCATTTGACGGACGATCAAGGCTGGCGAGTTGAAAGTAAAAAATATCCACGTTTGACAGCAACAGCATCAGATGGAAACTACTATAGCCAACAAGAGATTAAAGAAGTAGTTCAGTATGCCAGCTTGCTTGGGATTAGGGTGTTACCTGAAATTGGTATGCCTGGTCACGCCAGTGCAATAGCGGTGGCTTATCCTAAATTAATGACAAAAAATAAGCTCTATGAAATGGAGCGCCACTGGGGAGTTTTTAAACCTTTACTCGATATTGCGAATCCAGAAGTGTATGAGTTTATCGATACGTTGGTTGGCGAAATGGTGACTTTATTTCCTGAACGTTACTTTCATATCGGGGGTGATGAAGTTGACCCTGCGCATTGGCTAGAAGATGTAAAAATCAAAAACTTGATGCAGCAATCTATGCTGCAATCAGGTGCTGATCTGCAAAGTTATTTTAATAGTAAAGTTCAGCCCATCATCGCTAAACATCAACGAGTAATGGTAGGTTGGGACGAAATATTTCATCCCAACCTATCAAATAACATTGTGGTGCAATCCTGGCGAGGGCACGATTCATTAAACGCCGTTGCTAAAGCTGGCTACCAAGGTTTGTTGTCAACGGGGTTTTATATTGATCAACCACAGTATACAGATTACCACTATCGTAATGACCCTCTTTTGCTTTCCCCTAGAATTGATTTAACGCAGCCTAAAAGAATCGCAAAACAGTTCGTTATAGAACGATTAAAAGGCAAAGCTATTCAAGGGGAGCTGCTGTTATTAGGATCGCAACTGTTGATTAAATTAAATAATAATCACCATCAACTGGCTGTGAAGACAACCCAGTTATCTCCTACTCAACATTTATCAGCTCAATTAGATAGTTGGATGGGACCACTAACTTTCGAATTTAACTTTATTAAAAATACAGGTTTTGTATTGATTGGTAATAGCCGATACCCGATCACTACTAAAGACGTGTTATTACCAGCACCTGTTACTATTACAGAACCATTGTCAAAAACACAGGAAACCTCAATTTTAGGGGCTGAGGCCACGATTTGGAGTGAAATGGTAACCGAAGATAATATTGATTTACGAATATGGCCAAGGCTATTTGCCATTTCTGAGCGTTTGTGGTCACAAGTGCAAGTAAATAATCCAGAATCTATGTATGAACGATTAGAAAGAATTAACGGTTTTACACATAAGGTCATTAATCTAGCACACGCAAAACAGCAACAATCTGGGTTTAAGGCGCTAATAGACAGCAAGCTTACGAAGCATAAGCAAAGAAAGACGTTAAATTTACTGAACACAATGTCGCAGTTACTAGAACCTAGTCATTATTATACTCGCCATCATATTAAATTTTTAAACGATAAATATCATCAAAATGCGTCACTTGATTCATATGTTGACTTTTTAGCAGTAGAAAGTAAGCAAATACGCTATTTAAAACAACAGGTAAACGCATTTAAGGCGGGTAATAAAAAAGCAGCTGAAAACATATATAAACAACTTTTATCATGGGAACAGGCATTAGCTCTTGAGCATGGTTTGCTGAGTAAAAGCAAGCGATTGAAACCACTTCAACCTGTTTTTGACAAGTTAACGCTGTTTTTAACACACTTTAAAATTGTTCTTGAGGTGTGCAAAAGCAGCAAGGCGGACAAAAACATAGGGGATGAGCTGCTGTCATTACAGTCTTTGACAGATGAGCTTGTGCTAGCCGGTATTTACCCAGTTCGAGATTTATATTTACACTGCGTTTCTTCGCAGGATAAGGAATAAAATGAAAGCGATAATTATATCTAGTTTACTACTTAGTTGTGCCGTTAGTGTAATTGCAGGTGAGAATAAAAAGTCTGATATTTCATATGTGTCAGAGGACTATATTAGTGACGGTATATTTACACAAGGCGTTGAAGGGCCTGCTGTTGATAAAAATGGGGTTTTATATGCTGTTAATTATCAACAACAGGGCACCATTGGAAGAGTTGTAGGCAAGAATAAGGTTGATACCTTACTGACGTTAAAAAATGGTTCAATCGGTAACGGTATTCGATTTGATGGTAAGGGTAATATGTATATTGCTGATTATGTAAATCACAATATTTTAAAAGTGCCGGTATCAGCCCTTAAATATGGGGGGGATGTGTCTGACTCAGTGCAGGTGTTTGCCCATGAAAACAAGATGAATCAACCGAATGATCTAGCAATTATGGATAATGGTATTTTATTTGCCAGTGATCCAAATTGGGCAAATGGCACGGGCAATTTATGGCGAATTGATCAAGACGGCATTGTAACCTTACTTGAGTCAAACATGGGCACAACCAATGGTATCGAGGTGAGTCCTGATAATAAAACATTATATGTAAATGAAAGTGTGCAACGAAATGTTTGGCGTTATGATTTAGATGACCTTGGCAATGTATCAAATAAACAGTTGCTTATAAGTTTCCCTGACTTTGGTATGGATGGTATGCGCACAGATAAGCAGGGAAACATTTATATTGCCCGCTATGGCGCTGGACAAATTGCGGTTGTTTCACCACAAGGCAAGTTAATTGATACCATTAAACTTAATGGACAATTTCCGACGAATGTAGCGTTTGGGGGCGAAAATGATAGAGTTTTGTATATTACCATGCAAAAGCGGGGCGCTATAGAGGTTGTTTCTTTAGGATCTGCAGGTCGTATTTTTTAAAGTTCTGTTGAACCAAGATTCAACCACTAGACCATGAGGGAAGAAATAATGATTTTTGGAAATGTTGTTTATGAACCCTAAGCGTGATTACTTGTTCAATAACTAGACGTGTTGAGAAAAGTGATTATAATTTGATTTATACTAATGGTTTATAAAGGAACCATTATTCATAAATCAGCATGGTTATGTCTAGTAAAAATCAGTGTGATTTAGAAAAAGAAAATCTTCACTTAAGAGAGCAATTAGCAAAAGTCTCATTTGAAAGAGACAAATATAAAACGCTATTTGAGGTCTCAGGTGATGCTCTATCAATCATCGATTTGAGCTCAGGAAAGTTTATTCAATGCAATGATTCAGCAATCAAGATGCATGGCGTTGAGAGTAAGAATAACTTCTTAAATTTATCCCCATCAGACATCTCACCACCTATACAACCATGTGGTAAATCTTCTGGAGAATTAGCTAATAGGTATGTCGAAAAAGCTCACTCTGAAGGGCCACAGTTATTTCAATGGACGCACTCTAAAATTGATGGTACTGAGTTTCCTTGCCTAGTCGTGCAGTACAAATACAGGATAAGAACTTAATACTGGCGATCGGAAGAGATATCTCTGATTTAATGGAAGTTAAAGATCAGTTAGAAACTGCACACTCCAATATAAAGCACTACAAAGCGGCGTATCAAAAAGAAAAAATAAAATTTGAGAGCTTTGTCAATCTAGCCCCCGTTGGTATTGCGGTGAACTCTTTGAAAGATGGTGCATTTCATTATGTGAATAATGAATTTAGTTATATTACTGGGTATACGGTCGATGAAATCAATGCGATTGATTATTGGAAAATCACGCCAAATAAATATAAAGAACAAGAAGAAAAGCAACTATTAAACCTAATTAGCAATGGGAGATATGGCCCTTATGAGAAGGAGTATATTCATAAAAATGGATCTGCATTTCCCGTACGTCTTTCTGGTATTAAAGTAACAGATGACAATGGCGATGATTCTATTTGGTCAGTTGTACAAGATACATCAGAACAAAAAAATACAGAACAGCAATTATTAGATGCAATAGAAAAAGCAGATTCACTAGCATTAAGAATTCAATTGGCCAATACGTCTGCTCAAATAGGTGTATGGGAATGGGATCTAATAAAAAATGAACTCATTTGGGATGATTTGATGTTTAAACTTTATGGCATCTCACAAGAGCAATTTCCTCAAGTATATGAAGGGTGGGCAAATGCTGTTCACCCTGATGATCTTGAGTTTGCAAGTTCACAATTACAGTCTGCAATTGAAGGGAAGTCGGAGTACGAGCCTGAGTTTAGAATTGTGCTCCCAAATAGTGACATTAGAACATTAAAAGCCAGTGCGAAAATTATAAGGGATGATTCTGGTAAGCCTTTAAAGGTGATAGGTGTAAATTATGATGTAACAGAGAAAGTGAAAGCAATAGAAATATCAGAAAATGCGAGGATCGAGGCCGAAAATGCATCTAAAAGCAAAAGTGACTTTTTGGCAAATATGAGTCATGAAATACGGACGCCAATGAATGCAATTTTAGGTGGCTTGCAATTACTCGAAAATACGAGTTTATCAACTGATCTAAGAAAAATACTGGCTAATGCTACCTCATCCGCAAAGAGTTTACTCACTATCATTAATGATATTTTGGATTACTCAAAAGTAGAATCAAATAAAATTGAATTAGAGAAAGCGGCATTGTCTATTGTGGGTATTCTAGATTCCGTAAAATATGATTTAGACGCTTTGATCAGTAATAAAGGCATCAATTTTGAAGTTGTCATTGATGAAAAATTCCACGATAACTGGGTTGGCGATTTAGTTAGAGTAAAGCAAATTATCTTAAATTTGGCATCGAATGCTGTGAAGTTTACCCATCAAGGCGGTGTTAAAATAGGCGTAAAGTGTGTGAATTACAATAACCAGCAAGCAATCCATTTTAAAGTTGCGGATTCAGGGATCGGTATGAATGAAGAGGCTCAAAGAATTATCTTTGAACGCTTTTCGCAAGCGGATACCTCGACAACACGTAAATATGGTGGCACAGGGTTGGGAATGTCTATTACCGTCAGTTTAGTTAAACTTATGAACGGTACAATCGAATTAAGCAGCGAAGCAGAGCAAGGCACTGTAATCGATGTTATTTTACCATTAGAGAAATCTAAAAAAACCGCAAAAAATGTGCAAATTAAATCACTCACACCGCCAAATCTGAAAGGTAAACGTATATTAATTGCTGAAGATAATATGATAAATCAAATGCTAATTAATACAATGCTAAAAGAAACTGAGGCAGAGCTGGTCACCGTTGAGAATGGGGCACTTGCTGTTGATGCCTTCACAAAAAGTACTTTCGATTTAGTTTTAATGGATATCCATATGCCGATTATGGATGGTGTAGAAGCCTTTACGTCAATTAAAGCACTCAATGAACATTGTATTCCTGTTATCGCATTAACCGCCAATGTAATGGTTGAAGACGTTCGTCGATATATAGAAATTGGATTTACTGCACATGTTCCAAAACCAATTGAATTGTCTACTCTTTATGGGACGTTAATGGCCTACCAGTAAAAGGAAATTGAAAAAAATAGGCCGCGTTTTTTATAGATCTTTTCTGGGTGTATTTAATATTTTTTCTTTTTCTTGAGGCGTTAATATAATCCAGTCAAAAATTTCGTCGCTGGAGCGCCCGCATCCAGTGCAATAGCCTTTTAATCGATGGCACTGGCCAATACAGTCTGTTTTATATTTTGGTGTACTGCTTTTATTTGTCATAGTTTTAAGTGTGCTTAAAGCCAGTAAAAACTGGCTTTACGGTTCAGAATTAGTACTATTTTGATTCAACCGGTTTACCTATTTCTAATGAGGTAGACCATGGTTTTGAGCGAGACATTGTTTTACCAGTATGAATCGAGATAACAGGTGTTGCCTCATCCAATACAAACGTAGTTCGAAGTGACTTCGCAGATTCTTTTTGCTGTTCATACCAGTTATTGGCTGCTAAGCATTCACGAGTAAAACCAACTGCTTTTTGGTGAAGTGCGATGGCTTGACTCTGTTCGTTATACTCATCTTGACAGCGGTAGGTTACGGTATCTTTATCAAGAGCTGTGATTTGGCAGTCATTACCTACTAAGTTATATTTTGCAGTCCAGGTTTCCATGTATTTCGTGTTGACACGGGTACGCTTTAGCCCTTCGAAACGATTATCGTATGCATTTAGTAAGCCAGTGATTTTTTCGCAAGGTGTCATTGTATCAATAGTTGCTCGTTGTTCAGGCGATAAACTTGTGCAGCCTGATAGAGTAACAGCGGAGAATGCTACTACCGATAAAAACTTTTTCATAATGCGCTATCCTTTTATAATAGCAATTCTATAGTTATTAGCTAAAGGATACCTAAGGGCTTGAAAAATTGCTATTAAAGAGACAAAAATAAAATAGCAAAGCCCTTAGCTTATATATATCGCACAAAATTTATAGTTTGGTATTTTCTACATTTTTGACTTTTACTCTACCCGAACCATCAGCAAGCAAGGTAAAGCTTTTTGCTTTATTAACGTATATGCCACCCGAGCCATCCGTGATAGTAACTGAGCCTGAGGTATCTTCAACATCAATACTACCAGACCCATCGTGAATGCTTACATCACCGGTACTTTTTACTAGGTCTATGCTACCTGAACCATCATTTATGTTAACGTTGCCTTTTATGTTTGCTACATCAATTGCCCCAGAACCATCTTCGATAGTCAAAGAACCGTTAATCATGCTCACTACTATTTTTCCTGATCCGTCACGGATGGCTGTGTCAGCTGTATTATTGATATTTATTTCACCAGAACCATCTTTTATATTTAGCTTAAACGATGAAGGAACAGATACAGTCAAATCGATACGCGTTTGATTTTTATAGTTTGAAGAGGAGTTAGTATCACAGTTGTTCGCAATTAATTGCGCTATTTGCGCGTTTTGGTCTAATGATAGGCAATAATCATCATGAGGTTCATTTTGATAAATCTCTGCTTTTACTGTAACGGTATCAGTGTTGCTTCCCATGATATTAAGAAACCCAGCGCCACTTTGAACAGCAAGGGTCGTTAATTGTGAGTGTGTTAAGGTGAGCTGTTTAGTCTTTTGCAAGGACATATCATTACTCCATGCAAGTGCCTGAGTAGAGAGTAATCCTGCAAGCAGTAATGTTGCACGTGAGATTGTATTTAACATTCGTATTCCTTCATATATGTGTCTGTTTTTAGTTTAGTCGCATACAAAGGTAAAAAGGTTTAAAGCTATTTGAATTAATTTTAAAATGTTATGTAGGGAGTTTGATGATAAATGTAATTTAGTTAATCAGTCGTAAACCTGGTTGGTAAATGCGTGAATATGGAATATAAATTTTATATATCGAATAGCGAATCAAAAGCGCTGAGTGGTGCTCAACGCTTTAATTTGCTTTATTTTTACTTATGCCTACCTTGCAAACAGGCAACCACATCTTTTAGTTCAAGGCCTTGGCGCTGCAGTAACACGATTAAGTGATATAACAAATCGGCAGATTCGTTGGTTAGTTCATCATTATCATGCTTCATCGCGGCAAGGGCGACTTCAACGCCTTCTTCACCGACCTTTTGGCAGCTGCGGCTTAAGTCTTTAGCAAAAAGTGAAGCGGTGTAGCTTTTTTCTGGGTCATCGTTTTTACGCTCGACAATTACTTGCTCAAGTTGGGCTAAAAAGCTAAGGCCTGGTTTTGCTGCATCACCAAAGCAGCTTTGCGTGCCTAAGTGACAGGTTGGGCCCAGTGGGTTTGCAAGTACTAAGATTGAATCGTAATCGCAATCAGTATGCAATGACACCACTTCTAAGTAATTTTCAGAGGTTTCACCTTTGGTCCATAAACGGTTTTTTGAGCGCGAGTAAAATGTGACTTTTTGTTTTTCAAAAGTGACGTCAAGGGATTCTTGATTCATAAAGCCTTGCATTAAAATAACCCCAGTACGGGCATCTTGTACAATGGCGGGGATCAATTCGCTTTTTGCAAAATCAACTTGAGTTAGGTTTTCTTTGGTTAGTTGCATAGTCGTGCCGCCACTTGGTTATCTGTTAGGTATTGTTTTAATTCGCCAATGTTTATCACGTTTTTGTGAAAAACACTCGCTGCCAGTGCGCCATCAACTTGGCTTTGCTTAAATACATCAACAAAATCTTGCATGGTTCCCGCGCCACCTGAAGCAATCAAGGGAATATCACACAACGCGCGCATTTTAGATAACTGTTGGTTATCGTAGCCGTTACGTACACCGTCTTGGTTCATGCAGTTGAGTACGATTTCACCTGCGCCTAAGTCTTGCACGCGTTTAACCCATTCCTCGGTTTTGTAGCGTGTACGGCTTGATGCATTAGGATCGCCCGTGAGCTGATACACTAAGTATTCGCCAGTGACTTCATCATAAAAGCTATCAATGCCAACCACCACACATTGCTTACCAAATTCATCGTGTAACTCTTTGATAAGTTCAGGGCGTGCAATAGCAGGGCTGTTGATACTGATTTTATCGGCGCCACGTTCAAGTACGCGGGCTGCATCAGCGACAGATTTAATACCACCGGCTACACAAAATGGAATATCAATGTGGCGAGCAATACTTTCAACCCAATTTACATCGAGTAAGCGTTTTTCAACGCTTGCGCTGATTTCATAAAAAACCAGTTCGTCTGCGCCTGCTTCACTGTAAGCTTGGGCAAGAGTAAGAATATCGCCAACAATTTCGTGCCCTTTAAATTTAACACCTTTGACTACTTGGCCATCTTTTACATCTAAACACGGGATTATGCGTTTTGATAACATGCCAACGCCTCCTCAACATTAAATGCACCATCAAGCAGTGACTTACCTAAAATAACACCGCCAACACCCAGCTCTTTGAGCTTTTTAATATCATCAAGTGAACTTACGCCGCCCGATGCTTGTACTTTTATAGCGCTGTTGTGATTTGCTAAATCTTGGTATAGCGTAAATGAAGGGCCGGTCATGGTGCCGTCCTTACTGATGTCCGTACATAAAAAGTCAATCACGCCAAGGGCAACATAAAAATCGATGAGTTCAAACAAACCAAACTCTGATTCACTTAACCAGCCGTGAGTCGCAGGTGCCCAGCCGCTGTCAGTTTTATTGACATCAAGCGCAATCACAAAATGTTTAGCGCCAAATTTTTCAATCCAGCCTTTCACTTCATCGCGCTTTTCAACCGCCATTGAACCTATGACAACCTGATTTGCACCGGCGTTTAGCCAATCGCTTACGTCTTGTTCAGTGCGAATACCGCCGCCCACTTGATAGGGTACGTTCAGTGCTTTCGTTGCGGCTTGAATATGCTGCCATTGCTTTTTACTTGGATCGCGTGCGCCTTCTAAATCAACCAGGTGTAATTTACCTGCGCCGCTTTGCGCATATTCTTGTAATCGTGCGCCAAGTTCAAACGGGTAAAATTGTGCGGTATCGTATTTGCCTTGATATAAACGCACGATCTGATTTTGTAATACATCTAATGCTGGAATAATCACGTTAAATTCTCTTTTAATTTTGTTTGCCAGTAGCTTATAGCTGCCAGTCTAAAAAGTTTTGTAATAACCGCGTGCCGACTTTTGCACTTCGCTCAGGGTGAAATTGCATCCCCGCGTAATTGTCGTTGGCTACAATTGCTGAGAACGTTTGTCCGTATTCGCCGCTAACCAGTGTTGCGTCGTTAACGGTGTGAGCAAAACTATGCACAAAATATACTTGGTCGTTTACATCAAGGCCTTTAGTTAATGCATGTTCGCGATTAAGCGTTAAGTTGTTCCAGCCCATATGGGGTGATGTTAAATTACCGACATCCAGCGCTTTAACTTGCCCAGGGATTTTACCTAAACATTGCACATTACCTTCTTCAGTGCTGTCGCATAACAACTGCATGCCTAAACAAATACCCATAAGTGGGCGTTGGTATTCATTAATCGCTTGTTGCCAACCACCTTCAACTAAGCGCTTCATAGCAACGGATGCATGACCAACACCCGGTAAAATAGCGCGCTCAAAGTTTTTCAGTTGCTCAGGTGAGGTGATAACCTCTGGCGTTTCGCCAAGGCGTTCAAAGGCAAAACGTACTGAATTTATATTGGCACAACCGGTATTGATGATGGCAATCATAAACACCCCTTAGAGCTGGCTGTTTGTTGGCTTGCATCGGCTGCAATCGCCATGCGTAATGCACGAGAGAATGCTTTAAACAACCCTTCAACTTGGTGATGGCAGTTACCGTCGCTAACCGATAAGATTAAACTCACGGCGGCGTTATCACTTAAGCTTTTAAAGAAGTGCTCAACCATTTGTACGTCTAAATCACCGGCTTTTTCACGGCTAAAGTTGGCATTTAATACAAATGAGGCACGCCCAGATAAGTCAATTTGTGCTTCTGCTTTGCATTCATCCATTGGCAGCGCAAACCCATAACGGGCAATTTGCGATTTTGTGCCTAGGGCTTCTTTTAAAGCAATGCCGAGCGCAATACCAATGTCTTCAACTAAGTGATGCTCATCGATGTGTAAGTCACCTTTAGCTTGAATATCAAGGCCGATGTTTGCATGAGTGCGAATTTGATCCAGCATGTGATCAAAAAAGCCAAGGCCAGTGCTTATTTCACCGTTTTTACTCTGGTCTAAATTGAGTTTGACATCAATTTGCGTTTCTTTGGTGTTGCGGGTAACACGACCTTTACGGTCGGCTGTAGTGAGTTTGGTAACAATAGCGTTCCAATCGCCGTCATACAAAATACCTTCACAGCATAAGTTTTGCGCCAAACCAATATCTGTTTGGCGGTCGCCAATCACAAAAGAGCGACCTAAATCGACTTTACCAGAGCGCATAAGTTCGGTGAGTAGCCCCGTTTTAGGTTTTCGGCAATCGCAATTTTGCTCATCAAAGTGAGGGCAAATTAGTACGTCGTCAAACTTAATCCCTTGGCTTGATAAAATATCCATCATTTTATCTTGAGCGATATCAAAATCAGCTGTTGGGAAGCTGTCTGTTCCTAAGCCATCTTGGTTTGATACCATCACTAAGCGGAAACCTGCACCTTGCAGCTGCAAAAGGGCAGGGATCACATTAGGTAAAAATTCTAGTTTTTCAAGGCTATCGACTTGTTTATCAGTAACAGGCTCTGAAATGATAGTGCCGTCACGGTCGATAAATAAATAGGGGTTACTCATGATACTTCCTGCTCTTTTTTCGCGGTTGATTGGCTTAGGCCATCTAACCAGATTTTAACTTGTTCTAACTCTTGCTCACTGCCGATAGAAATACGTAGCCAATCGTTTTCACCATACAAGGTAAATGCTCGCATTACTAAACCTTGCTCTAGGGCAATATTAAAACTGTTTTTATTGGCAAGCTTTAGGGTAACAAAGTTACCTTCACCGCTTAGCACGTTTAATACCGCAGGTGAGGCATTAAGCCACTGTTTAAGTTTTTCTTTTAAGGCATTTAAAATGTTCACTTGACGGCGCATTGAGGTAATCGCATCAGGGCTTAGGGCACTAGCTGCAATACTTGCAACCACTGTTGATACCGGATACGGTGCAATAACTTTACGAATCGGTAATAACACCGTTTCTTGTGCCAGTGTAAAGCCTGTGCGCAAACCAGCTAACGCAAATGCTTTAGATAGCGTACGAAGCACAACAACATTTGCGTAGTCGTTGATTAGTTTACTGGCACTTTGCTCTGGGCAAAACTCAATGTAGGCCTCATCAACAATAACCAGCGCTTTACCTTCAAGGGCTGTAGCAATGGCTTTAATTTTATCCAGCGAAGTTAAACTACCTGTTGGGTTATTTGGATTACAAATAAAGACCAGCTTAGAGTCGCCAACCGCGCTCACTATGTCATTTACTGAACCTTCTAACAGCAGTGCTTGGCTTAAACCGTTAATAGCGACATTGTGGGTATCGGCTGTCACTTTATACATACCGTAAGTGGGTAAAAATAACGCGATGCTGTCTTTAGCTGGTTCACAGTATGTGCGTACCAGTAACTCAATGCCTTCATCTGCACCACGGGTCATTAATACTTGCTCGGTGCCAAGTTCTGCATACACTGCATAGCGATTAATAACGTTAGCTGGTTGAGGATCTGGATAGCGATTTAAATCATCAATATTAATATCAATGTTTTTCACATACGGACTTTCATTAGCATTAAGCCAAGTGGTGCCTGTTAGTTTTTCACTTTTAGCGGAGCTGTAAGCTGCTAATGCATCAATATTGTCGGGTAATAACGCATTATTACTCATAGTTCATTCTCTTTAGAAATAGCCTCTAAACGTACCTTCACTGCATTGGCATGTGCATCGAGTCCTTCAGCATCTGCCAGTGGTAATATTGCTTTTGATAAGTCTTTTAAGCCATTTTGGGTAATTGTTTGTACTGTATATGTACGAAAAAAGTCGAGCAAATTTAAGCTAGAATACGTTGCACTATAACCGTAAGTTGGTAATACGTGATTAGTACCAGAGGCATAGTCACCCGCTGACTCAGGTGTATAATCACCAACAAACACAGAGCCTGCATTGTTAACTTTAGCTAAATAAGGATTAGCATCGGCTAATTGCAGAATTAAATGTTCAGGGCCATATTGCGCAGACACATCAAATGCTTGGTCAATTGAATCAACAAATATCAATGATGAGTTGGCCAATGCTTGTGCTGCGATATCTTGGCGCGATAGTTTAGCTAGTTGGCGTTCGATTGCTTGTTGTGTGCGCTCGATGGTTAATTCACTATTACTCAGTAAAATAACTTGAGAGTCAGCACCGTGCTCAGCCTGCGATAATAAATCAGCTGCAATAAACTCAGGGTTTGCGCGCTCATCTGCGATCACTAAAACCTCAGACGGCCCCGCAGGCATATCTATCGCCATACCGGGTATTGTTTGTGCAACTAGTTGTTTAGCCATAGTGACAAAGCTATTGCCGGGGCCAAAGATTTTATTTACCTTTGGTACAGAGCCAGTACCATAAGCCATGGCGGCGATTGCACCGGCGCCGCCACTTTCGACGATTGTTTTGATTCCGCATAACTTAGCCGCGTATAAAATTGCTGGATTGATTTGCGCATCACCTTGCACAGGTGTAGCTAAAACAATTGTTTTAGCGCCACTTAATTGAGCCAGTACACCTTGCATGATCACAGAAGAAGGTAATGGTGCGCTGCCACCTGGCACATATATACCCACCGCTTCAATGGCTTGATATTTGAGCTCGCACAACACACCAGGTTGTGTAGTTAGCTGAATATCTTTTGGTAGTTGTGCTTGGTGAAAACGTTTAACATTGGCATATGCCGTATCAATGGCATATTTAAGTTCAGGGCTTAGTTGTTGTACTGCATTATTTATTTCTTCAACAGGCACTAATAATCGTGGCGTTGGGCGATTATCAAATTCCTTTGCCATATCGAGCAAGGCATCATCACCTTGCTCTTTTACATTTGCCATAATGGTTTGACAAATTTCTTCTACTTTCGCACTCGCACTAACAGCAGGGCGCATTAGCGCCGCTGCTTGTGCGTCTGCGGATACCTCATTCCAGCACAGCATTGAGTTACTCCATCATTTTTTCAATTGGCATAACTAAGATAGAGTTTGCACCTAACGCTTTTAATTGCTCCATCGTTTCCCAAAATAATGTTTCGCTGCTCACCATGTGCAGTGCTACATATTCATCAGAACCCGCTAAAGCAAGAAGCGTAGGTTGGCCTGTCCCAGGGAGAAGGTCGCAAATCTCATCAAGCTTATCTTTTGGTGCGTGTAGCATGATGTACTTGCTTTCTTTAGCTTGTTTAACACCGCGCAAGCGTGGCATTAGCTTTTCAATAAGTGCTAATTTGTCAGCATCTTGTAGGTCTTTGTTTTGAATCAAGCATGCGTTTGATTCTAAAATAGTATCGCCTTGCATTAAGCCGTTTGCTTCAAGGGTTGCACCGGTTGATACTAAATCACAAATCGCATCAGCAAGGCCTGCACGGGGGGCCACTTCAACCGAACCTGTTAACATAACAGTGCTTGCGTTAATGCCTTCACGCTTTAGATATTGAGTGAGAATTTCTGGGTAAGTGGTGGCAATGCGTTTGCCTTCAAACCAGCTTTTATCTTGTGGGCCTAACTCTTGTGGCCACGCTAGGGCTAAACGACAAAATCCAAAATCAAGTTTTGACAGTTTATTTACTTCACTTGGTACACCTTGACGCTCTCGTTCTGCTTGTACTTCAACTAAAACGTTTTCGCCAACGATTCCTAAGTCACATACGCCATCCATAACAAGACCTGGGATATCGTCATCGCGCACACGCAGTACGTCAATCGGCATATTAGTTGAGTGTGCGATCAAACGCTGCTCACGTAAATTAAGTTTAACGCCTAACTGTTTTAGTAAGTCTTGGCAATCTTTTGAAAGGCGGCCACCTTTTTGAATGGCGATACGTAGACGGTTGCTGTTACTCATTATTCATTTTCCTTTAATTTAAAAACTAAAAACCCCGAGGGAACCTCAGGGCGAAAATGAATCTTTATGTGTTGATTCGCCAGAGGTTCCTTTTAGGAATAACCTCTCAGCGAAAGACCTGACAGGTTATTCCGGTGAATGGTGGTGATGGTGTACTGTTGTCAGGTTTAAGCGCATTTTATAAATCCTATAAACTTTCGTTTTATTTTAAAGCTATATTTTACAACTAAGAGACAAAAGTTATTAATCTGTTTAAGTAAATCTCATATATAGAAAAACATATTTTGATAAACACTGGCAAGTCTTTTTTGAATTAATTAAAGAATAAGGTATAACAGCCGATACTAAATGTGTTGATAGGAGGTACGTATGGACATGATGATCCCTTTCCTTGGGAAGATATCTCGTTTAGATGTCGAGCATAAAGGTGTATTTTACATTGCCGGATTAAAGGACTCTAAAATATCGCAAATAGAGCTCGAAAAGCGAAAGAAAGCCGCTTATGAACGAAAAAAAATGTTAGAAAAAAATCAGCCTAAAAAACAGGAAACTGCTGTGACAACGGATGAATATGGTCAAAAGCACCTCGATACATGGGCTTAAGCTTTTATAAAATAGTAGATAATGCACAAAATTAGTCTGCTATTTTTATAAGGTACGGTTAAATAATGTGATAGTAAGGTTTTACATGGAAAAGCCCAAGCACCCAGAAAATGAAACTGCTAGATTAGCAATGCTAAGATCACTTAATCTTTCAGACACTCAACCAGAGGAAAGTTTTGACCGTGTAACACGACTTGCAAAGTACATATTTGATGTACCAATTGCATTAATATCGCTGGTTGATGAACAAAGACAATGGTTTAAATCATGCATTGGGTTAAATGTAAATGAAACGCCACGGGAAATTTCATTCTGCGGACATACAATTTTGAATGAGAATTCACTCATTGTGAATGACACATTGAATGATTTACGCTTTGAAGATAATCCGTTGGTTACTGGTTACCCTCATATTCGTTTTTACGCCGGTCACCCCATTACGCTTTCAGGTGGTATTAGTATTGGCACTCTGTGCATTATAGATTCGCAGCCTCGCGAGTTTTCAGCAAAAGATATACAAGCATTAAAGGATTTAGTACTCGTCACACAACGAGAATTATCAATAATGCGCTTAGCAACTCGTGATGAGCTCACAGATATTCCAAATCGTAGAGGGTTTAACTTGCTAGCCGAGCGCTACCTTGATCTATGTATTCGTCAGCAAACCAACGCAATAACAATATTTATTGATCTTGATTCATTGAAATTCATTAATGATCAATATGGTCACTCCTCGGGTGATGATGTGTTGCGTACTTTTGCCAGAATTATTGCTCAATCTTGTCGTAAGTCTGATTTGTATGGTCGCTTTGGCGGCGATGAATTTGTGATCATGCTCACGCAGGTAACCATAAACGAATGCCAGTTATTGATAAAACGCATCGAGGATTTTTTTGCTAACGAGCCTAGGCTCCAATCATATATTGAAACGCTCGGTTTTTCATATGGTATTGCTCAGTTTAATCCAAAAAATCCCGTTGAACTTGAGCAATTAATAGAAGCCGCAGACAGTAAAATGTACAAATGCAAAATGGCGAAACGCAAATAACTGTAAATATATTTATAATTTAGTCGATTTACGCCTTGTCGGTTTTTGAAAATTATTCAAAGCTCCTATCTATCATAATTAAATATATTATAAATCTGCTCCTCTTCTATTTTATTTGGTTTGTTGTCCTGAAGTATAAAATATATACGTTAGGATATTCCTTTACATACGATGTATTAGCTTGCTCTGAACACCTTGCTTTTGTAAAATCCGTTTATCATTATTCGTCGAACGGACGTTACTATCAAAGAGCTCTTTAGTGCAACAGGACCATTAGCGTTATCTTTAGAGGGGTACACACCTCGTCAACCCCAAATAGATATGGCTGTTGCAGTAAGTAAGGCATTACAAAATCGTTCCCAGTTAGTCGTAGAGGCAGGAACGGGTACAGGTAAGACTTATGCTTACCTTGCTCCAGCTCTTAAGTCTAAGGGTAAAACTATTATTTCAACAGGGACCAAAGCCCTGCAAGAGCAGCTTTATCATCGTGATTTACCTCAGTTAGTCAAAGCCCTTAAAGCATCGAAAAAAACGGCCCTACTAAAAGGACGCAGTAACTATTTGTGTTCATACCGATTGAATCAGCATGTTGCTCATGTACCTACTGATGACTCAGATGTTATGCATCAATTGGCAATGGTGGCAAAGTTTGCAAGCGAAACTCACACAGGAGATTTAGCCGATTGTATTGGTATTGAAGAGGATGCAAAAGTTTTACCGTATGTAAGTTCGACGGCAGATAACTGCTTAGGAAAAGAGTGCCCAGATTTTCAAGCGTGCTACATTCGTAAAGCCAGACTCACCGCGATGGATGCAGATGTTGTGGTTGTTAATCACCATCTCTTTTTTGCTGATATGGCTGTAAAAGACACCGGTTTTGCAGAACTCATACCCACGGCAGATGCCTATATTTTTGATGAAGCACATCAATTAAGTGAGATTGCTAGCGATTACTTTGGCGAAAGTGTAAGTACTAAAAAGCTGGTGGATTTAATCACTGATCTGCGCGCTATATATCGCTCAGATATACCTGATATGTTGCAATTAGGTAAGACGCTCAATAAGTTAGAAACGAGTGTTGCTGATCTACGATTACAATTTGGTGTTGATGGTAGCCGAGGTGATTGGCGTCAAATGTTAGCAGATAAAGAGGTGTGTGCGGCATTACACCGGGTTATTAGTGATTTAGATTTTCTGTATCAAGTACTCAAACATTGTTTAGACCGTAGCGAAAAAATTGAGCATCCATTCGAGCGAACGCTTGCCTTTAAAGGCCAGTTAGAGCGTGTTTTTGATATTAGCCAAACGGGCTATAGCTATTGGTATGAAACAACCCGTCGCTACCTGACTGTTCACGTTACACCATTAAATGTGTCTGTAAAGTTTGCACAAATGATGGAAGATACTGGAGCCGGCTTTGTTTTTACCTCAGCAACGTTGTCAGTAGACAATGCGCTAGCGCATTTTAATGCCAGTTTAGGCTTAAAACCTGCTCAAAGTATGATGGTTGATAGCCCGTTTGATTATTATAATCAAGCATTATTATGTTTACCTCGTTATTTGCCTGAAACACATGCTGCAAACATGCCGCATGCGATAATCAAACTAACATTGAACTTAATAAAAGCTGCCAAAGGCCGATGCTTTGTGTTGTTCACCAGCTATAGAATGATGCATTTAGTTGCAGAGGGCTTGAGTGCGCAAATTGATTACCCTATATACATGCAGGGTCAAATGTCTAAACGTATCATATTAGAAAAGTTCACACGCCATGGAAATGCGGTCCTATTAGGCACAGCTTCCTTTTGGGAAGGGGTTGACGTTAGAGGCAGTGCGCTAAGTTGTGTTATTATTGACAAGCTTCCTTTTGCGGCTCCGGACGATCCATTATTACAAGCTAAAATGCAAGATGCACAGCTTCAAGGGCATGATCCATTTGCCTATATTCAGCTGCCACAAGCAGTTATCGCACTTAAGCAGGGCGTTGGCAGGCTTATACGAGATAATCGTGATAAGGGTGTTTTAGTAATATGTGATAATCGTTTAGTAACTCGTCAATATGGGCAAGTATTTTTGAAAAGCCTACCGCCAATGCGCCGAACTCGCAGCATTGAACAAGCGAGTAAATTTTTAGAACAGATAACTTAGAGATTGTGATTAAATGAGTAAATCAAATAATAAAGCAGATGTTAATTTTTTAGCGCTCGATGCATCTACAGAGGCGCTCTCTATAGTGTTAAGTGTCGATGGTGTTGTTTTTCATCATTTTGAAGAATGCCCACAGCAGCATAGCCAAAAAATATTGCCGTTAATAGACTCACTACTAGCAAAAGCAAATTGTAGCCTTAAGGATCTTGATGTCATTGGTTTTGGACAAGGGCCAGGTAGTTTCACCGGCGTACGGATCAGTGTCGCCATAGCTCAGGGTTT
Source organism: Pseudoalteromonas sp. H105 (assembly GCF_001469215.1). Lineage (GTDB taxonomy): Bacteria > Pseudomonadota > Gammaproteobacteria > Enterobacterales > Alteromonadaceae > Pseudoalteromonas. Next base: position 349,658 of record NZ_LOFH01000002.1, read on the forward strand.
AGCATACGCCTGTAAATTACCATTAGTAGGGGTTTCAACACTGCAAATGATGGCACAACAGGCTTATGAAGATACGGGTGAAAAAGTGGTATTGAGTGCAATTGATGCGCGCATGGGTGAAATATATTTTGCACACTACGCGTTAGATGATAACAACGTGATGAAGCTAGTGGGTGAGGAGCAGGTTTTAAAGCCAGAACAGTTATCACTCGACGGTTTGCAAGGTATTGCAGTTGGGACAGGCTGGCAAACATACCCTGAGACATTAGAAAATTCCATGCACATTACACGTAGTTCAACCATTACATTGCCAGATGCATTGTTTATGTCAGCCTCTACAGTGAACAATTTTAAAATAGGGAATACGGTTGAGGCATCGCAAGCACAGCCTAAGTATGTAAGGGATACAGTTACTTGGAAAAAACTTCCCGGTAGAGAGTAATAACCCAATTTACTTTCTTTGCCTCAATAATTGTGTTTTCTTATTGGGGCAGCGAGCTTACTAACATACTTGCAAGGATGGTAATTTTGGCACATAATTACTGTATGATGATGACTTAGAGATAGCTGTGACTTTACCAATCGGCTCAGGTTTTTTTACTGGGGATATACCCGGTAGAATTACGTCAAAACAGAACGTTGTTAATAGACCTCAAGGTTTATTAGAGCAATCTGCTGCCATCGATAAAAAGACAGAATTTGTAAAATCAAGCCAAGCAGGCATCGAGCTTGCTAATCAATTTCAGTTAAATAGTGGTAAGGCCTTACCAGAATATCAACAAACAATTTATGATCAACCATCACCCAAAGTCAGCAAAGCCATTTCAACTTATACAGAGTTTGCAAACCTTGAACGTCGAGCTGAAGTGCAAAACCTTATCGGTGTGGATATATACGCATAATTTTATATAAAATCCTTATTACTGAATAAAACGGCATTAAATCCTACAAATGAGCACCCTTGTAAATGCAAGGTTAAATAACGTTAATATTATTCATTTTAATGTCTTGGTTTTTTGTTGTCATATTTCCTTAATTAGGTATTGTAGATAAAAAATAATAAGATTTTATCGTGCTGTTTTCTAAAATTTTTCATCAATTTAATCAAAGTGCAGTAAAGGTTTCCTCAAATACTGTAATATTATCACTGCGAGAAGGTTATATCGCACTGATTCCATTTTTCATTGTTGCGTCCGTTATCACTTTACTAAACCAGTGGTTTAACTTAGCAGATAAAGGTGGAGATCATGCTTATCTAAATAATTTCAATCAAATGATTTGGGCACTTCTACCCCTTATTACACTTATTTCTTTTAGTTACTACCTATCAAAAAATTTACGCTTACATACTATTGCTGGTCCTATTTTAGTCCTTACATGTTTTTCTGTTAGTACGGGCTACATAACGACAGAAGGTGCAAAAGTATTGGTAAATAATCGTTCAGGTGTTTTGTATTCAATTTTAATGCCGATTTTTTGTTGCTATTTATTGAAGTACTTCTCATCTTTTAATGGACTTAAAATTGTCGGTATAAGCACCATCAGCCTATTTTTAAGAAAGCATCTAAACTTAATATTTCCTTATTTATTGGTCAGTATCATTACCTTAATGTTAATTCCTTTTATTTCTAATATAGGGGATACTTCACTTACGTATGTTGTTGATTCAAATCATCAAGCTTCATTGTTCGATAAATTGACCTTACAAATGATCAGCGCTCACCTACTTTGGTTTGTGGGTATCCACGGCGATAATGCCTATCATATATTAGCGCCAATAGCGTACACGAATTACGATGTATTCGATGGCTTAAGTAGTTATAATTTTTTTAGTATCTTTGTTTTATTTGGTGGAACAGGTTGCCTATGGGGATTAATTATTGCTTGTTTTATAATTAAAGATGCTGAGCATGAGAAAAGAATTGCACGAATCTCTATGCCACTTGCAGTTTTTAATATTAGTGAAGTTATGGTTTATGCTCTACCCATTGTATTTAATCCTTACTTCTTAGTGCCATTTTTACTTACGCCGATCCTTAATGGTCTTATTTCATTTTCGTTAATTGATAGTGGTTTATTAATTTTAAACACAAGTGAGCAAATTCCGTGGTTTACACCCGTGATTCTAAGCGGGTGGATGGCAACACATAGTTGGACAGGTGTTGCTTTACAGATAGGGCTTATTTTACTTAATGTGATTGTTTATCTTCCGTTTGTTTTAGCCAATAAACGCCATAACATTACAGGAAAGGCGCTAGATATGTTGGTTAAACGTTACAGCGCAGGTGAGGGCATCGAGGGGCAATCGGAACATTCCTTTGCGCGTTCACATTCTCTTAGTCAAATAGAACAATATAGTTTGAAGTCAGTAACTGATGCGCTAAATACAGGCGCATTATCATTATATTACCAGCCAAAAATAGATCCGAAGACACATAAAGTAGTTGGTTTTGAAGCCTTACTTAGGTTAATTCAAGCTGATGGAAAAGTGGTTGGACCTTGGTTTTTAGAGACCCTAGAACAACATAAATTAATGCATATTATCGATGATTTTGTTATTGACCAACTTGAAGTTGATTTGAGTAATTTTGCTGCACAAGGATTTAAGCCAAATATTAGTTTTAATATTTCGCCTCAAAATCTTTTAGCTGGTGGCTATAAACGAGTTGTAAATGCGTTCGCTCGATTTCCAAATCAAGTTGAAGTTGAAATCCTTGAATCCAGCTATATTGAAGACTTTGAAGCAACAGTAAAGCTTGTAGATTATTTAAATTCACATAATATTAAATGCGCAATGGATGATTTTGGCACGGGGTATTCATGTTTGTCCGTTTTGTCTAAACTTAATGTGAATACTATAAAATTAGATAGGAGCTTGTTACCTAATGGTGACAACCAGAAGTCGGTTGTATTGTACCAACATTTAGCGAAAATCTGTGAAGAGCTTGGGTTTAATATTGTTGCAGAAGGGGTTGAAAATGAGCTGCATGAAAGTGTGGTTAAAAAAGCCCAGATACAATCTGCACAGGGCTTTTTATACAACAAAGCGCTGCCATTCAATGTGGCAATGGCTTTACTGAGTCCAAAGGGTTAATTTTTTTCGATGTAACCAATAAGCTTTTCTGCAATGTCAGTATTATCCATTGAACCAACAAAGTTATTTGCGCCTTTACCATAAGCAAATATTTGCACATCTACCGCAGTGTGTCCGCCAGTGGTCCAGCCCGTAAAACTCGCTTTGCTAATAATGTCTTTTACGGCAAGGTTTAATGGTTTTTCCCCCATCTTTTTGGCTTGTTCTAATATTATTTTGTTTTCGGGGGTAAAGTCTATGCCTGTATTTGCTTCCCAAACAGGCTGAAGGTCTGACGCATCTTGCAGTAATGTTGTCAGTTTACCGGCGGTTGCTTTGACCCCCTTAATGACCTCAGTTTCCCACTTATATTGCCCGTGTGCACCTAGCGTTAATCCACCTGTTGAGTGATCAGCTGTTACAACTAGCAATGTATCAGGGTTGTTATCAATGTACGTTTTCGCCAGCTCGATTGATTTGGCAAAATCATCCATTTCAGCCATTGCACAGGCAATATCATTGGCATGACCACACCAATCAATTTGGCTGCCTTCAATCATCACGAAAAAACCATTGTTTTTCTTGTTATCGAGTAAACTTAGGGCCTTGTTTGTCATTTTTGCTAAGCGAGTTGGGTTTTCATCAAGTGCAAAGGGCATACCTGTTGGTGCATATAAACCTATTGCCGGTATTTGCTTAATATTATTCAATTCACTTAATTTATCACTGTACTGATAGCCCGCAGCTTGGAACTCTGCAACTAAATTACGATCGTCACGAATATAATACTTAGTGCCACCCCCTAACATTAGATCAACGGGTAACTTACCGGCAATTTTATTATCAATATAATCATCTGCAATTTCGTCATAATTACGGCGAGATTCATTGTGAGATGCAAAGCTAGCGGGCGTTGCATGGTTGATTTGAGAAGTAGCCACTAAAGCCGTAATCATGCCTTTTTCTTTGGCCATTTCAAGCATGGTTTTAAGCGGTTTTTTATTCGTATCGACCGCAATGGCCCCATTATAACTTTTATGACCAGAACTTAATGCTGTTGCACTTGCTGCGCTGTCTGTAACAACAGTGTGATCATCAGGGTAGGTGTGCGCCATGCCCGTGAGAATAGAATCAAATACAGTTTTTTCAATTTCTTTTGTTGCAGGGTCATCTTTATAATAACGATAAGCGGTTGTGTAAGCCGGCCCCATACCATCGCCAATCATATAGATGATGTTTTTAGGTGTTTCTTCAGCGTAGGCTGCACTTGAACATAGTAACGCCAATAGGCTTATTTGTTTTTTCATTTTTGTACCCTATTCATTATGTGGTGTTATTGTATACCCAATGTATATTAATTAAATGTCTTTTTCGCTGAACATACTTAAAATAAAGAGGAATAACATAGTGCAATCATTTTCAATTCACAGTGGCAAATTAACATTGCGTGGCCTAACCTATGGCGAAGGGACTGAAATTGTTATTGCACTTCATGGTTGGTTGGATAACTGTAATAGCTTTTCACCCATGCTTGAAAACGCAAAACTGAATGAAAAATGGTACTGTGTAGATTTTCCAGGACATGGCTTATCTGACTGGAGAAGTGACGACGCGCACTACTATTTTGTAGATTATGTTGATGATGTTTTTAATTTGATAAATCAAATTGGTGCAGAAAAGGTGCATTTAGTGGGTCATTCGATGGGGGCCATGGTTGCGGGGCTTTTTGCGAGTTGTTTTCCCAATCAAGTAAAGTCAGTGACGATGATTGAAGGGTTTGGTGTGATAACCACACCCAGCGAAGATGTCGTAAAACAACTTAGACAGGCTATTTTAAAGCGCTATGAGCTTAAAAATCGGGCTACAAAGCTATACAAATCTAAAGAACACGTATTTAAGGCGAGGGCTTTATCAACTGATTTGCCACCACGGTTAATTGCGCTTTTAATGAACAGAAATTTATCTCTTACAAGTCAAGGTATTAAGCTAACAACGGATCCAAAGCTTAAAAATCATTCAGGATTTAGGTTTGACGAACAACAATGTATAGCAGTAATAAGTGAAATAAATGTACCTTGCCAGTTAATAATAGGAGAAAATGGATACCCTTTTGTTAAGGAGAATCTTGAGAAGTATGATCGATATTTCAATGGGTTAGATGTTATCTCTGTAGAGGGAGGGCATCACTGCCATATGCAAAGTTCCCAGCAGTGCTTATTGCAAGTTCAAGGGTTTATGCAGCAAAATGGTGCATGTTAATTGTATATCTGCCCCAAATGTGGGATTATTTACTCATTAGAGTATTTGCTCAATTGTTAAAGTGCCTTACTTAGTTTAAGGTTTAATAAAAATAAATTATAAACAGAACAGGAGCTAAGAGTGGAAAAGATCTGGCTTAAGCGCTACCCAGAAGGTATGCCTGAAACTATCGACCCTGAACACTACAACTCGTTATTAGAAGTATTTGAGAAAAGCTTCTCGGATTATAAAGACTTACCTGCTTTTACAAATATGGGTAAGACACTAAGTTATGATGAAATAGACACAGCAACTAAACGCGTTGCTTCGTATATTCAAAATGATTTAGGCCTTAAAAAAGGCGCTAAAGTTGCGGTGATGATGCCTAATCTATTACAAACACCTATCACTATTTTAGGTGTTTTACGTGCTGGCTGTGTTGTCGTTAACGTTAACCCGCTTTACACCGTACGTGAGCTTGAACATCAGTTAAACGACTCAGAATCGGAAGCTATTTTCATACTTGCAAACTTTGCAGATACATTAGAAAAATGTCTGCATAAAACTAACGTAAAACATATTGTTGTTACTCAAGTGGGTGACATGGTGGGTGGGCTCAAAAAGCACATTGTTAATTTAGTTGTCAAGCACGTTAAAAAAATGGTTCCAGCCTATAACTTGCCAAATCCGATTAAGTTTTCACAGGTTTTAAAAGGTGATGAAAGCCGCTATACAAAACCAGATGTTAATCTGACTGACTTAGCTTTTCTTCAATACACCGGTGGCACAACTGGTGTATCCAAAGGGGCAATGCTAAGCCATGGCAATATGGTCGGTAACCTTGAGCAGGTTTCAGGTTGCCTAGATAAAGTGTTAACTCGTGGACAAGAAGTTGTCGTAACGGCTTTACCGCTTTATCATATTTTTGCCCTCACAGCTAACTGCTTAACGTTTATGAAGTATGGCGGGTTAAACTTACTAATAACTAACCCTCGTGATATGCCTGGTTTCGTTAAAGAACTTAGTCAGCATAAATTTACTGCCATCACGGGTGTTAATACGTTATTTAATGGCTTGTTAAATACACCCGGTTTTTCAGACTTAGACTTCAGCCATCTTAAAATGTCCCTTGGTGGGGGAATGGCTGTTCAACGTCCTGTTGCTGAGAAGTGGCAAAAAGTGACTAATTCTAAGCTAATGGAAGGCTATGGCCTGACAGAATGTGCGCCACTCGTTACAATCAGCCCATATGACTTAGATGCATATAATGGCTCTATTGGCTTACCTGCACCGAGCACAGAACTTAAGCTAGTTTTAGATAACGGCGAAGAGGCCGCAAAAGGCGAACCAGGTGAGTTATGGGTTAAAGGCCCACAGGTCATGTTAGGTTATTATAATCGTCCAGATGCGACAGCTGAGTGTTTAAAAGATGGCTGGTTTGCAACCGGTGATATTGCAACATATGATGATGAAGGTTTTTTCTACATTGTTGACCGTAAAAAAGACATGATTATAGTGTCCGGTTTTAATGTTTTCCCGAACGAGATAGAAGAAGTTGTTGCAATGCATGAGGGCGTACTTGAATGTGCGGCTATAGGCATACCGCATGATATCAGTGGCGAACAAGTTAAAGTTTTTATTGTTAAAAAAGACCCTTCTTTAACTGAAAAAGATATAATAAAGCACTGTCGTGATAATTTAACTAACTACAAGGTTCCTAAACTCGTTGAGTTTAAGGATGAGTTGCCTAAAACAAACGTTGGCAAAATACTCAGAAGAGCTTTGAAAGATTAGCAACTATAAAAAAACCGGCAACTGCCGGTTTTTTTATTGTAGGAGCAAAAGTGCAATACCAATTGATCCAAACACAAAATCAATTAAATGAATTTGTTGAGCAAATTCGCAATAAACCATTGCTGGCAATTGATACGGAATTTATGCGCAGAAGAACTCTGTATCCAGAAGTCGCACTTATTCAGGTGTACGATGGTGAGCATTTAGCGCTTATCGATCCCCTTGCTGAGCTATCGTTATTCGACTTTTGGCAGATTCTTCGTGATGAGAATGTTTTAAAAATACTCCATTCACCTTCAGAAGATATCGAAGTTTTCCAAAAATACGCTGGATTTGTTCCGTCTCCGCTCTTTGATACACAATTTGCCTTACAATTATTAGGTCATGGAAATTGTATGGGATTTGCCCATATAGTTAAGTCATTATTGAACATCGAAATTGATAAAAGTGAGTCAAGAACGAACTGGTTGCAACGCCCGCTAACAGAGAGTCAGCTTGATTATGCTGCCGCTGATGTGTTTCATTTATTACCGTGTTTTGCCATTATTATTGAGCAAATAAACGATGCAGGTTATTTTGATCTCGTGATCAATGAAAGCAACTTGGTTGCTCAAAAACGTGCTTATCAATTACCCGATGAATTGCTCTATAAAGATATAAAAAATGCATGGCAGTTAAAACCATCAGAGCTTGTTGTTCTAAAAGTACTCGCTGCGTGGAGAAAAAATAAAGCAATACACAAAAATCTTGCACTTAACTTTGTGCTTAAAGAGCATAATCTGGTTGAGATTGCCAAACGTAAGCCTGCGAGCCTCAACGCACTGCGTAACATTCCTGAAGTAGAAAATATTGAAGTTAATCGCTCAGGTGTAGAAATATTAAAATGCATTGAAAAGGCAAAAGTAGTGCCGGTGTCAGATTATCCTGAGCAATTAAAACGATTAATCGATTTTCCCGCGTACAAAAAAGTGGCGAAGGACATTAAACAAACAATTACAAAGGTTGCGAAAGAGCAGGGCATTCCTGAGGATGTCATGGCATCAAAAAAGCAAGTTAATCAGCTTATCAGTTGGAACTGGAAGCTCACACCTGAGCAACGTAAAACACATTTAAAGCCAGATTTACTCAATTCTTGGCGCTATGAATACCTTAAAGATGCTCTCAAGGAATGGGATGTTTAAATAGATTGAGGGACTCGTTTTACATTAAACGAGTTCCATTAGTTCAGTTTAGTTTTGCATGGCTTTTAAGATTTTATCTAAGTTTGCTTTTGATTTAGCAACGCTTTGCAATGGACTCATACCCGCAGGAAACTCCTCTTGTTCTATTACCAACCATTTTGTGCCTCCATCGGTAATAAGAGAATTGATAATTTTTTTCCATGGATAGTTGTTTTCACCAAATATAGGGTTTAAGCCGTCATCTTTGTGGGTGCGTACTTTTAAATGAGCTGCATAGGTTCTACCCGCGTATTTTTTTATAAAATAAACAGGTTCTTTACCTGCATAATGTAGCCAACCTATATCAAGTTGCAGTGGCAATTCATTAGGTGTATTGCTGGCTAATGCATCCCAATAAGTTTCATTATTAAATTGTTCAAACTCTTTGTTGTGATTATGAAAACCAATATACATATCATATTTTTGTGCAATCTCATTAAGTTCTTTTAGTTGTTTTGCTAATGGCATTATACCTGTAGGATCCCATGCTCGCTCGTCCCACGGCACGAACAAATTACTAACGCCGAGTGTCTTATAAAATAATAGAGTACCCATTAATTGGGTGTCTGAAAGTTTATCAAAACCAATATGTGCACTACTTGCAACCAAGTTCAAATCATCGAGTTTGTTCCTTAATGCTCTTGGGTTATCTGCATAGGGGCCAAAATCACCTGCAAACTCAAGTCCTTCAAAACCCATATCAGCAAGTGCTTTAATGGTTGCATTAAAATCTGCCTTTAAATCATCTTTAACTGACCATAATTGCACGCTTACCTTAGCCGACTCGAACGAACTAGCGTTACTTGTTAAAGGTAGCAGCATGAGTATGATTAAAATGCTCGCAATAGAATTAATTAAGAAGGAATGAGAGAATTTGAACATAAGATTACACCTAAATATAAGCAGGGAATGAATCCCTGCTTGGACTGGGCTAAGAAAAAAGGGACTCAGATTACTAATTAGTCAGTATAAGCATATTGGCTTAAACCAAGTTCATTTAATACGCTATCAAGATGTTGCTTTGCTTCACTTGTAGGGCCTGGGTAATCACCAGCTATGGGCACATTACCTAAGTAACCAATGTCTTTACAGCCTTCTGGTGTACAAAAGAAAGCGCCTAGCACTAACTCTTTAAATCGTAAAAACGTTTTACCAATACGTTTAAATTGGACTGGGGTATTTTCATTTAAATATGCAATATCATCTAAAATTGCGCGATGCTGTTGCTCATTGAGCGCAACAAACTGCATATTGAAACGAAGCTTTGATTCATCGTTAAGCCAAGCGAGTGAGTTTAATATTTTAATGCGATCTCGTTGTTGCCCTTCATAAGGTGCACTCACCCATTCATTAATCACTGCGGGTACTTGAAGTTCACTTGCTGATGGAATATCGCCTTCACGCGGTACAATATAATCAGCTAACAGCGCTACTAAGGTAATTTCGTCTCTCGTTAAGGTCAATGGCCAAGGGGATTCTGGTGGCATCACTAAGTTTGGATCTTGACCATAGCCTTTTGCTGTCACTGGCTTAATATCTAAATCAGGCCAATGTTCTTTTACAGAAACTGCTCCATCATCTTCAAGTGCCTTTGTGCAGCCTGCTGTTAAACCAACCGCAGATCCTGCCGCTAATAAACCAAGCCATTTTAATGACTCACGGCGGCTCATGTTTGAAACATAGTTATATGATTCATTTTCGTTACGATGATGCATAATTAAAGTACTCCGTTATCAATTTGTTTAGCCAGCCACGTTGAATTACGCATTGCCAACGTCATGATGGTGAGCGTACAGTTTTTATGCGGATTAGAAGCAAATACACCAGCATCCATAACAAAAAGGTTTTTACAATCCCATGTTTGACCCCATTGATTAGTGACCGACTCTTTAGGCGAGCTACCCATCCGGGTTGTACCCACTTCGTGAATGATTTCACCCCCTTTTGATATGGCTTTTTCAGCAGGTGGCAGCTCTCCAACGGTTGCACCCATGTTTTCTAAAAGCTGCTTTGCTGTTTTTAAACCATGTTCGATTTGCTTTAATTCTCGGTCTGACCATTTAAAGTGGAATTTTGAAACCGGAATACCCCATTTATCTTTGACAGTTTCATCAATTTCCATGTAGGTATCTTTGTTTGGTAGCATTTCACCGCGCAGTGCAAAACCAACATACGAACCATACGCATCACGAATTTGTTGCTTAAGGGCAGGGCCATAGCCTTGTTTATCACCGGATACACCAGAGCCTGGCTGCCTAAAACCACCACCAATTTCAAAGTGATAACCGCGCGGAAAATCGAGTTCATTTTTGGCTTGCGCTTGGTGGCCCCACCAAGGAATAAATAAGTGATTGGCTGTATGCCCATCTTCATTATATCGTGGGCGGCCTTTAAGCGCTGGAATTTGCGCACCTAACCATGCACCCGTTGAGTCCATCAAGTTTTTACCAATTTGACCACTCGAGTTAGCAAGGCCTTTAGGATGCTTTTTGTGTTTTGAGTTAAGTAAAATACGCGCTGATTCACAGGCACTTGCAGCAAGTATAACGATATCTGCATTTAGTGAATGTTCAGTTACTGACTTTTTATCAACATAAGTTACACCAGTCACTTTACCATTATCGTCAACGGCTACAGATTTAACCATAGCATCAGTTATTATTTCAAGATTACCGGTTGCTTTTGCCATTGGTAACAATGAAGTGGTGGTCTGGAATGCAGCGCCAATTGAGCAACCAGAGCCACAAGGTGTTGCATAAAAACACGCTAAGCGGTCATCTTTAGGGCGTGTTAATACTGCACGGTGCATAGGCACTGCCTGAATCCCCATTTTCTTTGCTGAAGCGGCAATTAAAAGCTCTGGCACTCGTGGTTTAGGTGGCGGCTGTAAAATGCCAGGGCCAGAATCTGGCATATCATCATGACCGGTATTTGTACCACATATACCCACTAACTCTTCTGTTTTGTCATACCATGGGGCTAAATCATCGTATTCAAATGGCCAGTCTGCACCATGGCCATCCCGGCTTTTAGCTTTAAAGTCGTGTTCACTAAAGCGCAGTGAATAACGCCCCCAGTGGTTTGTACGACCTCCTAACATGCGTGCACGCCACCAATAGAAATCACTGCCTTTTGCACTCGTGTATGGCTCATCAGGTACTTGCCAGCCACCATCAACGGTTGCATCATAAAAGCCAAAGTTTTTATCTTTATTTCCAGCGCCCATTAAAGGTGCTTCACTGTTACGGCGAAACATCGGGCTCTCCGTTTTAGGGTCATAATCACGACCGGCTTCAAGCAATAACACTTTGTGGCCTAATTTAGTCAGTGTATATGCAGCCATTGCACCACCGGCACCAGAGCCAACAACAAGCACTTTATGGTTGAATTTTGCCATCGTTATAGCTCCTTAATTTTTATATTTTTGAACCAGACTTTATCACCATGATCTTGCAGGCCTATGTGGCCTTGTTTTGAGGTTGCAAAGTTAGACCATGTAGCAAATTTACTGTTTTTTACTAATGTATTCCATGGGCTACTGCCTATAACCATACTGACTGTACTTACGCCGTTCTGCCAAACTTGTAAGTGATTATTGAGCATTTTTATACGCATCGTATTCCATTGCATCGCTGGTTTATGGGCAGCCGTTGGTGCTGAGAGTAAATCGTAAATTGACCCCGCTAAATGCGAGTCTATTTCGGTATCCGCATGACGTTCATTATCAATTATTTGAATTTCTGGGGCGTGAGAGTAAATATAACTGCCTAGTTCATCAGCAAGGACAAAAATACCACTATTGCCAACTTCACTAATTTTCCAATCGAGTTTTAGGTCAAAATTCTTATAGATTTTTTTTGTTAAAATGTCACCACCACCTTTTGTAAGTAACATTGCACTATCGTCTATTTTCCATTTTGAGCTAAGTTCATCACTTTTAAAGTTACGCCAATGAGACATATCTTTACCATTGAATAGTAATTGCCAGCCTGTAGCGCGTTCTTCTTTTGTTAACTCATTATCTTGAGTGTGTGCAATTACACTGCTACTGAAGAGCAGTGCAAGTGACATAATCGAAATTGATTTAAGCATATATTACCCCTTTATTTTGTGTGCTACTTATTGCTATTAAACGCATTTCTCTACATTTTTTTGTTTTGTAATAAACAGGTGAAAACCAAAAAATACAACAATTAGTACAATTGGAAAGATTAATAGGTTCTCTAAAACAGCTTGTCCGGCAAGGATTTCAATTTGTTCAATTGAGATATTGCTCGCTTGCGCTTGTTGTTTGGCATCATCAATCCAGTAACCTATTACTGGATTCCACAGGCTCATTGCAAACATGCCTGCTCCACCAATTAACGACATACCTAATGCGCCGGTTTTAGGTGTATATTCGGCAACACAGCCAATCATGGTCGGCCAGAAATACGTTACACCAATGGCGAATAGCGCTGCAGCAAAGTAAATTGCGTTCCCTTGAGCTTGGCTCATTAAAAATATACCGATGGTTGAGAATACCGCTGAGCCTAGTAGAACGCCAGATGGACTAAAACGATGAACAATTGGACCTGCAAAGTAACGGCCCAGCGCCATAAGACCTGTAATAAGCGCTAAAATAACCATAGGCGAGGCACCAGAAGAACCTAAAATTTGTTCAATCCATTGTTGAGTACCAAACTCCGTCACTGCAGTTAACGTCATACAAATGATTAAAAATACATACAAGGGTGAAAGCAGGTTTTTCACGTTGCTGCTGGTGGAGTTTTTCTGGGCATCAAATTTAGGAAATTGTGCTGTTAGCATCATTGCACCATAAATGGCAGTGGGTATTAATATTAAAGCCACTTGCCATTGCCAGTTGAAGCCAGATGATGTCATTGCGCTTGAAGCTAATGCGCCTATAACAATACCGCCGGGGAACCAAACATGGAATCGGTTCAGCATTGTTGTTTTATTATTAGGGTACATTTGCGCAATGAGCGGATTACAACCTGCTTCGACAGAGCCATTTGCAAAACCAATTAGAAATGTTGAGATCAGTAACGCCCAAAAACCATCTGCTGAGATTGTGAGTAACAGGCCAAGTAAATGACAAGCAAACGCGAGTGCTACTAATTTTTTAGCGCCAATGGCGTTGTAGATAATACCGCCGAGCATCGTCGCTATCGGAAAACCTAGAAAAGCCATGGCATTGACCCAACCAAGTTGGGTGCTCGTTAAGCCAAATTGCTCACCAAGTTGGCCTAAAATACCGGCACGAATCGCGAATGTCATTGAGGTGACTATTAACGCGATACAACATAGGCGAAAAATGAGGTTCTGATTATTATTGTTATTCATTGTGTAGTCCTATCTAGTTAATACCCAATATCCGCTTATTACGTTGGGGATTGGTATTCATTGCACTAAAATCATCAAACGCTTTGCTGGCAGGTGTAATTATGTGCTGTTCAATAAATGGTGCGCCTTCTTTAGCCCCTTGTTCAGAATCTTTAATGCAACATTCCCATTCCAAAACAGCCCAGCCATCAAATCCATATTGGGTTAATTTACTGAATATTGATTTAAAATCTATTTGACCATCACCGAGCGAGCGAAATCTGCCCGGTCGATCTTGCCAATTTTGATAGCCACCATAAACGCCACTGCGGCCGCTTTGATTAAACTCTGCATCTTTAACGTGAAAAGCTTTTATTCGCTCATGGTAAATATCAATAAATGCAAGGTAATCAAGTTGCTGCAATACTAGATGACTTGGATCGTATAGAATATTTACCCTTGGATGATTACCTGTTGCAGCTAAAAAGCGCTCAAATGTAATACCATCGTGCAAGTCTTCGCCTGGGTGTAACTCATAGCAAACATCTATTCCCATTTCGTCAAAGTAATCAAGTATCGGTAGCCAGCGTTTAGCAAGCTCGTTAAAGCCTTCTTCAACTAAGCCTCGTGGTCGTTGCGGCCAAGGATAGAAGGTATGCCAAAGTAGCGCACCCGAAAATGTGACATGGTTTTTAAGTCCAAAATTTTTACTTGCTTTGGCAGCAAACATTAATTGTTTAATTGCCCATTCAGTTCTCTTTGTTGGGTTACCACGCAACGCTTCTGGCGCAAAATTATCAAACATTTCATCATAGGCAGGGTGTACAGCAATTAACTGTCCTTGTAAATGCGTTGATAACTCGCAGATTGTAAGCCCTGCATGTTTAGCAATGCTAGTCACTTCATCGCAGTATTCTTGGCTTTGAGCTGCTTTTTCTAAATCGAATATCTTAGTATCTGATGTGGGTAGTTGAATTGCTTTATAACCGAGCTCTGCCGCCCATTGGCAAATATCTTTAAAATTATTAAATGGCGCTTCATCGCTGATAAATTGCGCTAAAAATATTGCTGGGCCTTTTATTTTTTTCATACTTTCTCTATCCAATTTTAAATGTGTGCCATTTAGTCTCTTCTTTAGAGGCGGCTACTGCATTTTCAATAAATGCCATGCCTCTAATCGCATCTTTTATACCTGGTACATCGAAGTCATCATTTGTTGCTGTTTTCCCGGCTTTTTTGGCGATTATTTGATTAGCAAAGTTGACGTATATATTGGCAAATGCTTCAAGGTAACCTTCTGGGTGGCCTGCGGGTGCACGAAGTGCGTTTTGTGCTGCTTCACTTTTTAGCGCAACACCCGCACGTAATAGTATTGTTGGCGCGTTATGATTTTTAAGCCATAAGCTATTTGGCTCCATTTGGTTCCACTCTAAACTTGCTTTATCACCGTAAATACGAAGAGATAAATTATTTTCTTCGCCAAGTGCGACTTGGCTCGCGAGTAGCACACCTTTACTATCATTATTGAAGCACAGCAAAACTGTACCATCATCATCGAGTGTTCGCCCTGGCACAACGTGATTGAGATCAGCACAAAGTGAGCTAATCTCAAGGCCGCTAACATACTCTGTTAAATTAGCTGCATGCACGCCAATATCAGCGATACAACAGCTTATTCCAGCTTGCTTTGGGTCTAAGCGCCATTGGGCTTGCTTTACTTGTTCGTCCTCGGTATCACAAAGCCAACCTTGAGAGTATTCAACAATGACTTTACGAATAGTGCCTATCTCGCCTTGGGAGATGCGATATTTCGCTTCTTTGATCATTGGGTAACCGGTATAGGTATGGGTTAAGCCGTATAAACAATCACTCTTATCTAAACTTTGTTTTAAGCTCAGTGCTTCATTTAAGTTTAATGTGGCAGGTTTATCTGATAAAACGTGAAAACCGCTCTCAATCGCTAATCTCGCGATAGGGAAATGTAGGTGATTGGGGGTGACTATTACTACAAAATCAATACGCTGATCAACCGGTAACTTTGCTTCCTCAATAAACATTTGCTGGTAAGTGTCATAACTCCTACTGGAGTCAATTCCAAGCATGGTAGCTGTTTTTTCTGTGAGAGCAGGATTAGAGCTAAAAGAACCTGCTACAAGGTCAATTAATCCATCGAGCCTAGCTGCAATACGATGAATGGCACCGATAAATGCGCCTTCAGCGCCACCCACCATTCCCATTCTGATTTTGGGATTATTCATCTAAAATATCACCTCAATAGTAATCTATTGAACTTAGTTAACATCATGTTATTAATAATAGAGATTGGTGATCATTAGGGGTAATAAAAATTCGGTTGACAATGCAACAAAATCGGCGTTTTATATATTTAGTTTAAAGTTAATTATCGAGGTCAAAAGCATTGGATATTCAACAAATTATTGATAGAGCAGGGGTCAATCAACTAATCTCGGCATTTGATTTGTTGCCTGATATTTTATTTTGGGTAAAAGACACTGAAAGCCGGGTTCTTTTTGCTAATCAACATTTTATTGAACATCAGGGTTATAAAACGTTTGATCAAATAGCGTTCAAAACTGATTACGATTTTTCACCAAAACACCTCGCGTTCCAATATGTAAACGATGACAAGCGAGTGATGTTGGGGGGAACTGTCACCGACAGGCTTGAATTAAACCACACATCAAATGGAGAACTAGCTTGGTTTTCTACATCTAAAAAAGCAATTTATTTGGATCAAGAAATTGTCGGAACTTATGGTGTTACACGCCACCTTCAAAAAACCTCTAAAGCCTTGTCTCATGTTAGGGCAATAGAAGGGCCGGTAGATTATATTCGCGAACATTATTCACGGCCTATCAACATAGAACACTTAGCGGATCTTGCTCATTTATCTGTGAGTGCATTAGAAAGGCGCTTCAAAAAACATTTAGCGAAAACGCCGAACCAATTTATTAACGAAATACGTTTAGAAAATGCACGAAAATTGTTAGTTGAAACACGTTTACCTATTTCACAAATAGCTTACCAATGTGGCTTTGCAGAACCCAGT
Source organism: Pseudoalteromonas sp. H105 (assembly GCF_001469215.1). Classification (GTDB taxonomy): domain Bacteria; phylum Pseudomonadota; class Gammaproteobacteria; order Enterobacterales; family Alteromonadaceae; genus Pseudoalteromonas. The sequence goes on from NZ_LOFH01000002.1 coordinate 366,378, forward strand.
TATTTTAGTAAACAATTTAGACGTTTATTTGGTGAAGTACCTTCACAAATGCGTGAAAACATTAACCGTTAGCGTAATTTCTAGCTAGTTGAATAGCCCCTTGCTCTGGTGAATACTTCGCATCACAAAGGTATCCTTTTATATTGGTGGATAAACAAGCGCTGATTTTATCTGCGACGCCACCGACTAGGGATATATCTGTAAATCCAAGCTGTACTAAATGTTCGATGTAACGGGTGGTGTAATCTGCAGCTTTTTGAATAATAGACTTAGCAATGGGGTCTTCATGCATAGCAAATACCAGTGGTGCGAAACATGCGAAATAAGCTGGTTTTTCGTTCATTGCACGTTGAGTTAACTGGTGTGCATTGGCAAACTTAGTCTGAGCTAAAAACTCCTCAATTAATGGCGTACTTGAAAAAAGGCCATCTAGCACTTCTAAAGTATGACGAAAAAGAGCAAGACCAATCCAACTACCGCTGGCACCATCACTTAAAAGCAGTCCATGGCCACCTAGTTCTGTTACTTGGTTATTATTAATTACACCAGCGCAAAAACCTGTACCCAGAATGATAATGGCGCCATTTTTACTTCCGTGTGCACCATGACAGGCTATATGTAAATCTGTAGAGAAATTAAATTGTGCAAAAGGATGCAACCATTCTGACATAGCAACTTTTGCGCTTTCAATGTTTGCCCCTGCAAGTCCCGCATAAGCATTGATAGAAGGCAATACAGAGGCGGGTAAATTTGCCTCTTTTAGTGCCTGCATTGTTGCATCAACAATAGATTCTTGTGCTATTTGTACTGACGTTGCAATATTTGCAGCACTACTTTGTGCTTGAGCGAGTAAATCGCCTCCTGCGTTTTCAAGCCTGACACGGCATTTTGTTCCGCCGCCATCAATACCCAAAAATAACTGTGGTTTTTTATCAATCATTTAATGCCTGCTTTTCAGTATTGTCTAAAATTTTACTTATCAATAATGGATTGATAAAGCCCTTGCTATTAAGTACGCCTGAGTGTGTATGAAGCGATACTAAATTGCCATCCGCGAGTTGCCATAGTTTAGCTGCGTTTTGGCTGGTTACACCACCACCTATAACGACTTCTATGTTATTTTGTGCCTCCTCAATGAGTTGTTCTAATTGATATATGTTATGCAATATAGGCTGATCTTCATTCCAATGATTGCCATTGGTTAGGACTCGGTCAATACCCAAATCAATAAGTTGCTTTATTGCTTGTTGTTTATTACTTATACAATCAAATGCGCGATGAAATGTTGTTTTTAAACCGTGCTTTTGTGCACATGACACAAGTTGTTGAGTTGCATTTTTATCTAATTCTGAACCACATATTGCGCCAAATACTACACCGGTTGCACCACAATCTGCTGCACTCATTATTTGAGAGATCATCGAATTTAATAGTGTTTTATTAACAGTAAACTTATTTGCTAAAGGTCTTATCATTACGAGAAGCTCACCGTGTGCAGGTATTTGTTGTGCACACATTTTGATTGCAGTACTTTCTGGTGTTAGCCCATCAAGATGCATTGCACTGCACAACTCAATTCTATTTGCTCCTCCGATAAATGCACTATTCAAATTAATAGGGAGGGTTATAAGGTTGTCGGAATTTATACAAATTTCTAAATTTTTACCTATCACTACGCTTCCTAAAAATAAATCATTTATTGTTTATAAATTATTTATTGCTTCACGTTACTTTAAAATAAACTATAAAACCCTTTTTAATTAATGATATAGCTATTTGTTTTTTGTGAATATAATACGTTTCACAGTAACTAGTTTAAGTTTTATCGGATTAAGACTATAAACCAATTCATAAAAAAATAGACGCTAAAATATACTCAACGCCGAATTTGTCTCAGTGTTCACCGAATTTCTATTATCGCTTTTAATGGTAAAACCCTATTCTGAGATTGTGATTTAACAACAAATTAACCTCTAAAATAATTTGTTATTTAGATATAAATAATATTTTTACTTTTGTTAAGCGTCACACGAAATAAGAACACACACAATGAATGGAGATAAACATGAACAATAATAATAGTTTAGAATCGCCAAACCTTCCTCGGCGGTTTATGAAGTCAGCTTTGCTGTTAGCGATAATCGCAAGCTCGAGTAATGCATTGGCGCAAAATCAAAATATCGAACAAGACGATGAAATAGAAGTTATAGAGGTGCGAGGTATTCGCTCTTCAATGGCAGAGAACCTAGCTATAAAACGTCTTTCAAATTCAATTGTTGATGCTATAACGGCTGAGGATATTGGTAAGTTCCCTGATAAAAATGTTGCGGACTCCTTGCAGCGTGTACCAGGTGTTGTGATCTCAAGAAGTGGTGGCGAAGGTGAAAATGTGAGTATTCGAGGGCTCTCATCTGACTTAACCCTTACTCAGTTAAACGGTAATTTTATTGCGTCGTCTCCGGGCTCTCCATCACGTTCCTTTAGTTATTCTTTATTACCATCAACCATGGTTAAGTCTGTTGAAGTATTTAAATCATCGGAAGCTAGATTAGATGAAGGTGGAGTAGGTGGAACAGTTATCCTTAATAGCCGAACACCCTTAGACATGAAAGCTAACTCTGGTGTATTGAATGTTGAGTATACTTACGCGGATGTTACAAAAGAGTATGAACCTAACTTTAGTGGTGTCTATTCTTGGAAAAATGAAGATGAAAACCTTGGTTTTTTACTTGGATACACTAATCAAGAACGTACAAACAGAACGTTAACCGGCAATATGTCAGGCGGCGGGGGGTGGCGCTGGGCAACGAGCAGTGATTTACCAGCAACAGATACTAATGGCAACGAAATCACAGATAGCACTCGACGTTTTGATGCATTAGAAGATGCATATGGCAACACATACGATGATGTTTGGGCGCCTCAAGTTGCTGGTGTTGGAATAACGCAAGAGGCCCGCGAGCGAGTTGGAATTCAAGCGACTTTTCAATGGCGGCCATCAGATAATTTAGAACTTACCTTTAATCATTTTCACTTTGAACTGGGCCAAGATCGCACGACATCTCAATTAATGATCCCAGAGTGGAAATACAATCCAGATTACTTAACGGGTGTTTTACTCGATGAAACAGGAACAATTGTTACCGGAATGGACTTTACCAGCGGGGCAGGTGGCAGTGAGGGTAATTTAGAGTTCCCTTGGATTTTAGGTAGCTATACAAAGGAAAAAGACACATCAGATACCTATGACTTTTCATTTGAATATGCAGGCGACGTGTTTGATTTAAGTGGTAAATTTGGTCGAACAGAAGCAAGTGGAGGGCCTTCTGAGTCATTTAATGCGGCTTATAAAAGTGGTCAACCAGCAAGCCGAAGTGATTCAGGCGTTAATGAAAATGCCGCATCGTTTGCAGGTTGGCGTTTAGGTGATCGCGTATCACTTTATGCAGATCCTGCGCTATTAGCAAACTTACAATCGGGCGTTGCAGGCGACCCCGATCCTGGCTCAACAGGCTCAAGCTTTATTGTCAGTGACTTGGTAGAAGATTACGGCCAATTGGATTTAGATTACCACATAGCTTATGGCATCGTAGATACAATTCGCGTGGGTGTTAAATATAGAAAAGCAAGCTTACACCGTGAAACGAACAATACATTTTTCATAACACAAGAGGGCGCTAACCGCATCGCGAGTGGAGATTTAGACCCATTCAGCCAAGGTGCGATTGACGAAGTAGCCTATCAATGGATTGGTGGAATGCCAAGCTTACAAGACGTGCTTAATGCAGAGTCAGAACAAAACATAGCGGGTGGTTTTGACGTTAATACTATGCCAAGTATCAACTGGCAAAAGTACCGCGATCTCGTTACCAGTGAATACGCTAAATATACCAGACGAGAGCCTGATTTTGTATTTGATATTGAAGAAGAAATCACAGCAGCTTATTTACAAGCAGATTTTTCGTTTGGTGATTTCCGCGGTAATGTGGGTGTGCGTTATGTTGAAACACAAACCCAAATCATGTCGTCAGATAAGATTAATTATTTCTTGGATGATATAAACGACGCAACTGGCGAAGACATCTTGGGCGATGAACGTTTAGTTGATGTTGAAACAATGACAACACGCAGTGTAAAAGATGAGCGATTTCTACCTAGTTTAAATCTGGTCTGGGAAGCAAATGACTCATTTGTAGTTAGAGCCGCTGCAGCTAAAACCATGTCACGAGCGCCTTTTAATGATTTAGGTGCGCCAGAACAACTCACTTTTATATCGCAAGAATGGGCTGATGATCGCCTTGAGTTTAGAGGTAACCCAGTTGATCAAGGATGGAGTGGCTCGGGCGGCAATAAAGCCCTTGAACCATTTGAATCAGTACAATTAGATTTGTCGGCTGAATATTACTATGGTGTTGGCTCTGCCGTTGGTGTTGCTTTATTTAATAAAGATGTTGATAACTTTATTGTGCCATTAATTATAACCTCAGAACGACCATATGAAGGCTTCACAAACCCATTCACAAATGAAGAAATAGTGCCTGCAGGTAATATCACCGTTACTCCATTCACTACAACAGCAAATGGTACTAATGCAACATCTCGCGGTATCGAAATTTTTGCACAACATTCTTTTGAAAATGGTTTTGGGATCAATGCAAACTACACCTTGAATGATACTAACCAAGCTGATGTTAGCGTGGATGGCGAGAAAGTTGGTGAATCTGCACTTGTTGGTAGCGCAGATGATCAATTTAACTTTTCTGCATACTTTGAAAATCAAGACTACAGCGTTAGAGCTTCTTATAACCGTCGAGGAAAAATGGCATTAGGCCTTGCAGATGGCTTAACAGTTTCACAAGAACCCTATCAACAAGTTGATTTGAACGCGTCTTATAACATTATAGAAAATCTAATTCTGTCTGTATCGGTAATCAACTTAACCAAGGAAGAAGCGCGTACTTATTATGGTGACGATAGTAAAGATCGCTTGCGTAGTAGTAGTTACAGCGGACGTAGATACTATGCCGGCATGACTTATCGTTTTTAAAACCATATCAATAAGTACATGTTAATACACTAATAAAATAAGCTGCCTATGCCATAAAAAATAACGACTAGGGCAAGTTAGTGTGTAAACAATACCTGAATTTTTAAGGCACTATTATGAATAAACTAAAATTTTTTAAACTTGTAGGGGCTCCTATTCTCGCTGCTGGATTATTAAGTGGCTGTGGAGGAGGGAGTAACGATCCTCAAAAAGAGGATGTTCCTGTTACACCCGATGTGACATATGCAGAAATTGCTGGTTCAGTAGTAAAAGGTTCAATTGCAAACGCAGATATATCAGTAAGTACATTAAATGGTACTGAGCTAATAATTAGTGGCACTCAATTTACAGACAATGAGGGAAAGTTTTTTGTCGAATTGGCATCAGCCCCAGGCTTTGGAATTAACACCACAGTTAAGCTAAATGTTGTAACGAGTGAGAGCTCAACTATGTTGTGCGACGCTTTGCAGTGTGGTGAGACAGACTTTGCACAGTTAACAGCAGAAGGAGCAATTACAGGAAACACCTTTACCACTTTAGGTCAATTATCTGTTGATTATGGTAATACAAACAATGGCGTAGAGGATGCAACACTCCAAGCTAATGCACTTACCACACTTGCAACACAATTATTAGAACAACAGATTAATGAAGGTAAGAATGTATCAACACCAGAATTGATGGTATTAGCACAAAGTCAGGTGTCTGATCTGTTATTAAGAGTGTTAGGTTGGAACACAAGTAACAGTAATGTATTTACAACACCGGTGATTGGTGCAGATAAACTTGAAAACTTTATTGAGGGTGAAAACTGCGAAGAAAATGATGCTGGTGAGCAGATCTGTTCAATTAAATATGCGGATGAAAAAACCATTAAATTGTCTTTACTTAATGCATCATTTGCTCAATTTAATGACACTCAAACATTAAAAACAGTTTTAGATTCTGCTCAGCAGAATATTCAGTTGGCACTCGCAGAGGATAGCGTTGCTTTAGAGACGCTTCGTCAAACAACATTTGATGCTATCAGTATTCATCCGTTAACAGAACAACTTGGATTAACGGCTGATGTAATTGTAGATGTATCACTGTCATTATTTGATGAACCCGTATCAACGGGACCATTACAAGAGGTGACAACACAAGCAAATTTAGCGGGTGCTGTTTACACAGCAAGAAATGCAATAAGTGATGCCGAGGATGCAGTAAAGGCATTTGATTCAAATATTGATACTAAATGGCTTGACCACAATGATTGGTTAGGTGCACCTACTGAGGATGATCCTTCGTGGATACAGGTTGATTTTACAAATCCTCATGCAGTGAACAGTCTATTTATTACCAGTGCTAATGATGCTCCTGAGCGAGACCCTGAAAACTTCACAATCTTAGGATCGAATGATGCTGGAGAAACATGGTCAAATCTTGCCAGCTTTGTCGGTGCATCATTTGATGAACGTCTTTTGCGACAAGAGTTCAGCTTTACTAATGCTCAAAAATTTAAAAGCTATCGCATTAACATAACAAAGAACAAAAATAATGATGGCTTAGTTCAGTTATCAGATATTCAAATGGTTGGCCCAGTGTTTAATAGTGTTGACCATACGAATGAAATGAATGGCGCAGCAACGGCTCGATACAGCATTGGCGATGCAGAAAACCAAGATAAGGCATTTGATAACGACCCGTCGACTAAATGGCTTGATCATAATGACTGGAACGGCGCTCCAACCGAAGCGGATCCATCGTGGATACAAATGGATTTTGACAGTGCTGTTGCCGTTGATACGTTAGCGATTACAAGTGCTAATGATGCGCCAGAGCGCGATCCAGAAAACTTTACATTATTTGCTTCAAATGATGGCGGAACAATTTGGCGTAAACTTGCAAATTGGGTAGGTGAATCATTTGATGAACGAGCGCAAAGAAGATCTTTTACATTTCAAAATCAATTAGCATTTACAAGCTACCGACTAGAAATCAGTAAAAATAAGACTAATGATGGGTTGCTACAAATAGCGAATATAGACTTAATCGGCCCTGTGAATCCAGGTTTAGATCACAGCAAAGCAGATGGCGTGAAGTATAGTGCGCGCTATAGTATTAGCGACAGTGAAAGTGCTGCTCAAGCCTTTGATAATGACGTTAACACAAAATGGCTTGACCACAATGATTGGCAAGGCGCACCTACTGATGAAGACCCTGCTTGGATTCAAATCCAGTTACCACAGGAAAAAGCGGTGAATGCATTATCAATAACCAGTGCTGGCGATGCACCAGAGCGTGATCCGGAATCGTTTAGTATTTTGGGTTCTAATAATGCAGAAGATTGGGTTAATTTAGCTTCGTGGGTAGGTGAAACATTTGAGCAGCGTTATGAACAAAAAAACCTCACATTTAGTAATGCAGTAGCTTATCGCTATTATCGTCTTTCAGTGAGTAAAAATGCGAATAATGATGGTTTGGTACAAATTGCTGAAATTGCAACGGTTGGCCCTGATTATGCCTACACAGACTTAAGTCGCTTGCCTGATGCTATTTACAGCGCTCGCTATAGCATTGGTGATGGTGAAAGTGCTGATAAAGCGTTTGATAGTGATGTTAATACAAAATGGCTTGATCACAATGAGTGGCAAGGTGCACCTACAACTGATGACCCTTCCTGGATACAAGTAGATTTTACTCAAAAACAAGTTGTTAGCGGCCTAGCTATTACAAGTGCAAATGATGCGCCAGAGCGTGACCCAGAAAACTTTAGTTTACTGGGCTCAAATGATGGTGGAGAGACATGGGTTGAAGTTGCAGCATGGGTAGGAGAAAGCTGGGATACCCGTTTTGAACGCCGTAGTTTTGATTTCGCTAACGGTTTTGGCTATTTAAGCTATCGTTTAAACATTAGTAAAAATGCAAACAATGATGGGCTCGTTCAAATCGCAGAAATTGAGTTACTTGGCTTAGGGCAGTAATTTTAACAGGCCAAAGGCCAGAGCTTATTCTGGCCTTTTTTATTATGGATGAGAAGCTAGGTTAAAGAATGAATACTAAGCGAACATTTTTAAAACAATCAATTACAACTTTACTTGCGTTAGGTGCCTCAACATTAACGAGTAAAAGTATGGCAGAGTCTGCGCTTTTATCATTCAATAGCGATAGGACTATAATACGGGATATACCTATTGTAGTCTCGACATGGGAACATGGTTTAGCGGCAAATAATGCTGCGTGGAAAGTGCTTGCTGAACAAGGAAAAGCGATTGATGCCGTTGAAGCTGGTGTTAGAATCCCTGAAGCGGACCCAGATGTGATGACAGTTGGGTATGGTGGTTACCCTGATCGAGAAGGTAACGTTACATTAGACGCATGTATTATGGATGAAAACCAAAACTGTGGTTCAGTGGCCTATCTGCAAAATATAAAACACCCAATTTCAGTTGCTCGTCTTGTAATGGACAAAACACCGCATGTGATGTTGGTTGGTGAAGGCGCGCTGCAATTTGCTAAAACACAGGGATTTTTAGAGGAAAACTTACTCACAGCAAACGCCAAGAAAGCCTGGCAAGATTGGCGGGTGGAATCAAAATACGCACCTGTTATCAATATTGAAAATCATGACACCATAGGTATGTTAGCACTAGATAGTCATGGTGACTTATCAGGAGCATGTACCACTAGTGGTGCAGCTTTCAAAATGGCAGGGCGAGTAGGTGATTCACCTATTATTGGGGCTGGCTTATATGTAGACAATGACATTGGTGCTGCGACAGCAACTGGAATGGGCGAATTAATGATGAAAACTGTTGGCTGTCACCTTGTAGTCGAAATGATGCGCCAAGGAATGTCACCAACAGATGCATGCAAGGCAGCTGTTGAACGTATTGCCAGCAAGTTAGGTGATTATAAGCGATTTCAGGTAGGGTTCTTAGCATTAAATAAAACGGGTGATTATGGATCATACTGTATTCAACCGGGCTTTAATTATGCCGTTAAATCAAAACATGAAAATAAATTAATCGATGCCAATAGCTTGGTTTAGTCATAGCATTAAATAATTTAATAGTCGGGCTAAACTTTAGCTTTATAAAGCCTTAATCTTAGCAACTAAGGCGCATTTCGTTGTGATGGGGCGCTTTTAAAGTCACCGACCATATCATTTGGGTTAACCTCTTGTTTATATTGGTGTGTTGCTGATGCCCACCACATTAACTGGTTAAATGTACGGCTGTAGTAGTTCACCCATGCACTTTTGTCTTCAGTTGCTTGCACTGAGCCATCTTCGTCAAATACTTCCTGAGCTTTAGGAATATGGATCATTGCTGAGACTGATAAACAACCAAGTTCAGCTAAAAATGTACGCATACCAACCGCTGCACGCATGCCGCCCCATTGTCCTGCTGAATAGGTAACAATCGCGCTTGGTTTGTATGAAAATGATGAGCTGGCAAAATGGTTCAGTAAGTTAGCAAGTGCAGGGCTCATAGAGTGGTTGTATTCAGGGCTTACCATAATGTAACCATCCGCTGCTGCTATTTTTTCTGCAAGGGTGTTGAGCGGCTCAGGAGCTTTACCTTTGGCATAGGCGAATTGCGGTTTAAACACAGGTTCTAGTGAATAATCTAGTGGGTCAATTAATTCAAATTGGTGTTCTGAATAAGTGTTTTGCAAATAACTAAGAGTAGATTTCGCAACGCGTAAACCTAATCTTGCTGGCTTTGGTGGGGTACTGTCGCGTACTGTGCCTAAAAAAATAAGAAATTTCATCCTTTATACTCCTGTTCGTCATTTTAGAATACAGAAAAGTGCTTTTAAATGCTCTCTAGTAAGCAGCCTAAACGTTTATTTGTAAATTACCTTATCATACAGGAGAAAACATTTTGCCTGCTTTAGATTAAAGCTATTTCACTATTTATGAAAAATAAGTGAGCTAGTAAATAGTGTTGATATAATATAACATTGCTGTGAGTGTTTAACTAAAGAGCCCAAAAAATGAATAAAAAACTGCCCGTCACAGTTTTATCTGGCTTTCTCGGCGCTGGTAAAACAACCGTGCTAAGCCATATTTTAAATCACCGAGATAATTTAAAAGTGGCTGTCATCGTAAATGACATGAGCGATATTAATATCGATGCTGCGGTTATTAAAAATGAAGTGTCACTTAACCACAGCAATGAAAAACTAGTAGAGATGAGTAATGGTTGTATTTGTTGTACCTTAAGAGAAGACCTTCTAATAGAAGTTACAAAGCTTGCCAATCAAGGGCAATTTGATTATTTAGTCATTGAGTCGACAGGTATCTCAGAGCCTCTACCTGTTGCTGAAACGTTTACGTTTGCCGATGAAAATAATGTCTCTTTATCAGATGTAGCACGATTAGACTCAATGGTGACAGTTGTTGATGCTGTTAATTTTCTACGAGATTATGAGCAAGCTCAATTACTGCATGAAGTCGGGGAGTCTTTGGGCGAAGAAGATGAACGTAGCATTACTGATTTGCTTGTCGATCAAGTTGAGTTTGCAGATGTTATTTTGATTAGTAAGACTGATTTGGTTAGCGAAAATCAGGTTTCTCAGCTCACCGCAATCTTAAAAACCCTTAATACACAGGCTAAGATTATTCCTATAACGGCTGGTAATGTTGCGATAGAAGAAATTTTGAATACAGGTTTATTCGATTTTGATAAAGCAAATCAAGCACCTGGCTGGTTAAAAGAAATGCGAGGTGAGCATATCCCAGAGACACAAGAGTACGGAATAAGCAGTTTTAATTATGTTGCACATAAACCTTTTGATCCTAATAAGTTTTATCAGTTCCTACACTCTACTGAGCAATATGGCAAATTGCTTCGTTCAAAAGGTTATTTTTGGCTAGCAACACGGCCTGATTTTTGTGGTCAGTGGAATCAAGCAGGCGGCATTGCCGATCATGGTTTTGCAGGCATGTTTTATAAAGCTTTGCCTAAAAGTGAATGGCCGACTGATGAAGAAACGTTAGCTGAAATTAATGAAAAATGGCAAGAGCCATTTGGTGATATGCGCCAAGAGTTAGTATTTATAGGACAGTCATTAAATAAAAGTGCGATGAAAGGCGCGCTTGATGCTTGTTTATTAAACGATGATATTTTGCTTAAAGGCAAAGAGTTTTGGGCATCGTTAAATGATCCATTTCCAGTATGGGAGGAAGATGTATGAATTCCCTTGCAACTGCTACAATAGCTGAAGATATTTTAGAGCGTCGTGCGGCTATAGATACTCAACCCAGTATATTTGCTGATATTTATCAACCCGATGTAAACATTGTTATTTGGCAAAGACAACTTGCTGACACACTTTGTGCGGCTGTCGATAACCTAATAAATACCAAGCAATTAAAACCAGTAGAAATAGCGGTTACACCCGAGAATACATATGACGAGCTCACTGGTATTCTCGGTGATTCTGAAGCTGCATCAATTTTGAGCCAAGATATTGCGTTGCAAGTGGATATGTTTTGTTGTTTGTTTGATTTAAAAAGAGCAGGCTTACGCTTAACCATGCTCGACAAAGCGATGTGCCCACGTTTTCACGTTGATAAAATACCGTGTAGATTAGTTTCAACCTACCAAGGCGTTGCTACTGAGTGGCTTGCACTTGAGCATGTTGATCGGACTAAGTTAGGTGCTGGCAATAATGGTCTTAAGGATGAAGACTCGGGTTTATTTGATAAATCTGAGCATATACAACAATTAACCCAAGGTGATGTTGCATTATTAAAAGGAGAGAATTGGCAAGATACAGAAGGCGCCGGTTTAGTTCATCGCTCTCCAGCAGTAAAAAATAATACTCAGCGTGTTTTATTAACGTTGGACTTTATGTAGTAATACCGATTCGCTTAATTAAGTGATCTATTTTGAGGATGGAAAAACGTGTTGATAGCTAGGCAAAAAATTTGCTATTTAGTTGTTCTAAATGAAAATTTTATAACGCAGGTAGCGACATGTTCAGCCCCGCAAAATGATTAAGTAGTATTGCGGATTGGTATAAAAATGAGCCCGAATAATTAACAACAAAAGGGCGCAGTGAAGCGCCCTTTGATTAAACATTAATTTTTGTGAAAGCTATTTTTTCTCTTCGTCAGGCAGAGTGACGTTAAGCTCTAGTACGGCTAAATCATCTTCATTTTGATCAAACTGAACTTGTACTGCATCTGTGCTCACATTGACATATTTACGTATCACATCAAGAATGTCTTGTTTTAACTGTGGTAGGTAATCGGGTGTACCACGTTGTGAGCGCTCATGCGCAACAATGATCTGCAAACGCTCTTTTGCCAAAGATGCGGTGTTTTTCTTTTCTGAGCGGAAGTAGTCAAGTAAAGCCACATTAACCTCCAAATATCCGTTTAAATAACCCTTTTTTCTCAACTTCTAAGAAGCGAAAGTCGACAGTCTCACCTAATAAACGCTCAATTGCATCGGCGTAGGCTAAACCAGCATCAGATTCAGAGTCTAAGATAACAGGCTGACCCGAGTTTGAGGCACTAAGTACCGCTTGAGACTCTGGTATCACACCCAATAATGGTATTGATAGAATGTCTTGTACATCCTCAACAGATAGCATTTCGCCTTTTTCAACACGCTCAGGGTTGTAACGCGTAAGTAAAAGGTGTTCCTTGATATTCTCAAGGCCTTCTTCAGCACGTTTAGACTTACTGTGTAAAATACCTAAAATACGGTCGGAATCGCGAACAGATGATACTTCAGGGTTCGTCGTTACGATTGCTTCATCAGCAAAATACATCGCCATCATTGCACCAGCTTCAATCCCGGCCGGTGAATCACACACAATGTAGTCAAAATCTTTTTTCAGCTCGTTAAGCACGCGCTCCACGCCATCACGCGTAAGTGCATCTTTGTCACGAGTCTGTGAAGCGGGAAGTAAAAATAACTTCTCTACACGCTTATCTTTAATCAACGCTTGGTTAAGGTTAGCTTCACCGTTAATTACGTTTACAAAATCATACACGACTCGACGCTCGCAACCCATGATTAAATCAAGGTTTCGTAAGCCAATATCAAAGTCAATGATAACTGTTTTATAGCCTTTAAGAGCTAAACCTGTGCCGATTGCAGCACTTGACGTAGTTTTACCTACACCACCTTTACCCGAAGTAACGACAATTATTTTTGCCATAAGATTTATCCTTTAACCAAAGCTGAAATTTCTAAAGATTCGTTTTTTTGTTGTATCTGCACAGCCTGTCCCCAGTGTTCACCCTGCAATGAATCACTGATCCAGTAATTACCATCAATTGATACCAATTCGGCTTCTAATTTTTGGCAAAAAATGTGCGCTTCTTTTAAACCTTGTGCGCCAGCAATTACGCGGCCACGGAGTGTGCCGTAGATATGTACGTTGCCATCAGCAATAACCTCAGCACCATGGCTCACAGCGCCAAGTACAATAAGGTCTCGGTCTTTTGCGTAGACTTGTTGCCCTGAACGAACCGTGCCATTAATTATTTGTGCAGGTAGGTGTACGGCTTTTTCAACAATTGACGTGTTAGGTTCCTGTTTAACAGGTTCACTCTTAACGTCTTGTGAATAATTTAAAACAGATAAACCTGCTGATTTAGCGAGTGTATGTTGTTCATCGGAGCCATTACATACACCAACAGCATTAAAGTTGAGCCGCTCAATTAATGATTTAAGATGCGCAAAGTCTATTTCGCTGTTCTTAACTTCAATTAAGTTAACAACAATAGGCGCGCCTTCAAAAAACCGTGGGGCTTGCGATATTTTTATGTAAAGTTGTTCTGCTAAAAGGTTAATATCAGTGCTGTACAGGTGTAAGACTGATAGCGTGAATAGATTTCCCTTTAACTCAAAAATTTGGTCCGACATATACACTCAGTTGTATTATTTTATTAGAAATTAAATCTAAATAAACAAAGCCCAAATAGGGCCTAAATTATGTGGATTAACTTGAAATTTCTAATCTATTTTTTCTAACTTATTATTACTCTCATGGTATAGTGTGCCGCACTGTTACGCAAGAATTTATAGGGTCATAATGCTCACTGCGGTATATAAAAGTAAGAAAAAAGCGGATACCTTTCTTTTTGTCGAAAAAAGAGATGATTTTAGCAAGGTACCTGAACCTCTAATGGGGATGTTTGGTAAACCTGTTTATGTCATGCTAATTAACTTGGCAAAACGAGAGCATTTAGGTGGCGCTGATTTAAATACAGTTAAGCAAGCGTTAACAGAAGATGGGTTTTACTTGCAGCTTCCACCACCTGAAGATAATTTACTTTGCGAGTTTAAAAAACAAAATGGAGTTGAGAGTGACTAAAAAAGTATTAACAAAATTGGCCGCTATTATTTGCAGTGCGTGCATAAGCACATCGGCACTGGCCAATACTCAAGCAAAATTTGATGAATATGTTGCAAACCTTAAACAAGAAGCTGCTCAAAAAGGCTATGACAGCCAATTGATTGAAGCGGCATTTGCAACGGCTAAGTTTAAGAAAAAAGTAATTTCAGCGGATAAAAACCAGCCTGAGGTGAAAGAAACCCTTGAAACTTACTTACCAAAACGTGTTCCGCAATGGAAAATAGATCGTGCCCGTAAATTATATGCTGAAAATAAAGACATTTTAGAGCAAGTTGCCGACGAGTTCGGCGTGCAAGCGCGCTTTATTGTTGCACTTTGGGGGCTTGAAAGTAACTTTGGCAAAATTCAAGGTGGGCATAATGTTATTTCATCAGTGGTAACATTGGCGTTTGATGGCCGCCGCGAAACCATGTACAAAAACCAACTGTGGGCTGCGCTGGATATTTTAGAAGCAGGGCATATTACGCTAGATAAATTCAAAGGGTCGTGGGCTGGTGCAATGGGCCAAACGCAATTTATGCCAACCTCATTTAATGCCTACGCGGTTGATTATGATAAGGATGGCCGTAAAGACATTTGGACCACACAGGCTGATGCCTTTGCATCAATCGCAAATTACTTAAAACAAGCAGGTTGGAATGACGATCTAACCTGGGGGCGCCAAGTTAAGCTACCAGATGGCTTTGATAAAAACTATGTATTAAAACGCGGCACGCGCACCCGTAAGCAATGGCTAGAATACTGGGCTGACTCAGAGCGTTCATTGGCTGACTGGCAAGCACTTGGCCTACGTAAAATGGATGGCACAGACCTTCCAAATGTTGAAGTGACAGCCGCTCTCGTCATGCCAGATGACATGGGCGGGCGCATGTACCTTGCATATGATAACTATAAATCACTGATGCATTGGAACCGTTCATACTACTTCGCCACCAGCGTTGGCTACTTATCAGACCGCATTGGTTACCCAGCGATTTAGTAAATTATTGGGTGATAGATTGCTAGGATCTAGGTAACTAGGTGCTAGGGTGTTTGCACAAAGCGCGAGTATATCTCGCGCTTTTGTTTATAAAGAATATAAGCGAGCTAGGAGCGGTAAGCTTTAAGTTGTAAGCTCGGAGTTAAATTTGGCTATGTAGGTTGGGTAGAGTGTAACGAAACCAAACAAAAAAATATCCTATCAGCCTTCACCTCGGCTTAGCATTAACAAGCCTTGACACCTTTATTTTTTAAGTGCCAATTATCGGCTACATATTTTATTGAAACGGATTACATCCATGTCATTTCCATATGCCATAGCCAATTTATCAGTGTCATTGAAATAGAACGTAATCCAACCATTATTCATTCGCTTTTCCCAATTTGATGACTGGCCATAACGTGATAGATAAAGTTTAATTTTCTTTCTCTTTCCAAGGAACGTTAAACGGCCTGTAGGATCGTTATACCAAACAGACGAAGCTATTCCGTTCTTTTCATAAACAGCAACCTCAAAGAAAGCTGTTGATATTTTGTAAGACACTTCTTCATCTTCAACGGTTTTACAAATATCATCATGTACACTTTTAAGAATATCTAGTGCATCAGATATTGGAATACCTAATGGAACATGAGGTGTTTCTATTTTTCCTGACCATATACCACGCAATTTCAGCAAATCCTTTTGTCATTTAACGCTAAGTTTTGCCGCCGATCTTGGCTGCTTTTTTGCGGCTCTTTTGCAAAAAAAGGAGCCAAGAATAGCGGTCGGAAACAACGACATGTTAGTTGCCATTTTTGACTGTAAATATGTCGTCTAAAATTTTTTCTCCGAGCTTTGTTGGTGCTAGCTCAAATGAAATTGTTTTATCAAATTTATCTTGATATTGCAGCCAATTCAGTGGATTAGCAATATGCTCGGTAACTTCCTCAATTGTCATGATTGTAGAATCATTGATTTCATAAATATTATCTTCAGTGTTTTCTAAAGTTAATTTGCAAAGACAAACAATTCCCTTTTCAATAACATTTGTGATTAGTTTTTCAGCAATAGAGTATTTCTGAGAAATCGAAGCTTTAGGATAAGTGAAGTGTATATCTGTTATAACCTCAGAAAGTGGCATTCCAAAGTCGGTAAGCTCAATCAATAAAGATCTTTCCTCTTCAGTTAACTCCATTTTATTCGAATCTCCTTGCCAACTAACAATTTTATAGTGCGCGAAGGGCGGATATTTCTGCTCAAACCACACTCATATTTATACTTTATATATTTTTAACAAATTAACTAAGATATTACTATCATTAAGTTTTCTAATATCTTTTAAACAAAGCTAAGTGGAACAATATACGCGTGTCGCTCATATCCTTGAATATGTGAGCAAACAATTGTTTGACTAATCAGTAAATTATTAGCCAATATCAATGACTATAATTTGCTCAAAGAGCTCCGTCAGCAGAATTTATATAAGGTCAAGTAAAGTACTTATCTGCGCTTTATATCTGACACAACTTATCTTTTTATTCAACACTGAGAACACAAAGGCGCTTCGTGCTGCACAGAGTAATCTTTTTTGATTTTATTTACTTTTCGGTGAATTCTGTGGTTAACTTTTTTAGAACCTAGAACCTAGAACCTAGAACCTAGAACCTAGAACCTAGAACCTAATAAACACAGGCGCGATATTAAATCGCTGCTACGGTTTCTTCAATATCTTATCTTTAAAGTCGAGTACTTTTCCTATGCCTGAGCCGAGCTTCATTAAGCTTTGGAGTTGTTCTGGGCTGAGACGCTGCAATTCAGCAGACCATTTTGTGACAGTTTCGAGCAAGTCGTGAATTTCATGCATTTGTTGTTGGGCAAATTTCTCATCATCGTTAGTGGGTGTCTCGAGGATGTTGTCACGGAGAAGGCTGAGTGTTGGGTCTATCTCACGCTTTTTGCGCTCTTCAAATACGCGGTTAGCCATGTCCCAAATTGTACCCGCAGGGGCATAATACTCTTTACGGTCGCCGGGAATATGCTGAACTTTAATCAAGCGCCACGATTGTAACTCTTTTATGCCCATACTGACATTACCGCGCGAAATGCTCAGCCCTTCGGCTATTTCATTGGCGGTCATTGGCTCTTTAGTGATAATGAGTAAGCCACACATTTGGCCGATAGTGCGATTAAAACCCCAGCGACTGCCCATTTCTCCACAGTGCATTACAAAGGCAAAGTTTTTATCTGATAGTGTCATGGCTTTTCTAAGTTTCAATAAATAATGAAACTAATGCTAGCATGCCTAAGCCCGATAGCAAGCAATTCAAGCTCTAACGAGTGCTGCTGGCTGTTTTTCGTGCGACCAAAGTTTGATTTAGATTAAATCACATTCCTTTACATTGGTGTAATCTGTACCTTTAACGTCTACAGCTATCACAAGGAATTAAAGATGAAAGTTGCTATAAATACTGAATTTAAAGGGCGTTTAGAAATTACTGATTTCCCTATTCCATCGGTCGGTGTAAATGATGTGTTGGTAAAAATTGCAGCTTGTGGTGTATGTCATATGGATTTGCACGCATGTCATGGTGATTGGCCTGTTAAACCTAAAATGCCATTAGTACCGGGGCATGAAGGGATGGGGGTGATTGAAAAGTTAGGCAGTTATATTCAGCATTTAAAAGTAGGGGATAGGGTCGGTGTGCCTTGGCTTTAAAGTGCTTGTGGGCACTGTGAATTTTGTTTAGACGGCAAAGAAACGCTTTGTTTGACACAGCACAATACAGGATACTCAATTGATGGTGGGTATGCTGAGTATTGCTTAGCCCATGGTGATTACGTCGTTAAAATTCCAGATAACCTTGGTTTCACTGAAGCCGCCCCTTTGTTTTGTGCAGGGGTTACGACCTATAAGGCTTTAAAAGTGTCTGATGCGAAACCCGGCCAATGGGTTGCCATTGTTGGCGTAGCTGGCCTTGGGCACCTTGCTGTGCAATATGCAAAAGCGATGGGTTTAATGTAATTGCGGTTGATACAGGGGCAGAAAAACTCGCTTTAGCTGCTGAATTAGGTGCAGATATTACACTTGATTTTAAAGAGTGTGTGCCAAGTGAAACAATTTTTGAAAAAGTAGGTGGACCCCATGCAGTAGTGTGCACTGCTGTTTCAAAACCGGGATTTGAGCAAGCTTATAAAAGTGTAAGGCGCGGTGGTAAGTGTGTATTAGTCGGTCTTCCGCCAGAAGATATGCCATTGCCAATATTTGATACAGTTTTAAATGGAGTGTCTGTCGTGGGGTCAATTGTGGGCACGCGTAAAGACTTACAGGAATGTTTAGAGTTTGCAGCACAGGGTAAGGTGAGATCAATAATTGAAGAAAAACGCCTTGATGACATTAACGAGATTTTTGACGATATGTTAAAAGGTGAAATTAACGGCCGGGTAGTGGTTGCTATTTGAACAAGAATAAATTAAAGCGCACTAAACGTGCGCTTTATAAAAAAGAAGTCTGATAGCCTAAAGCTTGTAACTCAACGTTAATTTAGCATTACGCTCTTCACCTGGCATGCCACCCAAAAACATGGCTTTTGAATAATATACTTCATTAAATAAGTTGTTCAGGTTTAGCTGTACGCCCCATTGTTCGGTGTTGTAACTCAGTGCAGCATCATAAACGGTATAACTGGGTACATACCCGTCAGGAATACCGAATGATGATGAATTTGTACTGCGATCATCCACATATTTAACACCGGCACTTATTTTTAACGGCTCTGATAGTTCAAACCATTGTGCGCTGTAGGTTAGCCATGTACTTGCTGTCACATAAGGCACGCCTTTTTGACGAGTATCAAATGCGCTGGAATTAGGGTTCTTCTTATCTCGGGCATCTTGGTAAACACCATTGATATTCACTTTCCACTGTTCATTTAAATACGCATTTAAATCAAGCTCCACACCTTGAGTTTGTTCTTCACCATCAAAATAACTTTGTGGTACTGATGCGGGTGATGTTGCTTCATCGTAGTCAGGGTTTGCATATTCTAAGTTAGTACGCGCAGTATCAAACACGACGACAGAGGCGAGTAGTTGATCGTCAAACCCTTTTACACGTAAACCTAGATCAGTGCTGAGTGATTCGGCATCGCCTCTGTCTGCCTCATTACCTGATACAGACCCTAAAACACTGTAAGCTGTGCGGCCTTTTGAATGATTTATAAATAATGATATGTCATCTGTGGCCTTATAGGTTACACCTAGGTTAAAAGTTAAACCGTTATCTGAGGTGCTAGCCTCTGGCGTGGCAGCAGCGGCACTTGCACGATAGCGCGCATCAACGCCAAAGTGTTCATATTTTTGCGTTATCTCGTTATAGGCAAAGCCTACACGGGTAGTTACAGTATCGTGAATATAGGCAACATGTTGAATACCTAAGCCCCATGCTTGTACTTTTTTGTTGTAATTACTTGTTTTGAGAGGGTCAAAGTCACTGAATTTACCTTCGCCCCAGTTTGGGTTGCGAATATCTAAAATGTAGGGAAGTGATCCTTGATACGTAATGTCGCCGTTATTATCAGTGAGCACATAATCTTTATCCCAAATAGAATATTGTGTAAATCGGATATCACGATCTTCATAATTGGCATTCACTAATAACTCATTATCAATAGCACCAAGATTAAAGTCGTATCGCAAATCTGCAAAGTATTGCCAGGACTTTTCATCAGCCTCTACTTGGCGGTATTCTTGGCGACGCGCAGCAAAAGGATATAATACGTCGTCAATCACTAATGGTGCGCGAGGATCTGCATTAATAATACCTCTGCGGTTCCAATATACATAGTTATAGGCGCCTGTTTGACGAGCGAAACTCGACTCATAGTTACGGTATTGTAGCTGCTGATTTAAAAACAAATTATCAGTTAAAAAATAGTTATGAGTCAGTTTGAAGCGTAACTCTTCCCCTTCGTTATCATTTGCCATGGGGGAGATAATACCGCGATGTCCGAATGTATAAGGGGTTAATCCATCTGAGGTTGCTAAAGAGTTTGCTAACTGTTGGCGTTGTGTATCTGTTAATTGTAAGCCTGAAGTGGTCGGGTCATTGACTAAATCAGCTCCTGTGACAAGACCAGCTGTTTTCCCATCCACAGACTCTGCATTATAAATACGAATTGGGTGGCCGATAGAATCAACCGCAATGGCATCCTTAATATAGGCCGCAGAGAGCATGATGTCGTTGCTGTCATTGAACACATACTTTAGTGAGCTGTAAATTTCATCTCTGTCATCTTTTAAATCTCGATAGCCGTCACTACGCGCAGTTTTAACATTGATTCTGTAAGCAAGGTTATCCGTGATTGCATCGGTACTATCCATAGCGATGGCGTATGTATTCCATTGCCCCACTTGCGTTTTAACAGTATGTTGTGCTTCAAATTGTGGCTTCTTTTCAATAAGATTAATTACACCACCAGCGCTGCCCATGCCATATAGCCCGGTCGCGGGGCCTTTTAGCACTTCAACCGCTTCCACGTTCGTAAGCGAGCGAGTAGGGTTAAAAGTATTCCCTAATCCGGCCCCGCCATACATGCCATCATACGTATAGTTTGCACCTAAACCACGGATCACTAAATTATCGCCAATGCCATAATTATTACCTGCTTGGGTTACACCGCTTACATTGCGTGCAAGGTCTTGTAAGTTATCAACACCTTGTGAATTAATAAGTGCTTGGTCAATAACAACAATCGGTGCAGGCGTTTCCATCAGTGACATGTCTGATTTGGTGGCTAAACCTGAGTTTAAGACGACCTGATTTTGTTTTTGATAGACCGTAATGTGTTCGATGTCAGAATTTTGTGCCGACATTGCGTTGAAGGACGCGAAGCAGGCGAGGGTGATTAAAGAAAGTTTATGTGTTGTCATACGTAATTACCATTGTGAATTTATCGCAATGATAATTAGTTTTATTTGCATTTCAATGTATTTTTACCATTTTAAGGTAATTAAAATTTAAGTTACACCTTATTAACCTATTGGTTAATATATATTTACTTGGCAAAGCATATTAAAGCCATCATGGGGTGTTACGGGGCTAAATAGCCCCTATTAAATACGTTTTAGTAATCAATACCTGCTTTCATTACAAACTTTACACTTTCTAATCGTGTTATATCGTCAAGCGGGTTGCCATCCACAGCAATAATATCGGCAGCAAAACCAGGTTTTAGTTGCCCAAGTTGGTTTTCTACTTTTAATAGTTTGGCGCTGTTTATTGTTGCTGATTGAAGTGCTTGTAGTGGCGTCATGCCAAAATCGACCATGCGTGAAAATTGTTTAGCATTATCGCCATGCGGGTAAATCGCTGCATCAGTACCAAACACCATGTTTATACCTGCTTTAACGGCACGAGAAAAACTATCTCGCTGTCTTTTAGAAACGAGACGTTCTTTGGCGAGATTTTCTTCTGCTACGCCATTTTCTTCCCCATAGGTAAGAGTGTACTCCGTATTATAAATATCCATTGAAAACCACGTACCATGCTTTTTAGCAAGCGCGATGGCTTCATCATCTACGTAGCTAACATGTTCAACACTGTCTACACCGGCTACGATGGCTGCTTTGATGCCACTGGTTCCATGTGCGTGTGCTGCAACGGTTAAACCTCGCATATGGGCTTCATCGACGATGGCGTTCATTTCATCTTGGCTATATTGTTGAATACCGACTTTTGTGCCTTTTGAAAACACACCACCCGTTGCACAAAACTTTATGGCATTGGCACCGTATTTTATATTTTCGCGTACTTTTGTTCTAACCGCCCAAGGTCCATCAGCAACACCTTCTGCTGTGTATTTTAGCGCTGGCGGAAGTCGATTGTTATCGCAGTGGCCACCAGTCACACCTAACGAGGGACCAGCAGCCCAAATCCGAGGGCCAACAATATCACCTGAATTAATGCCATCTCGTACAGCGATGACACTATAACCTTCAGCGCCTACATTGCGTACGGTTGTGAAGCCGGCTTTTAAAGTTTTATTAGCAAAATAGGCCGCCTTAATTGCTTTACGAGGGATTGATTGCCCAATGCGTTCACTCCTAGGTACCGTTGGGTCACTAGTTAAATGCACATGCATATCCATCAAGCCTGGCAGTAGGGTTAATTCACTGAGGTTGATGTGGTCATCGCCAGGTTTTAAGTGTGGTTGTTTACCAAATTCAATATGGGTGATTACCCCATCATCAATGCGCAAAAGTGGGTTGTTTTTTAACTTACCAGTTTGCACGTCAACCATTGCTTTAGCACTTATATAAGTTGTTGCCTGAGCGAATGGGCTACAAAAGGTAAGCGTACTTAAGCTTAGCGTGATTATTTTTATGTTCATTAGTTGATTTTTACCGCGTAATTAATGCGTTTAATTTAGCAACGCACACCACACAAGTAAATAAAATGTCAATGCAAAGACAAAGCTTGCTAAGTAATATGCTCAAACTGCATAATCAATCGCTCTCTCATTTAAGGAATAAATTATGAAAAAAGTAAAATTAGCCGTTCTGAGTACTGCTATTGTGTTGTCTCTGAGTGCATGTAAAGGCCCAAATAATGAAACTAACCTCAGTGACAATACCCAAACATCAGCCAGTTCAGATCAGATAATGAATGAGAGCGAAAAACTAACCTTGTTATTAACACAGTATTTTGATGATGCATTGGCATTTAATCCCCTTGGTGGCACATTTTTAGGACGTGCTGAGTACAATAATCAATTCATCGCGCCGTTGACGCAAAGCAATATTGATTCACAACGTGACTTTTATGCGTTGTATCAACAAAAACTGAGTAAAATTGATAAGTCAGCTTTACAAGGGCAAGATTTATTAAGTTATGAAATTCTTGCACGTGACCTTGTATTAGCATTACAAAGTGCAGAGTTTCCTAGTTATTTTATGCCCATTAACCAAATGGGGGGAGCGCATAACACGTTCGCTGGTTTTGGCTCAGGTAAAAGTGCACAACCATTTAACACTGCACAAGATTATACTGCATTCATAGAACGCGCCCATGCATATACTGCGTGGTTGCAAAGTGTTGAAAATATGATGCGAGAAGGGGTGAAAAACGGGGTTGTATTGCCTAGGCCCCTAGCTGAAAAATTACTCCCTCAATTTCAAGCGCATATTGTATCAACTGCTCCAGACTCTTTATTCTGGGGACCAATAGATAATTTACCTGATGACTTTACGCAACAACAACGTGTTGAAATAAGTGCTGCCTATAATAAATTGGTTATGCAAACCTTAGTGCCTGCTTATCAGCAAATGAGCGACTTTTTAGCTAACGAATATATACCACAATCTAGAAGCACAATTGGGTACGCTGATTTACCTAACGGTAAGGCATGGTATGAGTATGAAATAAAAAAACACACTACGCTTGAACTGAATGCTGATGAAATTCATCAAATTGGTTTAGATGAAGTTTCACGCATCTTAAGTGAGATGAACAAAGTGAAAGAGACCGTTGGATATGACGGTGATCTCAGCGCGTTTTTTGAACATTTGCGTACCTCAGATGAATTTTATTATGACACGCCTGAGGAATTAATTGCTGCCTATGAAGCAGTTAAAGCTAAAATAGACGCCAAAGTCCCTTTACTCTTTGATGTCGCTCCTAAGGCTGACTACATTGTTAAAGCGGTAGAAGATTTTAGAGCCGAGTCAGCGGCGGGGGCTTCTTATCAATCACCTGCGCCAGATGGCTCACGCCCTGGTATTTTTTATATCAATACATTTAATTTAAAAGCACAGCCAAAGTTTTTACTAGAAACACTATCTATTCATGAAGCAGCACCTGGGCATCATTTTCAAATTGCGTTGCAGCAAGAAATTGAAGGTTTACCATTATTTCGTAAATTTGGTGGCTATACGGTGTTTGCCGAAGGGTGGGCTTTATATGCTGAAAGCCTAGGTAAAGAGCTGGGTTTGTTTACAGATCCTTATATGTGGTACGGACGTTTATCGGACGAGCAGTTACGCGCAATGCGATTAGTACTTGATACAGGCTTTCATGCAAAAGGCTGGACTCGCCAACAAGGTATTGACTACATGCTAGCCAATTCATCAATGGCTAAAAGTGATATTGTGGCTGAGGTAGAGCGCTATATTGCATGGCCCGGGCAAGCACTGTCTTACAAATTAGGGCAGTTTAAGATTCAAGAGCTTCGTGATTACTGCCAACAAGCTCTTGGAGATAAGTTTGATATTAAGGCTTTCCATACACAAATTTTGGTGGATGGCGCTTTACCTATGCCAATTTTAGAAGCAAAAATTAAACGCTGGGTAGCGAAACAGCTTTAATCTTTATGCGCAAGGTCTCTGGCTTTGCGCCTTGCTGTGGTTTACGTTAAAATGCGCGCTCTTAGGGGCGCTGAGTTTTAACATGTTAGAAAATCAATTTTGGCTAAAAAAATCATTAGAACAAATGTCACAACCTGAATGGGAAGCCATTTGTGATGGCTGTGGTAAATGTTGCTTAAACACATTCATCGACAGCGAAGACGAAGAAGAATTTAGCGCAACGGATCAACTTCGCGAAGGTGAAGAACTTATCTTCACTAATATTGTTTGCCAGTATTTAGACAACGATACATGTGGGTGTAGTGAATACGCAAATCGACAAACTTTAGTACCGTCTTGCGTTAAGCTTACCAAAGAAAATTTAAAAGATATTTTCTTTATGCCTCAAAGTTGTGGCTACCGTCGGTTACATGAAGGGCGAGGATTAGCCTCTTGGCACCCTTTAAATAATAATGGCAGTAAAGCAATGATGCACGAACTGGGTATATCTGTTCGTGATAAAACGGTGAAAGACTGTGATGTCGACCTAGATGATTTTGATTTGTATGTAGCACACTGGCCGACACAGGATATTGATTAATGACACAGTTACTTTCTACAATTGGTTTGATTAATCCAAAAAGCCCGACGAATGTGGGCGGCGTTTTGCGTGCCGCAGGTTGCTATAATGCCAATCATGTTTTTTTTACAGGCACGCGTTATTTAAACGCCAAAAAGTTTCATACTGATACAAAAAATGTCATTGAACGTATTCCTTTAACACCGATTGACAGCCTTAAAGATGCACAACCTGAAGGGGCAACCGTTGTCGTTATTGAACTGATTGAGGGAGCAACACCGTTACCTGAGTTCATACACCCTGACAATGCGTTTTATATTTTTGGACCGGAAGATGGCTCAATAAGCAAAGATATTCTCAAATGGTGTGATGAAGTCGTTTATGTGCCTACCATTGGGTGTATGAATTTGGCAGCAACGTGTAATGTGGTTTTATACGATAGGCTCGCTAAGCTAGGCGGTGTTGAAAGTTCAGACTCCACCATAATTCAAAGCCGTGACACTAATAATAAAATGAGCTGGAAAAAAGCCTAGACCTAAAATTGAAATGAAGCGCTTATTACTGGCCCATGGGTAAGTGCTTCGTGTTCATAACTAAAATTTTGAACTGTACTGTCATTATCAAACTCTGTGTAACTTCCCTTATACAATGCTGACACATCCCAGTGAGCGCTGATTTTGTAACTTACCCCTAAATTTATACTGCCCGAAATAGTGTCATTTACACCATACCCGCCAATATCTGCCGATGACGTAAATTGCCAATTGTAATTAAGAGGTGTGTGCAATGAATAACCAAGTACTAAGCCTAATGAATTTGATTCTTTAGGCCCAATTAAACTCGTCATTGGTATGGAATCTACCAGTTGTTGCTCAACAAGGGATGTGGATTTTTGTAAAGCAATGGTGTTTTGCCAATTGGATTCGTCTAAAAGTGTGTTTTTGTTCATTTCAAATGGTGTGACATGCACGATGATTTTAGTTTGCGTTTTTGCTGTATCAAAAAAAGAAAGTACCTGTCTATTAGAGCTTGAGCGTGGCATTGAATTATCTAACGCGTTGTTTATGCGTAATTCAGGGTGCACTAGAGTGGAGTTTTTTAGACGTGGGCTGTCTATGTTTATAGTTGAACTTTGGTTTTTTAATTGAGTGTAGTTATTCAACAGCAATTCATCGCACACGGCATCAACCGAAAACACATTCATAAGTAACACAGAGGTATAAATTACGTGTTTGTTCATGGGTACCCTAAAATCATTACAATTAAAAGTATTTTCTGCGATAGAACCTTCACCGTTAAATCAAATTATAGTCACAAATATGAAGTCTGGTTAATGAAGTGATTAAATTATCGAATTGATGTTTATGAACATTAATAGAAGTACATTTAAAAAATAGATAAGCGTAGAAAAGGGGAGGATACCTAGAAAATTAAAAGGTATTTAATTGGAACGTTCCTAATAATATTTTGTGATCTTCTTGAACTGATGTGTAGAATTAAATGTAACTTGTTAATGGAGTGAAAATCACGTGAGTGAAATAAATACAAACCAACGCTTTGACACGAATGAGCAGCAAAATAAAAATTATCTGCCAGCTTTGACTGCGATGACGACCCTGTTTTTCCTATGGGGATTTATAACAGTTCTCAATGATGTGTTAATTCCGCGGTTAAAAGGCGTTTTTGATTTATCTTACACCGAAGCGATGCTGGTACAGTTTTGCTTTTTTGGTGCTTATTTTA
This sequence comes from Pseudoalteromonas sp. H105, assembly GCF_001469215.1. Classification (GTDB taxonomy): domain Bacteria; phylum Pseudomonadota; class Gammaproteobacteria; order Enterobacterales; family Alteromonadaceae; genus Pseudoalteromonas. The sequence goes on from NZ_LOFH01000002.1 coordinate 393,417, forward strand.
TTGTTTCTTTACCAGCTGGATTATTAGTTAAAAACTTCGGTTATAAAAAGGGGGTGTTAACAGGATTAATTGTTGCCTCAATAGGCTGTCTACTATTTTACCCTGCTGTTGTTGTACACGAATACTGGTTATTTTTAACTGCCTTGTTTGTTCTCGCTGGTGGTATTACCGTATTGCAAGTGTCTGCAAACCCCTATGTTGCAGCGCTTGGGCCTGAGAAAACAGCTTCATCCAGACTTAATTTAGCGCAAGCTTTGAACTCATTAGGCACAACGGTGGGTCCTTATGTTGGTGGTCTCCTCTTTTTTGGTGCCGCAGGCACATTAACAGCGGGCGCTGCTGCTTCAGCTGAATCAGTCAAAATTCCTTATTTAATGCTCGCTGGTGCCTTATTAACCATTGCTGTTGTGTTTGCCTTTTTAAAGTTACCAGAAATTACCGCGCACAAAACTCAAGATGATTGTAAAGCGAAAGATCAGTCATTAACAAAAGCACCTCATCTAATTATGGGTGTTGTTGCGATATTTTGTTATGTGGGTGGAGAAGTAGCCATTGGTAGCTTTTTAGTTAACTTTTTCGGTGAAGCGCATATTGCTGGCTTAGAAGAGCATGCTGCTTCAGCACTTATCGCCTATTACTGGGGGGGGGCAATGGTTGGTCGTTTTATCGGTTCAGCGCTGATGCAAAAAGTTGCACCGTCTAAAGTACTGGCATTTAATGGATTTGCGGTAATAGCCTTGTTACTAGTGACCATTTTTACTCAAGGAAATGTTGCCTTGTACAGCGTACTTGCGATTGGTCTATTTAACTCAATCATGTTCCCAACCATATTCTCCCTGGCAATTGAAGGTTTGGGCTCTCAAACGAGTAAAGGGTCTGGCTGGTTATGTTTAGCAATAGTAGGGGGGGCGTTAATACCTCTTTTACAAGGCGTGGTAGCGGATACAGTAAACATTCAAGATAGCTTCTTTGTTCCTGCGTTGTGTTATGTTTTCATTGCGTGGTATGGCCTTAATGTGGTTAAACTTTCAAGTAAATGGCAACAACAAATTAGTAAATAAGCGTTAATAAACTTAACTCTTTAAAATGCACTCGCTTCGGTTAGTGCATTTTTATTTGAACCAGACTTAATTTCAAACGGACACTAAAACAAAAAACCATTAATTGATAAAAACTTGTTACAAAACTACTTACCTTAAAAGCACTGAATACGTATTCAGCAGATTAAAATAAAAAACCAAAAAGAACGTTCCAAAAATTTTGAGCGTGACTAAATTTTAATATTTACTACACTGAAATAGTTATGTTTAAAGTAACATTAGCGCAGTTGAGTTGTACTTATTGTATATCAGATTCTGATTAGTCAGTTTCAGAACTACGGTAATTAATACTAAATACTTATTTTTGTTGAAGATAACGCGCTTGGTGACGATTAAATGAGACAAATTCACTGTTTTTTGTTAAAACTAAGATGCTAACAAAAATAAATAAAATAGGCTCCCTATGCAAAGCTCCTTAAAGTTTACGACCAAAGTGACCATTGCAGCATCGATTGTATTAGTGTTGGTGCTTGGTTTGTTTACTATCAATAACTTTATGTCAATGAGAACTCAAACCCAGCAACAGCTCTCTGCTGTTTTACAAGAAAGTTCTCAGTCTGTTTCGCAAAATATTGCTAACTGGCTTAACAATAAGCTGGCTATTGTTGTATCTGTTGCAAAGACACACCAGCAACAAGATAATCAAGCGTTAACTTTAAGCCAACTTAACATGGCCGAAATGGCAGGTAGTTTTAAAAATACTTACATAGGAAAGCCTGATGGTACTTTTGTTTTAAATGATCAAACCGTGGTTCTCCCTGCTGACTATGATGCTACTTCACGACCTTGGTACAAATTAGTTGAAAACAAAACGAATACTGCATTCACCACACCCTATATAGATGTAACCACTAACGAATTGACGATATCGGCAGTTGCTCCAATCACGATTAATGGATCGTTCAATGGCGTTGCTGGTGCTGATATTGACATGAAAACAATCACTAAAATAGTGAATGAAATTGACTTTTTAGGCTTTGGTTACGGTTTTTTACTTGATAGTAACGGCAGAATATTAAGTCATCCTAATACTAAATTAAATGACCAAAATATGGATAAATTATTTTCTAAAAACCTTCCGTTGGATTCTGAGTTCGTTGAAGTTGAAATTAATGGTGATGACTTTTTAGTGTCCTTTACAAAAATTAAGGGTATTGAAAATGTGAATTGGTTTTTAGGCGTCGTGATTAACAAAGAGATAGCCTACTCCTCTGTTGCATCATTTCGTAATATGGCTGCTATTTACATGGTGTTAGGTGTGTTTGCGATTGTACTAATGATGCAATACTCACTTCGCTACTTAATGCGACCAATGTTAAGGCTCAATGATGCGATTAAAGATATCGCACAGGGAGAAGGTGATTTAACACGCCGCCTAGAAATTGAGAATGATGATGAATTTGGTGAGTTATCAGGTTACTTCAATGCGTTTATTGATAAAATTCACACCTCTATTGATCAAGTTAAAACCACTACGGTGCAATTAGAACGCTCAGTTGAAAGCCTTGTTGAACAAACTGAATCAACATTAAATATGTATAGCGATCAGACCAAGCGAACAGACAGCGTTGCAACAGCGATAAATGAACTTTCATCAAGCGCGGTTGAGATATCAAACAGTGCAAGCCATGCATCAAGCCTAGCAACTGATGCAAATACACAATCAGTGCAGAGCCAAAAATCGTTAAACGAAAATATTTCCGCAATAAATTCGCTGTCTACAAATATGGAAAAAGCGCAATCAACAATTGATAGCGTTGCTAAGCATTCTGCAAGTATTGAGCAAGTCCTGGAAGTCATAAAAGGGGTGAGTGAACAAACGAATTTACTTGCATTGAATGCAGCAATAGAAGCCGCTCGTGCTGGTGAAGCAGGGCGTGGTTTTGCTGTTGTGGCGGATGAAGTAAGGCAACTCGCTCATCGCACACAACAATCAACAAAAGAAATTGAAGACACAGTAGTGCAATTACAGCAAGGGTCTGAAAGTGCGGTAAATGTAATGAAGGCCAGCTTACTTGAAAGTGGTAATAGTGTTAAACAAGCACATGTTGCGGGTGATAAAATGGCAGATGTCACAAAAGCGATAGAGGCTATTGATAATGTAAACCACAGTGTTGCTAATGCAACAACAGAGCAAAATCATGTTATTCAATCACTAGACAGTGATATTCATACAATTAGTGAATTATCACAACAAGGGCAAATCAATTTAAATAACACGTTGGAAGAGTGTACGCGATTGAAACTACAATTTGATGAGCTTGAAAAAATGGTTCTTCGTTTTAAAGTATAACTTTATAGGCATAAAAAATCGTTAATGGCAAAATTAGATAGTAAATCTAGTTGGTTAAATTTAATCAATATTGAAAATGTTTATAGCGCGGAAAACCAACGCCGCGCTTTTACTTTTTTCACCATGATATTTGTGGCTTTAGTATTAATCACATCATTAGTTGTCTCAAATCACGATGTATACCCGACTTTTCTAACGGTTATGTTGATTGTGTCGGATATCACCTTACTCTTATTTGCATGGTATTTTTATAAGACAGGTCGATTTTTATTAGTCACTGTGACTGTTTTATCTATTATTTGCGTATTGTGCTTGGCACTTGTCTACACCGGTGGTAAGGAGAATACCGCTTTATACTGGGTCATGTTTTATCCGGTTGTGGCATTTTCTACTTTGGGTTTTCGTATCGGCTTTTTAATTGTTTCATTACTGCTTATTTTGTCTTCATTCTTACTATTTGGCCCGGACATTGGGCAAGTTTATTACCCTGAAACAGAAAAAGGTCGCTTTTTTGCCGCGTTTTCTTTGGTTTTCTTATTTAGTTTTATTGGTGAGTATTTTAGGAATAAGAGTCATTTAGAAATTGCACGAATGACCCTATTGCAAAAGCAAGATGCTCATACAGACCATTTAACAGGTCTGGCAAATCGACGGTTTATTATTAGTCATTTTTTACCGCTTGCACACACGCATGCAGATAAGTATTTACCAATGTGTTTATTATTAATCGATTTAGACCATTTTAAAGAGGTTAATGATACACATGGTCATGATATTGGCGATAATGTGTTGGTCGATTTTGCTTCGTTACTGGAAGAACATTTACGCGCTCAGGATATCAAAGTGCGTTATGGCGGTGAAGAGTTTCTTGTTATCTTACCTGGACTAAACCTTTCTGCAGCTGTAAAAATTGCTAATTCTTTAAAAGAAAAGGTACAAAAAAAATCATTTGTTTATGATAATACACCAATAAACCTGTCTTGTAGTATTGGCGTGTCAGAAGTGATTAAGATTAAACACTTTAATGAATCACTTAAATTGGCTGATGACAGGCTATATAGCGCTAAGAAAAATGGTCGAAATTGTGTTGTCTTTACAGGGAATGACTTTTAGTAATGCAGAGCAAAGCCAAGCTTATTTATATTTTTGACCCTATGTGTAGTTGGTGCTGGGGATATGCACCTGTTTGGCAGCAATTAAAACAAGCCCTCGATGGCATTGTAACTATTGAATATCGTGTTGGTGGCTTAGCCCCTGATAGTGAAGAACCAATGCCATTGGACATGCAATCTATGTTACAAAATACATGGCATTCGATTAGCAATAAGCTGGGCACGCAATTTAACTTTGATTTCTGGCATCATTGCCAGCCTAGGCGTTCAACCTATCTTGCGTGTAGAGCTGTGCTGCTCGCCCGTCGAGCTGGTAAAGAGGGTGAAATGATTCAAGCGATACAGCACGCTTATTACCTTCATGCGCGTAATCCTTCAGATACTTCAGTACTTGCAGAGCTTGCTAAAGAAATTGGTATCTCAGATGTTACACATTTCATTCAACAATTAGACTCCTGTGACGTAAACACTGAATTATTCAAAGAGGTTACATACACCCGTTCATTACCTATCCAAGGATTTCCCTCATTGGTTTTAAACGTACAAGCCAATATTCTTCCTATTTCGATTGATTACAGTGATTGGCAAGTAACGTATGCCACTATTGCCGAAATCATCAGTAATTAATGAAAGCTCTTGCTTATAGTGAGTGTGCTGCTTTATGTCACTATAGACCCTTTCATAATAATTAATTATATATATCAAGTAGATGACAATCAAAAATAGTATGTTTTTATAAAGCTATTATTATTCTATTTTCATTTAATTATTATATTTCAATACGTTACCTTGATATTGTTGGGTTAGTTGTATTATTTGTTACAGTTGTAATAAAATAGACTTGTTCAAGCAACACTCCTGTCATTTTTAGTCTATAAAATCTCGCTCATTAAATAAAACCAATTGTAATTAACGAGTAAGGTGTATGCGATGATAGGCGTTAAACCATTGATTCTAGCAGGTATTGTAGCAGCAACTGCAACAGTACATGCAAATGAACTAGACCGAGTAATCGATAAAAGTAGCGAAATAAATCAATCAGCTACGCAATCACAAACAAAAATAGACAAGATTGCAGATTCAATGCAAGGTCGTCTCCAACAGTTCACGGCCCTTAATAAAGAAATTGATGGCTTAGCTGTTTATAACGCGCAATTAACACGTCAACTTAATAATCAAGTGACTGAAATGGGAGACTTAAATGCTTCTATGGATAAAGTGTCTGTTATTGAGCGTCAAATAACCCCTCTTATGATCCGTATGATCACAGGCCTTGAGCAATTTGTCGCTCTTGATGTGCCTTTTTTAAAAGATGAACGTGCTAAGCGAATCAGTTCATTAAAACAAATGATGGACCGCGCAGATATAAATTCAAGCGAGAAGTTTCGTCGTCTTTTAGAAGCTTACCAAGTTGAAGTTGATTACGGCCGTACTATTGAAGCGTACACAGCTCTTCAGTCTGTGGATGGTCAAGAGCGTGAAGTTGATTTTTTACGCATTGGTCGTTTAGAGCTTATCTATTTAACACGTGATGGTAAAAAAGCAGGCAGTTGGGATCAACAAACAAAGACATTTGTTGCACTCCCTGATTCAACAATTAGCCAAATCAGTAAAGGCTTGCGAATTGCTCGTAAGCAACTTGCCCCAGACATGTTAACACTACCAGTACACGCGGCTGAATAAGAGGTTTTTACGATGAAATTACTTACCAAAATGACAAAAATGGCCGTACTTGCAACAGGCTTAGGCTTTGCTGCAACGAGTATCGCCGCAGAACCAATGGATTTAGACGCATTATTAAAAACCTTAGAGCAAGGTAAATCAGCGCAATCTGTACAAAATCAACAACGTGAACAAGAATTTAAATCACGTCAAAATGAACAAGTGCAAATGCTCCAAGACACGCAGGCAAAGCGCAATGAAATGCTTGTTCAATCTGAGCGACTTGAAACACAGTTTGAAGAAAACGAAGTTAAGCTTGCTAATTTAACTGACACGTTATCAAACCGTATGGGCTCACTAAAAGAGTTGTTTGGTGTTTTGCAACAAGTTGCCGGTGATTCAAGCAATAAATTTATGACTTCGGTTGTGTCTGCGCAAATTCAAGATCGCAGTAAATTTATGGATGAACTTGCGGTTAAAATGGGTTCAACGTCAAACCTTGCTTCTATCGAAGATATTGAACAAGTGTGGTATGAATTGCAACGCGAAATGACAGAGCAAGGTAAAGTGACGCGCTTTACTACTGAGGTTATTGTCGATGGCGGCGCAAAAGAGCAACAAGAGGTTGTTCGTGTTGGTGCATTTAATCTTATTGCTGATGGTAAATATCTACAATATAACGCGGGTACAAACACTATAAGCCAGTTAACTCGTCAACCTGTAGCACGCTTTACTGCCACGGCTCAAGACCTTCAAAATGCAAATAGTGGTGTTGTTCAATTTGCGCTTGACCCAACAGGTGGTTCAATTCTTGGCTTATTAGTACAAGCGCCTGACACGACTGAACAAGTACAACAAGGTGGAACGGTAGGGTACGTTATTTTAGGCGTGGGTGTTATTGCCCTCCTGATTGCGATTGAACGCTTCATATCGTTGATAATGATTGGTGGAAAAGTACGTCGACAACTCAAAGACACCGTTGCACGTGATGACAACCCACTTGGCCGTGTAATGAAAGTGAAAGATCAGTACCCAGATGTTGCTTATGACACGCTAGAACTTAAATTAAGTGAAGCAATATTGCGTGAAATGCCAAAAATAACACGTAACTTAACGTTGATTAAAATTATCTCGGTAGTGGCTCCTCTACTTGGTTTACTTGGTACAGTAACCGGTATGATAAATACCTTCCAAGCAATCACTTTATTTGGTACAGGTGACCCGAAGCTGATGGCAGGCGGTATTTCACAAGCACTTGTTACAACAGTACTGGGTCTTGTTGTCGCAATTCCCACCGTATTTTTATACACCTTGCTTAACACTCGCGCTAAAAACATCTTGTTAATTATCCAAGAGCAAAGCGCAGGTATTATCGCTGAGCGTAGCGAGAAAGGAGCGTAAACCATGGTGCTATTGATTGATTCAATCAATGCTATCCGTGATTTTCTCGACACTGGTGGCCAAGTGCTCTTGGTCATCGGAGTGTTAATCTTCGCGATGTGGTTATTGATACTCGAGCGATTTATATTTTTCTTTCAAGGTTATAAGCATTACAAACGCGATGTAAAAGCAACGTGGCGTAATCGCCAAGAGCGCAATAGTTGGAATTCAGAACAAATTCGCCAAGCAATGATTTCACGTGCTGGTATGCAGTTAAATTCTAACTTAGCTCTTATCAATGTAATGGTTGCATTATGTCCGCTACTTGGCTTATTAGGCACAGTAACAGGCATGATCGAAGTATTTGATGTAATGGCAATTACTGGCACAGGCAGTGCTCGTTCTATGGCGTCGGGCGTTTCCAAAGCGACAATTCCGACAATGGCGGGCATGGTGGGTGCGTTATCAGGTGTATTTGCTTCTACTTATTTACAGCGCCGCGCTAAGCGTGAAGTAGAGCTACTTGAAGATAATATGGTTTTAGACCACTAACATAATTTTTGTAAAGCAGCTTAAGGCTGCTTTACCAAGGAGTAAAAAATGAGAGCCCCATTAGGTAATTTATTACAAGAAGACGAAGCAGAAGAAATTAACATGACGCCAATGCTAGACGTTGTTTTTATTATGCTTATCTTTTTCATTGTAACCGCTTCATTTGTTAAAGAAGCGGGTATCGATGTGAACCGCCCTGAAGCGGCAACGGCTGTTAAAAAAGAACGTGCAAACATCTTAGTTGCTATTTCTGATACTGGTGAAATTTGGATAAATAAACGCAAGGTAGACGAGCGTGCTGTTCAAGCGAATATCGAACGCTTAAAAGCAGAAAACCCACAAGGTAGTGTAGTTATTCAAGCAGATAAAAAAGCCACCACTGAAGTATTAATTAAAGTGATGGATGCATCACGTGCTGCAGGTGCGTTTGATGTTTCAATTGCTGCGCAAGAAGCGTGATAAGGAACTGATATGTTGCGATATTTAGTTGCATTAGTGATTGCAGGTGTTGTTACTTTCTTACTGTTTTTAGGCATGCAAGCGTTGATAACGGGTGGTGAAGGAGCTATGAGCGAGCCAGCTAAAGGCAATGTACTTGATTTTGTACGTTTGAAAAAAGAAGAAACGGTACAAAAGAAAGAGCGCAAACCACAAAAGCCGCCAAAGCCCAAAGAGCCGCCTCCGCCAATGGATTCGCCGCAAATGCAGAACAGTGATCCTAACGCGAGTGCATCAAATTTTGATTTTGGTGCCAATGTAGAAGCCGACGTAAACCTTGCGGGCGGTTTAGCACTTGAATCAAGTGATGGCGAATACTTACCGATTGTAAAAGTGGCGCCTGTTTATCCCAGAAGAGCGCTTTCAAGAGGCATCGAAGGGTACGTCATTGTTGAATTTACAGTAACAAAACAAGGCACGGTTCGCGACCCTCAGGTTGTTAGAGCAGAGCCTGAGTCACTGTTTGATCGAGCTGCGATGGATGCGGCCCTTAAATTTAAATACAAACCACGCGTAGTAAACGGAGAAGCTGTTGAAGTCGCGGGTGTACAGAATAAAATCTCTTTTCAAATTAGCGGTTAACCCGGTATTTTGATAGCGTAGCGAGGCGATTATGAAACCATTGAGAATTGCACTGATTTGTGCAACAGCATTTACCACTAGCATAGCGTTGCCGACAGTTGTTAGCTTTATACCAGGCGTAAACATCGCGACAGCTTATGCGGCAGAGCAAAAAACTAAGCGCGTGCCAGCACTGCGTGAAAAAGTATACAGCCAGCTAGCACGTGCGCAAAAGCTAGCGGATGACGGTGATGCAAAAGCCGGGTTAGCCGCCCTAGACAGCATCAAAGAGCGTTCATCAAGTATGAATGACTATGAAATAGCCATGATGCATAACTTTTATGGCTTTATTTATTACAACGAGAACGATTTAGCGAAAGCAATTGCATCATTTGAGAATGTTGTTAATGCAGAGGCTATCCCTGAGACATTACGGTTAAGCACGACTTTCAGTTTAGCGCAGTTGGCAATGGCCAATGGTGATTACAACAAGGTGATCTCATTTTTAGATGATTGGGATAACATAAACACCAAGCCAAAAACCGATGCATATTATGTGCTAAAAGCCCAAGCTTTCTACCAAATGAAAGACTACAGCAAAGGCATTAATAGTATTAATCAAGCCATTGCTCAGGCTGATAGCGAAGGCAAAGAGCCTAAAGAGAACTGGTTAGTCTTACAGCGCGCAATGTACTACTCGCTTAATCAACCGCAAAAAGTAGTTGACGTGCTTGAGCGCATGGTCAAACTTTATAATAAACCTGAGTACTGGGTTCAATTAGGCGGTATGTACGGTGAAACAGGGGCTGAGAAAAAACAGTTGGCTGTTTTAGAAGCGGCTTACCAGCAGGGCTTTTTAACCTCTAAGTCAGCGTTAACTCAGCTTTCACAAGTGTATATGTATAACGGTCTTTCCTATAAAGCAGCTGATGTAATGCAGCAAGCTATGACATCGGGTTTAGTCGAAAAAACAGCTAAAAATTATGCTTTTATTGCTGAAGCAATGGTACAAGCGAAAGAAGATGAAAAATCAGCACAGTTTTTCGAAAAGGCTGCTGGCTTATCAACTCATGGCAAGTTTGACCAACGTTTAGCTGAGGTGCTAATTAATACGCAGCATTACAACAAAGCGGCTGATGCTGCTCGTGCAGCACTGGACAAAGGCGGGTTAGATTTTGAATCAAACGCATATGTTGCATTGGGTATGGCGCAGTATAATTTAAAGAATTTTGATGCGTCTATTTTAGCATTTGAACAAGCTGAAAAGCATAAAAAATCACAACGTTTAGCGACGCAGTGGATCAAGTACGTTAAAAACGAAAAAGTCCATGCAGAGACACTACGTACTGCTTTACTTTAGTAACTAAAATTATTTAGTTACCCCCTTTTTTATAATCGCAACACCAAAGCTGCCTTCGGGCGGCTTTTTTTGTTTTTAATTTAAGTTGTTGTAATTTAATGATTTAGATTGTCATTTTATGTTTATATAAGTGTAACTTCTCTGTCATATAGCTCCCGTAAGGTAGTCACGTTGAAAAACTCAAGTGACCTTTAAGTATGAGAATCGTGCTTAAAGGTGACTTGGGTTTTTATTTAAATGCACTAACAAAATAATTAAATATCTTAACGGAGTGAACAATGAAATTATCTGACTTATTTAAAGTTAGTTTAGTAGCAGCAGCGGTTTCTTTATCTGGTTGTGGTGGTGACTTAGTCGTAAAAGAAGGCGACGCTAATACAACAGTTAATGAAGGCGACACTATTAATAATAATTATGAAAATGGTGGCGACAATGGTGGTGATAATGGCGGCGACGATTCAAGCCGTGATGATTCACAAAATGCTACAACTGGTTTCCCTGCCGATATTGATAATGCATTAGTTCAAGGTTTAGCGACTGATGTTTCAAGCTCTTTCCCACAAATTACTGATAAGCCAGTTTATAAATTAGCGGCTGACACTGTATTTACAGCCAATGTTTCGCTTACAAACGATGCTCATTGGATTTTACAAGGGCGTACAGCGGTTGGTAATGACCGTGCTGACAATACCGTTCTTTATATTCAACAAGGTACTACACTAATTGGTGAAACGGGCGATGACTTCCTAGTTGTACGCCGTGGTTCTCAAATTGAATCAGTAGGTACTGTTTCTCAGCCTATCACAATGACATCTATCCAAGATGTAACGGGTGCTGAAACAGGCATTGGTCAATGGGGCGGTTTAGTTCTTTTAGGTAATGCACCGGCGAACTCGTGTGGTGATCAAAAAGGTGAAACAACAACTGAAGAACTTGCAGGTTGTGGTGTTCCAGCTGAAGGTGATGCTGGCTTGTTCGGTGGTGAAGACGAAGCTGATAATTCAGGTACTATTAAGTACGTTATTGTTAAACAAGCTGGTAAAGCGCTGGGTAACGGTGATGAGTTAAACGGTATTACATTTGGTGGTGTTGGCTCTGCGACGACAGTAGATTACATTCAGGTTCATGAAAACCTTGATGACGGTATCGAGTTCTTTGGTGGCACAGTGAATGTTAGTAATGTTGTTTTAACTAGCATTGGTGATGACTCGCTTGATTGGTCATTTGGTTGGACAGGTAAAGCAACTAATGTATACATTCAACAAGCTGCAAACCTTGGCGATAATGCAATTGAAGCAGATAACTCAGAGTTTGATTCAGAAGCTTCACCACTTACAAATCCAACTATTGAGAATGTCACAATTGTTGGTGCTGAAGGTAACAACGGTATCCGTTTACGTGCAGGCACAGCGGGTGTTCTAAAAAATGTATTTGTTACAGGTCCTGCTACGTATGAAAATTGTTTACGTGTAGGCTCAGACTCTGTGCCTCGTGCTGAAGATGGTTCTTTAACTATCACTAACTCAATTGTTGCGTGTCAAACGCCGGCTAACAACTTTGGTAGCGAAACAATTAACGGCGGTACAGTTCAAGCTTGGTTTGAAGGCCAAGATGACAACCAAACACTGACACCAGCGCAGCTTATGTTAGACGATAACGGCTACATGCCATTAGCGGGTTCTCCACTTGTTGCTGGCACACAAATTGGTGCGTTTAATACATCTAATAACTGGATGGAAGGCTGGACCGTTGCAATCAACGGCGGTTTCCCTACAGATATAGCTAATGCAAAAGATCAAGGTTTTGCAACAGATGTGTCAAGTGAGTTTCCACAGATCACTGACAAACCAGTGTATCGTTTAACTGAAGACACTGAGTTTAACGCAGATGTTACTTTAACTAATGACGTACACTGGATCTTAAATGGCCGTACTGCTGTCGGTGGTGATAGAACAAACAGTGCGACATTATATGTACAAGCAGGTACAACATTAATTGGTGAATCAGGTGATGACTTCCTAGTGGTACGCCGTGGTTCACAAATCAATGCGAATGGTACTGCAACAGCACCAATCACCATGACATCTATTCAAGATGTAACAGGTGCAGAAACAAATATTGGCCAATGGGGTGGCGTAGTATTACTTGGTAATGCACCAGCTAACTCATGTGGTGATCAAAAAGGTGAAACGACCACTGCAGAGCTAGAAGGCTGTGGTGTACCAGCTGAAGGTGATGCTGGATTATTTGGTGGTACAGACCCAGAAGATAACTCAGGTGTTATCCGTTATGTAGTTGTTAAACATGCTGGTAAGACACTGGGTAATGGTGATGAACTAAACGGTATTTCATTCGCTGGTGTAGGTTCAAATACTAAGGTTGAATTTATTCAGGTTCACCAAAACCTTGATGATGGTATTGAGTTCTTCGGCGGTACAGTAAATGTGCGTAATGTTGTATTAACAGATATCGGTGATGACTCTTTCGATTGGTCATTTGGTTGGACTGGTCGCGCTCAAAACGTTTACATTCAGCAAAGTGCTGCGGGTGGTGATAACGCGTTTGAAGCAGATAACTCTGAGTTTGATTCAAATGCAACACCACTGACTAAGCCGCTTGTATCAAATGTAACCGTTGTGGGTGCTGATGGCGTTAACGGTGTTCGTCTACGTGCAGGTACAGCCGGTGTGTTACGTAATGTAGTAATTACGGGTCCTGATGGTTACAAAAACTGTTTACGTGTTGGCTCAGACTCAGCTGCAAATGCAGAATCAGGTGAGCTATCAATTGAAAACTCGGTAGTTGCTTGTAACACAGACAATAACTTTGGTGACGAAGCTATTGGTTCTGGGAATGTTCAATCATGGTTCGAAGGTCAAACAGGTAACCAGACGCTGACATCTGCAACATTAAACCTTGCGACTGACGGTTTTACGCCAAAATCAGGTTCTCCACTGCTTGGTGCCGGTGTAGATGCATCTGACCTTGACCCGTTCTTTACCAAAACAGATTACATTGGTGCGTTTGACGGTGATAACAATTGGATGGACGGCTGGACAGTTGCTGTAACGCCTAACTTCCCTCAATCAGTAACCAATGCACTTGAACAAGGCTTAGCAACTGATGTTTCAGCAAGCTTCCCACAACTGACTGATAAGCCGGTATATCAACTTAACCAAGATGTGGTCTTCACGTCAGATGTGACATTAACAAATGATGCACACTGGATTTTAAAAGGGCGTACTGCTGTTGGTGGTGACCGTGTTGATAGCGCAACTTTATATGTTCAGTTTGGTACAACGTTAATTGGTGAATCAGGTGATGACTTCTTAGTTGTTCGTCGTGGTTCAAAAATTGAGGCAGTGGGTACAGCTTCTCAGCCTATCGTTATGACATCAATTCAAGATGTAACGGGTGGCGAAACTGATATCGGTCAATGGGGTGGTTTAGTATTACTAGGTAATGCACCTGCGAACTCGTGTGGTGACCAAAAAGGTGAAACAACGGATACTGAACTTCTAGAGTGTGGTGTACCAGCTGAAGGTGATGCCGGCTTATTTGGTGGTAACGACCCTGAAGATAACTCAGGTACATTAAAATATGTTGTTGTTAAGCAAGCGGGCAAAACACTGGGTAACGGTGACGAGCTCAATGGTATTACTATTGCGGGTGTAGGCAGTCAAACAGAGCTTGATTATATCCATGTACATGAAAATCTTGATGATGGCGTCGAGTTCTTCGGTGGTACTGCTAGCATTAGTCACTTAGTACTCACAAATATTGGTGATGACTCTTTAGATTGGTCTTTTGGTTGGACAGGTAATGCGCAATACGTCCTAATTAAACAAGACTCAACAAATGGTGATAACGCTATTGAAGCTGACAACTCTGAGTTTGATTCAGATGCGTCGCCGTTAACTACTCCTACCATTTCAAATGTAACCATTATTGGTGCTGACGGCGTAAATGGTGTTCGTCTACGTGCAGGTACAGCGGGTGTTATCAAAAACCTAGTTGTTACAGGCCCTGATGGATACAGCAACTGTTTACGTGTAGGTTCTGACTCTGTGCCACGTGCAGAAGATGGTTCACTTAATATTAGCCACTCAGTCGTCGCATGTGCTGCGGCAAGTAACTTCTCAGATACGGTCATTGCGGATGGCAATGTTGAGTCTTGGTTTACAGCCCAAGATGGCAACTCTGTAATGGAAGCTGCAATGCTTGGTTTAAGTGACAATGGGTATATGCCAACGGCTGAATCAGCGTTACTAGGCGCAGGTTTTGATTCATCAAGCCTTAATAGCTTCTTTGATAAGGTCGATTACGTCGGTGCAATGGATGCACAAAATGACTGGACAGCAGGTTGGGTAAAAGTAGGTCTTAAATAACCCACTTTCGTATCCCGGGCGAGAGCATGCTCTCGCCCAGCTTCTAGTTCATGTTTCGGAGTATAATAATGAATTCTTTTAACCTCTCTAAACTTGGTCGTTCAAAGCTAAATCAAGCAGTTGTTGCTGCTATTTTAGGTTTGTCTATCCACTCAGCTCACGCAGAGCAGGAATCTGACCAAGCAATAGAAGAAGTGGTCGCAGTTGGTCAACGTTTGAAAGGGAGTGCTGGTGCGGTGCTTCAAGAACGTCAAAACCAAGCGTTTGTTGCGGACATTATGGGGGCAGATCAAATCTCACGAACGGGTGATGGTGATGCCGCTGCTGCACTACGCCGTGTAACAGGTTTGACACTTGTTGACGGCAAGTTTATTTACGTACGCGGTTTGGGTGAGCGTTACTCAAGTACGCAGTTAAATGGTATGTATGTTCCCAGCCCGGATCCAACTCGCTCGGTTGTACCATTAGACTTATTTCCAGCAGACATTATTGAAAGTCTAAGTGTACAAAAATCATTTTCACCGGATATGCCTGCGCATTTTGGTGGTGGTAATGTCAATATCAGAACCAAGTCAATTCCAAGTGATTTCTTGTTTAAAGTTGAAGTAGGCACCTCTTACGATACAAATAACAGTGAAACAGGTTATTTTTATGAAGGTGGTGACGATGACTGGATGGGTCGTGACGATGGAACCCGTGGATTACCTCAACAGTTTACAAATGCCTTCGCAGCTGATGGTATAGAGGGTAATTTAGACACCACTTTAGAGCAGCGTAAAGCGTTGATGTCTTCGCTTGACTGGAATATTGGACCAACAGAGAAAGATGTACCGCCTGAAATCGATTTTTCAATTTCACTGGGTGATCGCTTTGATAGTGATTTAGGTACGTTTGGTGTACTTGCTGCTGTGTCTTATGAAAATGAGTGGGAAGTAAGTAAAGAAGAAAACGGTACCAATCTAGGTAGCTTAGGCTGTGAAGATAAGTGCTTTGCGCAATATTATGACGGCACATCTACCGAACAAAATGTTCGCTGGAGTGGAACGTTAAATCTAGGGTATGAGTTTAGTTCTAATCATAAAGTTGAACTAACTAATATTGCTTTACATGATATGCGTGACCGTGTTCGTGATCGTAACTTCTATGATGCCAATGAAACTGAAGATGGTGTACGTGACTTACGTCGTGTTGATGTGGTGTATGAAGAGCGAGAAATGTTCGCTAGCCAGTTAAAAGGTACACATAACTTTGCTGAGTATAATAACTTGTTTGTTGATTGGTATGCCGGCACCAGCCGTGCAAACCGAAATGCGCCAGGTATGGTAGATGCTGTTTTTCAACGTAATTACGATGATGGTGTATATGTATCAGAGCAGCTGCAAGATGTTTCAGCCACTAACTTAAGCCGTGAATTCCAAAACCTGCATGATAAAGTGGATACATGGGGTTGGAATATGGGCATGCCGTTTTATGGTGATGGCTATGAACTTGAATTAAAAGCCGGTGGGGATTTCTCTGAAAAATCGCGTGATGCTGCAAATACACGCTTTGGTATAACGCATCGTGGTATTGCTGATGAGTATACATTTGGTTCGCGCTTAGATGAAATTTTTGCTAATGATAATATTAACAACGATGATTTTTATGCAAGTGCTACTGGTGCAGGAATTTTTGATGATAGAACCGCTGACGGTGACAAGTATACCGCCGCTAATAAGCTTGATGCTTATTACTTTATGGCTGATTTTTTCTTAGATAACACGTGGCGTTTCACAGGTGGTGTTCGTTGGGAAGATTTTACCCAAGTATCTATCCCATTCAAAGCGCACAGCAACCTATTTGATGCAACAACCGATGAAATTGTTGATGTTGCGGTTAAAGATGATGACTTATTCCCGTCATTAGCTGTGACGTACATTATGGATGATGAAATGCAGTTCCGCTTAAACTTAAGTGAAACGACAATTCGCCCTGATATGCGTGACGTTAGCTCAACGTATTATGTTGACCCGTTAACGGAGTTTTTAGTTCGCGGTTCGCCTAGTTTACAAAGCTCTAAACTAAAAAATATTGATTTTAGATTCGAGTGGTATATGCAATCGGGTAATAACTTCTCAGTGGCACTTTTTCATAAAGACATTGAGAACCCAATTGAAATGGTTGAACTAGCAGCAGTTGGTGGCGCAGCGCCACAATTATTAACGGCCAATGCAGAATCAGGCGAGCTAACGGGTATAGAGTTTGATTTTTTATCTGACTTTAGCTTCATTGATTCATCATTGGCTAATATATTCGTCTCAGGTAACTTAACTATTTCTGACTCTACAGTTGATTTAGGAATTGATGACTCAGACGGTGCAGACTCTTTGTTTGAGCAACAGCTAAAAGCCGCGTTAGAAGCAGATTCAGTGTCTAACATTGTGACAAATAACGAGCGTCGCTTAGTCGGTCACTCCGAGTGGGTAACTAACTTACAAATGGGTTATGATTCTGATGATGGTTTCCACTCAACATCATTAGTGTATAACGTATTTGGCCCGCGTATTATCGTACCAGGGACACGTGGTAATGAAGATGCGCAAGAGCAAGCATTTCATTCACTAGATTTAGTGTATTCTTATTTTCCTAACTTCAACAGTAAAGTGAAGTTTAAAGTTGAAAACATACTTGGCCAAGATAAAACAATTGAGCAAGAAGGACTGACTTTATGGAAAAAAGAAGAGGGCACGAAATTTAGTGTTTCTTACTCTTACGAGTTCTAAGTTTGTTCTGCCCGGGAAGGCAAATATAAAAAACCTAACTACAATTGCCCTACTTACGTAGGGCTTTTTTTTGCCTACATATTTGTTATGCTCATTTTATCATATAAAGCATAACCGCCTGTTCATAAGGAAATATTGTGCACACAGTCAGTATAATCAAACTAAGAGAACCGACTTTACAGTTAGATGAATCAGAGCAGACATGGCCATGCATTAAAGATAAAAATACCTACAAACAAGAGTTAAAGCGTTGGCAAATTGAATTACTGCATGTTCAGCAGGCCTATTTTCATCAAGGGCGACGCGCTATTATTGTTTTAGAGGGGTGGGACGCAGCAGGTAAAGGAGGTGCAATCAGGCGTTTAACTCAGCGTTTAGACCCCAGAGGGTTTAGCGTTTATCCAATAGCTGCGCCAACGCCTCAGGAACAAGGGAAACATTATCTCTATCGTTTTATGACTAAGCTACCAGCTACAGGAACCATAGCCATCTTTGATCGTTCATATTATGGGCGTGTTTTAGTTGAGCGTGTGGAGGGGTTTGCGAGCGACGAGCAATGGCAGCGCGCGTATCAAGAGATTAATGAATTTGAACGCTTATTAATAGATGACGATGTTCGTATTGTTAAGTTGTTTTTAAATATCAGTAGTGATGAGCAACTCAAACGCTTTGAAGGCCGTTTGCAAGACCCTTATAAACGCTGGAAATTAACCAGTGAAGATATTCGTAATCGCGAAAAAAGAAGTGAATACGTTACTGCTATAAATGAAATGTTTGCTAATACCGACACTATTGCAGCCCCATGGCATGCTATTGCTGCGCAGTACAAATGGTATGCTCGTATAGAGGTGTTAAAAACGGTGGTCAAGCAATTACGCAAAGGAATAGACATTACACCGCCTAGTTTAGATCCCAATCTAGAGGATATAAACATAGATTAAAGCCATGACTTACTTTTCAATATGAAATATTTTTATGTTCTATGACTATTGCTGGTTTTGCATTTACTGCGATGCTAGATTGAAGTGGCTAAAAATTAAATCTCACGCAATGAATTTTTAATTTTTAACGTATTAGGTATTTCTTATGACTCAAACAGTGGAACAAACAATGAAAAAAGTAGGATTAGTCGGTTGGCGGGGCATGGTTGGCTCAGTGTTATTAGAACGTATGCAGCAGGAAAAGGACTTTGCCAATATTGACACCACTTTTTTTACTACCTCTCAAGCAGGTCAATTAGGGCCTGACATAGCCGGCACGGCAAAACCTTTGCTTGATGCCTCTAGCATAGATGAACTTGCTAAAATGGACATTGTAATTACGTGCCAAGGCGGTGATTACACTAAAGCAGTCTACCCACAACTTAGAGAGTCAGGTTGGAACGGCTATTGGGTTGATGCAGCTTCAGCTCTGCGCATGAGCGACGATAGCATCATTGTGCTCGATCCAGTTAATAAAGACGTAATCGAGCAAGGCCTTGAACAGGGTGTTAAAACCTACGTAGGTGGTAACTGCACGGTTTCATTAATGTTACTTGCTTTAGGTGGTTTGTTTGAGCAAGACTTGATCGAATGGGTAAGCCCTATGACTTACCAAGCAGCATCAGGTGCAGGCGCTCGCAACATGAAAGAGCTCATTGCTCAAATGGGCTCTATTCATGCTAGTGTTGCTGATAAACTTGCCGACCCGCAAGCTGCCATTTTAGAAATTGATAAATTGGTAACTGAGCAAATTGCTTCAAGCGATTTACCACAAGATCAATTTGGTGTGCCATTAGCAGGCAGTTTAATCCCATGGATTGATGTGCCAATGCCATCAGGGCAATCAAAAGAAGAGTGGAAGGCGCAGGTTGAAGCAAATAAAATTTTAGGCTCATCTAAGCAACCAATACCTGTAGATGGTTTATGTGTTCGTATTGGTGCGATGCGTTGTCATTCTCAAGCCATGACCATCAAATTACGTGAAGACATCAGCGTTGAAAAAGTGGAAGAGATCTTAGCCTCTCACAACGAGTGGGTTAAAGTCGTACCAAACGAACGTGATATCACTGCCACTGATTTAACACCTGTAAAAGTAACGGGCACGCTTGATATTCCAATAGGTCGTATCCGTAAATTATCTATGGGGCCAGAGTACATTAGTGCGTTCACTGTAGGTGACCAATTACTGTGGGGTGCTGCAGAGCCTTTACGCCGTATGCTACGAATTATTGTTGCAAAAAGCAGTTAATTTTAAGTTTATCAATGAGGTCAGCTTGCGCTGGCCTTTTTTATTGCGTTCACTTAGTTTTTCTTTTCTTTTTTACATGTTTAGTCCTAGTATTATTTGCTCAAAGAACACTTAAGCACTATATTTTTAGAAAGTTCTTTAGGTTTTTTTTATGAATATTTCTAAAAAACTGAAGCTCTCTTTTGCTTCAGCAATAGTACTGCCTTTATTCATTATTGCCGTATTAGTCATTACACAAACTCGCCAACAAGCTCATGATAACTTTGCGTTACTAAGTCAACGTGAAGCAACGCAAATTGACAATGCTATTGTGATGTTTTTTACTGAAATTGCTAAAAACGTCGATTTTCTTGCATCTGATCCCCGTATTCTTAATGCTCAAAAAAATGTAAAAACTCACATGGACGCTACCACCTCTGTTGCTCTTAACCATCTTGAGCAAAGCACCACTGAACAGGATGTGTTTAAAGCGTTCGATCATTTCGGTCTTACTCATCCAGGATTAGCTTATATTTATATGGGTAATGAACAAGGAGGTTACATACAATGGCCACAAGGTGAAGTTAACGCCCGGTACGACCCACGAGAGCGGCCTTGGTATAAAACAGCGGTGCAAGCGAATGGCGAAACCATTCGTACTAACGCCTATTACTGGGCAATAGACGATATGGTAATTGTATCTACTGTCAAGGCTATTAAAGACAATGGCAATATTGTCGGCGTTCAAGGGATGGATGTATCATTAAATGGTCTTACGGATATTATTGCAGATATTAAATTAGGAGAAACGGGTTACTTAATGCTAATAGAAGACAGCGGTACCATCCTTGTAGATCCTAAAAATAATGATTACCGATTTAAGCAATTATCCGAGGTTGCTGGTGGTAAGTATCAAGCATTAGCTAATAATAAGTCAGGTCAGTTTGAGCTTACGATTAATAATACCGATTATCTGGCGAGTATATACACATCTCGCACTTTAGGCTGGAAGTTTATAGCGTTAGTTGAAAAGTCTGAAGTAATGCGCGCTGCAAATACGATGACACTGTCTATTATATTTATTAGTGCTGTGTTGATTGCTGTTTTTATTATTATGGCGAGCTATATTGCGAAATTAATTTCATCGCCTATTGTAGAAGTAAGTGATGGTTTAACTGAAATTTCTCGCGGTGGTGGAGATTTAACACAACGGCTTTCGATTAAAACAAAAGATGAAACAGCCAAATTAGCGAATAGTTTTAACTTATTTCTAAACCTTATTGCTGATCTGGTGAAACAGATAAACGAATGTGCGCAAAAGGTGAGTGATACATCGTTGCAAACATCATCAGAGGCTTCGCAATTAACACGCTCCACATCACAACAGCAACAAGCGCTTGAGATGGCGGCGACAGCGATAAACGAAATGGCTGCCACAGCGAATGAGGTGTCAGCCAGTTGTGCAAATGCGGCTGATTTAGCCATGCAGACACAAAAGGCTTCAGAGATTGGTCAGTCTGTAATAACAGAAACAGTGCAAAGTGTTGCATCGTTAAGTGATGTGATCACAAAGGCAACTTCAGATATATCGCAGTTAGATGCCGAAAGTGAAAATATTATGTCTATATTAAGTGTGATACGCGGTATTGCAGAGCAAACCAATTTATTGGCACTCAATGCTGCTATTGAGGCTGCTCGTGCAGGCGATCATGGGCGAGGCTTTGCCGTTGTTGCTGATGAAGTGAGAGCATTATCACAGCGCACCTCGGAATCAACAGAGGAAATCGCTGGCCAATTAGATAAATTAAGGTCTATGTCAGGTCAGGTTTCTAGTGAGATGAAGCGGAGTTTAGAGCGCACTGAAAAAACAGTCGGTTTATCTCAGTCCGCCCAGCAGCAGTTTACTGAAATTACCGCGTCAATTGTGACTATCAGTGATTTAAATACTCAAATAGCAACAGCTGCTGAGGAGCAGCAGCATGTTGCAGAAGACATCAATCGAAATGTAATAGAAATTAAAAACGCTGCGGATGATGTCAGTGAGATTGCAACCAGCACCAGCGAAAATGGTGACAAGCTCAATGTATTATCTGATACGCTGACTTCCCTCGTTGGGAAGTTTAAAGTGTAAGGTGATAAATAACATTTACCACCTTCTCTTACTACTTCTTTAGGAGTGCTTTTAACTCATCGAGTTGCTGCTTAAGTTCGTTCACTTGCCCTTGTGTAGCGGGAAGTGAATCAACATCGGCTTTTTCTTCACGGGCGTTACGGTGCTCTTCAGACATAACCTCTAAAATAGCGCCCACCATCATATTTAAAAATACAAACGCAGTTAAAAAGATAAACGTAAGGTAAAAAATCCAGCTTAACTTATAAACCACCATGGTTTCGTACATTACGTCTGTCCAATCTTCAAAGGTTGCAACTCTGAATAATGTCAGCATAGAGATTGATACATCTCCCCACAGAACAGGGTTTATTTCAGCAAACAGCATACTGCCCATGGCAGCATAGATGTAGAAGATTACGAACATGAGCAATGCGATATAACCCATTTGTGGTATGGCTTTAAGTAACGAATTTACTAATAAGCGTAACTCTGGGATCATTGATACTAATCGCAGTACACGGAATATTCTGAGTAAGCGAGCGATGAATATTGTCGAACCTGCTGCAGGGTATAAACTGCCCACTACAATTATGAAGTCAAAAATATTCCATCCTTTAGAAAAGAAATCTTTAATTCCTTTGCTAGCGATATAGCGAATAATCAGCTCAATGAGGAAAAATACAGTGATCCCTATATCCATCCAATGCAATGCAAGCTCGACTGTAGGGTGTAAAGAATACGTGTGAGCGCCTACAGTTAGCGCAGATATCACAATAACGGCAATAACAAATGATTGAAATATTTTACTTTTATCGATACGCTGGAACAGCTCTTGTAACTGCGACAACATCATAATTCAGCCTTAACGGTAATTAATTCAAAACGTGTGCAATATACAGCAAAATTGCATCAGATGAATTGTTTTTTCGGCATAAAATGTAAGGAATTTTTAATGGTTTTCAATACACTGAAGTTGTTACTTAGTGTTTTATTTGTACTTTTTTTATCGGGTTGTACATCTGATAGCCGTTATCATGAAATTCAATCAGCGCGATTAAACGAATGTAACTACATGGCTGATAAAGAGTACCATGAATGTGTAAAGCGCCAAGAAAGCGGTTACGACGAATACAAAAACAATAGGGCTAAGGAACAAGCATCTAAAAATGACAAAAACTGAAAAACGACTTGATAATGCACTTCGTAAAGTACTGACGACTGCCTGCGAGAATATAAAAGACGTGCACCGCGACTTCAGTCATCTAACGCATACGATTAATTTGAAAAAGCCAGATAATACTTTGCAGGTTACCTGTTTTTTTATTGATGATTTCGCATTAGCGCAAGCTAATTGCCAACAGCAATTACCCTCTATTGAAAGAGAGTTAATCGAGCAGCTTAGGGTTATGGGTATAAAACCCCAGTCAATTAATTTTTTAGTGGCATAAGGTTTCCATGTTTTCGAATTTAACGCATAAGAACAAACAACGCAGTTTATTGGCGCTTACTGCGATATTTTTCATTTTAGGCATATATCAGATCGTAGCATCACCTAATGGCACTCCTATACCTATTTTTAGTAATGGGTTTGTCATCGCAATCGCATTTTGGGCTTTTTCTCGTCGTTATAGTGCAAAGTTTATAGAGCAACATTCGCTTGCTAATGCTATTACCAGAGACAACAACCAGCTAATTGTAAAACAGGCAGCTATACAAAAAGTATCTGAGGTTGATATTACTCGAATCAGCCAAATTACAATCACAGACAATTACCTTAGTTGTATACTTGATAACAATGGCCAAGGCTATGATTTTCAAATAATTGGTAAGGCGTGCGACATTGAGCTGTATTTGGCCTCAATTTTAACAGCGAGTGAACGACAAGCGATCAATATTAGCCTCGTTTAATTTGGTATAGTTTTCACATACAGTTATAATCTAGCAAAATAGTAAAAGAGATATATTATGGCTGTACCTACTCGTTCTGAAATTTCCCTAGGCACTGAAGTCAACGTTGTTTTAAAGCAAGATCAGCGAAGTGGCACATTAACTAACGGCATTGTTTCGCGTTTATTGACTAAATCACCCAACCATCCTCATGGTATTAAAGTACAGTTAGAAGACGGCCAAGTAGGACGTGTTAAAGAGATTGTTGCATGAATGAGTTCACAGAATCTTACTTTTGGCGATTAGTCACCGTTGATGACAAAACAGCTGATCCCGAATCGGTTACTCAACGTTTAAAACAGTTACTTGTTGATTTAGATGATGATAGCTTGATTTCATTTGATAAGCAGTTTGGCCTTTGCATGCGTAAAAGCTATACATGGGAATTATATGGTGCAGCGTTTGTGATGGCAGGGTGTAATGACGAGTATGGTTTTTCAGAGTTTCGGTGCTGGTTAATCTCGCGTGGTGCAAGTGCTTTTAATGCTGCAATTGAAAACCCCGACTCTTTGGCTGATTGTACTCCAGTTTATCATTTAAACGAACAGCCATACCCTTATCTAGATGAATACGATCTCATAGCTGGCTTACTCTATGAAGAGCGTAACGAAGATGAATTACCTTTTGTTCCGTCAGGTCTCGAACAGCCAAAGGGCAAACGTTTTAAAGATAAGCCTAAATTTTTAAAATTAGCTTATCCACGACTGTTTGATAAATACTGGCAGTAAAATTAGCCTTGATTTTTACTAATTTGCTTACATGGATTTACAAGCATTTAGACAACATGCCCTTTTCGCCTTTATTTGTTAATTCATTTCAAGCTTTATTCAAGTCTTTTATTTCACGCATTACTTCTATTTATTATATCGCGTCCGTTTTTTACCTATTCTTATGTTAAAAGAATAGGTAAAACTTACCCAAAACCGATAAATATGTTACATTTACGTGTTTATTTTCAATAAACAAAGACTGTAAAATAATAATATACGACATAGGAATGTTATGTATAAATCATTGTCAGTAAGCTTAATTGCATTTAGCTTGCTAAATTCGTTTAGTACTGAGGCGGCAATATCGCAGCGAGTAACTAAATCATCAACACCTGAAATTAAAACACTACTTACGCAAAACTTAACAACGGCACAATCTTCAAACAAGTCATACTTTATTGAGGTTGAAGGCGTAAGCTCTCATCGCCATAAACCAGCCAACACGCTTGCAGTTAAAAAAATGCAGCAGTACTTTGCTGGCGTGCCTGTTTGGGGGCAACAAATCCGCGTAAAATCTAATAATAACCATATCAGTGGATTTTTTGCTAAAAACATTGAGGTTTCAGCCCTAAAGTTAACGGCTAACTCTGAATTTGAAGTATCTCTCGCTGCAGATGCTTTATTACAAAATGCAAAACTCGAAACTGACTCAACTTTTGAGTTGGTTTCAAATGAGCGTTATATTTATATTGAAAATGAGCAGGCACATTACGTTAGGTTAATTGAACTTAGCGTGCATGAACAAATGAATGAATATCGTCCCATTGCGCTTGTAAGTGAATCTAACTACCTTATTTTTAAACAGTGGAACAATATTCAATCTGCGCATGGTAAGGGTCCCGGCGGCAATATTAAAACGGGTCAATATGAATATGGAACAGACTTTGACGCACTAGATATTACGCAAGTTGATGATGTGTGTTTTTTAGAAAATGAAAAAGTAAAAACTGTGACGATGGAATCAGGAACTGAACCGTCAGAAGCTTTTTCATTTCCTTGTGACCGCAATACACATAAAGAAATAAATGGTGCATATTCGCCTTTGAATGATGCGCACGCTTTTGGTACAGCGGTTTTTGATATGTACCAACAGTGGTATAATACCGCGCCATTAACTTTCCAATTGCTTATGCGAGTTCATAATGGCGATGGTTGGGAAAATGCGACATGGAATGGTGCAGCGATGACTTTTGGTGACGGCGCTGATAATTTTCATCCACTGGTATCTTTAGATATTGTTTCACATGAAGTAAGTCACGGCTTCACTCAGCAGAATTCCGATCTTTTATACTTCGATCAATCAGGTGGTATTAACGAATCATTTTCGGATATGGCAGGGGAAACAGCCGAGTACTTTTTGCGTGGTCAAACTGACTGGCTCTCTGGTGCTGATATCAGTAAAGTGGCTCCAGCTCTTCGTTATTTTGAAACCCCATCGCTCGATGGTTATTCCATCGACAACGCGAGTGATTTTTTCTATGGTATGGACGTTCACTATAGTAGTGGTGTATTTAACCGTGCTTTTTACTTCTTGTCTAACACTGAAGGCTGGGATCCCCGCAAAGCATTTGAAATAATGCTTAATGCAAATCAAAATTACTGGGTTAATTCTACTGACTTTATAGATGGTGCCTGTGGGGCAATCAACTCTGCGATTGATTTATCTTATAACGCTGTCGATGTTATTAATGCTTTTCAAATTGTTGGAATACAGTGTGACAACATTCAATTCATCGATACCGATGCTGATTTAATGGATGATAACTGGGAGATAATATTTGGTTTGAATCCTAACTCAGCCGATGATGCCTCACTTGATTTGGATCAGGATGGCTTGTCAAATCTTGAAGAGTACCTTGCTAATACCTACCCAAATAATTCAGATTCAGATAATGATGGTTTATCTGACTTTGATGAGTTAAATACTTACCTTACTCAACCAACTAATTCAGATTCTGATGCGGATATTATGCCTGATGGATGGGAGGTGTCTTTTGCACTGAACCCTCTTGATGGAGCTGATGCTCATTTAGATTTAGATTCGGATTCATTCACTAACGTTATTGAATTTATAGGTGGAAGTGATCCCTCCGATTCTAATTCTTTACCGAGCGTTCTTGAACAAGCAGTGTTTAATTTTGATGATGGGCAAATCCCTAGTGAGTTTATCTCATCAAATGTTTCTATGCCTTGGCTTGTTGAAGAGGTTGATGGGTCACAAGGTTTTGTCCTCACTAATAACGATATCGATGATGCACAACAAACTAGCATTAAGTTTAACTTTTTAACCGCCGAACAACTCTACCTAAACTTTACGTATATGCTTCAAACTGAGGGTGATTTTGATTTTTTAAGAGTATATTTAAATGATGAGCTAATTTTAGAAGACTCGGGTTTAATTGATTGGACTTCATTTTCTGCACCCATTGCGGCAGGCCTCAATGAATTAACATTTACTTATTTTAAAGATGGCTCTGTCTCCACTGACTTGGATGCTGTATTTATAGACAATATCCATATTGGTAATGAATTCTCCGATACAGATAATGACGGTATGGCAGATTCGTGGGAGTTATTACATGGCCTTGATATCTACAATAGTGAAGATGCTGCTCTAGATTTTGATGAAGACGGCTTATCAAACTTATTAGAGTTTTTAAACGGCGGGCTTCCCCGCCAAGCGGACACTGATAGCGATTCAATGCCAGACGGTTGGGAGTATAACAATGGTCTTCGCCTTACTGATGCGCTTGATGCACTAGAAGACCCAGATAATGATGGCTTTGATAATCAAACTGAATATTTTGCTCAAACAGATCCACAGCTTGCCAGCTCTTACCCTGAGTCTTTAAATATTTCATCTTCATTTGAAGCGGCAACATTACCACAATGGATTACTCATTCAGAGGACTCATCAGCTCCATGGTATATAACCAATGACTTTGCTACAGATGGAAATCAGAGCATTCGAGCTGGAGATATAGATGACTCGCAGTTTAGCCGGTTTACTATTTCAGGTTTATTTGCAAAAGGCATTTTTACATTCGACTATAAGTTAGAATCAGAATCATGCTGTGATAATTTTTTTGTATTAATGAATGGGATTGAAGTTTTTACAAGTCGAAATAGAAACGACTCTGCTACCACATCGGTTAAATTGGAAATACCGGGTGGTCTACATCAGTTATTATTTGAATATAATAAAGATAGTTCTGCGTCAACAGGAGAAGATACCGTTTGGCTTGATAATTTTATTTATTTTTCTGAAACTGATTTAACCGATAGCGATGATGATCAACTTCCAGATTACTGGGAATTAAAGTATGGGCTTGACCGTTTAGACCCATCGGATGCGTTATCTGATCTTGACGATGATGGTCTCTCTGCTCTGGATGAGTTTAATTTAGGAACAAACCCTACATCGGGTGATTCTGATAATGATGAAATATCTGATGCTTACGAAGTTACTCATAACTTGTTACCGCTTGATGCATCTGATGCGAACTTTGATGCTGATAACGATAGCTTCACTAACTTGCAAGAGTTTTATGCGCAAAGTAGTGCCAGCGATTCAACATCAACCCCTCAGCGCTTTGAACAGCTTAATGAGAGTTTTGAAGAGGGAAGGTTACCGAATTACTTTACTAAGCTCGCCCTTAATATTGGTACGTGGGAAAGCAATACACACTGGTCCACTGCCGATAATGCTAGTTTAGCATTATCCCAAAATGACGCTAGTGGTATTGCAGGTTTTGCTATTGCAGGAGTTTTTTCTTCGGGCTTTATTACGCTAGATTATCAGACTAATTACACTCACCTTTTAGAAGTTAGTGTGAATGGTACTGTTGTTGAAACAGAATACTCCACATCTCGCTTATTATTACCTGTTAGTGAAGGTTATAATATTGTAAAAGTTAAATTTGATTTGGATTTACAATACCGTCAGAGCGTATCATTTGACAATGTAATATGGTTCTCTGAACTTGATACAACTTCGGACTTTGATTCAGATGGTTTGCCTGATTATTGGGAATATGAAAATGGTCTTAATGCATTATATTCATATGATGCTAATGATGACCTAGATTATGATGGTTTATCCAATTTAGAAGAATTTAATCTTCAAACTAATCCACGTGTCAGAGATAGTGATGCTGACGGTGTATATGATAGCGAAGATAGCCATCCAAATGATGCAAGCTTAGGTGAAAATCAAGCCCCTATTTTTGGTAATCTTGAACCTATTACTATAGAAGCAGAGTTTGAAAATACGTATATTCCAAATGTATTTTTGCCTCAGGTTACAGATAATGGACATATAGAGCCACAAGTTTATATACAAAATGGATCTTCCTACCCATTAGGAGAGCATCAAATTAGCTGGGTAGCGCGTGATTTTGTTGGTAATGAAACCACTGCGATTCAAACAGTGACGATTGTTGATACTACACCGCCAGCGATCCGAGAGGGATATTATGTTTCTTTTTATGGTAATACCTTAGCGGGGCTTAAAGAGGCTATTATTAATAACTATGTAATTGATGAGGTTGCATCAGGTATTAGCTCGTTGGAAATTGATAGTAGCTTTATCTTCAGAACAGGCAATGTACAAGTGCCTGTAACGGTGACTGATGGTGCGGGCAATAGCACAACCGGTAATTTAATGGCTAGAATTTACCCTGAAGTGAGTATTCAACCGCATACTCAAGTGTACCAAAATGGTAAAATTGTTGTTGATTTGTTCATTCATGGTGAAAGCCCTTCAAGTTATGCTAGCTTTTCTTTGAATATGAATAATCAAAATTATTACTTTTATACCTATTTGTATGGCTCTATCAAAGTTGAACTAGATCGCCCTTCTTCTCAAAGTCCTGCAATTATTAAGCTTAATGGCAACAGTAATGTTTTTGTTGGCAAGAACGACACCAGCACGTTGGTATATTTAGAAGAACAGGCTTCGCCTACGTTAACAGTAGACTTACGTCAAAATGGTAAGGTAATTAATAAACATGTGCAACGTTCATTAAATGACTTCTTTGCGGAAATTAAAATTTTAGGCCTACCTTCATCAACTTCTCAGCATGATCTTGAATTAGAGGTTTCTCCAAATATTGCGTTTACTCAATATCTTTCGAGTGAGTCTGTTTGGACTATTAATTTTGATCCAAGTACGCTTGATGGCGACATTTTTGAACTATCACTGACAGGTAAAGTTGATAATGAAGTTGTGGTATCTAAAGTTATTAATTTGCAAGTGATAGACGATGTTACATTTGATGATCGTGAGGCTGATACAGATGGTGATGGTATACCTGATTTTGAAGAAGGTCTGGGTGATGGCGATAAAGATGGTATTGCCGATTACCTAGATAATTCAGCCGTGACTTATTCTGCGATACTTGCATCAGGTGACCTTTTGTATAGCGTAGATCAGTTCAATCATTTATCGGTAGGTACTATTAAGCAAGATTTAATGGATGGTTTAATTGCGGATATGTCTATAGATGAGCAGAGCTTAACTGAATACTTTACTGAGAAAAATATATTCGAGCCACATTTCCAGGCTAAGAGTGATTTGGTTAACTTAAATATAATCCTTGCAAATATGGCAAGTAGTGCTGAAATTGCGATACCACAACGCGTTAATTCACTATTAAGTTCACACCTGCAAGTCCGTGTATTATCAAATACGGGGTGGCAGTCTGTTCCTGCTCTAACGGGAAATGTATACGATAGCTTGTGTTCGGGTTGTGTTGCCTTTGGTGTTGTTGATGGCGGTGAGTTTGATCTTGATGGCAAAGTAAATGGTGAAATTGAGATTGTTGCAAAGTTAGCTGAAGAAAGCCTTAATAAAGCACCTGTATTAAACGCATCAATTCCGCAAAGTATTGATGAGTTAACTGAGGTTGAGCTTGATTTATCAGGTACTGTTGACCCCGATGGTGATACGTTAACGTTTGATTGGAAAGTCGAACATCCACAGCTTTC
Source organism: Pseudoalteromonas sp. H105 (assembly GCF_001469215.1). GTDB lineage: Bacteria > Pseudomonadota > Gammaproteobacteria > Enterobacterales > Alteromonadaceae > Pseudoalteromonas. The sequence continues at coordinate 424,111 of NZ_LOFH01000002.1, forward strand.
TATAAGCAATACCGATACTCAGGGTAAAGTTATCCTTAATGTGGCTGAGTTAACAGAGTCAGCGGAGGTGATTGTAAGCGTCGTGATATCTGATGGTTATGAGCAATTTACGCATGATTTCAAAATTAATGCGTTGCACATTAATCAGTTGCCAAGTGTTGAGCTTAGTGATTCAACGATTACTGCAGATGAAGCAACTGAAGTTACAGTTACAGCAACAGCCACAGATAAAGAATCTACAGAGCTTAGTTATACCTGGGTACAAACAAAAGGTATTGAGGTCGTACTTGAAAGCCAAAACGCAAGTACTCTTAAATTTGTAACGCCAAATGTATCTCAGTCGACAGAACTTGCGTTTAAAGTTGTTGTCTCTGATGGCGAGGCTGATGTTGAGCAAGCGGTTACAGTGACTGTGAACGATGTGCCACAAGTTGTTCAGCCTACTAAGTTGGATGATAAGAAAAGTGGGGGGGGGTCATTCGCTCTGATGCTTCTATTGCTTCTGACAACTTTAGTATTGAGGCGGTCGCAGTATTATAGTCGCTATGGCTAGCATTCAATGAATATTTAACAAATCAAAACCCCTGATATTTATCGGGGGTTTTTGCTTTTTGGTTAAAATGATATGGATCTGAAATTGTGTTCTGTGAGTATGTTATGATATTCGTATGAGCAAAAATTATGGTTTTTTTATGCGTTATTTTAAATTGATACTATTTAGTAGCTGTGTATTATTAACAATTCAGCTTCAGGCACAAGTTGTTTTGCCTAGTAATAAAACAAAGTTTGAAAGCTTATTTAATAGTAAAGCTGGCTCTTACACGTTATTAAATGGTGATCCAACCTTTTGTGATTCTGGTCAACTTAAATGGCTTGATGATACTCAGCCTGATTTAGGTTTTAGCTTAGGTAATTTAATTACATTTAACGGGCTTCATAACGGTACACAAACTAATAAAGTTGCCAATTTTTGCTTAGTCACGACTAAATTTAAATACACCAGTGAAGGTATAACCATGACCCTCCGCCATGATCGATGTGACAACCCAGAAGATTCACTTGATAGCAGCCAAACATTGCGTTTTTTGGCTGGCAATAAACTACAGTACACTGTTGAAAGTACGGATGTTTTGTGCAAATTTGAGCAGCAACGTTTATAAGTCACATGTTATTTTAGGTAATGCATGCCAACGAGTTGTGTAATGGGGCGATAAGTACTCACGTTTCATATGCCATGACTGTGTTTGTTGCTGACTTGCCAATGATAATGTATTGCTGCCGTAACGTTTGTTTATAGTATCTAAGCAGTTCATAAGTTTACTATTATCTCTTGATACAGCAAATAAATCCGGTTGTTGAAATTGTACAGAGCCTAACTCTAACGCCCCCACACCACACTTATAAAATTGTATGCCAGGTTGGTAGAGTTGATCAAATAACTGATTAACAGCGCTGGCTAATACACAACTATCAGAACTTGGGGTCGCAAAGTCATAAATTAAAGATTTTTTATAGTAGACTTGTTCGTGTGAAGAGCTTGCAACAAACAACAAAAGCCGTTGAGTGACAGAGCGTTGTTGACGAAGTTTTTTACCAACAGTAACGCAGTGACTGACTAATGCTGTTTTTAGTGCAATCGGATCAGTTAGCCGTTTACCAAAGCTGCGAGTCGAAAATATTTCGCGTTTATCTTGGCGTACTTCATCCCAGCTCAAACAAGCTACTCCGTTAAGCTCGTTAACAGTGCGCTCAAGTACCACACTAAATTGCCTTTTCATACGCCGGGGTTCTTGTTGCGCCAAATCAAGTGCTGAATGTATATTCATTAATTTTAATTTTTTTGCAATCCGTTTACCCACACCCCAGACATCGCTTACATCCATCATAGCAAGTATCTTTTTGCGTGAGCTTTCACTGTCGATGATGGCAACGCCATCAAAGCCGGTCAGCTTTTTGGCTGCATGATTTGCTGCTTTTGCTAAAGTAGGGGTTGGGCCAAAGCCAACACCTACAGGCAGTTTAGTTTCTTGCCACACAGTACGACGGATCTGATGGCCATACTGATGCCAATCCCTTATTAAGGGTGTAAAACCGTTAAAGTGTAAAAACGATTCATCAATACTATAAATATGTTGGTTATCACAAAAGCGGCTGATCACATTCATCATTTTGTCGCTTAAGTCGGCGTATAACTCATAGTTAGATGAACGAACAATCACGTTATGCTTAGCAAATAAGTGTTTTACTTTAAAGTAGGGCTGAAATTTAGGAATATTTAACTTACGTGCAATAGGGCACACGGCACAAATACAGCCATCGTTGTTGGTTAATACAACGACGGGCTTTGTTCTGATTGCGGGGTCAAACACTTTTTCAGCACTGGCATAAAATGACACCGCATCGACTAAGGCATACATTGGTGTAACTCAGGACTTAAACGGTGCAGACGAATTGAGCGCGTGACTACACCTTCTAATTGAAATTCATCATCGGCTGAAAGCTGAACAGGCCCATATGCAGGAGACGCTGACAATAATTGTGCATTTGTTCTATCAAGCAATTTACACACAAATAAGCCATTTAAGTTGGCAACAATCACATCGCCATTTTTGGCGTCTTCAGCTCTGTCAACTAACAGTAAATCACCATCAAAAATACCCACACCTTGCATAGACTCCCCAGAAGCAACACCGATAAACGTGGCATCTGGGTGTTTTATTAATAATTGATCAAGCGATAAGCCTAATTCTTTGTATTGGGCCGCGGGGGATTCAAATCCACACACGCCAGCTTCGATATAAATTGGGATAACACGCATACTAAAACACACTTAACTGTATATTTGTACAGTATAGTGCTTAGCACGTTAAAATGCCAAGGGTTAGATCAGTTTCGCAAGCGCAGACGGCCTATTTTATTCATGATTTATATTGCTGATCATAGTGTTAGCTGTATGCAAAAAATTATCAATTTGGCTTTGATCTAACCCTTGGCATAGTAAAGCATCAACACTTTGCTCAGCGGCATGCAATTTTTGTAATAGTTGTTCGCCTGTTTGGGTGAATGAAAGGATAAAGCAGCGTTTATCATTTTCATCGGGACATTTAGATATTAAGTCGAGTTTTAGTAACTCTTTGATCAAACGTGCTATTTGAGCTTTATCACGTTGTGTTTGCAGAACAATATCGTTTGCAGTGCAATGAGGTGTTTGGGCAATAATATGCAAGCAACGTACATGCAATGCATTGATACCTAACTCGTTAGCGTTAATAGAGTTTCGTACAGTCACACGGTAACTTTGAGCAAGAGCAAATAAAGTAGCGGCTAAATTTTGTTGTGTCATGAAACACCTAGTTAGTTGACAAAGTCAATTAAAAGTATATAGTTGATTTTATCAACCAATGGGGCGTTGTGCAAACAATCATTATTTTATTAAAGCATTGGAGATAAACATGGGTAAAAAAATACGTCGAGCATACGTGATCAGTATCACACAAATAGCGCCGCATTTAATGCGTATTGTCGTTGGCTCTGAGGAGTTTGAAGACTTTCCACTTGATCAACAAGGTGCTTATGTAAAAGTACTCTTTCCTCATGAAGGGCAAACAGACGTTGAACTTGATCTTAAAGCGGATAATCCTGCGGTCAGGCGCTCATACACAATACGTGAAATAGACTCACAAAGCGGGGCAATCAGCTTGGATTTTGTTATTAATCAACATAGCGGGATTGCTACGAATTGGGCTAAGCGTGCCAAAGTGGGTGACAACATAGGTATTGCAGGGCCTGGGCCCAAAAAGCTCTCAGATTTTAGTCAATCAGATTACCTATTGTTAGGAGATTTAACCTCCGTTAATGCAATAAATGGTTACTTACAGAAGTTACCAGCCAGTGCTACCGTGAATGCTATTATTCACGTACCTGATAAGCAGGATATTATTGAGCTCGATGTAACCCAGAGTAATCACCGCGTTAATTGGCTTGTTAGCGAGCAACCAAACATCGATTTAATTAATACAGTGATCGCCCAGTTGAGCCAAAGTCATACTAAGCCGTTAGTGTTTATGGCCCTTGAGTCTTCATTGGTTCGGCAAATAAACACCCTTGTTGGTGAACGCTTTGAAATTGAACGCGAAAATATAGTGTGCTCAGCCTATTGGAAGCAAGGTATAACAGCCGATGGTTTAAAAGTCGAAAAACAGCACCAATCAAATGCTTAAATGCTGATTAAAAATTACCTCTATGTCATCACAGTAGAGGTAAATATGTTAATGGTACTTTGTTATGTAACCTCGTGCGGCGATACTTTTTTTGTTACTCGGATTAAGCCTACCAGCCGTTAGCGGCTCTACGACTATTAACTATGAGCTTAAGACGATAGTTAAATAGCTCGGGATAGATAAGTTTATTTTTACCAATGGCTATACCAAAGCCAATACAGGCACAGCCCCCTTGAAATCATAAGCAGATTAAATAATAGCTAAATTAAGCAAGCATACATTTTGTACTTGTTACTCTAGTTATACATCAAAACAGAGGTAAGCCATAAGGTTTATCGTTCTATTATATTAATCAATTAGATTCATACAATCAATTTTAACGTATTAACAAAATTCATTAGAATGAAGGTATAAACCACGCAGCATATTAAAAGGAAGGCTCACTGTGAAATCTCAAGACCCAACAACCTCAAAAACTTTCAATAAAACAGCATTGATAGCTGAAGGGGGCGGTCAGCGAGGAATTTTTACAGCAGGTGTGCTTGATGCATGGCTTGAGCATCAATACGACCCATTCGACCTATTTATCGGCACATCAGCAGGTTCACAAAACCTCACGAGTTTTTTAGCACGTCAAAAAGGCTATGCTAAACGCCTTATTCGTGGTTTATCACGTCATAAACAATTCTTTCAACTTGGCAGAGGGCTTCTTGGTAAAAGTATTGTGGATCTTGATTGGTACTTTGATAAAACGACTGAGCTTAACCGTGCCCTGGACTTTAAAACGGCTAAAACAAGTCTAGGTAATAGAGAATTACTGATCACAGCTACAAATTCACGTGATCGTAAACCCTACTTTTTAACCCCAACTGGTGAGGGTAAGCAATGGCGAGACTTACTTAAAGCTTCAAGTGCTTTACCTTTTCTATATAAACAAGGTGTTAGATTAACGCCTTGGCTTGATAAACCCGCTGCAAATGAAGCATCAGAGTGCAGAGAGTGTACTTTTACGAATGATGATTTCTTTTTAGATGGTGGGCTAGCTGCGCCGTTGCCTGTTAAAGAGGCCTACAATCGTGGTGCACGCAAGATAGTTGTTATTCGCACAGTCGATGCTAGTTTACCGGTGCAATCAGCATGGGTAAATAAATTGAGAACGTTTGTATGTGCATCAGGCTATTGCCCTAAAACCATCGATTATTTATTACAGCATGAACAAGCTTATTTGGATGAACTCAAATTTATTGAAAATCCACCTGAAGATGTCGAAATAATCCAAATTTTTGCTGAAAGTAAATTACACAGCAAATTACTCGGCAGTACTAACAGTGATTTACGAAACGATTATAAATTAGGTATAGCTGCAGGGAATCAATATTTAATTGAGCAATACCAACAAACACAGACGGATCAAGCTCTGTATGGTTAATGCCTATTAATGAACAAAATGTTATGCAAAGGCCTTGTGTATTTTCTAAATAAAGATAAAGTGAATGTAGTTAAATATTCTTAAATAAAGAATTTATATTCTCTTTTTGTTTCATAAAAATAATAAAGGCAAAGTATGTTCGATTTGATAGTAGGCACCATAAATAATTTTTTGTGGGGTGAAGGGCAAATACTCATTTACATCTTGTTGTTTACGGGTATCTGGTTTTCAGTGCGTTTAAAGCTTATTCAAATCTTAAAATTTAAGCACATGTTCTCATTATTGCGCGGTAGCACTAAGTGCAATAAAGATGAAGATGATATTAGTTCATTTCAGGCACTTTGTACTGGCTTAAGTGCTCGTGTAGGAACCGGTAACTTAGCTGGAGTTGCCGTTGCTATCTCACTTGGCGGCAGTGGTGCAATTTTTTGGATGTGGATGATTGCCATTTTAGGGATGGCCACCGGCTTTGCCGAAAGCGTATTAGGGCAAGTGTACAAAGTACGTGATAGTAACGGCGAATTTAGAGGCGGGCCAGCCTATTATATTCAACAAGGTATTGGCAGCAAAACACTCGCAATCGCCTTTGCTCTGTGTTTATTCTTAGGTTATGGCTTTACCTTTAGCGCAATGCAAACAAACACCATAACCGATGCATTAAATTACGCGTTTGAAATTCCAACCTTTTATTCTGGCATTGTTATTACTATTCTTGCGGGGTCAATTATACTCGGCGGCTTTAAAGCAATTGCCCGTTTTGCAGAGCGCGTTGTGCCCATCATGGGCATTGTGTTTGTATTAGCCGCAGTGATCATAACCGTTATAAATATCAGCGAAGTACCTGCAATGCTCAAAGATATCTTTTTATCAGCATTTGGATTACAAGAAGCGGGTGCAGGAGCTATGGGCGCAGCCATTAAAAACGGCATACAACGTGGGCTTTATTCAAACGAAGCGGGCGCGGGTAGTGTGCCCCATGCATCAGCAAGTGCAACACCAATTCCAAACCACCCCGTTACCCAAGGTTATATTCAAATGTTAGGGGTATTTTTCGACACCATAGTGTTGTGTAGTTGTACTGCGGTGATCATATTACTAGCTGATATAAATATTAGCGGAGAAATGGAAGGTATACGCCTAACGCAAGAAGCCATGACCGCGCATTTAGCGCAAGGCGGCGTGTATTTTGTTGCTGCAGCCATTACTTTATTTGCCTTTACCTCGGTTGTTGCAAACTACGCCTATGCTGAAAGTAACCTGCATTTATTTAAACTCGATAACAAACTCGGGCGCGGTATTTATACTTTGTTGTATTTATCAATGATGATGTGGGGCGCATCGGCTACATTAAAAGAAGTATGGTCATTAGCTGATGTAGCACTTGGCTTAATGACTGTCGTTAATGTAATTGCTATTATAATATTAACGCCAACAATATTAGCTGTAACTGCTGATTATAATAAACAAAGGTCGCAAAACGCAGAGCCAGAATTTAACGCAGATAAGGTTAAAATTCAGGGTAAAACAGAAAAAGGCATTTGGCATTAATCCATAATAATAAGTTTTAATTTGCATAACTATGCACTTTAAACGCTAAAAAAAACTAAGATATTGAATGATTGAGATACATGCAGGCAAAACGGCTGCAAGAATAATAAACGAACAAGGCTTAAAACCTGAGCTATTTAGATCATTTTTAGGCGCAAGCGGTGGGCCAAAATGGTTTACTTTATTTGGTTTAGATAAATACCTATTTGGTGAATTTTTTAAAGGTAGAACACAGCAATTAAACTTAATTGGTTCATCTGCCGGTGCTTTTCGTGCAGCCTGTTTTTCACAAAACGATCCAGTAGCGGCCATAACTCGGTTAGCAAAATCGTACAGTGAAACTCGTTACTCAACCAATAAACCAACCCCAAAAGAAATAACTCAAAAAGCTCGCGCCTTACTTGAAGAGGTTTTTGGTGATAACGGCGTTACTGAAATAATCAATAACCCTGTGTTTAAATCACATTTTATTGTAGCAAAATCAAATGGCTTAGTAGCAAGTGAGCAAAAAGCATTACAGTTATTGGGCTTAACCAAAAGTTATTTGAGTAATCGCGTACATCGCCGATTTTTAACCAAGCAATATGGAGCGTTTTATATATCAAGCACCAAACAGTGATTTAACTATTAAAGATAGTTATAAATTTAAAACCACACAATTAGATTTAACCGCTGATAATTTAAAAGATGCATTATTAGCATCGGGTTCAATACCTCTTGTAATGCAAGGCATAAAAAATATCGCCGGCTCACCACCTGGTATGTACCGCGACGGCGGAATCATTGATTACCACTTTGACTTAAAGATAAATAACCCAGGTTTAATTTTATATCCACACTTTAACTCAACGCCAAAAGCAGGGTGGTTCGATAAAACTTTAAAACGTAATGTCGCCCCTGAAAATTACGATAACGTAGTCATGATTTCACCATCGCAAGAATTTGTCGCGGGATTACCTTATGGAAAAATCCCAGACAGAACCGACTTTACCGATCTCGATGCCGATACTCGAATTAAATACTGGCGCACAGTATTCAGCGAAACCGAAAAACTAGGCGACGCATTTGATAGAAATCTGAACGTTAACAATAAAAAAATACGATTAATTGAATAGTACAGAAGATTAGATTTACAACTTATTAACAGCCCATAAATTACGGTACGTAATATTAAAGAAAAGGGCGAAAAGCCCTTTTTTATTAATAGTTTAATGTTGCTGTCAGTTGTGACAGTTTGGCAGCGTGTAATCTATATTTCGTTTCTTAGTTGTACTTTTAAAAGGTGTATATCTCTTGAAATTGCATTAACTCTTGAGCGTAAAACATGAATTTCATCATCTTCAAAAACAACATTAACATTATTTCTGAAAAGCATTTCATAATATGAAACAAAGCTAAAATACGAATTAAAAATTGAATTTACACTTTCTTCCAATTGAGGAAAGTATAATCCAGTTAATGTTTTAATTTTATTATTAATAGATATACTTGCATTTGGCACATTCAAGGAGGTTTTCTCGAGCATTGCATGATATGTTTTAAAAGCTTCTGAATTCCAAACTTCTAAGTTGTCATAAAGTTCTTCTGCTTTCTGCAAATAAATTTCTTTTCTCTTTTCTTCCATTTGAAACTTGTGCTGTTGTTCCATTCGTTCTTTATTCTGAGAATTAGTGTAAACAACACCTATAAAGGTGAAAATTGAACCAAATAATGCAGCTACAGGGATAGCTTTGATAAGTTCTTTAGTAATTTCTACTTCCATTATTAACTTCCTATATTATGAAGTTGTTATCTACTCTTCCGGTTGCATTTTGCACAATATGGTACATTTTTACCATTCACTTTATACCAATACCTGTGAGCATTAACTGTTAAATATTTCCCGCATGAATAACAGTTATGTAAATCGGGACGACTGTTATAAAAAATAATTGCTATAAAAATAGCAATTGAGCCTAATATAAATAAAATTATATTAATACCTTCTTCGTTCATATTAACTCCCTGTTCTTTGAGATATTTCACCAATTATATCTAAAAGTTGGCTTTGTAGGTCAGATAAATATACATCATGTGTCTTATTTTGCTCTTTAAGTGTTTTATACATGGATTCATGTTCCTTTGCTGACCACTTATAACGGTGTACGAGTTGAACATCAGATGGTTTAACTTTTCCCCAAGGCGTAGACATAACATTGTCATGATAGGAAATTCTACAATCTGCCCATGGGCCAGTTGGAGGTAAGTAACCGCGATGCATTATTGAGATCAACTTCTCTATTGGTTTAGATGCTTTATTTGCTTTTACGTACCGCCTTACCTGACGTTCACTAACACCTAGTTCTTTAGCTCCTTTTGCATAGTCATAGCCGAATAATGACACAAACTGCAATTTAAAGTTTCCCATTGTGATTTACTCCTTTATTAAAAATCACAATGCGAACTTGGCATAGGTGTTAATTTTCGCTCCCCCCCTATTAGTATACGGGGGGAGGGGTGTTAATCTCGGCTTCGTCATTATCTGAATTTCCGTAATTGTTTATCAAGGGCGCAAGCGCGGGCTATGTGAAACTAAGTAAATGGTTTGCGCTGCGCTTGGTAACGACCGACTAGCAACAATGCTAAATTTATATCTGTGTTCGGTCTACATGGCTAAAGCCATAAGTAATAGGTTCGTACACTCGGCTAGTCACTGGTACGTGATAATTGTATTAATTATTACGTACCAGAATCAAAAGTACGTAATAAGTTACGTACCACTAAATAGCCTTTTTCATACGACCAGTTTTAACACTTCGAGCCATAAAGGGAATATGGTCAGGGTTATCGATTAAGAAATCTATCATCTGTTTAATTTCAACTTCTGAATCATCTGGTATCCAAAGGGTAACTTTCTTTAACCCTCTATCTCTTTGTTTCTTTTCGTACTTTTGATTTCTAGTCATAGTGTCACCAGTGACGGGTATTAGATAAATGTATATAGATTAAACAAGCCGCTACGCTCAGGCTTCGCTTGGCGGCTTGTTATAAATCTAAATTGATGATGTGAAAGCGAATGTATTTTCATTTGAATCATCAGAATTTTGTGGTGATGGTTGGGAATATGGGTTTGGGCTACAAAAAGCGCGATACGCAAAGTCGGTTTTTGACTGCCTAATAATGACATTACAAGGACTAAAATACTGGATACTAAAGCCCATGCTCGCCAGTTCGTAAGAGTCGATACTAAAATTACCATATTTATCTGTTATAAATTCAAAGATAAATTCACGATGCGTTCGGTCTGGCCGCTTTACTTCTTGAACCCCAGTAACAAAAATATCAGTCGCGCCATAGGGTAAACCTACAGAAATAGGTTGACCATTAAGAACCTGAAAAGCAGCATTATCAGGATTAGGACTACTATTTTTTTGAGTATCGACCATACCCACTTTAGTGGTTTCTTCGACACTTTCCATAGCGCTTTCATGACTGGTGAAATACCATATCCAATACAGTATGCACAAAAAGACCAAAGTAATTGGAAGGGCAAAAACAGGATTGTGTAAGAGATTTTTACCCTGTCCTTTTGTAATACCTCCGGTAGCCGTTGACTTGTAGCACTTGTGTACTTCGATTGGGATTTTCTTCCAGACGATAGTACTCGATTTGTTTGGGGTTTTACCGTCAAGTTTTGGGTTGTGCTCGAAGATTCGCGGTCTTCTGTTGTAGTAAGGGATTGATGCGAGTCCATCAAAGTATTTGTGAGAATAGGCGTATTGGCTGACGTTTCTAATGTATTTGTGGACTGAGGTAATATCTGGGGTACAGACGATAATATCCCAATTGTATTTTCGGTGTCGCATGTAACACTCTTTGAGTGTTTTGGGGTAAATAATGTGGCCATGTTCGTTAAATAACTCCCTTCCTAAATCATCAGTATCACCACTTGTTAAGTTCTCAGGTTTAAACTTTTCAAGTTGTTCATAGTGGTATTCGTACCAGTGAACGGGTATCAAATCTTTGTAATTATCGATGTGTTTATAGTTACAGCTTTCGGGTTTAAACGTTGCTTCAGTTGGGTAAACGTCTTGCACTTCATCAATTAAAACTAATGCGCCTGTTGGCATCCAGTGATACCAATTACGCCATAGTTGTTGGCCTTCTTCGTTTTGTGATGATAAGCGCCAAAGCTGGGCTGACTCTGGAAAGGTTTCTTGAAGCTCGGTTTCAATTTCTTCAAGCGGTAAAATACCCTCGATATTGGTAACAACTAAGCGGCCTTTTCTGAGGGCTGGTAACACTTCGAACCATGTAGCGCTGGCAGATTTGAAAGAACCTGGCGCACCATGAAAAATTGATGAAGCCATATTATATAAACCTCAAAACATAACGAGCGACTAATGCTTGAATAATGATATTAACACCATCAAAAAAGCGCATATCAACAAGTGCTGCTTTTACATCTTGTGGTAAAGCATTTGAAGCAGAGGTAACTTTTGAGGCAATTTGAAAGTTTTCCAGAATGGTTTTTGCAACTGACCAAGCGAGTTTAATCGCTTCGAGTTCCGCAGCAATTCGCATAAGAGTCCACTTTTCTACAATATAAGCCAACGCTCGTTCAAAGAAACTTGGTACATCATCATCAAGGAAAGACCAAATATCAGTGAAATAATCTCCTACTTTTTGGGCGAAATTAGCAAGCCCTGTCGGTTCATCCGCTGCGATAGCGAGCATAGGTATGAATAAGAAAATAAGGAATAGCGTTTTAAATTTCATATTATGGCCCTAGTAATATGTAGAGAGCAGTTAAGGAAGCAACGAGTAAAATGGCAGCAGCAATCATTTGAAAAAACTCCGATAAACGACCAAGCCCCATGTCAACTTCAACACCTTTTATGGTGACCATTCGTTCTTCATAACCACCACCAAGCGCGGGGTTAATGTCAAAAAGAGCCTTTGTTTCACTTTCTATTTGGTCAAAATAGTCTTTAAGTTCGATTTTTTTATCGTCAATTTCTTGTGTAACTTCTGCTAAATCAGCATCGGTGAATATACCATTCAGGCCTTTATCGGGGTTTTTCCTCGTTGTTTTAACATCAAATTTATCCTTTTTTGTATTTTTCTTGATGTCTTCTAGTAGAGAATTCCCTTTATCTTGCCCGCTTTTCAATCTCTTTAAGGTGTTATTGCCGTTACCGATTTCATCTTTTATTGCTGCCAATAATTCATTGGATGTTTGAGTTTCTTCGGCCATTCTATCGAGTCGTTGTTCATGTGATTCGATACCATCGAGCATATTATTATTAATAGCATCTAAGTTATCGTTCACTTGGTTCATCGCTTCTAACACCTCGGTTTTGTCCGTATTATCTGTGTCTTCTGGGTCAGGCCTGTCTTCTGGGTCAGGCGTTGGGTTTGGGTCTGTCGGGTCTTCTGGTTCAGGGTCAGTTGGGTCATCAGGTTCAGGTTCTGGATCAACGGGGTCTTCTGGTTCAATTGCACAAGTAGCTGGTTCTTGAGAGCCATATGAAACGGGCATGTAATAACCGCCGTCATCACCAGTCTTTATTTTACATTGAGTACCATCAGGGTTATTAAAACAAACTTCACGACTACCACCACCCGTACCAAATATAAAGGGGTCATTATCTGTTGGTGCAGGACAATTATCATCAGGGTCGGGTTCTGGTTCTTCACCATCATCATCTAATGGTTCACCACAAAACATGGGTGGTGAGCTTGGCTCTGTAGGTTGAGGAATTTTAGGAACACCTATTTTATGTTTTGGAAAATTTGTAGGTGGACACTCATGTTTCCAGTCAGTTGATATTAAACGACCATTATATTGACCGTTGCTGGTTTTGATTCCAGATTCAACACCAAAGGTATCGCAATCCCCATATCTACAATTTACATAGTCTAATGACCATTTGTTAGGAGTATCAAAACTTATATTGGAATAAGTTGACCAAAAGCCATCAGAAACTTTTCTATCCGCGTAAGCTATAACAAGGGGAAGCCAATATTCCTGACAAGCACCAACACTATTAAATTGAGAAGTTATAATCGGTTTATAGTTGTTATCTACTGTGCATTCAAATGTATATGAAGGTGTAGACTCTGGTTCTACTAAAGTATCAGGATTATGAATTGCTTTAGAGTATGGAACAAAAAAAGCGCTACTAAGCGCCAATAAAAATATTAGTAATCGCATGTAAGCGCCTTTGAGGAAAGGGCGGTTTTACCCGCCGTTGTTAACTGGTTCTTACGCCACTGGAAAATCCTTCAACGAAGCACCAGACCAGAAATGACGCAAGACCAATTGAAGTAACCATCTTAGTTACGCATTTTTGATAAAATCATACCAATACAAAAACCTACAGCCGCCACTGTAATTAAAATTGTTACTACGGCGGTATAGTTAGTTGTTGCATCAGCACCAGCCGCATCAATTGCCGCAGTATGGTCAGCAGCAAATGCAGAAGCAGAACCAAGAGCAGAAGTAATTAAAAGGCCAGCTTTAGCGCGTTTTGAAGCTAAGATATTTTTTACGTTATTCATGTGTATTTCCCTGTAGGGTTAAGTTTTACCCATAGTACGGACGACACGACCAATACCATGAGCAGTTACAAAAGCGACTAACGCCGCCGTGTTAATTAAGCCGAAAGTGGCTAGGTCAAAAGCAAACAATTCATTAAGAACGTTTACTAAATTTTGTTGTTGAAGCTGTTGAAATTCAGCTTGTGTCACCATCACAAAATCACAAACACCTGTAACGGCTTTTAGTGTTTGGTCTGGTTGGATAGCGACACATTGAGCCATTGCTATTTCACCAATTGAACATCGGAAACGATGTTTCGAGACATGTTTCGCGCATCTGGTTGAAGTGTTAAATCAACTTCACAAATGCCATGCTCAGCGGTAATTGCTTTGAATTTGTTGTAAAGCGTTTGGTCTTCAAGCATTTCGACGCTCTTAGGTTCGAAGCCACATTTTTGAATATTGTGGTCGCCTTGAATGTAATCTTGCTCAGCTACTAAGTAAGAGATAGACGAAAAAGAGTAGGGTTTAGCTGCACCTGATTTACTCGATACGCCGCGGCCCATAGCCGCAGATAATAAAATTACTTTCATGTTGTTAACTCCATTTGGTTGGGTGGGGTAATACAGGCCTGATTAATAGAGTCGGGTATATCCCAAGGATTTAGGCCTTTGGTTAAACGATTAATAATTTCATCACTTGTAAGTTCTTGTATGTGATGAAGGTAATTTACAAACTTGCTATAAGACTGAATGCAGTAGCGTTCTAGTCTCTCGGCCACAAGCGCACCGTTGTGTTTTCTTTCTCTACTCGTAGTTCTGATTTCAAGACGTTCAGCAGTAATAAAATCAAAAGCGGGATAGGCAGCAGCAAAAACGGCATCGGTATTGAGAAGTGCATCCAAGGAGATAACACGGTCAATACTCCTAAGCTCAAGCTCAGCACGAACCCAATTAGGCTGAGATTCACTTTGCATTTGCTTTCCTTTTTCATACATTCGCGCCATTTTTCCATTTTTGCGACTCCCTACATAAAGAGTATTTCCGCCATTGGCTATGCAGTCATAACGTTTTTGCCAACCGTGCTTTTTCTTCCATTCGGCCTGTTGTTCAGCAGTTAATTTTTGTAGTTCACCCGTCTGAATAAAAGAGAAAGAGGGCGCTTGGTTGGTTTTACAAAAGCCGCCTTCTTCTAAATTTTGGAAGTAATCAAACACGGTTCTATTGCCTTCGTAATCATCGTAAGCAATATCTAAACGGGTGATTTTTACGTTAGGCATTTTCTTTAACATGGTATGTAATTTAGGAATATCTAAGCCAGCGCAACCAGTACCAGAAAATGAAACCATGACACCGCCATTGTTAGCACCCCAAGCAATCACACCTGAATTTACATCGTGACGGTAAAGCGTTGCAGACTTTTCATAAGTGAACATACCGCCTGTGTTATTACGGTATGACCAGCTCAAGGTATCGCTTGTTAAGCGGTCAGCTTTAGTTGCAACTTCGGTGTTCATTAAGTGCATGAAATGTGAAATATCACCTTCAATTAATGAGGTTAGTGTTTTATAACGCTTTGTTTTTCTTACTACATTTTTAAGAAAGTGTGTACGTTCTTCATTCGGTATCTGTTTGATTGAACTGTAATTTTTATAGCGTTTATTGTTTTCAAACAGCTCATCGTAGTAGTAATCAGAGCTAAAATTAACGGTTTCAGTTACGTCAATTTCGAGGTCATCGGTTGCATTTTGGTCGAACATTTCAGCGCATAACATGGCGTTATAAGCCTCTTTGTAAGAGTTAAAATCGCCATTTCCAAAGGCTAATTTTGCGTCAAAACGTAAGCGAGCAACTTCATCAGGACAAAAAACAACCGTTAAATAATCGATTTTCGTTAGGTTTTGGATAGGGTTTTTAGCGTTCTGGTTCATAGTCAAATGCTCCAGAATCAAACAATTCTTGCCAATTATTGTCATCTACATCAATAATTTCAAACGATTCACGGCCACAGTAATCAATGCAAAATGCCATTGCCTCTGCGCGTGAAGAATACATAAGCGGGTGTTCAATTTTATTGAAACCTAGTGCGTATTCTTCGATGCCTGAAATGTATTGAAGGTAGAATTTCAACTTAGAATCCTTGTTATAATGACTAACTGTCATTCTTGAATGTTTTGAAGTCTAGCTATCATCATTGACAGTTGTCAACTTTTTATTTATCAAGATTGACAGTTATAATTAACTTAGCGAGGAGAAATGCTATGAACTTTAGTTACGAACTAATTGAAAAATATAAAAATTTCATGGGTTACAGTCAGGACAAACAAGTTATTTCTGACTTTGAAGAATTTAACTCAGGGAATATGTCTCAAATCAAAAAGGGTACGCGTCATTTAACGGCGAACCAATGCATTTTTATGGCTAATACTATTGGTATGGATCAAAAAGAGGCTTTATTGAAGCTTGCTATTGAAAAATCAAAATCTAAGGAAGAAGGCAAAATTTGGTCTGATATTGTAAAAAAGATTAGTGCAGCATGTGTAGCGCTAACACTAGTTGCAGGCCTAGCAAACGCTCCAACTGAGGACGCATTTGCGTAATAGCGATAGCCCATAAATTACGTTATGTTAAATAGGGTGTGTTAAATTAAAGTGGGCGCAATTACACGAACTAGCCCACTTTTAGAAGGGTTTTAAAGGCTTAATTTAGCTCAGAATCTACCCAAAATTTAGTGCCTTTTAATACAGCTTGTAATGCAAGGCCATTTTCGGTTAAAGAATACACTGTAACTTGATCTGCAATGGCTTCAGCAGATATAGCTTCCCCTTGATTTTGGTATTTTGCGGCTGCATCTGCATTCCCACCAAAGGCCCAGCCATTTTCAATAAAGCGATTAATTGCGTCTTGATTATGAAAAACCATAACAACATTAAAGTCTTTAACACCTAAACCAAGCCCTAAACCGGCTTCCCCCATATTCATGTAAGTAGACTTTCCAGTAAGGTTATTTTTTACCACACCGTAACCACCACCAAAACTGGCAAGTACAACATTTACATTGGCGTTATCAAATACAGCATAACCAGCAGAACCTGCAATTTGCTGTTTCACATCAGGCTTTTGTGTATATAATTTAGCTAACGTATCTGCACGCATGTTTTGTACTAAATTACGTTTTTCATTTGGCGAAGCGCTACCCGTTGTGGCACACCCAGACAAAACTAAAGTTAGTGTAATTAAACTTAAAACAATTAAATTTTTCATATGCTTTCCTTGAGCACCACCGGACAATAGCAAAACTAAACAGCAGTTTGCATTTGTTTAATGTCCAATACTAGACAGTATCGGACTTAAATATTAAACTGTAACTAATTTATTTTAATAGAAATTAGCTCAATATGCTTGTTGCTTTGGTCGATACATTAAAACAATTACGATATCAAATTGCTCATCTCGAAGATAATACGCTGCAATCAGAATACCCAGAACTTAACTCCTTTATACAGAAGATTGGCTTGACTGTGGCTGAATCAAAAGATGATCTGGTATTTTTATATCAATTTTTATATGTATACGGCCGAAAATCTGAAGCTACTTATAATCGGTTTCGTAATGAGCTTGAACGATTTTATTTATGGTCTTGGCTTGTGGCAGAAAAGTCAGTTTTCGAATTAAAGCGTGAAGATATTGAAGGTTATGTGGATTTTATGGTTGAACCCGATTCAGCCTGGGCAACTACCTCAGTACAATGGCGTTATAAAGATGAGCAAGGAATACGGAGACTGAATGAAAATTGGCGCCCTTTTATGCGCAAGGAATCAATTGCGAGCCAACAAACATTAGCGGCTATGTTTACTGCACTGAACGTATTTTATAAATTTGCAATTTTAGAAGAAAAAACATTTGCGAACTTTGTTCCTGTTGTTAAAAAGAATAGTCCATATTTGGTTGTTCAATCGCAGATTAAAATACCAGACACATTAAGTGATATACAATGGGAATATGTTTTTGGTGTTACCCGCGATAAATGTGAACAACAACCTGACTTTGAAAGAAATCTTTTTACTTTGGCCTGTTTAAAAGGTTTATATCTACGTATTTCAGAATTATCAGAGCGCCCACAGTGGTCACCGGTAATGTCACACTTTTGGCAAGATAACGACGGCTTTTGGTTTTTGCGAATAATGGGCAAAGGTAATAAATTGAGAGACGTTACTTTAAGTGAAGATTTTATAGAATACTTAAAACGATATAGGTTATACAGAGGGTTAACTGCCCTGCCCCGTGTTGATGAATCAGATCCACTAGTTCATAAAATTCGCGGTCAAGGTGGCATGACTGTTCGCCAAATTAGAAGACTCGTTCAACAAAGTTTTGATATTGCAAAGCAATCGTTATTAGACGATGGTTTTACGGATGATGCAGAACAATTAGAATCGGCAACTGCACATTGGTTACGTCATACTGGCGCTACCCATGATGCACAAACGAGACCGTTAAAACATTTATCTGAAGATTTGGGTCATGCGAAAATAGCGACGACAGATCAAATATATATTCAAACGAATATAAAAGAGCGCGCGAAATCTGGAATAAAAAGGAAAATTTGATGGAGTACTTTGTATTAGCAAGTGTTGGCTTAGCTTTTTTGGTCTATTCAATTTCTATCAGACAGCTGGAAGTAGTTGAAGTAACCGGCCCGATGTTTTTTGTTTTAATAGGGATGCTGATTGCTTTTTTTATCCCTGACACTTCTGGAGATGCAAAATACTTTAGTGCTGATCTTAATAAGCTATTACCCTTAATAGAATTAACCTTGAGCATATTTTTATTTACTGATGCGGCAAAAACTAAACTTTCGGTTTTAAAGCATAGTTTTCAATACCCTAGCCTATTATTATTTTTAGCATTGCCGCTCACATTGTTTTCAGGAATTGCGGTTGCGAGCTTTATGTTTACAGAGCTAACATTAGTGCAAGCAGCGTTGGTTGCAATTATTTTAACCCCCACAGATGCGGCATTAAGCAAAGGCATTCTAAATAGTAAGCATGTACCAGAAAAAATACGTGAAGGGATAAATACTGAAAGTGGTTTAAATGATGGTTTATGTGTTCCAGTTTTTTTACTTTTAATGTTGCTGGCGCAAGAGCCTACAACATCGATTTCAATTTCATCGGTGGCAGAAGTTTTTGCGCGTGAACTTGGTATAGCAATAATTATTGCTATAACTGCCATGGGCGTTTTTATACCTATGATAAAGTTTGCGATGCAACGTCATTATTTTTCAAATAATACCAGTCCGTTTTTAGTTATAGGTATGGTAATAACAATTTTTTCAATTGCGCAAAGTGTTCACAGTAGCGGGTTTATTGCTGTATTTGTGGCGGGTTTAATTTTTGATAGATTTACAGAGGTAGGCCTAAGAGAAAAGCTTGTTGAAGACAGCGAACATATTGCGGACTTCATCGGTTTGCTAATTTGGTGCTTATTTGGTTTTGTGTGTAGTTATCTAGTTTTTCCAAATTTAAATTGGCAAGTTGCTCTTTTTGCAATGTTGAGTGTAACCATTTTACGAATTATACCGGTGATGCTAAGTTTACAATTTACCAAGTTAAAAATAAAAGAGCGGTTTACTTTTGCTTGGTTTGGCCCGCGAGGTTTAGCGTCGATCGTTTTTACGATGATGGTGATTGATACACAAATTGAAAATAAGTTTCAGGTTGCTACTATTGCGATGACAACTATTTTATTGAGTGTGTTTATTCATGGTATGAGCACTAAACCAATTGCTGACAGCTATTCTAATAAATAAAATTAAAAGGCGATAAGTAAACCTTATCGCCTTTTAAAATTAATAATATTTAAAGTATTTTGGCAAGTAACTCAATGGGGTGCTTGGGTTTAAATTTTTCGTAGCGCTTTACCTGACTACGACATGAAAAACCAGTTGCCAGTAATTGCTCCGGCTTATGTTTATTTACAACACCCTGCCAACTCATATTATATAGAGCACGTGAGTTTTCTTGATTTTGTACTTCGTGACCATACGTGCCGGCCATTCCGCAACAACCCGTTGCGGTTGTATTTAATTTCAAACCTAGATCAGAAAAAATGGTTTGCCATACAGTTGCTGCACTTGGCATTGCCGTTGTTTCAGTACAATGACTTAACAGTGTGAAACTAGTTTCATTTTTTATTTGATCAGCAAATGGTTTGAATGATTCTTTAGCCAGCCATTCATGATCCAGTGCTACCTCAAAGTCACCTCTATCATCTCCCAAAATAGAGTTATACTCATCTCGGTAACACATTACTAATGAGGCATCTAAACCGACAAGAGGCGCATTAATTTCTGAAAGTGAATTTAAAAATTGCGCTGCATTTTTTGCGGTTGTTTTAAACTCATTTAAAAAACCTTTAACGTGTTGCGGTTTTCCATTAGGTTTAAACGGTAACAAAATAGGTTTTTTACCAAGCGCAGTAATCACTTTTATAAAGCTTTCGACTAGCTCAGCTTCGTAAAAACTCGTGAATGGATCTTGTACAATTAATACATACTCATTTTGTTGTTCTGCACTAAGCGTTGATAATTTATCAAAATTAAATCTATGTTCTTTGTTAATCCGTTTGTCTAAACGAGGTGAGCTTAAAGTGGGTGTATCAACATACCCGACAGTTTTTTCAATTAACTTTGATACAATTTTAGTATTCACAATCGGATTTATTACACTTGAAAACTTAGCCATAACTGGTGCGCTATTTTCAATATTTCCAACCAAATAATCTTTTAATGGACGGGCGTAATAACTATGATAATAATTTAAAAAACGCGATCTAAAAGTGGGCACATCTACCTTTATCGGGCAAGCTGTTGTACATGCTTTACAGGCTAGGCATTCATCCATTGACTCTTTTACTTCATGAGAAAAGTCATACACACCTTTGCTTTTATCTCGGCTGTGTTGATAGCGTTCCCACCAAGTAATAACTTCTCCTTGGTTAAGCTGCTTTTCGACTTCAAGTAAATCAATATTTTTAGATTCTTGCAAACGTAACCATTCACGCATAAGACCCGCACGGCCTTTTGGTGAGTAACGGCGATCACCCGTTACTTTATATGAAGGGCACATTGGTGAGTTTTGATCATAATTAAAGCAAATACCGTTACCGTTACAGGTCATTGCATTGTTAAAACTGGTTTTAACGTCAATAGAGATTTGCTTATCAAACCAAGATCTTTTTTGACCATCAACACTTACAAGTGAGTCTTCACTTTCTATGGGAGTGCATATTTTACCGGGGTTTATTCTGTTTCGTGGGTCAAAAGCAGACTTTATAATACGCAATTGATTAAATAAGTGTTCGCCAAAAAACTCGGGGCCGTATTCACTCCGATAGCCTTTACCATGCTCTCCCCACATTAGGCCACCGTATTTAGCTGTAAGTTTTACGACCTCATCGGAGATCACACGTAAAAGTTTTTCTTGCTCTGGATCACACATATCAAGTGCGGGTCTAACGTGTAGAACCCCAGCATCAACATGGCCAAACATACCATATTGTAAATTATGGCTATCAAGCAAAGCCCTAAACTCAACGATAAAATCAGCTAAGTTCTCTGGTGGTACCGCTGTATCTTCAGCAAAGGCTAATGGTTTTTGCGAACCTTTAACATTACCAAGCAAGCCAACTGACTTTTTACGCATGCCGTAAATTTTTAAAATATCGGATTTATCACTGGTCAGTTGGTATCCAATAACACCATTTTTTTGATGTTGAACACATTCATCCAATAAACGACACAAGGTGTCTACTTTATCTTTGATATCTTCAGGTGAAACGGCATTAAACTCAACCATGTTGAGCCCTTGCATATCTTTATTTTCAACATCGGTTATTAAGTCCGATACTGAATGCCATACAATATCTTGACGGGCTAAGTTAAGTACTTTGCTATCTACAGTTTCAACTGATGTAGCGCGCGCATCAACTAAAAAAGGTGAATGGCGAAGTGCTGAATCAAAACTATCGTATTTTATATTGATTAGCGTTTTAAATTCAGCAATAGGTGTAATGTTTAATTTAGCTTCAGTAACTATGCCAAGAGAGCCTTCTGAACCTGTTATTAAACGGCTCATGTCAAATGTAAGTAAGTCATCACTTAGGACATGTTCTAGGTCATAGCCAGTTAAAAATCGATTAAGGCGAGGAAACTTATCTAATATTGCGTCGCGATTATTTAAAGCTACATCAAGTACCGTTGAGTATAAATTACCAATAACAGTGTCTTGCTCAGCAATCAGTTGAGCTTTATCAATATCAATAGGCGTGGTCGACATTTTAGTACCATCAACTAAATACGTTGTTAACCCTAAAACATGATCGCCGGTTTTACCGTATACAAGTGAGCCTTGGCCTGAAGCATCTGTATTAACCATGCCGCCAATTGTTGCTCGATTACTTGTTGATAAGTCTGGTGCAAAAAAGAAACCATAAGGTCGTAAAAAGTCATTTAACTGATCTTTAATAACACCGGTTTGCACGCGTACCCAACCTTCTTCGGCATTTATTTCTAATATCTCACGCATATAACGTGATAAATCGATAACAATTCCAGGCGTTAATGACTGCCCGTTTGTGCCTGTACCACCACCGCGCGGACCAAAAGTTAACGATAAATAGGGATCATGTGATGCGGTTTGTAGCGCTATTTGAATATCTTTTTCAGTTTTTGGAAAAATAATACCTTGCGGTATTTGTTGGTAGATACTGTTATCGGTAGCGGCCGTTAAACGCGAAGCATAACTGGCATCCGTATCACCAGTGAATCCTTGCTTAGTTATTGTTTTTAGGTAAGTTGCGACTAAATCAGTCGCGGCATCTTGTTGACTTATAGTTGCTATCATGACGGTGATAAATTAAGACATTTGTTTAATTATATCATGCTAACATTCAAAATAAGTTGAAGATTTTACAGTTTGTAACACTCTTTTTATCGTATTTGGATAGTGTTTTATTATACTGGTTATAATGATAATTTGGAGGTTACGATGAAAAAGTGTTTTTTAATAATTATTGGTAGTCTCTTTATGATTTTGGGACTAATTTTTGCGGTTGTGCCAGGTCCTTCTTTGATATTTTTTATTGCTGGGTTATTTTGTTTTTCGTTTTACTACCCTAAAGCCCGTCATTACTTGGGCTTATGTCAAAAGGCGTTATCTAAGTCTTGCGCTTTTTTAGACAAAAAATTTGCTAAATAATGTAAATACTATGAATAAAAATGCCAGCGTAAACGCTGGCATTTTTAATAGTAAGTAATTATTTACTTTCTAATTTTTTAGCAAGGTATAACCAAGTTTCAAGTACTGTATCCGGGTTAAGTGAAACAGAGTCTATGCCCTGCTCTACTAACCAAGCTGCAAAGTCTTCATGATCTGAAGGGCCTTGGCCACAAATACCTACATACTTGCCTTTTGCTTTTGCTGTTTGAATAGCCATTGATAATAGCTTTTTAATGGCTGGATTACGTTCATCAAATAAATGAGCAATCAAACCAGAATCACGGTCAAGACCTAGTGTTAACTGTGTTAAGTCATTTGAACCGATTGAAAAGCCATCAAAGTATTCTAAAAACTCTTCAGCTAATAAAGCATTTGAAGGAAGCTCACACATCATGATTACTTTTAAGCCATTTTCGCCACGTTTAAGGCCATGCTCTTCAAGTAGTTCAATGACACGTTTACCCTCTTCAAGTGTACGTACAAATGGTATCATGATCTCAATGTTGGTCATATCCATCTGATTACGAACACGTTTTATAGCTTCACATTCGAGTGCAAAACAGTCACGGAAATCTTCCGAAATGTAGCGAGCAGCTCCACGGAAACCGATCATTGGATTTTCTTCTTCCGGTTCGTATTGCTGACCACCGACTAAGTTAGCATATTCGTTTGATTTAAAATCAGACATACGAACGATTACGCGCTCAGGTGCAAATGCACAACCTAGTGTAGAAATACCTTCAACTAACTTCGAAATATAAAACTCTACTGGCGAATCATAGCCAGCAATCATATCAGTGATTTCGTCTTTTAATGCATCAGTTTGAGCATCAAAGTTTAATAGTGCTTTAGGATGAACGCCAATCATGCGATTAATAATAAACTCTACACGGGCCAAACCAACACCTGCGTGTGGTAGGCGTGCAAAATCAAATGCACGGTCAGGATTACCCACATTCATCATGATTTTCATTGGTAATTCTGGCATTTTATCTACACGTGATGTGAGAATCTCAAAATCCAAAATACCTTCATAGATAAAGCCAGTATCACCTTCAGCGCATGAAACCGTTACTTCTTGACCGGCTTTAATTAAGTCAGTTGCATTACCACAACCGACAACAGCTGGAATACCAAGTTCACGCGCAATAATCGCAGCATGGCATGTACGACCACCACGATTAGTAACAATCGCTGCAGCACGTTTCATGATAGGTTCCCAATCAGGGTCTGTCATATCAGTAACTAAGATATCGCCAACCTGTACTTGGTCCATTTCGTTTATTGAATTAAGTACGCGAACAGTACCAGAACCAATTTTGTGACCAATAGCGCGACCTTCAACAACAACGTTGCTCGTGCCGTTTAATTGAAAGCGCTCCATTACGTTTGCATCTTCGTTAGAACGAACAGTTTCTGGGCGTGCTTGTACAATATATAGTTTGCCGTCGTTACCGTCTTTAGCCCACTCGATGTCCATCGCGCGGCCGTAGTGTTTTTCGATAATAACAGCTTGCTTCGCTAACTCTTCAACTTCAGCATCGGTAATTGAGAATTTATTTGATAAAACAGAATCTACATCTACAATCTCAACTTGTTTACCATGCGCTTCATCGGCTGAATAAATCATTTGAATTGCTTTAGAACCAATGTTACGACGCACTACAGAAGGTTTACCTTTTGCAAGCGTTGGTTTGTGCACATAGAATTCGTCTGGATTGACAGCGCCCTGTACAACCATTTCACCTAAGCCGTAGCTTGAAGTTACAAAGACCACATCTTCAAAACCAGACTCAGTATCAATACTAAACATTACGCCTGACGATGATTTATCAGAACGAACCATGCGTTGAATACCAGCAGATAACGCAACGCCTCGATGATCATAGCCTTGGTGAACACGGTATGAAATTGCGCGGTCATTAAATAATGAAGCAAAAACATGCTTAATGGCGACCATAACTGAGTCAATACCACGAACATTTAGGAAAGTTTCTTGCTGGCCTGCAAAAGAGGCGTCTGGCATATCTTCGGCAGTTGCAGATGAACGCACTGCAAATGAAACGTCGGCTGCTGCATCACCATGTAATTGGCTGTATGCTTCGCGGATTGCTTGGTCTAAATTAGGCTGGAATGGTGTGTCGATTATCCATTGACGGATATCAGCACCAACTTTTGCGAGTGTATTTACATCATCTACATCGAGTGTGTCTAGGATGTCATGAATTTTTGCATTGAGTCCTGATTGCTCTAAAAACTCATTAAATGCATCGGCAGTTGTTGCGAAGCCACCTGGGACTTGAACACCAGCGTTTGCTAGGTTTGAAATCATTTCACCAAGTGAGGCATTTTTACCACCAACACGTGGAACATCTTGCATACCAAGCTCTTGATACCAGAGAACGTATTCTTGCACGGGATCTTTCTCCAAAAAACAAATTGTAGTATTAACTGTGAGAGTTAAGAAAGAAAACCTTCTAAAAAGGTCACCTTCATTCTACACTGGCAACAGTCCATACGTAAACCGTATGGAGCCCCAATTTACGTGAATAGGTAATAAAAAGGTTAATATGAGAACTGCATTTTATATTTCTGATGGCACTGCCATCACATCTGAGGTATTTGGCCATGCGACATTGTCGCTATTCCCGGTCGAATTTAATCACAAAACTATTCCATTTGTTGAAACAGAGGCTAAAGCCCGTGAAGTAAAAGAACTCATAAACAGGACGGCGCAGCGTGATGGTGAACAGCCTTTTGTTTTTTATACCTTTGTTAATCATGAACTAAGTGGAATTATTAGCTCATCTTGCGCTGTGTGTTACGATTTCCTATCTACCTATAGCGAAAAAATACAAGAAGAATTGGAAGTTGCACCAGTGCCAAAAATCCATAGAACGCACTCAATGCATGAAAAAAGTTACGATTTTCGAATCGATGCTGTTAATTACTCATTAACTAATGATGATGGTGCTAATATTAAAAACTACGCTGAGGCTGATATCATATTGGTTGGCGTTAGCCGAAGTGGTAAAACACCGACTAGTTTATATCTCGCTTTACAATACGGGATAAAAGCAGCGAACTACCCACTTACCGAGGACGATTTAGAAAGCGGTAAACTGCCTGAGTGTTTATTGCCTTACAAACATAAACTTTTTGGCTTAACAATTGACCCCGTAAGGCTTGCTGACATTAGGCAAAGACGAATGGCTAACTCAAAATATGCGTCACTAAAACAATGTCGTATCGAAGTTTGCGAAGTTGAAATGTTGTATAAAAAATTCAAACTATCTTATTTGAATTCTACAAATCATTCTGTTGAAGAAATATCTGCAAAAATCATTTCAGATACTAATCTTGAGAGACGTAAGTACTAACTTTAGAAAAAATAATATAAAAAAAGCCACTCTATAGTGGCTTTTTTTAATACAAACTCATTTTATTTTCGAGCATCTTTTAACAAATCAGCGACTAAAAATCCGAGTTCTAATACTTGGTCAGCATTTAAACGAGGGTCGCATTGTGTACGGTAACGTTGCGCTAAGTCATCATCAGATAAACCATAAGCACCGCCAGTACATTCAGTCACATGTTGCCCCGTCATTTCAAGGTGTACACCGCCAGCGTAAGAACCCTCTGATTTATGAACCGCAAAAAACTGGCTGATTTCACGTAAAATATTATCAAAGCTTCTGGTTTTATACCCTGAAGTTGCCTTCTCGGTATTACCGTGCATTGGGTCTGAGCTCCAAATAACCTTACGGCCTTCTTGTTGAACTCTACGAACAAGTGCAGGGAGTTTTTCGGGTAATATATCTGCGCCCATGCGTGTAATTAATGTTAAACGCCCTGGTATGTTGTCCGGGTTTAACGCATCGATCAAACGTATAAGGTCATCAGGTTCCATTCCAGGACCAACTTTTACACCTATTGGGTTTTTAATTCCTTTAAAGAATTCAATATGGGCATGATCTAACTGGCGTGTGCGTTCACCAATCCATACAAAATGAGCTGAGCAGTCATACCAATCACCTGACAAATGGTCTCGACGTGTTAATGCCTCTTCGTAACCAAGAAGTAATGCTTCATGTGAAGTATACAAAGACGTTTCTTTTAAACTAGGCGCAATAGAAGAGTTGATTCCACATACTTCCATAAACTCAAGTGCATCTTGAATTCGGTCTGCTAATTGCTGGTATTTTTCTCTAAGTGGGTTCGCAGCGACAAAGCCCATGTTCCAGCGATTGACCTGATGTAAATCTGCTAGTCCACCTTGCGCGAATGCTCTTAATAAATTTAATGTTGCTGCACTATGGTGGTAAGCAGTCATTAAACGTTGAGGATCGGGAATACGAGCTTCTTCTGTAAATTC
The DNA here is from genome assembly GCF_001469215.1 of Pseudoalteromonas sp. H105. Taxonomy (GTDB): domain Bacteria; phylum Pseudomonadota; class Gammaproteobacteria; order Enterobacterales; family Alteromonadaceae; genus Pseudoalteromonas. The sequence goes on from NZ_LOFH01000002.1 coordinate 451,485, forward strand.
AAAGTTATTTATTATGTCGCCACGATATGAAGGAAGAGAGACACCATCGATTGTCTCTAAGTCTGCAGAGCGAGGTTTTGCATATTGACCTGCCATCCTTGCTATTTTAACTACAGGGCATTTTCCGCCATAGGTAAGCACAACGGCCATTTGAAGTAGTGTTTTAAACGTATCGCGAATATTAGCAGCATTAAAGTCACTAAACGATTCTGCACAATCACCGCCTTGAAGTAAAAACGCCTTTCCTTCGCACACATCTTCAAGTTGCTTAAATAAACTACGCGTTTCTTCTGCAAAGACTAATGGTGGCGCACTCTTTAACTGACTTTCTACAGTTTTAAGCGCATCTTGGTTTGGGTACTGTGGTTGCTGGACGATAGGGTGTTCCCTCCAGCTATTTGGATTCCACGACTGCATAATATTTCCTCATTCCTACTATTACCTGATACAAAGAAATTAACGTATGCAGCCCCCCTGTTCAAGGACTATATTCGCGTATTATCAATTATTTAGTTATGACATAAATTAAAAGTCTGTTTTGTACACCAATTTAAATGTGTATTGCGATTTTAAAGCAAAAACAAAACTATTAAGTTATTGATATAAAAGTATTAAGGAATAAATATAGGCCATTTACAACTCTCGTTATAAAGATGACTGTATAGACTACTAGTAAAGAACACATCATACCATTAAGCGCTGTAAGTGTAACCTCAACTTTACAGTGTATATTAACCAAGTTAAGTAAAAAATGGAAAGGTGTTAATTCTTGTGCTAAGGGAGTTGATTAGGGTTATACAATGAAAAAGGGAATTAATTATTAAACCATCACGTGATGAGTAAAACATCCTAGGATTACATCAATTTACATACATTGCATTCCTGTAATCTAAGATTGTAATTTACTATGAATAACTAATGTTCAGTGATAAAACTTACGAATGCACAAAGGCAATGTTTTAGAGTTTTGTTAAGATTTTCTTTTAAAGGTGTTTCCAAAATTACATCATTAATAAGTAGCTAACTCATATTAAGCATATTATTATGAGTTAGCAGGCGAAGCACTGCCTAAGTTCAATTGGAATTTTTAGATTGTGAATATCCCTATAAAATTGAATATCGCAGTGTTAGTTTGTCGATTTTATTTAACACTTAATCATTCACTTTGTAACTGTTATTAATGCGCTTCAGACACGGCTCATCGTATGTACGGATTATACTCTTTACCTACGTACAAATTACATAGCGCTACCGCGTTGAACAATTGCATTACCTCAGTCTTCGGAAGATATTGAAATACCGGCATCAAAAGTACGTTTTATCAATATACGCCTTTAAAATATACCCTTAACTGTTACCACATATATTAACCTTAGCAACAAGATTTACGAAAGTTTTTTGTGCATTAAAGGCTTACTATATGCATCCACTTCTTTTGGTTAGAAAAAGACTTTAACGGCATCTTATGAAGGTTTTACAAGCATGCACCATTACTAAGCTTAGAGTAATAAAATCACCTTTCAAACTTCATATAGTAACTGAGTTTTACAGCTAGTGATTTAATATTAAAAATTTCTAAACAATAAAGATAAAACACAAAGAACACATCATACTTAATTTAATCAAGTATTATCTCAACACGGGAGTCAATTGGAAAAAAAGTAATCAGGGAATAGTAAAATTTCTGTAAAATGATATGCTACAGGCAACGATTTAGTATGATGTGTTCTTATGGCCTCTAAAGTACAAATACGCAGTCAATTTGATTTGCTAAATGATCTAACTGATTTATTTATAGAAGATTTGAAAGAATGTGAATATTCAAAAGCTGAATTTTATCAGCTGCCCGAAACGGAAAGTAATGATGAAAAGATAGTTCCACACACTATTGAAGTGACCAAACAAACAGGTGAAATTGCGCATAGGTCAATTTTAAATTCTTTTACTGATATATATAAAAAATCAGGCTTTAGTTCTCGTGTACTTAAACGTCATCCTGGATTGTTAGTACTGAAAAATACAAATAAAGAAAATCTTATTGCACGTATACAACAGCTAAATAAAGCAAAAGCGGCTTTTAAAGAGTGTATATTGTCGATTGATAATAATAATGCTCGTTTTGAAGCAGTTCATAATGCAGTTCCAAACTTAATTACACTTGCGGCATACAGAAAGGTTCATTTTGAACATCAGTCCCCTTTCTCAGTTCGCTTTACTTGGATGCACAAGCATGCAACTAAAACATTAACAAAGAAAATGGCATTAGCAATGCTTGAAAAATCCGCTGGCTATTCTAACCCAAGGATGATCGATCAACATAGTTGGCAAGCGCTTGTTGCCCAAGAGCAAGTTCGCGTTGCAAGTTTGGGGGATAAAGAAAAACTGAGAATTCGCAGACCAACTAGAGTAAGTCCGCAGGTAAATGTAAGATACACTGCGCAAAATAGATATCATGTTAGTGCAGCGTTGCCTTTTATTCTGATAAACCCAGAACCAGATGTTAAACTCGGCACTTTGCCAAATTATATAAAACCTCAAAGTCACCCAAGAAAAAAAGAGTATGATTTTTTAGTGGATAGGCTGTATTTAGAGCAAGTAACGGATTGATCAATAGCTATTTCACATTTTGCATTATGTTAAATAGCGCTTTATTTTAATTTTATATAACTAGTGTATTTACTGAAAAAAGTGATTCCCTTTGCTAATACAAAAAAGCCTTTAGTTTTACTAAAGGCTTTTATAATTAATTATCTTCGACTATTTCTTCTATTTTATCTTCATCTATCAACACTGCATTTTCAACAATTCGCTTACCGCCTTGAATCTCAATACGTTTATTTTGTTTATTAAGCGTAAGAATCTCATCGCAGAATTGATCAGAAGGATGCATCTCATAGGTGTAATCAATAATATTACCAGTTTTATCACCTTTAACATTAGTAATACTGTATTCTGAAATTGCGCCTTTTTCGATTAAATCTTTCATCGTAGTCGTCATATCGCGACGCAACGCTTTTAATTTATTTTCAGTAATATCATCTGTTGAGTAGATAGAACCATATTTTTCCATGATAGATAGCAATCTGAAATGGTAAGTTTTTCCTGGCGCTGCATAACGCCAAAGATGATATAGACGCAACATCATCCAACGTGACAAACCGCGTTTTAACTCTTGCGCACTATTAAAGTAATATCCCTTATATTCAAGGTTATCAATCATATTGTGAACAAACGCGTTTAAACATGCCACGCATTTAACATTACCGCCCTGCCCTTTTTTACCACTGAAATGTAATGATGATAAAAAGTTCATATTAGATTCGTAAAATGAATCATCGATATCTGTATTTTTTGTATCTGTTGCAGAATATTTAAATGATAGTTTAGAACCTTGTAATGCTTCTAATGCTTCTTTGATTTGTGGATATGGCATTGACTGGCCAACAGCTTTAAGTTCTTGCGCCAATTCATTCATCGAAAAAACGACGGCGTATTGAATACCGGACTTAAAATTGATTTTTACTATCTTCCCTTTAGAGGCTAAACGAATAAGTGCACGTTCAACTTTTTCTTCACGATCAGATGGCCAAACTAAATACTCAACATCTTCACCATCTTTTCGAGAACTTACCACTGCCGGAGTTATTTTAATCTCACCGTCATACAAAATGCCATCTACTTTTTCAGATATCTTACGAGTAATAATGGTTTTTTTCGGTGCTTCTTCTAATGGCAATTTTTTATGGCCAGAACGAACAAATCGTCCCCATAAATCATAATGATTAAAAGTATTAGAATAAGCACGTAATCCGTGGGCCGCATTTTCAATTGAAATACGAACATCTTTATTATCTGTAAATAAAGCTAAACTTTCATTATCGATTGCACTTTCCACCCCGTGGATTTGTCCCCGTAATGTATCGGGTAAGTTATCTACCGAGATGTTGACCTTTCGGCTCATTGTTCTTATTTCCAAATTTTATTGCGACAGCTAATAACAACACATATAAAGCTAAAAGTTAAATGTTTAAGTTAGTATAAACTTGATCTGAGTTTAAAATAAATTTTCAGATCACTATTTTACTAAGCTAGTTTTATTTTACTGGTTTGAGATCATATTTTTACTAAGCGACCACTTATAAACCGAATTTTTACTAACTCCAAGCGTATCTATGTCACTTAAAAACTTTATTTCAGTTAAAATTACACGACAAAATAGAGATAATTTAAATAGCCCTGTGTATAAACATGTTCTGAGTTAGCATAGATCTGATCTGTACTTACTACAGATCAGATCTATACTAATTTACTCACTACATTTACATAGCTAGAAGTGTATAACTTTCTATTTTACTTAGTAAAAATCGGATCTTAGGCATTAAAAATGTGCATAATATTGTGTTTAATATGTGCATAACTTCAAAGTTAAAAAGTAGCTTAGTATTATCATGATCTGGCAGTTATGAGAGATCTGATCTTAACGTAGTATAAACATGATCCAACTTTTTACCTTTTATTGATTAATATCATATATTTATACCACCTTTTCTAACTCTTAACCTTTATTACCTTATACTCTAACCATATTTAAACTTCTTTATTTATACTAAGCAACTTTATATCTATAAATTAATTTTTTTATGTCTGCTTATTAAAAGTGATGTCGTCTTAAATAGTTGTTTACAGTCAATTGAATGGACATTATACTTATAGCCTAACTTTGAGGAATAAAGCATGTCAATTCATAATAATGCATTAGCCACTTACCGGCTTTTAAAAGCAACCGCAGAAGTTGCTGAAAAATCTTTAGAAGGACGTATCCAGCATTATCGTGCCCACTTGAAATCTGAAGAGAAAGAGTTAAGAACCTATACTCAAAAAGCAGCAGCTGATCTTTTAGGTTGTAATAATCGCACTTTAAAACGCCGTCATGATAACGGTGATTTTGATGAACTTAATATTAAGCGGGGTGCGAACGGTCATTATGCTTACACGTTAGTTAATATTTTTGCTATGGCTGATATCATGGATATTAAGCCTGATCATCGCTCTGAGTCAGATAAACTACAAGTTATTGTTATCAACTCTTTAAAAGGTGGCTGTGGTAAAACTACAAGTATGGTTAATATAGCTGCTGCACTAGCTACAACAAATATTAAACGTTATAGAATCGGTATCATCGATTTAGACCCTCAAGGTTCTTCTTCAAGCTTTTTTCCACCCAGCGAGCCAGATCCAATTACTGTGGGTGATTTAATGCGTGATTGTATTGAGCTTGATAAAGGCGAGACATGGGAAGATTTAGTATCAAACTCTTTTTTACCAACTCACATTCCTAATATTAGAATGTTGCCATCAGGTATGGATGATTTTTACTTTGAACATGAAACGGCAACCTTGCTTAAAGATAGTTCGAGTTATGATAAAACACGCCATTACCATAAGTTATTAGAAAAGGTTATTGACCCAGTAAAAGACCAATTTGATATCATTCTAATTGACACCGCACCATCTCTTAACTTTATGTTTTATAATGCATTAATGTCATCTACAGCCATGTTAATTCCGGTTCACCCTGAGGCCGTTGATTTTGATGCAAATAATAAATACCTCAAACGTTTAGGTGAGATTTATCATACTGTTGCATCCTTAGGCCATGAAGGCTGGGATTTTATGCAGTTCTTAGTGACCAATTATGTAAAAGGTAATCACTCTCAGCGTGATATTGTAAAAGATGTTCGCAGTGCGTTTGGTCGACAAGTTATGAGCTACCCTATTAATCACAGTTCAGCTATAACGGCGAGTTCATCCTCATTTAATACTATTTTTGATCAAAAAACGTCTGATAGTTTAGCAAGTCGAGAATCATTGATTCGCGCACAAGAAAACATTAAAGATGTTGTTGATGAACTTGAGATGTTAATTCGCTCGAATTGGCAGTCTACCCAATCTCAACTTAAAAACCCTAAGTAAGGTAGTTAATAAAAATGGCAAAAAAACGCAAAAACGACACCCGCTTAGACCCATTTGCAACAACAATTGGTAACAGTAATTTGGATGAGCTGTTAGAACAAGCTTCTGCTGGCGATGTAATAAAAATGCCTGCCCCAAGCGATCCTTCTCGTTCAATCACATTAACTTGTAAAGTTATCCCTCACTCGCAGATTGAACCCGATACAAAAGTGTATGGTAAAAACCGTCGAGTGCAGGCGCTACTTAATGAAAAGTCAGTCGCTGACATATTACCCGCAATTGCACATGACGGCCGTAATCAGCATCCTGCATTGTGTTGGGATAAAGGCGATGAAATGCTTGTACTAGCAGGCTCTCGGCGTAGAATGGCATGTATTTTAAGTAATGCAGATTATCTTGTCCTTAGCTCTACTGATTTTACTGATTCAGATGCAAAAATACTGGCTGTTTCGTCTGATCAATATATTGCACCTAGTCTATGGGAGTTAGGCCAAGCCTATCAACAAACCAGAGATGAGTTGATCAGCCAGGGGAAAAAGGGTTCTTATAGGGAAATATCTGCAATCGAAGGGGTTTCACATACTGCAGTTGCTGATGCAATCAAAGCCTATGAGAACCTGCCTGCAGCGGTGTTAGCACTTTATCCTACAGCTAATCATGTAGGTCGTGAAGTTGCTAAAAAGCTTATTGCAGCCAAAGAAAGAGATTCAGAAACGTTTGATGCACTTGTTCAAGAAGTAGCTAACGATCCTCAATTATTGCTAATTGAAGGAGATGATAAACATGCGATGGCTATTACCAAGGCATTAACAGCCCAAGAACAAACTGTTGGTCGTAAAGAAGCTGTTTTAGAAAACGATTTTGTAAGTGTTCAGCGAAATTTAAAAAGCGGCGATTTATCTATAAAAATTGATAATAAAGTGATGACTGACAAACGTTTAGAACAGCTCACCAAACTGCTAAAAGCGTTCAATTAGTTAGTATAATATTGATCTGAGGTCTGTCTTAAGTTAGTAAAAGTATGATCTCAGAGCTTTCAATGTTAGTAAAAATTTGATCTAAAAACCCTCTTTTCCTCCAATTTACCTTGTTTGGATCAGATTTTTACCCACACATACCTGTTTAAATTCGATTTGATCTTAAAATCCTATCTCCTTAGTAAAAAACTGATCTGTAAGCCCCCCTACTTGTTATTAAGTTGTATATATCTTGTGGCTTAGTTGTGTGTCTTTTGTTTTGTATACCCAATTCTTGTTGATAAACCGATTTTTTACCAACTAAGCTACTCCAACCAGTGTGTTTTATTTTATTAAAGCTTTAGCTGGAAGGTGATAAATCATATACTGGTAGAATTAATTTTTATTTATACTGCTTTGGCCGTTATGTCTGCTAACTTATCAAAGTCTGATCTTCTTGCTATTTTTGAAGAAATAAAACAAGAACAAGAAACCTTATTCCCACTTTCTGAAAGGTTTATTAAACAATTATTTAAGCCTCATGTTCTCAAGCAAGCCAAAGAGTACCTTGCCAATGGCCAGATCAACTTCTTAGAGCATAACAAAGATTTTTCCATTATTGACGCGTCTATGTTTGGTAATGAAGGCAGCACATTTACCCAACACATTGAAATAAAAAAATTAGATAATGGATACTCTGTCGAAAGGCTTTGTTCATGTAAGGCAAAAACGAGCTGTCGTCATTTAGCCGCCGTTTTACTCAAACTTAAAATAGATCACTCTGGTGAATATGGTCAAGACTACATAATAAATGACTGGTTTGATGAGCTTAAAACAATCAAACACACCCATAAATTAAGTACTAAGAATGTATTATTGTTTGTGCTTGATCTTGAAGAAAGTAAATTAATTTTAACGCCAAAAATAGCCTCTTATTCAAATAAAGATCAGTACACTTTAGGTCGAAACCTTACTGACCAACAACTAAATAGTTTTGTTACTCCTGTTGATCTACTTGAAACTGACTTTAGGCTTTTTAGCTGGATCCGCTCTCAAAACGCATTAGGGAATTTAGAGTTAAAGGGACAATGGGGCTTTGCAGCACTTCAACAGCTGATTGCCACGGGGCGTTTGTTTTATGGCCGTTCAAGGCATGCTGTTACTCCTGATAGTGCTGTTGACCTTAATTTTAATTGGAATAAATCAAACGACTTAATGCAACTGAATATAACGATTAACGAGAAACCTTCTTGGTTATTATTAAAAACGTCACCACCAACATACTTAGATACTGACACACTACAAATTGGCCGAATACGCACCCCGTTGAGTGGTGAAGAGGTTGCCCATATTCAATCGATGCCAGCCGTGCATACTGAAAACTTCGAACGAGTCTTTAAGCAAATTAGCTCAAACTTTGGCGATGGTGTTATTCCTCATTACCAACAAAAGCAAGGGAAAAAGGTTAACCGTCATGCTGATACTTTTGCCGAAATTGAAGTAAACAATGAGAATAATCAACTTACATTAATACTTGTCTTTAACTACCAAGGTGCAACTTTTCCGCCGAATACAGCTCCTAAAGAATTGCTCAACTTAGCGCTTGAAAATACGGTTATGACTGAGTTAACTAACCTCGGATTTACTATATGTAAAGGGGCTTTACATAACCAATTTGTATATAATAAACAAATAGATGCATTTCAACATTGGTTTAAATACGAAGTGGTACCTAACTTACGTAAACGCGGCTGGCAGGTTGAAGATAAAAATTTGCGTATTAAAAAATCATTGCTTCCCGTCAGCGTAGACGTCACACGTGGTAAAGGGCATCAAGTTGTTGGTAAAATAATGATCTCAAAATACAAAGTCGCGCATTTACTTGCTAATGATAGCCCTGAGTACCAATCATTAAATCGCCAAAGTGAATCGTATTTTTATTTTAAACAAGGTAAAACATTTGCTGTAATTGACAAGCAGATTTTCAAACTACTTTGCGGGTTCCTTGAGCGCTTTGAATTTATAAAAACACGTGATGAATTACTTATCCCGCTTTCTTACTTGCCTGAACTCGTAGCGCTGAATGGTATCAATGTAAACATTAGTGATAACAACTTAGAGACTTATCTTAACGAGTTAAATGCAGAATCCCCTACTTCCGTGGTGGCACATTCTGGTTTAAATAAGGGTGTAAAACTTCGCGAATATCAGCAGCAAGGTGTCAACTGGCTGCACTTTTTAAAGCGACATCAGTTAGGTGGAATCTTAGCTGATGATATGGGATTGGGTAAGACACTTCAAGTCATTGCGTTTTTAGCAAGCGCTAAGCAGACTGTTCAATCAGGCCCAACATTAATAGTATGCCCAACCAGTCTTGTTAGTAACTGGCAAAATGAAATGTTTAAATTTGCCAGCAATTTAAAAGTGACCACTGTTTTCGGGTCAGCCCGTGTCGAGCAGTTGCAACACTTGGGTCAGGCTGACTGTATCCTCACAACCTACCCTTTATTAAAAAGGGATATTGCTTATTATTCGCCCCTGCACTTTGAAAACATTGTACTTGATGAAGCCCAATATATAAAAAATGACAGTGCCCAGATTTCGCGGTTAGTTAAGCGTTTAAACGCCTCATTCAAATTGTGCTTAAGCGGCACTCCAATTGAAAATAACTTATTTGAACTTAAATCGTTACTTGATTTTGCAATGGACTCTTTGCTTGGATCACAATCGCACTTTAAGAGCCACTTTCAAATTCCCATAGAGCGTGATTCAGATCCCCAAAGAGCCAGTGAATTAAAAGCATTGATAATGCCATTTATTCTCCGCCGGACTAAAGCGGAGGTTGCGCAAGAGTTGCCACTTAAAACTGAACTTATCAAAGAATTTGAATTTGAAGAACAACAAAAAGTCATGTATCAATCAATTACGGATGTGCTTGAAGAGAAAATGATCCATTTGTTTGCTGCTCAAGGTGCGCAAAAAAGTAAACTCGCTTTTTTAGACGCATTATTAAAATTGCGACAAGTATGCTGTCACCCTAGGTTAGTTGATGCTCACACTGCAGCACAAAGTGCTAAGCTCAATTGGTTAAGCCAGCATATTCCCTCAATGTTAGCAGAAGGCAGAAAAATCATCATATTTAGCCAGTTCACCTCTGTGCTGGATATTATTGCTGAGCAATTGCAAGCACAGACTATCCCCTTTAGCCTATTAACAGGGCAAACACGTCATCGCGATAAAGTTATTGAGCAGTTCACTGAAGGAAGTACCTCTGTCTTTCTAATTAGTTTGAAAGCTGGCGGTACCGGTCTTAATTTAACGCAAGCAGATACAGTGATTCATTTTGATCCTTGGTGGAACCCGGCCGTTGAAAAGCAAGCCACTGATCGTGCTTATCGTATTGGTCAAACTAACCCGGTATTTGTTTACAAACTAATAATGGCTAATTCAATAGAACAAAAAGTCTATAAGATGCAACAAGAAAAACAAGCACTTGTTGATGCACTTTTTACCGATAAATCAATGAGTTTTACTCGATTCGACGAGCAACAAATGTTGAGTTTAATAAAATAGTGCAATTTTATTGAACGGATCAAAATTATCGTGGTCTATTAAAATGTATGTAGTTAGATTGCAGTTGATACATACATCATGTTGATTTCCCATATTTGTTACTTATTTTAGTAATAACTTGCCAGCTTAATTTAGGCTGGTTTTTTTATGCCTCAATTAAATTAAACTTTTTTCGCCGTTAGTTGAACTAAAGTGTGATCCTAAGGTCTATTATTAAGTATGTAGTTAAATTGCAGTTTGCGCATACATCATGTTGATTTCCCATATTTGTTACTTATTTTAGTAATAACTTGCCAGCTTAATTTAGGCTGGCTTTTTTATGCCTCAATTAAATTAAACTTTGTTTCACTGTTAGTTGAACTAAAGTGTGATCCTAGGGTCTATTATTAAGTATGTAGTTAAATTGCAGTTTGCGCATACATCATGTTGATTTCCCATTTAGTTACTTATTTGTTAGTAATATTGACCAGCTCAAATTGAGCTGGTTTTTTTATGTCTAAAAAGATCAAATTAATTGGAACTAAGTTTCTTAGTAATTGTCTATTATTAGGTATGTAGTTGAATTGTAGTCTGTACATGCATCATGTTGATTTCCCCTATTTAGTTACTTATTTGTTAGTAATATTGACCAGCTCAAATTGAGCTGGTTTTTTTATGATCTAAAAAGATCAAATTAATTAAACTTTTTTTGAACTAACTTTTAACGTTGATGTCTATTAATAAGCATGTAGTTGAATTGCAGTTCGTGCATGCATCATGTTGATTTCCCAAATTTGTTACTAAATTTAGTAATAATCAGCCAGCCCATTAATTAGGTTGGCTTTTTTTATGCCTCGAAAAAACAATTACGTCAGTCTTACTGGCTTTATAGGTATTTATTTTTTTTATTGTTATGATCCAAGCTGTTTAACAACTATCTTGCCCGCGTGTAATTCGATATGATGAATTATATGAGGGTTAATTAAGTTTATTTATGTATATACAGTTACTTACAAATATTGATTGGGTGGGTGTTGGGGTGGGCTTTGCTGCGAGTGCTACACTTTTTGGTGTTATAAGCGCAGTGCGTCGTAAGCAGTATTTACAACGGCTTAATACAAAGGACCAGGAGCTGGCGTCATTACAAACGCAACTTAATGACAAACACGCGCACACAACAACATTACTCGATAAGCACACGCGTTTAGAGCAAGAATACCAAGAGCAGCGCGATGAAGCTCAGCATTTCAAAACCCGCTTTATTGAGCAAGAAAAACAGAGTCAACAATATAATAATTATTGGCAAAAAGCTGAGGCTGACTTAACGTCATTGCGCTTTGAATATAATGCCCGTGATGTTGAGCTTAATTCACTTCGTACTGAACTTGAACAAAAACAAATGCATTTTGAGCAGCAACTGCAACATATTAATGACAGTAAAGCGCAGCTTAAAAAAGAGTTCGAAAACCTAGCAAACCAAATTTTAGAAAATAAATCAAAACAGTTTAAAACCCTTAATCAAGAAAGCATTGAGCAATTACTTAAACCTGTACAAGGTGAGCTTAAAGGCTTTAGGGATAAACTAGAATCTATCCACGTTGAAGACTCAAAACAACGTGAAGCACTTAAAATAGAACTACTGCATTTACAAGCGAAAAGCCAAGCTGTTACAGAGCAAGCAGATAAACTCAGTAATGCACTTCAAGGGCAAAAGAAAACCCAAGGAAATTGGGGAGAACTCATGCTTGAAAACGTGCTCGATAGCGCAGGCTTGCGTGTAGGCACGGATTACGAACGAGAAGTGTCATTTAATACTGAAGATGGCCGTCTGCGGCCCGATGTTGTAGTGTACTTACCGCAAGGTCGTCATCTGGTTATTGATGCTAAAACATCGTTAAATGCCTACACTCGCTTTGTAAATGCAGATGACGAGCTGCAAGCGCAACAAGCTATTAAAGAGCATGTGGAAGCGGTTAAAGCACGAATTAACGAGCTAGCCAGTAAGTCATACGACCGTCTTCCTGGGCTTAACTCACCAGAAGTGGTGATTATGTTTGTGCCTATTGAATCTGCATTTGTTGAAGCACTCAAGTACCAAAGTGATATTTACCAACAAGCGATAGAGCAAAATATACTGGTTGCAACCCCCACTACCCTGCTAACCAGTTTAAATATTGTAAAACAGTTATGGCGTTTTGAAGAGCAAACTAAATACTCAAAAGAGCTGGCAAACCGCGCAGAACGTTTTTACAGTAAACTTAATGGCTTTTTGACCAGTATGGAAGGCGTAGGTAAACAGTTAGATAAAGCCAAAGAAAGCTACGATAAAGCGTTTTCTCAGTTATACCGTGGTAAAGGCAATCTAATTAAACAAGCTTCTGAGTTTAAAGAGCTTGGTGTATCAGTACAAAAAGAATTACCTAAAGAAAGCGTCGAGCGGGCGCAATTAGAGCTGGATTAACACTCATATGAAAAACCTGATAAACAAAGGAATTGCTGCGATAAAGTCGACGTCGGGTCACTTTATAGATGAGCTCAACAAAGGGGTGGTCTTAGCCACTGAAAAGCTCAACGGGCTGCCTATTTTCATGTCTTTGGAGCGTTTTGGTAAGCAAACTCCCACTTCATATGATGAGAAACACTACTTTGTTATTCCTTTTGAATTATCAGAATATAAATTTGCTCTGCATACCATGCGATGCTTGCCTAAAGGCGTACCTGAAGTAAATAATCTACCAAAACGGCGCGTTTTTCACTTTGCTCATGAACATGCAGAAGCGGGTCTTCGTCAGTATATGTTGCACAGCACCGATGAAATTATGCGTGAACAAGCTGTTGGACAAACAAATACATTGCAGGAGTTGGCAAATAGTATTGATGAATTAGACCGAAAGCTCACTTATGGCATGCTGTTGGTGGGTGGCCTAGCCGCTATTGCTAACCCATTGTTAGGAGCAAGTATCGCCGCTAAAGCAGTGCTACCTAGCATAACAGGCCTACTCAATAAGTATGGCTTACGTGCTTCTGCAGATAAGCTGTCTCGGTATCAGCTTGAAAAAGAAATCAACGCAGCGCAAAGCTCGATTATTGAAGAATTTGAAGCGGCCAACACGGTGCAGGTCATCAACCCAATTCTTCAAGAGCTCGACCTTACTCTAAGAACAACAGAGGCTGAACACGATCCGCTCTCCAGTTTTAATTTAGCGGACGGGCACTTACCTGAGTTTCAAGATGAAAAGTGGCGTGAGCTAACTGAAGTAGCTATTTGCCACGTTTATAAAGACGTTTTCAATAATCCCTCACTCCATAAGCAAGCAAATTTAGAAGCAAAAGATTTAAGATGGCTAAAATTAATGTTTGCCGCAAATAAAGTGAATTAACGCAAAGCTAAACATAGGAATTTATATTTACGATGATGCAGAAGTGCTGGATTTTGCTGGTCCTTTTGAGTCGTTTAGTGTAAACCCCCATTACAGTTTTGTTTATCATATAGGTACTTGTTTATTCGATGGCTTTATAGAGGCTACATGTTGGAAGGAACAGTAAATTTAGCTGAAATATTTCCCTCACTGTATGTCGCACATATAAGCGCAGAGCACACATATTGACGGTTAAACAAGTGAAATACCAATGGCAAAAGTAGTCTGTATTTATCAATACGCTGACCTTTGTAGAGATCATTATTTTACTAACAATGCCTTGTACAGCGTTCTGCCCGTATAAAGTAACCAAGGTAACAGTATGACTAATAAAAAGGTGCTTTATTGTATATTGCATGCAATACTTGAGGTGGATAGATAGATCTCTGCGATAAGCTATAAACTATTAACTGAGAAAGTTTGCTAAAGTAAGCTTATTGCAAGACATCTTTAACAATAACAAAAGCATTACCTTACTTTAGGACCTCACATGAAACTATTCAAATCCTCAGTGTTAGTACTCTCAGTACTGGCTGGGCTTTCGTTATCAGGCTGTTCAATGACACAAAATACCATAGAAAACACTGCGGTGAGTCAAGTTAGTAACCCACTCACCCTTGAGCAAATCTATAAAGACAAATACTTTAAAGCACAACGTAGCACTTACTTTAAATGGCTTGATGATGGCACTGGCTACACTGTGCTTGAAGAACGTGAAAGCGAAAAAGATAAAAAAGACAACACTGAGAATGCCAAAGCTGATGATGAAAAAGAACACGGCGTAAAAGGCAACGATATCGTATTTTACAATGCCGATGGCACGGGCCGTAAGGTATTAGTTGAGTTTGAAAAACTACACCCAGAAGGCGCTGAAGAACCATTAGCAATAGAAAGCTACCAGTGGTCAAAAGATGGTAAGTGGCTCATGGTATTTACCAATAGCGAGCAAGTTTGGCGCTCACGCAGCCGTGGGGACTTTTGGTTACTCAACCTTGAGACTAACCAATTACAACAATTAGGTGGCGTAGACGTTGAACCAACTAAGCTCATGTTTGCTAAGTTCTCGCCTGATAGCTCAAAAGTGGCGTATGTGCGCGATAACAATATTTATATGCAAGCGGTTGGTAGTAACGATGTAACCGCGCTCACAACCGATGGCAGTGCCACCATCGTAAACGGTAATTTTGATTGGGTGTACGAAGAAGAGTTCACCATTGCGGATGGCTTTCGTTGGAGCCCCGATAACAAATCAATCGCTTATTGGCAGCTTGATACCAGTGATGTTAAATTTTTCACTATGATCAATAACACCGATGAGCTCTACCCTACTCTCAAAACATTTCCGTATCCTAAAGCGGGTGAAACTAACTCAGCCGTGCGTGTAGGTGTGGTAAGCCTTAGTGATAAACAAACCCGTTGGGCTGAACTTGAAGGCGATAATCGCGATCGCTACATTCCGCGGATCAGCTGGGCAGGTACTGGGGATGAGTTAATGATCCAAGACTTAAACCGCCCGCAAAGCCACAACAAGGTATGGTTGTTTGACTGGCAAAAGCAGCAACTGACTAAAATTTTAGAAGACAAAGACGATGCGTTTATCGAATGGTTTTATAAAGCCAATTGGTCAAAAGACGGAAAATTCTTTATTTGGCACAGTGAGCGTGACGGCTGGCGTCATCTTTACCGTGTATCGCGCGATGGCAAAACCATTATTGACCTAACGCCTGGCGATTACGATATTGTTGATATGCTCACTATCAATGAAGACAAAAATGTTATGTACTTTATTGCCTCGCCAAACGATCCTGGTCAGCGTTATTTGTACAGCACACCACTTGATGGTAGCAGCAAACCTGTGCGTGTAACTCCTGAAGAATTTGAAGGCTCAAACAGCTATTACATGTCAAAAGATGCCTCATGGGCCATGCATAGCTATTCTAAATTTGGCACCCCGCCCACTAAGCAAATTATTAACGTGAACGATCACAGTAATGTTAAAACCTTAGTTGAAAATAATGAACTGAAAGAAAAACTGGCTGAGCAAAGCTTACCAAACCATGAGTTTTTTAAAGTGAATGCACAGGATGGCACCGAACTTGACGGCTACATTATGTTCCCAGAGAACATGGATAAAAGTAAAAAATACCCGATTGTTTTTTACGTATACGGCGAACCATGGGGCTCAACAGTACAAGACCGCTATGAAGGCAATAGCTACTTGTATAAATCACTGTTAACGCAAAAAGGGTTTATTGTGGCATCGGTTGATAACCGTGGTACTCGCGCACCCAAAGGCCGTGATTGGCGCAAATCGATTTACAAAAAAATCGGCTCAATTACCGTGCAAGACCAAGTTGATGCGCTTGATGCCATGGCCAAACGTTGGGATGTAATAGACACCGACCGCGTTGGCGTGTGGGGCCACTCAGGGGGCGGTAGTTCAACCCTTAACTTATTGTTCCGCCATGGTGATAAATTTAAAGTGGGGATTGCCTCAGCACCCGTGCCAGATATACGTTTATACGACACTATTTACCAAGAACGTTATGCGGGTAACCCAAATACAGACCCAGAGAGTTACGATAATACCTCGCCAATTACCTTTGCTAAAAACCTAACCGGTAAGCTACTGCTTATTCACGGCACTGGCGATGATAACGTACATTACCAAGGCTCAGAGCGTTTAATTGATGAACTTGTTAAGCACAACAAACAGTTTGAGTTTTTCTCATACCCTAACCGCTCACACAGCCTACGTGAAGGCAAAGGCACGACTTTGCATTATCACACCATGATGGCCGAGTTTTTTGAAAAGAACTTATTGGATAAGTGATTAGATTAGTTAGTTTAAAGACTAAAAAGCCACATGCTAACTGTTAGTGTGTGGCTTTTTTAATCAAAATGTAACGGGGGTTTACAAAGCGTAGGTTGGGAAGAGTGCAACGAAACCCAACAAAAATTTGTAGGTATTGGCTGAGTAATAAATGATCCATGGCATTTTAGTTATTGTTTTTATATTTCAGAGATACTGTAAGGCTTTAATTTTTTTAGCTCTCTAGATTTGTTAACTAAACTTTCGATAAAAGGTAAATAGTTCTCTTCTGATGCCAGTACTTCTAATAATCTTTGGGCTATACCTTTTACTTCTTTAGCCCACTCCCTGTCCTCAATATCGTCAGTAACTTGTTGGAAAAACTGTATAGCTTGGCCTATGTCACCACTTATTAAACATGCCATACCTCTATTATATTTTGACCAGATAGAGCTATTCTTATCGAGTTCGTTAATTACATGCTCTTTTAAAGATTTTTTATCGGAAAATAAATTTCTAATGTGTAAAATTATAGGCTTTGCTTCATCTACTAATACTTGAACTTGATGTTTAAATTGTTCTTCTGATTCAAACTCAACAAATTTTATTTCTCTAAAAAAGCTTAAATCAAACGAGTAATGTTCTTTTGGATACCATTGAAAGCATACCGCAATATTGAGAGAGGTGCCTTTTTTCCACCTTGAGGGCTGGAATTCTATTACAGTTGTCTAAAGGCCATTATCATCAAGCCAGATTCTTGTTTGCCCTTTTCTTTTAACACCTATTGGTTTAAATGCTTCTCTAACAATTGTATTAATAATCTTTTGATGTGGTGAAATGGGCATGCTTTTCCCTTATATTGTTATCCTTGATGGTCAGTACAGCTTTCGTAATTTGTATTATTTCAATAGCACTTTGCGATAAGGATAATTCAGTAATACGTGTTCAAATCATAGGTTAAACAAGTTCTGTCGTGTGTTGCCATTAAACATAGTTTAACTCAACTTCCCAACCATTTCTTTAACCACTAAAAACTGCACTTGTCTTAACATTCTTAATTCCGCTGCGCGTACATCCGCAGGTGGCATATTTGCAACTTCTTGGTATAAATTACTAAATTCACTCTCTATACTTTCTACAAAATAACTTAGCTGCTTTACTGCTGTAGAGTTTGGAATACCTAGCTCTTTTGCAAAAGCGATAACATCAGCTTTGTTGACATCACAGAAACGTTTTTTATCATTTATGGGAACAGATAAGGCTTCTTCTAGAGGCTTTGTACCTTCTGGAACATAAATAATGGTGCTTAATAAGTCATAAAACGGTGTTATTTGCGCAGATCCGTTTTCGTAATAAAAACTGATATTTTTTAAATGCGCATCCCCGTTACCGACTAATAAATTATAAATAACCCATTGGTATAACTTAATAGCCGTTGCCGCTTTAGGGCGTACTTTATTGAGTATTTTCTGGTATGTTTCAACCGTTGATGCAGAATATTTGGAGTGCCTGCTATAACTTAATAACTGGCAACTATCTATAATATGTTTACGCTCTTGATCAGGGTAACTTCCTGTACGGTCAAAACGTTCAACTTGATAGGTCGGCTCGGGCGTATAAATGAGTTCTACATTGGGTACATCTAACCCTAATCGTCCCGCTAGTTTCATCATAAACCATTCATTACATGTCGTTTGCCAGTATTGGTCTGGCTCAGAATGATCGGGTTTGAGTATATGAGTTGAAGGTGTGCCTTCGTTTCCTTCAAATAGTTCATCACCGAGCTTAATAATCAGCATTTTATGTTGCGCGCCAGCAAGTGACATGCGGCTACTTTGGCGGCTATTTAACGGTGCTCTTGGTAAGTTTTTAATTCGACTAGATAGCTCGGCAAAAGTTAACGGTATTGCGCTGGGGCTTGGAAAATCCAAATGCTCTGGTAATAGAGTTAAAGCACCTGCTGATTCAATACCTGATGCAGTAAGTAGAGCAAATGAATCTTCATGGTCAACTTTCACTTCTTTAGCTAATAACTCACGTGCATTTTCCTCTGGCAGTAAATTATCAAAAAACTGCTGCACAGGCCGCGTAGTACCAGAATCAAGAATGATTTGCTCTTGTAATGGAATACTAGGAGTTATTGCAAATTTATTAGCTGAGTTAAGCCAAGCTTGATCATATTTAAAAGACCAAAAGCCGTTACTATCTTGTAATTGGCCCATGAGCTGTTTGCCAGCATAAACATCGAGTGATCTATTATTCATGGCCAGCCACCATGTTCTGGATTTGCGTTATTAATTTACTTTTAGCCTTTTCATCGTGTTGAGGTATAACTACGTCTATTTTTATCTCTAAGCCTAAAGCTTCCATTAAATCGAACGCGCGGCCAATAGATAATGAACCTGTGCCATTTTCAAAGTCACTCACTGTATTAATGCTAATACCGGAGAAGTCCCCCGCTGTTCTTTGATCAAGCTTTTGGCTTTTCCTCACAATGCTTGCCAATTTACCTAATTGTTTTGCTGACTTTATCGTGACTTCCATTACTAATCCAAAATTCACAGTATTTTGTGAATAATAGTTAAAAAAGCACAGGAAAGCTAATAATTCACAATATTTTGTGAATTAAAAGAGGAAGTAATTAAATAAAGGTGAAATTCACAGTATTCTGTGAATTATAACCAAAACTAACTCGTAATTACCTAAATTCACAATAAACTGTGAATTAATGGTGTTTCATAAATTTAATGAGATCAATTCAACAACCCTTCTACCCACTCTAAAATTAGGCGAGTATCTCGGGTTTGAAAACGCTGTTTATTCGGTATGTAGTAACAAAAATCAGAATCAACAGCTTGAGTATTAAAGCTTTTAAGTCATTCAGTATTTAATAATCGGAGTACCGGCGTAGTTGAACAAAATACCAGTCTGGATCTCGCTACACATCAATATTTAATAGCTAACTACCTCCCTGCTCTGCGGGATTTTTAAACAAAACGTAATGGGGGTTTACAGCTAAGGTAAAAGCCTCAAGGAGCAAGAAAAGTTATTAATAGAGGTTTATGTCGATTCAAGTCCAAATTGTGTCGGTTTAGCCACACAGTAATGAATAGCGTAATTTAAAGCGCTAAATTTCATATCAACAGCACTGAAACATCACGTTGATAAGGAATTTAAAATGAAAGCAATAACCAAAACTTTAACAAAAACACTCATCGGATTAAGTTTAGTTAGTCAGTTTAATGCACACGCTATTGACTTGCGAGTTGATAACGTACGTGTTTACCAACATGACTCGCAAGGCTTTTCAGCGCCGAGTAGTATTTATATTGATGACGGGAAAATAGTAAATATTGCTAAAGGGTCGAGCAAGAAACAAAAGGCCGATAAAACATTTAATGCACATAACCAATTTGCGTTGCCTGGGCTGATTGATTTGCACGTACATTTAGGCTCTTCAGGAAGTAACTTTACTGAGTTTCAATATTTGCCTGTACAGTCGCATTTTAATGCTAACTTATATTTAGGCGTGACGAACATTGTTGATTTATTTTCATTTCAACAAACCCTTGATGAAGCAAAAAAGTTAAGCGCTACACAAGCCTCACCTAATTTATTTTATGCTGGTACCTTATTTACCAATCCAGGTGGTCATGGTACTCAATTTGGAGGCAGTGCGTATGAAATCAATCATGACAGTGATATTGATGCCTTATGGCAAAAGCACATGGCAACCAACCCGCACCTTACCAAAGCAGTCATTGAAACATTTGGTGGCACAGGTCAATCCCTTACCGATAGCCAATTAATTGAGCTTAGTAAACGTTCTAAAGCGGCTGGCTTACCTTATTTTATTCACGTATCAACGCTAGCCGATGGTAAACGTGCGATAAAAGCGGGTGCCACAGCGCTTGCGCATGGTATTAATAGTGAAGCGGTTGATGATGAGTTTATTGCCCTAATGAAGCAAAATAAAGTGACGTATATTCCTACTTTGGCGGTTTATCATAATCACAGTGATGAAAAGCATAACCACACATTAAGCTCACAAACAGAACTTCTAAAACCTGTACCAAGTAAGTTGCAAGGTTGCTTATTTGAGAAAGTCCCTGAGCCATCAAAATGGAAAGAGCATAGCTGGCAAACACGCAGTATCGCCTACGCTAATATCCAGCAATTACATCAAGCGGGCGTTGTGATTGGTACTGGCTCTGATGCAGGCAACCCTTATACGTTGCATGGTTTAGGCTTACATAATGAAATTGATGCGCTAAAAAACGCGGGTTTAACGAACGCGCAAATCATCGACGCAGCCACGGTTAATGGGGCACACGCAATAAATCAAGGCACTAATATAGGCCAACTAGCGATAGGTTTTGAAGCAAGCTTTATCTTGCTTGAGCAAAACCCAGTTGAAAACATAAACGCGATTCATACCATTTCACAGGTTTATAAATCAGGTGAACAGGTCAACCGTAGCAAGCTTATTGCACAAAATGCGGCAATCGAACCACAAGGGCCGGTGTGTAATCAAACGGCACGCAGTACAACAGCACAACCTACTATTGATAACTTTAATGGCCAATCACCTTGGCAGGGATTAAGTGATGCGGTAATGGGGGGGCAATCGAAGGTTGAATTAACGTCAAATACGCACAGCCTAACGATTAACACAGCAGTGGCTAAACCGACAAACTTTGGGGCGT
This sequence comes from Pseudoalteromonas sp. H105, assembly GCF_001469215.1. Lineage (GTDB taxonomy): Bacteria > Pseudomonadota > Gammaproteobacteria > Enterobacterales > Alteromonadaceae > Pseudoalteromonas. The sequence continues at coordinate 472,903 of NZ_LOFH01000002.1, forward strand.
GGGCAGGCGCAGAAATAAAATACCCACAGCCAGTTGATGCATCAGGTTTTACTGGTGTGCGATTTACTTACAAAGGGTCTACGGTGCCATTTGCTTTAGCTATCTATCATAGCGATGTAAAAGACTGGGACAACTTTACTGTATTAGCCAAGCCGAGTGAACAATGGCGAACAATAGACATCCCTTTTACAGAGTTTAAGCAATTTGGCTTTGGTAATACCGTGACGTGGTCTGCACAGAAAATTACAGGGTTTAATGTAATGTGGCGCAAAATGCCTGGCGCAACAGAGGCTGTATTAAACAACACCTTAGAAATTAAAGCGTTTAGTTACTATTAACGTGTGCACGGCCACAATCAATAAATTTGGTTGTGGCCGTGTTTATTTGCTATTGTTTTTAATAAAAAGAATCCTGATTATGTTTAAACACCCCTTTTATAGATACAGCTTTTTTATTCTACTTATTGTTGATATCGCATATGCGCTTGGCTTGGTTATCGCCAATTCAGCCCCTATTTCTGGTGGCACCTTCACTGCGGCAGCTGTTTGGTTTATAACTTTTTATTGGTTTCCTGTTTGGGGGGCTGCGGCTTTTATTTTTTACTTGCGCAAAAAAGGTTATCAAAAAATCGTTGTTGAGTGGCTCATTGCAGTGTCATTTATGGCCAGTGGCAATGTAATAACGGATTATGCTTTGGTTAGCTTTTATGACGATTACAGGCCGTTGGGGATTTTTGTTATTTTTAATGGGTTGATTTGGGGCTCATGTATTTACTTTTTGAGTATTTATATTGAGAGCAAAAAAAAGGTCGCATTTGAAAAGCATTCGCGCAAAAGAGCACAGCTAGCCACATTACGGTATCAGCTAAACCCGCATTTTATGTTTAATAGTCTTAATACCATTTCGGCTTATATTCATACTAACCCTGATTTAGCCGACGAGGTATTACATGAACTTGCCGATATACTTAGGTATTCATTAGATACAGCAGAACAAACACTGATACCGCTTGAGCAAGAGCTTGCGATTATCACCAAATATTTAAACATTGAAAAAGCCCGCTTTGGTGAAAAGTTACAAGTAAATTACGCCCTACCAGAGCAACTGAATAACATATATATACCGCCGTTAATTATTCAACCGATTATAGAAAATGCAATAAAACACAATGCGCAAAAAAGTAGTTTAACTATCAATATAGCGCTCACAGTGATTGATAAAGTCGTTCGGGTAAAAGTCAGCGATAACGGGGTTGGCTTTAACGAACATGTGTTAAAGCATGGTTGTGGATCAGGTATTGGAATGAAAAACATACAGCAACGCATTAACCAGCTAGGTAATAGTAAAATTACACTGAGTAATCATGGTGGTGCGGTTGTATTTTTGGAGTTAGTGTTATGAATAAACTACGTTTAGTATTTGCTGATGATGAGTTGCCGGCACGTGAAAAGCTCACTCATCAATTAAGCCTTATGGAAAATATTGATGTTGTTGGTATTGCAACCAATGGGAAAGAAGCGATTTCATTGATCAATGAGCTTAAGCCTGATGTTGCGTTACTTGATATTCAAATGCCAGAAATTAATGGCTTAGAGCTTGTTGATATACTCGATCATCAGCCGTTGATCATCTACACCACGGCGTATGATCAATTTGCTGTTCAAGCATTTGAACATGCCTCAATTGACTATCTATTAAAGCCCTTCCCCATCGCGCGGCTAAAAAAAGCACTGGCGAAAGCACAGAAGCAAATTTTGCAGCAAATGGCTGTTGTGTGTGCTAATGATCAGCCTAGTAAAATTCAGTATGAATTAGGCGAAAATAAGCTTAATAAACTCATTAGTAAAAGTGGCGAACGAATTTTTTTATTATCGCCATCAGATATTAAGTTTATTAAATCAGAACAAGGAAATAGCTTTGCCCACGATGGTGAAACATTACATCATTTAAGTGATACTTTAGATCAGCTAGAGCACAGCTTATCTGGTCAAAGCTTTGTGCGTATTCACCGTAGTTACCTTGTAAATATTGATCACATAAAAGAAATTCAACGTTGGTTTAATGGCAAGCTGATGGTGATTATTAATGATGAAGAAAAGTCAGAACTCAGTACCAGCCGCGCGGGCGCGGATAAGCTAAAACAGCTGTTAAAAATCTAACAGCTTTGAGGTGTACTCTTCTAACTCGATTGTATGTTTAGTCTATATTGCCGCCAACAGGTAGGTTGCTTGGCACCTTAGCTGGTTTTCCCGTATAAAATTTATCCGTATCGAGGGTTTTCAAAAAAGTGGCTATATCATTAAAATCATCATCTTCTATATTGACGTCAATATCACCTCTATCTTCATAAGCTGCAATGGCATCAATTAAACTTTCTCTCGAGCCATCATGCATATAAGGTGCTGTGAACGATATATTTCTTAAGCTGGGCGTGCGTACTACCTTATTAGCGATAATAGCTTCCCCTTCGTGCAGTAAGTTGTCAGAAAGCATGGAACCTTTATGACAGCGAGCACATCCCCCATCGATAAACTTATTGAGGCCTATAATTTCTTGTTGGGTTAGTATTGTTTGATCGCCTAAAAGGAAATTATCAAATCGCGTATTAGGAGAGATAATTTTTCTTTCAAAGGTGGCAATTGCTTTTGCTATATTTACACTGGTTATAGCGGCTTTCTCTGCAAACGCGAGCTCAAATAACTCAACATATTCAGGGATCGATTGTAACCGTATAACAATCTCTGGCAGGATTTCTTGCTCGCTCATATTATAACCAAGCATTTCGATAGGGTTTTTAATTGGGCCTAACGCTTGCTCTTCTAATGTATCTGCTCTTAGGTCCCAGAAGTAACCACCAGAAACAAAGTTTTCAATCATTTCACTGGAATTGATACCGGTAAAAGCTACATTCATAATTGTTGGCGCGTGTAGAGGGGTCACTTCAAAGCCGTATCTTGCAGGCCCAAGTCCTATGCCGTCAGAACCAATTGAAAATTTTCGTCCATCAGCCCAACCAAAATCAGGGTGATGGCATGAAGCGCAGGATACATTTTGATCACCAGAAAGAATTGGATCCCAATATAATAATTCACCTAGGTATTCTTTGGTTTCATTATAAGGGTTGTTACTGGGGTAAATAGAGGTTGTTGGTAAAGACGAAAAAATACTTGAATAGTCTCTAGCTTGCTCATCATTTTCTGTCGTGTCTATATTTTCAGGGCTCCCGCAGCCAATTAAAGCAATATAACCTAATGTAATTAAAGCAATCTTAAACAGTCTCATATTCAACAATCTCATAATATATTAGAACAAGGTAAACACTGATATCCATGCTAATTAGCAGGGGATTTTAAACGTAGTTTGTCACGTTCGGTGTCTACGAAATGTCTCCTCGTGCTTTATGAGGCAAGTGCTATTTACTGTGTGTTGTTACGAAAACAAATCGGTTAGCAAGAAAGAAGTTAATGAATAGGCTGACGAAAATACCAATAACGAAAGCAACGGCAGTGATTGTTATTCCTTTTACGCTCCAAAAAACCAATAAATTGATGCAACCAGAGAAGTGAGCCGTGAGCATGTGTTTGCACCACTGATAAAAAGCATTATTTTGGTGTTGTTTGTAAGTATAAATGCGATTGCCAAGCCATGTGACTGTTGCTGCAACCCAAAATGACAGTAACCGTGCCAGCATTATATTATTTGTAAGATGACTAAAAAATATAAAACAAAGGCTATCGACAATAAAGCCTCCTCCTCCAATTAAACAAAACTTTTTAAATTGTTGCATTTATGCCTGCTGTCACCATTTTCAACCTTAGCTCAGCTTAAATTAACGTAGGTCTACAAAGTGTCACATTGGGCATCTATTCGTGATGACTTTTTTTAGACCTCATCTGTTTTAAAGTGACATAACAGTTAATTTTGGAGAGAAGAATGCAGCTTATTAACAATGGATCTTCGATAAAAAATGCGATAACGCTAAGCATAATTGTGCCTGTTTATAATGAGCAAGAAATGTTGCCACTATTTCATCATCAGTTAGCTAAAGTGCTCAGTACACTTTGCGATAGTCGCGTTGAGATCATCTATATAAATGATGGTAGTGATGATGAAAGTTGGAATGTTATGCTTAATCTTAAAAGCCAGTACGCCTCGATGGTGTGTATAAATTTAAGTCGGAACTTTGGTAAAGAAGCTGCCATGACTGCCGGTATTGACAATGCTAAAGGGCAAGCTGTGATCTTATTGGATGCCGATTTGCAAGATCCGCCAGAACTTATTCCCGACATGTTAGCGGCGTGGCACGACGGCTATGATGTTGTGAACATGAAGCGAAGTGCTCGCCTTGGAGAGTCTAAATTTAAGCGTTTGGCAGCCCATATCTACTATCGTTTGCTCGATTATTTATCAGATGTACCTTTGCAGAAAGATGTTGGTGATTTTCGACTTTTAAGTCGACGTGTTATTGAAAGTATCAAACAGTTACCAGAAAGAAGCCGCTATATGAAAGGTATTCTGTCGTGGCCAGGTTACAAACAAACAACCCTGAACTTTGAACGCCCAGGGCGAGTTGCTGGAGAGACTAAGTGGTCGTTTGTGCAACTGGTAAAATTAGGACTTTCTGGTATTACCGCGTTTAGTGTTAAACCGCTTAGGATTTCGACATGGGCAGGTGCGCTCATTTCTATCACTACGTTTACTTATGGTCTTTGGATTATTTTGAAAACGCTCATGTTTGGTGAAGTCGTAGCTGGTTATCCGTCGATGATGTTAATGCAGTTATTTTTAGGCGGGGTACAGTTATTGGCCATTGGCATACTGGGGGAGTATGTGGGGCGTATTTATGCGGAGGCTAAAGCGAGGCCTATTTACCTAACAATGGATAAAAAAACGGTTAATGCTCACAGCAACAATATAGAGGGTGGCGCTGATACCCCTCACTCAGTGGTGCATAGACATGGTTGATCTAAATGTGAGTAAGCGCTCACGGTTTATTACTACAAACACAACTCCGTCTTTAATACATTGGACTGGCGTGTTGATTTTATTGTTACTTGCTAGTCGTTTAGTATCATTAGGGTTATTTCCGTTATATGACACAACCGAAGCGCGCTATGCTGAAATGGCGCGGCTAATGGTTGAAACAAAAAATTGGATAACACCTCAGTTTGATTATGGTGTGCCTTTTTGGGGCAAGCCGCCATTTCAAACCTGGATCAGTGCATTGGGCTTTTCGTGGTTTGGTATTAGCGAATTCAGTGCTCGAATCCCTCACTTTATTTGTGGCTTAATGACATGCTACTTAGTTATGCGTTTTACGCGAACATTGGCAAATAAATACACCGCTCTTTTATCAGTATTAATTCTTACCTCTAGCCTAGGCTTTATTATTGCCATCGGTATGGTGATGACAGACAGTGCTTTATTAATGGCGTACACCCTTGCTATGGTGAGCTATTGGCAGTGTTATAGTCTAAAGGATAAAGTGGTATCTGGGCATGTGTTTTTTGCTGCACTCGCTCTAGGTATGCTCATTAAAGGCCCGGTTGCTGTGGTGTTGATAGGTATATCACTGGTTGTTTGGAGTATATGGCAAGGTTGCTTTAAAGAAGCGGTTAGGCGCTTACCTTGGTTCACTGGTATTGTGTTGTTTATGGTGTTAACAGTCCCTTGGTATGCATGGGCTGAAATACGAACCCCAGGTTTTCTAGAGTATTTTATACTTGGTGAGCATATTCAGCGTTTTCTAGTGTCTGGTTGGCAGGGAGATTTATATGGCACGGCACATGTAAAACCTCGAGGCATGATTTGGTTATATTGGCTTGTTTGTGCGAGTCCATGGTCTTTCATCGCACTAAGGTTATTGGTCAAAAAATACCGTAATACAGAGTACATTGCACATCAGTTGCAGCACCAAGGCATCAATAAATACCTTGTTTGTTGGATGATATCGCCGCTATTGTTATTTACTTTTGCAGGCAATATTTTACCCATTTATGTGTTGCCTGGTTTTAGTGCATTAGCCATATTGGTTGCATTAAATAGTCGCCTAACAAAGGTAAGTAATTACTTAGCTTTCATGTCTTTAATGTTGATAACAACTATTATAGTAATATTAAGTTTAGGAATAATGAATAAAAAAAGTGAGGCTGAGTTGTTGAACGTTAATAAAGACGTTTTTCAAAAGACAGCTCTATATTATTGGAGGCATAGACCTTTCAGCGCCCAATTCTATTCAAAAGGCCATGCTCAGCTACTTCAAGCTAATAGCAAATTAAAGGGTCTATTACACTCAGGTAATCCGTTTTATGTAGCCATTGAGCACAGTGAGTTTGTGAGGTTGAGGCGTCATTTGCAGCCAGTGTGTGTGCCAAGCAGGCAATCGATTAACCGCCTATTGTTAAAATGCCACTAACACCATTGAGGTTTGTAATTTGAAAGTTCTACTGGTTGAAGATTGTACGAGCGTTGCTGAAGTTATTTATGACTACTTTGAATGCACTGATATTGAACTTGACCATGCTGCAACAGGTAACTTGGGTTTAGCTCTGTCGCAGTCAGGAAACTTTGACTGTATTGTGCTTGATATCATGCTACCAGGCATTGACGGCATTAGTTTATGCCAACAACTTAGAGCTGAAGGAAACAATACACCCATTATTATGCTCACGGCTCGCGATACCAATAATGATATGTTGCTTGGGCTGAGAACAGGGGCTGATGATTATATTGTTAAACCTTTTAATTTAGAGTTATTAGAAGCGCGGATCCATAGCCTTGTTCGCCGCAATTCAGGGAGTGGCTTTGTTGATAAGTTAATCTGTGGCCCCATAACGTTAGACGTAAATACTCATCAAGTGTGGCGTGAAAACAAGGAAATTAAACTAACACCCATTTGCTTTAAAATTTTGTGTGTTTTAGTTAAAAAAGCACCCCACTTGGTGTCGCGTCAACAAATAGAAGATGTGTTATGGCCCGACGACCTACCCGACCAAGATATACTGCGTAAACATGTTTATCAGCTTCGTACAAAGGTGGATAAGCCTTTCAAAGAAAATATTATAGAAACGGTACCTAAACTAGGTTACCGGATGAGCATAAACAATGACCAATGCTAAGCCCCTAAGCCATAAAATTATAAAAGTGTACTTACTGGGTGCACTTGTCTTACTTGCTTTCTATGGCGTTATTTTATCTCTCACTATTTTATATGCTGAGAATCAAAATAGTATGCGGCGATTAGCATTAATTGCGCCACATCATTTTCAGCTATTTAGTAAAGGGATGCAGGGAGAAATTCAAATAGACCCCATGCTAAAAATTTATGACCACCATGATATTCTACCGGATGCAATAAAATATAGATTAGATAAACAATGGCAAGGCAGTATAACGTTTCAGTTTGAAGATGACAGTGAGTTCAGCGTTTTTGCTCAGCAAGCTATGACTGATGATGGGCTCGCGATTGTTTATGCTATAGAAGATATAGACGCTACAGAGTGGGATGATACAGAATTTGCAATTTTTCAAATTGTGGTATCCAGCCTTGGGTTTTTTATCGCGGTTATTGCCGCTATCTTTATTATAAAAATGGCAAGGCGCATTAGCACTCCTTTGTCGATTTTGGCAGATAAATTAGAGCAAAACGAAAAGCGGCAATATGCTGAACTATTTATTGAAGGCGAGCTATCGCTCGAGCTAAAGCAGATGCTAGCCAGTGTTAATAGCTACCGTGCCAGAATCCAAGACGCATTGACTAGAGAGCAAGCTTTTACACGTTATGTCAGCCACGAATTAAGAACGCCTATGACTGTTATTCGCGGCAGTACGAGTGTATTGAGGAAGTTAGACGATGACAAAGTTCAAAAGCAAGTGAACCGAATTGAAAATGCCGTTATTGAAATGGAGCAGTTGGTTCATACTTTTTTACTTATGGCCAGAAATGAAGACGATGTGCAGAGCCGCGTAGATGTTTCTGAAAACGTTATGGAGAACATAATAAGTGATTACAGATTAACAGTTTTAGCCAACCAAGTTAGCTTTCATTACGCGCTTCAATGCGACTTTACTCTTAATGCTCAGCCTTTATTATTTGCAGCAGTAGTAAAGAACTTACTTAATAATGCTATTAATTGTACCGTTAACGGCAAGGTCGATTTATTTATTTCACCACAAAGAATAGATGTTATTGATAATGGTGTTGGCCTCGATGCAAAGCCCCGTGGGTATGAAGGTTTTGGTATTGGGCTTAATATTGTTAGAGATATTTGTGAAAAGTATCAGTGGCAATTTCTTATTGAAAATAACGCCGGTGGAGGATGCACTGCTTCTGTCGTTTTTGAGAATACATAGTCCGTTTTATTAAAGCTCGATTAGCAAAGCGCATAGCAACGATTTTGCTCTATCGCAGATTATAAAGACGTCAATGCTAGCGTAATATTTTCGCAAAATGTAATGGGGTTTACAGTGTTTGGGAGTGATAAATAAAAAAGCGCAAGAGTATTCATTCTCGCGCTTTTCTTTAAGCTAGCTTAGTGCAGTAATTACATATCAAAGCGGTCGGTGTTCATCACCTTTACCCATGCTTTAACAAAGTCTTTTACAAATCGGTCTTTGTTATCGTCTTGGGCGTAAAACTCCGCAAGCGCTCTAAGAATAGAGTTAGACCCAAACACTAAATCAACACGCGTTGCCGTCCATTTAACATTGTTTGTGCTGCGTTCAACAATATTAAAGGTGCTTTTACCAGTTGGTTCCCAGCGGTTGTTCATATCCGTTAGGTTAACAAAAAAGTCGTTTGTCAAAGTACCTACCTTATCTGTGAATACACCATGCTGACTACCACTGTGGTTAGTGTCTAATACGCGCATGCCACCCATTAACACCGTGACTTCAGGCGCGGTTAACCCCATTAATTGGCTGCGCTCTAACAGTAGCTCCTCTGGTGATAACGCATAATCTTGTTTTAACCAGTTTCTAAAACCATCATGGATTGGTTCAAGCACATCGAACGACTCTGCATCGGTCATGTCGTCGGTTGCATCACCTCGCCCTGGTGAAAATGGGACGGTAATATCAACGCCAGCGGCTCTTGCAGCTTGTTCAACAGCAGCATTACCAGCAAGAACAATTAAGTCAGCTAAGCTAACAGACTTGCTTAAACCAGCTTGTACTTTCTCAAGCGCAGCTAATACGTTTGCCAAACGGTCAGGTTCATTACCTTGCCAACTATTTTGTGGGGCTAAACGAATACGTGCGCCATTTGCGCCACCGCGGTGATCTGAGCTACGGTAAGTGCGGGCACTATCCCATGCAGTACTGATCAGGTCATTCGCTGCAATGCCACAATTTAGTAATTTACCTTTGAGCTCTGCTATTTCAGCATCCGATAATGTGTAATCGACGCTTGGGATCGGATCTTGCCAAATCAGATCTTCATTCGGTACATCTGCACCTAAATAACGTGCTTTAGGGCCCAAGTCACGGTGAGTGAGTTTAAACCAAGCGCGAGCGAATACGTCGCTAAAGTATTCAAAATCATTATAAAAACGCTCAATGATTTTACGGTATTCAGGGTCCATTTTCATTGCCATATCGGCATCGGTCATAATCGGGTTTAAACGAATTGACGGGTCTTCTACATCAACGGGTTTATCTTCTTCTTTAATATTTACAGGCTCCCACTGGTGCGCACCTGCTGGGCTTTTAGTGAGCTGCCATTCGTGGTTTAAAAGTAAATCACAGTAGCCATTATCCCACTTTGTTGGATGTGTGGTCCATGCACCTTCGATGCCTGAAGTCATGGTGTCACGGCCAATACCGCGTGATTTATGGTTATTCCAACCAAGGCCTTGCTCAAAAACATCGGCGGCTTCTGGCTCTGGGCCCATGTTTTCTCCATTGCCGTTGCCGTGTGTTTTACCGACAGTATGCCCCCCGACTGTTAGCGCCGCGGTTTCTTCGTCATTCATTGCCATACGGGCAAAGGTTTCACGTACTTGCTCAGCGGTTTTAAGTGGATCAGGCTTTCCATTGACCCCTTCCGGGTTAACGTAAATTAATCCCATTTGCACCGCTGCTAATGGATTATCCATGGTGCTAGGTTTTTCAACGTTGTCATAACGTTCATCACTTGGTGCCAGCCATTCTTTTTCAGCGCCCCAATACACGTCTTTTTCTGGGTGCCAAATATCCTCGCGGCCACCGGCAAAACCAAAGGTTTTTAAACCCATTGATTCATAAGCCATATTTCCGGCCAAAATAATTAAGTCTGCCCATGATAATTTATTGCCGTATTTTTTCTTAATAGGCCAAAGTAAACGCCTTGCTTTATCTAGGTTGGCGTTATCTGGCCATGAGTTTAAAGGCGCAAAACGTTGGTTTGCGGTACCACCGCCGCCACGCCCATCCGCTAAACGGTAAGAGCCTGCAGAGTGCCACGCCATGCGGATCATCAATCCACCATAATGCCCCCAGTCAGCAGGCCACCAATCTTGACTCGACGTCATGAGGTTTTTTAAGTCGGTTTTTACCGCTTCAAGGTCTAGTTTTTTAAATTCTTCAGCGTAGTTAAAATCATCGCCGTACGGGTTAGTTTTTGTATCGTGTTGGTGAAGAATGTCGAAGTTTAATGCGTTTGGCCACCAATCGGTGTTGGATTTAGACGTTTGTGTGTTGCTACCATGCATTATCGGGCATTTACCTATACTAGAATTACTCATTTTGGTCCCTACCTAAGAAAATAAAATTTGATTGGAAACTGTAACTGGCAGTTATTTAATAGATTCAATATAGCTGATTTGCACTGGAAAACTAGGTTGTAAGCAATGCTTTAAAACGATTGCAGGCATCTATTAATTGGATGTTATGGTTCACAAAACCCAGTTAAAGCGCACAACGACATATTGACTATATGATTATATTTTATAGATGATCCCTGACCCCTATTAGCTGGACATAGCAAAAGTGACATTTGAGATCATTCAATAAGAAAGCTGGAATGGCTTTATTATTTTCAGTTGCTTTGAAATGTGGCTTTTTTAATCAAGGTGTAATGGGGGTTTACAAAAAGCAGGTCAGGTACAGCAAGATGCAACCTAACGAAAATAGGCAACAACAAATGCCGAGGTTTAACCGTGTCGAAAAGTTGAAATACTGACTAACGACTATGCAACCTCACTCTTTTTTAGGCTTCATTATCTAGTCAGTATTTCATTAACGTGGGCATCATTAAAATAAATAACTAGTTATTTCGCCTTACTTAGCTGATAACAAACAACCCTGAGCAAACGCTCCAAGTAGACTATTCTGAACGGAAAACGGCCTAGTGAAAGCAAAGACATTCAGTAAGATAAGTTGAAAAATGGGCTTATAGATAAACATAGTGCGACTCAGTTTTATTGAAGAATATTTCTTTAATCCAGATCTATGTCTAATATTAAAATACCATCCGATCCTTAGAGTATTTTCATATGCCTTTTAGCTTGCTGCAGAGTGATGACAATAAAGTTGAGTTACCTGCATGGCTTGTTCTGATTGTTGATGATGAAGAAGATATACATACCATTACTAAAATGGCATTAAAACGATTTGAATTAGAAGGCCGAGGTCTCGAGTTTCTGAGTGCTTATAATTCTGAACAAGCCAAGCAAATCATAGAGGAACATGACGGTATCGCATTGGTTTTTCTAGATGTTGTAATGGAAACCGATGATGCAGGCTTAAGGCTTGCTAAGTGGTTGCGTGAGGAAAATAAAAACACGTTTACACGTATAGTGTTAAGAACAGGTCAACCGGGGCAAGCCCCTGAAGAAGAAGTCATTATGGATTATGATATTAATGACTATAAACAAAAAACAGAGCTAGATAGGAGCAAGTTATTTACCACGGTGGTGACGGCATTAAGAGCATATAGAGACTTAATTGAGATTGATAAAGCAAGAACTTACGAGCGATTTTATCGGGTAGGCTTGCAGCAAGTTATTGAGTCTACAACCGATCTTCTTGAGCAAAAAACATTAAAACACTTTTTCAATGGCTTATTAAAACAAGTTGTCTCTCTCATTCATGTGGATCAAAAAGGCGCATTGATTAAACCTGTTAGGGGCGCTGGCACTATTTGCTTTGCTGATGATTATGAAATTATTGCTGAATGTGGAAGCCTTTCACTCGAAAAGGGATTAGATGCGAAAGCGTTAGCGCTACTGGACAAAGCAAGAGCATTAAAGAGCAGTGTATTTGAAGGAGAGCATTACGTAGCTTACTTCCCGACAAAGAGTGAGCAAGAAAGTTTACTGTATCTTAAAGGAAAGCAAATAAAAGGGTTATCAGATGCAAATATTCAATTGCTCAATTTATTTTCAAATAGTATTGGTATTGCTTTTGATAACCTCTTATTAAATAGAGAAATAATACAAACACAAGAAGATTTAATTAATCGACTGGGTAATGCCGTCGAGTCGCGATCAAAAGAGTCAGGTAACCATATTAGAAGGATGTCTGAGTTTTGTTTTATTCTTGCGCAAGAACTTAAGCTGCCAGAAAGTAGTTGTGAAATACTAAAGCAAGCTACACCGATGCATGATGTTGGTAAAATCTCTATTCCAGATAGTGTGCTGTTAAAGCCAGGAAAATTAACAGAAGAGGAAATGGATATTATGAAACAACATGCTGATATGGGGTTTGATATACTTGCAGGTTCAGACAGACCTATTCTCAAAGCGGCGGCTATTATAGCGCAGCAACATCATGAAAAATATGATGGTTCAGGTTACCCAGTCGGGCTTAAAGGAGATGATATTCATATCTTTGCTCGAATCGTGGCTGTAGCGGATGTGTTTGATGCCTTGATTCATCGTCGTTGTTATAAGAAGCCTTGGCCGATCGAGAATATTTTAAAATTGCTTGAAGAAGAGCGAAGTAAGCACTTTGATCCAGATGTTGTTGAGGCACTATTAAGACGAATAGACGACATTTTAGCCATTAATGATCAGTTAACCGGCGAAGATGGTTTGTAATATGAAGAATCATGAATCACCCGATAAGCGCCATTTGAATGTGACTAAGGCGCTTTTACAAATATCTTCATTGGCATTGTCAAACTTGTCTTTACCTCAAATCTATGAACGAATCCATGAAGTCGTATCAGAAGTAATAACCGTAAGAAATATTGCTATTTTTCTTTACGATCAAGAGAGTAACTTAATTACTTTCGGTTACTTTGTTGATGAAAAGGATAGTAACGACATTGTTGGTTTACAAATGCCTCTTGGAGAAGGGTTGAGTAGTTACGTGATTGAAACGAACCTACCCTGGCATTTCACCAAAGAAGAACAGAAAGTTTTAGAACAGGAAAAGAAGATTTCGAAAGTGATAGGTTCTTTGAGTGAAAGCTGGATGGGAGCGCCGATCTCCGTAGATGATAGAGTTTTGGGTCTCATTATTATTCAAAGTTATTCAGTTGATGAGATATATGATGATGGTGATTTACAAGTGCTATCATTTGTTGCCGCAAATTTATCCATTGTTTTACAACAACGAAAATACCTTGAGCAACAAGAAATAGATAAAAAAGCGGTTGAAGCAAGCCTTGAAAAAATTCAACAGCAAAATATAGAGCTTGAGAATATGATGGACGAGCTTAAACAAACTCAGAACGAGTTAGTACAAAAAGAAAAAATGGCATCGCTAGGTAACTTGGTAGCAGGGATTGCTCATGAAATAAATACACCTATTGGTATCTGTGTAACAGGTATTACAAATCTACATTACGTCTATAAAAATTTAATGAAAAAAATGGAACAAAAGACAGCAACGAATACTCATTTAGAACAATTTTTAGAGGATGTTGAGGAAGCCTGTCATATTATAGAATCGAATACAAAGCGAGCAGCGCAGCTGATAAATAGCTTTAAAGAAATTGCCGTTGATCAGTCCTCTGAAACGTGCAGAGAAATTAATTTAAAAGCATATATTGATGAAATATTGCTTTCTATGCGCCCTATATTAAAAAAACTTCCCCATCATATTACTGTAAATTGCCCAGAATATATCGCTTTTACTACCGTGCCAGGCGCATTATCGCAAGTTATCACTAATTTAATTAATAATTCTATTTTGCATGGCTTGGAAAATACTAACCAGGGGACGATAACGATTGATCTTTCTAAATCAGCGCAAGCAATTGTTATTACTTACGAAGACAATGGTAAAGGGTTAACCCAAGAAGAACTGACGATGTTATTTGAGCCTTTTTATACCACAAAGAGAGGTTCAGGGGGCAGTGGTTTAGGTGCCCACTTAATCTATAATCTTATTACATCGACATTACAAGGCAACGTGAAAACGACGAGTGAAGTGAATCAAGGTTTACGTTATGAGATATCTCTTCCTTTAATTCTCAAACGGTGAATTGAAGCCCCCATACCTCAATTTCGTTGACGTTTTATTTTATTTGCGTTGGGCTAAACAGAATACTGTTTTCCTTTGCTCATAGAACACTTTTTATTAGCAGTTAAGATTCCACTTGCTTGGTATCTAGAAATCGATGGCTGGTTTACAATTGTCGTTTCAAAATTATAAGCGAGTTGCGCTTCCCTGTTGCAACCAATAAATGTCGGTTATCAGGTGTGAGAGTCAGTGATGATATCCCCTTTAATTTATGCTCACCAACATGATACAGAGACTCTTTCAAAGCCAGCTTTCCGTCTTCTTGTACATTAAACACATGCAAGCCAGTACCTAATTCACCTGCGGCATAAAGCATGTCACCCTTGTTTGATATGGCTAAACTGCTAGCCCCTTTTAAGCTATCATTTCCAATTTCAGCGTTAGTGATGGCCTTTATAAAACGATATTTTCCATTCGGTGCTTTTTGTAATACACCAATTGAATGACTGCCTGAGCATGCGGCATATAAGAACTGCCCATGTGGTGAGCTCACAATTTCTTGGGGATTGAGGCACTGAGTTACGTCATTTTCACTGTGTTCAATGACTTGTTTAATAGATAAGGCTCCATCAGTTTGTCTATCAAAAATAGTTAATTGATGGTTTTCATAACCAAGTACGAACAACGCATCATTTGATGGTGATAACGCAAGGCTTACAGGTTTACCTAAACTATCTGCATAGGGTTTTGCGTGTGTTATTTTTTGTTTAAATGCGACAGTATGATCTGCTTTTACATCAAAAATTGATATGGCATTGCTCATATAGCTTGCTACTAAAAGCTGCTTTTCATTTGCAGAGTGAATTACTTCCCACGCGCCAAGTAAGCCAAGAGTGTCTGGTGATTTTAAAACAGCATTATCTGCAAATACGTTTTTATAACTTAGGTCATCACTTAAAGTGTTGCGATAGGTAATGGTTGTATCAGTTTCATTAAATAGCGCTAATGCGCCATCATAAAACCCTGTCACGGCGACTTGCTGATGGATTGGTAAGTAAGTTAGCCCTGATGCGCCTTCTAAGCCTTTTAAGGTAGGGGGAGAGTTTTTAAATAGCTCACTAAAAGTAAGATTAAAATGCTTGTCAGCGTTGAAAACAGCCAATGCGTTATCATCGCCGCTGGAAATAAAGACTCTGGTATTATCTGCCTTTATTTTGATATCTCTGGGGTTAGCTAGTCCATCAACCCCGTTTATATTGTCGTTCAGTACTTGAATAAGGGTGAGGCTTTCAGCTGCCTTGACTGTTGAATCATTAAACAAGCTGGTTATGAGCAACAGAGAAAATATAGTTGCGCTTTTGGTTTGAAACATGGGCGTGGATACCTCAAAAAATACGTCGTTTTATACAACCGCTTTTTATGGTGCGGGTATTATCATGTAAACAGGGTATGTGCGTTACCTTAGCATCTCTTCTACCCACTCTAACACTAAGCGGATATCGCGCGTTTGAAATCGTTGCTTTTTAGGTACGTAGTAACAAAAGTCGGATGCTACAGCCTGTGTGCCATAGTGCTTAAGTAATTTAGTGTTTAATAGCCGTTTTACTAGGGTCGTTGAACAAAAGACCAGCCCGGAGCCTGCCATGGCCTCTTGAATGCAAAATAGCTCTTGGTCATAGGTTTTAACAATAAACAATGAGGGGCTTAAAGTGTTTTGAGCAAGCCATTGTGCAAGCGGTGGCTCAGTTAATGTGTTGTTTTTCCACTCAGTGGTATAAAGCGTTACGGGGCCGTTTAACCAAGGGTACGTTTGTACCGTATGTAAGCCAAACACATTAAATTGTTCTTTGGTTATCATGTCGTCAGGGGTCACGCATTTGTGTTCACCAAACCGTATGGGTAAAGTATGTGATTGCACTTCAACCAACTCACTGGTAGATATATCGACCTTGAGTGATGGCTGGCTAATTGATAACTCTTGCAATGCGGGTATTAATCGCAGTGCAGCGAGTGACGAAGTCGTTGTTATTTTTACTGATTTACCAGCCGTTTGAACTCTATCAAGTGCTTGTTCAATACGATTAAACCCTTCGCTTGTGGCCTCACTTAAATATTCACCTGTCGGAGTTAGGCTGATTTTTCTAACTTGGCGGTAGAATAAATCGATATTTAATCGGCTTTCAAGGTTATTTATATGGTGCGAAATGGCCGTTGGCGTAAGCGACAGTTCATCTGCGGCGGCTTTAAAACTCCCTAAGCGTGCCGCTGATTCAAAGGCTTTTAAAGCTTGTAGTGATACTTGCATTACGTATTTAGCTAAAATTATAAAATGACTATAGATGAGTATAACTTATTTATAGCTGAGGTTTACTCGTTTGTGAAAACTTCTTGTGAGTTGCATGATTAGCTTACTTTCACTACGAGGATAAACACATTATGACTACCGTACTGCACATAGATTCAAGTGTAAGAGCTGCTAAAAATGACAACCCAAGTCACGATTCAATCTCTAAAAACATTGCTAAACGCTTCATAAACACTCTTAAACAGCAACAGACTATAGATGAGTATATTTATCGTGATGTGGGTATAAACCCACCGCCTTTTATTACTCAGGATTGGATAGGTGCGGTGTTTACGCCAAACGATAAAAAGTCTGACGAACAGAGGCAATTATTAGCTTTATCCGATCAGTTAATTGCAGAAATAGCGGCTGCAGAGATCATTGTAATTTCATCACCTATGTATAATTACGGAATGCCAGCACAACTTAAAGCGTGGTTTGATCAGGTGATTCGCATTAACAAAACCTTTGATTTTGACTTGGCGCGCGGTGACTTTCCATTACAGCCTTTGTTTGCAGGTAAAACCCTCATTATAGTCACTTCAACGGGGGAATTTGGATTTGAGGTCGGTGGTGTTCGTGAACACATGAGCCATTTAGTGCCACATCTGCGCACATTAAGTAAGTATTTGGGTGCTAGTAAAGTTTTCGACGTTACTTCTCAGTACCAAGAATTTAACGACGAGCGTCATAAGCAATCTTTAATTAACGCTTACCGTCAAGCAACTGAACTTGCACTAAAGCTCTGTGAAAAGCGCTCTTAGATGTTTTATTAAAAACTGTAATGGGGGTTTACAGTGAAATTATTAGGGAGGTGGGGGAAAGCTTTATGGCAATGCAGACTAAGCATACTCTCACCCTTAATATGGGGTTTAGTTCGCTTCATTATCCCAACACATACTGATTTGAAGCTCCCCACAATACACGTTTAAGCATATTTTTTGTTTCATACTACAATTAGTTCATATCTAGATTACGATTAGTTGAGCGCGCACAAGTGGTGAATAAATGTTAACAAACAAAGAGTTTAGAATGGTTCAAGCTTTATTAAAAACGGCCATTGACTCCCAACGTCAAGAGCTGGAAAATTTCGAAAATGATAATCACCGAGATGCTGCAGAGAAAAAGCTCATCAGTTTGGTGTCTGCAAAAAACAAGTTAAGGCACCTAGCAGATAAAAACATCAAGAAAAGAAGTGAATTAGGCATGCCAAAACTGTTACTCGTCGATGATGCGCCATCGATGCTTGGCGTGGCATCTAAGCTTTTTTCAGAAGTTGGCTTTGAAAAAATTCAAACGGTTGAAAATGCCGATAAAGCACTTAAGTTATTATTGGCCGATGCCGCTTCTGGGGTGCCGTATGATATTGTGATCACTGATTGGGAGATGGAAGGTAAAACAGGGTTAGATTTACTGAAAATAATCAGAACGAGTGAGGCATTACTCGATACACATGTATTCATTTTAACCTCACACAGTGAGCAGCAAAATATTGTTAGTGCGATTGAGGCCGGTGTTACAGGGTACCTGCTTAAACCAATTAACTTCAAAATGTTAGAGAAAAAATTTAAGGAATACCTACCTGAAATTGAAACAAACTCTAATTAAGCGGTGTGAATGTGTAAGGTCCCCTGGCCTAATGAAAACGGTTAAGTCAGGCATTCTTGCTAATTCATGAACGCGACGAGCTAACCCAGCATGAGTTATAAACCGAGGTTACACGAAAGTTTTGTATCGGCTACTATTTTGAGTTAATAGGTTCTGTTGTCTGAGTGTGTTTTTAATATGTTATGGCACTGCTAAATCACGTAAACGCGCAACAGTTGCTTGATAAGTCGCACAATGCTCTGGATCAAGGTTTGAGATATAGCTGTGAATCAGATCTAGCTCTACCTTATTGCCTTTATTTTTAAGAGCAAACTCTTCAATTGCTGAGCAGCGGCGGTGATCGTCGTACATTAAGTCCAAGGTTGGTGTGAGTACGTTTAGACTTTGTGCATTGGCAAAATTAGCTACCCAACTCGCCCTGCCACTTCGCGTTGTATTATCTTTATTAATATTTAGGGATGCTAGCTTATCGAGCCATTTCTGCTCAAAACCATGCATTGTATAGTGTGCAATGTACTCCATATCAGGGCTACATACATCGACATTGTCTGTTTCCTCTATTCGCTGCCCACGGAGCAAAGTAATTTGCTCTAACCAGTGCTCGGTTGGCTTATGGGTTTCTACGCCACTGCTGCTTAAAATAGCCAGTCGTAGCGATGAGTAAACTCCTGCACAATTCCAACGAGTGCCTGTGCCCACTACGCGGGTGTGCCAGGTTACTGCTTTGTTTAAATCTTTTTCTACGACAAACTCCCCTGATTCATAGCTAGTTGCCAGTATGTTCATGCATCCTGCATGGCCATTTATTCCACACTCAGACCAGTAGCGATGTGCTAACCCTTTGTTTTGCAGTTGGTGAGCAGCGATATGGCCAGCGTTATATTGAAGGTTATTTAACTTGATGTCTGACAGTTCACTTAGTGTGTCTAAATCATCTAAAAAGTCTTGCACTTGCGATACATCAATAGGTTCGCCGTTAAAATGATGCTTTTTATTAATGAGTTCAGCTGCACTCAGTTGGGCATTCAAAATAATAGCGAAATTAACTGCGTCAAACTTCATTTCACGTGTTGCTGTCTCTAAGGTATTTATGTGTAGTTGTAACTCATTTATGTCTAACGTATTGAGAGGATCTGTACTGTAAAGTTGCGTTTGAATTGCTTTGTGAGCGTGATTTACATCGTCAAGTGTTACAGCAAAGCTGGGTAAGCTAAATGCTAATAAGCATAACGTGATACGTTTGACCTTTCTCATCGTCGATCCCTCTTGTTGTTATTTTTATTTCTCAAAAAGCTTTATTTACAATACAGTAAAGTGACGCTATTTACATATACACATGATAAATTTAGAGGAATAATTGAGGGTTACGAAATAAAAAGCACTTACTGGTCTTCAGCAAATGCTTGTCGATTATATCCCCAAGCCACTTGGGTATATATGCTAAATAGTTAGCGCTTTTGTGCAACGTAACCGCTAAAGCCTAAAGCTTTAAAATAGAGCTTACCTATACTAAAGCGAGTTTCGTCGAGCAGGTCGGCTAAGCGAATACGATCTAACGGGTAAAACTCATGCTCAAAATTATGTTTCATGCGCTCTACGCCAACCTCTGTTAAACCTAATTGTTGGCAAAGCGTAAATTGAGCATCGCGTTCAAAGGTGGTTTCAGGGCGCATTAAATCGGCTATGTATAAATTAGCGTGTGACTTTAGCTGTTTAGCGATGGCTTTAAACATGTCTTTCTTGTCGCCGTTATCAGCTAAAAAATGCATAACGAGTAAGCAAACTGCGGCATCAGCGGGATCGTTCAACTCATTTATACTGCCTGCATGCACTTTGACTCGCTCGCTAATCCCTAAATCTGAAAAGCGCTGCTGTCCTATATTGAGCATATCAATAGATACATCTTGTGCTGTAAAGCGCCATGTTGGGTTTATTGCAGCTAGTTGAGCAATGTCTTTGCCAGTACCCGAACCAATAACTAAAATATGTGCATTATCGACAAGTGTGGCGCTCAATTGCGTTGCAGTGCAACTGTGTAGCAGGTCATAACCTGGTACTAGGCGAACAATACGTGAATCATACTCAGTGGCTTCGTCTTGTGTGAATGATGGCAAAGTTTCAATCCTTTAAATGATAGAAATGGTAGAAAAACCACCTGGTTTTTTCGCTACGTGAACCACAGTGGAAACGCGTTCTGTTAGCTGTGATACATGAGATATCACCCCTACTTTTCGCCCTTGCGCTTGCAATGAATCAAGTGCATCCATTGCAATACTGAGGGTTTCACTGTCTAACGTACCAAACCCTTCGTCAATAAACAAAGAGTTAATACTTACTTTGTTTGATGAAAGTGAGGCAAGCCCTAATGCAAGTGCCAACGACACTAAAAATGACTCACCACCAGAGAGGGTATTAACAGAGCGTTGTTCGTCAGCCATATCACGGTCGATAATAGCAATGTCGAGAGTTTGTGCGATGGCTGTTAGCTCATAGCGTTTGTTGAGCGTTTTTAGGTGGCTATTAGCATAATGCAGGAGAATTTTTAGCGTTTGCGTTTGCGCTAAGTTACGCATAGTTTTACCCGTAGCATCGCCAAGAACTTTATTTAACAAATTCCACTGTTCAACTTGCTGTTGTAAAGAGCTCAACTCGCTCTGTTTGGTGTGCAGTGCTTTAGCGTTTTGATGGTGTTGCTCAAGCACGGTATTGGTTTCAAGCTGCGTTTTATGCAGTGCTGTTTGCGCTTGTGTGAGGTCAGTTAATTGCGTTAATAGTGCCTGCTCTGTTTGTGCTGGTTTATCACTAGTTTGATGTTGCTTTTCGGCATTTTGTTGCTGTTTTAGTAAAGCATTTGCATCCACTAATGCTTGGGTTAATTGCTCATGTTGTTTTAACTGGGCTTTGATTTCATCATTACTTAGAGTTAGTAAAAATGTGATCCGTTCTTCAGTCGCATCACTATATTGGCGCTTAAAATCAGCAAACCAATGGTTATAACGCTCATCTAGACTCGCTTGTTCTTGATCATTCTCAAGTAGGCGTTGCTGGTAATTTTTCACTGTGATTGTTTGTTCATCACGTTGCTTAACGGCGTGATCATAAGCTTGCTGGCCTTTGGTAAGCTGTGCTTGGCATTGTTCGAGTTGCGTACTCAGGTTTGCTTGGTATTGATCTGCGCTTATTTCTTGATTGTTAAATAGCGCAAGGCGCTCTGATTGCACGCTATTGTGCTGTTGTTCTAGCTTAGTTAATTCATCATTTAAGGCTGCTAATGTGCTTTGGGCATGACTAATAAGCGGAGTAAGATGTTGTATTTTTTGTTCTGCACTCTCAAGGTGCTTTTGATTTTGTTCAAGCTGCTGTTGGGTTTGCTGGTAATGCTCAACCTGTGTGTTTAAATCTGCTAAGTCAAGAGACTGGTTTTGTAGTTGCTGCCAAAACTCAGTGTCAGCAAATTGCGTGTTTAAGCTTGCTGTTAGCTTAGTTAATTGCTCACTTAGCTCACTGTGTTTGTGATTAAGTTGACCATGTTGATATGTTAAATCAGCATGTTTGCTGCGTATTTGTTGTTCGGTTTGTTGCTCTGAATGGAGCGTATTTTGCAACTGCTTTAGCTTTTCTTGCATATTACGCTGCTGTTTTTGCAGTTCAAAACTTTGGGCTTTTTGCTCACTTAATTGTTGGTAACGTGCGTCTAATTGCTCACTCGTTAAGTCATTAAGGTCAGTACGTGTGCCTTGCATAGTGTGTTTTATTTCTTGCTGTTTAGCTTTGGCACTGTTTATAACTTGCCCCAGCTGAGCATGCTCAGAGACTAAAACAGCGTGCTGAGTTTGCTGTTCATGAAGTTGTGTTTGTGCCAATTCATGATGCTTTTTTGCGTTTGTATAATCGCTTTCAAAGTCGGCTATTAAGTTATTCAGCTGAGGGTTTTGATCAGCAATATAAGGGTGCTCGGTGGCGCCACAAACAAGACATGGTTCGTTGGGTGCTAGTTGACTTCGTAAATGTTCTACATTCTCACTTGCGCGCAGTCGTGCTTTATTTAGGGTATCTTCAGTGTGTTTTAATGTTTGCTGTGAATTGAATAATTGCTGCTTTAGAGCCACTTCGCTCTGTTCGCTTTCTTTGAGCTTTAAAGCTATATGAGTTTGTTGCTGAGTACTGTGTTTTATTTCAATGTTAAATTGTTTGTAGTGCCTACGTTGTTCTTTTAAATAATCAATATATTTAATTTGAGCGTCACAATCTGCCATATTAAATTGCTCTTGCTGTGCATTGAGCTGAGTCAATGCTGTATGCTCATTTTGCAATAGCTGCTGGCTATCTGTTACCTTGGCCGTATGTAGTGCGAGTTGCTCAGTGTAATTTGCCAGCTCGGCAGTTATTTTTTTCTGTTGCGCTGTGCTGGTATGTATTTGCTCGGTAATGCTTATAAACTGCTTAAAATTGTGTTGGTGGTAAGCCCAGTCACTGGCTAGAGCTTGTAGCTGGTTGTGCTGTGTTAACCAGCTCTGCAGTTCTTTTTTAAGCTTCTCAGCGTCGTTATAACTGGTTTGACTTTGTTTTAGCTGCTGCTGTGTATCGTTTAATTGACTTTGTTGTTTGGCAATTTGTTGGCAGGTACTCGTTTTACTTTGGCTAAACATCGCTAACTGATTATCGAGCTCGCGGGCTTTAGCAATGACCGGCTCAGCTTCTTGCTTGTTTTGTTTAGCGCTTTGTAAAGCATCGCTATGCTTTTGTAGTGCCTGGCTTAGGTCAGCTATAATCGCTGTGTGATCTGTATTGTTCAAATCACGGATTTTATTTGCTAAGTCATCATTTTGGCTGTTGATACTTGCAACCCGGTTGCGGTTGTCTTTGATCTCTAACGCGCTTTGCGCTTGTTTTGCTTGTTCGCTCTTTTGAGCAATTGCGCTAACAGCCTCACTGGCCTGTTGTTGCTGTTGCACTGCTTGCTGAACGTTTTGCGCTAAAGTATTAGCCTGTTTAAACCAGTTAACGCCTTGCTCTGCTAAGGCAAGGTTTTTTTTGTTTTGCTTTATTTGCTGTTCTAACTCTGCCAATTGCGTGGTTTTTGCCGCCAGCTCTTCGTCGCTGAGCAAGGTATAACTGGCAAGACTGGCTTTTAATAATTCTAGTCTATCTTTTTGTTCTTTATGACGCTCAAAAATACGCTTACCAATTAAGCTAAACTTATCGGTGCCGGTTAAGCATTCTAACAATTGGGCTCGCTCATCGCCGGTGGCTTTTAAAAAAGCGGCAAACTCATGTTGGGCTAATAGCACGGCGCGTGAGAACTGCTCAAAGCTCAGTCCTATTTTGTGTTCTACTTCCTTTATTGTTGTACTTTTGTCTGCAATAAGCGTTTCGTCAGGTAAGGCATATAGGGTATGTTCTGCTGTTTTTAGTTTACCGCTTACTTTTTTATGTGTTCTTTGAATTGAATAGCGCGCACTGTAAAGCTGTTTATCTTGGCCAACAAATTCAACCTCAGCATAGCCTTCCCATTTTCCTTTACGTAATAGATTGCGTGGATCATTGAGTTTTATACTGTCGCCATTAAAGTCAATAAGGTTGCCTTTATCGCCTCTTAAGCGTGCAGTTTTAGTATACAACGCTAGGCAAATTGCATCTAAAAATGTGCTCTTTCCTGCGCCTGTATCCCCGGTGATAGCAAAGAGGCCCGCTTCTTTTAGTGGTGTCTTGGTGAAGTCAATTTCAGCGTCAACAATCGAGGCTAAGTTATGGATCCGTACAGCGGTTATTTTCATAATTGTTCTTGCTCCGCCAGTTCACTTATTACGGCATTTAATAACGTTTTTATTTCCTCTGGCACATCTTGCCCTGCCATGTCTTTATCGTTGGCAAAGGCTTGCTCAAGTAAATTAATAGGATTAAGCATTTCAACCTGGTTTAAATCTTCAAATACAGTGTTGTTTGATTGAGTTTGATTGTTTTCACGTACACGTTCGATACCACAAAAACGAATGTTCTTACCCTCTAACGCTTGCTCAATTTGCTCCCTGAACGTTGTATCTGTATCACTGGATTTTAACTTAACTCTTAAATATGGTGCGACGGCATTTTCATCTGCTTTTAATGCATTAATTTGCTCGCATAATGCGGCTAATGGAACACACTCGCCTTCGGGTAATATCAACACATCAGCAGAGCGAGGAATGTAAAGGGGGTTTACAGTGGTCACTATTTGCTGTTTGTCGTCGGTATTAAATTCTACAAGGTTCACTTGATGGGTATAGTTTCGTTCGGAAAATGACATCGGCATAGGTGTGCCGCAATAACGAATGGTGTTTGATTTAGCGACCTTTTGTGCTTTGTGTAAATGACCAAGTGCCACGTAATCAGCCTGCTCGCTAAATACCTTTGCTGTTATAGCTTCTTCACCACCTATCACTAAGTTGCGTTCAGAGTCACTTGAGATATCGCCGCCTTTGGCATGCAAATGCCCCATTACAATCAGAGGCGTGGTATCTGGTTTATCAATTAACGCAAGCTCAGTGCTAAGTTTATAAGCCTGTGCAACGCCTTGAACGTAACTAAAACCATCATTTGTGCCACTTAGTGTGCTAACATCACTAGCGCGCAAAAAGGGCATTGCTACAATATGTGCGGCTATAGTGGGTGTGTTAATTTTTATTACAACATCAGCTGGGTTTTGTATATCAAACCGCCCTACTACGTGTGTATCAAATTGGGCGAGCAACGGCTGCGCTGCTAATATGCGATTTGCAGAATCATGATTTCCAGCGATTAAAATAATCTTTAGCGAAGGACATTTTTGTTTGACGTCTTTTACGAATTGATAGAGTTGATTTTCGGCACTCGCAGCAGGCGTCGCTGTATGATAAATATCACCAGCCACAATAAGTAAATTAATATGTTCATTGGCGAGCGTGTCAATTAGCCAATTAAAAAATTGCTGATGCTCAGCAAATCTAGAGTGTTCATAGAATTGTTGGCCAAGATGCCAATCAGAGGTATGTAAGACTTTCATGTCACGCTCTTAATAATAGGTTAAGAGCGCCAATATACCCAAGCTAAGTGAAGATGCAAGAGGCGAATTTAATTCTTTAAGCGCTTAAGCTGTACCATGCAAAAATAATCATAGGCAGTGCTAACAAAGCCATAGCTAGCGGAATCTTTATTGCTTTAGTTTGTTTTGCTTGAAGTGCTTTAATGGCATTTTTTTCATTACAAGCCGCTACTTTATCAATATAAAAATAACCGGAGTCAAGGTACTGCTTACAGCTTTGTTCATTTGCTGGGATTGCAATAAGTTCTTGTTGTTTTTTTAGGATGTAAAAATCCATATGACCACCGTGTTCGCTGCTTTGTTTCTGAATGCATTTGAGTAAATTAAAACGTTTTATAATTCACTCAAATCAAAAAAGTGGGCGATTTTAAATACAAATAAGGGTAAAGATCAACAAAAAAATGCACTATTTGAGGATTAAAGTGTAAATACTCAAAATTATCGTTAAAAGCATTAAAGCTGTGCATAAAACACGCCAGTTTTTATCGTTTTTACTACTTTTTGGGTGGCGATTTAATGCGTCATTTTCATCCCTTGCGGCAATAATTTCAACAAATTTAAACCCCTTCTTTTCATACTCATTTAAGAGAGATTCTTGTGCAGGAATGGCAGCAACACATTGCTCTTTTTTTATGATATAAAACTTCATGCTTTACTCCTACCTCATTCTCTTATTAATAGCTTAGCGTAATCATCTGAATTAAAGCTGAACTATACCCAAAACAATACCGAGAGGTAGCGTGTTTATAAATGTAAACCCCCTTTACATTTCATTATTAGCTATACCCAAGCCACCTCAAGGTGCAAGTTTCAGTTGGAATTAAAAGCGATTTAGGCAAGGCATTGATTGCAAGTAATAGTGGTTCTATTGTTAAAATCAATAACGCAGTATAAATCGCTTTTAAACCAACCCGTTGGGCGTTTCACAGGCACTTACTCTCCGTGTTGTTCCTTCTTAAAAGGGATGGCCATTGTTGCAAAGTAACGCCTTGATATTAAGCCCCTGTGAAGCGCTGAATTCTGCATCTTGAGGTGGTTTGGGTATATAACAAATTGTTTACCCTATTAATGCGGTGTTTGGTCGCGATTAAATTGAATCTTTTTGACTAATTTGACACAGTACGCTTACGAATATTTAACAGGATTAATTATGAAAAAGGCGGTTGTTACTTTAGGTTTACTGCTTGCACCTCTTGCGTTCTCAAGTACAGTGTCTGCGTCTTCGGTAGAGCAAACTAAAGGGTCATTTGTTGATAAGTTTCGTCAATTAGATGAAGCGTTACCTACTCCAAATGTTTATAGAAGCGCGGCGGGTGAGCCCGGTGAAAAGTATTGGCAACAAGAAGTTAATTATGAGATTGATGCTGAGTTAGATGAAAAGCAACGCCGTCTTACTGCGAGTCAAACAATAGAATATAAAAATAACTCGCCTCATACATTAAAATACCTCTGGTTACAGCTGGATCAAAATATTTTCAAAAGTGATTCTATTGCCGAACGCACAGCGACCTTTAAAGGCTCAGCGTTACAAGGCCGCCCTGATGCGAAACCTGCAAAATTAAGCTTAGGGCAATTACGCCGTCAGCAATTTATGCATGACAATGAACTTGGCTTCACAATTGCTAATGTTAAAGATGAGAGCGGTGATGAGCTTAAAGTAACGGTTGTAGATACTTTAATGCGTATTGATTTAAATGAACCATTAAAGCCTGGTAAAGACGTTGAGTTTAGCATGGACTTTGCGTTCAACATTGTTGAAGAAGATGCAGTAGGTGCCCGTTCTGGTTATGAGCATTTTGAGGAAGATGGCAATGATATCTTCTTGCTTGCGCAGTGGTTCCCTCGCTTAGCTGCTTATACAGATTACGAAGCGTGGACAAATAAAGCCTTTTTAGGCAGCGGTGAATTTACGCTAGAGTTTGGTGATTATGATGTTGAGCTAACGGTCCCAGCTGACCATATTGTATCTGCCACGGGTCAGCTTGATAACGCAAGCTCAGTGCTTACACGTACTCAACGTAACCGTTTAAAAGACGCTGAAAATGCGAAGCGCCCTGTTTTTATTGTGACAGAAGAAGAAGCCTTAGAGAATGAAAAACAAGGCACCGATAAAACCAAAACATGGCACTTCAAAGCCGAAAACGTGCGTGATTTTGCATGGGCGTCATCGCGTAAGTTTATGTGGGATGCTAAAGGCTACCAACAAGGTGGTGATGAGCAGCCATTGGTTATGGCTATGTCATTCTTCCCTAAAGAAGGGGGTGACTTGTGGAAAAAGTACTCTACAGAGTCTGTGGTTCATACCATGGAAGTGTATTCGCGCTTTTCATTTGACTACCCTTACCCTGTCGCACAATCAGTAAATGGCCCTGTGGGCGGCATGGAATACCCTATGATTACCTTCAATGGTCCTCGTACGGAATTGCAAGATGACGGTACTCGTACTTATTCACAAGCTGAGAAACGCTTTTTAATCGGCGTTGTTATTCATGAAGTGGGTCACATTTACTTCCCTATGATTGTTAACTCAGACGAGCGCCAATGGACATGGATGGATGAAGGTTTAAATAGCTTTTTAGATGGTGTGGCAGGTCGTGAGTGGGATCACACTATTCCATGGGGCGTAGAGCCGCGTGATATTGTTGCCTACATGAAGTCAGAAAACCAAGTGCCTGTAATGACACAGTCTGACAGCGTATTGCGTTTAGGACCTAATGCTTACACTAAACCGGCAGCTGCACTTAATATTTTACGCGAAGTAGTGCTAGGCCGTGAGTTGTTTGATTTTGCATTTAAAGAGTACGCGCAACGTTGGAAGTATAAGCGCCCTACCCCCGCTGATTTCTTCCGTACAATGGAAGAAGCGTCAGGTGTCGATTTAGACTGGTTCTGGCGTGGTTGGTTCTACACGACTGACCATGTTGATATTGCTTTAGATAAAGTCTACAAGCTGCAGCTTGATACTAAAAACCCTGATATAGACTTTAGCCGTTTACGTGATATAGAAGCAGACAAGCCTATGCCGCTTTTTGTTGAACGCAATAAGGCAGAAGGTAAAAAACTATGGGTTGACGAAAACCCAGATGTGACCGACTTTTACGATACCAATGATCGTTTTACCGTAACCAACAAAGAACGTAATGCATATAACAAGTTTTTAAAGGGCCTTAAACCTTGGGAGCGTCAAGTGTTTGATCGCGCTATCGAAGACGATAAGAACTATTATGTACTTGAGTTTTCAAACGTAGGTGGTCTAGTTATGCCTATTTTGCTTGAACTGACCTTTGCAGATGGCAGCAAAGAAATGCAGCATATTCCTGCTGAAATCTGGCGCCGTAACCATAAACATGTGCAAAAGCTAATTATCACTGATAAAGAAAAGGAAGTTGTTTCTGTGTCGGTTGACCCTCGTTGGGAAACGGCTGATGTTGATGTTGAAAATAATCATTACCCACGTCAAATTATCCCTTCGCGTATCGAAGTGTATAAGCGTAAAAAGAGCACTGCTAAAGTACGTCGTGATATCATGCAAGATATCAAAACAGAGCTTAAAAAAGACGATGAAAAAGATGATGCCAAGGAGCAAAATTAATGCGCATCATGCTCATTTTTTTAGCTTTGCTTGTTGCTGCGCCTACCATGGCGCATCAACTTAAGGCGTCAGTGACTACTGTGTTATTTAATAAACGAACTAGCAATATTGAATTGATGCATCGTTTTTATTTACATGATACAGAGCATGCAGTGGAGCATTTGTTTCCCGGTGGTGCTGACATCATTAGTAATAAGGTCGATCAACAACGCTTTGTTGACTACATTGAATCGCACGTTGCTCTGCAAACCCTCAGTGGTGAGCCTTTAACGCTTAGCGAAGTGGGTGCACAAATTGATGGCAAGTTCTTTTGGGTCTATCAAGAAGCACCTATCCCTAAAAGTATCAAAGGTATAAAAATGAGTCACGGGGCCCTTCGTGAACTTTGGCCTGCACAAGTTAATATGGTCAATGTGGAAGGGCGCGGAAAAGTTAAAACATTACACTTTACGCAAAATGATACCTGGCTTGAAGCACGTTTCGAATCTAAAGAGGGGGTGCCCTTAAATCCTTAATCAAACAGCATGTATATGCTCAGTTACTCTGAGACCTAAGCATAATAATGCTCTTCAATGAACCCCAACCTTCGCGCGCAGTGCTTTAGCGCGCGTTTTTAAATCTCTAAAAAAAGTACACATGATCGTTTGCATATTTAAGTGCGTAAACTATCTTAAAGTAACGGCAGAGCAGCTATGAAAAATAAAGCATATACAAGGAATAGTATGAATATCGATCATAATCGTATAGAGGGCATTATATTTGACCTTGATGGTACTTTAGTGTCTTCTGAGTTAGATTTTACACTAATAAAAGCCCAGCTTAACTGCCCCGCAGATCAAGACCTGTTGAACTTTATTGCGTCACTTCCTTCTCCTTACATGCGCGAAGAAGCCATGGATATTGTGCATCAACATGAGCTCCTCGATGCGCAACACGCAGTTTTGTTACCCGGTGTGGCGCAAACAGTAGAATACTTAAACGGGATAGGCATTCCAATGGCCATCGTGACACGAAACTATAATCGGGCCGCTGCACTTAAGCTAAAAAACAACCCATTACCTATAGAAACAGTGCTCACTCGCAGCGATGCTCCCCCTAAGCCTGATCCAAGTGCATTAAATGCAATTGCTACCCTATGGGAGTTGGAGCAACATAAGTTAATATACGTTGGGGATTATTTGTATGACATACAAGCGGCTAAAAACGCAAAAATGCGTTCTTGCCTTTATGCACCCGATGAAATTCCTCATTATGCTCACCAAGCTGACTATATTTTGCATCACTTTAGTGAGCTGGCTGAGCTTGTTGATGATCTAAGTACTATGAAAGAAATGCTCCATAATTAGTTGCAATCTATTATTATGTTAAATTGCTTTAGGTTTTTATTTTAGCGAGTAGTAAATCTATTTAAGAGGATTTCAATATTAGTGATTTAAGCTACTAGCTCAACCTTCCCTGAATTGTTAAAATATAAGTAATACCGATATTAAATCAGAGGCAAAAGATGGGCAGAGCATTTGAAGTCCGCAAAAGTTCAATGGCTAAAACAGCCAATGCAAAGACTAAAATTAATTCTAAATACGGTAAAGAAATTTACGTTGTCGCTAAAAACGGTGAGCCCGACCCTGAGGTTAACCAAGCACTAAAACGGATTATTGAGCGCGCCAAACGTGATCAAGTTCCAGCTCACGTTATTGACAATGCAATAAAAAAAGCAGCCGGTGGTGCTGGGGAAGACTATTCCACAGCTCGTTATGAGGGGTATGGCCCTGGTAACTGCATGGTTATTGTTGACTGCTTGACCGATAACCCAAATCGTACCATCAAAGATGTGCGTTTACCTTTCACAAAAACAGAGTCTAAAATCGGTACCCCTGGGTGCGTAGCGCATATGTTTGATCATCTAGCCGTACTTGGGTTCAGTGGCGATGATGATGAAGTAGTGCTTGAAGCGCTTATGATGGCTGATGTTGATGTCACTGATGTTGAAGTTGAAGGCGGTAAGGTTTCAGTGTTTGCTCCTCATACTGAATATTACAAAGCAAAAACAGCATTAGAAGAAGCGTTTGAAGGCATTAATTTTGAAGTAGACGAAATTACCTTTGTGCCGCAAGTGCATGTAGATATCACCGATGAAGATGATATTGCTAATTTTGATAAGTTCATTAATATGCTTGAAGATTGTGACGACGTACAAAATGTTTATCATAATGCGACGGTTGTAAACTAGTACAGTATCTAGCCAGTTAAAAAGCGCACATAAGTGCGCTTTTTTTGTATATGGCTTTATGCTGAATGTTTGCTATTCACACTACTTATGGGGAGACAGTATTCATTTGCTTTTTTGATAAAAAGAAGAGGAACTAGCTGGCGCTTTGCCACTCCACAGCCCCTCAAATATGAAAATAGAAAAGGGGAGGGCGATCACGTTATTGCGAGTGCAGAAGATCTGTGTGAGGTCGATATGAAGGCTAGGAATAAAGCAAAAAAAAGCCAACCCGAAGGTTGGCTACATGACACAAATAAACTCGAAGGGGGAGTTATTTCTGCATTTCCTTATATTTTATACGAAAAGAATGCAGCAAAGGTTCAGTATACCCACTAGGCTGATTAGCCCCTTCAATAACAAGGGCTAATGCTGCTTGATAGGCAACGCTATTGGTTAATGTTTGAGGGGAGTCAGCCATATTATTATACGCCGTGTCGTGTGCGTTTTGGCCATCAACTACTTTTGCCATTTTAGCCATTGTGTTTTCAATTTGGGCTTGTGTACATACTCCATGTGCAAGCCAATTAGCCATATGTTGGCTGGAAATCCTCAGTGTCGCACGGTCTTCCATTAACCCAATGTGGTTAATATCGGGTACTTTTGAACAGCCAATACCTTGGTCAATCCAACGAACAACATACCCTAAAATTCCTTGTGCATTGTTATCAAGCTCTGCTTGGATGTCTTCTTTACTGAGTGAGCTAGGGTCGTTCATCAAAGGCGGAGTAAGTAAATCACTTAAGCTTGCCTCTTTGCGCTGTGCAATGCGCTTCTGACAGGTAAACACATCTATATCATGATAGTGCATTGCATGCAGTGTCGCAGCTGTGGGAGAGGGCACCCAGGCGGTATTGGCACCCGATTGGGGGTGTGCAGCTTTTTGTTCCATCATTAACGCCATTTTATCAGGCATTGGCCACATACCTTTACCTATTTGAGCGCGGCCGCTAAGCCCTGTTTGCAAACCAATATCAACATTTCTATCTTCATAGGCGCTGATCCAAGGTTGTTGTTTAATAGCCGCTTTAGGCAGCACGACACCTGCTTGCATTGAGGTGTGTATTTCATCGCCAGTACGGTCTAAAAATCCGGTATTGATAAAAACAACCCGTTCTTTAGCCGCTTCAATACAGGCTTTAAGGTTAACAGAGGTGCGACGTTCTTCGTCCATTATTCCCATTTTTATGGTGTTTGCGGGAAGATTTAGTACGTGTTCTACCTGACTGAAAAGTGTGTTTGTAAACGCGACTTCTTCTGGGCCATGCATTTTCGGTTTTACAATATTAATGCTCGCCGCAGATGAGTTTTTAACGGTACTACAGCCGTTTAAGTCATGAAGTGCTGCGGTTACGGTGATCATCGCATCCATGATACCTTCAAATACATCGTTTCCTTGTCTATCTTTGATTGCTGGGTTCGTCATCAGGTGGCCAACATTACGCACAAACATCATGCTACGGCCTTTTAGCGTCAACTGTTTACCATCAAGCCCGGTAAAGTGACGATCGCGAGATAATGAGCGTTCTACCGTTTGCCCACCTTTTGTAAACGATTCAACTAAATTGCCATTCATTAGGCCAAGCCAATTTTGATACACTTGCACTTTATCTTCTGCGTCAACGGCAGCGACAGAGTCTTCACAATCCATAATAGTGGTTAATGCGGCTTCTAATACAACATCTTTTAGGCCCGCTTTATCCGCTTTGCCTATTGGGTGCTGATGGTCAATTTGCAGCTCAATATGGAGTCCGTTATTTTTAAGCAAAATGGCACTCGGGTTTTGCGCTTCACCGATAAAGCCAACTAGCTGTTCCGGCTGTTTTAAGCACGTTTGTGAGCTGTCACGTAATGTAATGATTAGCTGACTATTGACGATAGAATAATTGGTGCTTTCAATATGAGAACCACACTCTAAAGGCAGTGACTTGTCTAGAAATTGCCTTGCATAAGCCATGACTTTAAAGCCCCGTACAGGGTTATAGGTAGACCCCTTTTCTGCGCCATCATCTTCTGTAAGTACATCCGTGCCGTAAAGTGCATCGTACAGTGAACCCCAGCGAGCGTTTGCTGCATTCAGTGCAAAACGTGCATTACTTACAGGCACAACAAGTTGCGGACCAGCACATTGTGCAATTTCAGGCTCTACGTTTTGCGTTTCGATTTTAAAGTCGTTTGGTTGAGAGACTAAATACCCAATCTCACTTAGAAATGTGTGGTATTGCTGCGCGTTCCATTGTGGATTGCGTTTATGGTAATCATCAATTTTTAACTGTAAAGCGTCTCGCTTTGCAAGCAGAGCACGGTTTATTGGGGTCAAATCGTCAATTATCTTTGCAAAACCTTGCCAAAATTGCTGTTCGCTGACATCGATACCAGGTAACAATTGGTTATTAATAAAGTCGGCTAATTGCGCATCTACAGTTAAGCCAAATTGACTGTGAGAGTGGGTTGTCATAGTTGCTATCCTTTAAACGGTCGCGGTGCATAAATTTCTTATGGGATAACCATAACGCATATAAAGGTTGTTGGGGGCGTTTATGGTATTCATCTGAGATATAGCCAGCATAATAACTATAAATTTACTAAATTATAAAAATCCGCCTAATGTTTAGTTAACCGCTAAGGAGCAAACCACTCCTAGCCACTCTCACAACAAATAAATATTAGCTTAACCCGTTCAAAGGATTTTTATTATGAGTACATACCAACAGCACACAGACACTTTAGCAACACTTTGTGAAACACAAGGTAAAACATGGCAGGCTATTAACCCTGAATATGCAAGCCGTATGCGTTTACAAAATCGTTTTCGTACTGGACTTGAGATTGCACAATTCACTGCTGACATAATGCGTGAAGACATGGCTGCTTATGATGCTGATACCAGTCAATATACACAGTCTCTAGGTTGTTGGCATGGCTTTACTGCCCAACAAATGATGATGGCCATTAAACGTCACCAAAAAACGACCAAGCGTAGCTATGTATACCTAAGTGGTTGGATGGTTGCCGCACTTCGCTCTGAGTTTGGCCCGTTACCTGACCAAAGTATGCATGAGAAAACATCTGTACCTGCGTTGATTGAAGAAATTTATACTTTCTTAAAGCAAGCCGATGCCCGTGAACTCGATCATTTATTTAAAGACCTAGATGAGGCAAAAGCAAATGGTGGTGATGTACAGGCTGTATTAGATAAAATTAATAATTTTGAAAGCCATGTCGTGCCTATTATCGCAGATATCGATGCAGGCTTTGGTAATGAAGAAGCCACGTACTTACTTGCTAAAAAGATGATTGAAGCCGGTGCGTGTGCTATTCAAATTGAAAACCAAGTGTCAGATGCGAAACAATGTGGTCACCAAGCGGGTAAAGTAACAGTACCGCATGAGGACTTCTTAGCAAAAATAAACGCTGTTCGTTATGCTTTTCTTGAATTGGGCATTGATAACGGTGTTATCGTTGCACGAACGGACTCATTAGGTGCAAGCTTGACGCAAAAAGTACCAGTATCACAAACACCGGGTGATTTAGCGAGCCAGTACAACGCATTTTTAGAAACGACGCCTATCAATGGCGTTGAAGACTTGAACGAAGGCGATACGGCCATGAAACTAAATGGCCAGCTTTGTAAACCAACACGGCTTGAAAATGGCTTATACCAGTTCCGCGAAGGCACAGAAAAAGACCGCGTAGTATTAGATTGTGTAACAAGCCTACAATCAGGTGCGGACCTATTGTGGATTGAAACTGAAAAGCCACATGTTAAACAAATTGCTGAACTAGTTAATCGTGTGAAAGAGCAAGTACCAGATGCAAAACTTGTTTATAACAACTCACCGTCATTTAACTGGACGCTTAAATTCCGTGAGCAGGTGTACCAAGAATGGCAAGAAGCAGGCCGCGATTTAGCAGCATACCCAAGCATTGATGATAATAAAGCATTGATGGCACCAGAAATGGATGGCACTGAGCTTGCTCAAGCTGCGGATGAACTCGTACAAAACTTCCAACGTGATGGCGCAAGAGAGGCGGGTATTTTCCACCACTTAATTACATTGCCTACTTACCATACAGCTGCACTTAGTACAGATATTTTATCTGAAGGGTATTTCGGTGATTTGGGGATGTTGGCCTATGTACGTGATGTTCAGCGTCAAGAAATTCGTCGTGAACAAGCGTCTGTTAAACACCAAGATTTAGCGGGTTCAAATATGGGTGATACACATAAAGAATACTTCTCAGGTGAGAATGCACTTAAAGCCGGTGGTGAAGCAAACACAATGAACCAGTTCTAACGAAAACTATTTCCTAGTCAACAATGTTATAAGGGCCGAAAGGCCCTTTTTTTATGAGAGATAACTACACAGCGTTATAAATTGTTTATTGTGTCTGTCTTGGATCAAGATTTTACTAGCATAACGTGTGCTGATTAAATGTATGGATCAGAGTTTTATCAAGAAGCACTTTTGTCACTTATAGTCGTCACTTTTACAAATATACCGATATATTTGGCCATAAAAAGTGTGCTTTTTGGGTATAAAGTGAAAATATAAACCGAATTTTTACTAACACAGCCCTTTTTCAAATCACTTTTTTACTAACTTAAACGCCATAAACAGTGACTCAAACCGATTTTTTACTAACTCCAGGTAGTGAAATTGACATAAACCGAAATTTTACTAACTCACTTTATTACTAAAGTCCGATATTAAGGTGGAAGATCACTATTCGCTGTGTGTAAAGGGGGTTTACAAAAGAAAAGTGGAATAAACAAGCTAGGCGCTAATTAAAAAGAGCCTAGCTTAATTAAACTTAATCTGTGTGTTTATCGAACCACCATTGAATATAGGCAACTTTCGCCATTAAGTTTGAAGGGCGGCTTGTTATACCGTGAGAAGCATCAGGTATACGCACCATAGCAGTTTCAACGCCTTGTAACTTTAAGGCTTGGTAGAACTGTTCTGTCTCTGATATCGGGGTGCGATAATCGGCTTCACCCGTTAAGAGCATTGTCGGAGTAGTAACATTCCCAATATAACTAATTGGAGAACGTTTCATATAGTGTTCTATGTGATCCCATGGTTTTCCAGGAAACCAATAATCTGCAAAAAAGGGGTAGTAGTCAGCAGTTAGTACAAAACTGATCCAATTAATTACGGGCTTAGCGACAACAGCCGCAGCAAAACGGTCTGTATGACCAACAATCCATGCGGTTAATACTCCGCCACCTGAGCCACCAGTAACAAATAGCTTAGATTCATCAATAAACCCTTTTGCAATTAATGCATCGACACCCGTCATTAAGTCATCAAAATCATTGCTAGGGTAATTATGATGAATGGTTTGGGCAAATGATTTGCCATACGAGTCACTGCCGCGCGGGTTCATATACAATACAACATTACCTTTGGCTGCAAACAACTGCACTTCAGGGCTAAAGTGTGGACCATAATTGGCCACCGGCCCGCCGTGAATTTCAAGTATTAAGGGGTATTTTTTTGACTTGTCAAAGCCTGGAGGGTAGGCAACCCAGCCTTGAATTGGTAAATCATCATAGCTTGATTTAACCCAGATCTCTTCTACGTTAGCGAGTGTTTTATTGCCTAATGCATCTTCATTGAGCCTTGTTAAATGCTGTACTTTTCCTCGTTTTAAAAAGGCGACGTCAGCGGGGCGCTGTGTGTTTGCAATAGTAAAAGCAACATCGCCTTTGTCGCTAATATCAAAATCTCCACCAGAATAAGGACGGCCAAAAGCAACGCTACCTAGACCCTTGCTTAGGACTTTTGCTTTGCCTTTGCGAGGTTGGTAAGCAAGCGTTGTTTGCCCTTCGCTGTCATATGCAACATAAAGCCCTTTAGAATCTTTTGCCCATTTTATTTTTTCAACACTGCGATCTAAATTTTCCGTTATATTGTCAGTTTCACCCGTTTTGAGATTATGAATATACAGGTGGGTATTTTCATAATTAGTCTTTTTATCGTCATACCCTGTGTATGCTAAGTAGCGACCATTCGGTGATACTTGAGGTTGGCTGTCAGGACCGAGTCTATCGGTAAGTTGAGTAATAGCAAGTGTTTCAATGTTAAGAGAATACAGTTCAGAATTAGTGGGCTTTAATAGGTAATCAGCATGACGATTGGCAGAGAAATACAGGTTCTTTCCATCTTGGCTGAAACTTAATGTACCTCCATGGTCAAAGTTCCCAGAGGTGAGTTGGTTAGCATTTCCCCCATTAGCATTGATAGCAAATAGATGACGAAAACCTTTCTTTGTATAACCCGCACCATCAGCGCGGTAATAAACATCATCAATATACTTGGCTGGCTCTGCCCAATTAGCACCCGTTGGTTTTCCTGGTAAAGATATTGGGTTTGCTGCTGGGGCCGGTACAAACTGGCTAAAGGCGATATATTTACCATTTGGCGACCAGGTTATATTTCCTGGGCTTTGGGTTAAGTTGCTTATTTTTGCCACTGCGCCTGTATTGAGCCACTTTACATAAATTTGACTACTGCCATCGCGGGTAGAAATAAACGCTAAACGTGTTTCATCAGGTGATAAAACAGGTGAGTAATCTACATGTACACCGGATGTTAGTGGTTGTAATTGTTTAGAGTTACTATCTACAGACCAAATATTACTGACTTTACGGTCACTTTTAATATCCATGCGATTACGAACAAAGTAGACCTTATCGCCTTTGTTCGTTATATCAAGCTGATTGGCGTATTCTAAATCGAATACATTTTCCAATTGTAATACATTGCTCGGCTCTGTGGCATAAGCGTAAAAGCTTGCCGAGGCTAACAATGCTAGAGGGGTTAAAAATTTCATTCCTATTCCTTGTTATTAAACAGCGTCATTGAAGCTATAAAGTAACAGTGATGAAAAAGACACTTTAATGCGATAAGAAGTGGACAAACGACTGTGGAACACATAATTTAATGATGCATATTTAAAAAGGAGTATTCATATGATTGGTTATACGATGGTAGGCACAAATGATTTAGAAAAAGCGGTGGTTTTTTATGATCAACTGCTAGGTCAGTTAGGTGCGCAGCGGTTTCTAGAAAACGATCGTTTTGTTGCGTGGAGTACAGGTGAAAAGACGCCCGGGTTTTCTGTGACACTCCCATATAATGATGATCCTGCCACTGTGGGAAATGGCTCAATGATTGCTCTAGCAATGGAAACGCCAGCGCAGGTGGACGCGCTTTACGCAAAAGCAATTGAGCTTGGGGCTAGCGATGAGGGGGCGCCCGGTTCACGAGAAATGCCTGGGTTTTATGCTGGTTACTTTCGTGATCTCGATGGTAATAAACTGAATGTGTTTTGCTTTACACAGACTGCTTAAACTATAGAACAATATGATAAAGGTCAGTGTTTTAATCGCGTTACTTGCAGGTGTTATTACGCCAGTTAGTAACGCACAATTTCAATTTTTAGGTGATAAAACGGCTATCAGCCTATCTTATGATGATGCGTTAGTGAGTCAGCTTGAAAATGCTGTTCCGGCATTGAATTCGCATGGGTTTAAAGCGTCGTTTTATATTATTCCCACTTCGCAGGCAATAAAAACTCGCTTAGAAGACTTTAAAGTATTAGCAAAGCAAGGGCATGAACTGGGTAATCACAGTTTATTTCACCCGTGTAGCGGGTCTAAACTTCATCGAGAGTGGGTGACTTCAGAACAAAACCTAGATAATTACACTCCTGAGCGTGCTATTCGCGAAGTATTAATCGCCAATGTGTTTTTGCAAGCGATTGATGGTCAAACCCAACGCACATTTACGCCGCCTTGTTTTGATACTCAAGCAGCAAACAAGGACTTTATTGACCGACTTAAAGCGCATTTTGTCGCAATTAAAGGCGTTGGCAATGACAATGGGCAATCTGTATTGTGGGCACCCGTTGGGGTAAGTGGGCAACAGCTCATTGAGTATGTCAAAGGCGTACCGCAAGACGTTAGGCTAATTAATATACTTTTTCATGGTGTAGGTGGCGATCACCTAAGTGTATCCTCGCATGCTCATTCGCAGCTTCTAGCTTATTTAGCTGCGAATAAAGAACATTACTATGTTGATTCTTATATTAATATCATGAAAAAAGCGGCAAACAACTGAGTCAACTGTATAGGGTAACAATACAAACTAATTAGCTTGCTATTATTACGATATATAAATTTTATATCTTTTTACCTTTTCTTACAGAGGAAATACCTGTGACTAATTTTAAAAGCGTCGACGACTTGTAAAACGGTTGTTTATTAGTAAGGCCAAGGCAGATAGCAAATATGGCATTACAATCAGAACATAGATTCCATTAAAGCGAATAACAATAACAATAAAGGAAACGCACGTGCTATTTCGTATTTTAAAACTTACCTTCGTCTGGGGCCTACTAACACTAGCTGCATGTAGTGGAGAGGATGTCTTCGAATCTCCTCCACTATCACAGTTCCAGCATACAGACATAACCCTAGAGTCAGCAGCAGTATCGCGTGACGGGCAGCTCAGCATTGTATCAGAGCAAGGTAAAGTATGTGTCTGGAATAATAACAACAATACGCGCCTATTTGATTGCATTACCGGTGATGATGCTAAGCATATTGAGTTAGTTGGGTTAAGTGATGATAAGACAACGTTTTATATCTCAAATAGGATGGCGATACACGCTTTCTCATTGCAAACAGGCCAGCTGATAGGTAGTTGGTCAACAGGGCAAAACATAGCGCGCGATATTGCCATATCTGCTAATGGGCACGTGTTACTGGTTGGCTACCGCACGGGTGAAGCAGAGGTGATCAATACACGCACTCAGCACAACACGTTATTTAAAATCCATCGCCTTGATATTAATTCGGTGGCGTTATCGGCAGATGGTCGCACAGCGATAAGTGGATCAAGTGATAAATATGCTTATGTGTGGTCAACGCTAAGTGGCGAGATTCTACAAAAATTTAAACTTGCGACACGGGTTAACCATGTCAGTATGAATGAACAAGGCAGCTTAGGCTTTGCAATAGATTCGGTGGATGATCGTGTATTTCTTGACTTACAATCAGGTGAAGAGTTATCGGAGCTAAACATTTTTGCTAATTTTATTGAGTTTAACGACTCACAATTTATTAATAATGATAAATGGTTTTTAACGGGATCGCCTAAGAGCAAAATTTATTTATGGCAGGTTGCCAGTGGTAATTTACTAGCTGAATATGGTGCAGCGACAAAAGGCCAGCGCAGTTCAATTTTAGCGGTGGGGTTTGATGAAGGAGCGCAACAAATCACTACACAAAACAGCAGCGGCGTACTCGAAATATGGCCATATCAAAGTCAAAGCAAAAAAGACTAATATGATCTTGAGATATAAACATTTTATCAGTCACTAAAATGGAGTGCTGTTTGCTTTTTTAGTGCTACGCACTTATTCCCAAAAATGAAACAGCTTTTTTAGAAAGCTGTAAAGGGGGTTTCCAAAGCCTAAAGGTTGCTTAATGTAGCTCGCTAGTTAATTAGGTTTTTTTGCTGATGCAAAGCGCTTTAATGTCATTTATCAAAGCAATGCCATCTGCGTTATCACCATGCACACAGAGGCTGTCTGCATTTAAAGCCAATTTCTTACCGCTGTTGGTTGTTACTGTCCCATCGGTAAGTAGTTGCTTTACTTGCGCTAGTATAGCCACCTTATTATGCACGCTGCCTGCTATGTTACGCGATACTAGGCGGCCTTCATCGGTGTATTGTCTATCTGCAAAGGCTTCTAAAATAACTCTGATGCCATACTGTTTTGCTAGCTGTTTATGTTGCTCTGCTTCGTTGGTTGCTAAAATCATTAACTTTAGTGAAGGTGAGTAGCAAGCAATGGCCTCCATGACAGTGTGTAAAATCACGTCATCTACCATCATATCATTATATAAAGCGCCATGAGGCTTGACATAGCTAAGCGTAAGCCCATGCACCTTAGCCATTCCTTCAATAGCAGCAATTTGATAGTGCAAACAATTGGTGAGTTCGTCTTTTGACAGCGCCATTGAGCGCCTACCAAAGCCTTGTTTATCAGGATAGCTTGGGTGTGCACCAACCTCTACGGCGTTATGTTTTGCAAGTACTAAGGTATTTGCAATTACATCGCTATCGCCTGCATGAAAGCCGCAGGCTATATTGGCCATATCGATATGGGGCATTACATGGTCATCAAGGCCCATTTCCCATGCTCCAAAACTTTCACCTAAGTCACAATTGAGCTTCATAGTAATTCACTTAACGTTTAATAATTTATGCAAATACACCGAGGTACCTTTGCTTTAATGCAGTTCAAAAGGATGCAATATGTGTGTTTTGAATATCGGTTATCAGCATGTGCCCCGGGCTGTGCGTAATGCAAAAGTCGGGTGCAGCCTGTGCAATGGCTACTTGTGCCGTCACACCACATGCCCAAAAAACAGGGACTTCACCTTCTTTAATGCTAACAGATTCACCATAGTTCGGCCGATTTATATTTTTAATACCAATAGCAGCAGGGTCGCCAAAATGAATAGGTGCACCATGAACGTCAGAAAATCGACTACTGATTTGAATCGCACGAATAGCATCTGCAGGCTTCATTGGACGCATACTCACCACCATATTGCCATGAAAAATACCGGCACTTTCGCATGGTATATCTGTGATATACATGGGTACGCTTTTATGTTCAGTAACATTACGTATCTCAATGCCTGCATCTTTTAAGGAATCTTCAAATGAAAAGGAGCTGCCTATTAAAAAGCTGACTAAGTCATCTTGCCAGTACTCTTTGATATTTGTAACCTCATCAACAAGTTGACCTTTTTTATAAATTCGGTAGCGAGGAAGATCAGTTCTGATATCTAAATCATGTGCAACATTAGAAATATTAACGGCGCCAGGTTGCTGGCTACTCGCGATGATAGGGCACGACTTTTTATTGGCTTGGCAGAACTGTAGAAAGTCAAATGCATAACGCTTAGGTAAAATCACTAAATTTGCTTGCACAAAGCCGGGCACGAAGCCTGATGTGCTGCCTGTATAATCTTCATTACGGATCATGTTGCGGATAGCGTAAGGGGTGGTTAGTGAAGCGTTATGTTGCATAGAGTCCTCTAATTACGATTAAAGCCATTTACCGTGACAGGTAATATACCTGTTGCAATGTGTTTACCAACTAATACTTTAGCAAGAGCCGTAAAAGCAGGGCCTGCTACTTTAACACTATTATCTACATCTATGTTATACGCATAAGTTGCTAGAATTGCATCAGCATATTGGCTGAATTTTGCAATATCGTAAGGCGCTCTTAGACTAACAAATACCGTTTTTTTATTTGCCTGTTGTGATTGGTGTAACAGCTTTTCGAGCACAGCGCTTTGCTCTGACTTAGCGACTGTAAACTCTGGGTCATCAGCTAGATCATCCATGCCGCCAATCTCAACAGCACTTTGCGCAGGCGATGCATTTGCAGCTATGATGACATCTGCTTGATTGATTGCTTTAAGAGTGGATTTAGGATCGAAGCCCTGTAAGCTTGTGCAAGAGAATTGATAACTGTAATCAGCATGCTCTTTTATAGCCTGTTCAAGAGCCATACACTTTCGCGTGTCAGGCATAATAAGGTGTATTTTGAGGTTGTTAGCTAGTTTTAAAGGCAGTGTTTGGTTATCATTTTTAACCTCAGTGATAGCAGCTAAGGCCAGTTGAGCCTCAACATCACGATGCATTGGTTTACCTAAAGTGTGTTGCGCTGCTTTAATGGCGGCGGGCTCATCTAGCACAGTGGTTAGTTTAAATTTTTCTTTTAGACGTAAAATTCTCTGTGCTGATAGCGCGACTTCCTGCGCATTTAAGTTTCCCTGCTCTACCTCTTTAACAAGGCGTTCTATTAGTGCTTTCAGCTCGATTAAGTCATCAGGTTGGCGGATTTCGATTGGCATCAAAGCGATATCAACACCTGCCGAAAATGTATTCACGACGGCTTCAACGGGTTCAAAAAAGTGGCTGATCCCTGCCATATCAAGCGCATCAGTTATAACGACTCCTTGATAGTTTAATTCCCCCCGTAAAAGGTTCGTTATGATTTTACGCGACATTGTAGCCGGCTTTATCATGGTTTTACCGTCTTTACTGACAAAGGTGCTGTCATCAAGCGCAGGATATTGAATATGTGCCGTCATAATCATGCCAGGGTTTTGGTTTTTAATAATATCCTTGAATGGTGGCAGATCTTGCTGCCAAATTGTGTCTTTGTCGTGCTCGACTCTAGGCAGACCTGTATGACTGTCTACATTTGTATCACCATGACCTGGGAAATGTTTTAGCGACGTGATCACTGCGTTATCTTCAAAAGCAGCCACTTGCGCGCCGCCAAGTATGCCAACTAAAGTTGGATCTTCGCTGTATGAACGCACATTGATAACAGGGTTATTAGGGTTCATATTCACATCGATTGTAGGCGCGTAATTCACGTTAACGCCAATAGCTTTAAGTTCAGTAGCAATTACATGTGCTGATTGTGACGCAAACTTTGTACCGTGCGAAGGGTAAGTGGCGCCAATAGACATGTTACCGGTAAATGAAGTGCCTATATGGCGTGGTATCCTTGCAACACGTCCACCTTCTTGATCTATCGATATAAATAACGGGGCACCTAAACTGGATTTGGCTGCGGCTTGTTGCATTTGATTATTGAGCTTTACAATTTGTGCAACATTATCAATATTTTCAGCAAAGAGAATAACGCCACCTATATTAAATTGGGTGATCGTTTGCGCTAAATCTTGAGGAAGTTCAGTCATTGGTTTGCGACATTTCTTCTTGCTACTTTTCTCACAGTAGTAACGAAAATCAAGCATCAGCTTTTGACCAATTTGTTGTTCTAGCGTTAAGTTTATTGCTGCAATGGTCGATTTCATTGAAATAATGCACCCTAATCCAAAGGTAATTGATGTAATGGCAAGCTTAGTTAACACTGTTAGCTCCAAAGCTGTCTTGTTCAAAGTTGCAAGAGTCGTACGTTTATTGTTGCTCCAAACTTTAGCTTTTTTGATAGTTGGCCGCAAAGCTGAAAAGCAACACTGTTTTGATTCTACCTTAAAAATTAGTGCAATAAAAAAATAGTCATCTCGTTTTTAATTGAGGTTATGCAGCTGCTAAAGCAAAAAATAACAGTATTATTTTGTTCGTGTTGAAAGCCAAATATGCGCTTAATGAAAGACGAATCTAATGAGTAGAGTTTTTGTTCTAAATCAAGAGTAGGGTGGCTCAAGGTAGATCTTTATCATACTTTTTGGTACAGTCTGCTCACTTTATAGCCAGGGAGTTTTAAGGCGCATTTTTTACCAACGTTGAGTTATATTTTGCGTAACCTTAAAAATCATTTAAAAATAAAGTTAGATTTAAAAAAATTGATTTTATTTTTAGCTATATCAGCCACCATTGTTACTTTTTTAAATAGCTTTTATTCAAGTTATCAAGTTCAAAAGCAACAACTGCAGTCACAAACCCTCAAAAGTCAAAGTGCTTATGCTGCAAAGCTCAGTTTAGCAACAGAACGTTTTTTGCATGCCACACAGCAGCAGCTCGCTTATTCAGCCAATATAATTGCTAACAATTTTGATAATAAAG
Organism: Pseudoalteromonas sp. H105; assembly: GCF_001469215.1. Taxonomy (GTDB): domain Bacteria; phylum Pseudomonadota; class Gammaproteobacteria; order Enterobacterales; family Alteromonadaceae; genus Pseudoalteromonas. Next base: position 517,804 of record NZ_LOFH01000002.1, read on the forward strand.
CGATTTATCAACAAGAAGTTGAGCGTTTAAGGCTACAAACAGATAGTTTTAACTCTACTGTCGTTGTTGAAGCGCAAGGAGTGGTGCTTGAAGTGTCGCCTGCGAGTTTGCAGTTAAAGGACACTAAACTTGAAAGCTTTGGCGCCATACAAGCGCGGACTATTCAAAAGCCGATGATAAGTGACCCATATATTTCTGCCGCTAACAACCTGATTATTTTTATTTCACACCCATTATTTAGCAGTACAGGTGAATATTTGGGTTATGTTGGTGGTGCTATTTATTTAAAAGAAGAAAGTATTCTGCATAGTTTGCTGCAAACGCACTTTCATCAAGATGGTTCATATTCTTATGTTGTTGATAAAAACAGACGCCTTCTTTATCACCCAGATAAGTCAAGAGTCGGAGAACAAGTATACAACAACAAAGTGATCGAGTCGGTTCTCAATGGTGAAAGTGGCACACAGCACGTGACCAATAGTAAGGGCGTCGATGTTTTAGCAGGCTATGCTCCGCTTAATAGTGCAAAGTGGGGAGTGATAACACAACGTCCATTAGAGAAAACGCTAGAGCCGTTAGAAGGACTGATGGTTAATGTACTTTACCGCACATTACCCATAGGCTTTGCTACGTTTATTTTTATTTGGCTGTTAGCGCGAATAATAGCTCATCCCTTAAGAGGCTTAGCGGAGACAGCGGATGAACTGGATAGTCCTGAAGCGTCAAAGCAGCTTAAACAAATTCACTCATGGTATTTTGAAAGTGCAGAGTTACGCAAGGCAATGCTCAAAGGGGTGGGCATTTTACAAAATAGGATTTTTGAACTGCGCCATGAAGCGCAAACAGATCCATTAACGGGCTTACACAATAGACGCAGCTTAGATTCAATTCTTGATCAGTTAGTCGATAGTGGTACTCCTTTCGCTGTATTAGCGCTAGATATAGATTTTTTTAAACGTGTTAACGATGAGTTTGGCCATGATATTGGAGACAGTGTTTTACAATCTTTAGCAAAAGTAATTATGAATGTTACGCGTGCGAGTGATTTTGTAGTGCGCACTGGGGGTGAAGAGTTTATTGTGATATCACCAAATGCATCAAGCCGGACAGCCTATGTTCTTGCTGAGCGGTTACGAACTGGTGTTGCAAAAACACTGATGCCCCCAGTTGGCCACATTAACATATCAGTGGGCATTTCTGGTTGGCCTATACACGGAAAAGCGATTGGCGAGATATTAAAAAGTGCGGACAAAGCCCTTTATGAAGCTAAAAATACAGGGCGCAATCGATGTGTACTTGACCCTGAATATGGCTATGTTGATAAAGCTATCGTTGCTTAGATAAGTGGAAGCCAGTCAATTGTAAGATGTGATGAAATTTGTCAGGTTCACACTAAGGTTTGAGCTTTGTTTGTCTTTGTAGGGATGTTTATGCGCGTTAGGTGTAGCCTCAGTTAATTAACCTGAACTCTGGATAATAAATTTATTTCCAGCGGCTACTTTAAGCGCTAACTGCGTTGAATTTACTTGCAATAGGCAAGCTATTGACGCATAAATTCGCCTTGTTACCCCTGAAAGTCTCCGGCTGGAGAGTTATAAAAAATTTATTATTTAATATCAGTATATTAGCACATCCCTTAACCAGAGTTCAGGTTAATTAGGCTATGTCAGTGATGAGTAATGAAAGTGAACAACTTCGCTTAACCTTAAGCGAGGTTCGCTATAGTAGAATAAGCAATCCCATCCATTCCAGCATGACTTCGAAGAAAAACGCTAAAATACAATATGATTGTTTAGTGGTTATTTCTGCTGGCGAATTTCAATGTATTTTATTACCCATGTTCTGATTTATCTTCATAAACACAAAGATAATGTTTGACATATTCTTACAACTCTATATAGTAAGCCGCAGCTAGAAAGAAAGCATGTAATTTATAAATCTCCATTGCGTTGTTGTATAAGTAATACTTGTAGTACCGTCCTGAAGTTTTTAAGTACCATCTCATTTTTTGCTACACCCGCCCATATGGGCATTATTTTTATTTTTTATATCAGGATATTACTATGTCTAACATCGTATCAGGTACAGTTAAGTGGTTCAACGAGTCTAAAGGTTTTGGTTTCATCGAGCAAGAAAATGGCCCAGATGTTTTCGCACATTTCTCAGCAATCAAAAGCGAAGGTTTCAAAACTCTTGCTGAAGGCCAACGTGTAGAGTTCACTCTTTCACAAGGTCAAAAAGGTCCTCAAGCAGAAAACATCACTGCTGTATAATTTTACCCTTAGGTAGAATTCAAAAAGCGCTTATATAGCGCTTTTTTTGTGTCTAAAAATCAAGAGTAGGTAAGCAGGCGTTAACTTGCTTACCTTTTTATTAGTTCACAACTGTTGTGAGACCTCTTCGTTTTAGTAGTGCCTTGGTACTTGGTTCTTGGCCTCTAAATGCTTTATAAGATTCCATTAGATCACGAGAGTTACCTACTTCTAAAATCTCTTTTCGGTATTTATCGCCTATTTCACGCTTTAAACCGCCTTCTTCTTGCACGAAAGCGTAGGCATCAGCAGCTAAAATTTCACTCCACATGTAGGCATAATAACCTGCAGAATATCCGCCACCCATAGAATGTGAAAAATACGCTGATTTATAACGTGGTGGGATAAATGGTACATTTATATTGTGCTTATCCAGTGCTGTTTTTTCAAACTCAACAATGTCCTGTAAAGGTGCATCCGCAGGAACTGAGTGCCACTCCATATCAAGCAACGCCGCAGCAACATATTCTAAAGTATCAAATCCTTGGTTGAAGCTACGTGAATCAATGACTTTTTTAAGTAAGTCTGCTTGTATCGGCTCACCTGTTTTATAGTGTTTCGCGTAGTTTGCAATCACTTCAGGGTGCATCGCCCAATCTTCTTCAAATGTTGAAGGGAACTCAACAAAGTCACGTGATACAGATGTACCCGCTAAGCTAGGATATTTAACTTTGGTTAACATACCGTGCAAGCCATGTCCTAATTCATGGAAAATAGTTGTGGCTTCTGAATAGCTAATTAACGTAGGTTCGCCTTCAGGTGCTTTTTGGATATTCATCACATTCACAACGACAGGCTTGTTATTTAATAACTCTGAAGGTCTTACGAATGAACTCATCCAAGCACCGCCTCGTTTTCCTTCGCGTGCAAAGTAATCTGCGTAGAAAATAGCTAAACTTGTTCCATCGTGATCAAATAATTCATACGCTTTTACATTAGGGTGATACACAGGTAAGTCTGGGCGCGGCTTGAAGGTGACACCGTAAAAGCGATTCATGGTATAAAAAACACCATCTTCAAGCACGCGATTAAACTCAAAGTATTCTTTTACAGCATTTTCATCGAGGTTGTATTTATCTTTACGTACTTGCTCTGCATAATAAAACCAATCCCAAGGTTGTAACTCAAAGTCTTTACCTGATGCGTTTATTTTAGCTTTAATTGCGCCTGCTTCTGCGTTTACATTTTGTAGTAATTGCGGAACCATTGAGCCAAACATGTCGTACACGGCGCTTGGTTTTTTCACCATTTGTGACTCTAAGCCATAATCGGCATAACTGTCATAGCCAAGCAGAGCTGCACGCTCTGAGCGTAACTTAGCGAGCTTAGGTACCATATTACGGTTGCTGTTCTTACCAGATAATGCTCGATCTGCAGATGCTTGCCACACTTTTTCACGTAGCTCACGATTTTCTAATGAGGCTAAAATAGGCTGGCGAGTCGTATTTGTGATCTTAATTAAATATTTATCTTTATGCCCAGCTTCTTTGGCTGCATTAGCTAATTGCTGAATTTTACTTTCGGTTAAACCAGCAAGCTTTGATTTATCCTCAATTAGAATCGTATTAGATTGCATGAGTGCCAGTAAGTTTTGGCTAAACTCAGTTGTTAACTTAGAAAGCTGAGCATTAATATCGCGGATCTGCTGTTGCTGATCATCATTTAACTGAGCACCAGCACGAATAAAACGCTTATAATACACTTCTAAAAGGCGCGACTCTTCAGCTGTTAGGTTTAACTGTTCTTTATTATTAAACAGGCTTTCTACTTTTGAGAATAGCGCTTTATTTAAGAAGATATCATCGCTATGCGCAGCTAACTTTGGTGCTAATTCTTTTTGCAGTTCACGTCGTGTAGGGTTTGAATCAGTCCCTGATAAGTTAAAAAAGATGCTACTTGTGCGGCCTAATAGCTCTCCACTTCGTTCTAATGCAACAATAGTATTAATAAAGCTTGTTGGTGTTGTATTTTCTACGATCAAGGCAATTTCTTGTTTTTGCTGCTTTATACCTTTAGTAAATGCGGGTAAAAAATGTGCATCCTCAATCGCTGCAAAGTCAGGTGCTTGGTACTGAAGTGAACTTGGCTTCATTAGTGGGTTGATATCTTGTTGTTGTGAGGACACTTCAACAGCTGTGGTCGTTTTGCTTGCATTATTGGCATTAGTGTCGACAGGCTCAGAGCAGGCTGTTAAAAATAATGCCGAACTAATGGCCGTTGCTAAAATTGTTTTCATTTTTTCTCTCTTGTTAGTTAATATTAAAAGTGGCACTTAACGCACAGTGATCGCTTAACATTGTGGTGGGTGCTTGTTGTGAGTATTTGTGAAACATGACAAGTGAGGAAAGCTTACGGGTCATTGTTGGCGAAGAAATTATATGATCAATGGGTGCAGGGTATTTAGGGTGACAACTTTGTTTACCGTCGGTCAGAACTGTTAGCTTACTGTTTGCAGACATATTTTCAGGTATTAAAGTGTTGCGTAATGTGTTTTTGTCATCTGCTAGGTGGTGGTTAAAGTCGCCTAACATAAGCCACTGCTCACCAGGGAGTATTTGACTCGCAACATGCTGTTTTAGAAGCTCAGCTTGTTTGGCAAATATTTGACAGCTTTTACTGTCGCTTTGGCTGTAGTTTTGAGTAAAGCATCCGCTTTTAAGATGAAGGTTTAACAAGTTTATTGTTTGATTATTATATTTCAGTGACAATTGTAAGCCTTCTCTTGCACCGAGCTTTACCTCAGAAAATGAGGTTAAGTGTTTTATGTCGCTTACTGTAATTGACTTTTTTACAGCAAAGGCGACCTTTTGCTGTGTAGATAGATTGCCATTACCACGACATTTATAACTGGGGGAGTCGTTACGCGATGACATAATGACTTGCCATTTTTCAGGATTAAATATGCGCGAAACAGCAGCCTCAGAGGCGACTTCTTGTAAAGCAAATACATCAGCATCGATAGTATTAACATATTGAGTTAACTGGTTATAGTCACTTTCAGTGCGCATCTTGCAGCCTTGATCACCATCACTAGCAAGGTGTTCTACATTCCAAGTCGCTACTGTTAATTTATGCGCTGAATATAACTCCCCTTGGCTGCAGCCAAGTAAACCTAAACTTGAGGCAAAAAGTAAAAAGTTAATTTTTTTCATTGGTAAAAAGTCATTAAATGAATTTAAAGTAATGTTGTATTGTATCATTTGTGATTTGCAACTTAGTTGCGATAGGTTTCTATCAAATAGGCCACACTGTTTTCATTGAGTTATTTGACGAGGTGTATAAAGCTACTTATTATTAAGTATCTTTTAGTCTATAAGTGGTTAGCGCTATATTTATTCGACACAGTTTTGCGTGCTTATTGTTAATGAGTAGCTACATTGCATACTCTAAGCCGGTTATTACCATTTATACTGAGCAATTTCCGCCCTATAACTTTTCAAATAAAGGCCAGTTACAAGGGGTGAATCTTGATATTACACGTGCCTTGTGTAAGCGAGTCAATGTTGATTGTCAATTTGAGTTGCTTCCTTGGACACGGGCGTATCACTTGGCTCAGAAAAATAAAGCTTCAGGTTTAGTGTCGACCGCGCGTTCACCTGAGCGGGAGTTACTTTTTCAATGGGTTGGTCCATTAATCTCTTCACGTACTTTTTTTTATCGACTCACAAGTAATCGTCACATTAATCCGACTGATTTGAGCCAAGTCAGTAATTATACTTTGGGATTAGCAAGAGGGGATGTGTACGAGCAATTAGTACATGATATTGGCTTTATCAAAGATAAAAACTTACTAAACTTTTCCCACCATTATGAATACATCAACTTATTTTTTAAAAATAAAATAGACCTAATTCTAGGATCAGAGTCTACGATTGATTATCAATTACAGCAGTATGGTCATGACAGCAGTGAAGTCGTAAAGTTAGTCGAATTGCCCGTTAATAAGTTAAAAGGTAATTACCTTGCCTTTAATAAATCAGTGCCAAAAGAAATTGTTGAGAAGTTTAATCAAGAGTTGGCAGCATTAAGAAAAGTAGACGACTTAGACACTTTTAGACAGCGATATTTTAACAAACGCTGATTTGACAATACTTAACGATTTTTAATGAGTGTTTTATATTCGGACGTTTTTTTGACTTCATTAAATGCACTTTTTAATGCACCAACAATTTTTGCTTCGGTATTTATATTTGCTGCAAGATAACCAAAAACAGCAAGCTCATCAATAGCATATATAAAGCTCAGTTTACCGTGATCGATTGCCAGTTGTTCACCCATTGCAGGTAGATAATTCTTATCATCTATGATCAAATCAACTTTTTTTGCGAGCAATAAGTGGTAAGATTTTCTTATATCTGAGGTTATTAATAAATCAAATCCATGCTTTGATAGAACCTGAAAAGCCAAATCATGTCGTTGAACTGCTACTTTGTATTTTTTAGCCTCTGCTATACTTGTTATTTCAATATCTCTACGTTCAGAGAGCTTTACAAAGCCTAATTTAAATTGTGCAACAGGACCGACCCAATGGAATAGCATTTCTCTTTCAGGGGTTCTCGCTAGGCTATAGATGAGAGTGTTATCGAATTTGCTGGCTAATTTGTATGCCCGTGCCCATGGATAAATTGAGAAAGAGGCATCCAGTTCGGCTTCAGCTAAGATACGTTTGACAATGTCAGTGCTATGACCAGCAACTTCATTATTAATGCGAGTTTGATTAGGTGGTGAAAGCTCCGTCACTACTTGTAACAGGGGTTGGCAAAGGCTTAATAGCGGAAACAGCATTAGCAATGAGTAAAACAGCGCTCGCATTAATTAACCCTAATTTACCGTGATAGGATCAGTATAGTAACAAAGGTGAGAATAAGAAAAGTTAAAGGTATTAAAACGATAAAAGGGCCTTGCGGCCCTTGGTGAAGTATCGTTCAAGTCAGATAATGCTTTAACCCCTTAAAGCGTTATCCTATTGTTTTGCAACTAAGGCTCATCTCAAAGTTTCTAAGCTAGCGAGAGGAAAAAACCTGCAATTGCGGCGCTCATAAGGTTAGCCATAGATCCTGCTAACACTGCTCTGAGCCCTAAGCGTGCGATATCCTTTCGCCGACTAGGCGCCATACCGCCTAATCCACCTAGTAAAATAGCTATCGATGATAAGTTAGCAAACCCACATAACGCGAATGTGACAATCGCTTGTGTGTGCGCACTTAACGTATCGCGATAATTTATAAAGTCTAAGTAAGCAACAAATTCATTCACTACTAACTTTTGACCAATAAAACTGCCGGCTATAATTGCTTCACTCCATGGTACACCGAGTAACCAGGCAACTGGGGCAAATATATAACCTAAAATTTCTTGTAGAGTCAGTGTTGGGTAATCAAACCAACCACCAATACCACCTAATAAACCGTTTAAAAGCGCGATTAAAGCAACGAACGCTAATAACATGGCTCCTACATTGAGCGCTAAATGCATACCGTTTGCGGCGCCAGATGCGGCTGCATCAATCACATTTACTGGTTTATCTTCATTATCATCAAGATCGGCCAAAGTATCTTTTGGGGTTTCAGTTTCTGGCACAATCATCTTGGCCATTAAAAAACCACCAGGCGCGGCCATAAAGCTGGCTGCTATTAAATACTTAAGTTCTACACCAATTATAACGTAACCGGCCATGACTGAGCCTGCTACAGTGGCTAGGCCACCCACCATTACTGCAAATAACTCTGATTTAGTCATCGTTGCAATAAAAGGTTTAACAATCAACGGAGCTTCAGTTTGGCCAACAAATATATTAGCGGTCGCTGAAAGCGATTCAGTACGCGATGTTTTCAACAGTTTTTGTAAACCACCGCCGAGGATTTTGATAATCCAATCCATAATGCCGATATGGTAGAGCACTGCAACAAGCGCAGAGAAAAACACAATAACAGGCAAAACTTGTACCGCAAAAATAAACCCTAAAGTATCTTGGCTCGCAAGCGGACCAAATAAAAATGATATTCCGTCATTGGCAAATCCAATTACCGATGATACGGCTTTTGACATGCTTACTAAGGCGTTTTTACCTGCTTCGAAAAACAGCACAAACCCACCAATAATGAACTGCATGGCAAACGCAATACCCACCGTTCTTAAACTAATCGCTTTTCGGTTGGTTGACGCCGCAAAAGCAATGCCTAGCAGCACACACATGCCGACTAAGCTCATAAATGTTGTCATTTGTGATTATTTCCCGTTGTTATTTTTGCAGTAAATATTTTATTTTACTTTTAATTATATCAATCGCAACACGATTCATGCCGCCACGTGTGACCACTAAATCAGCCTTGTGCTTTGAGGGCTCAATAAACTGATAAAACATCGGTCTCACCGTCGCTTGATATTGTTCAACAACGGACTGTAATGTTCTGCCTCGTTGCTCCATATCACGTTGCATACGGCGCATTAGGCAAATATCAAGGGGTGTATCTATAAACACTTTGATATCAAATTCTTTATTTAGCGCGTTATCGCTAAGCAATAAAATCCCTTCAACTATAAGAATCTCTGCTGGCATCACGGTGCGAGTTTTGTCGCTACGCGTGTGCTGGGCATAATCATATGTCGGAACTTCGACTGCTTCCCCATTGCGTAATTGAGTCAGGTGTTTACACATTAACTCATGTTCAAACGCATCAGGGTGGTCGTAGTTCGTTTGCGTACGATGGTCAAACGGTAAATGCGATTGATCTTTGTAGTACGCATCTTCTTCGATCACGGCGATAGCGCCTGGTTCAAGCTCATTAACCAACTCATTGTAAATAGTTTGGCTAAAAAGAGATTTGCCCGACGCAGAAGCGCCAGCAATAGCTATTATTGTTCGTGTCACTAAAGTTCTCATCCACACATAAGGATACATTGTTGGTAGATCACAATAGCAAAAAAGACACGATTAATCTCTCTTGCTTCGCTCTAAGATGTGAAATTTATAATGTTTAGGTTTTATGAAACAGGACTTATGTCCTGTACGGTAAAAAGCAACAGCAGATAAAGTAGCCACATTGGATTAACGAGGTGAGTATGGCAAGAGCAATTATATTGATGGCAGATAGCTTAGGCATAGGTGCTGCTCCTGACGCTGATAAATTTGGTGATTTAGGCGCAAACACATTTGCACATCTGTTGAAAGCTTACTCAGAGGAAACGGGCGAACAACTTTCGCTACCGAATTTATCGCTATTAGGGTTGATTGATGCATGTGAAGCGGCAGGCAAAGAGCCTTGCTTAGTTAGCGACCGCCAAACACCAATTGCAGCATGGGGTTATGCTAAAGAACTTTCAAGCGGTAAAGATACACCATCAGGTCACTGGGAAATGGCGGGTGTACCTGTGTTATTCGATTGGGGTTATTTCCCGAATACACAGCCTTGTTTTCCACAAGAATTTATTGACGAGTTAATTACTCGCACCGGTATTCCTGGCATTTTAGGTAACTGCCATGCCTCAGGAACTACTATTTTAGAACAGCTAGGTGAAGAGCATATCAAAACTGGTATGCCGATTTGTTACACCTCAGCTGATAGCGTGTTTCAAATAGCCGCGCATGAACAAACTTTCGGTCTAGAAAAACTTTATCAGGTCTGCGAAATCACACGGGCGCTGCTTGATGAAATGAACATAGGACGAGTGATTGCGCGGCCATTTTTGGGTTCAAATAATCAAGACTTTGCTAGAACGGGCAATCGTCGTGATTATTCAGTATTACCGCCAGCACCAACATTGCTAGATAAGCTAGCAGAGGACGGCGGCGAAGTAATTAGCATTGGTAAAATTGCAGACATTTATGCACACCAAGGCATTACCCAAAAGCACAAAGCCCCAGGCTTGCAAAACTTACTCGAAAAAACGACTGAGGTAATGGCAACTGCGCCAGATCATAGTCTGATTTTTACGAACCTTGTTGATTTTGACGAAAAGTTTGGCCATCGTCGCAACCCTGTTGGGTATGCTAAAGCGCTTAAAGAGTTCGATGACTTTTTACCGACTATACTTAAGCAGCTAAATGATGATGATATTTTAATAATTACAGCGGATCACGGTTGTGACCCAACATTCCCGGGCAGTGAGCACACCCGTGAATATGTACCTGTAATTGCGTACCAACCAGGTCTTGAAAATACGGCCCTTGGTGAACGTGCTAGTTTTGCAGACATAGGTCAAACCCTTGCCCAGTGGTTTAACTTACCTGCACTTGACTATGGTGAAGGCTTTATAGACAAGCTAAAAGCGCCAATTGTAAAAGGAAACGAATAATGAGTACTCCGCATATCGAAGCGAACAATGGTGATTTCGCAAAAACGGTTTTAATGCCAGGCGATCCACTACGCGCGCAATATATTGCAGAAAACTTTCTTGATAACGCAGTTAAAGTAACAGGCGTTCGTAATATGTATGGCTTTACCGGTACCTACAAAGGTAAGCCAGTCAGTATTATGGGGTCTGGGATGGGTATTCCATCTATGTCAATTTATGCCCGTGAATTGATAGTTAGTTACGGCGTTGAAAACCTTATTCGTATAGGCACATGTGGCGGTATTGGTAGCGACATTAAAATTCGTGATGTTATCTTTGCACAAGGTGCCAGCACAGATTCAAACGTAAACCGTGCTCGCGTACGTGGCTATGACTTCTCTGCTATTGCAGATTTTGACTTACTTTTAAACGGTGTTAATGCCGCTAAAGAGTTAGGTATCAAAGCAAAAGTAGGTAATGTATTTACTACAGATACTTTCTATCAAGCGGACAATACTTTTTATCAAGAGCTTGATAAGTTAGGCATGTTAGCTGTCGATATGGAAACAGCAGGTATGTATGGTGTTGCAGCCGAATACGGTGCAAAAGCCATGGCGTTATTCACTGTTAGCGACCACGTAATTACCGGTGAAGCTACGCCGAGCGATGAGCGTCAAAGCACATTTAACGAAATGGTTAAGATTGCGCTTGAGTCAGTAGAAGCGTAATCAGCAAAGTTCCTTGGTAACGTATTCACTCGTTTGGAGACACGCCCAAATACAGTGAGACTAACCTCCCAAAGCCGCATTTATGCGGCTTTTTTTATACCTCTGTCAAAGCAAGTAATACCAACTCGCTTAATTAAGTGATCTATTATGAGGGTAGAAAAACGTGTTGATAGCAAGGCAAAAAATTCGCTATTTAGTTGTTCTAAGTAGCGAATTTTTTAACGCAGCTAGCGACACGTTTAGCCCAGTAAAATGATTAAGTATTATTGCGGATTGGTATTACTTATCGGTCTTCAACTGCTTAGCACGTTCTTCTGCTGCAATGAGTTCCGCTGACTTTGGAACCGTTTTTTTGGGTTCGATGGTTGGCTTTTCTTTTGTGCTTGGGTCCCATGTAGGGTCTAACGAGAGATTTGCAAACGGATTGGCTTTAACTTGTTTATCAGATGTTTCATCTACTCTTTCTGAAGAGCTGCCTTGCTCAGTAATCTGTGTATTTAATGTATTGAGCGCTAGTTCAATCTCATGCTCTTCAGTGCTGATGTTTTGTTGCTGTTCACTTTTATCTGCTGGATCAATTGTTTGCTCAGACATCTGCTGCTTTAAAGCACCTTGATTATTACTTCGCTCACTTAAAGGATCTGTCGTAGTATCAGCCAAATCAGCGAGAGAGTCTTCCTTTAAAGTATCAATAGGAGTCTCTTCAACTCGAGCTTGTGGAGGCAATTCTTCTTTCTTCCCTGGCAAGGGGGCATCAGGGTCAAATATCCGTATTTCTGGTTCTTTAAAGTCATGTTCGTTTTTAAGCAGTGTCGATAATGACTCATCAGCAGTTTCATGGTTTGGTTCATCGTATGTGGCGTCAGGTTCAATAGGCTCTATTTCGCGCTCTTTATGTTCATTCAGCTCATCACCTGCTGTGTTGGCTTCGAGTTGTTCTGGTGAGTCTACAGAGGGCGTATTTGCAACTTCAGGGTTAACTGTGTGCACGTTGGGTTCATTGATGTCTTGCTCAATGGGCAATTCCTTTTCAGGGGCTGCTGTATCTGTGTGTAATGTGCCCATACCTGCTTTTGAGTCCGAAACTGACGTTTGCTGCACATCTTGCTTGGTTGGCATTGTGACAGGCGTTACCACTGCGTTACTGATAGGCGTAGTGGATGATTCGGCTGATTGCTTTTTAATGCGAAGTTTATAAATCACTAATCCAGCAATCAGTAACACTAACACGATAATAAGAATCGGCGTGGTCAATGATGTTGACTGACCACTTGCGGCTATGACAGGTGATGTAATCGTTGGCACTTTAGCTACTTTTAAAGCTGGCTTAGGTTGCGACTCAACGGGAGTAACCTGAACGTTGGACTCTATTTTTGTCTCGTTCTCGGCCTCAATAAGTGGGTTTTGATTAACCACTGTATTTGTTTTCTCTAAATCTGATTCAGATAATTCAACCTCAGATTGTTTTGGCGTGTCATTTGCGTCAAGGGGGTTTACACTTTCGTTTATTGATAGGGTATTTTCTACAGCACTTTGCTCGTTAACGCTTTTGGGGTCATTGCGCGCATCGTTATCTTGTTGAGTACTTTGACTGTTTATAACCGGTGCTGGTTCTGTAATAGTTTGCTGAGGTTTTTTTTCAACAGGTGGTGGGTTGTTACAGTTTTTATTAAAGTCTCTTCTTGCGTTTCGATAACTGCGACTGCTTTTATCATCACTAAATTGCTGCATCTGTTGTTTATACAAAATACACATCGCTTCGTTGTATTTTGCTGTGGTGTTAAAACTACAGGTAAGCAACGTCAAAAAGAAAAAGCGTAAAAATAAAGTCATTGGCGCACATTTAATGATAAATAAACAATAGTCTTAGTTTAATATTACTCAGACAAATTATCTAGCCAGCAATTAGAAACGCCCGTGTGCGAATGTTAATCAAGCAAGTAAAACTTATACAAGCGGGCGAAAGTATTGCTCGTCGCCTTATTCTTTAACGGACTTACTTTTATTCTATAGCCATTAATGAGCGGTATTCATCATAGGCAAACTGATCCGTCATACCACTAATATAATCTTGAATAAGGCGACAACGGTAGTAAAACTCATAGGCAGCAAAGTGGTCGGGTTCGTGCGTTAAATCATTAATTGCTTTTTGATAGCTATTAAGGTGTTTATTAGAAAGCTTTTTTATTAACCTAGACTCAATCAAAAATGTTGTATCTCCTTTTATTACTCGTTTAAATTCATCGCAGTTAAGTGCTAACAAGGGTTTATAGCAGTCAAGCAATCCGGTAATAATACGATAACCTTGTAACTCTAACTTACCTACTTCTTGGTGGTTGAATACATGTTCAAGCGCCACTTGCTTTAATGTTTTAGTGACTGCATGTAAGTGGCTATTGTCTTCAAGAAGAGCATGGTTAAAATCGCCATGATAAATAGCCTCAATATGTTCAATAAAACGATTTGCTGCATGGTTTACAAGTGGGTGCAGTAACGACACCCTCAAATAAATAAAAAACTCACTATTAAAGTTATAAGGTTGAGCAGCGGCTTTGTTGAGTGCGTAATCAATTGCTTTCTCAACGAAATTTAAATGTTCAGTGTCATCAATCGTTAGATTAATAAGGGTGCGTTTAAATTGGTATTTTAATTTATCGCATAATAGTTCAACACTGATAATGCCTTTTTCTACCGCGTCTTCTATATCTGCTAAACAATAGGAAATATCATCCGCAGCTTCCATAATATAGCTTGCTGGGTGACGACAGTATTGATTTATTTCAAGCTCATTTTGTAGTGTTTCAATAAACGGTTTCTCGCTGAAGTAGTACCCTACTTTTTTCATCAGGTAGTTTTTATCTTTTGGACTGTCTTGTTTTGCCATACTGGCTGGACGGGTATATTTTAGAATCCCTGCCGTTTGACTGTAGGTTAAGTTTAAGCTGAGTAGTGAATGCACAATACGAATTCCTTGTGCATTGCCCTCAAAGTTTTGAATGTCTTCAATTAAGTGCTTAAAAATAACATTAATACCGGTATTTGGGGTTTGGCAGCGCTCAGGTGTGACACTGGTTAAATGAGAGCGAAACCACTTATTAATAGCCGCCTCACCAAAATGACCAAACGGTGGGTTGCCAATATCGTGCATTAGGCAGGCCATTTCAACTAAGCTTTCTAATGGTCGCTCTAAATCTTTTAAGCCATAATTAATAATTTGCTCTTGCGTTAAAAAATGAAAAATACGTTGCACGATGAATCGGCCTACTTGTTGCACCTCAAGTGAGTGTGTAAGCCTTGAGCGGACCGCTGCGTTGCGCTCCAATGGGAATACTTGCGTTTTTTGTTGTAAGCGCCTAATGGCCGCACTGTTGATTATTCGACCACGATCGCTTTCCAATGCCATGTTTAGATTAGCTGTGCTGCGCTCGGCTCTGGCGGGTGTTATTTTCTTTTGAAAGTCGATCATAATAAATCCATTCATATGTGGTCTATGCCTTAAATCTAACAGCTTGAAATAATAGGTAAAGCTATTTTATTCCTGCGTAAATTTTTCTATGATGGCAACGCCAAACTTTTAGGAGTGCTTTAATGCGCCAACTACTTTTCAATTTAACTATTATTGTCCTTTTATTACTGAGCCTGCCAACCAAGAGCAGTGAAGAGCAAATCGTCGTACTTATTTCTCTCGATGGCTTTCGGTGGGATTATATCGAAAAGCATGGTGCTAAAAAAATAGCTAATATTGCGAAGCAAGGAGTAAGAGGCCACAAAATGCGGCCGGTCTACCCAACAAAAACATTTCCAAACCATATATCGATGGTTACGGGTTTTTACCAATAAATCATGGTGTTGTTGAAAATCGTTTTTGCGATACAAAACGAAGCGACTGTTACAGAATGGGTAAAGGAAAAGATGACAGCACGTGGTTAAGTGGCATTCCACTTTGGAATTTAGCGTCTATGCAAGGGTTAAAGTCGGCAACCTATTTTTGGCCCGAGTCTGATGCTCGCTTTAACGGCATGCTACCCGATTATTATTACCATTATTCAAAACACAGCGATTATCAAAAAAGAGTTGATCAAATCGTGCAGTGGCTAACACTGCCAAAAGAACAACGGCCACGTTTAGTGATCAGCTATTTTTCTTTAGTAGACACTATGGGCCATGAATTTGGTCCTGATGCAGTACAAACTCGAGGCGCTGTTCAGAAACTGGACAATTTAATAGGGCAGTTACATAATCGAATCAATGAATTATCGATTAATGCCAATTTAGTATTGGTATCAGATCATGGTATGAGCCAAGTTGATCCTGAGCAAAGTATTGCGTTAGATACCTTACCAAAAGATGATGCGTTTATGGTTAAAAATACCGGTCCTCGGGTACTGCTTTATGCGAATAAGGGAGTCACTCAAAGTCAAATTGACGCATATACCCAAACCACCTCAAGATGCGAGTTTCAGTTGGAATTAAAAGCGATTTAGGCAAGGCATTGATTGCAAATAATAGTGGTTCTATTGTTAAAATTAATAACGCAGTATAAATCGCTTTTAAACCAACCCGCTGGGCGTTTCACAGGCACTTACTCTCATCGTTGTTATTTTTTAAAAGGGACTGCCATTGTTGCAAAGTAACGCCTTGATATTATGCCCCTGTGAAACGCTGAATTCTGTATCTTGAGATGGCTTGGGTATAGACCTTAGTCATAGTTTTAACTTTGTTCCTAGCACCTTAGGTTAATCTATGTATAAATAAGCGTTAAATACTCCTTAACCTAAGGTGCTATATGGGGCTATCCGATCAACTATTAAACCGAATTACGGCAGGGTTAGTCGCGGTGATAATCGGTTTCACCAGTTCGATAGCATTGATTTATCAAGTCGTCATTGTACTCGGAGGCACGCCTGAACTAGTCGCTAGCTGGGTGCTGATGCTCGGTCTTGCAATGGGCGGCACCTCCATTGCTTTGTCGTATTATTATAAACTGCCCATTCTTATTGCTTGGTCGACAACCGGGGCGGCATTGTTGATTACCAGCGCACAAGGTTACAGCCTAAATCAGGCGGTGGGAGCGTTTATGTTGAGCGCTTTATTGGTTTTTATTTCAGGGGTTACCGGTTGGTTTGAAAAAGTAATGCAACGGATCCCAAGTCAAATAGCCTGTGCCATGTTAGCCGGTGTGTTAGTCACGTTTGGAATTGATGTATTTAATTTTATGGGCGATAAGCCGATGTTAATTGGTGCAATGGTTTTAACGTATTTATTGTGTAAACGACTAATGCCTAGGTTTGCGATGCTCATGGTGCTTATTGCAGGTTTTGTTATGGCAGGTGCTACAGGCCAGATTGATACCAGTAGCTGGCAATGGAAAATGAGTGAATTTACTTTTATTGCACCAGAATTTAACTTACAAGCCATGATCAGCATAGGTATTCCACTGTATATCGTTACGATGACATCACAAAACCTGCCCGGCATTGCTGTTATGAAAGCGCATAATTACCCCGCGCCGATTTCTGCATCACTTAATGTGACGGGTTTTACGAATATTTTGATTGCCCCATTTGGCGGTTATGCAATAAACCTTGCGGCCATTACTGCAGCAATATGCATGAGTGAAGATGCAGATAAAGACCCCAATAAGCGCTATTGGGCGAGTATTGCGGGCGGTGGCTTTTATATTTTAATGGCAATAGGTGCAGCTTCGTTAGTAGGGTTGGTAGCCAGTTTGCCACAAGCACTTATTCTTGCTTTAGCGGGCATTGCGTTATTTACCACTATTGCATCCAGTTTACAGCAAGCTTTATCCGATAGTTATTACACTGAAGCGGCCATGATCACCTTTTTAGTCACAGCCTCAGATTTAAGTTTGTACTCTATTGGCTCTGCATTTTGGGGGATTTTAGCGGGGGCGTTAACATTGTGGTTAATACCTCGAAAGTGAGTTTAACGTGTCAGTGATAACGTGACCCTTAATCACGTTATCACTGCGAAATTGTCAGTTTAAGTGACCGTGAGATGTCTAAAGCGTACGCGTATAATGGCCGTGAACAGACCACACAGGATCACAAATAAACCCATGCCATAATATAACTCATTGCTTTGAACTGGCTGCGCATTTGGTTTAAACATTGGAAATAAATCAAGATCCGCATTCGTCACAGGGATATCATCGAATAAATAAGGGTAAATAAATTCGCTGACTTGTTTATGATATTCGCTTACGTTTAAAAGGTATTGTTGATAAGCGAGGGTATCGGTTCCTGAAAACGTATTAAGGGCTTGTTGATAAACCAAGTTTGGTGATAACCAACTAATGCGTGATAAGCTGGTATCACGCGCTTGTTGTAAAGCAAGGTGCGCCTGCCAATGTTCATCAACAGCTAAATCACTAAGTTGATGCATGGCATAATACCATTTCCAGTGAAACCGCCCTTCAAAGTTAAGTTTTTCACTAAACTGAAGATACTGCTCACTAAAGCGCGTCAGCGCCGCTTGCATGTCCTGATCCCAGCCATCATTTAAGATTAAACGCTGTTCAACGCTGGCTTGTAATGCCGGTTGTTGCGTGTACTGTTGGTTTAAAATTAAATGAATGGCACCAGGTGTCAGCACAGCAAAAACAAGCCAAATGCTGATAAAGGCAAGGCTATTAAATAAGCCTGTTAGGTTTAAACTCACTATAACGCCAGCAATTAAAAACCACAGAGCGCAATACGCAATACTCAGCCCCACTACCGATAAAAACATCCCATTCAATGGTAATGTAAGCAAAGTAGCAGACACTATAAACAAAATAACAAGCAGTCCCGATACAATATAAAAACGTAACAGTAGCGCGCGTATCAGGGTCTTTTTAGCTGCGTTACCCGCAAACGCACTCAGCAGCCTAAAGCGGCCCGATTGACGCTCATCACTGAGTAAATTAACGGACAATACACCAATTAAAATGGGCAGCATATAGGCAAGCACAAAGCCTAAATCAAACCCACCGGCACGGTGTTTATTCGGGTTGATCACTTCTTTGTTATAAATTTGACCTTGTAAGGCCAAGGCGTTTATTTTCATTGCGGCTAAGTTATTTTGACTTTGCCCCGTAAAAAGCGCTGCCCACGGCGACAGTTGCCACTGTGTAGGTGCTTTTGCATAGTATGCAAGTGAGCCCATTTCTGGCAGGTTGCCTTTTTCTTTTAAGTGAGCGCGCTCTTTGTCAAACACAATCGTTGCAATGACTTGGTCTTTACGAATATTTTTATATGTGTTGGCTCCTAAAAAAATAGCGAGTAACGCACTGAGTAAAAACACCAACAAACTAATTTGGTTAGCGCGCGGCGAAAGTAATCGTTTAAGTTCAAATTTAAGCATGAATAAACGCCTTACGTTGTAAGCGTGGCGTGATCAACACAGCCAGCAGTAAAAAAGTGATAAGTCCAAAAGAACACGCAGCCACTAAACTATTTCTTAAGGACCAGCTTAGTGAAGCTGGCTGATAATCAAACTTAGGAAAGTTCTGCCACATTGATGACGACACACGTTGCTCACGGTCGTTGTGGTGATCAATCTCGTGAGTGTGTATCTTATTCAACCCTTGAATGCGTTTAAAACGATGCTGTTCAGCTTGTTGCTCAAAATCAAAAAAGTGCCGGCTGTCTACGCCACTAATCGCCATCGACAAGTCTCTGACTGCTAAATAAGGGTTAAGCCAGTAAAATTTGCTAATAAATGCTTGTTGAGCATTAAACTGATCAAGCTGATTTTGATAATGGCGTTGATATATTTCAGCACTAATACGCTCACCTTCTTGCATGATGAGCCCTCGGTAGTTCACCGGCAAATCTTCTACTGTATCTACAGCATACTTTTTTAAAATTTGTTGTTTAAACGCATTAAAATGAGGGTCGTTTGGGTTGTGGCTATTACCCACTTTACGAATGTCACTCTGCACAGCGAGTGACAACATATTGCGACTTTTATGTGGGTGTAATTGCTGTGCAATGTCAGCAAGTGTACGGGGTGTCAGCACCAGTAACACAAACCATAACGTAACTAGCGCTGTTAAGCTGTGCTTTGGCATGCGAGTGAGGCTTGAAACCAATAACACAACACCTATCCAAAATACGCAATAGGCTAAGTACAGTAAAAATAACAGCCCGACTCTATAAAACACAGCATCAGTAAACACAGCATCACTGGCTAACGACAGTACGATTGATACGATAAAAACAGGCAATAAAAAGGCACCGCTTAGTAACGTATAAGCCAAGCCTTTACCACACAATAAATGCGTAAACTTCACACCCACAGCCAACAGTTGTTTTAGCGTACCTCGCTGTTGGTCGCCACTAATGGTAGAGAACCCCAAAGCAATTAACACTAAAGGCCAAACAAATAAAAGTAAATTAGCCACGGATAACTCAGAAAACCTGAGTAAAGTTGTCGCCTGATCATCCTTAGCAAAATTAGCACTGTTTTGTTTATGTGCTTCTAAGAATACGCTGTTACCCACCCAGTTATTTACCCCAATATCAAAATAACTCAACGCACTGGGAGGGCGAAAAGCAAAATGCCCAAAGTGAGCCACTCGATGGGGGTGTCTGTCAGGTTGTGCTAGCCACTGTTGTTCAACTAAATGCTGTGAACTAATTTGCAATGCTCGGCTTTGTTGGTACTGCTGCCAACTGGTAAATAAAGCAACGGCCAGTAAAATTTGCATTAGAGCAAACAACAGCCAAAGCGTTTTATTTTTTGCCTTTTGTTTTAGCTCGTGTTTACACACGTGCCAACTTATTCCATTAGACATGTATCATTCCTTTTAAAATCTATATGACAGGCTTAAATTGACTGATCGGCCGTCGCTTGGAGAGTGGATAGTTTCATCACCTACTAAATAAACATAGTCAGAGTAACTGTCGAAGAGATTATTGATTCTAAAACCCGCATTACCCCAACCTAAATCGTAATTAAGGGCAAAATCAACCAGTTTATAATCGCCATATTGCCTATTTTGTACGACATTACTGACGTAATAGTCACCTTGAAAATGCCCATAGATAGCCATTTTTAGTTTTTCTATAGGGCGATAAATAACACCTGCCGTTGCCGTAAACTCCGGCACGCCTAATAACCAGTTACCTTTTTGTGCAATTTTAGTTTCACCGGGTTCAACCAGCTTCGCTTCTTGGCGGGTATACGATGCAAAACTAGACCAGTTTGAATTTATATCGGCGCTAAAGGCGAGATCCCAGCCTCGTCGTTTTGTTTCTCCTATGTTGTTAAAGCCACCCGAGCCATCCGTTTTGGGTGTTAGTTCATCTTTAGCATCTTGCTGCCAGACAGACACTCGTGTATTCAACCAATCAAATAACTGCCATTTTACGCCGGTTTCATAACCGTAGTTTTTAGAAAACTCAAAGCCTGGATTTTGCTCGCTCAGATAGGCTTTACTGCCTGTTGGTGCCTGAAAACTAACCCCATAGTTGGCAAAAATATTAAACGAGTCGGTTAATTCATATAACGCATTGAACTTAGGTTGTAAGATCACGCCATCATCATTGATTGCTTTAGTCTGTTGATTAACGCCATCAAATAAGTCGCCCGAAAAGCTATCGAGGCGAAGCCCCCCGCTTAACAATAATCGATCACCTCTGTACTGAAGTTGCGTAAATCCACCGACATTATTGTAATCAAAATCCCAATCACGAAATTGCAATTGGCGGGTTTTCTCACTGGTTCTAAAGCGTTCATTGGTATTGTCTTGCGCTTGATAGTCAAGGCCCATGGTTAACAACCAGGATGAATTCAGTACAGCACTTAATGTAGCAATAGCACCGTATTGGCGGTCTTTCTCTAATCGTTCTTGTTGTGCTGATGTGGCGGTATATTGAATGTAGCGGTGGCGATCAAATTGTTGAATATAGGTTTTCACACTTAGTTGCCATTGTTGATCAAAAGCATGATCTAGGTGCAAGCTGAGGTGTTGGGTTTGTTTGTCACCACTATCATGTTGTGCGTAATCAGCTGACTGGGTTGCATCGCTATGTGCGGCTTCTTCTGTAAGGTATCCAGGTGCATCGGCTTCATAATCAAAATAACGCGCAACAACACCCACTTCGGTTTGATTAGTGGGTTGATAAAACCATTTGCCTGAGAACGTATGTTTTTCCAAGTTACTGTGTTCACGATACCCTTGAGTTTCACGCACACCAACAAAGTAATGCTGTGAGAAGGTGTTATTTACATCACCAAAGTAACCTTGTGCTTCATAAGTATCAAAGCTGCCTACGAGCACTTCCACTTCTTTGGCATCGTCACGGCGACTGCGCAGATTAAGATTACCCGCTAAATTATGTAAACCATAGCGCGCATCATGATTGCCTTTTACAACTTCAATTGATTCCACTTCCATGGGAAACAGCGCATCCATTTCTCCTAAACCCACGTGTAAGTTACTGGGTATACCGTCAATCAATAATTTGGTGTGCGGCATGGAGCCTTCGGCATTAAAGCCACGAATCGCCACATCGGTGGAGATGATCCCCTGGTTAAAACGTGAAAAATAAACGCCAGGAACTTTCTTTAATAAGTCCACCGTAACATTCACATGCTCATTTTGTAATTGGTCTCGGTTAATGATGTCTATAGAACCCACTAGTTGAGCTTCTTTTGCGGCACTATTTTGGTGAACAACTTCAATTACTTCGCCAATAAATAGGGTTGAATCTTTATTTTGCTCATCGTCGGCTTGTACTGCTGTTGCAAGACTAAGGCAGCTAAATAGCGCAAGGCTGATAGGCGAAAGGCGGGTACTACACATGTTGTTTTTCCTATTAATTATACAAGTTCTGGTTTTAGAGAGGCTGTGTTAGCAAGCATGTTGGGCTGAGGTAATGGCTCACCTGAGATAATGTGATGATAATGTGCGTCAAGTTCATCAAGGGTGAGGGTATCGTTATCGAGCAGCGTACACAGTGTTCCTTGCTTCATGATGCCTATATGCTTAGCAAGGGTGTGTGCGCAGTAAAGATCGTGTGTCACCATTAAAATGGCTGCCCCGCGTTGTGCGAGTAGTTCAATGATTTTGATGAATTCACGGGTTGCACTTGGATCCAGCCCTGATGTTGGTTCATCAAGTAACAGCACTTTTGCTCGTCGTAAAATAGCAAATGCAATGCCTACCTTTTGACGCATGCCTTTTGAATAGCTACTCAGGGGGTTGAGCCAGGCACTTTTTTGCAGCCCTGTTTGTATCAGCGCATCTTCAATCTGTTCGTTGCTTGTAGCTTGTTTTGTAAGAGATGCTAAATATTGCAGGTTTTCAATCGCGTTAAACTCTTCAAATAAATTTACTTGCTCAGGGAGGTAAACAAGTTTCCGTTTGCTTTTTTCTGGCTCCATTTGCACGTCAATATTATCAATGGTTATTCGACCAGAATCAGGAGTAATAAAGTTTAGAAGCAGGTTTAGTGTGGTACTTTTACCCGCGCCGTTAGCACCAAGTAAGCAGGTAACTTGACCTGCGGGAATAGATAAGCATAAATCGTTTAAGGCATGGTTATCACCAAACGATTTACTCAAGTGACTTATTTCAATCATGAGAAACCTTTTAATATTGTTATAATGTATCAATTGTTATGTTATAACAATTTAACTTTGGGGACAACAATAAGAATGATTCTCAAATAAATATACCTATCTAAAAAGCATCATTGGCTAGCGTGTGATGAAATCAACGGTTGTTGTAAAGTGATGCAGGCGAGTAGGTATATGCCTATACTCGCGTAGGCGGGTATAGGCATATTAATTCTGAGTTTAATGATTACCAGAACGTTAGCGTGTTTGTTTTATACTCATTGTTAGTGTAATCATGGTGATCGCACATGCTAAAAAGTAGTAAGGCATGCCTGCATGCCAACTCGCTTGGCCATTAACGCCTAAAAAGTCTAGGTATAATGCTGTTTGAATTGGGCCTAAGTACCAAATAGCCGGAAAAAGTACTTCAAACATGCGTTTTGTTTGGGTCAATGCGCCACAAAAATAAGCAAGCGAAGTCATAAATATAATCGCAATACACAATTGGATCAGCAGTAACCATTCAGCGATTAAAATCAGCCGTGCAACTGCGCCTAAACATGCAAGTACAAGCACGGCACACCCTGCGGTTAAGCTGGCTGTATTTTGTAATAAAGGGGTGCGTTTACTGTAGGTCATTATTTCAAGCGTATTCATTTGCTTTTCCAGTTGCCCTAATGGCGAAATAACGAGAACACACCACAATAGTGAAAGCGGTATAAACGCACTTATTAGTAACTGCTGACTTACGAATAGCTGACACACATTCAAAACAAACCAACCAATAAACCAACCATTAGTTTGTCCCTTGAGCATTAGTTTAAGCTCTAGTCTAAAAAAACGCGTGAACGAAAATGACTTGGTTGCGGCTATGAATAAGGTATCAAGCATGGTTGCGACTTTTCCAAGGTAGCTTGCAAGGGCAGACCTGCCTTTTATCTGTGTTGTTGAGGTATGGCTAAAACGATCAAAGCACCAAAATGCTAGTATCAACCCGACCAAACTGATGCCCAATAAAGGCAGCATCCCAACAAGATAAGGTGAGCTCGGCGTAAATCCATCCCATAAAAAGGTGTTGACAGAATTACTGGTTGTGATGCCGATGTTAGACATACCTTGCTGAGCAGGAAAACGGGTTGCTACTTCAGTTTCTAGGTTTTCAAGTATTGCGCCAATCCCCGACATTCCTTCAATACTCTGAGTAATAGACCCAACCCATAAGAAAAAATAAGCCACATTACCAAAGCCGCCTCGCAGCCATTTTATTGATTCGAACAAAATAGCGATGGATGAAATAGCGAACAATAAGGGGAGCACAAACACCAGCTGCGGCCACACAAAAGCCCATACATCCAATTGATAACTCTCACCGTAATACATTTGAATAAAGAGACTCGTCAGCAACATAACCAATACGATAATCAGCAAAATCAATAGGTTGACAGCCCACTTAGCAAATACAAAGACGTGTGTGTTGATGGGGGTGGCTGCAATTAACTCACACGTGTTTGATTGCCGGTCTAATTCAAGGGCATTTTTGACTAAATAAAAACAAATAATAGGTAAAAACATCACATTGAGCATGGCAAGGCATAGCCCAATCCATGCGCTATTGTAAACACCGCGATAGCCATTAATGATGAGAGTTTGATAGTGTGCATCAGGTGGTGGGAAGTACAATAGTGTTAATACTGACATCAAGAGCAGCGTTACAATAAAGCGCTGTTGCCGTGTACGCTGTTTAAAGTCAGCGATGATACATTGCCCTATGTGTTTCATTAGCTTGCTCTCTGTGCGCTTGCGGTAGCAAATTGATCACGGGTAAAATACAAATATGCATCTTCTAACGTGGCTTCTCTGAGCGTTGCTTTTTCACTCGGGCTAAACGGAGAAACAATGTTAAGCGCCAGCTTGTTTGCGCGCTTTACACTATGGCTCACAATAAACTCATCCTGAATGCGTTTAAGTTCGCTATGTTCAACGTTAAGTGTCCAACATTTATCGGCTACTTCTTGTTGTAATACTGCCGAGGTGGTGGAGCGAATAAGGCGACTGTTTTGCATAATCGCAACATGATCAGCAATAGATTCAACATCAGAGACAATATGCGTTGAGAATATAATACAGCGGTCTGTCGAAAGCTCAGTTAACAACTGCCTGAAATTCGAACGTTCATGTGGGTCAAGGCCCACGGTTGGTTCGTCAATAATTAGTAATTGGGGGTTGTTTAATAGTGCTTGAGCAATACCTATTCGCTGCTTCATGCCGCCGGAATACCCTTTTAAAGGTTGGTTTGCCGCATGGGTTAAATTTAGCTTATTAAGTAAGTCGTCAATGATGTTTTTACTTTGGGTGTTTTCGAGCCCTTTTAATCCCGCCATATATTGCAAAAACTCAATGCCAGTTAGTTGGTCATACACCCCAAAATACTGCGGTAAATAGCCCAACTCTTTGCGTAACAACTGGGGCGCTTTAACAATATCGTGGCCTTTATATAAAATAGTGCCCTGTGTTGGTTTTGTAATAGTGGCCAGTATTCTCATTAAACTCGATTTGCCCGCCCCGTTAGGGCCTAACAAGGCTAAAATACCAGGTTTAACCTGTAACGACAGATCATTTATAGCCCATTGTTTATCTTTACCTTTTTTATATTGATGGCTCAATGATTGAATATCTAACATGCGTGTTCGTCTCTTGCGAATTAAGTTTATTTACTCAGCAATGATTAGACCATTATTTAAAGCATTAAATATCAGCAGGTTAGCGAGGAGGTGCTTTTTGTGAGGTGTACTTAATAACCACTTTCGCTAAATAGTAGTGAAAAGTACAAACAATGCCATGATGCTAACTAAGGGGCAATAGATTGAACTTTCAGGCTTTTTGGTTTAGGTCTCACTAGCGAGTGACCATGTTTCATATAAGATGGCAGCTTTGAAAGCCGCCGACTCTCGTCGGCGATATGGACATGTTAAAAGTTGAGAAGGTTGGCTGGCGAGTATTGATCTGTTAATACCTTGGTATTAGCGGGCCAGTCTTGATTATCTTTCGTTGCCTTCATACCTTTACTGATTGCTGTTAAGTCAACACCATAGGGTGAGAGCAAAGGGGCTAAACGTGCTATTTTACTAGCGATCTGCTGCTCCGTTGGGTGCTGTTTATAACCGGCTAAGATGATGCGATTGCTATTTTTAGTCGTTGATACATTTATAAAATCACCAAAAACGGCGTGATAAGTCGCGGATTCATGCTGGTACAGTTTACTTGATGAAAATGTATTGGCAGCCACAATACCATTAGGCGAAAGCACGCTTTTAATTTCTTCAAAAAACTCTTTGGTTAACAGATGCTCAGGGATGTAATCACCATTAAAAGCATCAAGAATGACCCAATCATATTGTTGTTTTTTTATCGCGGCACGTTTAATAAAAATACGGCCATCTTGCACTTTAGAAGTGACGTTATCATTTTCTACAAATGCAAAGTAATCTCTGGCTACCTTAATAACGGCCGGATCAATTTCTACGTTTTCTATTGTAGCATCAGGGTAGAGTTCGTGTATTACATTAGACAGTGTCCCTCCCCCTAACCCAATAATGAGCACATTCTTAGGGTCATCAATCATGAATAAGCTAGCAAAGGTGAGTTTAGTGTAGTTGAACACAAGTTGTTGCGGCTTACTCTTATACAGACAACTTTGACTACTCATAC
Organism: Pseudoalteromonas sp. H105; assembly: GCF_001469215.1. Taxonomy (GTDB): domain Bacteria; phylum Pseudomonadota; class Gammaproteobacteria; order Enterobacterales; family Alteromonadaceae; genus Pseudoalteromonas. The sequence continues at coordinate 544,394 of NZ_LOFH01000002.1, forward strand.
GGGTTTTTTCGTCAAATTTTAAACACCGCAGATCGCCGTTTTCTTCCACTAATATATTGCGATATAAAGAGCGTTCACTATGGATGACTTCTGCGTTTACTTGGATGGTTAGCAAAGCTGTTGCAGCTAAATATAAGGCAGCGAGCTTACGCATACGCGACCTCCTTTTTTGCCAGAGTGTCAACGGCAATTGCAAGCAGCCCTAAACTCCCTATTAAAGTAGCAAACCCAATAATGATGCTATTGACATCAAATGCCAGCACCATATAAAAAGACGTAATAATTGTGCCTAAAGCGCTGCCTAAGGTGCTAACAAAGTATAAGCCGCCAGCAACTTGGCCACTTCTTTCACGGTCGGTAACGAGTAACCTAACAGAGTAGGGCGAAATCATGCCTAGAATAATGGTTGGGATAAAAAATAAGGCGGTAGAAGCAAGCAAAGAGCCATAGCGACTATCCTCGATATGGCTGAAAATAAATTCCATTATAGGTTGTGCGAAAAGCGCGATGGGTAGCACCATAATACTTGCTAATAAAAAGATCAGCCCATATTTTGTTAAAGAGGGTTGGCGAATCGACATTTTACCGCCAAGTAAATAACCAAACGATAGACTCAGCATAAACACGGTAATAATACTGCCCCATATATGCACGCTGCTACCAAAAAATGGCGCTAATATCCGCCCGCCGAGTAACTCTATTCCCATGATACTAAAGCCACTGCTAAAGGCTAAAAAGTAAATTAATGCATTAGTTTTGTTGAACATTTACAGATTCTTATTGTTGTTATATTTAACCCATCTTAACGTGATGTAAAGTGCTTCGCTACACTATTTGGTGACTTTTTATACGTGCAGTAACACGGCTGTGAGCACATTTTGTATGTTTATTCATAATGATGTTGCTGAATTATTCGCTATTTTTTTTAACAGCTTGTATTCTTAAAACATAAAAAAGCGTAGGTATCGCATTGTTAACTAGTTATTAAGGATTAGATGTGGAAAATCATGAACAGCTCAATTACGTTGAGTTTGCAGCGAAAGATTTAATGGTTACAAAAGCGTTCTTCAGTGCGGTGTTTAATTGGCAGTTTACAGATTATGGCCCTGACTACACGGCGTTTAGTAAAGTGCATGCTGGGCTCGATGGTGGCTTTTATAAAGCACCTCTGTGTGCAAACAGCGCGAATGGAGCGCCATTATTAGTTTTTTATAGCAATGATATTACCGCAACGCAGTCTAAGGTAGAGCAGCATGGAGGGGCCATTATTAAGGCCATTTTTGAATTTCCGGGAGGCTGTCGGTTTCATTTTGCTGAGCCTAGCGGCAACGAGTTCGCCGTGTGGTCGGAAAAAGTATAGCCGTTACTTTATGGATCAAATTTTTACTAACTCAAACTGACTTCATGGCAAATAAAAGCAATAAAGTGCTTCGCGCTGTTACGCTTAAACTGTTTCAGGTAACAATTTCTCTGCTTAATGTGCGATTTAGTGAAAGAACAACGTTATATTTACTCAGGCACAGAGGACAAAACAGTGATGCACAGTAACTTAATCAAGCAAGTTAGTAATTGCATGATCTGTGAACCCCATTTGCCCTTGGGAGTGCGCCCCGTGATTCAATGTAATACGAATGCACGTATTTTAATTGCTGGTCAAGCCCCTGGGCTAAAAGTACATCAAACAGGTAAACCGTTTAATGACGCCAGCGGTGAACGATTGCGCCAATGGCTGAGTATTAATGAAGAGGTATTTTATGACGCAAATAAAATTGCGATTTTACCGATGGGCTTTTGCTACCCAGGTAAAGGTAAGTCAGGCGATCTGCCTCCGCGAAAAGAGTGTGCACCGGCATGGCGAGCATCGCTATTAAATGCATTACCCAATATACAGCTAACAATTGTTTTAGGTAAATATGCACAGGCATATCATATGCCACAACATAAAAGCCGGTCGCTGACTGAGTTAGTAAAATCGTGGCGTGAGCATTGGCCTAATATAATCGCATTGCCTCACCCAAGCCCGTTAAATAATAGGTGGTTGAGTAAAAACCCATGGTTTGAAGTTGATGTATTACCCACACTTCAAAAGCAGGTTGCCACTATTTTACAGTACCAAGGTGATGAATGATTAATACACAATTTAGCAGCACCGGATTCTTTCATGTGCCAGGTTTCTACACAGAGCCTGAGCTGTGCGAGGTGCGTGATGTTGTAAAATGTTTTCATCAGCAGTGGATCCCAGATAATCATCACTTTTATAAAAGCAAAGCGGTCAATAGCGCCTATTTAACCGCTAACACATACCTTAATGATGCACAACGTATGGTGCTTTTTAAGTTTATTGCCAGCCATAAACTGATGGCGCAGGTTGATTCAATCTTAACGCGCGCCGCTTTTATGAATACGCAATTGTTTTTTAATCCGGTGAATCCAGAGCAAGAGAATTATTGGCACCGAGATATGCAATACCATTTAGATATCAATGAACAACAAGCAGCGTTAGCAGGACCTGAAGTCATTCATTGTCGCGTTGCCCTAGAAGATGAACCTGGCATCGAGCTGGTTCCGGGTACACACCGACGCTGGGATACACCTGATGAGCTGGCAACGCGTTTAGCAACAGATCATAACAACACGCACGATGATCTTGCTACCGGTCACACGATAGAAATGCAGGCCGGAGACTTACTTATTTTTTCAGCAAATATGATTCATCGCGGCCTCTATGGAAAAGACCGTTTAGCATTGGACATATTGTTTTGTGAACCTCAGCCTGATGTATTGCATTTTGTGCAGGATATCTGCTTACCAAGCAATCAGATGCTTAACCAGTTAGAAGATGCCAGCGCTTTTGAAGTGACGCTGGCGCATCAGTAGGGCTTTATTATATTTGATGCGCTAAAAGCGCAAGTAATTGATCTTTTGATAACTGCCCTGTATCACCATTGCCAGTTAACAATTTGTCCGCTAACGCCTGTTTATGTTCATGTAATTCAAGAATCTTCTCTTCAATTGTATTTTTGGCAATTAACCGATACACAGTGACAGGGCGAGTTTGCCCTAATCGGTGTGCTCTATCAGAAGCTTGTTGTTCAACAGCCGGATTCCACCAAGGGTCGAGATGCAATACGTAATCTGCAGCGGTTAAGTTAAGCCCTGTTCCGCCCGCTTTTAAACTGATTAAAAATAAGGGGGCATCACCCGCTTGAAACTTTTCTACTTGCTGCTTCCGTTTGTTTGCACTCATGCTGCCATCGAGATAGCAATACTCAATTCCACGTTTTTTCAGGCGTTGTTCAACCAGTTTCAATACATCAACAAACTGGCTAAAAATAAGTGCTTGGTGATTGTTTTCAAGCAAATCAGTAATAATGGATTCAGCGGTATCGAGCTTACTAGAGGCAATATTACTGTTTTCAAGTAACAGTTGTGGTGCAATACAGGCGCGGCGAAGTTTGGTTAATGATGCCAAAATAGTGATGTATTGGCTGTCTTTTTGGTTTGCTTGTTCAAGCGCGTTTAAACGTGTTGCCTGATACAAAGCGTGTTCTTTTTCGCTAAGCGCAAACGTGAGGTTTATTTCGGTTTTTTCAGGCAGCTCTTTTAATACGGTGTGTTTATTTCGCCTGAGTATAAAAGGCGTGATCAATGCTTTTAATGTTTCAGCCTGTTGCTGGTTTTTATCCGCATTACCAAAGCGCTTTTTAAAGGCCGGCAGTGTGTGTAAAAAGCCCGGCATCAAAAAGTTGAACAGGCTCCATAACTCACCCAAATGATTTTCTATCGGGGTACCTGACAGCGCAATTTTAAACTCCCCATTTAGTGCAAATGCTGCTTTGGCTCTTTGGCTTAATGGGTTTTTTATTGCTTGAGCCTCATCAAGAATGATGTTGGTAAAGTGTTTAGCGGCAAGCTGCTCGCCAATCAAGGGCAGCAATCCGTAGCTGACAATAACAAGGTCATTCGCTATTGCGCTAGTTAATACCTCATCACACATTCCTGCATTATCAATGGTTTTTATTGTGAGTGATGGTGTAAAGCGCTGTGCTTCAACAGCCCAGTTGTGGCATACCGATTTTGGGGCAATAACTAAACTAGCACCCCGCGTACTGCGCATTTGAATAACACTAAGCGTTTGTAATGTTTTACCTAACCCCATGTCATCGGCTAAACAGGCATTTAAGCCCCAATTAGCCAATTGCATCAACCATTCTACACCAGCGATTTGGTAGTCTCGCAATGTATTAACCAGGTGCGCTGGGATTATGGCTGGTATCGTCTGATTAAACTTCGCTAGGCGTTGTTGCCAACGCTCGCCCACAGTGACGTTTTCTAAATCCGATACGCTTCTAAAAAGTGGCAATGAGCGGGCATTCGCAATACGAAGTTGCGTTGTGTCGTTATCGTGCTGCATACCTTCAAGGCGGGTTAATAGGGTAGTTAATCGTTGATCTAATAAAAGCGATGTCTCATCGCCTAAATCAATGATGCTGCCCCTGCGTGGGGCTTTGAGGAGTGTTTGTAAAGCATAAACCTCACCGTTTGGCAGTGAGAGATCGCCGCTGACACTAAGCCAATCATTATCGTCATTAAGGTTAAGCGACAGCTGCTTACTATTGGCGACTTTCATGTTTTGGCTGCTTTCGTCCCAGCTTAACACCAGCGCATTTTTTTTATGTGCATACTCCAGTGTTTGTATGGCGTGGCTAATATCTTCAGGGATAAAAAATTGCTGCAGATGCGTGTGCCGTTGATAGTCTTTATCTATAAATACACCATTGAGTTGCTTTAACAACGTGTTAAACGTTCGTTGTTCTTTTTTAAGGTCGCGTTGAACAACAATATTATCTGTTTCATTACCATCGTCATGTACGAGTGTGGTTGCCCCTAGTGCAGGTATGACCCAAGGTCCATCAACACCTAATGGCATAACGTAAAAATTAACGTCTATTCCCATGTGGGTTAGTTTGATAACAGCACTTAACTCAACCCCCCCTTGTCGTACGTTATTAACGTGTGCAAACTCTTTGCGCTGGCTGCTTATAAAGTGATCATCCGCCAAGGCTTTCAACGCAATGTTTAATTGCGGTAAACGCTCTTGTGTTAGATTATTAGGTTGATGTGAAAAAAGTTGCTGTAATTTTAGTTGTTTTTCACTAATGGCAAAAACTTGATAACTACTGTCGTGGCTATGAGTTAATAAAAAATCCTCATCACACTCTTTAATTTCTGGTTGCAGCGCTAGTTTATAACAATCGTTATTATCTTTAACAATTTCAATGACAAATTCACCACGGATAATACTAAGCGGTTCACCATGAAGGCTTTCTAAGTTTTTTAAGCCAATTAAAGCATGAAGCACTGTCGCCGTTGCTTGCACTTCTTGGTATCCAAACCCTGCATGATTATAAATAACGTTTATTAGCTTGATATCGGCTTCGGTTAGGGCGGGTTCATATTGCCCATTTTCAAGATCATGTATGGCGACTTTTCGTCCTTTAGTCCACTCATTTTTAGCATTAAGTTGTTGTACTTTAGCTTGGATCAGCGGTAAATCCAGATGAGTTAGATCCAGCTGCCAAATAACGCGCATCGTGGCTTTTTTTTCATTTATTTGGCTTATTTCATCAAGCCACCGTTGCCATTGTGGTACGCGTACAAAATATTTTAAAACACCTTCGCTGGGCAGAGGAGTATCATCGTAGAGCCAGTTCGCTAGATATACGCATTGTTTGCCAAGCCAATGCGAATGCGGTTCTAAGCTCTCTAAGAGCTGTTTTAGAAGTGTTGATTGCCCGCGTAATTCATTTATTTGCTCATCATTAGCATACTTAACTAATGCAATTAAAAAGCAAAATAATGCCCCAATTGCGTTTGGGTTACTTATTAAGTTGCTTAGTCTATTAATAAGTCGATATCCAGCAAAGTGAGAAATCGGATCGCTATCCAGTAAATAATCAACACCTATGCTGGTGTAGGCATGTTCCCCAAAATGTTTGTGGTACCACTTTTTACAGGTGGTTAATTGTTTAATGTCAGCGGTGCTGCCACTAATAAGTAGGGTTAGCGTGTACAACAGCCCTGTTATTTCAGCGGGGTAACAGCCTTTGCCAAACACTTTCCTAAAGCGAGTGAGCGCACTTTTGTAATTGGCAAGTGCGGTTTCAGTTGAATGACCGCTAATAGCGAGGGTATTCGCCTCTAAAAATAATGCGTGTTGCCAATCAGAGCGGGTGTCGAGTAATTCATCGCATTGATTGTCTTGTAATAATACCGCAAGGTTTTCATTAAAATAGTAACGCGTGTACTCACTCATCCCATCACACGAGTTAACTAATTTAGGCCAAGGTTTTGCTGCCATTAAATTAAAAAATTGCGCGTGAGCGAAGTGAGTCAGGCATTCTTGCTGCCATTGTTTGGGTAGTATTTCCCAAAGCTGATTAGCAAATTGGGATTGGCCAAGTAAATGTACAAACTGTTCGCCAAGATCAAATTCTGCGTTAACGATAATATGGTTTTTTGTTTGATTAAAATGGTGCAGTAACAAGGTAATAAAATTTAGCGCACGATCTTGTTGATGATAAACATGGCTAATTTCAGTTAATAATGGATCAATTAAGCTGGTTTGGTGTTGTAGCAAATTAATAACAATATAAGGAACAGCATCCGTCGTCACTTTATAGTGGGGCCCAAAGGGCAGTTTCCATAGTAGTTCCATATCGACTAATTGTTCGGTTAGTGCAGTGACATCAGCTTTTGAAAACGAATAGCCGGGTTTAAATACACGAAATAGTCGCTGAGAAATTTGTTGCTCTGAATGTTGAAAACCATACGACGAGGCACTCAAAAGGTGAGCAAGTAAAACACATAGGCGTTTTTTCTCGTCTTGCGTATTTACGCTTGGCAGGTCATTCAATGGCATAAAGTGTCTAACATATCGCTTTTACATGAGGCTTAGTATAAGGAGCCATTTTTAACAAGCAATAAAAAAGCGACCCGTAGGTCGCTTCTTCATCTTAATCATTATTATTGCAATACGGCATATAGTTTTTTCAATTGCGGCATATATTCTTCAATGAGTGCAAGGTTGTGAGCACTCACTAAAGGTTCATCATTACTTTTGGCACTAGCAGAGTTACCCAGCATGCCCATCATCGAACTAGCGCCTTTATCCTTAACGCTATTCATGCTCTGTAATCCCCCCATGAGCTGATTTACTTTTTCTTTATTCTCGGGTGATAACTCACTTTTTATGTTTTCAAAATAGGCCATTGAAACGTCAGTGCCTACAGAGATTAACTGTTCCGGTGTAAAACCATATTTGTTTGTTAATGCTGCAAAATCTTTGTACAAATCATTATCTTTAATCATGCCTAACGCACCAAGCGCCATAGCATTGCTACTATTGTCAGAACCACCAAGTAAGTTTTTTAAATCCGTGCTTTTAAGTGCGTCTTGATTTTGCGACCAATCAACAACCGCAGGAAGCGCTTGCATGTAGTTTTGGAGATCGTTTTCAGTGATATCTTTAGCAAAACTTGAAAAACTCATTGCCATTAAGCTCAGTGCCATCATTAATTTTTTCATGTTAAATTCCTTATAAAATAGTCTGCTTGATTAAGCAAAGTGCCAATACATAGGCTCAGCTTCTAACAAATGTTATACTCACATTTTGACAAAACTATCTGAACCTAATGTTAATTATATCAAATACAGTAACAATTGATGAGTGGGAAGTCGAACTCACCGCAATTCGCTCGCAAGGTGCTGGTGGGCAAAATGTAAATAAAGTAGCCAGTGCTATCCATCTTCGATTTGATATCAAACGCTCTAAACTGCCTGACTTTTACAAGCAGCGCCTACTTCAACTTAATGACAGTCGAGTAACAAAAGAGGGCGTCATTGTATTAAAAGCGCAAAGTCATCGCACACAAGAGTTAAACAGAGAAGACGCGTTAAAGCGTTTAAAAGATTTGATCGTATCAGCGACTAAGTTAGAGCGCGCGCGACGGGCAACAAAGCCCACCAGAAGTTCGCAGCGCAAGCGTATGGATAAAAAAACCAAACATGGTCAAACCAAAGCGTTGCGCGGCAATATAAAACTTTAGAGCCTTTCTATGGGGAACACCCACATTCTAGGCTCAGCTTTACTTAAAACGAAAATAGTGCTGAGACAGCACCGGAAATAACAGCCTTAGTTAAAGCATAGGTTTTAGTACATTAAACAATGCACTGATATGGTCATTTCTGTCGTTCAGCGCCGCAATATAGCGGTATTTTTCGCCGCCTGCATGCTCAAAAATTTCGCGGTTTTCACCCTCTAATTCTTCAAGCGTCTCAAGGCAATCTGCACTGAATGCTGGGCTGATAATCGCAACGTCTTTAATTCCTTCCCCTGGCAAAGCCTCAAGTGTGGCGTCTGTATAAGGTTTTAACCACTCAGCCTTACCGAATCGACTTTGGAATGTACTTATCACCATCTCTTTATCAAGGCCTAGTTTTTCCACAACAAGACGAGTGGTTTGTAAACACAAGCAATGATACGGATCACCATTGTCTAAGAACTGTTTTGGCATACCATGGTATGAGAATACCAGTTTTTGTGGTGTACCATTAGCATGTAAGTCTTCACTTACGCTGTTAGCAAGCGATTCAATATATAACTCATTTTTGTGATAGCCATTAATAAAATGAAGTTCAGGTACCCAACGCCATTTTTGTAGCACTTTAGCAACAGCGTCAAAGGTCGACCCCGTGGTTGGGCTAGAATACTGAGGATATAAAGGCAGTACCACAATACGCGTTAAACCTTTATCTCTAAGTTGCTCAAGGCCTGCTTCAATGGATGGGTTCCCGTAACGCATCGCCATAACAACTTCAGTGTTTGTATACCCTTGTGCTTTAATAAACGCATCGAGCTTATCGCGCTGTTGACGAGTGATGTGCGTTAATGGCGAGCCATTCTCAGTCCAGATACTTTCGTATAATTTGGCAGAGCGCTTAGGTCTGATACGTAAAATAATACCATGCAGTATCATCATCCAAATTAGCCGTGGGATCTCGACAATACGGGGATCAGACAAAAACTCCCTTAAATAAATACGTAATGCTTTAGCCGTAGGTGCATCTGGGCTACCTAAATTGGTGAGTAAAATACCTGTTTTTTGGTTAAAACGCTGGTCATGGGGGTTATCGGTTACGGCTGAAAATCGCGACACGCACTGCTCCTAAAGTAGACAGTAATTAGATAAAATTCATATATGCCCAAACTACCTTGAGATATTAACGTCGTTGAAGTTAAAAGCGATTTAGGCAAGGCATTGATTGCAAATAATAGTGGTTCTATCGTTAAAATCAATAACGCAGTATAAATTGCTTTTAAACCAACTCTCTTGGGGTTTCAAAGGCACTTACTTCATCGTTGTTACTTATTAAAAGGCGCTGCCATTTTTGCAAAGTAACGACTTGATCTTAAGCCCCTATAAAACGCTGAATTATGCATCTTGAGGTGGTTTGGGTACATTATTATTCTATTGTAACGAATAAAAGGCTAAATGAGATCACTTAATCAGGATGATTTGATCATGACTCTAAATGGTGACGGTTTTTTAGCTTCAAGTTGCTGCAACTTCTCAATTGATTTAGCACTTAATATATGGCCTTTAGGCAAAAGCATAATACCGGCGTGGCTCTGTAATGCATGCCCGAGTACCATACCTACTTGCAACTCTTGTGCATTCATTATTTTCATTGAGCCTACTTGAGACTGCTGTTTTATGCACTTTAGTTGGCACTGCTCAAGCGCAGACACAATTTTAGGATGATAAAAATTTCCGCTGTATCGAGTTATGCAATCGACAGCGTATTGGTGGCGCTTATCGGATGCTAACGCACTGTTTTCATGGGCGTTCCAATAGTCACGCGCAACAGCTAAAATCATCGCACTGAGCGGAATATCACTGCCTTTTATGCCTTTGGGAATACCATTACCATTGTAATATTCATACTGATGGTAAATAGCCTCAGACACCTCATGCAAATGGGTTGCTGGCATCAACATTAATTGCGCTGTACTGGGATGCGTATAAAAGTTTTTTCGCTGTTGCTCTGTTAACTCATGGACCGGTTTTTTGTAGAGCTCAGGGTCCATGGCAAGCAACCCTATTTGTGCCAGATAACCTGCCATTGATGCCATTTCAATATTTTTTTGTGGCAGCTTTAATTGTTTTGCTATTTCTGTGCATGTATTGGCAATATTCTGTGCTTTAGTACCATCAAGGTATGGATTTGCATTAATAAAGTTATATAAAAGCTCAACGGTACTTCGGTGATCGTCAACCTCATGGGCATTAGCCACTTCGAGTTGTTTTAACACTAATTTAATTTGTTTAGTGCGTTTTTCAACGCGCTGTTCTAATGAATTATTAAGCTCTTTTAGTTGTGAGTTCTGTTTAGTTATTTGCTGTTGCAGCCGCTGGTTTTGTTTTTTTAATTTATACTTTTCAACGCTATCAGTGACGGTACTAAGCAATAAACTATTTTGCCAAGGCTTTTGAATAAAACCGTGTATTTTTCCTTTGTTAACCGCATCCAGGGTTGTATCTATATCAGTGAAGCCGGTCACTAAAATTCGTTGCGAGTCAGGTGAAATAGCTTGTGCCTGATTAAATAGCTCGGCACCATTCATTTGCGGCATGCGCATGTCACTAATGATCACCGCAAACTCGTGTGCTTTGATCTGCTCTAGCGCTAAAAGTGGGTTTGTAAAAGTTGATACATCGTTGTGCTGACTTTTTAGCAGCCTTGATAAAGAGCGCAGTACTATTTCATCGTCGTCTACACACATAATTTGGATCGCTGATTTTTCCACAAACAACTCCTTTATTTTTATACAGTTTAAACAATAGCGTGTGAAACCCAGTTTATAAATGTGTGAAAAAAATAAATTGTGCTAATTTTATAAATAGAAGTTCGGCAAAGTCGTAAAGACGTGTATCACACCTAAGGCAGGTTATTTTTAGTCAACCATTTGGTTAAAGATGATTCATCATGAATGACATAAAGTTTTATTAGTACAAAATATAAAGCGTCATGCCTTAACAGCCTAATGTGCAGCTTTAGGGAATGCAATAAAATGAAGGGGAGTATTTTTAACGCGTTAGAGACCTTAGTGTTAGAGCTAAAAGATACTTTATATTGGGAAAACTTGCTTGTAAAACATGCACCCAAAGGGCGGTGCTATATTGGTGTTAATGACTACCCTGATACCGAGCTCTATGCCATGGTTAATGCTATTTGTGAAGAGCTTCAGCTAACGCTTGACGAAGTGTTAGCTTTATTTGGTCGCCATTTATTCGCGCATTTAATGCATCACTATGAAGTGGTGGTAAGTCGTTTTGCTCATTTTGAAGCACTTATCTTAAATATTAATAACGTGATCCACAAAGAGGTCAATAAGCTGCACAATGGCGCAAACTTACCCATTATGCGTTGCATGATGATTGCATCTGGGCACATTGAAATACACTATAACTCGCCACGAAAATTATGCATTTTAGCTGAAGGTTTAATTTATGGAGCAGGTGATCATTTTGATATGGCAGTTAAAATAACTCACCCACAATGCCAACATCGCGGCGCTGAAGCGTGTATTTTAAATGTCTATTACACACAACAGGAAGAAAATGACGGTTAAAAATGACGATTTTGAACAGGCTTATTATCAAGAGCGTGCGGCTCGAATCAAGGCTGAGCAATTAATTCAAGACAAAAGCCAAGTTTTATACGCACTTAATCAAGAGTTAGTAAAAAAAGTCGCGGATTTAGAACTCCATGAGCAGCTATTTATTCAAGCAGATAAAATGTCTACCCTAGGTACTTTATCCGCAGGCATTGCACATGAAATAAATAATCCACTTGCTTACGTCATGAGTAACAATGAGTACCTTCTTAAAACACGCTTAACAATAGATAAAGTACTTCTTCTAAATGAACGATTTGTATCTGGGAAAATGGGGGCAGAGGCGCTCAAAAGCGCATTAAAAGAATTACGAACAGCGCAGTCGTTTATTGAAATTGGTGCCGAGATCCAAGAACTGATCGAGGACAGTGACGAAGGCCTGAGACGAATCAACTCTACTGTGCGTAATTTGCTAGATTTTTCGCGGCCAGCAAATAACGAAAAAGAACTTTCAGATATGACTGATGGTGTGAGAAACGCATTAAAATTATTAAAAAATCAGCTGGTTAGCTACAACATCACGACGAATATCACCACATTGCCACTGAGCATGTGTAATTTATCAACGATTAATCAGGTTGTTGTCAATTTACTGATCAATGCCAAACATGCATGTGATGCGGTGGATGAAAGAGAAGGGCATATTCATGTATATACAGGCTTTGAAAATGAAAAAATAGTCATATCAGTGACTGATAATGGCTGTGGAATGAGTGATGATGTTAAAACGCAAATATTTAACCCTTTCTTTACCACCAAAGCCGTTGGCACGGGCACCGGAATGGGCATGTCATTAGTGTATACCATGGTAACAGACCACCTGGGCACGATTGACATAGACAGTACTGAATATGAAGGCACTAAAGTGAGTTGTTTTTTCCCCGTATTGACTCAGTAGTTATGTGAACAGCGCCCAGTTAAACACCATTTAGTATCTGTTAATTTGTTAAAATATTTGAATAAGTTAGCTTAACCTTCTAATGTGTTTATAAGCGTATAGTACAGTTAAACTTTTAGGGCTAATTATGATCAACGAAGACAGCTTAAATTTCCTTGCAGACTTTTTACAACAACATTCTGAATCAAAAAAATTAAGTACTGACCATGTATTGGGTTTTATGAGTGCATTACTTGCGTGTTCAGAGTTTTATGGTGAATCAGAAATAGCCAGTTACATTGCAGGTGCAGATGAGGCTGTGTTCAACACATTAATGAACGACTCAAAAGAACGCGATGCATTGAATAATGTGCTCGATAGCGTGACTGAGGCACAAGTTGCGCAAAAACACATTTTAAAAACACTCTATATGCCAGCTGAGAATTCACAAGCGCCGACGATTGCATTGCAAAACTGGTGCACGGGTTATTTAGCAGCTTACATGCTTAACCAAGAAGTATGGCAGCAGGACTTTAATTTTTTACTTAATGTAGATAAACAACAAGCAAAGCCAAAAGAAGATGGCCAGCTTTTTATCGATAACTTTCAAGCAAGCCTGAATTTGTTGGCAACGTTTGCAATGTGGGAAAAAGCATTAGCAGAGCACGCAGATCCAACCACACTCAGTGGTGGATTTACAACGTTGTTTGCTGGTTTAGATGAGAGCTTAGTTTCAATTGCTTCTATGGCCTTGATGCTCGAAGACGAAAAACTCGCATTGTTAGAGGAAGAAGGTTAAACACAAGCAGAATCAAAAACAAAAAAGCATGATTTGAATAATCATGCTTTTTTTTGTTTGAAATTCAATCAAATTAATTTTTTCCTATCAAATTTAGATGAATATTGCATATTTCGACCATGGTCTTAGATAAATCTGTTTCTTTTTTAGGGCGGATATTGCTAGGATGCGAGGCAAGGCATTATTTACTTTTTAAACACCAGATCCGTTAAATAGTGGCCTAAACCAATAATTATAAATTTACTTGCGCGTGCTGCAATCCACAAGCAAGATCAGTAACAGGGTCGAATATACAATGACAACACTTCGTATTAGTACCATCGCAATGGCGGTTGGTTTCGCCGTTAGTGCCTCTCCTTTAATAGCTCAAGAGCAGCCGGTTCAAGCTGATAAAAATATAGAACAAATCTCCGTATTAGGATCTCGAGTATCAAATCGCACGGTTACCGAGTCATCTTCACCTATTGATTTAATCGATGCAGATACCTTAAATAAAGGAGGGTTCACAGAGCTGGGTCAAAGTTTACAAGCAACCGCGCCTTCTTTTAACTTTTCACGTACACAGGTATCGGACGGATCCGATTTATTTCGTCCTGCGACTCTTCGTGGTTTACAGCCAGATCAAACACTCGTTTTAGTCAATGGAAAACGTCGCCATAATCAATCAATTTTTGGTTTAGTGGGTACCGTGGGAGCGGGTGCCGCGGGCACAGATATGAATGCTATTCCACTGTCAGCCTTAAATGGAGTGGAAGTTTTACGTGATGGTGCAGCCGCTCAATACGGGTCAGACGCCATTGCCGGGGTCATAAACTTATCATTAAATAATTCCACGGGTATTACCACAGGTTATGTACAAATGGGCAGTACCAAAGAGGGTGATGGTGATACGTTATCTATTGGTTTAAACCGTGGTTTTGATATTTCAGATGCCGGCGGTTTTATCAATTTCTCTGCTGAATACCGTGATGCTGACGGCACTAACCGCGCGCAACGTGATAGTGGTGGGTCATTAGATGTGCCATCTGGTACGTTATCTGAAGAAGTGCGCTGGGGACAAGGGAACGCAAATAGCGAATTCACATCGTTGTTTTATAACATGGCGTTGCCAATGGGCGATGTTGAACTTTATTCATTTGGTGGCTACTCCGAACGCACTGCGTTGGGTAATGGCTTTTACCGAAATTTTGATGCCGCATCTAAAAACGTCACCCAAGTATACAGTGATGGCTTTTTACCGCGTATTTACAATGAAGCGCAGGATATCTCCGTTGCATTAGGCGTCAAAGGTGACGTAAACACAGATTGGAATTACGATGTGTCGGCGGTCTATGGTGAAAACCAATACGATTTTACATCACGTAACACATTAAATGCCTCTTACGCAGCTGAATACCTATTTAATAATCCCAGTGCAAGTGATGCTGATATCGCTGCCAATGCAGGGCCAACTGGCGGCTACTCCGGTGGGTTTAGATTTGATCAAACCACGTTTAATGCCGATCTTAATGGCATCATTGATATCGGCACAAGCGAGCCGATATATTTAGCTGTAGGCGCAGAGTACCGCAAAGAAAACTACCAAATAGTGCCAGGGGCTGAAGCATCTTATGCGTGTGGATTAGCAAACATGGATACCTCTTACCCCGCGGTAAACGACGTAAGCCAATTTGCAGAATGTGGTTTTCAAGCTTACAACGGGCTTCGTCCAGAGGCATCAAATAAGCAAGGGCGTAACAGTTATGCCATTTATATTGATGCAGAAACCATGCTGACAGACGCATGGAACATCAGTGCTGCGTTACGTTATGAAGACTTTTCAGATGCGGGAGATGACGTAATTGGTAAGCTGGCATCTCGTTATGAATTTTCTGATGACTTTGCAATACGCGGTGCCGTTTCAACGGGGTTTAGAGCGCCTTCGCTTCAGCAAAGTGCCTACACAGCCTATACCACTAATTTAGGGGCTGGTGGCGTACTTGAGCAATCGTTTATTGCTACCGCAGGTTCTGAATTCCCTTCAGCTTTAGGGGTTGAGAGTTTAGCGTTAGAAAGCTCAGAAAATATCAGCTTTGGCTTTGTTTACGATGTCAGCAGTGAGTTGTCATTAACGGTTGATTTTTATCATACCGCCATCGAAGACCGTATTACGCTAGGAAGCTTTTTATCAGCCAGCGACGTAGCCTTTAGCCCTGAAGCCGTGGCTGCTTTGGCTAAAACGGGGGCAGATCAAGCCGCTTACTTCTCAAACTCAGTGGATTCAACGACCAAAGGTGTTGATATTATTGCCTCATATCGTACTGATTTATATGACGGTAATTTTTCCGCAACGTTTGCAGGTAATTTAAACAAAACCGAAATCGACAAAGTAAATGCGCCAGCGGGAATACCGCAGAGTATTGCCTTGGATGATATCCAACGTAGTTTTTTAACCAATGGTCAGCCCGGCGAACGGGGTACTTTAACATTTGATTATGAGCGAGATGCACTCAGTGCCATGTTGCGCTTTAACTACTTTGGTGAAACCGATGTGAAATACTTTGGTAATGATCACATTGGTTTACCTAATGAGTTGTCACCAACAGGTGAGTTTAAAGCCACCAGTGTTGTGGAATCGGCGGTGTTAGTTGATGTTAATCTTGGCTATGAGTTAAATGAGTCACTCACTTTGAACATGGGTATAGATAACTTATTTGATGTAACACCTGATGAGCTAGGGCAAGACGAGGCGCTTGATTTTATAACCAATCAAGCGTTCAAATACCCTGTTAGAGCATTGCCTTACGGTTTTGATGGTATGACCTATTATGCAAAAGTGAGTTTTAGTTTTTAACCCTAATTTCTAATCACTCTCCCTAATTATAAGCGCAGTGTTTACTGCGCTTTTTTCGTAAATGAATGCGCTAAAACGTATTAAAAACACTTGCGCAGTTGAAAATTAAGCCTACAATCGCCATCTAAATCCCCTGGATTAATAGCCCTAATATTTAAAGGAACAGTATGAGTAAAAAAGCGAAATCAAACAGCAAACTAGACACCGGTCGTGGTGTAATCCGTGATAATGCATTGGCCGCGTTAGTCACATCAAAGGTGTTTAAGCCACAGGTTGTAAAAGCTAAGAAAGGCAAAGGTTCTTACAGCCGAAACAACAAACACGTAGGACGAGAGTCTTATTTAATGGCTGCATAAAAAAGCAGTAATCAAATAAGGCTTTTGCCAAATTTTTAATAAATTTAAAGCCCCGCTTAGATAATTTTTTTCTAATACGGGGCTTTATGGTTATATAAAGCATAATTCAGCCCTCCATGTACCTTTTACGTACACGTAAACTTCAGCTCAAGCCCGCGTAAATGCTCATTATTTTAAGTTAATTTAATGTTAAATAACTGTTCTTTTTTAGTGTTGCAAATTACACACAATAAAAGCCGATAAACACAAAGTGTAATACTTTATAATCACATTATATGGTTTGCTTGATCTTTTTGGGTTGCTTTTTCCGCTGCTTTTGTACCTTTATTTTCTATTATTAAGTTGACGTGCGTGTAAAGTGTGTTAATTTTGAAAACAGATGTAAAATAAATGTTATTTTTAACCCCTGGGCGGAGGAGCAGATGAGCTCACGTAATATATTAAAAAATGCCTTTAAGTTAAGTGCCCTATCACTTAGCGTAATTGGCCTCAGTGCACATGCAGCGGTTGATTGCAGTGCGCTCACTTCATGGCAGTTAGGCCAAACACACACAGGCGGAAGCCAAGTACAGTCACAAGGTAATGCGTATGAAGCAAAATGGTGGACGCAGTCAAATCCCGTGGAGAATGCGGGTGACTGGAAAGAGTGGAAATTGCTGGGTCAATGTGACAGCGCTGTCACGGAAAATATAAGCCCTTCTATTTCAAGCTTGAGCCCAGCGGACGGATCTCAATTTGCCGATAAAGACAGCGTTGTCATGTTGGCGTCAGCAACAGATCCAGACGGCACTGTCAAAAATGTAGAATTTTTTGTTGATGGCACGTCAGTGCTCGTTGATACCACTGCACCGTTTAGTGCCAATTGGCAGGCTATCCCTGGTTCGCACCAAATTAGTGCCGTGGCAACGGATGATCAGGGTGCAAAATCTGCACAAATTACACAAACAATTAATGTCAGCGATGCCGTTGTTGTTGATCCAGTTAATCAAGCTCCTGTCGCCAGTATTACGTTTAGCACCTTACCGGAGCAACTTATTGTTGGATCGCAGGTGGTGTTCGCACTTTCTGGTACCGATAGTGATGGCCAAGTAACCGATTTAAGCTTTGCGGCAAACGGGGTCGATGTTCACCAATCAAGCTCAACAGCAAGTAGTTTTGCATGGCAAGCCACGGCGCTCGGCCAGGCAACTTTTACTCTAACAGTAACTGATAACGACGGTGCAACAGCGCAAGTAACAAAAGTATTAACGGTTGTTGACGAAAATACCGGCCCAGTGACAGGCACCGATTGTCGTCCACAAGGTCTCTATCAAACACCCGGCGTAAACACGCCTTATTGTACAATTTATGACGCCGATGGTCGTGAGATCATGGGCGCAGACCATCCTCGTCGAGTGATTGGTTACTTTACTAGCTGGCGCAATGGCGCAAATGGCCAACCTAGCTATTTAGTGAACGATATTCCGTGGGACAAAATTACTCACATCAACTATGCATTTGCCCATGTTGATGCAAATAACAAAGTATCAATTGGCGATCCTGCGTCAGCAAATAACCCAGCTACAAACATGGAATGGCCTGGCGTAGTAGGGGCTGAAATGGACCCAGAGTTTAACTACAAAGGTCACTTTAACCTGTTAAACAAATACAAAAAACAACACCCCGATGTGAAAACACTTATATCTGTCGGTGGATGGGCTGAAACAGGCGGTTATTTTGATGAAACAGGCCGTGTTGAAAGCGGTGGTTTCTATACTATGACCACCAATGCTGATGGCTCAATCAACCATGCTGGCATTAACGCATTTGCACAAAGTGCCGTTGAATTTATTGAAAAGTATGGCTTTGATGGGGTTGATATCGATTATGAATACCCTTCATCAATGAATGACTCAGGTCACCCTGATGACTTCCCAATTTCAAACGCACGTCGTGGTGGTTTAAATGCTTCATATCAAGTGCTAATGAAAAAAGTACGTGAGGCGTTAGACCGTGCAGGTGAAGCTGCAGGCAAGCACTACTTACTGACAATTGCTTCTCCGTCTTCAGGTTATTTACTTCGCGGTATGGAAACATTCCAAGCGGTTAAATACCTTGATTACGTAAACATTATGTCTTACGACTTACACGGTGCATGGAACTCACACGTTGGTCACAATGCCGCATTATTCGACACTGGCCTTGATTCTGAGCTAGCACAGTGGAATGTATATGGCACCAAAGAGTTTGAAGGCATTGGTTATTTAAATACCGATTGGGCTGTACGTTACTTTCGTGGCGCGATGTCAGCAGGGCGAATCAATATTGGTTTACCGTATTACACCCGTGGATTTAAAGATGTATCAGGCGGAACAAACGGTTTATGGGGCCAAGCGGCACTGCCAAACCAAGCTGATTGCGCTAAAGGTACTGGCGTAGGTGAGAAAAACAAATGCGGTAATGGTGCGCTAGGCATTGATAACCTGTGGCATGATAAGAACGATGCAGGGCAAGAAATGCCAGCAGGTTCAAACCCATTATGGCATGTTAAAAACCTTGAAAATGGCATTGTTGGTTCGTATTTAGGGGTTTATGGCTTAACACCTGACACAGATGCTGACGACCGCTTAACGGGTACTTATACGCGTCATTATGACAGCGTTGCCGTTGCACCGTGGTTATGGAACGCAGACAAAAAAGTATTCTTATCCATTGAAGACGAAGAGTCGATGGCAACGAAAGTTGATTACGTTATCAACAACGGCCTTGGCGGTATCATGTTCTGGGAATTAGCAGGCGACTTTGACTATGACTCAGCCAAAGGCGAATACTTCATGGGCTCAACTTTAACGTCATTAGCATACGATAAGTTTAACCAAAGTGGTGTTGCATATGACATACACGGCGGGAACCCAGATTTCACCGTACCCGCTGAAGCAGTCGATGTTACATTTGCAGCAAAAGACTTCCCAATTGGCGATGATAACTACCCAATTAGCCCAACATTTGCGTTCACTAATAATTCGAGCCTTGATTTAAGTGGTGCAAAAATCTCATTTGATGTGCCGGTATCAACCTCCGCTATTTTTAAATCTAACTGGAATGCGCAAGAAAAGCTGGGCATGGCAGTGGAAGTGAATGGGTCGAACGCAGCAGGTAACAACATTGGTGGTTATGAGAATGAGTTCCACCGTTTTTCAATCACATTGAACAATGAATGGGGCGGCCAACCTAAAGACTTTAGTGCAGGTACTACTGTGAATGCGCAAGTGATGTACTACATGCCAATCACTGGGCCAAGTAACTTCACCATTGAAAAAGACGGAAAAGTGTACGCATTTAAAGCTGAATACCCAGCACTACCTGATGCAACGCCAGGTAATGGCGGCGGTGACACTGGTGGCGGTACAGGAGGTGGCGACACGTCAGGTACATGTGAAGGGGTTGCCATTGCTGATATTGCTGTCTATCCAAATTTCCCTCAAACCGACTGGGCTGGCAACCCAAGCCATGCATCAGGCGGTGACCTCATGGTGCATAACAATGCAGTGTATAAAGCCAAATGGTGGACCAGCTCAGAGCCGGGCACTGCCGATTGGAGCAAAAGCTGTAGCCTGTAAATAATAGCAATAAAAGAGGGTGAGCATTTACTCACCCTTGTATAAAGTCTTTTTGAAGGACAACACAATGACATCCATTAAATTAAACACCCTGTCGCTATCGGCGATTGCAAGCACCGTGCTATTAAGCATTGCGCCAGCGCATGTTAATGCGCATGGTTACATGGACAGCCCTAAAGCTCGCCAAGCTTTTTGCCAAGCAGACGGCGGGTATTGGTGGCCTGAAGATGGCAGCAATATTCCAAATTTAGCCTGCCGTGCGGCATTTTTAGAATCAGGCACCGTACAGTTTGTACAAGAAATTGAGTTTTCAGTGAATACCCCCGACTACCTAAACCAAGTCGCCGTTGAAGCAAAAGTACCGAACGGGCTTTTATGTGCCGGTGGCGATAACGCCAAACGGGGTATGGATTTACCCTCACCACACTTTCAACGTAGCGATGTCGTGCCTAATGCCAATGGCGATATTCAAATACGCTATTTGGCATCAACCCCGCATAACCCAAGCTTTTGGCAGTTCTACATCACCAAGCCAAGTTTCAATAGCGCAACTGACGTACTCACTTGGCAAGACTTACAGCTAGTACAAGCGCACGACAACATTGAAGTTGTTAAAGACCCTGATGGTAAACGCTACTACGAAATGAATGTAGCAATACCACAAGATCGCAGCGGCGAAGCTATTTTATACAGCCGTTGGCAACGTATAGATGTGGTGGGTGAAGGGTTTTATAACTGTAGTGATATCAATATAGTAAACGACGCAGGCCCGACCGATCCGAACGCGTGGACCAGCGTGGGTTATTTTGTTCGCCAAGGGCAAAACGCCATTGCAGGTGACACCGTGTGGGCCCGTTTATTTGACGAAACAGGCCAAGAGGTGATCAACCAGCAGCTTAAAATAAATGCCGATAATCAAGCAAATTGGCAACAAGCTTTGGCTGCACAGCTTAACCTTGATTACGCACATTTAGTGCAAATTGGGGTGCAAAATCAAGCGGGTGACATTACATTCGATGCAACCGACGTGCTGATAAACCAAGTGTACAGCAGCGATGCAAATTACACCTACGCCCTGAGCGTACAAAGTGCACCGCAAAATACAGCACCGATTGTACACACCCCAGATAGCCTCGTGGTAGATGAAAACACCACCACTGCCATTCATCTGCATGCTTTTGATGATGAGCAAACTGAACTCACTTACAGTTGGACAGTACCTGCACCTCTTAGCTTTACAGGCGCAGGCGCCAACATCAATTTAACCACTGCAGAGGTGTCAGCCAACACCGATTACACCATTGCAGTCTCAGTGTCTGATGGTCAATTAAGCACACAAACAAGCTTCAGTGTCACGGTTAACGACGTGCCTGTCGTCGACCCAATTGATCCGGTTGATCCAACAGTCCCTGAATGGAACAGCGCTAACACGTATCAAGCAGGCGACAAAGTGCGTTTTGCTAACGTGATTTACACCGCTAAATGGTGGAACAAAGGCCAACAACCAGATACCGCAGCGGCATGGGAGTCAGCCACACAAGATGACACAACAGCCACTTGGCATACCAGCAAATCCTACCAAGGTGGCGCAGAAGTAATGTATCAAGGACAGCGCTACCGCGCTAAATGGTGGACTCAGGGCGATACGCCAGGGCAAGCCAATGTATGGACCAAACTTTAATAAAGCCTAAGTTTTGCAGTTCAAACTTATTAAATAATGACATAAATAATGGATAAGAGAGACCTATGAATATCAAACAACTAAGCGCAGCGATAGGGGTTGCTTTATTTGCAAGTGCAGCATCTGCAGCCCCTTCTACCCCAAGCATTAACTGGGAACCACAACAGTACTCATTTGTGCAAGTGGACTTAGAAGGCACGGGTTCGTACAAGCAACTCGTTTCACGTGTTGATGAAGTAACCATCAATATTGAGTGGAGCGCCTGGAGTGGTGACGGTGGCGACAGCTACAAAGTATACTTTGATGACATGCTAGTAAATGAAGGCGCACTGGCAGCAGGCAGCAAAAAAGGCACTATTTCATTCCCTTATGATAAAGCAGGCCGCCACACAATGTATGTTGAGCTGTGCGAAGGCGGCACAACGTGTGCGCGCAGTGCGGGCAAACCCATTGTAATCGCAGACACGGACGGCGGCCACCTAGCGCCACTGCCTATGGATGTAGATCCAAATAATCGCGACATTGGCACGAAAGAAGGCCTTGTAACAGGCGCGTATTTTGTCGAATGGGGTATTTATGGCCGTGATTACGATGTAACCAATATGCCAGCTCAAAACTTAAGCCACATTTTATATGGCTTTATCCCAATCTGTGGTGAAAATGCATCATTAACTGGTGGCCCTAAGCGAGCACTTGATACAGCCTGTGCCGGCTCTGCAGATTACGAAGTGGTTATTCACGACCCATGGGCAGCGGTTCAAAAAGCATTACCAGGCGTTGATGCAAAAGACCCGATCCGAGGGACTTACTCACAATTAATGGCACTCAAGCAGCGCTACCCAGATATTAAAATATTACCATCGGTAGGCGGCTGGACACTGTCTGACCCATTCGGTGGTTTTACTAATAAAGCAAACCGCGACACATTTGTAGCGTCCATGGAAGAGTTTTTAAGAACATGGAAATTCTACGACGGTGTGGATATCGATTGGGAATTCCCAGGTGGTGACGGCCCTAATCCAGACATTGGCGACCCCGTTAACGATGGCCCAGCGTATGTAGCGCTAATGCAAGAACTACGTGCCATGCTTGATAAACTTGAAGCAGAAACAGGCCGTACATACGAGCTAACATCGGCCATTGGTGCAGGTTACGACAAAATTGAAGACGTTGACTACCAAGCTGCTAGCCAGCACATGGATTACATTTTTGCCATGACATACGATTTTTACGGCGCGTGGAGCGGCGTAACAGGTCATCAAACGGCACTTTATTGTGGTGAGCACATGAGTGTAGGCCAATGTAATGGCACCGGGTTAGATGAAAATGGCGAGCCACGTAAAGGCCCAGCATACACAACAGACAACGCAGTACAGCTATTACTTGCGCAAAATGTACCCTCTAAGAAAATTGTTGTTGGCGCAGCCATGTACGGCCGTGGCTGGGAAGGTGTTTACCCAACAGGCACAACGATTGATGGCAACCCAATGACGGCAACAGGCACAGGCCCATTAAAAGGCTCAACAGCACAGGGCGTATGGGAAGACGGCGTAATTGACTATAAAGGTGTTAAAACACATATGGTCGGTGCGGCGGGGACTGGCGTAAATGGGTTTGAAGTTGGTTACGATGAGCAAGCGCAAGCGGCTTATGTATGGAACCGCTCAACCGGTAAACTCATCACGTACGATAGCCCTAAATCAGTTATCGCAAAAGGGGCATATGTTAAGCAGCATAACCTAGGCGGTTTATTTGCATGGGAAATCGATGCGGATAATGGCGACATTCTTAACGCCATGCACGATGGCTTAGGCGGTGTGGTTAATCCACCAAGTAACAAAAAACCAGTGCTGTCAGTGTCTTCAACGGTGTCTGTAAATGCAGGTGAAAGTGTCACGGTAGCAGCATCTGCAACCGATGCTGATAACGACTCACTTAGCTTTAGCTGGACAGCCGACAGTGCACTCGCCGTATCGGGTGACAACAGTGCATCTCTTGTGATTACCGCACCTGCTGTGACAGTTGACACGCAATATGTCGTAACGGTATCGGTAACAGATGGCAAAGCAACAGTCAGCCGCGACGTAACCGTAAATGTAATTGCACCTACCACAGGTGGTGGTGATAACACCGCACCACGTGTTGATGCAATTGCTAATGTCAGTGTGGAAGAAGGCGCATCTGCAAGCGTAGCGGTTGTTGCAACCGATGCACAAAACGATGCACTTACATACTCATGGACAGTGCCAGCGGGTTTAACCCTTGTGGGCAATGGCGCTAACGTAAGCTTAACAGCAGGCGCGGTTGATGCAGACACAAACGTTACTGTATCAGTGGCTGTGAGCGATGGCGAGCTGACAACAACACAAAGTTTCACAGTCACAGTAACGAACACAGACACCACAGTACCACCAACAGGTAACTGGGATGCAGCCGCTACTTACGTAAGTGGCGATGTCGTGACTTATAACGGTGTTGAATACAAAGCGAAATGGTGGACACAAGGTAATCGTCCTGATTTAGGCGGCGTATGGGAACCAACAACACAACCGGTTGATGGGTCTGGCAGTGTTGTTTGGCAGTCATCAGCGGTGTATAACAGCGGTGATGAAGTGTCTCACAACGGCAACAAATACCAAGCTAAGTGGTGGACTCAAGGAAACGAGCCAGGCTCAGCTGACGTATGGAAGTTACTTTAATCTAAACGCCACCTGACCTACTCTCAGGTGGCAATTTAAAGTGAACTGACTCATTCAAAGCAGCTTTTTAGCTGCTTTTTTTGTGTTTAGCTCAGTATGTTCCATACTCTACTAATGTATGCACAATAAAGTTGTCATTATTATTAAATTACTGTGTCTTTTTTTAGCATTCTTTTTATCGACTAGTTTTGCGTGTGATAAAACCATAAAGGTAGGGGTGGGTCCCGCTTGGCCTCCTTATGCATATAAATCACAGCAAACCTATACAGGGATTGATATGAAAATTACACGGTTGGTCCTTAAAACGGCCGGCTTTTGCAGTGAGTTTATCGCACTTCCATCAGCGAGTCGGGGATTAGCTGAGCTTAAAAAAGGCACTGTTGATCTACTTACGGCAGCAAGCTTTAACCAGCAAAGAGCAAAATACAGCCACTTTTCGTTACCTTATCGACATGAGCGGATGCGGATATTTGGCCGCGCTAACAACATTTCCCCCTCAAGAACGCTTGCTCAGTTAATGCTAAGTGACAAAACGTTTGTTGTTAATAGTGGCAGCTACTATGGTGAAGAGTTTGATAATTTAAGAAAATTACCTCAATATAAAGATCAAATAGTTCCAGTAAAAATGATCAACCAACGGTTGAGCATGCTGCAAGCTAAACGAGTTGATTACATGATAGATGACGAGGTATCAGGCTTATACCTTATTGCTAAAAAAGGCTATAGCGAGATTTCAGTGCATCCGTATATTGTGAACGATAACCCCATTCACTTTATGCTTAGCAAAAAAACAGTCAACTCAGCGCAAAGCCAAAAAATAGATGATGCAATTAAACAGCTTGAAACCCCCATAGCCGACATTATTACCAATTACATGGACTAACCCAAACGCGTTACCTGTATTTTTATTTTACCCGCATTGGCACCATAAAAGCGCATGAGATCATTTGCAAAGGGCGTAAACTCGCCTGAGTGCTGCATGTTAAACTCGCCACCATCGGCAATTTCAAAGGCCGCATTATCAGTAAAATTAATGGCGCCAATTAGCGCAAACCAGTGAGATTGCCTCAAACGCCTAAACGGTTCGAGCACAGCCATGGGGATTTCTTTCACCCCTAGTTTTACGTTATCGCGGTGCCAGCCTGCCGCGGTGCACTTAACACCATCATCAAACCAGTGTTGTTCTGGGTAGGGAGTAAAGCGGTACGTTGCGCCTTGCTCCAGCATTAAGCCCGTTGCATTATATTGCTCAGACGCAAACACCCACACATCATGGCTTTGGCCAATACTCAACACCGACATATTTTGCGTGTTCAGCCCAATGTGGTCACTGAGTCCCTTAAAATCCAAGGTGGTATTGTCGTTGTAGAGTAGCTGATAATTGACGCTTTTTAATGACTCAGGGCGATAGCTGGTTAAGTGATGAATCCGTTTTGCCACACTGTGATGCACGATAGGCGGTAACTCGCTTTCTTGGTCATCCACTAACACACAGCACTCTCGGTCAATGAGTTTAAAGAATGGATTAAACCAAAAGTAATTTTGCTGGTGGCTGAGCGCTAATGGGTCTGGCGTCACGGTCATGTCATCTTGGGCGATCAGGGAATTTTTTACACTTGGGAAAAGTGATTCATAATCAATTTCATGGCTGGTAATAAAGCCCACAGACAACGGCTGATCAAGCAACCACTCAATAGCAAAGCGTAAGCAAATATCGGCAAGGCCATCGCGATAATAGCCACCTCCCACATCGGAGTGTGCCCCAGCAAACCACACTTCTTGAACATCAGGGTGATGATTAAATAGCGTGGGCTCAAATGCACGGCGTTTTTCATCCAGCGACACACAATGCAAGGCACTGCTTACATTGTTAGCAAGGGTATGGTTTTCAAAAATAACGTGTTCAGCCCCGCGCGTTGCTTTGGTGACTTTAGACAGGCCAATGGAGGCCACGGTGTCAAATACACACAGGTAAACGTGCTCGGTTATTAACGGTTCAAGGCATTTGGCAAACCGACGCGCCAGCGCTGCACCCCGGCTAAAGCCTGTTAATAAAACACAATCGCCTGGTTGATAATACGCGTTAAAGTCACTCATGGCATGGTTTAAAATACTGGCAACGTCATCATCACGCGGGGCCAGTGTTTGGTTTAACAAGCGCTTTAACCGGCTGCCTTGTGTGCCAATTCCTTGGTAGTAAAAGCTCAATTGGTTATCAAATTTAGTGGTGGGTTCGTTATTAAGTGCCCCACCTAGCAGCAAATGCAGTTTGAGGATATTAGAAATACTGGCATCTTCTTTAAAATGTTCAGAACTAAATTGCTCTGCATCGCGGGGTTCGTTCCCTGTGCCATCAAAATTGAAAATCAGCGTTTTACCCGTCATAGCATGAGTCCTTAAGTGGTTTGATACAAAATATAGCCTGTTTATTAAGGTTTGAAGACATTTTTTAAGCACCGCGGTGAATTATTTTTTTGTCCCCAGTGCAGCACGCCATAACGTGCAAAAAAGCCAGCGTAAAATACGCATAACGACATGACAATGCGCAGATCACGACCGGTTAATAACCCCTGCAAATACACATGGCTCCGGCGCACTTTTATAAACAAACGCACCGCCTATTGCAATGTAGCGTTTAGGGGTAAAAGGACATAAATGCCGGGTAAAGCGCAGTTAATACACAAAGTATTTATATAAAATAAGCAAAGTGCTGTAATAAAAATCTGATGACAGGGTAGCGAAAGGCATGTACCACGTGATTAAACGCTTATTAATTTAACGATTAATAACAGGATCTTAAACGATCAAGCTGATCTTTTTTTGGCTAAGGTTAAAAAATAACTTGCCAGCCTACCTACTGGTAGGTAATATGACTGCATGAACACAACATACAACACTATCTTGCATCATGCGAACGAGCTTATTCAGCTCAAGGGCTTTAACGGCTTTAGTTATGCAGATTTATCAAAAACATTGGGCATTACCAAAGCCAGTATTCATCATCACTTTCCTGCGAAAGCTGATTTGGGCATTGCGTATTGCCAACAAAAATGTGATGCACTGGCACAGCTAGACTCACAGTTAAAAACTAAAAAACACGCGGTAGACCAACTAAAAGGCTACTTTGCTATATTTGAAAGCTGCGCAGAGCAGCAGCAAATGTGTGGTATTTACGCCATGCAAACTGATTTGCAGCTCATGACCGAACCACTGCAAAAGCACGTAAATAAACTGGCAGGTTTAGAGCTACAAATACTCTCGCGTATTTTAGATCAAGGCACACAAGCGGGTGAGTTTGCGTTTAAGGCAACACCTTACCAGCAAGCGGTTATTATTTGTTGTGCCGTAAAAGGCGCGCTGATGCTTAACCGAGGCCAGAACCACGGGTTATTTAAGCAAACCTGCGATGCAAGCATAGACATGTTAAAGGCTTAACTAAGTAAACAATATAAATACACGCTCTGCGTAAAAGTGAACCACAGGGCTTAAACGTAGGTGTGTTTTTACTAGGCAACCGGTTAGTGCCAGCTAAAAAGCACTAACAGGCTGACATAACGTAACTAAAAATTTTAACCAACAAACCTACCTACTAGTAGGTTTGTTAAATCAAACAGTACATTGGAGCACCCTATGACCCTAACACCAACACAACTAAACACACTAACCACCCTCGCTAACAAGCTTGAAAAAGCAGGCCTCCCGTTAATCTATATTACCCTTGGGGTTATTTATATTTGGTTTGGCGGTATCAAGTTTAGTGCAGGCCAAGCCGAAGGCATGTACGGCATGATTGCTAATAACCCACTGGTATCGTGGATGTACGCTATTTTTTCAAAGCAGGGCATGGTTAACTTTTTAGGCAGCCTTGAGATCATCATCGGTTTATTATTTATTGGCCGCTTTGTGAATCCTGCGTTGTCGATAATTGGCGGCGTGCTGTCGATGGCATTATTTACAGTCACAATCAGTATGATGGTATTTTTACCGGGTATCACAAGCGATGCGGGCTTCCCAGTATTGAGTTTTGTGGGCGAGTTTTTACTAAAAGACATAGGCTTATTTGCAGCGTCACTCTTTGTGGCAGGCAACAGCTTAAATGAACTGGTTGCTAAATCAGCTTAACGTTCATGGTAAGTGATGTTACCTAAAGGCCCATGGGGCCTTTTTTAGTGTCGCGTAAAATTAAACTAACAATGTGAAGGTAAATAAGAAGACAAAGCGGCGGGCTACGATAATCATCCTAGCACCTTTTATACACCGTAGGCGTTAAGCTTGCTGACGCGGTTTACTTAATCACATTTGTAGGTCGTCATTTATGGCGACAATGCCTAATGTTGAAAATTGACGTGCTAAAGCACGACTTACATTAAAACCTTTTCGTCACTTCCCAAGAACCTAGCACCTTTTATACACCGTAGGCGTTAAGCTTGCTGACGCGGTTTACTTGATCACATCTGTAGGTCGTCATTTATGGCGACTATGCCTAATGTTGAAATTTAACGTGCTAAAGCACGACCTACATTAAAACCTTTTCGTCACTTCCCGAGAACCTAGCGCCTTCATTGGCTTCGTTTTTATGCATAATAGCCTGCGCGTTATGCTGTTTTTTCAGAGTAGTAGGTGTAAATAAGGTAAATAACAAGGTAATAAGCAGTAGGCCATCACACAAAACATAACCGACCAGGCCAACATAACAGACGCATCACACTTGAGCGCCAATGCTGAAATAGTCAGCGGGGTAATAACAGCACAGAGCCCTAAAATAAGCAGAATATTACCACTATTACTGCCTACCACATTACCTACAGTGATATCTTCTTGCTTGTTCTATGCGGCATGAATTGACACCACAAGTTCTGGCGCTGATGTACCAAAGCCCACACTAAGTGAATCGAGGAAGTATAAGGCGTTCAACGTGTTATAAAAGCCAATAAATTAAAGCAATTAGTCTATTGGTCGTAAAACCCTGTATTCTTTATGGGAATATGTGATAGATTCCTTTTTATAGGGTAATTATTAAGTAACCCATTCTTTTGTATTGAATTTTGCCACGGAGCGGTAGAGCAATGTCTAATAGCAGTATCGACTATTACAATCAACACAGTGCAGCGTTTATCGCATCCTCTGTGAATGTTGATATGTCGCCATTGTATGATGAATTCCTCCCTTTACTCCCTGCACACGCAGCTATTTTAGATGCCGGCTGTGGCACTGGCCGCGACGCCCAACACTTCATTCAATCTGGTTTTACTGTCACCGCGATAGATGCAAGCCAAGCGCTTGTTGAATTTGCAAGTAAACACCTTGGTCAGCCTGTCATTCATAAAACCTTTAAAGAGATTGATGACATGAACGCTTTTGACGGCATTTGGTGCTGCGCCAGCTTATTGCATGTGCCAAAAGTAGAGCTACCGCAGGTGTTTTTAAAACTGCAAAATGCCCTAAAACCAAACGGTGTTTTGTATGTGTCGTTTAAATATGGCACGCAAGAACGCGTGCATAATGGCCGTGAATTTACCGATTTAAATGAAGACGGCTTAACCGCGCTAATTACTCAGCACACCGAGCTTAAAATAATAAAACAATGGCAAACGATAGACCAACGACCAGAGCGCGAAAGCGAAGTGTGGCTTAATGCGTTAATTAAAGCTGTGCCTGTTTTATGATTGGTGCAATGCAGCAGCAACTCGACTTTATCGCCTATATTCAGCGCATGCTGGTGGAAGGTGATTTTAGCGCAACGTATAAATTTGCGTTGCTGCACGCGTTGGCTGATGTATGTGTTGAACAACCGCTGGTATCAGACCAAGCAGAGCTGAAAATAGATTTAGCCACCTTGGCCGACAAACTCATTGTTTTATATTGGCATCATGCGGTGCCATTTGCCTCAGAGCAAACAGGCGAAAGTGCGTTATTAAAGCAAAACAGCGGCGCACAATCTAAAGTGATTTCGGTGCTGTATGAGTGCCAACAAAACAATATTCGTAATTTACGCGCATTAAAACAAAGCGCATTTTATAAGCCCACATTCAACGCGGCATTAGCCACACTTAAAACAGGCCCGTTGTGGCGGTTACAAATACTTGCAAAGCAAGCGGAGTGTTTTTTATACCCGCATACCAATAGCACCAAATTCATTACCCTCAATGCGGGCATCGCGAGCTGTTTTCGGCGCTTTTATGATTTGGTGGTCTATTTGGCTAAAAATGCGTGGCTGCAAAAAATTCAGAGTATTAAACATAACCAAACGTTAATTGGCCCACAAAGCCAGTTGCATGACTTTTTATTCGGCTTTGACCGTAACGCATTGAGTAAAGCCAAACCTGTGTTAATTGAGCTGCAACACGGTAATTGTTTTTACTGCCAAAAGCCGTTGAATAACAAAACCGAGGTTGACCACTTTATTCCCTTTGCCCGCTACGCGAATGACTTAGGCCACAACTTTGTGGCCGCGCACAGTACGTGTAATAACAGCAAACGGGACTTTTTAGCCGCGCAGTTGCACCGCGAGCGCTGGCAAGAGCAAAACTTGGTTTTGAATAGCCAGCATATAACCCGTGAACTCAGCAATTACTTTAATTGCGATGCTGATAAGTCACGCTCGGTGAGTGATTGGGCGTATCAGGTAGCGCAGGCAAACAGCGCTAAGTTGTGGTTAGCGAAAGACAGCTTTGAACACGCCGCTGGTGTGGGTTTATATCTGCATAGCAAAGAGCAACCAAGTGCTGAGCTTGGTTTAGTGGCGGAAGGTAAGCCGAAATACGACGCGTAGGCGCGATTTTAAATCGCTTTAACTCGTAGGCGCAGAGCTTGCTCGCGCGAAAAGCGAAGCTTTTAAATTGAAATCGTGCCGTAGGTGCGAGTTTATCTCGCGTATTTTGGTTTGTAGGCGCAGAGCTTGCTCACGCGAAAAGCGCAGCTTTTGAATTGTAGGTCGTGCTTTAGCGCGTCGATGTATTTAATTACATGGTTATATCTTGTTGTAAGAACAAACCTTAGCCGTGATTTTTACATGATTTTGGGAAAGGGATTAAATAACCTCTATTCGAGGTTTTATCGCGTTGGCGATGGCAACCAAGGGGCGCTCTCTAATATATTAAAGCGCCGACCGCCCTTTGGAATCCCACGGCGCCCCGAGGATCACACTGTTACCTCAAATTAAAAATTGATGTGAACGTAAGCGCCGTGTAAGGCACATCCATGTGCCAGTCACGGCTTAACTTGCCTCCCAGCAAGTGATTACTCATCAATTAATAACTTTCGGGTGTGATCACGGGGAATTGGAGTGTGTTGATGGATTGGTGTTTATGAATGTAGGCGGGAGTTTACCTCGCGCTTTGCTTTGTAGGAACTGGCTTTAGCCGTGATTTCTTGGTTTTAATTAGGGTTGTGAAGGGATTAAAACCTCTATTCGAGGTTTTATCGCGTTGGCGATGGCAACCAAAGAGAGGCTGCCGCCGACCTCTCTCTGGACTCTCTCTGGACTCTCTCGGCGCACCCGAGGATCACACTTGATCCTCAAGTTAAAAATTGATTTGAACGTAAGCGCCGTGTATTCGCCGTCCATGGCGAAGTCACGGCTTAACTTGCATCCATGCAAGTGATTACTCATCAATTTATAACTTTCGGGAGTGATCACGGGGAATTGGAGTGTGTTGAGAGCTTGGTGCTTATGAATGTAGGCTGAGTTTATATCCGGCTTTTGGCTTGCAAGCGCAGAGCTGGCTGAGATAAAAATACTTGTGCTTATATTTTGATAACAAGTAATTAGTAATAATAAAAAATTAAATGTAAATCAAAAGCTAATATTAAATAGATAATTTTCATGAATTTATTGTATGGATTAAAGTTATGACAACGCCTTTTTCGAATCAAGCAACACCTAAGTATTTAGGATTCGTTTACCAAGTACTTATTGCTTTAGAACAATGCTTTATTGCAAAAAAAAATCAAACTATATGGCTCGAATGTTTTGGCGATATTTATGATGGAACCAAGTCGATAGAAGTAAAGCATCATTTGTTAGGCGGTAACCTTACGAGTAACTCAGTTGATTTTTGGAAAACCCTAAAAAACATAGTTATTGAAGATACTAGTGACATGGGTGAGTTTATTTTTCATACAACACAAAAGATTCCAGGAGATAGTATTTTTTATAATTGGAATTCATTAACTCCAACCAAAAAGTATACGTTACTGAAAAATCATAAGCCATCAGATACCACCTTAACTTTTTACTCAGAAATCATGAAAGTAAAAAGGGGGGATTTACTTCCCATACTTAAGGTATTTGTAATCAATAGCTCTCAAACAAAAGTTGAAGACTTTTGGAGCGAGCTGTCTAGCCATCGCTACCTTCAGTCTATTCATCCAGACTATCGAGAGGATGCTGTTAAATGGCTACATGGATATATCAACTTAAAAGCTGTTGGGGACCCATATTGTTGGCATATAAATATAAATGACTTTGATGATGATTTTCGAATATATTGTCAAAAATTCAAGACAAATAAAATACCATTTCCAAACACGAACACAGAAAGTATTAGTAAAGGTACGGCCGATTCATTTAGTTTTTTATCTGAGCTAAAAAATATCGGTGTGAAGAGTCGAGCAAGGTCAGAAGCTGCTTCAGACTATCTAAGAGCAATATCCAGTGAGCTTGAGTTATTACAGAAAAGACCGGTTCTGATGAAAGCTGCTATGACAAAGTTTGAAGAAGACGTAAAAAGACAGTGTTATCAACATAAAGATGCAGAAGTTGGGAGTTTAAGGGAGAGCGACCTTGGCACTGAATCGGCGCATCTATCTTCACTTAATGCTTATAATTCATTTCAGAAGAGTAGTGTAATTAATATAGAGCATGTGGCTGATACTGAACATTATTTTATGACAGGAAAAGCAAGTCATAGTATCGAAATGGAACTTTTCACATGGAGATATACGAAGGAGGATATTGAATGATAAATACCAGTAAACTAACAAACTTACTTTATTCCCCTGAATTTGTTGCTCGTTTACTGCACCGATTTATTTCAGGTTCTCAAGCGGTCAATAACAATGGGATAAAATACGAGTTAATGTACCTTTTGTTGCCAGTCATTATGAATGATACGTTGAGGAAGTCCCTAGACAAAGCTAGTAAAGCAAGTACTTTTGATAATTTAATTCTGACTGAATCAAATAAATTTGAAATACATTACTTGGATGAGTTCGTTGAAAATATGCGAGATTTCACTAATGGTGGATTAATTTTTCTCTCCTCTTATACAAATATAAATATAGGATCTTACCTAAAGACGGATGAGTTAGTAGACTTTAAATCTGAAGATAAAATACTAAAAGAATTCTATAGGGCAGCTTACTATCTAGGGTTGTTATTATCAAAAGAAACGCACTTGAACGTGTTTTTGAAGACAAAGGTTAAGTACATATGAAAGCAATAATAAGTGACATTGTTCTATTCTCTAAATCAGGTGAAAAAAGGCATCTCACCTTTGATAATGGGCTCAATATCATAACAGGTGACTCAAAAACAGGTAAAAGTGCTTTAATAGAGATTGTTGATTTTTGTTTGTTCTCAAAGAGATCCACTATCCCTGTAGGAAAAGTAACTGACTGGACAAATATCTTTTCTGTTGTTTATAAAGTAGGGGACAAACAGCTAATCATTGCTCGTCCAATTAAAGATTTAAACAAATGTTACTTTTCAGTCGAAACTAATTTCGATATAGAAAATAAATTTAATTTGGGTTACCTCAACTCGCTTACACTCAAAGATATTAAGCAAGCACAACTTAACTTTGAACAACACTTAGGTTTATCAGTTACAAGCACAAGAGAAACTGATGAACAACCTCGCCAAACAGGTTCAAAAGCCACCATTCGTGATGCGGCATCGGTTATGTTTCAACATCAAAATTTAGTGGCAAATAAACACAGTATATTTTATCGGTTTGACGATTACTATAAACGAGCTAAGGCTGTATCAGATTTTCCAATACATTTAGGTTGGGCTGACGGTGAATATTTCGCATTAAAAAGAGAGCAAGAGCGACTTTTAAAAGACCTTAAAAAAAATAAAAAACAGAGCGTCAGCTTAAAAATCGATAGAGAGAATAAAGTTCAGAAATTAGAAAAGCCAATTAAGCTTTATTTTAATTCTTTAGGTATGCAACTTGAAGAAACTGATATTAAGTTATCAAAGTTAACAAAGATAGCGAATAACTTACCCAAAGTCCCAGAAAATGCCCATGAAAATAGTGATTTAGGAAGGCAACTAGCCAAACTTAAAATTGAACAAAAAAGTATAGAAAAAAAATTGTATGATACTAATAAATTAATTACCAAGGTTGGTGAAAATTCAGGAGATGCACAAGAATATAGTAATTCTATGCAGCAACTTCTCGAACTCTCAAATATTGAAAACCAACCTGCAGAGGTAATTTCTTGTCCTTTGTGTAATACCGATTCCTTAGAGATAAACGCGATAGTTAAGGAAGTTCAATTATCTAGAAACACATTAATAGATGAACTTTCAAAAGTAGGGGTATTCAAACAAGATAATTCAGAGCTTTTATCAGACTTGATGAAACAACGTGATGAATTTAAAAAGAAATAAGACTGTTGACTAAACAGATTAATGATATTAAAAAGTCAATTGGTATAAGTAATGATGACTCATTGAAGGCAAGATTATATACTTTAAAAGGACGAATTGAAGCAAGCTTAGAACAGATTTTAGAAGAAGAAACTCCAAAGAAGGAGAACAAACCAACAGACGACATCACAGCTAGGCTATCTGAAGTTGAAGATTTGATAGCTGGCTATGATTTAAAAAGTAAAATTGAAGAAGCAAATGTATTTATTAATAAGACAATGAATACGTTAAAAGAAAAACTCGACTTCGAAGAGGAGTTAAAGCAAGGTGAGATGAAGTTTGATCTTGCAACGTTCAACTTTTACTACCTTCATAAAAGCAAGAAAATACATTTATCAGAGATGGGCAGTGGGGCCAATTGGCTAGCTTGTCATTTATGTTTGTTTTTAGCGTTACTTAAACTCACTGTTCGAGAAAATGCCTCAATTCCGGCGGTTCTCTTTTTGGATCAACCTAGTCAAGTCTATTTTCCAAAAGTACGAAGAGTCTTTTCGTCTTCAAATAAAGAAGAGCTACTTACTGATAATGATACAGATAAAGTTGATGAAAATATTATTCAAGTCATTAATATTTTTACTGTGATTAATGAATTCTTGAGTGAGTTAACTGAGGATGAAAATATCAATTTTAAACCGCAAGTAATAGTTCTTGAGCATGCTGATGAGCCTGAACTGGATAAATTCATTCGTGAGCGCTGGGCTTCTAAAGGTAAAAAATTAATCTAACACTTCATTCTAAACAATAGATATTGGAGTGTATGATCTGTAAATTAAAGTCGTTGAAATATTTTATATTCCAATGGTTTTAGATGAGCTAAATAATGACGAATATGGTGTGGGTCCTTACTATACAGATAATGTAATTAGTATATGAAGTTAATAATGTATTGATAATTTTTCACATCATATAGTTATCAAACTTTTTTACTTACTAAGTCAGTGTGTTTTTTCATTTGCTCATTTGTGAAACATGGTCTAATTAACTGTAAGTCGTCATTTGACATTGAGTAAATAGAATATTTATTATCGTCAGAACGTAGGCTTATTTTGTAATTTTTAGGGTCATAACTTATGTTTGATAAATCTAAGAACTTAAATAAGTTGAGTAACTCAATTGGTGTAAAAGCTGATTGCAGCTTGTAATTTCTAACGGCTCGTTCGATGAACAGCCGTCCATCGCTATTCTTTTCTTTTGCTTTCCAAAGCTTGCGTAATGGTTCTAGCATTTTATTTTCTAATGCTTTTTTAAGCATACGATTTAGTTCTTTACTACGTGATGACTTATCGATAAGACGATTACCATCCTCATCATATACACCAATTTCTTGAAAACGTAATATGCAACTAGAGCCAACCCATAGATAATTTTTTTTAATTTCATTTACTATCTCAAAATGATAGCGTAATTCTGGGTGTTCACAGAGTTCACAATCTTCGGATGCATCTCCATAGTCTTGAACTTCACCTGTAAAAGCCCATTCTTTTAAAGCTTCTACAAACTCATCAGCTATGCTTAATGGAATAAGGTTTAGTTTTGACTTTTCTAGCCATGGGTTAGTTCTCATATTAAATTCCCTTTAACACATCAAAAAAATTATCACCCAACCGCTAATTTTCCTGCCTCATGCCACATTTCACTTGGCATGGGGTTGGTTAACCCCCACGTTATATTCATTGGTTGGCTGCCGTTGTGGCTTTGGTATTTAACCTCGCCGTAGTTTACAAACCCCATGGTTCGGCCGTTTTCGTCTTTGCCTTGTTCGCGCACAAACAACAGGATGGTTTTTCCTGTTTGTTGGTGCTGAATGTAGCTTAGGCCGCGGCCATGTTCTGGGCGGGCGCTGTTTTGCGTTTGCCAATGGAACAGGGTAGGGCTGATTGCGTAGTCGTGATAAAGCGTGGTGGGCGAGTAGTTTTTTTCGCACTTATTGAGTGTTACAAATAACAGCTCTAGGTTTTGGTTTTTAAATTCTAAAACACCTTCCCGGGCGGTCGATTTTTTATCAAACGAGTGTGCGCCAAACGCGGCGAGTATTTGCTGGCGCGTGTAGCGGCTGTGTAATTTTATTGCGTGATTAGGTAAGCAGACTAAATCGCTTTCTTGCTGGTGAATGCGGTTTATTAATAGCGTAATCACTTGTGTAAGTTCCTGTTGTAGCTCTTTGTGTTTAAGAGCTTGCAAGCTTTGCTCAAGGGTTTTAAAACCTAAACTTGTGCCTGTGCTATCCCAAAAGTTGTAATGCGCCATAAGCGCGTACTGTTGGTTTTTCGCTGTTGCCGTAAAGCTAAAGTCGTTGTTACATAAATCACGTAAAAAGCATAAGTAGCTGAGCGAGTCGCAGCCGAGTAATTGGGTGTTGATTGCGCGGTAATAGGCGGCATAAATGTCGGCTTGCTCTGCGGGTATGTCATCGCCTTTTAACCAGTGCCAGCCACCGAGCTTTTTATCTTTTGGTTTGTATATATCTTCAAGCGTGACTTGTGGGTTTATACGTAAAAAGTTACTTAGCGTTAGCGCGTCATTGGTATCTTGTGAATACCTATTTATTAGCTGCTGTAGTCGGCGCTTTGTGTTTATTGCTTGCTGAATATTTTTTAATATTGTTTGTTGAGTGCGCTTTTGTAGTTCTATACGACATCCCAGTGGTAAATGCGGGAAGTTGTTTTCAATCTCGGCTTTTATTGGCTGATTACTTTTACCAATAAGTGCGCGAAACTTACTGGCAAAGTCGTATTCTGGGCGCGCATTTCCTACAAAGTCGAGTACGGTACAGCACTGCTTTTGGCTGTTATCAGGTAAACGTAAGCCACGGCCGAGCTGCTGTAAAAACAGCGTTAAGCTTTCAGTTGGGCGTAAAAATAGTAAGGTATCGACCTCTGGAATATCGACACCTTCGTTAAAAATATCAACCACGCAAAGTATTTGTATTTCGCCTTGGCGCAGTGCTTGTTGTTTGGCCGCACGCTCATTGGTGTTTTTGCTGGTCAGTACATCAGCGTTTATGCCCGCTAAGTTAAATTTCGATGCCATAAACTCAGCGTGTTTTTGGCTTACGCAAAATGCCAGCGCTTTTACATCGTGAACATCAGTCACTATATCAGCCATGCTGGATATAATTTTGTTAGCGCGGCTGTTCTCGCCTGTATAAAGGTTACTTAGCTCGCTTATATCGTAACGGCCACCACGCCATGTTATTTGGCTAAGGTCGGTGTCGTCATCTAACCCAAAGTATTGAAACGGGCATAAATGGCGCTGGTTTATTGCCTCTGGCAAACGAATTTCGGCGGCTATTACGCCACAAAAATCATCGAGTATATTGGCACCATCTTGTCGCTCAGGTGTAGCGGTGAGGCCAAGCAATATAGTGGGCGTAAAGTGGTTTAAAATAGCGCGATAACTCGCTGCGCTTACGTGATGCACTTCGTCTATTACTATGAAGTCGTAGTAATCATGCGTTAATTTGAGTGATTCAATTTGGCTATTCAGCGTTTGGATTGACGCAAATAATTGGTTGTAGCGTTGTGGCTTGTAGTTACCGACCCAGAGCTCACCAAAGTCGTTATTTTTAAGTACGCCGCGGTAAGCACTTTGTGCTTGTTTAAGTATTTCTTCGCGGTGGGCTACAAACAAAAAGTGTGCGTTTGGGTTTTTATCGTAAACGGTTTTAAAGTCGAACGCCGATATAATGGTTTTACCCGTGCCCGTTGCAGCAACCACTAAATTTTTAAAGCGATTATGCACGCTGCGCTCAACGCTTAGTTTTTCTAAAATAGCGAGCTGGTGAGTTTTAGGTGTTATATCAAAATAAAACTGGCTGCTTGCTTGGCCAATACCGCGTTGCTCGTTTAGTGAATTAATGAGCTTTTCTTTACATTCAACCTTGCCAGTAAATAGCTCGAAGTCTTTTGATTCCCAGTAAGTTTCAAACGTGCTCTTAGTTTTGGCTATTATGTGCGGGATTTCTTGCGCAGTAATTTTTAAGTTCCACTCAAGGCCGCTGGTAAGCGCCGAATGCGATAAGTTAGACGAGCCAATGTAACCGGTATGAAACCCCGTATTACGCATAAACAAGTAGGACTTTGCGTGTAAGCGCTCTTGCTGGTTATTGTAACTTAGCTTTACCTCAGTGTTTGGCAAGTTTGCTAAAAACTCAACCGCTTTTGCATCCGTTGCACCCATGTACGAGGTGGTAATAACTTTGAGCTTATTGCCGCTTTTGGTAAATGCCTCAAGCTCACTTTTAAATATACGCAGCCCTGTCCATTTTATAAATGAGACAAGCCAATAAATAGTGTCGGATGACTTAATCTCGCGTTTTAGCTCGCTTTCGAGCGATATCCCTTTTTTTTCGGCACAAAATAATTCACTTTGAGTAAGCCCTGTGATTGGGAATATATCTGTGGAGTAATCTTTAAGGTTTGCCGCAATAGGGTTTTGAGTATTAAATAATGCGGTGAGAATACGGCCTTGGCTGTCGATGAGGTTTTCGTTGATCAGTTCGTCATCGCGAATATGATCTTTAAGCCACAGCACAAGGCTGTTTGCGAGGTTAATTTGCTCTTGCAAACGCTCGCTTGAATTAGGGATTGCATCAATGGCATGTTCAACAAGCTTACCTAAAAAGCGCGAAAGCCACGTAGCCGCCTCAGCCGATTCTAGCTGTCGTTCGCCCACATAAAACTGGTCACGATTTAAATTTTGCTCAATTACTTGTGTAATTAACTGCTCGTAAATACCAATTTGTTCCATTAACCGCTCCTTGTTTTCGAGTGGTTAGTTTACTAAAAAATGCATTGTAAACAAGCATTAACTCACTATTGAACTAAAGGCAGCGGCTAAGAGAATCCCCCGTCATTTATGCCCGAAAAGACTCAATTGATGAGTAATTGATTGCATGGAGGCAATCAAAGCCGTGACTGACACATGGATGTGCCTTACACGGCGTTTACGCTCATATAAATTAAGGTTTTGAGGAAACAGCAAAATGCTCGGGGCGCCGAGAGATTCCAAAGAGAAGTCGGCGGTTACTTCTCTTTGGTTGCCGTCGCCAACGCGACATTATCAATCAAATTTGAAAAGCGCCGTATTTTCACAATCACCACATATTAATGAATAAGACTCTTTGCGTTTGCTCACTTTGGTATTAGTGCTAGTACATCGTGGGCAAGGCATTTTCATTGGCGTATTGGTTTTACACTCTTCACAGGTGACAAAATAGCCATAACGACCTGAACGCGCTTTAAGCGTTGTTTTACTGCTGCAATGCTTACATAGTAAATTTACTTCATTGATTGCACATGCTTGATCTTTAGCCACTGAAGCAATAGACGTTGGCGCGATAGTAGCGGTTTTATTTAGGTAAACAGGACTTTCCTCGTTAAGGCTTGAGGTGACTAAGTCGGGTTTTAACTGTGTGGCAGGAGTAATATTTTGCTCTAATAGAAACTGACAGATCCTAGCTAGGCTTTCTTCACTAAACCATGGGCGAGTATTGGTTGAAATAAAGTGCAGGGCATTTGGTCTTGATGTCGGTAGCTTCATTATGTCTAAAAGCTTATCAGCTATAAACTCAGACTTAACGAGTCGCTCTTCAAGCGTTTTTGGTGTGTTCTCTCGATTAATTATGGCATTGCTCGATATAGCACAAATACTATGCCATTCACGACCACCAAAGTTTTGTTGTAATTTACCAAACATCTTAGGGAGCAGTTGTGAAGCATTGTCTCTTACTAAACTTTTTAGTAATGCTAATTGTAGCTCAACTTGTTTGATTGGTGATGGCATACCTTGCCATTGCCCTCGGTAACTGCGGCTCCATTCTTGATGTTGGTTTATAGCAACTTCACCGGTAATACTTTTTGATTCAATAAGAATAAACCCGTAGATGTAAACAATAAGGTGGTCTATCTGAGCAGTTTCGCCGTTGTGTTCAAACTTCATATCATTAAACACAAATACTTGAGAGTGGTCTTTAAATGCGCGGCGTAAGTAAAAGGCCACGTCTAGCTCTTGTTTTTGGCCTGCTTTCAGTTTTGCTGAGTTGGTTTTGATGAGTGTTTTATCTTTAAAAATCATGAGACATCCTTTCAATCATGTATGTTCAAAGCATATCACTGAAGTACCTAATAAAAATACATTTGAAGGGTTTTTACTTGCCCCATTTTTATTTAAAAGCTGTTTTTTTCGCGTCAGCAAGCTGTACGCCTACTGCACAACCCTCAACCTAACT
The DNA here is from genome assembly GCF_001469215.1 of Pseudoalteromonas sp. H105. Taxonomy (GTDB): domain Bacteria; phylum Pseudomonadota; class Gammaproteobacteria; order Enterobacterales; family Alteromonadaceae; genus Pseudoalteromonas. The sequence goes on from NZ_LOFH01000002.1 coordinate 585,867, forward strand.
TTACAATATCACCCTGTAAGCACGGCGTTTGCTCAATTACGCTCTGTATTAAAGTAATTAACTGACTTGCCGTTTTACTTGGCTGGCGTGTGTTATGCCATAAGGCATAAATAGGTCGACTTGCAAAAGCAGGCTGCAATTCAATATAGTTAAACGCCTGTTTGTCGGTAATACAGCTAATTTCACTCATAGGTAATAAACCAACCCCATTGCCTTCTTCAACCATTTTTCGGGCTATTGTTATATCAAAGCAATAACTTATATCGCTATATAGTTCTGTTAGCTTGTTAAGCATGTCTGTGGGTAGCTGCGTTTGTGTGTAAGGTAAAATTAGGCGAGTTTGTGGTGCACTTTTTTTACTGACCAACTTAACCGCAATAGCGCCTAAGCGTTTTTGATAATAACTTGAGTCTTGTTGTTGGCCAATGCGAATCGCGAGATCAAAGCGTTGTTGGCTCAACTGACTATTGGCATTATTCGGCGATATATTAAAATTGAGCGAAGGGTTATTTTTTATAAATGTATTGAGCGCAGGCATAAGGAGATCTGCAATGATGTTTTGTGGGCATAACAAATAAAAAGTATTGTTGCTATTGCTAGCACAATTAAGGGCTGTTATTTGATTATTAAGCGCTAACACTGAATCTGCAAGCGATGTATAGAGCTGCTCTCCCTTCGCTGTTAGGACGATTCCTCGTGCTGTACGTTGCAATAAGGGCTCTGTTAATTTGGTTTCAAGTGCTTGAATACGTCGCGATAGAGTCGATAAATTTAAGCCCAAATCTTTTGCCGTTTGGCTCATACTTTTACGCCTTGCTACCTCTATAAATAAATGAATGTCATCAAGCATTTCTGTTTCTCAATCTTAGTTTGCATTTTTGTGAGTATGGAAGCCTCAAGCTTTTGAATATAGTAACGCCAAGGAGGAAATATGAAAATTCATTTTATATTTACATTGGTATTTTCGTTCATGATGTCGTTTTTACTATCAGCCTGGGTGACCTACGTTAATTTAGGTTTAAGCGATACCTTTTTGCAAAGTTGGCTAACAGCATTTATTAATGCCTGGCCTGCGGCTTTTTTAGTGGCCTTTACCGTAGCACCGCCAATTCGTACTGTGGTTATTAAATTAATTAATGAGGATTAAAGATGATTAATATAGTGGCAAAAATAACCCCTCAAGTTTCATTATTTGATGACTGTAAAGGGCGTTTACAGCAAATTTTAAAGCCTACACAGGCTGAGGTTGGCTGTATTCGATTTGAGCTATACAGCAATAGTGAGCAAACATGTTTGTTTTTAGTCGAACAATTTACGTCGCAAGTCGCCTTGGATACTCATTATTCACAGCCTTATGTAAAAGAGGTATTTGCATTTTATGAAACCGCGTTAGCAAAACCGGTAGAAGTAAATAAATTAGTCGCGATTGAGTAAGCTAAATTTATCGTGTGTACCTTATTGGAGAGTTTGAGCCTAGGGGCGCTTATCCTGTTTAGCGTCAGCAAGCTTAACGCCTACGGTGGTAAGGTTCTAGGGTAAAGGTGATAGGAGCTAGGGAAGTGACTAGGGGCTAGGGGTAATTTGTAGCCGTTTTTTCAACTCGCTAACTTTACCCTTTCAAACTTGCAAACTCACATTATGAGGCAAATAATGGCGTGAAAGTAATTTAAAAGCTTCGCTTTTCGCGTCAGCAAGCTTAACGCCTACGGTAGTAAAGGTTCTAGGTTAAAGGTGTTAGGAGCTAGGGAAGTGACTAGGGGTAATTTGTAGCCCGCCATTCGTTGCCATTCGCCCGAACCCCGTAGCTTTTATTTTCTCATTTACCCTCATTGTTTTCTCTTTGTGAAAAATGGTTTTTAAGTGATTTATTCACAAAGAGGTTAAGAGGCGTTGCGCTTTAGAGGTAATACAAAAAGAACGAGGCGCTATAGGATCGCAGTACACAGCCCGTTGCTATTTCAACTCACTAACTTAACTCTTTTATACTTGTCAGCTTTATTTTTATCTAGTCAATTTAAATTTACTTATGGGGTTTAATTAAATTTCAATTCTCCATAAGTAAAATGTAACTTCCTTATGGTTGGGTTAATTTATTCCCCAACCTAAAAGTAAAGTATTGTTGACTTTTGGTTTAAGTGTCCTAAAATCGGTTATATAAGTAAATTATAGTTGACCAAATATGAGTGATACCCTTGGCAAAAAAACACTCGGAAGAGTTGTTAAGCGTACTGAAATGCCTGAGCTTTCTAAGCCATTTTCGCCCGTGCAGCTGGCTAAAGCCATTACTTCAAAACGAACAGGGATGAAGCTGACATTAATGGATGTATCACAAGCGCTTGCTATTTCTAAGCCTACACTGATAAAAATAGAAAAAGGCGATGTAACTGTGCAACTGCATAATGTACTTAAAGTAATGGAGTACTTAGGATTGTCGTTTAGCCTTGTTAGCGATGATATGGCTCACACCAATGAAGAGGTGAGCGATGAACAGTGGTACTAACACCAACCGCTTAGATGTGTTTATCGGTCAATCGCAAAAGGTGGCTGAGATTACATTAGCAGTAGGCTCTGAAAGTGAAATTTCATTTACTTATGAGGCTAATTGGCGCAACGAGGGTTTTGCTGTTTCACCATACTTGCCACTCAATGGCGATTTTGACTCTCGTGCGGTGCGCAATTACCTACAAAACTTATTACCTGAGGGGAACGGCCTTGAAGAAATAATTAGCAGTACAACTATTTCTAAAAATAACACCTTCGGTTTGATTAAAGTTATTGGGGAGGAGACGTCAGGTGCTTTGTCGTTTAAGGCAAGTAATCGTGCAGTAAAGCAAACATCTTTTCGGGAAGTAACGAATGATCAGTTAAGTGAAAAGTTGCGCCGTTTCAAGCAAGCTGGCGAGGCCATTACACTGTGGGATGGGCGAGCGAGGCTCTCTGTTGCTGGGGTTCAAGATAAGCTTAATCTACTCGAAATAGATGGAAGATTAGGGTTTGGTGAAGGCCAGTTATGCTCTAATAAAATCTTTAAATTTGAAACGGGTGCTGCGCCTTTCATTGCCGTAAATGAGTTATTTACTATGTTACTGGCAAGAGGCGCAGGACTTGATGTGCCTGATGTTGAATTACGTAGCTATGGTGAAATGCGGGCCTTTGTTATCGATCGTTTTGATAGGCGTGTTGTTAAAGAGCAAAACCGAGTGTTACGTCGTCATGTTATTGATGGGTGCCAAGCGACTAATTTACCGCCTTCTTACAAATACGAGCGCCAACACGGTGACGAAGGTGATGGTATTTACATTCGAGATGGTGTTTCTTTTCCTAAGCTGTTTAATATTGAAACAGCAAATATGCAAGCGTATCAGGCGCAACTTATTCGTTGGATGACATTTAATATTTTAGTGCGTAATTATGATGCTCACGGCAAAAACATTAGTTTTTTTGTAGGTAAAAATGGCTTAGAGCTCACACCGTTTTATGACTTGGTGAATATAGAGGCGATTATTGAACAGACGAGCATTGATTGTGCAAAAGGTGGTTCACAGCCAGCTATTTCAAGGAGTTATGCAATGTCGCTAGGTGACTATAACTCTCCAGGCGCGGGTAATTTTAGTAATGAAATAACGGCTTATATGTTAGCTGATTTTGCTGATGAATTTGATATTTCTCTTGCGCGTATGCAGCTACTGATGAGTCAAACAATTCAGTCAGTATTAGGGGCGATAAATATGGCCAAAGCGACTGCTATTGCAAATAACTTGTCTAATAGTGAACTAGAACACATTGGTTTATGTATTAATATTATTAATAAAGCAGCTGGCGAACTGAGTGAGCAGGTTGAGCTGTTACCAAGTATGAAAGCGTTTATTTAGTTTCTTCGTTGTAAGTAAAAGGCGCTAGGTTTTAGGCAAGTAAAACGCGTCAGCAAGCTTAACGCCTACGGTGGTAAAGGCGCTAGGTTTAATCCGTAGCCTGTCGCTCGATTCCAGCAGCTTCTTATTTTCTCATTTACCCTCATTCACTGCTCTTTGTGCAAACATGGTTTTAAGTAAATTATTCAAACAAAGGTTATGAGGCGTTGCGCTGAAGATCAAAGCGTAAAAACAGAGCTTATTTAGGGCGTGCTTTAGCGCACGCTTAGTCAGAGTTCGGGTTAATTAGCTTTATGTAAAGAGTGAACTAAAATAAGAGTCACCACGTTCAATAATCATAATTTATTTATAAGAGCGATAACAATAATGAAAAAAATATTACCCGCAATCATCACCAGTTTATTTTTTAGCACATACGCCATGGCAGATAAAAACCCGGTAACGGCCACTCAACTGAGCGACAGTGTGTATGTGTTGTATGGTCAAGGTGGCAACATTGCGGCAAGCGTGGGTGAGGACGGCATTTATATTATTGACGATCAGTTTGCCAAGCTCTCCGATGACATTAAAAAAACCATTAGCGATTTAAAGCCTGGCAGTGCTGAATTTGTTATTAACACGCATCATCATGGGGATCATACGGGCGGGAACGAAAACTTTGCCAAAGCGGGCGCACATGTGATTGCCCACGATAATGTGCATAAACGCTTAAAAGAAAAACACGGTGAAGGGTCTGATTATTTACCGCGTATTAGCTTTGGTCATGATTTAAAGCTGCATTTTAATGATGAACACGCCCATGTAGTGCATTACGCGCACGCGCATACCGATGGCGATTCAGTGATTTTTTTCAGTAACGATAACATTGTGCACATGGGCGATATTTACTTTAACTTTGGCAGCTTACCTTTTGTTGACGTAGACAGTGGCGGCAGTGTTGATGGGGTACTAGCAGCCGTTGATGATGTTATTAAAAAGAGTGATGCCAAAACCCAAGTTATTCCAGGCCACGGCCCAATGAGTGACCGTGCGGGCTTGATGAAATACCGTGAGCTGGTGCAAAAAGCGAAAGACTTAATGCTCATCGCCATGCAAAACAACGCCACGCTTGAGCAAGTACTTAAGGCAGACCCACTATCAGAGCTGGGCCTTAAATACGCTAATTGGTTATCAAAAGAAAAAGTAACCACCTTATTTTACCGTAGTTTAAAGTAGTTAACCCACGCTAAGTGAGGCCTGTATTGAAAAAGCTGAGCAATTGCTCGGCTTTTTTATTGCCCGCGCACAGCCACAGGTCATGCATTAGGGCATTATCGCGTTTTTTGCCACAGTGTGCCGACCAAGGTCGCATATTAATTAATCAATAAAGCACCTACCTTTTATAAGGTCTCTCACACAATTATAGTTTTGGAGCCCTTTATGTCAGGCCAATACCAACAACAATATGAACATTTTAAAAATGATCCGGCTCAATTCTGGTTAGCGCAAAGTAAGCGAATCCCTTGGTTTACACCTCCTTCAACAGCATACACCCAAGATGACAATAATTTTTACCACTGGTTTGCCGATGGGCAACTTAATACTTGTTACTTAGCGCTTGATCACCATGTTGACGCGGGGTTTGGTGAACAAACGGCACTGATTTACGACTCGCCCGTAACCAATACTAAAAAACAATACACCTATGCTGAACTACAACACGAAGTGGCTAAATTTGCAGGTGTGATGCGCGATTTAGGGGTAGAGCAAGGCGATTGCGTGGTAATTTATATGCCCATGATCCCAGAAGCCGTGATTGGCATGTTAGCCTGTGCACGCATTGGCGCTGTGCATTCTGTGGTGTTTGGTGGTTTTGCTGCTCATGAATTAGCGGTCAGAATTGACGATGCAAAACCTAAGTTAGTGCTCAGTGCATCGTGCGGGGTTGAGGTAAACACGGTTATTGAATACAAGCCACTGATTGATAACGCGCTTGCGCTGGCAAGCCATAAAATAGCGCATTGTGTTATTTATCAGCGAGAATACGTTACGGCACACCTTATGCCTGGGCGTGATATTAATTGGGCAGAGGCAATGCAAACAGCCCAGCCCGTTGCGCCCGTTGCTTTGCAGGGGGATCACCCGTTATATATTTTGTATACGTCGGGCACGACCGGTACGCCAAAAGGGGTGGTAAGAGAAAATGCAGGCCATGCAGTGGCTATGCATTACAGCATGGAAACCGTCTACGGTATGAAACCCGGTGACGTGTTTTGGGCAGCCTCTGATATTGGCTGGGTTGTTGGGCATTCGTATATTGTGTATGCCCCGCTGATTTACCGCTGCACGACGGTGCTGTATGAAGGCAAGCCCGTGCGCACGCCCGATGCCAGTGCATTTTGGCGCGTAGTGGCTGAGCACAAAGTAAATGCTTTATTTAGCGCGCCCACTGCATTTAGAGCCATCAAAAAAGAAGACCCAAAAGCACTGGGCTTTAAACAATACGACACGTCATCACTAAAGCGGTTATTTTTAGCGGGTGAACGATTAGATCCCCCTACTTACAATTGGCTTAAAGCGCATACAAATTTGCCCGTGCTTGATCATTGGTGGCAAACCGAAACCGGCTGGGCCATTGCGTGTAACCCTATTGGTATAGAAACCCTTGAAACAAAACCTGGCAGCGCAACAGTGCCAACGCCTGGGTTTGATGTGCAAATATTAAATATGGAAGGCGAGCAATGTGCGCCTAATGAAAGCGGTGCCGTGGTGATTAAACTGCCATTGCCGCCGGGTTGTTTACCCACTATTTGGCAAAATGATGAACGTTTTAAAGCGGGTTACTTAAATGAATACCCCGGTTACTATTTGTCAGGCGATGGCGGTTATATCGACGACGATGGCTACTTGTTTATCATGGGCCGAACCGACGATGTGATTAATGTGGCAGGGCACCGTTTATCAACTGGCGAAATGGAAGAAATTGTTGCCTCTCACGATGCCGTTGCTGAATGCGCGGTATTTGGTGTAAACGATTCACTCAAAGGCCAGCTACCGATGGCGATGATTGTATTAAAAGACGATTGCACCGATGAAGCCAGCCTTGTTGAACAGCAGCTCGTTACGCTGGTAAGAGAGCAAATAGGAGCAATTGCCTGCTTAAAAACCATTGTACATGTTGCGCGTTTGCCAAAAACTCGCTCAGGTAAAATTTTACGTAAAAATCTACGCCAGCTGGTGGATGGCGAAGAACTCAACGTACCCTCAACAGTAGACGATGCCAGTATTTTTGATGAAATAAAATCCTCTTTAGTGGCAAGTTAAGCTATCAACTAAGCCAGCCGCCTTTAGGCTGGCTTTAGCAACATTGTGTAGGCATAGGGATTCTTAAGAATACGTACACTGTTTAGACCTCTTAATTGTTCTTTATTGTGGCTAAAGTCGCTACACTGATTTTTTACTTTTTGAGGTGAGTGATGCAACAAAAGCCATCGTCGTTTCCAACCCGCGTCATTATAGTCGTGTTGTTAGGCTTAGCAGCTGTTCGCTTAGGCTGGGTTGATGCTGTAATGCAATGGTTTAACCCTGCGCCAGACGCTACCTCGCACGTGCTCGAAAAACCGGCCTCAGACCCCGTTAAACGTGCAACAGCACCACGCCCACCCGAACGGCAAGTAGATGCTGCTGCCACTTATCAACAAGCAAAGCCTAAAGCGCCTAAAATAGAAGACTCATGCCAGTTGAATTGGCACGATGAAGAGGCCGTGGCCGATGCCCAAGCGCGTTTTTCGCTACTGGATGACAATCTCGAATTTGAAAAGTCACAATTTAGGCTCAGTAATTACGCTACGGTAAATTTAATTACACCGACGCTCAGTGATGATTATCATCAAACCTTAAAGGCGCGTTTAAGTGCTGCGTACACTCAATATCGGCGGTTTTTTCAAGTGAGTGCGCCGGTGCCGTACCAAATTAACTTGGTGGTGTTGCCACCGCGGTACTATCGGGATTATATCTCGCAATTTGGTTCATTTTCTAATACCAGTATTGGGGTCTATTTTGGTGCGAGTAACACGGCTTTTGTTAAATATAACAGTAATTACCCTGAGCAAAGCTTAACAACCGCCGTGCATGAGGCATTGCATGTCTTTAACTATCGGCTGATTGGCAATATGCCAAAATGGCTAAATGAAGGACTTGCTGAAGTATTTGAAAATACGCTTCATTTTAACAGCGATAAGGTCATTAACGTACCCAGTAGGTACTTTAAAGAACGTTTGTTTATGTTGTCGGTATTAATTGATTCAGAAGGCAGTTGGCAAGGCGCAGATACGTTACGTATGTATAAAAATTCGGCTTTGTGGGTTGGGTTTTTAATGCAGAGCAGCCGTGGTAAACAGGTATTAAAAGCCTTGCTGCAACACGAGGCGACAAATGTGTGCGACGAACTCAGCGCTGAACAGGTTATTCATACGCTAATAGATTATTACCCACGATACGAAGAAGCGTTTAATAGTTGGAGTAAAGCGCACTTAAATACTGAGTATGAGTTTGTACCGATTATTTAAGTCATTTAGCGTTCGTCATCGCTCTGAGTGTTAACAGGGCGATAATCACCTCTGTTAAGGCCATTAAAGTAGGCTTGGTAACGGCCATCTTTTTTAAACTGGGCTAGTTGCTGATTAAACATTTTTAACAGCTGTTGACTTTTCTCTCCCTCTTTAGGGAGCAGTAAAAAGCTTTGATTGATTAAAAGCGGTTTTGGGTGATGCGTTATTGTATTTGCGACATCGGCGAGTTCGTTGTTTAAAATATGGTAGCCAACGCTTTGTTCCTCAGCGAATACGTCGATTCGTTCCATGGCGAGGCGTTTAAAATTTTGCACGCTGCTGTTTACACGTGATATTTCAAATACACCTTGTTCAAGTGCGTTATCAAACTCAGCCCCGTAGCTATAGGCAAGTCCGCCACCGAGTATCAGGCCTTTTAAATCATTCACTGATTGCCAATCGAAAGGGCGGTTTTTTAGGTGAAAAAACACGAATCGTTCGTTAAGCACAGCGTCGCTGTATAAAAAGTTATTGGCGCGACTTTGTTCAAACATCCACACAGCGGTGGCTGCGTATTTTTGCTTTTGTGTGTCGTGGAACGCACGGCCCCAGGGTAAAAAAGTAAAGTTTACTTTAATATCGGCTTGTGCAAATACATCACGGATAAGGTGGGCAATAACGCCTTGCTCAGGGAGCGATTCGCTTAAAAACGGGGGCCATTCGCCTGCGCATATTTCAATGGTGTTTGCTTTGGTGACTGCAAATGAAGGCACAGCATGGCTGTTGACGCTTAAAAAAAGTAGTATAACAGCGCTTAAGTTACCTAGATAACGTTGTAATTTAACCAACAGTAATTCGTTCCCTCACAGTGTGCGTAAAAAGAGAATACCTTATTTTTTTTGCGTTATATACCGATGATAGGAATATGCACTGTTTTTATTGTTTGTTAAATGATCAATCAGGCTTTTCTGCTGGCACTGTATTTATTTTTTTTAATTGGTTTTCGAGCGTGTTTAAATTAAACGGTTTAATAATAAAGCCGGTGACTTTGGCTGCGATAATTTCTTTGATTGATTTTTTATTGTCTTCGCAGGTGACCATTAATACCGGGGTTTCGCTTAAAATAAGGTCTTCGCGAATTTGTGTCAGTAGCGTTTTACCATCCATTTTTGGCATGTGTAAGTCTGTGATCACGAGATCAAATTCTTGCTTTTGCATCAACGCTAGGGCTTGTTTTCCATCCGTGGCCTCAGTAATGTGCTCAAAATTAAGTTTACGCAGCATGTTAATTAACACATGGCGCATCAGTGGCATATCATCAACAACAAGTACTTTCATAGCGTAGGTAATTTAAGAATTAGTTGAATATAAGATTAGCTACTCTTTGAACAATTAGCTACTAATTGGCTTAATCGGGCGATTTTTATATTACTTAATTGGCGATAGTCAAAATACGGGCAGACAATAACTTTGTGTTGAGTATTAATGGCAAATTCGTCGTCTAGCCAGTCTAAGGTTATGTTTAATAACCCTTGATTAATGAGGCTTTTAGCGTGAGTGCGCCCAGCAATGATATGCAGTGTGGGCTCATGTGTTAATTGGGGGGGGCTAAATAATAGAGCCGTTTTACTGTTTGCCTGCAAGAGCAGTTTATCGCGGTAGGTTTGCCATGTTGCGGCTTGCTTAGCAAAACAGTGGTGTTCACTGGGCAGTGCAAATAACACTTTGGCATACACATTAAATACTTTGCGCCAACCATTCCCACACGCTTGGTTTATGGCGTCTATTTCGCCATCAATTAAGGGGGCTAATGTACTTAAAGTTTGATATTGGGGCATAGGCGGCGGGTTTGCAATATACACCGCCACGTTAAAATGTGGATCGCCCATGCCTAAGTTAGTCGCCGTAGAGGTCATTTATTTTGCGCTAAAATTCGGTCTAGATTGTTGGCAAAGTTTTGTCTGTCACTTTGGCTTAATGGCGGTGGGCCGCCGTTCATTTCTACGCCACTTGAGCGCATGGTATCCATAAAATCACGCACATTGAGTAACGAACGAATGTTTTCTGGGGTGTATAACTCGCCTCTTGGGTTCAGCGCTTGTGCGCCTTTTTCAATGACTTCAGCAGCCAATGGAATGTCTCCGGTGATAACTAAATCATTGGTAGATACACGTTTAACGATTTCATCATCGGCCACATCAAACCCAGACGATACTTGCACGCGGCTAATGTATTTTGAAGGAGGAATGCGCATCGCATGATTCGCGACTAATATTGTGTCGGTGTGTGTACGATCAGCAGCACGAAATAAAATGTCTTTGATCACCACGGGACAGGCGTCAGCATCAACCCAAATCTTCATTTATTTATACATCTTGTTAGTAAAAAATTGATCCTAACCTACCCGCTCATCAACAACCAGTGTTTACTGATTTTTTTACCATTAAAATACGTTAAACTTTACTTCAAAGACGCTAAGATATTAGCTTTAATGATAAGGATATAGCTTGATGAATAAATACCTGTTTGCTGCGCTTACCATTGTGTGTGGTGTTTTTTTTGTTGGTTGCAGTGGCTTGCCTGACGGCGTAAAGCCTGTTGATGATTTTTCAGTAACGCGTTACCAAGGGACTTGGTACGAAGTCGCCCGATTAGATCACTCGTTTGAACGAGGCTTATCAAATGTGACGGCTGTTTACAGCTTAAATGATGATGGCTCTGTTAAAGTGATAAATAAAGGCTTTAATGACGAAGAAGGTCAGTGGAGCGAAGCTCAGGGCAAAGCCAAGTTTGTTGGCGCCAGTGATGTGGGGCATTTAGAAGTGTCATTTTTTGGTCCGTTTTATAGCTCATACGTGGTGTTTAAAATGGATCAGCAAGATTATCAGTATGCGTTTGTATCTGGCTTTAATACTGATTATTTATGGTTGTTATCGCGAACGCCTACCGTAAGCCAAGCCATTAAAGATGATTTTATCGCAACGGCAAAAAAGCATGGTTTTGATACCAACTCACTGATTTGGGTTGCGCATACACCAACTCCAAAACGTTAAAAAAGGCTTTTATGTTATTTACTTATGCGTTGTCATAAATGTGCAATGATTAGGATTTATCATGCCTGCCATATCAAGTAAGGCCCTTATGGGCTTGATGTTGACATGCGTATCCCCTAATTTATAACCAGTTTATTGGATATACAGGCAAGCTTTTATAGCTTGCCTTTTTTTTGCCTGATTGGTGGGAATAAAGACCTCTATTTGGCTCAGATCACATTTTTACTAACTAAGCTTAAATAACGGCAATATAACTTCCACTCAGTAGCAATAATGTAACGTTTACTGCACTTATGTATTTTACCCACGAGGCTTTAAAACTATAAAAAATCATTAATAATAAAACACTTAAAGCCATGTAGCCGCAAAAAAGCAATACGCCGTAGCCCTGCCGCTCGACAACACAAAGCAATAAACTTAGTAAAATACTGATCCACGCCACAATGATAAACTGCTGGCTTTGCTTTTGGCTTGGTCGCGTTTTAAACACATCTCGGTAATGATTAAACTTAGCAAGTGCAAAGCAGTTAAATGCCAGTAAACACAGGTTAAATTGCAAAAGCTCACTCATCCTTTTTGCTCCATGAGAGGGGGTTTTGTTACCCGATTTGAACGCGTATTGGGTGCGGGGGGACTCAGTTGAGTACGTAATTTTTTGGCTTGTAATATAAACAGCAAGGCGCAAACTAGGCACACTAAATCAAAACTAAACAATGCCCACTGAGCGTTCAGCATATAACTTACCAGGTTGCCTTTGGTTGTGAGTGCGTTGATTAGCGGCACGCTAATACACGCCACAGCATTTAACCAGGCTAATAAGTACCACTGCATTTTTGCGCGCTTAAACAAGGTAAACAGGGCAACAGCCAGCCAGGTGATAAAGAACGCCAATATTTCTTTATCTGCACGTTGTACAGTACTCACAGGTAGCAAGCGGTTAGCGATAAAGAAAGCGCAGGTCGCTAATGGCAAGCCCATCAAAGTGGCTAGATTTAGGCTTTCAACAAGTTTGAGACCAAACGACGCTGTTTGGTCTTTTTTCATCCGTTCACGAATGCGTTTTGCCCACATAATGCAGCCTGTGGCTATCATTATGCAGCCCGCAACGCCGCATAAAAAGTACAACCAGCGCAGTAGTGGGTTTGCTAAACGGCCAGTGTGCAGAGCGGTCATCGAGTCATAAATGACCTCTGAGGTAGTGAGTTCTTGCGCACTTTGTGCCATTAGCTCACCACTGACTGCGTTAAAAAGCATCGTAGGGGTTTGATCTTTCACTAAATCAGCCGTTGAAGCACGCACGGTCACCGTGGCCGAGGCTTTATTAGGATCACGGATTGAGAAAGAGGTTAGGTCTGCGCTTTGCCAGTTAGTATAAACTTGATCCAAAATGTAGTCAGTTGAGACTAAAGGTGCGCTTTGGGTGCTTGATTTTGTTCGTATATTGGTTGGGGTTACATCGTTAAATAAGCCTTTTAGTCCGTCTTCATATGCGGTTAAAGCGGGGTATGGAAAAAGCATAAAAATGAGTGTGATCAAACCGGTATAGGTGATCATTATATGAAAAGGCAATGCCAATACCGACGAAACATTATGCGCATCTAACCAGCTGCGACTGCCTTTATTTTTTCTAAAACTAAACATATCCTTAAAAATACGCTTATGAATAACCACACCAGAGATAAGCGCAACAAGCATAAATAAACTGGCAAAACACACAATATACCGTGCTGTGCGCGCATCTAAATAATGCAGGTCAAAATGCAAGCGGTAAAAGAAGTTGCCGCCTTTGCTATCGCGTGGTTGTGCTGTGGCTTCACCCGTTTCAGGATTGATGATGTAGGTTTGCCACCCGCCAAAGCGTTTACTGCCCTCAGCGCGAGGTTTTTCGTAGGCATACACTAACTGAGGCTCACGTGTGGTGGGTAAAGAAATACGCCAGCGTGATGAGTCAGGAGCGGTGTTTGCAAGGTACGCAATGCCATTAGTAATTTGCTCACGCTGCTGTGCGATACGAATAGGTTCAGCGGGCGGCTTACTTATGCTGTGAAGTTCAGGTTTGCTCCAAAGCGTGACTTCGTCACGAAAAAAGCTCACCGTGCCGGCAAAAAATACTAAATACACTAACCAGCATACTAACAGCCCTACCCAGGTGTGCATCCATGTCATAGAGCGAAAAAAGTTCTCTTTCATAGCCATCCCTTCAGCAGTGCAATACTTAAAAAACAGCTTGAGGATGTTAGTAAAATAGTGATCCAAACAGTTTTTAATGACTTAATGGCGAACACCCAAATAAACACACAGCTGTATATCAATATGGTCAAGCTGACACTCAATAGCACGGCATCCGATTTGCTGAGCGGTAGAATGAGGCTCAACAATGACGTAAATACAGCGGTGAATACATACCCCCCGACAATGGCTGCACTAAAACGAGAAATCACACACAGTGCATAAACATTGGCTTTACAAGCCATTTTTAGCCTGACTAATGGGTTGCGTGTTGGTGCTTTATTAATTGATTGGGCGTACATAGGTAATCCTTTGACCCGAGTGAAAGAATAAGTGGCAGAGGATACTATAAATTTAGGGTACGTAAAAGTGAGTGATTCGCATTTGTGTTACTTTATTTGTTTTTAGTAGTTAGTTGCTCAAAAATTGGCGTTTTCACTAGCTTAGTAAAATAGTGATCTAAATGGTGTATCTAATTGAATATTTTATATTTTGTGTGTTTTATAACGAGCGGTGACGTATTTATTTAGCGATCTGCTTGGTTAAAATTGACACGATCCTGTTCCCTTGCCACTGTTATATATACCCAAACCAGCTCAATATACAGAATCTAGCGTTTCATAAAGCTTAATATCTGGGCTGTCTCTTTTAAGTCGTAACGACGCTTTGATTTTAAGTGGCTTGGGTATAAAGCACTAAATATTTTCAATTCAATTCAATGCAAAGGGGGTTGTTATGTCTAACTGGGTTGAGGCGCGCGTTAAAGACGTTGTTTGGTGGAGTGATACCTTATTTAGTTTAATTGTTAATGCCGATGTAGAGCCGTTTAAAGCCGGGCAATTTACTAAACTGTCTATGATGAAAGATGAAAAGCGCATTGCACGTGCGTACTCCTATGTAAATGCACCTAGTTCACCCGATTTAGAGTTTTACTTAATTAACGTGCAAGACGGCTTACTATCGCAACAATTAGCCCAGCTTAAACAGGGTGATACAGTGATGATTGAGCGCCGTGCAAGTGGCTTTTTCACGTTAGACGAAGTGCCTCAAAGCGAACAACTGTGGATGCTCAGTACAGGGACGGCGATAGGGCCATTCTTATCAATGCTTGAACACGGTGAGGTATGGCAGCAATTTGATCAAATAACCCTCGTGCATGGGGTGCGATTAAACAGTGATTTAAGTTATCAAAACAGCATTGCCGCGTTACAGCAAAAGTACACGGGGTTAAATTATGTGCCAGTGGTTAGCCGTGAAGACGGGGCCGTTGGATTACAAGGGCGGATAACCGATCATATTCAAGCGCAAACGTTATTTTCACATGTAGATTTAACCCCTACACCGAACACTGCGCAGTTTATGATTTGCGGTAATCCCGATATGGTAAAAGACACGTCAGCATTGTTGATTGAGCAAGGCTATCGTCGAAATCGCCGCAAAGAGCCCGGTCATATAACGGTAGAGCAATATTGGTAAATGCACGGTGGGGTGATAACCACTATCTTGAAGGCATATTTTTTGCTATTTTATTGTTTCTTCAATCATTCAGGAACAGTATGAAATCGTTATTTTTTGCAATGAGTCTATTATTCTCAGGATCATTATTAGCTGTCGATGCAGAGCAAACTACCAAGCCTGCTAAAGCGCCTCAACAAAAAACTGAGACTAAAAATAGCGACGCCGTTGAACCACAAAAAGCGTTAGAGGACAGCCCTGCTGTCATCACTTTAACGCCAGAAAAAGCACCCCCCGAAATAGCGGTTGATATTGAACCAACACAACCTATTGTGAGTGATGCACGTACGGCAAATAAGGTTGATGTTGTAGATAGCAGTAAAGTGCTAGGGGCGCAAACAGTAAAACCGACTGATGCGCCGAAAACACAACAAGAAAAAGAGCAAGCCATCGCAAAAGCAACGCAAGTTGTTGCGCAAGCGAAAGAAGCACTGACACAAAAGCAGCAAGAAAAAGCCAAGCAATCACGAGAGGCGTTAGCGGTTGTTGAAAAACTAATTAAAGCTTACAATTCACGCAATATAGAAGCATTTGTCAGCATGTACTCAGAAGATGTCGAGTTTTATGTGTTTCCAAATGAGCTGTTATTTAAAGGTAAAGAAAACCTGATAGCGCGTTATGGCATTATGTTTAAAAAGTTAAAGTGCGTTAAGTCGTCACCCATTAAACGCATAGTGACCGGCAATATTGTGATTGACCATGAACTCTCAGAAACATGCACAACGGATCCAAACGTTGTTGATAAGCGCTCTGAGTTTGTATCAAGCTACAAAGTTGAAAATGGCAAAGTAACTAAGGTATTATTTTTTAAATAAAATTGACCAATAAGGTACGTTAAATTAGCGAGTAGCTAACTAGCCGCGTTAATTCTTTGTGTACTTTTTTACTGCGTGTAAACGTATAGGCAAAATGCTTTATGACTCGACTAAATGTTTTTAGTCAGGGTTTTATGAAACAAATTAATTGAAAGGTATAGGAACAAAGGCATGGAATTAGCGGATGATAAAAAGCTGCATTTACTCTATCGTGTTGAGCCGGGCTGTTTAGGGCCTACTGGCGCAGAAACGATCGAGCGTTTTTGTGAATACGCTAATCAGCAGATTACCCCGGTCTATTTTGCGGGTTATCATTTTGTACCACGCTTTGACAAAACAAAGCCTGAACGCCAATACAGTATTAATCAAAAATTACTCTCAGCGCCGCAAACACAAGCGTATCTTGGGCATTTTAAAACCAGTATTGACGATTTTGAAGAGCAGCTCGACGAACTGCTCACTGAGGCAATTGAACGATTTTTAAATCGTTAAGACTTTTCACCCGATAAAATAACATTAAAGCTGGTGTTGTCATGTAAGCTGGCAAATGCACTTTCATGCAGCAGTTCGTTGCGTAAATTGGGTGAGTAATCCAACGCCATTTTAATATCGGCTAACGCATCTGCATGTTTGTGAGTCAGGGCATACGCACACGCGCGTTGCCAATAGGCGTAACCATAATCACTGTCTATGTCGATTGCTTGGTTACATAATTCAATGGCTTCGGCTGTTTCGTTAAGCTCTAATAAGGCATCTGCTTTATAGGCTATTGCTTCTACATCTTCTGGCTTACGATTTAAGATTTCATCAAATATTTCAATCTTATTTGATACATCACTTTCTAAATTCGCACGCATCCATAATGAATGAACTTCGTTGGTTACTGAGATTTTCTCTTGGTTTTTGAGGATCTCTTCTGAGCGCTCACGCAACTTCTCTTCAAATGTATTTAAGCGGGCTTCGTATTCGTTGGTGATCACACTTACACGCGTATTTACAATGTCTTCGACTTTGTTTTTGACATCGCGCAACGAGTTCCAACCCACCAAGACTAAAATAGAGGCGGTAGCGGTAATGATGAAAAATACATTATTGATGGTGTCTGTTGTGTAGGTAATGGCTCTGTCAGCGGTATCTAGCTGGGCATGGGTTACTTGTTTAGTAAGATCTTCGCGGAGCTTTTGTTGGTCTTGGCGCACTGCTTTTAATTCGTCAAGAATGTAACGCTCCATCAGCGGTTGAAACATGGGTTTTTGTATTTGGGCTAACGCGTGTTCTTGCTGCTGCTCTGTTGGCGCAGGGCGAGATTCTTCGGCATTAACGTGCAGTGAGCAAACAAACGCTAAAAGAAGTGTAATCAGTATAAAGTGTTGACGCATAGTGCTGCCTAGTAATTATATTCAAACCAAGAATGGGCACAACATTAATACCCTGCAAATTATGCGAACTTTAACATGACTGCTTATGAGTAACTAGGCAAAAAAAAACCAGCTCAAAAGTGAGCTGGTTAAACTGCTTAAACAACAAATATGTCGTTGGGAGTATGAGGGTGTATATTAACTAATTTAATCTGAACAATTACTTAATCGTAAGGATGTGAAGAAAGGAAAAAAGAAAAAGCGTATTGGGCTTAACAATACGCTTTTATATCTGTGCTAAAAATACAATTATGGTGAAGGTGACTAAATTGTGCGACACCGCGGTGCCCACTTCCATACCCTTCACATACCAATACGCAGGCTAAAAACGAATCGATCAATGTGATTGCTAATTTTATTAAAAAGATGATTCACTTTTTGCCACTGTAACGATGAGTGTTAAGGGGATATAGAATCCAACGGTGAAAAGTCCACTTTGGGTAGCGATTCAAACCCTGGTTTTGCAAATAAATACCCTTGCATTAAGCTAATGCCTGCATTGTGCAGCCATTGGTACTCTTCAACGGTTTCGATGCCTTCTGCAAGCGGCGTGATATTCATTTCTTTTAACATGGCAACATTGTGTTTTACTATCAGTTGGCGTGCTTTATTAAGGTGAATATTACGTACTAGCTCCATGTCGAATTTAACAATGTCAGTTTGAAAGTCAGCCAATAAATTTAACCCTGAATAGCCTGAGCCAAAGTCATCTGTTGCAGTTGTAAAGCCAAGAGATTGATAGTATTCAACAACGCGTCTTATATGTTGGGTGTCGTCAATTTTTTCGACCTCAGTGAATTCAAACATGATTTTTTCAGTGGGGAAGTTATATTTTTTTGCCGCTTCTAATGTTGTGCGAATACAGCGCTCTGGCTTATAAATCGCATTAGGCAAAAAGTTAATGCTTAACACGGAATCTATCTGAAGTTTTGCCGCTAACGCGATGGCTCTAATACGGCACTGTTGGTCAAAGGTGTATCTATTTTGTTCATTTACTTGAGAAATAACGCTAAACGCTGATTCATTATTAATACCACGCACAAGCGCTTCATAACCAAATACACGACGACGATCGCAATCTACAATCGGTTGAAAGGCCATTGTAAAATCAAAATCTAATTGGTCTTCATCTGCACATTGGTTGCAGGTTAACTTTTCACAGTTAGCTGGTTTAGCGCTCATTATCTCACCTTAAAGTCTTCAAATAGTATTTTTATTACAGGCTTTTATTTAGTTAGCATGTCATGCAATTAATGTGATTTTGTTTAGGGTCTGTTGACCTTTTCGGATTAAAATTTGTTCAAGCTAGGGGCGATTTAATCGCGGCGCGAGGTTTGTAACCTAGTGGACTAAGTCAAAACCGAGTAAAAAAGAGTAAATTGCCCCTAGGCAGAACCCGCAGGGCAGTGCCTGTTTGGCATTGATGCTGCGTTATCGCCTATTTATGGGGAATAACCACACCACATAGGCGCTGCCTTGCCTAAATACCAAACAGACTGCTGCAAATTCAACCTTGAAAGGTCAACAGACCCTAAATTTACTTTAATAACTGTTTGTTACACCACACATTTAAGCGTAGACAACATTAGTTACTTTTAAAAGGTAGAAGTAGATTCTTTATCACTTGGTTGCTTTATAAAATAGCTAACATAACATGCTGAATTATAAATGATAAATTAATCTTCGCAAACGAATTGAAAATAACGAGTTACTACCTGAAAGTATACCTAGCTTCATTAAAGTATATACTCTACCAAAAACATCCCTTCAGTGCTTGCTATTCGCTACGTATAATAGTTATTTATCGTACTGATTTAGCAACAAAAATTTACATGAATGTACCGCTGCATCGCCATTAGCAACAAGCAACTTACCGCATTGTTGCGGTAAGTTGGTGGAGGTTTAAATTAGCGTAGCATTAATGCAGTTTCATTTTTGGTCTAACAACACGCAATACTTTTTCACTGATCCACAACGCAAATGTTTTGGCACTGCCATGAATCGCCCGTTGATGCATACGATAAAGCGAAATATACATAAACCGTGCAATACGTCCTTCAATGAAAAAGCTGTTGCTGGTGAGGTTGCCCATCAAACTGCCTACCGTGCTGTAGCGTGACAGATTAACTAATGAGCCGTGATCGTTGTATTCAAACTTGTTTAATGGTTGCTGACGAAGCGTAGCGATCAGGTTTTTTTCGATACACTGCGCCATTTGATGGGCCGATTGTGCCCGTGGTGGCACAAGCTTTCCGTCTTGTTGAGTAAACGCGCAACAATCGCCTAGTACATAAATATGCTCATCCACGTTACTTTGCAGGTAATCGTTCACTTTAATTTGATTATTACGGGTTAGTTCAAAAATTCCAAGCTCGTTAATAAAGTCAGGCGCTTTAACACCGGCCGCCCATAGCATAATATCCGCATTGATTTGCTGGTCGTCTTGGGTGATAAAGCCTTGCTCCGTGGCTTGCTTTACTTGGGTGTTTTCGCGAACAGTTACGCCTAATTTCAGTAGCTCTCGTTTTGCTGAAAGTGCAATTCGCTCAGATAATGCCGGCAATATGCGCGGCCCAGCTTCTATTAGGTGTATGTGTAATCGTTTCGCTGTCATGTTGGTCAAGCCATAGATTTTGAGTAAATCTGACACATGGTAAAGCTCTGCTGACAGTTCAACTCCCGTTGCACCGCCGCCGACTATGGCAATGTTTAACGCATGTTGTGGGTCGTCATCTTGGTGCAAGCGGGTAAAGTTATCGAGCAGGGCGTGCTGAAAGCGTTCAGCTTGTTGGTTTGAGTCAAGGTAAAAGCAATGATCTTTAATGCCTGGGGTGTTGAAGTCGTTACTCACGCTGCCAATAGCAATGACAAGATAATCATAATGTACCGTGCGCTGCGGCAGTATTTGATGGCCAAGCTCATCATGTAACGGGCTTAATGTAAGGGTTTTAGTGGTGTTATTTAGGCCACAAAAACTGCCCAATTGAAATTGGTAATGGTGTTTTGCGGCATGGGCTGAGTAAACAACGCCATCTAAATCAGCATCAATAGAGCCCGTGGCTACTTCGTGCAGTAACGGTTTCCATATGTGTGTGCGGTTTTTATCTATGAGTAGAATATCAGCGTGTTTTTTCTTCCCTAGTTTATGTCCTAATTGGGTTGCAAGCTCTAAGCCGCCAGCGCCCCCACCGATAATCACGATTTTAGGATGTGTTGTTATCATTACGTTGCCCTCAAAAAGTAGAATACCTAAATAGTCTGAGCAAACTACTTAGGTATAGCGCCCATTAGGGCAATACCTTGGCAACGGTTTTATTGTGCGCCTTTTGAACAGGTTTGTCAGTAATATACCCAAATTACCTCAAGATGCAGAATTCAGCGTTTCACAGGGGCTTAATATCAAGGCGTTACTTTGCAACAATGGCAGTCCCTTTTAAGAAGCAACAACGATGAGAGTAAGTGCCTGTGAAACGCCCAACGGGTTGGTTTAAAAGCGATTTATACTGCGTTATTGATTTTAATAATAGAACCACTATTATTTGCAAATCAATGCCTTGCCTAAATCGCTTTTAATTCCAACGACGCTCGCAGCTTGAGGTGATTTGGGTATAAAGCAAAGAAATCAAGCGACAAAAAAGGTAAGATGGCGGCTTATTAAATTTACGGCTACCATTTCCTTTATGAGGGAATTTACAGTAAAGGGATACCATGACGGCTACATTGCACAGTACACTTGAACAGCACTTTGGTTTTAACCAATTCCGCCCAGGCCAGCAACAAACAATAGAGCAGCTTTTAAACAATCAGTCATCGTTAGCTATCTTTCCAACAGGCTCGGGTAAATCATTGTGCTATCAATTAACCGCCTTACATTTACCTCACTTAACCTTGGTAGTGTCGCCTTTATTGGCCTTGATGAAAGATCAGATCAGCTTTTTAAATAAAAAAGGCATCTATGCCGCCAGTTTAGACTCTAGCCAAAACAGTGAGCAAAGCCACACCGTAATGAGCGATGTACGCGCTGGTAAAGTTAAAATACTGATGGTGTCGGTTGAGCGCTTTAAAAATGAGCGTTTCCGTGAGTTTATTAATCAAGTGGCAATTTCTATGCTGGTGGTGGATGAAGCGCACTGTATTTCAGAGTGGGGGCATAATTTTAGGCCTGATTATTTAAAATTACCGCGCTACCGCGAAGAGTTAAATATTCCTTTAGTGTTGTTATTAACCGCCACAGCAACCAAAAAAGTAAAACGTGATATGAGCGAACGTTTTGCAATCGCACCTGAGTGTATTGTGCAAACAGGGTTTTATCGTAGCAATTTAGACTTGTCGGTACTCAGTGTAAAAAGTGCTGATAAGAGCGAAACACTTGCTAATATTGTTCGCGAGCAACAAGGCCCTGGGATTGTGTATGTCACCTTGCAGCAAAGTGCTGAGCAAGTTGCTCAAACACTTACCCAACAAGGCTTAAGTGCTGTAGCTTATCATGCGGGGTTAGAAGATACTTTACGCTATAGCATTCAAGATGACTTTATGGCAGGGAAAATCAATGTAGTCGTGGCCACGATTGCCTTTGGCATGGGTATTGATAAATCAGATATTCGTTTTGTTATTCATTATGACTTACCCAAGTCGATTGAAAATTACAGCCAAGAGATTGGCCGTGCAGGGCGTGATGGTAAACCCTCAAACTGTTACACTTTGGCTAATTTAGATGGTTTAAATACGGTTGAAAATTTTGTTTATGGCGATACCCCAGAGCTTAGCGGTATCGAACATGTAATACAGGATATTCGCCAGCATACCAGTGCTAATCAGCAATGGGAAATGCAAGAATATAGCCTATCTAGCGACAGTAATATTCGCCAGTTAGCACTTAAAACCTTATTAGTGCAATTAGAAATGCAAGGTGCGATAACTCCGCTCTATGCCTATTATGCTGACTTTAAATATAAATTTTTGGTTGATAAGTCACCGTTACTTTCGCAGTTCGATGCCGATAGGCAAGCTTTTTTAAACCAAATATTTAGCCATACTCAGTTAAAAAAAATATGGGGCACACTCAATTTCGATAGCCTAACACAAGCAGCACAAGTTGACCGCAAGCGGGTTGTGGCAGCGCTTGATTATTTAGCGGAGAAAAACTTAATTACACTTGAAACCAAACGCATTACCCAAGTGTACCAAGTGCATAACGAGGTTATTAATAACCCTGAGTTAGCAAAACAACTGCATAATTACTTTGTAGATAAAGAGCAGGCCGAAATAAAACGTATTGCGGCACTCATTCGCTTTTTTGAACTTAAAAACTGCTTGAGTTATAACTTAGCGCGTTACTTTGACGACAACCAGGCGCCAGAGCAGTGCGGCCATTGCTCCGTGTGTCGTGGGCAGGCGGTCACACTTGAGTACTCATTAGCGCATGAGTTCGCGGCTGATGAGGTGATTTATCAAAAAGTAGATGAGTTACTCGCGCATCTTGCGACCAAAGGTATTCATAATGTAGGTATCGAAACCCAATGTCGCTTTTTAGCGGGGATGAGTGTGCCGCTATTTGCGCGTAACAAAGTGCGCCAGCTCAGTGGTTTTGGCTTATGTGAGCAGCAGCGTTACAGTGAAATAAAAGCAAAATTACTGGCGCGATAGGCTCACTCAGGTATGCTAGGGGCTTATTCTTAAAAGTAAGCACCTATGCCCCATACCGTCATACCTAATCAGATCCCAATTGTTGTCAGTAATGAAAATGAACCTGTCTTATGCAGCAACTGCCAAGCGTGTTGTTGCCAACTAGAAGTGCAAATACTCACGGATACCGGGGTGCCTTTTCATTATATTGATTATGACCAATGGGGCAGTGAAGTGATGAAGCGCGCGGATGACGGCTGGTGCCAAGCCTTAGACCGAAATACATTAATGTGTTCAATCTACGAAAACCGCCCGCTTATATGCCGCGAATTTGAAATGGCCTCAGATGAATGCATCACTGAGCGAGAGCTTGCTGGTATATAAACATAGTGTACTGTAAAGGGGCTTTACACCCCTTTACTGCTGGTGTTTACAAAGCGTTACCCATACTTTTGCTCGAGTTCTTCGGCGGTATGAAACTTTTCATGGCTTTGTAATTGTTCATCGTATCTCACTAGATTTTTAAAGTGACCTAGTTGACCTGCGTTTTTCACAATTTCAATAATAAACGACATCATAAAATCTGCGCCAGTGAGCGTGTCGCCTACTAAGTACTTTTTGCCTTCAAGGCGGCTGTTAAAATAGCTAATTACTTTAGCGGTTTCAGCATCGGCGTAACCTTCTAAAAACTGTGTTTTAGCGCCCTCTTTTTGGACAAACATTTTTAGCAAAAGCGGTAAAATAGCTGAGCTTTCAGCAAAGTGCAGCCACTGTTGATAATCAACATAGTCCGCGGTTCCTGCCTTTGGTGCAAACTTGCCATTTCCGTATTTAGTAATGAGGTAATCAGTAATTGCGCCTGACTCAGTGACAATTAAACCGTCGTCTTCGATTACCGGTGACTTACCCAGTTGGTGCACGTTTTTTAGTTCATCAGGCGCTAAAAAAGTGGCACTGTTTCGCTGATATGCAACAATTTTGTAATCGACTTCTAGCTCTTCAAGTAACCAAATAATGCGTTTAGAGCGTGACTTATTTAGGTGGTGTAATTTAATCATGGTTATCCTTAAGTGATTTAAAGTGGTTGATTAACTTGTACTACGGTTTTGCCAAAGTTCTTGCCAGCTAACATATCGTTAAATGCGGTGAGGGTGTTTTCAAACCCTGTTATTACGTGCTCACGGTAATGAATTTTGCCCTCGCTTAGCCATTGCTGCATGTCTTTAGCAAACTCGTTGTATCGATGGCCGTAGTCATCAAATATAATGAAACCCTGCATTTTTATGCGTTTTGTGAGCAATTGCCCCATTAATGCGCCCATTCTATCTGGGCCTTGGGGTAACTCAGTCGCGTTATACTGGGAGACTAAACCGCACAGTGGTACGCGAGCAGCGGTATTCAACAGAGGCAATACGGCATCGAACACCTTTCCGCCTACATTTTCATAATAAACATCAATTCCGTTGTCACAGGCTGCGGCTAATTGTTCGTTAAAGTTATCACTGCGATGATCAATACAGGCATCA
Organism: Pseudoalteromonas sp. H105; assembly: GCF_001469215.1. Classification (GTDB taxonomy): domain Bacteria; phylum Pseudomonadota; class Gammaproteobacteria; order Enterobacterales; family Alteromonadaceae; genus Pseudoalteromonas. The sequence continues at coordinate 610,449 of NZ_LOFH01000002.1, forward strand.
AACCCTAAAGTATCAACTGCGTATTGGCATTTTTCACTGCCGCCAGCAACACCAACAACCTTGCAGCCTTTAAGTTTAGCTATTTGCCCTACAGTGGCACCAACAGGGCCCGTTGCCGCTGCAACAACAACGGTTTCACCCTCTTTAGGTGCGCCAATATCTAACAGCCCCATATAAGCGGTAAAGCCGGGCATACCCATGATGCCTAATGCATAAGATGGATTACTTGGATTTTTGCCCAGTGGCATTAGGCCTTCGCCATTTGATATGGCGTAGTCCTGCCAACCTGTATAGGCCAGCACCCAATCGCCTACTGCAAATTGATCGTTATTTGATTGAGCGATTTGGCACACAGTCGCACCTACCATCACCTCGCCAATTGCCACGGGATCAGCATATGATTTTGCATCGTTCATGCGGCCACGCATATAGGGGTCGAGCGACAAATAAATAGTACGCAATAATACTTCCCCCTGTTTTAAGGGCTCTACATTCACTGATTTAAATGAAAAGTTTTCGTTTGTTGGTGCCCCATGTGGGCGTGATGCTAAAGTTATTTGTCTGTTTTTAATCGCGTGCATAAAACCCTCAGTATCCTTTGTTCGAATTGTTTTTATTGCTTGTGGTGTTTAGTTAATAAAGAAGTGGGGTTTTAGAGTATTAATTCAATTGTTTGTTTATCTCTGTATGAGTAATCACTATTGCATGGCTGCAACAGTCTCTGCGTGGCGCGATTTGAGCGATAACTGTGTATTTTCTGTTCCAAAGTTGGAATGGTTTCTTACAAGGCTGGAATGCAGAGTCATATGTAGCAAGGGCTACAGAGGGGGTAATGACGTTCCCTATTTGGGTTTTTCTGATAGGGTTTAGAATCAGCGTGTTGAGCTACCAATAACTTGATACATAAACCCGTAAACTCTGAGTCACTACTATATCTTTTTTGCAATTAATACAGCATGGGGAGCGATCTGCATTTATGCGGGATGTTGTGACTGTAGTGCTTAAAACTTTAAAGTTTATGGGGCAGGTTTGAGCGAGCAGCAGTCATAGAGATTGGCTGAATATCGAAGTTAATTGATTGGTTAAACTGCGCTTTGCGCATATATTCATGAAAATGAGCGACGCGCGCATATTGGTTCTATTAACTTTTCCTAAAAACCTTAGAAAACTTAGTGATAGTAATACCTTAAGTAATTTGTTAAAACTATATAAATTAGATAAATGAGCGTTAAGTCGGCAGAAATATGCGCGATGAGCGCACTATTAAATTGTTAGCTTTCTAGGATAGATATGAGTAAAAATTCATTTTTTCCAAATGTTGAGGATGTCTTCTATGAAAAAGTTGAAGAGCATGCTGAATTCTTACTACCTTTACTCTCTGTAGATGTGGAAGACTTTTTAAAAGGTGAACAAGGTAAATTACACTTTGTTTTGCCCTTAGAGCCATTTGATTGTTTGGGTTTAGAAACAAAAAAATTTCACAATTATTATTGCAGAACTAACTGGATAGCTTACAAGTTAATAGATAATAAGCTGTCTCTCTTAACTGATTTTAATTTTTTCCAAAAAAAATATATCAATACACATAGTGACTACAAAGAAACTTTTGGTGGCGTGGAAAGTTATTTAAATAATCTACCAAATGACTTAGAAGAAGAGTTTCAAAAATTAAAGCTTCAATACAGCAAAATGAAAGAGCATAAAAAACTTGTTAATGAAAAGCGAGTTTTTGAATATTTTCATACCCCTTATGAGTACATTTATGACACTTTTCCCACTACTCAATGTTTAGATAACATATCAATACCTCTTACTGAAGATGGTCGCCCTTTTAAATATATCGGTAAAATCGATATATGTGACTTATTCATACAGGATGGGGATGATAAGTGGTTCTCAATTGATGCTGATACTTGCATCATTATGTATTATGACCCGCAAGAAAAAATAATATTAAATACGTTTTTTGGTTCATAAAGTTGTGCAATCAAAAGCTAACAAAGCCGTTAAACCAAGGACACAAAACAGCAGGCTTGTGCTCCTTCGTCGCCAATTTTAGCCTGCTATTTTGTGCCGTTTACGGCAAGCGTTGAGGCTGTAGAGTTACTCTTTTTAAAGAAAATCAGCCTGTTTTATGGGTTCCAAATGCATTACCTAATGCTTTAAAAGCGCTTAGAGTTAATTACAGGAGCTCGTTTTTTAATTGAATTTGGCTGTTGGAGTTATTCTACAGTCTCGTTATAAGCCAAAGGAAGATATGAGTTTACCAAGGGAACAATTAGCTAAAGTTAGAACTCCTTTTAGGGTGCTTGCGGGTTTCATCTTTGTACTCTGTTTGCTATTATAGCTACGGTTAGTTTTGCGTTCACTGAACCATATGATCATATTATTTGGCTTTTGGGTATCGTGACGTTTGGTATGTCATATATATCAGGGCATGTTGTATTTACGGGTTACACCCCAAAGTTTTTACTGTTTACGCATGGTGCTAAAGATGACTTATAACAAACACGCCCTGAGGTGGACAGCAAGCACTAAAGCCCACTTTCCACCGCAAATTTTAACAGCGGTGATCCCTTACTTTTCAATGCCGTTAAGTAAGTTGGTTCATCGTAGGGCGTATGTGTTTTCCAGCATCTAAATAGGATCCGTATCCACTTAAACGCCAATGATCTGATGATGGTATTATGAGGTTTTCCTTTGGCTTCTTGCTGCCGATAATAGGCTTTTGCCCAAAATGAATACCGCACAGAGAGTCCAGCCCATTCCACAAACGTTTGCCTTAAAAACTTAGTCCATGAGTACCGCCAGTGTATCCATTCCTTTTTGCCACTGCGTTCGGTTACGGGAGCAATGCCTGCGTATTTTTGTATGTTAGCGGCGCATTTATAGCGATCACGATTTGACCCCATAGCGGCTAATAACCGAGGGGCTAATTGTGGCCCTGCACCCGGTAAGCTATCAAAAATAGCGTGATCTGTATGTTGCTTATAAGTAATAGGGTCTGATTTTGACTTCAGACATCACAAGTTTTTTAAAGGTATGGCAAACGATTCGGGCATATAGAGCTTGCTTTCGTTTAAATCAAAAGTGGAGTATGGTCGTCAATAAGGGCATGAATAAACTGACCTTGCGGGGGACAAACGAAAGTGAATACATTTACTTCATTCTGCGGCAACTGTACTGCCTTGTTCATAACATAGAAAAGCTGCAAAACAGGCTGCATTAAAAAAGGGGAACCTTTTTAAGCCGAAATATGCCAATCAAGCACCTGTAATTCCCTCTCAAATATCTATTAAACAACCGCACATTCTTTTTTCTATTCTACGTAAACTAGCGATAACTGATTGAACCAAAATAGGAACTCGGCTATGGTTGATTCATCAATAAAAATAAATTTAAAACGAGTTAATCTACAGGCTCGTTATGTGCCAATTAATATAATCAAGTTTTGGAGTTATTTTGAAGAAAGTAATATTAGTTTTAGTTGTAGTTATTGCCGGATATTTCATAAATTCAAAATTTATAGACTTAGCATATTCGTTAGGTTTTGCAGAGCTAAAAAAAGAGGCCGTTTTAATTAACTCCGAAAAAATGAAAGTCAAATGTCATTCATATGCTTTTGGCTGGTTTGATGAAATTAAATTAGAGAATAAATTTCAAGCTTGCGTCAACGAACATAAAGCTAATGGCTACCAAATCATTGAGAGTTCTAGCACATAACAACACGCCCTGAGGTAGACAGCAAGCACTAAAGCTCCCTTTTCACCGCAAATTTTAACTGCGGTGATCCCTTACTTTTCAATGCCGTTAAGTAAGTTGATTCATCGTAGGGCGTATGTGTTTAGAATGGTTTCTTACAAGGCTGGAATGCAGAGCCATATGTAACAAGTCCTACAGAAGAGGTGCTAACGTTCCCTATTTAGGTTTTCTGATAGAACTTTGAATCAGCGTGTTGAGCGATCTGCATTTATGCGGGATGTTGTGAATGTATTATTTAGAACTTTAAAATGTATGGGGCAGGTTTGAGCGATCAGCGAGCTTTGGGGTTGGATAAATATAATTGCTTAACGGTTAAACATTAGGTTTAATGGATACATAATAAACGCTGAGTGACGCAGGGACAGCTTAGATACGATAGACACGCCAGTAAAGTTGGCTTGATATCGCTTAGGCCATAAAAACAAATTCCCATAGCATAAGTAACACCAACTCTGACACACCGAGCAGGTAGCGTCTCAGTCCAACAAGCGATTATGCAACACAAACTGCGTGTCGCATAAATACTAAAATGTTATAAGCCCAAGGAGGGCTAGTCGTAAATGAAGCTGTATGTGACTAATCAATCTACTGGAGAGAAAAGATATTTGAAACAAAGTGCTGTTTCAAGGCAGGAACTAGTAAAGCAACTAGGTTCAGAGCGTTTCCAAATTGATCAACAAGTGTACTCTGTAAGCGAAGTAGTAGCTGAGAGTAACGAAAGTACAGCAGGAGCAATGGCTGCTGGGGGAGTTATAGGGGTAGTTGGTGGAGTTCCGGGTGTTATTATTGGCGGGATAATTGGTGCACTGTTAGGAAAAAGTACTGATGATGAAGATAAAGTAAAAACAGATAAGTTTAATGGGAGCGAAGTGTGAAAGCTCTAAATTTTAAACTAATTGCTGTTTTTATTTTTCTTGTTTTACTTTCTGTATTCTTAGTTAATTACCAAGATGTAACGAAAAGCTCAATTAAAGCAACTCTTCAATGGGAGCATTTGAATGTAACTTTATGGTTAAGTTTAGTGTGCTGTTTTTTTGTTCATTACCTTTCTGTCAAAAATGACAAAAACTATACTGGTGGTTTAATATATAAAGATTTCGGTAAGTTTGCAGACTCAGCTTTTGCAATCATTACTTATGGACTTGCTTCAACAACATCGGCTGCAATCTTAAAAGGTGTTTACATTCAACAGTTTTTCCATGAAAAAATATACTTTAATCACTTTGACCAAATTGATATTTATTCAATGCTAGCCGTTTGTATATTTTTATTAGGTTACTCATTATATGCAGCTATAAATGCATTAAAAAACGCAATTGTATTATCAAATGCAGAAACTGCTGTTGGTATTTAATGGGCTTATAACAACACGCCCTGAGGTGGACAGCAAACACTAAAGCCCACTTTCCACCGCAAACTTTAACAGCGGTGATCCCTTACTTTTCAATGCTGTTAAGTAAGTTGATTCATCGTAGGGCGTATGTGTTTTCCAGCACCTAAATAGGAGTCGTATCCACTTAAATGCCAATGATCTGATGATGGTATTATGAGGTTTTCCATTGGCTTCTTGCTGCCGATAATAGGCTTTTGCCCAAAATGAATAGTGCGTAGAGAGTCCTGCCCATTTCACTATTCTTAATTAAAAACTGTCTAGTGAAAGCTTGTAAGTCCAATCATTATCACCAAAACATGCAATTCACGCATTAGTAACCCCGTTCAAAACGGCAATTAAAAATAACCGCAGACTCTCTTTTTATACTTTATGATAAATCAAAGTAACCGATTGAACCCAAATAGGAACTCAGCTATGGTTGAATCATCAATAATAATAAATTTAAAACGAGTTAATCTAGACTTGTTAGTTGTGTGTATGAAAGCTGATAAAACGTCTCAACTATTGTGGTTCATATTCCTTATTCTAGGTATTTGGTTTTCAATCGAAACAGTGAATCGAACTTTCTATGGCTTTGAGCTTGTGATGGGTACTACTGTATTTGGTTTAGGTGTAGGGCTTACCTTGCATAAAAAGCGAAATACCTCCGAGTTATGGGATAGTTTTGTTGATAGAAGAAGTTTTTTTAGAAGCCAAAGAAGAACAACATATATGTTCTTTTTTCTCACTGTTGTAGGTTTCTCAAGCTCTTACATATTTGTTGGCGAGCCAGTGAGCATTCATGTCGAAATAAATGACAAAAGGATTAGTAGAGGAAAATCGACTAGTTATATATTGGCTATCTCTCCAGAGAAGCTTGGTCCATTAGATCTAAAAGTTGGCGAAAATTTTTGGAACTCTCAATCAGTAGGCAATATGCTTAATATTGTAGTTAAAGAAAATATTCTAGGTTTTTATGTTGTTATGGATTACGGTACAGGTAACAAAGCGCTTAAAAAATCGGACACGTAACAGTTGGTTCGTTTTCGCTCCGCTTCAATTTTCGCTAACGATTGCTTAGTCGTTTAGCACGACGTTGAGGCTGTAAAATTATTTTTAAGAAAACAGCCTGTTTTATGTGTTCAAAATTCATAGCCTCGTTAGCTAACTAGGGAAAATATAGGTGCATATTGTCATAACTGAGAAGGAAGTAATTCTTACTAAACATGATTACCAATCGTTTCGAGAAATTCAAAACGATTTTTTTGATTATGTCACCTCACTTGGACCTTGGTCGTTTGAAGAAATTGTAGATTATCTTGAAATTGAGTATCCAAACATTGCACCTTCTGCAAAAGAGCAAGTAGAAGGGCTTATTAATTCAGGGCAATTTGAAGTGACCTTAAAGGGCTTGGTGTAAGGTTGTCTAACAACACCCCCGCGGTGGACAACAAGCACTAAAGCTCCCTTTTCACCGCAAGTTTTAACTGCGCTAAATCGTTACTTTTTAATGGCGTTAAATAAGTTGATTCATCGCAGGGTGTATGTGTTTTCCTGCACCTAAATAGGATTCGTATCCACTTAAATGCAAGCGCTTTGATGATGATATTGTGGGGCTACCTCTTGCTACTGATAATAGACTTTAGCCCTGAAAGGGTAAGGTACGGATAAAGCTGCTTATTTAAAGTAGTATTTAGATATCAATTAAACACCTCCCCTTTTTTGTAATGTCAGCAAAATAGATGCCACCGATTGAACCAACATTAGAACTCGGATATGGTTGAGCCATTACTAAAATCGATTAAATTGACAAGCCGTTATATTTCAAGGAGAAGACAGGTTGTTATTTCCAGTATTAGAGACGCATCGGTTAACGTTAGATCACTTATCAAAAGAAGACTCAATGAGCTTATTTGCGTTGTTCTCGGATAAGCGAGTTGTCGAATATTATGATTTGGCAGCTTTTACCGAGTTGTCGCAAGCAAGTAATTTAATCGCGTTCTTTAACTCGCGCTTTAATGAAAATTCGGGGATACGCTGGGCTATTCGTTTAAAAGAAACAAATGAATTTATCGGAACGTGTGGCTTTAATAGTTGGAACCTTAAAATGAAGAGCGCTGTTATTGGGTATGATTTGCTCCCTCAGTATTGGGGGATGGGTTTTAGCACTGAAGCAGTGCACCGAATAGTGAAAGCAGCATTTTTAGGTGAATTACCTTGTGGTAAGCTTAATCGTATCCAAGGCGATACTGTGCCTGGAAACTCAGCTTCTGAAGCGTTGCTTTTAAAAGTAGGTTTTAAAGAGGAAGGTATAAGGCGTCAAAGTGGTTATTGGAAAAACCAGTTTCATGATCTCACATGTTTTGGGTTAATTAAGTCAGAGTATCGTGAAATAGAATAAAGCGTGAATAAAACACAAATATCACAGCTGACAGTGTTGGCTGCGACCATGATTTTAACCAGCTATGTGCTCCGCATGTTGCGGATGTTGCGTGTTTAGAGGCGTTCATTGATGTATCGAAATGTATTAACAGTGGTTGTTGTTTTGATTTTCCTTTCAGGTTGTGCTGAACGCACAATTGATATTACGGATAAAGAGGGAAAAATCATAGGAGGCTGTAATGCTGGTTATGATTGGCACTTTTATGGCTTACAAGACTCAATTGATTATATGCTTTATGAGTGTGCGAAAGGGTCAATAGCAAACGGTTTCAAAATATCAGATGAAAGACTGCTTACGCTTGATTTTACACTGCCGCCGCCGCCAGACGGTGAGTCGTGGAATAAACAATTAGCGATGTCTCACTTTCATAAAAACACGATGACTGAAAGAAAGCTCGGTTATATTCTTGCCGCTATAGAGTTTGATTATCAGAAGGTCGTTTGGTCAGCTGAAGATGATTTAGCCAGCGGAGACATCACGCAAGCTGAATTTAATGACATAGTGAAAGAGGCCAAATTAAGATGGCTTGGCGAATAAAATACATCGTAAAACGTCTAAATAAACAAGTGAAACTATCCGCCATGAAAATTAGGTTATTCATTGAGTAGGATTAGGGATTTAGCTATTGTTAGCCCATAAAATGGGTGAATTTATGGGCTCATCAGAGGCTAAAAAAAGGATTTATGATGGATAACATTGCTCAAATATTTATATCTTGGTTTCCCTTGCTGATTGTTTTATTCATTATGTGGGTGATGCCAATTATACTCATTGCTCGGTCACAAAAAGTGGGACGTCAAGAAAAGCTCGCATGGATCATCGCCAGTTTGTTTATCAGTTGGTTTTGTTTACTTTTATTTATGTTGATTGCACCACTTAAGCCTGATGATAAATAGTGGCGCTTAAAAAGCGTTTTGTGTTCATCAGTCACCGCGCTTTGCAATACTCGCTTCCCCGCGACGACCTGCTTGATAGCGCTAATGAGTTCTTCAAGCTCAATGTTTTTAAGCACATAGCCACGAGCACCTAGGTTAAGGGCTGTGACTAATACATCGCAATCTTCAAATGTGGTAATGATCAGCACGGGGTTTTATCACCCTTTTCACGCATTTTTTGCAGCACGCCGAGCCCATCTAAGTTCGGCATTCTCATGTCGAGTAAAACAATATCAACGCTATGCTCTGCTAATTGGGCAAGCGCTTGCAAGCCACCTTCAGCGTGGGCTTCGATATTAATGGCGCTATCGAGGTTAAGTAAATTAGCGAGGCCTAAACGAACTAAGGTCTGATCTTCAACTAGTAGGCACTTTATCATGGCTATTTTCTTCTACATTTAGTGGTAATGTCATGGTGTTGATCAGTGTTTCTTGCTCAAGATGTTGTGAAAATTCACCGCCAAATTGT
>NZ_LOFH01000003.1 GCF_001469215.1 Pseudoalteromonas sp. H105
CGCAGTTAGGTGAATTAAGTATTCATCAATGAATTTAAAGTGTAGAGATTGCACTTAAAACCGAATCTTTATAATTGTGTGTGAAGATGTTGGCAAAGGCGGCTCAAGTTTTTCTAAACTTGGGCTGTTTTTATATCTACCCGTTTGGTTTCCTTTGTGAAGAAGCCCCAAACAATTTAGCAATGCCTGGTTGCCCTGTCTTTATCAAATTAGTTTTAATTAACTGTCTTATATCATCAGGTTTATTCTGACTCATTTTAAAGTTACCGCGCCAAGTAATAGGCTTGAATTCGATAAACGTTAGTTGCTGAAACATACCATGTAAATTCTTTTCTGAAAGCTGTGTTATCTGCCAGTTATCTTGCTCAAGTGCATTAAAATGTTGTTCAAAGTGATCCGTTAATAATGTCATTATTTGTTTTTTCTTATTTAGTGAGCTAACTATGCTTACTTCGGCTGTCACTTCAACGCGGGCATAAAGCCAGCTAGGTAACGCCTTGTTATTAGAATATGAAGGGGGCTGATAACAGTTTTCACTGTTAAACACTAAGCTGACCTCTTGCTCATTAATTGCTGAAAGCGGGTTATAGATTGCTACGTGACCGATAAAAATTTGTTGGGAGCTATCAAACAATAAAGGGATCTGACATACATCGTTTAATTTATTCTCAGAGCTTGGCAGTAAAATAGTCGCCAGAGGATATTCCTTAATTAAAGCTAGCTGTTGCTGGCGATCATCTTGGCTGAAATGTTTTGCTGGGTACATTATAGCTTTCCTTCTAGCTGAGATTTTATTGTCGGCCACTGCTGATCAATAATGCTAAATTTTGCAGTGTTACGGTATGAACCATCAGCAAGTAATTTATTTTTATAACTAATGCCTTCAAAGCGAGCACCTAAGCGCATAATTGCATTACGAGACTGTTGGTTCTGCTCATGGGTATTAAAGCTAATGCGCACTAGGCCTAACTCATCGAATGCATAACGTAATAGCAGGTATTTTGCATGGGTATTTACAAAGCTGCGTTGCCAACGGGCACCTATAAATGTATGGCCAATTTCAGCACTGTTATTGTGTTTATCTAATTTGAATAAACGGGTAGTGCCAAGTACTTGCCCACTGGCTTTATCAATAATGGTGAACACTACTTGTTGCTCGGCATCAAATTGAGCAGTATTGATAAACCAATCATTAAGTGTTTGACGTGTTTTTGTGTAGTTCATAAACACCCATTGCCATATTTCAGCGCATTGCCCTGCTTGGTATAAACCTGCAAGGTGCTTATCTTCTAATGGCGCTAACAGCAACTTATCAGTTTGATGGCTTTGTACAGTAAACATGTGTGTCCTTATAATTATTATCAAGCTATTGCATAAGTTACCTTTCTTTGGTTATCTATAAACAACCAGATTTTACTTTTCTTCTATACCAGTTGAGTAGCGCATGCACCCTTTAGATATTCAGTTTAATGACACAGATAAAGCTAAATACTTACAACTTGCGCAGGTTATTCGTAATGCAATCATTAAAGGCGATTTGGTTGCAGGTACTAAGTTAAGCTCGGCGAGAGTGATGGCACAGGCATATCAATTAAATCGCCATACCATTATGAATGCATTGCAATTATTAGTTGCTGAGGGGTGGTTGGTATCGTTTCAGCGTTCAGGCTACTGCGTAACCGAGTCGTTACCTATTCAAAGCAGTGTTGACGCGATCGGCACACCAAAACTAGCTCCTAAGCCTTATCAGTTCTCGCAGCAACTGGAAACACCACAGACGATGGAGTTAAACCAGTATCGTTTCAACTTTGCAGGCGGGTTACCTGATTTAACTCACTTCCCATACAAAGAGTTTAAACGTGCTATGAGTCAGGTATTTAACTATTTAGATGTGACGAAACTTCACTATGGCGATATCAGTGGTGTTGCTGAGCTTAAACTACAGATAGAAGGTTATCTACAAAAAGCACGTAACTTGAAACCCGCTGATTTATTAATTTGTAATGGTTCGCAAGAGGCCCTGTTTTTAATAGCAAAAGCATTTATTGGTAAAGGCGACTTTGTTGCCAGTGAAACGTTAGGTTATCCTCCTGCTAGAAAAGCCTTTGCTGCATGCGGTGCAAAGCTTATAGATATAAAGCAAGATGATGAAGGCTTATGTGTTGATGATCTAAAAGCTCAACTTGAATACTATCCCATTAAACTATTGTATTTAACACCGTTACATCAGTATCCGACCACAGTAACTTTATCGCCTACACGGCGCTTACAAATATATCAGTTGTGCTATGCCCATAACGTGATGATTATTGAAGATGATTACGACCATGAATTTCACTACCGCTGCCAGCCTTTGCAACCCATGGCTGCCGATGACCCCGCAGGTATTGTGATTTACCTATCAACGTTTTCAAAAATCATGTTTTCGGCAGCAAGGATTGGTTATATTTGTGCAGCGCCTCAAGTAATTGCACAATTAACCGCATGGAAGCAGCTTATGAATCATAAAAATGATGTGCTCATGCAATTAGCTGTGGCACAGTGGATGAAAGAGGGTGGCTTTGAGCGCCATTTAAAGCGTATGACAAAGCTCTATAAGCAACGTTATGAAGCGATGGATGCTTGCTTGAATTCGTTACAACGACAGGGTTATCCATTAGATTACATAAAGCCTGACGGTGGTATGGCTATGTGGGTTAATTTTAATACTTCTGTGGATTTATTAAAGTCACAAATGCAAGAGCAAGGTGTCTATTTACAAACTGAGGAAGAGTTTTATTATCATGATGCAGTTCGAAGTTTGCGACCTGCAATGCTTAAGCATGTTCGCCTAGGATTTGCAGGTCAATCGGTAGAAGTAATGGAACAGGGTTTAGCAATAGTTAGATCGCATATGTACAAAAATAGTCAATAAAATTAACGTCTACTGCAAGTCTTCACTATCAAAATACAGTGGTTTTAAGGTACCGCAGTTGACAAATTTATAGGTTAATTCATTTTCTATTGGTACTCGTTTGGAAGTACGAAACTTCTGCAAACATGCGTTTGTTAGATCGACAAAAATAAGGTGATTATAGCTTGGCGCCTGACTTATTTTATGGATGTAAATACGCTCATTTTCTTTTAATGTGATCAAATCATATTCTTGCCATTGTGAGGATACCGCAAGTTCGCTGAGTTCACGAGCGTACAGTTGTTTACTCATTTCTATGGTGCGATTTTCATATACTAAGGTACCATCACGGCGGTAATCACCGTTATAAACATCAGCGGTTATTGTAATTTCTTCACCGCGCATTAAGCGTTGTATATTAAATGGTTTAGGTTTTATAGTAACCAGCTCAGCCCCTCTTACTACATTTAAAAAGGCGACATCGGGGTTATCAATTTTATATACAACTTGCACATCATGAGGTTGCTTATAAGTGGGTAAGTTAACAGCAAATATACGTGAGCCTTGATTTACTAGCGCCATGGCATGTTCTGCATTATAAGCTGGGTTAATAGGGGGGAGTTCCTTTACTTCTTCACTATAAGCGTATGTACTTAAGCCAATCAAAAAAGTGCAGACTAAAAATCGCATAATTACCTCAATTAATTTATAAGCTTAAATTGTAGCTTAATGGCAAAGCAATGCTATGTTTAAAATGAATTAAAAACGAGCGGCTTGCTCTACTACAATGGCATGTCGTTTTGCTAGACGTAAATGATCTCTGTCATATCCGCCGCCGATAACTGTTGCGACCGGTGTATTGTGCTCCAAACATCGTTTGAGCACCAAGTTATCGCGTTTTTCTATACCTTGCCAGCTTATATCAAGTTTACCAAGGCCATCTTCCTGCCATACATCTACGCCCGCATCATATAAGACTATGTCTGGATTGAGTTGCTTAAGCAAAAACTGAAGCGTATCGTCAACTACACCAAGGTATTCATCGTCTTGCATATTATTTGCTAGGCCAATATCTAAGTCACTGGGGGATTTTCTGAAGGGAAAGTTTTTTTCACAGTGAATTGAGCATGTATAGGCATAAGGTTGATGTGCAAGCATTGCAGCTGTGCCGTCACCTTGATGAACATCTAAATCAAAAATAAGTATGTTGGTGGCTTCGCGATTGTGAATTAAGGTCTGTGCAGTGAAGGCGAGATCATTCACCATGCAAAAGCCTGAACCAAAGTCGGTGTGTGCATGATGAGTCCCGCCCGCTAGGTGGCATGCAATTCCATGTTTAAGCGCCAGACGAGCCGTTTCAAGTGTACCAAGTGGCGCGGTAAACGTTCGAGCAATAAGTGGCTCAGACCACGGCAGGCCAATTCTTCTTAGTGCTTTTTCGTTGAGCGTATTATGCCATAAATCATGGAGGTAATTTTCACAGTGCACTAACTCAAGATCGTCAGGGCAGCCTAGCCTAGGTTGAATCAAATTACCGTTAACTAATCCTAGCTCTTTAACGTGTTGATATAAATTTGCAAATTTACTCATTACAAAGCGGTGTTTAGGATCAAAGTTAAATGAGTAATTAGGATGGTAGACCAAAGGGAGGTGTGGATTTAAAGTCATAATGCACCATGATGCTCAGTTTGCACTATGGTAATCAACTTCCTCTGTTTCGTCTATTATGATGAGTGAATCAGCATCGCAACTTCACGGTGTAACAGAGAATCATCACCTAAGTTTAGCTCTACTAGGCGCTTTAAATGGCTGATACTATCAATATCTATGTGTGTACAGTGTAAACCTATATGTAACTGCTCTATGTGGCTAATTTCAACAGCCATTGTAATGTTAATACTACTATCAGGCAGGGTAAAACTGAGTTGCGCTGATTGGTGTTTATCAGCATTAAGTTTGTTTGGATGTGTTACAAGTACACCATTAAGTGATACATCAAGTAGTTCACATGAGTGTATTTGCTTATTAATTAAAAGAGTTGCAGGGGTTGAAAATAATACGCGTGTGTATTGACGGCGATTATCCATTGTACAGTGACCTTCATTAATAGTGTTGTTTATATTATAGTCAATGGACACTTAGTATGGCGTAATATTTAGATAAAAATAAAAAGCCCTGCTAAATGCAGGGCTTCTAACGTAGTGACTATGTGAAAGCTTAACCTATCTTTTTGTACTTAATACGTTTAGGTTGTGCTGCTGCAGCGCCAAGTGTCTTCTTAAGCCACTCTTCATATTCTGTGTAGTTACCATCAAAGAAGTTAATTTGGCCTTCATCACGGTAATCAAGAATATGCGTTGCAATACGGTCTAAGAACCAACGGTCATGCGAGATACACATAACATTGCCTGGGAACTCTAAAATCGCATTTTCAAGTGCACGCAGTGTCTCAACATCCAAGTCATTGGTTGGCTCATCCAGTAGGATAACGTTACCGCCGGCTTTTAATAACTTAGCGAGGTGTAAACGGTTACGCTCACCACCTGATAGGTCTTTAACAAACTTTTGTTGGTCATTGCCCTTAAAGTTAAAGCGGCCTACGTAAGCACGGCTTGGGAATTCAAAGTTGCCAATTTTAAGCACATCTTGGCCATCAGAAATCTCTTGGAAAACCGTATTGCTGTCGTCCATATTGCCACGGAATTGATCAACGGTTGCAAGTTCAACAGTCTCACCTATGGTGATATCGCCGCTATCTGGTTTTTCTTCACCGCTTAACATTTTAAACAGCGTTGATTTACCCGCACCGTTGGCACCGATAATCCCCACAATTGCACCTTTTGGCATGGTGAAGTTTAAGTCATCAATGAGTACGCGATCACCAAAGCTCTTCTTCAAGTTTTTAACTTCAATTACTTGGTCGCCTAAACGCGGGCCAGGTGGAATGAATAGCTCATTAGTTTCATTGCGTTTTTGGTAATCAGAGTGTTGTAACTCACTAAACTGCGCCATACGTGCTTTAGACTTAGCTTGACGACCTTTCGGATTTGAGCGTACCCACTCAAGTTCCTGTGCAATTGATTTTTGACGGGCTTTTTCAGATTTTTGCTCTTGTTGCAAACGCGCGTCTTTTTGTTCAAGCCATGATGAGTAATTACCTTCCCATGGGATACCTTCACCACGGTCAAGTTCTAGAATCCAACCTGCCACGTTATCTAGGAAGTAACGGTCATGGGTTACCGCCACAACGGTGCCTTCGTAATCATGTAAGAAGCGCTCAAGCCATGCAACAGATTCAGCATCCAAGTGGTTAGTTGGCTCATCAAGAATAAGCATGTCTGGCTTTTCTAGTAGTAAACGACAAATCGCGATACGACGACGCTCACCCCCTGATAATACCTCAACCTTAGCATCCCAAGGCGGTAGACGCAGCGCATCAGCAGCACGCTCTAATACGTTATCAATATTGTGGCCGTCATGGGCTTGAATAATCGCTTCAAGTTGGCCTTGCTCTTTGGCTAGCGCGTCGAAGTCAGCCCCTTCCATCGCGTATTCGTTATATACCTCATCAAGACGGCTTAAGGCGTTTTTAACTTCACTGACCGCTTCTTCAACCGTTTCGCGCACGGTTTTGCTTTCATCAAGGATGGGCTCTTGCGGCAAGTAACCAATTTTAATACCAGGTTGAGGATGTGCTTCACCTTCAAACTCTTGATCAACACCTGCCATAATGCGAAGTAAGCTTGATTTACCTGAGCCGTTTAAGCCAAGTACACCAATTTTTGCGCCAGGGAAAAAATGTAACGAGATATCTTTCAAGATTGTGCGTTTAGGTGGCACAACTTTCGATACTCGACTCATCGAGAAAATAAACTTATCTGGTAAAACCATGTAAAAAGCCTTCGAATTATGAATAAAATTATGATGCTATATTGTAGTGGCTCTATGGTGAAACAGTCAACGAATCAGCAAAATAACCCTACGCTAATTAGCAAGTAAAAGCCCAACGCCAACTAATGCTAAAAAGCCGCCACCAAGCATTTTACTGGTTACGGGCTCACGCTTTATTAAACCTATCGTCATTACCAGCAAAGGGGCTGTTGCAAAGATGGTTTGGGCAATTGCCGGATCAGTATATTTAACAGCGCCAAGTTGCAGCCAAAGGCCCAAAAAAGTACCTAAAAATACGGCTGCAAAAAACCAGTGTTTCCCCTTTATATCTTTAAGCGTAATCGCTTGTTTAAAATCAGTACTTTTAAAAACAGCGACGATTAGAGCAACAGTAATTGTGCCTGCGGCGAGCCTGATTAGTGCTGCCCACAAACTGCTCATCTGTTCATGATTAAGCGCACCTTTTGACATCACCATCCCCAGTGCTTGGCAAATAGCGGCTATCAGTGCGCACAACACTCCATTGCGATAATGCTTACGATCAACAGGAGGTAAGGTTTTACTTGGTTTAATTGCAATCATGACCCCCAGAGTTGTTAAAATGATACCAATCCACGCAAACGTTGATAAATAATGATTAAGCAAAACAATATTAAAAACCCCAACGAGTGCAGGGGCAAGGGATTCAATGACCAAGGTACGAGCGGGACCGATATTACGTAAGGCTGCAAAATAAGCACTGTCGCCCACTGCAATACCAATAATGCCGCCGCATATCAGCCAAAGCCAACTTGTTAACTGAGTAGGAAGTGCTGAATCTTGGGTTAATAAAATGACGCCTAGCATCAGTGTGCTTGCCAATAAACCTTTGCTTATATTGAGCTGCATAGGACTTAAGTGATGACTAAAACCTTTATATAGTAAGGTAGAAACAGCCCATACAATGGCTGCTAATATTGCAAAAAGCTCACCTAACCCTAACCCGTTCAACATAAACATCCCTAAAAATAATAATAACCAGGCGCATTATGGCGGCCGAGTTGTAGAAAGCAAAAAAACAGTATGAATTAAAATCATTTAGACATCTATACATCTAGAGGTTGAAATTTACTGTTAACCGTTCATAATTAGCTATTGGTTAATGATGCGTGGAGTGAAAAATGCCTATTACAGTGAAAGATGAATTGCCTGCCATTGCAAAACTACGACAAGAAAACGTGTTTGTAATGCCAAAAACCCGTGCGAAAACGCAAGAAATTCGCCCGATGCGGCTGGCCATCTTAAACTTAATGCCGAATAAAGTAGAAACCGAAGTTCAATTTATTCGTCTGTTGGCTAACTCTCCATTGCAAGTTAATGTTGAGCTTTTACGTTTAGATACGCATCGCAGTAGCAGTAACTCAGAGCAACACTTGGACACTTTTTACCGTTATTTCTCCGAAGTAAAAGATAATAACTATGATGCCATGTTAGTCACAGGCGCACCTTTGGCGCATTTGGAATACGATGACGTTGCTTACTGGGATGAACTTAAAGTAATTCTCGACTGGGCTGAGCAACATGTAACATCAACACTATTTTCGTGTTGGGCTGCACATGCAGGTTTATTTCATCATTATGGGTTAAAGCGCGAGTTAAAGCCTAAAAAGCTCAGTGGCGTGTTTACCCATCACTGCTATTTTGACCATGCCGCACTGACTCGAGGTTTTGATGATACCTTTGTGGTGCCACATTCGCGTTTTGGTCATATTGATATAGAAAAAATAAATGCGTGTGATGATCTTGTTGTACTAGCCGGCTCTGAGCGAGTAGGTGCTTACTTAATGAAAAACAAATCAGGTAGCCAAGTGTATATTACAGGCCATCCAGAATACGATGCCGACACATTAAAAGGTGAATACCAACGCGACCTAGCGAAGGGACCGGATGCAGCTGTACCTGAGAATTACTTTCCAAATAACAACCCTGACAACAAACCATCGAAAACATGGCAAAGTCACGCCTTTTTATTATTTTCGAACTGGTTAAACTATTATGTGTACCAAACTACACCTTATGATATTAACTTAGTTAGCCAAGACGTAAGGACTAACAATTATGCCGAATAACATTGCAAATAAATCACAACAGCTCACTGATGCACTCAAGCAGCGTATATTAATTTTAGACGGTGCAATGGGTACCATGATCCAAGAGCATAAATTAGAAGAAGAAGATTACCGCGGTGAGCGCTTTAAAGATTGGCATGTTTTAATTAAAGGCAATAATGACTTGTTAAGCCTAACTCAGCCTAAAATTATCGCAGATATTCATCGTGGCTTTTTAAATGCTGGTGCCGATATTATCGAAACCAATACCTTTAACTCGACTACCATCTCGATGGAAGATTACGACATGGCCAGTATCAGTCGTGAAGTAAACCTAGAATCAGCCAAGTTAGCGCGCAGTATTTGTGATGAATTCACTGCGAAAAACCCTGAAAAACCACGTTATGTGGCAGGGGTGCTTGGGCCAACATCTAAAACTTGCTCAATCTCGCCTGATGTAAATGATCCGGGTTATCGTAATGTGACGTTTGATAAATTGGTCACGGCCTATGTTGAGTCTACTCTTGCTTTAATGGAGGGCGGCGCTGATTTAATCTTGATTGAGACAATTTTTGACACATTAAACGCCAAAGCCGCGTCGTTCGCAGTAGAAGAAGCGTTTGAGCAAGCAGGGCGTACATTACCGGTGATGATTTCAGGCACTATTACAGATGCATCGGGTCGTACACTTTCAGGGCAAACCACCGAGGCGTTTTATAATTCTATTCGCCATATTAAGCCTATTTCTATCGGCCTTAACTGTGCACTTGGCCCAGATTTATTACGCCAATATGTGGAAGAGCTTTCACGGGTATGCGAAACCTTTGTCTCTGTTCACCCTAATGCGGGTTTACCGAATGAGTTTGGTGAATACGATTTAGAAGCACCTGAAATGGCAAAAGAGATTATTGACTGGGGACAATCGGGGTTCATTAATATTGTGGGTGGTTGCTGTGGAACAACGCCAGCGCATATTAAAGCGTTTGCTAAAGGCCTTGAAGACGTTAAGCCTCGTCAACTACCTGAGCTTGAAGTGCGTATGCGCTTGTCTGGCCTTGAAGCGTGTAACTTAAATTAGGAAACCGACATGACACAACAAATTGCAGTATTTACTAACGTCGGTGAGCGTACCAATGTAACGGGGTCAGCCATGTTCAAGCGATTGATCATGGAAGAAGATTATGAAACCGCCCTTAATGTTGCCCGTGAACAAGTGGAAAATGGCGCACAGGTTATTGATATCAACATGGACGAAGCCATGTTGGACTCAAAAGCCGCGATGGTGAAGTTTTTAAACTTGATTGCCTCAGAGCCTGATATTTCTAAAGTACCCATCATGGTTGATTCCTCTAAGTGGGATGTGATCGAAGCGGGCTTAAAGTGTATTCAAGGCAAGGCGATTGTTAACTCAATCTCACTAAAAGAAGGCGAAGAGCCATTTATTCGCCAAGCTAAAATTATTAAACGCTTTGGCGCGGCTGCCGTTGTG
Organism: Pseudoalteromonas sp. H105; assembly: GCF_001469215.1. GTDB lineage: Bacteria > Pseudomonadota > Gammaproteobacteria > Enterobacterales > Alteromonadaceae > Pseudoalteromonas. The sequence goes on from NZ_LOFH01000003.1 coordinate 10,361, forward strand.
ATGGCGTTTGATACTGATGGCCAAGCTGATACTGCCGATCGTAAGTTTGAAATATGTGAGCGTAGTTACCGTATTTTAGTTGATGAAATAGGCTTCCCACCCGAAGACATTATTTTCGATCCAAATATTTTTGCCGTAGCGACGGGCATTGAAGAGCACGATAACTACGCCGTTGAATTTATTGAAGGCACGCGCCGTATCAAGCAAAACTTGCCTCATTGTAAAGTGTCGGGCGGGGTGTCGAACGTGTCGTTCTCGTTCCGTGGTAACAACCCTGTGCGTGAAGCGATTCACTCCGTGTTTTTATACCATGCAATCAAAGCCGGCATGGATATGGGCATAGTCAACGCAGGGCAACTTGCTGTTTATGATGATATTCCCGATGAGCTACGTAAAGCCGTTGAAGATGTTATTTTGAATACCGACTCCGGTGCCGGTGAGCGTTTAGTAGAGCTTGCACCTAAGTTCTCAGGTATGGCACAAGCTGAGCGTGTTGAGGATTTAGAATGGCGTACGTGGTCTGTTGAAAAGCGCCTGGAGCATGCGCTTGTAAAAGGTATTACAGAATATATCGACGAAGACACTGAGGAATGCCGCGCTGGCGCTGCTAAGCCAATTCATGTCATCGAAGGGCCATTAATGGATGGCATGAACGTAGTCGGGGACTTATTCGGCGCAGGTAAAATGTTCTTGCCGCAAGTGGTTAAATCAGCCCGTGTAATGAAGCGCGCGGTAGCCTACCTAGACCCATTTATCGAAGCTGAAAAAGAAGAAGGCGCTACGAACGGTAAAGTCGTAATGGCAACGGTAAAAGGTGACGTACACGACATTGGTAAAAACATTGTCGGCGTTGTGCTGCAATGTAATAACTACGAAGTGATTGATTTAGGTGTAATGGTACCGGCAGAGAAAATACTGCAAACCGCCATTGATGAAAAAGCCGATATTATTGGTTTGTCAGGCCTTATTACGCCATCGCTGGATGAAATGGTACACGTTGCCAAAGAGATGACGCGCCGTGGTTTTGAACTGCCGTTATTGATTGGTGGCGCGACGACGTCTAAAGCGCATACGGCGGTTAAAATTGAGCCGCAATACGACAAAGGCGTGGTGTATGTAAATAACGCCAGTCGCGCGGTCGGTGTGGTTTCAAACTTATTATCAAAAGAGTTAAAACCCGCCTTTTTAGAAAAAACGAAAGCTGAGTATGTCAAAGTACGCGAGCAACAAGCGCGTAAAAAGCCGCGCTCAAAACCGGTGACTATTGCGCGCGCTCGTGATAACGCAGCTCAGCTTGATTGGGATACTTACACACCACCGGTGCCAAAAAAGCTAGGCGTGACTGAGTTTAAAGACGTTTCAATTGCGACATTACGCAAATATATCGACTGGACGCCATACTTTATGACCTGGTCAATCGCGGGTAAGTACCCACGCATAATGACTGATGAAGTTGTTGGCGAACAAGCGCAAAGCTTATTTAAAGACGCCAACGAGATGCTCGACGAGCTTGAGCAATCAGGCAGCTTGCAACCGCTCGGGGTAATTGGTTTATTCCCAGCTAATCGTGTAGGCGATGACATTGAAATATATACTGACGAAACGCGTAAAGAGCTGTTAAGTACGTCGTGCCATTTACGTCAGCAAACTGAAAAAACCGACTTTGCAAACTATTGTTTAGCCGATTACATCGCGCCAAAAGGCACGCCTGATTATTTTGGTGCGTTTGCGGTAACCGGTGGACTTGAAGAAGACGATCTAGCGGATGCATTTGATGCCAAACAAGATGACTATAATAAAATTATGGTCAAAGCTGTAGCGGATAGACTCGCTGAAGCATTTGCCGAATACTTACACGAACAAGTTCGAAAAGAGTATTGGGGTTTTTCACCAGATGAAAACTTATCGAACGATGAGCTTATTCGTGAGAACTACCAAGGTATTCGCCCAGCACCAGGTTACCCAGCCTGTCCAGAGCATACTGAGAAAAAGAAAATCTGGCAGCTACTCGACACCGAAAAGCGAATTGGCATGCAGCTCACCAGCTCATACGCTATGTGGCCAGGTGCTGCGGTATCAGGCTGGTACTTTTCTCACCCAGAAGCTAAGTACTACGCCGTAGCCGCAGTACAAAAGGATCAGGTAGAAGATTACGCTAAGCGGACTAACATGACGTTAGCGGAAGCTGAGCGATGGTTATCCCCTAATTTAGGATATGAACCGGACTAAACTAACAATTCACTAACGTTAAAAACGCCGTAATCTATTTTATTACGGCGTTTTTGGTTGGTAATCAACCTGAGCTCTGGATTATAAATTTATCTCCAGCGGCTACTTTAAGCGCTAACTGCGTTGAATTTACTTGCAATAGGCCAGCTATTGACGCATAAGTTCGCCTTGTTACCCCTGAAAGTCTCCGGTTGGAGACTTATAAAGAAATTTATTATTTAATATCAGTGTGTTAGTGCATATCTTAACCAGGGTTCAGGTTGTTTAGGTAAAAAGAGTTAGCTAGAGTAGGCGTTTATTGATGCTGATCAGACTTTATTATTCTTATTTGCTGTTTAATCACCAAATGGTCCACAACGTCCTTCATTTATCTTGATTTGTGTTAAAGTTAAAGTGTATTGCTAACTTAATATAGGTTAAAAGTGATAGAAAAAGTAAACGCAAGCGAGAAAAACCAAGCACGATTTTTGCGAGTTTTTGCTTTTATTGGTGCTTTAACGGCTTTTTCGATGGCTATTACGAGCTTTTTAGACGGTTACAACACGCTCAGTGGCTTTTTAATAATTGCGCTGGTTGTTTTTAGTTCCCCTTTTCTGATCAAAAAGAATGATCAGGCACTTGCTGTGCTGATGCTCTATACCCTATATCTCATTATGTGTTATTTGATTTTTACAGGTGGGAGCAACGGGACAGGCCCTTTCTGGCTATTTATTGTAGCCCCAGTGACCTTTTTTATACGTGGCCTCAAAAAGGGCGCCATAGATTTAGCAGTACTGGCAATCGTGGTTTCAGTGTTGTTCTATTACACCGGTAAGCTAGGGTACTACCATTACCCTAGTTATTACTTCTCTTCGCGTATTATGATGTCTTTTTCAGTACTCTGTTGCTTAAGTGCACTGTATGAATATTACCGCAATAAATACAGTCACGCGTTAATTGAACAACTTAAAATTAATACTCGGCTGGCTCAAACAGATTCAATGACTGGCTTATATAACCGAGGTTATGCAACACAATGGATAAAAGATCCCTTATATGATGAAGGGGCATGTTTCTTATTAATAGACATTGATAATTTTAAGCAAGTAAACGACACTTATAGCCACCAGAAAGGGGATGAAGTGCTCATTTTTATCGCCAGCATCCTAAAAGGTGTCTGCAATGAAAAAGACATTGTTTCACGCTGGGGCGGGGAAGAGTTTTTAATCGTGATTCCTCAAGGTGAAAGTGAACGTGCCAACAAAGTCGCACAGGCAATTCATAAGCACTTAGCTGCGCATACGTTTGCCTGCGACCAACATCAATTTAATGTGACCTTGAGTATCGGGCTATATCAACGTGATGCACAACAAAATATTGATCAGTGTTTAAATATTGCAGATAAACGTTTATATCGTGCTAAATCAAATGGTAAAAACCAAACGGTATCTGCAGATGTATGATCATAATATTAGCATACCCACTTGTCTTAAACGTGCGGTTCATTTCGTAGGCTTCTTTGACTTTATCAGGCCATATCAAATCACCTCGGCTTTGACCTAGCCTACTAGGTTACAAACCTCGCGCCTAGTTTGAACGAATTTTAATCCGCAAAGTTCAACTGACGCTAAATAATGATTAATTAAACGCCTTCGAACGCGCTCAGATTCTATTTTTATAAATAAATAGTTGTTAAAGCTGATTTTATTACTACATTTTATAGAGTGTCATAAAAATGAAATAACCAAAGGACTGGCGTTAATGAAGAGTATTAAAGCAAAGCTAATGTTAACTATCGTAAGTGCGTTTATTTTTATTTTAGTTGGTGCGCTGTTTGCCCTATATGTTGTTCAAGGAGTTGCAAAAGATTTAGATAACTTAATCAATCAAGAGCTTCACTCTCGCCAACAAGTCAGCCTCGTTTTAAATCAATTTAAATCTCAAGTACAAGAATGGAAAAATATCCTTATCCGTGGGGAAAATTCTCAACAGTATGAGAAGTACTTAGCGAGCTTTAAAGAAAAAGAACAAGCCGTGGCAAAAATTACCAATGGACTTATTCAGTCATCCCATTTACCTCCGAGCATGCTTAAACAAGTCAAAGAGTTTAAGCTTGAACATGAAAAACTTGGGCAGCTTTATCGTGAGGGGTTAATCGCTTTTAAAGCCGCTAACTATAATACACAAGCTGGAGATAGGGCGGTAAAAGGCATTGATAGAGCATCAGTATCTTTATTAGCAGATCTCAATAAGAGTATTGATGAGTTGGTTAACACCAAAACCAATGTTCTAATTGCCAAAAAAGAAACATTTATCACGCAAAGTATCGTCGTGCTGGTGGTTTTAGCCTTGGTGGTCATACTCTTACTCACTTTTTATGTACAAAAGCTGATCATCAAACCTGTATTAGCAGCGTCTATGATTGCGGATCAAATAGCGAAAGGGAACCTAGCGAATAAAATCACGGCTCATAGCCAAGATGAGATAGGTAAACTTTTAATAAACTTAGATGCGATGCAAGCAAACTTAAACAAAATGCAAGATGATCTAACGCAAAAGGTTGAGTATCAACGTGCTCAAGCGCAAGAAAATGGTCGGATAAAACAAGCGTTAGATAATGTGACATCACCAGTGATGCTTGCTAATGAAAGTGGTTTAATTATATATGCTAATAACCAGTGTGAAGCGCTTTTTTCAGCGTACAAAGATGATATAGGCCATGCACAACCGTTAACAACCTACACCATTGCTCAACTGTTTGCGCATCAAGCGCAACTTAATCGTATACAACAAGCTAATTCTCAACAAGTTAAGTGTGAATTATCGTTTGACCATGTCATATTTAATATGATTGCTAACCCTGTAACTAATGATGTCGGTCATGTAAGTGGTGTAGTGTATGAACTCACTGATTTGACGCAGCAACGTCAGGCTGAGGTGCAAATTGATACCATTATACAGGCCGCGGTTGCTGGAAAACTTGCATCGCGATTAAGTACTCAAGGTTATTCTGGCTTTATGCTTACCTTGTCACTGGGCATTAATAAAATGCTTGATGCGATCGTGAGCCCTATTCATCAAACGCGTGACTATTTAAATCAAATAGCCAAAGGCACTATTCCAACAACGATTGAAGGCAATTACCAAGGCGATTTTTTAGAGATAAAGCAAAGCCTAGAGACATCGACTAAAGCAATTAAAGCGTTAATCAGCGACACCAACGTGTTAGTGGATGCTGCGTCACAAGGTTTACTCTCTCAACGAGCCGATGAGAGTAATCATCATGGTGACTTTCAAAAAATTATCCAAGGAATAAACTCAACACTCGATTCAATTATAGAACCAGTGCAATTAACCTCCCAGTACTTGGATAGTATATCAGTAGGGAAACTCCCTCATGCGTTGAGTGACAATTACAGAGGTGACTTTTTACAAATTAAGCAAAGCCTGTCAACAAGTATTCAGGCAATTAAAAATATGGTCCAAGACAGTGCTCGATTGGCCAATGCCGCAAGCCAAGGCGATATTGAATTACGGGCAGACGAATCTAGCCATCGAGGCGAATTTTTAGCCATCGTAAAAGGCGTTAATAGCACGCTAGATGCTATTTCAGCTCCCCTTAGTGAGTGTATTACAGTGATGCATTCACTTTCAGAAGGGAACCTTAGCTTACAGATAAAAGGCTCTTACCAAGGCCAATTCAATGAACTTAAGCAGTCAGTTAATACCAGTGTAAAAAACTTGTCGGAAATGGTCTCTAAAATTAGCTCTACCACTCATACGATCACAGATTCGTCCCATAATATTCGAGCGGGTATGAACGATTTGAATGTGCGAACTGAATCGCAAGCGGCATCCATCGAAGAAACAACCGCTTCCATGAATGAAATGACTGAAACAGTCAAAATAAACTCAACCAATGCGCATAAAGCAAATGAGCTCGCGATTATGACAGATCAAAAGGCGCAAGAGGGGGGCGAGCTAGTTGGAAATACCGTCACTGCCATGAAAGAAATCAGCAAAAGCTCGGCTGAGATATCAAGCATCATTGAAGTTATTAATGAAATCGCATTTCAAACGAACTTATTAGCACTTAACGCGGCGGTTGAAGCTGCTAGGGCGGGTGAAAAGGGCCGTGGATTTGCAGTGGTTGCTGCTGAGGTGAGAAACCTAGCGCAACGCAGTGGTAATGCCTCAAAAAACATTGCCTCACTATTAAACGACAGCTCTGAGAAAGTGCAGCACGGAATGGAGCTTGCCTCAAAGTCAGGGAAAACGTTAACAGACATTGTTGTTAGCATTAAAAACCTGGCCTCCTTAATGCACGATATTGCGAATGCGAGTAGTGAGCAATCGGCAGGTATTGCCCAAATTAATACCGCAGTCAAAGAAATGGACAGAATTATTCAAATGAATGGCGAGCTTGTGGAAAATGCCAACTCCTCAAGCAACAGCTTATCGAACGATGCAGAGGCTCTTAAAGACCTGATGAACCAATTTAAAGTGTAAGTACATCAAATTACACAGAGGTTGGAAGAGAGCGTTATAGCTTTAATGAAGCAAGTATCTGAGTTTATTTTTGCCGCACGTTTTTATGCTCAGTTTGTTACAATAACCGCAAAGTTATTTTGGGTAAACAAACGTGCTGCCGGTTCAGGAAATATATCAACAACTTGTTACTACACTAACGTCTCACCCTATTGCCTTGTTGCAAGCCCCGCCAGGGGCCGGTAAATCAACATGGTTACCGTTAACACTAATGCGAGAAGGGCACTTTAAACGCATTGTAATGTTAGAGCCAAGACGACTCGCTGCCCGTAATATTGCCCAATATCTCAGCGTACAGCAAAACGAGCGCGTAGGTGAAAGTATTGGTTTACGTATTCGAGGTGAAACAAAGGTTAGCCAGTCAACATGTTTAGAAATCGTCACTGAAGGCATGCTTACGAGGATGTTGCAAAACGATCCTGAACTCGCTGGTATTGATTTACTGATTTTTGATGAATTCCATGAACGTTCAATTGCAGCAGATACGGCGCTTGCCTTTGCGCTGGAGACACAAGCTGCGCTTAGAGATGATTTAAAAATACTACTGATGTCAGCAACCCTTGATGGTGAGCGCTACAGTGAGTTTTTTGATTGCCCTGTGGTGTCATCACATGGACGAAGTTACCCAATAGACGAAGTCTATATTCCTCTTCGCGATGAGAGCCGGTGGTTAGATGAAATCCCAGCGTTAATAAAACAGGCACTCACTGAACAAACGGGAAGTGCACTGGTATTTTTACCCGGGCAACGAGAGATTTTACGCGTAAAGCAGGGGGTGGCTGATGCCTTAACTGATTGTGAAGTATATACTTTATTTGGCGAGCAAAATAAAGACGACCAACAAGCCGCGATTGCCCCAGCTAAAGCGGGCAAACGCAAAGTTGTATTAACGACCAATGTGGCAGAAACGAGCTTAACGATTGAAGGAATTCGGATCGTCATAGACAGCGGGAAGCGTCGTGCAGCCAGTTTTAACTTAAAAACAGGCGTGACAGAGCTTATCACGCAAAGTATTTCTCGTTCGTCTGCGGTGCAACGAGCTGGGCGTGCCGGTAGAATTGAGCCTGGTGTAGTTTATCGCTTAGGTACAAAGCAAACATTTGAGCGACGTAATAGCCATGACGCTCCTGAAATTTTAACTAGCGATATCAGCCAGTTATTACTTGAGGCAAAGCAATGGGGAGCGTCTATCTCAGAATTAAGCTTATTAGATCCCCCTTCAATGCAGCAAATAGAAAAAGCCACGACCTTATTAAAAATGCTTGAAGCAATTGATGACGCCGAAAAATTAACGCATTTAGGTGGTCAAATGCTTAGTTTTGGTGCTGATATTCGTTTGTCGCATATGTTAATAAAAGCCAAGCAATTACAAACTCGTATGCCGGGAATATATGAATTGGCAGTTTACTTAGTTGCCTTGCTCGAAAGTCGTATCGGATTTTCAGCAGATTTGAATTTAGCGCTGCACAGCCAACAAGCCAACCCGCATCCTATATTTAAACAGCAGCTAAAATTTTGGTTATCTCGTTTAAGTTTAAAGCCCGTGAATGAATTACCTAGTCAGTATTTAGCTTTGCTGGTGGCGTTTGCTTTTCCTGATAGGTTAGCAAAGAAACGAGGGAGTGGTTACTTGCTGGCAAATGGCGCTGGCGCGCAGCTTAGTGATGATTATTGGCATAGCGACGACTACCTCGCTATTGCGACTATGGGGGGGCACAAAGGGAATCGAATTTTTGCTGCGATTGCGTTTCATCCCAGCGAGCTTGAAGATGAATTAGCGCACTTATTTATTCCTCATACTCGTTGTGAATACGATGAAAAGACTACTCGGTTTATACATCAAGATGAGTTAAAACTTGGCGCGATCACTATGTATAGTAATCCTAGCAAACAACCCCTTGATAAAAATGAACGGGCGAAAGCATGGATTAGTTTATTTGAAAAGCATGGTTTTTCACTTTTTAACGAACAACCTGATGCTCAGCAATTACTTATTCGCATGAGCTTAGCGTATCAATTGATGCCTGATAAATTCCCCGAGCTCACTGAGCAATGGCTTATTGAGCAAGCGCATTCTTGGCTTGGGGTCTATTTGCAAGACATTAAAACGCTCGACCAGCTTAAAAAGTTTAATTATTTTGAAGCGCTACAGCACTGTTTTAATTGGCAGCAGCAAACAGCCCTGAAAACGCTATTACCGCTTCGCTTAACGGTACCAAGCGGGTCAAATATTAAAATTAACTATCAGATTAATGGGCCTGCAAAACTGCGTGTTCGTATGCAAGAAGTTTATGGTATGACGACATCGCCAGTACTTGCACAAGGTAAGTTACCATTGCTGATAGAGTTGCTGTCACCGGGTAAGCGTTCGCTCCAATTAACGCAAGATTTAGCGCACTTTTGGGCAACCAGCTATCGCGAAGTACAAAAAGAAATGAAAGGACGATACCCCAAACATTTTTGGCCAGATGATCCCGCAAACAGTGTGGCAACTAACAAGGTAAAAAGTAAAATGTAAGTAAATAGAGTCGGGTGTGGTCTACTTTTATTGGCGCATATTACTGCTGCTAAATACAATGTTTACACACAGGCCTAATTCAATAGAAGTCGTGATATTAAAGAAAACACATGAACAGTGGCGCGGAATCGGTTAATTTACTCAATAACTTACTTGCAGCGTGGTGCTATTAATGACAAAACATATCTCTCTTCGTCAATATGTGAAAAAGCGCACAGGAGTCCCGCTGGGTGGAGCAGGCTCTCTAAGTGCCATGTTAAAGCGCTCGCTAGGTGCCCCCTCTTTTTATGCTTTTTGGCGTTATTGGAATCCTATTTGGGGCTATTATTTATCACGCTACATAATGAAACCATTTGCTGCAATACTGCCCAATTGGTGTGCAGTTATAATCACATTTGCGGTCAGTGGCGCATTGCATGATGTGGCTGTGATGCTGATTAAAGTGAAGCTTATTTTCTTTTTTACACCATGGTTTACTTTAATGGGGCTGTGTGTGCTGCTAAGCCATGGTCTCAAGCTAAAATTTAGCGCCTCACCGTGGTTTGTTAGGGCATTGTTCAATCTTTGTGTTATTGGCGGTAGTTTCTACATTACTGAATTACTTGTTTAATCTGTGCATTAATTAACATGTAACACTATACATTTTACCGATTTACTGGTTATATCAATGATAGTTACATAACTATCAGGATAATAATGAAAATATTTTTAGTAATGCCTTTGTGTCTTTTATTGTGTTTCTCGTTAAGTATACAAGCAGCCGATGAATCACTTGAGTCACTTGCCCAACAGTACTTCTCTAAAATGGTGGCAACTCAAGCTCCAACGGCGACTAAAAAAGAACTCGAAGCTTTTCTTGCGTTACTCAGTGATGATGTTGGCAATCAGCACATACCTTATCAACCGGATGACACAAGAGAACCCGATGGTAAAAAAATGATGCGTAAAGGTATGACATATTATTTAGGGAGTCATACCGAATACGAAGCCACACTTCTTGATACATTTATTTTTAATAACACAGCCATCGCAGTGCGTTATCGTCATCATGCAAAAGGCATTCACCCGCAAAACCAACAACAGATCGAATACACATCGACGATTATGGATTTACTTGAAATTGAAAAAGGTAAAATTGTCATGATCCGTAAATATCACGAATAATTAGAGGGAGTTAACAATGCCGCATTTTGTTATTGATTGCGCCAGTTCAGTATTAGAAGAGTACACACAAAATGAGATAAACAGCGCCGTTCACCAGGTTGCTGTAGCGTCAGGTTTATTTATTGAAAGTGATATAAAAGTAAGAGTTAATCCCTTTACTAGCTGCCTAGTTGGCAATAAGCAAGCGCCATTTATCCATGTATTTACACATATAATGCAAGGGCGAACCACAGAACAAAAAGCCGCTTTGTCAAAAGCGGTTGTGAGTAAATTGCACTGCATGTTTACGCATGTAGATAACATAGCAATGAACATTGATGACTTTGAAAAAGCCACTTATTGCAATAAGAACCAGCTGTAGATGACGCGTCACTCATAAAGTCAGCCAGAACTTAAAATTATTTAATCATAAGAGCCTCATGATACGTTTGAGAGAATTTAAAACTGAAGATCAACCGCTACTCGTCCAGTACCTCAATAACGCGGACGTTGGACGTTTTCTGTCAACCAAAATACCGTCGCCGTATACGGACCAAGATGCCTGCTGGTGGGTTGAAACAGGGAGTAAAGCAGGCGCTATCTATGCAATCGAAAAAGATGGTTTATTTATTGGCTGTATCAGTGCGATTGCGGGTGAGTTTGAATATTGTAAAACGGCAGAGGTGGGTTACTGGTTAGCCAAAGAGTATTGGGGAAAAGGCATTGTTACGCATGCACTCGCGTTGCTGTTGAGTGAGATACAAATAAAAACGGACATAGTTAGGTTGCATGCCGTCGTTTTTGAAGGCAATAGCGCATCGAGTAAAGTGTTATTAAAATCAGGCTTTAAACACGAAGCTACTTTAGAAAAGGCAATCTATAAAGCAGGTGTTTTTTACAACGCTGCTTTATATGGGAAGCTTATTGAAGAAAAGCCTTGTAAATAGCTGTACTTACAAGGCGATCGAAGGTTACTTATTACCGGTTAATTCAGCAACGATTGCATTCATTTCTAGTGGCATTTGCGCCAAGATAGAATCATGGTCATTGGCAAGTACGAGCTCTTTTTCAATATATGAAACAACTTCTAAGTTTTTCACATTGATGATGCCACCAAAGGCAGTAACACGTTTAACACCAGGAACAGAAATCCCTCCCGTGCTATCAACGTGCAGTACGATTACATTTTCAAATGTGAAGTTCTCATCTTTAATAACACGTGAGGCTTTTAGTGCTTTGGTTAACTTGCCCATTGAATATTGTAAATCCGTGGCTATTTGTTGGCCATACGTATTAATTTGATAATCACCTTTATTGGCACCGCGACGAATACTTTCACCTAAAGTCCACGAAAGATTACCTACAGTACTATAAAGTTGTTGAGCAGAGATGACGGACGCACCGTATTTACCTGCAACACCGGCGGTGATAGCCAAGCCAACTTCTGTGTTATTACCCGGAACACCGTGTAATGAAACAGGAAAAATCAAAGCAGGATTATTTACTGAAAACGTAATCGGTAGGTCGTATTTGTCGTTTGTTTTTAATTCAGTTGATACACACCCTGTCAGTGCGATTGATGCTGTGAGCGTAATAGTAGTGAGCAGTTTTTTAAAATAAGAAGTCATTTTAAGTCCTTTTGGTTTATGGGGTGCTTCCTTGGGCGGCGATTATACGAATGCCCTTAAATTAGGCAATGAAAAGATTTGTAAGCAATTTATAGCAAACTATGACTGTTTAATTTGAAGCAATGATTACACCGAGGTATTACGCTTTAAGCGTATTTTTATTGTTATATAGTTGATATTAAAGAAAGATGAGAAATATTCAAGTCTTTGAAATATAACGCTTTTATTTTGTTATAACATATCATTCAGCATGGTGAGAGAGTAAAGCTAAAAAATACAGAAAAACAAAGGGGGTTGTTCATTTAAAAGGAAGGTGTTCCCCAAGCATGCGGTGCTCAGTGTCAGTCCTGAAACCATAAGGTCTCAGGGCGGGAATCTGCGGTTTACCGTAGGCTTCTCGGTACATGCCGAGCTTGCACAATAGTAGACGAACAGAAACCCTAACATAAAATTTATCGGCTCAGGGACTTAACTAAGCTCCTGCAGCCCAGGGAACAAAACTAAGTATATAAGACATAACTCAATCCTTAAACCTAAAATCAAAATAAATATACTGTTTGGTCGGATTTTCAACGCTGGTAACTGAACGTTAACGTTTTGGTGTGCTTTTTGAACATGGACATCATTTTCAGCTCGCAGCTTTGATCCTAATCATACATTTTATTGGAGTTGGCATTTATCGAGTGGTAGCATTGCCTTAACTATTATAGTGAAGATCAAATCATGAGCGAATTACCCGATTACCAACAAGCCCAACTCCTATTGGAAAAAAACCAAATCTTTGTCGCCCCTGCGGAAGCCCACGGTGTGATAAGTGGTTTGTTGGCATGTGGTTTAAGTATTGAAGCTAAAGAGTACCTAGCCTTATTAAGTGATGTATTTAATGATGGTCAAGCATTTAGTAATGATCTAAAAACCTTTTTTGCCACTATTTATAAGCAGGTTGTCGATAGTTTTAGCGATGAAGCGTTCCAGTTTGACTTATTCTTACCCAGTGAAGATGAAACCTTGATTGATCAAGCAAACGGCTTAGTGTCGTGGGTTGCAGGTTTTATGTTGGGTTTTGGCTTAAAGCAAAAAGACTATGGCAAGCTATCAGCCGATGTTAAAGAAGTCATTAGTGACTTCAGCGAAATTACTCGCCTAGATACTATGTTTGATGAAACAGAAGAAGACGCTCAAGCGCTTCATGAAGTAATTGAATACGTGCGTGTGTCGGCCTTGTTATGTTTTGCAGAACTGGGTAAAGAGCAAGCAAATAACACTAAAAACACACTCCACTAAGCCAATAGGTTGAACATGCCAGCAGTGAGTATTGAAAAAGCAGAGTTTAAATCACGTCGTGATCGTTTGCTCGCGATGATGGAGCCTAACAGTGTGGCAATTATTCCCGCTGCAAGTGAAGTCACACGTAGTCGCGATACTGATTACCCCTTTAGGCAAGATAGTGACTTTTATTACTTAACGGGGTTTAATGAACCTGATGCTGTACTTGTATTAAGCACAGGCAACGTGTCAGCGAGTACACTCTTTTGTTTAAACAAAGACAAACAAGCTGAAATTTGGCATGGCAGGCGCATAGGCTTTGAAAAAGCCAAAAGTGATTACCTATTCGACCAAACATGTGCACTAAGTGAGCTGAGTGAACAATTATTAGATTTGGTGAACGGCCAGCAGATTTTATATTACGCACAGGGCGCTTATCCAAAGTTTGACGATAAGATATGGTCGCTGCTAGGCACTTTAAGAAGCAACCGTTCACACACCGCACCAACGGCAATTAAAGACATTCGTGGTTTAATTCATGAAATGCGATTATTTAAATCGCCAGCAGAAATCAATGTAATGCGCGAGGCGTGTAAAATAAGTGCACAAGGTCATATCCGTGCTATGAAATTTTCCACGCCAGGGGCGACAGAATATCAATTAGAAGCAGAGTTACATCACCATTACGCAATGAATGGTGCGCGCCACCCAGCTTATGGCACAATAGTCGGGGGAGGTGATAATGCCAATATTCTGCATTACACCGATAACTGTGATGTGTTAAACGACGGCGAATTAGTCTTAATTGATTCCGGTTGTGAATTACACGGGTATGCTGCCGATATTACACGCACTTTTCCAATCAATGGGACGTTCAGTGCAGCACAATCAGAACTCTATAATATTGTACTCGCTGCGCAAGAAGCCGCGTTTGCAGAGGTTAAACCCGGTGGTAGTTTGTCATACGCAAATAAGCAGGCAATGACAATTCTGACACAAGGCTTGATTGATCTGGGGATTTTACAAGGCGAACTGAGTGAGTTGCTTAATAGCCAAGCTTGCAAAGCATTTTATATGCATGGTCTTGGTCATTGGCTTGGCCTTGATGTGCATGATGTCGGCGACTACAAGCAAGACGAAAAAGAGCGTGTATTTGAGCCAGGCATGGTGCTAACAATTGAGCCGGGGCTATATATCAGCCATGATACAAAAGCGCCTGAGCAATATAAAGGTATCGGCATTCGCATTGAAGATAACTTATTAGTGACACAACATGGTTATGAAAACTTGACCGCGAGTGTGCCAAAAAGTATTCATGAGATCGAAGCGCTAATGCAAGCTCACCATGACTAAACGTTAGGAGCAATACGTGGTTAAGCAGTTTGATGTGGTAATTATTGGAGGGGGCTTGGCAGGAGCAAGCTGCGCGCTAAGCCTCGCTAAATGTTCACCGCATTTAGATATCGCAGTCGTTGAAGCGAACCTCATTGAAGGCAGTTATCACCCCAGCTTTGACGATCGCAGCATCGCACTGGCTCAGCAATCAGTGGACTTTTTACGCACTGTCAATACATTTGACACCCACTTACCGTTTGCCACGGCTATTAAAAAAGTGACTGTATCGGACAGAGGGCATTTTGGAAAAACTCACATAGAGAGTGATGAGTTTGGCCAAAATGCATTGGGTTATGTTGTGGAAGTAAACCCATTTGGGCGTTTATTGCACAGTCAATTGGCTAACACGCCTGTTACCTTATTGTGCCCCGACACAGTGACTCGCCTAACCTATACACAAGACAACGCTCAACTAACACTGGACTCTGGTTCACAATTGCAAGCAAAGCTGGTCGTTATTGCCGATGGTGCTCAATCACCGACCCGTCAGCTCGCTAATATCAATTTTGCCACGACTCCTTACGAACAAGGGGCGATTATCGCAAATATTGAAATCGCGGGTGGTCATCATAATCATGCATTTGAACGTTTTACTGAGCATGGGCCCATCGCGCTTTTGCCAATGAGTAACAACCGCTATTCACTTGTTTGGTGTATGGCACTTGAGCAAGTCGAAAAAAATATGGCAATGGGTGATGATGCATTTATTGCCGCGCTGCAAAGTGCGTTTGGTTACCGAGCAGGACAGTTTACTAAAGTAGGTATGCGCGCACACTACCCATTGGTGTATGGGCGTGCTGATTCATTGCATGCACATCGCACGGTATTAATTGGTAATGCGGGCCATGCCATTCACCCGATTGCAGGGCAGGGCTTTAATTTAGGGTTACGTGATGTACAGCTATTATGCTCACTTGCCAATAGCGAGCATGCATTGGGCAGTTTCGCCTTTGTGAGTGAATATGCTAAAAAACGCAGTTACGACATTAATACCGTGATGACGCTCACCGATGGATTAGTTAGGTTATTTTCGAATACGTCTCGCATTCTCGCGTTTGGCCGTAGTTGCGGTTTATTCACCATGGATTTATGTTCTTCATTAAAAGCACCATTGGCCAAGCAATTAATGGGACAAGTAACACAAGGTAAAAAACTATGAAGCAAGCACAAGTATGTGTTGTGGGAGGCGGTTGCGTAGGACTGACGCTTGCATTGGGGTTAGCCAAAGCGAATGTTAGCGTTGTTGTTATTGATGCTGCAGCTAAACAGGCACTGCCTGGTGATGAGTTCGGGTTACGCGTCAGCGCCTTGAGCCTGGCAAGTCAGGCACTCCTTGAATCGTTAAATGTGTGGCCTGAGATACTTAATCAACGAGCGCGTGCATATACGCAGATGGATGTTCGCGATCAAGACAGTTTTGGTAAAATTGCCTTTAAAAGCGATGAGTTAGAGTTACCTCACTTAGGCCACATCGTTGAAAATGATATTATTCGCTATGCGTTGATTAATGAATTAGCACAGCACAGCAACGCTACTTTATTATTTGATACGCGATATCAGCAAATCCACCAAAGTGATAACGATGTGTTTATCACGCTTGAGTCAGGCGAACCCATTATCGCTAAGCTTTTAGTGGCAGCAGACGGTGCAAATTCAGCTATTCGTAAACAGTTTAATTTGCCAATCACGTTTAAAGATTATGATCACAACGCCCTTGTTGCCACGGTAAAAACCGTCGAGCCACATGCCAATACCGCGCGCCAAGTGTTTTTACCTACGGGGCCGTTAGCCTTTTTGCCTTTACCAGATGCCAACACGCACTCTATTGTATGGTCAACCAGTCCCGCACATTGCGATACATTGTTGGGGTTATCTGACAGCGACTTTAACAAAGCAGTGATGGCTGCGCTCGATGGGCAATGTGGCTTGTGTGAAGTGCAAAGCCAGCGTATCGCTTTTCCACTCAAAATGCGTTACGCACAGCAGTGGGTCGCAGGTAAGGTGGTATTGATTGGTGATGCGGCTCACACGATTCACCCGCTTGCAGGGCTTGGGATGAATTTAGGGCTTAAAGATGCGGCATATTTAACTGAGTTGTTAAGCAATGAGTCTAACGTGTTTGCCGATGAGCGCACATTGCGTGATTATGAACGCACACGCAAGCTCGATGCACAAAAGCACATTGCCATGATGCAAGGTCTAAAAGAGCTATTTGAAGGTGCACACCCGTTGAAAAAATTAGTTCGAGGGGTCGGGTTAAGTGTGGTCGATAACTTAGGGCCAATAAAACACTTGTTTGCCAGCCAAGCGATAGGTAAGTAAAACCACAGCCCAGTAGGTTCGGCTTTAGCCGAAAAAGCAGTGTAGTTTGAGATTACAGGTCGCTTTAATCTAAGCCCTTTTTTAATACCAATTCGCTTAATTAAGAGAACTATTTTTAGGCAGGAAAACTTTGTCGATAACAAGGCAAAAATATCGCCATTTAGTTGTTCTAAATAAGAAATTTTTAACGCCGTTAGCGTCAGGTTTAATACCTAAAAGTGAGTTAGTATTTTTGCGGATTGGTATAATATCTCACGACCTATAAAAAAACCGTGTTTGAATTAACAAACACGGTTTTTTATTTTTTAGCCTTTAGCCTTTAGCCTTTAGCTTAGAAAGCGTAGCTATAACCTAGCTGTAAAGTACGAGGTTTACCAGGTTGAATACCGCCATTTGCGCGGTTAGCAACGTAGGTTTTATCAAACAGGTTGTCCACTGTTAAGTATACTTTTTGATTGTCATCAATTAAGTATTTAGCAGCTAAATCCCATACAACACGGCTGTCGATTGCGTTACGACCATCGGTAGATAAGTCAGCGTGAGCATCTGATACATAGCGAACTTGTGTATCGAATACAAAGCTAGAAAGCTGTGCACCCATAGACAAGGCAAGTTGGTTTTCAGGCACGTAAGGCATAGCGTCGCCTTTACTTACAGAACCCCAAATGTCTGACTCAAATTCATTTTTAAATTGAGAATCAGTGTACGTGTAAGTCAAACGCACTGGGAATGATGCACTGTTAGTAGCGAACACGCGACCAGCAGAGAATTCAAAACCTGATACTTCTACTTCACCGTAGTTGTATTGGTCGCCAATGTTATCGTCGTTACAACCCACAGATGCTGTACAGTTACCGTGCATGTTGTCGTAGTCAGAGAAGAATGCAATAACTTCACCATCAAAGCCAGCGACGTTATAACGACCACCAAACTCAATGTTTAAGCTTTCTTCTTCTTCTTGATCTGCGTTGCCTGGCGCCGCTGGTGCATAACCTTGCTGAATACCTGCAAGTAGCGTTAGGCTATCGTTTACAGTGTAAGTCGCACCAAGTGACGGAATTAAGATTTGCGTATCGTTAGAGATATCTTTTTTAAGTGCACCTTCACGCTTTGGATCTGTTTTTTCCCATTCTTGGCGGTTAATAGTGATATCTTCATAGCGAAGACCTGCAGTAACCATTAATGCATCCATAGTCCATTCGTCATGAATGAATAATGTGGTTGCTTCAGCGCTATCAATACGGTTGCTGTTAGAGCCTGGTAAGCCTTTGCTTGTTAGTGTCATTGATAGATCTTGGTTTAGCGTGTATTTGTCTTCCCACTGGAAACGATCCATTTCATCTTCGTGGTAACGTACACCCACTGTTAGGTAATGGTTACCCGCTGGAATGTGAAGCTCAGACTGAATGCCTTTTGCTTGGTAATCGCGGTTATTCGCTTTAACACCAATGCCTTCAATACCTTCGCTTGTTGGATTTGCTTCAAACTCGCTGTACTGTTGTAAGTAGCTTTCGCTTACTTTGCTCGCTTTGTACCAGTTACGATGAAAATCGTTTAAATACGCGGTTGCAAGTAATTCATAGCCATCACCAAAACGGTATGCATAGTTTAATTGGTATGCATTGTGTTGCGTGTTCATTACATCTTTTTGCGAAGCCGCATAACGACGGTAAGGTGATGCGTCGTAATCAGCTTGTGTTAAACCCATGTAAGTTTCATCAGATGTTTCGTCTGAGTATTTAACTTTCATTTCAAGGTTATGGGCTTCGTTTTCACCAAAATCAAAACCAAACTTAACTAATAAATCGTTCTTTTCAAAGCCCGTGTTGTCGCTGCCTACAGGTAGGTCTTTAAAGCCATCAGCGCCGTAAGTAAATACTTCAACTAAGCCTGCTGCATTGTTTTTCTTTTTACCAAAGTAAGCATGGCCTTTATAAAATCCATCGCTACCTAGTTCAGCATTAACTAAACCTGTTGAGCCTTCAGTTGGTAGGCTACGCGATACTAAGTTTAATACGCCACCGGTTGTACGAGGACCGTATTTAACAGAAGCCGCGCCTTTTAAGATTTCAACAGATTCCATACGCCCCATAGTAGGGAAGTAGTATGCCGAAGGTGCTGAGTAAGGAGCGGGCGCTGCAAGAACACCATCTTCCATTACTGAGATTTTATCGTTACGGCCAGTACCTGTTCCACGCATACCAATGTTAGGACGAAGGCCATAGCCATCTTCTTCTTGAACATACACACCCGGTACAGAACTTAATACACGTGAAATATCAGTGTATTCAAATTTTTGTAGCTCTTCATCACTGATAAACGTGGCTGAGCCAGGAATATCGTTGATAGCTGCTTGTGAGCCAATTACTGTAATTTGCTCAAAGTTCTTTTCTTCATTGGTTGCATCCTTTGCAAACGCATTGGCGCTTAATGATAAAGCGATAGCTGTTGAAAGTGTTGAAACAATAAACTTAGGGTTCATTATGGTTCCTATTTGAATTTGATTTGGATTTTTAACTTAAACTGGCGCAATTTAAACATGTAAAATAATACGAATCAATCCTATTTGTGATTATGTTGCTACTGTGTGGTTGTTTTGTGTACAGAGTGATTAAGAATCACTCGTTATCAAGATGGGAACACGTGGTTTGGGTATAAATAATACAACAGGAGGAGAGTAAACGACCTTAAGTTAAACGCAGTGCAATAAACTCAGCGAGCTTGTCTGCTGCGTTATCAGGCTGATCAGCGCGCTTTATTAAGCTAATACCAATTTGGCCAAGTTCAGGCAAACGCTTAGTTTGTAATTGATAGTTAAGCTCGTTAGGCACGGTGCTTTTTGCCAGTACCGTAATACCAAGGCCTTCTTTTAATGCCGCAGTCAAGCCTGTTAAGTCAGCATTACTGTAGGCAATTCGGTAATTTATACCTGCTTGTTTTAGGGCTTCAATCGCGCGGCGACGATAAATACATCCCTCTGGCGCAGTCACTAATGTCACTACTTCATTTTGCACTAATGATAAATCACCCACCCACACAAGTTGGTCTTGCATAAAAACAGGGTATTTCGCAGAATGTAGATCTTCGTTAAGGGCAAGCACTAAATCAAACTGATCTTCACGAGACTCTGATAACAAATGCTTACTTAAGCGAGATTTCACCTCTAAAGAGACATCAGGGTAGAGTGCGATAAAATCACCAATGATAGAAGGCAGTATGCGCGCGGCAAATTCACTCGGAATCCCCAGCCTTACCTTGCCCGTTACATTCTCTTTGGTAAACAGCTGTAAAATACTGTCGTTTTGCAGCAGCATTTGTTTTGCCATTGGTAACAAGAGTTCACCGTATTGGTTAAGTACTTGGCGTTGCCCTTGTTTTTTAAACAATTTATGCCCAAGCATGTCCTCAAGGCGCTTTATTTGTAAGCTAACAGCAGGTTGAGAAAGGCCTAATAATTCACCTGCTTTTGCAAACCCACCGACTTCGACAACGGTAATTAATGTGCGCAGGCCATCTGTTGAAATATTCTTCATATAAAAAAATTCAATTTATAAGGTTAAATACATAATTATTATTTATCAATTGATAAATAATTACAATTTGTTGTTGCAAGCACCTCACAATATACTGCAAATATTAACGATTAATAGGTGTCACTGATGACTTTTTCTCCAATTATGTTTGCTCGTCATAGCCAATTAGACACGCCACAAAGCAATCAGCTTCAGGGCGACAAAAACGCAGTGGTGATTGATTTTAGTGGCACCGAAGCAATCCCCTTTTTAAGCGCTATTTTAGGGTTGGAATTAAATAAACTCACCGCCAGTGGTTTGGGTTTAAAAGGCACGTTAGACGGCGATTTAAATAGCACCTATAGTTTTGCTTTATATTACTTTAGTGAAACAGCGTTTAGGTTTGTGCTACATCACGATGCGAGCGAGCAATTGCAATCGCTCATTAGTGAGCAGCAACTTCGTTACGACATAGAATTTGTTGTCCGTCATGACTTAGCAACACTTACGCTTAGTGGTGAACAGGCATTTGATACCTTAGTGGACGTGTTTAAACTGACACCGGGCTTGCGTTTATCAAATGAAAATAGTTGTTATGGTGCACAAAGTGGTGACGTATTTATTACTGCAATCGACAAGCAAGCTCTGCAGTACTTTCAACTCATCGCTAAAGTACCGGTGCTTGATAACTGGCAGACACAATTAGAGCAACGCGGGTTTGTTTTAGCCCTAGCGGATGTTGCTTAATACTTTATTTTAAAGCGGGATATAACTTCCCGTTTTAGCTAATCGCAATTTGGGTGTCAGTGCTGTACAAATTATGTATAATCGCCGCCCATGTTATTCCCCCTCATTAAGTTGAGGCCACGCCCACAATTGGGTTAATTATAAAGTGAAGGAATATTATGACTTCTAAAACAGTTTTACATGCAAAGCACCTTGAAGCGAACGCTAAAATGGTTGATTTTCACGGCTGGGAAATGCCAATCAATTATGGTTCGCAAATCGAAGAGCACAACGCAGTGCGTACCGATGCAGGCATGTTTGACGTGTCACACATGACTATCGTGGATGTGAAAGGCGAGCAAGCACAAGCATTCCTACGCAAACTCGTTGCGAACGACGTGGCTAAGTTAACGGTTCCAGGTAAAGCCCTTTACACTGGTATGCTTAACGAACAAGGCGGCGTAATTGACGACCTTATCATCTACTTCTTCTCTGAAACGCAATACCGCTTAGTGGTTAACTCAGCAACTCGTGAAAAAGATTTAGCGCATATGGCTAAAGTATCAGCCGATTTTGCCGTTGAAGTAACTGAGCGCCCAGAGTTTGCAATGATTGCAGTGCAAGGCCCTAATGCTAAAGCAAAAACAGCGACACTATTAACGAGCGAGCAACAGGCAGCCGTTGAAGGAATGAAGCCGTTTTTTGGTGTGCAAGTTGGTGATTTATTTATTGCGACAACAGGCTATACTGGCGAAGACGGTTACGAAATTGTAGTACCGAACGACCAAGCTGCTGATCTATGGCAACAACTGCTTGATGCAGGTGTTGCACCAGCGGGCCTTGGCGCGCGTGACACGCTACGTTTAGAAGCAGGTATGAACCTTTACGGCCTAGACATGGACGAAAGCGTTTCACCGCTTGCCGCTAACATGGCGTGGACAATCGCGTGGGAACCTGAAGATCGTGACTTTATCGGTCGTGATGTATTAGTGAAGCAACGCGCTGAAAAAAGCACTGACAAACTTGTTGGTTTAGTGCTTGAAGAAAAAGGCGTATTGCGTAGCGGTTCTAAAGTAATTGTTGAAGGTGGTGAAGGGGTTATTACCTCAGGTACTTTCTCACCTACACTTGGTTTTAGTGTTGCCCTTGCACGTGTTCCACGTTCAACCGGCGAGACAGCCCAAGTAGAAATGCGCAAAAAATTAGTTAACGTAAAAGTAGTTAAACCAAGCTTTGTACGTAACGGTAAGTCAGTACTTTAAAGTATTAATTAAAATTTGGTGTTTTCACCCAATAATACCAATCATGTTGAGTTATTAACCACTTATAGCGACAGATAAATAGAGTGATAACAAGGCATTAATTTTGATATGTAGTTGTTCTACCTGATAAATTAATAACGCAGTTAGCGCTTTATTTAGGCAGCTAGAATGGTTAAATATTTAAGTTGATTGGTATCAAAACCAAAGGATGAATAAAATGAGCAATATCCCTAGCGAGTTAAAGTATGCCTCTTCACACGAGTGGGTTCGCAACGAAGGCGACGGTACTTTCACTGTAGGTATTTCTGAGCATGCACAAGAACTTCTTGGCGACATGGTATTTGTTGAATTACCAGAAGTGGGCGACGAAGTAGACGCTGGCGAAGATTGTGCAGTAGCAGAATCAGTAAAAGCGGCATCAGATATCTATTCACCAATCAGCGGTGAAATTGTTGCAATCAATGAAGACCTTGAAGATGCACCAGAAACAGTAAACAACGACGCTTACGGCGACGGTTGGTTGTTCGTAGTTAAAGCATCTGATGAGTCTGAGCTTGAAAACCTGCTTGACGCTGAAGGCTATGCAAACACCATCGACGAAGACTAATCAATAGTTATCGCCGTACTAAAAGCCCCGTCATACTCAGTTCTAGCGGGGCTTTTATGATTTTAATCCTTACTTTCCATACGTTGTAAGTTTTTAAATCAAAAGTTTTTAAGTTATTGCTAGTTACCCATTAGCGACAACCATTTATTTTTTGGATCATAGGAATCTGGACAAATGTCAAACGCCAAATCTCTTGAACAATTAGAGCAAACGCAAGATTTTATTCGCCGTCATATTGGGCCAAACCCAGCACAAGTAAGCGATATGCTAAGTGCTCTTGGAGTATCGAGTGTTGAAGAGCTGATCGATCAAACTGTACCTGCAAGCATTCGCTTAGAAGAAGGCCTAACCGTAGGCGAAAGCCGCACTGAAGTTGAAACACTAAGCTACTTAAAATCAGTAGCCAGCAAAAATAAAGTGTTCAAATCATACATTGGTCAAGGTTACCACCCAACTCACGTACCACACGTTATTTTACGTAACGTACTTGAGAACCCAGGTTGGTACACAGCGTACACTCCATACCAGCCAGAGATTGCTCAAGGGCGTTTAGAGTCATTACTTAACTTCCAAACTATGACCCTAGACCTAACAGGTCTTGATTTAGCAAGTGCATCATTACTTGACGAATCAACCGCGGCTGCAGAGGCAATGGGCCTTGCAAAGCGTGTATCTAAAGCTAAAAAAGCCAACATCTTCTTTATTGCTGATGACGTACACACACAAACCATCGACGTAGTAGCAACACGCGCTGACCAATTTGGTTTTGAAGTGGTAGTTGGTCCAGCGGCAGATGCAGTAAACCATGAGATTTTTGGTGCGTTATTCCAATACCCATCAACATCGGGTGAAATTGTTGATATCACTGACTTAATCGCTGGTGTACAAAGCAAAAAAGCGATTGCCTGTGTTGCTGCCGACATCATGAGCTTATTACTATTAAAAGCACCGGGTAAACTGGGCGCAGACGTAGTACTTGGTTCTGCACAGCGTTTTGGCGTACCAATGGGTTACGGCGGTCCTCACGCTGCATTCTTCGCAACACGTGATTCGTACAAGCGTTCATTACCAGGTCGTATCATTGGTGTATCTAAAGACCGTTTAGGTAACGACGCATTACGTATGGCAATGCAAACGCGCGAGCAACACATTCGCCGCGACAAAGCCAACTCAAACATTTGTACAGCGCAAGTATTACTCGCCAACATGGCAGCGTTTTACGCGGTGTATCACGGCCCACAAGGCTTAAAAACAATCGCACAGCGTATTCACCGCTTTGCTGATATTTTAGCTGCTGGCCTACAAGCTAAAGGCGTAAACCTTAAGCACAGCACATGGTTTGATACCCTAACGGTTGTTAGCGATAATAAAGACGACGTAGTAGCACGCGCAGTTGCAAACGGCGTTAACTTTGCTACTAACCATGCTGGCGAATACTCAATTGCAGTATCAGAAACCACAACTCGCGCAGACGTCGCTGAACTTTTCGATATCGTATTAGGCGAAGGCCATGGTTTAAGTGTTGATGCAATTGCGGCTGACATTGAAGCAAACGGCAGCGAGTCTATCCCGGCAAGTTTAGTGCGTGATGACGAAATTTTAACGCACCCTAACTTCAATTCGTACCACAGCGAAACTGAAATGCTGCGTTATATCAAGCGCCTTGAAAACAAAGATTTAGCGCTTAATCACTCAATGATTTCGTTAGGTTCATGTACTATGAAACTAAACGCGACTGCCGAGATGATCCCAATCACGTGGCCTGAGTTTGCTAACCTTCACCCATTCTGCCCGCTAGATCAAGCAGAAGGTTACCAAATTATGATTAACGAACTACATGATTGGTTAGTTAACATTACTGGTTACGACGCCGTATCACTACAGCCTAACTCGGGTGCACAAGGTGAATACGCAGGCTTAATCGCGATTCGTAAATACCACGAATCTCGTGGCGATGCACACCGTAACATTTGCTTAATCCCAAGTTCAGCGCACGGTACTAACCCGGCATCGGCACAAATGGCGAGCATGAAAATCGTGGTTGTTGATTGCGACAAAAACGGTAACGTTGATATGGCTGATCTTAAAGCGAAAGCTGAAGAAGTATCAGAAAACCTATCATGCATTATGATCACATATCCGTCTACGCACGGTGTATACGAAGAAACAATCCGTGAAATTTGCGACATCGTGCATGAGCACGGCGGCCAAGTTTACATGGATGGCGCAAATATGAACGCACAAGTAGGTGTGACAAGCCCAGGCTTTATTGGCTCTGACGTATCACACTTAAACCTGCATAAAACGTTCTGTATTCCACACGGTGGCGGTGGTCCAGGTGTTGGCCCAATCGGTGTTAAATCACACCTTGCTGAGTTTATGCCTAACCATAGCATCATCAACGTACCGGGTACAAAAATTGGTAACGGTGCAGTATCTGCGGCGCCTTACGGCTCAGCAGCGATTCTACCAATCTCATGGGCTTACATTGCCATGATGGGTAGCGAAGGCCTTAAACAAGCCACTGAAATGGCGATTGTAAGTGCAAACTATTTAACGCATGAGTTAAGCGAGCACTTCCCAATTTTATATCGTGGTCGCAACAACCGTGTTGCGCATGAGTGTATTGTTGACTTACGCCCACTTAAAGAAGCCTCAGGCATCACTGAAATGGACGTGGCTAAGCGCCTACAAGATTACGGTTTCCACTCACCAACGATGTCGTTCCCAGTAGCGGGCACATTAATGGTTGAGCCAACTGAGTCTGAGTCTAAAGTTGAGATCGACCGCTTCATCGAAGCGATGGTGTCTATCAAAGGCGAAATCGACAAAGTAATCTCTGGCGAATGGTCAATCGAAAACAACCCGCTCGTGTTTGCACCGCACACACAAGCTGACGTATTAGGTAATGAGTGGGATCGTGCATACGACCGTTTCTACGCAGCATTCCCGGTACCTATCGTGGCTAAAAACAAGTTCTGGCCTACAGTAACGCGTATCGATGACGTATACGGCGACCGTAACCTAGTGTGTTCATGCCCAGCGGTAGAGACATACCGCGATTAATAAGTTTTAAAATTTCCAATTAAAGATTGGGAATTGATAAAATTTAAAAAGCCGTTGCAGCAATGTAGCGGCTTTTTTGTGCTTGGTGACTAGTCGTAAATTATTTGAATGTAGGTTGGGTAGAGTGAAACGAACCCAACAAATCACAAATATACTTATTCGCTCAAAAGCCAAGAGTGTGTGTTATTTATTGTAGGCGTACAGCTTGCTGACGCGAGGGCATAAACTCGATTAGTGTTTTAGGTTTTCATCACCAATAGCCTTAGTGCGCTTTGCACTTCTAGAATTTAGAAACCTTATTCAAGGTTTTGTCGCGCTGGCGACGGCAGCCAAAGAGGGGCTGCCGCTGACCCCTCTCTGGACTCTCCCAGCGCCACCCGAGCATCACGCTAAATCCTTCAAAACACAATTGATATGAATGTAAGCGCCGTGTAATCGCCATCCATGGCGAAGTCACTGCTTTCATTTCATCCATGAAATGAATTACTCATCAATTGCTTATTTTCAGGGCGTGATGACGGGGTAAGGGTGTTAAACGTGAGGTTGGTGTTTGGTCTTGGCAAGGTGCAAGACCTGACCCTCTGCATTTTCAAGACTTGACACTCCACATTTCTTTATTGAGCTCTAACTTAATTCATGCCCATTTACTTGTGAATCAGAAAGTAAATGGGTAAATAATTTTTTATAGTTATCATGACTAACTACCTGCCTTTGTTCATCTTGCAACTGCTTAGATAAAAAATTGTAATAATCCACATTGTTAGCTAGTTCTTCCGCAAGCATTAATGGCGTTCTATAATTAAATTCTTTTTCATCTAGTAAATGCGGGAAGTTATTCATGAGTAACTCAGCTATTTTTATTTCCCCCATTCTTACGGCAGTATGAAGTGCTGTAGCGCCCTCAAAGGAAGTTATACACTCATCAATTTTGTATTTAATAAGTAATTCTACACATTCTAGTGTGCGACTTGCACAGGCTGAGTGCAGAGCTGTTCTACCTTTAATATCTTGTAAGTTAGGGTTCGCACCAGATTTTAATAGCGCTTCAGCCGTATCATAATCTTTGTTATGTACAGCTAGCATTAGTGGTGTTTGCTGCTTGAAGTCAGAAAGGTCAACAATTTTGGGCCATTCAAGAATGACCTCCCTTAATCTTGAAAGTTGATTATGCGAAATATACTTTATTTCTTTAATTGACTCTGAGTAATATGGTGAATCACTCAAGACTGAACTTTTTGCTAACATATCATATGAAATTTTGAGTAATAATAAGATAATGCTATCGGACTGCGGTGACTTTAATTGCTTATTTTTTAAGTTATTGTGTTTATCAAGCACATGTCTAATCGGTTCATTGTTTTTTATGTAAGGCATAAAGTCCTTTATGAATGCCCCAAAATCTTTTTTAGATACTGAATATAAAGGCTCATAAGCAGGGTATTCTTTATACAGGCTGGTCCAAAAGTATTCGTGAAGTTGGCGAGATACATCGAAGATATTTGTAGAGCTAAAGTCTCCATCAGGCTCCCAACCACCAAAAAACATAATATCTCTAAAGTAAGTTTCATGATTGGTAGGTATTAGTTTTTGATTAGAAATGGCCAATGAAAAAGCATCACGAGCTAACTTCCCACGTAAAGCTCCAAAGCTTCGAAACTTACACTCATCTATAGCCTTTTTTAGTAGCTTTTCAGCTTCCTTTAGCTTGTTTTGACCTATGCAATGATAAGCGTTCAATTTAAGTATTAATGGCAACCAATATTGATGTTCTGGGTTACTCCAAGCTAGCTTTAAAAGTTCTTCTACTTGCGTTTCTGTTTTTCTATCAAACTTATCTTGGTTTAATAACCAGTTTAGTTCGAGTATTGCACTTTTAATTTTGTCATCATTTGATTTTTCTAACTCTTTCAATCTTGCAAAAACTAGTTGAGTGACCTTGGGGTTGGGGTAGTCACCTTTAGCTAACTCGTAGACTAATTTAAAATCATTAATGCATTTTAATAGCTTAAATGGGGCTTTATTCTGCTTTAGCTTTGTGCCGTAACTTTCAATGTTTTCATTTAAGGTTTGAGTGTACTGAATATAATTAATAAAATTTTTGCTAATTTGTTCCATACTTTCTTTGTTAATAGGCAATATATCATCAAGAAAAGTTTCTCTTTCAGCTTCTGAAAATATATCTGTTAAGCGAGGCGCAACCATATCAACAGTATTAAATTTTTCTGTAGCTACACAAAGTAATAGATCGAATCTTAGGAAAGGAGGGAGGCTTTCGGTAAATAGCTTATTTTCATGTTGTTCACGAAGTTTTCTATCTCTAGTTAACTCACTGATTTTTGAACACGCTAGATGAGCTTGTATTGTATGGTTATATGTAGCCTCATAAATCCTTACAAGTTGCATTACTTTATTTTGTTTTAAGTCGGTACAAAATTTTTCAGTATTAGGGGTTAAAAACTTTACTAATTGCTCATATCCGTCTTGTATGGCTCTTGCAACAATAAGCCGTTGTCGAATTGTCTTCGTACTAGGTTGCTGGTAGCGCTCGTCTATTTTATTAACAAATTCTACTTTCTGTTCCTGGCTACAATTACCACTTAATATCGTCACTAAGTCTTGATAACTAATGTTGATTTCATGTTGTAAAGTATGAGCATTATGGCCTTTATTATTTATGAAGATTAAAGACTGTTCAAATGCGCAACTATTCTCGCTTGGCTGAAAACAACCTTTAAACTTAATTAATACATCATCTGGGAATGTTGTTTTAATACTCGATATTTCAGGCGTAACTTTACCCGATTGCCAGTTATATAAGTTTTTTAAAATAGTGCCCGACTCTTCATAAATGCGAAGTTCAGACTCTAAATTATTTGCAATATTACTTTTGGGTTCCTCAATTAGGTCTAGTAACCAGTTCAAAACTTGTTGAAGAGGTAGCTCTATTTGTTCAGGTTTTTTCTCGGGGTTTAAAAATGGTAAATACCAGAATCGACCCCCAGGCATGCCTTCATCAATTTTAGATTCAATCTGCCAGAATACAGTATGTCTTGCTAAAGCAGGGATAAGAACTCTGGCTAAATACTGCCAAATGATTTTCTGGGCGGATGCTTTAAAAGTGAACACATTTGTTTCAATTGCTTTATGAATATAGTAATCATGTTCAATATTAGTTACGAGATCATCTCGTTCAGCTTTATCCAGTTCTAATGCATCAAAAATACTATCTAATACTTTTTTCCATGTGTCGAACATATTATCAATCTTCATTTCAGCATTCTTGAATTTAGTTTTTGATTTTGAAGTCAGTTTTTTTGAAGCCCCTACAGCATTTGATATTTTAATTAATACTGATTCGAACGTTGGAAAAGCAGCCATTGTAATTCCTTTTAAATGGACGTGATTTAAATGAATTTATTAAATTCTTTAGGGGGGGGACATCTCTTTTCATTTTTTAAATTATCGATAATTTTGATACTAGCAGCCTTTAACAGAGGAGCTAAAAAATGAAAAATGATACTACCAATAAACCTTACATAAATGAACTAGTAATTAATTGGCACATTACAGAGGCGTGCAATTACAACTGCACATATTGTTTTGCAAAGTGGGGGAAACCAAATGAGCTGCATCGGTCACTTGAGAGTATCGAAAAGTTGCTAGATGAACTGGCCTCTCACTTTATTAAAGGTAGCTCATCCTTTAAAGAAAAATTGGGTTATGAAAGTGTTCGTCTCAATATTGCTGGTGGAGAACCAATGATGCTAGGAAGTACATTTTCAATCGTATTAATGCTAGCAAAACAAAAGGGTTTCCAGACTTCAATTATTACGAACGGTAGCTATTTACTAAATGAAAAATTCGATATACCGAAAAATACGTTAGACATGGTGGGAATAAGTTTTGATAGTCAGGATTATGATATTAGGCAGAGAATTGGGCGTGTAGATAGAAAAGGTAATTCTTTAAGCTCCGACGAACTGAAGCTTGCATTATCAAAACTAGAAAAAACACAAAAAGGTATTAAAACCAAAATTAATACCGTAGTGAATCAGTATAATTGGCAAGAAGATTTCTCTAGCCTAATCTCAGAAATAAACCCATATAAGTGGAAAGTATTGCATGTAATGCCATATGGTGATGATGATCTTCTTATCTCAAATGGGCAGTTTAATAGTTTCGTTGATAAACATCTTGGTCGTGACTTACCTGTTTATGCTGAGTCTAATTCAGCAATGACTGAGTCATACCTTATGATTGACCCGAAAGGTCGGTTTTACCAAAACTCATCAGGTGGTTCTGGTTATAAATATAGTGAATGCATTAATGACGTTGGGGCTGGCAAAGCGTTAGAACAAATTAACTTCAATCATGCTGTTTTCATTGCAAGGTACTTTCCCGTTGAAGGAATATCAATCGTTGAAAATGAAGGAGCGGCATAATGAAAAGCGATACTTGTTTTGGAAAGATGTCTGGTGAACCATTGAGTGTATATTTTGATGAAGAGGAGGCACAAAGCGCTGCTGAATATTCAAAAGAAATCTATAATAATGAGTTATCTCCTTATAAGTGTAATAAATGTGATTTTTGGCATTTATCACCTAAATTTAGGGTTACTCCTAGCGAAAAATGCCAAAGGTGTACTGCCGGGGATGGTAGTTATAAGGATACTTATCGAACAAAGAAAGAAGCGAATACCAGAGCAGATATTATATTTAATGAGCAAGGGATAAATTTAAGGGTTTATAAGTGCAAATATGGTGCTGGTTGGCACTTAACTAAAAGCCATTATTAGCACTCCTGAATTCAGCGTTATTAGGTTTAAATTAATTAGAACTTATCTGCAAATATGAGTTTCAAACTTTATTGATTGCGTAACGGTCAAAAGTCTAACTTTAAACGTTTTGTTTTAAATTTTAGTTTGTGATAAACCCTTTAAAATCAGTGTTTTTAGTTTCAAACTTAATTCGAAAGTGACAAAAATTTCCAATTAAAGATTGGGAATTGATAAAACTTTAAAAGCCGTTGCAGCAATGTAGCGGCTTTTTTGTGTTTGGTGATTAATCGTAAATTATTTGAATGTAGGTTGGGTAGAGTGAAACGAAACCAAACGATTCGCCAATATCATTACCATTTCCCAAGCACGTAAAGATGGATTGTTTGCAGGTCGTCCTTTAGGGCGAAAAAAGTGAGAAAAAGAATTTACCACAGAGATCAAAGAGGCGCTTCGCGCTGCACCGAGGTTAAATATTATTGTAGGCGCTAAGCTTGCTGGCGCGTGGGTTTGTAGGTTGGGCATTAGCCCAAAAAGTTGTATCACCTTAGCTGATGGTTCTTACTACTAACTTTTGTCGGGATAAATCCGCGACCTACATTAAAAACCTTATTCAAGGTTTTGTCGCGCTGGCGACGGCAGCCAAAGAGGGGCTGCCGCTGACCCCTCTCTGGACTCTCCCAGCGCACCCGAGCATCACGCTTAATCCTTCAAATAATTAATTGATGTGAACGTAAGCGCCGTGTAATCGCCATCCATGGCGAAGTCACGGCTTTCATTTCATCCATGAAATGAATTACTCATCAATTGCTTATTTTCATGGCGTGATGACGGGGGAAAGGTGTTAAACGTGAGAATGGTGTTAGGTTTTGGCAAGATGCAAGACCTGACCCTCTGCATTTTCCTCTGCATTTTCATTTTATTGCGTGATATCAATATCGAGCTTATTTACTGTTGATATATTTTAGCTAGATTTATTAATGCGTTACTGTCATTATTAAATTGTTAGTACAAGGAATTTAGAAGTGACGATGTTAAAGCTTAAAAAGTGGTACGTGATAGGTAAAAAAGGAATTTTCAACCCCATGCTTTTACGGCAATGATTTAAAGTTGCATGATGTAAGCACGGTAGACTGGAAAGAATCAGAGCAAGGCTTTACTCATTACAAAGGTATGGTTCAAGGCTTACCTGAAATAACTGATGAGGTTCAAGCAATCGAGGCATTAGCTGCATATGGTATTACTGGTTTTGATACTAGAGATAGCGCTAAAGCCTAGGCTAAGCAACTACCCGTTGGTACATGGAAATATTTGAAAGTAGTTAGTTGAAATTTAAACTACAAACAGAAAAATAATAATTCAAGAAGGACTTTTTTTGAAAAAGACAGTAGCCCATGATGCATCGGCAAGTATAAAAGGGATCATTTACCAATTTTATTTGGCTATTGAGTGGTGCTTTAAATTAAAACCCAATCAGTCTTTATTATTTGAAAAAGATGGTGATATTGCTATTCCCGATGAAGCAAATATTGAGGTTAAACATTTTATTGATCCATTAACAGATTCTCATAAAAATTTATGGAACACACTAGCTAATTGGCTAGATCCAGCATTTGATCATTCAACCTATTCTAAATTAATTCTAATCACTACTCAGAAAATAGGCTCTAATAGCAAATTAGCAGACTGGCAAAGTAAATCATTAGAGAAAAGGTTAAAAATTATCACTGATATTTTGACTACTAAAGATTCATTAAATGCGAAGCAAAAAAAAGTAGAGCCATTTTTAAACTCTACAAAGTTAGCTGATATTATTGAAAAATTTGAGATATACGATTGCTCAGATGTTATCGAAGATAAATACTTCTCATTAGTTCATCAAATAGGTAAAGGTGTACCAGAAAGTAATCGAACAAGATTAATGAACGGCTTAGTTGGCTGGCTTATTTCACCTGAGGTTGCTGTTGACGATAATTGGGAGGTTACAGAAAAATCCTTCGCAACAGAATTTGATTTGCTTGAGAGTCAGTTTAAGCAGCATACAAGAATATTCCCTCATAAACCCATAACTGAAGATTTTACGGTGACTTCTGCAACAGATAGCTTGTATTTGCAAAAAATTCGGGACATTGAATATCATGATGAAATAGATCTTGCGCATAGTTCTTATTGCGAGGTGCTAACGGTTGTATCAGAGGAATTCGAACAAGGCACTCGGCAAAAATATTTTGATAGCTATCAAAGTGAAGTTATTTCAGCTTTTGAAAGGAAGCATAAAAAAACAAGTAAAAAGGTCGATGATGTAATTGTTGATTCTCAAATTTTTTATGATGACGTTCTTGAGTCAGAAAGCCCAGAATTCGAAACATATAACCGTAGACCTGATCGTTGGTTTAGAGATGGTGTCTTACATGTCAACATGGATGATGAATCCCTAGACTTAAAATGGAAATTAAAGTAATGGCTAACGCTATCCGCCAGCTAGGCGTATTACATCATAATCCGTATTTATTGGCTCCTTTATATCAAGAGTTTTATTCACACTTAGAGCAACAGCCTAAAAACTTCTTGCTCAGTTATTTATTGCTGCCAATGTTATTTCATCAAGAAACCTCAGATAAATTGCAAAGGCTTAGCAAATCTAGTTTAAACACTAAGTTTAATGATCCTTTAATTTTGAAAGGCTTGGAAAAGCGAGTCCAGGACTTTAAAGAGTTGACCAATACCTGCATGTTAATTTTGAAAGAACAAAATGTTGTCCAAATAACTCCTGAATTAGCAGTTAACTTTGAAGCTAATATTTTAACCAGTGGGCATTGTAAAAAACAACAGCTAACTGCAGCTAAAAATTTAGCAAAATTAATGAATCCGTTTTTAGTTAAGGACTGTTACCGAATTTTAGGGATTAAGAATTTATGAAGCCATATGTAGCTTTTATAGGTGTTGTTGATAAAAAAGAGCAATGCCACTACGTTGAATTTTCTCAAGGATTAAATGTTGTAACAGGAAAGTCATCCACAGGTAAGAGTGCCTTAATTGAAATTTTTGATTATTGTTTGGCCTCATCTGAATACACTATTCCCGTTGGTAAAATAACTGAAAATGCAGCTATTTATTTTACGATATTTAAAAAGGAAAATGGTTATTTAGTTGTTGCCAGAAAACCCAAAGAGAGAAAAGGCTTCTATCAGGAAATAGCAAATGATGACCTACCATTAACTGAAGGTATTTTAGAGGTAAATAATAAGTGGTTTAAACTTGGTTATTTTATTGCTGAACATAACTATAAAAAGAAACTTGGGTTGTTTTTTGGCTTAAACGTCAATGATATTGAAACAAACAATGATGACCGTAACTTTTTTGGAAAAAGAAAACCTTCCCCTTCAATCAGAAGTTTCATGTCTTTCATGTTACAGCACCAAAACCTTATCGCGAATAAACATGCTGTATTCTACCGCTTTGATGAAAAAGAGAAGCGTGAGCAAGCTATTGATCACTTTAAAATATTTTTAGGTTTTGTTGATCAAAGTTACTTTTTGAAGAAGCAAGAGTTGGCCGAGCTAGAAAAAAAGAAAAGACGTATTGAGTTATCATTACCTAAACGCCAGCAGTTATTACAGCAAAGAGAAGCTAAGTTAAATAGTAAGTTACAGGAATATCATGCTTTAAGTGGAGTGCCACTTGTAAACGCTAATAGCTTAGATATTTTGAAAGAGCCTTTGAGCTGGCTTGATAGTATTAAAGATAAAAAAGTTGATTTTGATGCCTCATCGGATGCTAACACCAAACTTATTGCTGAACTTGAAAAGGCTATGAAAGTAGAGTTTAGTGCTTTAAGAAAATTAGAAGGTGAATTTAGAGCAATAAACTCAACAATCGAAATAAGCAGCAATTATTTTAAGTCAATAAGTGCTATTAATTACCCACATGAAATTACCGAATCAATTAATGAATGCCCTTTTTGTAACAGTGTCATAGATAAGTTAGAGCACGAGGCCGATGAATTAACTAAAGCAATAAACTGGCTTAATGATGAGATTAGTATTCAGAAACCTCAACAGTATGATTACGAGCCTAAGCTACAATCGTTGAAGTTAGAAATAGGTAGCAAAAAAGAAGCTGTTGCTACTTTAAAACGAAAAATTGACGGTGTTGTCGCTAATAATAAAGAAGTTGAAAAGAGGCAAAATCTTCGTGAACAGATAATGAAAGCAAAATTATCGATTGAAATTTACCTCGAAGAAATCATTAATGATAAAACTCCAAAAGATACTGACGATCAATTGAAGTCGCTTGTCGATAAAATAAAGGGGCTTAATAAAGAATTAAAAGCATATGCTGTTGATAAAAAAATTAGCGAAGCTGAAAAAGAATTAAAGGAAACAATGGACTCTATTGGTCAAAATCTTGATTTTGAAGAGTTCTACAAGAACCCTATTGACTTAAATTTTTCATTGGAGTCATTTGATATTTGGTTGAAGGCAAAGAAAGAGAAAGTATTCTTAAGGTCGATGGGAAGTGGTGCTAACTGGCTTTATTGTCATTTATCTCTTTTTCTATCCTTACAAAAATTATTTTGTTCATTAGGAGATAGCTGTTCTATTCCACCAATACTGTTTATTGATCAACCAACTCAAGTTTATTTCCCAAATGTAGCCAATGACAATGCAGAAAAATTCAATGTAGAGAAAATTTCAACCATCAATAGGCTGGAAAATGTTGATGAAGATATTAAAAGTGTAGAAAATTTCTTTAATGAAATTATTAAGTTTTGTGAAGATACTGAGTTTGAAACTGGGCATATGCCTCAAATTATTATTAGTGATCATGCTGACGATTTAAACTTGTCTGAAGGTAGGGTTTTCGAAAATTATGTTCGAGCTAGATGGCGAAATCGTGGTTTTATAGCGGACTAATTTTAACGACTATCACTGAAGCCAGCGCAAGCTGGTTTTCTTTTATCTGGCGTTTAGTTTTATTGGTTAGTGAAAATAAAATGCGGAGGGTCAGGTCTTGCATCTTGCCAAGACCAAACACCAACCTCACGTTTAACACCCTTATCCCGTCATCACGCCCTGAAAATAAGCAATTGATGAGTAATTCATTTCATGGATGAAATGAAAGCCGTGACTTGGCCATGGATGGCGATTACACGGCGCTTACATTCACATCAATTGTGTTTTGAAGGATTAAGCGTGATGCTCGGGACGCCATGGGGTTCCAAGGGGCGGTCGGCGGCAGCCGCCCCTTGGTTGCTGCCAGCAATCTGGCAAAAAACCTTGAATAAGGTTTCTAATGTAGGTCGCGGATTTATCCCGACAAAAGCTAGCAGTAAGAACCATCATTTGGGCTAAAGCCCAACCTACAAACCCACGCGCCAGCAAGCTTAGCGCCTACAGTAATACTTTTAACCTCGGTGCAGCGCGAAGCGCCTCTGAGTTCTCTGTGGTGAAATTCACTTACCGCCCTAAAGGACGACTACAAACAATACATAATTATGTACTTTGGAGTTGGCGAAATGCAGAGGGTCACCCATTAGTAAGTTCCGCTCAAGCAGGCAGCTGTGCTTGATCTTTTTAGTCAAAAAACCAAGTGTTGTTACTTTTTTAACTCACTTTAAATATGACTACGCACCTAGTAATGACGTCGATTGGTGTGAATATGCACCGTGGCTTAGGTAAAGAACGCCATATGAATTTAGGCTGTTTAATTAAGCATCGTTGATGATTAATCAAGGCCCTTGGCTTTCGCCTCAAACCAAAGGGTCACCCATTACCCTTAACCCTTTCTAGTAAGTTTGTTTATTTTTATCCCTCCATAATTCATCCATTATTGTGATATAGCCTTTGCGATATGTATTTTTTGTACCCTAAATTCAAATCAAAACAGTGTCTAGGATCAAACAATGGCATTTAAATTACACACTCGCTATGTGTAATGGTGTTGCTAATGGTTTATCTGTTTGTCTTTAAGGACAACGTTGAAGATTCTGGCTCAATTAACAGCGAGACTTCCACACTAAAAAGTGACGGTGATGAATTCACTGTGACACGAATAATAAGTGGAAGTACGCGCTGTTATTTACGAGCGATGGCTGAGGTAGCAATATTTTGAATGGTAATTTAATTAACGTGAATGTAGCTATACATGAAGTAGAGGTTATACATAGCCGTATGTAAGTAACTCTGTTTGACGTTAAATAAAAGAATGAGTTTTGTTAATTAATAAATAGTGTGTCGAAATTACAATCAATAATTAGGAATCGTAATATGAATCAGTTCAAAAGGATTAGCACTGTGTTGGCTTTATCCCTATTTTCAATCGTTGGGTGTGCTGATAATGACCCCACCGAACAAGAACCTGTCGCCAATGTTGCTTTGAAATCGATGAGCTCTGTCGATAATGACGTTTATCAACCGGGTCAAGAAATTACGGTAGATTTCACCACCGAAACCACGTTATTAACGGATGAACATGTGGGTGTTTCTTTTATTTTAATTGAAAGAGATAAAGTGGCTGAGCTCGACACTGAAGAAGAGCCAGATGGTTACGATTTGGGTGAGTTTTATATTGAACAGTTACAAGAAGGGGAGCAGAGTCATACAGCGAAACTGATTCTTCCAAACGAAGATTTGAGTGCTGGTGAGTTTGTTATTGCCGCTTTCGTTGACACGAGTACGGTAATCTTAAATGAAGCGGATGTAACGGATAATAAATCGCGAGGAATTGAGTCCGGCGATGAAACAACCTACAGTTCGATCTCAATTAAAGGCGGTCGATACCATGATTTTGTTTTAGATAAACTTAAAGTTGGAGATGGTTTTGTTATTTTTCCAGGTCCTGGAAAAAGAGATACCAGCGGTGTTGGTCGACCAAAGCATAAAGTACCTGATTTAATTGGGTTTGTTAACGCAACAAAGTTTGGCGATTCCGTCAAAGAGGCTGACATCAGTGCCACGATAACCATCGGCGATACTACTTATGACGCTCATTTATGGAATGAGCTTGAGCAATCTTATGGGGATACAATGAAAATTGTATTTCCTGATCACGAGCAATCTCATTACTTTCCTTGGGATGTTGCTGTGAATGGTGTCTTGCTTAAAGCGATCCATGATGATTTTGATCGCGATGGTGGCGAAAACAGTTTCAGTATGACATTTACTTTTGAGGACGACTCGGCTGAAATTGAAGCTAATAACGAAAATAATAGTATTACAGTCGACGTGCCTTATGCGCTCTATTACGATGAGGCTAGGAAAGTAGAATCAGCAGAACAAAATAGCAAAAAAACGACGGTAGCTTCAGCACCAAGCTCACTCGCTAACGCCTCAGCGGCAACATCATTGGCCAAAGTTGGGAGTTGGAGTGGTACTTATGGTGACAGTGATGCTGTGGCAATTAGCCCTTCTTTTTATAGTTATATGAATGTTACTTCTAGCAATGGTGGTTCAGCAGAGGCGTTAGTTGAAGCTGATCTCGACCTTTACTTATTTGATAAATCAGCGAGCTTAGTGAGCGCCAATGCCGAAGCTAGCGCGAATGTCAGTGATGGTGAAATAAGTTATGCGGCAAGCTTTAGTGTACTCGGTGATACGTTAATTGACGAAGGCGATACTTTATCAGCGTTAGATAAATCCATTGGATATAGCTGGAGCGAGGAACAGAAAGTAGTTGAAGCGACTTTCACCATTGTTATTGTGCCGGTTACTGTAGAGGCTGGCGTCAGTGGTAGTTTAGATTTAGGAATTGGTTTAGCTTATGGGAATAGCCGAATTGATTTAGGGGGAGATATTGTTTCTGCTAGCATGGATGCTTATGCCAGTGCTGAAATCAATTTGGGCGTTGCAAGTGGCGGTGTTGGTATTGATTTCTTGATTATTGCAGATACATTCAATGCAACACTTTATGCCGATTTAGCTAAAGCAATTACTGAGTCTAAAATAACCTTAGGGATTGATGTAACAAATGATATTGAGGCAATTGCTGGTGAGTTTTATATTTATGTTAAATACCCTAAATATAAGTGGTGCTGTAAAATTAAAACAAAAACAAAAACTCAAACTATCTACGATACCGGCACCTTGTACGAAAAAAGCTGGACAATTTTAGACGAATCAGC
Organism: Pseudoalteromonas sp. H105; assembly: GCF_001469215.1. Taxonomy (GTDB): domain Bacteria; phylum Pseudomonadota; class Gammaproteobacteria; order Enterobacterales; family Alteromonadaceae; genus Pseudoalteromonas. The sequence continues at coordinate 49,458 of NZ_LOFH01000003.1, forward strand.
AACCTTAAACTACTAGTATGAAGGCTAAGGTATAATGCGTTTAATTAAAATGAGTTTATTATTTGGCACTCTATTAGGTTATGTATCAGCTGCTTATGCAGTGCCTCATTGTACTGTTTTGGCTGAACTTCAATCAAAAGCAGATACTAATATTATTTCGATGAACAGCCCTGCTAAAAGCCAGTTTGATTTACAAGGGCGATTGATTTATCGACCATTGTTGGTTGAAGAGAAATCTCACTGGTTGGGTTTTGAGTTGTATCAAGCCAAAGCAAAGTTGAATAAAACATTGAGTACAACCAATGAGTATTCTGTGCCCTTTGCCGTGAAGATCAGCAATAGCTCCGGTGAAGTTTTAGATTACCGATTCAACGCTAAACTAAAAATGGCTGATCAACAAAAATTGATCGCTTTATACCGTGCCTTTCACCGTGCAAAACAACCTGAAAATTTACAGGGGGGCAAGTACAGGGTTAAAGAGCGTGACGACATTGGTCAATATAAATCACTCTACACGGTTTTAGCTGACAATAAACTAATGCGAAATAAACTTAGTTATATAGAACCTACTGACACTAGACGAAGCACTAACGCCGCCAAAAACGTGATGCAGCTGGAAACAGCTAACGTTATTAGTGATGAGTTTACCTTTGAAAGCGATAAATGCTGGCTAACCAAAACCCTCGGAAATAGTCATATTAAAGTCAATAGTCGTGATGGCAATATGGATATTGAAGTGCTGCAAACGCTAAGCTTAAACCGCAAGTATCAATCGATACCCGATGATGCAAGGTTACTGCACTTACCTGACGATCCTAATCAATGGCCATACTTGAGCGCTGACTGGGTTTACCCTAAGGCGCCGCCTCAACCATTAAAAAGTGCTGAAGCGTTTATAACTGCTTTAAAAAGTATGGATTGGCTTGAGGGAGATCGAAAGGATATTTTGCAATTTCTTTATGACAATGACCAGCATTTGCAGAGTTTAAAAGCGCTTATTTCAACAAAAGCAATGGCTGATCCGTTAGAAAGTAAATTGTTTATGTACTTAGGTAAACATGACTCAGTGAATTCAAAGCAATTACTAACGGAAGCATTTGTTGAGCAAGATTTATTTTCACCTAATCAGCGTTTTCGCAGTTTAATGGCACTAAAATACAGTGAAAAGCCATTAACAGTTTCACAGGTAGAGGCCATCTTTGAGTATTCCATGTCATATGGTTTAGATGAAGAAAACTCAACATTGGCTCACAGTGCGTTAATGGTAATGGGGGCTATTGCAAAAAACCAGCGGGGCAGTGAGTTTGCAACTCAGTTAACCCAAACGCTGGCTGACAACTTAAGTTTTAGCGCAACCGAGAGTAAAGCATCAGCCTTAATTACCGCTCTGGGCAATAGTGGAGATAGTGAACATCAACAACTTATTGGTGATTATTTAGCTGTCGATAGTCCAAGGTTACGTGTAAACGCGGCAGAAGCACTGGCAAAAATGCCAAGTAAAAGCAGTTTGAATTACTTGAGTACTCAACTAAGCCAAGAAACTGATAGCAAAGCACAAGGCGCTATTTTAAAAGCGATGGGTAATAACAAGTTAGATGCTGAACAAGTAGATAGCATTTATGCTTTTGCAGGTTCTAATCATTCTAGGGATATTCGTAGTGCTGCGATATCAGCGTTGAGCCAACAAGCAAAGTCACAACCACAGGTGAAAAGCCGTTTAAAAGCATTGGTTAAGACGGAAACCAACCAAAAAAATCTGCGCCAATTGATGAAAGCTTTATACGGTTCTTAGTGAGTAAATCGGGCGTTTTTTAAGCGTCAGTTTTTCACAACATAGGCACCTTTAAGCACTATAAGCGGTAATATGTTTATAGTGCTTTTTTAGTTTTTGATTTCACACATCAAAACCAAGGATCCCTCAGGATTTGATCTTTCCTTTAAATGGTATGGACTTTGTGTCGGTCGTTTGTAATAGAAAAACATAAAGCTGAACCTAGTGGTCACCTATGTGTGCCAGTTAATTATTGTGAGTGTGCCTTAAAAGCTATAAAAATAATTTAACCTTTTATGATACTTAGAAGTTTTACATCGGGCTGCGACTTACTTATCTTCTTATATTGTTGCAGGAATATAGACCAGCCCAGCATGCCGGATAAAAAATTTCCTATCGTTGCGCCTATAAATATACCTAAAAGCCCATAGACTTCTGAGCCAACCCATATAAGAGGTAAGTAGCAACTAAATAAGCGTAAAAGAGAAATAACCAGTGCTGATTTAGGTAACCCCATTGCATTGCATGCTGAAACACAAACCATGCAAATACCTAATGCACCATAACTTACAGGCACAATCCATAGGTAATGCAACAAAAGAGACTCTATTTGCGAATTAACTGAAAGCAAATTCGCAACGGGTTTAGAGATTACTAATATGAAGAGTGTTATTGCGAGCTGAAAAACTATTATTGTTTTCATGGCGGTTTTTACCAAAAAAAATATTTCAGGGATTTTATTTCTACCTTTAAGGTTTCCAATCATAGGCGGCAACGCCATTGTTAAAGCTAGAATCATAATAATTGAGATATACTCAATACGATTAGCTAAACCCCAAGCACCTACAGCGATATCACCGTATGAAGCAATAATAACGGTTACTAACATTGCTGAAACAGGGGGGATGAACTGGCTCAACATTGCAGGAATTGTAAATTTAACAATGGTGTTAATCCCTTTTTTTGCTCTGCCGACGTTGTAAAGCATGGCTATATAAGGTTTTTGTATAATAGCCCTGAAAATAATGAAACAACCAATGATAAACGAGATACATGTTGCCCATGCAGCCCCTGCTAACCCCATGTTAAGCGTAAATATAAAAACAGGGTCCAAGATGATGTTCAGTAAACTGGTAATTACCATCACTTTACCAGGGAGAAGGGTTTCACCATGTGACCGACAAATGCTGTAACCAAAGTATAATATTGCCCCAAGCCAGCAACTTAAAAGCCAAGGAAACCAATAATCTCTTAACAACTGAAAAAGAGACGGTTCCGCTCCCAAAGAATAGGCAATTCCCTCTTGATAATACCAAAGTAAAACGCATAGTACTGTGATGGTAGTAACACCAATACATAACACAAGCATTCCTAAGTACTTTGCGTATAATTTTCTATTCGAACCAATGGCACTTGATATAGATGCGGTTGTCGCTATACCCAACCCAACCTGAACACCAATAATTAGTTGGTAAATTGGAATTGAAAAGCCGACGACTGCCAGCGGTTGTGAGCCAAGTTGACCTATAAAAGCACTATCAACAAGTTGACTGCCCATAATGGTAAATAGCCCTAAAAGCATTGGCCAAGTTTGTTGATACAATGCCTTGAATTGTTGGGTTTTAAAGAAATTCATGGGTTTAATAAGTGACTGCTTGTATTTCAATGATGCCTAAATAACTCTTAATCAGAGAGCCTATTAAGGCTCCCATTAGTGAAAGTTGGCTGTTTGAAGCTAGATTGAAACCACTACTTTACCCATTCCTTTGCCGCTTGCTAAGCGATCATGTGCTTTGCCAATTTCTTCTAAACTAAAGTGCAGTTCATCGACAATGGGTGTCAACTCACCTGCATCAACAATCTCAGCAAGCCTCGTTAATATTTCACCATGCTGCTCGCGTTTATGGTTGTGTAGCATCGGTATTAACATAAATACGACGTGCAAAGATAAGCCTTTAAAGTGGGCTGTTGTTAAATCAATTTCAGCCATAGAAACGGTTGTTGCTACTTGACCATTCAGTGCTGCTGCATCAAATGAATTAAGTAAGTTTGCACCACCAATAGAATCATAAACAACATCAAAGCCCGCACCTTGGGTATGTGCTTTAACATAGTCAGCGACTGTTTCAGATTTATAATTAATAGGTGTTGCGCCTAAGTTTTCAATCAATGCTGATTGTTTTTCGCCACCGCCAGTAGCATAAACATCACCACCAAAATATTTAGCGAGTTGTAAAGCGATATGACCAACACCGCCAGCACCACCATGCACTAATACCTTTTGACCTTTGCTGACACCAGCACGAGCTAACCCTTCATAGGCCGTTATACCAACTAAAGGCAGTGCCGCCGCTTCGCGCATTGAAATACTTTTAGGCTTATGAGCCACTAATTTTGCGTCTGCAAGCATGTATTGCGCTAATGCTCCTTGTAAGTCAGCTAAGCCTCCAGCACAGCCATAAACATCATCACCGACTGCAAAACCCGTTACGTCATCCCCAACGGCTTCAACAGTACCCGCAAAGTCCATTCCTAACACTCCCGGTAATGCTGGAGATAAAGGCGCTAAGCTTTCACCCATTTGTCGAATCATGGTATCAACGGTATTAACACTGGTTGCTGCTACTTTGACTAAAATGTGACCTGGTTTAACTTCAGGTTTAGCTATTTCAGCCGCAGTAAACACATTACTATCACCGAACTCATTAATAATCATCGCTTTCATCTTAATACCCTCTCTCTAATTGATGAGGTAAGTATATTTACAAATTTTAGTGTTGATAATATAGTCTTATGATTAATCAGTTTTTACTTTTTGTTAATAATGGTTGTGGCCAATGAATAATGAATATCTAAAACTTTTTGTGCGGATTGCGGCTACGCACAATATCAGTTTAGCTGGCAGTGAATTGGGGTTATCTCCTCCTGTTGCGAGCATGCATATCAATAAATTAGAGAGCTCACTTGGCGTGAAATTGATACATCGAACCACACGAAAGGTATCTTTAACAGAAGAGGGACAAGAATTTTTGCCACATGCGGAGGAAATTTTAAATGCAGTGGATAGTGCTAAGGCCGCTATAGGTGCAGGAAGCTTTACCCCACAAGGAACCATTAGAGTTTCAGCACCTGCATCGTTTGGTCGTATGCATATTGTGCCATTTTTAAAAGCCTTTACTGAAGAACACCCGCAATTGAAAATTGACTTACGCCAAAGTGACAGCATCGTTGATATGGTTGAGGGGGGGTTTGATATAGCAATTAGAAATGCGTCGTTAAATGACTCTACATTGGTTGCCCGAAAACTTGCAGGTGACAAACGAATTATTTGTGCATCACCAGAATACATTAATAAACATGGTGAACCAAAAACACCGCAGGAACTTCTAAAACATCAATGTATCAATCTTATCGGGATTGATAGTTGGGCTTTTGAAACACCTGACGGCATCCAAAAAATTAAAAGCAAAGGTGCCATTAGAATAGATAACGGTGAGTCTATAAGAGATGCGTGTATTGATGGCGCGGGTTTAACGCTTTGTTCTATTTGGTGCGCCTATAAAGCCCTACAAAAAGGTGAACTTGTTCAAGTGTTAAAAGACTACCCCATCGTTTCAGATACCGCTATTTGGGCTGTCTACCCCAGTTCAAGATTGTTAGCGCCTAAAGTGAGAGCATTCATTGACTACTTCATTGGCTGCTATGGACAAATACCGTATTGGGAAAACAAATAAACCAATGCTTTGCACTTATTATATATAAAATCTTAATTCTGTATTAATAACCTCTATATTTATTTAGGTTATGATATGTAATAAGTTTGTTTCTCCATACTGCTAGGGGGATTACCTGGTAATAAACGAGGAGAAATAAAATGGACAATACAGATCGATTTACTGCACAACTTATACCTGGCCCATTGCAACGTGCTCGCTCTTTAGATTTACCTTCAAGAGAAGCAATGCTTAATCGTGCTCCGGCTGTACAACAGTTTTGGGATACTAATAAGCAATTACTCAAAAATGCATGGAGCGAATGGGATGAAAATGAAACCAGTCATTTAGTCATGCCAGACATGTCATTACTTGATTCTAATCTTCGCAATGCCGTTGAGCAGGCTTGGAAAGATCCGGCGAAAGAGTCCGCTGTGAAGGCGTTATTAGAACACGTATCTCCAGGGGTTTTTCAATTTCAATTCTTCAATCCAGAGCGCCTTGCAGATTTACGCGCTTACCTTGAAGCCGTTGTTGATGCACAAATTCCGCTGCGCCCGCCATACGGAATCGTATTAAATCGAAGAGGTGCAATGCTTGATCAACGCTCGGAAGGGTTTCTAGCAGCCCCAAGCTTTCAGGTATTTTATCGCGAACTACTTAATACCTATATGAGGCCAATTGCGCGCATGTTATTCCCAGAGGTGATGGGCTATGATTCACAGACTTTTGGCTTCTCAATTCAGTGGCAAGCAGGGATGGATACGTCATTACGCTTTCATACAGATGCATCAGCCGCGACACTAAACATTAACCTTAATTTGCCTGAGGAAGAGTTTACAGGGTCTGAAGTCGATTTTTACGATAAAACGACTGATAAAGTAAATAGGCTCTCATTTAAACCGGGGACAGCTATGATTCATCGAGGTAGTGAGGCACATGCTGCTCAACCAATAACAAGTGGCAAACGTGCTAATTTTGTATTGTGGTTGTATGGGGAGCATGGCCAAATACCGATGAATAATAATCAGTCACACACTGCTGATGCGTATCAACGTTGGACAGTACCTACAGCGAAGAAGGACAAATCAGCCCCATTTTAGGAAAAAATTGGCAAAATTATTAAGCATTCAATGAGTGTAAAAGGAAACGAAAATGAATAAGTTAATACTTGTATTATTCACTTTGATGAGTGTTGCATTACCATCAAAAGCAGATGAACACACCATCATATCTACCGACAATATTGAATGGGGTTTACTTAACCCTTTAAGAGGTGATGCAAGCCCAAGAGCTGCCGACTTATGGGGAGATCGCACTAAAGATATAGCAACAGGTATGTTAGTTAAATTTAACAAAGGGTTTGCCTCTCCTCCACATATTCACAACATTAGCTACCGTGGAGTGGTGATCGAAGGAGCAATGCACAACGACGACCCATCTGCTGAAAAAATGTGGCTACCAGCAGGGTCATTTTGGACACAATCTGCAGGCGAAAGCCATATTACTGCAGCAGATGCGAGAGAAAACCTAATCTATTTAGAGATCGACAGCGGCCCGTATCTGGTGCTTCCTGCAAAGAATGCATTTGATAATGGAGAACGTTCAATTAATGTTGATAAGCAGAATCTTGTTTGGCGTGATGCAAAAGATATACATTGGCTAGCGGGTAATAAAGTAAAAATAGCGTATCTTTGGGGAACCCCTGAACTGGCTAATGGCAGCTTTATTAAGTTACCAGCAGGCTTTAAAGGCACAATCGAAAACGAGAACGGGCTAAAAGCTGTCGTCGTAAAAGGACAGGCGGCTTATCAGTGGCGAAATGAAAAAGCGAAAACAGACCTGTCGCCAAGTAGCTTTTTTAGTTCGAAAACTACAGGGAAACATGTAATTGAGGCTGAAACGGAACTCATTCTTTATGTTAATTCAACGGGAAGATATAGCGTAAAGTAACTTGATACGAGTCCATTAAAGATAAGTTTTGGCAGTTCATATCTGATATCACAGTTTTGACAATAAAGTTTAGATTTGATCTGGCAGACTGATTGGAGCGATCTACGGACCGTCAGGTTTTTATTTTCGATGGGCAGCTTCAAGCTCAAAGCGGTCGGTGACTTCAATTAGTTAATGTTAATTCCGAGTACAGTTTAAAAAGCGCTAATCACGTAATATATTCTCATTACCAACTGATAGAAAATCACTTAGTAGTCAAAATGTATGATTTTTCCTTAAGTTCGATGTTAGTTACATCAAAACAAAATTTATAGATTTAACTTTGAAATCAATCTATTAGCTGACAACCTACACCAACGGATAACTTACCATACCAAATGATTACAAGGCCGCTACGTGGCGTAGCTAAAACTACTAGATATGCGGCTTAACCATCTGAATAACAATTTGTAATACAATAATGGCCCTATGACTACTAGATGTTTCTTTATCCATCATTTATTGTCAAATATCTATCTTTACCTGTATTTTACAAGAATAAACTTACTCTATTGTATTAATGGATTGAATAACCTTTAATTTGTTGAGCTGATATTTGCCAGCACGCCTTTGTTGAATCACAAATTTCATGTGTATCAACAGTATTTGTAATTTTTAGCCATTCGTTCTCTGAAATATCAAGACTATTTTTACCATTTATTTTAGTAATAATTGCCCCTTCTTTTATGCTTACTTTTGATGAGGGAAGTTCAGGGAAAACATACCTTACAATAAAGTTCCCAGTTGTTAACTTCCTCAGTTCTAATCCAAGCAAGTTATAACGGCTTGTGTTTTCTATGCTGCCAACAGAAGAAATGAATAATTTTGAATCCAAATAATCAACTGTATATTCACTTAAACTTAGTAAGGCATTACCAATAACCCACCAGTCATCTTCATCATCACTTTTAATTAGGTTAGTCTTAACGTAGGGATAATAGTTCTGGCCTAGGTCTAATGAAGGTAAGGTAACTCTATTATGTTTTGTTCCACCGCTAAGACCAAAATCCATCGCAGTAATCATAGTTCCAAGTGTTGATTCATTATTTTCAATGAATGCAGAGCTTAGTTTGAAGTAATGGCGGCTACCTGTGTCTATTATTACTTCACGTTCTTCAACATGATCACCGCCTAAATTAACCTTTGCTGGAATGCTAATTTTTCCAAAAGATGTTTCAAAAGCAATTTCGCTCTCTTTAGGTTTTTTTGAGTGAGGCTTATTCGCTATTGTTAGTTTTTCCTGTTGGCGATTAAATGTCCATACGAAATGACGTAAAATATCATAGCCTATGACACCATCAAAAATAATTTCTTCTTTGACTCTAAAATAAGGTGTTTTATCAATTGGTATGATTGCAACATCGAACCCATGATAGGTGATGCCCGCAAAAGATAGGCTAGCTAAAGTGGTTTGGAATACTTTTGAATCTTCTTCATCTCCCCAGCCTCCTATATCAAATTCAAAGCCTCGTTTAAAATGTAACTCTTTGATTGATTAAGACTTAAATAGAGCAGTAAATGAAGCACCTGTATCAATTAGTAGTAATAGTTCTTTCTGATTATTATTTCGTGCTCTAATGTATGGTTTATCACCGATGAATTCTAATTTTAACTCTTTTTGATTATCCTTACCGTTCCATACAGGTATAACATCATCATTTGCATACTTCATTCTCATTACATTAACCAAATCGCAACCGCTCATTCCTATTAATAAAATTAGTAGCAAAGCATTACTAGTAAGTGTTTTTAACATTTAGGGTCCTAATGTATCCAATTCTTTAAGAATCAAGTATTAAGATGTTAGATGTGAAAAGAACGTGAAATTGAAAACTTTTCAAGTTATGAAAAACTCTTCAAAATTTGAATCACTGGAAATTAATAAAAGTAAGCCTATATTCGATCAAATTTAAATGTAATGTAGCTTTCGTTTGCCTTCAAGATGTATTTCACATTCATTTCACATCCTAGCGAATATCGTATGAATAGTGATTTTGGAAACTTATGAGAAGGTACTAACTTATCAAATTTTTTAATGAGAAAGTAATGGCTAAGAATATGTTCATTACTGCAAAATTTTTATCAGTTTTGTATGGCATAGCTCTAGTATTATTATCTCTACCTGCCAATTCAAATGAAAATGGCGAAATGTCATACAGCAAAATCAATAAAATGCTGACAATTATTGATGAGTACGCCAAATCTCCTTATACAGGTCTTATAGCTACTATTAAGCCAGAAGTAGAAGAAATTCAGTTTTCTGACATTTATTTAGCGATTACTCATGAAGGAAAAAACGTTAAAAATCTAGTGGTAGATGACGAAGGGTTGGTAGATTTCCCCTTACTCCCCGTTGAAATGGGTAAGAACGCTCGACTGGAAATTAATCAACCTAAAGGCTCCGTATCCTTAGATTTTACGGCGGGCATAAAGCCTATTCGAAAAAATAAGGTTGCTTACAGTGAAGTATTCGGAGTGTTGGATGATTTAGAAACAGTAGCGAGTGAGTTGGTTGGTATACCTAGTTGGTTAATACCTGATATTGATTATATTGAGTTTTCTTTTAATTCCACAGCTTCTATTACATTGCAATATGCCGACAACTCTACGGTTCATCAAACAAAGGACGACTTCAACATACAAATTGAAAGAAATGACGACCTTAAAGCAAGTGGTGCTATGTTGATTTTTAGCAAGTTACCTCAAAAAGTGACAGTCATTAAATAAGGGTTATACCGTATGATTAATAAAAACGTGACTTTAAAGCTTCTCATCGTTCTAGTAGCTGCTTTATTAATATTGTTTCTTCTGAGTTTAACAGCATCTTCAGCTATGACGAAAGAAGAGGCTAATCTATATGTTGATAAAATAAAAGCGCATAACCATTCTCCTGGTGGAAAGCATAATATGGCTGAGTTATCAGATTTTTTATTGTCTGACGACGGTAAGCCTTTTTATACGGTGAACTTATATCAATATCATGAAATAGCGCAGTACAATGATAAGGGAGGGTATAAAGAGGGGCAAGAGCCATTAAGTGGGGAGCAAGCTTATAAGTTATTTAGCGATGTTATGATAAAGCTTTTACTTAACAATAACTCCTATCCTATTTTTGCGAGTAATTGGCTCAATTATAGTAGTAAACAATGGGATAGAATTGTTATTGTTCGGTACCCAAACCGTAAAGCAGTAGCTAATATATTCGCTAATGAAGCTTATTCAGCTGCAAGCGAACATAAGTGGGCGAGTATTAAGCAGCACGACAGATTCATTGTTCAAGCTATTCATTTACCCGAAATTACCATTTTATTGTTCTTACTGTTAATCCTGACCATCACTTTCTGTTTCGTTCTCCTTTACTTTCAAACTAAATCTCGTTTGAAATCTTAATTATTTACAGGTTTTTTATGTATTTTGTCCGTTGTACCTTTATTTTCATTACTATTTTTTGCCAAGGTTTCTCTTATGCTGATGTGAGTCATTTACCTGAAATATCTCAAACTAAAAAAGAGGAACTACGCCGTAGTGTGATTGAAATTGCAAATAAGCATAAGTTAGTTGGCTTACAAATCTCACTTAATCACGAAAGTGGAAAGCTTCTAACTATAGAACATGGTCTAGCTTCAATTGAAGATGGTAAGCACATTGATCAAAGTTCACTTTTTAGAGTGGGCTCTATATCAAAAACTATTGCAGCAATCGCCATTATGCAGCTAGTTGAAAGTAAGCAATTGAGCTTGTACACACCAGTGAAAAATATTATTCCAGAGATCCTCATTGATAATCCATGGAGTGAAACGTTTCCTATAACTGTTGTTCACTTGTTAGAGCATACGGCGGGTTTTGATGATATTCACTTTAGAGAATATGGAGTAGATGGCTCTACTATGTCTACAAAAGAGGCATTAGACTTCTTGCCTGACACCAGAACAGCCCGGTATCAACCAGGGCAATTTATGTCTTATACAAATATAGGCCCTACCATAGCGGCTTATTTGATAGAGAGAATTAGTGGCTTGAGCTATGAAGACTATGTTCAGCAGCACATATTTAAACCTTTAGAAATAAAGCATGCAAGCTTTCACCTTAGTCCAAAAATAAATACCGCTTTAGTTTCAGGTTACATTGCCAATAAAGATGAAAGCACGTTAGTCGCCTATCAGCATATTAAAGACCGAGCTTCAGGCGCTCTCAATACGAGCGCAGCTGAACTATCAAAAATACAAAGGATGTTACTCGGATACATAAAAAAAGGTTCAGCTAACATTATCACAAAGCAATCTATTCAAAAGATGAGTACGACTGAAACAACATTAGCGGCAAAAGAAGGCTATCAAATAGGGTATGGCAAGTATTTAATTACTGAGTTAATTGATGATATTGAGTGGATAGGGCACAGTGGCGAAATGATTGGCTACCAATCAGAAATGTGGCACTCAAAAGGGCGAGAACTAGGCTTTGTAGTTTTGACTAACTCAAGTGGAAACAAGGCTAAAGATGGTGTACAAGAAATTAAACAAGCGCTAAAGTCCTTTATTGTTAATAACTTTGAAGCAGAGAACTCGAAGGAGTTAGTACACGGATTTAGTGGAAAAGAAATCATAAATTATGAAGAAATTATCGGCAGCTACAGACCGTTCACTTCTCGATTATCGCGGCTTGCCTTTTTTGAAGTACTAGAATCATTTTCTTCCGTATTTGTCGAAAATGAACAGCTAAAATTAAAAACGCCCCATTCTATTTACACATTAAACCCTGTTGGCGGTAATGTTTTTAGAACACAATCAACCGAAGGCCATAACATTGATATCATCTTCGCTAAAGAGAGCAGTGTATGGTACTACCAAGTTCCAGCATTGATGGTCAATGCCGTAAATACCTCTTCGCTAACAAAGCCTCTTTCTTTTACATTATTAATTGCATTTTTCTCTACTACATTGATTATTGCTGTAACGCTAGCTGTTCAATTATTTCGACGATTGACAAATAAAAGTGTAGTAAAAGTTAGTAGTTTAAAATGGTACATGCTATCGCCACTATGCCTAGTTGCCGTCATCATTTGCCTTGGTTCAGCAGGTAGCAGTGGTATGCCTTTATTAGTGCTAGGGCAGGTTACTGTTCAATCTGTTGGAGTTACTGTTGGTTTAATTTTGTTTTTGTGTAGCTCAATAGCCGCGCATTATCACTACTGGTTTTTTGATAAACCTAAATTGATTCAATGGCGAAAATACATTCACTTAGGGCATGTAACATTGCACGCTGTAATCAATTTATCAATGATGATGACATTGTTTTGGCTAGATTTTATTTTTGTCGCCTTTTGGTACTAAAAATTTATCGAGTTAATTGAAACAGCCCTCAAAAAATTACACAATTTTGAAATACACAACGTTTAAATGGAATACTCTATGAAAAAAATACTGTCCTACACGGTTTGGTTTATTGCCTTTCTATCATGCCAAGCTTTGGCTGCTGGGCTTTCATTCACAGAAAAAGAAAAGATTCTAAATGAGCTTCAAAACAAAATTACCAATCAATATGTTTTAACGGAAAATATAGCTGCTATTTCAGCCGCGTTATCGACGTTAAAAGAGAGCAAAGAGTTCAAAAAAGCTAATACCAACAAGGCACTGGCTAAGGTGTTAGCTAAAGAAGTTCGTAAGCACGATGGTCACTTTTCAGTGTTATGGAACGATCCATTACAGGGTAAAAAGCAAAGCAAAGATTATGAAGGCTGGTTTTCAATGTTGTCACGGAAAAATTCTGGCTTTTCAAAGGTCGAGATCTTAAAAGGTAATATTGGCTATATTGATTTTGTTGGATTTGCCCACTTAGATGAATTATCGGAAAAAAAGGCTGCAGCTGCTTTAGCTTTTGTAGAAGATACCGATGCCGTTATCTTTGACCTACGTAAAAATGGTGGTGGTAGTGCTGTGATGATCCAATTTATCAGCACTCACTTCTTTGATAATAAAACACATTTAAATAGTTTTTATAGTAGAAAAACAGGTGAACTAACAGAGTTTTGGACTTTTGATGATATTGATGGGAAGAAGCGTCCTAATGTGCCTATTTATGTTTTAACCAGTGATTTTACATTCTCTGCAGCAGAAGAGTTTGCTTATAATTTTCAAAACTTAAACCGTGCAAAAGTAGTAGGTGAATCAACAGGTGGAGGAGCAAACCCTATACATTTTTTTGACTTAGGGAATGGTTTTCGAGCATCAATTCCGATTTCAAAAGCAGTCAATCCAATATCCAAAACTAACTGGGAAGGTGATGGAGTTCAGCCAGACGTTGTAATTGATGCTGATAAGTCGTTTGATAAAGCCTATAAAATGGCACTGGAGTTGATAAAGCCAGATACTAAAAACCAATATCAATTGAAGGATATAAATGAGCAAATTAAAGCTTTAAATGATAATGATTGAAGCAAGGTGAATATCCAATAACACCTATATAGAAAATGAATGCAATTTAAAGTTGATATAGGTGTTGGTGCAGACTTAGTCTCTTTCGTTAGCAGCGTGAAACAAGCTGACTTAATAAAATAGATTACCGGGCCATAATCGATGAACTAGTCTATGCGGAGACGTTTTTAGCTAGCTTTGTTATTTTTATCTAACAACACGCCCTGAGGTGGACAGCAAGCACTAAAGCCCACTTTCCACCGCAAATTTTAACAGCGGTGATCCCTTACTTTTCAATGCCGTTAAGTAAGTTGATTCATCGTAGGGCGTATCTGTTTAGAATGGTTTCTTACAAGGCTGGAATGCAGAGCCATATGCAACAAGGCCTACAGAAGAGGTGCTAACGTTCCCTATTTAGGTTTTCTGATAGAACTTTGAATCAGCGTGTTGAGCGATCTGCATTTATGCGGGATGTTGTGAATGTATTATTTAGAACTTTAAAATGTATGGGGCAGGTTTGAGCGATCAGCGAGTATTGGGGTTGGATAAATATAATTGCTTAACGGTTAAACATTAGGTTTAATGGATACATAATAAACGCTGAGTAACGCAGGGACAGCTTAGATACGATAGACACGCCAGTATAGTTGGCTTGATATCGCTTAGGCCATAAAAACAAATTCCCATAGCATAAACAACACTAACTCTGACTCACCGAGCCGGTAGCACCTCAGTCCAACAAGTGACACTACAACACAAACTGCGTGTCGTACAAATACTAAAATGTTAGGTTTCAATGAAAATATCTGCATCAATTCATAAGCTTGGAAAAGATTTAATCGTAGACGTTTGCGATTATGATTTTAAGTTTGGATTAGGTGTAAAAGTTCGAGCATTTGAAAATGGGATACTATTAGATCGGGTTAAAATATTAATTGAAGAATCATCTGAGGATTTTACAAAAATAAACTCACTATCCTTGAAAGAAAGACTAGAGCTAGGTCTAGAAATATACAATTCAACTAGATGTGATAGTTATTTTGGGAATAGAATTAACGTTGGGCTAGAGTTAATAGTTGGATTTAATGAGGTATGAAACCTAACAAAATTAATTAAAACCGATGCAAACACACCGCATTTTTTGTGTTTCGCTTTGCTCAATATTACACAAAAAAAGGGCGGTGTTTGCACGGCTTATTAAGACGTTACGAACGTCCGGAAATGGCACTTATGCGACAGTCAAATTTAATCACTGGCTGATATGCTATTTACGACAAAGTCGCTCGGTAATTAGACCGACATAATCCCTTGGTAATCACACATATACATATAAGTAACCCGATACCTTTCAGGTTACTTCGGGGCTTTCAGCAAATTCCTCTCTTTTTATGCACTCGTTATTTTTAGATAAAGCACATCTTTTAATTGAGCACGCTCCTGTTTTAGTTGATGTAAAGCTTCGTCATCAATGGGGGCATTGTTTAACTCTAGCGTTCTAATTTCAGAATCAAGTAAGTGGTAGCGTTTTGCATTCATTGCAAACGTTGAATCGTTTTGGTTTAATTCTGAAATTTTATCTTTATGAGCTGGAAACTCGTTAACTAAAGAATGATCTTCGCCTAACATAGTAACTCCTTAATTGAGTGGTATTATTTATAGTTCAGGGTTTTTAGCTGTCCACGCTTTATCCAGCGCAATTAGACATTCGTTATGATCTAAGTTCATTAACTCTTCTAAATGTTCATGATGTTTTTGATACAACGAAATATAACTCTCTTCTTCACTTCGTTGCTTGTATAGTTCTGGCATCATTTCTAGATCTTTTTTCTGAAAGATTTGCTTTAAACGATGCGCTTCATAAGGGTCAATGCCTAACTGTTTCATTGCCGCTTGTCCCATATTTAAGGCTGTGCCGAAAGTTTCTCGATATACTTCATTAATATTGAGATCCATGAATTCAAAAGAAGCCTCTCTATCTCTGGCATTCACGACCACTTTCAACTGTGGGTAGTGTTTGCGAGCAAGTTCAACTAGCTGTGTGGCAGCATGTGTATCACTTAACGTTATTATGAGTAATTCAGCACTTGATGCGCCGGCTGACGCTAATAAATCTAACCTCGTCGCATCGCCGTAATAGACTTCAAAACCTAGCTTTCTTAATACGCTGATATTGCCTGCGTTATGGTCTAGAATGATAGGCTTAATACCTGCAGACAATAGAAACCGACCAATATCGGTTCCTAAACGACCAAAGCCCGCAATAATGACTTTATGATCACTTTTTTTAATCGTGTCATCTTCTTGTTCTTTATTTTCTACTTGTGATGTTTGCGTAACTTTTTCATGAATGACAAACATGACAGGCGCTAAAAACATAGAAATGGCCACCGCAGAGATGAGTGGTTCAATAATATCAACAGACAATACCCCACTGGTTTTTGCTAGTTGAAATAAAACAAAAGCAAATTCACCGCCTTGTGCAAGTGCAATAGCAAATAATGCTCGCTCTTTTGAACTGATCTTAAATACTAAGCCAACTAACACTAATACGAGCCATTTTATTGCTATTAACCCTGCGGTTAACCCTAAAATGAGTGAGATATTATTGCCAATAAGTGAAAAGTTTAGGCTTGCGCCTATCGAGATAAAAAATATCCCTAACAGTAACCCTTTAAAGGGTTCTATATCACTTTCTAATTCATGACGGAATTCATTATCTGCCAGTACAACGCCAGCTAAAAAAGCCCCTAAGGCAGGTGATAAACCTACCATCATCATGAGTAGTGATGTGCCAATAACTAATGCCAAGGCTGCGGCTACGAATATTTCACGCACTCCGGTTTTAGCTATCATTAGAAATATAGGCCGACACGCAAACTTGCCAAAAATCAGTACCGCGGCAATAGCTGAAATAGTGACTGTTATTTGTAAATAATGAGGGAGAGCACTAATGTCATAAAGCGCTGAATCGTGATGCCCACCTGTCGATATAGCCAGTGTCGCCAATAAAGGAAGTACCGCTAACATTGGGATCACGGCTAAATCTTGAAATAGCAGTACGGCAAATACTGATTGACCCGCTTCAGTTTTCATTTTCCCTTTTTCTTGCAATGTTTGCAGTACGATAGCGGTAGAAGATAACGACAAAATGAGCCCAATGGCAGCGGCTTGTTGCCAAGGTAGAAAGTAGTAAGCGATAGCCGAAATAGCTAAACTTGTTATTATAACTTGTGAGCCACCAAAACCTAAAATTGGCATTTTAAGTTGCCATAACAGTGATGGTTTTAATTCTAACCCCACCAAAAATAGCATCATAACCACACCAAATTCAGTAAAGTGCATTATTTCTTCAACATCATGAATTAAAGACGCACCAAAAGGCCCAATTACAATACCTGCAATGAGGTAGCCCAGTACTGAACCCAAACCTAACTTTTTCGCAATGGGAACAGAAATAGCCGCAGCCGTCAGAAAAATGAAGAACTGAAGTAAAAACGTTTCCATGCTACACGCTCCTTATGACACGATTTACATCGCTATTTAAATATTCTTGTTGCTTTGCAAGCTCAATATCAAATAATGCGTCACGCAAAGCGATAATAGTACGTCGAAAAGCTTCAGCATGACTTTGCACTTTTTCTTTTGGCAGGCCACTATGTACTCCAGATACAACAAAAGGGGGTAGCCATGTCATATTGCATAATTTAGCAGTGGCTTGATAAGGCGAAGTTAGCTCAGCGAGGGTAAATTCGTTATAACCGTCTTTTTGATAAGTTGATGCATCACCACCTGTTGATATTGCTTGAAAAAATAATTTATCTTGTAATGCTTTTCCTTCTGAGCCATATGCCCATCCATGCTCTAGCACTAAATCTAGCCATTCTTTCATAATGGCGGGAGTCGAATACCAATATAGAGGATGTTGGAAAATGATAATGTCATGAGCTTCACATAAAGCTTGTTCACGTTTAATATCAATCATGAAATCAGGATAGTTTGCATATAGATCATTTACCGTCACGTTATCTAGTTCTTCTACCACTTTCCTTAACGCTTTATTGATATTTGAATGTGATTTTGCTGGGTGTGCAAAATTAATGAGTATTTTTTTCATGCAACTTTATACCTTTCAATTAATATTAAGTGCCACTGTTTCAGGGTTAATCGTGAATAATGCTTTCTAATACACCCGTTAGTTTGGCGATCTTTTTAGCGTCAATAGCATCTTGATGTGGCGATGTGAAATTCCCGATGTCGTTATCAAAATATGAACCAGATGCACCTGAAAATTCATCAGATAAAGCCGCTTTTACTAAAATGTCAGCACCTATTTGTAAGTTACCGCCAGCAACACCATAGGCTTGTTCAACCATTTTACTGCCCAAAAATGATTTAGGGTTTATCGCAATAATACTTGGTCCATCTGCACCAAGTTGCAATGCCATTTGCCTTGACCACATTGTTAATGCCAGTTTACTTTTGGCATATACAGCATTGTCAGAGAGAACACTCGGCTTTGTTAATTCCTCTGGCGAAACTGAAGATTGTGCTGCTGAAGACAAATTAATTACACGGCTTGATTCATCAAGTATAGGTAACAATTGTTGGGTTAATAAATAAGGGGCAATAGTGTTAACCATAAAACGGACATCCAATCCCTCTGAAGTCACTTTTTCAGGCACGACAAACACACCTGCATTGTTAATCAGCACATCTAATTTTTTGTGATCACGCTTAATTTGTGAAGCCAATGCTTTTACTTCACCCATATTGGATAGGTCAGCTCTATAGGTGAAAATTTGCTCTGTACTAAACGATTCTGATAGCTGCTGTTTAATACGCGTTAATTTGCCTTCACTTCTTCCATGAACTAAAACCTTATGCCCTAACTTGAGCAAAGAACGAGCTGTTGTTAGTCCAATACCATCTGTTGAACCTGTAATTAAAATTGTTTTTTTCATTAGCTTTGCCTTTAGCGCATTACCTGCGCAATAATAATGACGATAAAAGTATAGAGATGATTAGTCTCTATACGTTTTACTAAATTAAACACTCAATCTAGAAATACCCGCCTAACCTGGTCGGTGTCAGCATATTCTTTTATTGTTTTTATTTTCCCGTTGTTTACAACAATCAGATAATGATAAAGGTTATTGTAAGCTCGGCCGTTATTTAAAATGGCTGAAGATTCAACTTCAACGGCTATTCGATCACCTTCGATAGTCCATGCAATAGGGTGCATATTCAAAGGGCCAGACACTAAATCTCTGACGCTTTGCATTAACCCTGCAATACCTTCCTTATCCATTTCACCAGAAACGGGTAATCCTCCTTGTTGCCCCATCATCTTCCAAGCGACTTGCTCATCAAGCAGGGATAACAGTCCATCAATATCTGATTCTACAAAACGGGAGAAAAAGTCAGTAATGAGTAATTTATGCGTATTAATGCTCATTAGTTTATTTCTTGCACATTCATCACTAGCTCATTCCATTTACGCTGGTTTTCAATATCATGCTCAAGACCTTGTTCATCGGCTACGGTAAAGCGTTTTATTGCAGGCGTTTTGCTCGTTGCTTGGTAAAGCCAGTAAGCCTCTGCTTTAAGAGCTTCATCAATTGGTTTATCAATTGATTCATATACGGCTTGCTTACAGGAATTGATAGACTCTGCTGGAAATTTAGCAATGCGTTTAGCAAGATTATCAACGTATTCGCCTATTTCACTTGGCTCTAATGCTTTATTGATAGTGCCATACGCTTGTGCTTCATCAGCATCAAAGTCACGGGCGCTTAAAATAATTTCAAGTGCGCGACCTAATCCAGTTTGACGCGCCATACGAGATGCACCACCACCACACGGGAGGATCCCCATACCAACTTCCATTTGCATAAACTTAAATTTGCCACGAGCAGCAAAGCGCATATCCAAAGCAAGTGCGAGTTCATGACCGCCACCACGAGCAAAGCCTTCTAGCTTAGCAATCGTAGCCTGGGGTACTTTGCTGATTCGCTCACATACTGATTGTAAATCAAGAAGTTGGACTTCTTCACGAGAAACAGCCTCAGTAGACATGTCTTTAAGTAGTTCAGTGTCATAGTGACATACCCAAATTTCAGGGTTAGCTGATTGAAAAACAACAACCTTTGTATTTCTGTCGCGCTCTAATCGCATTGCTAGGCTATTTAAGTCGGCTAGCATTTCTTGTCCTTGAACATTGACCGAACCAAAATCAAAAGTAACGGTTAAAACACCTTCATTTTGTTCTGCTGTGAATGTTTGAAAATTTTCATATTTCATTTGTTTTTCCCACTAGTTAGCTGGTTAAGACTTAAAGAAAGTTAAGTCTTATCTAATAATAAACTCATCAATTACGCACTTTTAAAACGGCAATCAACTGCGATGTATTTATAGTAGGTTGAAATCATTAAATTGATAATGCAGTAAAATAAACAATCAGTTTTAACTTTTTGTTAATAATATATTGAATGTAATGCTAAATTACTTTGGAAAGATAAATTACTCATCAATTGTTTTTATTAGGGAAAAACGAAGGGAGCTCAACGTATGATTGGCTCTTGCCTTGGCAAGAAGCAAGACTAAATGCGATGAATGTTTATAAAGCAAAAGAGTCGTTTGAGAATGTAATTTTACAGCTATGTATCGTCTCCACATGACAGAGCATCATTGATAGCGACATCAGTATCACCAATTAATAAATGGTCTGTATCAACAGTATCAACAGGATCAACTTTAGCCAAACTCACAATATATGAACGGTGACCTTGAACAAAACTTTTATCAACTAAACGCGCCTTTATCTGAGATAAGGTTTGCAGGCTCATTAAACTTCTCTTGTTCAATTGATGAATTACTATGTCGTCCCCACAGCTTTCAATAAAAGTTATGCCCATTAATTGAGTTCTATCTACCCTAAAAAATATGTAGTCAGGCTCTGAGGGAGGGGGGGTCATGCTGTTTGTTAATTGGTTTCATTTTGAATGTTTTCCAGTGAAGTTAACCGCAATTGATTAACTGCTTTGTTTACAGGTTTTAGAAACCAAAATTCTAAACTGTGTCCAAAATTAGCTGACCACTACAGTAACGTTAGTTAGGTCCATAATAGGTGATTAGCCGAATAGCTAAGCCAAGCTCTCTTCTATAGTCATTCTCTTGTTCAAACTCCAAGAATGGTTCAAACTCTAAAAACAACCAATCTTTGTAAATTAAATTTCGTTGGCGAATTGATATCAAAAAGCTCTCTTTACCTATTTCATTTTTCGCGAATTGCAACCCGCTGACCAGTTCGTTTTTTGCGCTACTCTTATTCACATAGTAAAGGCCTAATTTCTGCCTTGAGCGTTTCTCTTTTTCAAATCTTTGCCAACTAGCAGAAAACGACACAACATTATCATCTATTGGCACAGCAAGCGTTCCTTTAATGCTAGGTGCCCAGCCATCTCTGAGAAAATAATCTAATCTTGGCATTATACCCACACTATAGTCATCAGTTACCCAACGCTTTTTAATTTCGCTTCTTAGAAATAATTGCTCTTTAGATATACCAACCTTATATTTTATATTAAATGAATCATTTATGCTTTTTATGTACTGCATAGTAATATTTAGTTCTTCAGCATCATTATCTTGTGAAATAGAAGAAGCTTCATAATCTAATTTTATTTCATCTTCATCATCATTATCAAAAACCAACGAGACCTTGTTATTCCAGCGAGGCAAACTTAAATGCACTTTAAATTTAGGGTCGAATTCTGATAGATCAGCTGTTCTAGGTATCCACCCTAATTGAACGTAACCCCGAGCAGCTGCTTTTGGGTAAATGTTTCCGTTATCATCTTCTATCATATTATCCAGCCAAGAAGCGGTGTCTTGCATCATGGTGTCTATTTTATGTTGAATATTTATGACTTTCTTTTCTAAGGGGTTATCTTCTTGAGGAATTAATTCTTTATTGGTGACATGCTCAGCTGAAGTTCGCTCTTCTTGATAGGAAAAAGCTTGTTGGTTAGCACCTAATACAACAATTAATAAGCAACTTAATTTAGCTGAAAGTTTCATAGTGATGCATTCAGTCTGTAATAAAGTTCCCATGAATAAAGTGATACTGGCATTCCCTTTTTCCTCTCTAAAATAATTCAATTCATTTTGGCGTCATATACTTTGTTCGCAAATCACACAGGCATATGAATTATGTTATGATTTATATAAAGCTGATTAACTTGGGAAAAATGCATGTTTAGAGAATTTACTAACTCTCTCAAAAAGTTTATCTGCCGATTGTTAACCTTTACCAACATGAGACATATGATACTGCTTGCATTCATTACTTGTTTGCAATCATGCTCTAATTTATTATTGCCCTCCCTAAAAAACACTAATTTGACTGTTAATGGCATTGTATTTAAAAATGCCTCCGCTGATATTGTAGACAACATCACTTTAAAAGTTTTCGATACAGGTAAGTATATTAATTGTAATAGTATTCAAATAGATAAAACTTGCTCAACTACATTCCCTTTAAGGAAATACCAAAATAACGCACTAACAGTTACATGGATGCAAAAGGGAATTACTTACTCTCAAGAAAACTTTATCGTTAATAAAAATGACCTTGATGCAAAGTCTGTGCGATACCTTTTATTTATAACGGTTAACGAAAATGGAAAAATCATGACACAATTTAAACCAACTAAACTTATTAACTCTTTCTAGCTATAGAGTAACTAAATTAGTTTTTTAAACGTCGAACTACATTAAGCTACTGATTATTAAAATTAACTACCTCTTCGGTTTTTTCATAATAATTAGCAAGCGGTTTGGAAATAATACTCATAAAAACAGATACTAGAACGGCCGTACACAGTTAAAAGGGTACAATCTAAAGGGTGACCCTTTACTGAAATAGCTTGTGCTTATTTTTTACTCGTGATCACTTAAAATATAACTTTTACTTTTAAATCTTATATAATTTAAAAGTCCCCCTTTAAAAAAGAGATTACTATGATTTGTAGGGCTCTCATTCTACTTTGCATTTTATGCTGTAATATTGGCTTGTTAAATGCCAGCGAAAAAGATAAAACCATCACGTTTGCAGTTGGCCATGATCATGAAAAAATGCTACTGGAAAATTACCCAATCTATCGTGCGAGTTGGCATTTTTTAAATCAAAGTTTAGCTAAATTAGGGTATGAAGTGGACGCCATCGTTTTACCTTGGGCTAGAGCAAACTATTATGCTCAGTCAGGAAAAGCTGACGGTCTATTTTTAGCAGCTAATTTACCGGGAAGAGAGCAGTGGGCGGTTTTGTCAAACCCAATTGGGATGGGGGCATTTGGTGCTTTTTATCATAAAGATAGGAAAGACGAAGAAAATGTTATTGCGAGTGTTCGTTTAGGTGTGCATGACAAAATATTAACGGGTTATCATAGTTATGAGTTGTTAGAAGTTGCGACGGCTCAACAAGGGTTTAAACTACTTTATAATCAAAAAATAGACCGCCTAATTATGTCGGAAAGTTATGGCAAGTACTTGTTGAGTACTGAATTAGTTGAATTTAAAAGCAAAATATCATTTGATTCTGATGTCATTGAGAAACGTTCGATTCATGTTGCATTTGCAAAAGACATAACTAAGAGTTTGAACGCAATGGTGGTTGTAAATAAAGCTATCGATTTAGGTATAGGCGACGGTTTATATCATGAAGTTATGACTAAGAATAAGGTACCTAAAAGTATGTTTTTGTCTAGTCTTGATCAAAAGTAGGCACATCTTATTTATTTTCAATCGCTTTAAAGTTAGTAAATGAGCGAAGTTGTCTAATGGATGATTCCTTTATTTACTTTACGCTTTTTCACTAAGCTACTTATGTTTTGCTATTGCCAAAGCGTCTAAAAGAGATGTTAAACCTAGGTCCTATTGTGTTATCACCTTTGGCAATTGCATGTTCATAATCATTTTGAAAGCCTTTGCCCATCAGCAATAAAGAACCATTTTCTAACGTGATATTATAGTGTTTATGTGGGGGGGTTTTTGAGCGAATTAAAAACTCTCGCTGTGCACCCATACTGATTGAAGCAATTAGATCTGTAGAACCAAATGCGGGTAAGTCACTATGAAAGCCTAAGCTTTCTTGCCCATTGGGGTAGTACAAACATACCGCGACAGCCAAATTACAACCGGTGCGTTCAGTAATTTGCTGACGTAACTCTTCAAGCAGGGGGAAACTCTTTGTTTGTCTGCCATGATGCAACGAGAAACCACCCGATTTAGCAAGTTGTGAGTCTAAAAAATCATTCTTCGCGGCAAAATAGGCTTTTGTGATCCATCGGGGAAGTCCATAACCTCAGGTTCTTCGAGATCAAAGCGGGTCATCAGCCACTTAAACAGTGCTTCACTTTGCGCTGTAGACATGAAGTGTGAGTAATAATGGGCATCACAAGACAGGGGTAATTTCATGGTGTTTACCTTAGCTACACTCAAATATGAATATAAGCATATCAGTATTTTGAAAAATTGAAGTGTTTAGACTCCGCTAAGTAGCCACTTAACACTTGAACGCAAACCAAGAGGCGTAAAACCGCCCCTTTAAAAGGGGGAAAAGCTTACTGGATTTTACTTTTAAAGCGTATCTTTATTGATAAACCCGGCGACATGGAGTGCGCTTCAATCGTGCCTTGCTGCGCTAATACAAGTTCATTAACGAGTGCAAGCCCGATTCCGGTACCTTGTGTTGAGCGAGTCAGCTCTGAACCTCCGCGATAGAATAATTCGAAGATTTTGCTTTCTTGTTTAGCACTAATTCCCTCTCCATAATCACGAAATTCCATCTCAATAAAGTCTTTATTTTTAGCGTCCGGTTTGAAATGGATGTCTACTTTTTTACGCCTGTGATCGTGTATTTTTTCACTGTCAAAAAACTTAATCGCGTTATCGGTAATATTAATGATGACTTGTGAAAATGCATCTAGGTCAACCAACAGTAAGGCGTGATCGGGTTGGGTAAACTCACTTGAAATATTTATTTTAAAGTCGCTGTTAATTAGTAACGACGATACTTTCGATTCAATGATGTTCATAAGAATACTGAGTTTGGTGTAGTGCGCTTCAACACACTGTTGTGGTTGATTAAGCTTTGACAGTTGCAATATATTATCAATTAAACGCGAGAGACGTTCACTTTCACAGTGTATAAAGTCGTAATAATCTAACTTATATTGTTCTGATGGCACCATGCCAGACTTAAGCATTTCCGAATACATACGAATAGATGTCAAAGGTGTCTTAAGTTCATGACTCACAGAGGAAACAAAGTTAAGTTGCTGCTCTGCAAGCTTAAGTTGTTTAACCCCTAAACGGTAAAAGCCATAGCAGCCAATAACGATGCCAAGTATCAACAGCATCATGATACCCAAGTTATATGTGGCAGCAGTGGGTAAAATAAGCTTTGAGGTTGAATACATCAGTTGGTGGTCTTTAAAAGGCCAGCGTAATTCATGATTGTTTATGACTTGTTGATTAAACAAAGGTGATAATTGCATTGGTTGGGTTATCGTTGCTTGGCTTTGTGCATGACCCTGATATATAAAATAGGCTTCATCTAAGCTTGTTAACATAGATCTTAATGTAATCGCAATGGTGTTGTTAAACTGCACTGTGGCTAGCATGTTTTTAATTTGATTATTTAAATAAGCGCTGACATCGATTACATAACCTTGAAGCTTTTGGGTATTATTAACTTCAACGACACGGTAAAAAATTAGGTGTCCAGGTACATCAGAGAATAAGAGAAATTTCTCATTATTAGCTGCAAGCTTGTTATCGATAAGGCCTTTTAGTTCTTTTGACTTGGCGGTAATCGTATATAACTTTGATGCGAGGTTTTTTCTTTTTTTTGTGTCGTCGTCATCTTGAGGGGTCATTAAATTTTGCGTATTGTGAATAACATTAGGCCAGACCGGGCTGTTGAATTGGCCCTCTTGATCAATCTGAAAATAACCTAATAGCCCTTCGTATCGCGTATTGTAAGCGAGATCTGAAAGCGGCGATTTTTCTTTGCTGACATGTTTATTGGCCGGGTTATAAATATGTTGGTAGTAATCAAATGCGAATGTACTTATTGCATTGTCAAAAACCACCCGCTTAAATAGCCGTAAGTTGAGTTGCGAGGTTATTTCTTCGGTTTTATCTTCATACTCAGTTATCAGGTCTTTTTCAAATTGATAATAACCTTTAATGAACACCATGCTAATCGGTACTAATAAAAGGAATAAGCAAATAAGCGTAAAGCAGCGCAGGCGGTTAACGCGTTGCTGGTAATTTACTAGTCGTTTATTTAAAAAAAAGGGTTTCATATTACAATTGGCCGCTAAAAAGCTGATACCCTTCGCCTCTTAACGTAACGAGGTGCTCAGGTGTCTTCGGGTCGCGTTCAATTTTTTTTCTTATTTTAGCGATATGAATATCTACCGTGCGGGTGTCTAGGCAGTCAGTTGATTTATATCCCCATACCTCTCTTAATAGCTCATCGCGTGATACGGGGGCTTTTTGTTGATTTAAGTAGGTTAAAATATTCACTTCGCGACGCGTATAACGCATGGCTTGTTGATGAGAAGTGCCGGTTAATTTTTGCAGGCAAATACTCACATGCTTGCTAATGTTGAGTGTGTTGTTAGTGCTAGACAAACCTGACCGCCTGATTAAAGCGGTGACTCGTAACACCAATTCAGACGTTGAAAACGGTTTTGCCAAATAATCATCAGCGCCCAAGGTGAGGCCATTGATAATATCTTCCTCAGTATTTTTTGCTGTTAACATTAAAATTGGTTGCACCTGAGATTGCTGTCTAATGGCGTTGCATATCTCAAAACCATTCATTGATGGCAGCATGACATCTAAAAGAATACAACTGTATTGTTTTTCTAGCGCGCGGATGAGTCCTTTTTTTCCGTCCATTTCACTTTCAACATCAAAACCATGAAATACAAATAGATCCGTAAGGCCACGCAAAATACTCGGTTCATCTTCGATGATGAGCAGTGTGGGTTTAATATTCATATTATTGTTTTAAATCCTTTACTTATCCTAGCTGGACTATATCACCCTTTTATCCCTTCAAATGCAAAGTTTTGTAAAACTTTCGCTGCGTTAGTTTTACCTTTTGTGCCTATTTGAGGATGTGCCGGTTGATTAAGATAACCCTAATTTAATGACAGGGACTTAACAATGACACACCGCGTTACTCAGCCAAATGTATTATATAAACGCTCTGCGTTGCAGCATGCTATTTTATCCGCCGTGTTGATTGGCGGTTCAAGTATGCTACTTGGTTTTTCTACCACCAGTGCTGCGAATGAATCTATTGCCAATATTGAGCGGTATGAAGCAAGTACCTTTATGGCGTTGGAGCCACAAACGTTATATGACATTCTAGAAAATACCCCTGGTGCAAATAGCCTTTTAAGCAAAATGAACAGCACATCAAACAATCGTGGTTTTGGATCGTCCGGCGATCAAATTTTGATAAACAGTAAGCGGATGTCGGGTAAAGAGAATAGCCTTGAGAAGGAGCTCAATAGTATTCAAGCGAAGGACGTAGAATACATCGAACTGATTCGCGGGACGCGCTCTGATTTAGATGTGCAAAGTAATGGATTAGTGATTAATGTGGTACTGAAACAAGACATAGATTCATCGATTCTTTGGACGTTAGGCACGGTTAAAACAGCGAATATCAAGGCACATACCACAGGCTCTTTGACTTACAGTGCGAGTAAAGGCAATTTAAAATACAGAATAGGCTTAAACCATGCTGTTAATCCGGCTGAAATAAGCTCACAAGAGCAGTTTACCTCTCCTGCGGATGTTGATACGCAAACAAATGTTCGTCTACGCGAGAACATTTACAAAGAGAGCCAGTTATCTGCCAAGTTAGAATATGTATATTCAGATAAAACCGCAATGCAACTTACTGCCATTTATGAAAAAATCAACGTTGATGCACTTACGGCCAACAACAGTGAATTTTTAACCTCAGACACACTGCAAAGCAAAGAGTTGGAGTATGATTGGGGCAGAGACAAGTGGGAGGTAAGCGGTGATATTACCCATGATTATAATGATGCTCATCAGTTGAAGTTGTTATTTATTAGTAATCAAGCAGATTCAGATGACAAAATTTGGCACCGTGTATCGCAAGATGGCGCAGTATTTAAACCAAATTACCAGCTACCACGCATTTATACCTCAAAAGAAAATGTACTGCGCACTAATTGGCGCTTTAAGCTCAACAAAAGTCATACGTTTGATTCTGGCTTTGAGGTGGCAATAAATCAGTTAGATGAAAATTTACAGTTTATTCGTCAAGCGGGGTCTGCTTATCATTCGACCGAATTAAATGATATTAAAGAAACGCGTTATGAAGGGTTTAGTAATTATAATTTTGCGATTTCACCGACGTTAAACCTACAATCGTCCTTAATATATGAACGATCGACGATTGACGTCGCAACAGACCTATCCGTAACAGCCAATACCTTACAGCACGTAAACAGTGACACATCGCGTACATTTAACTACCTCAAACCCCGTTTAAATCTGCGCTATGATTTGAATGATATTTATCAGGTGCGTTTCAATTACCAACGAACAGTCAGTCAACTTGACCTTAAAGATTTTGTGCCATGGTTTGATAGTTATGAATCTCGCCTTGAAGAAGCCAACCCTGATTTAAAACCTGAAGTGCGTGATGAGTTCTCTGTTGCATTTGAAAAGCAATGGCAATCAACCGAAGGTAGTTTTATTGTGACGCCTTATTACCATAAAATAAGTGATTTAATTAATGAGGTCTTATTGGCTAAGCGCTCTGGCGACGGTAATATCGATAGCGCAACAGAGTACGGTGTTGAGTTTGATACATATTTTGGATTAGAAGCGTTTGGACTAAATAACACCTTGGTCAGTGCCAATTATACGTGGCGAGATAGCGAAGTAATTCATCCTTTTACCGCAGAGAAAGCGCCTATCGAGCGAGTAAGTAAAAACGCTTGGCAGGTAAAATTAAACCAGAACGAAATTTTACCTGGACTATCGATGAGTTTAACACTCGAAGATAAAAGTCGTTATACGTTTTACTATTATGACTATCAGGGCAATGTTGATACTAAAATCACCGCAAATGCCTTTATTGATTATCAAATTTCGCAGCATTTAAAGCTGCGCTTCAAAGGTGATAATCTTCTTAATGATCGATACACCGTCAATAAAGCGCGCCATACAGGGTTGTTTACGCAAAGCCAGTACTTAAGGCAAGAGCAGCGTGCAAATGAACGCGCCCCTCGGTTTTCTTTAACGCTAACGGGGCAGTTCTAGAAGAGGTGGCCCTTCTAAATATTCAAATGACCACAATGATGTTGCTCTTGGGGTTGTTTTATTGAGTGAGCCCTCATGTTTGAAGGGGCCGGTTAATTACTAACCGGCCTTCATTGTATGTGCTTAAAAGTTTAACGTAATCCCGATTGAAGGCAGCGGCATATCAGGAAATTGATAGTCTTTTTCAAAATCACTGTAATCTATGTTGTACTCAAGTTCTTGCACCGTTTTTGAGCCGTAAACGTTAAGCACTTCGATATAAATAGTCGATTCGAGACCAAATACTTGGGTTTGATAGTCTGCGCGAAGATCAAGCCTGTGATAGTTTCCCCATTGCTCAGCATTAAACTCGCCGTATTGAGGTATATAAAAGAGGGGTTGATTATTAGTTTCAGTATAGGGAGTCGCAGATTGCACCTGAGTATAACGTCGCCCGCTTTGAAAACGCCATTTCGCGCCAATTTGCCAATTTTCGTTCCATTTATAATCCAGCACAAGGTTTGCAACCCAAGGTAAATCAAACTCAGAGTTAAATTGCTGATTGGTTAATGGGTTGTCGCGCTCTGTTTTACTGTAGGCAATGCTTGCCCAGCCATACCAATCTTCTGATAACTGCTTATTTAGCAGCAGCTCTATACCGTACGATTCACCACTGGCGACATCATCAAATGTTGGTGCGCCAGCCACATTCTGTGTTAAACGTCGCTTTTGTGCATCAGGGTTCGCAACGATTAAGTTATCTAGCTTTTTGTAAAATAGCTCTGTTTTTAACCCGAGTCCTTGACCAAGGTTTGAGTCTA
Organism: Pseudoalteromonas sp. H105; assembly: GCF_001469215.1. Classification (GTDB taxonomy): domain Bacteria; phylum Pseudomonadota; class Gammaproteobacteria; order Enterobacterales; family Alteromonadaceae; genus Pseudoalteromonas. The sequence goes on from NZ_LOFH01000003.1 coordinate 79,531, forward strand.
GGCTCAACGTGTAATGAGTCGATTCACTGGCTTCAAGTGTGGATTCGCCATATTGAGGAATTAAATATTGGTAGTCATCAACCAGTGTGTGATGAACACCGTAGCTAATGTTTAGTTTATGCTTATCGGTCACATCAAAGCCTATACGTGCGCGAGGCTCTAAATAACGTTGTGAATTGCTATCCGTTGCGAGGTACGCCAAACCAATGTTGTAATCCCAGCGAGGCGAAATGTCTCCCATGAGTGATGCATAGGCATGATAATCTCTTACAGTAAACGAGCCTTGCTGCGAAAATGTGGGGTTGAAATAGCTGGGTGGGCACACTTCAAATTCAGTGTTGCATGGCAATAACCGACCACTGCTTACGTAATCAATCTCACTTTGTTTGAGTTGAATACCAAAATCGAGGGTGAATGAATCAGCAATATATTGGTTATCTGATTTTACAATTATTTTTGTGATATCAGCATCCCAGCGAAAAATGTCACCTTCTCGCTCTTGCTGGTTTTGTGTTAACACATTGACACTGCTGATTGACTCGAGGTTGTCGCCAGTGTATTGCCAACTGATTGCTTGGCTATGAAAGTAACTTTGGTATCGTTCGCCAGAAGCTAAGTCAGGGTTTTTACCAATGTCGCGGCCGTCAGCATCAAATTCAATTTCAATGTAATCTTTTGCGCCACTGGCGGTTGCACGTAACACATTATTGTTATCTATATCCCAGATTAGTTTTGCTTGGTAATCCCGGTTACGTGGTGGCACTGAAAATGAAAAGTCCTCGTCTTCGATAAAGTTATCAACGTAGGTGTGCACTAAACTCTCTCTAAATGAAACGTAGAATGCGGCATCTGGCGAAATCGCTTGTTCATATAAAAAGCCACTGCGAAAAAAGCTCAAGTCAATTACATTGGTTGGCGTGTCAGGGCTTGGATCTCTTAATTGCGTTAATATGACCCCGCCATTTGCATTGGCATAGTTGCTCGCCCATGCGCCTGTTTTTAACTCAAAGCTTTCAATAAGCAGTGGGTTATAAATACTCAAACCATCGTTGTGAAAAATATACCCCATCTCTAACCCATCTGTTAGATAAAGGTTGTCGTTAGTTGAGCTGCCACGAATAGCCGGTTGTGCTACTGGGCCGCCAGTATTAGGGGTTGCTAAAACAACACCAGGGAGTGCTTCTAAACCTTTGAGTGGATCGTTGCCTGTACCGGGTAGCGTTAATAATTTGTTCGAACTAATTTTAATGCCGTCTGGTTGAGGAGCCACCACGGTAATGCTTTCCATCTCGTTTTGATTGTTGTCTGTTTGAGCCCAAGTGTGTGTACATATTAAGCTCACTAATACGGCGATTGTTGATTTAGTAAATGTCATTTTTGCATCCTTTGTATGCGTTATTTAATAACAATAATTTACGGCTTAAATGATTTCTGGTTTAATTAACATATTGATTTATGTATGAATGGGCAGTTTATTGTATGGATGGGCAGTTTCAGATTGGTGCGATAAGCCCATGGCGCTATTTTCTGTGTGTTGGCTTTGTTTTAGCGTGTATTTTAAGCGTCTCAGATGACGACAATATACTGCCTTTTTGGTTGAATTTTATTGTTTGGCAAGGACAGGTTTTTTTAGCGTTAGGTTTTTTTATCACCACGCATACATTAATGAGAGGTGTGCTTAGTAAACAAAATAACTTTGTTAAGCTGATTGTTAGCGCATTAATTGCGGTGACACTTTATGTGCCAATTTCACTCCTTTTTGATGTGTATATAGAGCAAGAAACACCTTACAGCATTGGCGCCTTAATCGAAGAGTGGCAAAATATGGTTCCCCCCGCGCTGATATCATGGATTGCGATTAATTTGCCTTGGGTCCTCGGATTTAAAATTGAGTCCACCCATAAACAAGCAACTGAAGTGCAACAACCAAACACGCCAAATATGGACTTCACGACGAAGCAACCTGAGAGGGGGCGTTCACATCAAGGTAGCAGCAGTGACACTGGCGGGGCATTAACACAATCAGTGACCCCAGAGACAGTCAGCAACAATGCCGTTGAACTTTCAACAAATGAAGAGACACAAAGCCGTGCGCAACAATTTTTGCAATTGGCAAACATTAACGCTATTTCAGAGCTTATTTACCTTAAAGCTGAGTTACATTATTTAAATGTTGTGTTGGAATCAGGAAGTCACTTAATTTTATACAACCTCAAAGATGCCATAGACGATATTAGTTCACTGTCGCCAGAGCTTGCATTTGGACAAACTCACAGAAGCTATTGGGTCAATACTGCCCATATTCACTCATTAGAAAAAAAGAACCGAGAAGGGGCATTGAAAATGTCAAATCAAACCTGTGTGCCAGTCAGTCGTACACACATGAGCAAGGTTAAGTCTTGGCTTAAAAAGTAACAAAAGCGAAAGAAGCACTATTAATTAGAATTGATCAGTGTTGATTTTACTCGTTTGATTCAAGAGCGGTGTGTGCTTATTTTACATACTGCTGCGAACCTAGTCATGACATTGACGGGTGTAACTACGCGCTTTTATTTAGCCTGAAGCTATGTTTTGTGCCTATATTTGTCTCGTTTTTTCAGTGATCATACATGGTAATTCCGTGGTTAATGGATACACATCACCAGCCCTTTAAGCACTATTTAGTGTCACTATTGTTTGCCATCTTATTTTAAATTTATCACTGCTACGCACTTTAAAGCTCACCATTAACCCATGCCTATTAATATAAAAAACTAATGATTTGGAGTGAAAAAGCATACAAAGTTAAATAAATGTAAATCAAACCTTGCGTTTGACCCTGTGTAGTCTACTTTCTGATCGGAGGTCACACCTCCAACCTGATAACTACAATCAACAGGAATACACATGAAAATAAAAACATGCTTATTAATGCCTGCTCTAACACTCGCAGCTGGCTTAAGCCACGGCGCATTTGCCGAACAAGGGATTGCATTTGTGCATGGTACAGGTGAACAAACCGATGCATACAATGACTATTGGACGGGCAGCTTTGTTAATACTGTACGCCAAGGCTTGCCTAACACTAATAATTACACAGTGATAAATTGTGATTTTGAGCAATATATGTGGGCCGATGGCGCTGCTGGCTGCTTAGCAGGGCAACTCACCTCATTTATCAATAATAAAAATATTACAGAGCTAACCCTCATTACCCATTCTAATGGTGGCAATGTGGTGCGGTGGATCTTATCTAACCCAACGTTTGATAGCCGCTATGCAAATATCATTAATAAAGTAACGCACACCATTGCGCTTGCTCCCTCAAGTGGTGGTACACCTTTGGCTGATGCCGTTGTTGCGGGTAACTCTTTTGAGCAAAGCTTAGGTTGGCTATTGGGTTATGGCAGTGATGCAGTAAAACAACAGCAAGTATCTTGGATGGCATCGTATAACGCGCAGTGGCTATATGGCACACCGAATCGTCCAAGTTTACCTTCTCGTTTTGAAGCTGTGGTCGGGAGTGATGTTGATTCTGCCGTTTGGGATAGTGATAGCTATTGCGGCGGATATCAAAACCAAGTTGCACTTGAAGTCACACAAAATTGGTTAGACAGTTGCTCTGATGGCTTTTTAAATTGTAGCTCTCAGTCGTTAGCGGGTTCGGTGTGGTTTAAAGACAAATCACAAACGCGTGGCAGTGAACCTTTAAGTCATCAACAAAGCCGCCGTAATTGCTTTGGCTTACCAGACCTGCTTAAAAATCGAATTTAGGAGTTAGATAATGATTAAAAAAATAACTACGTTATGTGCTGCAATAATGCTTGTGAACGCTGCGGCAAATGCGAATGAGCAAACAGTTTATCAATTTCCTCAGGTTCAGCCGGCGTCAGCTGCGCCGTTGCAGATCCTTGAAAAAGACAGTGTGGAGTATTGGCAGCGAGTGACCGGAAAAGAACTAAAACGTGGTGTGCCCGTGTTTGTTAATCAAGCGGAGCATTTTATTCGTATTGCCCCTAAAGCACGCTTTGATAGCGGCGAAGTGATGAAACCCCATCAATTGCAAGTTGATATGTTTTCAGTTCGTGATGAGAGTGCGCGGCAAATGCCAATGCAGGCTATTGCTGCGCGTGAGCAAATGCAAAACGCAGGGTTTAGAGATGGTAGTGTTGGGCTCAAATTAGGGCAAGTTAACGGCAAAGCGATGCTACAAACACGCCAAGCGCTCGGTGATCAAGATACATATTTGGTGCACGTTATTGAAAAAGGGTCGCGAAGTGCGTTGCGTGCTAAAACCCAGTTTAAATTAAAAGAACAACAACAGCGCTTGAGCATAAACCTCAGTATGGGGAAAAAACAAATCAAAGATAGTGATGTAGAGTTAGCTTTATTTAGCCCTAGTGGTGAGCAACTCGAGGTACGTTATGAAAAAGGTGAGGCAGTATTCACTTACCCGCTTGAAACAATAGGTGCCGCAAAAGGATATTATGAATTGGAGGCAAATATCAAAACCAATGCAAGTGGTAAAACAATAAAACGTTCTATAAAAATGCCGTTTGTACACAGTGCTGATACTATCACGATGGGTAAAGCTAGCGTGATGTCTTTAGGGCGTAATCACTTCCAAGCACAGGTTCCTGTTGATGTTACTGACGCTGGGCGCTTTGCTATTCGCGCGACACTGACTGGAACAGACAGTAAGGGGGAGAGGGTAAAACTGGCAACGGTAGAGGTTGCTAAGCAGATCGAGGGGCATGGTCAATTTATGATGCCATTTTCCTCTGTTCGAACAGCTAACCCGCCCTTTGAACTCACTGATATTGAGTTAACAGACCAAACTCGCATGTTAAAGTTTGCGCCTGAGCTATAAACAAGTGTGACGTAGGTACTTATAAAAGCCGGTACATAACGAAGTGACCGGCTTTTATGTGTGCGGTACACCCGTAACAAAAACGTGTAAACGCGGGCGATAAAGTGCCGTGTTATGCAACATCTTCGGTAAAAAGCAAGCTGTGCTTGTTGTGTAGTCACTAAAATTACGGCCGTTCAACTCTTTGTTTCTCTGTGTCGGGCCGCTTGTATGTTAGATGAATGTGTCCTATCTTTTTACAGAGCCTTATACTAAACACTAAGGCTACCTAAGTCTTTTTAGTTCGCACTGTTAAGACGCCTCAATAATTAGTTTGGCTTAAAATGTTGTGCTTATTTACTTTGCAAATTAAGCGCAGTATGGAGTTGCCTCGATGTCACCAAAATTAACAAGAAAAGATATTCCTCCTCTTTTAGCCATCGCTATTGCAGACAGCAGTTCAGTGCTTATTCGGTTATCGAATACACAAAAAGAGTGCATTTATTTAAATGACACATGGCTGAGTTATACCGGCAACACACTTGAAGAAGAATATGGTTTTGGCTGGGTTAAAGGGGTACATAAAGATGACCTTCAACGTTGCTTACACATTTATGAAACGGCTTTTGACGCGTGTCAACCATTTTCAATGACCTATCGGTTAAAAAAAGCCGATGGTACATTTGGTGTAATTAAAGATGATGGAAAGCCATACTTTGACGAACATGGCGTATTTCAAGGATATGTCGGTTCTTGTTATGACATCACCAGTCATGTAGAAACGGTGGAAGCCCTTAAAAGTCACAAGCTTGCGCTTGAGGATGCCAATCTGAGATTGACCGAAGCTATTAAAGCAAGCCAAGTCGCTATTTGGGACTGGGATATCGTTAACGATGTGCTGGTTTGGGATGATTTGATGTTTAGTATCTACGGTATCCACAAAGAGGCTACGTTGAGCACCGTTGATTTATGGAAAAGGGCATTACACCCAGATGATAAGGCATACGCCATTTTATCTTTACAAAACGCGGTAAAGGGCATTTATAATTATGATATGGAGTTTCGTATTATCCGCCCTGACACAACAGTGCGCGTTATTAAGGCGGATGCGACCGTTATATTTGATGCACAACGCAATCCTATTCGAGTTGTTGGCACAAATATAGACATAACAAGTCGTAAGGCCGATGAGCATAAAATAGTGCAGTTAGAAAAGCGTAATCAGGCATTATTAGATTATTCGCCAGTCTGTCATAAAATTATTGATTTAGATTTTAAGCTGAGGTTTATGAACCTAAATGGGTTTAACATGCTGAGCTTGCCAGTCAATGATGATTGGTTTGGGCAGCCCTATCCATTTGCGTTTTTCCCCGACAGTGCCATAGAGCAAATGGAGCAAAAATTAGCACAGGTGAAGTCGAGTAAGCAGCGTGTTGCTTTTGATGCCTTTACTCACGATAGCAAAGGCAATGAGGTATGGCTGCACCATAATATTATTCCTATTTTTAAAAATGATACAAACGAGCTAGATTATTTAACCGTCGTTTCGGCTGACATATCTGAGCAAAAAGACATGCAATTGCAGTTGCTGCATCGTGAAAAAATGGATGCAATTGGTCAGCTTGCTGGTGGAGTCGCGCATGATTTTAATAATCAGCTAGCAAGTATTTTGGGATATGCACAACTGCTTGAAGCTGAAATGCACAGTGATAAAGCGAGATCGTATATTTCAAAAATCATTTCAGCAGCAGAGCGATCCAGTGATTTAACAAAGCAAATGCTGGCATTTTCAAGAAAGCAAAAGCTGATATTAGAACCCGTTGATATCCACAGTGAGTTAACAAATACAATAGACTTACTTGCTCATTCGACGGATAAAATAATTACCTATCAAACGACGTTAAACGCTAATAAATACATTGTCACTGGTGATAAATCGCATATTCAAAGTGCTTTTTTGAATTTAGCTATTAATGCGGCTCATGCGATGCCTGATGGCGGTGAGTTATCTATTTCGAGCCAAAATGTCGATAAAATTGAAGAGTCATCACTTTCTTTGGTTGAGCAAGCTGAATCTGAAGAGTATATAAAAATTACGTTCAAGGATGAAGGCATAGGTATATCGGAGCAAGACATATCAAAGATTTTTGAACCCTTTTTTACTACTAAAGAACTTGGAAAGGGTACCGGGATGGGGCTTGCGTCAGTTTATGGTACGGTGCAAAAACATGCTGGTGTTATTGGGGTAGAAAGTCAGCTCGGTATCGGCACGTCGTTTTATGTGTATTTGCCTATTAGTTATGAATTTGCACAGGAGGGGGTGACTGAATGCAATAATGCCCCAAAGCAGGCTGCGAAGAGTGACCAATGCATTCTTATTGCAGATGATGAAGACGATTTAAGAAACATGCTTGAAAATGCTTTATCGGCATCGGGTTATAAAGTGCTTAGTGCCCAGAATGGGCTAGAATGTGTTGAAACTTATATGGCTCATAGCCAAAATATTGATCTTATTATTTTAGATATGTCGATGCCTGTTATGAGTGGGGATGAGGCGTTTAAAAAAATTAGAAACATTAATCCCAAGTGCAAAGTTATAATAGCGTCGGGTTACGACAGTAACTCAGCGTCTATAAAACTAGAGTCGGTTGGTATTTCAGACGTACTAGAAAAGCCTTTTAAATTAGAAGCGCTCTATTCGACGGTAAGAAAAGTATTAGCTTCATAGCCAGATGCTTGGATAAAGTGACGAAACTCTCTGACGGTGACTTCATACTTTCCTAAGCTAAACTCAGGTAGCGTTACCTTATGAACAGGTTGGGCATCTTCTTTATCTATATCGCCCATCTGAAACGTGCCCGCCGGGATAGTGACCATGATGGGTTCAATCACATCACTGGTATTTTCGTTTGCATAAAGCACAGGGCTATTAACTGATAAAAAGAGAGGGATTATTAATGTGTTTAGTTTCATTTAGTTTTCCTTTTTAATGAGTGTGAAATAATGAAAAACTAAGCACTAAAAGTCTTATAAAAAATCTAAATCTCTCTAAAAATAGAAAAACCTAACTATTATTTTCAAAAAAACAGCTAAATTTCTTTTTTAGTTGTAAATTTATGTTTTAAGAGGTGGTTGTATTTACCCTTTCTTTTTTAAACCTAAACGCTAAAAATAAATGGCGATCCATCAGGGCTAAATCCTATGTATGAATGGTTTTATCTGAACACATCAATATGCTTGTTAGTAAACTTACAAGGGGCTTAGCCAACTTTAAAATGGGGAAGGTATAAATCTTATCGCACTATTTTTTAAATTTTGAATTAAAGGTGTTAATTAAATATCTAAAGCGGCTTTGGCGTGTGCTAAATAGGTTTGTGATACGGGCACTTCTAAATTATTTTCCATAATCAGTATTAGTTTGCGGCCTTCTTTTTTGCTTGCAGCAACGGCTTGACGTGATACCCACCATGATCGGTGTGTTTGAAATCCATCATAATTCTCTAATTTTGATAAAGCATCTTTAAACCGCATTAGTAGCAGGTGCTGGCCTTTATCAGTCACCACATTTAAGTAATGATCGTCCATTTGTAGGCAAATCAGTCGGCCTCTTTTTTCTAGTGGTAATTCATTGATGAGTTCGTTTACCTGTTGATTTTGAATCGTGACGACTCTTTCAGATTCACTCGTCAATGCCTGTTCGCTTTGCTGTGACTGTTTATGTTGTTGTATCAAAATGCTCTTGATAGAGCTGACACCTGCAATGATTCCCCCAATAAATACACTCGCTAAAAAAGACATGGGCAGTGACTGCCAATAATTCTCAAATGAGTTAAAAAAGAAATTAATAATAAAGGGGGCTAAAAACGCCATGACCATACTAGCCACCAGTGTTGAAATAATAAGCCTAACCGCTGCATTGTTAAAAGGTTGGGGTAAGGTGTGCAATAACCATGCGGATAAAATTTGTATTGTGGGAGAGTAAACTGCATAGCCACTAAAACAGATGACCGTCCAAAAGGCCCCGCTGTATAAAAAACTAATTTCATGCATACCAAATGGTTTCAGAAACGTTAAAAAAAGCACAAAAATAGCGACAACTAAGCAGTCAGATAGAAAGTCTTTAACTTTCAATCCACTTCTTAAGTACTGATTATTATGGTTTATTTCACGATTCGTCAATTGAACCCCCGGGTTTTCTTATTATTTTACGAAGTTTACGGTATAGCTCACGAAAGCCATATTGAAGACGTTCAAAGCTCGCTCTATTGTAACTCCAACGAGCCAACTCGGCATAGTCAATCTAACGTATTAGGAAATACCATGAACTTATTACAGCTTTCAACTATTACACTGGCATTGGTAATTGTACCTGCAACGGCACAAACGGTGCAATTTGATATTCAATCGATTAAGCATAATGATGGAAAGCTATATATACAATTGTTTAAAGGTGAACACGATTACAACAGCGGCAAGCCCTATAATGCCACAATAGTAAAAGCAAAAGAGGGCACGATCAGCGTCACGTTTAATGATATTGAAGCCGGTGATTATGCCATTCGCTATTTTCACGATGAAAATGACAATGGCAGCATGGATACGAACTTATTTGGCCTCCCAGTCGAAGGGTATGGCTTTTCAAATAACGCCATCGTGAGATTTGGCCCACCAAGCTATGAAGAAATGGCGTTCACAGTTGCTCAACAGCCAGTTAAAACATATTCAACGATTAACTACTGAGGGAAGCAAAATGGAACGCAGAGAAGCACTCAAAAATATATTTAGCTTATCTATAGCAGCAGCGGTTGCCCCGTTACCATCTTTTGCTAATTTATCGTTAGTAGAAGGGGGCGTGCTAAAACAAAACGCACAGCTATTCCAAAAGGCTTTATTGACCAATCCGAATTTACAGGGCTTTGTTGGTTTAAAGCACAATATATCTGAACAAGTATTAAAGGTAGAAGGTGCAATACCAGCGGATTTTAAAGGCTCATTTTACAGAAACGGACCTGCAATACACCAAAGGCAAGGCCAACGATACACGCACTTGTTTGAAGGTGATGGCATGGTGCAACAGTTTTCATTTACAGAGCAAGGGGTGACTCATCGGGCTAAATTTATTAATACAGCCAAGTTTGAGAAAGAGCAGCAAGCGGGGAAGTTTTTATTTTCAGGCCCAGACAGTAAGCTAAAAAATAGCCGTTCTGTTACGGGTCCTGACAGCATTAATACAGCTAATACCAATGTATTACCTGTTAACGGTGAGTTATGGGCGCTTTGGGAAGCAGGCTCTGCAACTGCAATTGACCCTAAAACACTCAACACAAAAGGGGTGATTGATTTGGGTAAAAATACCCACTACGGCAGCAGCTTAAAAGGGTTGGCATTTTCAGCTCACCCTAAGGTCGATCCAGATGGCACTATTTGGAATTTTGGTAGCACGGTTACCGGTGACATTGTGCTTTACCATTTGAACAAGCTGGGGGCCACACAAAAAGTGAATATTTTAAAAACGAATTATCGTGGTGGTATGTTGCATGACTTTTTAGTCACCCATAAGCACTTGCTTATTATTTTACCTTCGATTATCAAGGACAAAACGAAAGATACATTTTTTGGTGCGATAAGTTTTGATGAACAAGTACCCCTGCGTGTACTTGTTGTTGATAAAGCGACTCTGACTTTAAAAAGAGAGTATAACCTTGACCCCGGGTTTGCTTTTCACTTTGGAAATGCGTGGGAAGATCAACAAGGTAATATTCGCTTTGATGCCAGTCTTTATCCAAATTTAGATAACTTGCACTATATGAGCGAGGTTATGAAAGGGAAAGTCAGTCACCCAGAGCAAGCTAAAACAACGTTTTTTACGTTATATAAAAATGGCCGTACGACGAAAGAAACAATCCCAGGTGTGAGTGAGTTTCCCCGTATTTATAACCACTTAACGGGACTGAAAAATAATACTTTAGTTACATTATCCTCGGTTGAAAGCGACGTTTGGAGTGATGCTGTACGGGTTATTAATACTCACACAGGCAAGCAGGATAGGTTTACATATGGTAAGGAGTATTTGGTGGAAGAGCATGTCGTGGTCGATTCATCACAAAAGGAAGGGAGCGGATATCTAGTAGGTACAGCGTTGCATGTGCCTTCAAAACGAACGTGCGTAAATATATTTAAAGCGAATAGAGTGAGTGACGGCCCTGTTTGCAGAGCGTGGCTGCCTGATGCTATACCACTGGGTTTTCATGGCAACTTTATGCCAACTTAAGGTGATCATGAAAATAGCGAGACTTCGCTTACATTGTTGTGTGAAATAAATATATGCAAATTTCAGTGCATACTGAATACTCATTTTAAGCCTTTGAGTTGTTTATTGTTCAGTTGCTAATAAATGCTCAATATAAGCGAGTTCTTCACTAAAAATACCGCACAGGAATGCACCTTGTTCAATACTCAAGGCATCGCTTGGCTTTGCTGTGTAAGCTTGTTGGCATTTTATAAGCTCCTTTGTTAACCATTGGCATTCGTCGGTTGCTCTTGCGATGGCTGTTTTTAAAAATGACGGCCATGCGATTTCTGGCAAGCTGAAGTGGTACAGCATGACTGCTATATCGCTATACGCTAGCTGTCGACTGGTTGGTGGACTATTAATATTTACGGTATCACTGATCTGGTGCTTATTGCAGATAAGCGCCTGTTGCAGAGAAACTTGCTCTAATGTGCTTAGCATGGTTGTTGTCATAACGTTTTAGTGACCTTTATAGACTAATTACAATGAAACATACATTTAAACAGAGAGTGTTAAGCAATGCGTTAAACACTCATGTTCCTCGAAGGTATAGCCGCAGTGATAGCAAAAGTAGGCTGACTGGTCACTGAATTAATAAAATACAATTGTAATCGCGTAGGCGGTTTAAAGCGTAAAGCTAATGCTTTACTTGCAACTTGGATTGATAACTTAGGCCACGTGCTTAACGCTTCTCGCTTTACTCCTTTGATGCACCGTGATTAACTGGGAAATGCTGTTGGCTTTATCTTTACTCCTCAGTCACCCCTTTGTGAATAAGGTGCGTATGAATCGTTAGCTCAACGCTATCAACAAAGTGCAGGCTACCGTTTAGGTTTATTTAAGTGTACAAAAGGATATTTATTGTGAAAAACACTGTTTTTTTACTGCTAAGTGCATTGCTTGCAATTGGCTGTACAATGACAAATACAGTTGAATTTCCCGTGGTGGAGAACAATGTTGCATACGCTAAAGTGGCATCGCTTGGATTTGTCGATAGCAATGAAAAAGTGACTTACGGCATAAATGACGCGCAATATGCCTTATTGTGGCGTGCTAACAAAGCTCAAAAAAAGAGTAGACCTTTAGTGGTATTGTTGCATGGTGGATGCTGGCTAAGTGCTTACGATATAAAGCACACTTATGCATTAAGTACAGGGCTAGCGCAAGCAGGGTTTAATGTATGGTCTTTAGAGTATCGCCGAACTGGCCAAAGCGGAGGTGGGTGGCCTGTTACTTTTGATGATATAAAAAAAGGCATTTTAGCCTCAAGCACGTTTAACGATGGCGAGTTTAACTTAAGTAATACTGTTGTTGTCGGGCATTCAGCGGGTGGCCATTTAGCACTGCTTGCAGGTGGGCAAATGAGCGAGCTTAAAGGGGTCATTGGTCTTGCACCCATTACGGATATCAAAGCTTATGCGCACGGTAAAAACAGTTGCCAAAAAGTGACAAAAGAATTTATGCAAGGCATGCCAAACGATAAGCCAGCTGAATATACGCACGCAAACCCAAGTGAACAACCGCTGCATAGCAATAGCTTTATTCTACAGGGCGGCAAAGATGTGATTGTGCCAGCGCATAACTTAGAGCAACTAAATCGTCCTGTGGTTATATTAGAAGGTGCAGGGCACTTTGATTGGATACACCCACAGGGTCTAATGCGTTTAAAACACTGGTCAACACATTAAACGGAATCGATAAATGAATTTTGATGACATTATCACGCTAGATAAAGCCGATCCGCTCGCTCATAAACGCGCTGAATTTGCGTTACCAGCGAATACTGTTTACTTAGATGGAAACTCCCTTGGCGCCTTACCTAAGGTGGTTAAGTCACGCGTGGCAGAGGTTGTTAGCCAGCAATGGGGTGAACATTTAATTAGAAGCTGGAATGACCACCAGTGGATTGACTTACCTACTCAAGTAGGGGAAAAAATAGCCCCTATTATTGGTGCCGCGCCTGGCCAAGTAATGTGCTGTGATTCGATTTCGATTAATTTATTTAAATTACTAAGCAGTGCCTTGTCGTTAAATTCAGGGCGAAATGTAGTGCTGTCCACCGAGGCTAACTTTCCAACTGATTTGTATATGGTGCAAGGGTTAAGTGATTTATTAGGCGAGGATTTGTGTCAGCTTAAACTTGTCACCGAGCAACAGATTGCGCAAAGCTTAACAGATGATGTTGCTGTGTTGCTTTTAACGCAAGTAAACTTTAGGACAGGTCAGTTACTGGACATGCACACATTGACTCAGCAGGCGCATGATAAAGGCATTTTAGTTATTTGGGATTTAGCCCACAGCGCGGGCGCACTCCCTGTAGAACTGGATAATTGTAACGCTGATTTTGCTGTAGGGTGCGGATACAAATATTTAAATGGCGGGCCGGGCTCTCCGGCATTTTTATATGTGGCTAAGCGTCATCAAGCTGCGGTTAAACAGCCTTTGAGTGGTTGGATGGGGCACGCAAAACCGTTTGCATTTGATGCGCAGTACCAAGGCGCTGATAGTGTAAATCAATATTTATGTGGTACTCCCAGTGTTATTGCGATGAGTGCTTTAGATGCTGCACTTGACGTGTGGCAAGGCGTCAGTATTTTGCACGTACGAGAGAAGTCTATCGCCTTGGCTGATTTATTTATTAAATTGGTACGGTCACAGTCATGCCTAGTTGATTTGTACCTGTGTTCAACTGAAGACTCTACACAAAGAGGCAGTCAGTTGGCTTTTGCCCACAATGATGCCTTTGCAATTTGCCAAGCACTCATTGAAAAAGGCGTTATTGCAGATTTTAGGGCGCCGAATATTTTACGCTTTGGCTTCACCCCTCTTTATAATTCGTTCGAAGATATAGGAAATGCGGTCACGATACTAACTGATGTTGTGCAAACGCGATTGTACACCGAGCCACGTTTTAACAAAGCGGGTAAAGTAACCTAATATGTACGTGTTTTAACGTGTTGTTGGGGGAGTTTCTCCCTCAATATACTCATAGGCCTTAGACCGCGATATATTCATGTTTTAATCATCATTATCGATGATAACCCCACTTTATTTTGCACTACCAACGCTAAAACTATTTTAGCGAGTTACTCAGGTTGCTTCATTTCAACTAATCAAAAAGCGCACATTTTGTAAAATAATCGAAAAAATACGTCCAAATAGGCCCATTTGGACGATTTAGACCTGCTCTTGCACGCATAATTTGCTATATCGCAGTCCTAAAAGAGATTTTTTATGAATACCATGCAAAGCGAAGGTGCTAACGCGCAGTACAATAAGAATACGTTAAATGCCCAATTTAAAAAGGCTCCCTCAAATGACTTGGCAAATAAATCGTTAAAATATACAACCGTATTTTGGTTCGTCACTACGCTTGTAGGGCAGTGGTTTTTCTTTTATTACATTATGTCGTTTTACGGATTTTCAGTGATTAACGATAACATGCAAATTTGGAATCGGTGGGAGCCTATGGGCAGTACACCTTTTCATGCGGGGGATTTTTCAGGTAATTTAGCGTTTGCTGCTCATGCAATTGGTGCGGGTATTGTCGCTTTTGGTGGGGCACTTCAGTTGATACCTAAGGTGCGTAATATGTATCCACGATTTCATAAAATAAATGGCTATGTATTTTTAACGACGGTGCTTTGCTTGGCGCTTTCTGGTTTTTATTTGGTGTGGATCCGCGACTCAAAACCGCTCACTCTTTCTGGAGTAGGCACCACGATTAACGGCTTTTTGATACTGGCCTTTGCTTATTTTACGGTTCGGTGTGCTATTAACAAAAAGATAGCGAATCATCGAGAGTGGGCATTACGGTTGTTCTTAGTATCCAATGCGCAGTGGATTTTAAGAGTCGGGGTATTTAGTTATATGGTTTCAGGCAGTATTCTTGGCTTGAATCCTGCTTTTGGTGATATGTTTTTTCCACTTTGGACATTTGGTTGTTTTGTAATGCCTTTAGCTATGTTGCAGTTATATTTTTATGCCAAAAGAAAAACAAGCTCTCAACTAAAGTTCGTAGCAAGTGGTTTGTTGTGTGTACTTACTCTCTTTATGATTGTTGGCATGGTTGGTTTTACACCTTTCTTATTGCTGGTGATGTCGGGCGATCCAATAAGCTTCTAAGCAGAGTTAGGCTGTTGATATGCGTAAATGCGACACTCTGTATTCGTAGATTCATAGAATAATTAACTTTATACTCTGAGTGTCTTTGTGTGTTTTTCTGGTATTAACATGGTAAACCTTTTTCCAACAATTATTTACTCCTGCATGATGGGTATGACACTGTTTGCTTTGTTAGATGTATTTAATCGACCCAAAGCAAGGCAAAATCTGTTTTTAACAGGTTTATTATTTTTATTGCTCATTCATTTGGCGGGTGAGTTATTTATTTTTTCAGGTGCATATGTGTATGCCCCTTCGCTTGCAGGGGCTCAGTTTCCGTTTCGGGTTTTACTCGGACCTGCGCTATATTTTTATGCCCATGCAACTATGTCGTCAGATAAAGCGATAAATAAACGTCATATTATACTGGCACTGTCAGGTCCTATTTTAGTGGTGCTGGCAATGCTGCCATTTATATTTATGTTGAGTCCTGCTGAAAAGCTCTCACTGGCAACGCCAGCCACCAGAGATCCAGAACTTTGGCAAATTGCCATTGCAACTTGTCTCGTGGCGACCTTTATTTTTATCGCCTTTACAGCTTTGTTTTTGGTAATGGCATTTAAGCTGCACCATGCTCACCTTGCCCAACTTAAAGAGCGTTACTCTGAGATTGAGCAACGTTCATTAGCCTGGTTTAGCACGGTGTTAGTTATTTGGGGGGCGACATGGTTAATGTATGCCATAGAGTTCTCTTTGGGAGCGCTGGGCTGGGCATGGTTTGGTAGCGGGGTTGTGTTGCCTATTTTAGAAACTATTGCCTTAACGCTGTTTATACATAAAGCACTTAGTCAAAAAGTGTTGTCAGCTTCTGAAAAGGGTGTCCCTCGTGTAAAGCAGGCGCGGACTGCATTACTAAGTGATGAAAAAATGCAGGTGATTGCTGCAAAGCTTGAGCATGTCATGGCCGAAGACAAGCTATTTTTGCAAGATGGTTTGTCATTAAACAAATTATCAGAAGCGACTTGTGAAACTGAAAATCATATTTCAGAGACGCTTTCTCAATATCTCAAAACGAACTTTTTTCAATTTGTGAACCGCTTTCGGGTTGAAGAAGCGAAACTGGCATTGAGAGACAAGAATAAATTGATAATCACTATCGCGTTGGAGGTAGGGTTTAACTCTAAATCGACGTTCAATACCGCATTTAAAAAAATAGTTGGGCAAAGCCCTTCGGCATACCGTACTCATTTACTTGAAGAAGAGCTCGTTGAATGATTGAGGCTCATTAACTCGTTGCTCGTTTTTTACTTATATTTACCAATAAGGTTTTAACTCTTTTTTAAGTGCAGGGTAAATCATAAAGTAACATACAGCTTACGCTACGACCGTTTTATTCCTTCCAGAATTTTTGGCGCTGTAGAGCGCTTGATCAGCGCGACCGATAAAACTTGTTAGATCTTCATCCCTCATTTGTGCCACACCTAGGCTAGATGTTAGCTTGATATTGTCAGGCCAGGAGGCCTCTTCAATAGTTGCTCTGATTTTTTCAGCAACGAGCACAGCGTGATTCAGTGGAGTATTTGGACACAGTAATAAAAACTCTTCACCCCCCCAGCGTGCCAGTACATCATCGGCACGACTGGTTGAATTTATTACGTGACAAAACTGCACTAAAATATCATCACCTACATTATGGCCATAGTTGTCGTTGATACGTTTGAAGTGATCAATATCAAGAAATATAATACTAAAATTAACTAGATCGTTACTTTCTAATTGTGAAAAATATTTTCTAAGGCCAGTTCGATTTAATGCTGAAGTGAGTGGATCACTGGTGGCTTTATTTTCCCACTCCAGTTTTTGTTTGGTGGCTACTTCAAAGTGAGTATTCACAGTACTAAAACGATTAATAAAATAACCAGCTGCTAAGCTCCATAACGCAATTAAGGTGAGTAGTAGCGTTTCTGTTTTAAAGTACTTTCCTTTTATTTCAATTCGCTCAAGGGTAAATTGATAATGCCCTTCTTGCACTAATCCCCCGGTTGTTATAGCAATAGTATAAATATTTGAAAAATCGGTGCCGCCATATTCTAGGCTTAAATCATGGGTGCTATTCCACCATGTTGGCACATAAAAATTATTAAAGTTGATCCATGTGGGGTATGGCACATGTTTTTCTGAAAACTCTAGCGTATTGTATTTAAGACTATTAATAACACCATCAACCGAGTAGGCATCATTAAAGTTATGCAATTCAACCCGAGTGCCGGGTTGATCCGGGTGATTATGCTTTATCCATAAGCCTATTTTTTCGTAACTCGATAAATCAACACCTTGCTGTGAGGCGTTGTTACTCAAATTCCTAATATCAATGACTAACTCACAATATGGCCATGCAAAAGCTTCTTTGATTACGTGACACGAAAAGGCTAAACCTTGTTCTGTTTGAGTAAATTTAGCAATTGAAGAGCCGTTAAAAGGCCTATCATCACGGGCGATTATGGTTTGTTCTTCATTAAGATCGATGAATAAGGTTTTCTCCAATCCTATAAACTGTAGAGTAAGTATAAGTACAGTAAAAATGACCAACAACAGCCCGGCTAATACTTCCTTATGTTTAGCAATGCTCATTTGTAGTTAGCTTCTTAATGACTGATAGCCATAATTTAATTAAGTGACGAGGGTATTATTTAAAGTAATACATTATTCTTAATTAAACAACAAAGTATAGTTAACTCATTTGCTTGAGAGTTACTTTTTACCTAATAGGTTTACGTTATAGGTGGCTAACGACTGCATTGACCTCATGGGGAGTGTCATTCATCGTTTTTAATAAAGTCTTTATTGCAGCTGGTGACTTTTGTCATTGAGTATTGGTGACAAATGACCCTCAATTATTTGTTTGATTTCATCAATAATTACCTTTCACTTAAACGGAGAAACGACATGAAAACAATGATGAGAGTATGCGGTATTGCATTAACAATTTTAGCAAGTACAAACACCTTTGCAGGACAGTATGAAATTGATCAAATAGAGCGTGCAGCAGGCCAGTTAGATATGATTGAGTTGAAAATTATTGCTGAACAAGTTCAAGGGTACGATCAAGCATTGGCTTATTATCGCCTAGCATTAAGCTCGAATTTGTCGGGTGAATCTGACCCAGCAATAAAGTGGAATGATAAAGCAATTTCATTGCTTGAAGCCCTTGAAGAGGCTCAACCAAATGATGCAGAGATAAAAGCATTACTAGCTCAAGTTTACGGCTATAAAATAGCGCTTCAGCCAATGAAAGGTATGTTTTATGGATCAAAATCAAATGCAATGCTGGCTGATGCCGAAGCGTTATCGCCTAATAATCCGCGTGCGCATTTAGTAAAGGGTATCGCTAAACTTAATTCGCCGGCTATCTTCGGTGGTAGTCTTTCCGAGGCAGCAGAAGCATTTAATAAGGCTATTTTGGCTTATGAGTCTGACGTAAATTCCAATTATCATTGGGGCTTTGCTGAAGCATACACATGGCGTGGGCTTGTAAAAATGCAGTCAGGGGAATTAGCACAAGCAAAAGAAGATTGGCAGCTAGCGCTTAACATTAATCCTGATTACGGTTGGGCGAAAACACTACTCAGTCAGCACTAATATTCTTTATTTTATAAGGTCACTTAGCGTTTTAAGTGACCTTAGTCGTTATGATTTATTAAAAGTGTTTAATAAGCAATTGATTATATGCTTTTAAAATGCTCACTTTTATTAGCTTTTATCAGGCAGATTTTTTGGTTTTGCATGTAAAAACTCGACGATAGCTGTAAAATTGCGCTTAGATTTTTCATTTTTTAGCGCCTGTCTTAATGTCTGTTTTATACCTGTGTTATTTTGTTGCTTAGCAAGTGCATTTATTGAAGCATAGCGCACTTGTGCATCAGTATTATTCACTGCCAAATTTAACACTGCATCACTAGTTTTTGGTTGCATTTGATAATTACCTAATGCAGAAACCATGGCTTTCGTGTTGCGCCCTGAGTGACGATTAAAGTGTTGTTCAAGATTACTATAGGCGCTTTGTGTTTGTATCATCCCTAAAGCACGTATAGAGGCTTTTTCTATGCGCGGGTTGCTGTCATTTAGATAACTGTCAATTAACGCCACGTGCTCTTCATTTCGGCTGTTACCTAACGCGGTGATTAAGTCAGCTTTTTTATCGTCATTTTCACTTAATGTGATGTGTTCTACTATTGCATTGCTTAGTTGTTGAGAATGTTCGGAATTTTGCCGATTATTAAGCAAAATACCCAAAGTCATATAAAAACTGGAGCTTACTTCGGAGTCTTGACTTAAAAAACCATTATTTAAAATGCTCAGTAGCGTATCGGTGGCTTGTTGTGACAGTACATTAGTTCCTTGGGTTAGTGCACGAAGTGCTCTGAACTGTATTTGCGGCTGTTTTTCAGTGTTTTGTAATAAGTTGCTCAGTAATGTTTGACTAGCTGCTGTATCGAGTTGCCCTAAAGCATTAAAAAGTCGCATTTGGGCTTTATCAGTGATCATTTTTGTTAAAATAACATCGCGAAGTGCGCCAATGACTGCATTATATTTTTTTAGCAAAATAGCCAACGTGTGCGCATCTATTTGAGTGATGTCTTGCTGAGTAATAAAGGCGAGAAGTTCTTTTCGAAGGCGCTCCTTTTCAGCTTGAGTTAGGGGGATTTGGTTACTCTGCCACAGTAAAACATCGTTAGGCATGGTAAATAGAGTGGTCTTAAATGGGTGCGCCAGTTTATTTATTTTAAATTGTTGATTCGATACAAACGTTAGGTCCTGGCCAACCATTCTTAATTTTTCATTGCCTTGCCTATCATTTAAAAAACATGTTGATGGTGTTATTTCGTGCTCTGAGTAAAGTACGTCAATGTGAGAAAAGATAGCCAGCTTTTGTGTGTTCTTTTGCTGATAATTTTTTTTTGAAAACAGCAATACAGGTTTGTCAGCCGTTACCTTTTGTTGATAAACCGCTGTGTACTCGCCGAGAGTATCATGTTCACTTTCTAGCTCTGACAGCGTTTTTTGATACTGTAAATAATAGGCAAGGCCCTTTAACTGATCTTGCAATTGACTGTCTGTTTCATCGGCAAAGTAAAATTGAGAGATTAAGCCATTTTCATCAAGCTTAAAAGCAAATGGGCGCTCATAATTAGGCAGTGGCATTGACCACCAGTTTTTTGCTGCGCCTTTATTAACGGCAGATACAGAAAGTTTACCTTCAATTTTTATATCGCTGCGTTGTGCAGGCTGATTGAGTTTACTGTAGTTAAAGTGTGTTGAGGATTCCACCTCGAACTTAAATTGTGGCTGGCAGGTGGCAAACGTATTAATGCTAAACAGCGCCAATAAAGGCGCTGTTTGTAATAATAATCGATGTAATGAGATCACAGTTCGATTTCGTCCTCTTTAGAATACAAAGTCCACGATTTGTTATATACGCTATTAGTTTGGTATAACCATAAGTCGTAATTTGTGGTTTTCTTGCCGCAAGGGTAAGGAATAAAAAACTTTTTACACCATTTAATCCCAACGGTTTGAGCATATAAGCCAAACTTACCTGAAATGACATCTAAGTCATTTTTAAGATCAATACCATAATAGATATGTGGTCTATCATTATCAGAACTGGCTAAGGCAAAGCCTGCATTAGACTCTAAAGAGAAAGTGTTATCTATCAAGGTTAGGATCGCTTGTACGGCAGCAGACACAAGACCTAAATTTATTCCGCCACGCCCGAATGCACCAAAGTCGACATGAAATAAGTCTCCTTCTGCATACAGTTCTGCGTTATAACCAACGGTGAGTTCAAAACCAAGACTGCCATTGACCCCGGCCTCTACGTTCATAGGAATAGGGCCAATTGTAAAGCGTGCTTGAGCCAGTATCTTCTCTTCTTCCCATGATTTTTCCCATGATTTTTCATATTTAGCGACGTATTGCTCATCTTCAAAAACAACATTGTTGAAGATAATCATTTGCGAAGCGTAGCCGGTATTGTTGCCGCTTACATAAGCACTGCCATCATAAGCAATACTAAAGAGTGTATTCTTAGCATTGAAGAAATAGGCTTCCACGGCTCCTTCGCCCACTATTCGGCCACCAATATCGCCAATAGGTACGATAAAAAGCTCACCATTTAAGTCTACACCCACGCTAAATTTAGAGTTATTGCCGTAAAATTTATTGAACGTGCTTTCTAATTTAACATTGGCTAAACCCAATGTGGCCTGTGGTTGATACTTTGCAATACTTTGTGTTTCTTCCTCCTCACTCGCAGAGAAAAAATACAATGGGATGGCGGTCTCGGCAATGTTATTTTCAAGGATAGTTTCAGTATTTTGTGATAAGTCAGTTAGTGTAAAACGCACTTGCAACGCTTGCTCTTGTTCGGGATCGTAATCATTGTAAATGCGCTGGATTAATTCATCTTCAAGAGCAATATCAAAACCTATGTGCTCGTCATGAAGTCCAGCAGTGAAGTTGTGCTCAATGACATCTTGGTAGGTTTGGTTTTGTGCGTTCCAGAAATGAGTCGTTTCCCAGTTGCCGCCAATTAGTACTTCAGCTTTTATTTCTGTTGGGCCCAGATCAATGCCTTCGTAATCCGCTCCTAAATACCCAACCAAGTCTGAGTGATGATGACTGGTACCATTGTTTTTTTCAGGGATATCAAGTATTAATGCTTGTTGACCAAACTGGGCACTCGTTAGCTTATAGTCGTGAGATTCTAGAACACGTACCATGACGTCGGCGAATGGGAAGTTACCGTTAGCAAAAGGCTCATGGTCGACCGAAGGATGATTATCTGTTTCTATATCTTCCGCATGATTATCGTGTGGATCAATTTGAGCGATGATATGGTAGTGGCCGCCAATTAATGTGTTGGGTATTGTTATTGTGGTTTCAAGGTTATGCACACCTTCAGAAAGTTGGCTTAATTCTAATGCACCAACCTTGTGTACTTCTTCAATTTCGACTTCTGTTTCGCTTTGATTTTTTAGTTCTTGCGCATGAATAAGGTAAAAATGCACATCAACATCAATATTTTTAAAACCCATTATTTCAACGTCATAATACGTTTTAACAGATTGGTTCGGCTCTAACGTGCCTAAAGGACCGGTAGCTATTTTATTGATTGTAATGTTGGTTGGTATTTGTTCAGGTTCATCACGCTCGCAGCCTGTTAACATGAAAAGCATGAAACTTATCATTAGGAAGGGCGTAAAGCGACGCAGTAGTAATTCTATGTCCGATTTTCATCCACATTTAATGTAATACTGTCATTATAAATAAAACTTTTTGTTTACGCAAAGTTTACATTTGTGATATTTAAAAAATATGTAAAGATCGCTAAAGCATCGAATGCAGTACAATGAAATATGCAATGTATTAGGTTATTTGGCGAAGGAGGTTTTATTGGATTCACTGACACAAATCGTGCTCGGTAGTGGTGTTGCTTATGCAGCCCTTGGTAATAAGCTCGGGCGTAAATCATTATTAATAGGTGCTGCATTTGGTACGTTACCTGACTTAGATGTGCTGGTTAACTTTGGCGGCGATATCGAAAACTTTGTGTATCACCGCAGCTTTAGTCACTCCTTTTTAATACAGTGGTTAGTTAGTCCTATTTTTGCATGGTTACTCCTAAGGATGAATTGGGCTAAATGTGTGTCGATGAAGCGCTGGACTGTGGCTTTATTTTTAGTCCTAAGTACTCACTCATTATTGGATAGTTTTACTGTTTATGGCACTCAGTTATTGTGGCCGTTGTCGACGCACCCTTATGGCATATCCAGTGTATTTATCATTGATCCCGCGTATACATTACCGCTTTTATTATCGTTCATTTTATTGTGTTTCTTGCGTGTTAATCCCTATGCAAAGCAAGTAAATACCACTGCACTTGTTCTGAGTTCTGCGTATTTAACTTGGAGCGTGGCCGCTAAATGGCTCATAGACGATAGAGTTCATCAAGCATTGGTGTCGCAGAATATTGTGTTTGAACAGTACGAAAGTACTCCAAGCCCGTTAAATACTTTACTTTGGCGCTCGGTGGCAGTAACGCAAAAGGGGCATTATGAGATATATACATCTTTGTTTGATACACCAGAGCAAATTAATATGCAGTTTTATCCCACTGAAAATGCATTGCTTTCACAGTTTGATGATGTAAAACAGGTTGAATTATTAAAGCGTTTTACCAAAGGGCTTTATGGTGTTTATAGGCAAGATGAGCGCGTGATTATGAGTGATTTAAGAATGGGAATTGAAGGCTATTATGTGTTTTCATTTGTCGTGGCAGAGCAAAAAAATCAACAGTTAATTGCAGGGCAATACGAGAAGCTGACTAATCGTTTACCGCTTAATAAACTAGGGAGTATTTTTGCTCGAATTACGGACCCGTCTGTTGATTTAGCATTGACTGACAGAACAGTTCCTCAGTAGTTCATCAATCGTATTGAGATACTGGCAATCAGGCCTGATTTAATCATCGGGTCCTTTGAGGGTAAATACCAAATGCTTGCGCATATCTTTTAAGATCACACCTTTTTTCAACATGGCGCCACTGAGACGTTTTTGCCACTTTAAAATGTCAGGCTCGGCAGCAGCTAGCGCTTGTTCATCTTCAAACTGAAAGCACATAAGTAATGAACCCGGGAATAAGTGATATTCCACATCAAACCAGCATTGCAGCATACCCGGTATATCAGCACGCCCTTTCGCTTCTATTTTATCAGCAACATCAAGTACAAGGGCTTGTTGTTTCAATTGTACTTTCGATAGTTTTTTCATGGTGGTAGTCCAGTTATTGGGCTAAAAATACAGTCAGGGTAGTTCATTATACGCAAGCTTATAGGACGCCAACAACCAGAGAACGTCTTTTGCTTAGAAACGTTTGTTCAAAGGTAATAGGTGTCACATTAAACTCAGTATTATTAAGGTTTTTGGCTTAGTGTAACCAAAAAACGGTCTGATTTTTTAACTTTTCGGAACATTAAATTTACTTAATTAAATTCATTAACTAAGCTCATAACAGACTTAAAAACCATCAGTTTATTTAAGGAAGCGATATGCGGATTATTTTATTTTTTCTGTTATTGTCGCTTTATTTGACAATACAGGTGTTGTCGGGTTTTTAACTGAGGATGCAGAAGGCGCTATCGTTGGGGTACTATCAAACGGTAATGCTCGAGAAGATAAAGTATTTGCTTACACTATTACTGATGGGGCTACGTCGACTCAAATTGTGCCTGAGGAAAGACCCATTGATACGTTTTACCCTGGCCTGACAGAAATAAACTAGTTTAAAAATGATTGTTTACTGTTATTAGGTCAAGCAATCAAAGGCTTAATTATAAACTAGTCAAAAAAGCCCTAAAAACTATGTTTTTAGGGCTTTTTATTTTTACGTTGATGTGAATATAACAGGCAGAGAATTAAAATCTTCTTGCCAATTTAAAGGCAAGCAGCGAGCTGTAAGCTATAGTTAACAAAGGATTCATTTTTAATTACCAATTCATCAGTAGGGATTTATGGCAAAATATTGGTTGTTGTTTGTATTAATAATATGTCCGATTGCTTTAGCTGAACAAGGTAAGTTTAAAGTTACGGTGTATGCATACCACCTACAGCCACCTTTAATCATTGATATTGGCGGTCAATCTGGTTTGTATTTTGACTTAGTTAATCATCTAAATCGTTTAAGTAACGAGTATGAGTTTAGCTTAGTGTATGTGCCAAGAAAACGCATTGAAGTTATGTTAGAGCGTAACGAGATGAATGGTATTTTATTGGGGGTAAACCCTAAGTGGTTTAAAGATAAATCAGAACAAAAATACCTTTGGACGAGTAAAGTGTTTGAAGACCGTGATGAGGTTGTTTCTTTACAAAGTGCTCCTTTTGAGTATAAATCACCCAACTCGTTAAAGGGAAAAATAGTGGGAGGGGTTCGAGGCTTTTATTATGCTGGTATAAACGAAGCAGTAGCTGAGGGCCAGGTGAATCGAATTGACACTGTTGACGAGGAAGCCTTGTTGGCGATGTTAACTAAGCAGCGGATCGATGCGGCGATTATTGGGCGAACTATGTTCGAGTATTACCTGTCTGACTCTGTTAAGGAGGCTGTATTTCACTTATCAGCCCAGCCACACGATGAATACCATCGACGAATATTAGTGCCTAAAGAGTAGACTACACTATTTATACATCTGCAAAACTTAGTAACCAAGCTTGATAATGACTGTCAGTGGCAGCAAAAAATAATGCGTTATCAATGATTAAAATACATCAACCACACTTTACTAATAAGGTTTTGCTTCTAGAGCGTAAAATGCGGCAAATTAAGGTGTGACGATTTTTTCATAGCCATAGCCTACAGTGAATGCTATGGCGCAATTTTTAAGATCGATTTATTTGCTCAGATAAAAAAAGGCTGGTGATATCGGCTATTTTTATCAAAGATTCTTTATCTTCACATCGCCATGTTACCTTTGAGCCAACACTTTCGCAGCAAATAACACCCAATGGCTTATTTTCAATTAAATAGATGTAATCAAGTAATGAATAGATATTATTTGGCTCAAAGTATGATTGGTTAAATTGCTGTGTAAGCGTGTTGTTCCTTGCATCTGATGCATCGAGTATTTGATTTTTTAAAATGTAGTTAAAGTACTCAGGGAAGTCATTTGCTGTAAGTGATATATCAGACGTCACCTGATTCTTCTCATCAAGGCAAATCAAACAATTTATCGCTCTGTACTCCTTGTCAAACAGCCAAAGGCTGACTCGATTTGAATGCGGAATAAGGGCTTTCAATTCTTTGCAAATTTGTTTTAGTTTCCAGTCACGAGAGGTATTAGGGTCACTTATTTTTATTGCTAAGTGTTTTACATCAGGGTTATTTGGATTATATACATTCAATAAGCTGTTTAGTTTCACTTTATCAAAGGGTTTGGTCAAGTAGCCATCCATACCAATATCTAAATAGTGCTCTATATCTTGCTTCATTGTGTTGGCAGTCATTGCGATGATAGGAACCGTTTGACCAGCTTGAGTCGCTCTTATAGCCTGTGTTGCTTGTATGCCATCCATGACAGGCATTTGGATATCCATAAACACCAAATCGACAGGGTTGGTTTTGAAATATTCAACACACTCTTTACCGTTGTCGGTGAATACAACATTAGCATTATGTGCTTTAAGCATTTTACTGACGACAATTTGATTGATTTTATTATCTTCAGCAACCAAAACATGACAATCTTGCAAATTGGTAGCAGCCATTTTTGGCTGTGAAATTTCATCAGGCGTCGAGATATCGAATGTTTGTAAATAAGTAAACGTAGACCCTTTTCCTTCGGTACTTGTAAAATTTATACTGCCATTCATTAATTCACTTAAGCGAGCACAGATAGTTAAACCCAGACCTGTTCCCCCATATTGCCTAGAAATAGACGCATCTGCTTGGCGAAACTCTTTAAATAGGTCTTGCTGCACTTTCTCTTCGATACCTGCACCAGTATCGATTACTTCAAATAAAATTGTTTGTGTCCTTGATGAGCTCTTAATGACACTGATTTTGACATCCACATGACCCTGATCCGTAAATTTAATTGCATTTGCACAAAGGTTATTTAATATTTGCGATACTCTAACAGGATCACCTTTGAGTGTTGATTCAACGTCATCAGCAATGATTAGATTGAGCGCAATGTGTTTGTTTGCTGCATGTTTTGATTGGGGCCTAATCACATCATTTAAAGTGTCACCTAGGTTAAAATTGACATGTTCAATTTCTAGCTCATTAGCTTCAATTTTTGAAAAATCAAGGATGTCATTTACAATATTTGACAGATATCGCGCAGATTTTAAAATACTTTTAAGGGTGTTATCTTTTTCAAGTTGGACGGTCTCTGCAAGTCCAAATTCAGCCATGTTTAAAATGCCATGAAGAGGTGTTCTGAGTTCATGGGTCATATTTGCCAAAAACTTGCTCTTTAAGTTACTGGCTACGTCGGCTTCTTCTTTGAGCTCTTTAAGAGTTTGGTTTTGGCTTTGTTCATTTTTGAGTGCAGTAACTAACTTTTTGTTATGGAGTTTCAACTCTAGTTGCGTAATAACCTCTTTACCTAATATTGTCAGTGCATTTGTTTGTTTTTCGGTTAATTTTTTTGGGCTATCGCTAATAACACATAATGTGCCGATTGCATTACCGCGAGGAGTAATGAGGGGGGCACCAGCATAAAATCGAATATTTGGGTTATTTGTAACAAGTGGATTGTCATGAAAGCGTTTATCGATAAGCGTATTTTGGATCTCAAAAATTTGTTTTTGCAAAATAGCGTGTGAACAAAATGCAATATCTCTTTCAGTTTCATCAACTTCAATCCCGTATTTTGACTTGAACCACTGTCTTGTAGGATCGACTAGGCTAACGAGTGAGATGGGCGTTTCACAAATATCAGCAGCAAGTTGTGTTAAGTCATCAAATACTTTTTCAGCTTCCGTGTCTAATATGTCATATTCATACAAGTCTTTTAGCCTCGAGATTTCATCTTCAGGTATTTGTGCTTTTATCATTTTATAGCTCTATGCTTGTGAGTTTTACCTATGTATTAATCCTATGAAAATAATAGCGAATTAGCTAGTTTATAGTGAAAATAGTGCATCTTTGTTAGCGTAATCTGTAAATATGTAATTAGTCAAACTTTGTAGTTTGGCCTTAAATTAAAAGCTTAAAAAGCGGGCTTTACTCTTTGCCTCCTAGTTGCTCAGCAATTACATCAAACATTTTTTTTACTTCGATTGGCTTGGCTATGTAGCCTTGCATACCTGACTGCTTTGCTTTAGTTAAATCGGTTTCCATTGTGTTGGCGGTCATCGCGATGATTGGGATAGTCGCATACTTAGGCTGTTTTTTAATTTCAGTTGCTGCAGTGTAACCGTCCATATTAGGCATTTGGCAATCCATTAAAATACAATCGTAATCAGCAGTTTGAATAGCTTTGAGTGCCTCTAGGCCATCACATGCAATCTCTACTATAAAGCCATTTTTACGCAGTATCTGTGAGGCTACCTGTTGATTAAGAGGGTTATCTTCTACTAACAGAATTTTAGCGCCTACAAACTCTTTTAAGCAGGTGTTATCAGCACTATGAATTTTGCTTTTTGTTATACCCAATACATGCTCAAGTGTTTTGTTTAAATTGCCTTTAATAATGGGCTTTAATAAAAGCTCGTTAGCGCTTTTATTAAAGCTAGCGAGGCAGTTTTTTACTTCTTTATTTTCGAATGAAGTCAGTATAATGAGCTTGTTGATACAAGAAGAAAGCTGTGATTTCAATGATTCTAGCGTATTAGTTTGTGCTTGATTGAGTATATGCCAATCAATAAAAATAAAATCGTACTCACTTAAGCTACTTGATGTAGATAGCTTTTTATCGTTATGGTTTATGGTATCTGTGGCGATATCCAACTTAGTTAGCATGTCCTTAAGGATGGTTTCTTGAATATCTAGTTGCTCAATAATAAGTGCTTTTTTATCTTTATAAACAGGAGGAGGGAGTGGTTTTTGTTTTGTCGCCACACCCAGTGAGATATTGAAGCTAAAACAACTGCCTTTATTTATTTGGCTATCAACATGTATTTCGCCACCCATTAATTCAACTATTTTTTTACTAATAACGAGGCCTAGTCCTGTCCCACCAAACCTTCTGGTTGTAGACACATCCGCTTGAGAAAACGGTTTAAATAAACACGCGGCTTGCTCTTTACTCATTCCAATACCGCTATCTATAACTTTAAAGCTAATATCGATGGTTTCTTTACTTTGTGATAGGACTGACAATCTAAGTATTACATTGTTTTTATTAGAAAACTTAATAGCATTGCTTAATAGGTTTAGTAAAACCTGGTTAAGTCTCAACGCATCACCAATGATAAAATCAGGAATAGTGTCGTCAACCTCAAAGATGACTTCAATATTGTTTTTTTCTATTAGGCTGCTTGCTAAATTTGCAAGGTTAGCTAAGAAAGTGTTGACGTCTAACGCTTCGTTTTCAAGTTCGAGTTTACTTGCCTCGACTTTTGAAAAGTCTAGAATGTCGTTTATGATCCCCAACAGTGATCTGGCTGACTGTTGAATCTTCTCAACATAATCATATTGTTTGTCGTTCAGTTCTGTATCTAATGCGAGGTAGGCCATCCCTATAATTGCATTCATTGGTGTGCGTATCTCGTGGCTCATGTTAGCTAAAAACATCGATTTTGCACGGTTAGCTGTATCTGCGTCTTCTTTGGCAATTTTGAGTGCTTTAGTACGAATCGCAACCTCTTTTTCTAAATTGTCAGCAGCACTTTTAAGCGTCATATTTGCTTCATATAGCTCATATGATTTCTGCTCAAGCAGTGATTCTGCTTCTTTACGTGCTTTGCGTTCTCGCTCTAAACGCCTTTTATAAAGTTTTTCATCCACTTTAAGCTACTTTTGTTAATGTGAAGGTGGCTGTTTGATGATCTTGCTCTATATCGCTTTGAATAATTATTTTTTCCTTAAAATGCTCACATGAGCCTTCGATTAACCCTTCAGCTAAACAGGCAAATGGATTACCTGAACGATATATCATCTGCATTTTTGTAGGGCTTATACGAATAGTTTCAAAGTTTGGTAGCTCAGTGTCGTCATATAGCTTTTTGACTTCAATATGGACGTGTCGGTCAATCGTATCAAGAAAATCAAAGGTATTCGTTACGGTATTAAAAAATTGCGGAAAGAGGACAAAGAATCTATTTAGCAGGTACTTTCCATAGGCGTGAATTAATTCGTCAACGGGGATATTAATGTGTTTACTTAACGAAGTAACAAGCATAATTAATTCTTTATTGTCGTAATTGCCAACACTGGTGTAGGCTCCATCTGAGCTCAGCGAATTTTCTTCTATTATTTTATCAGCCACTTCATAAGAAAATTCACTTTCAACCATTTCGAGAAACTCGGTAAAAACAATGCCTTTCATATAAATGCCCTTTAGACTCTTTTAACTAAAGTGTAGATAGGATCGTAAAAAATACAATTAACGGATTCCCCTTTAAAGTAGGTAACTGATTTGCTTATCAGTTGTTTAGTTTATTTATTAATAATTGTGCCAATTTACTGTCCAAATACATACAAGTAAGTAATAAAGCCAGTGAGATGAGAGGGATAAAAATTAAAGACGTGACTACGTTGCCGCGCGTGAGCACATTGAAGATTATTGGCGATAAGATAATGGTAATTGCTATTACGCGAAAAGTGAGCTGTATGGCCTTTGTGAACATAGCGTTTCATTTCATTTGTTTTTAATTGAACTTATTTTAGAAACATATGAAATCTCTGACAAAAGGATAATATTCACGATAAGGGTGAACTCTATTCACCTTTATGAGCGATGAGCTCCGACTTTTTTAACCAATTAATGAAGCACTTAATATCATGACGCTCTGCATCTTCAGGACGGTATACTGCATAGAGCGATTTAGAATAGGGCATGAATTCGTTAAAAGGTGTAACGATGACGCCTCGACTTAAAGGGGTATTTTCAATGGGAAACATTGCTAACGCCATTCCCAGCCCTTGCGCTGCAGCATTCACTGCTGAATCGTAATCGTTAAAGCTTAGTGAACGTTTACTTTCTTTTAAATTTAAACCAATAGATCTTGCCCATTTTAGCCAAGCATCGTCAACGTACGTAAAGTCAATTAGCGGCAAGTGGCTGATATCTTTTAGTAAATGTGGTTTGTGTTCATTTGCAAATTTAGGCGAGCATACGGCTGATATTTGAATGTCAGTCAGCTTGTGAACAATGGTTTTAGGCCAGTTTCCATCGCCTAATCTAATGGCTAAATCAATATCTTCATATTGTAAATCAGATACTTTGTTGCCAATCTCGATTCTAATCTCAATATCTGGATGGGCAGCTTGAAATGCACCAAGTTGAGGAATGAGCATGTTACTTGCTAAGGTTGTAAAGCATGAGATTTTAAGTGTAGGGGATGAAAAACGTTGTGTGAGTTCTTTTGTGCCCTGTTCAAATTGACTCAGTCCTTGTTGGATATATTTTAAATACATTCTCCCCGCATTATTAATGGCCACACCACGGCTTTTACGTTGAAATAAAGCGAACCTCAAATGAGTCTCTAATGCCTTTACTTGGTGGCTAACCGCCGAAGGGGTTATAAAAAGCTCTTCGCTTGCTGCTTTAAAGCTTTCTAACCTTGCAGCAGCTTCAAAAATACTAAGCAGGTGTAATGGGGGATATTTTAGTTTCATTAATTCATGGCCAGTCTAACGTTTAATAGAGGATAAATTAAAAACAAGTATAGGTGAATATAATTCAATATTTATTGCGCACTATCAGGCCAACAAAAAGGTGAAGGGAGTAGAGGTAATACAGTGCCACTATCGTACATGAACATAGCGACACTGAATGCTTTATAACGCAGATAAGCTCTGTTCAAGCATCGCTTGAATTTGTTTAACTATTTTAGCTTCGGTTTCTGGTTCAAACTGCGCAATGCGTGGAGTATGGATATGACCAGTTGGAATGTCTGAATTAAGTTCATCGCGTAGGCGAATACTGCGGTACGAAATCTCGTTAGATAAGTAGCCACCGCCACCGCCTTTGACGGCAATTGCGCCTTCCAGCTCTTTTAACGTTTTAGGCTCAAAGGCTTTTTCAAGTGTCACCACTTTATGGTTGTCGTTTATGGTGAATGGTCCTGTTGCTTTTTGCATCTGCTTTACAGGCAGGCTGAACTGAACAAACTCATTACCAGGTAGAGGGCGGTCATTCAAACTGGATATTTTTGGTGCTGTCGCAGTGCCACCGTAAACAATATTAGCATTATCCGGCGCAGTCACACTGCGACGCTTTCCTGGGAAACGTTCAAGATCAAAGTCTTTACCACCCATGCTTATTGTTGCCACCATATCTACGTTATTTAATGCGTAGTAAGGGGCGAGTAATGACTCAATAATGCCTTGATCAAAATCTTCATACCTAACCGGTATCATGACCGCGTTAATTTCAGCTGTTACACCATTATGATTAATTACTTGGCCATCTAACAATAAAGCGGCGACCCCTGATGGATTACTTTGGTTAATGTTTCTGTCGAGTAAGAATGGGTCAAAACCTGTGATGAGAATTTTTTTATCGGTTTTTTTACTGTAATCAAGATCAGTACGACCTCGGCTGCCATTCTCAAGCATCGTTAAGAGCGCTGATTGTTCGCTATTGCTCAACGTAAAAAGCGGTTTTTCAGTTCGAATAATCTTGCTCGAAAGTAAGCGCGCCCAATACAACTCTCGGTCGTCGTAGCTATTAGTTTGGTTAATACGTGTTTTTGCCTTTCGCCAAAGTTGTTTTGAGTAATCGTCAATTAAATCGCTAGCTTGCTGATAGTTGCGAGCACCTTGCCACTCTTTATTAAAAGAGGCGATATCATCAGAAAATGCAGTGACGACGTTTGGCATAGCAGACGCGGCTTTTTCAATTCGCAATTCTTCTGTTGTTAAGTTTGCTGCATGGGCAGTAAACGATGAAGCGATTAAGCCTGTGGCAAGTAAAACGTTTCTCATGATTATCCTATTTAGTTACAGCGTATTGGTAGGCTAACGTTACTATCCTATGGATAAAAGGTGAGCGCAAATAAAATCGATTAGTGCCTTAACGCAGAATGCAGGTTAGTTATTAAACTAAGCTTTTAAACGTTTTTATTATTTCCTTCGTCTAAGTTATTTTAATTTGGATAAAATAGATGAAAATAAATACGTTAATGTCCACGCTGTTTTTAATAAGTGCGGCTACTGCAATTGCACAGCCTGAAGTTGATTGCAGTGTTTACAGCTCGCAAGAGCACTCGCGCTACGTTTTGCCTTATAAACAGGGAAGTGAGCATGAGGTAGTCGTGTCAACAGGGCATTACCGTGAATCAAATCAGGGGGTTGGTTTATATGCACTGGATTTCATTATGCCAATAGGCACACCAATTGTAGCCGCACGGACTGGGCATGTGGTTGCACTGCGCGAACAGTTTTATGATGGAAATGGTAAAGACCTGCATGAAAACTTTGTTTTTATACAACACGATGATGGCTCCATAGCCCGATATATACATCTTACTCACGATGGCGTGTTAGTCGAAATAGGTGAGCATGTAAACGCAGGGCAGTTGATTGCTAAAAGTGGCGATACAGGTCAGACTGGCGGTCATCATCTGCATTTTGATGTTCAGCAATGTGGCCCTAATTTACCACCGCAGTATAACCAACTACCTTGTGGGCAAACTGTGCCCATTACGTTTAGCAATACGCAACCACACCAGTGTGGGCTTGAAGAAGGAAAAAGCTATCGCGCCCTTTGATAATGTTAAATATCGATGATTAGTACAAAAGCATACCCTGTTGCATTGCGATATTTTAAACTGTGTTTGGCATGTGCCCATTGAACTACTCTTATTTATCAACCATTTTATAACTGGTATTCTATGGTTATTAGTTTTTAAAAGAGTAAACAAAATGATTAACGATAATGATGTTATTGACACCCTTGAAGAGCTTGATGCATTTATCCGCTTAGTAGAAAGTGGAGGTTTGGGCTTTAAGAATGTGTCAGGCTTAGCGCTAGCAACTCATAATAGCAATAACCGCCCATTTATTGCTGTGCTTGATGATGCCCATCAATTACTGATAGGTCGTTGGGTAACGCAAGACGTATATGAAAATGGTAAAGAGCTGGTTCGTGGCGGTTCTAAAAAGCCACACTAGTTTCATTGTCTAAAGGTACTTATTACACATAGCGTGCTAAGTTGATCCAGTGCTTAACAATTTAGAGTGGTTATTCATTATTATTGCCGATTTATATGCTGCATAGGTACCTCAATAGACAAAACCATGATGAGCTATTACCATAAACAAAAATTTATTTATGTGTGCTAATTATGCCTTTACCTTCTTGTCCCAAGTGCCAGTCTGATTATGTTTATGAAGATCAAACTTTATTGATTTGCCCTGAATGTGCGTTTGAGTGGGATCCCACTCAAAATGACGATGATGATGTTATTAAAGTTAAAGACGCCAATGGAACATTGTTAGCTGAGGGTGACAAAGTGACGGTGGTGAAAGACTTGAAAATAAAAGGCAGCTCTCAAGTTATTAAAATTGGTACTAAAGCCGTTATCCGCTGGATTAAAGATACAAAAGATCATGAGCTTGACTGTAAAGTGGATGGCGTTGGTGAAATGATGGTAACCGCTAAGTTTGTAAAAAAAGCGTAGTGTATTTGCTGTAAGTCCAGCCCTGATAGGGCTGAGTTCATTGAATGGAATATGTCAATGTGTGGCTGATAAAGCAAACCAAGTCATAATAAGATGAAACTTGAAAAGGCTATCACGCGTATTATTACAAAAAACTACCTGATAAGGCATTCATGTGAACCAAATTAATCCTCGGAAATTGTTACGCAGCAAATGGACTGCGGTATCCCCCATCAACAAAGAAAAACACTTTTTGATTACTGATATTGAATTTGACGAAGAAGGCGTGGTTATTCAGTGTGAAATAGAAGCGGTTATGTCAAAGCGTACTCAGCTGATTGAATGGCGACAGCTTAAAGATCAAGATGTGTGGTTACAAGGGTGGAAATAAAAAGCGGTGTTTGTGTTATTATTTGCTTCTACAATAAAAGTCTACATTAAAAGGCCTTTAAAATGATGAATACAAAGCTGTATAAACGCGTACTAAATCTTGCTGGTGACCTCGTTCATGCTGCACAGAGAAAAGATCAAAAGAAATTTGACGCGCTTTACAATGAGCTTAAAGCACTGTGTATTGAAAACGATAACACAGATAAAGATCACCCTGTGCAGTGGGAAACGCTGGCTGACTTTACTGACGAATTTAGTGATGCAATTACACTATACGAAAAGGCACTGGTAAAAGCATCAGCTATCAATGCGAAAGATTACATGTCATCAATAGGCTATTCATTAGCAACTATGCATGTTGAATTAGGCCAACAAACGCATGCAATTAAAGCACTTGAAGAAGCTAAAGTGAGTGCGAATAAAATTGCAGATAAAGAGCTTAAAGCGGAAATTGACGAGTTACTGACTGACTTAAAAGGCTAATAAAGCAAGGAATAAACGATGACAAAAGTGTTGGTGGTGTGTTTAGGTAATATTTGCCGCTCACCCACGGCTGAAGCAGTTTTAAAAGCAAAAGTAGCGGAGCGTCAAGCTGCTGTGGAGGTCGACTCGGCCGGAACCATTGGCTACCACGCAGGCAATCCCCCGGATAAGCGCTCACAGGCGGCTGGTCTAAAGCGTGGTTATAGCTTTAAAGGCATACAGTCACGACAAGTTAATAGCCACGATTTTGATTATTTTGATTTAATATTGGCAGCCGACAAATCGAACTTAGCTGATTTAGCAGCACTTTGCCCACCACATTTACAGTATAAACTAGCCTTGTTTTTAAGTTACGGCAATACAAGTATTGATGAAATCCCTGAACCTTACTATGGGGGAGAGAATGGTTTTGAGCACGTACTTGATTTAATTGAGGCAGCAAGTGAGGCAATACTTGATTCTCTAGAAAGATAGCCTATCAAGCTATCTTTCATTTTTTGACTCCCTTAGCGGCCAATTTTGAAATCAAGCTGAACTTTAGAGCTAGCAACAACGGCAAGACCATTTTCAAACCTGGGTGCGTAACGCCATTTCTCCATCGCCTTGATCGCTTCTCGCTCAAAAGCTGTCCCTCCTTCTGATTTTAGTACTTTGATATTTTCAACAAAGCCTGACTTGCTTACATCGAATACCATTTGAACGTAGCCACTTCGACCCTGCTTTGCTTTATTTAATGGGTAATCGGGTGGCACGCGGTAGAGTGGGGTTTGTTCTTGATCCTCTTTCCAAGGCACCATTTTAGCAATCGCTATACAATGTTTAGTGGCTTCATCTCGTTGGCCTTTTAATTCATAAAGGTGAACGAGCTTAGAGTGCGCACTAAGCTCTGCTTGATGATCAAAACTCAACGCATTATCAAATACCCCGACAATGCGATTCAAGCGTTCTATTGCTTTATTATATTGTCTTTTTCCTTGTGAAAATGCGGCAACTAAAAAATCGGCTTTAATGCGCTCAACTGCATTGTCTGGTAAATGTTGCATGTAATATTCATCAGCTTGGGCTAAATATTTGCGTGCCGTTAAATATTTTTTACCGTGAAAGTTATAAGCTAAATCATTGGCTGCATCGAGCTGTATGTCTGCGGCTAATTTTAATTGGTTATTGTGTTTTGCAAGTGCGATAACTTGGTCATACAAATCGATAGCATGGCTGGCTGATGATGCGCTGTTAGCCATACCTGTTAGGGCATCAACCAATGCTAAACTATTTTCAGGGTGGTTGATGGCTAGAATGTCATACGCACGTTTGAACAAATCATAACGTTCAGTTTTAGAGTTTTGGTCTTTGTTTTTTAACTCGTTTGCATAGTTAGTCGCAAGGTTGGCTGTGTTGTCAGACGCTGGGCCGTAGAGCGCACTCCCTAATTCATAGGCCTTTTTAGCAAACGGGTATGCGCTTTGATCAGATTGCTGAGCCGATAAATACGCTTGGTAAGCGGTTTTAAACTCGGAGGGTAAAGTGTCATCTGCCAATGCATGATTGCCATACGCTACGACGAAGCACAGCATCAAAGTTGATACCTTCATAATAATCCTTATTATTTTGTATGAGTGAATACTATCAAATAGGGACGCACGTGTCATTGATGCACTGTGAATGTGTATATACTCAAATCACCGCAAAATGCCCAAAGAGTGGGTTTAAAAGCGATGCTCCCAGCTTGATGTGGCTTGGGTATATGATATTAAATGTTAACTGTGGCTTTTAACTTGGGTATATACCCAAACCGCCTCAATATGCAGAATTCAGCGTTTCACAGGGGCTTAATATCAAGGCGTTACTTTGCAACAATGGCAATCCCTTTTAAGAAGTAACAACGATGAGAGTAAGTGCCTGTGAAACGCCCAATGGGTTGGTTTAAAAGTGATTTATACTGCGTTATTGATTTTAACAATAGAACCACTATTTCTTGCAATCAATGCCTTGTCTACATCGCTTTTAATTCCAACTGAAACTCGCATCTTGAGGTGGCTTGGGTATAATGCTTGAATTGTAAGTGATAGCCTCAATATAGTCTTCACTTCATGCGGTGAACATACAGCAGGTATGGCTTTGTGATAGTATCACGTTCATTGTATCGCATTTACTTTTTTATATTTGGATTTGTCGTGGCGCAAGTAAGAGCTAGAGTCCAGCTTAATGTTGGAAAAAACAGTGATATCCCCGCAGAAATAATCTCTTTCAGCGGCTTAAATGATGGCCAAGAGCATGTTGCTTTGGTCTTTAATAATGCCGATAGCGATCAAACAGTGCCGCTTATTCGCATGCACTCTGAATGTTTAACGGGTGATGTATTTCATTCATCACGCTGTGATTGTGGTGAACAGCTTAACGAGTGCATTGAGATGATGCACCAACAGGGTGGTATTTTGCTTTATCTTCGTCAAGAAGGTCGTGGCATTGGCTTGTATAACAAGATTGATGCTTATGTGCTGCAGTCACAAGGTATGAATACCTATGAAGCAAACAATCATCTGGGTTTCGCAGATGATCTGCGTGATTTCTCTGATGCGGTATTAATGCTTGAAGCAATGGGGTTAGCACATGTTAAATTAATGACTAACAATCCGAAAAAGCTAAATGCGTTGAGAGACGCGGGCATTGAGGTTGACGCTGTGATTGGCACACATGCGCATATCAAAGCGGGTGTTGCAGGCAATAAGTCTTATTTAGAAACAAAAATAAAGCATGGTGCGCACATGTTAGATATAAAGAAGATTAAAAAACCGTAGTTTTGCGGTTTCACCTCTGTAATCCCTTCCTGCGCCGAGTTATACTCGGCGTGTTTTGTTTTTTAATTAAGAGCATGTATGTCAATCGAATTACGAGTATTTAAAGCCGACGCAGGTGTTAAGTGGTTTAAAGCCGGTTGGCTTATTTTTAAAACCCAGCCGCTTACTTTTATATTTATGCATTTATTTATCGGCATCGTTGGGTTGTTATCGCTATTTCTGCCTTTTTTGCAAATCATTGCCGCATTGGCAACGCCGTTTTTAACGGCAGGATTTTATCAAGCTGTATTGACTAAACAGCAAGGCGGCAAAATTATGTTAGCAGATATACTCAAACCATTTTCTGCGAAGGGTAACCGCTTAGGATTGCTTCGTTTAGCACTTTATCAAATGGCCGCAGGTGTATTAATGGCCTTGCTGGCGAATGGACTATTTGCAGAAGCTGTTGCTATTATGAGCGATCCGAATGTTGACCCTAATATTGCATTACAGCAAGTGATTGACAGTATTTCTATGGCCAATATGGCGTTGTTTTTAATCGCTATTTCTTTCTACCTTACTGCGTTTGCCTATGCCGTACCCTTGGTTTACTTTAATCAGCAAAAACGTATTTTTGAAGTACTAAAAAGTTCGTTAATGGTGTTCTACCATAATGTCGCTGCGTTAAGTGTTTATGGTGCTATTTGCGCTGTATTTATGGTTATATCTGCGTTTTTAACCTTTATACCGCTGTTGGTTTTAATGCCAATTTGCTACATTAGCTTTTTTGTATCATACCAAGCTATTTTCATGCCTGTGGTACCACCAGCGCAAAGTGAACCGACAGAGCCTGAGCAGCATAATGATACCGGGCGTTTTGACGCTTAATCACACAAATGGATGAAGCGCTTAAGAAAAAGCTAAAAAATTATGTATTGTGGTTACTCGGACGACAAGAGTATTCGCGGCGCGAATTAACAAAGAAATTACAGCAAAAAGAGGCGACGCCTGAATTTATCGAGGCTTTATTAGATTGGTGTGAAGAGCACAATTTTATTAATGAGCAACGTTATGTTGAAGGCTTTATTCGTCGTCATATTGCTAAAAAGCATGGCTTAAAACGCATACAAAGCGAAGCGATGGCAAAAGGGATTGATAGAGCGCTGCTTAGCTCCATTATTGAAATAATGGAGGTTGATTGGTTTGAACTCGCGCAGGAAGCGTATTTAAAAAAGTATTCAAATGCACAGAACGATTTCGATTACAAAGAAAAAGCAAAGCGTACGCGCTATTTGATGTATCGAGGGTTCAGTTACGAACAAATAGATTTTGCAATGCAAGCACAGTAAAAATGGGTGAGACTTTCACATGCAGCACATGACTACCGCACAGATCAGGCAACAATTTTTAGACTTTTTTGCCTCTAAACAACACCAAATTGTTCCATCAAGCTCGCTGATTCCGGGTAACGATGCGACGTTATTATTTAATAATGCCGGTATGGTGCAATTTAAAGATGTATTCTTAGGCGCAGAAAGCCGCCCTTACAATCGTGCAACCAGCTCACAACGCTGTGTTCGTGCTGGTGGTAAGCATAACGATTTAGAAAATGTAGGTTATACGGCACGTCATCATACGTTTTTCGAAATGTTAGGTAACTTTAGTTTTGGTGACTATTTTAAAGAAGACGCGATTAAATTTGCGTGGCAGTTTTTAACTGAAATTGTAAAACTTCCAAAAGAAAAACTACTTGTCACTATTTATCATACAGACGAAGAAGCCTACGACTATTGGTCAAAAGACATTGGTTTACCAAGCGAGCGTATTATTCGAATTGATACGTCTGACAACTTTTGGTCGATGGGTGATACCGGTCCATGTGGTCCGTGTTCTGAAATATTCTACGATCATGGTGAAGAAATTTGGGGTGGCCCGCCAGGTTCTCCAGAAGAAGATGGCGATCGTTTCATTGAAATTTGGAACTTGGTATTTATGCAGTACAACCGTCAAAGCGACGGAACTATGGAGCCATTACCGAAGCAATCAGTTGATACAGGGATGGGTCTTGAGCGTATTGCTGCTATTTTACAAGGTGTGCATTCAAACTATGAAATCGACTTATTCCAAGGCTTAATTAAAGCCGCTGCGCAGGTTACAAACGCACAAGATATGGATGATAAGTCATTGCGCGTAGTCGCTGATCACATTCGTTCATGTGCATTTTTAATCTCAGACGGTGTCATGCCTTCAAACGAAGGCCGTGGCTATGTACTGCGTCGTATTATCCGTCGTGCTGTGCGCCATGGTAATAAGTTAGGTGCTCAAGGTGCATTCTTCTACAAGCTTGTTGCGGCGTTGATTGAGCAAATGGGTCAAGCGTACCCTGAGCTGGCTAAGCAACAAGAAATTATTGAAAAAGTATTACGTATCGAAGAGGAACAGTTTGGTAAAACGCTTGAGCGTGGCTTAGCTATTTTAGAAGATAGCTTAGCGAACTTGAGTGGCGATGTTATCCCAGGTGAATTAGTATTTAAACTTTATGATACCTATGGTTTCCCTGCCGATTTAACTGCTGACGTTGCCCGCGAACG
Organism: Pseudoalteromonas sp. H105; assembly: GCF_001469215.1. Lineage (GTDB taxonomy): Bacteria > Pseudomonadota > Gammaproteobacteria > Enterobacterales > Alteromonadaceae > Pseudoalteromonas. Next base: position 120,325 of record NZ_LOFH01000003.1, read on the forward strand.
TTTTATGACGATTGATGAGCAAGGCTTCCAAGAGTGCATGGATGTGCAACGTAAAACTGCACAGCAAGCAGGTAAGTTTGGTGCAGATTACAATCAACAATTAAAATCGGATAAGCACACAGATTTTAAAGGTTACGATGCCACTCAATACAGTGGCACTGTCATTGAAATGTTTGCCCAAGGTGAGTCTGTTTCTGTACTTGAAGATGGTCAACAGGGTCTTGTTATACTTAATCGTACACCTTTTTATGCAGAGTCTGGTGGCCAAATAGGCGACACAGGTACATTAAAAGTTGCAGGTGGTGAGTTTGCTGTTACTAATACCACTAAGCTAGGTAACGCGTTTGCCCATCACGGTACTGTTATAGGCCGTATTGGTGTTAACGATAAGGTGGAAGCAACCATTGATGATGCGCGCCGTGAACGTGTTAAAAAGAACCATACTGCAACGCATATTTTGCATGAAGCATTACGTCAATTATTGGGCGATCACGTTTCACAAAAAGGTTCATTAGTTGATCCAGACCGTTTACGTTTTGACTTCTCACACTTTGAAGCCGTGACTAAAGAGGAACTGCGTGAAATAGAGCGAGTAGTAAATGACGAAATTCGTCGTAACTTTGCCCTGAATACTGAATTAATGGCTATTGACGATGCTAAAGCGAAAGGTGCTATGGCGTTATTCGGCGAAAAATACGATGACGAAGTGCGCGTTGTTACCATTGGCGATTATTCAATTGAGCTATGTGGTGGTACACACGTCAATCGAGCAGGCGATATTGGTTTATTTAAAATTGTATCAGAGAGTGGTATTGCTGCAGGTGTTCGCCGAATTGAAGCGGTAACGGGGGCTGACGCAATTGCTTATGTAAGTTCACAAGAGCAGCACTTAAATGATGTTGCCGCGCTTGTTAAAGGCGATAGTGCATCTGTACTTGAAAAAGTAACTGCGTTACTTGAGAAGTCTAAGGGCCTTGAAAAACAAATCGCACAACTTAACGATAAACTAGCCAGTGCTGCTGGTGCATCGTTACTTGATTCAGTTGTTGATATTAATGGCGTGAAGCTATTAGTTGCCAATGTTGAAGGCACAGAATCTAAAGCCCTTCGTGGCATGGTTGATGACCTTAAGAATAAGATTGGTTCTGGGGTGATTGCCCTAGGTGTAGCAGATGGTACTAAAGTCAGTCTAATTGCGGGTGTTACTAAAGATCTAACCGGCAAAGTGAAAGCTGGAGAGCTGGTCAATCATATGGCTTCACAAGTTGGCGGTAAAGGCGGTGGTCGTCCAGATATGGCACAAGCCGGAGGCTCACAACCTGAAAACCTAAGTGCTGCACTTGATAGTGTGACTGCTTGGCTTACCGAGCGCACTTAAACTTAAGTGGCACTTATAGTTCAAAAATTCGGTGGCACTTCGGTAGGCTCTATTGAGCGTATTGAAGCTGTCGCTGACCTTGTTGTAAAAACCAAGCAGCAAGGCCATCAAGTGGTGGTTGTTCTCTCCGCAATGTCTGGTGAGACCAATCGCCTTATTAATCTTGCCAAACAAATAGACGCTCGCCCGAGTAGTCGTGAACTTGATGTTTTATTAACCACTGGTGAGCAGGTATCTATTGCTTTGCTTGCAATGGCGATTATAAAACGTGGTCATTCGGCGGTCAGCCTATTAGCTGATCAAGTAAATATTCAAACAGATAACATGTTTGGTAAAGCCCGTATTACCGATGTGGCAGCTACCCGTTTAAAGCATGAGCTTGAACATAACCGCATTACGATTATTGCTGGTTTTCAAGGACGTGATGTTGAAGGCAACATTACAACGCTTGGGCGAGGGGGAACAGATACCTCAGCAGTAGAAATTGCAGCGGCAATTGGCGCAGATGAATGCCAAATCTATACGGATGTAGATGGGGTTTATACCACCGATCCGCGGGTGGAACCTCAGGCACGACGAATGAGCCATGTAACATTTGAAGAAATGCTTGAACTGGCCAGTTTAGGCGCAAAAGTACTTCATATCCGTTGCGTAGAAGCTGCGTGGAAATATAATTTACCCATTCGCGTTTTATCCAGTTTTAACCCCGATCAAGGCACCTTGATCAGTTTCGAAGAAACCGATATGAAAAACACTGTAGTAGCTGGCATTGCGTTTAATCGTGACGAAAGTTTAATCCAAGTGAACGGGGTGCCTATAGGGCCACATTACTTCGCTAGTATCTTAAAGCTTTTTGCCGATAATGGCATAGAGATAGACATGATTAATCAAGTTAATCATAACTTTGAAAAAATAGACTATGCTTTTACGGTTCACACTAATGATTTTGACCAAGCGCTTGAAGTATTGCGAAATAACCGCCATATTATTAGTAGTACCGATATTTCTGGTTACAGTGCGGTCGCTAAAGTATCAGCGGTTGGTGTTGGTATGAAGTCACATTCTGGTGTGGCAAGTTTATTTTTCGATGCACTAGCTCAAGAGAATATTAGTGTGCAACTTGTATCAACCTCTGAGATTAAAATATCAGTTTTGATAGCAGAAAAATATTTAGAGCTAGCAGTTCGTGCATTACACAAAGTTTTTTTGACAGAAAATGAATCGATTTAGAGTTTTTACTTACTTTTAAGGTTTATTTTCTTTAAGATACGAAAGCGGAATCTTTTAATTTATTGGAACATGGGAGCAAGAGAATGCTAATACTAACTCGTCGAGTAGGTGAAACCCTAATGATTGGTGATGAAGTTACTGTCACTGTACTAGGTGTTAAAGGAAATCAGGTACGTATCGGTGTTAATGCACCTAAAGACGTTTCAGTTCATCGTGAAGAAATTTACATGCGTATTCAAGCTGAAAAATCTAACCCAAATCCGGGTAATGCTTAATCAACTTATCAATTTAATTGATATTGAAGAGCCGCTATTTAGCGGCTCTTTTTTTTATAAAATTAATGGCTTCCTCATTAAGAACACTATTGGATATATACTGCATACCTTTTTTACTTTTAAGTAAAATGCCGCGAGGTGTAAATATAATATCGTCAATTTGTTGCCACGTAATTTGATAGCTTTTATGCGGGTTTTCGCTACTAAAACCATCCTCATCAATTGTTAATGTGGCTTTAGAACCTGAGGCACGACTTAACATTTGACGCGTCACCCACCATGGTCTGCGGTAATAAAAGGCAATACACTCCACAATAGCAGCCACAATCATAAAGTTACCGAGATAATGCTGCTCTAAAGCATAAATTGAGATTAACCCTAAACTAATGAGTAATATTAAAAGGCCGTATTTAGGCTTAGCTTGGGTACTGTATTGAAGTGACTCGTCGAAACACTCATAAAAGTAAGGCTTATCTAAAGTATAGCTGGTATTAAATTGCATAATAAGGCTGTAAGTTTTAATTGTTGATGTATTTTAACAAGACTATACCCAAATCACCTCAAGATTCGAGTTTCAGTTGGAATTAAAAGCGATTTAGGCAAGGCATTGATTGCAAATAACAGTGGTTCTATTGTTAAAATCGATAACGCAGCATAAATCGCTTTTAAGCCAACCCATTGGGCGCTTCACAGGAACTTACTCTCATCGTTGTTCCTTCTTAAAAGGGATGGCCATTATTGCGAAGTAACGCCTTGATATTAAGCCCCTGTGAAACGCTGAATTCTGCATCTTGAGGTGGTTTGGGTATAATAGAAAAAGCCGTTTCTTTTAATTATGTTTGTAAAGTGGTTAACTGGGACATAGTTTTAGCCTATTGGAATGAATATGTTTTTAATGTTAAGTGTACTGCAGGTATTATCTAACAACCCAGCCTTGGTGAGCGAACCGCTAAACTCTGCAACCGATACTGACTTTTTAGTTATTGCTGATATGCCATACACCGCACATGATAAAGCCAGTTTAAGTGAAAAAGGGGCCTTAACCCACAAAATACAACAGACACCGCATTCACTTTTAATGCATTTAGGCGATATAAAAGCAGGCTCAGAGCCCTGCACAAATGAACTGCTTACGAGCAATAAAGAGCTATTAAGAAGGCTGACAAGTCAGCCTTTTATTTATACCCCTGGTGATAATGAGTGGACTGACTGTGACCGTAAGAGTTTAGAGCCTCGTTTTGATGAACTTGAGCGTTTAGCATTTGTGAAGCGTTTAATGTACACACCTGAATACCTAAAACAAGCTGGCAGATTAGCGAATTATAAGACACAGCCGACCATGGTAGAAAACGCGCGATGGCAATTAGCAGATGTTGAATTTATGACATTACATATAGCAGGGACGCATAACGGCCGGCGACAGGTACTCCTGAGTGATAAAACATTAGCTAACGAAGCTGCGCAGCGTCGAGATGATTTAAACCTTAAATGGCTATCTGCAGCAAACCCGTCCGCCAAAGCATATGTTATAGGGTTTCAAGCTGATATATATAGCCATGGCACCGAGCAACCAAAGTGTAGCGAAACGAATGTTGATCAATGTGATGGGTTTAGCGTGTATAGAGAGGCGTTTGATGAGTTTGCAAAAACCGTTGCCAAGCCTGTTTTGGTTATTCATGGTGACACAGGCCCCTTCTGCCAACAGACGCTAAGTGAGTATTTAACCCGCTTGAATGCCCCTGGGGATTATATGTTTAATGATATTGCTCATATTAAAATAGCGAGTAATACAGACAGTGGCCTTCTTGAATGGCAGATACGTAGTTTAAAAAGCAACAAGCCTTTAAAAAATACCTGTAATTAGGTGCTTAAACGCAAAACTGAAAAAGGCTATCGTGATAATGATGGGTAGCTGAGCCACTTGGAGCTGTTGACCTTTGCGGATTAAAATTCGTTCAAATTAGGGGCTATTTAATCGCGGCGCGAGGTGTGTAACCTAGTGGGCTAGTAAACCCGAGCAAAGCTTGCGCGTCTTGCTCACGGCCTTTACCAGCATCCATGGTGGCAACAAAGAGTAAATTGCCCCCAGGCAGAAACCGAAGGGCTGCGCCTGTCTGGCATTGAAGCTGCGTTATCGCCTATTTATGGGGAATAACCACACTACATAGGCGCTGTTTTGCCTAAACACCAAACAGACTACTGTAAATTTAATCTTGAAAGGTCAACAGACCCTAAGCTCAACTACTTTTTTCTTTTAAACCTGCATCTTTTATCAAGTTTTCAAGTTCATCTTGTAGTTCAAACAATTCAGGTTCTATATAGGCAAGATCACAATCGCCTTTTAATGCCGTTTCTAGGGCTTCAGAAAGTTTCTTCAATTTTGGTACGCCGGTGTAACAGCATGCGCCATGGAACTTATGGATAATACTAAGTACATGTTCACAATCATGGTTTTGTATTGCTTCCTCCAATAAACGCAATGTTTCAGGCACGCTTAATAACAGCATGTTTAGCATTTCAAGCGCTAACTCGTGTTTGCCTCCCGCGCGTTGTAATGCTAAAGACCAGTCGAGGGAGTTACTACTAAAAGGAGGCTCAAAAAGCATTTTCTCTTGACGGTTTTTATCTCGTTTCATGGGGCCTTTAGGGCTGTGATCACTAATGATCTGCTTTAGCATATCTTCATCAATGGGCTTAGTTAAATAGCCTGTGAAGCCTACATCCATGAGTTGTTCTTTTTCACCTGCTAAGGCATGAGCAGTCACTGCCATGATAGGTGTGTCTTCGTTTAGAGATGATTCGCGAATAAGTTTACAGGCCGTAATACCATCCATAATTGGCATTTGAATATCCATAAAAATAATGTCGTATTTATGACTTTTACTTAGGCTGTAAGCTTGTGAGCCGTTGTGCGCGGTATCAATAAGTTCTATTTTTTCTTCTAACAAGGTATAAATAAGTTTTAAGTTGGCATCGTTATCATCCACCACTAAGACCTTTAATGGCAGTAGCTTTTCATCGTCTTGTTCAATGTTGTGCACTGGGTGATCGAGTCGATAGGGCGCAGCAAGGACTTCACATAACTTTCGATGATTGAGTGGTTTGCTTAAGCATGCATCTGCACCGCTGCCAATATACGATTCACGCATGCTATGTGAGACCGTATTTATCATCAGGTATAAATAATCGGTTGATTCTCTTGCGGCTTTTATATAGCTTTTTAAACGCTGCATTTCATCAACGGCAGCAACATGACCAATAATACAAATATCGTAATTGAAGTCTTTTTTGATTTCTTCGAAAAAGCTTTCTTCATCAAAGCAACCAGTGACTTGTGTTTGCCACTCTTTTAATAATGACGAGACAGCATGGTGTGTGTGTTTATGCGGTTCCAAATATAAAATACGTTTATTAGCAAGTGATTTACTAGGTAAGTCATTAGTAACATTGTGGCTTGGAAGGCGAAACACCCCATTAAATGTAAAGCAAGTACCATGACCGGGTGCCGAGTTGAGAGTGATTCGTCCACCCATGGCCTCAACAATATGTTTGGTGATAATTAAGCCAAGTCCAGTTCCTCCAAACTTTCGCGTAATACTCGAATCAGCCTGACCAAACGGTGTAAACAGTGCATCTTGTTTGTCCATCGGGATGCCAACACCTGTGTCTGTTACCGAAACTAAGATTGATGTGCGCTCTTCATCAAGTAAGCGGTGACCCACATCAATTTTGATGGCGCCTTTTTCTGTAAATTTAATGGCGTTGCTGATCAGGTTGATCAGGACTTGCTTAAAGCGAGTTGGGTCGCCAGTAATATTGTCAGGCACTTGCGAGTTTATATAAATCGATAGTTCTAATTGTTTTTCGTCGGCACTCGGAGCAAGTAAAGTTAAGACTTCGTTGATATTGTCGCGTAATTGAAATTGGATTGATTCCAACTCCATGGCGCCCGCTTCCAGTTTAGAAAAGTCTAAAATATCGCTGATAATCGTCATTAAACTGTTCGCTGAAAGCTCAATGGTATCAAGGTAATCTTTTTGATGTTTATTCAAAGGGGTTTTATGGAGTTGACGAGTAAACCCTATAACTCCATTTAGTGGTGTACGGAGTTCATGACTCATTTTTGCCAAGAAGTCTGATTTTACGCGGTTTGCATCCTGCGCATCTGTTTTAGCTATGTTGAGCTGAATATTTTGTGTTTCGTACATCTCTAACGATTCACGTAAATCACTGGTTGCCTGATCGATATGCTTTTGCATTTCGTCTCTTTGCATCACCATCGTATCTGAAATGGTGTTTAAGCCTAAACGCAGTTGTTCAAACTCGCCCATCATGGGGGTACCTAACCCCGTGTCTCTTTTTCCTTCAATCAGTCTATCACTGGCGATTACTAATTTATTAAGTGGGGTAATAAATAGCCTGCTTAAACGAATCGCCAAAATAGCGGCAAGCAAAATGGCAAATATAATGACAATCCCACTAATTAATAAGGCTCTTTGCTGGCCAATGATTGCTTGGTCTTTATTGAGCTGAACAACAATGGTGCCTAATGAAGATTGAAAAGCAGAATCACCCCAATGTGCCTCGGGCGTTGAGTGGTTTATTATGGGTGTGTAAAATGTAAGAAATCTATCATCTTCATGTAATTTAGTGTTTTTATCTGTACTCAGTTGAGACTTATCGATCAGCTCATCAAAGTCTCGATGGTAGTTACTGGTTAAAATGAGTTGTTCATTTGAGTCAAAAATGGCAATGGTTTTAATTGCGGGAGAGTGCTTGTTATGTGCGTGGCTAATAAGTCTATTTAGTTGTTGCTTGTTTTTTGCCTGTAAGGGTTGCTCAACCGCAATAGATAATGGCTCTGAAATCGTGGACCCTTGCTGATATAATATTTCATCAAGCTCAAAGTAACGATTTATTGTAAAGTAGCCGCCGAGTAATAGTCCAATTAGAACGGTGGGAATTAATGTGAGCGCTAAAACTGAGTCGCGCAAACCAAGTTTAGTCATAAGTGAACGTTGTTATCATTATTAGTTAGCTAAGAGTATATACTTATAGGCGAGTAATCAATCTTGCTCGTACAATCAATATTTAAGGTGTTGCCCGATGGCACAGTTTTTCCAAGCTAAAAAAAAGACCCTATCGGGGCAGGCAGTTTCATTAACTATCACAGGTATGGACCATCAAGGACGGGGAATTGCTAAGCATAATAATAAAGTATGCTTCGTGAGTGGTGCATTGCGTAATGAAGTAGTGAAAGCTAAATTGATTGAGGATAAATCTCGCTATTGTGCAGCAAAAACAATCAAGGTAGAGAGAAAAAGTGACGCGAGAGTTGCCCCATTCTGTGAACATTACGAACAATGTGGTGGATGTCAGTTACAGCATTTACACCTCGATCAGCAATTAGTCGAAAAGCAAATGGCTGTAAGTCAATTATTCGCGAAATTTGCAAAGCTTGAAGACATGGCGTGGCAACCGCCACTATTAAGCGAACCTTTGCATTATCGCCGTAGTGCGCGACTGGCTGTGATGTATGATAAAACGGCTAAACGTATGCGCATAGGGTATAGAGCGCAGGGTTCAAAAAACATTGTTACAATAAAAACATGCCCTGTATTAAGTCCCGTTTATGATGCTATTTTTAGTTGCTTTGATGTGCTATTGAATACGCACAAAGAACTACGAAGTGTTAGCCACATTCAATTATGTCAGGCTGATGAGCAAAGTTTTGTCGTTATTCGTCACACAAAAATGATCAGTGAATCCCTCAAGCACACAATTATTGAAACTGGCCTGACGCAGGGCTGGCAGATTATTTTTCAAGGTGAGAGCCACCTTATAGAGCATCAACACTTGCCGATGCCATTTTATACATTACCAAGTCAGGATTTAAAGTTTGAGTTTGGGTTAGATAATTTCATTCAAGTTAATGCTAAAGTAAATCAATCAATGTTAACGCAAGCAGTTGAGTGGCTTAAACTTAGTGGTGAAGAGCATGTATTAGACTTATTTTGTGGCATAGGTAACTTTTCTTTAGCGCTCGCTAAAAGTGCAAAAAGCGTTATCGGTGTTGAAGGAGTCTTATCAGCGGTTGCAATGGCAACGCAAAATGCGCACACTAACCAGATAACAAATGCACATTTTCATTGCTTTGATTTAACGCAAATAATGCAGCAAGCAGCATGGTTTAGTGATGAATTAGACGTGTTGGTATTGGATCCTTCCCGTACCGGGGCACTGGCTATTTTAGAGCAGTTACCGCTTGAGCAATTTAAAACGATTTTATATGTTTCTTGTGACCCTGTTACGCTAGCGCGTGACAGTGCAATTATTTCGCAGGCAGCATTTTCACTTGAAAAAATAGGGCTAATGAATATGTTTCCGCATACAGGGCATATTGAAACAATGGCATTATTTCAAAGGAGATAGGGCGCAACATGGTAGCTACACGGCAATCACATCAACAGGATAAACCCGCTGATTTTAGCACGCGACTTGAATTACTTGAGTTAACAAAAGAAAAGCGTGATGTATTAATAAAAGCCAACAGTTTATGTCAGGCGCTGCCAGAGCAGCAGCATCAAATTATGGCCATGGAAATGGTCGAAATATTGGTGGAAATGAATCTGGACGCCGAAACCTTAGCAACTGCTTATATTACGCCCTATTATTTAACCGATTTAGTATGCATCGATAAAGTAACTGAGGTGATGGGAAATCATGTTGCTGTGTTACTGACGGGGGTCTCGCAAATGGCGACCATCAGTACCTTAGCTCACCAAGGTAATGGCACAGTGCAAGTAGATAACATTCGTCGTATGTTACTTGCCATGGTTGAAGATGTTAGAGCTGTTGTTATCAAACTTGCTGAACAAGTATGCCATTTACGCGAGCTTAAAGATTCATCTGAAGAAGAGCGTGTTATAGCTGCTAAAGAAACTGCCGATATTTTTGCGCCTCTAGCCAATCGCTTAGGAATAGGTCAGTTAAAATGGGAGCTTGAGGATCTGTCTTTTCGCTACCTTCACCCTGACTTATATAAAAGTATTGCCAAGCAATTAGACGATAAGCGCCTGGGTCGTGAAGCATATATGGCAGATATGGTCGAACAAGTAAGAACTAAGCTCGAACAAGTAGGTATTAAAGCTGAGGTATATGGCAGGCCTAAGCATATCTACAGCATCTATAAAAAGATGGCACAAAAAAACTACGAATTTGATCAGCTTTTTGATATCCGTGCCATGCGTATTGTGGTTGATGAGCTTCAAGATTGCTACGGCGCACTGGGGATTGTTCATACTAATTGGCGGCACTTAAACAAAGAATTTGATGATTATGTAGCAACCCCAAAACAAAATGGCTACCAGTCAATTCACACAGTGGTGTTTGGCCCTGAAGGTAAAACGGTTGAAATACAAATCCGTACGCATGCAATGCATCAAGATGCAGAGCTGGGTGTTGCCGCTCACTGGATGTATAAAGAAGGTGCGCTTCCTAGCCGTGGCTCGGGTTATGAGCAAAAAATTAGTTGGTTGCGCAAATTACTACAATGGCAAGAAGAGGTGGTTGATGGCAGTGATTTAGCGGATGAACTGAAAAACCAAGTTGTTGAAGACCGCGTTTATATTTTTACCCCACGTGGCGATATTTTTGATCTTCCCTTGGGAGCAACACCGCTAGATTTTGCTTATTATATTCACTCGAATGTGGGCCATCGATGCATAGGTGCCAAAGTATTTGGTAAAATAGTGCCATTTACCCATCAGTTAACCACGGGCGATCAAGTTGAAATTCTCACTCAGAAGCAACCAAATCCGAGTCGCGATTGGTTAAACCCGTCATTAGGGTATATAAAATCATCACGCGCACGCGCCAAAATCCATCACTGGTTTAAACAACTGGACCGCGATAAAAATCTCAGTGCTGGTAAAGAGATAATAGATTCAGCATTACAAAAGTTAGAACTTACCTATAAGGATCTAGAGCCAGCTATTTCACGCTATAATTTTAGAGAGCTTGATGACTTATTAGTTGCGATTGGTGCAGGTGATGTGCGGTTAAATCAACTGCTAAATTACATTACTGATCGCACAGATGACGAGCCGGTTATTCGGTTTAAAAATCCAACAAAAATGACAGGTGATAAAAACGGTATTGTAGTTGACGGTGTGGGCAGCTTAATGAGTCATGTTGCTAAGTGTTGTCGCCCCGTACCGGGTGAACAAATTATTGGTTATATCACTCAAGGTCGAGGTATTGCTGTTCATCGAGATGATTGTGACTCATTTACTAATTTAAAGAATAAGCACCCAGAACGCGTAATAGCCGTTAGCTGGTCAGATGAAATTAATGGCTCATACGCTTTGAGTATCAAAATAGAGGCCACAGATCGCGCCGGTTTAATACGCGATATTAGCTCAGTGCTTGCGAATGAAAAAGTAAACGTATTGAATATGAATATGGAAACAATCGAAGATAGGCAGTTGGCAAAGTTTACAATGCAAGTTGAGGTACACGACTTGTCTAGCACCAATCGCTTACTTTCCAAGCTGGATCAGATTGAAGGTGTACACCAAGCAAAGCGAAGCCACTAGAGAAACTTATGAAAGAGCAAAACTCATTAACTGACCTTTTAGCCGTAATGGCTAAACTGCGAGATCCACAAAGCGGCTGCCCATGGGACTTAAAGCAAGATTTTAAGTCGATTGTGCCGCATACGTTGGAGGAAGCGTATGAGGTTGCTGATTGTATTGAGCGTGGTGACTTTTCAGAATTAAAAACTGAGCTAGGTGATTTACTTTTTCAAGTTGTTTTTTATGCGCAATTGGCAAAGGAACAAGGTCTGTTTGACTTTGATGATGTTGTCAGTGTTTTAAATGACAAACTTATCAGACGTCACCCTCATGTATTTGCAGATAAGCATGCGCTAACTGACACCCAAGTTGCTCAGCAGTGGCACCAAATTAAAGCGCAAGAACGCCAAGATAAACACACCGGTGAAGCCAGTTCACTTTGGCTAGATATACCAGCTAATTTACCCGCATTAAGTAAAGCAAAAAAGATTCAGCAACGTGTCGCTGAGCTAGGTTTTGATTGGCCTACGTACCATGGTGCGTTGGATAAAGTGGCTGAAGAGGTTGATGAAGTAAAAGAAGCACTCGCGGTTGACCCGTACTCAGATCACAGCGCAGAAGAGATTGGCGATTTGTTATTTGCGACTGTTAATGTTGCACGTCATATAAAACGAGACCCTGAACAGTTATTACGCAGCGCAAATGATAAATTTTCATCAAGATTCCAAAAGGTACAAGCGTATTTACAGGCTAAAGGGCAGTCACTCGATACCGCAAGCCTAGAAGAAATGGACGCTGCCTGGGAGGCGATTAAGAAGCAGCCATAAATAGCAAGCGCTTTAGAGCGTGTTTTTTGTGCAGGGAATTGCTAACTTTCACTGGATTGATAGAGAGGCTTTTGCTATAATTTCGCCCCGTCTTGAACATATTCCAAAATCACTTGTTTGGGTATTATATTCCTTTTAATTCCTGATATTCTAGGGTTCGCATGAGTACAAAATTTATCTTCGTTACTGGCGGGGTTGTTTCTTCGTTGGGTAAAGGTATTGCAGCAGCATCATTGGCAGCTATTTTAGAGGCCCGTGGTCTAAATGTTACCATTCTAAAGCTGGATCCTTACATCAACGTTGACCCAGGCACAATGAGCCCAATTCAACACGGTGAAGTATTTGTCACCGAAGACGGTGCAGAAACAGACCTTGACTTAGGTCACTATGAGCGTTTCATTCGTACCAAAATGACAAGCCGTAACAACTTCACACAAGGCCGTGTATATGAAGATGTACTGCGTCGTGAGCGTCGTGGTGAATACCTTGGTGCAACTATTCAGGTTATCCCACACATTACCAACGATATTAAGCAGCGTGTATATGACGGTGCAGAAGGTCACGATGTGGCAATCGTTGAAATAGGTGGCACGGTAGGTGACATTGAGTCACAACCGTTCTTAGAAGCTATTCGTCAGCTAGGCACAGAAATCGGCCGTGAGCGTGCATTGTTTATTCACTTAACGCTAGTGCCATTCTTAGGCCCTGCCGGTGAAGTTAAAACGAAACCAACACAACACTCTGTTAAAGAGCTACGTTCAATTGGTATTCAGCCAGATATCCTTATTTGTCGTTCTGATCGTAAATTACCAAATAACGAGCGCGCTAAAATTGCACTTTTCACTAATGTTGAAGAGAAAGCCGTTATTTCGTTACCAGATGTGGACAGCATTTATAAAATTCCAGCACTGTTAAAATCTCAAGAGCTTGACCATTTTGTGTGTCGCCGTTTCCACCTTGAAGCACCTGAAGCGGACTTAGTTGAATGGGAACAAGTATTATACCAAGAGTCTAACCCGACCGGTGAAGTAACAATTGGTATGGTAGGTAAATACATTGAGTTACCAGACGCATATAAATCAGTTAACGAAGCCCTTAAACATGCGGGCTTGAAAAATCGTTTAACCGTCAATATTGAATATGTTGATTCTCAAGACCTTGAAAGTAAAGGCACAGATCGACTTGCTCATTTAGACGCGATTTTAGTACCAGGTGGTTTTGGTGGTCGTGGTGTTGAAGGTAAAATATTAGCAGCAAAGTATGCCCGTGAAAACAAGGTACCATACCTAGGTATTTGCTTAGGCATGCAAGTAGCACTCATTGAATATGCGCGTAATGTTGCAGGCCTTTTAGATGCTAACTCAACCGAATTTAATGCAAAGTCTTCAGCACCTGTTGTGGGTCTAATCACTGAGTGGTTAGATGCAGATGGTAATGTAGAAGTGCGTGACGAAGCGTCTGACTTAGGTGGCACAATGCGTTTAGGCGCACAAAAATGCCATTTAACGCCAGGCTCTAAAGTACGTGAAGTGTATGGTAGCGACGAAATTGTTGAGCGTCATCGTCACCGCTACGAAGTCAATAACAACTTTGTTGAAAAGCTTGAGCAAGCAGGTTTGAGTTTCACTGGTTTATCAGAAGATAAGAAACTAGTCGAAATTATCGAAAATAAAGATCACCCTTGGTTTATTGCCGCGCAATTCCACCCGGAATTCACGTCAACACCACGTGATGGTCACCCGTTATTTGAAGGGTTTGTTGCGGCAGCACATACTCATCAAAAAGCGTCATCGTAATGTGAATAAGCCGTGCTCTATGCACGGCTTATTTGTTTTTAAAGCGGCGGTATTAAGGAAAATTAATAAAGCCGGCAAACTCACCATTTTGGGAAAAGAGGAATCGAGATGTCAAATATCGTAAAAGTGATTGGTCGCGAAATTATGGATTCGCGTGGTAACCCAACTGTAGAAGCTGATGTTCATTTAGCTGACGGTTCTTGGGGGCGCGCAGCAGCACCATCAGGTGCATCAACAGGTACTCGCGAAGCACTTGAATTACGTGATGGTGACAAAGCACGTTACTTAGGTAAAGGTGTGTTAAAAGCGGTTGGTTTTATTAATAAAGAAATTTCTGCTGCTTTAGAAGGTCAAAACGCATTAGAACAACAGACTGTTGACCAGGTAATGCTAGATTTAGACGGCACTGAAAATAAAGAAAAATTAGGTGCAAATGCAATTCTAGCAGTATCACTTGCGACAGCTAAAGCCGCTGCTCAATCTAAAAAAGTAGAGCTTTATGAGCACATTGCTGATCTAAATGGTACTCCAGGTGTGTATTCTATGCCATTACCAATGATGAACATCATCAATGGTGGTGAGCATGCTGATAACTCAGTAGATATTCAAGAGTTTATGGTTCAACCTGTTGGCGCGGCTAACTTCCGTGAAGCACTACGTATGGGCGCTGAAGTATTCCACAGCCTTGCGAAAGTACTTAAAGCAGACGGTCATTCAACGGCTGTAGGCGATGAAGGTGGTTTTGCACCGAACCTTGAGTCTAATGAAGCAGCTCTTGCTGCAATTAAGGTCGCGGTTGCGAATGCAGGTTATGAGCTTGGCAAAGATATCACGTTAGCGCTTGATTGTGCTGCCTCTGAGTTTTATGACAAAGAAGCAAATATCTACGACCTTAAAGGCGAAGGTAAAAAATTCACGTCTGAAGAGTTTAACTTCTTCTTAAAAGACCTTACTGAGCAATACCCAATTGTTTCTATCGAAGATGGCTTAGATGAGTCTGATTGGGATGGTTTCGCACACCAAACTAAACTAATGGGCGATAAAGTTCAATTAGTCGGTGATGACTTGTTCGTTACAAATACTAAGATCTTAAAGCGCGGTATTGATAACGGTATTGCTAATTCTATCTTAATTAAGTTTAACCAAATTGGTTCACTAACTGAAACGTTAGCAGCAATCAAAATGGCTAAAGATGCAGGCTTTACAGTGGTTATCTCTCACCGTTCTGGTGAAACAGAAGACGCAACAATTGCTGATCTTGCTGTGGGTACTGCTGCAGGCCAAATCAAAACAGGTTCACTGAGCCGTTCTGACCGTGTTGCTAAGTACAACCAATTGCTTCGCATTGAAGAGCAATTAGGCGCTAAAGCACCTTACAACGGCCTTAAAGAAGTTAAAGGTCAGTAACTCTTTTAATAGATTATGACTTTTGACTAAAAAAGCCTGCATATGCAGGCTTTTTTTATATCAATAATATGCTCTGATAGGTAATACCAATTCGCTTAATTAAGAGATCTATTTTGAGGCAAGAAAACCGTGTCGATAACAAGGCAAAAATATCGTCATTTAGTTGTTCTAAATAAGAAATTTATAACGCCGTTAGCATCAGGTTTAATACCTAAAAATGATTTAGTATTATTGCGGATTGGTATAAGGCCTACTAAAGCTGAAACTGTTGCCTTAAAATCTCGCCAGTAAAGTTAGTTTTTAAATAAAAGCCACGGGGTAGGGTTTTTATTAATTTACCATTAGGACCAATAGCATCGGTCACAACCCGACTATTGGCAGCTTTGGGGCGTATTTGCATTACATCGCCTAAATGACCCGATATTTCATCGACGCGACCTAATGCGATAAGCTCCATCTGTTCTTCCCAATCGCGTTGTAATTGCGCGTCTTGTTCAGCACTTGGTTGCCATAGAAAGCCGCTACCTATTACCCTATCAAAAGGAATGACATCGCGTTCGCCTAAAATAGGCAGCCATAAAACATGGTTTAGTTTTTGGCGCACATGGCTTTGCTGCCAAGTCATGCCGGTTACATTAAGTAATGGCGTCACTGAGACAAATGTGGTTTCAAGGGGTTTCCCTTTAAAAGAAATAGGCAGTGTTTTAAGCTCTACTCCCAACTCTTCAAAGTCAGGTGTCGGTTTTGAACCTGCTGTTGCACCGAGTACATATTCAACCAGTTGCCCTATCCAGCCTTTTTCTCGCAATAAATCATCCGGTGTTTTAAATTGATATTGTTGTGCTAATTGGCCTAATGTCATGCCCGCGATAGTATTGACACGTTGCATTAATTCATTGATTGATTGAGGTTTTACAGCTCGCATAAGGGGATTATTCTATTGTTTTAATTCATCTTACATGATAGCAAAAGTGATTGTGGGTGGATATTATTGTATTTGAGTGTTTTTTACTCAAGGGGCGGTGGGTAACTTTTTTTTAGCTTCAGGAATGTTTTTTTAAGTCATAAGTTTATGATTATTATATTTTTTGTTTCATTTGTATATTTTCAATCTCATACAAATAAAAAGCTAACTGGGATAAATACAGATATATGAACAATGTTATCCACAGAATCTGTGGAAAAGGCGTTTATTTAGATCGGTGATTGTGGATTTGTTTGCAAAATGACCTGTATAAATTAAAGTTATGCACAAGCTGTGAGTAAGATGCGCAAAACCGCTGAAGGATTATTCATATTCATTAAAATTCGGCTAATTTAATAATATGAGGTTAAATATTAGGCTACATTGTTCCTCAAACTTATAACAAGAGTGTACTTGATTATAATAGTGTTTGCCGTATTGCAGCTAATGTGGAACAATCATTAAAAATCGACTTACAAATGAGGCACTAAGGTGATTGATGCCGAAGGTTTTCGTGCCAATGTCGGAATTGTAATTTGCAATAATCAGGGACAAGTTTTTTGGGCTCGACGCTATGGTCAGCATTCGTGGCAATTTCCACAAGGGGGTGTTGATAGTGGTGAGAGCGCAGAACAAACAATGTACCGTGAATTACACGAAGAAGTAGGCTTGCGCCCAGAAGATGTAGAGATTGTCGCAAGTTCGAAACATTGGTTACGCTATAAGTTGCCCAAACGTTTAATTCGCCGTGACTCGAGTCCGGTTTGTATTGGGCAAAAACAAAAATGGTTTTTACTGAAACTTCGTTGTAAAGACGAAGACGTAGACTTACTGAAAACACACCACCCAGAGTTTGATGATTGGCGCTGGGTTAGTTATTGGTATCCGGTTAGGCAAGTTGTATCGTTTAAACGCGATGTATATCGTCGTGTCATGAAAGAGTTTGCACCCTTTGCGATGCCTTTTAACAAGCGTGAACAAACAAAAGATTCATGGCGACACAAAGGTAGATAAGGAAAGCTATGCTGGCAACACTTAGAGCTATTGCAGAATCCGTATCGCAACAGGCATGTTTGGACAGTGCCTTAGCGTGTTTTGTAAACATGGTAAAAAATGCCATGCAAACTGAGTGTTGCTCGATTTACTTTGCCGATTATAGCCAAGATAATTTTGTTTTAATGGCAACAGAGGGGTTAAACCCGGTTGCTGTTGGAAAATTTAGAATCGGATTTACCGAAGGCCTTGTTGGCTTGGTTGCGCAACGTGAAGAGCCTATCAATATAGCGTATGCTAAATCTCACCCTCGTTTTAAAGCCTCTCCAGAAGTAAACGAAGAAAGTTATAATGCTTTTTTGTCAGTGCCCGTTGTTCATCAAAAGAAAGTGTTGGGTGTTATTGTTGTGCAACAAAAAGTGGCACGTGTATTTAGCCAAGATGAAGAATCTTTCTTAATTACATTGTCTGCCCAATTAGCATCACAACTTGCACATGCTGAAATAAAAGAAGTATTACGCCAAGATGAGTCGTCCCATCAAACCTCTGTATTGAAAGGGGTGTCGAGTGCACCAGGTATTGCGATAGGTCGGGCTTTTGTGGTTATTCCTAAGCTTGACTTTAAATCTATTGAGCTAAAAAAAGATTCGAATCAAGCGTTGCAACAACGCTTGTTTAGTCAAGCTGTATCGGCGACTCGCCATGAGTTTAATACACTATCCATGACACTCAGTGACTCAATACCCAAAGAGGCTTTAGCTGTATTTGATGTGTATCAGCAGTTGCTCGATGCAAAAAGCTTGGGTCAGAACGTTGAGGCACAATTACAACAAGGCTGGTGTGCTAAAAGTGCGCTTAAGATTGTCATTGAAAAATTAATCGCACAATTCAATGCAATGCAAGACCCTTATATTAAAGAACGTGCGGTTGATGTAAAAGATATTGGATTGAGAGTGCTCCACCATCTAGTGAATACAGAACATGCTGTTAAGCGTTACCCTAAAGACAGCGTGTTAATTGCAAACACGTTAACACCTGCAATGTTAGCTGAAGTACCAAAAGGGCATTTAGTGGGCGTGGTGAGCGTAAATGGTTCAGCAAACAGCCATGCCTCTATTTTAACTCGCGCTATGGGGATCCCCGCAATATGGGGAATAGAAGACGTTCCTTTGCTGCAATTTGATGGTAAAAAAATGATATTAGACGCTTACTCAGGGCGTTTATATATTTCACCTTCACAAATTTTGCAAGATGAATACCGGCAGCTAAAATATCAAGAAACCTTACTTAATGATAAATTTGTTGCTGAGCAAGATTGCGAATCTGTGACATTAGACGGGCAACAAATTAGTCTGTTGCTCAATGCTGGTCTTGATCTTAATACCGAAAGTACAAACACTGCGATGTGTGACGGTGTGGGTTTGTATCGAACCGAAGCGTGGTTTATGCAAAAAGGCCAATTCCCTTCGCAAATTGAGCAAGAAAAATGGTATCGGCAAGTATTAGAAAGTTATTACCCGGAGCCTGTGGTAATGCGCACGTTGGATATCGGTGGTGATAAGGTTTTAGATTACTTTGATATTACAGAAGAGAATCCATTTTTAGGCTGGCGAGGGATTCGGGTTACATTAGATCATCCAGAATTATTTTTAGACCAATTAAAAGCGATGATAAAAGCGAATATAGGCTTAGGTAATCTAAAAATAATGTTACCAATGATTAGCGGCACAGAGGAGGTTGATGAGTCATTAGCTTTATTGGCGCAAGCTTATTTTGAACTGGAAGAGCAATATCCTGATAAAGTCATTGAGCGCCCTCCTGTGGGCGTAATGCTAGAAGTACCTTCAAGTGTATTTATGCTGCCAGAGTGGTCTAAAAAAGTTGATTTTTGCTCGGTTGGTAGTAATGACTTAACACAATACTTATTAGCTGTAGATCGTTCAAATGCTCGCGTTGCCGATTTATTTAACCCTTATCACCCAGGTGTTTTGCGCGTGCTGCAAAAAGTAGCTGAAGAATGCCACCAGCACGACCTACCTCTAAGTTTATGTGGTGAGCTAGGTGGTGATCCCGAGGGCGCAATTTTACTAATTGCGATGGGGTATCGACAACTAAGTATGAATCATTTCTCTATCAGTAAAGTAAAATGGGTACTCAGGCGCTTAAAAATGAGTGACATGGAAGTATTATTAGCTGAATGTTTAGCCCAGTCTACTGCAAAGCAAGTATTACGTTTAACGCGTAGCTTTATGATTGAACATAAGCTCGGTAAGCTTTTTTATACCCCAAATCATGGTTGATAAAACCGCTAATTTTAGCTGTGAACCCAAGATATAATGGATTAGTATATGCATATAACAATGTATTTATAAGAGTGTGCTATGCCTGATTTAGTTATATTAATCGCAAGCTGTGCAGTATTAGGAAGTGTTGTTGGGTTTTTAGCCGGTTTACTTGGTATAGGTGGTGGCTTGATTATTGTGCCCGTGCTGAGTAGTTTATTGGTCAAATTTGATGTCGCAGATGCGGATCATGTGCTTGTTATTGCAATAGCCACGTCTTTGGCCTCCATCTTGTTTACATCGACGTCTTCAGCGCTCGCTCATCATAAAAATAATAACGTTCCTTGGGAAATTGCACCTTGGGTCATGGGGGGGGTTGGATTAGGTGCCTTGCTAAGTGGTTTTGCAGCGAGCTTTATTCCAGAACAGTTATTACGCGCCGTATTTGCTACCAGCGTGGTATTTATTGCGGCGCGTATGGTGCTCTCAACACGTAAACACGCCCCCAGTGGCAAAGCGATGCCTAGCGGTCCCATCATAGGTTCTCTTAGCGCCATAATGGGCGGTTTGTCGGGCTTAATTGGTATTGGTGGTGGCGCGCTTATTGTGCCACTGCTGAATTATTTTTCTGTAGATATAAAAAAAGCAATAGGCTGTGCTGCTGCGTGTGGTATTGTCATCGCTTTGTTTGGTTCAGTCGGTTATGTATCGGCTGGTTGGAAGGTAACCGATTTAGCGCATGGTTTTGCTGGTTTTGTGTATTTGCCGGCATTATTAGGTATTGTAATTACGTCTTGGTTTATGGCACCAATTGGTGCAAAAGCGACTCATTATTTACCGGTTGCAACGATAAAAAAAGCGTTTGCAGTATTATTGGTTATCATCGCACTTCAAATGGTGTTTAGTTAAGGTTTTATTTTTATGGCTCTTGAATTTCCACAAATTGATCCCGTCATCTTTTCGATTGGACCATTGAGCGTACGTTGGTACGGGTTAATGTATTTAATTGGTTTTGCGTTTGCTATGTGGTGGGCAAATAGGCAAGCAGCTAAACCAAACTCAGGTTGGTCAAAAGACGAAGTCAGCGACTTACTTTTTTACGGCATGCTTGGTGTTATTTTAGGCGGTCGAGTAGGGTATGTGCTGTTTTATCAATTTAGTTATTTCTTAGAAAACCCACTGTATTTATTTAGAATTGACCAAGGTGGCATGTCGTTCCATGGCGGGACACTAGGGGTTATCACCGCAATCTGTATTTTCGCATGGACACGTAAAAAGCAATTATTAGCTGTGGGCGACTTTGTTGCGCCATTGGTGCCTGTAGGCTTGTTAGCGGGGCGTATTGGTAACTTTATTAATGGAGAGCTGTGGGGGCGTACTACGGATGTGCCGTGGGCTGTTGTATTTCCGTCAGGTGGGCCGCTTGCTCGTCACCCCTCGCAACTTTATGAAGCGTTTTTTGAAGGCTTAGTGCTGTTTATTATTTTATATGTTTTCACTAAAAAACCACGTCCAGCGGGCAGTGTTGGCGGTTTGTTTTTATTAGGCTACGGTGTATTCCGCTTTGCCATTGAATACTTTAGAGAGCCAGATGCACATTTAGGCTTGTTTGGTGGCTTTATTTCAATGGGACAAATTTTATCGTTACCGATGATCATTGCAGGCCTAGGTTTGATATTATGGGCATATAAAACGCCGCAACCATCAGCGGCTAGTAAAGCTTAAAAAGAGCGAATAATGAAACAATATTTAGAGTTATGTCAGCGCATTGTTGATAAAGGTGTTTGGGTTGAAAATAAACGTACAGGCACGCGTTGCCTAACCGTGATAAATGCGGATCTTGAGTACGATGTTGCTAATAACAAGTTCCCGATGATTACCACCCGTAAAAGTTATTATAAAGCAGCCATTGCTGAGCTGTTAGGTTATCTTCGCGGTTACAGCAGCGCGGCCCAGTTTCGTGAGATTGGCTGCATGACGTGGGATGCCAATGCCAATGAAAACCAAGCATGGCTGAATAACCCTAATCGACAAGGTGAAGACGACATGGGGCGCGTCTATGGCGTTCAAGGTCGACATTGGCAGCGTCCAGATGGCACACCGTTAGATCAGCTTAAAAAGGTGATTGATAACCTTAAAAACGGGGTGGACGACCGAGGTGAGATTATTACGTTCTACAACCCAGGTGAGTTTGACCTAGGTTGCTTGCGCCCCTGTATGCATACTCATACCTTTTCATTATTAGGTGATACTTTATCTTTAACTTCGTATCAGCGCAGTTGTGACGTACCACTGGGCTTGAACTTTAATCAAATCCAGTGTTTTGTATTACTTGCTTTAGTCGCGCAAATCACGGGGCATAAACCGGGTAAGGCGTATCATAAAATTGTTAATGCGCATATCTATGAAAACCAACTAGAATTAATGCGGGATGTGCAATTAAAGCGTGAACCATTTGAGTCACCTCATTTACGTATCAACCCAAAAATTAAAACATTAGAAGACATTGAAACATGGGTTACACGGGATGATTTTGAAGTCATAGGCTACCAATGCCATGACGCAATCAAATACCCTTTTTCAGTGTAGGGCCATTAATACCCATTTAAGGAGAATCAAATGAAAGCAGTGATACCAGTTGCAGGCTTAGGCACGCGTATGTTGCCTGCAACTAAAGCAATACCAAAAGAAATGCTACCAGTTGTAGATCGTCCATTAATTCAGTATGTGGTGAGTGAAGCCATTGCTGCGGGTATTAAAGAAATCGTGTTGGTTACTCACTCGAGTAAAAATTCAATTGAAAACCACTTTGACACCAGTTTTGAATTAGAAGCGACCCTTGAGAAGCGTGTTAAGCGGCAATTGTTAGCCGAGGTGCAATCAATTTGCCCGAAAGACGTCACCATCATTCATGTACGCCAAGGTGAAGCAAAAGGCCTAGGTCATGCGATTAACTGTGCAGCGCCAATTATTGGTGATGAGCCGTTTGTGGTCATTCTACCAGATGTAATTATTGACGATCATGAGAGCGATCTTAAAAAAGACAACTTAGCCGAAATGATCACGCATTTTGAGCAAACCGGTGAAAGCCAAATTATGGTTGAACCAGTGCCAATGCAAGATGTTGATAAGTTTGGTGTTGTCGATTTAGGCGATGAAAAAATCACGCAAGGTCAAAGTGCCTCAATTATTGATATGGTTGAAAAGCCACCGGTTGAAACCGCGCCATCAAACCTTGCGGTTGTTGGGCGTTATGTTTTAAGTAAAAATATTTGGCCATTATTGTCAAAAACGCCTGCCGGTGCGGGTGATGAGATCCAATTAACTGACGCCATTGCCATGTTAATGGAAAAAGAGCCTGTTGCAGCCTATGCCATTAAAGGGCGTAGTCATGATTGTGGCAGCAAATTAGGCTACTTAAAAGCAACTATCGAATTTGCCCTTCGCAGAGACGAGTTCAAAGACGATTTAACACAGTTTATTAAAGACGTAGTAAAATAGACAGTAAACAAATGAATCATAAAAAAGTGCCTAAATGGCACTTTTTTATTTTATAAACATTAAAATTATATTCTCATCAGCAATAACATAAACTGGCATTTACTTTGCTTAACTATCCCATTACTTTTTAATAAAGCGCTTATTATGCATATTACATTACGAATTTGGTTCACTTTTATGTTAGCGGCACTGATGGCCGGCTGTGTAATGAATGAGAGTAGTCATGCTGAGGATTCGTCATCACTCATTTCTGATCAGCAAGTTAAAGAGTATGTTGCGCAGTGGCAGCAACAGCAAGGCAGTATTAATCGACTTGCAAACATGGAAAATGATTTAAAATTACTGATAATGGCATTGTCGTCAAACTCTCAATTAGCGCAAGGTCCGTCTGAGTTTCGTTCAGAGCGGGTGGATATACTTCATGCCAATGAGCCCGCTCAAACAGATAAAAGTATGGCGGTTGCTGAATCTGCCGGTATGCAGGGAGCTCAGTCAGCCTCGCTTGCTGGAGCACAACTAGGGCTTTATTTAAAACCAGAGCTGGTGAAGTCGCAAATTGTGAGATTACACCGAGAATACCCTCATGCGTTTAAACAACTCGATTTCTTAATGATCCAACGTGAAAACAAAGGGGTAACACTGTATGGTTTGCGCGTGGGTCCTTTTCAAAACTATACAGAGGCTAATACTTTTTGCTTAATCGCAAAAAGCATGGGACAAAAGTGCTTGAGTGCGCCGTTTGTGGGTAAACCTATTTAAGCAAAATAAAATTTATCTTTTCTGTCAGTAATTAAGCGTAAAGTATTTGTCCTAAATGTCGATAATATCTATGATAGGGGCAACATAGGGTAATGCCCCATCTCTCATAAGGATTTAGTATGAAATTATCTTCTACTTTACTTGCCGTTTCAGTTGCTGTGTGTTCTTTTGGTGCTTATGCAACAAGTGAAAGTTTTAGCGCGACAGTAAAAATACAAAATACCGTTATTCTCACAAAAGGCGACGATTTAAACTTTGGTACTATTCGTGCTGTTGCTGATCCGACTGGTGCATCACAGGCCTCTTTAACAATTAGCCCTAACCCTGATGCAGACATTAAATCGTCAAAAACGGATGGCGCCAATGCACTTATTTCTATTATTGAAGAAGGGTCACCGGCCACATTTACGGTGTCTGATGTTGTTCCTAATGCAAGACTAACTATTTCTGATCCTTCGCCGTCTTTGGGGCGCTTAGAGTCAAACTCTCAGGGGTTAAACGAGCCACAATTTGAAGTGAATGATTGGCAGTATTTCATCACGAGTGGAACCAGTGAAAATCAACCTTATGATTCAGCATCACCTAATCTTATTGCAGATGAAAAAGGAGAAGTGGGCTTTGCTATTGGTGCAACATTATCAACATACTCACAAGCCTCTTCAGAACCTTATAAAGATGTTGAATACACAGGTACCTTTCAAATCGAAGTAGCTTACTAATTTGCTTGGCTAATTTAATCATGCGCTGTTGTCTTATTATGGTATTGCTTATGTTTGGGCGACCAGCAGGTGCAGCCAGTATAGAGCAACAAGCGCTTGATTTTGGTACTTTAGTTATTATTAACAGCGATAGGTATGGTGCTGTTATTGTTAAAGATGATGGGGCCATTTCAACCAGTGGCGACATCTATATTCTTAAAGAAGGTCGGCCAGCAGAACTGATTTTAACGGGTATTCCCACGGGGACTAGGGTGACCATGAACTTGGTTGGCCCTGTCAATTTACAACACGATGTTCAGGGCAATGGAAGCGCTGATTTTAAAGTCAGTTTAAACGGTTTTCCAAAATACGCCTATGGCGATGAGTTTGGTGAGGCGCAAGTATTCATCGGCGGTAAGCTAGAAATAAACACAAGTAGTAAACAATATTCAGACGGCAACTATTCATCAACCACCAACCTTGAAATTTCAGTGGACTATTAAGGATTTACATGCTCAAAAAAATTATTTTTATGCTGCTTCTAGGCTGCGTGTTACTTAGCCAGTCAGTGATGGCTAACTTGCTGATATCACCCACACGCATCAGCATTGATGAACGAGAGCGTACCGCTAAAGTAACGGTGATAAATACAAGTAAAGAAACGAAAACATACCGCGTTATCTGGAGCGAAAAACAGTCTACGCCAACGGGTGGCTACCTCACTTTGCCCACGACCACCGAAACGAGTTTAAGCCCAATGACTCGTATATCTCCTAAGCAAATGCAATTAGCACCCGGGGAAAAACAAACAGTAAAAGTTGCAATAAGAAAGCCCAAAGGTTTGGCGAGTGGCGAGTATCGCTCGCATTTATTATTTCAAGCTTTACCTAATGAAAGCACTAAAGCCGCCAGCTCAATTAAAATTAATATGATCATGAGCTACAGTATTCCTGTTGTACTGCGCGTTAATCGTGAATCACCGGTTGTGGCGATTGAGCGAGCTCAGCTTGCTAAAAACCAAAACAACCAGCGTCTTGAATTTGCGCTTACACTTAAACGTGAAACGGCATTTAGCAGCTATGGAAAACTAACCGCCTACTTTAAAAGCGATACCAGTGCGGCCCTTGAAAAAATAGCCGAAATTGGTAATTTAAGTATTTACCCTGAAGTGAAAAAAGCCGACGTCACTTTAAGTTTATTTAATGGAAAAAACCTCAATAAACCCGGTACGGTTATTTTTAAATACACCGGTGAGGATGAATATTCGGATATTAACTTTGCTGAATATACGCTCCCTATTACAACTAGTATGCTTAAATTATAAACGTGAATGACGTTGTATAGTGGAGCCTTAAAACTGATACCGACGTTATGCTTATGGGTGAGCGTCGGTGTATCTGGCCAATCTGACTCCACGATTAATGATACTCTAAGTACATCACCTGTTATCCAAGATAAACCTACAAAGTCCGTAAGTAACCGAGCACAGCCAACCTTTCAGCCTGCACAGCGCATCGCATCGGGTGAATTTTTGCTATTGTCGCTGTATTTAAATAAGCACTACCTTGGCGAAGCATTTGCCCTAAAAAGTGACAACGGCGTTCAGTTAGGGTTATCGGGCTTGGCTGATATTTTACAGTTTGCAGTTGATGTAGACGTAGCGACACACTCAGCAACGGGGTGGTATCGCGATCAGCAGCCATTTTTACTTGAAAGTAACGTACTGACGACGGCTGAGGGCGCGATTCATTTAACAGCTTCAGATACTTACTACGACGATGATATTTACATTGACGTTGCCATTTTAAAGCGCGCATTTGCTGTGGAGTTTGCAGTGGATTACGCTGATTTAGAGATACATCTTCGCTCAGATGAGCCATTGCCACTTGAGTTACAGCAGCAACGCCAAGCACGAAAATTTAACAGTACGAATCGAAAATCACGGCCAACATTACCGTGGAAAGCAAGTCCTTACCAAGCTATTTCGTCTCCTGTGGCGGATCTGCAGTTAAATTTCAGTGCAGACAAAAACCAACACAGGGCCAGCTATTCATTACTGGGCGCGCAGGACTTTGCTTATTTGTCTTCAGCGTATTTTTTATCAGGCCGTGAAGGCGACTTGCTGTCTGACTCACGGTTAACATTCACAAAACACGATGAGCAAGGCACGCTACTAGGCGGACTTGGTGTCACAGAGCTTGAATTTGGTGACGTCATTGCTACTCAGGTGGGAAGTCGTTACAACAGTCAATATGGGCGAGGTTTTAAGTTTACGAATCGTGCGCTTAATAAGCAGTATGA
The DNA here is from genome assembly GCF_001469215.1 of Pseudoalteromonas sp. H105. Taxonomy (GTDB): domain Bacteria; phylum Pseudomonadota; class Gammaproteobacteria; order Enterobacterales; family Alteromonadaceae; genus Pseudoalteromonas. The sequence goes on from NZ_LOFH01000003.1 coordinate 147,312, forward strand.
TAATAACCGTATAAACTTAAGTGGACCAATTCAGCTGGGATGGGACGTCGAGCTATACCGCAACGGTGTTTTGATTTCACAGCAATTAAGCTTGGCTGATGGGCGCTATATTTTTGACAACATTGACTTGTTTTACGGTGATAACAACTTCGAACTTATTTTTTACGGGCCGCAAGGGCAGGTTGAACGTAAAACAGAATATTACTTTATTGATAGCAACCAGTTAACGAGTGGTGAGAGTCAGTACGCGTTTTCACTCTCCGAGCAAGGTAACAAACTGCTGAGGAATACACACAGCAATAACAATGGGTGGCAAGTCGCGGGACGCTATGAGCTGGGTGTGACAGATGACTTTTCTTTTTATGCCGCCGCGCTTGGGCAAAAAACACAGAATGACGATGTACATCATGTGTCTTTGGGGACAAATTTAAGCCTATTTAATCGGCTTTTACTTAATCTTGATTACGAACAAGATAACCAAAATCAACGAGAGCTTGAACTGACTGCACGATCCAAGCTCGCTGAGCAATCCTTATTATTCAGTGCGACTCATCGTACAGAACAACCGGGTGATGAATACAGCAGTTACCAGTTTGATATGTCGGGTGCCGTAATGCAAAACGACTATGGGCGAATCAATTACCAAAATAATTTTTTATACCAGCATTCAGACAGCCAAGGTAACTATGTACAGGCACAAAATCGCCTGAATTATGCGCACTCAGGGTTTTCTTTAAGTAACCAATTGCAGTGGGTTGAAGCAAATAATAATGAGCGAGTCGACGGTTCCGCTCGTTTGCAAGGCCGCTTAGGACGAATTTACAGCCGGTTAGGGGTCAATTACACTTTATCGCCTGTTAGTGAAGTGGCCAGTTACGAGGCTGAGTTTAATCGTCGTATAACCCCTCACCTGCAAGGCGAACTTACACTGCGCGATTCACGCATCAATAACAACCAGTCAGCTGATTTAGGGTTAAGTTGGCAAAGTGATGAATTTAGCGTGACTGGCAACCTTAATTACGACAGTGACGATAATTGGCAGTTAGGTGTGTATAGCCGCTTTAGCCTCGCCTTTGACGCTCAGAACACTCACTATTTTCTATCTAAGCAAAGCTTAACAACGACAGGCACCTTAATGCTCAAGGTGTTTATTGATGAGAATAATAACGGTATTTTAGACGAAGGCGAACAGGGTGTTAAAGGGGTGAAAGTAAAGGGGGTACAAAATTATCGCCAAGCAGTAACTGACGAGCAAGGGGTTGCACTATTAACCTCGATGCCAGCTAATCGCACCACCGATATTGTGCTTGATCAAGACAGCTTTACAGATCCATTTTTAATCCCCGGCCACTCTGGTTTTTCAATTACACCCCGCGCGGGCTTCGTCGAATACATGAATTACCCCCTTAATTATGCCGGAGAAATAGAGGGCGTTGTATACAGTCAGCAAGGCCAAAGCAATGAGGCTACGGCGTATGCAAGGATTACGTTACTTGATTCTCAAGGTCATCAAGTAGCGCAAACACAAGCGGCGTTTGATGGGTATTACGTGTTTACCGATTTAAGGCCTGGCGAGTACCGTGCCGTGATTGATGAAGACTACAAAACTCAAAAAGCACTCAAAGAGACGCAGAATATTACGGTAAAATTGTCACCGCAAGGCGATGTCGTTATGGGCGTAGATTTTGTTTTGGCACAGAGAGTCACCGAGGCAGGCTTTATAGTAAACGCAGGTAGCTTTTCATCATTACCATTTTTGAAAACTTATTTTGAGCTTATGAAGCATCACTTAAAGCCAGAGCAGCAAAATCGCGCGTTTTATTTAAAAGTGAATGAGCAGTATGTGTTAGCGCTGGGTTATGCAAAAACCAAAAACACTGAATTAGAAACTCTGTGTGCGCAGTTAAAAAGTAAAAATTTACACTGCACGCTACAAGCACAACAGATAACACAATAAACGGTTTAGTTAATCATTATACAGTGCCGCCCTTGTAAGTAGGCATAATTATTGCTTTCTTACTGCTATGCTTATAGAGGATGGCAAATATGCGCCTGTTAATACTTTTATTGTCACTGAGTCTAACTGCTTGTAGCTTGACTAGTGAGCCCGTTGAAAAGACCGAACGACACGTCGAAAAAGCGACCATGGCGTCTTTTACTGTGGACCAATACGTACGCGACTTAAGCACGCAGCTTAGTAATAAAAATGGTTCTTTTAAAAGCTCGTCACGTATTGCGATAACGAGCTTTTACCTTGCGGACGCCCTAGAAACAGGCCTTGCGCAAGGGCAAGGTCATGGCCTGAGCCAGCAAATTCAAGAGAGCTTAATCACGCAACTAACCCAGCTTGGTTATAATATTATTGAGTATCGCTTAGAAAATAATTTAAACTTGTCTGCATCGGCAGACAGCATGCTCAGCAGAGACATTGCTAAATTAAATCAACGTCAGAATATTGACTACGTTATCACTGGCACGTTAACGCGGCAACAACATGCCTATATCATCAATGCGCGCATGGTGAACGCACAAAACAATGTCATCACCTCAGCAGCAAGCACTGAAATCCCCATAAATGTAATGTGGAGCGATGAAAAGATTCAGCAACGCGGTGGTTTTATTTACCGCAGTGAATATTAATTAGGAGCCCTTATGAAACGCTTAATACTGACCCTCTGTTTACCTTTGGGCTTCGGATGTTCTCAGATGATGAATGACAACACCGCTGCAATAAAAGATAATACTCCACAACTTGCTATGGAGCGCACCGTTGCAGAGCCAGGCCAAAACAGTGGCCTTTATCAAAATAAAGCCGTGATGAATGACACCAGTCAGCTGGGCGTCTCAACACGTAAAAACATCAATCATTATGTGCGCGGCATCATGCAAGATATGGCTGAAAACCTGCAATACGTGAATACACGCACGCCGTTAGCTGTCTCGAGCTTTATTTATTTAGACGATGAATACAATGATGGAACGCTACTAGGCAACCAAATAGCCGAAAGTTTTATGCACGAACTGCACAGCTTTGGCGTACCCGTTATTGATTTTAAAACCACCGACTTCATGCGTGTCACCCCCAGCGGTGACTTTGTATTCAGCCGAGATTATTTAGAGCTCAGCCCAGATCAAAACTTTAATTATGTGTTAGCTGGTACTATGGTAAATCACCAAGGTGGCGTATTAATCAACGCACGCATAGTTGGGTTAGCGAGCAAAGCTGTTGTTGGCTCTGCACAAGGATTTATACCTCAATCAGTGGTCGATGCATTAGACAGCAGCTATCGCACCGACGGTATCATGCTAAAACAAGCGAATGAGTGAGAGTGACTATGACTTATATAACTAAGTGTGCAGCCATACTAAGTGTTAGCGTAGCTGCCTCATTTGTTACAGGGTGTAGCATGATGGAAACGCAACCGATTAATAGCGCGCCAGAGCCGGTCCCGAGTTATGATTTAAGTCAATTGATACACCAAGCACATATGCAACAAGAGCAGCGCTATCAAAGTTCAACGCAGTTCGCACCGAGTAAACATAATAAAACGCTGGTTAATTATGTTGAACAAATGGCGTTAGACTTAGTCGATACTATGCAACTAGAGCAAGATATCTCCATTGCAGTGACCTCCTTTGTTGATTTAGATAACAGCCTAACGAAAAGCAGCCAACTCGGTAATCAGCTCTCAGAAAGCTTTATCCATCAGCTACAACAGTTTGGTTATGGCATTGTCGATTTTAAAACAACAGACCAAATTTTAGTAAACCCACGGGGTGATTTTGTTTTTTCTCGCGAGGTAGAAAACTTAGCGAACAAGCGTGTTGCAAGCCATGTGTTATCAGGCACTTTAATCTACCGTAGTAGTGGCGTAGAGGTTAATACACGGATTATTGATGTGCAAAGTAAGCGGGTAGTGGCAAGTAGCCAAAAACTATTACCTTATTATGTGTTAAAAAATGACGATATTAACCTGCGCAGCGCACGCCTTAATTAATTAGGTTACGTTATTTAACAGCTTGATTAAAAACAGCTTAACCCGTTATACTTTCCTAGCACCTAGCACCTAGCACCTAGCACCTAGCACCTAGCACCTAGCGCATGGCGCATGGCCTCTTAGTTAAATGGATATAACGGCCCCCTCCTAAGGGGCAGTTGCAGGTTCGATTCCTGCAGGGGCTACCAATAAAATCAATGGGTTATTTTTTTCGATCTCTTTCTTTAATTTCTGTGTAGCATATATTTAGCATTGTAAATTAAAATTTTAAAATTCAACGATGCCCTTTTACTAAAATAGCCAAATTACATTTAAGGTTGCTTTGTTATGGTTTATTGTCTGATTGAGACGTTTCAAATTCGATACCGCCTATTCTCTTCGCGAGCTGATTATAAATAAATAGAATAGTGCGATTCATTATATAAAACATAAGCCCATAAAAAATTGGAGCAAAAGTAAAAAATAAAAATGGGAAATTAGGCATTGTTTCGCCATCACTAGTTTTAAGCTCAGGTGCAAAAAAGAAACCAAGAAAACCCATCAAAGCAAAAGGTAATGTTAAAACAGCAAACATTAATGAAATAATTTTGCTGGTTTTGTGTGATGAGAAGGATTTTATTTCGATTTTCACTTTTCTTCCTTGAACTCTAAAAGTCCGCTTGAGTGTCATTGTTGGGTTTTGGATTAGGGAAGTTACATTTGATCATAAACCAATTTGGTTCGTATTCATTAAGCATTGCGAATCCCATATCGTCGTCACCGAAATAGCAAAACCTTGTATTTGAAGGATCGCCGTAAGAAAAATAACCTTCTCGACGGTTTCCATCATCGTCGTAGGAAAATGCCTTTTTAACAAACCACACGTCATCAAAGTACTGAAACCAAATTACTTTAATATTTTTGCTTTTTGCAAATGAAATGAATTCATCGAGTCTGTTATCAGTAATTTTTATTTTCTTTTTAGTTCCTTTTATAGAAATAATTTTTACTGGAAGGTTTCTACCTCCATCTTCATCAATCCATTGAACAAGTTCGACGTTTTTCTTCTCAGCCAAATAAATTAACTGTTTCAGATCACGATGGTGCTCTGACAAAAAATATTTAGCTCTTTCCTCTGAGCTTGATTTGAACGGTTCAAAAACATCAGAGCATCCAAATATTAAAAACCCAATAGCAAAAATCGTGAGCAATTTCATAGTAACCTAACACTTTAGTATTTATGCGACACGTTGTTTGTGTGGCGGGAATTTACTTTGTATGAGCAAAAACCTAAAGGGACAAATCTTGACTTTAGATATCATACTTCAGTTGACCTGCAATCAATAATTAACCGAACCTAACTCGTTTAATTTAAGTTGTGCTATTTATGTTCACATTCACTATTTTACACTTTTATGCGTGAATAAGTGTATTTTTGTTGTGTGAATTGAATTTACTACCATTTTTAACGGTGATGTTTTACCTTGTTGTGTAGTAGCTTTTTAAGGGATAGCGAAAATATGGCAAGGCCTATTTCAGTTGATAACGCTGAGCATTATAACTGGGGCGATAACTGCGATGGCTGGCATATGGTTAAAAGTGAGCAGTTGAGTGTTATTCAGGAGCGTGTACCAAGCGGTGCATGTGAGCAGTCGCATAAACATGAGTTTGCAGAGCAGTTCTTTTTTGTATTAAGTGGGCAAGCTACTTTGGTAGTCGACTCTGTGACTCATGTATTAAACGCTCAGCAGGGTTTGCATGTGCCCGCTGGCGTTGTTCATCAGCTATGTAATTATGGCGATGTTGATCTTGAGTTTATTGTTACCTCAACCCCGCCAAGTCATGGTGATAAGGTGCTTGTTTAACATTTTATGGGAAGTCTTGTACTGTTAAATAAAAAAGGAAGCTGAGGCTTCCTTTTTGGTGTGCGTATTCTATTTTTAACGGTTTTAGCCTAAGCGCCTGGGCCACATTCCATGCAGTGGTTTATGATTTCTGGGCCAAATTTAAGTTTGGCGTTTAAATCACGAAGGGCGGTGCGTAGGCCTTCTTCAATCACGGGGTGATAAAATGGCATATCAAGCATTTGCGGCACGGTCATTTTGTTTTGTACTGCCCATGCTAATAGGTGGGCTATATGCTCGGCTTGTGGGCCTATGAACTCTGCGCCAATAAATAAACCAGTGCCTTGCTCTGCATATACACGCATATGACCTTTGTTTTTTAGCATTACACGGCTGCGGCCTTGGTTTTCAAAGCTGACTTCGCCGACTTCAAAACAGCCACATTCACCTAAACGTTCTGTTATTTGTTTATAGCTTTCGCCCACCATGGCAATTTGTGGGTCGCTAAATACAGCGGCAATAGGTGCACGGCGCAGGCCAGTTTGAACATGAGGAAAACGGCCCGCATTTTGCCCTGCGATAGTACCTTGGTCGCTTGCTTCATGTAAAAGTGGGATCATATTACTGGCATCCCCGGCGATAAATATGTTTGAATCGCCACATTGCATGGTGTACTTGTGAGCAACAGGCACGCCGCGTTCATCAAGTTCAATGCCTGTGTTTTCAAGGCCGAGCTTGTCAGTGTTTGGTACGCGACCAGTGGCGGCTAGTACATAATCAAACTGTTCCGTGTGCTTTTGACCGTTTTTATCTTCATAGGTTAGTTGTGCTTTGTCGCCTACTTTTTTCATGTCAGAAACGTTTGAGTCGGTATCAACAAAAAATTCTTCAGCGAATACGGTATTGGCATAATCTTTAATGACAGGATCAGTAATGGGGCCTATAGCGCCGCCAACACCAAATAGCTTTACCTTAACGCCTAAGCGGTGTAAGGCTTGGCCTATTTCAAGGCCAATAACACCAGGGCCAAATACGGCCACTGATTCTGGTAAGTTTTGCCAATCAAATACGTCGTCATTAATAATTAATTTATCGCCAAAGTTATTAAATACGCCAGGGTAAGCAGGGCGAGAGCCTGTTGCGATAACGAAGCGTTTTGCATTAATAATGGTGTGGTCGTCAATTTGAACGCGGTTAGCATCGAGAAATTTAGCGTAGCCACGAATTTTATCTTCACTTGGAATTTCGTCTACCGCCTCAACTACAAAGCCGACAAAGCGGTCGCGCTCATTACGTACACGTGCCATGACCTCTTCGCCGTTGATAGAAGGTTTTGAGCTGTGTACGCCAAAAGCGGGTGCTTTTTCAATTGAGTGGGCAGCCTCTGCAGCGGCAATTAATAGTTTACTTGGCATACAGCCTACACGAGCACAGGTTGTGCCATATTGGCCTGCTTCAATCATCAGTACGTTTGGCGTGTGTTGCTTTGCGTTGCGGTATGCGCTTAGGCCTGCTGTGCCGGCACCAATTACAACAACATCTGTATTTAATTCTTTCATGTGATGTCCTCAATACCAATTTTATTAAAAAACTGGTTTTCAAAATAAGTTAATAAAATGGGTATATGTAAAAAGGTAAATAAAGGGGCTTAACGGCCCCTTATCAAGTGCTTAAGGTGTTACTTAATTAAGCAAAGTACTTTTCTAAATCGTCAGAGCCGCCAATGTGCTTTCCGCCAATAAACACTTGCGGTACGGTTTCGCGACCCGAGATTGCTTTAAGGCTTGTTAATGACGCGCCTGCACCCATTACAATTTCTTCATACACTAGACCTTTCTCGTCTAATAAAGCTTTCGCTTTTTTACAAAAAGGGCAGCCCGGCTTTGTAAATAAGCTAACGGCTTCTGGTTTTACTTGTTGTGGGTTGATGTAGCCAAGCATGGTGTCTGCGTCTGATACTTCAAACGGGTCGCCTGGTAAGTCTGGTTCGATGAACATTTTTTCAATCACGCCATCTTTAACCAGCATTGAATAGCGCCAGCTACGTTTACCAAAACCTAAGTCGTTTTTGTCTACTAACATGCCCATGCCGTCAGTGAATTCGCCGTTACCGTCGGGTAGTAATGTAATGTTTTGTGCTTCTTGGTTTTCAGCCCATGCGTTCATTACAAAGGTGTCGTTTACAGATAGGCATACAATGTCATCAACGCCATTTTGTTTCAGTACACCCGCTAACTCGTTGTAGCGTGGTAAGTGTGTTGATGAGCACGTTGGTGTAAATGCACCCGGTAGTGAAAACACAACGACGGTTTTACCTTTAAAAATGTCGTCTGAGGTGATTGATTTCCACTCGTCGTTGACGCGAGTTGCAAATGTAACTTGTGGAATTGTTTGGCCTTCAATATTGTTTAACATGTTTTTAGTTCCTCTTGATTTGTTGATAGCCATTATGTCGTGAAAGTTGTAATAGCTCCAATCGTTTGTTTGTATTAATATGATAGGTATTAACTATCATTAGGGCGTGCTATGAATTTAAAAGATCTTGAATATGTTAAAGCGGTTGCTCACTTTAAACATTTTCGTAAAGCGGCTGATGCATGTTTTGTTAGCCAACCAACGTTAAGCGGGCAAATCAAAAAATTAGAACAAGAGCTCGGTGTCACCTTATTTGACCGTTCTACCAAACAAGTTACCCTAACTACACACGGCGAACGTTTATTACCACAAGTTGAGTTAGTGTTAGAGCAGGCTAAAATTTTAAAAGAGCAGGCGGCAACATCTGATACGCCATTACAAGGTAGGGTAAAAATAGGGATAATCCCAACTATTGCCCCTTATTTATTACCCACGTTACTTACCTCAATGAAAGAGGCATTTGCCCAGAGCCAATTTACTTTTGTTGAAATGCAAACTCACACTATTTTAGCCGCGCTTGACAGTGGTGACGTTGATATTGCGATATTAGCAGATGTGCCTGAACTTAAGCTTTATCATACGGTTAATTTATATAAAGAAGATTTTTTGGTGGCTTTGTCATTGCAAAACAAGTTGGCTAATCGCGGTAAAATAGCCTTGGATGAGTTAAAAGCATGCAACTTATTAATGCTTAGTGATGGGCATTGCTTTAAAGATCAGGCGCAACAATTTTGTTTTGCTGCTGGGGTTGATGTTTCTAATGAGTATCAAGGTAATAGCTTAGAGACATTATTAGCATTGGTGGCAATGGACGACGGTGTGACGTTTGTGCCAAAGCTTGCGAGTGTTGAACGCACAGGTATTGCTTACTTGCCTATATTTCCGACTCAACAACGTTCGGTTGTGATGGCATCTCGTAAGCACTACCCACATTTAGCAGGTGTTGAAATATTAGCTAAGTGGCTAAGCGAACACCCTAGTTTGTGCCAGCAACTGACTAAAGCGCTAGGTTAGCCAGTTCAACGACATCATTTATTTGAATATTAGGCAGTGGTTGTTTATCAATACTTTGTGCAATAGCGCTTTGCTGATAAACCTGCTGAATTTGAACCTGATTGAGTGTGGTGATCATGTTTGGCATTTTATTACCTGCGGCATCAGTTAAGTAATTGTGGTGAGCAATATTTAATATTTGGCCTTTTTCTATTCCGTGTGCTTTGCCTAAATTAATAACAAGTTTACCGTTTTCAATGTGCAGTATTTTACCTTGGGTTTCTAGGCAGGCCATGGCCGCTTGTAAATCGTAGCTAAGTGTTTGGTTTATATCCGTAATGGTTTGTCCGTAGTCAGATCCCCAAAAGTTTTCGCTGTATACATCGATAAGCTCTGTTTTTTCGAATGGCCAAATACCTTTTCCGCGATAGCTTTTTTGCCATAGGCGTTCGTATGTGGTGCCATCAAATAGTACAAAGTCGATATTGTAAGCGCGTTGGTAACTTTCATCTTGCCAAAAGGCGTAATCGTTATTAAGTTTTTCACTGTTTGATATATCCACAAGCTGACTCAGTAATACGTATTGCGAGTTGCTGCGAGAGGCAATCTCTTCAAGTAAGGCATTACTGTAATCGTATTGTTGAGTAAAGAATTCGCCCACACGAATAGGAAAGTTAAAATACGCAGTAGGGCGTGTACTGATAGGAGAATTGCTCAGTGTTTTATATAAGTTTTCGCTGCTTGCTTTGTTAATGTCAAAAATTTGACCGAGCTTGGCTTGTTCACGGTGTTTTAGTTGCGTTTGAGTGATGGCTACAAACTTATTAAAACTGCTTGCTGGGCACTGTTCTTGTTGTGGAAATATGTCTAACCGAAGGGTCACTGCAAATTGGTCGCCGCGGCGGTCTTCACTGATCATTTCAATTTTTTGAATTTCACCATGGCTGTTTATTTTTAACTGGTCTTGCGTGAGAACGCCGTCGACCAAGGTTTGCATAGACGTTACGCGTGCTCCCGAAAAAACCAGCGCTTGGGTTATTGCGTCTTTTATTGCAACGGACTTTGCCCGAGCAATGTCGTCGTTTTGAATATTTGCATGGCCTGTAGACTCAAACCATTGTGCATAGGCTGTAGAGCTTACACATAAAGTAAGCCATGTAGCCGCACTAAGCGCACAGTTTAAAAGTTTGTTCATCGCTAGATCCCACGCTAATGTATTTTTCAATTAACTTACATACGCAAGGAATATACCAATATACCCAAACCACCTCAAGGTGCGAGTCTCAGTTGGAATTAAAAGCGATTTAGGCAAGGCATTGATTGCAAGTAATAGTGGTTCTATTGTTAAAATCAATAACGCAGTATAAATCGTTTTTAAACCAACCCTTGGGCATTTCACAGGAACTTACTCTCATCGTTGTTCCTTCTTAAAAGGGATGGCCATTCTTGCAAAGTAACGCCTTGATATTAAGCCCCTGTGAAACGCTGAATTCTGCACCTTAAGGTGGCTTGGGTATAATTATAATTACAGGGTGTAAAATTTATCATGGCATTAATCGTGCATTAAAGTAGTCATTATTTTTGTAATTTGATGTGGGCCTTATGCGTACAACACTTTTTTTTATAGCAACAGTGAGTCTTGCAGGTTGTAGTAGCGTTTTTGATAAACATGTTCAGTATAAATACGTTGAGCCTGATAGCTACCCAGTATTAAAGGCTGTTGGTTATGCGCCTATAAGCGCTCAACCAGGAGATAACGATACGCAGCGCTCATTAATGGCATTAAAAGCCTCTAAGCTTGAGGCTTACCGTGAACTTGCTGAACAGGTATATGGGCAAAAGATTACCGCGGGCACGACAGTAAAAGGCAGTGTTGCGCAAAATGATCAGCTCCAAAGCCAAGTTCAAGGTATTATCAAAGGTGCGCAAGTTATTAAGAGTTACCCTGTAGGCGATAGCTATGCGACTGAGCTTAGGCTTGATATGAAACGCGTACACGATTTATATATTGGTGAGATAAAGCCACGAGAAGTCAAAAAAGTAACCTATTACTAATTAAACAAAACTCGGGTGAGTAATAAGCACGGTGGTGTGTTTATTTTTCGTAAGAGGGAGCGGCTGGTTTAAGCTTTGAGGTTGTGAACTAAGGTGTTACTGCCGTGAACAACACTTCCGCCTTGGTCGTAGGTCATTGATGTCGGCGCGCCAATTAAAATATCTTTGAGTTGCTTTACGCTTAATTGCGCTTGGTGGGCTGCATGCGCATTGATGTCGTTCTTCTTTTTACAGGTTTCTAACTGCGAACGAACAGAGATGATTAACTCATCCACCTCATCTGACTTAGCATCATTCGAATTCAGTAAGGTACTCAGTTCTTTGTCCAATGTTTGGATTTTGCTTAGAAAGGAGAGTTTTTGCTTTGCAATGTCTTTGAGTCCATCACCACGGCGTGATGCAATTGCCGTAAGTTCGTCGTCGAGTACGTCAACAAGTGAGGCTAAGCAATTTAATTGCATAGTGAGTTTTGATGCAATAAGGCTGTTATGATCAGCCATATACATCAAACTCAAATGCTGCAATATTTTTAGCTAGCTTTTCAGCATCAATCTGATACTTGCCTTCGCTGATCGCTTTTTTAAGCTCTGCAACTTTGTCGCTATCAAAACCAGATGATTGCTGCGCTTTATCTTGCAGTGATTTTAATTGCTGAGCTTGTGGCGTTAAGCTAACTGAATCTGCCGCAGCTTTAGGCGCAGAAGTTTGAGCTGAATTTGCATTATTATTTTGCAAATCAACCTTTTGCTGTTTGGTGTTAGCCAGCACATTAGCCTGTTGCTGACCTTTATTTACTTGGCTTACCATGATAATAACCTATACAGAATCCAACACATGCCTATTTATCGGCATTCTTGTTTAATACTTTAGCATAAATTTGAAGATTTAAATATTAACCTGCACAGACTCAACGCCGTCGACACGAGCATTTAAAACCTTACCTGACTTCGCATTCTTCACTCTTACCTGCTCACCTAATGTACCATCTTCAAGTGCTAAACCGGAAGTCTTTATTTTCAAACCGCGAATTGTGGCAATAATACTGACGTTGTCGCCTTTGCAAACCATGCATATTTGGCTTAAAACAATTGGTAATCCACTGCGAATATTTCGTTTACTGCGACTGCCAATTAAAAACTGTGTGTCTTGCACATGTTGTACTCTTACAAAATGTTTTGGCTTCATTTCTACACTGAGATGATGCGCTTGAATGACCTCGCCACGCGCCAAGTGCTCTGCAGCAACAACCATTGGCGCAAGCTCAACTATTCGAACGTGGACGTATTGACTCCACCCTTGCACATCTTCACAGCTTACCTGCACTGTCACTTGTCTGTTGAAAGGAGGCTCTGAGGGCGTGTTTAATGTTGGTGTGTTTTCGCAATAACGATCTGCAATACGGCTATCTAAATCAAGTGTTGTTAGTTGAGTATGCTCATCGCTGTTTGGGGGAAGTTGTTCTTTGATGAAGGCGGAAGCCAGTGTTTGGATCTTTTCTTTGCTATACATTTGCCCATACGCGGGTGAAACCACGCATAAGCTGGCAAGAAAATAAAAAACATTGTATCTTCGGCTTTTATTTAACAAACTCATAATGTTTCGACTATGCTTATTGTTGAAAACAGGGTATAAATATTTAGCGTCAAATTTTAGACGCTCCCGCAATGTTATGTAGCTTTATTAGAAGAAAGCAATTATTGTTCCGTTATTTAAAGCTTTCTTTAGGAGATTGAAATGGCAGGCATTTTAGACTCAGTAAACCAGCGTACGCAGCTGGTTGGGCAAAACCGTCTTGAATTACTATTATTCAAATTAAGAGGGCGGCAGCGCTTTGGTATTAACGTGTTTAAAGTGAGAGAAGTACTGCAATGTCCTCCTTTAACAAATATGCCGAAATCAAATTCGTATATCCGGGGTGTTGCGCACATTCGTGGACAAACAATTTCTGTCATCGATTTGTCTATGGCTGTGGGCGGCCCAGCAATCGAAAATATCAAAGACAGTTTTATTATCATCGCTGAATATAACCGCTCAGTGCAGGGCTTTTTAGTGGGTGGTGTTGAACGTATCGTAAATATGAACTGGGAAAAAATAATGCCCCCGCCATCAGGTGCAGGTCGGTATTCATATTTAACAGCGGTTACTGAAATCGAAAACGAGCTAGTTGAAATACTTGATGTAGAAAAAATCTTAAATGAAATCTGCCCAGTTAATACTGAAGTAAGTGCTGATATTGCCAATGATGGCGAAATTCAAAAAGATTTAGGTGAACGTATTGTGTTTATCGCAGATGATTCTGCGGTTGCGCGTAATCAGGTTAAGCGAGCATTAGAACCGCTTGGTGTTCAAACAGAACTTGCTAAAAACGGTAAAGAAGCACTCATTCGGTTAAAAGAAATAGCTGAGCTTGATTGTAAACATGACATAACTGAACGTGTAGGGTTATTGATCTCTGATGTTGAGATGCCTGAAATGGATGGTTATACATTGACCGCCGAAATTAAGGCTGATCCAAAACTTGCGCCCTTGCATGTTATTCTTCATACGTCTTTGAGTGGTGTTTTTAATCAGGCAATGATTGAAAAAGTAGGTGCCGATGACTTTATTGCTAAGTTCAATCCAGATGAATTAGCAACTGCAGTAAAAAAATGGGTTCATTGTGACTAATTTTAACAGGTGGTGTTACTTTGGAAAATAAGCATTTACAGCAGGGTGAATATGATCAATTTCGCTCTTTTCTAGAACAGCAGTGCGGTATTGTTTTAGGTGATAACAAGCTTTACTTAGTAAAAAGCAGGCTAGCGCCTTTAATGGTGCGTTTTAAAGTTGAGTCTCTTTCTGAGCTTGTGAGTAAAACGCTGAGTCCTCACGAGCGCCAACTTAGAGCGGCTGTGGTTGATGCCATGACCACAAATGAAACGTTGTGGTTTAGAGATCAATATCCGTTTGATTTATTGCAAAGCAAATTATTTCCAGAACACAAAGAGTTAAGACGGCCACTTAAAATTTGGTCTGCGGCGAGTTCGTCTGGTCAAGAACCCTATTCAATTGCAATGTCGGTTGCTGAGTTTCAAGCTAAACAGCCGGGTGTATTGAAAATGGGCGCGCAAATCATTGGTACCGATATTTCTAATACGATGCTTGATATGTGTAAGCACGGTGAATACGATGCGCTTGCTCTAGCGCGTGGACTGTCAGCGGAGCGACGGAAAAAGTTTTTTAAAGATACCGGCAATGGCATGGCGCAAGTTACGGACCCTATCAAAAAGCTTACAAGTTTTAGGCATCTTAACTTACTAGACTCTTATGCTTTGATGGGTAAATTTGACATTATATTTTGTCGCAATGTGTTAATTTATTTTTCGCCTGAGGTTAAGGCTAAAATTATTGCGCAATTTGCTCAAGCTCTGAATCCTAAAGGCTACCTTTTTTTAGGTGCTTCTGAATCTATGTCAGGGTTAAGTACAGAGTTTGATATGGTGCGTTGCAACCCGGGTATTATTTATCAAAAAAAATAAGTCGCTAGCTTATTACTGTGTTTTTACAAATAAACGGCGTTTATAAACGCCGTTTTTTTCTTTCTAATTAATAGGTTAACTCTCCCCCTCTAAAGCTAGGTAAACTGGCTCATCTTTTGCATTAATCAACCTAAGTCAAATTTTTGGAGATGGTTATGGCTATCAGTTTTGATAAAGCGTTTGGGGTGCATCCCCATGCAATGTTGATCCGTTCTCAGCGTGCCGAATTATTAGCAACCAATATTGCCAATGCTGATACGCCTGGCTATAAAGCAAAAGATGTCGATTTTGCCTCTGCCTTAAAAGCGGCAAAAAGCAACCAGCAGGGCGGCAATAACATGGTAACGACCAATGCAAAACACATCGCTGGTGGAAGCCGCTATGTCGGTAATGCTGAAATGTTTCGCTCGCCAAATCAAGCAGATACGGGTGATGGTAACTCAGTCGATATACAGGTGGAACGAAACTTGTATACACAGAACTCATTAGAGTATCAGGCAAGCCTGCAATTTATGAGTGGTAAAATTAAAGGCCTTAAAAAAGCCCTCGGTAGTCAAGGAGCCTAAGCATGAGTTTATATAACGTTTTTGATATTTCAGGTACCGGTATGAGCGCACAGAATGTGCGTTTAAATACAACAGCCAGTAACATCTCGAATGCTAATACTATTAGCTCAAGCCAAGACAAAACCTACCGTGCACGCCACCCAGTGTTTGCTGCAGAGCTTACAAAAGCGTCTGCATCACAGAGCAATATGCAGGGTTCGTCTGTTGGCGTTAAAGTGTTGGGTATCGTAGAAAGCGATAAACCATTGCAGATTGAATATAACCCTAATCACCCAAGTGCGGATGAAAATGGTTATATCTACAAACCTAACGTTAACGTTGTTGAAGAAATGGCTAATATGATTTCTGCCTCACGCTCTTATCAAACAAATGTGCAAGTTGCAGATGCAGCAAAGCAAATGTTAAGTAAAACACTGTTGCTTGGGCAGCGGTAATTGAGGAAAAGTTATGAGTAACGATATCAGTGCAACGTCGTCGACTTATCTAGATTCGTTAAAGTGGCAAGATAAACAAGTTTCGACTGAAGAGAAGAGTGATGAGTTAACACAAGAAGATTTCTTTTCCTTGTTAACACAGCAGCTGTCATTTCAAGATCCAAGCAAGCCAGCTGACAACGATCAAATGATTGCGCAAATGACCAACTTTACTATGGCTGAAGGTATTTCAAACCTTAATAGTAACTTTGAATCTCTTGCAGCGTCGATGACATCTAACTCAGCATTACAGGCTTCGACTTTAGTTGGTAAGCAAGCATTACTTGAATCTGATTCGTTAGATTTAGCTGCCGGTCGAGATGCTAAAGGCACTATCGTTGCCCAAGAGCCGGTAGATAATTTAACCTTACGGATTGAAGATTCCTCAGGCCAATTAGTGCGTACTATTGAGTTTGGGTCTCAACCTCCTGGTGCTGTGCGCTTTGAATGGGACGGTAAAAACTCGAAAGGTGAAGAGTTACCCGATGGTGAATATACCGTTAAAGCAGAGGGCCAAATGGGAGGGGATTTCACGAGTTTACCCATTGCAACTTTCAAAAATATTGAAAGCGTTAATGTCAATGGTGCCAACGGGATCATTATTAATACTAAAGAAGGTGCGGTTAGGCTAACTGATGTAGCAGAAATCGCGTAAAAATTAATTATTAGTTAGCCTTCTTTCGGCTACACATTCATAAATTAGAGGTGAATTATGAGCTTCAATATTGCACTTACAGGCATTGCAGCCGCACAAAAAGATTTGGACGTAACAGCAAACAATATTGCTAACGTTAATACAACTGGTTTTAAAGAATCACGTGCTGAGTTTGCTGATGTATATGCATCATCAGTATTTAGTTCGGGTAAAACTAAAAATGGTGATGGTGTACAAACTACGATGGTTGCGCAGCAATTTCACCAAGGCTCGCTTAAATTTACGCAAAACTCGCTGGATTTAGCAATCACAGGTGAAGGTTATTTCGCCATGAGTGAAGACTTAGGTGCACAAGATTTTACCTATACTCGCGCAGGTGCATTTAAGCTAAACCAGGATAACTTTATCGTTGATGCGAAAGGTAATTTCTTGCAAGGTTTCCCCGTTAATGAGTCTAACGGTGATACAACATCGGTAAGTTTAAGTACCTCTTCTGCGCTACAGATACCTGATTCATCAGGTTCGCCTCGTGCAACAACGAATGTATACAGTTCATTTAACTTAGATTCGCGATCAACGGCGCCATCAATTACTACCTTTGACCCAACAGTTAGCGCATCCTACAATAGCTCAACTTCAACAACCGTATTTGATTCACTTGGTGAACCGCACGTATTGCAGTTTTTCTTTGTCAAAACGGATGCAGCTGTTACAGGTAATGAGAATGAGTGGCAAGTACATGCAACACTCGATGAAAAAGTATTTAATCCAGCAGGTGCAGAAGAAACCGCGCCTCCTTATACACCAATTTCTACCTTTCAGTTTGATGCCAGTGGTTTACCATTAAACACAGATGGCACACCTAACACAGATACAACCTTCAATCCAATAGCGATTCCTGGTGGTGGGGGCGGTGTAGCGGGTTTATCGGATTTACTTACAAACGGTGCTAGTTTCCCTGATGACGTTGAAGTGAATTGGCGTGATGAAGCCGGTACTGCAAATAAAATCCCTACACAGTATGCGAGTAACTTTGAAGTAAAAGCACTTGATCAAGATGGGGCAACAGTAGGGCGTCTTGCTGGTATTGATATTGGTACCGATGGTAAGGTCGTTGCGTCATACAGTAATGGTGATACCTCTTTCTTAGGCCAAGTAGCCATGGTTCGTTTTTCTAACTCGCAAGGTTTAGCGCAGGTCGGTGACACATCTTGGAAGAAAAGCTTAACCTCAGGTGAGCCAATAGCGGGTGAGCCAGGTTCAGGTACGCTAGGGTCTATCAATTCATCGGCTTTAGAGCAGTCAAATGTAAATTTAACGAATGAACTGGTTGACCTAATCAGTGCGCAGCGTAACTTCCAAGCAAACTCACGTGCGTTAGAAGTTAACTCTACATTACAACAGAATATTCTGCAGATTCGTTAATAGTTTAACGCTTTACTGCAGAACAACAATCCGACACCGAGGCTGCCCTTTATGGCAGCCTTTTTTGTATCTGAAATTTAATAATTATGGTGTCAAATTATTGTGGCACTTATTTTGCATTTATACTTAGTATAGATTTTTATCGCGAGTCGATGTTATGGATAAGATGGTTTACATTGCAGCGTCCGGGGCTAAGCAAAGTATGCGGGGCCTTGCGCTCAAAGCAAATAACTTAGCAAATGCCAACACCACAGGCTTCAAAGCTGATTTTGCACAAGCAAGGTCAATGCAAGCATTTGGTGAAGGCTTGCCTACACGTGTGTTTTCTATGCAAGAACGACCAGGTTCAAACATGACTTCTGGCGGTATTGTTGAAACCGGGCGAGACCTTGATATTGCGTTTAGTGATAAAGGATGGTTAACCGTTCAAGACGCTTCAGGCAATGAAGCTTACACTAAAGTGGGTACGTTAAACATCACGCCAGATGGTGCGTTAGTGACAAGTCACGGACGTCAAGTTGTTGGCGCTGGTGGACCTATTATTTTGCCTTTGCCAGTGGAAAAAGTGGAGTTTAGCGATGATGGCTCAATTCAAGTTCGGCCTCAAGGTGCACCAGCTAATTTTTTAGAAGTGGTTGACCGTTTAAAAGTCATTGAAGCTAACAACAGCCAACTTGAAAAAGGCAATGATGGTCTGTTTAGACCAAAGGAAGATAAATTAATTGATGACTTATGCGGTTTTTGTGAAATATCACAAAACGTAAAAGTAATGAGTGGCACGTTAGAAATGTCTAATGTGAATCCAGTGCATGAAATGGTCGATATGATAAGTCATCAACGCCAATTTGAATTACAACTTAAGTTAATGAAAACAGCAGAAGAAATTGATGAGCGTCATACCCAGTTGCTGCGCATTGTTTAACCTAATTGAGAGGACATTAGTATGAATCCTGCATTGTGGATCAGTAAAACGGGCTTAGACGCCCAACAAACCGATATATCGGTGATCTCAAATAACTTAGCCAATGCCAGTACCATAGGGTACAAAAAAAGCCGCGCAGTATTTGAAGATTTACTTTATCAAAATATTAATCAACCCGGCGGGCGTTCATCACAAGATACTGAAATGCCATCAGGTTTAATGCTTGGTGCCGGTGCAAAAGTTGTCGCAAACCAAAAGAACTTCTCTCAAGGCAATATGCTAACGACTGAGAATTCATTGGATTGGATGATATCAGGCCCTGGCTTTTTCGAAGTGCTTCAGCCAGATGGTAACATCGCATATTCACGTAATGGCCAATTTACCACAGATGAAGATGGTCGAATTGTTACCGCTGGTGCCGGTTTTCCTGTTCAACCAGAAATGAACGTACCGGATGATGCGCAATCGATTACCGTCTCTCAAGATGGTGAAGTGTCAGTAAGGATTGGAGGTCAACCTGATAATGTTGTGATTGGCCAGCTAACAATCAGTGATTTTATTAATCCATCAGGGCTTGAGCCCGTGGGGCAAAATCTTTATACCGAAACCGCCGTGAGTGGCGCGCCGGTACAAGGTAACCCAGGTATTGATGGATTAGGAGCGATTGTTCAAGGGTCACTTGAAACATCCAATGTGAATGTAACAGAAGAGCTTGTGAATTTGATTGAGACACAACGTATTTATGAGATGAATTCAAAAGTAATTTCAGCGGTTGATGAAATGCTTAGCTATGTTAACCAACAGCTTTAAAGTGTAAGGGGTTATGTGATGCGTACTTTTATAATTGCCCTAAGTGGCGCATGTTTATTAAGTGGTTGTGTAACGACTCAAAATACCCATGTGGTTCAAGATGATCCTTATTATGCGCCGATGTACCCTGAGCCTATTACAGAGCAAATAGTCCCAACAGGGTCATTATTTGATACTTACTCTGCTAATGATCTTTATTCAGATAAAAAAGCATTAAGAACAGGCGATATCATTACTGTTAAGCTTCAAGAGTCGACTCAAGCTTCAAAAGCAGCGAAGACAGAAACAGATAAAGAAAGCAACGCAAGCTTAGATCCCGTTGTAGGATTTGGCGGTGTGCCGGTTAACATTGGTGGCGACAGTATTCAGTTTGGCGTTGGCTCTGATTCTTCTTTCACAGGGGATTCAAAATCAAATCAATCTAATAGCTTGTTTGGTGATATTTCTGTCAATGTTATGCGTGTTTTACCGAATGGTAATTTAGTGATACGTGGTGAAAAGTGGCTAACATTAAACACGGGTGAAGAATTTATTCGCCTAGAAGGCCTTGTTAGGCCTCAAGATGTAACAGCTGATAACACCGTAACCTCAAACCGCATTGCGAATGCACGCATTCAATACTCAGGTAAAGGGCAAATGCAAGAGATGCAAAGCGCAGGCTGGTTAACTCAGTTCTTTAGTAGTGCGTTGTTCCCTTTTTAGAAGGTAAGTGGCTATGAATGGTTTTAAAGTAATTTTAAGTATCTGCTTACTCGGGTGGCATTTTGCTGCAGCTGCAGAGCGCATTAAAGATGTTTCAATGGTTGAAGGTGTCAGAGCAAACCAGCTGATTGGTTATGGCCTGGTTGTTGGTTTACCGGGAACAGGCGAGCAAAGCCGGTTCACCGAGCAAAGCTTTAAAGCGATGCTTAATAGCTTTGGCATTACGATGGCTAATAACATTAAACCAAAGATTAAAAATGTAGCCGCAGTGGCTGTTCATGCCGAGCTTCCTCCTTTTAGAAAGCCAGGTCAAATGATTGACATAACCGTTTCGTCAATTGGTAGCGCTGGAAGCTTACGCGGAGGTACATTACTGCAGACTTTCTTAAAAGGGGTTGATGGTAATACTTATGCTATAGCACAAGGTAGCCTTATCGTAGGTGGTTTGGGCGCTGAAGGCGCTGATGGTAGCCGAGTTGTAATCAACACGCCAACTGTTGGCCGTATTCCTAATGGTGCAATAATAGAAAGAGCTATTAAAAGTCCTTTCATGCAAGGTGATTACATTACTTTTAACTTAAACCGCCCTGATTTTACTACTGCGAAGCGCTTAGAGCAGACAATCAATGATTTGGTTGGCCCTGACAGTGCTCAAGCAATTGATGCCGCTTCTATTCGTGTGTTAGCACCTCGTGATGCGTCTCAACGCGTTGCGTATTTATCGACACTTGAAAACTTAGAGTTCAAGCCTGCGGATACGTCAGCAAAAATCATTGTTAACTCACGAACAGGTACCATTGTTATTGGCAAAAATGTAAAACTGCAACCCGCAGCCATTACGCATGGTGGACTAACGGTGACAATTGCTGAACAACAAAATGTATCGCAGCCTAACCCACTGAGCGAGGGTGAAACGGTTGTAACGAATCAAACAATTATTGATGTTAATGAAGACGATTCTCGTGCGTTTGTGTTTAATCCTGGTGTGAGTCTTGATGATTTAGTGAGAGCGATTAATGAAGTTGGTGCTGCACCGGGTGATTTGATGGCCATACTTGAAGCACTCAAAGAAGCGGGTGCAATCAATGGTCAGCTTGTTGTTATTTAATTTTTAATCTAACTAAACCCTAACGTTTAGGGTTTAGTTAAACGTCGTAAATATTTCAATTAGTTAGTTTTTCACTCCCATCCTATAAATACTTTTTAGTCTTTGGCTTGATTATTGCATTGATAAGTTATTATTAATTAATGTGTCAAAAAGCTGATGGATACTAATCACCTCGATAAGCAAAACTTTTTTGATTTAGGAAACTTAGACTCATTACGTCAAAGTGCCTTAAAAAGTGATGCCTCTAGTGACGCTTCCAAAGATGCGCTAAAACAAGCAGCTGCACAGTTTGAATCTATTTTCACGCAAATGTTGCTTAAAAGTATGCGAAAAGCCAATGATGCGTTTGAAGATAAAAACAGCCCCTTTAATTCAAGTGGCGTAAAGTTTTTTGAAGAAATGCATGATCAGCAGCTTTCTGTTGAGCTGTCTTCAAATGGTTCTTTAGGTCTTGCTGATTTAATAGTTCAGCAGTTATCTCCTGATGGGAAAAATTTCACACCGGGTTCTGTACTTCGCTCGGTTGATAACTTTACCAGTGATAAACGTGCATCGGGTGTGTCGAATGATTCACTGACAAATAAAAATGATATCGCAACGAATCCATCTGATAAAAATGAAGGGCCGTTCGATGATGCAGAGTCGTTTATTAGTACCGTGTGGGAACATGCGAAGTCAGCCGCTGAAAAAATAGGATTAAACCCTGCTGTAATGGTTGCACAGGCTGCACTCGAGACTGGGTGGGGTAAACATATCATAAATAAAGCGGATGGTAGCAGCAGTAATAACCTTTTCAATATTAAGTCAGATCGCAGTTGGGATGGAGCTAAAGCCAGTAAAGTGACGCTGGAGTTTGAACAAGGTATGCCAGTAAAAAAACAAGCAAGCTTTAGAGCTTATGACTCAATCAAAGATAGTGTGAATGATTTTGTTGATTTTTTAAATGAAAATCCACGTTATCAAGAAGCCCTCGATAATACAGCAAAACCTGCTGCCTTTTTAGATTCCTTACAAAAAGCAGGGTATGCAACTGACCCCAATTACGCTGATAAAATTAAGCAGGTTCTTAACAGAGCTGATCTTAAATCACTGGCAGCTACATTGGTTCGCCAAGGAGTAAACTAACATGTCGTTTAATTTATTAAACATTGCCAATTCAGGTGTTCGTGCAAACTCTGAATTGTTACAAACGACCAGTAAAAACATTGCCAATGTAAACACCAAAGGCTATGTAAGAGAAAGCACAGAGCATATGACCATGGTTGACAATCAAGTCGGCCGCGGGGAGACATTCAGACTTTTAAATGAGTTTGCGCAAAAACAACTTAATCGTGATACTTCAAATAAAGCATTCTTTGATCAATTCGTCACTGAGGCGAGTCGAGTTGATACCTTATTCTCTGAAGAGTCAAATAGCCTCTCGACGAGTATTAACTCGCTCTTTAATAATGTTCAAGAAAGCCTTAATCAGCCTTCGTCTAGTGTGGCGCGGTCACTGGTGATGACGGATGCTGAAAACCTTATTGAACAAATGGACCGCTTGTCAGGTATTGTTTTTGATCAGAAAAACGTTGTAAATGAACAGCTTGAAATTTTTTCAGATGAAGCCAATACGTTAGTCCAAAATATTAGTGCCTTAAATAAGCAAATTGCTGCGGTTCATGGAACGCGCAGTGAAAGTACCTCGAGCACACTTTACAATCAACGTGATCTCGCTATTCGAGAGCTATCAGAGCTAGTCGACATTGAGACGCTTGATGGCCAAAATGGCGAAAAGCTTTTATTTATGGGAACAGGTGAGTCACTTGTTATGCAAGAGGGGACATTTAACCTGTTTTCTATGACTGGAGACCCTGATCCTGACTTTAAAGAACTGCGTTTAGATGTGAATGGCGGCAAGGCCGTGCCGCTTGAACTCGATTCTGGTTCCGTTAAAGGCAAAATTGGTGGCTTATTGGCCTTTCGTGATGACATATTAGTCCCTGCTCAAAATCAATTAGGTCAAATGGGACTGGCAATTGCTGATGCATTTAATGAGCAAAATAAACTAGGTATGGATGGTGATGGTGAGTTGGGTGGCGATATTTTTACAATCCCAACCGTCGATGCGTTTGCATATCAGGCTAATACATCAACATCGACGATGACAGGCACTGTTGAGCCAGGTAAAGGCAGTGAATTACCCGCGAGTGATTTTATCATTACTTACACGGCGGCAAATACGGTCGAAATACAAGCAATAGATAATAAAGGTGAGCCTTTGGGCACCGCTTCTACCGCTAATATTGTTGGTGGTATAATTGATTCCACAACTAACCCCGGTATCGAGTTATATGGTTTACAAATTGAAGTAGGCGGGGGAGCGGCTAATATTGGCGACCAGTTTCAATTAAAGCTTAGCTCACAAG
Organism: Pseudoalteromonas sp. H105; assembly: GCF_001469215.1. Lineage (GTDB taxonomy): Bacteria > Pseudomonadota > Gammaproteobacteria > Enterobacterales > Alteromonadaceae > Pseudoalteromonas. Next base: position 171,183 of record NZ_LOFH01000003.1, read on the forward strand.
CGGCATCAACATTAGAACTCGCGACAGATAGACCTAATGCTCTGGCACTCGCTTCACCAGTAAGAACGGCGGATGATATTAACAACACAGGGAGTGCTAATATTTCGCCGGGTACAGTGACCAGTGTAACATCAGGTGGCTTTACTGCGACACCGCCAGCACTTGCTAATGGTGATATTAGTTTGGTGAAAACTGCGAACGCGAATGAATACACAGTCACAGATGGCAGTGGCTCTACTACATTTACCATTACACCGCCGGCAGAAAATATGCTAGCACAAGCCGGTGCGCCCTTTGATTCATATGGTTTTGATTTTAATATTGATGGGGTGCCAGCGGTAGGGGATACCTTTACATTAGAGTTTAATGAAGGGGGCTTCGATGATAACCGTAACGGACTAAAGCTCGCTGGATTACAAGGTGATGAATTAGTTCGTCAAAATGTTGTTACTTCAGCAACCGCTGATAACCTAAAAACGTTCAATGAAGCCTATGCCGGTTTAGTGACTGATATTGGCGTTGTCACCAACCAAGCTATAACGAATGGTGCTGCGTTTGATGCGTTAGCCCAGCAATCTGAAGCATGGTATGAATCGTTATCGGGGGTCAACCTAGATGAAGAAGCAGCTAACCTATTACGTTTTCAACAATCTTACGCCGCATCAGCGCAAGTATTATCAACGGCCCGAACAATTTTTGACACTCTACTTAGTGCTGCGAGGTAAGTATGCGTTTATCTAATAATTTAATGTATCACAATAGTATAAATACTATTTTAGATAATCAACAAAATGTAAATACAGCACAGCAGCAGGTCAATACCCAAAAGCGGGTGTTGTCAGCTTCTGATGATCCTGCAGCAACAGCAAGGGCGCTTTTGTACACAGACCGTATTCAAGCGAATGAGCAATATGGTAAAAATATTACTATGTTAAACAGTCGACTTACTACGCAAGAAAGTGTACTTGATAATATTAAAAGCTCATTAGAAAAAGCACATACTCTGACCATCCAGGCAGGTAATGGTGCATATGCTGATATTGATCGCCAAGGTATTGCAGAGGAAATAAAGGCAATACAAAGTGGTGTGTTGGATTTGATGAATGCAAAAACAGAAGACGGAAAATATATTTTTTCCGGTTATCAAGATAATACACAAACGTACTCACTCAATACATCAAACGGAAAGTATGAATATGGTGGTGACCAAGGCCAGCATAAGATTAAGGTTGCCGCAGGGGTTGATATTAAATCCAGTGATAATGGTTTTGATGTGTTTGAAAATGTGGAAGCACGATTAAATGTTGCATCTAATGATGGTGTTGTTTCTGGGGGTATTACAAGTGCGAAGGTGTATGTGAGTGAACAGGGGCTATTTGATTCATTTCACAAAACTAATTACAACGCTGATCCAAGTGCGGCTGCTGGTGCTAACACCTTTAATATTGTAACGACTGCTGGTACACCAAATACCTATCAAGTTGAGCAAGGGGGCACAGTAATTGAAACTGGTAACTTTGATGGTTCTCAAATCAAGTTTGCAGGGATGGAAATTGATATAAGCCCCACCGCTACAGGGCAAGTCGATTTTACACTTGAAGCGCCTCAAAAAGAGAACGTATTAAATACACTAACAGATCTTATTGCAGGTTTAACAGATCCTTCATTGAGTCAGCAAGATTATGAACAAGTATTAGCTGATGCGATGACACAACTAGATAATGGTAAGAATAAGGTTTCTTTGACGCAAGCTGGTTTAGGTGGGCGATTAAATACAGCTGAGAAAATAACGCAATCAAACAGTGATCTCGATGTAAACAATAAAGCATCTCGTGCAGACTTAATTGAGCTTGATATGGCTGAGGCGATTACTGAGCTTACAAAGCAAGAAACTGCGTTACAGGCTTCACAGGCAACGTTCGGCCGACTGGCTAACCTTTCTTTATTTGATTATTTATAATTTCTTGCAGAGTAAGGCAAAATTGTGCCTTGCTCTGTTTAATCCTACCATTTCAATTCACATCCTATTGATTATTAATAACTTAACCTAAGGTAAAATCAATTACCTAATTTATAAATAAAGTGATTTCTTACATTTAGTTTGATTAAACTATTAGTTTGATAATACATAAAAGTTAATTTATTCAGTGACTTATGTTTTTTTATAAAAAATATTAAAAAAAAGCTAAAGGATTTTTCGGCTAGACCGATAACTTAATTAACCAAGCAAAGCGTTGTAAACAACAACCACTGCTTAATTTAAGTAAGTTTGAGAGTAAATGATAAGTTTACTTCGGGAGAGACATCATGGCTTTATATGTAAACACAAATGTTAGCGCGTTAAACGCACAAAGACAATTAAATAACTCTGGTAATGCACTAGATACTTCATTCCAACGTTTATCGTCAGGTTTTCGTATTAACAGTGCTGCTGATGATGCCGCAGGTCTTCAAATTTCAGACCGTTTAACATCACAAATAAACGGTTTAAACCAAGGTAACCGTAATGCAAATGATGGTATTTCATTAGCACAAACAGCTGAAGGTGCACTTGATGAAGTAACATCAATGTTCCAACGTATTCGTACTTTGTCACAGCAAGCATCGAATGGTTCAAATACCGACGAAGACCGTCTAGCAATTCAAGAAGAGATTCGTTCTTTATCGTCAGAAGTTAACCGTGTTGCAGAAGACACCACTTTCGGTGGACAAAATTTATTAGACGGTACTTACTCCGCTAATTTCCAAGTCGGCGCTGATGCTGTTCAGAATATTAGCTTCAGTATGCAAGATGTCGGCGGCACTGCGAATTCTATCGCGGCAAATGGTGGCTTTACCATGTCAGGTATTGCAGGAGTAGCAAGTGCTGTTACTGGTCAAGCGCTTAGTACAACTGCTGGAACAATTAGTTCACAGGTTGGTGCATCAGCAGATAATGATGATTTTGCAGCAGTGTTCACAGCAAGTGGTATCAGTGTATCTTCGCAAGCAAACGCCCAAGCAGTTATGGCTGGTATGGACTCACTTATTGCGGTAGTTGATAAAAAGCGTGCAGAGTTAGGTGCGGTGCAAAATCGTTTTCAGTCTACAATTCGTAACCAATCGAATATCTCTGAAAACTTAAGTGCTGCGAAATCACGTATTAAAGATACTGACTTTGCTCAAGAAACGGCAAACTTAACTAAAATGCAGATCTTACAACAGGCAAGCCAAACAATCCTTAGTCAGGCTAATCAGCGTCCACAGGCTGCACTAAGTCTTCTAGGTTAATAGTTAGCTTTTTATGAGTATAGAAAAGTCAATTTATTGACTGGAAATAAAAAGCGCCTTTGTCTAATGGGGTATTAACAAAGGCGCTATGGAAGGATTGTAAAGCGGAGGCGCTAAAAATCCATTCTTATCGTTCTAACATTTGTAGAACATAAAAGTTAAAGCATAAATTATGCCAGTAATTATGCTTTATTAACCCACTCTCAAACTTATCTTCCAAAGGCTCCTTTTAGGGGCCTTTCTCTATTTAATTTAATGTTGGCCTGAACCTTGCTTTTATCAAGTTAAGTTTATTAATTAACCTGCAAAGTGGCAGTTTTTTGCCCCGGGCAATTTAAATTTTGCCGTTGTAATGAGTCACTTTGTCAAATATCACCTTACTAAAGGTGACTTAACTTTGACAGATAAGAAGAGAGTTTGTTATGGCTTTATTTGTAAATACAAATGTAAGTGCATTAAATGCACAAAGACAGCTAGAAAGAACAGGTAATGATCTTGATACTTCATTTAAAAGATTATCATCCGGCCTTCGTATTAATAGTGCTGCTGACGATGCTGCAGGTTTGCAAATTTCTGATCGCTTACAATCACAAATTTTAGGCCTGAATCAAGGTAACCGAAATGCAAATGATGGTATTTCATTAGCACAAACAGCTGAAGGGGCTATGGATGAAATAACCTCTACATTTCAGCGGATTAGAACCCTGGCACAACAGGCCGCAAATGGTTCAAATACGGATGAAGATAGGTTAGCTATTCAAGAAGAAATTCGTCAGTTATCTGATGAAGTGAATCGTATTGCAACCGATACCACTTTTGGTGGCCAAAATTTACTTGATGGTAGTTATTCTGCCAGCTTTCAAGTTGGCGCGGATGCAGTGCAAACGATTGGCTTTAGTATGCAGGATGTCGGTGGAACGGCCAATTCATTGATGGCAAATGGTGGATTTACAATTTCTGGCGTTGCAGGAGTCGCATCTGCTGTAGGTGGTAGTCCAATGTCTACTCTTGCTGCAGGTGTAAGTGCGATAGACGGTACAACCGCTGCAACTACCCTTGATTTCTCCTCTGTTTTCACTGCAGCAGGAATAAGCGTTTCTTCACAAGTAAATGCACAAGCAGTTTTTGCAGGTATGGACTCGTTAATTGCTGTAGTAGATAAAAAGCGTGCAGAGCTAGGTGCTGTTCAAAACCGTTTTCAATCGACAATTCGTAATCAGGCAAACATTTCTGAAAACTTGGCTTCTGCAAAGTCGCGAATTAAAGATGCAGATTTTGCTATGGAGACTGCGACGTTGACAAAAAATCAAATTTTACAACAAGCGAGTCAAACAATTTTAGGTCAAGCAAATCAAAGACCTCAAGCCGCTTTGAGTCTGCTGCAAGGCTAGATTAGAGTAAAATAAAGAAATATAATTAAATAAAGCTAAAGCTTTCACTTTATCGGACGATAACAGACTTAGAGAACTAAAAATCTAGGACTCTAAGTCTGGAATTTCGGCAGGGTAGGGGTATCCCGCTGTTTTTCTATTTAAAATGATAAAGCGGAGGCTATTATGGCTTTATATGTAAATACAAATGTGAGTTCATTGAACGCACAGCGCCAGTTAATGAAATCTGGTAACCAGCTTGATACATCGTTCCAACGTCTATCTTCAGGCTTTCGTATTAACAGTGCGAAAGATGATGCGGCCGGAATGCAAATCGCAAATCGCTTAACATCTCAGATTAGTGGTTTGAACCAAGGTAATCGAAACGCGAATGATGGTATTTCACTTGCGCAAACCGCTGAGGGGGCACTTGACGAGGTAACGTCAATGTTCCAACGTGTTCGTACGCTTGCGCAACAAGCATCAAACGGTTCAAATACTGATGAAGATCGTTTAGCTATTCAAGAAGAAATTCGTTCTTTATCTGAAGAAGTTAACCGTGTAGCTGAGGATACTACGTTTGGTGGTCAGAACTTACTTGATGGTAGTTACTCTGCTAACTTCCAAGTAGGCGCTGATGCGGTTCAAAATATCAGCTTTAGTATGAAAGACATTGGTGGTACAGCAAACTCGTTAGTTGCTAACAATGGTTTCACTATGTCTGGTATAGCTGGTGTTGCAAGTGCTGTGACAGGTGAGGCGCTTAGTACAACAGCTGGAACTATTAGTTCGCAGGTAGGCGCATCAGCAGATAATGATGACTTCGCTACAGTATTCACTGCTAGTGGAATCAGTGTGTCTTCACAGGCAAATGCGCAAGCGGTTATGGCTGGTATGGATGCTATGATTGCCGTTGTAGATAAAAAACGAGCTGAATTAGGTGCTGTTCAAAATCGTTTCCAATCAACAATACGTAACCAATCAAATATTGCTGAGAATCTAAGCGCTGCAAAATCACGTATTAAAGATACTGATTTCGCTTCTGAAACAGCTAATTTGACAAAATCTCAAATATTACAACAAGCAAGTCAATCAATTTTAAGTCAAGCAAACCAGCGTCCACAGGTAGCTTTGTCTCTATTAGGCTAGTTGGTTAAATAGGTCATTATTGAGCTTTTAGTTCGATAATGGCTTATACTTTGTTTGTAATTTGAAGGAGAGTAGCTATGGCTGATGTAAGTGCAATTATTAAATCAAGCGAGAGCAAATCGTCAAGCTCGACTTTGTTAAATCAGAGTGCAGAGAACGAAATCACAAGTAAGGCAAGTGCTAGTGAAGCTGGCCCAAAACTTGCTAATAGAGAGCCTATCTTAGTTGATGATAGCCAAAATATTGATTCTGAAAGCGAAAGAAAAGCGCTCATCGATGAAGTAAAAGAAAATTTAGAGAAGTTAAATAAATATATTCCAGTTGCTTCGACAAATTTAAAGTTTGAATTTGATGAAGAGGGCGATCCACCAATTATCAAAGTATTTGATAAAAAAAGTGAAGAGGTCATTCGCGAGATACCAACAGAAGAGTTCCGTGAAGTAGCTAAAGCTTTAGAAGAGTTTGCCGATAAACTAACTAACAAAGGTTTGATATTAAATCAAACTGCATAACATTTTTGGAATAACGAAGTAGGAGACAATTATGCCACTCATAACATCCGCAGGTATTGGATCCGGACTTGACCTCGAAAGCATCATCCAGGCATCAGTGGATGCTGAAGATGTGCCAAAAATGAATGCTTTTGTTAAAAAAGAAGAATCCCTAAAAGTTGAGCTTTCAGCCGTTGGGGAAATTAAAGGGGCGCTTTCTAAATTACAAGACACGATTGAAGAACTTGCTGATCCTGATAATTTTAACAAAAGAATCGCTAATATCACTCAACCAACAAGCGATGATGGTGATTTGATTTCAGTGTCACCGACATCAAATATCACTCCTGGAGACTTTAACATTGAAGTTGTTGAGTTAGCACAGGGCAGTCGAGCAGTCTCAAATGATGGTTTATTTACTTCGACGGATGATGTCGTTACCGCATCGGGAGGCACTCTCTCTTTTGCCGCAGGTGCTGATAAGAGCTTTGACCTCACCATAGACGCTGGCGCAACGTTAGCAGAGCTTCGTGATGCTATTAATGACTCAGACGATAACTTTGGCGTAACAGCTAATATAATAAATACGGGGACTGAGGCTAAGTTAGTGCTCACATCTACAGTCAGTGGAACTGGGAATGATCTCGTCATCACTAATGATAATGCTGAGCTTGATAATGTATCTACTGTTGCTAATGCTGGTGGGGCTGGAGGTATAGGGATTTCAGCTGAGAATCAGGCGCAAGATGCTGTTATCAAGGTAGATGGTATTGAAATTACCAATGACACCAATACGTTTAAAGATGCAGTTCAAGATATGACTATAGTTGCTAAACGTCAAAGTGTTGACGGTGAAACTGCTAAATTAGCGGTAGAATATGACCGAGAAAGTGCAACTAAGCTAATTGATGAATTCATTGCTAATTATAACAATGTGATTGGGCAATTAGGATTTCAGTCTCGAGTAGGTAAGCCTCTTAATAGTGACGCTACAATTCGCTCGCTGAGCGCACAACTTGTAAACACATTGTCTACAAATTTAACTGATGCGGGACCGTTTGAAAGTATATTCGATATCGGTATTGGTGTTAAAAAAGATGGGTACCTTGAAAAGTCATCATTAGTTCGTAGCCTTAATACTGCGATGGATGAGAACTTTGACGATATTGGCAAAGCGTTTGCTGGTGAGGGGGGGTTAGCAAAGCAGTTTGAGACACTTCTTGGCAACTATGTTGACTCTGACGGTATAATGAAGCAGCGCGAAAGTAACCTCAATACTCAAATAAAAGATTTAGAGGATGACGTAATAAATCATGAATTTAGAATGGGTGAACTCGAAGGTCGACTAAGAAAGCAATATTCTGGATTGGATGTTCTTTTAGCACAAATGCAATCTACTCAAACCTATTTGAGCGCTCAGCTGTCTAGCTTGCCTGGATTTACACGAAACAAGTCATAAATACATTTTGATTTAAAAGGGTTTAATATGTATAACGCCAAAGTTAAAAATTATCAAAAAGAAGCACTCAAAACCCGTGTGGCTGGTGCTGATCGCTATGAAATAATTCAGATGCTAATGGCTGGGGCGATTGAGAAAATGGTAATGTCGAAAGTCGCGATCGAAAAAAAACATATGGAAGCAAAGGCCGAACACTTATCTAAAGCTACGTCGATTATTGAAGCTTTGAGAGGTTGCTTAGATTTTGAAGTAGGTGGTGAAGTTACTGAAAATTTATATGCATTGTATTCTTACATGATCGACCGTTTAGTTGATGCAACAATTAAAAACGATCCAGAAATCGTTGATGAGGTTTCTAATCTACTTAAAGAAATAAAGTCTGCGTGGGATGCTATACCTCATGATATCCGCGAAAAAACGCTTAGTGAGAACGGTATAGACGCCAATGTCGGCTAAGTTATTGTCTCAATTATCTCACAATCTATTAAAGGTAAAAGAGTGTGCTGCTTACGAGGATTTTGATTCAGCCCAATCGGCTATAATATCTGTTGATAACACTATTCGAGAAGTGTTTAGTAAACCTGCTGAGTTATCTGAAGAGGATAAGGTTTTCTTAGTAAATTTTTTACAACAGTTTGATCAAGTTATGTTAGAGATTAATATAAAAAAAGCAGATACGGCAAAAGAACTTGGTGTTCATATGCGTACACAAAAAAAAATAAATATTTATAAAAGCATCAAGTAGGCGAACTATATGACAGATAGAATAGACATTACCAATGAACTGGACCAAATGTCAGAAAAGCTTGAAAGCACTTTAAAGCACCAAGAAAGAGAAGCTGTTTTTGCACATGAAGCGAACGAACGCTTTGAAAAAAATCTAGCATGTTTTCGTGAGTATTACCCTAATATAGCCTCAGCGATAGACAATTATCAAACTAAAGATGACTTCTGCTTACATGTTACAGAGTCGGGCCATGGAAACTTTATTCCACGAGGCAAAGAGGCTTTACTTTATTCTCAAAATCCAATCTCACAAACAAAAAAGCAGCTAAGTGAACAAATAGCTAGACCAGTTTATAGCCTTACAGATTACACTGGTTACCCTGAAAATGATGAAGATGTTCGTATTCATTCGCGTTACATGGTGAAGCTCACTCGCTTCATGAAAAAGGTACGTGAGTGTGGCGAACCTAAAGTTAATGCATTACCTGAATCTTTCCCTTCAGCTGTTATTTTTGGGATTGGTCTTGGGTACCATGTACCATTGCTTCTTGAACACACACAGTTTGATTATACCTTTCTTATAGAGCCAGACTTCGAGCAGTTTTTTGCCAGCTTGTTTTGCACTGACTGGTTTGATGTAATTGAAACAGTCGACTCTCAAGGCGGCTGTTTGTTTTTCCACTTAGGCGTTGACCATAAGTCTTTTATTAATGATTTAGAAAAAATAGCCGAAGATATAGGTGCTTTTTCGTTAGTTAGAAGCTTTTGTTATCAGCACACGCCAGGTTATGAACTCAATGTTTTAATAAAAAAGTGGACTGAAGACTTTTTTCGTTTTCAATACGGGCATGGTTTCTACAACGATGCAGTAACGGGGCTTGCTCATAGTATTCACCACATTCGTAACAAAGCCGCATTATTAACTAATAAATCAAAGAAACTTGATCATGACACCCCGATTTTTATTGTTGGTAATGGCCCGTCGCTGGATGAGGCTGAAGCATTTTTACAAAAGAACCAGAACAAAGGCATTGTTGTTGCTGCTGGAACCGCTATCGCTTCATTGTATAAAAAAGGAATTACAACAGATTTTCACGTTTTAGTAGAGCGTCCATATTCTAATTATGAAATCTTCGGTAATATTTTTCCTGCAGATGAATATAAAAAAGTGAACCTACTGGGCCTTAATACTTTGTATCCAGATACTAATAAACGTTACAAGTGGGCTGGAATTGCGGGTAAAGGAAATGAAGCTGGGACATGTTTACTTGATGTGCTCTCTCAAATTCACACGGCACAAGTTTTGCCGCTTATTCCTTATTGTAATCCAGTAGTTGCAAACGCTGCACTTTCATTTTTTCTCCATATGGGGTTTCGTAATATTTATTTATTTGGGGTTGATAACGGTAAACAGCCTTCTGGTTTTCACCACAGTAAAGATAGCATCTACAAAGCTAATAATGATGATGACGATAGTAAAGGGTATGGCTGTTTAGAGTTTGATGGACGAATGATTGATGGAAACTTGGGTGGCCATGTTATATCAAATGATTTGTTTCTTGTTGCTCATGTACAGTTAGAAAAGCTTTTAAACCTTTTTAAAGTTAGTAGTTGTATTAATGTTGGAAACGGAGCGAAACTTCAAGGTGCTATTCCAACTGATGCTGAAAATCTAATGGACCTTGAAATCCCGTTAGATAAGGATTCTACAATAAATAGTATCAAGCAAGGTTTCTTCAATGTATTACCTATTGATGACGTAGAGGATAACTATATTGCAGTTGATAGGCTTGACGAAATATGTGAACACATTCTATCAATAGCAGAAGAAACAAGTTCAACTAGAATTGATTGTGCTCACCAGCTTCAAAGGCAGGCACGATACATTTACTCTTTAAAAGGAAGTAGCTTAGAACATCTGTTTCATATTATCAAAGGGGCGCTCTTATACTACCATTGCCCAATGATTACGTTGTTATACCAATATGAAAGCGAAGAATTTTGTATAGAACAATACCATCAGTTAAACGAGTTATGGAAAAGCTATATCACAGAGATTATGGATGATTACAAAATCCACTATGATGAAAAGTGTGACTTAGGGAAGGTAAGTTAATGTCAGAGTATCAAGAGTCCGAGGCATTTTTCAGTGGCCTGTTTGATGAACTTTTTCCTATCCTTCGTTCAATAACCGGCCCTGGCTTACGCCAAAGCTATGATATTTTTTCTCGATATATGCCTCTAAATATTTCCTCTATTAATTCTGGTGAGAAAGTATTTGATTGGACTGTACCTCAGGAATGGCATTGTGAAGATGCATATTTAATTGGACCTGACGGCAAGAAAGTTGCAAATATGAACAGGTTGAACATTGAGGTAGTTAACTACTCAGAGCCTGTTGATGTAGAGTTGAGCTTAACTGAACTACAAGAGCACCTTTATAGTTTGCCCGAGCAGCCAACCGCAATTCCATATGTAACAAGCTATTATAAAAAACGTTGGGGTTTTTGTATTGCTCATGAAAAACGTGAGCAGCTTAAAGAGGGCACCTATAGGGCTGTCATAAAAAGTCGGTTTGTTGACGGAACGTTAGATATAGCTCAATCAGTATTGCACGGTGAGTCAAAAAAAGAGGTATTGTTAAGCTCTTACCTATGTCACCCATCGATGGCTAACAATGAATTAAGTGGCCCCTTAGTACTTTTAGGTTTATACCATCGCATTAAAAAGTGGCCAAAACGTCGCTACTCCTATCGTTTTGCATTGCACCCAGAAACAATAGGTAGTTTAGGACTATTGCACTTAATGGGAGAGCACTTTAAGGAGAATTTGGTTTCAGGATTAGTGATTAACTGTATGGGAGGGGCACCTGAAAACTTAGTGTTTAAACATAGCCGTAATGACAATGGTTTGTTAGACAAATTACTTTATCATCTTAATAAACATGATTTTAACCATAGTAATATAGAATTTAGCCCTCTTAGTGGCTCTGATGAGAGGCAATATAATTCACCCGGCTTTCAGTTGCCGGTATGCTGTGTTAGCCGCAGCTTTCACTCAGGCTACCATCAATACCATACATCTCTTGATACGAAAGATTTCATGGGAATAAAGCCACTGCTTGATAGTATTGATAAATTAGAAAAGATATTTTTGGCTTTTGAGCAATCAGCAACCTTTGAGAATAAACTTCCTTTCGGAGAGCCTAACTTAGGGAGTAAAGGATTGTACCCAACATTAAGTTTCTTTAGTAAAGAGCGCGTTAGCCAACTTGATGAGCTTAATCATATCAAGATGTTACTAAATTATAGTGATGGAGAGCATGACTCGATTGAGATTGCTGATAAATACGGGTGCAATGTTTCAGATATGGCGTCAGCCATTGAAAAATTAGAGCATCAAGCACTTTTGGTTATGAAGTAAAGTGGGCACTTGGCAGAATATTTATCGCCAGGGTAGGCAATTAAATAAATACCCTTATGATGCAATTGTATCTTTGGTTATGCGATTAAAACGGACTAAACCAAACCTAAGCGTATTAGAGTTAGGGTGTGGCGCAGGGAATAATGTTGTTTTTATGGCAGAGGAGGGCGTTGATGTAGCTGGGATTGATATATCATCGGCTGCTTTGTCTTTTGCCCAAGCACGCCTAACAAAGCTTCAGCTTAAGGCTGATCTTGTTAATGGTCATTTTACACAGTTACCTTGGCAAGATAATTCGTTCGATTTAGTTATAGATAGAAGCGCTTTAAACTGTGCCCCTCGCCCTGATATTTTAGTTGCTTTGCGTGAATCTTACCGAGTGTTAAAACCTGGCGGTTGCATCTTTTCTACTATGTATGCGGATACGCACCCTGCATTTATAACAGCAAAATATCAGCAAGATGGGTTTGCGAGAGAGTTTTTACCTAATTACTTTCCTGATATTGATGGTCTCTTTTTTGCTTCTAAAAATGATGTTAGTGAGTTATTCAGTAAATTTGTAATATCACAGCAATCATACGATGTTTCTTATGATCATAATGAACAGATCACTTCTGCACAAAGAACGATTTTTGCACATAAGCCTTCTGCTTCATAAATTACGTAATTACGGATAGTTATATTATAACGACTACTTGGTAGTTTCTTGGAGAAATATTATGCGAGATTCAGCAATCGTTGTTGGTGGTGGTATATGCGGTTTAATGGCGGCATTACTGCTCAAACAGTCTTTTAAGAAAGTCACGATTATTGAGCAAAGTGAGCGTGTTGGTGGCCTTTTTTGTTCGGTAAAAGATGATTCTGGTGCGCATTATGATATGGGATCGCATATTCCAAACGAAACGGGGATAAACGAACTTGATACTTTATTATTTGGTGAGTTAGAAAGTAGAGAGCACTATTGGCATGTAATAGAAAAACTGCAATCCGGTAATTACTTTGCCGGTGAGTGGGATTTAAACTCTCCGTTTCCAGATAGCCACAAACTTGCAAGCGAAGTGTACTATCAAGGTTGCGCTGAGCTTATTCAAGCAACCTCAGCTAGTGGCAGCCCGCTTATACTCTCTTATTGCGAAGAAACATTAGGCAAGACGTTTACCCAGCATATTATTAAACCAATTCTGTATAAGCTCTATGGTAAACATACAGATTTAAATACATTAACGGTCGCAGCAGGACTATTTGGCTTTACTCGCATACTTGCTTTTGAGCCCGATGTTGCAAATGCACTGAAAAATATTCCTACTTTTGATGCTAAAATTGGATATCAAACGCAAGCGCATTTTCATGAACGACAAAGTAAAGACAACTCAAAAACTCCAAATTACTTTTACCCATTAGAAAATAAAGGGATTGAGGCTTGGGTTGAGTATCTAGTAACTAAAGTTAAAGGCGCTGGAGTTGATATCATACTTTCTTCATCAATAGAAAAGATAGAAACTAATGAGCGGCAAATCACGGGAGTAAAGCTTGTCAATAAAGCAGAAGTCCTTGACTGTCAATTGTTATTTTGGAGTGCCCCTCCTTTTATTGCTTTAAAAGCATTAGGCTTACCTTTAATTTTTAACAAGCCAGAACTTAGAACAGCTATTGTATTTCATTTGAATTTTGACTTGCCTTTACTTGATCAAAAATCGCATTATTTATGGGTGTGGGATTATCAAACGGATATATTTAGGTTGACGTTATACCCTAACCTCAGCACTAAAAGTCAGCATGCGAATTTGTCGGCAGAAATTTTATGCAGGCCAGAAGAGGTGGAGCAGTATGACGTGGATGAAATAGTAACTACATTAAAGAAAATGCACGTTGTAGGCGAAGGTGCTACATGTATCAGTCATGTTAAACAGGTCATACATGGCACTTTTCCGGTGCCAACGTTAGAATTTGAAAAAAATAATCAAGCTAATTTTGATACATTAAAAAACAGTGTCGATAATATAATTATTTCAGGCAGATCAGGTGGTAAACAATGGCGACAAGCTGATGTACTCGTTGCCGCATATAACGATATAAACAATTATTTATCGACAGAATAAGGGACTTCTTGTCCATTTTCAAAACGATATAGCTCGGTTGGGGTACAGTTGAGCAATGCAAATTGGTTATCAGCAACAAAATCTTTTACAAAATGATAAAGTGCTTTCATCTTTATTGTATAGATAAATGATCGTCCAAGTTGGGCTTGTTTCATCACCCCTGATTTTAATAATGCATCTTCTAATTTGGAATAGTCTTCCCTGTAGGCATTATTTATAGGGAAGCAAAAGTGGTAAAAAGTACCGTTAACCTCGTCTTCATTCATGAGCGTTGTCACGCCGGAAAAGGGCTTATTAAAACGATAGTTCAGACCTAACATTGCTTCTATTTGAACAATCACAGTGGCGACTCTAAGGCCAATGCCTTGCAGTACAAGCACTGTATCTTGTTCTATTAATCTACTAAACGTTGAGTGCTCTGCAAAGGCATAATATTCAGGCTTTCTGGGTAAACAGGTTTTTTCCGCATCAGGCCCTAAACCACAGATTGAGAACATAGGGTGCCCTGAGCGTACTACATTTGGTTGTTGTCGAAACCACTCAGGCCAATACCCTAAGACACATTCTTGTGAGCGCAAATCTTCTTTGCGACTGCGTGGAAATTGATAATTAAACGCTGGCATAAATATATTACCGTTCTCACCAATTGCAGTTTTAAAGCAGTTTAGGAACGCCTCAGGCACTTCTTTTACTGAATGATTTTCTATAGCGCCAAGTGTAAATAATGAAGAGTGTATAAACACACTGTCATTCATGTTGATACCGACTGAATGCAATGTTGCGATAATTTGCGCTTGGCTAATATTTCTCACAAAAAGTCCTCATTGCCGAAAGCTGCTTTAACTTCGTCGTAGATAGTATCAATTCTTTTTGAAAAAGCGGGATCTTTCCACGGCTTGCCTGACAGAATCATCCATTCATATTTAGCAATAAACTTTTTTTTCTGTGATTCATCTAGGGTATCAATAAAGCCCCCCATTTTTTCTTTGAGGCGATCTACAAGTTCCTTTAAACACCTAAAGATAAATACAACTTCAGGATCACGTAACAATGGCTTCATAGACACTGTGAGTTCACGTTTCAACTTTATGGCTTGCTCTCTAACCAGCGTACATTTATGGTTATTATCTGGGTCACGGTAAAAAAGATCCATTAAAGCGGAGTACTCAAAATCAATAACAGTACCAAACGCATCTACTATAGGAAAATAGGGATATATTCTGCATACCAAGGGTCTGTGTCCATGGGGTTCGCATAAACCGCCACACTGGCAAGAGAGCAAGTAGATACTGAAGCTTTTACCATTTGAAAGCGTAAATGTGCGCTTTTTTGCTGGTGTAGTAATATTTTTAATACCACCGATGGATTTATAGTACTCATATTCATTTTCGAGAAGAGGTAAAGATACACCACTTTTATCTAGGATGTTAAAATGCTCTCCATAAAAATTTTTACAGCAGTAACCACCGCATGTTTTCCAACACTCAGGAGCATTCACATATTCCGTATTATATATTTCTTGCCAGTTAACTTTGTTAGGCATTAGCAGACTCACTAAGCAGCTGTATTAGGCCACTGTATGAGGTAAATTGCACAGGGTCAGCTTCTTCAAAATCAATATCAAGATTTAAGCTGTTTTCTATTTCCATCAACATACTAATAAAATCAAGTGAATCTAAAAGACCTGAACTTATTAAGCTATCCTGTTTATTCAATGAGACCAGTATTTGTTCACCATGCTTTTCTATTAATTTATTATTGATAGCTTGTTCAATCGAATTTGTTAAGCTCATTATTTCTCCGTCATGGTATGTAGGGCGCTTTTATCAATTTTACCATTACTATTTAATGGCATGGAATCGATCCATATAATCTTTTTGGGCACCATATAAATTGGCAGCTGTTGCTTTAGGTATTCAATTAACGCTTGCTCACTTTCTATATCGGCTGGGTTACAAATAAATAAAGTCAAACTTTGAGGTTGTTGTATTGGCGTCGCTATAGTTTGTACTAAGGGGTTTGATAAAAAATTTTGTGCAAGTGTATTTACTTCGGATAGTTCAACGCGGTATCCCTGAATTTTAACTTGGTCATCTATACGGCTAATATAGTGAAATACTCCTTGAGCATCACGCTTTACGAGATCACCACTTCGATAATGTGTAATGTTATTTGTTTTAATTAAACATTGCTCAGTTTTATCATTGTCATTCAAATAGCCAGAAAATACTTGAGGGCCCGCAATCAACAGCTCACCTTGTGCATCTAAATCAAAACTCATATTTTTAAATGCTTTCCCCAGGGGAATATAGCTACTATCACTATCATCGTTACAGTCAAATTCGTATTTACTGCAGGCTATCGTAGCTTCAGTTGGCCCGTATAAATTAATAACCTTGCTGTTTGGTGCTGCTTTTTGCCACTTTAGAGCGAGTGCTCGCGGTAAGGGCTCACCACAAAACTGGCTCACGCGAAGGCTAGGATAGGCTCCATTTTTAAGCATACCTAATTTAGCCATAATTGATGCCGTAGAGGGCACACTAAACCACACGGTAAGCCCGTGTTGTTTGATGAATTTACCAGGCGCAAATATAGCGGCTTCAGGCACTACATAAAGACAAGCTCCTTGCAGCCAAGTTACAAAAATATCATGCATGCTGAGATCAAAAGTAGGATCGAACACTTGGCTAACCTTATCAGTGTTACTAAGCGGTAAAGACTCACACATAGTATCAAGATAAGACCCAAGGTTCGTGACGCTAATAGGCACACCTTTTGGTGCGCCTGTTGAGCCTGAAGTAAATAAAACATAAGCAACATTAGATAGGCTGCGAGCGTGTAGTGGTTTAGCAGATGCAGTGCCTTTATTAGCAATATCGTCCAAGCATACAAATATTCTATCTGGGAGTGCTTTTTTTAACTGTTGGCTAATGGACAAATATTTTTTACTGTATAAAACATACTTTAAATTACTTTGCCCTATGATAGAAATCAATCTAGCTATTGGGAGTTTTACCCCTAGCGGTATAAATGTTCGTGAATCCAAAGCGCAGGCAAGTACAGCGCTATAATAATGGGTATCTCGGTAACTTAAAATTCCAACTTGCTCAGCTTCACTGATTGCGCTCGTGTTAATATTCTCAGCGTAATCTGCAAGCTGTTTATAGGTAATGCATTTATTATCAACAAAAAGTGCAGGAAGGTTTGCATAACTTACTATGCTCTTGTTAAGTTGTTCAGATAACTTCACATTTTATCCTAGTTTTTATTTTAATATTAAGCAGGTTTGTTGATAGCCAGCAACTCAGTTTGGAGTTTATTATAAGCTTGCGGTGTGCCGATATCTATATATCTAAGAGGGGTTTTATAACTATAAAGGCTACCTAGTAATAAAGGTACCATATCGAGGCTTATCTCATAGAAACTTTTCTGTTTAAAGTGTGAAAAGTATTTTTCATACACACTTTCGGAGAATAAAAACAGAGCACCACTTGCTAGATTGCTTGGTGGATTACATACTTTTTCATGAAACCTTTGGATTGTACCGTCTGAATCAAGTTCAACAATACCACATGAGGAAGGAGTAGCAGATTCAAAAAGCAAAAGCGTAGCATCACAGTTTTTAGGTCTTTTGGAATGGGCTTCTACAAAATTAGTCAGGTTATCTTCACAATAGTTATCAGCATGAATGACCATTGTGGGACTACTGTGCCAAAACTCTTTATTACTAATCAAAGTGCCGCCTGTACCGAGTAATTTTGTTTCTCTAACGATTGTTATTTTATTACGGTATTCGGACTTTAATACAAATTCTTCTACTTGTTCAGCAAAATAGTGCACATTAATAAGTATGTCACTGACACCAAGTTTATCGAGCTTTTCTAACCAATAAGCCAATAAAGGCTTGCCATTAATAGGCACTAAACATTTTGGAATTGTATTAGTTAAAGGTTTTAACCGAGTGCCTAATCCTGCTGCTAGCAATATCGCTTTCATATATTTTTAAATGACTCCAGTACGCGTTGCTGTAGCGTGGTAAAAGACAGAGGTTGATTTCCTAGAGTATCTACTTGGCAAGCAGCTGCAATACTTGCAACATAAAATGCCTGCCACGGTGTTGCACCAGAGCACAAAGCAAGACTACTAGCGGCTAAGAAGCAGTCACCAGCTCCCGCAGGATCAACCGCATTTCGGTTAATTGCAGGAAGCATATCATTTTCCCAATGGCCATTTTGATCTGGTAGATGGATAAAGATACCTTCTCCCGCTAGGGTAATAACTAAAGACGTTGGATTTGCTTTTTCGCAAAGCTTTTGCGCTAAAATAGGTAGGCCATCATCAATATTATTCAGAGCAACACGGACTTCTTTTTCTGTTGGTGTTATTAGCATCATATCTTTATAACGGGCAATGTCACCAACTTGAGAAGAGGTTTGGCTGTCTGCGACAACACGTACATTGTTTTCATTGCATAAAGCAATGACTTTATCGACCAGAGTTTGAGGTAATAATCCATAATTAAAATCAGAAAAAACTAATAAATCGAAGTTGTGAATACTACTTTCAAGTTGCATGTATAAATCAGTTTGAATCTCTTTAGAAATTTTATGCTGTCGAACTTGATTGACCCTTAGAAGTGTTTTGTTGCCGGCTCTGTATCGTGATTTTAATGGTGTAGGGCGACTGCCATCATCGAAAAGTATAGTATCAATATTGTATGCGTTAATATGATTTTTTACGTAATCAGCTTTATCATCTTTGCCAAGTACCGAGAAAAGCGTAACTTGATTAGCTCCTAGCCCTTTTATATGACCTGCTGTAATTGCTGCTCCGCCTAAAAATGTATCCGCTCTATCTGGTGTCATCACTATGGTAGGATCCTCCTGAGATAAGCCTACCGCAGTACCTTGGATATATTCATCGACGATTATTTCGCCAATTACAGCAACACGGTTTTCACTAAATTGAGAAAATATCGTGTTGATTGATTGATAATCAAACTGATGCCTTGTTGCATAACTTTGGCATTTTTTGTAATCAAGGTTATGACCATGGCTTATTGTTCTTGTAATATATTGTTCGGAATTAGATTCGAACTCACCAGAGCCAAAAATAAGCTTTCCTCCGTACATTTCAACAAGAGCATGCTCAGGATTGTGCCTACTTTCAAACTCTTTACCTTTTACGACAATATGAGGCTTGAGGCTCTTTACGGTTTCTGCTGGAGTTAAATCTGATAAAAATGCTTCATTCACACATTCGAGGGATTGAACCATCTCTAAGCGATGCTGTTCGTTTACCCTGCTTTTTGACCCCATAGATTTGTCGCTGTTAACAGCAACAATTAGTTTATCACCACATTCTTTCGCGAAACGAAGTAAGCGAATATGGCCAGGGTGTAAAATGTCAAAATTACCTTGAACAAGGACTTGCTTATTCATACTTCAATATTCTCAAAAGTAATGATGGCTCTGGTAATTTCTCTTCGTTCGAGCGCCGATATTGCTTCGTTGATTTGATCCAAAGCATAACGGTGGCTGATCAGAGAATCAATTGGTATGTCAAGATTTTGAATAATATCAGCAATCGATTTTAAATCTTTGTCTGGATTACAATTACCTCCCCAAGTTCCAAAAATTTGCTTTCCACAAATCAGCTGATGAGGATCTAGTTTTATAAAATCACCTGTTTTTGGATGTGAGGCAAAATAGCACTTACCGCTGTTATGTATATTATTAAAAGCAAACTCTATAGTTTCACATAATCCAGCACTCTCAATAGCATAATCAAACCCGTTAGGGTGTTGCTCTTTGAGTAGAGCTAAGCTTGCTTCTTCATATAAGTAAGCTTCATCGGCGCCGAGTTGTAGTGCTAAGTCACATTTAGATTGTTCAATATCAACAACGATGATTTTTTTTGGTCTGAAATGTTTGAGCATTATCAGTGCACTTATGCCTATACCACCCAGTCCGATTAATATCACATCACTATTAGGGTGTGGTTTTATCTGGTTTAAAACCATACCGGCCCCCGTAGGGAGGGCGCAACCGAGTAAAACAGCTAACTCATTCGAAATACCTTCAGGGCAAATAGTTACTCTATTCTCAGATATAACAGAGTACTCTGAAAAAGTCGTAACTGGACCTGCATTGATAGTTTGACCCTCTTTGCTAATTAGATGCGTTCCACCGGAATCGATGCCACTGCCTTTTAGCCAACCAAGAACGACACGATTTCCTTGTTTAACCTTGGTAACACTATTGCCAACTGCAATTACTTCACCTACACCTTCATGACCCATTAAGTGAGGTAAATACTTGTCTTCTCCTCTCAGGCCTTTACTCTCCATCAGCTGGCTTCTGCATAAACCAGCCATATGCATTTTTACCAGAACTTGATGATCTTTCAAATCAGGTATTTTTAAATCGAGTAGTTGAAGAGGCTGCTCTACATCTATTAATACATTTGCTTTAAAATAAGTTGGAGTATTCATATTTTACCAAGGCATCTCATTTTTGCTGGAAAGGAAAACGCTACCTTCTCTATGACTTAAGGGTAACTCGGCAAGTGAGTTCACTTTTTTCCAATTATTTTTTTGAAGAAAAATATTTAAGCCGACTTGTAAACTGTAGTCAAAAATAGTTTTTGCATTTTTTTCACCATTAATTTCCATCATAAAATCAATTTTTAAGGCGTCTTCCGAAGAAATTGAAGTTAATACATCTGCTTCCTGACCTTCAATATCAATTTTAATTAAGTCAAATTCTTTAGCTATATTACCTATGTTATTAACTTTAACTTCAAATTTATCTAGCTCCCCATAGGGATTACTTTTTGCGCCGCTCAAATGACTTCCAGTTAAGTTTCCACATACTCGTGTAAATTCAGCTTTACCATCAAAACTTGCAGCGGCTTCATTGATTGGCTTAATCTTTTTACAATTATTTAATTCTAGGTTTTGTTTTAAAACGCGAAATGTTTCAGGGTCAGCTTCAAAGCATGTGACTTGATAATCTAATAAGCTCAGTACTATTGAATGCAGGCCAATATTAGCGCCAAGATCTAACACATTCTTATAGTGATTTTTATTTTTCAAGTAAAAGCTTAAGATGATTAGCTCATCAATACCAAACAAATGAGTTGTATTTATATTGCCCATATCGTAATACGGAAGAGAGAATGTAATATTATCCGTTAATAAAAATGTTGGCGATGATGTCGTGTCATAAGCGCTGGCAATTACTTTTGATAGTTTTTTGTTAAGAACCTGATAATTGCTGCTTGATTGTACGTGTGATTGTGTATTTCTAGCTAGCATAACCAGCTCATGGTGCAAGTTTATCATTATAGATTGTCCTTCAAACTGGGTATTATCATAGCTTTTTTTTGTTTTATGTAAGCAAGTTCAGGGCTCATATTCTCTAATGGATTGCCATACTTGATAATCGGTTCATATCTAAAGTTTGGGTTGATTACTAATTCGATAAGTTTTGGCCCATCTTGATCCCTGCGAAGGTGTAAGCGTTGTACTAACAATTTTAATTGCTCATGATTTTCAATTTTTTCAGAATCGATTCCATAAGCTTTAGCAACTTCAGAAAAGTTTATGTGAGGCAAACCATTATTACAATCAGCAGAAAAATAATTTGAGTCAAGCCAATCATCTTGGGTTTGTTTTATCATACAGTGACCACTATTGTTAAATACAACAATAGTGACTGGAAGTTTCAAGTGATTTAACGTTGAAAGTTCTTGGATATTCATTTGCAAACCTCCATCGCCAACTATACAAAATACTTCTTTTTCTTTTGCTAAGGCGACACCAATCGATGCAGGTAAAGCATAGCCCATGGGGGTATTATTGTATGAAGAAATATACTGCTGGCCTTTTTTTTCTTTCCCGTAGACAAGAGTTAAAGGTAAGCAAGTACCTGTATCCACGCATATATTTTGGTCATCACAGAAAACACCACTAAGCAACTCAACAGCTAAGTATGGGTTTACACCACCGTGATTATATTCAGGTATGTAGTTAAATTCTTGTGTGACATCCGTAATATAATTTAACCACGAATCGTTATTTTTAAATATTTCAATTAAATCTTTACAATGCAATGAAAAAGCATCTAAAAAAACTTGAACAGATACAGGAAATTGATAGTTGATTATTTTGCCTAATTGGGCAAACTTCTCAATTTCATTATGGTCAATATCTACCATTGCGATTTTAGCTTCACGTGCAAAAGTATCTAATTTTGCTGTTGCTTTTGAATCCAGTCTGCACCCAACAGAAATTATAAAATCACAATTTTGTAATACGATATTATTTCCACGTAAAGAATGAGTTCCAAAATTCCCTAGATTTAGCTCATCGTCATGATTTGCAATTCCTTTGAGCGGCCAAGTCGATAGAAAGGGGATTTTTAGTTTTGTTGCAAGTGAAATTAACTGTTCTGATGAGTTACGACACCCAGCGCCAAGAATAAATAAAGGTTTTTTCGCTTGTTTTAATGACACTATAAAGTTATTGAATACGTTTTCTTGAATTACTTTATGATTTAGAGTTGATTTATTAAAAGCTTCAAATGGTATTTTTTTTATATCTAATATCTCTCGCTGAAAGTCATCAGGAATATCAATTAGCACAGGCCCTGGCCGACCACTTAATGCTGCTTTTATAGCTTCAGGTAATACAGTGATAATGTCATTAGGTTTATTTAATTGGACGGCGTACTTTGTTATTGGCTTTGCCATAGAAACAATATCTGTTTCTTGAAAGCCATATTGACGAACTCCTAATTTATGCGATTGCCTAAATGAAGCTACATTTCCAGTTATATGTAAAGTAGCTACAGAGTCAAAGTAGGAGCTTGCAATACCGGTTAATAAGTTTGTAGCGCCTGGGCCTGATGTGGCTACAGTTACGCCTAGTACATGGTGTGTTTTGGCATAGCTATCAGCAGCCATCGCACATGATTGCTCATGTTGCATTGCAATAGCTGAAAGTGAAGGGTGTTTTTCAATTGAGTCAATTAAATGTAAAGCCGCACCGCCTTGCAGAACAAATACATGCTTGATATTTAATTGAGCAAGGTAAGATGCAATATAATCCGTTAGTTTCATTTATGTATGCTCTTTATTGAGTCTACGCAATTTGTAGTTATTTGGGTTTTCAAGAGACTCCAAAAAATCCTCATCAAAAATTTCTTTGGAAGCAATGCTATAGTTTCGTCCACTAAACTTACTATTTGAATTATCAAGAAGAAAAATTAAGGAGTCGATGACCAGCTGCATAGACACAAAGTCATTTTCCTCATATCTTCTGGCTGTTTCCTGATATGCCTGCGGCACTATTTCTTTTGCATGGAGTGTTTGTTGGTGAATAGGTGTATCTACCCAGCCAGGACCAATATTTAGAAAGATTAAATCTGGATATTCAGCAGCTAAAACTTCAGTCATTTTTATTAATGCTACTTTCGCATTTATATAAGAGTTGAACTTCGTCGGGGCGCTATTGACACCTCCGCCAGCAAAGGTCAGAATTTTGCAATTTGGTTTCATTTTTAGAACTGCTGAACTTAACACTTGCACTATAGATAAGTAATTAACTCTATATGCATTTTCCCAGTCGCTGTAAGAGCAATCAGATAGTGAGCCTATTGGCTCGAGTGTGCCATGAACAAAAATGATACTATCATATATTGAAAAGTTCGTTTTATCGCACCAATCGTCAACGCTTTTTAGTGAGCTAAAATCAACTTTTGTTAGTTCAGCAAAATCAAGGTTTGATTTTTTCCCTCGATAAGTACCGTGAATAATCGTATTTTGGCTTAAGCGCTCAGCAAGTGCTTGCCCAATACCACTATTTATTCCTGTAATTAATACTCGATTCATTAAAACGGGCCTTTAAACCAGTTACCAGGAACATCGTGAAGAAATTCTTCATCTTCGGTCATAAATATTTCTCTATCAAGGAGTTCTGATACAGCTTTAGTAATCTCAGTTCTGGTTTTATAGTATTTTTTTGTTAACCCAAAGCTCGTAGGTTCAGGGTAAGAGGGCAGTGCTATTCGCTTTATTGGTTTTTTTAAAGAACGAAAACATGCTTCATAAATTTTTGCTGAAATTTCACTCGAGACAGAAAATGAGTTATGTCCTATGTCAGTGCATATACAGGTTTGAGTCTTATTGACTGAGTCATAAATAGTTTGCCAGTCTATATTCGTCGGTTCAGATATCTCAATTAATTCACAATTAACGCCATGTTTTTTAAGAAAGTCATGGCAGTGTATAGCTTCTAAAAGCATATAACTATTAGCGATAATAGTGACATCTTCACCTTCTTTGATTACTCTCGTTGTTTGCATGTTTGAGTTGTAATCGACACACGTTTCTTTGTCGATTTTTTGGTTATGCAGCCATCGATGTTCAAGGAAAATAGTTGGATTATTATCCATTATACTTTGATAAAGTAGCTGTCCTACATTATCAGTTAAGCTTGGAGTAACAACTTTTAACCCAGGGATATGTGCAAACCATGATTGCAAGCTTTGTTGATGAGTGGGCCCTTGGCCCCAGCCCCTACCTATGATTAAACGTATTGTTAAAGGTACCGTCATTTGCCCATTAAACATGTAGTGCCACTTAGCGGCATTATTTACAAGTTGGTCCATGGCAAGCAAGAAAAAATCGACTCGTTGATGGGTCATTAATACACGTGTACCAGTAATAGCTGCGCCTATCCCTACACCCGTCATCGCATTTTCAGATGTTGGCATATCAAAGACACGGTCAGAGCCAAACTTTGATTGTAAGCCTGTGGTTGTACCGAAAATGGCTTTTGGATCATTGATACCTAACCCCATACAAATCATACTATTGTCTTCGGCCATGGCACAGTGTTGTGCTTGGTTTATTTCTTCAGCGAATGTTGTTGTTTTATTTTGCATAAAGAAACTCTTCGTTTAACTGTGGGTTTGGTAAAGGGCTGTTTTCAGCAAAAAGAAACGCATCATCTATTTCATTTTCTATTTTGCTAACCATTTCGTTATGAGTTTTCTCGAAATGTTGATCTGCTGATAGTTCTGCGAATAATAATTTTAATGGATCTTTATCAAGCCATGTTTTAACTTCACCTGCAGCTCTGTAGTTTAAGTCATCATCAAAATTAGGACCGCAATGTTCTCTGTGACGATATGTATCGAGCTCTATGAGCGCAGGTCCATTATTCTTTCTAATATATTCGATAGCACTCTGAACAACATGGGTTAGTGGTATTAAAAGATTTCCATCAGCGTGAAAACTTTCCACTCCGATTGATTGCGCTAAATCCGTAATGCTTCTATTAGCTGGCTGACGAACTTCTAATGGGCTATACACTGAATAGCGATTATTCTCACAAATGAATAATATGGGAAGAGATTTAACTGCTGCAAAATTTAACGACTCGTAAAAAGCACCTTCCTCTGTTGCACCATCACCAAAATAACTTACGGTCAAAAAATTGCTTTTTTGTAGTTTTTGACTCAGCGCACTACCAACAGCCAGTGGTATACTATTGCCTACAATTGCAGTGCTAGCTATAAAACCGCAATCCAAGTCTGTTAAGTGCATAGAGCCACCTCTACCACCTGTGCAACCTGTAGCTTTGCCATATAATTCAGCTATCATTTTCTTTAATGATCCGCCTTTGGCTAGATAGTGTGCATGTGCTCTATGTGAACTGAAAGCCTTATCACCTTTAGATAAAAAATTAGAAACGACAACAGGTACTAACTCTTGGCCTATTGACAGATGTGTTGGACATCTCATCTCTTGCTCAGGGTAGCGTAAGGCTATCATTTCTTCTATTTTACGAATTCTTAATGATTCGAAATATGCATCAAGTTTTTTCATTAGGGTATAAACCAATAAAAGTCGCCAGTGTAGCCTGTATCTTTAAAAAACTCTTTCCACTGATCAACATGCATCATTGTTTTGGCTGTTAGATTCCAGGCTTCCATGCGTTCTTTTTCTTGTTCATTTCTATATGCGTCAACAGTAATAAAAGCTTTAGCTCTAGAGACTCGCTCTATTTCTTGCAGTGCTTTTGCACAATTATTAAGATCTAAATTATGAATGGTATTAATTGATATTACTGCATCAAAACTATTGTCTTCGAATGGTAATTCAGTAGCGCAACCTTGTTGCAATAAGTGCTTTACTTCCTGTTTGGCATTGTCTAATGCGTAATGGGATATATCTATTCCACTTAATGTCATTTTTGGTAGCTGTTGTAAAATATCATAAAGCATGAATCCTTTTGCACAGCCTACGTCTAATAAACTGCTACTTTCCTGTAGGCCAAAGTGCTTTATAAAGTCAGGCACAACTGGCTGCCAAAACCGTGAATGATAGTTAAAACCACCATAGCCGTGCTCTCTATCGCCATCAAAAAAATCCTTGTCAAATTGGCGCGCTATTGCTCTAACTGCTTCACTTTTGGCTTCTAATCTACCAGAAAGATCACGCTTGGACTTAGGATAATTTTTTAGTAAATCTATTTCTTGACCTATCATGATTACCTCAAGGTTTGTGGATATAGTCGTGTTCTTGCTTGGCGAGTATATCTAAGTTTTGCTTCATCCAATAAATTGTACGTTCTAAGCCATTTTCTAATGAGATAGAGTCTTGCCAATTTAGCTCGGAACGAATCTTTTTTGTGTCTAATAAATATGCGGCATCTTTTCCTAATCGATCCTCAGTCGCTTGACACACTTGTTCAAATGGGAGTTTAAGCATATTGCAGATTGTTTCAACGAGTACTCGAATAGAGATCATTTTATCTGTTGAAATATGGTAAATATCACCATTTTTACCTTTTTCGCCAATAAGTTGGGTCGCTGAAGATACATCGTCTATATGTATAAATGATCGCGTTGAATGCCCTCCGCCATGTAGCTGTAATTTTTTGCCTAGTAGGGCATATAAAATAGTACGAGGGATTATGCGATAAAGCTGTTGGCCTTCGCCATAAACATTGGCCGCTCGTGTAAATACCACTGGAAAGTTATAAACATCTGCGAATGTATGTAGACTCATATCTGCTGCAGCACGGGAGACTGCATAAGGTGTACTGGGTTGGTAATTAGTATGTTCTGGTACTAATCCGTTACAACTACCATACACTTCGGGTGTTGATATATGGATATATTTATCAAGGAAATCGAATTGTCTAAGAGCATTGTGTAATTTAATCGTTGAAACAGCGTTAGTCATAAACCAATGTTCTGGATATTGCCAGCTTTGACCAACCATACTCTGGGCTGCAAAGTTATATATTTTTTTTATTTTTTTTTGTTTAACGATATCAATAATTTTTTGCAGATGATGATTTATATCCAGTTGACTAAATTGCAATTTATCTGCATTTTTTTGCCAACTATATGGGAGTAATGCTGAATTAGGTTCTGGTGAGCGACTAACAGCAATAATTTGCTGCTCATTTTTTAGCATATGCGCACAAAATGATGCTCCCGAAAATGAATTGCTTCCTAAAACTAAAATTGATGAGTCATTCATAGTTTAGATTGCCGCCTTGTTTATTTTATTTTCAAGAACAGAAAATTGAGTTTGAATATTTTCAAATGAATCATCCATCCATGCATTTATTTGAAATCCATTATCATTAAAGAAATGATTTTCCCCAACTTCAAAGAAGTGCATGCTATTAGTCCTATCTGATAGATTTGGAATTTCATTCGAACACCATCTAAAAATAATTGAACGAGCCCCTTCAAGATAGCTGATTGGATAAAGAGGACCATTGTCAACACCCATATTGATATACGCTTGATGGTACAAGGCGAGCCTGATACTTAAATCGACAGCTGCAATGGGGTACATTGTTAGCGATTGATACTTTTCTTCTAGAGGCTCACTTACTTTATAAGTGTCTCTAATAATTAGCGGAAAATATTCATTCATGTCTAGAGATAATGCAAAATCAAGCCATGCTGTTGTATTGCTATTTCTGTGCTCGGAGTTTGCCCAGTATTCTCTCAATGTAATAGTTATTAGCTTTTTTTTGCCCACGTTATGTCGTATGAAATCATTAACAATAGTATAAGCTTGTTGTGGAGGTGCTAAGTTACTTAATTTAATATTTTGATCAGCATAAGATTTTAATAATTTAAAATCTCCAGCTGCTTGTCTAGGATTCTCAAAGTAGTTATTAGGATATATGCTAGGGTTCAGGCTTTTATAGTATACAAGGCTACTTTGCGAAATCGGCTGATCAATACCTATACATGAGGCAAGACAATTAAATATTGGTTTGATAAGTTTTTCGATTCGCCATTTAGTATCAGCGTTATCGTGATAGATGTTTAGTCCAGGCTTATCTTCAATATTGCTGGGAACAATCACAAATTGAATATTTTTTTTATTTTGTTTTTTTCGTTCTATTTCAGCTAAAACGACAAAGGTAGTTACATCAAAGCAGGGTAAATTATATGAAAGATCATAAAAAGCATATAATGTGGATTCAATATCAATATTAAATTGCATTTGTATACATGGAGTGAGCTTACCACTCATGTGGTTGAAAAAAGAACATTGACTAGTGGTAATACCAATTTTATTTAAGGATTGTAATATATCAAAGACAAACTCCGAACAAATGACCACCTGGAGCGTATGTTTTTTTTCTAGCTTTGATAATTCTTCTAATGATTTTGCAGGCGTACCTTTGAATGATTCGCCACCATTCGTACAAGCAAAAATATTATTGTCGGTATTATATTCAGAATTGATAAACATTTCTGTTGAGGCTGTAATTCCATAGACAATTGTGGTCATTAATCAGCCTCACTTAATGCATTGTATAGAGCTTTCATTAAAATATGCCCGACAATAACTTGGGTATCTTCTGATATTTGCATATCTTGGACTTCGAAATGGAAAACCTGGTCAAGCATTGATTTAACTTTACCACCAGAGAACCCTAAAATGCCCACAGTTTTCATGCCAATGTCGAGTGCTTGTTGAGTCGCCCTAATTATATTTTCAGAGTTCCCGCTACCAGATAAAACCAGTAAGATATCATTGCTGTTTGCTTTTACTTTCAGCTGATGAGCAAAAATATTTTCATAACCAATATCATTGCCTAGGCAAGTTAAAACAGAGCTATTTGCCGGTAATGCCTCAACTTTTAATGCATTACCTTCTGGACTTATACCAAATGTAAAGTCATTTGCAAGGTGGATAGCATTTGCTGCTGAGCCGCCATTACCACATAAATATAAACTGCCGTTATTTGCCTTCATAGTAAGTAAGGCATCAACAAGACTCTTAACTTGTTCACTGTCTAACTGTTTTAATACATTCGTTAGAGTGTTTATATAGTTTGTTGTCAGGTTTTTCACTGAATCATTGGATATAGTGGTTGCAGATTGGTTGTTTGTCATAAAACTTCTCTTTGCATCCATTTAAGGTTGTAAAAATGGTCTTCATCCTTAAGTAAGCCTTGTTTATAAGCTGCGATAATTTCAGAGATTGCTGTGTCGACGCTTTTATTCGGTGTAAAACCGGTCGATAGTAATTTATCTGAATTAATACGGTAGCAACGAGGGTCATTTGAAGGGGTAACTTCAATCTCACATGCTATCTTGGCCTGTACCATTTTTGCTATATCCATAATTGAGATATTTTCAAACCCTGCATTAAATATACCCGAGACTTTCTCTGGATTATCCAGCATATAAATATAAAGATCAGTAATATCGTCAATATGAATATTTGGTCTGACTTGATCGCCGCCAAACACTGTAATTTTTCCATTTTTAAGAGCTTGCATTGTCAGCATATTGACAGAGACATCTAAGCGCATCCGTTTAGATAAGCCGCATACAGTTGCTGGGCGTACAATTTGAACTGCCATGTCGTCGGCGTAACTAAGAAGTACACGCTCTGCAACCATTTTCGTTTTGTTGTATTCAGAAATAGGCTCAAGCGTTAAGTCCTCAGTTACTTGCTCTTCATCTTTAACGCCGTAAACGCTACCCGATGACGCATAAATAAACTGTTTTATTCCACAGCGTTTAGCTTTGTCAGCTAAACGCATTGTTGCCAGTGCGCTTACTTCCCATGTTAATTTAGGGTTTAAATCACCACATGGATCGTTAGCAATAGAAGCAAGATGAATAATAGAATCCACACCGTCTAAATTAATTGTGTCGGTATCGCGCACATCACCTTTGATCACTGTAATATTTTTATGAGGCGGTAAGAAATTACCAAACCATTGGATATCAAACGCGATTACGCTATGGCCTAAGGCCAGTAGTTTTGGAACCAGTACAGTTCCTTTATAGCCAGTTGCACCGGTAACTAATATTGTTTTTGGATTCATTTAATATTCTCTAATTCTTTGGTAGTCATAAATATAATGTTCAATGACATACAATTATTATGCCTAACTTAGGTAGATTTTTGCTCTACGTGTTTATTTATATCGGTGAGATGAGGATTTTCCTTTAATGTTTTTATTAAATCATTATAAGAAAAATCAACGTTATTCAAAAAATGATCATAAACAGCGGTAATGGCTTTGTAATCATCTGGTTCATCAAGTGTGAGGCGAAAGTGGCTATAATCTTCGTATGCACTGAACGTGTGGGTCGTGATTGTATTAAATTTTGCCATGCCTAAAGTAACATGCTCACGATCGTTGGCTGATGTGGCTTTTAGATGCGTATTCTTTAGTAAGTCGAATGAAAATGCACAGCAATCCAGCCCTCTAGGATAGCCACTGTGAGGACCCAAACTTACCATGTCATAGTTTTGACTCATTCTTTCTTTAATTACTTTATTACATAGTTCTTCATCAATCAGTGGGCAATCACTGGTTAACCTAACTATGGTTGTAGATGATTGAGCATCATAGTGTTTAGCTGCTAAGTAATAGCGGCTTAGTACATCTTGTGTATCTCCTTGGTAGGTTTTAACATTTAGCTTCGTACACAAATCTAAGATTGGCTGCTCTGTACCATCATTCGTGGTTGCGACAATGATTTTATCGTGCCAGCTTGGTAAGCGTTCAAGCATAATTTGTAACACCGGCTTACCACACAGCGGTAACATAACTTTGGCAGGCAATCTGGTTGATGTCATACGTGCTTGAATTATTATTAATACATCAGACATGGTCGTTAGTTATTGTAATTATTATTGAGATAAATATAGCAAATCATTACACTCTTGCACATAATTTAAAAGTTAAAACCCTTTTGGATCAATATGGTTTATCAAGTTGTAAGCCATTGTAGATTATTAGGTATAAATTTTGCTTTGATTTAAAGATTTTTG
Organism: Pseudoalteromonas sp. H105; assembly: GCF_001469215.1. Classification (GTDB taxonomy): domain Bacteria; phylum Pseudomonadota; class Gammaproteobacteria; order Enterobacterales; family Alteromonadaceae; genus Pseudoalteromonas. Next base: position 202,516 of record NZ_LOFH01000003.1, read on the forward strand.
ACAGTGCAATTTAAGGAGCGCAAATGGCGTTTAATTCTGAAATTACCATCGATGGTAGAAAAATTGGGCCAGGTCATCCTGTGTATATTATTGCCGAAATGTCAGCAAACCATGGTCAAAATTTAGAGCAGGCGAAAGCGTTAGTTAGAGCTGCAAAAGATGCCGGTGCGGATGCGATAAAGTTACAAACTTACCGCGCGGATACATTAACAATGGATTGTAAATTACCGCATTTTGAAGCAGCTGGTCCATGGCAAGGACAATATTTATATGATTTATACGAAGGGGCATTTATGCCTTGGGATTTTCACGGCCCTTTAATTCAGCTAGCGAATGAAATCGGTATCACTATTTTTTCTTCACCATTTGATGATTCTGCTGTCGAATTATTGGAATCTTTTGATTCACCAGCCTATAAAATAGCTTCACCAGAGTTGATCGATCATGATCTCATTCGAAAAGTGGCTACAACAGGCAAGCCGGTAATTATGTCAACAGGTGGAGCAACGCTTGCTGAAATTGACGAAGCTGTGAAAATCGCTCACCAAGCAGGCATAAAGGATTTAGCTATATTAAAATGTACTAGTAGCTACCCAGCTCCCCCTGAAAGTATTAATTTGAAAACAATCCCTCACTTAGCAGACCTTTTTAAAGTACCAATAGGCTTATCGGATCACACTTTAGGTAATCATGTACCTGTTGCATCTGTCGCTATGGGGGCGACAATTATAGAAAAGCACTTTGTGATGAGTAAAGATGATGAAACGGCAGATAGTTTTTTTTCTATGACACCAGATGAACTTGAAGATTTAGTTCAAGGAGTCAGGCAAGTTGAGTTGGCTCTTGGGAATGTACACTTCCCTAGTGAGCCCAGTAAAGCAAGGCGTTGTCTATTTGCCGCGAGGGATATTGCTGTCGGGGAAGTGTTAAGCAAAGATAATGTGGTCAATCTAAGGCCGGGTGTGGGTGAGTTAATGCCAAAGGATTTAGGGTTTATCACAGGTAGAATAGCAACACACTCAATAAAAAAAGGCATGCCACTGACTTGGCAACACGTAGGAGCGATTAAATGAACTATCTAATTTACGGTGCTGGGCATTTTGGAGAGTGTTTTCATAGGATATTAGTACAACAAAATACACCCGTAAGTGGTTGGATCGATCAACGTTTAGCTAATCAGATGAAGTTTGATTTACCTATTTTTGACGAGCAAACAGCTGACCGTAATATGAATGTTATTATCGCTGTTACTCCCTTAGTAAACTCTAATAGAGAACAAATTAAAGAGCGCCTCATAGAGCTCGGTTATAAAAATGTCCTTGGTTTTTTCGACGCTGTACAGAAATTTCCAGGTGTGTTCAGCCAGTATGCACAGCTAGAACACCTATGGATGCGAAAAAATCATGATGAGATGTTGGATAATACAAGTATTCAGTGGTTACGTGGACGTTTAAAGGATAATAAAAGTAAAATTATATTAGATAAACTGTGTGCATTTAGAGCATCTCTCTCGATTGATGACTACCCTGAACCAGATAGAAAAGTTGAGTATTACCCTGATGATATACCTTTTAATTTTCAATCACCCGTTCGGTTTATAGATTGTGGAGCTTACACTGGGGATACCGTCGAGGCGTTTGTAGAACTTCATACAAAAAACATTATAAGACTTGAACATATCGCTTCGTTTGAACCCGATACAATTAATTTTCAAGTACTTACAAATACACAAAGAGAATTAAAGAAGCAGAACCCTGAAATTTCTTTCCAAGCATTTCCTTCAGGGGTTTGGAAATGTGTTGATTTACTTAATTTCAATCAAGGGCAAACAAGTTCCAGTAATATTATACAAGGTGAAGTTATCAATGATTCTTCGGTATCCGTTATAGATTTAGATTCAACTTGCCAAGCTATGGACATTAACTATATAAAAATGGATATTGAAGGGGCTGAATTAGCTGCACTTGAAGGTGCCAGAAGCTTAATTCAAACTCAACAGCCAGTACTTGCTATTTGTGTTTATCACAAGCCTAAAGATTTATGGGAACTCCCCCAGTTTATTGATAAATTACAACCTAATTATAATATGTATTTACGAGTTCATGAACATCTAGGATTAAGCACCGTCTTGTATTGTATTCCAAAAGGTTCTTATTAATGAAAAATCAACTTATTAATTTTTTATATCAATTCTTTACAGAGCGGGGTTGCGCCGTAGATATTGATAATTTACTAGGGCTTTCATTTAAGGATGATATAGCTTTGGATTCATTTGAGATACTGACACTAGTAATGCAAATAGAATTGACCTTCGGTATAAAAATTGAGCCTCAAGAATTACTTGATCCAAAGACAAATTACGTGAGTGGATTTGTTGATATGGTTCTGGCAAAGCAATAGTTATGTTTGCAATTCGTATCACTAATAGGCAAGACAATGGCATCGGTCATTTAATGCGAATGAAACATTTAGCTTCTGAATTAAAACAACATCAATTGAGTGTTCACTTTATACTTGATGGCTTATGTCAGTTTAGTAAAACGCTGTACCAAGATTTTAAAGTGGCTGATGTTCACTGGCAAAATTATGAAGAGGATGCACTTTTAACGATTAAATATATGCGCCAGAATAGCCTATCGCACTTAATAGTTGATAGTTATACATTATCGCTAGAATACGAGCAGCTGATAAAAGATTCAGGTTTTACCTTAACGGTTATTGATGATAATGAACGGCAACATGTTTGTGATTTTTTGATTGATTACAAGTGGGTAGGACCAAATACAAAGAGCCGCTATGAATTACAAGTGCCGGCAGAATGTAATCGCCTTTTAGGCCCGAGCTATTGTATTTTAGATCCCACATATCGCACTGTTAAAAAGCGCACTTTGGAGCCAGTGTTTCCTGTTCGTGTTTTACTTTCATTAGGTGGCGGTGGTGACCTTTTGATTATCAAAAAAATATTCGATGGCTTATCAAAAAACATCAAGGAAAATGCTCTTTTTGATATAGTTATAGGCCCTTACGCAACGAATAAAGACACGATATACGCTCTTGGGCAAGTGCACCCAAATATTAATATATTAGAAAATGTAACTTGTTTAAAAGAGTACTACGAAAGAGCCTCGCTTTTTGTGGGGGCATTAGGCACCTCTTTTTATGAGTGTGCGGCGACCCAAACACCTGCTATTACTTTTTCTCTTGAGGATAACCAGACTAACGATATTGATATTTTGGAGTGGTTAGGCCACTACCTCCATATTAATGACGCCTCTATTGATGATTTTACGCGATTAGGAGAGTTAATAGATATCGCTATTAGTCAATTACCAAGGTTACAATTGCTGGTAGCCAAAAGAAAAGTATCGGTTGATGGCGATGGGGCGCGACGAATAGCTGACGCTCTTGTCGGTAAGAAGTTATCTACAAATCGTTTTGCTATTACTGAGCAGCACTGCGAAGTACAGACTGAGTTAACAAATAGTTTGGTCGTTTGCCAAGTTGATGATACCCATATTAATAGCTATTTATCGGCAAGAAACTTACCTAGCAATAGTGTTAGAATGACTGTGCAAAGCACCATTGAGGCATTGGATCATTATTTATGGTGGTTTAAGCAATCACGTTCTAACTTTGTGATTCTAGAGCGAGAAGGTGATAAGCAATCCCAAAGCCTGTATATCTGGCATAGTTTGTACCAAGATAATTATTTGTATGGTGGTTGGTTTTCTTGTAATCAGGATGTTCCACTACCTATAGCTATGCTTGCCTTGCAATGGCAGCTTGATTTTTGTAAAGACAGCCATCCTAACGCTATTTGGCTTGCGGTGATCCATAAGGACAATAAATTCGTCAATTTGTTAAATACATATATGGGGTTTGTACCAACGCCACAAGACTCTGTTGAATATAAAACTACGCAAAAGCTATTCCCTTTAGCCGATGAGCAATTTAATTTTGTAATGTGGGACCCAAATGCACAATAAAAATATATATCAGCTTGTTCAGGCACATACTGTTACTCAACCTGATAAAGTTGCGTGTATATATCAACAGACCCAAATTAACTATCAACAGCTAATAAATAAGGTAGATTCCTTAGCTGTTGGCTTTACTCGATTTGGAATTAAGCAAGGGCATAAAGTTGCTTTATTTTGTCCAAATAACCTAGAGTTTACATATTGTTTATTAGCAGCTGCTAAGCTTGGTATCGCGCTTGCGCCATTACCACTCACCCTCAAAGGGCAGGCCTTATCAAAAGCGTTACAGGTAGCTGATTGCAGTTACGCGATTGCATGGGTAAGTGTTGCAAATCAACTAGTAAAGAACGATTTATTGCCTAGCGATAAAGTCATTTCAGTAGGTGGTGATATTGACGGAGTAACGGACATGGCTTCGTTAATGTCAATACCTGCTGAACACAGTGATTCTTTTCTTGCAGATATTAACGCTCCTTTTATTCTTACAATGACCTCTGGTTCAACGGGTCAACCTAAGCCAATCGTATTTACTCAAGCGACCAAAATTGTCCGCGCGTTTGACGCAACGGCTCATTATTACCAATTAGATAAAACTGATGTAGTGTTAGTTTCAACTCCTTTATATCATTCGTTAGCACAGCGCTCATTGCTTATGCCATTAATGTTGGGTGCGAGTGTGGTTATATTACCTAAGTTTTCTGTGGGTGCTTGGCTTGATGCGATTGAAGCTCAAAAAGTAAGCTTTTTATTTGCTGTTTCAAGTCAATTAAAAGCGTTACTTCCTAAGTTAAAACAAGCGCAATTAACAAGTTTAAAATGTGTTGTATCATCTTCTGCAACCCTAGAGAGCGAAGATAAGAAGCTGCTCTTATCAGTCCTTAACTGCCGCTTTCATGAATGCTACGGAGCATCAGAAATGGGGGTTATCAGTGATTTTGATATAACTCAACCTAATGTTCCGATTAATAGTGTAGGTAAACCTTTACCAAACTTGAGAATAAAAATATGTGATTCTGAGCGTCAGACTTTACCTATAGGCAGTGTAGGTGAAATAGCATGTTGCTCGTCTACTGCATTTTTAGGGTATTATAATTTACCAGATCAAACAGCTCAAAGTTATGATAGCGAAGGGTATTTCTTCACTGGAGATCTAGGTCATCTAGATGAAAATGGCTACCTTTATTATGTAGGCAGAACCAAAGAAGTCATCAAATCTGGGGGAATAAATGTTTATCCAAGTGATATAGAGTTGGTAAGCAATTATTTACCTTGGGTGGAAGAGTGTGCAGCATTTGGTATCGAGGATGAAAAATTTGGAGAAGTTATTTTGTTAGCATACGTATCTAGCAATAATGCCCCTAGCAATGCAAAGGCCCAATTACAAATGCATTTACTAAAAGAGCTAACTGACTATCAACAACCACGAATTTTATTTGATATGACCGCTTTACCAAAAACAGAAATGGGTAAAATTCATAAGCCAAGCATCAAACATGCATACTTACAGAGTAAAGTGTAATTTAAACATCTTCCCAGGTAAGCGTTTGTGTTGAGCGTTTTGCGGCAGCAAACAGGTTTAAACCATCTGCTGCATGCTCTAAACCAAACACATAAGGTTTTTGGCTTTTTTTACCTTGCTGAAAAAAAGTCAACTCCTCGGCTATGTCGCTGTATAAGTTTGCAAATGCTTCGACAAAGCCAGTTGGGTGGCCTGGTTTCATTCGGTTATATCTAAATTGGTGGGCGTAATCACATTGGCCTGCACGGTCTAAGATTTCCCGTCGACCATCGTTAAAATTAAGTTCTAACTCATCTGGGTTTAGTTGCAGCCACTTAGCACTACCAATATCACCATAAACTCTAACTTGTAGTCCATTTCGGTGACCAATGGCTGTTTTTGACATCCACATGCTACCTTTTATACCACTGGCATACTTTATTAGCATTTGTACGTCATCGACTAAGTTTGTGTATTGAGAGTGGTTACTAAACTCTGCAAGGGTGTGGCTTGGTTCTTCATTTAATAAAAAACTACTTAGATGGTGAAGGTGTACACCTAAGTCTAGGCAGATTGTAGGTACTTCAGCGTCTTGCAAGCGCCACGCTTGCGGTTGCGACGTTTTACCTGCGATATCGGGCGGTCGGCGAAAGCCCTCTTGCGGCATTTCTAAATGAATTTTTTGAATTTCCCCTAACTTTCCTGAACTAATGAGGTGCTTTAATTCTCGCACCATAGCATACCCACTGTAGTTAAAGGTTACTGCTAAAAATTGTTTTTCAGGGTCGTAATATGGTTTAAGTACGGCGATTTCTTGTGGGCCACAGACCATGGCTTTTTCACAAATCACAGGGTGTTTTTTTTCAAATAAATATTGTAGAACTTCTAAATGATGTGGCGTAGGAGTGAGCACTACAAAAGCATCAACGAGATCCTTTTCAGCTTCGACCATGAGCTTCCAATCATCGTAAACACGTTCAGAAGAAACACCCCAATGAACACCTGTCGCTTTGTTGTTTTCTTGGTTACGACAAAAAGCACCAGCAACAACTTGAAATTTATGATCCATGTGAGCTGCACAAAAGTGCACATAGCCAACCGCAGATGTGTTGCCCCCGCCAATAAATGCGAGTTTGAACGTTGGGTGAGTTTGTAGCATAGCAGCCTCATATTTCATAAAGTGACATATTTATATCGTCAAAAAGGTTGAAAACTTTAATTTAAGATTTGATGTAAGGTGTTAATTACTAAATGCACTTCGTGGTCTTGCAACGTCGGATGTAAGGGCAGAGTAATAGCCCTCTGGTAATATTTTTCAGCATTAGGGAAGTCACCAGCACTAAAGCCCATAGCTTTATAATAAGGCTGCAAATGTATTGGGATATAATGCAGATGACCAATAATACCGGCAGCCCGAAGTTGGGTTATTACATTTTTGTGCTGTTCTATATCGCTATCTGTAAGTTGAACTATATATAAATGATAGGCTGAATAGCATGTGTTGTTTTGTTGCAATGGGCGAATCAGATTAAGATCTAAGTGTGTATCATATATTTGAGCTAAAAAGTGGCGCTGGTTAACAAACTCATCAACTTTACTTAGCTGGCTAATACCTAATGCGGCATGCAAATCAGTCATTCGGTAATTAAAACCAAGCTCTACTTGTTGGTAGTACCAAGGGCCATGACTTGGCTCGGTCATTTCGGTTGGATCAGATGTGATACCGTGGCTTCTTAATTTTCTTAAGCGCTTTGCTAGCTCTTGATTATTGGTGACGGCCATGCCGCCTTCTGCACTTGTGATGATTTTTACAGGATGAAAGCTAAAAACACAAATATCTGAAAATTCACAACAGCCTATTGGTTTATCTAAATATTTACCCCCGATAGCGTGGGATGCATCTTCAATTATTTTAACGCCATAGTGTGTAGCAAGCTGATGGATTGCTTTCATGTCACAAGACTGACCCGCCAAATGGACTGGGATCACAACTTTAGGTAAACAATTGTTTTGTTTTGCTAGAATTAATTTTTTTTCAAGTTCATTTACTGACATATTGCCGGTATCTAAATCAATATCAACAAAATCAACAGTTGCACCACAATACAATGCGCAGTTAGCTGAGGCGACAAATGAAATAGGCGATGTCCAAACGATGTCGTTACTGCCAACCTCAAGCGCTAAACAAGCTATATGCAAGGCAGACGTTGCACTGTTAACCGCAACACCAAATTCAGCTTTGCAGTAATTTGTAACCGAAGTTTCAAATTCGGGAACTTTTGGCCCTTGGGTAAGCCAATCTGACTTTAGTACCTCTACTACAGCGTCAATATCAGTTTGACTAATGGATTGTTTGCCATAAGGGATCATAAAATTGCCTGAACATTAAATGCGCTTATTTCTTCTATCGTCATAAAATGAGGATTACTTAATGAGTTATATTCAAAACCAATGTCTACTTTTTTGCCGCGCTCATTTAATGCATTGGTGTCAAAGTTATTACATCGACTGCTAAACTTAATACCAGGGGCAATTACAAAGTGGTCATTAAACTCATAAGTATCAAAACATAAATCAGCCGGACACATAACTTCATGCAGTTTTTCACCAGGGCGAATACCAATAATTTTAACTGGTAAATCTGGCGCCATTGCTTTAGCTAAATCTGTAATTCGGATTGAGGGAATCTTAGGCACAAAAATCTCACCTCCGAGCATGCGTTCAAAATTAGTTAATACAAAATCTACACCTTGTTGTAGGCTTATCCAAAACCGAGTCATTTCATCATGTGTGATCGGGATATGGTCACGGCCTTGGTCAATAAATTTTTGGAAAATAGGGACTACGGAGCCTCTTGAACATACTACATTGCCATAGCGCACAACTGAAAAAGTAGTTTGATTCCCACCTGCAATATTATTTGCAGCAACAAATAGTTTGTCAGATGCAAGTTTAGTCGCACCGTATAAGTTAATTGGGTTAGCGGCTTTGTCAGTAGAGAGCGCAATAACTTTTTCAACATCATTATCAAGGGCAGCATCAATGACGTTTTCTGCACCATTAATATTCGTTTTGATACATTCCATAGGGTTGTATTCAGCGGCCGGCACTTGTTTGAGGGCAGCTGCATGTATAACGTAATTAACGCCCCGCATAGCTCTTCTTAAGCGGTCTTTATCGCGGACATCACCGATGAAATAACGCATGCATGGTTGATCAAACTCTTGTTGCATTTCGAACTGTTTGAGTTCATCACGTGAGAAGATAATGATCTTTTTCGGATTGTATCGCTCAAGTAGAGTTTTTACGTATTTTTTACCGAATGATCCGGTACCACCGGTAATTAGAATTGTTTTGTTATCGAACATAATGTTATCCAAGTTATTTATCATTGGCGTTTTTATACGCATTGTGAAATTTTGGCACTTTTCTCAGTACTTTACATATTAACTTAGTTTGATAGCAAGCACGATGCCAAGTTAATTTAATTAAACCATGGTACATAGTGCAAAAATTGGCAAATTAAGCTATAATTTAACCAATTCAGTGTGTCGGAGCCCTGTTATGAAAATTCAATCACCCTCATCAAATATTTTAAACCAAACCCAGCAAACGGGTAATAAGCTTTTAGAACAACTTGCTACAGGTAAAAAAGTAAATTCAGCGGCAGATGATGCAGCCGCTTTACAAATTATCGACCGTTTAACCTCTCAGCAAAACGGTTATAGTCAGGCTGTAGATAATGCATACGATGGCATTTCATATTCGCAAGCGACAGAATCAAATTTATCTAATGTTAATGACGCTGTGTCTCGAATCAAAGAGTTATCTATTCAGGCAGGTAATGGAGCGCTAAACGATAGTGACCGCAGTGCCTTGCAAGAAGAGGTTGTACAGCTGCAAAGTCAAATATCTGAAACGTTTGAGAATGCGAGTTTTGCAGGAAAGCCTTTATTTGATGGTCAAGCTGTCTCGTTTCAAGTTGGTGCTGATGCAAATACCAATCAAACGGTTAATTCTACAGACGGTAGTTTTGCATCTGCGCTATCAACTATTGATATTTCAACCCAAGCGGGTGCTCAAGCTGCACTCGACATTAGCGAGCAAGCAAGTGAAGATATAAATGCCCAGCGTGCAGAACTAGGGGCTTTTCAAAATACGCTAGCGAGTACAATTAAAGGGTTAGGTACTCAACAGGAAAATATTGCTGCAAGCCAAAGTCGTATTCAAGATACTAACTATGCTCAGGCTGTTTCTCAGCAAATATCTAACGATGTTTTATCTCAAGCTTCTATGGCTTTGCGTGGTCAAGCAAATCAATCTGCTGAGTCTATTTTAGGCTTACTATAAGGTTGATTTTAAAACAGTAATTATTAAGTATTACTTATCTTCTCTTTAACGGCAGTTTTTTGGCAATGATGTCAAAAAACTGCCACTCAATGCTTGCATCCCTGTCAAACTCGCTTACAATTTACTTTATTAATAGCTTGTTGTGACTGTGGTTCGCTAACTAATGATCTTAATCTTAGATAATAATAATAATCGTGCGATTGGTTTACATGCTTCACTGACTTTTATCGGTGAAACAGTGTTAAACCTTGCTGAAGATACATTTGAGCAAGAGTGTAGCAGTTACCAAAAACAAGAATGCATGGTTATTTTAGGTGCTTTAAACAGTTTTAATCATGAAAGTTTGATCAAGCGTTATCCTACGGTTCCATTCCTTCTTATTGGTGAAACTTTAAAGCCCTTGCTGAGCATTGCAAATGTCGTTGGGTTAATTTCAGAGCCATTTAACCATGATGTAACAACACAGCTGCTGCATGACTGCCAGCAATATCAGCGAATGTTACCCAATGATCATAAGCACCATAAACCTCATAAGTCGTTTGATGGTTTGGTGGGAGAAACGGATGCCGTTAAAGATGTTCGTTTTTTGATTGAGCAGGTAGCAAAAACAGACGCAAACGTTTTAATCCTCGGAGAGTCTGGTACAGGTAAAGAGGTGGTTGCGCGAAACGTACATTTATTGTCTAAACGTAACTCAGGCCCCTTTGTACCTGTAAACTGTGGAGCGATCCCCGGCGAGCTGTTAGAAAGTGAGTTATTCGGTCACGAAAAAGGCGCATTTACGGGGGCTATTTCTGCACGTAAAGGGCGTTTTGAGTTGGCTCAAGGTGGTACACTATTTCTTGATGAAATCGGCGATATGCCACTACAAATGCAGGTTAAGTTATTACGCGTGTTGCAAGAAAGAAGCTATGAACGAGTCGGTGGCACAAAAGCTATTCAGGCCGATGTGCGTGTGATTGCAGCAACGCACCGTAATTTAGAAGATATGATAGAGCAAGGATCTTTTCGGGAAGATCTTTATTACCGTTTAAATGTGTTCCCCATCGAGAATCCTTCTTTAGCGCAGCGCGCCGATGATATTCCGTTACTGTTAAAAGAACTAATGCGTCGCGTCAATGAGCAGAGCGGGGCAACAGCTAAATTTACAGAGCGTGCTGTAGAAAGTCTCAAAGAGCATGCTTGGCCGGGTAATATCCGTGAATTGGCTAACCTCGTTGAACGTATGGTTATTATGTTCCCAGAAAAAGTAGTAGACGTTCCAGATTTACCAGCCAAATACCGCTACATTGAAGTTGATGCTTATGAACCAGAGTATCCTGAAGAACTGATGGAGCGTGATGCATTTAACGATATTTTCAGTACGGGTTTCAGTGACTACGATGATGAGCCTGAGGTTGAAATTAACTCTGTGGATGCAAGTTTATTACCTGATGAAGGTATTGAGTTAAAGGAGTATTTAGCAGAGCTGGAAATCAGCTTAATAACTCAAGCACTTGAACGGTATGATTATGTTGTTGCTCGTGCAGCAGAAATTCTTGGGGTCAGACGTACAACTCTCGTTGAAAAAATGAAAAAATATAACCTATCGCGAGACTAATTGCGCGTTAGGTTAAACCATCCCATCTTTACAAAGTACATCGTTATTAATACTCTTTTATTATCTCTGCTTTTCTAAAGCAATCATTACTATGGTCGTTAACCATGCCACATGCCTGCATGTGAGCATACACTGTGGTAGGGCCTAAAAACTTAAAACCACGCTTTTTTAAATCTTTCGCAAATAATGTTGATTCTTCGGTAACCGCTGGGTAGTCATTTAGTTTATCTAAATTGCTTACGAGCGGCTTTCCACCGACAAACTGCCATTGATAGTGACTAAAACTACCAAACTCTTGCTGTATTTCAATAAAGCGTTTCGCGTTGTTGATAGTGGCTGCAATCTTTAAACGGTTTCGCACTATGCCTTCAAACAGCATCAAACGATCAACATCGTTGTCTGTAAATAACGCCACTTTTGCAACATTAAAATTTTCAAAAGCTTGTTTGTATCCAGCGCGTTTTTTTAGAATTGTGTACCAGCTCAACCCTGCTTGAGCAGATTCAAGCGTGATAAACTCAAATAGTTTCTGGTCATCATAAAGAGGTACTCCCCACTCGTTATCATGATAATCCACATAATCTGATTTAGTTGTATCAAGCCATGGACAGCGACATCGCACATTTGTTTGCATTGTCTTTTCCTTGTGTCAGTTTATTGTCGCGCCAAATAAGAGCTAAGTTTATGAATTATAGTTAATATATTTTGGTACGAATCGTGCATTTACCACCTTAGAGAACCTTTTTAGAGAGTTAACTATGGCACTTGCAAATGTGTTGAAACCACAATTTATCACAGCGAGACAATATAACCCATGCCTTCAGCAAGAAGAGTATGTGGGAGAGCTGAGTGAACTTCGCCAGCAAGCAAGTTGGCTGAGTCATTTGGTTGATACCATGCCTGCGGGGGTTATTGTGCTCGATGGCAGGGGGATGATTGCAAAAGCGAATCAAATTGCTATTGATATGCTAGGCGAACCTCTTGAAGGGGAAAAGTGGTTTAACATCATTCAGCGTTCGTTTCGCCCTCAGCAAGATGATGGTCATGAAGTGTCTTTAAAAGATGGTCGACTCATTAAACTGGATATCACCGCACTAGCACCAGAACCCGGTCAGCTAATTTTGATGACAGACTTAACAGAAACAAGACGACTCCAGACGAGAGTGGCACACATGCAACGCTTAAGTGCGCTTGGCAAAATGGTGGCTTCTTTAGCACATCAGGTAAGAACACCGCTCTCTGCAGCAATGCTTTATGCTGCTAATTTAGGCTCTAAACGATTGCCTGAGAGTTCGCGTGGTAGCTTCCATACTAAGTTAATGTCGCGTTTAAAAGATTTGGAAACTCAAGTAAACGATATGTTGTTGTTTGCTAAGAGCGGTGATCAGCAAGTCGTTGAGCAAGTATCAATGCAACAGCTTTTAACTGAAGTAAAAACTGGGGCAGACGCCATGGTTGCCCTTAACCAAAGCGAATTAATTGTAAATCTACCTGAACCAGATATCACTATTACGGGAAATAAAACAGCACTTGCGAGCGCTATTCAAAACTTGATCCATAACAGTATTCAAATAATCGGTGCGGGAGCTGTTGTTACAATTAACGCAGTCCGTGATGAAGAGTCACCGTGTTCAGTGCGCATCAGCGTGAGTGACAATGGCCCCGGTGTTGATATCTCGCAGGCGGAAAGGTTATTTGAACCATTTTTTACCACTAAAAGCCAAGGTACTGGCTTGGGGCTAGCGGTAGTGAGCTCTGTAGCAAGTGCGCATCAAGGTAGAACCGAGGTGAGTAATAACTTACAGGGTGGAGCATGCTTTAGCTTGTTGTTACCTATTTGCGAATCAAAGTCAGTGGAGGCATTATGAACAATAACACGATATTAGTTGTTGAGGACGACGCAGGCCTAAGAGAAGCGCTCATTGATACCCTTGAGATTTCAGGCATTGCGTGTGTTGCGGCCGATAGTGCTGAGCAAGCTATGCTGCTGTTAAAGAAAGACAGCTTTTCTTTAGTGGTTAGTGATGTGCAAATGGGGGCCATGAGTGGCTTAGATTTACTGCGTAGCATTAATCTTAACTACCCTGATTTACCTGTATTGATGATGACCGCATATGCGACGATTGATGATGCTGTAGAGGCGATGCGCTTAGGCGCTATTGACTACATGGCGAAACCGTTTGCACCAGAAGTCCTATTAAACATGGTGAGCCGTTACTTACCAGAGCCTGAAAAAGAAACGGATGGCCCGATAGTTGCCGACCCATCCAGTATTCAATTGCTTGAACTTGCCGCAAAAGTTGCAAAATCTGATGCGAGCGTTATGGTACTTGGCCCAAGTGGTTCAGGTAAAGAAGTGCTTGCGCGCTTTATCCACGATAAATCAGAGCGATCAAATGAGCCGTTTGTTGCCATTAACTGTGCGGCTATTCCAGAAAATATGTTAGAGGCCACATTATTTGGCTATGAAAAAGGTGCTTTTACAGGGGCGATTCAAGCGTGCCCAGGTAAGTTTGAACAAGCTCAAGGTGGCACTATTTTGCTTGATGAAATCACAGAGATGGATTTAAGTCTACAAGCCAAGTTGCTACGAGTATTGCAAGAGCGTGAAGTCGAGCGCCTAGGTGGGCGTAAAACAATTAAGCTTAACGTTCGTGTACTAGCAACCAGCAACCGTGATTTAAAAGAAGCTGTCAGTGAACATAAATTTAGAGAAGACTTATATTATAGATTAAATGTGTTTCCGTTAATGTGGCGTCCGCTATGTGAACGCCCGGGCGATATCGTTGTATTAGCTAAACATTTAATTGAACGCCATTTAACAAAAAGTAAAGAATCGATTGCTCAGCTGAGTGAGAGGGCACAGCAAAAACTGCTTTCACATCAATGGCCAGGTAATGTTCGTGAGCTTGATAATGTTATCCAACGCGCATTAATTTTAAGAAGCGGTGATGTTATCGATGAGCAGGCTATCTTTATTGAAAACCTCACTCCGAATTCATTTGTGAGTGCGAGCTCGGTTGCACCACATATAGGTAACGACGTTGCGAGTCCAACAATTGCAGCTAAAGCATGCGAAAATGAAATGACCGAAGTATTACCAAGCTTAGATTCCGGCACATATAAAGATGAACTGAAAGACAAAGAGCATCGCATTATCCTGGAAACGCTAACGCGTTGTCGGGGTAAGCGAAAAGATGTGGCAGAGACATTAGGTATAAGCCCAAGAACATTGCGTTATAAATTAGCGCAAATGCGAGATTTAGGTATTGCCCTACCAGCTTAAACACCAAATCGAATCATAAAAAAGACACTCAGCAATGCTGAGTGTCTTCATGTCAAAACTCTGACAATTAAACAAATATGTAAGCAATTGAATTTAAAGGTTTATTTTTTGGCATGATTTGTGCTTTATTAAGTTATTAGTAAAGTGCATCGTCAGAGATAATTATGAAAATTCAAAATAGTGCGTTATTCCAAGAAATGCAGTCTATGGCTCTTGAAGCTGGCCGTAGTAATTCAAGTAATGCTATTCCAACGCAACAAACACAACCCACGTCATCTGCACAATTTGGTGATCTACTAACAAATGCATTAGACACTGTTAGCAATCATCAACGAGAGGCAAAAGAAAAAGTCACTGCACTTGAAATGGGCGATCGCAGTGTATCGCTTGCAGAAGTGATGATTGCTTCTCAAAAATCATCTGTTGCGTTTGAGGCTACGGTTCAAGTTCGTAACAAACTTGTTGAGTCTTACAAAGAAATTATGAGCATGCCTGTTTAAATTAGGTAGTGGAGAATTATTGTGGCGCAATCTAATCAATCAACCGACCTTGCATTAGCTGGCGGTGGTGCTATCAACCAAAATGATAACGACGACCAACAAGAGCAGAAATCTGGTTATTTAAGTGCGTTAAACGGTGTTGACGTATTGCGTCAGGTCACATTAATTATCGCATTAGCTATTTGCTTAGCCATTGCAATTTTTGTCATTATTTGGGCGCGTCAGCCTGATATGCGTCCGTTGGGGAAAATGCCAACAGAAGAGCTCATCCAAACACTTGATTTTTTAGACGCGCAAAAAATTGAATACGAACTTGATGGTAACCTGATTTCAGTTGCAGAGGACGAGTATCAAAACATAAAACTTCTTATGACGCGCGAAGGGTTAGACCAAGCACCTACATCCGGTACCGATATCATTATGCAAGATATGGGGTTTGGTGTAAGCCAACGGCTAGAGCGTGAGCGTTTAAAGCATGGCCGCGAGCAGCAGCTAGCGCGAACTATTGAAGAGCTAAAGAATGTCACTCGTGCAAAAGTATTATTAGCCATTCCAAAAGAAAACGTATTTGCTCGTCGTGAAAAAGAACCCTCTGCAACCGTTGTATTAACACTTAAACGTGGTCGCATGCTTGATAGTGAGGAAGTTGATTCTATTGTCGATATAATTGCTTCAGCTGTTCAAGGGTTATCACCATCACGTGTAACGGTGACAGATCAAAATGGTCGTTTATTAAATTCTGGCTCTCAAAGTTCGTTAGGGGCTCGCTCAAGAAAAGAGTACGACATTGAACGCAAGCGTGAACAAGAATACCTTCAAAAAATCGACAGTATTTTAATGCCTGTTATTGGTATGGGGAATTACACGGCGCAAGTTGATTTAAGCATGGATTTTAGTGCCATTGAGGAAACACAAAAGCGTTTTAATCCAGACTTACCTGCTGTGAGAAGTGAAACTACATTTGAGGAAAACAACATTGGTGGCCTAGCGGTTGGCATACCAGGTGCATTAACAAATCAACCTCCAACCAACTCGAACATTCCAGAAGTTGCAGGTCAGGGGGGGGCAGGCTCAGGCACGACGCCAAGCAGTAGCCATAAAGAAGCTACACGTAACTATGAATTAGACACGACTATTTCACATAAGCGTCAACAAACAGGGGTTATTCGTCGAATTAGTGTTTCAGTCGCGGTTGATTACTTACCTACAGTGGGTGAAAACGGCGAAACAACGATGGTGCCGCGCTCTGTTGAAGCATTGTCAAATATTCGTCGCCTATTGCAAGGCGGTGTGGGTTTTGATTTACAACGTGGTGATGCCCTAGAAGTTGTTACTGTACCATTCGTACGTGAGCAATTAGCGGTTGCTGAAGAGGTGCCACTATGGGAACAAAGTTGGTTTATGAAAGTGGTGCGTTTAGTATTAGGTGCATTGGTTATAATTGTACTGATTATATTCGTTGTTAAGCCAATGCTGAAACGTCTGATTTACCCAGATGATACACTAGAAGAGTATGATGATGACGCATTAAGTTCAGGTGTAGATATTGGCGACAATACACTCGATATGCTAAATAAAGACTTTGATTCTGCTTCGGTTGGCTTTGCAAGTGATGGTACACTACAGTTACCAGACCTTCATGGCGATGAAGATTTACTTAAAGCGGTACGTGCTCTCGTTGCCAATGAACCAGAATTATCATCACAAGTTGTGAAAGCGTGGTTAACAGAAGATGACTGATCAAGAGCCAGAACAAAAACAATTACCAGCAGCCTTTGACGTTGATAAACTAGATGGTGTTGATAAAGCCGCCATCTTGCTACTTAGCTTATCTGAAGAAGATGCAGCCCAAATACTCAAGCACTTAGAACCAAAGCAAGTGCAAAAAGTGGGTATGGCCATGGCTGCAATTGATGATTTATCGCAAGCTAAAATCAGTGCGGTCCATAATTTATTCATCGAGCAAATACAAAGCTTTAGTACGATAGGTTTTCAATCTGAAGACTTTATCAAAAAGGCGCTAACAGCGGCACTGGGTGAAGACAAAGCAGCGAGCTTGATAGATCAAATTGTTATGGGGTCAGGTGCAAAAGGCCTTGATTCGTTAAAATGGATGGACTCTAAACAGGTTGCTAATATTATCCGTAATGAGCACCCTCAGATACAGACAATTGTTTTATCATATCTTGAGCCAGAGCAGTCTGCGGAAATTCTTGCGCAGTTTCCTGAGAAAGTTAGATTAGATTTGACAATGCGTATCGCAAACCTTGAAGAAGTTCAACCAGCGGCACTGCAAGAATTGAACGAAATCATGGAGAAGCAGTTTGCCGGTCAAGCAGGGGCACAAGCAGCTAAAATGGGTGGCTTGAAAGCGGCTGCAGATATAATGAACTACCTTGATACTAACATCGAAGGCCAATTGATGGATTCAATTCGTGAACATGACGAAGAGATGTCTCAACAAATTCAAGATTTAATGTTTGTATTTGAAAACTTAATGGATGTTGAAGATAGAGGCATCCAAGCTATCTTACGTGAAGTTCAGCAAGATGTATTAATGAAGGCGATTAAAGGAACGGATGAAGGCCTCAAGGACAAAATTCTTGGTAATATGTCAAAACGTGCGGCCGATATGCTAGCCGATGATCTAGAAGCAATGGCACCGGTGCGTATTAGTGAAGTTGAAGCGGCCCAAAAAGAAATTTTATCTACAGCACGACGTTTGGCTGATTCTGGCGAGATTATGCTCGGCGGCGGCGGTGGTGAGGAGTTCCTGTAAACCATGAATAAGCCTCGCTCTACTCAAGGTCAGCCATTAACAGCGAATGAAGCTGATGAGCTATTACAAAATTGGCCTATTCCTGATGTTACACAAGATACTCGAAAATATGATGGTCGCTCTACCGCGTTTGGTACGCCACTGGCTGAATTGTATCGAAAAGAAGTCAAAGAGCCTATTGAAGAGCCTGAGCCTGAAGAAGCATTACCGAATTTAACAATGGCAGAGCTTGAGCGTATACGACAAGATGCTTATGAAGAAGGTTTAAAGCAAGGTCATGAACAAGGTTATATCGATGGCTTTGAAAAAGGGGTCTCCGAAGGAAAGGAAGCTGGCTATAAAGAAGGCGTTGAACTTGGTAAAACACAAGGTCAAGAAGAAGTTAAACCGCTAATTGAAGAGCAGTTAACCGCTTTAAAATCAATCATAGATAATTTAACGGCGCCGCTTCATCAAGTAGAGGAAGAGGCTGAAAAGCAATTAGTTCAGCTTGCGGTTATGCTTGCAGAAGCGCTGGTATACCAAGAGGTGAAAACATCACCGGATGTGTTGTTGCAGAGCCTTAAGCAATGTATTGATGCATTGGGAGATCAGCAGCAGCCTGTGCGTGTCCACTTAAACCCTGATGATATTGAGTTAGTTAAAAATAGCTATGGCGAACAAGCTATAGCAGAAAGCTTGTGGCAGCTAGTCCCCGAACCAACACTTGAACGTGGAGGGTGCCAAGTTAAAACCCCCCAATCGTCAATAGATATGACACTAAAAAACCGTGTCAAAGAAACATTGGATAGTTTTTTGCATAGTAGTGGTATCTAAGCTAATTAATGGTTTGCAATGAACGCACATCCTCGCCCATTGAGCGAACGTTTACAAGGCTATCAAAAGCATATTCATAGTCCAACGCCAGCTGTTGCGGGTATTCTTACCCGAGTAGTTGGTTTAACGCTAGAAGCAAAAGGGCTCCGAGCGCCAGTTGGTAGCCAATGCAAAATTGAAACCATGCGTGGTTTTGTCGATGCTGAAATCGTTGGCTTTAACGATCAAACACTTTATCTCATGCCTAACGATCATATATCTGGTGTCCTACCTGGCGCGCGTGTAATCCCACAAGTTAACGAGACGGGATTGCCTGTTGGTATGTCTCTGCTTGGCCGCGTTGTAGATGGTTTAGGTCGTCCTTTAGATGGCTTAGGGCCTGTTAAGGCAGAACACTATTTAAAGTTCGCACAAAACACAATTAACCCACTCTCTCGAAGACCCATTAGCCAACCGATGGATGTTGGTGTACGTGCCATCAATTCAGTCATTACCGTTGGACAAGGGCAACGGATGGGGTTGTTTGCAGGCTCAGGTGTAGGTAAGTCAGTTTTACTCGGTATGATGACGCGAGGCTCGGAAGCTGATGTTATTGTGGTCGGTTTAGTGGGGGAGCGTGGACGAGAAGTTAAAGAATTTATCGAAGAGATTCTTGGTGTGGAAGGTCGTAAGCGCTCAGTTGTTGTTGCTGCCCCTGCGGACGCATCGCCTTTGATGCGTTTGAAAGGGTGTGAAAGTGCGGTGACGATTGCTGAATATTTTCGCGATCAAGGCCTCAATGTTTTATTGCTCTTGGACTCTGTGACGCGATATGCCATGGCACAACGTGAAATTGCCTTAGCGGTGGGGGAGCCCCCCGCGACGAAAGGTTATCCACCTTCAGTGTTTGCAAAGCTTCCTGCGCTGGTGGAACGAGCTGGTAATGGCGGCGAGGGACAAGGGTCAATTACTGCCTTTTTTACGGTACTCAGCGAAGGGGATGATATGCAAGATCCTATTGCCGATGCTGCCCGCGCTATATTAGATGGCCATATCGTATTGTCGCGTGATTTAGCCGACAGTGGACATTATCCAGCGATAGATATCGAAAAATCGATTTCTCGAGTGATGCCACAAGTTGTTTCTGAGCCTCATATGCAGCAAGCCAGAGTGTTAAAACAAGTCTATTCGATGTACCAGCAAAATAAAGACATGATCACTCTAGGGGCTTATCAAAAAGGCACGGATCAAATGCTCGATCAGGCAATCAATATGATGCCGCGGGTTAATGCGTTTTTGCAACAAGGAATGAAAGACGTGATTAGTTATGATGATGGCTTGCAAGGTCTTGCACAGCTATTAGGGCAATAATTATGTCAAAAAATAAACTTAGCTTATTGCTAAAAATAGAAAAAGAAAAAGAAGAGTCTTTGCGAATGAATTATTTGCAAGCGCAGCAGCACTTTCAATCCAATCAGCAAAAGCTGCAAGGACTCAATAATTTTAGAATGGAATACACCCAGCAGCTTCACATTAAAGGGCAGTCAGGATTAAGCAGTGCCGGCTTTAGTCAGTACCATGCCTTTATTGCGAAGATTGAAGAGGCTATCCGCCAGCAAGCCAGTACGGTGAATACTGCGAGACAAGTTGTTAGCCAGCGGCAAAATTTATGGTTAAAGCAACAGGTCAAAGCAAAGGCAGTCGAAAAGTTAATTGAAAAACAACAACAAAAAGTAACGGCAATTGCATTGAAGAATGAGCAGCGAATGCTTGATGAGTTTTCATCGAACCAATTTTTTCAGAAACGTAATGCGCTTTAGTTAATAACTTTAATAGTAGGCACATATATTGCTTCGATTACGTATGACGTCTTTATATTGGCAAGGTGCGGCGGCAAATTGCCACTTTTAATGTAGGTGAATTATGGCGATTAATGATCTATCAGCACTCATTTCAACAGAGCAAGATATTAAATTTGCTAGAAAAGAGCAATCACAACAAAGTGGTCTTGAAGAAAAGTCAGACTCTGCGAGTGATTTCTTCTCTCAATTACAAAGCGCTAACAGTGCCGCAGAAGAGCCTAATAAGAAAAACAAAGGCCCAGACTCGACAAACGTTGATGAAAGTGACATTGAATATGCGCAAGTTAAACACAAGGGAGAGCAGACGCCAGCTATCTCTGGTGATGATATGCTCGCGCAGATTAACGCCGCAAATAACCTCGATACCCGAGTGAGTACATCAGAAGTATATCAGCCTTTAACCTCAGTAAGTGACTTAATTGATAAGTATGCTCAGGAAAGTATCGATCCAAAGATCACTGAACCGAAAGCGCCACGCCCAATTGACGACGTTACTCC
This sequence comes from Pseudoalteromonas sp. H105, assembly GCF_001469215.1. Classification (GTDB taxonomy): domain Bacteria; phylum Pseudomonadota; class Gammaproteobacteria; order Enterobacterales; family Alteromonadaceae; genus Pseudoalteromonas. Next base: position 223,664 of record NZ_LOFH01000003.1, read on the forward strand.
TATTATAAGCGTGCCTTTAGAAGATGATAGTAGTGAAGGTGGCACTAACAAATCAACGATACCTAGCGATAAATCGGCTGTTGCTGAGGCGATAGATAAGAACCTAAAACAAATCGGTTTTCCAGAAGATGCAGTAACGCCTATTGTTGATGAGATTAAAGCAATCAAAGTCTCTGACACACAGGCTGTGATAAATAAATCAACAACGGATGCTGGCAGTCTTAATGCAAACGCTCCCACTAATGATGCTCAAAGTACCCAGCCACTTGCTTCAGCTATGACGCAAGAATCTGCTGATAATGTTTTAAAAAGTGAAGAAGGGGTATTAGCAGCTCAGCTAAACAAGAATAAAACAGGTGAAGTAAACACGGCAGTGTTAATGAACTCAGATGCAGTAATAAAAGACTCTAAAAAAGTGATGAGTGAAAAAGGGGAAGTAAATCCTGAAGTGTTAACGTCTGCATTAAATAAAACGGGTGTACAAAGTACAATCGATGACGTTAATACGACTGCTAATAAGCCTGTTAAAAATGACAACGTAGAGACTAAGTCAGTGGTTTCAGCCCCGATGAGCGATAATAAAAACAGTGTAGAAATACCCTCAAAGCACAATAAAGACTCGCAAGCTGAAAGCAGCATGGTTTCAAAGCCGGCTGATAAAAGTAGTGCTGACCCCTTAGTATCAGTCACTCACAGTGCAATAAAAGCAGACAATGTCGAGCCTTCTTTGGCTAAAGATGCTCAGGCATTAAAAGAGGCATTTATAGCTTCGCAACCAGTTACAACATCGTCTTCGAGTAAGGTTGCTCAGTCTGCAATAGCAAACAGCCCTGAAGTGAATCAAGCGGTTATAAAATTACTAAATGCAGAAACAGACGTTTTAACAGACAGTGATCCAGTGCTTGCTCGTTTGACACCAGAGCAGCGTGCAACATTACAAACAGAAGTAACTGCGGTTCTAAATCAAGGTGGTGATAAGCAAGGAGTGGCTAATTTAAAGCACACTATTGCTCAATTTATAGTAAATAATAATTCAGCAGATACAGCACGCAATGTGGCGGCTGATTCGGGCTTTAACGCGGCAGAATTCAGTGATGAGATTGCAACTTTAACAACGGGTCAAAAGCAGGCCTTGTCCAATCAGCTCCAACAGTTTATTGCGACTGAAAAGCCTCAGGGCGCAGTGTTGAATCAGATAAACTCAGCTTTGGCTGTGCTTGAAGAAGATCAAGCGACTATGCCTAAAGAGTCAATATCGACATTAAAAGAACCTGCACCGGTTACACAAGCTGTAGCGACTAACCTGGTTGAAACCAACAAGTCGCAATCGGGGCAGGCCGCACTTACTAAGGTGGCAGTTCAAGAGCAAGCAGTTAAATCTGATATTCAACAAGACTTAGCGAAAGAGGCATTAATAGCAGATGATGAGAATACCGAGCAGCTAACTACTAAAGAGAACAATATCGTACGTGTAAATCAGCTATTTACTCAAGTGACTAATGGAGTCAACGCAACGGTATCGGCACCTGTAACAGAAGCCGTCGACCAACGTTATCTTCAAGAGCTAAGTGATATGCAGGTGCATAATGCGCAGCAAACTAATGCGGCATCACAAACAAAACAAGTAAATGTAGATCCTACTCTATTGCAAGCACTAAATATTGTTAAAAGCGATGCAGCAAAACTGTTGCAAGAGCGAGTAAGTGCTTTACTGAGTATTAATAATAAAGAAGCTGAAATACGACTAGATCCACCAGAGATGGGAAGTATGCAAATTCGCATACGCAGCGATGCAGAACAGGCGCAAATAAATTTTGTTGTACAAAATCAGCAAGCTAAAGAAGCGCTCGAGCAATCAATGCCTAAATTACGCGAAATGCTCGCAGAGCAAGGAATTGAGCTTGGTGAAAGTAATATTCAACAAGGTGATGGTCAAAGTAATAGCGATGAACAAGAACAGCAACAAGGGCGTGGACACCTTGCATCTAATGGTCAAAGTGATGATGGAGAAGCGGATTCTCAAGTAGCTGCGCAAGGCTCAGGTCAACAATCGTCATCTTCAATAGATTACTATGCCTAACACCTGCTATTATAAAGGTATAAAAATAACTAATCAGTTCTTAGTTTAAGGTATATCTAACGCATTGAACTTTATAAATAACTAAATTAAGTCTGACTTATTGATAGAGCCGTTTAAATATGGGTCGGGCTTTAAGTGGTGTATGTTTGTTATTTATTGCGAAATGTTTAAAAAGAGTTGCCTGAGATATCTTTATTATTCTAAGCTCTGGAGAAATAGCTTATGGTTAATATCACTGCATTTATTAGCCATACTCAAGGCATAAAGGAATCATAATGGCAGAAGAAGCAAATTTAGAAATAGAAGAAGGCGGTAAAAGTAAGAAAAAACTCATTATAATCATTGCTGTCGTTGTCGTGTTGATTGCAGGTGGAGTTGGGTTTTTCTTAATGTCGGGCTCAGATGAACCCGCTGAAACATTAGCCGATGAAACGGTTGCTACTGAAGAAGTTGAAGCGTCTAACACTGCTCAAATAGGCAGTGCACTGTATGTCGCTATGCCAAGGCCCTTCGTTTTTAATGTCCCAGGTGCAAGTCGAGATCGCGTAGTACAAATAAAAGTGCAACTTTTAGTACGTGGAGATGTAAACGAAGAAGTGGCAAAAAGGCATATACCACTTATTGAAGGAACATTATTAAGTGTTTTTTCTACTACAACAGCGGATGAACTCGGTACCAGTGAAGGTAAAGAGACTTTACGCGTGTCTGCCCTTGAAAAAGTACAAACAGCGCTAAATGATGTTGAGGGCAGCAAAGTAATTGAGCGGGTTTTATTTACCGGCTTTGTAATGCAATAAGGGGTCTGCGTGAGCGATTTATTATCCCAAGATGAAATTGATGCGCTATTACACGGTGTTGACGAAGTCGAAGAGGAAGATATTCAAGATGGTGAAGAAGGTGACGGTGGTAATACACTGCAATATGACTTCTCCTCGCAAGACCGTATTGTTCGTGGGCGGATGCCGACGCTCGAAATCGTTAATGAACGGTTTGCTCGCCATATGCGAATAAGCTTATTCAACATGATGCGCCGCACTGCTGAAGTGTCAATTAATGGCGTTCAAATGATAAAGTTTGGCGAATATATTCATACCTTATTCGTTCCTACCAGTCTCAATATGGTTCGTTTTCGTCCGCTAAAAGGGACAGGGCTTATCACCATGGAAGCACGCTTGGTGTTTATCTTGGTCGATAACTTTTTCGGAGGTGATGGGCGTTATCACGCTAAGATTGAAGGCCGGGAGTTTACGCCAACTGAACGCCGTATCGTGCAAATGCTACTAAAAATCATTTTTGAAGATTACAAAGAAGCATGGGCACCCGTTATGGATGTCTCGTTTGAATACCTTGATTCTGAAGTAAACCCTGCTATGGCTAATATTGTTAGCCCGACAGAAGTGGTTGTAATTAGCTCTTTCCACATAGAACTTGATGGCGGTGGTGGGGATTTTCATATTGCACTGCCATATTCTATGCTGGAGCCTATTCGTGAACTACTAGACGCTGGTGTACAATCTGACACAGAAGATACCGATTTACGCTGGAGTAAAGCGTTACGTGATGAAATCATGGATGTTGAAGTTGAGCTTTCTACGCAGTTGCTGGAAGTTGAACTGAATTTAGAGCAGATCATGGAATTTAAGGCTGGTGATATTATTCCGGTAGAAATGCCAGAACACATTACTGTGTTTGTTGAAGACTTACCAACATTTAGAGCAAAAATGGGTCGCTCTCGCGATAACGTTGCGTTACAAATTAGTGAAAAAATTAAACGACCTGAGTCAGTTAAATCAGAATTACACGTCTTCACAAAAGGTGGTAAAAAACTTGACTCAGACGCAGAATTAGCAGAACTAGAAGACGATCTACATCTCTCTGAAGGTGTGGATTTAGACTGGTAGAGAAAAAGGTTTAAAAGTATGAGTGATGACCAAGATACAATGGACGAATGGGCAGCGGCCCTAGCTGAAGCTGAAGGCACGGATGATGGTGCTAATGCGCAAGTTGCAGAGCTTGATGAGCTAAGTGACGCTAAACATGAAATGAGTAATGAAGAGAAACGTAAGTTAGATACAATTTTAGACATTCCAGTTACCATTTCTATGGAAGTTGGGCGATCTAAAATTAACATTCGTAATTTATTACAATTAAACCAAGGCTCAGTTGTAGAGCTTGATCGCGTTGCGGGTGAGCCTCTCGATGTGTTGGTCAATGGCACATTGATAGCACATGGTGAAGTTGTCGTAGTCAATGACAAATTTGGTATTCGTCTTACCGATGTTATTAGCCAAGTTGAACGGATTAAAAAGCTACGATGAGTGTATGGGCTGTACTTTCTTCTACGGTCACGAGTGCTACCCCATCGGCAACTCCGATGGGGGATATTATATCAATGGCTATGTCACTTATTATGGTACTAGTATTGATTGTTGTACTCGCTATCTTCGTAAAAAAAATAAACCCCAACCTTACTAACAGTGACGAATTTAAAGTTGTGCGCAGTTTACCGCTCAGTACGAGAGAGCGTCTAATGGTGGTTGAAATTGATAATGCTCAGCATTTATTAGGTGTTACACCTCACAGCATTAATTACCTGTTGAAGCTGGAAAACCCCTTAACTGAAAAAGAGCTCCCAGCTTTGGCCAAACGGTTTGGTAACTTATTAAACTCTAATCAGAATAAAAAGAACACATAATATGATGAAGTGGCTGTTAATACTCGTTAGTTTTGTATTTATCCCAACGGTTAGCGCTGAGGGAATTGAAGCGCTTAATATCACGACTAATCCTGATGGCTCGCAAGACTACTCTGTGACACTACAAGTACTTGCAATCATGACTGCGCTGAGTTTTATTCCGGCAGCAGTAATAATGATGACGTCATTTACGCGCATTATTGTGGTGTTGGCGATTTTGCGTCAAGCCATTGGTCTACAACAAACTCCTTCAAATCAAATTCTGCTCGGCATGTCATTGTTTCTAAGTATTTTCATCATGACGCCGGTATACCAAAAGGTAAACGAACAAGCCATTGAACCTTATATGAATGAACAGGTTACATCAATACAAGCACTGGAACTTGCCAAAGAACCCATGAAAGCGTTTATGTTGTCTCAAGTGCGAATAAAGGATCTAGAAACGTTTGCTAAGATAGCTGGCTACGATCAATTAGACTCTCCAGAAGCTGCGCCTATGATTGTGCTAATACCTGCTTTTGTGACCAGTGAATTACAAACCGCATTTATTATTGGTTTTATGTTTTTTATTCCATTTTTGATTGTGGATTTAGTGGTTGCATCAGTATTGATGGCGATGGGTATGATGATGCTATCGCCTATGATCGTCTCATTACCGTTTAAAATTATGTTGTTTGTTTTGGTTGATGGCTGGAGCCTCGTAATGGGGACGTTAGCCAAAAGTTTTGGCCTTGGGGTCTAGCTGTGTTCTTTCAATTAAAAATCAATCAGCGCAAGGAGTAACACATGGAACCGGAGATTTTCGTCGATATTCTTAGTGATGCTTTATTTTTAGTTATTAAGTTGGTTTCGGCAATCGTTGTACCAGGGCTTTTAGTCGGGCTAGTGGTCGCGGTATTTCAGGCTGCCACATCAATCAATGAGCAAACATTGAGCTTTTTGCCTCGCTTATTAATCACGATAAGTGCACTTATTGCGGGTGGGCACTGGTTAACCCAAGAGTTGATGGACTTTTTTACCCGATTAATAATGATTATTCCAGAAATCGCGGGCTAATATGGATTTTCCATTTTCAGTGATAATTCAATGGCTAAGTGATTTTTTACTGCCATTAGTGCGGATCAGCTCGATGATTATGGTAATGGCGGGGATTGGTGCTAAAAATGTCCCCACACGCATAAAAATGGGACTAGCTGTTGTTATTACCTTTTTAGTGGTACCTGTTTTACCACCTGCTAGTTTTAATAATTTATTCTCTTTTCAAATGTTACTAGTCGTCATTCAGCAAATGTTGATTGGTATCGCGATTGGCTTCGCCTCATTGTTGATGTTAAATACCTTTGTACTGGCTGGCCAAATACTGGCAATGCAAACAGGTTTAGGTTTCGCTTCTGTTGTAGACCCTTCAAATGGTATGAGTGTACCAGCGGTTGGTCAATTCTATCTTATCTTGGCCACCCTGTTATTTTTTGTCTTTAATGGGCATTTAATGATGATTCAAATGGTCGTACATAGTTTTAATGTGCTACCTATTGATGGTAGTTGGTGGGCGGTCGACCATTATTGGGATATTGTAATGTGGGGTGGGTGGATGTTCACAACAGCCTTGGTACTGTCATTGGCACCACTAACCGCGATGTTAGTGATCAATATGTCTTTTGGTGTAATGACTCGTGCTGCGCCACAGTTAAACATTTTTTCAATTGGTTTTCCTTTTACGCTTGTCGCTGGACTTGTCATTATTTGGGCAACATTAGGTAATTTTATTACTCAATATGAGTTTCAGTGGTTAAAAATGGTTGAGCTAATGTGTACTTTAGTTGGTTGTTCGCCCTAGGAGCGCATCATTATGGCTGAAGATTCAGGTCAAGAAAAAACAGAAGAACCCACGGGTAAGAAAATTTCCGAATCCAAGAAAAAGGGCCAAATAGCGCGCTCGAAAGAACTTGGTACTATGTTTGTATTGATTTTTTCTGCGATTTCTTTGTTGATGTATGGACCTGAAATTGGCAAGGGGCTTTATAATATTATGGGTCGTATGCTCAGCTTAAACCGTAATGAGACGTACGATACAACAAAAATGTTCTCCGTATGGGGGTCAGTTGCTGATGCGCTTATTTTTCCTATGGCCATGTTTGTATTTATTATTGTCCTTGCTGGTATTATCGGAAACACTTTATTAGGCGGCTTTAACTTTAGTTGGCAAGCTGCGGCACCAAAGGCAAGTAAAATGTCACCTGCTAAGGGGATAAAACGAATGTTTGGCCCCCAAGCGGGCGTTGAATTAGTTAAGTCAATTTTAAAGTTTGCGGTCGTAGCTGGTTTCGCGGTGTTTTTGATCAACACGTTTTTTGATGAAATTTTGCATTTAAGTATTGAAAGTGCACCAGGTAATATTATTCATGCTTTAGAGATTTTGGCATGGATGTTTTTAGGCCTGACGTGTACTTTAACGATCATTGCTGCAATTGATGCGCCTTATCAAAGTCATACTCACCATAAGCAACTTAAAATGACCCTTCAAGAAGTCAAAGATGAGTATAAAAATTCAGAGGGTGATCCACAAATAAAAGCCCGAATCAGGCAAACGCAAAGGCAAATGTCACAACGTAGAATGATGCAGGACGTTCCTGATGCCGACGTTGTTGTTACCAATCCAACTCACTACTCTGTGGCCTTAAAGTACGATACAGAGCGCGCAGGCGCACCCATAGTCGTTGCCAAGGGTGTTGATGAGATGGCAATGCAAATACGTAAAATAGCCAAAGGGAATGAAGTGCCCGTTGTTGAGTCGCCGATGTTAACGCGTGCTTTATATCATACCGCTGAAGTTGGCGAGCAAATCCCTGATCAATTATTTACCGCGGTCGCGCAAGTATTAGCCTATGTGTTTCAGCTAAAACGCTTTCAAAAAGGGCGTGGAAAGCGACCTACAGCATTGAATAAAACATTGCCTATTCCAGACGCTTATAAATACTAATTAATACTGAATGCGTAACTTGGAATAGTTATTGCAAATTCCGTACAGTGTCAATTTTTTGAAATTGTAGAGTTATGGAATTTAAAGCTGTATTACAACAACTTAATAAAGATAAGAAAGAGTACGCAAAAGGCGTTGGCACGCCTTTACTAGTCCTCGCTGCGTTGGGGATGGTTATTTTACCACTGCCTCCTTTCTTACTTGATATTCTTTTTTCGTTTAATATAGCCCTCGCTCTAGTGGTTTTATTGGTAACTGTTTACACCATGAAACCGGTCGATTTTGGTATGTTCCCTGCAGTATTACTTATCGCAACCATTATGCGTTTGGCGCTTAATGTTGCCAGTACGCGCGTGGTATTACTTGAAGGCCACAATGGCGGTGATGCTGCAGGTAAAGTAATTGAAGCCTTTGGGTCTGTGGTTATCGGTGGTAACTATGCTGTTGGTCTCGTCGTATTCTTAATTCTCATCATTATAAACTTTGTCGTAATCACCAAAGGTGCTGGACGTATTTCAGAGGTATCAGCGCGCTTCACGCTAGACGCTATGCCTGGTAAACAAATGGCAATCGATGCTGACTTAAATGCGGGTTTTATTAGTGCAGAGCAAGCTCGTGACCGTCGTGAAGAAGTGACTCGTGAAGCTGATTTCTATGGCTCAATGGATGGTGCGAGTAAATTCGTTAAAGGCGATGCGATAGCCGGTATTGTTATTCTAATCATCAATATAATTGGGGGCTTATTTGTTGGTATGATCCAACACGACCTTTCATTTGGTCGTGCAATGGAGGTGTATACATTATTGACCATCGGTGATGGTTTAGTTGCTCAGTTACCCTCATTACTTTTATCGATTGGTACTGCGATTGTTGTTACGCGCCAAAATGAATCGCTTAATATGGGCGATCAATTCAAGAGCCAGCTCGGTAACGAAAAGTCATTGTTTATCGCTTCAGGTATTTTAATTGTAATGGGCTTAGTACCGGGTATGCCACATTTTGCATTTTTAAGCTTAGGCGCACTACTAGGCTACCTTGCTTACTATACGCAACAAAATAAGCTTAAAGCAGCGGCAGCAAAAGAAGAGGAGGCTGCAAACGGTGGCCCAGCAGGAACTGGTGTTGCCAATAAACAAGAGCAAAAAGAACTTGGTTGGGATGACGTGCAGCAAGTGGATGTCATCGGCTTGGAGGTTGGCTATCGCCTAATTCCTCTCGTTGACCAATCACAAGGGGGTGAATTGTTGAATCGCATTAAAGGCGTACGTAAAAAGCTTTCACAAGAACTTGGCTTTTTAGTACCGCCTGTGCATATTCGCGATAATCTTGAGTTAGACCCTAATGCATACAGAATAACAATGATGGGTGTATCAAGCGGAGAAGGTGAACTTAAACATGGCGATGAGCTTGCAATCAACCCGGGTCAAGTATTTGGCCCGATCAAAGGCATAGAAACGAAAGATCCAGCCTTTGGTTTGGATGCGGTATGGATTAAGGCGAATCAAAAAGATGAAGCTCAGTCATTAGGCTATACCGTTGTTGATGCAGCCACTGTAGTTGCAACACATATTAGCCAATTACTGACTAACAGCGCGGCACTGTTGCTTGGCCATGAAGAAGTACAAAACTTATTAGATATGCTTGCGAAAAGCCATCCGCGCTTAGTGGAGGGCCTTGTGCCAGACGTACTACCGCTGACAACGGTAGTCAAAGTATTACAAAATTTACTCAATGAAGGCGTTGCAATACGTGATATGCGTTCAATTGTTCAGACACTTGTTGAGTATGGCCCAAGAAGCCAAGACCCAGATGTACTAACGGCTGCAGTGCGAATTTCATTGCGTCGATTAATCGTTCAAGATGCGGTTGGTATGTCTTCAGAAATCCCAGTCATAACTTTGGCGCCTGAGTTGGAACAGATGTTGCATCAGTCACTTCAAAATGCAGGCGACGAAGGTGCCGGAATAGAGCCAGGACTTGCAGAGCGACTTCAACAATCATTGAATGAAGCGCATCAAAACCAAGAAATGGCCGGTGAACCTTCGATATTGCTAACGTCAGGAATGTTACGCACTGTGTTATCTCGGTTTGTTAAGTACACCATCCCAGGTTTGCGGGTAATGTCTTATCAAGAGGTACCAGACGAAAGACAGATCAAGATTGTCAGCTCAGTAGGCCAATAATTGATTAGAAGGGTTGTGAACCATGAAAATAAAACGTTTTTTTGCTAAAGATATGCGGACCGCACTGAAAGAAGTTAAAGATGAACTAGGTGTTGATGCGGTTATTATGTCAAATAAAAAGCTGGCTAATGGCGTTGAGATTGTTGCTGCTGTTGATTACGACAAAGCTGCACCACAAGAATCAGCTCCTAAGCCTGCGGCTCAAGCGCAAAGCAACCCTAATTTTATTAAGCCTGCGCCAAAACGTGCGCCACAAGAACCACAGGCTGCTGTGGCTGATAGTTTACAAGCATTGCTAGAACGTCAGTCTCCTCGTCCTCGTTCTCCAGAGCTTGCGTCTATGTTTAGCCAATCTGGTATCGATACTTCAACGCAATATCAGCCTCAGCAGCAGACTCATCAGTCTGATAGACGTCCTGAACCACAATCAAATGCCGGTTTTTCGCGCCAACAAACACAAAGTAAAGCACATACTCAGGCTCACAGCCTTGGATTTGATGATGAATTAGAAAGTGGTTTTGATGATCTAGAGACACCTCTGAATTCACACCCAGGTACACACAGTGCGAAAAGTGATGAAATGTCGTCAATGCGAGATGAAATGAACGCAATCCGCCAATTACTTGAACACCAAGTATCTGGTTTAATGCAGCAAGATATGGCGCGTCGTGACCCAACACGCGCTTGTATGATTGACCGTTTAGTTGGTATGGGAATTGAGCATGATGTTGCAGAGCAAATGGCGTGCTTCATTCCTGATGATGTATCTCGTCAAGAGGCATGGAAAGCGTTATTGCAAATGGTTGAAAACCAAATGCATACAACTAATAACGAAATTTTACGTCAAGGCGGAGTATATGCGTTAGTTGGGCCGACAGGCGTCGGTAAAACAACCACTGTCGCTAAGCTTGCTGCGTTGGGCGCTCAAAAGTATGGCGCAGATAAAGTGGCGTTAATTACGACTGACACATACCGTATAGGTGCTTATGAACAACTGGCAACGTATGGACGTATAATTGGGTGTGGCGTAAAGCAAGTAAAAGATGCTAATGAATTAGCAGAAGTTTTATACCATTTACGAAATAAACGACTAGTATTAATTGATACAGCAGGAATGAGTCAGCGTGACTTACGTTTAACAGAGCAGTTAAACACATTAATGCGTAATCAACGTGTTGATATCCGTAATTATTTAGTGTTAAGTGCCACGGCTCAAATAAATGTATTGCAAGAAACGGTGAGACACTTTAAAAAAGTTCAACTAAGTGGCTGTATTTTCACTAAGTTGGATGAATCTCTTAGTTTAGGCGAGATTATTAGCGTAGCGATTCAAAATCGCCTCCCAATAGGGTATCTTACTAACGGTCAGCGAGTTCCAGAGGATATTCGCGTTGCAAATGCTGAAAAATTAGTTAAAAAAGCAGAGCAGTTATATTTAAAAAGAACAAAAGTACAACATTCAAGGCGCCAAGCAGTAGCGTCAAGCACAGTAGGGATGTATGATTAACACAGTATTAGATCAAGCAAGTGGCCTGCGAAAAATGAGTCAAAACAATAATAACAGCGTAAAAGTTATCGCTGTCACTGGTGGTAAGGGTGGTGTTGGTAAAACCAATGTATCACTTAATACTGCAATAGCTTTAGGCCAATTAGGTAATAGGGTTTTAGTACTGGACGCCGATTTGGGATTAGCAAATTGCGATGTAATGCTTGGTTTACGTGTGGAAAGAAACCTTTCTCATGTGCTTTCTGGTGAATGTGAGTTAGATGAAATACTCGTTGAAGGTCCTGCCGGAATAAAAATTGTACCCGCAACATCGGGATCTCAAAGCATGGTTGAACTATCACCTTCAGAACATGCTGGACTTATACGTGCTTTTAGCGAACTTAATACTGAGTTTGATATCTTAATTGTTGATACCGCTGCTGGTATTTCAGATATGGTATTAAGTTTTTCACGCGCAGCACAAGATGTTATGGTTGTGGTTTGCGATGAACCGACTTCAATTACAGATGCGTATGCACTGATAAAAGTGCTCAGCCGTGAGCATGGCGTATACAAATTCAAAATAGTTGCCAATATGGTGCGCAGTATGCGTGAAGGCCATGAACTATTTGCAAAACTTTCCAAAGTAACAGATCGCTTTTTAGATGTCTCTATGGAGCTGGTGGCAACCGTGCCATATGATGAAAATATGCGTAAATCAACACGTCGGCAAAAGGTTATTGTGGAATTGTTCCCTAACTCCCCAGCAGCCGTTGCATTTAAAACATTAGCGACAAAAGCAGTTAAATGGCCTATACCTAATCAACCATCAGGGCATTTAGAATTTTTCATAGAAAAACTAGTAAACGGCTAACTATGACTGCATCGGTGAGTAAAGCGATGGGATATCAATCAACAGTAAACTTAAATGCTATTATTGAGAAGCATGCTTCGCTAGTAAAAAAAGTAGCGTGTCACCTTATTGCGCGTTTACCTCCAAGTGTGCAGCTAGATGATTTAATACAAGCTGGTATGATTGGATTAATTGAAGCATCGAAAAATTTTGACACCTCAAAAGGGGCTAGTTTTGAAACGTTTGCAGGTATCCGTATTCGAGGTGCCATGCTTGATGAAATGCGCCGTGGTGACTGGGCTCCACGCTCGGTCCACCGTAATAGTAGGATGGTCGCAGAGGCCATTTCTGGGCTAGAAAGCACACTTAATCGTGAACCTAAAGACTTTGAAGTTGCTGAAAAACTTGATATTACGCTAGATGAGTACCATCATATCCTTAGTGATGTAAATTCTAGTAAAGTATTAGGGATAGAAGATTTAGGAGTAGATGAAGATGTCATTACTCCTGTTGGTCAAGATTTTGCGCTGGACAAGCCCTTTAATAACGTTAAGAATGAGCGTTTTAATGAATCCTTGTTAGCTGCGATAAAGTCTTTGCCAGAGCGAGATGGGCTTGTGCTCTCGCTGTATTACAATGATGAAATGAATTTAAAAGAAATTGGGCACATACTCGACGTTAGTGAGTCGCGTGTGAGCCAGATACATGGTCAGGCGATGATTAAGCTAAAAGCAAAAATCAATGACTGGATAAATTAGTAGTAAGTAAATATAGGTTCAGACCTCACCGGAGGATGTTTTGGATAAAAACATGAAAATTCTTGTTGTTGATGATTTTTCAACGATGAGACGTATCATTAAAAATCTTTTAAGAGATTTAGGCTTTACAAACGTACAAGAAGCTGACGATGGCTCAACAGCTTTACCCATGTTACAAAATCAAGAATTTGATTTTGTTGTAACTGACTGGAATATGCCGGGCATGCAGGGTATAGATTTATTACGTGCTATTAGAGCAGATGATACGCTCAAGCATATCCCTGTGTTAATGGTGACAGCAGAAGCTAAAAAAGAACAAATTGTTGCTGCTGCTCAAGCCGGCGTTAACGGCTACATAGTTAAACCCTTTACTGCTGCAACACTAAAAACCAAACTGGAAAAAGTGTTCGAGCGCCTAGGCTAAATAAATAGGAGAGGCTTATGTCAGCACTTGCTGCGCCTCAGATCAGTTTAGAACAAGCCCGTCAGCTTGTTGTTTACCTTGAAAATGGCGAACAAGAAAAAGCTGACCAGCTAATCATTGATGCGGCTTCTCAAGAGCAATCTGAGCTTTTTGCTGAGGTGGGTAAATTAACGCGCCAGCTACATGATGCGTTAAAAAACTTTGAGCTTGATACGCGGTTATCAGATTTGACCACAGACGCGCTTCCTGATGCAAAACAGCGTTTGAACTATGTTATGGAAATGACAGAAAACGCAGCGAATAAAACGATGGATGCGGTTGAAGCTAGTTTACCAATAGCCCAAGAACTAGCAGATGAAATTGCGCAAATAAAGCCAACTTGGGATCGCCTGATGAGTCGTGAGATTGAGCTTGGTGAGTTCAAAGCTCTGTGCCATAGCTTAGATAAGTTTATGAGTCATTCTCATACCAAAACAGATGAATTACAGGGCTTGATGACAAACGTGCTAATGGCACAAGACTTCCAAGATTTAACTGGTCAAGTCATTCGCAGAGTTATTGAATTAGTTAGAGAAGTTGAAGATAGTTTAATTCACTTACTAACCGCTTTTGGTAGCCACGAACTTGGTGGGGAAAAAATAAAAACACCTGCTGAAGTCGAAACACCGCCTGCACAAGATACCCTTGCCGGTCCTGAAGGACCTATTATTGATAAAGAGTCGCGAGATGATGTAGTCAATGGGCAAGATGATGTTGACGATTTATTGTCAAGTTTGGGCTTCTAAGAGGAGAGCACTACATGAGCTTTGAAGTCGATGAAGACATTTTACAAGATTTTCTAGTTGAGGCTGGAGAAATCCTTGAGCTTTTATCAGAACAGCTAGTAGAGCTTGAAAATAATCCGGATGATACTGATTTACTTAATGCAATCTTTCGTGGTTTCCATACTGTAAAAGGTGGAGCTGGCTTCTTGAGCATGACTGAATTAGTCGATGCGTGTCATGGGGCTGAAAACGTATTCGATTTACTACGTCAAGGTGTACGGACAGTCAACTCAGAGCTTATGGATGTAATTCTACAAGCCCTAGACACAATTAACGAGATGTTTGCGACAATTCAAAGTCGTGAAAAGCCAGCACCTGCTGATCCAGAATTATTGGCCGTTTTACATAAATTGAGTCAACCACCTAGTGCCGATGAAAATGAGGTGACGAGTGAAACAATTTCCTCTGAAGAACTTGTTGAGGTAGAGACTGAAGCGCCACCTGCGTCAGCAACTGATGAGGATGACCCATTTGCATTTGATATGCTTTTTAATGGTGAAGTTGAAAGTGATACGCAAGAAACACAGATTGACGAAATCACAGAAGACGAATTTGAAAGTCTATTAGATGAATTGCATGGTAAAGGGCAAAGCCCGATTACTGAGACGGCGAATAGTACTCAAGAAGTTTCTAGTAGCAGTGATATAACAGACGATGAATTTGATAATTTATTAGATGAGTTACACGGCGTAGGTAGTTTTGGTGAAGTAAGTACTGACGCTGCACCAGAAAAGCCTGAATCAGCAAAGGTTCAGGCTACAGCTAAAGCACCTGAAGTGAAAAGCCCAGTTTCGAGTGAGTCGGGTGATGATATTAGCGATGATGAGTTTGAAGCATTGCTTGACGAATTGCATGGCAAGGGCTCTGCGCCAAAAGCTGTTTCAGGAGGAGATGTTGAAAAACCTATAGTTGAAAAGCCTGTAGTTGCAAAGGCAGCAGCCCCTAAACCAACTAAAAAACCAACGCCTGCTCCAGTCAGTAAGCCGCAAAGTCCAGCGCCAAAACAGGTTGATAAAGCTCCTACACCTGCAGCTGCGAAAAAGCCACCACCGCCTCAAGCTGAAACAACTGTTCGTGTAGATACCAAGCGCTTAGATCAAATCATGAACATGGTCGGTGAGCTAGTTCTCGTTAGAAACCGATTGGTTAGCCTTGCAACAAACACAAATAGTGAAGTAATGGGCAAAGCAATATCTAACTTAGATGTTGTCACTGCGGATCTGCAAGGCGCGGTTATGAAAACGCGAATGCAGCCAATCAAAAAAGTGTTTGGACGATTTCCGCGCGTTGTTCGTGATTTAGCGAGAAGTTTGAAAAAAGACATTAATCTATTACTTGTGGGTGAAGAAACGGATTTAGATAAAAATCTCGTTGAAGCACTTGCCGATCCATTGGTCCACTTAGTGAGAAACTCAGTTGACCATGGTATTGAAATGCCTGATGTACGTGAAGCAGCTGGAAAATCAAGAACGGGTACTGTTACGTTATCTGCATCACAAGAAGGTGACCATATTTTACTGACCATTCGTGATGATGGTGCAGGTATGGATGCCGAAAAGCTTAAGAAGATTGCAATAAGTAAGGGAGTACTTGACCACGAACAGGCAAGTCGTCTTTCTGATACTGAGGCTTATAATTTAATTTTTGCACCTGGTTTTTCTACTAAAGAAGAGATCTCGGACATTTCAGGCCGTGGTGTTGGAATGGATGTAGTTAAAACTAAGATTACACAGTTAAATGGGTCTGTTAGCATTCAGTCTGAGTTAGGTGTGGGAACAATATTAGAAATTAAAGTTCCACTGACACTCGCCATACTCCCAACGCTAATGGTTGTTGTTGGTGAGCAGACATTTGCACTTCCGCTTGCCGGGGTGAATGAGATTTTCCACTTAGATCTTACTAGAACTAATGTTGTTGATGGCCAATTAACAATAATAGTGCGTAAAAAAGCAATTCCGTTGTTTTATCTAGAGCACTGGCTTGTAAAAGGAGCTGATAGAACGCAGCGGAAATCTCAGGGTCACGTAGTCATTGTTCAAATAGGCACACAGCAAGTAGGCTTTGTGGTCGACTCCCTCATAGGTCAAGAGGAAGTTGTTATTAAACCACTCGATGCATTATTGCAAGGTACGCCAGGTATGGCGGGTGCTACAATAACTTCAGATGGTGGTATTGCGCTTATTTTAGATGTTCCTAACCTACTTAAGTTCTACGCTGGCTAGTCCTTACTTATCTTAATACGAGAGCCTTTGGCTCTCGTAGGTAAAATTTAACAAGAGTGTACCAATGGCAGTTAAAGTATTAGTTGTTGATGATTCAAGCTTTTTTCGCCGTAGAGTCAGTGAAATCCTTGAACAAGATAAGGATATCGAAGTAATTGGTTTTGCGGTAAATGGCCGTGAAGCTGTAGATAAAACCAGTCAATTGCGTCCAGATGTGATTACAATGGATGTAGAAATGCCTGTCCTTGATGGAATTAGTGCCGTAAAAGAAATTATGGCTGCTAATCCAACACCTATTCTTATGTTTTCTTCATTGACGCGTGATGGCGCTACAGCAACATTAGATGCGCTAGATGCGGGTGCTTTGGATTTTCTACCAAAGAAATTTGAAGACATAGCACGCAATAATGAAGATGCTATAAAGTTATTACAAAATAAAGTTAAAGAAATCGGCCGTAGGCGTATATCTAGGTTTAGCCGACCGACCCCACCTTCGGCCCCTAGAGCTTCACAAACCACGCTATCATCGCCTTCGCGAAACACAGTTATTCAACCTGATCGTTCGTTTAGCAGAGCAACGCAGGCGACGTCTAACTCAAGAGTTGAAGCGCGTGCGTCAGGAAAAAAATATCAAATTGTTGCAATCGGTACGTCGACAGGTGGACCCGTTGCGCTACAAACGATTTTAACAAAGTTACCCGCCAATTTTCCGCATCCAATTTTACTTATCCAGCACATGCCAGCTGCTTTTACGCCAGCGTTTGCTGCCAGGCTAAATGGCTTATGCAAAATTAATGTAAAAGAAGCTCAACAGGGTGATAAATTAGTACCAGGAACTGCTTATTTAGCGCCAGGTGGCCAGCAAATGCTTGTAGAAGGGCGCGGTGGAAATAGAACTTTACGTGTATTTGAAGACGACAGCGCGAGGATTACTTATAAACCGAGTGTCGATGTCACATTCGCCAGTACGGCTAAGTCTTTTCAAGGTGATGTGTTGGCAATTGTGTTAACGGGTATGGGGGCTGATGGCCGTGATGGTTCAAGAATGCTAAAGCAGGCAGGTGCAACCATTTGGGCTCAAGATGAAAAGAGCTGTGTGGTATACGGAATGCCTCAGGCAGTTGCCAATGCCGGCTTAGCAAGTGCTGATATCGCTTTAGACGATGTCGCTAGTCGCATTGTGCGTGAGATTGGTTGTGGATAAACTCTCTTTTTTGGGTGTAATCGTTGGCCTAGGTGCCATCGCATTCGGGTATGCATTAGAAGGGGGAGTGGTATCAGCTCTATTTAGTGGGCCAGCGCTTCTCATTGTACTAGGCGGTACAATTGGAGCTGTCATGCTGCAATCTCCTGCGAGCACGTTTTTGAAAGCGTTAAAAATAAGTTATTGGGTGTTTTTCCCTCCGCGTCATGATATTGACGGAGCGATTGAACAGGTAAAACAGTGGTCAATCAAAGCACGTCAAGAGGGCTATTTAGCACTGGAAGACATTGCACTGAGTCATTCTGATCCTTACGCAGCAAAAGGGCTTAGTTTGTTAGTTGATGGGGTGAATGATAAAGCGCTTCGCGATACATTGGAAATTGACCTTTTACTAGAACGTGAACGTTTACTTGAAGCAAGTAGAGTCTATGAGGCTTTGGGTGGTTATAGTCCAACGGTAGGTATATTAGGGGCTGTATTGGGGCTGATTCAAGCCATGTCTTTTATTACCGAGCCTGAAAAACTGGGAGCGGGTGTTGCAACTGCATTTATTGCAACTATTTATGGCGTTGGTTTAGCAAATTTATTGTTTTTACCAATGGCAAACAAGCTAAAACAGCAAGTGGAACAAAAAATGCTTTATCATGAGTCATTAGCTGAGGGCATCATGGCAATTAGTCAAGGTGACAGTCCTGCTAATATAGTGCTAAGACTAGAGGCTTACCGTATCGACAGACCAACTTTACTACCTGAGTAATACTCCTGATGATGCGTCGCAAACTTCGTAACAATAATTTAAGTAATCAACATACTGAGAGGTGGTTAGTTTCATATGCTGATTACATGACCATTATGTTCGCATTTTTTGTTGTGATGTATGCTATGGCCATCAATAAAGAAGAAAAATTCCAGATTTTGTCAGACTCATTAGAGCAAGTGTTTGTGAAGTCAGCACGACAGCACAGCCAAGAGGGGACGGGGGTTTCTGGCACGGGCTTACTCACAGACAGGGTCAGCCCAGAGAAAGAACTGTTATTTGGTGAGAGTATTCAAAAACAAGAAGTAGGGCCTGAACTGTTGGATGGGCAAAGTGATACAAGTAATGTAAAACAAAAGCACTTAGGTAAACCTCTGGATAGTTTATTAACTAAATTACAGTCGGCTTTGATCGATGAAATTCGCGATGGTGAAGCAAGTTTGGAGTTACATCAGGACTGGCTGATTATAGAATTGAGCTCAGGTATGTTGTTTTCAAGTGGCAGTGCAGTAGCACACAGAAGAGCTAAGTCTGTTATTAGAATGGTTAAAGATATCATTTCACCAGTAGATAATTATATTCGAGTGCGAGGTTATACAGACAACGAGACAATTCGTAATGAAATGTTCCGTTCTAATTGGGAATTATCGGTAGCGCGTGCCACATCGATTTTGATTGAACTAGAAAGTATGGGTATTAACCCTGCAAGGATGGCTATTGAGGGATATGGTCAATATTCCCCTTTCGCTGATAATACAACACCACAAGGGCGTGCAGAAAACCGAAAGGTTGTCGTTGCTTTATCTAAGTACGGGCTGCCTGAGCAAGAGGCGGTTGGCAGTGATGGCTTATTAAAAGAAGTCGCAACTTCAATCCCTGAGGTTGTTGAACTGCCTTCAAATGATAATTCAATTAAAGTAATCCAATTGCCCCATGGTGGGATTCGTATTACAACGCGAAACGAAGAAGAATAAGGTGTAATGTGAAAATTTGGACGGTAGCTAATCAAAAGGGTGGGGTTGGTAAAACAACAACAGCCGTAAGTCTTGCAGGCATATTAGCGTTGCAAGGAAAGCGCGTGTTGTTGATTGATACTGATCCCCATGCTTCTTTAACATATTATTTTGGTATTGACTCTGAGGATCTTGAAGTCAGTGTTTATGACATCTTTGCACGCGGCAATACAATGCAAAGCGAAGAAATTTTACAGGCTTTATGCCCTTCAAATATCGCCAACCTTGATATTTTACCTGCAACGATGGCTATCGCTACGCTAGATCGTAGTATGGGTAATAAAACGGGTATGGGACTTATTTTAAAAAAAGCATTACTTAAGATTAGCGAACATTATGATTACGCCATTTTAGATTGCCCACCAGTATTAGGTGTACTCATGGTAAATGCGCTCGCTGCAAGTGAAAGAATTTTAGTACCTGTGCAAACAGAGTTTTTAGCATTAAAGGGCTTAGACAGAATGATGCGCACAATGGAACTAATGCAAAGCTCGCAATCAAAGCAGTATCAATATACCATTATCCCTACTATGTATGATAAGCGCACGAATGCATCCTTGGAGGCGTATAAAACCCTTCAACAAACATATACAGATAAAGTATGGCCAGGGGTCATCCCCGTCGATACGAAATTTCGCGATGCGAGCCTTGCACAGCAAGTGCCTATCCAATTTTGTCCTCGTTCTCGGGGCGTTTTTGCTTATCGTGCGTTATTAGACTATTTGATTGAACAAGGTTAATTGATGAGCAAGCAATTATTTGCTAACGAAAAAGTAATGACCCAATATTTGGAAGCTTTATTGTGTGATGAAGATGCTTCAGCACTTGAGCCCGTTGCTAAATTACTTGAGCAAGTTAAACCATCAGTTACTGAAAGAGAGCTACCACAAAAAACCAGCTCTCAAGTGATAATGCAGCCTGATGCGTTAGAAGAACCTATTTTAGAGGCGCAGCATACATCAAAGCTTGAGAAACCAGAAATTCAAGCTAATATCAAAGATATAGCTAAAGTAGATATAACGGTTAAAGAGACCGTTAATAAAACACCTGTTCAACGTCAAGAAGACTATTTTGATGGGGAGTTTCAGGCACTCTTTTTTGAAGTGGCTGGGCTCACTCTAGCTGTGCCATTAAAAGCATTGGGTGGGATTCATCAATTAGGAGAGGTGACTCAGCTTTTTGGCAAACCTAAATGGTTTAAAGGTGTCATGCTTAATCGTGATGAAAACTTAAATGTAGTCGATACAGCTCGTTGGGTTATGCCAGAAAAATACACCCAAGAACTGGAAGAAAAGCTAGACTACCAGTATTTAATTACGTTGGGTGATAGCCAATGGGGATTGTTAGCTGAGAAATTAGTTAATAATATTACCCTACGTTCTGAAGATGTAAAATGGCGTGCCAATAGTGGAAAGCGTCCGTGGTTGGCAGGCGTGATTAAAGAAAAAATGTGTGCCCTAATTGATGTAGAGTATTTAAATCAATTGCTGGAACAGGGCTTAGATAGCCGTGAGCAGTAACGATAATCGGAGTAATAGCATGAGCGAAGAAAGATTAGTATCAAGTAGTAAAAATGCCGATAGCAATGATGAAGTATTGCAGTGGGTAACATTTAAACTTGAGTCAGAAACCTATGGTGTCAACGTGATGCAAGTTCAGGAAATATTGCGTTATACCGAAATAGCCCCCGTTCCAGGTGCCCCGAGTTATGTGCTTGGCATCATTAACTTGCGTGGTAATGTTGTTACCGTTATTGATACGCGTGCACGTTTTGGCTTAATGTCTGCAGAAGCAACTGATAATTCTAGAGTGCTTATCATTGAAGCAGAAGAGCAAGTGATCGGTATTTTAGCAGATAGTGTGGCTGAAGTTGTTTATCTTCGCAGCTCTGAAATTGACAGTGCGCCAAATATTGGCACAGAAGAGAGTGCTAAGTTTATTCAAGGTGTAAGTAATCGTGATGGCGAATTATTAATTTTGGTAGACTTGAATAAATTACTAAATGATGAAGAGTGGGATGAGCTAAGCAATATCTAATGCTTACGGATAAACTATGCTGTTACTCTCTTTAGTGTGTAGCGCACTCTTTTTAATATTAGTGTGCTTTGTTTTTTTATATAGTTTGAATAAACGTTTAACTGCATCTGAGCAAGCAAACCAGAATAAACTGGCAGATGCTTTGCAACAGAATAGTATCTTGCGAAGTGAAGTAGCAGAAATGCGTGCTGGTATGCTGAGTATTGGCAAGCGATTAGTTACTGTGGAGCAAAAAAACCAAGAGTTAGCACAGCAACAAGATGCGCAAAAGTACGATGATCCAGACGCAAAAATTTATTCGCGTGCAGTAAAAATGGTCGAACTGGGGGCAGATATTGAAGAGATCATTCGTGAATGCGAGTTACCGCGCGCGGAGGCTGAACTATTGATGTCACTTCATCAACAAAAGGGCGCTAGTTAGCGCCTTTTGTTGCATTTATTATATTAAAGTACTCAGGCCTTAATATTTAACTTACCTTGAAAGTCTTGCCAACCTGGTGGAAATTTACCTCTTAAAACGTATGAAAACGCAATAAGTTCTGCAATAACATAATAGAGCTCTTTAGGAATTTCCTCACCTAGCTCTAGATGAGATAATGTTTTAGCAAGCGATTTATCCTGATGTATTAAAATGCCTTTTTTTTCAGCCGCTGCAATTATTTCCTCTGCTAGATCACCAAACCCTTTACTACTCACGGTCGGTGCTTTACCTGCTTCATAAAGTAATCCAATAGCCGACTTTTGCTCTATGTCACTCATATTTAGACCTTAATATTAATAATGGCGTGGGATTGGTAAAAGGCATTATGCTGTGCAACACCCTGACTTAAATTGAGCTCCCCAACCTGTAACCCATGTGCAGATAATTTATGACGTAAACTTTCAAGATGCGGGTGTGCCATGGCTGTCACTTCTTGGCTGGATGCAAGTAACTTACAATCCAGCGCTTTATCCATCAGCTCGGCCGTTATTTGTAACTGGCCCAGATCAGCATAATCAAAATTTAACCGCACAAACCACACATCCTTACCTTCAGGCTTTTCTTTACTCGGCTTTTTATATTTCCCGAGCGATATTTCCGTCTGCGAAGCGTCAGGTGGCAACCTCATAGGTAAGAAAAATTGCACAAATGCATTGTTCTCTGTTTGTTGATTAATCGGTGTGTTGGTCACTTGACTGACAGTGGTTTTTATTTGGCTCAATTCAGTTGTCAACGCCTGACTACTTGCTTGTTGTAGCTGTTCCTGAAGCTTTTCGCTATTCACTGCTTTAAAATTAGGCACCAATACTTGTAAAAGAGCATCTAGAGAGGTCTGGCCATTGAAATTGGCGACGCCTGATGTGTTAAGAATAGGGGCGGCTAAAATGGCGACACTCAAACTTTCAATAGCTTGACTAAAGCTATTTTGAAACGCAGTTGCAGAGAGGCTATGAGGTGATAGGATACTTAGTACTTCACGTTGAACTGTATGTGGCTGAACTGTTTGACTGCTAATCATTCTGTTAAAGGCTTGATTAACTAACCGATTAAGGTCTGCGTTGTTAGAAACTTTAGGCTGCGCAAGTTGTTCTATTTTTTGCGTTAAAGACTCCCTAGTTAAAGGGAGTTTACTCGTACTAATCAATGCCGTTTCTGCCTTAAAAATCCCTTTTGGAATATTTAATAAAGGGGCGAGTAGTTTAGCTTCAATAGGCAAGCTTATTTGACTACTTACAGGCGGTGAACTTAATGGGGCTTTTATGTTAGCAGGAACAATTTGTTTCGCGGCTAACACCGATGAGCTTGCGCCGTCAATGTTATGTGTTTTGGTATTATTAACCTCTGTTATTACTTTTGCAACATCGGAAGGGGTTGGTATTTCTGGTGATCTCGCTTTGGGTATTGAAGCATTTTGTATTGAACTATGTTGCATTTTAGTCGTGGTTTGTTGAATAGAATCAGGTTTTACTTTTTTTGCAATTTTATTTATATCTGTTGCTGAACCTTCAACTATGGCCGCCAAAGTGGGTGTTGCTATTTGCCTGTTAATTAGTGGTTTACCAGTCGTAGCTTTATCAATATGGGGCTGAGTAGGTATATGGGAATTAGTTATTTTATTTGTAACAGGGGCTTCTTTTGTTAGTTCGGTTTGTGCCTTTATATCAGCCCGTTGAGTGGTTTCAGTTGATTGGCTAATCTGTATTGGATTTATGTGCTTTATCGTTGTTGTCTGTGCCGTTTCAG
This sequence comes from Pseudoalteromonas sp. H105, assembly GCF_001469215.1. Classification (GTDB taxonomy): domain Bacteria; phylum Pseudomonadota; class Gammaproteobacteria; order Enterobacterales; family Alteromonadaceae; genus Pseudoalteromonas. The sequence goes on from NZ_LOFH01000003.1 coordinate 247,404, forward strand.
TTTTGTGTTGTTTTAGCTGATTAGGCAAAAAAGCATGCTCTTTTAAAGAGGTAGTCGCTTTAACTTCGGTTAGTGCATTTAAACCGGCTTTTATCTGTTGAAAAAACTGTGCCAAAGGCGGTGAAGTATGAAAGTGTTTTGGTAGCGCAGTGCCGTTACTTATATCGGCCTGAAAGGAGGTTGGGTGAGTGTTTGCAATCGCTGCTAAATTTATTCGAGAGAGTGATGTTGGAATTAGGCTTCTCAATGTGTGCGTTGTTTGAACCGCATTTTCAGCTTTGTTTATTGATTTAGCGTGTTGAACGGGGCTATCTAAGAGCGCGGAAGGTTTACTAAAAGGTTTTTGTTCGAAGTATCGCACAGCGTCACTGATACGTGTTTTCAAATCCGAAAAACTGACTTGAAGCCATGACTTTATTGGACTGTTTGAATTAATCAGCGGGCTAATTATTGGTTGTTTAGACACGTGTGGTTGCAGTTCTCGTTGTGCTGGCTGCGCCGCTAATAAACTATTGAACGTCTGCGTTAATGAGTTTTTTAGCATCACAACAGCGTGTGGGGTATGCGTTTTTAATAACACACTTTCATTTTGCGCCATTATTTTTACTGGCTGCAAAATTGAACTCAACTGTTGTGCTTTTATGGGCTTTATCGGTACGTTAAATGCGTTTTTTTGCTGAGGAATCGTCAATTCGACCGTATTATTAACGGCTTTTATTTGCCCGTTAGGCACTAAATTTGCGAGCCAAGTTGCTAATTTATTTTGACTAATTGTTTGTTGATGCAAGTTGTCAGCAAACTTATTTAAAACCGTGAGTCTGGTGCCTTTATGATCAGCATTGATGATTGCTTTAAGTGGTTGCTCACCTTGTAAAACACGTGCTACGTCTTTATTTATTGGCAAGCTAGCGTTTAATTGCGGGAGCTGTAATTTTGCAACGGGTTGTGTAACAACGTTAACCGACAATGGTTGATTAGCTAATTGGCTACCAGTACTAATAAAATTTAGTAAATTTTGTAGATGCTTTATTTGATTGATTGCTAAAGATATTTGTTTTGGCAAAATGGTGAGTTGTTTACCATCAGCGCTTAATTGAATGTCAGCTGCGGGGATTTTTTGCGCATTTTCGGGAGATTGCGTGGTTACTAAACGCAAAGTTTGCCAGTGGTCGTTCACCATGATATCAAGTTGCACAGATCCTTTAGCGAATACGATGTTTTTAGCATTCAATGTTTGCCCATTAAGGTCAATATTTTGTCGTGCAGCATCGTGTGTTGACTGTTTTACAGTCAATGAGTTAGCTAAAGATATTTGCGTTGGTTCATTCATTATTTTTAAATCAAATTTTCACTAATCGGTTTCATTGCGTTATTCGTATTACCCTATCATTATGGTAGACTAACACCTAATTTTGGGTATAGAGAATCGTCATCTTGCTACACATTAAGTCCGTCACTTGCATCAAACAAGAGCGCTGTTTGTTTGAGGATCTTAATTTCAGTTTGAAATCGGGACAAATTATGCAGTTAGCCGGCCCAAACGGGGCAGGTAAAACATCATTATTGCGCATTATTGCAGGTTTTGCTGCTCCTGATGAAGGGGATGTTTTTTGGCGAGAAAACTCCATAACAAAAAACTATGATGATTTTGCCCGAGAGTTATTATTTATAGGCCATAAAACAGGTGTTAATGCTCAGCTCACTGCTGTGGAAAATGTACGCTTTTGGTTACAGATACAAGGTTATAGTAACGAACAAGAGTTGTATCCATTACTGGCAAAAATTGGACTCGTCGGGCTTGAAGATGTGCCTGTGCGTTCATTGTCTGCCGGTCAACAGCGCCGCGTTGCGTTGCTTAGGCTTTGGCTTAATGATGCAAAATTATGGATTCTTGATGAACCTTTTACGGCATTAGACAAAGCCGGTGTTGCATTTTTACAAGATAGGTTTGTTAGTCATTTAGAAAATGGTGGGGCTATTTTATTAACTACACACCAAGATTTGACTACACATTTTAATGATTTACAAACGGTTACTTTGGAGTACCGTCACTGATGATACGCCAACATTCTTACTTACAATTATTTAGTGCGGTTTGTAAAAAAGATTTACAATTGGCGTTTCGTCAACGTGCAGAAATAGTAAACCCGTTACTGTTCTTTTTAATTGTGATTACTTTATTTCCACTAGCAATCGGTCCTGAACCCGGTCTACTAGCTCGAATGGCACCCGGTATTATCTGGGTTGCAGCTTTATTATCTACCATGCTTGGGTTGGATAAAATTTTTCGTGATGACTATCATGACGGAAGCTTGGAGCAGTTAATAGCCTCTTCTTATCCACTACCACTGACCGTTTTAGCCAAAGTGTTTGCGCATTGGCTGATTACCGGCTTACCTTTAGTGTTGATGACCCCTGTTTTTGCATTGTTGTTAAATTTAGACAGCCAATCATTGGTAGCAACGGTACTCACTCTTTTGTTGGGTACGCCATTATTAAGTTTCATCGGTGCTATTGGCGCCGGTCTCACAGTCGGTTTACAAAAAGGCGGTATATTAATGAGCCTGCTTGTTTTGCCTTTGTATATCCCTGTTTTAATTTTTGCAACGTCTGCTATTGATACTAGTTCAATGTCATTGGATTATAGTGGGCAGCTTGCCATCCTTGGTGCGATGCTCGTCGTCGCTATTATGAGCGCACCAATCGCCATATCGTCAGCATTAAAAGTGAGTGTAAGTTAATATGTGGAAGTGGTTACATCCCTACGCTAAAGCAGATCGTGCATATCAATTATGTAATACGTTACTGCCCTATTTTGCCGTTATTACGGTTGTGTGCATGGTTGTTGGTTGGATTTGGGGCTTGGCTTACGCGCCAGCAGACTACCAACAAAAAGACAGCTATCGCATTATTTTTATTCATGTTCCCTCAGCTATTTTATCTATGGGTGCTTATTCATCAATGGCCATTGCGGCGATTGTTGCTTTGGTTTGGCAGTTAAGAAACGCTGAGCTTGCTGTTATTGCTATTGCCCCAGTGGGGGCATGTGCTACGGCAATCGCCTTAATCACGGGCGCTGCATGGGGAAAACCTATGTGGGGTGCTTGGTGGGTATGGGACGCAAGGCTTACGTCTGAACTTATTTTGTTATTTTTATACTTAGGGGTGCTGTCTTTATATCACGCCTTTGAAGATAAAAAAGCCGCGGGTCGAGCGGCGTCGATTCTTGCTATTGTTGGAGTGATTAATTTACCAATCATTCATTTCTCTGTTGAGTGGTGGAACACCTTGCATCAAGGCGCATCTATCACAAAGTTTAATACCGAAGCGATTGACCCAAGTATGTTTTGGCCATTAATGGTTAACATCGTCGCGTTCGCGGCATTTGTTGGCACGGTAACATTAATTCGCCTTAAAAATGAGATTTTACAGCGTGAAAAACATCGTCCTTGGGTTCGTCAGTTGATTAAAAGGGGTTAGTTATGCAGTTTGATTCTTTTTCTGATTTTATAGCCATGGGCGGTTATGGCTTTTATGTATGGTTATCTTTTGGTGCATGTGCGCTTATTTTATTAGGTATTTTATTGAGCTCTTTAAATGATACCAAGCGTATTCTCTCATCTGTAAAGCAGCAAGCAGACCGAGAACAACGTATTAAGCAGGCCAAACAGGAGCTACAATAATGAACCCTAGACGTAAAAAACGCCTGCTAGCCATTACCTCTATAGTGTTTGGGCTTGGCGCTGTTATTGGATTAGTATTGTACGCATTACAAGAAAATATCAATTTGTTTTATACACCAAGTGAATTGGTTGAAGGCAAAGGTCCTAACCTTGAAAAGCCTTTTATTGGGCAAAAATTGCGAATTGGCGGCATGGTTGTGCCTGGCTCTGTTGTGCGTGACGAAAGCAGTTTAGAAGTGAGCTTTAAACTTACTGACACGGGTCCTTTAGTAACGATTCGTTATCAAGGTATTTTGCCGGATTTATTTCGTGAAGGGCAAGGTATTGTTGCACAAGGCGTGCTGATTGAGCCTGATGTAATTGAAGCATTCGAGGTTTTAGCTAAGCATGATGAAGAATACATGCCGGCGGAAGTTGCCGAAGCTGTGAAAGGGATTAAGCACGAGAAACCTAAATATAACTTAGATAGTGGCAATTAATATGATCCCTGAAATTGGTTATTTTTCATTAACACTAGCGATGGTGCTGAGTGTTTTACTGTGTATTTTTCCTCTTTGGGGTGCGCATACAGGTAATTTACGTTTAATGCGCGCGGCCCCTTCATTAGCTGTAGGGCAGTTTGTATTTGTCTTGATTTCGTTTGCAGCGCTTATTTATGCAAGTTTAACAGATGATTTTACAGTTGCTTATGTCGCGTATCATTCCAGTAGTACGTTACCTTGGTATTACAAAATAACCTCTACGTGGGGTGGGCATGAAGGTGCAATCTTGCTGTGGTTAGTGATGCAAGCAGGCTGGACTGCTGTTGTTGCTATGCGCTCGCAATCGTTACCTTGGATACTCCGTGCGCGGGTACTCGGTGTGCTTGGCTTTTTAGGTGTGGGCTTTATGTTATACACACTTCTGATGTCGAGTCCGTTTGAGCTTTTATTACCTTACTACCCAGTCGAGGGGCGAGATTTAAATCCATTACTACAAGATCCCGGTATGATAATCCATCCTCCTTTATTATATATGGGGTATGTGGGTTTATCTGTATCATTTTCGTTTGCTATTGCAGCTTTACTTACCGGGAAACTTGATAATACATGGGCAAAGTGGTCACGTCCTTGGACAATGACGGCTTGGGGATTTTTAACTCTAGGTATCACTATTGGTAGTTGGTGGGCCTATGCCGAGCTGGGTTGGGGTGGATGGTGGTTCTGGGATCCGGTTGAAAATGCATCCCTGATGCCTTGGTTGGTTGCCACCGCTTTGCTCCATTCACTGTCAGTAACTGAAAAGCGCGGTGTTTTCAAGTCATGGACAGTTTTATTGGCGATTGCAGCATTCTCATTAAGTCTGCTTGGTACCTTTATTGTTCGTTCGGGGATTATTGTATCAGTGCATGCGTTTGCAACCGACCCTGACCGCGGTTTATTTATTCTTGCTTTCCTAGCGATAGTGGTCGGTGGTGGTTTGACTCTTTACGCATTAAGAGTCTCACAGGTCAAAAGTGAAGGCCGTTATAAACTTGTTTCGCGTGAAGTGGCACTTTGGTTAAACAACATATTTTTAGTCGTTGCCACGCTAATTGTTTTATTGGGGACATTATTACCTATGGTCCACAAAGAAATGGGGCTAGGCAGTATTTCAATAGGTGAACCGTTCTTTAATAAAATGTTTGCGATTTTATTAGTGCCATTTGCAATTTTAATGGGGATCGGGCCATTACTTCGTTGGAAACAAAATAAATGGGCATTTTTACAGAATAAACTCCTACTTTGCGCGCTAGCAAGTATCGCGGTTACGTCTGCTTGGTTGTTTTTGGGTTACGACGTTGTAGCACCATTAACCTTGCTTGCAACCACTTTAGCTGTGTGGATTGTGTTCACAACGGTTCTTGATATTGTTGATAAAACACGGGTCCATGGTAGTTTACTAAATGGCTTAAAACGTTTAAGTGTTAGCTATTGGGCAATGGTATTGGGGCATGTCGGTATTGCTTTTGTGATTGCTGGTGTGACATTAACATCGGCATACTCGGTTGAGCGTGATGTATCAATGAAGCCATTAGATGTTGTTTCGCTCAATCAATACGATTATCGTTTTGAAGGTGTTAAAGATATTCGCGGTCCAAATTACAGTGGCCATGCAGGTGTTGTAACAGTGCTTAAAGAAGGTGACAAAGTCGCTAGGTTGTATGCTGAAAAACGCCAATATGATATTGGAATGCAATTTATGACTGAGGCGGCAATTGACGCCGGCTTTACTCGTGATTTATACCTTGCATTAGGTGAGCAGCTTAGTAATGGGGGGTGGTCATTGCGCATTTACCATAAGCCACATGTCCGTTGGATGTGGTTAGGTGGTATTTTAATTTCATTGGCTGGGTTTATGATTTTAGGCGATAAACGCTATCGTAGTAATAAAAAGCGTGAGCAAAAAAGTCAACCGGAGGTAGCATGAACCGTAAATTCTTAGCGTTGCTACCGCTCCTGGCATTTATTTTAATCTGTGTATTTCTATACCAAGGGTTATTTGCTAATCCTAGAGAGTTACAAACTGGCCGAATTGGTCAGCAAATGCCTAGCTTTAATTTACCTGATTTGATGCAAGATGATAAACGTTGGCAGCAAACAGATCTTGAAGGCGAAGTGTATTTACTCAATGTTTGGGGCACATGGTGCCCGACTTGTTTAGCTGAATTAGGTTATTTAACTGAGCTTCGTGAACAAGGGGTAAAAATTGTTGGTCTTTATTATGTACAAAGCTACGATTCTGACTTTGATGGTCCATTTGATATGGCTTCATTGCGCGATGAAGTGAGCACGATGCTAAATAGAGCGGGTAATCCGTATCAGTTTAATATACTCGATTTAGAGCGAACATTAGCACTTGATTTGGGCGTCTCAGGGGCCCCTGAAACTTTTTTAGTCGATAGTAATGGCACTATTTTGTTACACCATACTGGCGATATTAATCCACGAGTTTGGCGTGCGAAGTTTGCACCTATTATGCAGGAGTTAACGCCATGAAGTATTTATTCATTGGTTTAGTATTACTTTTCAGCTTTGCGGTAACTGCAGAGCAGGATAGATATGTATTTGCAAATGATGAACAAGCCCAGCGTTTTGGAGAGCTCACAAAAGAGCTACGTTGTCCAAAGTGTCAAAACCAAAATATCGCAGATTCAGATGCTGTTGTTGCTAAGGACTTACGCGACAAGGTTTTAGTGTTGGTAAAAGAGGGCAATACTAAAGATGAAATTATTGAGTATATGATTGATCGTTATGGCTATTTTGTTCACTACGATCCGCCAGTCACACCTGCAACGTTAGTGCTGTGGGTTTTACCTGTATTAATCGTAATTATAGGTTTTGGTTTTATTGTTATTCGACAGCGCAAAGCCGCCATAAAACAGACGTGGAATGAACAAGATGAAGATTTATTGGCAAAATTAATTGCGCAAAATCAACGTCAGGAGCAGAAATAAATGATTTTAATGTGGGCTTCTTTTGCATTACTCACTTTAGTAGCAGTTGTATTTGTGGCTTTGCCTTTTTTGACCAAAGAACGTGTTAAAAGTGTAACTCATAATGCAAATTCTGAATTAATAGGAATTTATCATCAACGTCTAGATGAACTGGCGCTTGATTTGCAGGAACAACGCATTGAACAGCAAGGCTATGATGAATCGGTGGTTGAGCTGAAGCGTCGTTTACTTAATGAAATATCACCTGAAAAGTCTTTATTTAGCCGTGGCAACAATGTGATACTAGCATTGACAGGCAGTGCATTTTTAATTGTTTTAACGGTCATTTTTTACACCGCTACAGGCTCGCAAAAACAGCTACAAGACTGGTATACCGCGATGGATAAACTGCCTGAATATGGTGAGCGCGCAGTGATGCAAAAAGGTGAGCCGTTGACACAAAATGAGCTACAAGCTTTTGCATTGGGTTTACGAACACAGCTCGCTCAAAGTGGTGATGATCAAGTTGCATGGATGTTACTTGGGCGGGTTGCCATGTCATTAAATGAGTACGATATGGCGCAGCAATCATTTGATAAAGTATTACGAATTAATCCTGATAACTTAGGTGTAATGGTCAGTTATAGCCAGCTACTTTTAATGCAGGGCACTGATACTAATATGACACGAGCAGCAAGCATGTTGTCGCGTGTTTTAAAAGATGAACCAACAAACGTTGATGCTATCTCGTTACTCGCCCTGATTGCGTATGAGCGTCAAGACTGGACTCAAGCTAAAGCTGCTTTTGAAGTGCTTCTCAGTACAATGGATAGCCAAGATAGCCGTTATGCCATCATCGCTCAGCGAATTAGTGATATAACGCAAAAAATGGAGGAGCAAAGTAGTCAAATTAACTCAACAGCTTCTTCAGAAAGTTTAGTTAATTCAACAGCAACAGAGCAAGGGATCACGGTAGAAGTAGATTTGGACCCTGTTTTGGTTGAAAAGCTACCTCAAGGGGGCACTTTATTTGTCTTTGCCAAGGCAGTCAATGGCCCACCAATGCCATTGGCGGTTGTAAAGCTGACCGATTATAGGTTTCCTCTTACGGTGCAATTGAGTGATCAAAACGCTATGGTTGATGGTTTAACCCTTTCCAGTACGCAAGAAATCATAATCACAGCGCGTATTTCCAATGATGCTTCAGTGATGCCTTCAAGTGGTGAACTTGAAGGGCGTTCGCCCATTTTAGAACACGCTAAAATATCGCAGTATGCCTTACTAATAAATGAGTTACTCCCTTAAAAGGATCCAAGATGTTAAGACAGAGTTTACTAATAATTGGGTTACTTGTTCTCGCTGGATGCGCGCAAGTACCTGAAGGAAAAATAGATGAGCGAGATCCACTTCAATCTTTTAATCGCCCCGTTTATGATTTTAACATGGATGTGTTAGATGCTTATATTTTACGTCCTGCAGCGGTTGGCTACGTTGCTATTACACCAGCGCCAGTTCGCCGCAGTGTGGTCAACTTTACAGACAATATAACTGCACCAACAGATGTAATAAATGCGACATTTCAAGGCAAGCCAGGTAATGCGGGTGTTAGTATTGCACGCTTTTTAGTTAATTCAACTGTGGGAGTCTTAGGTTTATTTGATGTCGCGACTTCATTAGGGCTTAATATTGTTGATGAAGATTTTGGCCAAACGCTTGGCGTATGGGGAATAGGTGACGGTGCTTATTTAATGTTGCCTGGAATGGGACCTTCAACAACACGTAACTTAGCTGGCGATATTGTTGATAATTTTGTTTTACCTGAAATAACACTAACAACACCACAAACGGTATTAGTTTTTGCTCTTAAAGCGGTTGAAGCAAGGGCTTCGCTTATCCCACAAGAGAGCTTGCTTAATGAGTCGCTAGATCCATACATTTTTATGAAAGATATTTATTTTCAGCGTCAATTATATGAATTACATGATGGTAATCCACCGATTGAAAAAGAACCTGAAAATTTCGATGAAGATTTTTTAGAAAGTCTTTAAAATAAAAAAGTGCTAGTAAAGTACCTAGCACTTTTTATTTATAAATTATAAAGCAATGCGTTTATTCATCACCTAATACTTTCATTTGGCTATTAGCCCAAGTGAGAGCCTCGTGATAGGAATCTGGCACTACATCAGCACCTAAAGACAATTCATCAATTATTGAATTGGCACCTTCCCAGTTAGCTTGTTCATATAATTTAACTAACCGTAAGTATTGTGCGAGTGTGCCTTTATCTTCAATAAGTGCATCTTTTATATCATTTGAAAGGGGGAGTTTTTTCATAACACTTTCCATGCTTTCATCTAATATAGCATCCATCAATGACATCATCCCTGTAAGGAAAGCCATCCCAGTATCTTTAATCTTATGATGCTCAATTGCAAGTAACTCAGTGAAACGCGCACGAGTGAGCGATAAGCGTATTAGTTCGGCTGGCTTATCTGCAGCCACTTGGGCTGCAAACAACAAAGATAAGAATTTTTTGATTTCTTGTACGCCAAGAACAATAAGCGCTTGTTTGATCGTGCTTATTTCAGCACGTCGTTTAAATGCTGCCGAATTAGTGTAGCGTAGTAACTTATATGAAAGAGTGACATCACGCTCGAAAACATCCGTTATTTTCTTTAAATTTATGTCCATTGAAGATGTTTCATAAAGTAATTCAGCCAGTGCCATTTGTGAAGGCGGCAGTGATTTACTTTGTACCATTTCTGGTTTTGAGAAGAAAAACCCTTGAAAGTAGGTAAACCCGAGGTCTAACGCAAGCTGGTATTTTTCATAAGTTTCAACCTTCTCTGCAAGAAGCTTAATTTGCGGGAAAGGTTTAATTTCTTCAATTATTTGATTAATTGTTTCTAGTTTACAGCTTAAAAAGTCGATTTTGATAATATCAATGTACGGATAAAAATGGCGCCATACTGGCTGATGAATATAGTCATCTAAAGCGAGTGTGTAGCCTTTTTCTTTGAGATCTTTGACTATTGCTAATAAGCGCTTACCAGGCTGTATTGTTTCAAGTATCTCAACAACAATTTGATCTTTGCCTAAAAGAGTAGGATAACCTTTTTGTAGGGTATCCAAAGTGAAATTAATGTACGCAGGTTTGTCGTCCGTTAAATCCTCTAAACCAAAATTGAATTGGCTGCCTTCAATCAGTCTTGAAGTTGCTTCATCACCATCGATGTTTGGAAAAACATTATCAACACCATCACGAAATAGCAACTCGTAACCGATGAGTGCTTTATCACGATCTAAAATTGGTTGACGCGCAGCATAAAAGTACATAAACAACAAATCCGATTTAGTTAAATAATAACATGGGCAATATAAGACAAATAATTAGAAATTACATTAACAATATTTTAAAACCTAATACTAAAGTGTTTATTTTTTAAAAATATATTTATTTAAGCCTAAGGTAAATAATAGTTTATTGCCATTTATCTGAACAAAAACTGCCTATTTTATTAAAATGGCTTTGCCATCAGCTATTTATTCTGAACCGGCTTGAGGTGGAGTTATTTACCCTAGCCATGATATAGTCGTGTTTTAAATTGGCTTTTAGACCAATAATGTCTTTTCATATATCTACTCTTTAGCCATTATTAGGATTAAAAACCAGACAAAAACGTCATATACGGAGGCAAATTTGGAAACAGGAATGATTATTTCTTTAGCTGCATACTTTATTGTTATGCTCGGGATTGGCCTATATGCATATAAGCAGTCTACCAGTGATGTATCAGGGTACATGTTAGGAGGGCGCAGTTTGTCACCTTCTGTAGCTGCATTATCAGCGGGAGCATCCGATATGAGTGGCTGGATTTTAATGGGGCTTCCCGGTGCCATGTTTGTAACTGGATTCAGCAGTACATGGATTGCTATTGGTTTAGTTCTAGGGGCATGGTTAAATTACTTTTTAGTGGCTCCACGACTACGTGTTTATACAGAAAAAGCAAACGACTCTATCACTATCCCAGATTACTTTTCTAACCGTTTTACAGATAAATCAAACTTATTGCGCGTTGTATCAGCGGTTGTAATTATTGTGTTTTTTACACTTTATACTTCTTCAGGGGTAGTCGCTGGGGGTAAGTTGTTTGAAAGCTCATTCGGTTTATCTTACGAAATGGGATTATATGTCACGACGGGTGTTGTTGTTGTTTATACATTATTTGGTGGTTTTTTGGCGGTAAGCTTAACTGACTTTGTACAAGGTTGTATTATGTTTGTTGCATTGATTCTTGTGCCTAGTGTTGCCTATTCATTGCTTGAGCAACCCTTAGCGTCAACCTTGAACAGTGTAAATCCTGATATGCTAAATTGGATAGGGGCGGGCTCCGCTCTTGGCATTATCTCAGCTATGGCATGGGGTCTAGGATATTTTGGGCAACCGCATATTATCGTTCGTTTTATGTCAGTTCGTAGTGTTAAGGATATGCCAACAGCGCGTCGTATCGGTATGAGTTGGATGATTATTGCCGCAATAGGTGCTGTGGGCACGGGGTTATTTGGGGCCGCATACACTTATGAAAATAATATTGTTGTTGATGATCCTGAAACAATTTTCTTAATTCTATCTGAATTGTTATTCCACCCATTGATTGCTGGGTTTTTACTTGCTGCTATTTTAGCTGCAATAATGAGTACTATTTCTTCACAGTTACTCGTAAGCTCCAGTTCATTAACGGAAGACTTTTACAAAACGTTCTTACGTAAAGAAGCATCCGATCTGGAGCTCGTCACTGTAGGACGAATTAGTGTTGCGCTAGTTGCTATATGTGCAATCTACCTTGCTTATGACCGCGACAGTTCGATCCTCGATCTAGTGAGTAATGCGTGGGCTGGGTTTGGCGCTGCATTTGGTCCACTTGTATTGTTTAGTCTTTATTGGAAGCGAATGAACTTTGCAGGGGCACTTGCGGGAATGCTTGTAGGGGCTACTACTGTATTAGTATGGATATATGCACCCATCACGATAGATGGTGAAGCATTAAGTAGTGTGATTTATGAAATTGTTCCAGGGTTTATATTATCCAGTATTGCAATAGTACTGGTAAGTCTATTAACACCAGCACCAAACGATGAAATTACAACACTCTTTGATGAAGTTGAACAATCATTGTAACGCATTAAAATGAAACACTAAAAAAGGAGCTTATAGCTCCTTTTTTAGTGTTTATGTACTGGACCTTTATGCCGTACTTTTGATATCAGTGACTTTCTCTGAATCTTTTTTAGATTTGGTGACTGGTTTGGTTGACGTGTCTTTTGCGCCTTTAAGCACATTAATAAAGTCATCTTTGCTCTTTGCTATTTCCAGTGCGAGCGATTCAATTTGCTGTTCACTGAGTGGTACGTCTACCTTTTCTAGCATTACTTCTAGAGACTCAGCAATGTCGAGCATTTTGTCATAAGCATCAGCTTCTTTTTTAGTAGTAAACGTCATACGCTCAACTCCGCTTCTTTCTACAACATATTTAACAACAACAGCCATGATATCTCCTGCTAACGTGCTTTTGTGTAATGTTACACACTGAATTAGGTTACTGTTTTTATATACAGTAATTGTTTATGTGTACTTTTGCAAGTTAACATTTTTATTTTTTTATTATAGGTACATTTGACAAATTCATGACAGTTTACTTTATTTAATAAGTCGCACTTTTGTAGTGTCTAGTTTAGTTTGATTAGTTAAAAGGACGGTAACATTATTTCACTATTAATTGAGTCCAAGTATGGACATCACGGAGGAAAAACATGAAGTTTTTAAGTTTAATAGTTACTTTACTTGGCTTAGCCATCGTTAGCCCAAGTTATGCAGTTGATAATAAGTCAGCAATGGCTAGCAGTATGAACAAAGCTGAAGTAATTAATATAAATAAAGCCAATATTGATCAATTGATTACCTTACCCGGTATTGGGAAATCTAAAGCTCAGGCAATTGTTGACTTCAGAGACAAGCAAGGAGCATTTAAGTCAGTAGCAGAGTTGGCTCAAGTTAAAGGGATTGGCGATAAACTATTGGCAAAATTAGAAGGGAAGGTTGTACTGTGAGCAAAACTGCGAGTTTCATATCCTTCCTTTAAATGAAACTCCAGCTGAAGGCGAGTTAAACCTCGCCTTTTAAATTACGATGATGTTTAAGGGCTTCAGGCAAAAATGGTTTTGAAAAGGCAATTTCAACAGGCGTCGTTAAAAGGGGGTAACTAATTCCCGCAATGAGGAGTCCAAGCAGCATTAACCAGCCCTCTATGTATATTAGAGAAGCAAACACGGGTGATAAAAGTAATAACTTTACGATACGTAAATTGATTTTTTGTATTGGTGAAATCATCGATAAAGCAATCGCTATAACTTGCTGGCGTTCACGTACTTTGAGGTGGCTTAACTGTGCTACCTGACTTGAAAAAATCGTAATCATTATAAACTCTTTTTAACCAATAAACGTGACAATGCTACACCAATAAACACGACACTGAATGCAGCAAAAATAACTTCCATCCACGCGGGCATACTCAAACCTAAAAATTGCCAATCAATGTTTCCGCAATCCCCAGTGGCTGCAAAAAAGTGGGGGATCCACTCATGCAGTGGTAATGGAAAATTTGGTTCAAATGCACATGTAAAAGCAAATGGGTCTGTTGTTGTTTGCATATCAATATGCTCTCGGGCTAGCAGTAAACCCCATATACAGGATACGCCCCAAATCACTATAGCGCTCACACGGAACACCATATTGTGTGGATTAATAGTGCCAATTATGCCCGCAATTAATAGACCTAACATTGCTGTGCGCTGGTAAATACACATTATGCAAGGCTCTAAACCCATTTGATATTGAAAAAATAAAGCGGTCACTTCAAATGTGAATGCTATTAATGCTAATAAACCCCAAGAGGTGCGTTTTTGCGCTAAATTTGCTAACCAATTCATTGTGTTTCCAATTAAAATCTTTATCGCAGATTATGACCTAGTATTCAATCAAGGTGCAAGTATAAACCTGACGGGAGTAATTAAATAACCTCTGCTCTGGATGATAAACACACGAAACAATAAGCTTCCAGCCTGAGGTCTTTAGCGATAGCGAGACGGGTTTCCGGAGCGGACGTTTTTCCATTGCAAATCAATTCAACGCCGTTAGCGTTGCTAACAACTGCCGCCGTGTCGATAGGTAATGTTTAGGTAAATATCACTTTGTTTAATAAAGTGCAGATGCCCCAGTCTGTAGTGTGGTTAAACTCACTACGCTTTCTGTGCAGAGAAAAGCCTGCTGAGTACCTTTATTCTGTAAGGGTCGAAGTGACGTTTCAGCTGAACCATTGCAGATAGCAAGTGCGTTCGTTTTTGTTTAAGCATATAAATTTCATTTAACTCATATTACCCCCAATTTTGGGATCGTGGAGTTTATATTTTTTATCAGTACGGTTACATCTACAATTTAAAAAAAGAGCGCAGAGGAATTACTTTACTTGTTAGTTTTTAACCATCTGGTACAATCAGTCAGTTAATCTTGAAAGTGATGTAATGTGATAACTCGAGTGGGAATTGAATGAGAATTTTTAAAGCAAAAAGTCCAGCTGGCTTTGCAGAAGAGTACATTGTTGAATCAATCTGGAATGGGGATTTCCCACCTGGTTCGATACTTCCTGCTGAACGCGAATTATCAGAATTAATCGGCGTAACGCGTACGACCTTACGTGAAGTGCTTCAACGCCTAGCCCGTGACGGTTGGCTGACAATACAGCACGGTAAACCTACTCGGGTTAATAACTTTTGGGAAACCTCTGGTTTAAATATCCTTGAAACTCTTGCTCGTCTTGATGAAGACAAAATGCCAGAGCTTACAGATCAACTGCTTTCTGCACGTACTAATATCAGTGCAATCTATACGCGTGCTGCAATCAAACTAGCGCCAGAACGTGTAATTGAAATTCTTTCACAAAGCGATGAACTTGAAGACAGTGCTCAAGCGTTTGCTGATTACGATTATAAAGTCCATCATGAATTAGCGGTTGCGGGTAATAACCGTATTTATGTGCTCATTCTCAATGGCTTTAGAGGTTTTTATTCAAAAATAGGCTGTCATTACTTTTCAGATCCCGGTACTCGCGAGTTAGCTCGTCAGTTTTATAAAGACTTAACTGTGTTAGCTGAAAATCGCGAACACGATGGTGCTATTTCTATGATGCGTAAATATGGTCATCAAACAGGTGAGATTTGGCAAAAAATTCGTGGTGATATGCCCGAAGACATAATGGACTAACTATATTCAAGATTAAGAAAACCTGCTTTTGCAGGTTTTTTTTGTTTCCGCGTACTCAATATTTTTACGTTCCATAAATCCGATTAGTTACATCGAAAAATACGATTATCTATTTAGCCTTATTATCTCTACAATATTCCAATAATTATGCGTGTGAGCTATTGGTATTTTGTTTTTAGGTACCATTATATAGCTAGCATTGCGTAAGCAATTAGAAATAAACTCAAATATTTGGAGAATAAAATGGGTGTATTAGTAGGCCGCCAGGCACCAGACTTTACCGCTGCAGCAGTACTAGGTAACGGCGAGATCGTAGATAGCTACAATCTTCACGAAACAATCAAAGGTAAAAAAGCAGTTATCTTCTTTTACCCACTCGATTTCACTTTCGTATGTCCTTCTGAACTAATTGCTTTTGACAAGCGTTATGAAGAGTTCCAAAAGCGTGGCGTAGAAGTAATTGGTGTTTCAATCGATTCACAATTCTCGCACAACGCATGGCGTAAAACTGCTGTTGCAGACGGCGGCATCGGTGAAGTTAAATATGCACTTGTTGCTGATGTAAAACATGAAATTTGTAAAGCGTATGATGTTGAGCATCCAGAAGCTGGCGTTGCATTTCGTGGTTCATTCTTAATTGACGAAGAAGGTAATGTACGTCACCAAGTAGTTAACGATTTACCACTTGGTCGTAACATCGACGAAATGTTACGTATGGTTGACGCACTAGCATTCCACAGCGAGCACGGTGAAGTTTGTCCTGCTGGTTGGACTGAAGGTAAAAAAGGTATGGATGCAAGCCCTGCAGGCGTAGCTAAATTCCTTTCTGAAAACGAAGGCGACCTATAATTTACGCCCAGTTCACAGAATAAAAAAACCCGCCATTCGGCGGGTTTTTTTATGATAACAATTTAAAAAGCAAAAGACACTTTAGTATATAAATAGCGACCACGAGGGTTATGCACTCCAGATGCATAGCCATATAAATCACTGTCACCATCACCAATTGCAAAAGGTGGCTCTTCATCAAATAAATTATTGATGCCAAATGACACTTTCGTTGACTCAGTAATACGATAGGCTGTTTGTAAATCGACTAATACTTGAGAGTCGATAGTTCTTGATGTGTTGTTATCAAGGTTGTGTTCAAAATTATGAGATAGCACCAGCATGCTTAGAAGCAGGCGTAATATAGCCAAATAGACTACTGTCATAAATTTCAGGCTCATAAAAAACGCCTAACTAGTGTTAGGCGTTTTTAGATTTAAACTTTATGCTTCATTAAACGTTCTTTTTCACGAGACCAGTCTTTGTTCTTACCATCCTCGCGTTTATCATGCATTTTCTTACCTTTGCCAAGGTGAAACTCAAGTTTAACCCAGCACTTTTTCCAGTACATCGCTGTGGCAATAAGTGAGTAGCCGTCTCGCTCGGTTGCCCCAACTAAGCGGTCTAGCTCTCGTCTACTTAGGAGAAGCTTTCGATAACGAAGAGGATCACAAATAACGTGGGTGGAAGCACTATTTAAAGGCTGTATTTGACTGCCCAGCAAAAAAGCTTCGCCATTTTTTAGGTGAATGTAAGTCTCTGAGATATTTACTTTGCCTGCTCGGATACTTTTAACTTCCCAGCCCTGCAGTTCAACACCTGCTTCAAACTTGTCGTGTAAAAAATACTCATGTCGTGCTTTTTTATTTAGCGCGATGGTATTGCTTGTCGATTTAGATGATTTTTTCTTAGCCATAGTGGCCCATATTATACGTAAAGCTATGCTTTTTACATCGATTTTTTATATTTACCTATAAAACTTGATGTAAATAAAGCGCCAGTAATGTTTGGGTAAAAACGCAAAGCTTGCTAAAATTCGCCCACACAGTTGGGAGTGAGTATGCCACAAATAGAAAAAAGTGCGCTAGTTATGTATAGCAGCAAAGAGATGTTTAATTTAGTTAATGATGTAGATGCATACCCTGAATTTTTACCGCATTGTTCTGACGCAAAAATAATAACTCAGCAATCGAATATGATGACGGCGAGTTTAGAAATTTCCAAAGCGGGTATTAAAAAATGGTTTACAACAGAAAATACATTTGTTGATGAACACACAGTAACACTTCGTTTGGTGGATGGACCTTTCAAGGCATTAAAAGGCCAGTGGCATTTTAGAACGCTTGATGACCGTGCGTGTAAAGTTGAACTACGTCTTGAATTTGAGTTCGCGAGTAAGCTTATTGAGCTTGCATTTGGCAAAATATTTAATGATGTTGCAAAGAATATGGTGAATGCTTTTACTCAAAGAGCAAAAACGGTGTATGGTCCCCGATTATGATTAGCGTTGAAGTTGTTTTTGCATTGCCTACTACGGCAACGTGTTTAGTGGTAGAAGTACCTCAAGGGGCAACTGCTGAAGAGGCGGTTATTAAATCTGGCATACTGGAAAAATGCCCAGAGATAGAGGCGACTTCTTTAACTTTGGGTATATGGAATAGAACCTGTAAATTAACGCACGTGCTTGCCCAAGGCGATAGAATTGAAATTTATCGCCCGCTAATAGCGGATCCAAAAGATGTCAGGCGCAAACGTGCTGAAAAGGCTAAAGAAGAAGGCCGCGCGAATAAAATTACAGGTGGACGGGCGCTAGATAAGTCATAAATAATAAAGGTTAGCAATTGCTAACCTTTATTGCTAATTGTGTTTACTGCTCAAGTGGCGTGTTAAACTCTTCAGGCTGTTCGTAATCACCGCTCAATGAAACCAACTTTTCGTTTTCAAAGTTGATTGTAAGTGATTTACGTTGCTCATTTTTACGGCCTAGGTTGAAAGAGTATACGTAGTGCCATGTATTTTTATCGAAAGCATCTTCTGCAATCGGTTTGCCCAAAACATAAAGAACTTGCTCTCGGGTCATACTAATACGCAGCTTATCCACATCAGATTGCTCTAAAAAGTTACCCTGTGGGATATTTATACGATAAACCCAGCTAGAACATCCAGCAAGACTACTAAGCGTGACTGCAACTATAAACCAAAGAGAAAAAGTTTTTAACGACTGCATTGTTTGTTTGGATCCTTATTTTTTATAAACTGCATGATACCGATTAGTCACTTAAGGTAAAACCTTTTTGCACAATTGTTTGGCACTTAATTTACACTATCGATGTTTGGAGTGATGATTTGACCATAAAGCGCGATAAAAGTTTAGCCTCAGATAAAAATACATCCAAAGAGTCAGAGGTAATTTGGTCTTTGTATGTAGTCCAAACTCGATTTGGGCACTGGTATACAGGAATTTCAACTGATGTTGCTAAGCGTTTTGCTACGCATCAAGCTGGAAATGGGGCTAAAAATTTGAAAGGAAAAGGGCCATTAACGCTTGTATATCAAACAACGGTTGGTAATCGCAGCGAGGCGACAAAATTAGAATACAAGGTAAAAAAATTAACAAAACCTCAAAAACGCGAATTCATCAAGACAGGGCAGCTTCCTTTAAAAATTAGTCACGTCTAAATGGCGAATAAACTGTTCGATGTAGAGAACGGTTTCTAAATACAAGGGTTGGTCAATACTGGAAAATATATCCGATAGTTTATGGTGATGTTTATCATCACCCATGCCAAAATAAATATACCCTATGCCCGCTTGCGCGAAAGAGTAATGATCACTGGCTTTACGCCAGTCAATACGGTCACTTTTTATTAGTCGATTCATGTGGTATGAAGAGCTTGTCACTTTAACATTAATAGTATGAGTACTCACTTGGCTTGTTAGGTTTTTCACGCCTTGCTTTTGTTTGTTAGACGTAAATGCATAAAGTGTTGGGGTTCGCTTTTTGACACCCAACATATCAAGGTTAATATTTAATAAAGGTAATGAGGCATCCAGTGTAGAGACATAATATTGACTCCCATGTAAGCCATTTTCTTCAGCATCCATCGCAACAAAAACAATATTAAAATCAGGTGTATTTATTTTCAAATGCTGCGCTAGAAAAAGCAGCGCACTCACGCCTGTTGCATTGTCATTTGCACCTGGGAAAAACTTCCCCCCTTTTTTGCCTAGATGATCGTAATGCGCAGTAATAATAAGCTGTGGTGCTCGCGCGTTATGTGTCGTTAATTTTGCAATCACATTTGTTCCCACGGAGCGTGAAAAAAATCCACTGCGATACTCAAAAGGTTGTAATTGGCTCTGATAACCCAGTGATTCGAAGCGTTTACTTATATATTTAGCAGTTTCAGTAGCGCCTGAGGTATTTGTTTTCCTTCCTTGAAGTGGCTTTGAGCTCAAATACAATAAGTCATCAAACAATTGTTGTTCAGTTGTTAGAGTAAATGCGGGGGCACAGTAACACAGAGTATAAATTACACACAGTACTCTAAAAGTCATTAGTTTTTGCCGTCATGTTACTTAATGCCTTTAGCTTGGATTGATAACGTTTTTTATCGTGCTCAAAGTCAGCATGTTTATTTGCTAAGCGAAGCTGTTTGTAAGCATGCTTAAAATCGCCTAGTTGATAGTAGGTTCGTGCTAAACCAAAATAACTATCATGGAGTTTTTTATCAAGCCGTTTCGCTTTATGGAAATGTTTTATTGCATCGCGGTAGGCTTTGTTTTTGTAAGCTGTGTTGCCAAGTGAAACGTGGTAGTAAGGGTTACTTTGACGTTTTTTATCCAATAAGGTTAAAATTTCAGTCGCTTGGTCATTTCGATCTGTCAGCTTATAAAGCAAAGCCAAGTTCCCAAGCGCAGTATGATTGTCTTTATTTGTTACTAATGCATAATTATAGGCGCGTTCTGCGTTTTTAAACTGATCTGTAATCCTAAATAACACGGCTAAATTACCCCATGCGCCAGAGTACTGATTGTCGATGTCAGTTGCAGCATCAAAATAGCTATATGCCAGATCGTAACGTTTATTCAGCATGGCAATAACACCTTTATTATTATAAAACATGGCTGTAATACGGGACTTTGTTATTTGGCTTGTTTGAAATTTTTCACCTCGCGAGTTTGGATCAAAATCGATCACTATTGAATCTAAGCTATTGTAAACATGTTTTATATTACTGCCTGTATTTTTAGGTTGAGAGATACGTAAGTTTATATGACCAGTTAACAGGTTATACCCTTTATTAAGCGCCCAATATTCTGGAATATGCACCTGCTGAAATTGAGTGTGCATTCCTAAATACTCAGCCATGCTATAGGCTAATATAGATAACGAAAGGCAGTTTGCGTTGAGATCGCGATATGCTTGGCTTGCAATTAATGTAGCACCTGATTGGTAAGACAGCGATGCATCACCATTGTCGAGTAAAAATCGTAGTAGTTTGCGTGTTGACTGTAAATTCCGTTTAGTGGGTGGAAAAGCGTTGTCTAATTGCTGTTTAATATCATCATTGAGAACAAAAATTTCCGCGGGTGTTTCCACTGGTAAGGCTGTAAAACCATGATTTAATGTGAAATCAGGAGGTGGGGAGAAACTGTTTTGTGAAGTGCTATTACAACCACTCAAAAAAAAGAATAAGATAGTAATGAATAGGAGTTTATAAACGTTTGATGTTGTCATTTGACTGCCCCAACTAATCAACTTACATAAATTATAGCCTATATTTTAGCGGGGACATGTTTGATAAAAGTGAAAGTTAAAATGCGCTCTTAAATAAAGTATATTTACACTTTTCTATTAAAAGCGCTTTGGATTTAGTGTTTTTCAAACATAGCCACTAACTTATCCAGAGCTTGAGCACTACTTGCAAGGTCACTAATTGCTTGTTCTGTACTGATTTGCTCTTGCATCGCTCGATCGCTAATCTCGCTTATCGCTTCAATAGTTCGCCCAACGTCAGTAACCACAGTGCTTTGCTCTTCGGTTGCTGTTGCAATAAGTGTCGCCATGTCGTTTATTTCGTTTGCTGTATTGGTAATCGAACTCAATAATTGAACGGAGTTTTGCATTGCTAATACGCTCTCCTGCGCTTTATTTTTTGATTGCGTTATATTCGTCACCACTAATGATGAAGTACTCGTCAATTCTTCAATCATGCCTTGAATCTCAGTGGTTGATTGAGACGTTCTGCTTGCCAGCGCTCTGACTTCATCAGCTACAACGGCAAAGCCTCGACCGTGTTCACCCGCACGTGCAGACTCAATAGCAGCATTTAAAGCAAGTAAATTAGTTTGTTCCGAAATACCACGAATTGAATCAACGATAGTCGCGATAGCTGCAGTCTTTAATGACAGTTGTTCGACCTGAGTGGTAATCACATCAATATCACTTGCTAGTGCAGATATTGACTCCTGGCTGAGGCTAACTTGTTGATGGCTTTTGTCTGTATTTGCTTTACTGTCTTGTGTTAATTTTGCTGCTGTAGCGGCACTGCTTGCAATTTCTTGTACTGTTGCGCCCATTTGGTTAATAGCTGCAGCCACGGTAATTGTTTGTTCTTTTTGACTATCAATTGCCTGAGAGTTGCGCTGTGCTTGATCAAATACATGTTGTGAGCTTTGACGTATTTCATGACTTTCACTGGCAACTTTTGCAATAGCAGTTTCAATTTTTGTGATAAATAAGTTAAACCCATCACTCAATTCAGCCAGTTCAGGCTGCGCGGATTCAGGAAGGCGGTAGGCTAAGTTAGCATCGCCAGAACCTAATCGAGTAAATAATTCAGCCATTTTTGATAGTGGTGATGATAATGAACGAGCTAATAAGAAGCTCACAACGGATGCAATCAGCCCAATTAAAAGAGCAAAGCTAATAATTTGCCATTGTAGATCTTTTATTCCTGAGAAAACTTCATCTTTAGCAACTTGTGCAACGACGTATAAATCCGTGCCTTTTATGAGGCTTGCAGCTAGAAAGTAAGGTTTATTTTCAATTGTGATTTCTAATAAATTAAAATCATTACTTCGCAATAGTTGATTTGCAATTCCGTTCCCGTAAAGTGAATCAAGCTGTGCTTTGGCGACTTTATTTGCGTCTCTATGAAGCTTGATTGATCCTGTTTTATCGGCAATAAATACAAAGCCAGTTTGCTCAATTCTAAATTTATTTAATAAAGCCTGCATGGCAGAGATACTTTTTGCAAGACCTGCTAGGCCAACACCATTTGGCTGCTGGTGGTTTACAAACATTTTTACGTCATTTTCACTTTCTTGGAAAATACTGATGGAAAAGGGTTGTTTACTTTCTTTAAAACTATAAAACCAGCTATCTTGTTGTGTATTCAGCACTCTTAAAAAACCATCTTGGTTCCAATATTGAGCACTCATCCTGTTAGCCCAAGATGCTGTGGCAAGATTGTATTGACGTTTCACGCGATTAAGTTCATTGATTAAAATGGTGTCGTCAGTGCTGTTTTTACTTGCCCAGTTTAAAATAAATTCATTGCTTGATAGTTGCTGTGCAGCACTTTTGAGCTGGTTTATTTCTAAGCTAATGTAGTTGTTAATCGCTTGTATTTTACTGGGAAGTTCAGAGTCAATCATACGCTGTTCTATGATACTTTTGGCACTGAATAAAGACGTAATTCCTATAAGTGCAGATACCAGTAAGGCAATACAGATACCTAAAAGTGTTATTTTTTGCGTAATTGGAGTGCGTTGTAAGAGCATAATTTGTTTACTAATTTACTACCTTGGCGTTTAGTTTAGCACAATAATAATACACTGCGATATGTTGTGTGTAAGAATTGGGGAAATTGATTTTGTGTTTTTGGTAGCTAAATACAGGCAGGTTTTATATGAAAAAGCCCACAGCGTAAGCGTGTGGGCTTGGTTTCTAACAAGCGAAACTTCTATTATTGTCCAGGGTTAAACAATCTTTTTCATTGCTGACATATAGCCACGCAGTTTAGCACCTACAATTTCTACAGGGTGTTCACGAAGTGCTTTATTAATTTCGATTAGTGTTTGATTATCAACATGGTTACTTTGCTCAGCTAAGCCTTTACCAATTACATCCGTAGAGATGTCTTTCATAAAATCAGCTAAAAGAGGTAAACATGCGTGGTTATACAAGTAGCAACCGTATTCTGCTGTATCAGAAATGGTTCTGTTCATTTCAAATAATTTCTTACGGGCAATCGTATTCGCAATAAGTGGTGTTTCATGAAGAGATTCGTAATAGGCTGACTCTTCAATGATACCCGCCGCTGTCATTGTTTCAAAAGCAAGTTCTACACCGGCTTTAACCATCGCAACCATTAAGATACCGTTATCAAAAAACGCTTGTTCTGAAATTTCAGTATCCCCAGCAGGCGTTTTTTCAAAATTAGTTTCAGCCGTTTCTGCGCGCCATTTTAATAGGTTCGCATCATCATTAGCCCAATCTTCCATCATTACTCGAGAAAAAGTACCATCGATAATGTCATCTTGGTGTTTGTTATATAATGGACGCATTATCACTTTAAGTTGTTCACTTAATTCATACGCTTTCACTTTAGCTGGATTCGATAAACGATCCAGCATATTCGTTACACCACCGTATTTAAGTGCTTCTGTGATCACTTCCCAGCCGTATTGGATTAAGCGCGATGCATAGCCAGGCTCGATATCGTTTTCTATCATTTTATCAAAACATAAGATAGAGCCTGTTTGCAGCATGCCACATAGAATAGTTTGCTCACCCATAAGGTCTGATTTAACTTCAGCAATAAATGACGATTTTAGTACCCCCGCGCGATGACCACCGGTTCCTGCTGCATAAGCTTTTGCTTGAGCTAAACCATGCCCTTGTGGATCGTTCTCAGGGTGCACTGCTATCAGAGTTGGTACACCAAAGCCGCGTTTATATTCTTCACGTACTTCAGAGCCAGGGCACTTAGGCGCCACCATGATTACAGTAATGTCGTCACGAACCTGCATGCCTTCTTCTACAATGTTAAAACCATGGGAATACGCAAGTGTTGACCCCTGCTTCATCATTGGCATAATGGCGTTAACAACCGCTGTATGTTGCTTATCAGGGGTTAGGTTCAAAACAACGTCCGCCGTTGGGATTAGCTCTTCATATGTGCCAACAGTAAACCCATTTTCGGTTGCATTTAGATATGATTGGCGACGTTCACTGATAGCCGAATCACGCAATGTGTAGGCTACATTTAAGCCAGAATCGCGTAAGTTTAGACCTTGATTTAAACCTTGAGCGCCGCAACCAACAATAACGAGTTTTTTACCCTTTAGTACTTCAACGCCATCGGCAAATTCAGCAGGGTTCATGAATTCACATTGTGCTAATTGAGCTAACTGCTCACGCAAAGGAAGTGTATTAAAATAATTCGCCATTGTTAGTGTCCTATTCATTTATATTCTGTTAGATGCAAGCGTAAATGCGTTGCTTAGTTCTACCCTAAGGTAATTTTATACTTGCGTAAAATGATATATTTGAATTAAAGTATTTCATTAAATGAAATGAAGGTGCTAGGTTTGGATCATAAACGGTTAGATTACTTTTTGGTGTTAGCAAAAACGTTGCACTTTGCGCGTGCGAGCGAGTTATGTCATATCAGTGCGCCAACATTGAGTAGAAATATTAAGCAATTAGAAGATGAGGTTGGTGTGGCCTTATTTAGCCGAGATAACCGCAGTGTTAAATTAACGCGTGAGGGGGAGTCATTTATAGATTTTGCGAACGCAACACTTGCGAATTGGCACCGTTTTCGTGCAAATGTTCAAGACCCTGGGCAAACCATATACGGCAAGGTGAGTGTTTTTTGCTCAGTGACAGCCTCTTACAGTTTCTTACACCAAATGCTTGAGCAATTAAGATTGGAACACCAACATATTAAGCTCAAGTTAAACACGGGTGACCCTGCATTAGCGATTAATCGGGTACTTGATTTACATGAAGATATGGCGATTGCGGCTAAGCCTGATAAGTTGCCCCCTCAAATTGCTTTTGCGAGTATCGGTTATTCATCTTTAGTGTTTATTGCGCCTCGAAATCCCTCGTTAATTACAGAAAAGCTAGCGAATAAAAAAGAATTTATCGATTGGTCTGAGTTGGAATTTATTGTGCCTGAGCAAGGGTTCACCCGACAAAGGCTAGAGCAGTGGTGGCGTAAATATAACATTAACGCAAAAATTTATGCGCAGGTTGCTGGTCACGAGGCCATGGTATCTATGGTTAGCTTAGGGTTAGGTATTGCAATGGTGCCTAAGATTGTACTTGATAATAGTCCTCTTAAGGACCGCGTTCATATCATAAGCGACCAACATGATGCGCCCGCAGGTTTTGAAATTGGCCTTGCAGTGCTTAAAAAAAACCTTTCAGATCCTGCCTTAAATGCACTATGGGAAATCGCGCAAGCACTGAAAGAGGTCAATAGTATTGCTAATTGATATAAAGTTGGGAATGAATGTATCAAAAGTGTGAATGATTGTAATCAACTAGGGATATGTTTTTAATAGCTTGCTATTATACGTGCATTAACAGCATAAAAACGTATAAAAATAACGATGAAGTTGACAATATACATCCTGATTGCGGCAAGCATGTTGTTTGGTTCTGTAAGTGTCTCATCCGCAAAGTCGTCAGAACATGAGCCAAAACAAGATATTACTATTGATCAATGGCATTTAAGTTTAAATACAGGGTTAGGTATTATGACAAACCCTTTGAAAGGAGGGTCAGATTTACCTTTAGTTTTAATACCCGAAGTAGCTTATTATGCTGAACATCTGTTTTTTGATAATGGACGATTAGGTTACAGCCTTGAACCTGACTCTCCCCACGTGGTTAACCTTGTATCTGAGTTTAATCCTGAGACTCGCTTTTTCGTCAACTGGCATCCAACTAATATATTTGCTTTATCCTCATCTAACTCATTTATTGCTTCTTCTCCCGTTGAATTAAAAGAGCAACAGCCAAAATTAGACATTAATGAACTTAATAAACGCAGATGGGCACTTGATGCAGGTCTTAGTTATCATTACATCTATGAGAAACATGTTTTTTCTGCTCAAGCATTAGCTGATATTTCAGGGGTTTATCAGGGATGGAGAAGTGCGCTGCAGTGGCAGATGACTCATAAAATTGGCAAGATCCATGTTAAACCAAGCCTTGGAGTTTGGTACAAGTCAGCGCAACTGAATAATTATTTTTATGGTGTAAGTGAAAAAGAAAACCCAAATGAAGCAATTGCAGTTGGTAGTAGTTTACAGCCTTATGCTAAAATAGATGCCCGCTGGCCTCTTAGCGAGGTAAACTCAGTGCGTTTTCATCTGGCTTATTACGATTACTCAGCCTTAGCGGATAGCCCGCTGTTCGAAAAAACGTATTCAATGACTGCTTTTTTAGGATTTGATCATATTTTTTAATATGAAGTACCTACAATTTACGCTTTGCGTCTTTGCCTTGACCATTTTTTCATTCAAGGCTGTGGCCAAAAAAGATATGCTCAGTATTTCACCTAAAGTCTGTGTGGTTTCCGAACAACAAGATTTTTGTGATCTTGATGTAAAATTCACCGTGTCGTTACCTAAAAAAATGGATGTCTGTTTGTATGAACATAAGCAGCAATTAAAGTGTTGGCTGCAAGTTCAAGTTGCAAGCTTTGACTATAAAGCGCATGTTCATGTTAAAACCTTATACTCGCTGAACAATCCTCACACGGATGAACTGTTAGCAACGGCAAGTATTGAAGTGCAGAGTACGCATGCCAAGGTGTCTCGACGTAGGCTTCGTTCTCCGTGGAGCTTTTTTTAATTCTGGAGCTGCCAATGGCAAAAATTTTACTTGTTGAAGATGATTTAGGGTTACAGCAATTAACGCAAGATTACCTTCAAAGCAATGGGCTTGATGTGTCCGTACTTGAGCGTGGCGATGAGGTATTTGAATATCTAGAGAAGAATCATGTCGATTTAATGATTCTAGATGTCATGTTACCTGGTAAAGATGGTTTTAGTGTTTGCCGCCAAGTAAGAGACAAATTTAGTTTGCCTATTTTAATGTTGACTGCGAAAGGTGAAGATTTTGATCAAGTTATTGGACTCGAATTAGGCGCAGATGATTATGTTATTAAACCCGCTGAGCCACGAGTGCTTTTGGCGCGCATTAACGCTTTGCTAAGACGCGGACAAGCAACTATAAAACCACCAGAAGAACTTCAGTTTGGCGATTTAAGCATCGATAAAACAAGCCGTATCGTTCGACTAAAGAGCAATGAAATAACCTTAACATCACATGAGTTTGAGTTACTTTGGTTACTTGCTTCAAACGCTGGAGAAGTGTTAAGTCGAGAACACGTGCATCAACACATGATTGGTCGCCAATATGATGGCTTAGATCGGACTGTGGATGTAAGGGTATCGCGCATTCGTAAAAAATTAGGTGATAATAGTGATAAACCATACCGAATAAAAACGGTATGGGGGCAAGGTTACTTGTTTGTTTCTGATGCGTGGGGAATGTAGTCGGTAATGGGGAAGCTTTTTGCAAGTTTATATTTGTATATTATAGTTTCCCTTTTTTTGGTCAGCGGAGTCATAGAGCAGCTTTGGCCCTACGAAGAAAGTCAGCAACACCTTTCCCTTGATAATGAGTTTGGCCGCTCTCTTTGGCTATTAGCGCAAACACCAGAAGGTATTGAAAAGATATCCCATCATTTTGGCGCAAACCTCTTAATAGCCAAAGATGTTGCTTTGCCCATTGCGCTGCAGAAT
This sequence comes from Pseudoalteromonas sp. H105, assembly GCF_001469215.1. Taxonomy (GTDB): domain Bacteria; phylum Pseudomonadota; class Gammaproteobacteria; order Enterobacterales; family Alteromonadaceae; genus Pseudoalteromonas. Next base: position 275,524 of record NZ_LOFH01000003.1, read on the forward strand.
GAATTGTCAGAAAACCAATACCTATACCTTTTTGATCAGCAGCAGCGTCTAGTATGGTATGTTGCTACTGATAGTGAGCAGTTACTTCAAGTTGGTCCTGTTGATGTGTCATCGCCTGTTTTTCCTTCTGTATGGCCTTATTTATTGTTATTAAGTGTGGTCGGTATTCCTATTGGCTTATGGAGCTTTTTATTGTGGCGCGATTTTTCTAAATTAAGGCTAGCATGCGAAGCTGTGGATGGGTCACAAGATTTTCAATTATCAGAATCGTCTAAGTCTTTCTTTTTACCAATCACTGATACGTTGAGTGCGATGCAACTTAGAATTCAGTATCTATTGACTGCACAGCAAGAGTTAACATCATCAGTATCACATGAATTTAGAACACCGCTAGCACGTTTAAAGTTTGCGTTAGCTATGCTTGAAGATAAAGTCGCCGATGAAAAAGCATTTGATTATATCGATACAATGCAAGCTGATATCACTGAACTGGAATTACTCGTCAAAGAAATGCTAGATTATGCGCGCCTTGATAGCCAACAACCCAATATAATGGTTCAGCAGTGTGATTTAGTTGATTTAATTAATAACGTAATCAAGAAGCTGGATTATGCAACCAATATAACGCTCACGACAAACTTACCAATCGATTATACCTATACTTGCGATGCTCACTTCATTGCGCGTAGCATTCAAAACTTGATTGGAAATGCAATTAAGTATGCAAAAAGTCAGGTACATGTAAGTCTGTCAGAAGAATCAAATACGATAATCATTCATGTAGAAGATGACGGTCCTGGTATTGCGCTTACGCAAAGAGATGCTGTATTTAAACCGTTTACGCGACTAGACAAGAGCCGAGATAAAAAAACAGGTGGCTTTGGTTTAGGTTTAGCGATTGTTGCAAAAATAATTTCTTGGCACCAAGGGAGCTGTGAAGTATCTGACTCGGGCCTAGGTGGTGCGAAGATAACGATTTATTTACCAAGGTCATAAGTAAGAATCGAAGACATAAAAAAAGCGCCGAGTGGCGCTTTTTACGGTTAAAACCAAAATCAACAAGTAGCAATGTAATAGACTGTCTCTTTAGAAGTAAGTTCAAACTTTGATTGTTATTTTTTACTATTCAAAAGAGGCATTAGCATTTCTTCCAGTCCATTAAGTTTTACTTCATAGATCATCGCAAGTTGGTTACCCAGGAGCCCTTGAGGGAAGCCTTTTTGTTTGAACCATACAAGGTATGGCTCAGGTAATAATAACAGGGGGCGGCCACTATACTTGCCAAAGGGCATTTTAGTATTAATTGCTACTTTGAGTAATTGAGAATCCATTTCGAGGCTCAATAAAAAATGTTAGATAATGACTTAAGTGTACTACAAAGAGAGGAAGAATAGGCTGTGACGGGCAAGAAACAGCCTATATAGTACGAGGGAGTAGGCCTCGTAGTTTACTTAATGAATTTGGTACAGAGACTTTTTTGAGAAACCAAGCTGCTTTAATTGGATGATAATAGCAGGATCATCAATGCGAGGCGGTGTTTCGCTATCACGTAAAAAATGGTCGCTAGGAACTTGGTAAACATCAAGCATCTTATGAAATAAAACATCACGCATTGTCATCGCAGTCATACCTTCATTTTGGATATCGTCTAGGCGATTCTGAAGCTCAACTAATTTTGGGCTTTGTAAATCATCAGCCACAGCTTGATGCTGTATAGTAAACTTATCTTTCATCTAAAACCTTTAAAAATCACAAATAAACAGAAGCAATTGAATGCGTATCTAAAACATATATAAGCGTAAATTATGTGTTAAAAATAGATACTTACGAAATATCCGATGGATGGAGTTTACTCTGTTTTAATGAGGAAATGCTAATTTCGATGTAAAGCTTTGTAAATGTGGTTGACGGTTTTTTTGTGCAGGAAAAATGAGGAATTAGATGTTAATTGACTAAGTTAATGAAATAACGATGAAAATGATTATCAGTACCTTTTATGGCACTGATAATCGTCGTCTCAAAAATAATTCACATTAAGAAAAAAGTTTTTGTTTTACGTGTTCGGCAAAACCACTACCTGCTTCTAAATAGAAGTTATATGTTGAATCAACCCCCATATCTTCTAGCTCTTTCTGCTGATCAGGGTAGTTAGCAATCGCTGTTACTTGTCCTTGGTAACCCGATGCTTTTAATTGTTCTAACGCAAAAATATTTTGCATATGCTTCGGCATGGCAAGCATGATCATTTCGACGCTTGAATGATTTACTCTTTGCCAAAAATCAGGATCAGTCGCATCAGCTAGCAATGCTTTACGTCCCCTTTTAATATGCTTATCAACAACTTCAGGTTTTATGTCTACACCAGCAACCACACCAGGGTGAGTAATGTTTATCGTTTCGTATGCACCAGTCCCGATTCGGCCCATACCAAAAATAACGATTTTAGTATCATTCAGGTTTACTGGTAGCTCTTCAGCCAGGCGGGTCTGGCTTTCAAATTGCAATAACCAAGTTTCAATTTTTACATAAATCTCATTAGAGCGCTTGTTAAGTGGTGATGCGATAATAAAAGTAATAGACACTGCGATTGCCATGACCGCTAACCATTCTGCAGTGATTAAGCCACTAGTGGCGGCTACCATGCAGACGATTAAACCAAACTCACTATAATTTGTTAGGGTAAACGCACTGAGCAGTGAAGTGCGAGCCCGTAATTTGAACGCGTTTGTCAGTATATAATACAAAGTAACTTTTACCGGTAATACTAAAATAATTATCAAGGCGATAAACAGCGAGTTTACTGTTAATTCTGCCCCCAAACCGATTGTTAAAAAGAAGCCAACTAGCAAGATTTCTTTTAAGTTGAGTAGAGATTTAGCAAGCTCACCAGCCTTTTTGTGTGGGGCGAATATCATGCCAATTATCAATGCGCCTAAATCGCCTTTTAATCCTGCGAATTCAAACGCGTGATAACCAACAACAAGTGCAAAGAAAAAGCCAAATAGAGGTAAAAGCTCACCGTGCTTAGAACGGTTTAATATCCAAAACATAATCGGACGCATTAAAGGAAGCAAGGCAAATAAGGCGATAGCCCAGCCATTTGGTGACTTTCCAGTGCTAATTGCTAAGAAGATAACTGCGAATATGTCTTGCATGACCAGTATACCAATCGCAATTTTACCATGCAGGCTGGACATTTCTCCTCGTTCTTCGAGAACCTTTACGGCAAACACTGTGCTTGAAAAACTAAAAGCAAAACCTACTAATAAGGCACTTTGCCAGCTGAGCTCCTTAAATAAAGGAAGGGCTAAATAACCTAGTAGCAGCATGAAGCTAGCAAAAAGCAAGCTACTTAAAATGATGTGTATAGAAGCCGGAGCCCAAACCTGGGGCTTAATTAAATTAGCTACACGTAATTTTAGCCCAATACTAAAGAGTAGGAGAGTCACACCTAAATTTGCAATTGAGTTGAGTAGTTCAGTGGTCTTAAACCCTGAAAGGTTTAAGGCAAAACCTGCAATTAGAAAGCCGATCAATGGCGGAAGTTTAAGTTGGTAAACAACAAAACCGCAGACAAACGCTGCTGCAAAATATAATAGTTCCATAATACTTAATATGACTTTATTTGGTTTAACAGTGTAGCGAAATCTAGGTGTTTTTGAAATAAATAGTATGACTAATGGGCATACACTTGAACTATCTCTGATTTAGTATAAAAAACATGCGATAGTACATTGTTTATTGTAAAAAATTATTAAAACACTATTTTTTCACTGACATCAGCTTTTAAATATGGTTAAGATGCAGTAACAAAGGATTTTAAGTGTGGCTGTGTTAATACGGTTGTACTTAAGGAGAAATAGATGTTTAAAAAAATTCTTGCATCAGTTGGTATTGGTGCAGCAAAAGTCGATACTATTTTAGAGACAGAACACCTCCAACCAGGGCAAAAGTTTAATGCTCAAATTGTGATTACAGCTGGTGATGTAAGTCAAGAAATATCAGGACTGGATCTTGCTCTGATGACTCGTGTTAAAGTTGAGGGTGAAGAGGGCAGTTATTTTACCAATCATGTGATTGATAAATGGCGAATCACAGATATTGGCAGTATAGAACCCGGAGAAGAGAAACACATTCCTTTTGAAGCACGTTTACATTCAGAGACGCCGATCACCGAAATTAATGCAGGCTATAATCAGTCGTATGTTTGGCTTGAAACTGGTTTAGATATTGATCTAGCTTTGGATCCAAGTGATAAAGACCATTTACACATATACCCAAATGATGCTGTCAATACGTTTATGCAAGCAATGGATAAATTAGGCTTCAGTTTAGTTAAAGCCGATGTAGAGAAAGGCTACTTACGTGCAAAGACATTCAGTTCTTTATCGGGTTGCTATCAAGAACTTGAATATAGACCGAACAGCAGAAGCTTATTTGGTTTGCAAGAAGTTGAATTGTCGTTTGTACCAGAGGCACATAAGACACACGTATTGATTGAACTCGATAGAGCATTTCGTGGTGACGGTTACGTCGATTTAACTATCGAACATGATCATGTGAACCTATCCCAGCTGTGTGATCAGCTAGAGCGTTTATTTGCATGAGCCTAAATATATCTCGTTAACAGCCCAGCATTGTCTGGGCTTTTTTATTAGGATTTTTTATGAATTTACTAACCAAGTCATTTTCAGCTTTGACGACGCAAGAATTATTCCTAATAGCAAAAGGACGTGTTGATGTCTTTGTCGTTGAGCAGGCTTGCGCATATCCAGAACTGGATGAGATAGATTGTGAGCAAACTACCGAACATATGTATTGGCTTACAGATAATTTGCTTGGTGCTTATGCACGATGCTATGTGAAAAATAACACCTATAGCGCTATAGGGCGTGTACTAATAAACAAGGAGTATCGCGGAAATGGTTTGGCACAAGAATTAGTAGCCAGTGCTGTCGCTAAGTGTTTTGAGTTATGGCCCAATAGAGAAATATATATTGGTGCGCAAACATACCTACTGGATTTTTATCGTTCACTTGGTTTTGAGGAGGTTGCACAACCTTACTTAGAAGATGGCATTGAACATCAAGATATGATTTTAAAGCGCCCAATAAGTTAACGGGCGCTTATTTTAATGCTAATTCAGTTAACCGAAAATTGAATTGATAAATACTAACGCAATAGCCAATGGGCAAATAAATTTAATATACCATGGCCATATTTTCCAAAACACACTGTTGGCTACACCAGGGCACCCTTGTTTAATTTCTTCAAGCAAGGAATTTCTATACCAGATCCAACCTACAAATAAGCAGCACATGAGCCCTAACAGAGGTTGACCAAATTTAGTTGTTAGCGTGATGACGAAGCCAAACAACGTATCAAAATATATAACAATAGTAGAGCTTACTATCGTGATAATTGCCCCAATCAACCATGTTGCTTTGATTCTGTCGAGGGTAAAACGCTCTACAGCATACGATACCGGTGCTTCTAACATGGAAATAGACGATGTTAAAGCAGCGATGCTCATCAGTGCAAAAAACGCAAAACCAACAAATAACCCTATTGTGCCCATTCCATCAAAAAGAGCGGGTAAGACTTGAAATACTAAGGTATCTTCTGATAATAGTTCACCTTGTGAACTGAATATTTCAACCCCTTGAGCTTGCGCTACATACATAGCCGGTATGATCAATAGGCCTGCTACAAATGCGATAAACACATCAATTAATGTAACGTATGCACCCAGTGATACCAGGTTTTCTTTTTTACTAATGTAAGAGCCATAAATGATCATAACACTGGTACCCAGCGATAAAGAGAAAAACGCTTGGCCTAACGCGTTGACCAGCAGTTCTGGGTTTAAAATTGAACTAAAATCCGGAACTAAATAAGCCTTTAACCCTGTCATTGCACCGTCTTGCATCATGACGTAAATAATGAGAGCAAATAGGATTGATAGCAGTGCTGGCATTAGACGCTTTGACCATTTTTCAATACCGTTTTCAACACCTCGGCTGATAATAGCCACGGTCAAAATGATAAAGCCAGTCGTAAATATAAGATTTCTTGATAGTGATTGTTCACTAAGCCAACTAGTAATGGGTTGGTTTCCCGCTAATGTAGCAATCGGTTCTAAGGTTGCACTTATCATCCAACCTGCAACAATTGCGTAGAAACTTAAAATTAAACCAGCACAAATAATGCCACCAAAGCCCACTATAAAAGCAAATTGCTTTTGTGATTTCGTGTTTGAAATTGCACGCAATGATGTAACTGCATTTGCTTGACCATGCCGACCAATGGTAAGTTCAGCCATTAAAGCAGGGTAGGCCAGACAAAATGCAAGAATCAAATAAGCAACTAAAAATGCTGCTCCGCCATTACTGGCTGTTTGAGTGGGAAAGCCCCAAATATTACCTAACCCCACCGCTGAGCCTGCGGCGGCCATGATGAATCCAAAACGGGAGCTAAACTCCCCTCTAACTGCGCTCATAATTATTATTACTTCTCTATTTTTGTGATGGCGATGACAATCTACTGCATATGCAAAAAAATAAACAGCACTTATTCTTCCATATTAATACGAGGGGGGGCTCGTTGCTTAACTTTAATACTTTATTATGCAGGTTTTATTTAACTTAATGCACTTAAGCTTCTGAATTTAAATGTGAAGATAGATAATTTCCACATGTAAACTGTAACAAAATGGTTACATTTCTTCAATGTTGTGGATTTTCAATGTAAAACAAGCGCCATTAAGCCGTTTACTGCGGCTGACAGACACTGAACCATGGTGCCAGTCTGCTACTTTAGCAACAATAGCTAATCCTAATCCATAGCTTTGTGTTGCTCTGTTTCTGTGGCTTTGTTCTTGAAAGAAAGGGCTAAACACTTTATCCCAGTTTTGTTCATCAATGCCGGGGCCATCATCTTCCACTGTAATAACCACATAATGTGCCTGTTTAAAAGCACTGATAATGATATGTTTGGTTGCAAAGTCACATGCATTACTTAAGAGGTTTGACATTGCGCGAGCAAGCCAGTGTAGGTCTGCATGGACTCTAAAACCTTTACAGATTAATTCAACATCAAGGTCACATTTCGTTATTTTAGGTTCCAGTTGCGAAATGATCGTAGTTAAGTAATCGTTTAATTCAGTGTAAGCATAATTAAGTTGCGTGGCTTTTTGTTCTAATGTGGCAAATGCTAGGTAGCTTTTTAGCATCGATTCCATCTGATCTAAATCAGACTCCATGCGGGTTAAGTAATGCAACCTTTTTTGTTCATCATCACAGTCTAAAGTCGCATCTAAGCCAAAGCGTAAACAGGCAATCGGTGTACGAATATCATGTGATAAGCTTGATGCCATTAATTTATTTTCATCAAGTAGCTTTTCTATTTGACTGGCCATTCTGTTAAAAGTTAGCTCAACGTCTTTGATATAAGTAAAGTAAGAGACGGGAATACGTGCTTGTAAGTTACCGCTTGCAAACTGTTTTGCAGCTTCATTTACAACCCCAAGCCGTTTAGCTAGCGGAGCAATGATAAAACCCATAAACACACATAACCCAGCATAAAACAATAAGGTAAGTAACATATCGTTTTGTTGTATATGCTCTATTGTTTTTTCTAAACGTAGTTTTAAATGATAAGGTGCTAACTGATTGTTACTGTAAAGTAAGTAGAAACCTTGCTGGTCCTCAAGAATCAAACCACCAGTTTGGTTCATCTCTACAAGTAGCGAGTCAGGCAGTGCTAAAGTTTCAGTTGCTCGGTAGGTAAGAGGCAAGGCAAATTGCGCAGCTAATTTTTGCGTATATTGGCTGCGATCAGCGGGCTCAATTAATGACAATTGTTGGCTAAAGCCCATTAATATTTTGCTTTGTAGCGCAAATTCATCTTGGGGGGAGTGGGCTTGTTGACTAAAAGCATCGATTAGCCAACCAAGGGCAACGATTGACAAAAGGGCACTACCCAGTAGTGAAAGATAAAACTTTTTCATCTATTCGAACTGCTAAAATGAAATGACATTACTACCATGCGCTTGCAACGAGCAAGTAACCTTTACCCCAAATGGTTTTAATTTTTTCAGGGTGTTGTGGGTCGTCATTAAATTTTTTACGTAATGCTGATATAAGAACATCTACACTGCGATCAAGGCCGTCATACTCTCTGCCCTTCGTGGCTTTAAATACAGCATCGCGAGATACTACTTGGCCAGCATTAGAGGCTAAGTAACTCAGTAATAGATACTCAGCACTTGATATTGATTGTTCTACATTATTAACAAAAACATTGCGAGATTGAGTGTCAATTTTTAATGCACCTACCTCGATAATTAACGAGTCATTTTTTTGCTCTTTATTATCATGGCTCATACGCAACGCTGCTTTAATGCGAGCAAGCAATGCTCTGGGTCTCACCGGCTTTGTTATGTAATCACTAGCACCCACTTCAAGACCAATGACTTCATCCATCTCTTCGTCTCGAGCTGTGAGCATAATAATAGGCTTGTTATAAAATTGCCTTAGTTCGCGACAAATGCTAATGCCGTCTTGTCCTGGCAGCATTATGTCTAGCAAGATTAGATCAGGTGAAAACTGTTTAACCTGTTCAACAACAAGGTTGCCACGAGAGCAAATTTGAGTCGTGTAGCCTTGTTCAATTAAATACTCTGCCACCCATTGGGCAAGCGATGTATCATCTTCAACAAGTAAAATAGTGCCGTAATTATCCATAATTTTTCTCTTTTTTAAAACAATCGCCAGCGACGTTTTTTCTGACGGTTTTGATAAACCCATTGTAATTGAACGTGTGTTTTAGCAATGGTTTTGCCGCTATCACTGTTGATTAGCTCAAATGCAATTGCTTCAACAGAGTCAAAGGCATAATAAAATTGCCCTGATTTCTGTCTAAGCCAGCATTGCATGATGTGCTTTGATGTGGCGTCTCGTAGGCAATAATTACCTATTTCGGGACGCTGCCAGTTGATCTCAATATCAGCGTAGCAATTTCGTCCTTCACGTAACGCAACGCACGTGTCAGGTATAGCAACAAAATCACTCTGTTCTATTTGTTCAGCATATCCCGCTAATGGTTTAGTGCTTAACACGCATAAGAAAAGAGTGATTGTTCTAGAATACATATCGCACGCCTACCATGGCTTTGTGTTGATAACCTTGTGAAACGATAGGGCTATCAACTATTTCATTAGTGAACCAAGTTGATAGAACACCAGTTAGAAATACCCAATGCCGATTGAGTGGGTATTCTGCGTGAAATTCAAAAATAACGCTACCCGATGTGCCAGTTTCATAAATAGGTCTAGCAGGCGATGCTTCTTCAGGTGAAATACCAAAGTAATAATTTGTAAAATCATCAGAATAGGCACTAAATCCGACACCTGAGCGAAATTCCCAGTTTTTCCAAGGTAAAATATGACTGAAGAAAGTATTGATTACCCAGCTATTGTAAGCACCGGAAATATCATGGAGGTATTCAACCGAAATTTGAGAGTTTTCAAAACTACGTGTTAAACGTAGCCCTGTATTAAAGTCGTATTTACGACTGAGTATGCCAGCAAGCTCGTCAATTTTACTGTTGTTATAAAAATCCAAACCTGTTTCATCGAACCCAGCCTGAACGTTGGTGCCTAGAATGTCGAGTTCCCAATCAAAACGTTCTATTAAACTATACCCTATAATAAAACCGCCACTGAGTTGACTGTGGTCTATATCTAAATAGAAGCGTTCGTACGATATAGCTAAATTGAGATCAAGCTCTAAACCATCGCTGTAGGAGTCCATCCCGACCAAAAATGAATCTTCAATATAATAACCAGTACCTGCACTCCAGTCCCAAGCAAAGCCATTGGTTGGAATTAAAGTGTTATCTGCATAATATCGATTGCTCGCAACACTTGCATTACTCCAAAGACACGTAACTAGTAATATAAAAGTTAGAGAGCGTGCTTTGTTTAAAATTGGCAGCATTGCATTCCTTGTCAAAAAAGGTGGAGTAAGTAAATGTATTATATTGTCAAAGAGTTCCTTTTTTCTGTAAAAAAATGTAGCAAATTATGTTTACTCATTGAACTTTAATTTTATCGATTAAAATACTGCTTAAATAATATTGCATCATTGGTGTTAATGCACTGACTTCAGTCCGATTACATGGACCTTGAACCTTCGTTAAGCTGCTTATTTTACTGATTGTTTTGTAAGGGGGCGTAACAACTTTTTGGGTTGCACGTAGAAGACGCGCTTGCTCTGTATTTTGTTGATGGATAAATGATGCCACTTCAAGTTCGTTACTAATTATTTGTTCTTGTGAATAAGAATATATTAGAGGTTCGCGATGGAAGCTTGCGCTTTCGATGGCTGATTTACCAAACCACACGACATCACCCGATGCTCTGTGCGTTAAGCGCATACTAACGTCAGCACTAATTGTTGCACATTGTTGACTTGGATGGAGAAGTGAAACTTTCTCAAAGGTTGGTAATGGCGATTCAGGTGTGTCAATTTGATACTTGGTATCCTCAACAAAATTTAGCTCTAGTTGGTGTATTGACAAGGTGTAATCGCTAGTGCCTTTTGAAACAACATTGAGTTGTATTGCATTCAAAGCATCTGTAATCTGTGTATATAAAGTGTCGGTAACGCTTGTGTTATCTGCAATGATGCTCACTGTTTGATTGCGTTTAACTTTATGAGCTGGCAGTTGTACAGATTTTACTTTTGGTGACTGGTGTTCAGTTGAATAACTAATTTGATAATGTTGCGTTTTTAATAAAGGTTTTTGCGGCATTAATAAAGTGTCTGCAACAGGCGTTGGTGACGAAGTGCACGCGGCCGTTGTTAGTACAAGAAAAGCAATAATTATAAAGCGAATAAGCACGATAGACCCTTAAGAACATATTAATGGGAATATTGTACGTTAGTCTTGATAAAAGTTCATGTTATTATGCGCTAAGAAATTTCTTAATGTAGTTAAAATAATAAAAATGAAGTCATTAATGCCATTCTTTTTTTGTATTTTTTTATTACTTATTTCATATACATGCTCTGGTAAAGATACGCAGTGGGATAAGCTAATTGATGATTACAATACTCACCTGTCATACAAGTTAAAAAGCAAGGGTATACCCGGGGCAGCTTTATCTATTGTTTATGGGCAAGAGAATGAGTTTGTAAAAGGATATGGCGTTACAAAACTACACAAAGGTCAGCGAGTTGATGAAAATACTCGCTTTCGCTTAGCATCTGTGTCTAAAACATTCGCAGGTTCTCTCACTGCTAAGCTTGCCAATGAGAAGCGTTTTTCACTCGAAGACCCTGTTAGTAAATACATTCCAGAGTTTAGCAATACGAGTTATAAAAATAACTTAAAAGTTTACCATTTACTGAGTCACTCTGGTGGCCTTGTACCAAATGCGTATGATAATTTAATTGAATCACGAATGCGCTATCCCGATATTGTAGAAAAATTATTAAGTGTTGAGCCAATTTGTCGACCTGGTCAATGCTATGGTTATCAAAATGTGATGTTTAGTTTGGTTGATGAAGTCATTCAAGCGAGTACCCAGATGAGTTACTCACATTGGTTGAGTGAATTTATTTTTGCCCCATTACAAATGAATAATGCAAGTTTGGGGTTTGAAAATATGGTTATAGACAGTAACTATGCTCATCCCCATGTGAGAGGAAGAAAGCGATGGCATACAGCAAGACTTAAAAAAAACTATTATAAGGTACTTCCGGCGGCAGGGGTAAATGCCAGTGCGAGCGATATGGCAATTTGGTTAAAAGCACAACTGGGTTACTACCCAACCATTCTTTCGCCACAAGTACTCGCCAGTCAGGCAAGGCCTTATACGCATACAAAAAAAGAGTTACGTCGAAGAGTGTGGAAAAAACATTTAAAAGAGGCTTATTATGGCCTTGGCTGGCGAGTGTATAACTATGATGATGAAACGCTTTACTATCACAGTGGTTGGGTTCAAGGTTATCGCAGTGATTTAGTTATTATTCCACATTTAAATATTGGCTTCAGCTTAGTATTAAATGCAGAAACTGGGCTTATTAATGAGCTTACTACGGAGTTTATAAATCGTGTATTACGATTTAAACGCCAAAATTCATCATTAATGGAGAAAGGATGAGACATCTAATTATTTTTTTATTGTTTTGCACACACTTCGCACATGCAGAACCTGACAGTATTTATTTATTTCGTCATAGTGAAAAAGAAAAAGGGCCAAACCCGCACTTAACGCACGCAGGAAAACAAAGAGCCAGCCAGTTATCTTCTTTGATAGAAGGGAGCAAACCAGTCACCCTTTATAGCACTGATTACAATCGCACACTTGAAACAGCGAATGCGTTGGCTAAGGATCTCGGTGTAAAAGTGCAGGTCTATAATCCACGTGAACTAGTTCAGTTTACGCAAGATATTTTAATTCAATCAGGGACCATTATAATTGTAGGTCACAGCAATACGAGTGTTGAGCTTGCGGCTTTATTTTCTGAGTTGGCTGTCGATAAAATGGCAGAGTCAGAGTTTTCACGCTATTTTTTACTTCAGCGCACAGGTCAAAATTATCATTTAAGTGATTTACAGATGACTTTTGAGTAATAGGTGCACATTCATTTACAATTTTAATCTGAATAATCAGTAAGCATAAAAAAACCAGCTAAAGCTGGTTTTTTTTTTAGAAATAAAAATTAATTACGCGGTAATTGAATCTTTTTCTCTTCACTTTGACGGTATAGCACAATTGTATGCCCGATAGTTTGCAGCTTCTCTGCACCGGTCTCACGTACAATTGCTTCAAAAATCAATGCTTTAGTTTCACGGTCGTCAGTAGGTACTTTTACTTTAATCAGTTCGTGAATTTCTAAAGCGCTTTGAATTTCAACGACAACGCCTTCAGTTAAACCGTTTGATCCAAGAAGAACCACTGGCTTTAGAGAGTGTGCTTGACCTTTTAAAAACTGCTTTTGTTTGTTCGATAATTTCATGTTGTTACAAATTTTGCTGAATATGGCTTGAATTAAGGGTATTCTAACGCCATCTAGAGAATATTACTAATTAGTTGCGTGTTAATTTATGACAAATAAAAAACATTCAGCCAGTTCACAGCGATGGTTGAAGGAACATTTTGATGATCCTTACGTTCACGAAGCCCAAAAGAAAGGTTGGCGCTCTCGTGCGATTTTCAAACTTGATGAAATTCAAAATAAAGATAAATTACTACGCCCAGCAATGACCGTGGTAGATTTAGGTGCAGCACCGGGTAGTTGGTCACAGTATTTAGCTGATAAAGTTGGCACCAAAGGCCAAGTTGTTGCCTGTGATATATTACCAATGGATTCCCTTGCCGGGGTCGACTTTTTACAAGGAGATTTTAGAGAGGAAGCGGTGCTTGATGCGTTGTTAAATCGTATCGGAGGTAAAAATGTAGACGTGGTGCTTTCAGATATGGCACCAAATATGAGTGGAAATAGCTCCGTTGACCAAGCCGGTAGTATGTATTTAGTGGAATTAGCACTTGATATGTGCAACCAAGTACTTAAGAAAAATGGCGCGTTTATTGTGAAAGTTTTCCAAGGCGAAGGTTTTGATCAATATTTGCAAGATGTACGTAATAGTTTTAAAACAGTGAAGATACGCAAACCCGACGCCTCACGTGCTCGTTCTCGCGAAGTATATATAGTAGCGACAGGCTACAAACTGTAGTACAGTTGTCTGGCGTTAAGTTGAATTTAAATTAATTGGATACAAGAGGTTAACACCTTGAGCGATATGGCGAAAAATCTAATACTCTGGCTGGTTATTGCAGTTGTGCTGATGTCAGTATTTCAGAGCTTTAATGGTGGCGATCAAGTTGATCGTCAAACAAGTTACACTCAATTTGTAAAAGATGCTCGTAACGGTGTTTTACAAGAAGTGGCAATCGAAAGTAACAGTGGAACAATTACTGGTACTAAGACAAATGGTGAGCGTTTTCAAACCATTATGCCTATTTATGATAAAGATATTTTAAATGATTTGCTTAAAAGTGACGTAAATGTGAAAGGGGTCAAACCTGAAGAACAATCGTTTTTAGCAAGTATTTTAATTTCTTGGTTCCCAATGCTGTTGCTAATTGGAGTATGGATCTTTTTCATGCGTCAAATGCAAGGCGGTGGTGGAAAAGGCGCGATGTCGTTTGGTAAAAGCAAAGCTCGCTTAATGAGTGAAGACCAAGTCAAAACAACGTTTGCAGATGTCGCTGGTTGCGATGAAGCAAAAGATGATGTAACTGAATTGGTTGACTTTTTACGTGACCCGTCAAAATTCCAAAAATTGGGTGGTAGTATTCCCAAGGGCGTCTTAATGGTGGGCCCCCCTGGTACTGGTAAAACCTTGCTTGCCAAGGCTGTTGCTGGTGAAGCCAAAGTCCCGTTCTTTACCATTTCAGGCTCTGATTTTGTAGAGATGTTTGTCGGTGTAGGTGCGTCGCGTGTGCGCGATATGTTTGAACAAGCTAAAAAAGCTGCGCCATGTATTATCTTCATTGATGAGATTGATGCTGTTGGTCGTAAACGTGGTGCAGGCATGGGTGGCGGACATGATGAGCGTGAGCAAACACTAAACCAAATGCTAGTCGAAATGGATGGTTTTGAAGGCAATGAAGGTATTATTGTTATCGCTGCGACTAACCGCCCAGACGTTCTTGACCCTGCGCTACTGCGTCCAGGTCGTTTTGACCGTCAGGTTGTAGTAGGCCTTCCAGATATCCGTGGTCGCGAACAGATCTTAAAAGTGCATATGCGCAAAGTGCCATTGGGTGATAACGTTGAAGCTGCTGTGATAGCGCGTGGTACACCAGGTTTCTCTGGTGCAGACTTAGCAAATTTAGTTAACGAAGCTGCGCTTTATGCTGCTCGTGGTAACAAACGTGTTGTAAGTATGGCTGAATTTGACGCCGCTAAAGATAAAATCATGATGGGTGCTGAGCGCAAGACCATGGTGATGAGCGAGCAAGAAAAAGAGATGACGGCATACCACGAAGCAGGTCATGCAATTGTTGGTCGCCTAGTACCAGAGCATGACCCCGTTTATAAAGTATCAATTATCCCTCGAGGAAGAGCGCTGGGTGTAACGATGTACTTACCTGAACAAGATCGCGTAAGTCATTCAAAAGAGTTGTTGGAATCAATGATTTCAAGCCTATATGGTGGCAGGATTGCAGAAGCATTGATTTACGGTGAAGATAAAGTGACTACGGGTGCCAGTAACGATATTGAACGTGCAACAGATATTGCTCGCAAAATGGTCACTCAGTGGGGGTTAAGCGAGAAGTTAGGTCCATTACTTTATGCTGAAGATCAAAATGAAATGTACATGGGTGGCGGCGGTGGCCGTGCTATGAGCATGTCAGATGAAACCGCGAAAGTAATTGATACCGAAGTTCGTTTATTCTCTGATAGAAATTATCAGCGTGCCGAAGATATTTTGAAAGAAAACATCGATATATTACATTCGATGAAAGACGCATTAATGAAGTATGAAACAATTGATGCAAAACAAATTGATGACCTAATGGCACGTCAACCTGTTCGTGAGCCGCGTGATGCACATGATAGGCGTGATACTAACGAGAAAAAAACAGAGGCTAAAACTGAATCAGTTGTTAAAGATCAAGATTCATCACAAAAAGATGAAACAAACCTTGATGATAAAGCTGAATAATAGTTAAAATAGCTTACCTAAAAACCCCGGGCTTCCGGGGTTTTTTGTATTTAAAGAATATCAATGCAATGGATGTATTGAAGGTGATAAATGGCCACAGTTAACTTACCACGGGGTCGTACACTGCACCTCGGCTCCCCGTTAATTATGGGGATATTAAACGTTACTCCTGACTCATTCTCAGATGGAGGGCGCTTCTACCAGACAGACAGCGCTGTCATTCAAGCGCAAACATTATTAACAGACGGTGCAACCATACTCGACATTGGTGGTGAATCAACGCGTCCTGGTGCGCCTGATGTCTCACTTGATGAAGAGCTAAATCGAGTTATTCCGGCAATCAAAGCAATTCGCAGCCATTCAGATACCGTGTTGAGTGACTGTGTTATTTCAATCGATACGAGTAAAAGCGAAGTAATGCGCCAAGCTTTATTGGCCGGCGCCGACATGATAAATGACGTACGTGCTTTGCAAGAGCCGGGCGCTCTGGATGTTGCTTCCAAATTTGATGATATTGCGATTTGTCTTATGCATATGCAAGGTCAACCAAGAACCATGCAAAGCAATCCTCAGTATGATGATTTAATGACAGATATTAATCGCTTCTTTATGCAACGAGTAAGTGTGTGTGAAGGCGCCGGTATAAAACGTGAACAACTTATCCTTGATCCTGGTTTTGGATTTGGTAAAAGCATGGCTCACAATTACGAATTATTAAAACGATTTGGTGAATTTAACCTCTTTGATTTACCTGTTTTAGCTGGATTATCTCGTAAATCAATGATTGGTAATTTATTAAATAGAAATACTAAAGAGCGACTGGCTGGTAGTTTAGCTGGTGCGCTTATCGCTGCGCAAAATGGCGCAAAAATCATTCGTGTACATGATGTAAAAGAAACTGCAGATGTGCTTGCTGTTTGGCAGGCTTGCGAACAAGGAATATCTAATGAGCAATAGAAAATATTTTGGTACTGACGGTGTAAGAGGAATGGTTGGGGAGTATCCGATCACTCCAGAATTCGCTCTAAAATTAGGCTGGGCTGCCGGGCGAGTGTTGTCAGCGAAAGGCACTAAAAAAGTAATTATCGGTAAAGATACGCGTATATCTGGTTATATGTTAGAGACGTCATTAGAGGCAGGTTTAATCGCTGCGGGTATCGATGTTGTTTTATTAGGCCCAATGCCGACACCGGCTGTAGCATACCTCGCACAAACATTTCGTGCCGAGGCGGGCATTGTGATCAGTGCCTCGCACAATCCATACCACGACAATGGTATTAAGTTTTTCTGTGGTCGAGGTTTAAAATTAGGTGATGATGTTGAGCTTCAAATAGAAGCAATGCTTGATGAACCAATGACATGTGTTGCCTCTGATAAACTTGGTAAAGCCAAGCGTTTAGAAAGTGCTGATGGACGTTATATTGAGTTTTGTAAAAGCCAGTTCCCACAGGGCTTATCACTTGAAGGTTTAAAGATTGTTTTAGATTGTGCCAATGGAGCAACTTACCACATAGCGCCTTCTGTTATGCGTGAGTTAGGTGCTGATATTATCTGCCATGCGTGTGAACCAAATGGGGTAAACATCAATTTAGAGTGCGGTGCAACACATGTAGATGCACTAAAGCGTAAGGTGCTTGAACACAATGCCGATGTGGGTATTGCCTACGATGGTGATGGCGATCGCGTAATGATGGTTGACCACAACGGGCGTGTTTTTGATGGTGATGACATTGTTTACATTATCGCTTGCCAAGCAGCGCAAGATGATATGTTAGGTGGAGGTGTTGTTGGTACCGTCATGTCAAATATGGGCCTTGAAAACGCATTAAAAGCCAAAGGTATTGATTTCGAAAGAAGTAAAGTGGGCGACCGTTATGTTATGGAGTTGCTTCAGCAAAAAGGATGGAAAATCGGTGGTGAAAGCTCTGGTCACGTACTCAATTTAGACTTAATAAGTACTGGAGACGGTATCATTTCGAGCTTGCAGGTTTTAGCCGCAATGGTTGCGCAAAACCGTACGTTAAAAGATTTAGGGGCAGGTTTCACTAAATACCCAATGAAAATGATTAATGTACGTTATAAAGCGGGAACAGATCCTACGCAAGCGCCTGAAGTCATTGCTGCTGTTGCAGAAGTTGAAGCGAAGCTAGCAGATAAAGGACGCGTTTTGCTACGTAAATCAGGCACTGAGCCAGTAGTTCGCGTTATGGTCGAGGCCGAAGAAGAAAAAATAGTTCTTGATAGTGCTCGCAAAATTGCTGATGTTGTCGAATCTATGAGCAAACAAACTGATTAAGAACAATAACCTCTTGTAACTTTGGGCGAGTCGAGTTACTATCTCGCCCGCTTTCTAATCTGGAGTGGAAAAATGGCATTACGTAAGCCGATGGTAGCTGGGAACTGGAAAATGAATGGCTCTTTAGAGCTCGTTAAACAGTTATCTAATGCAGTTAAAAACGTAGAATCAACAGATTTAGACGTTGTAATATTTCCACCTTACCCGTTGTTAACTTCGCTTGTAGCGAGTGGTATAACAACCGGTTCGCAAACAGTATCTGAGAATAAGCCTGGGGCATTCACTGGTGAAGTCGACGCACAGTTAATTAAAGACTTAGGCGCTGGTTATACACTGGTTGGCCACTCCGAGCGCCGTAGTATATATGGTGAAAGCAATGACACAGTTGCCAAAAAGTTCGCTCGAGCACAGCAAGTTGGGTTAACACCTATTCTTTGTGTTGGTGAAAGTGAACAGCAACGTGAGCAAGAACAAACTGAACAGGTAGTTGCTGCTCAAATTGATGCAGTAATTAACGAATTAGGTCTAGCAGCACTGAAAGATTCTGTGGTAGCATACGAGCCCGTTTGGGCCATTGGCACAGGTAAGACTGCATCGCCTGAACAAGCACAACATGTGCATAAGTTTATCCGTGATAAAATTGCAAATTTAAATAGCGATTTAGCACAAGGGCTGACCATCCTTTATGGTGGCAGCGTTAATGAAAAAAATAGCGAATTATTATTTGCACAACCAGATATAGACGGCGGCCTTATTGGCGGCGCTAGTCTAAAAGCAGATTCATTTACTGCAATCTGTGAAAGTGCAAAAGGGACCGTATAAGATGTACGAAATTTTATTAGTAGTTTATTTAGTTATCGCATTGGCACTTGTTGGCATGGTTTTAATCCAGCAAGGTAAAGGCGCGGATATGGGCTCTTCGTTCGGAGCTGGCGCATCTGGAACAGTATTCGGTTCATCGGGTGCAGGTAACTTTATGACAAAAACAACCACTACATTAGCAACAATATTTTTTGTGTTAAGTATAGTGTTAGGTAATTTAACTGCGAATCAAATCAAAAAAAGTGATGAGTGGGAAAACTTAGAAGCAGCTCCTGCAGTTGAGACCATTTCTCCTGCAGCTGATGATGTGCCGGTAACGTCTAATGAGAAGTCTGACGTACCTAACTAAGATAGATTAAAACGTTAAGCGATTTACAATCCTCAAGTAAATCATTAAGCTTAATAAACAAAGCGAAAGCTTTAAAAATGCGGTTGTGGTGGAATTGGTAGACACGCTACCTTGAGGGGGTAGTGCTTTAGGGCGTGGGGGTTCAAGTCCCCCCAACCGCACCATATTTTAAAACCAGTAACAGAGATGTTACTGGTTTTTTGTTTCTAGCGTCAAAAAACACATACTCTCCCGTGTATCCCTTTATCAATAGTGAATCTTAACTACCTTTCTAGTCTGCGCCTTTATTCTATAAAATGTAATGTTACGCCTACTCGCTATGTTTCCGAATTTAAATATGAATCTATCCGGATGACGGCGTATAAATTGACTTCAACCTTCCTAAAATCTGAAACAGTGAGTGTGAAAAACACGTCATTTTTTGCTTAATGTTTAACTATAAGCTAATGTGTTTATTAACATAAAAATTTTAACAAGACTGATTTATTACGTTTGTAGAATAATTTATAAAGCAGGCTCTTCTTTGGCCGCTTTATGAAACATGCGTTTTTTCGAACATGATATAAATAAGCCAATGTAGTTTAGAGTTTATATCGAATTATGAAAGAATCATTGTTAACTAATAGGTACACTCAGACACATTAGATAAAGTAATACATGTTATGAAAAAGCTATATAAATTAAAAATATAGTTAATGATTTGGGCTTTTAGGCCGATAATACACTCAGTTATAAAAATAGTAAGGTACTTCGAATGGCGTCAAGTATGTCTTTTCAAAATATCAGCATCACAAAAAAAATCCATGCAATTACCAGTATTGCTGTTATTGCATTTGTTGTGATCGTATTGATAAATTACGTTGCCATGGATGACAACCGCGGTTCTTTGGATGAGTTAGAAAAAACCTCATATCAGGTAGTAAAGTTAACCTCTTCCAATGTTGTGCTGTTAGAAAAACTTGATGAGCTTTATACACAGGCTGTGACCTTCGGCGAGCAGGAGCTTGTCGACAAAGCAACAGATACATACAAAAAGTTAATACAGAACATTGATAGGATCACGGGGATTAGTAATAACTATATTGATAGTAAAGTACGGGGTCAGCTCGATAATTACTCAACTATTTCATCTCAAATAGCAGTGGGTATGATAGATGGGACCGCTGACTTTAGTAAAATACAGCAACAGGCTCAAACCAAGACGCAAATTTATACCTCAGTATTAAAAAGCTTTAAAGACGCTCAAGAACGTGCAGATGATCGCTTCTTTGAGTTAGTTAAAAATACCAAGGCCCGTTCAGATAACGCATTAACCTTAATGCTTGTTGTATCGTTAGTGTCATTATCTCTTTTACTATTTATGGCAGTATGGATTGCTCGAGGAATTGGTGCAGCTGCTAGTGATGCAGCAGATAACCTACGTTTACTGGGTGAAGGTAAAGGCTCTTTAAGTACCCAGTTGACAGTGCGTTCGGAAGACGAAATAGGTCAAGTTGCAATTAACTTTAATACCTTTATTACTTTGCTGAGAGGCTCTGTACTGGACGTCATGTCAGTGTGTGAGCCTCTGATGGAAAACTCCACGCGTTTAGTGCAAGGTATGGAGCAAGCTGAAAGAGCGACAAGCAAGCAGACGTCTGATGCTGAAGTTGTAAAGCAATCAATGGAGGAAATGAAACAGAGCGTAGGCGATATTTCTCAATCAGCGGCAAATGCGTCCCGTGCAGCCCAAACAGCTGAGCAAGAAGTTGAGCAAAGTCGTAGCCAGATTCAAACCGCTGTTTCAGAGTCTCAAACCTTAAGTAATGAAATAAATCATGCGGCTACAACAATCAATAAGTTAGCGGATGATACTAAAAATGTGACGCAAATTTTGAATGTAATAACAGCCATAGCAGAGCAGACTAATTTACTTGCTTTAAATGCAGCAATTGAGGCTGCTCGTGCTGGTGAACAGGGACGTGGTTTTGCTGTTGTTGCCGATGAAGTAAGGGAGCTTGCCTCTCGTACTGCGAAGTCGACGAATGAAATTCGTGAGTTATTAAATACGTTGACTAGTGCGGCTAATGAGTCAGTCAGTGCAATGACCTCAGCCAGAGATATGGCAACAAATAATGCAACGGCTGCTGAAAATACCGGGATATCCATAGAAAAGATTGCTGAACAGATGCTTGAAATTAATGGTATGAACTCGCAAATTGCAGCTGCAACCGAGGAGCAAACTTCAGTGGCAGCGATGGTAGTTGATAACGTATCTAATATGCACATGTCATTCGAAGATACAATGCAGTCTTTAGCTGCGGTGAGAGATGTTGCTAAGAACCTTCATTACCTATCAGACAACCTCTTGGATGCAACGGCAAAGTTCAAAGTTGAATAGTGGTCCAAGTCGCTGGTATGTTTTATAAATGTATTTGGTGATGAGTGAATCACCGGATAGATGTAAAAAACCACCGAGTTTGTCGGTGGTTTTTTTATGGCCTATCAGTAGGTCTAAAACTTACCAATCACTTTTACGCTATCCGTAACTTTTGCACTGTCAATATATCCAATGCCATCTTTGTTGCTGCTGACAAAGTCAATGACAGCTTGGTCGTTGCTTAATTTTTCTGGCGGTGTGCCTTTTCCTGTGAATACCAGTTTAGACCAGTAAGCATTTAGCTGACTACCTGATTTACCAACCACTTTATCGTTAAACTCGTCCGCAACACTGTTACCATCTTGATTTACAGGGTTCACTTTCATTCCATCATCAAACGATTTGCTCTTACCTAAATAAATCTTTTTGATTGCATTGGCATCGAGTTGATTTGAATTTGCAGGGTTTACGATAACAGCAACTTCAGCGAATGCGTGTAACGAACATAGAGTTAATGCGGTAGTTAAAAATAATTTTTTCATCATACGCTCCAATTAAAACACTAGGTCAACAGCAACAGCCACAGCATCAATTTCTATACTTGTGATGTCATCTTTAAAGCGGCTGAAATCCACTTTAAGTGCAGCAGATGGATGAAAGTTATAACGAGTACCTATCGTGTATACGTTACTCTTTGCTTTTGAACCTTCTAGCACTTGGTTTATGCCCTGATTTAGCGGGGGAACCGCAGTCAGTGCATTGTAGCGGCTGCTTTCATGTTCATCATCGTTATTTTCATAAGTAAAATGAACTGTCCACTCATCCATGCGGTACCCCAATGAGGTATAATATTGAGTTTGTTTAGCTAATGCGCTGTTGTCTACTTCAAACTCTGTGTACTCTGCATCAAATAAAATATCGTTGTAATCGATAGAGAAACCAATAGCAAAGAATGAACCATCGTCTTCATCGATTGCAATATCGTTTGCTTGGTCGACGAACCCTGCACCACGTAAAGTTGCTTCGAGGTTATTAAGGGCAATGCCTGTATCGGTATCGTTTTCAATCGCAATAGAGGTGTCTGCGACAAAGTACGCTGCACGTGCACTAAACCAGTCATAGCTTAATGTCCAGTTGATCCCAGCGATGTCATT
Source organism: Pseudoalteromonas sp. H105 (assembly GCF_001469215.1). GTDB lineage: Bacteria > Pseudomonadota > Gammaproteobacteria > Enterobacterales > Alteromonadaceae > Pseudoalteromonas. The sequence continues at coordinate 298,248 of NZ_LOFH01000003.1, forward strand.
AAGCTCAGTATCACCATTCACTGATACAACAGCAATGGTGCCATCGTAACCACCATAGATGACCTGAACGGTTGAATCCCAGTCACCAATTTGCGAGGTATGTAGTAGGCTTAAACCTTCATAGGTTGAAAATGGGATGTTATATACAGACTGTGGCGGCCTGATCCAACGATAAGCATAACCAACATCTAGAAAGTCCGAGTAACGGTAAAATGGAACACGCATTTTCCCAGCACTGAGTTGCAGCTCATCGGTAAATTCATACGTTAAATAAGCCCACTCAAATTCAGCATTAAAGTCATTTTCACCCCGCGCTACAATTTGGGCTGTTGCGCTTAACTTATCTTGTAAATCTGCAGACAATTGCAGAGCAAATACACTCTCATTTTTAAATGAAATATCATTATCGTATCCATACAATGTCGTATTATCATCCATTGTTTTACCACCAACAATGGAGGCAAAACCATTAATGCGTACTTCTGCAATTGTGGTTGTAGAGGCCAGCGCAGCACACAGTGCAATAGCGATAGGAAGTTTTTTCATTGTGTATCCTAAGTATTAAAGATAGGTTGATTTCAAAGATATTTTAGTAGTAAAAGAGCAAGTTAGCGATGAAATATCGAAAATAAAGTTAGATTAAGCTAATAATGGTGGAGCACTTTGTTAGGATAATTAGCTATTGGATCATTGCTGAATTGGCTTTAACAGTGTTAATTATACCATTTTTTGCAAAAATGAAATATAATGCCCCTCCAGAGGGAAGATGCTTAATTAAGCATCTTTTTTTATGTCTGAAATTTACTAGGCACTCCCACACACGGTACCCTTTGGAGAATACATTGAAAACACGTCATCTTTCCCAGCTAAGTATTGCCATACTTGCTGCTTTTAATGCCTCAAGTTATGCACAAGAAGAAAAAGCCACAGCAAAACAGGATGCTTTTGAAAAAATAGAAGTCACAGCGCGTAAGCGTACAGAAAGCATTTTTGAGTCTCCAACAGCTGTGACATCAATAGGTGAAAACTTAATTGATAAAGCTAATATGAGCAACCTAGAAGACATTGGTAAATACGTACCTAATTTGAATATTACCCGTTACGGTGTGGGTAATGCAGCTCATGCATCTGTGTTTATTCGCGGTATTGGTTTACAAGATCACATTATCACGACAGATCCTGGTGTGGGTGTGTACCTTGATGGGGTTTATTTAGGTCGCCAAATGGGTTCTAATTTATCACTGCCTAACATTGAGCGTGTAGAAGTCTTACGTGGCCCTCAAGGTACGTTATACGGTCGTAATACACTCGGTGGTGCGGTAAATATTATTACTAAACAGCCCGGCGATGAAGGCATTTTAACAACGACTGCAAAGGTGGGTTCTCGTGGTCGTCTTGCGGGTGACATCTACTTCAACAATACATTAACTGATGAGTTAAGCATGTCAGCGAGCGCGTCTTACAAACAACGTAATGGCGTAGGGAACGCTGTAAATTTAGCAAACCCTGAAAAAGAAATAGGTGAAGAGCAAGAAACCAGTGGTCGCGTTGCTATTAAATGGCAACCAAACACTGACTTTTCGATGGTTCTTTCTTTAGATGCCGTTGATAACGAGTCAGGCCAATCACCGTATACGATTGAGTTAACAAGCCCACTGGATGCAAGTAACCCTGCGAATGGCGATTTTCCACTTTTAACTGCAGACATGCTACCGAAAAATCCAGATGATTTAGGTACTGCAGTGGAAGGGATTGAGTCAACGTCATATTCTGGCTGGGGCTCGTCACTATCAGCACAATGGGATATAAACAATAGTTACACAGCTAAATTCATTTCAAGTTACCGAACGTCAGAATACGAAGGTGGTTTGGATGATGATGGGGTGGCATTGAACTTGTCAGAATTCCCTGAAGAAGGTGGGGCAGATCAATACTCGTTTGAAATTCAGCTAAATGGCACATTTGCAGATATGGATTTCGTTTCAGGCCTTTATTATTTCAATGAAGATGGATTCACACGTTCAGGGCCATTTGTGTTCAGTCCATGGAATACACCTAATGGGTTATTAAATGATGGAACAACCACGTCCTTTGGTGATTATGGTTACTTTGATGTAAACCAAGAAACTAATTCATACGCTGCGTATATCAATGCCAGCTATGATTTATCGGATAACTTAAGTGTTGGCGGCGGCTTACGTTACTCAAAGGATGAAAAAGAAGCGAATGCATTGTTCCCAAGCTTTCCTGCCCGTAAGTACGTAACGGCAGATTTCGATGCTGTAACATGGGATATTAATGCGTCTTACCGTTTAGATAACAATATGAACGTATATGGTCAAATTCAAAAAGGGTATCAAACGGGTGGTTTTCCACCACGTCCATTTGGTGGACCTGATCAGTTTGTCTCATTCGATGAAACAAAAGCAATTAACTACGAGCTTGGCTTAAAAGGGCAAGTACACGACAATGTATCGATGATGCTGGCTGTATTTGTGACAGATTATACGGATTTAGCTTTGCCATTTTCAGATCCAACAGCCGGTGGTGGTTTTGTGACGATTGTTGAAAATGCAGGTGCGTCTAAAGCACAGGGTGTTGAGCTTGAAACCACGGTTGCAGTAACGGATGATTTTACAATTCGCAGTGCAGTTGGCTATTTAGACTCTGAGATAACAGAAGTAGACTCGGGTGTGCAAGGGATTGGTAAAGGTGACTCACCCGCATTAACACCACGTTGGACAGTCATGGTTGCCCCGTCTTATTTTATTGATTTAGATAATGGCGCGACAGTTGCCTTAAATGCAAACTACTCGTATCGCAGTGACATGCAAGGGCAATCTGTGTATAACCAAAGCGAGCGTATTGACTCTCGCGAGTTAGTCGGCTTCAATATTTCATACCTAAATGCATACGGTGATATGGAAGTAACGCTCTACGGTGAAAACGTGTTAAATGAAGTTTATGATGTAGGACGTTTGCAACAATCAGGCTTTGTCGGCGTGATGCGTAGTAACGACCGCAGTGAGTTTGGTATTAAGTTTAAAAAGGATTTTGAACTTTAAGTAAATAAAACACACTTTTAAATAAAAAGGGTAAGGTCATTGGCCTTACCCTTTTTATTGAGTAAATACCTTTTACAATGAGTGATTGACTGTTAATTGTTTTTCTCTTGCTCGCGTTTCTCACGTGCTTCTTTTAGTTCGTCAGCCAGTTCTTGTGCTTTTTGCTTGGTTTTTTCGCTTAATTCACCTGCGGCTTCTTTACTTTCTAGCCACGCGTCGAAGGCTATTTCTTTACCGTCATCAAACATATCTAATCCAAGTTTTTTACTCTCGTCGAGTAACTCATTTAAGGATTCACCTTTAAACTCATTGGTTGTTTCTTTAACTTCGTTCCAGACATCACCAAGTGCTTTTTGCATTTCAGCTTTGGCTTCTGCCGCATCTTCTTTTACTTCCTTGGCGTCTTCACAACCAAGCAAAAAAACTGAACCCACTAAAACCAAACTCGCTAATTTTTTCATATTCATTCTCTTTTATTTCTATTAATTGTGTTATTAAGTAATGTTATTGAAATTAATCACAATCCAGAGATTACAATATACAGGGAATAATATGAACGTACCTAGAACAGCCAGATTAGATTTTAAATTAATGGGTGAGCATGATGCGCCTTTGTTATTTGAACTCGATAGTGATCCTCATGTAATGCAGTATTTATCAGGGGGGAAGGTTACCTCTATGCAAACGATAAAGGAGGTATTTATTCCGCGTATGCTTGCATATCGAGATGAGCAGCGGGGCTGGGGGTTATGGCAAGTGACGCTTTTAGACTCCGCGGCGTTTATTGGCTGGGTACTTATTCGCCCGATGGGCTTTTTTACAGATAAACCTGATTTTACTGATATAGAAATCGGTTGGCGATTTAAGCGCGAAAGCTGGGGTAAAGGCTATGCAAGCGAAGCCGCTCTGGCTGTTGCAGATACCATTGCCACTGAATTTCAAGTGCGCTCACTCAGTGCAACGGCTTTGAAAGAAAATAAAGGGTCTATAAAGGTAATGAAAAAAATAGGAATGCAGTTTGTAAAAGATTATGTTCATTGCGATGAGGAAGGGGAGTTGCCTGCGGTGCTTTATCGCAAAATGCTGAAGTGAATACTTTATCAACAGAAAAACGCATGGTGGTTAAACACTCCATCTAAAGAGCAAAAAGGAATGATGTTTTTAACAATAGAAAGTGTAACCCAATGTTTATAAAAATCTCTTTCAGCTAATTGCCGGGAAGGGCGCACAAAGCATGCCTCGATTAATTTTGCTGATTATTTTGCTAGCGCTAAAGCAAAACGTTAAGCAGCAAGGGCTAACAGCTATTCTAAAGCCCACTCGCAATAATGGTAAAGCGATGGTGTTTTAAAGTGCATTATTTTAGGTAGCCCAGACACGCTGAGCTGCCTATCTAATTTGTGTTAATAGTTACGCTGAGACGTTGTTGCACGAGATGAAGATTTATCTTTTTTTGCTAAGTAGTAACCAATAAACATGCCGGCTATAGCACCAAATAAGTGACTCTCAAACGATACGTGAGGTCGCTGAGGTAATACACCCCAAATAAAGCCACTATACAAAAACACCACAACAACACTAATAGCGATTGCTTTAAATGAGCGGTGAATAATGCCGTAACTTATTAAAAACCCCCATAAGCCGTATAGCACCCCACTTAGGCCAACATGTATATTAGCCCGGCCAAATAACCATACTAATAAACCGCCGACGAATGCCGTAAAGATAAAGATAAGCCAAAAGCGCTTAACGCTATATTGGCAAACCAGCCAGCCAAGGACTGCAAAAGGGATAAGGTTACTAATCAAGTGCGCCCAGCCTCCATGCAGAAAAGGAGCAAATATCAGGCCTGATAAACCACTTAAGTTTCGTGGATAGATCCCCAAGCCATTTAAATGAATGCTGGGCAAACTATTAAAAATTTGTAGTACTGTGCACAGTAATATAATGCCAAATAACGTTAAGCGTTTGCTTGCTAAAGGGGGGAGGAAAGATGATTTCTTACTGCTTGGCATAAATAAACTTAATCAGTGAGCGTTTATATGAGTATACCCAGCTTAAAGCTAAATTGAAAAGCCTTACAGGAAGAGCAAGGCTTTAATATGATTACTTAACCTAGTTGAGTTAATAATTTTTTAGCAGCTAGCTCAGAGCTTGCTGGATTTTGTCCGGTGATAACAAGACCGTCTTCTAAGGCAAGTACGCCCCAGTCATCGGTTTTCTGATAATCGCCACCTTTTTTAATTAACTCGTCTTCGACTAAAAATGGCACTATGTCAGTGAGTTGTACTGCGGCTTCTTCTGTATTACTGAACCCCGTGACTTTTTTACCAGCTACTAAAGTATTTCCTTCGGCATCATTGGTATTTAAAAATACTGCACTTGCATGACATACTGCAGCCACGGGCTTTTGCTGTTTAATAAACGCTTCTATGAGTGAAATTGAATCGGTGTTATCGACTAAATCCCACAAAGGGCCATGGCCACCTGGGTAAAATACACCATCAAAATCATTCGCATTAAGCTCGTTGAGCGTCTTGGTATTTGCCATTAATGTTTTCGCAGTACTGTCATTGTCATAACGCTTCGTAGCGTCAGTTTCAAAATCAGACAATGTGCTTGTTGGGTCAATAGGGGGTTGGCCACCATTAGGCGATGCTAACGTCACTTCAGCACCCGCATCAATAAATGCATAATACGGAGCGGCAAATTCTTCCACCCAAAAGCCGGTTTTTTCACCAGTATTACCTAGTTCCGAATGTGAAGTAAGTACCATGAGTATTTTCTTAGCCATTATGATTATCCTTCTGATGATTTAATAAACTTAACTGCTAACTACTATATGATCTAAGCCATACTTAAACAACGATGATAAATTTAACTTTATTGATTTAAAAATTGATACAATTAGCGTGTTGAGTTGAGGGGTTATGATGAAAGTATCGTTCGAGCAGTTGAAAAGTATGGTGGTGTTTGCGCAAATTGTTGAGCAAGGTAGTTTAACCGCAGCTGCAAAGCAATTAGGATTGACTCGCGGTGTAGCAAGTTACCATTTAAAAAAATTAGAAACACAGCTTGAAGTGAGTTTACTAAATCGATCTACACGTACAATGACATTAACAGAGGCCGGAATTGCTTATTATGAGCGTTGCAGGGTTATTACCGAGCAAGCAAATGCGGCAAATCAACAAATAGAAAATATTAAAAATGAACCTCAAGGCATATTAAAAATAAGCTGCCCTGTTAACGTAGGTATGCAGCTGATAGTACCGGCCATAAATCACTTCAAACGTCAGTATCCAAAAATAGATATCGACTTACAGTTAAGTGATGAGGTGATTGATATTATTAAAAATGGGTTTGATTTAGCAATACGAGGTGTAGCATTGGATGACTCAAACTTACACGCGACTAAGTTGACAGTGATGAGTACTTGTATTTGTGGGTCACCAGATTACTTTGCTCACTTTGGTAAGCCTAAAACACCTGAGCAACTAAAAGCGCATAAGTGGGTTGTGTACCAATTAGGAAGTAAAACACTGACACTACAAAAAGAGGGAAAAAAGCACAGTTTAATTATGCAAGGCGGATTAAGTACTAATAATGCTGCTGCGCGAACCGCGTTTGTCGAAGCGGGGCATGGCATAGGGAGAATTCCTGTGTATGATGCGTGGCCCAAAGTACAAGCTGGGTTATTAGAAGTCGTGTTAGATGATTACAAAAGTAAAGACATCGAATTATATGGTGTATTTCCGCCAGGGGGCGCAGGGTCTAAAAAATTGCGCCTGTTTATTGATTATCTGAAACATTACTTTGTAAAAAAGCATACCGCTTTAGGTATGCTTAAAAGTAACTAACCAAGACGTTGTAAGCTAGTAACGTGCCTATAAAGCTCGGTTAAAAAGTGCCACAGCTTGTTGATACATAGCAATAGCAAGCGCGGGATCATAACGCTCGCCCTCATCGCGCATAAATGCATGCTGCGCGTTGACTTCTTGCCATTGGTAGTTAATGCCAGTTGCAACAACCTGCTGATAAAGTTTTGCACGGCCTTCTTTTGGTACATGAGGGTCCTGCTTACCCCAGATAAAGTGAATTTCGCCTTGGATATCAGCCATACGCTCAAATGAATTATTTCCGACCTTGGCTGGTAATGTATCACTATGAATATCAGTAGCGTATAAGCAAAACGTGGCTTTAATTTCTGGATTTAACGCCGCGCGGTAAGCTAAATGCCCACCAATGCACACGCCCATGGCCCCAATAGTGCCTATGCAATAAGGCTGTTTTTTTACAAATTCAAGCATTGCACAGGTATCACTGTCATGGGATTCAAGAGGTTTTGTCCATTTATCAGCATTGCCTTTGTCTTTGCCTGAGTCATCATACTCGAGTACCGTACCAGGTGGATTGAGCTCATGAAAAACTTCGGGTACTAATACAACAAAACCGTGGCCGGCTAAAAGGGCTGCGCTGCGTGCAATAGGTGCGGTTTGCTGAAAAATCTCAGAATAAAAAATAATCGTAGGAAATTGACCGCCTGCCTGAGGTCGATACACACTGGTGCGCATCATACCTGTAGCCGTAGCTATATCATGACTTTGGTGCTGAATGATCATAAAAAACCTTAATGGAAAACACTGTGTTGGTATGATAACGAAGCAGGCTAATTATAACGAGCAATATAGCAATACTATGAAAATTAATCACTTTTTGTCATATTCATACAGCTTGCGTAGTAGCTTACCGTGGCAGGCCAGTCAGAAAAAATTCCCATGACTCCGACATCCTTGGCGAGTACATCAATCACCCTCATCATATCGCCATCGTTATTAATCACTTGTTTTATTGATTGATAGTAGTAGCCCCCACCGCTATTCAGTGGACCAGAGCGTTCAAGGCTCCATGTTATGAGTTTAAGTCCTGCGGCTTTAGCGGAAGTAGCGTAACGGGATGGCACAATCTGCTTGTTTTCATCAACTCTTAACAGCATCCAAATCGGTGGAGCAAGAATACGTACACCGTCATCATACAGTGCAGCCATACTTGGTTGCCAAGTCGCGGGGTTGTTAGGGTCGAAATTAGCTGTTTCGTCGCGACCATCTAAGTACACGCTGTTTTTTGCAAATTCAGGATCATTGTTTATCCAATATTTTACGTCATCAAGATTAAATGACTGGGCAAAAACATGTTCACTCGGCACGTTTTGCGCTGCGTATTCATCAAGCATCTTCTGAGCATAATGCGCTTGAGTAAAGCCATTAAACGGCATCGTTACTTGCGGTGATTTAAGCTCTGGGGTCATTTTTACGCCTAGCTGCTTGAAGAGGGTAATGCTTTGTTTATGGCTCATTAATGTACCATTACTTGCGTATAAATCAGTGCGCCAATTGGGCGTACCATTTAAATATTCAGTGACTGTGGTGGTTTGATTATTAGCGCCGTCCATTTTACCTTTCAGTGTTAAAAACTCAGCGAGGGTAATATCACTGGTACAGCATTTTGCTTGAGCAGGCTGACCGTTTTTTGCAGGCTGAAATGGCGTGGTACATTTTGCGGCGAGTTCCGGTACGGCTAAAATATTGGTAGTGGTATGTAAATCACACTGTGAGTGGCGACAGACTAGTTCTTTGTCTTTGGTGAAAGTAACGTCGCATTCTAAAATACCAGCGCCCATTCGCGCTGCTGCAATATAGGATTCTTTGGTGTGCTCAGGGTATTGCATAGGCGCGCCACGGTGGCCAATTGAAAAATCTGTTTTGTAGAATACCCCGTCACCACATGATGTTAGTTTTGTTTTGAGTGGACTCGCCTTCATATTATCGATGAGATAATAAGGGCGTGTGCCTAATTGTATGCTGGTGGTATTATGTGTTTGGCTACAGCCATTTAATACAATCACAAGTAAAATAAAAACCAGTTGTTTCATAAAGCATCCTTTATTTTGTACTCACTAGTTTAAGATTTATTTATGGCACTTCTATTAAGGTAGTGGTTTAAAAGCAGCGCAGAGACAATAATTGCGCCACCAATACCCAGCTTGACAAGATCAGCATCACGGTTCCAAATTAGCACATTAACTAAAATACCCGCAGGGATCAGTAAATTGTTCATAACAGCAAGGCTACCCACGTTAACTTGTGTTGCGCCTTTGTTCCATGCAAAGTAGCCTAACCCTGAGGCAATGACTCCTAAATAAACAAGAATGCCCCATTGTGTATTGGTCGTTGGTAGTTTGTTGGTGTCACCAAACACGGCAAAACATAGACATGAAACAATAAACGCGCCAATAAAAAACCAGCCAAAAACGGCTCGTTGTGGTAGCTCACTGCCAGCCATTAATCGCTTATAGCTTACTTGCCCTGCGGCAAAACATAGGTTTGCAGCTTGCACCATTAGTAGTCCAGTGATGAAGTCTTCACTGATGCCCTGATACCGAATAGCCACTGCACCAATGATAGCTACCAAGGCGACAAGTAAATAACGAGGGGTAAACTGACGCGCTATCAAGTCATTTAGCAAAGCGATATAAAGTGGTGTCATCACTGTAAAAAGCAATACTTCGGGTACGCTGAGATATAAAAAAGAGTGGTAATAAAAACCATACATGGCACCAAGTTGAATTGCGCCAATCAACATAAGTTTGCCGATTACTGGTTTTGCGATCGTATTAAATTTAATAAAGGGTAGAAATACTAAGGTTGCAAGCGCAACACGTATTAGCACGCTAAACCAGGCATCTACTTGGCCAGCTAGGTATACGCCAATTAAACTAAACGAAAAAGCCCAAAGTAGGGTAACAGTAAAAAGGTAGGCCATTGTAATTTTTAATATGTATAGTCAATAGGGCCGACTATAACAAAAAGCCCGCAATAATGTGCGGGCTTTTAACGTTAAGTGAGTTTAAGTTTATTCAACTAGACCACGGCGTTTAAGTAATGCGTCCGTCGTTGGCTTTTGACCACGAAACTCAATGTAGCTTTGCATTAAGTCACGGCTGTTACCTTTTGATAGAATCTCTTTACGGAAGTTATCACCGTTTTCACGCGTAAGGCCACCTTGCTCTGTCATGTGAGCAAATGCATCAGCTGCAAACACTTCAGTCCAAAGGTAGGCATAGTAACCCGCTGAATAACCACCTGCAAAAGTGTGGCTAAAGTAACAAGACTTATAGCGCGGTGGTACCGGGTAATAGGCAATACCGTGTTTTTCTAGCGCTTCGTGTTCAAACTTTTGAACATCTGTGATTTCAGTGTCAGAACCAAATGAGTGCCATTCCATATCGAGTAATGCAGCGGCTAAATACTCAGTAGTACCAAAACCTTGGTTAAAGTTTTGTGACTCTAGTACTTTATCCAGTAGCGCTTTTGGAATTGGCTCACCCGTTTTGTAGTGCTTAGCGTAGTTAGCAAGTACGGTTGGTTCAATGTTCCAATCTTCATGTGCTTGAGAAGGAAATTCAACAAAGTCACGCGCTGTTGCAGTGCCTGCAAGGCTTGGGTATTTAACGTCCGAGAATAACCCGTGTGCTGCATGACCAAATTCATGGAACATGGTGGTTACTTCAGAGAACGTCATTAACGTTGGTTGACCTTGCGCTGGTTTAGGAATGTTCTGCGCGTTATAAATAACAGGTTTCGTGCCTTTTAAACCGCTTTGACCAACGTATGCACTCATCCAAGCACCACCACGTTTGCCTTCACGTGCGTAAGGGTCCATGTAAAACAAACCAATTGCGCTGCCGTCAGCATCAAATACTTCGAATGCCATGACATCTTCGTGGTAAAGCGGTAGATCTTTACGTTCTTTAAACGTAATACCATACAGTTTCTCCATTGCGAAGAACATACCGTCGTGGATCACTGATTGCATTTCGAAGTAAGGCTTAACGAGTGCAGGGTCTAAGTCATATTTAGCTTGACGCACTTTTTCTGAATAAAATGCCCAATCCCAAGGTTGTAAAGCAAATGTTTCGCCTGAAGCATCAATTACTTTTTGAATCTCTGCAGCTTCTGCTTTTGCTTTGTTAACTGCTTTAGGCGCTAAGTCATCTAGTATGCCGTATACATTCTCGGTTGTTTTAGCCATACGTGTAGTCATAACGTAAGAGGCCCAATCTTTATAACCTAACAGCTCCGCTTTTTGAGCTCGTAGGTTAGTTTCTTTGATGATGATAGGACCATTAGAATCTTGTGCGCGGGTTGCAGATGCTTTAAATATACGTTCACGCAGTTTGCGGTTTTCGAGGCTGCTTAGTATTGGCTGTTGAGTCGTGTTCACAAGTGTGATCATATAGCCTTCTTTGCCTGCTTTTTTAGCAGCCGCAGCCAAGCTCTCAATTTCACCTTCAGATAACCCCGCGAGCTCCTTTTTATCAGTTACTAAAACAACGTCTTCTTTAAACGATTTTAATACGTTTTGTGAGAAAGCTGTTGATAGCTTTGCAAGCTCTGCGTTGATTTCACGCATTTTTTCTTTTTGTGTTTCGTTAAGCTTTGCACCGGCATTAACAAATTTTGTGTAGTAAAATTCCACTAAACGCTGGTCTTCAGCGCTCAACTTTTCTTTGTTGTTGTAGATGCTTTCAACGCGAGTAAATAATGCTTTATTTAGGTAAATATCATCAGAGTGAGCAGACAATATTGGGGCCATTTTAGCGGCAATACGCTGATATTCAGAATCTGAGATTAAGCCTGAAAGATTGTAAAAAGCAGTAGAAACACGATCAAGTAATTCACCTGAAAGCTCAAGCTCGACTAAGGTGTTTGCAAATGTAGCGGGTTCAGGATTATTTGCAATGGCTGCAATTTGTGCTGTTTGCTCGGCAATACCTGCATCGAAAACAGGCTCGTAGTCTTTAGTGCCAAATTTATCAAATTCTGGCGCCATATATTGTAGTGGGCTAGGCTTCATCAAAACGTTATCAACACTAACTGTTTGAACTTGAGTTGCTTGTTCAGCTGAATCTTCCACTTTTTGTGAATTACAACCAGATAATAGTAAAGCGCCAGCAATAGTGCTAGCGATGAGAGATTTGCGCATAAAAGCTCCAATAAAAGAATTCGCCTTAAAGTGTGATAAAGGCATTAATCAACTACGTTAGCAAATTTTAGATTATATACAATTAAGTTTATCGAAATAATGCGGGAATTGAGCGCAAAATAGTGCAAATTTAGTCAAAATTAACAGTGTAGTTTAAAATTTAACTTAAATAATGTGATTTAAAAGTATTTTAAACACGATATTTCGTTTTAGAACTATTACGAAGCAAGTATTGGTGGGTCTTTCTATTTATTTCTCATCGTGGATACTTTGCTTATGAAAATAGTTTCATAATAGCCTAAACTTAGTTTCACTCGGTAACAAGGCGTTGTTCATTGGCTTGATAATTTAATTAACGAATCTGGGTATAAAATACGTTTGATAAGGGTGTTTTTTTATAGTCATTAAGCCGTTCATTACATGAGTGAATGACCGTTTTACCTTTAAAGCAAATAGCAGGCTTCGTTTTTGATTTAATTAGGGTCTGTTGACCTTTGCGGATTAAAATTTGTTCAAACTAGGGGCGGTTTGATCGCGGCGCGAGGTTTGTAACCTAGTGGGCTAAGTCAAAACCGAGCAACAAAGAGTAAATCGCCCCTAGGCAGAACCCGAAGGGCAGCGCCTGTTTGGCATTGATGCTGCGTTATCGCCTATTTATGGGGAATAACCACACCACACAGGCTCTGCCTTGCCTAAATACCAAACAGACTGCTGTAAATTTAACCTTGAAAGGTAAACAGACCCTAGCAGTACTATGGCGTATTAGACTCACTAAACTCAGAACCTTTGTCATTTTGGATATCTATGAACTTAGACCACATTAATCACTACTTATCTTATGTACTGTTCACTTATGGTGAGGTCAGTATTACAGTGTCTAAAATAATTCAAGTCCCCCTTATACTGTTTGCCATGTGGTTTGTGGTTACTCGTACTGGGCGCATCATAAAGAGTACTTTACTTACTCGTAAAATGAATCCTGATGCAGTGTTATTGTTTACTCGTATTTATTTAGTCCTTAGCATTGCAATTTTAATATTCACCACCCTAGAAGTGTTGAATATTCCATTAACTGCATTTGCTTTTGTCTCGGGTGCAATTGCAATTGGTGTTGGCTTTGGTGCGCAAAATATTATTAATAATTTCATCAGCGGATGGATATTAATGTGGGAGCGTCCAATTAGAATCGGAGACTTCCTAGAAGTGGGGACCGCCAAAGGCGTTGTCGAAACGATCAATACGCGTTCAACAAGAATTCGTAGAAATGACGGCGTGCATATGTTGGTACCTAACAGCCAGTTATTAGAAAATACGGTGACAAATTGGACATTAATAGACCGCAACGCTCGTTCATCTGTTAGTGTTGGTGTGGCTTATGGCTCAGATGTGGTGCTGGTGGAAAAACTAATCAAGCAAGTACTTGACGAAAACACATCAATATTACCCGCTCCAGCAGCTTCCGTATTTTTTGATGATTTTGGTGAGAGCTCTCTTGTTTTTAACGCTATTTTTTGGGTGTGCGCTGAATCAGAAACCATGCTCAGACAAGTTCGCAGTGATATTCGATTCAGCATTTATAAAATATTTGAAGCGCACGATGTGGTCATTTCCTTCCCGCAACGCGATATTCACATTGATGGTGAAATTGCATTAATAAGCAAGAAGCATCATTAAACCTCGGATCAACGCCTTTATTTTAGTTACATTTGTTTACACTTGTTATTTGTGTAAAAGGCAATAATTATCAATACATTAAAGGAGGCGGTTTTTATTTTAGATAGTTAACAGTCTATACGGCTATTTCAATTGTTTTTTATATCGGTACAATCTGGGTATTAATGAGAGTTCGCTCTATGTTGTCATTATTTGGAAAAACCATGAAACTGTTAACTAACTGTTTGAATAATTTAAAAGTATCTGCAAAGTTACGCCTCATAATTGCATTCGCAAGTATTATTATTTTTATGCTGCAAATACACAGCGCTTATGATCTTAAAGATCACATGCTTTTAGAGCGAAAAAACAGTGCAAAACTATTAATTAGTAATTTAGAAAGTCAGATACGGGCGTTACAAAATCTACATGTTAATGCGCCTACAAAATTAGAAAGTGAAATTAAACGTACAGTAGAGAGTGCTCGTTATGGTGAAAATGGGTATTTTTTCTTGTTTGATCTCGATGGAGACATGGTGCTGCATCCGATAAAGCCTCAACTTAACTCACTTTCAATGACAAAACACGCAAAACCCTTTATTGCGACTGCATTTACTGAATTTGTAAATACAGCCAAAACATATGACCATGGATTTGTTTATTACCAATGGCCCAAACCCGGTTCAACAGATCTCGAACAGAAGTCTTCATTTGTGCAGCGCTTAAGTTATGGGCAATGGGTAATTGGAACAGGTATTTATTTAGAAGACATAGAATCAGAGTTTACCTCAATGCTCATGGTGAGCGTAATCAGTACACTTGGCTATGTTTTATTACTCATTCTATTGGCTTCATGGGTTGCTCGAAATATTACTAAACCACTGGCCAAATTAACGTCGTCGATGAGTGAAATAGCGGCGACTAAAGATTTAACCATAGTTTTAAAAAGCCATGGTAAAGATGAACTTTCTAGTATGGCAAATGCATTTAATGAGATGAATCAAGATTTTAAGGGAGTATTAAATATTATTAGTAATAATACCAGTACGCTCGCATCTCAAGCTGAGGAGTTAGCCTGTGTCACAAGCCAAATACAAGTGGGAATTGTCGAACAAAAACAACAAACAATGCATGTTGCTAGCAACATTGAAGAGCTTAGTTCACAAGCTCATTCTGTTACCAATCAAACAGCACAGAGCTTGACCACAACACAAAAGGTTGAAATGCTCAGTAAACAAGGGTTAGCGCATGTTGCAGATAACCTAAATTCAATTACTCAAGTTGCTAATAATGTAGAGCATGCTCAATCTGTTGTCCTTGAATTACAGGCTGCATCAGAGCACATTGGCGATATTTTGAATGTGATAAAGCAAGTAGCGGAGCAAACGAATTTACTTGCATTAAACGCGGCAATAGAGGCGGCTCGAGCTGGAGAGCAAGGGCGAGGCTTTGCTGTTGTTGCAGATGAAGTGCGCACACTGGCAAAACGAACACAAGATTCAACAGGCAGTATTGAAGCCATGATTGAGCAGCTACAGACGCGAGTTCAGGTTACTGTTGAACAAATGCAACAAGCACAAAACGCGACGCAGGAAGGTCTAAAAATAAGCCAAAAATGCACACAAACATTGCAACATATTGACGAAGCTGTGTTAGTTCTTTTTACTATCAATGAAGAAATAGCTCAAGCAACTAACGAACAACAGAGCGCCGTGACAAACATAAGTCAAAATGTTGCTGAGATTGCTGCAATTGCTGAGCAAACACAGTTAGGGGCTAAACATACCCATCAATCAAGTGAGCAACTCAGCGAAATGTCTCAACAGCTGAATGTACTGGTTGCTGAGTTTAAATTATAAGAGATAGGCCTTGGCCCCTTAAAACGCCAAGGCTTGTTAAGGGGCAGATTAGTTTTTACTGTGGAAAATTAATCCCATAGTAGATTAATCACATTACGCTGCGAGTTTTTTGAGTTTAAGTGAAAACCCCATTATTAGTGACCCAAAAATTACTGCGTAGGTTGCAACTAACCAAAGCAATGCGTGAATACCTGCGCTTGGATTAAACACCAAATACACACCAAAAAAGACAGAAATTGCGCCTGTGATAATTAAAAACCATTCACCTGCTATTTCAGCTTTTAACCTAATAGCGATGATAATTTCAACTGCGCCGATCGCTATTGCCCATGCTGCAACATAATAAAGTAATAATATGGCGGTGACATTCGGTGCAAATAATGAAACCAGCCCAGCTATAATTGATAAACCCCCTGCGAATAATAACCAGTGCCAATATGGGTTTTGTTGCTTTGAATTCCATGCGACCCAAACCCTTAATATGCCATCAAATAAAAAGTATCCAGAAAAAAATAGCAACATAATTTTAAGAGATACCTCGGGTGCAAACCATGTAATTACGCCAAAAATAACCGCAATGAATCCTCGAACAAAAAGTAAAGACCAATTCTTTGAAAGTGTGTTTTTTAACGTCATTGTGTTCCCCTGATCGCGTGCTTTACTTACCTTTGTGTGTTGACCTTACGTTAGCGTGTGCCATCACGCTGGTCAAATAACACACTTATTTATATGTGAAATCAATTTATAAAAATGATGATTAACTTTTAAATAAACGCATACCCTCTTATAGTTATTCATGACTACTTTTAAGATATTAAGGATAAATAGATGGGTGTAAACGTCAGCAGAGTTTACGTTACTTGGATGATAGCTTTTTTTCTCAGTTGTATGAGCATTACTGTGTTTGCTGAGCCAGAAATCACAGTCAAATCAATAATGGACAAAGAAAGTAAAGAGCAAGCTCAGTTAAACGCCCTTCCTAAGGAAAATTTAGATCAATCTAAAGAGGCATTGGACACATTTAAGAGCGCTGTTGATGAGACCACAGGCGTTGGCTTATTGTCTTACGATGAATTTCACCGTTTAACGCCAAGCTCTGCAATGCAGGCTTACTTAAACGCTGCAAGAGCGCGAGACTTTGAGCTGGCGGCCAAATATTTAGACTTTCGTAATTTACCACCTAAAGTCAAAGCGGTTTCTCCCGCGTTGTTAGCTGAGCAGCTGTTAATGGTATTTGACCGTACAGTGTGGATTGATATAGACACATTAAGTCAAAACCCAGAAGGTAAACTAAACGAAGGTGTACCGGATTACCGAGATTTAGTCGCAGAGATCGCGACATCAATTGGCCCTATACAAATTCTGCTACAACGTGTGCCAAGCGAGCATGGTGGATCACACATATGGAAAATATCAAATGCAACAGTGAGTAAAATTCCGTTTTTAATTAAAGAGTTTGGTTATAATCTTGTTGGTGAATGGCTATATAAACATTTACCTCAAGCTGAGCTATTAGGGGTGATGTTGTGGCAGTGGGTTTACTTTACTGGGACATTCTTAGGGTTCGTGCTGTTTTCGGTTCTGATAACGCGCATTTTCTCTGCGATTTTACAGCGATTAAGAATTCAAACACCCACGGACATACTGACCTTTATTAACGGACCTGTGTGTTTACTAATGGCTGTCTATTTGGCGCGTACATTAAATGACACATCTAATATGACACTTGCTGTTGTTGCTATTTCTCAAGGGGCCACGGTATTGATCATCGCTTGGGTTTGGGTGTTCATACGTGCTGTTGATATTTTTAAGCAACGATTAGCTGCGCGGTTTGTTGCACAGGACAAGCCTCAAGCTGTGTTTTTACTGCGCCCAGTGAGCAATGTTGTAAAAGTTTTAATTAGTATCATTGCCGTCTTAATTTGGTTTGAAAATTTAGGCTTTAATGCAAGCACGCTAATAGCAGGCTTGGGCATTGGCGGCTTAGCCATTGCGCTGGCTGCGCAAAAGACAGTTGAGAATATTATTGGTGCGATAACGCTATATATATCAGCACCAGTAAGAATTGGTAGTTTATGTAAGTTTGATAACCATATTGGCACTATTGAAGAGATAGGGTTAAGGGCAACACGCATTCGAACACTCGATCGCTCAGTAGTCTATGTTGCGAATGCAAAGTTTGTTGATATGCAGCTAGAAAACATTTCTGAACGAGAGCGTATTTCTTATCGCCCTCAATTAGTGTTAAGTGCCACAACGCTACAAACCGATCTAAAAGAATTCATGACAGCATGTAAACAGTTGTTAGATGAGCATCAAGAGGTATGTGATGACCCTTGTCGTGTTAAATTCAAAGGGTTTACACCTTGGGCATTGCAAGTCGATGTACTGAGCTATGTAAATACCACCGATTTTACCAGGTATTTAGATGTTGTTGAGGAGCTCAATATGGCCATTTTAGGGTTACTAAATAAACATAACTGTGAACTTGCGAACCCTGAACGTATAAACGTAAGCGGTTAATGTAAGCAAAAAGGGACAACATGAGTGAAGTGTGAATTATTCTCACTTACAAGCTTTCGCTACAATTTTTGCAATTATTAAATACAGGACATATGTCCGCTAAAGTGTGAAATATTTGCATAAATGAGTCTAAAAGTCGTTACTTTGTTGCTAAAAGTTGTAATATATTTGTTTTTTTATACGTATTTATGCAGTAAAAATGTCATGAAGTGTTATAATCTTGTCCGTTCGTTCAGCCTCTTTACTTCGTTTTGCACTCTCGACAAAGAGGTCCGCGCAGATTATTTCAAGGCGCGAAAAATTGGCCGAACCCGCCGAGTGAATTTGGCGCAACACATCAACCGTTGAATAAGAGTGCATTAAAAAGGCTAAACCCCAACATGAAAGCAATGAAACGATCTACGTTAGCAACTCTTATCAATGCAACGTTGTTCTCTGCCGTAGCAGGTACTTCATTTTCAAGTGTAGCAGAAGACGCACCTGCTGCAGAAAAAAACAACCAGTTAGAAGTTATCCAAATTACCGCTCGTAAGCGTGTCGAAAATGCGCAAGAAGTTCCTGTTGCTGTTTCTGCACTTCAAGGTGATAGCTTAGACGCTTACAGCTCAGCGGGTATGGACATTCGTTTCATGAATGCCAAAATACCAAGCCTGTCTATAGAATCTTCTTTTGGTCGTTCATTTCCACGCTTTTATGTTCGTGGCCTTGGTAATACAGATTTCGATTTGAATGCATCACAACCCGTTTCTTTAGTGGTTGATGAAGTCGTTCAAGAAAACGCTATTTTGAAAGGTTTTCCAGTATTTGATGTGTCACGCGTAGAAGTACTGCGTGGTCCTCAAGGTACTTTGTTTGGTCGAAATACACCGGCAGGTCTTGTTAAGTTTGATACTGTTAAGCCAAGTCAAGAATTTGAAGGGTATGGCTCTGTATCTTACGGAAGCTTAGGCGCAGTTGATTTTGAAGGTGCGATAGGTGGAAGTTTAACCGATCGCTTATCAACACGTGTTTCTGTTCTTTGGCAAAACAAAGACGATTATATTGATAATCGTGCACCCGGTTTCGAACAAAAAGATGCTTTAGGTGGTTACACAGATCAAGCCGCACGTATTCAATTCCTTTATGAAGGAAATGATTTTACGGGTTTATTCAACTACCACGTGCGTGATATGGATGGTTCTCCAATTGCGTTTCGTGCGAACGTAATCGAAAAAGGCTCAAATGACTTAGTTGATAACTATGAGCATGGCGTGGTTTACCATGATGCTGCATCGCGTGCTACACAGCAAGTTGAGTCACAAGGTGCGAGTCTTAAACTTGAATGGGATTTAGCTAACCACACAATTACGTCGATTTCAGCATGGGAAAGTGCTGAAATTTATTCGCGTGCAGATATCGATGGTGGTTACGGAGCAAGCTATTTACCAACAATGGGACCTGGTTTTATTCCTTTCTACTCAGAAAGTGCTGATGGTATCCCAGATCATGATCAATTAACGCAAGAACTTCGTTTATCAAGCAACTTCGCAGGTGATCTAAATTACCAAGTGGGTGTGTTTTATTTTGATGAAGCACTCACGATTGAAAACTATAGTTTTGATACCTATTCAGCTCAACCTGGCGCGTTAAATGGCTATGTAATCCAACAACAAGATACAACTGCATGGGCTGTATTTGGTTCTGTTGATTACACCGTTACTGATGATTTAAAAGTAACAGCAGGCCTTCGTTATTCAGACGATGACAAAACGTTTTCTGCAGACCGTACACTTAGTCCAATTGGCGGTGGTGCATTATATTTAACAGAAGATCTTGCTGACGATCATATCAGCTGGGACATTTCAACGACTTACAAAGTGAATGACGATGTTAATTGGTATACGCGTGTAGCTAATAGCTTCCGTGCACCAAGTGTGCAAGGCCGTATCTTGTTCGGAGATGAAGTAACGGTAGCACAATCAGAAACTGTTACGTCGTTTGAAACGGGTATTAAATCAGATGTACTTGACGGCCGTGGTCGTGTTAATGCAACCGTTTTCTACTTCCAAATGGATGACCAGCAGTTAACGGCTGTAGGGGGAGGCGCTAACTTTAACCGTTTAGTTAATGCTGATAAAACAACTGGTTATGGTTTTGAGCTAGACACTGAGTGGGTATTAACGGATGAGTTAAATGCCACATTTAACCTTAGCTATAACAAAACAGAGCTTGATGATAACGACCTAGCAGTTGCTGTTTGCGCGCAATGTACTGTAAAAGATCCAATTAATGCGAGCGGCTTAGCTGTATTAGATGGTAACAGTTTACCGCATGCACCAGAGTGGATATCTAATTTAACGCTTCGTTATACTAAAGAAGTTGCTGAAGGTGACTTCTTTGCATACGCTGACATCTCTTACCGCAGTGAGATTGATTTCTTCTTATATGAATCAGTTGAATTTGAAGGTAAAGCATTATTAGAGACTGGCCTTCGTGCAGGTTATGCGTGGGCTGAAGGTGATAATGAATATGAAGTATCAGCGTTTGTGCGCAATATGTTTGATGAGCAACAAGCTATTGGTGCTGTAGACTTCAACAATAATACCGGCATGGTTAACGAAGAGCGTTACATTGGTGCTGAATTTAAAGTAAGTTTTTTCTAAATTCACTTTAAAGTTGTGAAGTATAAAAAGCCCGCACATGTTGCGGGCTTTTGTATTGTTAAACCCCATTTATTACTGCTAAAGTAGCGGTAATTAACTGATAAAGAAAAGAGACGAATAATGGCTGGATTTTGGAACTATCGTGTAATATTTTGTGAAGCAACAAAAGATGAAGCAGCGCAATATCAGATACATGAAGTTGAATATAATTTAAATGGTAAAGTAACTAACTGGTCAGAAACCGGCGCTGCACCATTTGGTAACACCGTTGAAGAGCTACAAGCTGATTGCGAACGGCTTAAAACAGCTTTCGAAAAACCGGTATTAAAAGTGGTTCGTAAAGAGCGTGGCTATGAACTTGTTGACGTTGAAACAGGTGAGGAAGCATCGGCAGAGCCTCCTGCAGGATTAACGCAGTAGCTAAAATAATGAAAAGGTGCCATGTGCGCCTTTTTTTAGCGCTTTAAATAAGGAATGACGATGACTTTACAGGCAATATTATTTGATATGGACGGCACCTTGGTTGATTCTGAAAGTGCGCACTTTAATTGCTGGAATGACATTTTAACCGAGTATGGCATTCGTTATGAAGAAGATGAGTTTTGTCAGCGTTTTTCAGGTAAAGCGACTGTAGAAGCTGCCAAAGAAGTCGTTGTATATTATAACTTAGCAATTACACCGCAAGCGCTTGCACAAAGAAAGCATGATTATTTTAATGCGTTTGTCACAACCCACTTACCCCCCCTTATGCCATTTGCAAAAGAAACCTTACTCGCGGTTAAACAAAGTGGTTTAAAGGTGGCATTAGTGACAGGGAGTGCAAGAAATGAAGCCTTACCTATTCTTAAAGGGTATGGTTTCTATGAACTGTTTGACTGTGTCGTAACGAAGAATGATGTGGTAAACCCAAAACCTGCGGGAGATCCATACCTTTTAGCGTTAAAACAGCTTGGCTTATCAGCTAATGAAGCTATCGCTGTTGAAGATACTCACACCGGAGTAACCGCGGCATACAACGCAGGTGTTGAAGTGGTAGCGGTGCCTAACAATCATACAATGAAGCATGATTTTACTCATGCTGCTATGAAGTTACATTCATTAAAAGAGTTTTTGCAATGGGTACAAAGTAAACTATAGTTTATTTATCCCAACAGTAAGGACACATCAATGGATAAAGGATTTATTACATTATTTTATTTAGGGTTATTAGCGGTAAGTTTTAACGTTGTTGCAGACCCTGTATCAGACATTAATACAAAGCCATCAGTGCAGTTGGCGCATGTTTATGATGACTCAACAGTTGAAAATATCACGGAATATTTGGTGAGTGAAAAATTTGATGGTGTTAGAGCTATTTGGACTGGAACACAATTTGTCACGCGTAATGGGAATGCCATCTATGCGCCTCGGTGGTTTAGTGAGGTGCTGCCTAACGTATGGCTTGATGGCGAGTTATGGACTAAGCGTGGAGATTTTGCCGCGCTGAGCGGCATCGTCAGAACGATAGACCCAGTAGACTCAGATTGGCAAAAAGTGAGATACCGTATATTTGATATGCCCGATCAAACTAATCCATTCTATATCCGTTATAAAAACTATTTGCATCTTGTACGCACAATAAATAAACCGCATATTAGCGCTGTAGAACAACATCAGTTTACTTCAAACCAAGCATTAACAGACTATTTTGACGTTATCACACACAAAGGGGGAGAGGGACTGATGCTCCATTTAGCAAATTCGATGCATCAAGCTGGTCGTTCTTCAGCTCTACTAAAGCTTAAGCCTTATTTTGACGAAGAGGCAACAGTCATTGCTCACCACCCAGGTAAAGGAAAGTACCATGGGATGCTTGGTGCTTTAGAAGTAAAAAATGACGCGGGGATTGTATTTAAGGTAGGCACAGGGTTTAGTAATAAACAAAGGCAATACCCCCCAGCCATTGGCGCTCGTGTTACCTATCGATATCATGGTTATACAAAAAATGGCCTTCCACGCTTTGCCAGTTTTTTACGAGAGCGTTCAAGTGAATAGTGTTTTATAAAGGTGCTAATTATGCTAAATTGCGCGGCCTTTTGGTCGTGAATGTGGTGAAGCATGGTAGTTGGTTTTGATTATGGTAGTTCGAATTGTGCAATGGGTGTGATGGGGGAAAGCAACCTTGTTGAACTTGTGCCATTAGAGCAAGGTAAGCATTACTTGCCATCAACTCTTTACACTCACCATAGCGCATTGGTCGTTGATTTTGTTGCTAAAAACCTAACTGGCACCCCCTTCGAACACGATTATAAAAGCCAACGCCAAGCCTTGCTAAATACATTGCCGCGTATAAAATCAGATCTTGATTTAGCCGTTAATGAGCAAAGTTTATTTATTGGCCGTGAAGCTATTAACGAGTATGTGCAATTTCCTGAAGAAGGTTACTTTGTTAAATCACCGAAGTCATTTTTTGGCGCAACGGGCTTAAAGCAAGGGCAAATCAATTTTTTTGAAGATATTGCAACAGCAATGATTTTAAAAATAAAACAACGCGCTGAAGCTTCCTTGCAACAATCCTTAACACATACGGTGATAGGCCGCCCAGTTAATTTTCAGGCTGTGGGTGGGGAAGAGTCAAATCAGCAAGCCATTGGTATCCTAGAACGTGCCGCTAAACGTGCAGGATTTAAAGACGTTGCATTTTTATATGAGCCTTTAGCTGCAGGAATTGATTACGAAAGTAATTTAACGCAAAACCAAAAAGTACTCGTAGTTGATATTGGTGGTGGTACGAGTGATTGCTCATTTGTGCAAATGGGCCCTGACTTCCGTGGTAACAGCGATCGCGATAATGACTTTTTAGCCCACAGCGGTAAACGTATCGGTGGAAACGACCTTGATATTGCGCTGAGCTATCACGGTTTAATGCCATTATTAGGCCTTGGGAGTGCGTTTAAATCGGGCTTACCATTGCCTAATCAACCTTTTTGGCAGGCATGTAAAATTAATGATGTTAATTTACAAAGCCAATTTTACGCACAAGCACATACTCGTGAGCTTATAACTGCGCTTCGTGATGTAAACGAACCTGCTCTTTTCCAACGCTTAATTAATTTACAGCAAAATAAACAGGGGCATCAGTTAGTGCAACAAGGCGAAGCCGCTAAAATAGCTTTATCGTCTGAGCAAAGCTTTAACTGCAATTTAGACTTTCTAGCGACGGATTTATCTAAAATATTGAATTTAAGTGACCTAGCGTTAGCTGTTGACGACTCCATAAATCAAATAGTAACCCTAGCTAAAGAGGCGATTAAAGAGGCAGGCGTTGTACCAGACGTAATTTATTTAACCGGGGGCAGTGCGCAGTCACCGCTAATAAAAGCGGCGCTTAAACAACACTTAGGTGATATTAATCTAGTGAACGGCGATCACTTTGGTAGTGTTACCGCCGGCCTAACCAAATGGGCAAATATGATTTATAAGTAAGCAGATGCTTACTTATAAATCTACTTGCCGAGTTGCGAGGTATTTTTCGTAATCCGGTAAGGTACGCTCAAGCTCACTATTCATTAACGTTGAGCTTAATAGCATATCCGCACTGACTTCATTACAGGCAACGGGAATATTCCATACCGCAGCCAGTCTTAGTAACGCTTTAACATCTGGGTCATGTGGCTGTGATGCAAGTGGGTCCCAAAAGAAGATAAGCATATGCACTTCATGCTCGGCAATCTTTGCTCCTAACTGTTGATCGCCACCCATAGGACCGCTCAATAGTTTTACAACGTTCAATCCTGTGGTGCGTTCGATTAAATGTCCTGTGGTGCCTGTGCCATACAATGTATGTTGACTAAGGCTAGCGCGGTGTTTTTTACACCATGCTTGAAGGGCCGCTTTTTTACCATCATGGGCAACCAAAGCGATATTTTTATGCGCTGGGAGTGACTGTAATTTTTGTTCCATATTGACTCTTATTGTTATTACATCAGTAGATTAATGGCCAGTGCGATAAACACGACGCCTGTTATACGATCAATCCAAACTTGGCTCTGCGGGTGTGATCTAAAATAGTCGGCAATTTTGTCACCAAAGTAAATATATGTGCAGTCGATAGGAAAAGCAAAAAGCGGGTAGAGTAAGCCAAAAAATGCCAGCTGAAATGTGGTTGAACTCGACAATGTCGGATCAACAAACTGCGGTATAAAAGCAATAAAAAACAGCGCCACTTTTGGGTTAAGCACCTCTGTCATCATCGCTTGTAACATTACATTACTTTTCTTCTTTGTATTAACGTGAGGCTTATCTTCACTTTCACACGTTGGCTTGCTTAATGTGCTTTTTAGTATGGTGATACCTAAATAGCAAAGATAGGCAGCGCCAGCATACTGCACTGTCGCATAGGCTGTCTCAGAGGCTTTTAAGATAGCTGTTAAACCAACTACGGCAAATAGCGTATGTACTACGCCGCCAAGTGCAAAACCAAATGCACTTTGTAAACCCGCTGCACGACCATTAGCAAAGGTTTGCGCCATAAGAAATGCATTAGAGGGGCCTGGAGCAACAGCAATTAAAAAGCTTGCCGCTAGGAAGGATAGTAAAAATTCAACGTTTATCATTGCGGCTGTGTGTTATTTTAATGAGCCTTATCTTAACAAGCTTTTAGTAAAAGAAAAAGCGAGCCTGAGCTCGCTTTATATGCTTGGATTAACAGTATTAGAAATTAACCGTTGAGTTGTTAGAGCATACGCTAGTGCTTTGCGCTTCACAGACTTGATAAGTGTAGCTGCCGCCACCTTTGCTTGAAATAACATCTGTGTAACTATTTGCGTTGGCAACAGTCGACACTTTTACACCATTGCTGTATACATCAACTTGGCTTGTGGTTGCTCCACTCCAGCTAAGGTCAATGTATTTAGTACCTTTAGATTTATACCCTGAAGCTGATAAGCTAATGTCATCATTACCAGGGGGTGTTACACCCCCCTCGTCACCACCCGCACAGCCATTTGCAGTTAAATAAGCATCGGCATCAGCGGCTTTAACAATACCGTGACCAAAGTATACATCGTGACCAGTCGCGCCTTGATCTTCTGCGGTTGCTTTAAGTGCATCACGAATTTCAGTCCCTGTACACTCAGGATGCAAAGACCAAACGAGCGCAGCAATACCTGAAACAGCAGGAGTGGCCATTGATGTACCGCTCATAAATCCATAATCACTCGCACCAATAGTAATGTTAATACTGGCACTGTTAAGTAGAGCATTACGATCCTCAAATGCAGCGCCTACAGCCGGTATCGATGTGTTATTGGTATCACCCAGCGTCGCATATAACATACCTGCCTCGTTGTTAATGATAACCGCGCCAGTACCACCTGAGTTTTCACAGTTTGCTACTTTGTCGTAAAAAGAGATGTTACCACGGTCAATTAAGCATATTTTACCGGCTGCGTCAGTATCAATGCTTTCGCCGGTACCCATGAAATAGGCAGCAGCAGTGGCTTGACCTGAGTTTTCCATTGCTGATGAATCAAATGCAACATTATCAGCAGATAAGTTAGCTGCAGTTGCCATCCCTGCAGGGTAGGTTGATAACGTATCTACACCTCCTGCAGTGACTTCTACACAGATTGTTTCGTCATTTGTAGCACGTTTCCCTCGGCCAGATGAGCAGCTAGGAAACTGAGAGAAGTCAGCAATTTGATTATTGGCGTCATTTGCGCCAATCATCATCACAGAAGGGTATCCAGCTGGGTAGGAGCGTACATTGTTACCGTCATTGCCTGCAGCCGCAACAACTAACCCGCCTGCATTGGTGAAAGCGTCGAATGCATTTGATTCTGTGCTATTTGAACCGCCACCGCCTAAACTCATACTGATGATGTTTGCGCCAGCTTGCGAGCATAAGTTTGCTGCTTGAGCTAAATCAGATGAGTACCCCCATCCTTCAGCATTAAATACTTTGATTATATGCATAGCAACACCAGGTGCCATACCCACAACACCCAAATTATTATCAGCAGCACCAATTGTACCGGCTACATGAGTACCATGAGGGCCGCCATTATCAAACCAATTACCAGTACCTGAATCATTATCCCCCGTGATATTGCCCCAAATAAAATCAGGGTTTGAGCTATCTAGACCAGAATCAATAACACATACTTTCATACCTGCATTCGCGTCAAATGTCAGTTGGTCAGCTTGTGATTGATAAACCGCATAAGGTGTTAGCTGTTGTTGCATTGCATTTCCAGCATCGTCGTTGTAAAACGCTGTTGGGAATCGTTTTTGATCTTCTTCGATTAATTTAATATGAGGGTTATTGAGTAATCCTTTAACGCTGGCTAAGTCATGGCCAGAAAATTCTGCTGCGATGAAACCATTGCCATCAACTTTAAGATCTCCCCCCAGTTTTTTTGCGAGTGCTTTTACTACTCCTTTTTTATTATTATCAACTTGAATGATATATCGCTCGTTTGCTGCAGATGCACTGCCTGCAGCAAAAAGGCCACTGATGATTACGGCTAAGGCAAGTTTATTATTTTTCATATTTTGTATCCCAAACGTGTATATTAGTTAATGTGTTGTTAACATTGCTTAACCATAAGTTAATAGTGGCGTAGGTACAAGGGTTATTATGCATAAAAAAGGAATAAAAAAGTCTGTTTTTTTATTTTTTATAATTAATAATCATATCGAGATGTCTAAATGGACAAATAAAATTTAATAATTCTTATTTACAAGCTGGCTGTTGAAAATAAGGCTTATGATGAGCGCTGTATAAGCTGTCTAAAAAGAAGATAGCAAAAAGGGATCAGCAATAAAAAGTGAACACTAATTAATTGCGGAGTCGATAAATTAAGATATTGCGTCAAAAATACGAGCAAACTTGCACCGCTCATTTGCATAAGTCCAATTAAAGCAGACGCAGTTCCCGCTTGTTTTGGGAATATGCTGAGCGCACCTCCAGCCGCAGAGCCTAATGTTAAAGCAAAGCCAAATGCCGCAATAAACATAGGTGTCATTAATGCCAAAGGCGTTTTTAGATTACTCAACAGTATCATCAAAAAGCCAGAGCCTATGAGTATCAATAAACCACACTTTAACGCTTTAGTTGCATTTTTCTTTATAAATACAGGCATGGTGAAGCTTGCTAAAATACTCAGTACAGCATTGATTGTGAACCAGAAAGTGAAATCAGCAACACTTCCGCCAAGCTCTGTAATAAGCCAGCCTGGTGCCAGCGTTACAAATACCAAAATTGCAGACATGGCTACCATGCAAATTAGGCTATTAAAAAGAAAAATAGGGGTTGTTATAATTGGAATAAAGCGCCTTAAGTCGAGGATATGGCCATCGTAAACACTATCAGCAGGGCGGGTTTCCTTAAACATAAGTAAGGTAACAATAAGACCTATAAACGCAAAGCCAGCTAAAAATAGAAAATTCATGCGCCAGCCAAACTGAACTGTAAGCCAAGCACCCAAAATAGGTGCTAATGCTGGGATAAAACACACAATACCATTTAAATAAGTGATCATTTGGCCGCTTCGCTCGCTGCCAAACCTATCTCTGACAATTGCAAAGGCCACTACAAAAGTTGCACATGCTCCAAACCCTTGTACGGCACGTGCTACTAACATGGTATTGAAGTTTGGGGCAAAGTAAGCGCCTAAAGAAGCTATGCCATAAAGGCTTACGCCAACGAGCGCAACTGGTTTACGGCCAAATTTATCTGCTAGTGGGCCAGCGATTAACTGCCCAAGTCCTACCGTTAGCATGAAAATAGCCACGGTTTGCTGAACTTGTTTTTCACCAACTTGAAACTGTTGTGCAATTGTAGGGAATGCGGGTAGATAAATATCAATTGCCAAAGGGCAAA
This sequence comes from Pseudoalteromonas sp. H105, assembly GCF_001469215.1. Taxonomy (GTDB): domain Bacteria; phylum Pseudomonadota; class Gammaproteobacteria; order Enterobacterales; family Alteromonadaceae; genus Pseudoalteromonas. The sequence goes on from NZ_LOFH01000003.1 coordinate 326,896, forward strand.
AAATCACAAGTAGCGCAAGGATTAATAGCAAGTTAATAGTATGTTTGGACTGGGGTGGGTACATTCGAACTCCTTTAAAACAATATTTTAAGTGCCTTGTAGGTAAATTGAAAGCACTCTATTTATTAAAAGAAGAAAATATCTAAAGTCATCATTGTATTAGGGTCTGTTTATCATTTCGGATTAAAATGTGTTCAGCTATGGGCGGTTTAATCGCGGCGCGAGGTTTGTAACCTAGTGGGCTAAGTCAAAACCGAGCGAAGCTTACGCGTTCTGATCACGCCCTTTACCACTATTCATGTAGGCAACAAAGAGTAAATTGCCCCTAGGCAGAACCCAAAGGGTTGCGCCTGTTTGGCATTGATGCTGCGTTATCGCCTATTTACGAGGAATAATCACGCCACATAGGCGCTGCCTACCAACTACTAAACAGACTGCTGCAAACTTAACCTTGAAAGGTAAACAGCCCCTAACAGTTTGCTTAACAGAATATGATGTTTTTTAGCTTTTTATAACTGGTCTGATGTGTTAGCTTTGTGATTATTAAAGCATTCACATGAGAAAAATAATGAGTGAACAATCTGCAGTTTTAAAAACATGGTTAAGATTAAAGAATATGCCGTTTGGTAATTGGTTATTTACTAAGGCTGTATGTTTTAAAGCCCCTTATTTTGGTTCAATGAAACCCTATATTTTGGATTTGAAAAAGGGCTATTGTAGTGCAGTAGTAAAAAATAGGCGCAGCGTACATAATCATATCGGTACTATTCATGCGATTGCGCAATGTAATTTAGCTGAGCTATGCGCTGGCGTTATGGTTGATGCAACCGTCCCATACAAAACCCATCGCTGGATCCCTAAAGGGATGACTGTGAGTTACTTAGCTAAAGTAGATACTGACGTGACAGCTATTGCAGAAATTCAAATGCCAAGGCAATGGTTAGATAAAGAAGATTTAGTGGTACCGGTAAGGCTTTATAACACCCGTAACGAGCTAGTTTTTAGCGCAGATATAACAATGTACATTACAAAAAAGAAATAGTTACTTTGTTTTCTCGGCAGATTGTTTATTGAAAAATGACAAGTCACTATCACCTGTATCTAACACGGAAGTAAGATCAGGTTTATCATTTTCGGTGCTCTTTAGCTCGACGGTTTCTGCTTCATGGCGTTGTTTTAAGTTTCCTTCAATCGTTGCGCCAGCTTCGATACTGAGGGTATCTTGGTATATATCGCCATGTAATTCTGCGGTTTGTTCAATAATAACTTTACCCGCATTGAGTGAACCGATGATCTTTCCTTTTACAACAACGCTATCAGCAACCACGCTACCTTCAACAACACCAGTAATACCAATCACTAACAGGCTAACACGTACATCACCATCAATTCGGCCATCGAGCTGAACTTCACCTTGGCTGGTTAAACTACCAGTGAGGCGCATATCTTCAGAAATAATAGAAGGTGTGTTGTTGGTTCTTTTTAATTGGTTACCAGTTAAACCAGTATTAGTTTGCTTTTTTTTACCGAACACGTGCGAGCGCCTTAGTAATTTTAACGGGGTTAACATGCTTGTCATTGAGTAACACTTCATAATGCAAGTGCGTACTAGTACTTCGACCAGTGCTACCCATCAAGCCAATTACGTCATTTTTAGTGACCGTTTGACCTTTATTAACTTTAATTTTATTAAGGTGGCCAAACCGAGTTACAAATCCATTCTTATGTTTTAATTCAATAAAATTACCATAACCGCCATTACGGCCAGCACGTAGGACTGTACCATCAGCAGGTGCGAAAATTTCGGTTTTATGCCAACCAGCTAAATCAACGCCTTTATGAAATGCTCTGCGACCATTCATAGGATCTTTACGTAAACCGTAGCTGCTTGAAATATAATAATCTGCGGCAGGGAGAGATTGCGGTAACTCATTAAGTAAGCTTTCAAGGCTATTTAGCAGTAATAATTTATCAGCGATGGCTAAAAATTCACTCGGAATTTTTGATTCATCAAATACATTGAGTGGGCCACCTTGCGCGGTGTCATTCGAATTGATGAGTAGTCGACTTGAAATGGCATCATCAATTCCCGCCACTTTTAGTGTTGCTAAAATACGTTGTTGGCGGTTTTCTATGTGTGCTTCCAGTGCGGTAAAATTGTTTTGATAGTGCTCACTTAAAAGAGCGAATCGTTGCTCTGCTGAGTAGTTGTTTAGGTGCGCCGTATTTTTACCACTAACCGGTTCATCAACAAGAGGCTCATGAAAATCACCTTGTTTTTTCTCTTCAATTTGAACAGCATCAGTCTCGCCTACTTTGCTAATAGACTCAGGTAACGATTCAATCATGCTTTGCAGTAAAGCATGCTTTTGCTCAAGTGCAGCTAATTGCTCTAATTGTTTTTCATGTAGTGCTTGTTGAGTTTGCTGTTGTTGTTGCCATTGTTGTTGCTTTGTTATTTGGCTTTTTTCAATGTCTGAAATTTTATTCGTTTGAGAGTAAACGTGAACGGTTGTTGTTACCAGCCACACTGTGGCTGCTAAAATAGCTAAAACAATTGAAATTTGTAGCCAAGGCGCTAAAACCACATGTTTAACCTCGCCATTTTGACGGATCAATAGCTGTCGGGTAGGAAATAATTTGTGGTAAAAAGACTTAATAAATACTGACATGGCTCATAAATACTGGCTATTAACTGGTCCACGATAGCAATTTGAAATAAAAAAGCCAGAAAAAAATTGTAATTCTTACTCATTTATATGTAAAAAGCGCCCAGTTGGGCGCTTTAATTTGTTAACTTTTTATTAAAAATATTGGTTAATTAATCACTTAGCTGGCAGGATAGTGCCTTCAACTGAGCCAAAACCAATTCGTGCAAAACCTTCTTTTTCACACCAACCACGCATGATTACATTATCGCCATCTTCTAAGAAGCTACGTTGCTCACCGTTACTCAGGGTAATCTTTTCTTTACCACCGCGCGATAACTCAAGTAATGAACCGGCTTCTTCATGTGTTGGGCCTGATTGTGTACCAGAACCAAGCATATCACCTGGCATAAAGTTACAGCCATTTACAGTGTGGTGAGTAACCATTTGCGCTACTGTCCAGTATGAATGTTTGAAGCTAGACTTAGATACTTGCTCTGGTGTGTGTTTTTCATCACGCATTTTTTGCGTTTCGATTTGTACATCCATCTGAATATCAAATGCGCCTAGTTCACGGTTTTGTGAAGACTCGAGGTAATCCATTGGTTGTGGATCATTCTCATCGCGTGTCCATGATGTTCTGTATGGAGCAAGCGCTTCAGTAGTGACGATCCAAGGCGAAACGGTAGAAGCAAAGTTTTTCGCAAGGAAAGGCCCTAGTGGTTGATATTCCCACGCTTGTAAGTCACGTGCAGACCAATCATTGAAAACACAGAAACCAAATACGTGGTTTTCAGCGTTTTCGATAGCAATCGCATCGCCAAGTTCATTGCCTTTACCTAGATAGATACCTAGTTCTAATTCATAATCCAAGCGTTTACACGGACCAAATGATGGCACTTCTGCATCTGGTGCTTTAGTTTGGCCATTAGGGCGATGGAAAGTTTGTCCTGATACATCGATTGATGATGAACGACCATGGTAACCAATTGGCACCCATTTGTAGTTTGGCAGTAATGGGTTATCTGGGCGAAATAAGCTACCCACGGCTGTAGCGTGGTAAATTGACGTATAAAAATCAGTGTAATCGCCAATACGACACGGTAATGCGAATTCGATATCTGCTTGGGCAATTAACGCTTCAGATAATAAAGCTTGCTCCGATGCACCTTCACGAAGTGCTTTTGAAAGCGCTAAACGTAGTGCTGACCAATATTGTTGGCCCAAGCCCATAAACTCATTAAGTGTCGGTTGGCTTGCCGCTGCAACAGCAGTTTGCGCATCACCTGAAAAAATAGCTAATTCGTTTACTTTTGCAAGGTCTATAACTTGATCGCCAATAGCAACAGCACCACGGAAAGCTTCGTCAGCGTTCTTACGACGTACTTCTGCAAATGGTAAGTTTTGAATAGGGAAGTCACAGTTTGCAACATTCGCTGAGGCTACCCAGCTAGTTAAATTTATATCATGGGTTTCGTTAATTAAACTCATTACATTTCCTTTGGTTTAGTCAGTCGCGCTTTACAGTGGATATGGTGATGATTAGCGCGATTTAAACAGTGAAAATCAGATTGTGATTTATAAAATAGATTAAACGACAAAAAGCAGCGAGTTCGCTGCTTTTTAATTTTATAGTCTAAAGCTTAAAGAACGCCGCGACGCTCTTGATCACGCTCAATCGATTCAAACAGTGCTTGGAAGTTACCTTCACCAAAACCACCGTCATCCACACGTTGGATCATCTCAATAAAGATTGGACCAAATAAGTTTTTAGAGAAAATCTGTAATAAGTAACAGTCTTCACTTTGGCTATCTACCAAAATTTGATGCTCACGGATTTTTTCTTTGTCTTCTTTAACCCACGGTACACGGTCAAAAATTGTCTCGTAGTACTCAGGGATAATATCAAGAGTTGCAATCGTTGATTTATCTAGCTTATCAAGCGAGCCTACAAGATCATCAGTCAAAAATGCTAAATGTTGTACACCTGGTCCATTGTATTCACCTAGGTATTCATCAATTTGGTTGTTATCGTTGCCTTTACCTTCATTGATTGGAATTGAGAAGGTGCCACATGGCGATTTAAGTGCATAAGATAACAAGGCTGTTTTTTGGCCTTTAATGTCAAAATAACGTACTTCAGTGAAACCAAATACATCTTTATAAAAGTTAGCCCATGTTTCCATTGTGCCTTTATAAACGTTATTGGTTAAATGGTCGATACGAAGGAAACCTTTGTCAGCCACAACATTTTGCTCAGCCAGTTCTTCAAAATCGTTATCGTAGATAGACCCTTTATCACCAAATTGTTCGATGAAATATATTAAGCTATCACCGATACCGTAAATTGCAGGGTAAGGTAAGTCTTTATGTGTTGAATCTGTTGCTGGTTTTGCACCGCGTGCTACAGCAGTTTCAAATGCGTGTTGAGCGTTTTCTACACGCCAGCCCATTGAGCAAATTGCAGGGCCATGACTTTTAGCAAACTCGGCAGAAAAACCGCCGCGTTCGTTATTTAGTAAAAAGTGAATATCGTTTTGGTTGTAGTAAACGATGTCTTTACCTTTAAATGTTTTTAACTTAGAAAAACCAAAATCGGTAAATACTTTATCCATGTAGTCAGCATCTGGTGTTGCGTATTCTGTAAACTCGATACCAACTAAACCTAGAGGGTTCTTTTCATCACTCATTTCAATTCTCCCGCAATTAAGCACTGCGTTTAGTGTTGTTTATTGGGGAGATGATTAACTATAAATTCGATTAGGGGAAGAGGTGGCATTTATTTAGCTCAGCGCTAAATTGTAAATTAAATGGGACGGCGTTTTTGAAATGGGAGAGTACTAGAAGAGTAAGCTGTGTAGCATGAATGCTGCGATCATTATATTGAAAATTGATTGTGTATAACACTATGTAAAATAATGCTTTATTCACATAATGCGGCAAGTAAGTAAGGGCTGATTTTTCTTAACTTACTCACCGCACTTGTAATTAATTGTTTACACTTGGTTGTTTTTTGTTGAAAAACAGGCTTCGCTGCTGTAACCACACATTAGGTTTTATAGTTGGTGCGTTTTGGTAATGGCGTTCTACCCTTTGATTTAGCGCGCGGATTGATTGGGTGAATGATAATGATTGCTTGGCTTCACCAAGCGATGCAATTTCATTGTCTGTCATCGTGCGCCCTGCAAATAGCATTGCGTTTAAGAAACCAGGTTTCGTTTCATAATCATTTTCAGTTAATAGCAAGGCGGCTTGGTCAATCGCCCAGCGACTGTTTATTTCACCTTCATCTTTAACCCCGACGAGCTCACCATTAATGTATATTTTCAACACACCATTAGAAGGAGCAGCGTAAAATACAAACGCAATGCGATTCCATTCATTACTATTTAGCTCACCAAAGTAGCCGCTATCAGTGGTTGTTATACCGATACCGTTACTTGTATTGTAGTATAGTTCAGCATCAGTTAGGTTGGTTAAATCAGTTTGTAATAACGAACGCCAGCTTTTGTCGCTGTCTTCAGGCCATAAAACATCCATTACGAGCGTATAGTCTGCAATAAGGTTTTGTTCTTTAAAATCACCATTTGCTGGTGTATTTGGTGTTAATCTAATGCCTTCAGTGGGGCTATGGCGTGCAAATGCCATCACACCAGAAGGACCTCCGTTTAGTTCTGAAATGTTTAATTCGGTGGTTGTTTTAAACTGTGTTTTCTCATCGCCCCAATTATCAGATTCGGGATCATAGTAGCTGAGAACCCCAGGACCGCTATCTGCTTCAAATGGCGCGATTGGATTGTCAAAGTTCCAGATAGTAATACTATCATCGACCTTACACGCGTTTAGTATGTCATCAGAGTCGATATACATGCACTGAGTGGTTCGAAATCGTGCATAATTATCAAGCACAGCCCAGGCTTCAGCTAACAAAGTCGGATTCATTAAGTTCGCACTACCAAAAAATAACTCTCCATTAAATGCAGGCCCTTTTTGTAAAGCAAGCGTATAGACCTGTGTGTCATCAATATTTTCAGGCGCTATATAAACCCAGTCAGGCTGGCTTATTGCCATAGTTTTAAGGTCTTCACCGCTGACAGATACTTGGTAAATAGCATTAAAGCCAGGTGTATTTGAAGGCTGCCTTTCTACTTGAAATACATTGTGAAAGTCTTCTTGCGTCAATGTGCCAGGGATCCATCTATCTTGTACTTGCATGGGATCAAACAACACCGCGTCGACAGTTTGAAATTGATGCTGTGTGGCTAATGCGGTTATTTCACTGATCTGTTCGTTTGTAGGGTAGTTTTGTGAAAGTGCAATTTCAGTTTGCGCATCGGGTGCGTACTTACCCATTATTAAATCGATTTGGCGTTGTGTATCAGAATCAATGGATGAAATAGAGTTTGTTGTTACTGTGTTATAGTCAATATTTGTCACTGTTTTTGCTTGGGCGTCAAAAGTGAGCGTTAGGTCTGTCAGCCCTTGCGCAAAAAAGTTTGGCTGAATAACAATCGTCCCGTTTTCCAGCTCTTGATAGCTCTCGCCACCATGTGTATGGCCACCTAATACTAAATCGATTCCAGGTACATTTTGAGCAACTCGTGTATCAGACCCTTCACCTAAATGGCTAACCATGACGATATAATCAACATCTTGTCGATACTTATTGACTAACTCTTGGGCAACATCTTGCCACAGCCAATTCATTTTAAAATTCGCGATAAAATCAGGGATTGGATCGGTTTCAAGTGGCTCGTCCAACTCATTCCAAGGCACCGATGTCATGCCAAAGAAGCCAACTTTTAAGCACCCAACCTGCACAACAGAGAAATCTACCCCGGCAAAAGTTTTATCTTCTGAGCCTTCATACTGAGTGTTACTGGCAAGCACGATGGCGTTGTCGTCATTGGCATAATCAAGCAGCTGCTCTGGCCCCCACGCGTAATCGTGATTTCCAACAACCCTAACATCAAAAGACATCGCTTTGATTGCCTCAACAGTAGCCTGTCCCATGGATATTTGTTCTGCAACAGTGCCTTTCTCATAATCATCGCCCCCATTAGTAAAAAGGGTATAAGGCTGTTCGGCTAAGGCTGCTTTATAATAGCTTTTAATACGGCTGAAATATTGTTCTTTAAAGCCAAACCGAGAGTGTAGATCAGCGACATGAATAAACCGTAATGTTTGTTCGCTTTGGTTATCAACGCATGAAGGTCCAATGCTTTTGGTTATCGCAGGCAAAGTGCGTGCTTGAACTGCAAATGTACCAAACTCAGTTATTTGTGCGCTAACACGGTTTGATTCATCCGTTGTACTGGTTAACGGCTGCCACGTGCCTTCAACGAGTTGAACAATGGTAAAGGCTTGCAATGGTGTTGTATCGGTAACCATGATCGTTAATGTAATAGGGGTATTGAATACGATGTCCTGCGGAGTAAACGTATAACTGGCAGATACAATACTCTGTGCTTTATTTGTATCATCCAGATCTGTTTTACTAAAAACAAAGCTCGTGTCTGTAGATACAGCATCAGCAGGGGCATCAAGTTCAACTAAGTTACTATCATAAAGCTCAGACAACCCTGTACTTTTATAAATAATCAGGTTTGATTTTTCGACTATAAAGTTGGTGTCTTTTTGTGAGCTATCACCACCGCAAGCACTGATTAAAAGAGCCAGCGCACTGATTAAGCATAACTTAATGCTTGAATAAAAAGTCATAATATCCATCTTACCACTAAATTTAGAGAGATAATGATAGCAGTTATAAAAGCAAGGTTATAGGCGCTTTGAACAGAAAATATTCGCAATAAAATAACGAGTTATACCAATTCGCTTAATTAAGAGTTCTATTTTGAGGATTGGTATTATTAAGCGTTAAGTGCAGAGAGGCAGTGGCCAATATTTTTTAGGAGTAATAAAAAAGGCAGGGTATTGCTACCATGCCTTTTAAAGGGAAGGTAATCGACATGTATGGGTCGACTACGCAGTATTAGATTTACTGTGCGCTGGTATCAGTTAAACCCTGTTTTTCCCATATTTTAGCTTTGAAGCTCATTAGTACCAGTATAATACCTACGCCAATACTAAATAATGCAATTTGTAGGTAAAGATACGGAATCTCTTCCATATTGTTCGGATCGAAACCACCAGCAAGTAAGCCTGCAATGATATTACCGATAGAGTAAGTTAAAACGAATACCCCCATCATTTGGCCTGAGAAACGCTGTGGTGATAAACGGCTTACTGCACTTAATGCGACAGGGCTTAAACAAAGCTCACCAACAGTGTGTAAGAAATAAGTAGTGACTAACCAGTAAGGTGCCACCTTTAAACCTTCAGCTGCATAATGGGCTGCCATAAACATAACTAAGAAACCCGAAGCCATGATGATCAAGCCAAGTGCACATTTCACACTATACGATGGCGAAATCATCTTTTTAGAAAGGTTAATCCACAGTGCTGCAAAAAATGGAGAAAGTACAATAATGAAAATTGCATTCAATGATTGGAACCACGCCGTTGGGATTTCAAATGATCCTACTAGGCGATCGGTATAATCACGAGCGAATAAGTTTAGTGAAGAACCTGCTTGCTCGAAGCCAGACCAGAAACACGCAGAGGCGACACAGACTAAAAAGAGTGCCCACATGCGACGCTTTTCAGCTTCAGTTAGTTTGCCTTTGAAGTAAATAATACCAAAGTAAGCAAAGAAAATAAGTGTAAATACAATTGCAACGTAACCTGCAATAACAACAGGGTCAATAACTAGGTTACCTGTCATGGCTGCAGCAACAACGCTTGCAACAATAATAACAAAGGCAGCGATGGCAAACCAAGTACGCGTAATTCCTTGAGGAGTTAGCGGGTTTGCAGGCAACGCGCTGTGGCTTGGTAAATGTTTAGTTGTTAGTTGGTACTGAATTAAACCAATCCCCATACCTACGGCTGCAGCACCAAATGCCCAGTGCCAACCTACGTTTTCCATAAAGTAACCACATACATAGTAACCAATGATTGAGCCTAAGTTGATACCCATGTAATAGATTGCATAACCACTGTCGCGACGTTCATCTTCGCTGGTATATAGCTGGCCCACCATTGCGCTGATATTTGGTTTTAATAAACCTGTACCCGATGCAACAAAAATGAGACCAATGAAAAACGAGTATTCATGCGGTACAGCCAAGATAATATGGCCTATCATAATAATGATACCGCCGTACCACACTGCTTTTTGACCACCGAATAAACGGTCAGCTAGCCAACCACCGGGTAAACCTAAAAAGTACACCGCACCAGTATATAAACCATAAATAGCTGCTGCAGAAGCAACCGTAAAACCTAACCCTTCTTCTTGCAAGCTGGCAGTCATGAAAAGTACTAATAAAGCACGCATGCCGTAGTAGCTCATTCGCTCCCACATTTCAGTGAAGAACAGTGTCGAAAGTCCTTTCGGGTGACCAAAGAAGCCCCCAGTTGAAGATGAACTCATATTTCTTTCCTAACTTATATTATTATTGAGGCCTTATATTTATTGCTTTATTCGTTCGTGCTTTTAAGCACTTTTTGAACGGGCGGCCATGTGTGTTTTCAATGCAGCTAAGGTAATGGTTTGCTAACTAAGCGATAACTTAGTGGTAAGAGTCACACCCTTATCCTAGCTACAATTGCGGCTAAGTATACATAGACCTTATGGTCAGGGGAAGTGATTGCGATAGTTAGTCTAGCTTGTACCTTGATGCTAAACGTTAATAGTTAGCATAAGGTACAACAGGGGTTCCAGGGAATATCATTTCAGTGTAAACCGGTTTGAAGTAATATCTAAAATAAAGCTGGCCATAATTTGGTTCATAAAAATCCGCACGGTCGAGGTTAAAAAATCCGCCAAAAAACCAGTGAGGGGTAAATCGGTATTCAAAGCTTCCACCTAAGTTATATGAAATGCCTGAACTTTTATCACCTTCAAAGAACGGGTTGACACCCGTAATAGCTTCCCTTTGTATTGCTTGAGCTTGTAATAGAGAGTCATTTGGGAAAAACTCATTGCCATCATTGGTGGTTGTTGACCACGACACACCTGCACGTAACCTATAGATAAAATCATTTGTTAAACGATGATCGAAGGTAATAGGCACAGAAGCGCCAATATAGCTTTGTGGACTGTAGTAGCCACCATGGCCGTAGGTCTCTTCACTTAAATTGTACTTATATGACCAATGTAATAAGCTGGCACCGATGGTTAATTCAACATCTTTTTCTTGTATGTAGCGATTATATGCTCCACCCATAATGCTGTACTGCTGGTTATCTTTAACATTTTGCCCCTGCAGAAGCTGAAAATCGGTAGAGCCCCAAAACCCCCACTCTAATCCGAGATCGTGTGATACATTTAAGCGCAAGCTGGTTGCTCTAACGCCCCCCCAAACTTGGTTTGTAAATACATCTTCAAGGCCTGCGTAAGATAAAACAGAACTTGTCACTGGGCGTTTATTGAATGTTACACTGTAGCCGATGTCGCCAATACTATTTTTATAATCGATGCCCCAGACAAGATCTTCAACTAAAAACCCCAGCGGAGTCGACCCAATGTCAAACCGCCATGTCTCATTTTCCCATGCGAGACCTATATCAATCCCTTCTTGCGCTGGTTTAATACTGTTTAAGGGGCAGTCTAAAATACATAATGCGCCCTGACCGTAACGGCTACCTGAGAATGTCTCATCAAACCGCGTTTCTTGGCTGGTGACTTTGACAGGATCGAGTTTAATTATTGCCAATCCATCCCATAATGGAAAGCCTGCTTCAATAGGGATAGAGCCTGCGCCAAAGGTCGATTCATTTTGTGTACTTGTTTGGCTACTAAAGTTAATACCAGCTGTGATATAAGCTTGGTTTCGTTGCACCATAGAGGCTAATTCGCGTTTAGCGTTATTTACATACCAAGGTGAATCATCATCTAACGCATACAGCTTATAGTTAAGATCAGGGTCATTGGTTGCTTTTATACTGCTATGCGGCTCAATAGCCTCTTTGTACCAAGTTTCAGCATAAAAAGGCTGTGATTTACTTTGCGCAACTTGCGCGGCTTGATAATACATTTCTTGATTATAGTCAGATTTAACCAATAAGTTTTTTGCCAAATCAATGGCATTGCTTTTATCATCTAAGTCGATGAGTGCTGTCATTAAAATTTGTTGCTGATAGGTCTGATCCGCTTGAACATTATTGACTAATGACGAAATGATATTATCAGATAACGCAGTTTCACCTTGTTCCCGGCTAATTTGCGCGACTGCAAGCTGAGTGTCTGAGGATAACGTAGTGCCTTCTTGACGTTGCTGTAAATATAAATCAATCGCTGCTCTAGGTTGATTGAGTTCTATATTTGTCGCAATGATAGCTTCTATCACTTCAGGGTTGTTTGATGAGTTTATGGCTAGTTGATTTAACTTATCAAGTCGTTGTTGTGTTGGATTGAATTTATTAATGTATGCAACTTGCAATGATAACCAGCGAGCCTGCTCATCGGCTGTTGCAGGTTGAGGTAACTGATAATCAGCAAACCATTGTTTTGTTTGTGCCTCGTTATCATTATCTAGCAGCCACTCCCCATAAGTCATATGCCAGTATGGGCTTAACGAAGTATCTCGTTCTAAAGCTGTTTTTAGCTGCTTGGTGGCATAGTGCAACTCATTTATTTGTTGCCACTGCACGGCAAGTTCAGCTTGCATGAGTGGCGTTAATGGTTGAGCCCCTAACTCTGTTAGGTTATAAATTATGGTGCTTCTAGCAATACCGTTATTATTTTCAAGCTGATTAATTTTTGCGTTAACGTTGAGCTGTTGAGCAAATTGTTCAACTTCGTCAGTTCTTGCATTGTTTGGAATATACTGAAGGGTATTTAACGCGCCTTCATAATCATTAAGAGAACTGAGAAATATCGCGTGGCTGTATCGCAACTCTGCATCAAGCGGGAATTGCCATAAAGTTCTATTATATAAAGCTCTTGCGTGGGTATTTAAACCTTGTTGTTGGTACACATTTGCTAAGTCATAGTATAACCAGCTTTCTCTAGGTGTTTGCTTAATAGCCACAAGCAACAGTTCAACGGCTTCATCTAACAGCCCTTGCTCGGTTAGTGTGGTTGCTCTTTGTCGCAACTGTTGGCTTTGAAATGCCGTGTACTCTTGGGCAATTGCTTGTTGTTGAGCTCGTGAAAGTTGGTAATAGAATTGATTAATTCGTTCAAAATTATTATCAACACTTAACACTTCTAACATACCACGCAGTGCTGAATTACTTGTAGGGTCATTCGCTAACACCTTGTTGTAATAATTCATGGCTTGTTGGTAGTTACCTTGTGCTTTAAACACTTCAGCTCGGTAGTAATTAACGGTATCAGGGCTTTCAGCTAAAGTGTCAGCAAGGTCAAGCTTAAGTCGGGCACGTTTAAACTGCTGCATATTTAAAGCGAGTTGTGTTTGTTCTATGTATTGCCAAAATTTGGCTGTTTTAGCTAAGTTTCTATAAACAGAGACAAAATCAACTTCTAATGTACTACGTTGTGCTTGTTTGAAGTATTTATAGGCTTTTTCATTTCTACCTTGGCGAAGGTTCAGTAAGCCTAAACTATTCAATATTTCGTGATCATTAGGCCTTCCCTTATTAGCCCTAAGTAGTAAGCGCTCAGCCTTTATGTATTGCTTCTTTTCAAGTGCATCAGCACCTCGTACCCAAAGCTTGTAGGCGGGATCGGCTTGTTTTATTAACTCGTTTTTTAAATCATTCTTAAAATCAGAAAACTGCAATTTCCCTTTGCTGCTATTAGGGTAGTGGCTTATGTAGTCGCGATAGGCCAATAGCGTTTTTTCATTTATTGGCATATTTCTTAACGCATCTAGCCAAGCAAACTCTGCTGCAACACTGTACTGATTACTGTGAGAGTAGTGAGTATAGATATCAAACGCTTCTTGATTATATGGGTCACGTTTTAATAAATGTCTTGCATAGGCAATATCATACCGGCCAATACTCGGATAACGACTGCGCAATGACCTGTAGCCTCTGAGTGTCTGCTGCCAATTATTTGAATCAATTGCAAGCCAGCCAATATGTTCGAATTCATATTCAGAATTTGGATAAACAGATGAAAACAAACTATCGTATATTTTAATTGCGGCAGGGTATTGACCAGCCTTAGCTAATAAGCGGGCTTCTTGGACTCGTTGCTTATCTTGGGTGCTTATTTTAGCAAATACTTTCAACTGCTTAACGCAATGTTGGGTATTATCCAAGGCACTAAACTGGTCTATGATAGTGCGTGCTTTGCTTGGCTTATTTAACGTTAAATAGACACGAGCCTGAGCACACTTTGCCAATACGTTATTGGGCGCGATACTCATTAGCTTATCTAAACTGTCTGTCATGAGTAATGTGTTCTGCTGAATTTCGCCTAACTCTATTTGACTCACTAACCAGTTAATTGATTGCGTATCTAAATCTTTTTTTGGCTGTGCAAGCACAGCCGATGATGCGAAATAAAAGGTACTTAACAGTGAAACACCCAGCAACCTTTTTAGCGACATTCAGTGCTCCAATGAGGCATCAATTTCCCCATTTCATCAATAGTGAATTGCTTGTTGATGGCACTTGTACCGAATAAGTAAAGTACACTATCGTAATAACGCTTTGTGGTAAATGAGGTGTCAATCATTAGTTTTTGCTGAAGTGCAGTAACGGTCTCATTTTCGTTATAAATAGCTAATAGTGGCAATAATGCAGCATCAAACCCACGAGGGCCATACTTTTTTACTTCCCCTGTCTTAGCAAATGTATTTAATGGGGAACCAGAAAGCCGAACTACATGGTCTGACATTGGTTTAAATTGCTCAATTAACTCGTTTCTGTACGGTGCGTCTTCAGCCATCATACTGGCCCATAAATAAACGCGAATAGCATTATAGCTACCTAAGTCAGGCGTGGCCTTGTCATAATAAAATCCCTTAGCTGGTTGATACATTACCCAGTCAGGGCTAACGCCTTCTTTGCTCGTATCAAGAATCAGCTTTGCAGAGTTATCATGTAATTGCTGCCAAGGTGAGTGTGGGTACAACTGACTTAGCTGACGTAAGATAAACAAAGGTGCGTAACTAGGATTGAACTTGTATTGGTCATTTGGATATTCAAAACCATTTGGTGCAGGTAATAAAGATAGCCCTAAATTAGGTATATAAGCTGTTTCTTCACGCATAATGCGTTTCGCCATTACCGCTGCGAGAACACTATAACGCCTATCTTGCCAAAGCAGAGCGGCTTGAGAAAGTGTGTAAGCAATCCATAAGTCTGAGTCTGATGCAGGGTTAGAATCTAAAATTGATTCTTGGCCAAGTTCATTAATACCCCATTGCCAAGCTGGAAGACGGGTGCTTAAGTCTCCTTCAGCGAGGTTTACCTCTGTCCAATTGAGCAATTTATCAAACGTTAAACGATCATTGGCAATTAATGCAAAAAATAATGCGTAAGATTGCCCTTCTGATGTTGTAATTGATTGTTTACTGCCCAGGTCAATAACGCGACCTTCTGCAGTGATAAAATGCTTTTTAAACGTTTGCCATTGCATCCAGGGCTCGCATACCGTTTGTGCAAAGCTGGTTGTTGAAAGCAATAAAAAAGCCAATAATGAATAAATTTTAATGCACGTACTTTTCATTATTCGTCTCCTTCAGATAAACGTTTTTGAGTTAAAATACCGAGTAAGCGCCAAAGTAAAAAGGAGATAAGCAGTAAAATAAAGATGGATAAAAAGGCCAACACAAATGGGTGATCTGAGAAGTGGAACCAAATTAAAGTGTGTATAGGGACTTGACCAATATAATAAAGATCATCTGTGTTGACTGTTTTTATTCCTTTAATACTTATCACCGTGGCACTGCCTTTTATTTGCGCCGTAATACTGTCGTTGATAAGAGAATCACTCAGTAGTTTATAAGCATTATCGGTGGTTGCAATCATTGATACGACGGAACGATCGGAATTGAACGGTGATTGATAACCCGAGATGATGCCTAATTGGCCTCTACTATTGATACTTACATTTATTTTATCGGGCTCATTATCATTGTAAGCACCATTATAAAGTGCTTGATTAACGATACGTTGGTTATTTTTCAGTAGTACACTAATAGCGGTATCTTTTGGTAGCTCAGAGTTAAGTGCATCTGGCTTACCAATAATGATCAAATCTTTGTCTGACAGGTCTAGGCGACTCGCTGGAAATTCAATGTTCAAGCGGTGTGCTGGGTACCCCGTTATTTGCCCCAAGTGTCCTGAGAAATTGAGCAGTAACTCTATTGCTTGTGCTGAACTATTTGGTTCTATAATGAGGGTTGTTTGATGTAAATCTGCATACTTTGTAAATGGAAAGCCGCTATTTGCAAACACCTTTAGATTAGGCATGGCAATGTAATGATGAAAACCACTCACGTCTATTGTAGAGCTGCCATCAATAACACCATACTCTCCACCTGCAGGAATTGCGCTGCACTTACCGGCTTTAACAACACCAAAGTTAAAATCATAAGTAAGTTGATTTTTCTTGCTGAGGTCTAAGCCCGTTAATTCAAAATCGCGCTGGGTATGAGCCATATTTTTATCACTAAGCAATGGCATAAACCCGTTTGACTCAACCATTTGTGAACTATCCGTCGCTAATACGAAACCATTAATAAACTTACCGTTAATAAGCATGTTTAAACGCGAAAGTAATGCGTCATCGGCAGGCGCATTACGATAGTGTAAGTCAATCGGAATACCTTCCTTACGCCATGTAAATAGGTCTGGGGCAAAGCGAACATCAAGATTGACAGGGCGTCCCTGAATACCTTGAGATTGAAGTTGATTAGGGTATTCAACGAATTCTTCAAACGCAACGGGTCTATCAGAGCGAACCCATCTAGGGGCATCATAAGCCTTTCTCAGTGGCAACTCGTTGATTGCGTTAACGCTGGCTGTTCGCCCCGTCATTACTTTATGGCCGAATGCTAAACCAATCGCCGCTTCTTTTAACTGACTCGTATCTTTACCTAAAATAAGCAAAATCTTTGCGTAGCGATTAATTGGACTCGAAATAATTTCTACGGTTGGTTTTTCTACATCAGGGTAATCGAGCAAAAAGTCTGGTTTGTTAGCATTAGTAGCAAAGACGACGCTGTGCTGAGTCGGTGTTTTATTAAACGCTACTGGGAATGTTGCTTTTCGCCAATCAGCTTTCGCTGAAAACCAACTAGACAATGTAGCCGCTGCCTCTAGGGTGTTTTTATCTGTTTTGGAAGTAAAAATAAACGGCAGCTTTAATTGCGTATAATCCCGCTCATCAAAAAATGGGGCTGGGAGATATTCCAGCAAACTCTCAAGTGCTAATGCTTGTTGATCGAGCGTTATAGAGCTATTTTGGCTCAGCTCTGTCCAAATTGTTTTGCTAAAATCATCTTGGCAAATCAAATCGTAATAGCCCACTAATTCAAAACGCACTTGGTTGAAATCTTTTATGTATTTTGGGTTTAGTTCAATGCTATGTGTTGCTAATGATTCTATCTTTTTATTGTGGTCATTAATTGGCATGACCGTTATTAGATTTTCGTTAAAATAAATTTTTAAATGTGAAACTCGACTAATTAATGCCGGGGAATGACTATAAGAAAAGTTGAGCGCTAACTTTTTCCCAATTTTGTCTAGACGGTTTGTAAAATCAACCGTTGTTTTGTTATTGATACCATCTAGTTTATATTTATTGACCCCCAAACGCTTAAAGCTAAGAGTAAGGCTTTGTGTTGGTGATTGCTCAGGATACCCTGCATCAAAAATGCTTTTATCTGCGAGCGGTTCTGATGCGCCAGCAAAAAGAGCACTGCATAATGCGAAGAGTAGGAAAACAGGTTTAAATATAAATTTAGTCATATTGGTTATAATACTTTATTGGTTTTTTTGGTAATAACGACACTACAAAGTTAATTATGTTGGCCATTAAAATTATAAATGGTTTGAATTGACTTGGCGCATGGTAAATCAAATTAGTAAAGCCTCTCAAGCTGGTAATAAAGACGTGTTTAAAGCTATATGAGGGTCTATCGTGTTTAAAGTTTTCTTGCCAATCTATCCATGCATCAGCTCTTGAGAAAGTACACTGGATAAATGCTTTTTGTTTAGCTAAATCAAGATCTCGCAAGGTTAAACCTATTTGGGTTTTTCGAGTGTTACAAATAAACGTTGGGAATGAAAATTGTTTTTTGCCTCGGCTCATCAAGAGCTCTACTTTATCATTCTCTCGGCAGGGGTGCTCACTAATAGTTTCAATGCCAACGCCACTGTCAGAGTAATCTGTAATTTTAACCTTAATTGTTCGACCATTCTCTAACCTAATAGCGGCAGGGAAATTGGCTTTTATTCGATGAGAACTACGTACTTGTTTTGCTTCTGCTGCAACGGCAACTGCCGCCCCTAAAATGATGATGTTATAGCTAACCCAAATCATGCTAATAAGTAACACGCCTATTTGTGACACATCACCAAAAAGTAAGCGAAAAATAGCGTAACACATGCCAATGACATTAATTAATAATAGCACGATATAGGGCTTGGATATTAGCCAGTCATAACGGGCGGTATCGTTTAAACCGCCTTTTTCAGTAACATTAAACTTTCCTTTATTCGGGTTTATTAACGCCACTGTGGTCGGTTTTAATATGTACCATGCCAAAACAGACTCATAAACTTCTCCCCAAAACGAATATCGGTACTTACCCTGCACTCTGGAGTTGGTTATTTTTACTTGCATTAAAGTGGGGACAATGTATAAAAATATAGCAAAAAATGGTGCGTAAATAATGTAAGCGTTGAAATAGATTAATGCCAGCGGGGCTGTTAAAAATACAATGCGAGGAATACCTGATAAAAAGTGAAGCATCGCATTTATGTAGCATAGACGTTGTACTAAACTGAGCCCTTTGCCGAGTAGTGGGTTATCAAGTCTAAAAATTTGCGCCATGCCTCGGGCCCATCTAATACGTTGGCCAACATGAGCGGATAAGCTATCAGTCGCAAGCCCTGCAGCTTGTGGGATATTGATGTAGGCTGTTTTATAGCCTTCCCGTTGCATGCGCAATGCTGTATGGGCATCTTCGGTAACCGTTTCTACCGCGAAACCACCAATATCATCTAGCGCTTTGCGCTTTAAAACGGCGCACGAACCGCAGAAAAAGGTCGCATCCCACATGTCATTACCATCTTGAATTAATCCATAAAACAGCATGTTTTCATTTGGGATTTTGCGATGATTATCAAGGTTTCTTTCAAAGGGGTCTGCAGAGAAAAAGTGATGGGGCGTTTGCACCAAACATACTTTTTCATCAGCCATAAACTGACCCATGGTCATTTGCAAAAATGAGCGGGCAGGGATGTGGTCACAATCAAAAATAGCAATGTACTCACCATCAGTGTATTCCATTGCATGGTTCATATTGCCTGCTTTTGCGTGACTATTATCAGGCCTATCTAGGTACCCAACCCCAATTTCTTTTGCTAACTGTGCAAACTCAGGGCGTTTACCGTCATCTAATATATAAATGTTAAGCTTATCTGCAGGCCAGTCAATACTTTGCGCGGCAATTGCGGTGGGTTTGACAACACTTAACGGTTCATTATAGGTTGGAATATATATATCCACAGTCGGCCACTTAGCCGTGTCACCGTCCATCGGTATTGGTTTTCGTTGCAGTGGGTTTATTGTTTGGAAAAAACCTAAAATAAGGACTAACCATGCATACGTTTCTGCAAGTAAAAGTCCCATACCTAAAGCTAGCGCTAAGGGGTCTCCCCAGTTAAGTGTATCGGTATAACGCCACCATAAATAGCGTGTTGAGGTGGTGACCGATAGGGTGATCATGGTGATTGTGGCTATTTGCCCTTTAACTCGCCTTAATGAGTACGCAACAATTAATATCAGGCTAATATAAATAGCTTGTGCTTCAAGGCTAAAAGGGACTGTAATAAAAACAAAAACGGTAAAGGCGATAGTAAAGTACAACGTGATTTTAAGCAGTTTACTGTTCCAGATTGTGGCGCGTCTTACGCGTTGATAAGATTGGTTTTTTGAGCCAATTCGAAGCTTCAACCAGAGTTTTTTAAACAAACGCGTCAGCTTCTTATCTATTAAGCGTACAAATCGAACTATTTTACTGATTAACTTGGTACTTTTTTTTATGGCCGTCTCAGGAGGTTGGTGCTTTGTGGACACTTGAAATATTGCTAAGTAGATGCTTTGTAATAAAACTCTAATAATATTAGCGGGTGTTGAAATCGGCTCTGAAACGTGAGGGTATAAGTGTTTCAATTTGTTTTTTAAGCGTTTTTTATTGCTGTTATCAAGTTTAAGGAATAACGAAGTGAACAACAAAATAAAAGGCATTAACATAGCGCCAATCGCACTGACTTTGTGGTGATTAAAATAACTATGAAATTTAAACAAAATAAAGCGCACTATTTTTTTTGTAAAAAATAGGCTTAAGATAGCAGTAAAGAGCTTTTCCGTTAGGCTTACTTTGTTATGGCGCTTAGTCATTATCAGCCGCTCTCGTGACTAACCAACTAGCGAGCGTTTCGAAGTCATCATGGGCGACGCTGAAAGGAGCACAGTTTACAGCGACATTTCTAAAAGCGGTGGATTCTTTTACAACTTCATCTTTGTTAACATGAACAGGCGCAAGTAAGGGGGTTTCAGATTGCCATACTTGAAGTAAATCTGACTCGAGCTCACAGGCAGAGTTGTAGTTATTTACTAAAAAGTAATGTTGCCATTTTTTTGGTGATTGGTTTAATTGAAGCAGACGTCTGTAAATAAGGCTGTGACAAATCGCATCACAATTTATAACTTCTAAAACAATATCATGGGATGATAAGTTATAATTTTGTATATCTTGATGTGAAGGGCAATCAAATAAAAGCCAAGCGCTGTCATTTATTTCAAGCTGCTGAACGGATTCAATCGTCTTTTGAGTACGTTGTGTGCTGGCAGATAATGTACCGAAGGGTAAAAATATGACGCCGTCATCATCAATGTGAAACTCATCCAGTGCACTTTCAAACGACAGATAATTACTCCAACCAGAAGTGTGTTCCCACGATAGACCGAAATGAAGCCCTAAGTCACTTTTAGGATCGAGGTCAATAGCAATGACATCTTCATCTGATTTTCTCAATGCGCAAGCAAGGTTTGCAACAATCGATGTTGCGCCAGTACCGCCTTTAATACCTTTTATAAATATTTTCTTCATGATTTATATAACAGTCATTTCGAAATCATGTTTAAGTCGAACATAGCACTAGAGCGCGATACATCACTTAATAAAGGGTATTTCTCAATTATTTGGTTATTTTTTTGCACATCAACAATTTCAATATAAGATGAAGTTTTGCCGCCAAATCGATTTAATAAATTATCAATATCATATTGTGTAAGGATATTTGACTTTTTAACTGCAAACACATTCATTAATACTGTCTCTTGTAAATAAAACGCTATAAATTTTGTTTCAATATGGACTTAGTTAACATTATATATAGAATGTTGGACAAAACTAGTTAAAAGTATTTTTTATAGGATAATCACGTGCCTAATTTCGATATAGAGGGGTTGCCCAGCTCATTTTCTGAGCTCAAAAACAGTGCAACATACATATTTTTATCCCCTCTCGATAATCAAGTAATAGAGTTTGCCTTACAGGCTATCTCGAGCACTTCGTCAGCGCATATGTTTATTTTATCATCCCAAATCGAGCTGTTTTATGAATCGCCTTATGCCATTAATTTAAATACTTTGCATGAGAGAGGTAAAGTACACTCTTTTTCGTTTGACTACGCAGTAGCACAAAAAAAGAAACTTAACTTTACGAACAACTTGCTCAATGAGCTTAAAGTGTATGATGAACTAGTTGGCTCTTCGGTGATTCTACACATTCATACCGATTTATTTACTCGCCACACTCAGGCACAGTTAGCTGAACGCTTGAAACATTATGAAAAGTTCGCAAAAAAATATCAATTGACATTTATTTTCATTATTACAGGGATTGAAGTAGCACAAGTACGTAGAGATGTGCAGGTCTTGAATAAGTATTTTGATGGCATTATTTATATTTCGAATGACGCAGCTGTACGCAGTCTTGAGTATGACTATTGGAGCTACAACGAAGGGGTAAAGGCCGGTGAATCTGTTCAGCTAGAAGTATATGGTGAACGGTTCAGAGCGGTTAATAAAACCGAGTTGGCCGAACAAAACCCTCACCAAAATTTTGATGAGGACGACGTTTGGTTAGTTAAAACAGCCGTACCAGAGGGCACTAAGTTACCTGTGTTTTATAAAACACTCGCTGATAACGAAGCGCTTTTTAAACATGGTAAAAAAGTGAAGGCTGCTACATTGGTGTTTGCTGTTACGCGTTACACCGATTTAGCAACTTTAGCGAGCCAGTGTTTTTCGTTAAGAAATCATTGTGGTAAAAAACTGAAATTAGTGGTGCAAAATGTAGACGGTATTATTCGGCACCAAGACGAGTGTTTGTTCTTGACGTTAGGTGTTAACCTTATTTTATATAGCTTCTCGGAGCCTTCTCGTTTGTTGTCACAGATTCAGTCAATTCAGGGTTTCCAATTTTCAAGGCCTTTGCCTAGTTCGATTGAAGAGGTCTTAAAGTACTCCGAAAGCTCGCTCGCGAAAGGGTTTTTACCGCTCAATGAGTTTGCAAAGCAGGTATTAAATTACAGTGACTCAGCTTCGAATATGGGGGTTAGTGGTGTATTAGTCGTCTTGCGATTATTACCTCGTATTGATGCGATTCACCCATTGCAACTTTTCCATGTAAAACGAGAGGGGGATGTATTTAGTACCGTTGATGATCAAGTTTATTTATATTTGCATGCATGTCGTGAACACGATGTTGAAAACGCGATTAAACATTTGTTTAAGTTAAAAGTGGCTGATTTTTTTGATTCAAAAATAGTTATCGCCGATCACTTTTTTATACAGCAAGAATGTAGACGTCTAAAAAATAAGTATGCGGCAGTCGAAGTACCAGATTATACAATGCAGTTACAGGATAATACCCGCCATATATTCGATAAGCGTCCCGCAGATACTGCAAAAGCAAAGGTTGATTCACCCGAATTTAGAAAAGTGACTCGGCCTTTTGCAACCCGTTGCCTAATGAGTTTGAAGGATTCAACGAAATGAATTTAAATCAGTTTTTCATTACTTTTTGTGTGGCACTAATTGTTGGGGTTATTTTAAGTAACATAGCAAAAATAGTGTTTACGCACTTTATGAAATTTTATCGAAAATTAACATTCAGGCATGTACTACTTAAGCCCTATAAACCAAGTATTAAAAAGAAGGATAAAACGTGAAGATAACAGGGTTAGGTATTTGGAATGTCTATTTTTTAATTAAAATAGCGCTCTTTACTCGCGGTGAAATTTCATTTCATTTTTTAGAGAACTTAGCGTTTTTTACTTTTCTAGCATTGTCATTTAACCACACACTATTACAGCGTATTCAGCAGGTGCTGGCAGGTGTATTTGCTGTTGTATTGTTTTACTACGATTCATGGTTACCGCCAATTTCTCGATTATTAAAGCAAGTTGGTAATGTGCAAGACTTTAGCTTAGATTATTTTATTGAAATAAGCGCACGTGTGGTCAGCCTTGAGTTGTTTTTAAGTCTCTTCATAGTGTGTGTATTTTACCGATACACTCATCAATGGTTACGCTATACCACGCTTTCATTAGTCGGGTTTGGCTATGCTTATTGGCTGGCTTCTGCCAGTGTTGATATCGAACCTGTTTTACATCAAGTATCACAAAAGCAATTACGGGCTCCTGCTAAGGAAGTGGTTGATGTGGGTGATTCACTTTCACCTCAACAACAGCTTACACGTTTCTATCAAGAGCAAAGCCAATTAACCAGTGTGTTCCCTGAGCAATTACCAGAAAACCCCTTTGACGTATTGATCCTTAACGTTTGCTCTTTATCAACCGCAGATTTAAATGCAATTGATGTGGCGCCACGCGATCTATTTAGTAACTTTGATGTACTGTTTAGTGATTTTAATTCAGCGACTTCATACAGTGGACCAGCTGCAATAAGATTATTAAGGGCAAGCTGTGGGCAAACCAGTCAGCCACAACTTTTTGAACCGGTCCCAGAACAGTGCTACCTATTTGATAATTTAGCAGAACTAGGTTTTGACACCTCTGTTGCAATGAATCACGATGGCCACTTTGATGATTTTAAAGGATTGATCAATGCATATGGTGGCATTAATATTCCGACATTAAATTTTGCGAATTATTCACCTTTTCAATTTGGGTTTGATGGTAAACCAATTTATTCAGATCAAGAAGTATTAACCAATTGGCTTTCCTCTCAGACTGAAAGCATTACACCACGTGCGCTTTATTACAATACGATTAGCTTGCATGATGGTAATCAAATTGCTGGTTACGATCGCATGAGTAGCCCGCAAAGCTATCCTATCAGGCAAAAGCAGCTGTTTAGAGATATTAATCAGTTTATTAATAAACTTGAGAATTCAAAGCGCAATACCTTATTGGTACTTGTGCCAGAGCATGGTGCAGCGCTTGAGGGCGATAAAGTTCAATTTTCTGGCTTACGAGAGATTCCAACTCCCAAGATAGTGTCAGTCCCAAGTGCGATTAAGTTTATTGGGCCTAATATATCTCATACAGGTCTAATAGAAATAACTGATTCAACTAGTTATTTTGCTTTGTCAGAAATTATTAGTCGTGCACTGCGAAGTAATGTATTTTCAGGAAACACATCAATTAGATCTTTACTTGAGGATTTACCTCTTGCTCCTAAAGTGGCTGAGAATGAAGACACAATAATGATGTATATCAACAAGCGACCGTATATTCAGCTCGATGGTGGAGAATGGACCTTGTATCCCCAGGGCTAACCTGTTCTATCTTACAGAGTCAGGCGTTTTATTCAGTGTGGTCTGTAAGGTATGAACAATAAGGAATGAAGGGGGTTATTTAAAAAAATCGGGCAATGAAGCATTGCCCGATTAATTATGTTAGTCACTATTAATTACAATAGTTACCGTCAACAAATGTTAAATCGTTTAAATGTGATGGCCCTTCCATGACGAAAGTTGCCTCAGCGGTGTTCTGGTTTAACTGATAGATTCTCGCATTTTCGCCACTTTCGCGACCTGATATATAAATCGCACCATCATCTGCGATAGCGATACCTGATGCCCAATTTACATTATGTTCACCAATTAAAGACAGCTCCAACGATCCCTGATCAACAGTGTATAGTGCTTTACCTGTTAACACATACAGCACATTATTATCTGCAGAATATGCAATATCACCATGAGAGAAAGAATCACCCGGGTAAGTTAATTTTCCTAAAACTGTTTTATCACCCGTCGCTAAATCAAAATCATACATGTATGTTTTACTCGTCGCGCGAAGGGTCAGGCCATCAGCGCTCATTGCAGAGCGATAAATCGGGTATGATGTAGCAGGAGACACTAACGTTTGCTGGTTGCTAGCAAGATCAAGCGATAGAATTTGCGATGTTCTTGTCGATTTGTCTAACTGCTCCATAAAATAAAGCACGCCGTTATGTGAGGCGATATTCGAGGCTGTGTTATTTAAACCTGCCACTTTAGAGTAAGTGTGCGTGTCTGTGTTGAAAAAGTAGACATAACCTTCCTCGTTAGACCCAAAGTTATTTATGCCATATAAGCCTGAGGCACAAGCCGTTGATACTTTAACATCATCAATAAAGGCACCGTAAGAATCAGATTTCCCAGCACCAACAAACTTAAGTTCTGAGCTATTTGAGTTCGCTTTTACAGTGTAAGTATACTTCTGCCAGCCTCGGCTTGTTGCGTTTAATGTATCAAGCAGTTCACCATTCCAGTAAACTTCAGCTTTATTTGTTGTTTCATTACCATCCCAACGCGCAGAATAGTAAAAGCTTACTTCATAGTTTTGTTGGGCTTGCGTTTCAAGTGTTTGGTACACACTATAATTAGCCGTTGAATCGAGTTCGATATACTGGGTACCATCTTGTGAAGGAACGATGTTAAGTGCTGTTGTTTGAATTTCAAACTTTGCATTATTAGAACGTTGCCAGCCTGGTACTTTGTTGAATAAGCTCCAAGTTCCTGAAACTTTTGCTGTATCTTCAAATGAACCATTTACAACTAAGTTGCTGCTGGCCATTGAAAAGCTAGATGCTAGGAGCAAAGGAAGAGCAGCAAGCTTAAAGGTTGAGTTTTTCATAACGTATCTCCTACAAGATAACTAGTAATGCGTTTGTTAACATAATGTTTAACTTAATATACTACTATTTTGCTATTTTTTGGCGCTTTGGTCAAATATAGCGGACTCGGAATTTTCGTATTATTGTGTTGGATTTTTCTCTTATAGGTATTAGTTTACGCGAATCATGGGCTTAGAAATTATTGGCAAAGTAGCACGGTACTTACCGTTTATTTAACAGAAATTTAGTGATGGTTATATTTAACCTGAACTCAGGTTAAAAGATGTACTAATAAATTGATATTACATCACAAATATATTTATTATCCAGAATTTAGGTTGTTTAATGAAAAAAGTATAGGTGGTTGCAAAAAACCTAATGATAAAAGCGTTAAATAATGCATAAGCGTTATTTATTTTTTTTATTTGAGAAAGAAAGCCACCCAGGTTTCTGGTTTCGGTTTAGCTTACCAAGAATTTCAATCGCTTTTTCCAGCGTTATACGGTTATTGGCAATATCTTTATAAACACGAGTTGCAATTTTTTTACGTTTCACTGCAGCGCCCGCCTCAAGGAAGGACTCAGCGACTTGAGTAGCGAACCGTTTAATTGCACTTTTTTGTTTTCTGACTGATTGGTCATTCTTTGTGTGCGCGCGTTTACTTAAGCGCTCAGTAATATGCTGAAGTTCAGCCTGGCTATACTCATTTTGTGCGTGATGGGCTTTTTTGATCTGACTAATTGCATTATTTAAATAGGTGGCTTCAAGTTCTGAAAATTGATTAATGAGTGACAGACGCGTTAACGCTTGCCTAAATTGATCCGTTGAGCAGCTTTCATCAAGTAATGTTGCAATATTGTCGTAAATGCGTTGCCATTGCTGCCAGCTATAAACGTAACCGAGGCCTGTCCCTTTAATGTTCTGCATCCCTACAATAACTTGATGGCAATTGGGCCTAGCATATGTCGATAATTCAACAGTCAATTCGTCGGCAGTAATGTGAGAGTCATCTATGAGTACACATTTACTTTGTGCAAGGCTGAGCAATGCCTGTTTTAATTGGTGCTGACTCTTTTCAATGTTTTCTAATAAAGGCTGGATTGTGTGATAGCAAAGATAATGCTCAAATACATCTTTTAAGCTTGCTTTGCGCTCTGAGTTCAAGTCAAAACCGTGTTCTTTAAACCATGTATCTAATAGGGTTTGGTTGGTTACTCCTGCAAGATCATCTGCTGTTAAAGTCGATTGTAATGCACTATTAAATAACGCAATAAGTGAATCTAAGTGTTTAATACAATGCAGTTGAGTGCATATAGACTCTAGTTCTTGGCAATCGTTATTTTTTATTACACGCTCTAAACGCGCAGTCAATGCTTGAATATAGTAACTATAAAAACCATCTACGTTTGTGCCTATCACGACCATTTTATCAAATGGTAAATCGTTAGCGAGAATTTCGGCAAACACTTTAGAGCGAGCAACACGGTCATTGCGATTATTTATAAGGGCTATGGTTTGTTTTGTTGGGTCGTTTGATAATTCAAATAAGTTCAAACGTTTCCAATTTTCAAGTGTCGCTAAACGTTCATTGGCAGACATACTATTAACAAAAGACATACTGAAATCATTAAATGGTGTTGCTGTAAAATGCTGTAATACACCGATGTCAGGGACGATACGTTCAGATGTTTCCTTAAATACAAAGTCTTTATCTAAGCCAATATGTGCCGCCATTTTGCACACTAATGCAATATTGTCAGGGTGCTCTTCGTAAGGATAAAGTGCTTTAATATCAGGGGTTATTTGATAACCATCCCCCCAATGTACTTGGACAAGGGTACTTTTCTTTGTCGTTGCATCTTTTTCAAGTATGGGCATCATCGTTTGCTCACTGGTAAATACCAGATTATTTGGTGCAATAAAGTTAGCCATTTCTTTAGCAACATCGATACCTGTAGGCCCTAAAATGTCTTCGTGGTCAGGGTATGCATTGGTAATAGTCGAAAAATTATCTTGCATCCATTGGCGTAAAATTCTCACGTATCGTGGTGTTAATCCCATGCATTCCCATAAAAAAACATCGGCTTTTACATTTTTAGCAAAATGTAAAATATCGCTTTGCTCCCAAATACTCGCTTTATCAAAAGGCCGAAATATAGGCACTTCAAATTGTTCGCCATTTGAACGCGCAAAAATCATAGTGGCTTCACAACCCGTTGTTTTAGTGATAACTTTAAGTGCTAAGCCGCTAAAAAGAGCTGCTTTGAGTCTTTCAGTGCCTGACTTGCCTCGTGTTCCCCAACCTCCGATGCTAACGGGTATTGCTTTACGATCTCTTTTTATACGTTGACTAACGCGAGCATGGCGCCCCCAAAAATACAAGATAAAGCCCACAACAAAGAATATTAGCTGGCCAATACTATTTTGATAAATAGAATATAAATATTCTTTAAAGCTAATCCATACATTTACAAGTAATGGGGAAACGCTTAACTTTTTATAAAAGCGGCTTATGCCTTCTTCAACTACAAAGTGACAACCAAGTTGTTCACCATACGCCTTAAACTCGAATTTGAAGCCATTTCTCTCGAGCGTCGTTAAGTAGTTTTTCTGTTCAATATCGTTACCTTTTCGCAAATTATCGAGTTGTTCAACGTTGAGTGACAACCAAATGTACGTCTTTAAGCGTCGAAAAATCGTTGTAGGAGGGGTCACGCATAAGATACCGTCAGGTGTGTATGTTTTAGCTGCTTGTTTAATATCGTCTTGACTTAAAACGGATAATAAAAAATCAGGTAAGGGAAGGTGTGGACGTGTTGAGTGCTCTTTATCATTAAATAGCGGCTCACCCGGAACTGCGGTTGTGCTTATTTCAGCAACCGTGCAGCTAGGAACGTGCATGAATGCAGAGGGCTTTCGCGCTACACTGTGGTTAAAGCTTTGACGTTTATCAGTACTTGGGTTTCGCCATTCATGAACAAGCCGCCAAATGCGAAACGCGCTGTGATAACCATGACTAATGTGCCAATGATGTTTTTTATGACTAACATTATAGCCTTCATTTTGCTGCGCCTTACGGCTTAGTAAGCGCCCTAATAACTCTTCATCTAATGCCTTTTGGTCAATCATTGTTTTATCAGATTGCGGGAATGATTGTTCGAGAAAGGTCATCATATTTTGGTGTGAAAATGCAACCAGTTGTTCGCGCGTGCGTGTGATGTATCGACGAACAGCTAGACTTGGTTCTTGGTTTAGTTGATCATTTAAACACGTTATAAACTGTTTGAAGATTACGTCTGGCTCAGTTGTCTCAAGCTGTAGATTAAGCATTATTCTAGCACTGAGCTCTAAGGTTAAACGTTTAATGTGTATGCTGTGTTTGGACCTTAATAATGTTTTCCATAACGTGAAGGCGAGGCCATCTGAAGTCATGCGTGCACTGCTTAATTGTTTTACTAACGTAAAACGGACTGAATCTTCAGTTTCGTGCTTGAGTCGCTCAGAGATCAGTTTTTGTAAAAATGGGAGATCAAAATACAGTGATTGTTCAACAACACTTTGCCTTACTCTTGGATAAGTGTGCCAAGCAAGCCGCTGCAGTAAATCTTCACAATGCTTTGTTAAGTTTAATTGGCTGACTAATATTTTTGGTAGAGCGGCTAATATAAATAAACGTTGCCCATCTTTGAGCTGAAATTGATCTTGGTTTTTGATGATTTGTGCCATAAACGCACGAATGTAAGTGGGTCGTTGGTGAATCAAAATTTCTAAGATATCTAAGCGAGCTAAATGAGGCGTATTTGGTTGCTCTAGCGCTAAGACGAGTGTTTCCACTAAATTTGCACTCAGTTCATGTTCATCCACCGTGTTATGAATAAGTTGTACTTGATTGGCTAGCGCGCGATATAACGCATTCTTTACATGCTCGCTTTTTGTTTGTGACAAAATATGGAGAAAAAAGCCTTCTAAACCGAGGGATTGCCATGCACTTGAAATATTTTTTTCATCGTTTAGTAGGTAGCGATTACTCAAATCGCCTAACTTACCAATTAAAAACTTTAACGTTTGTTCAATATCGGCAATGCTGTCTTGGTAACGGTTAATGACCGCGCCTTCGTCAAACCAACGAGAGAATGCTTGTTTGTCTTGTTTTAGTTGCTCTGCGGTTGCGCCCAACTGTTTTGCGTAATCAAGAATATGGAACTCCCGCTCAGCACGTATTTCAGCGTGATTAATCCGTTCAATAAATAACAGATAGCCAGCATCAAGTTGTTGAAGGCTTTGTTGCTTTTGCTCAACTTGGTGACGCAGAAATCCAATGGATTGGCGCAGTAACCAATCGTTCTCATTTTCTTGCTCAGGAATATTTTGTAGTAGCTCCCATTGTGCTAAATCATCAACAAGCTGGCGGTATTTTTGGCGATACAGATCGAGCCAAAAATTGGCAATATCAGCAAACAGCAAATGCTCTAAACGCTGCTTTAATTCTTGTTTGTTCATTTTTTTATTTACAGATGCCATGCTAATTTTGCTCTAAAAAATGATTGAGTTGCAGTGACTCAAAGATGATTTCATCATGAGAGAAAACACTGAAACCAGTGTCAGCTATATTGCCGGTGGAGAACTCTAAGCTCACATTATGACCATTTCTAAACCAATCTTGATCCCAGCGTAATTTTATCCAGCCTTGCGAAAAGTGGCCTAAATGTACTTGCTTACGCCAACCTACACTGGTGATATATTGCCATGTGCTATTGGGCCTATCATCATCTGCAAACTTATAATAACTGGTAAAGCCTGCCTGAAAAATGTGACCACGGTAGTATTGATTCCATGAGGTTCCAAAGCGTAACAAGTCGAGGCTCGTCCAATCAGTGTTACTGGTGCTGCCTGCCAAAAAGTTAAGATAACTATCGACCCAAGGTTGGTATCGATACTGATATTCTCCTCGCCAACCATGAGGGTGATCTTCACGGTAAAAATTATAGATGTCTGAGTTTAAGCTCGAATCAAACAAAAAGTCATCGAGCGAGGCACTACTGTAGCTATAAAAAGGGCTCACTTGCCATTGATGGCGATGGCTTTGATCAAATCGCCAAATTTGACCAATTTGTACGTAGGCATTTATGCCGTATTGACTCGATAGGGCCCCTTGACTGGACTGCCAAGATGTTTGCAATGCGCTGTCGATATACCATGGACTGTCATGATCTTGCCACGCGTGGTAGCCATCAATAGATAGTATGTCTGCGTCTTGCTCACTTATTGAATACGTTAAGTCGACGCGGTACCAGTTTTCATCATCGACTAAACGAAATCGCGCGCCGAGGTCTAAACTATGGCGAGTAGGAATGTCTTCACTGGTTTCAAATATGCCACGGCGATTATACGCAATGAACGCTTGCCAGCTTAAATCTTCCGATTGAAACTTAGCGACTTCGCTCTGCATTGTTTGCACTTGCTCAGGCAACACATAGGTCAACGTATCCGTTTTAAGTTGAGGAAGTGGTTGGTAGCTTGAAATCTTATGGTTTGATTCATTTAGTTGCCACGTGTACAACCTGGCATATTTTAGTTTATCAGTGGTGACTTCAATTTTTCCTGCTGGGTGGAAAAAAGTACGTTCTATTCGTCGATCATACTCATGGTTGTTATTACCTTTAAGCATTTGCTCTAATTTTACTAATCTATCGGCAGGCAATTTAGCAATTAAATGTTTGTTAGGCAGTACGGTGTAAAAAAGTAACTTGTTAGGCAAGGGTAGGTCATACCAACGACCATTACGATATTCCTGTGCACTTAGTGTTATCACCTGTGATAAATACGGATTGAGCCAATGTAATGAAACGACACTATCAACCAATTCTGATTTGTTAAACCCAAATGCAGTGATTTTATCCGGCTCAACAGACCATGTTTTAGTGGTATCTTTTAAATTAATTGCAATATTGGCTACGTTGCCTTGCGATAATTCCGCATCGGAAAAGTGAAAGTTCAAGCGTATTTGGTTTGAGCGAGTTTGCGATAAGTCAAGGTTTAGGCTGTGCAACGGGCGCAGCAGTAACCCATTTTTGAAGTCATGCCTGCTACTGCTGCGCGATAACTGATCGCTCACACTCGTTTCGCTGAGAGAATCAACTGTCAGCAGTTGGGTACCAGCAAAATCAACGTATTCGTCAATGGGTGTCCATTGGCCATAACTTTGAACCCGAGACAGCAGCGACTCAAGGCGTTCAGGCAAGGTTATAGAGCCTAATTTAGCTAACACCTGTGTATATTCATTAATACCAAGGGTGTTGTCAGATAACTTAAACAAGGCATTGTTCAATAACGTTTTTTCACTTATTGACTGGTCATACAGTAAATTAATAAATGGCTGTTGCCAGTAATGCGGTGTTGCCATATCTTGATATGTAAAGTCATTTAATAAAGACGCTTGCACAACCTGTAGGCTTATATATACGGTGTTATCACTATGAAGCCGAACAGACTCACCAGGTTGTAAAGTGATTAAACTGTCACTGGCAATAGAAAGTAATTGGCTGCTGTCCGCGAGTGCTGTCGTTGAGTTTATATCTGAATAAATAGGCAGTATGTTTTGTTGTTGGTCTTTGGTGGCGAACACCCAGCTCATTTTATATTGACCATTTTGCACACTCTTACTGCGTGCCCGTATTGAGAATGTAATCGGTTGACTCGTAGCTGTTAATGTAATCCCTTGTTGGTTGTTTAGCATGTAAGCCTGAAATAAATCACTTGGGTTAACTAAGGTGTTGCTGCCTGCATGCGCTAAGGAATAAACAGCATAATGTTTATCTGCTTCAGTCCCTTCACGCCAATTTAAACGCGCATAGCTGCTTTTTAATTTTGGCTCTTTTGTTAAGTCATGGCTAAGCCACACTGCAAGAAGGTGTTTTTGCTGCTTAATCGCAAGCTCTATCATGAACTGTTGACAAGTGTTTAGTATTTTAGCTGCGTCAGCACACAAGCCGAGTAGTTTATAATCCAGCTCTAGATTAGTGTATTTTTCTAAAAGTGCCTGAGCGGCATACTTTTTAAGCTCAGGAATTGGGGAGCTGTTATATAACCCTTCAAGGTAGCTTTTAGCCAGCACACGTCTACCTTGTTGCGATAATAGCTCGATACGCAGTTGCCATGCTTTCATTGCAATAGGAGAGGTCGCTGAATTTACTAATGATTTGAGTAATTGAAGTGATTTTAAAGGGTCGCTTTTTCTCAAGTCATGTGCTTTTGCATATTGATTATGCCAGTGGATTAGTTGCTGTTGTGTCTCTTTTACGTTTATAGATTGCGGGTTGTACGGGACTAAACTATTGGTATACTCATTGCCTATTAAAGTAAGCTTATCGCTAAGAAGTTGGCTGATAACAGGGCTTTTTTTAATTAGCTTACCAGGTTGCAAGTAAAGTAGTTCATTGTTTGGGAAGTCCAACAATTGTGAACTTTGCAATACATATTCTATAGGCTGTCGCTTTGGGTCCAGGTTTTGAATCGTTAATGAGCTTGAAGCTAAAGGTATCGCCAATTCAAACGCAGAAAAATTTTCGCTTTTTAATAGGCTTAAATGCCATTGTTGATTGCCACTACTGACCAATATGTGTGTGTCAACGTGACTGCGCGCGTGTAATGTGATTGTTGACTTAACGCGTTGTTTGGTTTTAAGGTCAAAGTGATGAGGAAACGTCTTTAAAGAATGTATTTGAGCGTATTCCTCTGAAAGCACAGGGTAGCCAACATCATCAACGAGACGCATACCACTTAAGCTATCGAAATGTTCAAATCGGCTATTGAAAAAGACGTTTTTATGGGCCGCGGGAGTTAAGTAATGACTCGTTGAAATCGTCTTTAATAGATCTTGATAGCGCCGCTGGGTAAGCAAGTCACCATTTTGATAAACGTTAGAGTCAATAATAGATAAGTCTTGATTCAGGAAAACCTGTTTGAGTGTTTCATTTAGGTTGTTGACCCAGTAGGGTTGGAAATGCTTTTCCTGCTGTTTATCAAGGGCCTGATCGTCATATATTGCGCGATGGCTTTGCTCTATTTTAATATAGGCGTCTGTTTTGCTACTTAGCGTTAAATATTCACCTTTGTCAATTGCGATATAGTCAGTATTGGCTAACCCGATGTGCTTTGATGGGTATTCACTTGCTCTACTTGCAAGCACACTAATAATTGCAGCTGGCTGCTCATTGATATAGGCGTATACTTTACCGTTGATATCTTTATTGAGTAAATCTTTTCGTACAGTTACCTTTAGCTTTCTAGCGTGCTGAAAATATAACTTAATTTGCTCACCCGCTTTGAAGTGGTAATAATTTTCAACGTCTTGACCATATTTAAGCCGTGTCACTTGGCGTGGCAATTTCAAGGCACGACGAAAGCTGTCGCGGTGACGCAAGTTTTCACCGACCATCGCATTGAAGGTTTTACCT
Organism: Pseudoalteromonas sp. H105; assembly: GCF_001469215.1. Taxonomy (GTDB): domain Bacteria; phylum Pseudomonadota; class Gammaproteobacteria; order Enterobacterales; family Alteromonadaceae; genus Pseudoalteromonas. The sequence goes on from NZ_LOFH01000003.1 coordinate 361,353, forward strand.
GTATCTAAATGATTCGTTATTTTTATTATGCGGTTGTATGGCTGACTCGTTAATTGACAGTGCGATTGCCGACAGATGAAATCACGATGTTGGTTTAATCTTTGTTGGGCAAGGTGGCTGCTACCCGCACTCAGAATAAAAATATTAAAGTGACTACTTTCAAGCTCAAGCCACTGTCCCTTAGGTAACCATAAATATTCGCTTTGCTTAGCTTTGATATAATTTGAATGCTTACTGCCTTCTAGTAATAGCTTTGAATCAATACTCACCCATTTTGGAGAACTTAAAACGTTGTCGTTACTAGCAAAAGCGGATGAGTCAACTAAAGAAACAAAGCTGAGAAAAAAAACAATCAGAGCGTAATACATTTTTTAAATCCACTCATTAAGTTAGGCTGTTGAATAAGGTTTTTACGTAAGGCATAGCTAAGTTCAATGTGAAAAAACTCATTTTTTGGTAGTTCAATGCTATTTAAAATATTTTTAGTGCCCCCCAACTCGGATACTTCCAACGGGTAAATGGCACTCTTGAGTTTTAAGTTATTAATTAAACAATGGCTTATCTTTTTTACTTGTGTTGAGGGTGGCCGTGCGCCCTGACTGATAATTACATCAAGTGATTGGGCTTGTTTAGTGCGACGCTTCTTAGCATTAAAACCATGAATTTGGTAAATACGAGTCGCCGGCACAGTATTGGCATATGCTTCAATAAATGCATTTGCAACACTGTAGCGCGATTTACCTAAGTCGGCTTTTTGACCCTGCTTATTTAGCGTATTTCGGTGTTTTGTATTGGCTATAAATACTTGGCATTGCGCAGATAAAGATTCGGCAATGTCGAAAGTATGCTTATCAAAAAAACGATGAGGTGCATAAATAATACATGGCTTCTCATGCATGCTATAGCGTATGAGGGCGCCAGAGATTAATTCATTTTTATCATCAAGGGTTATCTCTGCGTTGAGGTGATAATTTAATTGCATGATTTTTTGATTCGTTAGCCATTGGCTAAACTGTTGTTTCAGCATGGCATAATTATCGGTAACGCTAGGCTCTGCTGCATTTAAAGTAAAGCTCAAAAGGAAGCTTAAAAGTAGGGTTGGTCTAAAGAGCCTCATCATTCCACCACCTTATTTTTTGTTCTTCACTTGGATACTCTTCGAGTATGGCAATCCAAATCGTTTTATCACTGCTCAGCTTTATATTATTAATAGCCTTTATATCACTGGTAATTTGGTTTGTGATAGCAGGGTAAGCATATAACGTGCTGTCTTTTGGGTGTATAAGAAATGCATCAATTAAAGGACTAGGTAATAAACGTAAACGCTTGTTTTCAATACTGTACTCATTTGTTAAACCGCGGTGATAGCGAGCATTCTGTGAGATATTAAGTATGATAGGCTGGTCTATTTTTGAGCTATAAGCCTTCACAACAACACTTTTTAGGCGTAGTGATGGGAATTCCAATGTGAGTGTGTTGTTGGCGACTAACTTATACACACGCTGTTTAACCCATGGCCTTTGGCCTTGCCAATTTTGGTAAATAGCTTTAGCCGTGTCTTCGATATGCGCTAACTTTTTATAATCAGTGTCTTTTAAATCAATATCTTGGGCACTGTTGTTATTCTCTTGATACACAATGTTTGCGGCAGCATTATCGGGAGTGTGTGCTGATATTTGTAGTAACTGCCGTGGTTGCACTTTTGCAAAGTTAAAAGGGGTTGGCTCAGTTAGAGGTGTAAAATACGTGTTAGGACTCTTTACCAATGCGACATTAGAAATTGGTAAAAGAGAGAACAATTCTTTTGATTGATAAAAGGTGTCTTCAATAATTACTTCAGGTGGTTCTGCAAAGACACGAATATTAATGTAAGCGTCGTTCTCCGTGAAGCTATAATGGTTATCTGCTTGTTGCTCATACCAAGCAGCGATATCGTAAAAGTCAGGGGTTTCTTTGCAAACGGTATGACACACAGAACGTTGGTAATTAAAACCACTATTACGTGACTTTACATTTATTAGAGCAGGTTGATTTGAAAAAACTTCAAGGCTGGCCGCTTTTTCACCAACACGTAAAAATAACGCTTTGGCTTTTTTAGTTAGTTGGCGCTGTGTTGTATCAAGAATGATTCGGTCAAAATGTGATGTTTCACCGTCATAAAATACGTTGAACCTATCTATTTCTACTTTGTTTATATCATACACCACGACTATCGCTTGGCTGTTTCGGGGGGCCCGCAATTCAATATTAATATCACTGTTCGCTTCAAGGGTGAAGCGAGCGTTAATCGTTTCGCTGATTTTATAAAAACCATCTTGCGATGTGAGGAGTGGCTGCATTGATTTAAATGACCAGTTAGTCAATGTACTTTGATCGCTACAAATAGTCACTAAGCCTGGGAGTAGAGGTTCGGTAATGAACTGTGTTGTTTGCTCATACTCTCCAAAGCTAACCGTTTTTGGTGCTACAAATTGACGTAAATCGTACCAAACTAGACTGATATTTGCCGTGTTGTTTTGCGTGAAAATTAAACTATCTGGTTGTTCTATTTTTATGCTTGCGCAAAGGTGTTGATCGGTATAATAGTCATCTAAATTTAGTTGCTGTTGGCTAAAATCATACGTTACAACATTGTAAGGCAGAGTCTCGTACAAAATATCTGATTTAAAATCAATACTTGGTATTCCTTGTGGCGCAAGCTTTAACCACTTAAACGCAACTGCATTAGTGATCTCTGACTCTGATAAAGCATTAACACCAAGACTTAAGTAATTTGTCGCCCGTTCGCGGCGTTCCAAAGGCAGTTTTAACCAAGCGCTATCTTTATCTTGGGCATCATTGATGGTTTTTGCATGCACTCTGACAACAACGCCTTTTATGTTCGGATCCTCTGGGGTTAATTTTAGGGAAACTGCAAAAACACCCTCAAGTTGTTTTGGGCTAATATAAAATGATTGCCCAGAGGAAACGAGTAAAGCCTTACGTTGTTCGATAATTTGTTTTATTTGCAGTTCGTCATTGGCTGGCGTTAACTTCGTTGCGTGGTGGTAAATGTTGGTTTTAATTGGTTTGTTTTGCTCATCAAGCAATGAGTACTCAATTGCATAATTGATAGGTGTATCGAGATTGAGTTGTTGTTCGAAAATGGCATTGGAAAGCACGCGAATAGCACGGGTACGTGATGGTGAGTATGCGTAAATCAAGGGTTTACTCGTTGATAACCATTGTACATTAGAACGAGTTTCATCCTCGGAGCGAGCTGTTATAGGCTCTGCAGAATTCAACCAAAGATAAAAGCTAAACAGTGGAAAGCCAGTTGCAATTAGCAAAGCTATTAAAACAATAAGTTTAAAAAAGCGCTTAATAAATTGCATAAGAGCCTTCCATCATCATAGTGTTAAAACGTAATTGATCTGTTAACTGATTCGTAATCGGGTTAAAAATAGCCAGTAACTTGGCATTTAATTGGATAGCTAAGGCATACTCTTGTTGGTCTTCAAACTCTATAGTTTGCAAAGTACAGTTATCAAAAGGTTCACATAGTTGTGCCAGTACAGTTAAGCGTTGTGAACTGGCATATTGTTGCAATACATCATTAAAATGTAGTGCGTGAGTAGGGAGCAAAACGGCCCAGTCATTCGGTGATAGTGTGCTGATATTTATTGTTTTTACATCGGGTTGAACAGATATAGCAAGCAAACGTTGCAATAAACTTTGCTGATTAACAGAAAACTGTTGTTTAAAATCAGATGCTAACCAGAGTGTTGCAAGTTCACTTTGTGACGTAAATACTTGATAACCAGATTGTGGCGAAGTACCTAGTTCTAGCCCCCTCGTGGCGGTTTGACCTTGCACTGTTTGATAATTCACAGACAACGTGCTTAAACCACTATCAAGTGCATCTATAAGCGGTTTATGATTATTGCCTGCTTGAGTATATTGAAATGCCAATGCAGTGGGTCTGATCCATGATGGGGCACTGTGACTACGAATTTGTAAATTAAGAACATTCTGATCCATTGCAACCCGGAGGTAGCTTTGATGAACAACATTAAAAAGTGCATCAACATTATTTGGCGCTAACACATTCGATTGCGGATGCGCATACGGATGAGCACCGGCAATCATAAGTTGTTCAGCTTTACTGGCAATAAATAACTCAGTCGCAAACTTAAGAGTATTGCTTTCAAATAACGGCCGAGGTACTTGAATATTTAATCGCTCACTGTTATTGAGACTTAAAACATAAATCCCTTGCCCATGGCTAAGTGCAGAGCTTTCTAAACTTGGCGCGACCAATAAAAAACGACCTTGGCTATTACGCACCAAGCTTAATTGATAGCCCATTAATCTGGCCGTTGTATTAACTTGGTTGAGTAAATTGACAATATCGTCATCAACCGTTTTTTCACTTAAGCTTGCTTTTAACCTGTACAGAGGACGTAAAATCTCAAACTCCCATAATGCGGCTTGATTAGGTGATAATGTTTTATAGTGGCCACTGCCTTTTGCCGTAATATAACCTGAATAGAAATTAACTAATTCGTTTAAAGGTCTATTTACAAAGTCAATTTCGTTTTTCTGTTCACCTTGATTGTTACGAGCAATATTAGCCAATAAAGTGGTGTAGTTTTTACGATTTAGAAAAGCCTCAAACAACTGACCTTCAAAATTACTATCGGGCAAAGAGCTTTTCGTAGCTAAACCAAAAAATGTTTCCTGGTAACCGAGTAGTTGCTGGACTAATCGTTGGGTCAATTCGCTAGGTAACTGGTTATAAATCCAATATTGGCTTGACGCACCTAGAGTGGTTTTTGCTAGTAAACGGCTGGTGCGATTGTTTACCTCACGTACTTGAAATATTTGTTCAAGTTCCATGGCCTCAATAAATGCATAATAGTAATCGCTTTGTTGATTATTTTGAGAAAGCTTTGCACTGGGCGTCAAGCTAGTACCAAAGACCATAGCGTGAGCTGAAAAGTATTTAAAAATATGGCCTGCAGAATCACTCGCAAGGCTTTCCGATGTTGGATAAGGCACTGTGACTATAAATTTTGCTTTAGGTTGACGGGCAATAACAAATAAACCGCGTTGAGAGGTCTTTCTCGCATCACGTATATAAATAAACTGTTCATCAAATTGAAGCTGGAAATCTAGTTGAGCCAAACGTGGTTGAATATGTTTGATGTATTCTAAATTGTCGGGTGATTTATTAATGTCATAAATTGCACGTTTAAAATTATTTATGTCTTGGTTTACTTGGTAACTACTGAGTTCTATCGTGCTTTTATTGTCAGTATATAAATAGCTTTTATATTCACTGATTTGTTGACTTAAGGAGCTCGTTTTTTGAATTGGGCTCACACTGTTAACACCCGTTTCTATAAATAATGAAGGGATAAACATAATAAAAAAACCAATGGCTATCGCAAGTGAGCCACCGACAATAGAGGTTTGAAACGTCGCTCTGATCACCAGACCTAACGCACTTTTTTGGTAAATTTTTAAAGCTAACAAAGTAGATAACATATAACCAAAGGCAAAGGTGTCAGTTACTTTTATCTCAGGGTAATAATGAACGACAAAATAGTTTAAAAAAAGCTTATAAATGAAACCAATATTAAAGAAAAACAATAATAGCCTAGCACCTTCAATATTGGCATTCTTTAACCTCGTATAGTGCAGCAATGATGCCCCAATAATTAATATAATGGCCGTTTCAGCAAAAGAGGTAAGTAATTTGGTTGGTTGCATTAGCTGTAAAGCCAGTAATGCTGGCAGCATGATGCCATTAAACTCCCAGCCGTATTTTATATTCGCCCGAGATGCAAAAAAGGCCGTTATTACCAGAATAATATACGCTTTCGGTGCAGCAATAATTGAGGCCGCAACCGCCTCATACATGATTGCAAGATTAGCGATACTAAAATTGGTCATTGGCATAAGCGCATAGCGCACTAGTAAATAGGTGATCGCGAGCTGAATAATGGTCACTTTCATGCCGTATTTAAAGCCGCCGTTCCACATAACGTTTGCGGTTAACGCGATAATAACTAAGCCAAGAGAATATAGCTGCGAAGAGTAATCAAAGGTAATATCCCAACCGCTCAGAATATTGGCAATTAATGGCCAAAAGAGGGTATCCATGATTACTCGCACTAAAATACTTATTAAGATAATAGCGAAGAAGCGGTCTCGACCGAACATTTCGGCATAACCGAACTTCTCCATAATGTATTTTGCACTAAAGCGCATTAAGCCGTAAACAACGATAGACTCAATAATGATAACGACTGCTGAAGTTGGGCTTACAATAAGCAGTGGTACAAGATAACCTGGGACAACTAAACCCGTTAAAGGAAAACCAAAGCGTAAGTTGAGTAAACAAACAACGGTTATACCAATCCACACAGTAGTAATAACCGATTGACCAAGGCCACCTCCAGATGGAAATAATTGTAAAATCAAATCGCCCAAGGTTATTTTACTCCATTAAATCTTTTGTTAATGGTTGCTGTTCATTAAGGAAATCACATAATTGTTTGCTAGGCATTTTCCCTATTAATAAAGCGATATCTATAAATTCAAATAATATACCAGATACTTGGAATGGCTCCCCTGATGCGCTTTGTATACTGGCTGAGTCCACGGCTCTTACATTAAGAACATAAACTTGAGTATCAAGCTTGGCCTCAAGGTAAATCTCTCCTTTTTGTAGTGTGATGTAGCGTAACTTTCCTTTTGCAGTTTCAATGTCAAGGTTAGTTATTTGGCAAAGTAAATCTAATGCTGTCATATCAAAGATTGAAAATTGATGATGTGAGGCTAATTCTTCTAATGCCTTATTTATTTGTACGACTTGTCCAAATAAATTAAAGAGCACAGTTGCAGAGCGAATATGGTTAAATACATGCTCCAACGTTGTTAACTTTTGCTCCATTTCAGTAATCGATGTTTTTACTTTTTGGCTTAAAGGCTCTTGAAGCGTCATCGTCAGAAATCGCGATAAGCTACTATTATTAGCAATCGTTTGTGATTCATATATTCGATGATGAAAGAGTAATTCACCGACTTGACCTGCAAAGGCATTTACATTTTTCTCAAAGGCTTGTTGATTAAAACGCTCATCAGGGGTAATTGTCATTGCCCAAAAGCCGCGTACATCGCCTGCGTAAGTTAAGGGTACTATGTACTGGATTTCGCCTTCATCTAGCCCTTCAAAAAATGGCCTTTCTATGACGATTACGTTAAATGCTTTTAATGCATCAGAGTAAGGAGGGCGTTTGTAATCACGTCGCATCTCTTGTATATCAGAGAGTTGGCAGTTTATAGCTCTGATTTCTGTCAGTCGATGGTCGCCTTCCTTACGGGCTAGAAAAATTGATTTATTCAGTGCCAATTGTTGATTAATTAAACGGGTGATTGAGTCCCAAGGTGAACTTTGTGATGTAAATGATTGGGGTAAATACCGGCCAATCATTTTTTGTTGTATGTCACCAATCAGATTTACAAGCTCATATTCTTCATTTAGCTTTCTGATAATAATAACCCAGAGCAGGGTGTAAAATGTTAATATAATCATTTGGCCCACAGGAAGATAAATCTGCTGCGAAATTAACATTAAATAACTTAACCCAAACCAAGTAACACTAAGTGAAGTAGCTAAAATTAGGCTGTAGATACTTGATAGCTTTTGAAAAGCAAATAACAGAGCGATTGACAGTAATAGAAATAACAATGTGCTTTGCCATTTATTAACAATGAATATTGCCTGTTCTTTTTGCAGTGTGTCTGCGATATAGGCCACTAGTAAAAGGTAATTCGTGCTTTGTGATAGCTTAGGTGCATTGAGTGAAACCCCTAATCCTGCATTCTTTTGTCCTAAAATTATTATTCTATTCTGCAATTGGCTGGCCATAATATCCATCGCCATCAAACGTGCAGCTGAAAACTTAGGTAATGCAGCTGGGGACAATTCAAAATTAATTAATGCAGCGGTATCATCACTCTCAAATAGCATTGGCCAAATAGAATTACAGCGATGCTTATCTGAGTATTTAAGTTCAATATTATATCCCGCCCAATCATTTAAAGAGGGCAGGCAGTAGTCATTATTAGGGTGCGGATAAAAAACAGTCTCTTGATTATCTTTTATTACGTTGGTATTTAATTGTAGCCGCTCATTTGAAACAACAATAATATGACTTGGCTCATATGTTTGTAACTGTTTAATTAAATCAGTGTGCTCGCGACTTAGATGCTCGCTTTCAATGAGCACGACCTCACTTTGCTGGCTCTGTGTTAAATGCGCAAGTTGGCTATAAAACAAAGCATTCACAGAGTGAAAAAGCGATATTGAGTTAGCAACAATAATGGTGCTAAACAACGCTAATATTAACCAGAAGTTTTTTTGACGCTGCAAAAGAGTTAGTTGGTGCTTTAAAGCCACAGAAGATCCAATGAAAGTACGTTAGTTAAAAGTGCTAAATGTAAGCTTGTATGTTACAGATGTAGCGGAGTCGGCATACAAAAAATCAAACCCATGCATTTTTTCTGTTTGCCAAACGCCCTCATCAATCACGAGTTTATCTTGCCAAAGTACGACTGCAATATCATCTAATGCTAAACTGGCTTCATCGTTGCTGGGAGGAAAATGTCTAAAGGTTACTTTCACCCCGCGTGCTGGCAGATTTTCTGGACCCAATGTAGTTGTGTCTGGGGGTAACGTAAAATTGTATTTAAATGCTTGCCATGAGTATGTTCCTGCTTGCGCGATATCGCTATACTCTGTAGAGAACTCTAACGCATCTTCTGCAGTAGTCGTGACTAACTTTAGCTCTAATCTACCTGCGTTTTCGCCTTTAATATAACCAATTAAACTAAAGTCTTTAAATGATTGTGGTTGGTCATTCTCGTCGTAAAAATCTATTGTGCGTACCGTTTGTCTGAACGGAATGATTGAAGGCGTATTATCAAACTGCGTTCGTGATGAGCACAATGCTTGAAGGCCGCTTCGTACATTACTTATACAGGGTGTGACGCTTTCACCGGTGTGATCCCATCTCGCAACTTCAAGTTGGTCATCATCATTATCCCAATCTTCAAAGTCGCCAAATATCATCATGTCACGGCCGAACTTAATAGATGTAGGGGTTTCGCCTTCTATTATTTCTATTTTAGATAAAAATGCAGCTGTTGAAGGTGCATAATTGCGTAAATCAATCAGGCTTTGATCTGCGCTTAGCGTTATTGTTTTTGTGTGCTGGGTCACTTGCATTTGGTTTTTACTAAAATATAAATCAGCATAGCCATCTCTAGGGATTAAAGTGATGTTATCGTCCGAAAGGCTTGCGAGTCGGCGGATTAAATAGTTACTTAAAAATCCATGTGTGAATTTAGGTTGATACCCTTCTACATAAACAGGATAAACTACCCCACGTTTTGTCGGGGTACTACTGTCTGTGTCAACCTTAACCATCACGGCAACACCCAATAAGGTTTCCAATCGGTCTTGATCAAACATAAAGTTACCAAGGCCTAAAATAGCAGGTACACCATCATACATTGCAAAGCCTTGAGCAACGTGCGGGTGGTGTGCGATCAAAAGATTAACGCCGTATTTAGCAATTGTTTCAAATCGACTTTCAATATAAGGGGTAGGAGAGTAAGAATACTCATCGCCGCCATGCATTTGTACAATTGAGAAATCGCTGTTGGTTATCGTATCTTTAACCGCATTAATCACTAATGGTGTATTGGTTAAATCAGCAGCCCCTCCTTTCGTTTCGCTGGAAACATAGTTTATTTCATGTTCATCACCGGGGATTGATGTAGCTGAAAATAGACCCAATGTTATCGTACCAACATCAAGTAATTTTGGCGCATAAGATTCTTGATTATTTTTACCAGCACCACTGTGAGCAAACCCTGCGTTATTGACTTCAATGATTGTGTCATCGAGTCCGTCTTCTAAAAAGTCATAGACGTGATTATTGCCAAGGGCTACATAGTCAATTCCAATACTAGTTAGGCCTTCCAGCGTTTCTGGTAACGAGAAGAAAGCAAACTCTTTGGTTGGGTGCACTGTTTGTGGTGTGCCAGTAACAGGACTTTCTAAATTAACCGATGCAAAGTCAGCGGCTAAAAATAACGGTGCCACATATTGAGATAGCTTTTTAGCATCTTCACTTGCGCTAGAAGGTCTAATTAACGCTTCATCAATATTTGGAATATCAGCTGACATTGTCGTGAGAGAAGGGTCGAGGTAACGACGCCCAAACATAGTGTCTCCAGCAAAGAGTAGCTCTACTTCATTTGTTTTTTTGCTTAGGAGTTTGATTACTTTTGAATTGGAAGTGTTATTTATACTCAGTGTTTCAATATGTGGTAAGTAATTAGCGGCATTTATATCTAACCGATAATTCCCAAACGGCATATCATTAAATGAGATGTTACCCGCATTGTCACTTGTATATATAGTCCCATTTAATTTTACGGAAACATTACTAGCAACTTCATTATTTTCATTCAAAATAGTGACAGTGGCGGAGTTCGTGCTTTGAAAGTATTGCTCGCGTAGTTGAGTTTCAGTCTGTTGGCTTTGAGTTTCACCCGTCTCGTAAGGGTCTTCAACCTTACATGCGCTGATATAAAAAATGAAAAAAATAGGGAGAATTAAAGTTCGTATTGTGTGCAAGCTGGTCTCTTTAACATTAATAATACAGTTGTTATTTGCTTTTTAAGTGTATGTGCTTTTAGTTTACATTAGCAACAAGCCTAAAATATGAAATATTATCTTTAAGATTAGTACTAAATTACATGAAACTGACAAGAAACCTATAGGAAATGGCTTAATTTAAAAAATAAAGTGTAATCGTCCAAAAATCTTTACAATATACTATCCACATTTGCTTTGTTCGCGTATTATTCGCGGAATATTGATTTTCTCTTTTTGAGGGTGAAATGCGTTTAGATATACACTGTGCAGACCGTATCGGTATTGCTCAAGAAATACTGAATATTTTAGTTAACTATCAGGTTGACCTAAAAGGGATTGAGGTTGATTCAGTTAACTGCCGTATGTATGTAAGTTTTCCGCCTATTGAGTTTGAGCAATTTCAAAAAATCATGCCTTCCATTCGTTTAATTGACGGCGTTATGGATGTTCGAACTACGGCATTCTTACCCTCTGAACGTGAGCATAACGAGTTAAATACCTTATTAAGGGCATTACCTGATGGGGTCATTTCAATTGATGCTAAAGGGTGGGTTCGATTGTGCAATGATGCTGCATGTAAAGATTTGCAATTAAGTGAAAAAGAAGTCATCGGCTCAAATATTAATAACCTGCTAAAAGGGTTTAATTTTACTCGTTGGTTAGAAAGTAAAGAAGTACTTGGCCAAACAACACGCGTTGAGGTTGCCGGTGAAGATTTTATTGCGGATATTTTGCCAATTTCAGTGCCGCAAGGTGCTGAAGGCGATGTGCTTGCAGGTGCGGTTATTAATATTAAATCTCAGAGTCGTTTAGGTCAGCAGGTTAGTGCCTTTAGACGTTATGGCCAAGAAAGCTTCGCAACCATTCATAACTTTAGTACAGCGATGCGCAGAGTTGTCCGAGAAGCGCGTAAAATGGCGCAGCTCGAAGCCCCTATTTTGATCACCGGAGAAACAGGCACAGGGAAGGAGCTGTTAGCGCGTGCGTGTCATTATGCTTCAAATCGTTCAGTGAAGCCTTTTATTGCCTTATCGTGTGCGTCATTACCAGATGATGTAGCGGAGTCTGAGCTATTTGGTTACGCGGGCTATGAAGAAAATGCGGCGCCTAAACGTGGTGTGCTAGAACAAGCTGATGGTGGCACGGTGTTTTTAGATGAAGTCGGAGAAATGTCGACCCAACTGCAAACTAAATTGTTACGATTTTTGCAAGATGGTACGTTTAGAAAAGTAGGCGATGAGAACGAAGTAAAAGTAAATGTGCGGATCATTGCTGCGACGCAAAAGGATTTGCCCGCGATGGTTCAAGAAGGCGCTTTTAGAGAAGATTTATATTACCGGATAAATGTATTAACTCTTGAAATTGCCCCATTGCGTGACAGAAAAGCCGATGTTGGACCATTAGCTGAACACTTTATACAAAAGTATGCACAGCAAAATGGTCATGCTACACCAGAATTGTCAGCAGAATGTTTAACGTTTTTACAAGATTACCCGTGGCCTGGTAATGTACGTCAACTTGAAAATGCTATTTATAGAGCTGTATCACTTTTAGATGATAATGAACTCAGAGTTGAGCATTTGCAGTTACCTACATTTACGCATGATCTTGGGTATTTAGAATCGGACTTTGAGGGGTCGCTTGATCAAGCTGTCAAACGCTTTGAGGCCACACTGCTTCGTAAATTATATCCAGCTTACCCTAGCTCTCGTCAGCTTGCTAAGCGTTTGGGTTTGAGCCACACCGCTGTTGCCAATAAGTTGCGTGACTATGGAATTAATCGTAAAACCGTCAAAGTTTAACTTTAAATTGGGCGCTATTGCTTAGTGCCCATATCTTTTGTCACACCATCAATCGCTATTCTATCAATGCCTTCGTTGTTAAATTTAACTGTAATACTGATGTTATTTCTGGCAAAAAAGTAGTCTTTGTTATCTAGGCTAATAACATAGTTGCCTTTTACAGGGTTTTTAAATTTACTCTTCTTAAGTTGCAGTGAGTGATCGCCAATTTGCCAGTTGAAAGATTCAATAAATCCATTATTAAATTCTTGAACCCAAATTTGTTCTTCGTCTTTTGAAAGTGTTATCGCAATAGAGTATGATTCTGGTAGTTGCATAGCATAGCTTTTACTACCAATTTTAAACTTACCATCAGCCTCATTCCAACCAAAACCAAACATAAATGGTTTTTCTAAGCCTGTTGGATAGCGAACGTTGCCTTCACCAGGATAATCAAAATCAGCCCAAACAGAACTGCTAAACATCGCACAAACTGCAGCGGTAACGAAAACTAATTTAATCATTTTTGTGTATACTCTTTTTGCTCATATAGTTGAGATTAGAGTAGATTATTCTCCAATGCAACTTACTGTGTTACACTCGGCAAATTCTTTACTGGTAAGACCTTTGTTGTGAACCTTTATTTTCGTCTTTTATTGCTATTTTTTAAGATCAAACGTAATCGCGATTACCAATCATTATTGGATACAGTTGATATTGATTATAAGGCGTTGCCTACAGATTGTGATATCAATTTACACCTCACTAATTCTCGCTACTTAGCCATGATGGATTTAGCGCGAACGTGGATGACAGAACGCGTTGGCTTACTAGGCCCCATATTGAAAAAACGCTGGTTTCCAATAGTTAATGCAACAGCGATTACTTATATACGTGATATTAAACCAATGCAGCGTTATACCATCAGCACGCGTTTGGTTGGTTGGGATCATAAATATTTTTATATCGAACAAAAATTCCACTCTGAAAGAGGGTTACATGCAATAGCTTATGTGCGTGGTGTATTTAAGCGCAGTAAAGGGGTTGTGAGTGTTGAAGAAATGCTTGAGGTGGCGGGTTTTGACGATGTCGCACCTATTTTACCCGCAGAAGTAATACACTGGAAAGAGATGCTCGAACAAAAGAAAGTAACAAACTTACCTTCTTAATTGTATTAAAAATTGCATAAAAAAAGGCCTTTCGGCCTTTTTTTGATAGTGCGTAATCTTAAAAACTATATTTTACACCTAGCATAGCAACTACAGGGTCAATCTTAACTGTAGAAGTGAGTGCCTCTGCGCCATTTGCATACACAGTTGCATCAGTCTCAATATCCATTACAGATACCATTGCATGTAGACCCCAGTTTTTATCAAACATGTAATTAAAACCAGCTTGTGCAGCTAAACCAAATGAGTTATCAAGTTTTACTTCAACATCATCTGTGCCTAATACTGATTTTAGTGCTGCAGATGGCTCTTCATCAAAAAACACCGTGTAGTTAACACCTAGGCCTACAAATGGGCGAAATGCTGACTGGCTATCTAAAAAGTGGTATTGAGCAAAAAATGATGGTGGTAAATGCTTGATAGTTGCAATTTTATTGCCTGCTAAACCACCAGCGCCATTTACGTCATGAGAGAAAGGTGTTGCAGCAACTAACTCTAAAACCCACTGTTCATTTAAAGCGTAATCCACAGTAATACCTAATTGGGTATTTGAGTCTGCTTTTAAGCCTAATGCAGTGTTTTCATTAAGCGCTGAGCTGGCATTGTCTGGGTTTACGTTGATAGCACCGACATTAACACTCAGATTTGCACTTGCAAAAGGAGACGCGATTAAAAGTGATGTAAATAACGCTGCGCTAAGTTGTTTTTTCATGCTGTTCTCCGAGAACGACTATTTTTGAATTGCGACCATTATCAACTAACTTAGAAAAAAAAAACTGTTCTAGATCAAGGTTTATTAAACACAATAGTGACGCTATGAGTTTGTTTGATTTAGATTAAGTTTTTGTACATTTGTGATGAAAATCTATTGACGCAGCGGGATTTAGAACGGTTCACCTTGCGGACATCATTTTACGTTATAATAAAAGCCTCTATAAGGCATGCTATGAACCAAACTACTTCACTTTTTCTCAATGGGTCTATCGCCAAAGCACTTTTTAAGCTAGCGATACCGATTATTCTTATTAATGTTCTACAGTCGGCTTATCAGCTGACGGATGCATTCTGGGTTGGCCGGTTAGGAGCCGCTCAAGTCGCTGCTGTTTCTGTGAGTATGCCTGTTACATTTTTAGTGATTGCGATCGGCTCTGGGCTTGCTATGGCTGGTGCTATTTTATCTGCTCAATATATGGGGGCTGGGCAACAAGAAAAAGTAAATCATGTTGCTGCTCAAACTATGTTAATGGTAACAATAACTGCCAGTGTATTAGGCTTGATTGGGTATGCTTTATCTCCTTATTTTTTAATGTTATTAGGAGTCGATGACGTTGTTTATGCCGATGCATTGAAGTTTATGCATGTGTCATTTATCGGTGTCGTTTTTGTTTTTATCTATGCCATGTTTCAGGCATTAATGCGGGGGATTGGTCAAACAAAAGTGCCTTTAATTATTGTTAGTTGCACTGTTTTACTCAATTTTTTGCTTGATCCATTATTTATTTTTGGCTACGGCCGTTTTGAGGGGTATGGTGTTATGGGAGCCGCTTTGGCGACGCTTGTTACACAAAGCCTTGCAGCATTGGCAGGGGTGATTATATTTATGCGAGGCCGTCATGGTATTCAGTTGCAGTTCTCGAGTTTTATTCCAGATATGGCTTATATAAAGCAGGCTTTTTTCTTAGGTGCGCCTGGTTCAATAGAGTTATCAACGCGGGCATTTGGTTTAATTATAATGTCATTTTTGGTAGCAAGCTTTGATACTCAAACCATCGCAGCATATGGTGTGGGTTCTAATATCCTGCAAATGGTAATGATCCCTGCAATGGGACTGTCGATGGCTGTATCGACCTTGGTTGGGCAAAATATGGGTGCTGGTAATGCTAAGCGTGCAGCCCAAATAACAA
Source organism: Pseudoalteromonas sp. H105 (assembly GCF_001469215.1). GTDB lineage: Bacteria > Pseudomonadota > Gammaproteobacteria > Enterobacterales > Alteromonadaceae > Pseudoalteromonas. The sequence goes on from NZ_LOFH01000003.1 coordinate 376,924, forward strand.
AACTCGCTGTAGTGTGGGGGTTAATCGGCTTAACGGTTATCGGCGTGCTTGCTTACGTCTTTGCCGCGACGCTGGTGGCATTTTTTATCCCAGATGATCCCGATGTGATAAATAAAGGTGCGCATTTTATAAGAGTTATGAGCTTAACATGGGGTGGGATTGGTGTGCAGTTGTGTGTAGTTGCTGCATTTAGGGCATCGGGTAATATGTTAAACGCGATGTTACTGGCCTTATTCTCTCAATGTGTGGTGCAGTTTCCAGTTGCTTATATTTTATCAAAACACACACTATTAAGTGATCATGGTATTTGGTATTCGTTTGCTGTGACCAATGTTGCTGTGGCTGTATTGTCTTATGTGTGGTTTTGTAATGGGCGTTGGCAACGAACACGCTTAACCAAGGAAGATAAAAATATTGCTAAAGTTACGCAAGAAGCATTTATAGAAGAGGGGAGTCATTAAGCGGTCATAAAGTCGCGTTGTAATAAACGTCTATTGATTAAATAGGTGTGACTTAGATGACGTTAGCTATTCAAACTCCCTTACAGACTAAAGCGAACACAGCCCAAGCGGTTGTTGATTACTTACAGACGCTGATTAAATTTAATTCTGTGACTCCACATCAAGCGGGTGCCATTGATTGGCTCGAAAGCCAACTAGCTACACTCGGCTTTGAGTGCGAGCAGACTACCTTTAATAATGTAACTAATTTAATTGCTAAAATACGTTTTGATGATGGGCCTATTTATGCTTTTTCGGGGCATATTGATGTTGTTCCAGCCTCACCTGAGCATTGGTGTACAGACCCTTTCTCTGGTGCTATTTTAGATGATGCTGTGTATGGGCGAGGTGCAGCTGATATGAAAGGGGGCGTTGCTGCTATGCTGCGAGCGACTGAGTATTTAGTTACTAATAAAGACGCTAAAAAAGGCACCTTTTACTGGCTAATTACCTCTGATGAAGAGGGAGAAGCCGAATATGGCTCTTTATTAATTGCAGAGCGTTTAGTGCAGCAGGGGGTTTGCTTAGATGGGTGTATTGTGGGTGAACCAACAAGCCACTTAAAGGTCGGTGATACGATAAAAAATGGCCGACGAGGCGCGCTGTCTGCTCGTTTACATATTGCGGGAAAAGCGGGCCATGTTGCCTACCCTGAAAACACAATTAATGCAGCCCACTTAAGTGCAGACGTCATCAAGCGCCTTACTAGCATTGATTGGCTATGTGACGAGCCGGGTTCAAACACGAGCCTGCAAATCACCGGGATCAACATCGACAATGTGGTTGATAATATGGTGCCAGCTCAGTGTGAGTTAACGTTTAATGTGCGATACAGCCACGGTTATAAAAGTGCAGATATTAAAAATGAAATTCAATTTTCGCTTGGTGATTTAGCGCAAAGTCTGAGCATAGAATGGGAGCGTCCTTGTGAATCATTTTATACCAGTCACCAGTCTCAAAATTGTTTATTAGCGTATGTAGAGCAGGCTGTATTGAGTGTAACAGGAAGTTACCCTCTATTAAGCACCAGTGGTGGCACATCTGATGGGCGCTTTTTTGCTAATAATCATACGCAGGTAATTGAATGTGGAGTACGTAATAATACAATTCACCAAGTGAATGAGCATGTGCCAATTGAGGACTTAGTAAAAATAGAACAAATATATACACAATTACTCATTAACATATTCAATGAAAATGCCCGCTGTTAGAACGGGCATTTTTCTCTTTTGTGTATAGAGATATACCTAAAACAACTCTAGAGGGTTTAGGTATAGGGTCTCACTTTTTACCTAAGTAGCGTTTTGCTTTGCTTGCTTTGACTTTTTCAAGGTCAACTAATACCAACCCATCAATGCAGTTATTAAATTCAGGATCAACACTAAAGCTTAAAAACTTGACCCCACCGGGTTCACATAATTCAGTGTATTGCTTAAACAAGGTAGGAACTTGTGCCCCCATGTTGGCAAGAATATGTTTAAGCTCAACAAAATCTTCTTTGATATCATCACCACAAAATACGCTTTGGCATTGTTTAAGCTGCTGCTCTGTGGCTTTAAACTCATTGTTTGGTGTGGCAATAATGTCTTTTGTACCGTAATAATGCTGATAGTAATGGACCAGCATGGCTTTTGCTTGATCAGGTAGTGCATTAGACACACTCACTGCGCCGTAAAGGTAGCGATACTGCGGGTAATTTTGTACAAACGCCCCAATGCCATACCATAAATAATCTAAGCTTTTTCGCCCCCAATATTTCGGTTGCACAAAACTACGGCCAAGCTCAATGCCTGCTTCAAAATACGGAGCCATCTCATCGCTGTATGAAAATAAACTGTCAGTGTATAACCCTTTTCGGCCATGTTTATTAATAACGTCTTGTGCGCAAGCTAAGCGGTATGCACCTACTAGCTCTAGTTGGTTTGGATCCCATAAGACTAAATGCTGGTAATCCATGTCATATTTATCGATATCACGACGCTTTCCACTGCCTTCACCCACAGTACGAAACGATATTTCGCGCAGCCGACCAAGCTCTCTAAAAATGGCAGAGCTTCCTTGATATTGATACAGATATATTTGCATGCCATCGTTCGTTGTGCCCAGTAACTGACATGCTTCAATGGCTTCTTTTAGCTCTTTTCTACACTCAGATGACGCAATAGGGGTTTGGGTTTTAAGGGGAAGTGTTTTTTTACTGACTAATCGGTATAGCTGCTTTCTAATGAGGTTCACAACCTCTTTATCTTTTAAGTTCTCAATTAAATAAGACTCAGGAGGGATTGATGCACCTATTTCGAATTCAAGAGATTTTTGTCTTTGCTTGAACATTTCTTTTACTAACAATAAGCTCGCTAACGGCTTATAAATCATGGATGTGCCATAAAATAACGGGCTGTTTTTTGCCTTGATAAAAATAGGTAAAATGGCACAGTTTGCTTTCTTTGCTATGCGAAGAAAGCCGCTATTCCACTTGCAATCTTTTATACCTGTCGGCCCGAGGCGAGAAACTTCCCCTGCGGGGAAAATCAAAATAGCACCCTCATCTTTGAGGTGTTTATGAATATTGCTAAGCTCTTTCTTTTTGCTCGTACCAGAGAGGTTGTCTACAGGTAATAATAAAGAATGCATGGGCGTTACTGACATCAACATCCGATTTGCGACTACTTTTAAATCTTTTCGAACACTGAACAACACTTTGATTAAGGCCAAGGCATCTAATGATCCGATAGGGTGATTCGCCACAATGACGAGTTTACCTTCACTGGGAATATTCTCGATTTGCTTGGGTTTATAACGTGTATCAAAGTCAAGCTCATCTAACACTTGCTCAACAAACTCAATCCCTTGTAAATGTGGGTAAGCATCACCAAACGCAACAAACTCTTGTTCATGGAGTAAATACCCCAATCCTTTTTTTACCAACCCTTTTACTTTAGGTGAGTGCTCGAGTTGCGGAAGGTTCGCTGCGATTACTTTATCAACACTGATCATAAATACCTCTTCGTCTTAGTCGATCAATATATGTTCAGAGTAGAAGCTGGCGATGACAATTAAGTTGCAGTTGTATGACTTTTTAAAGTGATTCATCCCTTCACAGTCACTTGTGTATATAATGGCACTATAAAATAGATGAACGGAGGAGCTAGATACTATGCATTTACTTTTGGCTATTAGTAACAGAGATTGCACTAAATTAATCAGTGCGCTAAAGGAAAACTTACCCGGCGTTGTTATTTCTCAGTGGCCTGAATGCGATCAGCCCGAAGATATTGAGTTCGTTGTCGCTTGGCAGGCGCCGGCTGACATGTGGTCAAAGTTACCTAATTTAAAAGTCGTGTCTTCTTTTGGTGCCGGTGTAGACAGTATTGATCTAGACTTGCTGGCAAAAGATGTTGTGGTAACACGTATTGTTGATCAGTATCTAGCCAATGACATGGCTGAATATGTGTTAACGCATGTGTTAGCACAGAAGTTGAGATTACGAGAATACTTTAATAAACAACAGAATAATCTTTGGCAACCAAAACGTGCGTATACTCACAATCATGTTCTATTTTTAGGTTTTGGTGAATTAGGCCAACACTGTGCAAAAAGGTTATTGCTTAACGACTTCACTGTGAGTGCTTTTTCGCAAAGCTTAAAAGAGGTTGAGGGGGTAACTTGTGTTAATACACAAGAGCAGCTCGAAGCGTTATTACCGTCAGCTGATTTCGTTGTGTGTTTATTACCTTTGACGGTGAAAACAGAGGGAATTATTAATGAAGCATTGTTGTCTCAATTGCCCAAGCATGCGGCGCTTATTAATGTTGCACGCGGCCAGCATATTGTCGATGACGATTTAATAGCAGCATTAAATAATCAAGTCATTCGTGCTGCAACACTGGATGTATTTTCTTCTGAGCCACTGCCAAGTGAGCACCCGTATTGGTCTCACCCTGCGATAACAATAACGCCGCATTGCGCTGCTTTATCCAGTATTGATAGTGTAGCTGAGCAAACTGCAAAAAATGCTAAGTGTCTTCAGAATGGATTGGAACTAAAATATAGGGTTGATAGAACAAAAGGTTATTAAAATTTGAACAGTTTATTGAGTATACATATTGTTAACATATGTGATTTTAGTTAACCTAGGACTGTTGCGTAAAAATAATAACAAAAAACAAGGTTTACTATGAAACAGCATCAGGGCGGCGTAAAAATAAGTCTTATCGTTATATCAGTCATATTGATGGGCGTATCAGCGTGGTTCAATCAAGCAAATGCAGATGAGTCAACAAGTATAGTTACCACCCAAAACAAATAAAAAATGGGCTTGAGTGCGTCAGCGCTTGGCGTGACGCTCTCTATTTTCATGTTTCTTTTCTTCACTCTTTTTAAGTAAGACATACGTTGCACCGATACCGCCATGGTGTTTTAGTGCCGTATGAAATGCCAAAACACAATCTAGCTCTTGTAGCCACTTGTTGGTGTAGCTTTTCAAGATTCCCGGTGTTTTTTTATTTTTTATACCTATGCCATGGCGTATTAAAATGACACGAATGTTTCTGGTGTGGCAGTCATAAATAAAATTGAATAATGATTTTCTTGCAGATTTTAAAGGTTGCCCGTGTAAATCAAGCGTTGCATCAACTTGGTACTTAGCTAATCGTAAGTTTTTGAACACACCGTCTTGTACGCCCGCATTTTTGTAACTCAGTAACGAGTCAGGAGGTAAAAGCTCCACAAGCTCACTGCGAAGGTAGTTCTCATCAAGGGATAAAGCTGCTTCAGCTGCTTTTCGTTTTTCTTGTTGTGACAAAGAGGACGCAGTCTTTACATGCTTTAGTTTGACCGTATCATGATTTAACGGCTTCACATCTTCCATGGATGATAAAAATAAATCAAAATCGGATACTGACATAGGTCACCTTAAATTAGCTTAATACGAATCGGATTTTAGCTTAGTTCACCATTTTAGTCATTTAGCAGATAAAAAAATACCCCGATGAGAACACTCAGCGAGGTATTAAATTATCTTGGGAGAGATATTAATTCGTCGTCACATTTAATTGTCCAAATGTATATACTTTGAACAGGTAGAATGTGTTGATCAACACTAAACTCATATTTGAGATAACACTTGAAGACATCAAATCTAAGCTAAACGATAAAAACAGTAATACGCAGGCGCTAACAGCAGCGATACGCAGTAAAGTTAGTTGATTGATAAATAATGCCCCTAATCCAAGGGCTAGCAGTATAAAATTTAAAAGCCAATCTAGCTCGTTTAACATGGTCGTTTCAGTGTACTTGTGTTGAAAAAGGAGCGCCATTATGGTGATCTTTTACACACCTTTCAACCAAGTAATTTTATATTTTTCAGATTAGTTATTTTAATCCAAAATCAACTTTTTCATTGCAGCAAAAAAACCACTCTTTTCAGTTACTCGGTACTTTTGACATGTTGCAGGCTGCGTTAGATCTTGGCAAAGATAAATTGTATTGCGCTCCAGGTCAGCTCTAGGCTGGAGGCTAGAGTCAAAAAGGTTCGCTCCATAACCAAATATGCCCGGCCAGTAGACACTTTGTGTTACTAAACCTAATTTCTGATAGGTTATCAATTGAGGCTTAGGGGTAATTAAAAACCCTAATACTAATACAACTAACGTAATAATTAATGTACGGCTCTTTGGTTTGGTGTCTTGTGCATTAATATCACTACCTGTACCTGCTACATTGTGTGCGCTAACAGGGGCTGTTTTCTTCGTCGATGACTGTGTTGTTTTTTTTCGTTGTGGGGTTTTTCCCAGTAGAGATTGTTTTTTTATTTTATTAGACATAAAGCAAATCTGGCCTTTTAAGCAGGTGTCTCTATAATGAGATCAGTGTATTAATAAATTTCTTAAGTATAATAACTTAAACCTAGCTGATAGCCTATGGGGATCAAGTATGAATGAGCAGCTTTCAATTTTAATAGTCGATGATGTAGGTACGGTTCGTAGTTTTCTCCATCAAACGCTCATGCATTTAGGGATAGAAGGGGTACGAGAGGCTTCTACAGCAGCTCAGTGCATCAGCGCCTGCCAAGAGGCTGATTTCAATATTATCTTTTTAGATATTGAATTGCCTGACGGTGATGGGAAAGAAATCATTGCGAAGATAAATGAAATTAACCCTGCCTCAAATGTGGTGATGGTTTCGGCTCACTCAACAGTTGAGAATGTCAAAGATGCAATTGATAAAGGTGCTAAGGGATTTGTAGTTAAACCTTTTACGCCTAAGAGAATAGCGGCCATGCTTAAAAAGTTTTATCCAGCCCTTGAAATAGTCTAATTTTCATATTTCGGATACAAAAAAACCGGCCTGAGCCGGTTTTTTATATTCTACAAATACAAATTATAGTGCTTTGATCTTAGCAGCTAAACGGCTCTTGTGACGAGCAGCTTTGTTTTTGTGAATTAGACCTTTAGTTGCGTAACGGTCTAAAATTGGTGTAGCAACTGCGAAAGCTTGCTGTGCAGCTTCCTTGTCGCCCGCTTCAATAGCAACAACTACTTTTTTGAAGTATGTACGCATCATTGAACGACGGCTTGCGTTGTGCTGACGGTTTTTTTCGCTAGTGATAGCGCGTTTTTTTGCAGACTTGATGTTAGCCAAGGTTTGCTCCTAACAATCTTAAAATAAGCTTAATTTAAAGGCCGTGGAATATGCCTTTTTTAATCATGATTGTCAATATAAAATTGACAAAACAAGAAAAACTGCTCCTTTTTAACGAACATCAATTTGCCGCTCTAGCAGTTAATATCCCTATTGTAACAAAGCCCATGCACTGAGCCTAGTGCTTTAGAGCGATTTCTAAAAAAGACTGTGGCATAATTAACTTTCTCATTGGTTTTAAAGCAGGTTTTAGTGTGGCAAAAGGGTTATTTCGTTCAGGTATGATTGTAAGTGCAATGACCATGATATCGCGTGTTTTAGGTCTTGTTCGCGATGCGGTCGTGGCTAATTTGTTAGGTGCTAACGCTGCTGCTGATGTATTTTTATTTGCTAATCGAATTCCTAACTTTTTACGTCGTTTATTTGCTGAGGGTGCCTTTGCTCAAGCATTTGTGCCTGTTTTATCTGAAATTAAGGAGCAACAAGGGGATGATAAAGTTCGGCTTTTTGTTGCTCAAGCTGCCGGTACATTAGGAGCAATCTTATTAATCGTGACGGTGTTTGGGGTTATTGCTTCGCCTGTGATAGCCGCTCTATTTGGTACTGGTTGGTTTATTGATTGGTACCAAGGCAACCCAGACGGTGAAAAATTTGTTCTTGCCAGTGAATTATTAAAATGGACCTTTCCCTACTTATTTTTTGTAAGTTTAGTGGCATTAAGCGGCGCAGTAATGAATGTTTACAACCGTTTTGCCGTTGCTGCTTTTACCCCCGTGTTACTTAATATATCAATCATTAGTTGCGCTATTTTATTCCATGACCAATTTAGCGTCGGTGCGTATTCACTTGCTATTGGTGTTTTTGTTGGTGGAGTTGTGCAACTCATATTCCAATTACCGTTTTTGTACCGTGCAAGAATGCTTAGCAAACCGCGTTGGGCATGGCAAGATGATAACGTTAAGAAAGTTCGGAAATTGATGATTCCAGCGTTATTCGGTGTTTCGATCAGTCAAATTAATTTATTACTTGATACTATGATTGCCTCGCTATTGATGACAGGCTCTATTGCATGGTTATATTACTCGGATAGATTGATTGAGTTTCCGCTGGGGTTATTTGGTATTGGCATAGCTACCGTTATTTTACCTGCCTTATCAAAATTACACAGCAGTAAAAAAAGCAGTGATTTTCAGCACACCTTAGACTGGGGGGTGCGATTCGTTATTTTCTTAGGCTTGCCAGCAATGGTGGGGTTAATGCTCATTAGTCCGTTAATTATTTCAGTGCTATTTGATCATGGCGCTTTTAGGGACAGTGAAATTGATCATGTCCATGCGGTAAGTTTAGGCGTTACAGCTTACTCGGTTGGCTTAGTCAGTTTTATGTTGATTAAAGTACTTGCTCCAGGTTTTTATGCTCGTCAAGACACCAAAACGCCGGTGCGCATTGGTATTATTACGCTCGTTCTTAATATGGTTTTTAATATTATCTTAGCGCCGTTTATTGGTTATTTAGGCTTAGCATTGGCGACCTCAATGTCAGCCAGTTGTAATGCTTATTTGTTATATCGGCAATTAAACAAAGAGCAGGTGTATACTTTTTCGCGTTTTAGTAGCCGATTTACGGTTAAATGTATTGTATCCAGTGCGATTATGGGCGTTAGTGTTTGGTACATATCAAACTTATTTTCATGGCGTGAATGGCACTTTAGTGAACAAGTAATTCTGCTGTGTGGCTTGTTGGCTATAGCTGGCTTTGTCTACTTCTTTTCGATGTTTTTGCTAGGAATAAGATTAAATACGATAAAAAACGTAGCAACTACTGAATCAAATTAAAAAAAAGATTATAATCGGCCATTCTACGGCTGAAATAAATTTTAGGCGAGTTAGCAAAGGCATTTAGGTGGTATGGAGTTAATCAGAGGTATTCACAACATTCGCACGCAGCATAATGGCTGTGTGTTGACTATTGGTAATTTTGATGGTGTTCATCTAGGCCATGCCGAAGTGCTAAAAGGCTTACTCAATGACGCTAAAAAGTACAATCTGCCAAGCACGGTGATGTTATTCGAGCCCCAACCACAAGAGTTCTTTGCAAAAAACAATGCACCAGCTCGGTTAACACGATTACGTGACAAACTAAGGTTGTTAGCCAATCTTGGTATTGAACGTGTTATTTGTATTAGTTTTAATCAACAGTTTGCGAATATGCAAGCTGAGCAGTTTGTTAATGAGGTTTTGATTAATAAGCTAGGTGTAAAAGCACTAACAGTGGGTGATGATTTTAGATTTGGTAAGCAGCGTCAGGGTAACTTTAAGTTACTAACCGAAATGGGTAAAACCGTGCAAATGGATGTAAAAAGCACAGCGAGTTTTCGCCAATTAAATGCTAGAGTAAGCAGCACGTTAATACGTGAAGCGCTGGCTAACGGTGAACTTGGGCAGGCAAAATCGATGCTGGGTCATAATTACGCCATTTCAGGACGAATCATTCATGGTTGGAAGCGTGGCCGAGAGCTAGGCTTCAGAACGGCAAATATTGCTTTAAAACGTCAAGTGTGCCCAGTTAATGGGGTGTTTGCAGTGCAAATTACACTTGGTGAAAGTACACTATATGGGGTTGCTAATATTGGCAACAAACCCACATTTAATGGAACGCGCGCATTATTAGAAGTGCACTTATTTGATTTTGCGCAAGAGATTTACGGACAGTTTATGCATGTGGAGTTAATAAAAAAACTCCGCGATGAGCAAAAATTCGAGACATTAACACAATTGACGGCACAAATAGCAACTGATGTTGCTGCCGCTAAACAGTGTTTTGGTTTAAATTAGGTAGCCGATACGGAAAGTAGGATTAATGAGCGACTACAAACATACTTTGAATTTACCGGAAACAATGTTTCCAATGCGCGGCAATTTGGCACAACGTGAACCAAAAATGCTTAAAACATGGTATGAAGACGACCTATACGGTCAAATTCGCAACGCTAAAAAAGGTAAGAAAACTTTTATTTTGCATGACGGTCCTCCGTATGCGAACGGCGATATCCATTTAGGCCATTCAGTTAATAAAATTTTAAAAGACATTATTGTTAAGTCAAAAACATTGTCTGACTTCGATGCCCCTTATGTACCAGGTTGGGATTGTCATGGTCTTCCAATCGAATTAATGGTTGAGAAAAAAGTTGGTAAGCCAGGCGTTAAAGTAACTGCAGCTGAATTTCGTGAAAAATGCCGTGCTTATGCTAAAAAGCAAGTTGAAGGCCAAAAGGTTGACTTCAAACGCTTAGGTGTTTTTGCCGATTGGGATAAACCTTACTTAACAATGAATTTTGATTTTGAAGCCAACGCTATTCGCGTGCTTGGTCGCATAATAGATAAAGGCCATTTACACAAAGGTGCAAAGCCGGTTCATTGGTGTACAGATTGTGGTTCTGCATTAGCAGAAGCAGAAGTAGAATACCAAGATAAACAATCACCAGCCATTGATGTACGGTTTGAATTTACCGATCAAGCTGCGGTTGTTAACGCATTTGATTTAAAAGCAGGTCATGAAGGCACTGGCACAGTAAGTACAGCTATTTGGACAACAACACCGTGGACGCTACCAGCTAACCGCGCAGTTGCCGTTCATGCTGATTTAGAATATGCCCTTGTTCAAGTTGACGATGAAGGCGCACAGCAGCGTTTGATCTTAGGCTCAGAGCTGGTAAAAGATGCCATGGATCGTTATGGCTTTAACCATTACCATGTTTTAGGTTATGTAAAAGGTGCTGCAATTGAGAATCTGCAAGTTGCGCATCCATTTTATGACTTTAATGTGCCGGTTATTGTTGCTGAACACGTAACCACAGATTCTGGTACAGGTATTGTTCATACTGCACCAGGACATGGTCAAGAAGATTTCGTGGCTGGTTTACAATATGGCCTAGAAGTTGCCAATCCAGTGGGTGCTAATGGCGTATATCTACCTGATACAGAATTATTTGCAGGTCAGCATGTATTCAAAGCGAATGCGAGCGTAATCGATGTGCTTACCGAGCGAAATGCGCTAATGCATCATCATGCGCTAACGCATAGTTACCCGCATTGCTGGCGTCATAAAACGCCAATTATTTTCCGTGCTACGCCACAATGGTTTGTCAGTATGGATCAGGCTAATTTGCGTCAAGACTCGTTATCTGAAATTAAAAACACCCAGTGGCTACCTGAGTGGGGCGAAAGCCGCATTGCAAACATGGTAGAAGGGCGTCCTGATTGGTGTATTTCTCGCCAACGTACTTGGGGAGTTCCAATCGCGTTATTTGTAGATAAAGACACCGGTGCATTACACCCGAACACGCAATCACTGATTGAAGAAGCGGCAAAGCTGGTAGAAAAATCAGGTATTCAAGCTTGGTATGACTTAGACCCTGCAACACTTTTAGGTGAAGCAGACGCTAAGCAGTACATGAAAGTACAAGATACACTCGATGTATGGTTTGACTCAGGCGTGACACATGCTTGTGTTGTCGATGCGCGTGAAGAGTTAACTGGCCCAGCTGATTTATACTTAGAAGGGTCTGATCAGCACCGCGGTTGGTTTATGTCATCAATGATGACATCCGTTGCAATTAATGGTCATGCACCTTACCGCCAAGTACTTACGCACGGTTTTACCGTGGATGAGAATGGCCGCAAGATGTCAAAATCATTAGGTAATGTTATTTCGCCGCAAAATGTGATGAACAAACTAGGCGCTGACATTTTACGCTTGTGGGTTGCTTCAACGGATTACACTGCTGAAATGACTGTGTCAGATGAAATTTTCAAACGTTCAGCGGATCGCTACCGTCGCATTCGTAACACCAGCCGTTACTTACTCGCTAACCTAAGCGGTTTTGATCCAAAAACAGATCAAGTTGCTATTGAAGACATGGTTGAGCTTGATCGTTGGATTGTTAGTCGTGCGGCACAGCTACAAGATGAAATTGTAACCGCTTATGATAGCTACCAAATGCTGCAAGTGACGCAAAAGCTGATGAATTTCTGTACAGTTGAGCTTGGTTCGTTCTACTTAGACGTGATCAAAGACCGTCAATATACAGCTAAAAGTGATAGCCATGCTCGTCGCTCTTGTCAAACTGCGCTTTATCATATTGCTGAGGCGATGACGCGCTGGATGGCACCAATAATGAGCTTTACCGCTCAAGAAATTTGGGAAGCTTTACCAGGTGAACGTGGTCAATACGTGTTTACGTCGGTTTGGTATGATGGCTTAGAGGCTGTGAGTGAAGGTCAGTTTAGTAATGATGATTGGCTAACAATCCTAACGGTTCGTGATGAAGTAAACCGCGTTCTTGAAGGTGCACGTAAAGAAGAAATCATAGGTGCAACTTTACAAGCTGATGTAAGTATTTATACAACAACTGAACTTGCACAAAAGCTAGCCGCTTTAGGTGATGAGTTACGCTTCGTATTATTAACATCAAAGGTAACGGTTACAGTAGTCGATGCACAACCTGATGCGACTCATGCAACTGAAATCGAAGGGCTATACATTAGCGTTGCAGCAACAGATGCACAAAAGTGTGAACGTTGTTGGCATTACAGTGATGATGTAGGAAGTAATCCTGCTCATCCTGAAATCTGTGGTCGTTGTGTGAGCAACGTAGATGGCGAAGGCGAAACTCGTCAATTCGCATAGGAGTAGTAAGTGAGCAAGCTAGCCCAAAAAAGTGGTTTAGTGTGGCTTTGGTTGAGTCTGCTATTTTTAGTAGCAGACTTCGCCAGTAAAACACTGGTCGTAAATACCATGAATCTGAGAGATTCAATTGATATATTACCGTTTTTTAATCTCACATATGTACATAACTACGGTGCGGCATTTAGTTTTTTGAGTGACGAAAGCGGTTGGCAGCGCTGGTTTTTAAGTGCAATCGCAATCACGATTAGCATACTGTTAGTTTGGTGGTTAAAACGCTTGCCTGCCTCAAATAAAGTCTTGTGTGGTGCTTATTCTTTAGTATTAGCAGGAGCGATAGGTAATCTTTACGATCGTATGTACTACGGCTACGTTATCGATTTTCTACATTTTTATTATGAAAACTGGCACTTCCCTGCGTTCAATATTGCTGATAGCGCAATTTGTGTCGGTGCTGCGTTGTTGTTATTTGATGCCTTTACTGGCGAAAGTCCAAAGGAGCATAAAGCATGAGCCAAACAGTTATTACTGAGAATTCAGAAGTTATTTTTCATTTTTCGATCAAGCTATCTGATGGCTCTGCGGCTGACTCCACCAAGGTTCATAACAAGCCAGCAAAGCTTGTGATGGGTGATGGCAGCCTAACAGCCAATTTTGAAAAGTGTTTGTTCGGTTTAGCGCCAGGCGACAGTAAATCATTTGAATTGGAGCCAGAAGATGCGTTTGGCCAACCAAATCCGGATAACATTTATTATGTTGATCGCAGTAAGTTTGGTCCAGATAGTCCTGCAAAAGTTGGTTCAATTATTGCGTTTACTCAACCGGATGGCACAGAATTACCGGGCCTTGTTCGTGAAGTACAAGGCGAGTCGGTTACTATTGACTTTAATCATCCTCTTGCAGGTCAGAAACTGACTTTTGAAGTGGAAATTTTAGAAGTCGATAATACGGCTAAGGTAAGTGATTAATGGATATTTTATTAGCTAACCCGCGTGGTTTTTGTGCCGGTGTTGACCGTGCTATTAGCATTGTAGAACGCGCGCTGGATATTTTTGAAAAACCAATTTATGTACGTCATGAAGTTGTTCATAACCGTTATGTAGTGGATGGTTTAAAGCGGCGCGGCGCGGTGTTTGTTGAAGAACTCGATCAAGTGCCCGATGACAGTATTGTTATTTTTAGTGCTCATGGTGTATCGCAAGCGGTTCGCAGTGAGGCAAAGCGCAGAGAGTTAAAAGTATTTGATGCAACATGCCCGCTAGTTACTAAAGTGCATATGGAAGTGACCCGTGCAAGTAGAAAAGGCACAGAATGTGTGCTTATTGGGCATCATGGCCACCCAGAAGTTGAAGGCACCATGGGGCAATATGATAACAGTGAAGGCGGTATTTATCTTGTCGAAACTGTTGAAGATGTTGCTAACCTAACGGTTAAAAATCCTGATAATTTATTTTACTGTAGCCAAACAACGCTCTCGGTTGATGACACTGCTGATGTGATTGACGCACTTCGTGCTAAGTACCCGGTTATTGATGGTCCTCGAAAAGATGACATATGTTATGCTACTCAGAATCGTCAAGATGCTGTGCGTGATTTAGCGGATAAAGTTGATGTGCTATTGGTGGTGGGTGCTAAAAATAGCTCAAATTCTAATCGCTTACGTGAACTTGCAGATAAAATGGGCACAGTGGCTTATTTGATTGACGATGCGAGCAGTGTTGAAGATGCATGGTTTGACGGCACAAATAGCGTTGGCGTTACAGCAGGAGCATCTGCACCTGAGGTACTTGTACAACAAGTCATTAGTCGTTTAAAAGAACTAGGTGGCAATCAGGTTATAGAAAATCCAGGCGAAGAAGAAAATATCGTATTCGCCGTACCTGTGGAGTTACGTTAATAACGTAAATATACAAAGGAGAGAGTCCAATGAGCAAGTCAATGCAACCCAATGCGTTGCTTTTTGGACCTCTTTTTACTGAACGTGGCTTATTAGCTACATTAGTTGTCGGACAAGTAATAGCAACCATTATTGCATTTGCTCCTGCGACATCTCAAGATACCTGGGTCCGCCTTGGAATTATTAGCCTCTTTATACAGCTTACTTTTCTTTTTAGCCTAAGCGGGCTCTACATTTTTCGCCATCAATTAAAAAAACACTCTCAACTTATACAAACGATCTGCTTGTTTACTTCATTATTTATTACAACAACCTTAATGAGTTTCCTAGCAATCGGTTTAATAGAAAATATGACTGAGATTTCTAAACCATGGTCATTTATTTTTAATAATTTGCTGATTGTTTTTCTTGTTGCGTGTTTATTTGTTCAATTTCTCGCAATTTATTTTGAAAAGCAACTTCAAACTCAGGCTCTTGCTAGAGCTGAACTTGATGCATTGCAAGCCCGTATACGTCCACATTTTTTATATAACAGTCTAAATACCGCTGCTGAGTTAACGCATTGTGATCCAGAAGCTGCGGAGCAAGCAATTCTAGCTTTAGCCGCTCTATCTCAAGCGGCGTTAAAAGTAGGAGAAGCCGTTGCCTTAGAAGATGAAATAGCGTTGACTAAGCAGTATGTAAGCCTTGAAAGTTGGCGTTTTGGCGACAGGTTAAAGATGAATTGGCAGTTGCCAGATTCACTCCCGCAGATAAGTATTCCTTGCCTTACCTTACAACCAATTGTTGAAAATGCAATTTGTCACGGCGTTGAGCCTTCTCCTGAGGGGGCAAACATTAATATTCAACTAAATGTCAGTAAACAGTCCCTGACGTTTTTAATTGAAAACCCTGTACATATACTTAAATTTAACCGTGCAGGAAATGGCATGGCGCTTGATAACATTCGTCAAAGGTTAAACTTATACTATCAAGGTCGCGCCTCGTTGAACATCAACATACGAGATGCTACTTTTAGAGTTAAGTTGGTACTTCCGTTGCAGAGTGTGAGGCTAGCATGAAGGCATTGATCGTCGATGACGAACCGTTAGCAAGAATGAGAGTACAGCGGTTACTTAGCGCTATTTCTGAATATTCAGTTTTTGAACAAGCTTGCAATGGTCAAGAGGCACTAGCAATAGCAGCCAATTTTGTGCCTGATATTGTATTTTTAGATGTTGATATGCCGCAAATGAATGGTTTAGAAGTCGCTGAAAAACTGAATGAGTTAAGCGTTCCACCTGCAGTTGTATTTATTACTGCGCATCCTGAACATGCATTGGATGCATTGCAGCTATCTGCAGCTGGGTATTTAGTCAAGCCTGTTACTAAAGACTCAGTTGAAAAAGTAACGGCTCAATTAGGCCGGGTCAACCGTGCTCATCTTCAAGCCCAGAAAGCTAAGTCAATCAGTTATCAAAGTAGCGGGATCATCAAAACAGTTCAACTTCACGATGTGTATTTTTTATCTGCTGAGGATAAATATACGCGTATTGTATTTAATGAAGGTGAAGCATTAATCGATCAAAGTTTAAAGCAGATAGAGCAAGAATTCCCCGCTTTTTTCCTGAGGACTCATCGTAAAATATTGGTTAATAAAGAACGAATTGTGGCATTAAAGACATATTGCGATGGGTCACATAAGGTACAAGTTGATGGTTGTACTGAAGAGTTAGTTGTTAGCCGACGTGAATATAAAAGAGTTAAATCTTTTTTATCTTAGGTACCGTTTATCAGTTAATTTTACCGCTTATCTACCTTCCCCTTGAATTTAAAATTAGGTCAATTAACCTTAATCTATGTAATTTTTTTGGTGCTGTTATGTATAATTTACCACCTAAATCGGTACGTGGTTTCACTTTAATAGAAGTGTTAATTGCGTTTATTATTCTAAGTTTTGGTTTACTTGGTGCTGTTGCATTGCAGGCAAAAGCAAAGCAAGCAAGTTTTGATGCTATGCAGCGTGCGGCAGCCATTGCACTTGGCAACGATATTATTCAGCGAATGCGCGCGAATGACGATGCGGGTTTAACAGCTCGCTATAATGGTGATTTCTCAAGTGATGACAAGTTAAACACACAGTTACGTTGTTATTCTAATGTGTGTACCGCCGCCGAAATTGCAGCACTTGATAAGCAGCAATGGATTAGAGCAATCCAAGCGCGAGAGAATACAGGAGCGCTAGATGATGCAACCGTGTGCATTAATAACCAAGCTGATGCTGCAAGGGGGAGTAATGCGTTTAATCTTGAAGTCATTATCAGTTGGCAAGGGCGTCAAGAATATACGGCAACCGGTGACAGGTCAGCAATAAAATGCGGCGCTAACAATAAAAAGCGCAGAGTCGTCGTACTGACAAGTTTTATGTATTTGAGGGCATCCTAAATGAAGCAAAAAGGATTTACGTTAGTTGAAATGATGGTCGCTTTGTTCATCGGTGGTTTGGTGCTCGGTGGCGTCATGTTTACATACGTGAGCATGAAAGTAACGACTCGTGACACTATGACCATTGGTGAATTACAAGAAACGGGTCGTCTCGCTCTGAGTATAATGCAGCGCGATATCGAACAAATTGGTTTTTGGGGCACGTTTTATGAAGATTCATTTTCAGTAGACAATACTGTTGTTGCAGGCAGTGCCAGTAACCCTGCTGGTGATTGCACTGAAGGGCTAAATAATAAAAGTTTCCCAGATAATAGTGTTAATTCTAATTTTCGACTTATTTATGCTATTGAATCAAGCGGTGGTGCCCAGCTCAATTGTATTTCAAACGCACAAGATAATACTGATGTTCTGCAGCTTAAGTTTTTAGAAGGGTTACAAATAGACACCGCTGATGCTACACAAAATAACAACGGCAACTATTACTTTATTGCTCAGCAAGAATGGGGGGAGTTTACTCGCGGTCCTGCAAACCCGGCTAATCCTAATTCAACCGTGTGGCGTTACCGCCACCATGTTTATTACATTGATGAGCAGACTTATAAGGTAAACAAACAAGATTTAACAATCCCCGTATTAATGCGTAAAAGGTTAACCCCTAAGGGTGGTATGATTACAGAAACCATAATGGAAGGCGTTGAAAATATGCGCTTTCTATTTGGTTTAGACACCAATTTTGATAGTCGAATAGACACATATCGTAGTGTTGAAAATATGACTGATTCTGATTGGGAAAATCGTCGAGGTATTTTAACCGTTCAAGTCTTTATATTGGTGCGATCTTTACAAGAAGATGCAGATTTGAATCAAATTAATCAAACTTACACGTTAGGTGAAGATGCGAATCAGCGAGTGTTGGTCTTTAATGATCGTTTTCGTCGCGCTTTATTTACGACAACGGTACGTTTAAATAATGTGGGGGCGAGTCAATGGCGAATTTAACATTAATAAATAAACAACGGGGTGTTGTTTTAATCGCTGCACTTATCATGGTTGTTGCTGTTACCGGTATTGCAGTCACGTTAATGAGCAGTGCAAGTGTTGATATAAAAATTACCAATGCAGCATTAGAGCGAGAAGAGGCTGAGAATATTTTAATGGGGAATGTGCAAAAGGTCATTGCAACTGAGGCGCAAAAAAATGGCGCAAGTAAATTACTCTATACCCGAGCGCAAATTCCAGATGGTTCAATTCCGCTAACGCAGATAGACGACACAGCCAGTGAATTGAGTAACCTAAACAATGGTGCCCTTGATTTGCCTTGCCCACGAGATTACGGTTACACCGCTGGTATTTCTTGCAATATGATTCAAGTCAATTCAACGATTACGTATGGTTCCAAAAGTAAACATACGTTAACCGTGACAACCGGCATTGCCCAGCAAATGGCGAGCCTAAACACTGGCGGCTAAGTGAGATTAGAAATGAATATTAAACAGTTAATGATAAAGTCGGTGTGTATCACTTTTGCGTGCTTTAGTTTTTACGGTGTGGCTGAAGATATCGAGTTATATGTAAACCATGAAGTTGAACTTGATGAAAAACCACGGGTGTTACTTGTGTTTGATACATCAGGCAGCATGGCATGGAGTGTCGTTGATGGCAAAAGCCAAACTTGCTACAAAAGAGTGAAATGGAATAAGTATCAACGGGGGGATTGTTTTAAAAGCTTAGATAGCTACTCATGGAATAAACAATGTTATATCTACAGGAGTGGTAGCTATAGAGCAGAGTGTGATGACACTCGATTAGGCGTTGCCAAAAAAGCAATCACGCAGTTAGTAGGTGATAACGATGACATTGAATTTGGTTTAATGCGTTTTAATGGCAGTAACGGGGGCTATGTTTTAGCAAAGCTTGGAGCAACAAAATCCTTTCTTTTAGATAAAGTTGATAATTTACCAGCAAGCGGAAGTACGCCACTTACGGAGACTTTGTGGGAAGCCTACCTCTATATCACAGGGCAAAGCGTTTACTATGGTGGTAATACCAATGACAGGGATTACACTGCAGAGTCTTCAGGAATATACCAATCTCCATTTAAGCCTGTTACAGGTGAGCCACTTCGCTGTGATAACAGCATTAACATCATCTTGATGACAGATGGTGATCCAACTAGTGATTCAAATCGAAATACTGATATTAAGAACCTACATAATTCACATTTTACTGATAACCCTCCCGTGGTCAGTAATAGTTATTTAACCGCACTGTCTAAAGTTATCAATGGCACCAAAGATGTTGAGGTTGATTTATATAGCCAGACAAACGAAACCCGTGAGTTTGGCAGAATCTTCCCGATAGGTTTTGGTACTGGGATGAGCAATTCAGGTAAAAATTTGTTATCTGAAGCGGCTAAGCATGGTGGCGGGCAATATTTGCATGCAGATACTGCAGAGCAGCTCTCTGAGGCACTTAAAAATACCATCACACGAATTCGTGAAGTAAACGATACCTTCACGTCGCCTTCGATTGCTAGTAATAATGTCGACCAAACGCGTAGCCGCGATTCTATCTATTATGCAATGTTTTACCCTGACAGTGGTGCACGCTGGCGTGGGAATTTAAAAAAGCTGAAAGTTTCAGGCACTCAGATTGTTGATTCTGCAAACTTACAGGCATTGAATCAGCAGGGTTTAATCGATAAAGATGCGCGCACATTTTGGTTGCCAACTACCGCCGCTGCGGATGGCAACTCTGTTGAAAATGGCGGGGTTAATTTGATGCTCTCAACGACGGCAAATAGTGGCCGAAACTTATACACAGATGCCGGAACAGCAGGGCTTGTCACATTTAATAAAACGACCGTATCGTCAGCTTATGGCAGTGACACTGAGGCTGTAAAAGCATTTGGTGTTGATAAGGATGAACTTCAAAAAACCATTGATTGGGCCAGAGGTATTGATGTTGATAATGAGGATGGCGACGCCTCAAGTAGTGATCAACGCTTAGATATTTTTGGTGATCCTTTGCATTCAAAACCTGTGACAATAGATTATGGAAATGATGATGTTCGAATTCTAATTGGCACCAATGCTGGCTTTTTGCACATGTTCAAAGATAGCGGCAATACAGTCAGTGAGAGTTGGGCATTTATTCCCAGTAGTGTCTATGGAATTATTGACCCAATACGCAAAAACGAAGCTGATACTAAAAAGTATGGTGTTGATGGACCGATAACAATCTATTTTGATGATGCAAATCGTGACGGTATTGTTAATGGCAGTGATAAGGTGTGGGCGTTTTTTGGCATGCGTCGGGGGGGACGAAATTATTACGGCTTGAATATCACTGATCCAAATAATCCTGCACTCATGTGGGGCGGACCAATTCAAGGAGGAACAGGTAGTTTTAGTGAGTTGGCACAAACGTGGTCGGCACCAACTGTTTCTTTTATTAAGGCATTTGGCGATGAGCCTGTGCTGATATTTGGCGCAGGTTATGACACCAATAAAGATACTGTGATACTGGGTGACGATAGTAAAGGCCGTGGTATTTATATTGTAAAAGCCTCTGATGGTAGTTTGCTGTGGGAGTTAACGCCAGCAACAGGCTTTCAAGGTAACAATAGCATTGCAGCATCAGTAACGCCCCTTGATTCGGATTACGATGGTTATATTGACCGAATTTATGCGGCGGATACCAGTGGCAGTATATGGCGAGTTGATATGCCAAGTACTAAAACAAGTGAATGGAGTCATTTTGAGTTCGCTAAATTAAATGGGTCAACAAATGCACTTGATAGACGCTTTTTTTACAAGCCTATGATAGCGAGAACAATGTACAGTAAGGTAACAAATACCACTTACAATGGAAAAACCCTTGTTACTCGAAAAGATACCCCTTTTGATGCTGTTTTAATTGGGAGTGGTAATCGTTCTAACCCGCTAGGAACAGTGACTAAAGACCAGTTGTTTATGATCAGAGATGTAAATACGCTGACCAAGACATTTAAGGGCCTAGATGTGCCCGATACAATTAC
Source organism: Pseudoalteromonas sp. H105 (assembly GCF_001469215.1). Taxonomy (GTDB): domain Bacteria; phylum Pseudomonadota; class Gammaproteobacteria; order Enterobacterales; family Alteromonadaceae; genus Pseudoalteromonas. Next base: position 398,108 of record NZ_LOFH01000003.1, read on the forward strand.
CGTTTCAGATTTAATGAATGTTAATGAAGACCCTTTTGGTAATTCCTTGGATGATGTTGATAAGTTTGTTAAAAACGAAATACAACTCGGTAAGCAATCCGGTTGGTACTATGATTTGCCCGCCAGTGGTGAAAAGTCTCTCGCGGCTGCGACTGTTGTGGGAGGTGTTGCATATTACACTAGCTACACGCCAGCTTCAGCCACAGAAACCATTAATCAATGCTCATTAACGGGTGGTTCCGGTTCATTATATGCCTTTCATTTGCACTATGGCACTAAAGTGTATGACCAGTTAAGCTTTACAACAAGTAATGACGTGCCAGATACGCCTCAACTGTATTTTGGTAGTGCTGATAGTTGTGTCGATAGTAACTCTAATGGATATTGTGACGGCATGGGCGATGACGGAGAAGATGGAGGAAATGATGAGAATAAAAAGGTAGAAACAACAAGCCAATTTTTAATGATTGGGCCAGGTATAAAAGCGAATGACAGTTCTGATTTAAGTGCGCAAAATCCTTTTATTCCGAAAAAGATAAAAGGGCCAGGTATTTCATTCGATGAAGACGGCAATATTGATTTGGTTGATAGTGCGATTCCTATAGGTTTTGGCTTTAATACCCAACAGACTTTCATATATAAGCGAGAAGTGAATGATAATAAAGACAAGTAAACAACAAGGGTTCACGCTCATTGAACTGATGATAGCGGTTGCAATTGTAGGTATTATTGCATCGGTTGCCATACCAAGTTACTTTGAACATGTTAAGCGTACGGCACGCACCGAGGCGATAACTACCTTGCTTGATGCCGCGAATAGACAAGAGCAGTTCTTTGTTGATAACCGTCAATATACTGATGACTTAGGCAATCTGGGTGTTGTTTCACCTACAGAGAATGGTTTTTATACCATTACCGTTGAAATTGATAATGATGCGGGTACGTTTAGTTTTGAAGCAGCCCCAGCGGCAGGACCACCTTTAAAAGACGATGAATGCAAAACCTTTGTTATCAATGATGCTGGCCTTAAAACAGCGACACCGAATGCCAATAGTGCTAAATGTTGGGGGAACTAAGAGTCGATTAGCTCTATTCTAGGCATCTTGACGTGTTTTTGATTTTAGTTCGACCTGTATAACTAATTGAAATAGCAAGCCCTTCGTGGCTTGCTTTTTCATGTTCAGGGCAATAAACAAACGTACCATTATGAAAGCCCATAGGCGTTCCGTCATTGCGAAAAGTGATGAATGCACGTGGGTAGGTTAATTTATCTTGCTGATGTACAGCATCAATATATAAGAGGGCAACATCATCGTCATCAAACACGCCTACTTTATTTGAATCTTTAAAAACCGTGAGTTGCTGATGCCAATGACTTGCTATGCATTTATTATTTTTAAGGGCACACAGGGTTACATTTGAGCCGTATGAAACGGCATTTAAACGTGAAAGACCTACAGCGCGATTAATTTTAGCAATATGATTATCTAAACGGTTTTCTACAAGCAATGGCTGATAGTTAAATATTGCAAGGTGGCAGATTATAGCAATGATACTTAATACCATCATTGTCTCTATCAAAGAGGTGCCTTTATTCAGCTTTGTATAAGTGACCTTCATCCGTGAAGACCTCAATTGTGACAGTTCTATTAAATTTAGCTGACCCTATATTAGTTGCAAGGCGGTTGTGCAAATTAATTGCATTTACTATCAGTATCGCCGTTATAAAGTGTAGTGCCAGACTGAGTTATCGTGAGTGCTTTATTATTTTCATTGTCATTATTAGGGCAATAAACGAAGGTGCCTGCAGTAGTTGTTATTCGGCCGCTGGCATCAAAAATAATTGATTTATCACCCGAAAAGGTCAGTTGACTGTTTTCTGGTATTTCGTCTAATACTCTTAAAATCACATCGCCACGTTGTGGGTTTTGTACGCCGTTACTATTACTATCATAAAATACAAATACAGATCCTGATGTCCAACCGTTAGTGCAAGGAACACGTTTGTTATTTTTAATTCTGTTTGTACTCCCGCTACACACAACAACGAGCGAGTCAGTACTTGTGGCTTTAGCACGGGCAAAAGTAAGCGTTCGCTTTAAATCCAATAAATAGTTTTCAGCTTGGTTTTCTTCCAACATGTTGCTGCTGTTCCAAAACGCGATAGCAGCAAGAATACCCACAATTGAAATAGTGACCATCAGTTCCAAAAGTGTAAAACCGCGTTGTAGTTTTTTCATTATACACCTCTAAGTACAGATAAAATGGTTATGACATAACGTTGATAGCATGTGTTATGTTTTTTTAATTATTAAATTTTAATTAATGATACCACTGTTGATGATTAAATCCCCGTTATTCAATTGCTTTGTTTGCTATGAACAGCAGGATTGTCTAAAATCGATGCAATAAGAATTGAAAAGTAGCAATGAAAAATGAAGAAGATTGAAGCAATTATAAAGCCTTTTAAACTGGACGATGTTCGTGAAGCACTCTCTGAAGTCGGAATTACAGGGATGACCGTCAGCGAAGTTAAAGGGTTTGGTCGCCAAAAAGGGCATACAGAGTTGTATCGTGGTGCTGAATACATGGTCGACTTTTTGCCTAAGGTAAAACTCGACATCGTACTGGGAGATGAAGATGTTGACCGTGCAATTGAGGTCATCGTTAAAACAGCCCAAACGGGTAAAATCGGTGATGGTAAGATTTTTGTTACCGACGTTGAGCGCGTTGTACGTATACGAACCGCAGAAGAAGATGAAGACGCGATTTAACGTTAAACACGCAGCTTAAAATAATAAAAAAGGCGCTATTTCATAATAGCGCCTTCTTTATTTATCCGAAGATTATTACTTATTCTTGTTTAGTTCACGCGTTAACTTTGCGTGTTTACTTAGTTCTGGTAAGCCCAGTTTGTCATAGCTTTTTTCCATCATCTCTAGCGCTTGGTTTAGGTAGCTACTTTGAGAGTAATGCTCAACAACATACTTTCCTCTATTTGCTGCGGCTAAGTATGCTTCACGTTCGTAGTAATAATCAGCCACTTTTAACTCATAACGCGCCATCTTATTTAATAGCCATACCAAACGCCTTTTTGCTTCAGGTGCATAACTGCTGTCAGGAAAACGATTAACTAATGTTGATAGGTCTGTAAATGCAACCCGTGTTCGTTTAGCATCGCGGTCAGCTCTGTCAACACCAAAATATTCTTGAAACGCGTTCTCGTCCGCTTTGATATTCACGAGGCCTCGCATGTAGTACATGTAATCTAGATCTTTATGATTTGGATTTAAGCGGATAAAACGGTCAATTGTTGCAAGCGCTTGCTCGGTATTACCTGCTTGATAATGAGCAAAAACTAAATCCATTTGTACTTGCTTTGACATAGGGCCAAATGGGAAGCGAGAGTCAATAGCACTCAATAATTCAATTGCTCGCGCATATAAACCAGAATCTAACGTTTGTTTTGCATCTTCATAAAGCGCTTGTGCAGACTTATTAGGAACGCGTTGGATATCTTCTTTATCTGGCGCTGATGAACATGCCCCTAAACCAAGTAATGAAATTGTAAAAACGATGGCGAATGCACGTTTACCTATTCTATTTATCATTTTATTTGTTACCTTCGATGTCTTCGGCTAGGCCAAGTGGGTAAAACCGAGTAAACTATACTTATTATATAAATGCTTTTACTAAAAGCGATTCTAACCCAGTCGAGCACAGCTTGCACTGGTAAATTGGGTAAAGTTACTAATGTCAGAACAAATTTCACTTCAAGCCGAGGTGCCAACTGAGTTAGGCGGTAAACGTCTAGACCAAATATTGGCGCAATTGTTCCCTGATTATTCACGTTCACGTATAAAAACGTGGATTTTGGATGATAAAATCACCGTGGATGGTGAAATATTCAACACACCAAGAGAAAAACTGCTTGGTGGCGAAATGGTTAACGTAGAAACCAGCATTGAAGCGCCAAGAGAGTATGAAGCGCAAGATATAAAATTAAACATTGTTTATGAAGATGATGATATTTTAGTTATCAACAAACCAATGGGGTTAGTGGTTCACCCGGGAGCTGGTAATCCAGATGGTACGGTATTGAATGCATTATTACATCATTACCCAGATATCATCAATGTACCACGAGCGGGTATTGTGCATCGTCTTGATAAAGACACGACCGGCTTAATGGTGGTGGCTAAAACAATTCCTGCCCAAACACATTTAGTGACGGCATTGCAAAAGCGGGAAAACTTTACGCGTGAGTATGAAGCAATCTGTAATGGGACTATGACCGCTGGTGGTATGGTTGAAAAGCCAATTGGTCGTCACCCAACTCAACGCACGCACATGGCCGTTCATGAGCAAGGCAAGCCTGCTATCACGCATTACCGTGTAGCTGAAAAATTCCGTGCGCATACTCGTTTACGTTTACGCTTAGAAACAGGGCGTACACACCAAATTCGTGTGCATATGGCGTTTATTAATCATCCACTTATTGGTGATCGCTCATATGGCGGACGTCCTCGGCCACCTAAAGGTGCAACACCTGAGTTATTTGAAATGCTCAGAGCATTTAACCGTCAAGCGCTACACGCTGTGAAACTTAGTATTGCGCACCCAATTACGGGTGAAATGATGACGTGGCAAGCGCCAATCCCTGATGACATGGTTGCAATGACGCACGCTTTGCGTGAAGACACAAAAGCTAATCCTAATATCGATATTTAGTGATGCATTTGACACCTACATGGCATGTGCCAAATAACATTGGTGCACTGAGCACAACGCGAGAGGGTGGTTTTTCTGATGCCCCTTTTGCAAGTTTAAACTTGGGGCTTCATGTAGGTGACAATCAGCAGCATGTGCAAGCTAATCGGCAGCTAATTGCTGAACAGTATTTGCCTGCAAACCCTATATGGTTAAATCAAGTACATACCAGTGATGTGGTCATTGTAGATGAGCACTTTGATTATAAAACCACTTTAACGGGGGACGCGCTTTTTACGCGCGAACAGAGTCAGCCTCTTGCTATCATGACAGCTGATTGCTTACCTATTTTACTTAGTACCCAATGTGGCAGTGAGATTGCTGCAATACATGGAGGATGGCGGGGGTTAAATGCGGGTATTATTGCGAACACGGTGTCTAATTTTACATTCCCAGCCTCAGATATTATTGCGTGGCTAGGGCCTGCAATTGGCGCACAGCAGTTTGAAGTGGGTGCTGAGGTGAAAGCTAGCTTTATTGAGCAATCAGTTGAGTATGAACAAGCTTTTTCACCATTAAAAATAAACAAATACCTTCTCGATATATATGCCATTGCACAACTCCAATTACGGCAAACTGGAGTTAAAACGATTAGTGGGGGTGAGCACTGTACAGTGAGCCAGCCAGAAATGTTTTTTTCATACCGACGAGACGGTAAAACAGGGCGAATGGCATCTTTGATCTGGCGCAAGTAATTGTGTTCTACGAGGATTATATTTCTTCTCACACCTTGAACAAATCATCAAACATACCCATTAATTAACTAATTAATTTTTTAATAGGTAACCCTCATGCGTTTAGATAGATTTACCAGTAAATTTCAATCTGCGCTTTCTGATGCCCAATCATTAGCGCTTGGTCGTGATCACCAATTTATTGAGCCTGTACATTTGATGTATTCATTATTACAACAAAGTGGCTCAAGTGTTCGAGCGTTGTTTGCACAAGCCGGCGTCAGTGCTGATGAGCTAAATACTAAACTATCCAAAGAGATTGAAAAGTTATTCAAAGTGGAAGGTGTTGGTGGTGATGTTCAATTATCAAACAACATGGTTTCACTGATCAATTTATGCGATAAATATGCACAAAAGCGTAAAGATAAATTTATTTCGAGTGAATTATTTGTGCTTGCTGCGTGTGCTGATAAAGGCCCTTTGGGGGACGTGCTTCGGGCGTTAAACGTTACCGCACCCAAGATAGAATCAGCGATTGAAGCGATTCGCGGCGGTCAAAAAGTCGATGATCCTAACGCAGAGGAAACACGACAAGCACTTAAGAAATTTACTATTGATCTAACTGAGCGTGCTGAGCAAGGTAAGCTTGATCCTGTTATTGGCCGTGATGATGAGATTCGCCGTACTATTCAAGTACTGCAACGTCGAACTAAAAATAATCCCGTCTTAATTGGTGAACCGGGTGTTGGTAAAACGGCGATTGCCGAAGGGCTTGCACAACGTATTATTAATGGTGAAGTACCAGAAGGGCTTAAAAATAAGCGAGTGTTGTCACTTGATTTAGGTGCGTTGGTAGCCGGTGCTAAATACCGTGGTGAATTTGAAGAACGTTTAAAGTCTGTACTGAATGAACTGGCTAAAGAAGAAGGCCAAGTTATTCTGTTTATTGATGAAATCCATACTATGGTTGGCGCGGGTAAAACCGATGGGGCCATGGATGCAGGCAATATGTTAAAGCCTGCGCTAGCGCGTGGTGAACTTCACTGTGTGGGGGCAACAACGCTTGACGAATATCGCCAATACATTGAAAAAGATGCAGCACTTGAACGACGCTTTCAAAAAGTCTTGGTTGAAGAGCCCTCCGTTGAAGACACGATCGCTATTTTGCGAGGCTTAAAAGAGCGGTATGAGTTACATCATAGTGTTGATATAACCGATCCTGCCATTGTTGCTGCGGCACATTTATCACATCGCTATATAAGTGATAGACAGCTACCAGATAAAGCCATTGATCTTATTGATGAAGCGGGTTCGTCAATTCGTCTGCAAATAGACTCAAAGCCAGAGTCCTTAGATAAATTAGAACGTCGTATTATTCAATTAAAGCTTGAAGATAATGCTCTGGCTAAAGAAAAAGATGAAGCAAGTCAAAAACGCCGAGCGGAAATGCAGGAGTTAATAAGCGATTTAGAATCGCAATACCGTGAATTGGATGAAGTGTGGAACGCAGAAAAAGCTTCGTTACAAGGCACGCAGGTAATTAAAGCAGAGCTTGAGCAAGCACGGCTTGATTTAGAAGTGGCCAGGCGAGCAACTGACTTACAGCGGATGTCTGAACTACAATACGGCCGCATCCCTGATCTAGAGCGTAAACTTGATTTAGCTTCGCAAGCTGAAATGCAAGATATGAGCTTGCTAAAAAACCAAGTAGGTGAAGACGAAATTGCTGAAATATTATCGCGTTGGACGGGTATTCCAGTATCTAAGATGCTACAAGGTGAGCGTGAAAAGTTATTACAAATGGAAGAGCAACTTCATGCAAAAGTAATCGGTCAGGATGAAGCAGTTGTTGCTGTATCAAATGCAATTCGACGTTCACGTGCAGGGCTTGCGGATCCTAATCGTCCTATTGGCTCATTTTTATTCTTAGGCCCAACAGGGGTAGGTAAAACGGAGTTGACCAAAGCGCTTGCAACTTACATGTTTGATACAGAAAGCGCGATGGTGCGTATCGATATGTCAGAGTTTATGGAAAAACACTCTGTGGCACGCCTTGTTGGTGCGCCTCCAGGTTATGTTGGTTATGAAGAAGGTGGCTATTTAACAGAAGCTGTTAGGCGTCGCCCATACTCTGTAATTTTACTCGACGAAGTTGAGAAAGCACACCCAGATGTGTTTAATATTTTACTGCAAGTTTTAGATGATGGCCGCTTAACTGACGGGCAGGGGCGCACGGTTGATTTTAAAAACACTGTGATCATCATGACCTCAAACCTAGGCTCAGATATCATTCAAGAGCAAGCGAGTAATAACGATTACGACACTCTTAAAGAAAAAGTGATGGGTGTGTTAGTGAGTCAATTTAGGCCCGAGTTTATAAACCGAATTGATGAAACAGTTGTGTTTCATTCGCTGGCGAATGAGCATATTAAAGAAATTGCTGATATCCAATTAACTAAATTACGTGAGCGTTTAACGCAGATGGGTTACTTACTTGAAATAAGTGAAGGCGCATTGGAGCGTATTGCAGCAAGTGGGTTTGATCCTGTTTATGGTGCTCGACCGCTTAAGCGAGCTATTCAGCACACGATTGAAAACCCGCTAGCGCAGAAATTGTTAGCAGGCGAGTACCAAAGTGGCAGTGTGATTGTCATCGATGCTGATGAGCATGGGCTAATCTTTTCGGCACGTTAGTAAAGGTTTATGAAACTCGCACCATAAGGTGGCTTGGGTATAAATAAAAGGCCAGCAATTTGCTGGCCTTTTACTTGTCAAGAGTGACTTTTTATTACACTTTAAAGGTTTGTAAGATGTCTCTTACTTTTGCAGACCCTTCAACAAGGTGGGCTGCATCTTTTGCCACTTTGTAGCTCATATTTAAATTTTCATCACTAAAGCCTTTGATTTGCTCGATATTATTACTAATATCGCCACTAACCACTTGTTGCTCTTCTGCGGCAGTTGATATTTGTGTCGCTAACTGAGAGATTTCACTAATTTGAGCAAAAATGCTATCAAGTTCAACCTGAGTGTGACCTGTTGTATCTACGCATTTATCAGCTTGGCTTTTTGTGTTTTTCATTACAGAGGACCAGCTAAATAAAGTGTCTTGTATTTCTTTTATAGAATTATGAATTTGTGATGTGGCTTTTTGAGTACGAGATGATAAAGCACGAACTTCATCGGCTACTACCGCAAATCCACGGCCATGTTCACCTGCTCGAGCAGCCTCAATCGCAGCATTTAATGCAAGTAAATTAGTTTGCTCAGCTATGCCCTCAATTTCAGTCATTACTTGACCAATTTTGTCGGCTTCAGTGGCTAATGCGTTGGCAGTACTGGCCGCTTCCTCTACTTGAGCAGCAAGGCTGGAGACCATTGTGCTATTGTCTGCTATGTGAAGTTTAATATCTGAACAGCTTTGGTACGTTACATTTACTTTTTCGGCAGTATCATGCGTGCTACTAGAAATCTCACCAATAGTGGCGCTCATTTGTGACATTGCTGTCGCAATTTGGCTAAGACGCTCGCCCTGGGCAGAAATACCCTGCTCAGTAAGGGATGACTGATTGTCTAAGTTTGAAGCGATTGTATTAAATGTGGCGGTTGCATCTTTTATGCGGCCCAAGACTGTAATGAGTTTTGCATTAAGCATTTCATGATTATATTGACTGATACTAAATGGATGAGCACCAACATAAATATAACGTGAAACGGAATCAAATGTCGCTTTTTGTTGTTTTAACAAGGCAGGGGTAACAAAAAGCTCATCATAATTGAGTGCCATGACAACTAAACAAAATACAGTCGCAATTAAGGCGATGGCTATAGAAGAATACACCGCTAATAAAACAAGCCCGATAAACGTGACTATTGCAGATAGAGACTGTCTTGCAGTAACAAGCTCACGATAAGACGTAACCGATTTACCTGCGTTAATTTTTTCATAAAGTGCATTAGCACGTTGCTTTAATTGCGTAGTGGGCTTACTTCTTACTGATTGATAACCAACTAGTTGGTTATTTTCAAAAATAGGGGTTACAAATGCATCAACCCAATAGTAACGGCCATCTTTACAGCGATTTTTTACCATTCCTCGCCATGAGTGGCCAGCTTTTAATTTTTCCCACATTTCTTTAAATGCTGCTTTTGGCATGTCTGGGTGACGAACGATATTGTGGTTCTTTCCCATTAATTCTTCTAGCGAATAGCCTGCAATGTTGCAAAAAGATTCATTGGCATAGGTTATGATGCCTCGTAGGTCGGTTGTTGAAACGAGTGCTTGATCTTCAGAAAATGAAACTTCTTCATTGATTGTTTGTTGGCCCCGACGCATGGGTTATCCTTAAATATGCTTTTATTATGACTATTATAGAGTTAAAAACGTTTTTATACATCTAAAATACTATCTTTAAAGGCGATATTAGCTTATTTGCTAATTTTTATGTTAATTAACCGTGGGGGTATATGTTTTACTATATTCACGTTGAATGATTTTCTGTGTTTTTCAGGTCTACTATTACTCATTAGTTGAGGGATTCTACTTTGGCACGACTGTGGTGCTATCAAAGCAATTGTATATTCACCCTTTCAATGGCAAGATTAGTATAAATACCAAAGGATATTGAAAGAGTGTATGGGCATTGGTTACTTGCTGTATATATACACGGATCCATGTGTTAGCAATATGTATAGTAGTGATCCTGTTTGTTTTGCCTTGAGTATTATCATTTCGCCCCCATAGACTTAGGATTATGCCACGTGGCTCGAGGAAACATTTTTTGACTACACATGAACTAACTGCAACGTTAACAGCGTTATCTTCAGAAAAAAATAAATACGCCATAAAAGGTATTCAACGTGGTATTGAACGAGAAGCGCTTAGAATTAAGCCTAGTGGCGTTATCTCTCAATTAGGTCATCCAATAGGGGTAGGCTGTGCGCTAACAAATGGTCATATCACCACGGACTTTTCAGAATCACTTTTAGAATTTATTACGCCTGTCAGTGAATCAGCGGAAGAAACTCTGCAACAATTACAAGATTTACAAAAATTTACCTTATCAAAAATGGATGATGAACTGCTGTGGCCAATTAGCATGCCATGCTTTATTGATCATCAAGATGATATTGTACTTGCCCAATTTGGTGAGTCTAATATTGGCCGTATGAAAACCTTATACCGCGAAGGCTTAAAAAATCGATATGGTAGTATGATGCAAGCGATTGCAGGCGTTCATTTTAATATCTCTTTTCCAAAAAGCATGTGGCAATCCCTCCAAGCGATAAAAAGCAACAATGAATCGTTAGAGCATTTTATTTCTGCTGGTTATCTTGGGCTTATTCGAAACTTTAAGCGTGAGTTGTGGCTTATTAGCTATTTATTTGGTGCATCACCTGCGTTATGTAGTTCTTTTTTGCAGGGTCGTAAAACAGATTTGCCGTTTAAGAAGTTAGGCAAAGGTACTTTGTTTTTGGAAACAGGTACGGCGCTAAGGTTAGGTAATTTAGGTTATACCAACAGCGCTCAGTCATCATTAAAAGTCATGTATAATTCACTGGATGAATATGTTGCAGGGTTAAAGCGTGCAATTCACTCACCGTCAGATATTTATGCTGATATTGCAGATTATAAAACGGATGATCCAAAGCAGTTAAATAAAAATATTCTGCAAATTGAGAACGAGTTTTACTCGCCAATTCGTCCTAAGCGTAATGCACAAAGTGGTGAGACGCCAACGGATGCACTCTTACGTGGTGGTATAGAGTATATTGAAATACGTGCTTTAGATGTAAATCCGTTTAGCGAAACGGGTATTTCCTTAGAACAAATACACTTTTTAGATGTGTTTTTAACTTACTGTTTATTAAAAGAGTCGCCAGAAATGGATTGGGATTCTCAAACACGCAGTACAGAAAACCTAGACTCTGTTGTAAACAATGGCCGAGATTCATCTTTGCAATTGAATAAGTCAGGTACTACAACAAGCTTAGTGCAATGGGGTGAAGAGATATTTGCTCAATTAGCTGATGTTGCAAGTTATATGGACACCGCTTATGGTACACGTCATTATGCACAAACAGTTAGCCGTTTGAAAACGTGGTTAAATGACGCGTCGCTCACGTACTCTGGTCAGTATGTTGCTCAGCTGAAGGAGATGAACGTTGATAATGGCCATTTTGCATTAGCGCTTGCACAAAAATACAAACAAAGCCATCAAGTGACTCCTTATCATGTATTTTCAGATGCTTACTTACATCAACAAGCTGAACAATCTATTATTGATGAGCAAGCAATAACGGCGGCTGATAGTATTTCTTTTAAAGCTTTTCTGACTGAGTATTTTAAGGGGCATGAATAAGCAAAAAAAAACGCAGCCCAAAGTGGGCTGCGTAAAGATTCTTCAGGGATGAAACAATGCTAAACTGCGCATTCAAGTAGTCAGACTCACATTTTTATAGAAAGTTCAGCGAGAACTCAAAAAAATGAAAAAAATTTTAATTATTTTATCGCTGGGAGCCACTTTATCTGGTTGTGCAACAGCACCCCCCAAGCAACCTAATGATATATGTAAGATTTTTGAAGAAAAAAATGATTGGTACTACGATGCTAGAGATGCTGAGGAAAAATGGGGAGCCCCTAAGCATGTATTAATGAGCATGATGTACCAAGAGAGCTCTTTTAAACATGATGCAGCACCGCCAATGGAATATTTTTTATGGATTATTCCAACAGGGCGAGCCAGTTCAGCCTATGGATATTCACAAGCAAAAACGCTTACGTGGTCTGATTATATACGCGAAACAGGCAATAGTGGCGCAGATAGGGATGACTTTGATGATGCAATTGATTTTATGGCGTGGTTTGTTTATAAAACGCATAAAGTGAATGGGGTATCTAAATGGGATGCATACGCACAGTACCTTAACTACCACGAAGGGTGGGGCGGTTATAAGCGTGGCACCTATAAAAAGAAAAAGTGGTTAATGAGTGTTGCTAATAAAGTAAAAAACCGCGCAAGTCGGTACGGTGCACAATTAAAAAAATGTGAAGATGATTTAGATAAAGGCTGGCTAGAGCGTATCTTTTCATAATACTCATATTTTACGAATCTAACGTTCTTTTCTTATCAGCCAAAGGTCTAACACCGAAAATGGGGCAAGGTAAGTTGCCCCTAGTTTTAAAGTTTTATTAGGGATAATGAGCTATTTTTTTGATCCGTCCAGTGTACTAACTGAGAGTCTGGGTAGGATTTTATTGGCGATAATTCACTGATTTCAGTAGCATCTAAAAACCGTTGGTTGCTGGTTAATACAACCCATTCAGAGTCTAATGCAGTTAATTTATTTGCACTGTGCTTAAACTTTATTAATGCTTTATCAAAGTAAGTACTATGCGCTTGGATCACTGGTAGTAAATCTATATGGTTATTTGATATATGGATGATTAAAATACCGTTTTCACTTAATCGTTGCCAGTACAGCTCAAACGCTTCTTGAGTTAATAGATGGGCGGGAATGACGTCACTTGAAAATGCATCTATGACTAATGCATTCATTAAAGGTGCATTACGTTTAAACTCGTTTGCTAATGCGACTCTGCCATCACCAATGGTGACATTTACTTTGGCAGGGCTGTTTTTAAGGTAATCAAAATACCTATTTGCCATTGTATAAACCGCGGGATTTAACTCATAAAAATGCACAGTATCGTGCTTATCAGCGAGGCTAGCTAAAACCCCTGCACCTAACCCCACGACGCCCATGTTAAGCTTTTCTTGGCTTTTAAGTATCGCCAACGACTTAGCGACGCCTGTATGTTGATGATAATAACTGCTAGCGAGTGCATCTTTACCATGCAAGGGTTGCGAACCATGCACTGTGGTACCATCAATTAAGCGTCTTTGCGCAAGCTCAGGGGTATTGATATCTTTTACTGTTAGGTAACCATAAAAATTCCTCTGCGATGCAACGTTATATTGATTAAAACTAGAATAAAGCACTAAATAGCAGCCACACCACAAAGCTGTCGCACTGAGCAATATCGTATTTATTTTTTTAAATTGAGTCAGATGAATGTAACTAATAAGAATAAGCAGCACTGCTAAAGCGACGATATACTCGGTGATTTGTTCAAACAGCAGCGGAGCAAGTAACGTTGTAAATAAACTGCCAAGTGCGCCGCCTAAAGCAATAAACAAATAAAAGTGTGTGAGTAATGTACCAGGAGGTGCGAGTTGCCTAAGTTCTCCGTGGCAAATCATGCAGCCACTCAATAATATAAAGCTATAAATAATAATTTGTGCGATAGCATTAAACTGACTGCCTAAGAAGTACATTATTAGACCTGCAAACGCGCTGAATATAAAAGCATATACCCAAATAGAACGGTTATAGTTGTTTTTATTGGCAAACGTATAACTAAAACTACCTAAATAGATAGCAAGTGGCACCACCCATACAAGTGGCATTGGTGGAATGTTGGTGCTGATCATTTGTGTGGTTGCAATTAGCATTATTGAGCTTGTTGCGGATAAAATAAGCCAAAGCATATTGGGCTTTTTTAGAATGGTTTGTACGTGTGGTAGCGATGAGTTATTTTCTTTGCTGCTTTTGCCTAATAGTTTATATGCTAAACAAATTAATAGTATGCAGTAGGTAAGCAGCCCTATTTGCCAGTAATTTTTTTGTTGCGGCAGTGAAAAAAACACCTCAAATACGAGTGGGTAGCTTATTAAGGCTAATAAAGAGCCAAGATTAGAAACCGAATACCAATGGTAGGGCACTGCATTTTTACCACGCTCTATGTACCATCGTTGCATAAGTACACTTGTGGCGCTTAGCAACATAAACACTAAGCCAATTTGATTTAGTAAGTTTGCCATAACTGACCAGTTAGGGGCTAAATCTAAATTAACGTAGAATTTGTTTAGGCTAATTAAGCTCGCTACAACAACCAGCGAAATATGGATTACCATTTGTTTTTTTAGTGAATAGCGACTTAAAAAGTGTGCGTAAAAGTAACCAAGTAATAAAACAGTTTGATAAAAAAATAGACTGGCTGACCACACTGATGCGCCGCCTCCAAATCGTGGTAACAGCTCTTTAGATAGCATAGGTTGAATTTGAAATAGCAAAAATGCGCTAACAAAAATGGTTAATAAGAATAAGATACGAAGCATGGATATTAATTATTAATGAATCATGTGAGCAGCATTGCGGGTAACAGATCAAGCAGCAATGGAATTAGCCTAGAGTTTCTCTTAAGAAAACCTTAATATATGATTTATAATAATTTATTGGAGTAGCCAGTGGGCAAGTTTGTAATAGGGGAATTCGCTATAGATGTCAGTCGATGTAAAATATCATCAGCTGATACAGAGCAAGTCGTTGAACCTAAAGTCATGGATGTACTGCAATATTTGTATTCTCATCGGGGTACTGTGGTTAGCCAGGAACAAATTTTTTCTGCCGTATGGCCAAATGCGACATTCAGCCCAAGCTATGTGCAGCGCTGTATTGCATTGCTAAGAAAAGCATTGAATGAAGATTCAAAAAATCCACGTTATATTATTACTCACCCAAAGCGCGGGTACAGCCTCGAAGTAGCTGAGCCGCAGTTAAATAAACCCAAACGTCTATACTTGCCAGCGTTGGCTATTTTAATCGTCATGTTGATTGGGATTGTAAGTTGGCTTTACCCTGATACACCGCAAGTAAAAACACACTTTACTAAATTGATGCCTATTTCTTCGAGTGAAGAAAATGAATCTAGTATTTCTTTATCACATAATGGTGAGTATGTAGCCTTTGTGCGTGGTGATAAGTCAAACCAAGCTATCTGGTTAAAAAACTTACGCTCAGGAAAAGAAATTAGGTTAACCCAAAAACAGTCAACGTATCACAGTCTTGGATGGAGTAGCGACGACAGTGAAATCGTATTTGTGCACCAGAAAGATACCCAAACATTGGGGTATTTCACCTTAGACAAACTGACATTACAACCTGCAAACTACAGAGAAATCTATACTTTTAAAGACTTTAAAGTGACGAGCCAGCAGTTAGAGTGGGCCAGTGACAACCATATTTATTTTATTGAGAAACGCCAAAGCGATAACCATACTCAACTAAGTGCAATTGATTTAACAACGCAAGAAAAACGTGTTATCAAGTCATCCGCAGGACAGGATTGGATGAAGTTGCAGGCACTATCACCAAGTCAGCAGTTTATTGCGCTTGCCTCTGAGGCAGGGCAAAATAAATACAGAGTTGATGTGTTCGACATTAAAACAAGCACAACAAAAACATTAGCGGTTGTTGAAGACTCAGTGCAAGGTTTGAGCTGGCACCCCGATGAACACCAATTATTGATTAGTAATAAACATGAACTCCAGTTATTAAACTTACAGGGGCAACTAAAAAAGTTGGCGTTTAATAATTACCACATTATTAGAGACGCGCATTTCTCGTTGTCAGGTAACGATATTTTAATGGAATTAGTTAAGGTTGATGTGGATATCACTCGTTCAACTCGTCAAGCGCCAACGCAATTTGAAACACTTGTAGATACCTCATCGGTCGACTTTTTACCTGTGTACTCCCCTGATTCGTCTAAATTTGTATTTGAATCTCATCGGTTTGGTACAAAACAATTATTTTTATATGAAAATGGCACGCAAACGCTGATTTTTTCTAACCCAAACAATGAAGAATTATTTGGCATAGTCTGGTCAAAAGACGGTAAAGAAGTGATCACTGCCAGTAAAAATACTCTTTTTAGAGTTAATATAAAAGAAGGGAGTTTTGAAAGTATTCCTCACGCCTACCATTCATTTTATCTGCGAGAAATGTATCACCACGAAGACGCTATTTTAGTTTCTTATCGCGCTGCAGACGGGGTTACTTTTCATCCCGCTAAATTTGATTTAGAGACGCTTGAGCTAACACCTTATACAGGCTCAGGAGAACGCTTGGCATGTTACGCAATGGATATTGATGATCAGGATCAGGTTTACTTTTCCAATGAAAAACAAGTGTTTAGATTGAACAAAAACAAAGCGCTTGAAACTGTTTGGCAATCACCTACAAAAGAGATCATCGGTTTGAGCGCCGGAGCTACAATGATGACAGTCACCCTTGCAGATAAAGACGGTTATGAGATGAATGAAATAGATTTTAAATCAGGGAGTAATAAAACCATATTTAATGGCAAAGATGATGGGAAAATGCTAATAAATGCATCCCATGATTTTCAGCAATTTCTTTATTTAACAGAGCCTAAAAGAACACGTACTTTAGTGCGCTTAAACTAAAAACTCCGGCAAGTGAGTAGGCGTTAACTTATGATGAGGTTGTTATGAAGACGAACAATGAGCACCAAGCAACGTTAAAACGCTTAGAAAGGTTTAGCCGATTTACCGACAGCAGTATAGGTATCCCTTTTACAAAGTTTAAGTTTGGTATAGAAGCATTGATAGGAATTTTGCCAGGTGTAGGGGACATCGCGGGCTTAGCCTTATCAACTTATGTGCTTTTTGAAGCACAACGCTTAGGGGTTGGCTGGGGCGTTAAGCTGCGCATAATTATAAATATGCTAGTTGATTTTACGGTTTAATCCCGTTTTTTGGTGACATTTTTGATGCTTTTTTTAAAGCAAATACCCGCAATACTCAGCTTTTAAAGCGTTATCTTCATGAGCGAAGTAAGATAGAAGATTTATAAATTTGTAGCTTTGTACTAGCTCATATCTGAGCTTACAGATTAAGTGAATAGGTTTAGACTTCATCTGACAGACAGCCATGAGCGATAATCGGTCATTGATACTGGCTAAATATCGTCGTTAATAGATTGGTTAAACTGCTCTTTGCGCATATATTCATGAAAATGAGCGCCGAGCGCATATTGTTCTATTTAACTTTTCTTTAAAGTTTTAGAAAACTTAGTGATAGTAATACCTTAGGTTATTTGTTAAAACTATATAATGTAGAAAAATGAGCGTAGTGTCGGCAGAAATATGCGCGATGAGCGCACTATTAAATTGTTAGGTGTACAAGCAGATGCAGCCCAGATTAGAGATCGAGTTTTTACGGAATGACCCTTCGAAAATATGGGTAAAGGCGTGCAATGAAACTTTCGCTGGAGAAACGGAGCAATATATAAATGCTCAAATGTTGGAAAAACTAGCTGAACAATTATCAGTTTTTCCTAAATCTAACTCAGATGAAGTAACCTTTGAAGTTGGTGACGCTGACTCAACTTATGGTCATTGTGAGCTTAAATTCCATTGCTTCGATTCTGCTGGTCATATGGCTGTATTAGTCTCTGTGTCAAATGACCGCGAATGTGTTGCAAAATTTACTGTTCAATTTGAAGCTTTATCATTGGATGCATTTGTATCCTCAATCAAAGTTTCTTTAAACTCGGGATCAGGTGTTTCAGAATTAATTGGTATAAAGCCGTATACGCAAAACGTGTAAGTACACCTAACAAGTCAATTCAGCAGGACAAAAAACAGTTGGTTTTGCTCCTGCGTCGCTAATTTTAACCAACTGATTTTTGCCTCTGATTGAGACGTTGAGGCTGTAGAATTACTCTTTTTAAAGAAAATTAGCCCGTTTTATGGGTTCCAAATGCATTACCTAATGCTTTAAAAACGCTTAGAGTTAATTACAGGAGCTCGTTTTTTAATTGAATTTGGCTGTTGGAGTTATTCTACAGTCTCGTTAAACGTATAAAAGGATAAACATGAAGAAGCCTGAAATTAGAATTTCCACGGGAACGATTAAGGACTTAGCTGTTATAGCTTTAATCGTCATTGTCGCGTGGAAAGCCATATCGGCAGACTTTTCATTTACCTTTGAGAATATAAAGACTAGCGATCTTTTGGCCATACTATTGGCTTTATTTGCTATTGGCTTGTCAGTGGCTTTTTTCGTAAAAGCAAATGAAGTAAGCAATATGTTCTATGACAACATGTATAAGTTCACAAAAGACAACTCAGAGCTTCTTGGTAGAATGGAGTCTGGGTTTAGCGAACAGCTGCGCCATTTAGATCAAGGTTACACCGGTTTAAGAGATAAGTTTGATAAATTACCACTTGATCTCGGGAAAACGAGAGAGAAAGTAGAAGACGAGAAAGCCGAAGTATTAAAGTTGAAATCTGAGAAAAATGAGCTTCTAAATGAACTTGCCAACCGCGCTAACTTACAAGAAGAAGAGAAACAGGAGCTTTTTTCACGAATTAATGATAGTGAAATAAAGCTAATTAAAGCACAGCGCGAAATGAGAAGACTTCAGCATAAGCTAAGAGATGCTGATGACTCTGAAGCCACGATCAACGGTATTCTGGTTAGAGCGGTTAAGCATACACAAAGGAAGGTGGTTGATTTATTGGGTATAGATGACTTTGAATCTGCTTCCGACGAGGAAATATGCAATAACTGGCAGTTAATTAAAGAAGAGCTTCCTAGAGTCTACGTCAAAGATTTACGCAGAGGAGGAGCATTAGATGGAGAATATCTTTTGACCGAAGAAGGTGTTCAATTTATTCGTGACGTTGCTTCTGGCAACGTTTAACAAAGCATTACAGCGGACAAGCCGCTGAATGCGGCGTTGAGGCTGTAGAATTACTCTTTTTAGAAACATATCCTACTATTTAAAATTGATTGTTTTTTAACCTTGAAACCACAGGGTGACTGTGATCTAATAGATATTATTCACCCACGGTAAATTGTTATGGCCAACTACAAGCCTGACTTATCCTGCCAAAATAAATTCATTCCTATCAATTTCTCTGAGCAAATTTTGCCTGGCACCTTTGAGTATGCCCTTTGTTATATTGTCGAAAATAAACTCGACTTGTCGGGCTTTGACGCGTGGTATAACAACGATAAAACGGGTGCAGCGGCGTATCCGCCCACGGTGATGTTAAAGATTATTTTACTCGGTTATGCGCATGGGTTAATTAGTAGTCGCCGAATAGCCAAGGCCTGTGAGAACAATATTCTGTTCATGAGTGTGTCGGGAGATATTCAGCCGCATTACACATCAATAGCGGGTTTTGTGGCTAAAATGCATGAACAGATTGAGCCGCTTTTTACGCAAGTGCTGATGATATGTGATGAGGAAGGCTTGATAGGCCGCAACATGTTTGCCATTGATGGGTGTAAATTAAAGTCGAATGCGAGCAAGGAGTGGAGCGGTACATTCGATGAGCTAGGCCGTAAAAAAGTAAAACTAGAGCGCGCAAGTAAACGCATCATTGAACGCCATCAAGCACACGATAGCCTGAGCGAAGAGCTTATAACTCAAGATTTAAAGCAAAAAGAAAAGCTCGATAAAAGTGCAGATAAAATCACCGCATTCTTAGCTACTCACGAAGAGAAAACAGGCAGTAAAGGCAAGCCAGTAAAAAGTAATATCACCGACCCAGACAGCGCAAAAATGACGACCTCCAAAGGCACCATTCAAGGCTACAATGGTATTGCGATAAATGACGATAAACACCAAATCATCCTGCAAGCACACGCGTGGGGGTCGGTGGGCGAACAGCAAACACTCCAGCCAGCCGTTGAGCAATTAAATCGACAACTTGATAAATTAAACCCCGATAAAATCACAGACGAACACACTATTAAGTTCACCGCAGACAGTGGGTTTAACAGCGAAGCAAACCTTAAATACATGGCGCAAAGTGGCTTTGATAGTTACATAGCGGATAATCAGTTTAGAAAACGCAATCCACTGTTTAAAGACAGTGAAACCTATGAAACAGAGCAAGAAAAGCGCCGACTAAAACGCAGTAAAGGCAAGCCACGGTTATTCACCTCAGATGACTTCCACTATGATGAATCAACGCAAACCTGCCGCTGCCCCGCAGGCAATGCCATGTGGCGAAGTGGTGTTAATGTAAACAGCCATAACCAACAATACACCCGATTTTGCGGTTACTTGAAAGATTGCAAAGTATGCCCACTACAACAGCAATGCATGCGAAAGCCACCGATAAAAACAGGGCGGCAAGTACAGTTTAAAAATAATGAATCACGCAAAAAGCTAAGCTACATCGACAAAATGAAGGTCAAAATAGACAGCCCAATGGGGCGACG
>NZ_LOFH01000004.1 GCF_001469215.1 Pseudoalteromonas sp. H105
GGTGTCTTGGTCGACATCGGTTGCCACTAATGTCAATAGAATTGAACCGTCTTCATCCAGTGTTTGCGCTTGTGCGCTGGCCACTGGCTTGTCGTTCACTGACGTTACTGTCATCGTGACCGTAGCCACATTTGAAACTGCACCTTGGCTGTCTTTTACTGTGTACGTAAAGCTGTCATTACCAAAGAAGTTGGCATTCGCCGTGTAAATAATTGCCCCGGTATTGGTAACGCTTGTTTGACCGTTCGTTGCATCACTCACCACCGTGACACTGCTTACATCGAGGCTGTCGCCTTCGTCAACATCACTGTCATTACCCAGTACATTGACTTCAAACTGCCCCTCCTCTTGCAGCTGCGCAGTGTTATCAAGTGCCACGGGCGCATCATTAATCGCATTGATTGTCAGCGTCACAGTCGCGGCCTCTGAAGCCAGCCCTTCACTGTCTGTCACGGTGTAAGTAAAGCTGTAAACACCGTTGATGTTTGTCTTCGGTGTAATGGCTAAACTGCCATCGGCATTGACACTCACACTGGCAAAGCTGTATTCACCTACGCCATCTCCTTTATCTTCTAACAATACATTCGCGCCATTGAACCCTTGGTCTTCAACGTCTGAATCATTCGTTAGAATGGCAATGCTCGTAGCGGTATCTTCGTCTGTGGTTACTGCATCATCAACCACTACTGGGCGGTCATTCACAGCACCAATATTAATCGTCACCGTTGCGGTGTTAGAGGCTAAACCTTCGCTGTCTGCAATGGTGTACGTGAAAGTGTCTTGGCCATTTTCATTAGCTGCTGGTGTATATATTAATGTCCCATCATTTTGGTCAATACTGACAGACCCTTTTGCAGGCTGTGCTACTACTGCTATATCTCCTGTCGGTATAGTATCTTCAATGTCAGTGGCGCCTCCTCTAACTTGAATTGCATTAGTTGCGGTGTCTTCATCCACCATTTCATTAAAGTTACTCACTATAGGTGCATCATTCACTGGAGTAATATCAATGTTCACAATCGCTTCGTTTGATTCTGCAAGCGTTGAGTCCTTCACGGTATAGGTAAATGAATCGCTTCCGTTAACGTTTGAATTTGGAGTAAACGTTACAACACCATTAGCAATACTAAGCTGGCCTTTGGTTGGTTGTGTTTTAACTGTAACAGATGACGCAACCAGGTTGCTTTCAGGGTCTGAGTCATTACTGAGTACATTAATTGATTTAGATTCATCCTCTAATGTCAAAATGCTGTCATTAAATGCTGTAGGAGCATCTTCAACAGCATTCATATTAATTGTTACGGTATACACTGATGAACTAGCACTTTCACTATCTTCAACATGATAAGTAAAACTATCAGTTAGATTTTCACTGCCATCATGTACATAACTAAAGCTACCATTACTATTGAGTGTTAAGCTGCCGTGTTGTGGATCGGTATCTTTAGCAATCGTCAAGCTGTCATTAGAGTCTAAGTCATCATCAGCTGCTAACGTGAGTAAACCATTATTAAAGTCTCTTGAAAGTGTTCCTCCTTCATTAATGGTATAGCTGGTATTTTGCCCCGTAGGTGCATCATTCGTATTGACTACTTCAATGTTAAAGGCCGTTAAATTACCTGTATCTGTGCCATCATCAACGGATATTTGTATATTTGATGTCGTGCCAACATGCTCATCCGTTGGTGTACCCGATAATTCACCTGTTTGTGTATCAAAGCTAGCCCAAGTCGGCTTATTGGTAATTGAGTAAGTATGCGTATCTTCACTATCTGAATCAGTTAATGTTGGTATAAAGCTATAAACACTATCTTCATTTATGCTTGTTGTGGGATTACCTGATAACACTGGCACAACATTGTATTGCTTGGTTACTGTAGCAGTGACACCTGTTCCTGGGTTTCCGCTTTCGTCAGTAACAATTGCAGTGAGTGTTAAAGTGCCCTCATTAAGGTTTGTTACATTAACGGATGTAACTTGTTCTGTATTACTGGTTATAGCAACCGCGCTTTGACTACTCACAGTACTAGACCCATCAGAAATTTGATAAGTGAAGCTCCCTGAGCTTTCTAATCCTGATAAAGTAAAGCTAAGTGCTGCTTCATTACTTCTATTTATAATGCTTTGATCAAAAGCTGCGGTAGTTCCTGTTGGCGCCACGTTATCTAAGATCACAGAAGTACTTGCAACACTAGACGTGTTGCCCGCACTATCTGTTTGAGTTGCGTTAACGGTCAATGTGCCATTATTAAACGTGCTAACATCAAACTCACTGCCACTGAGTGTCCATGCACCCGAGCCATCAGCCGTGACCGTACGTGTATCGCTATTCGCGCCATCGCTGATAGTAACAGTGACACTAGTATCAGCCTCTGCACCAGAGCCGGTGATTAATACATCACTGTCCTCCGCTGCATTAACTTTACCATCGCCTTCTATTGGGGTTGTGATACTAACAGCACTTGGCGCTGAGTTATCGAGCGTAATCGTGGCTGTTGCTGCCGTCGAGGTATTACCAGCTGCGTCAGTTTGTGTAGCACTCACACTGAGCGTGCCATTATTAAAGCTGGTAACATCAAACTCGCTGCCACTGAGTGTCCATGCGCCTGAGCCATCTGCTGTCACCGTACGCGATTGGTTATTTGCCCCATCGCTGATAGTAACGGTGACACTAGTGTCAGCCTCTGCACCAGAGCCGATGATCAATACATCACCGTCTTCCACTGCACTAACTTTATCATCGCCTTCTATTGGCGTAGTTATAGCTACAGCATTTGGCGCTGCGTTATCTAATGTAATGGATGAAGTTGCTGCCGTCGACGTGTTACCTGCTGCATCTGTTTGCGTGGCGCTAATACTGAGTGAGCCATTATTAAAGCTGCTAACATCAAACTCGCTACCACTGAGTGTCCATGCACCTGAGCCATCTGCTGTCACTGTGCGCAATTGGTTATTCGCGCCATCGCTGATAGTGACCGTAACGCTGGTATTAGCTTCTGCACCTGAGCCTGTAATTAACACATCACCGTCTTCAGCGGCATTCACAATGCCGTCGGTTTCTATTGGCGTGGTGATCGTCAGTGCATTCGGGGCTTGATTATCCAAGCTGATGGTCGTGGTTGTCGCTGTGGAGGTATTACCTGCGCTGTCAGCTTGGGTTACTGATACCGTAAGCGTGCCATTATTCAGCGCGCTAATATCCAACTCGTTACCTGATAAAGTCCAATTACCACTTGAATCAGCCGTGGTGGTTTTAGTTACACCGTCAATGCTGACTGTGACTGTGGCGCCCGACTCTGCCCCGCTGCCTTGCACGAGCACATCGTTATCCTCGCTGGCATTCACTTTACCATCGCCTTCAATTGGGGTGGTGATCGTCAGTGCATTCGGGGCTTGATTATCCAAGCTGATGGTTGTGGTTGTCGCTGTGGAGGTATTGCCTGCGCTGTCAGCTTGGGTTGCTGATACCGTAAGCGTGCCATTATTCAGCGCGCTAATATCTAATTCGTTACCTGATAATGTCCAATTACCACTTGAATCAGCCGTGGTGGTTTTAGTTACACCGTCAATGCTGACTGTGACTGTGGCGCCAGATTCTGCGCCGCCACCTTGAATTGACACATCACCGTCTTCAGCTGCATTTACAACACCATCTGTTTCAATTGGGGTGGTGATCGTCAGTGCATTCGGGGCTTGATTATCCAAGCTGATGGTCGTGGTTGTCGCTGTGGAAGTATTGCCTGCGCTGTCAGCTTGTGTTGCTGATACTGTAAGCGTTCCATTATTCAGCGCGCTAATATCCAATTCGTTACCTGATAATGTCCAATTACCGCTTGAATCAGCGGTGGTGGTTGTACTAACTCCACCTACATCAACCGTCACAGTTGCGCCAGATTCTGCGCCGCCACCTTGAATTAACACATCAGCGTCTTCAGCTGCATTTACAACACCATCTGTTTCAATTGGGGTGGTGATCGTCAGTGCATTCGGGGCTTGATTATCCAAGCTGATGGTTGTGGTTGTCGCTGTGGAGGTATTGCCTGCGCTGTCAGCTTGGGTTGCTGATACCGTAAGCGTGCCATTATTCAGCGCGCTAATATCCAATTCGTTACCTGATAATGTCCAATTACCACTTGAATCAGCCGTGGTGGTTTTAGTTACACCGTCAATGCTGACTGTGACTGTGGCGCCCGACTCTGCCCCGCTGCCTTGCACGAGCACATCGTTATCCTCGCTGGAATTTACTTTGCCATCGCCTTCAATTGGCGTGGTGATCGTCAGTGCATTCGGGGCTTGATTATCCAAGCTGATGGTCGTGGTTGTCGCTGTGGAAGTATTGCCTGCGCTGTCAGCTTGTGTTGCTGATACTGTAAGCGTTCCATTATTCAGCGCGCTAATATCCAATTCGTTACCTGATAATGTCCAATTACCGCTTGAATCAGCGGTGGTGGTTGTACTAACTCCACCTACATCAACCGTCACAGTTGCGCCTGATTCTGCGCCGCCACCTTGAATTAACACATCACCGTCTTCAGCATCATTTACAACACCATCTGTTTCAATTGGGGTGGTGATCGTCAGTGAATTCGGTGTTTGGTTATCGAGTGTGATTGATGTGGTCGCCACCGTTGATGTATTGCCTGCTGCATCTTGTTGGGTAGCTGACACTGTTAAGCTGCCGTTGTTTAAGCTACTTACATCCAATTCTTGGCCACTCAGCGTCCAGTTACCCGAACTATCTGCCGTAACAGTGCGAGAAACTGTAGAGTTAGAATCAGTGATTTGAACTGTCACTGAATTATTTGCTTCAGCACCCGTTCCAACAATCAACACATCGCTGTCTTCAGCGGCGTTTACAATACCATCGGTTTCAATAGGTGCTGTTATACTTAATGCGCTTGGTGCTGCGTTATCTAACGTAATCGTTTCTGTTGCAGCATTAGAGGTGTTGCCTGCCTCATCTTGTTGAGTAGCTGACACGGTTAAGCTGCCGTTATTTAAACTACTCACATCCAGCTCTTGACCACTCAACGTCCAGTTACCTGAACCATCTGCCGTAACGGAACGAGAAACTGTCGAATTAGAGTCTGTGATTTGAACTGTTACAGAGGTATTTGCCTCAGCCCCCGCTCCAACAATTAACACATCATTGTCTTCAGCTGCATTAACAATATCGTCACTCTCTATTGGGGTTGAAATAGAAGGTGTGGCGGCACTCGTATCAATTGTTACTGAAAGTCCTGATATACTATCAAGCGTATTTCCTGCTGAATCTGTCGCGCGAGCAACAATGGTATGCGAGCCACTTGTCAATGCTGAACCTGGAGTAATGCTCCAAACTCCACCACTGACAATAACACTCCCAACAGAGCCATCAATACTCGAAATAAGAGTTATAGTGTCGCCAGTTGTGCCTGACCCCGTAAAGGTTGGTGTTGAATCATTTGTTATATTATCTGTACTTGAAGACCCTGAATCACTAGCAGAATCTAAGTCTGGAGTACTTGGTGCTGATGGAGCTGTTGTATCAATAGTGACATTTAAGGTACTCGAACGACTACTTTCATTACTATTTGAATCAGTTGCTTTTGCTGA
The DNA here is from genome assembly GCF_001469215.1 of Pseudoalteromonas sp. H105. Lineage (GTDB taxonomy): Bacteria > Pseudomonadota > Gammaproteobacteria > Enterobacterales > Alteromonadaceae > Pseudoalteromonas. The sequence continues at coordinate 5,596 of NZ_LOFH01000004.1, forward strand.
AATAGCATGCACCAACCCGGAAGTTAGTTCACTGGTTGTGATCTGCCAATTACCACCAGTAGCCGTACCTGTTCCTATCACCGTTGCACCGCCCCCCACTTGATTGCTATATAAAGCAACCGTGGTTCCACTCTCTGCAGTACCACTCAAAGTGGGTGTATTATCGTTCGTAATATTATCAGTACTTGAAGGCCCACTGTCAGAGGCTGTATCCAAATCAGGCGTTGATGGAGCGTTCGGCGCTACATCATCAGCAACCGTTATTGTAAATGACTTTTGAAATGTGGTTGAGGTATCATTCGTTTGCAAACACACAATATAACTACCAGCACTTAATGCAGCTTGTGTTTGCAAAATTGAACCATTAATTTGAAAGCTTGCATTACCCGTGTCTGCACTACACGTGCCTGTTACACTCGTTCCAGTACTTACTAAACTATAACTATGGCTATCACTTGTATCTACATCAGAGGTCGTAAGTGAACCTATATTAGCGCCAGGGCCTGTTGAAGATTGGTTCACACTGGTAGCAGACAAACTGATATCGGTTGGCGCATCATTTTGCGCGGTGATATTAACAACCGCTTGATTAGTACCAGTGCTATCGGCAGTGCCATCGTTGAATGTGAAATTTAGCGTAACAGAAGATGCAGGAGACTCAGAGCTATTACTGTATCCTATTGACTGTAGTACGGAATCCACTATTGAAGATGTTGCATTGCTATTAAAAGTTAATACAAGCGTGCCTGCAGAATTGGTTGTCACAGTTCCCACCGGCGTACCATTGTAAGTAAAGGCACTACCTTGTACTAAAGTACCAAGTAAAAGCTGATTACTGAATATATCTTCACTGTTAGCACCACCATTTCGCTCAATCGTCAGTGTTGCATCATTATAATTACCATTAGCGGAGCTGAGTGCATCAAGCTCTGCATCAGCAACGGTTACATCACTGTCTATTGTGACTGCATTTCCATTTTCAGTGTAGGTAGCCCCTCCATTTAATGAGGAAAACGCTGGAGCCTCGTTACTAGCAATAAACGTGATCACAGTATTTGCACCACTATCCGCAACAGTAAATGCTAAATCCGCTGAAGGTGCGTTTGTCAGTGAAAGTGTCAGCTCGGATATATTAAAATCAGTTGCATCGGTATCAACTTCTAACGCACTTGAGCCATTAAAGCGTACGTTGTTAGTCGATAGCCCAGTAACACCGGTTAACGTGATCATGTCCCCAATGGACAAGTCTGCAATGGTATCACCAGAAAGATCTGACGTACTGCCTATAAAGTTGTCATTACCACCATTACCTGTCATTGAATCGGTGCCGCCACCAGGGCGGATGGTATCAGCGCCACTGCCACCTGTAAAAGTATCAGAGCCATTTAAGTCTGTTGCTGAAATAGTTAACACGTCACCACTAAATGCACTCGCATCCAACGTAATTGTACCGGTGATCGCACTCCCTGTTGTATTGGTTATATCAACCGCACCGCCATCAGATGCAAAATTGTCGGTCAAAGTAAGTGCAAAGTTACTATTCGTTCCAATGGCTATGCCTTCAATTGATGATGCCGATGTGCTGCTAAAATTAAATGTACCACCATCCATGACTTTCAGTATTTCGCTGCCAGCACCACCAGTGATTGACGTACTAAAATCGCTAATATTCGCAGCATCAATCGCAACAGTTGCACCACTGCTTAAGCTCAACGACCCAATATTAAAGTAACTACCACCCGATACATCTGCGCCATTAGAGGCCGATACTCTATCCGTTTGGCTGGCATCACCGGTTAGTGTGCCTGAAAATGCATTGGACCCAATATCAAACGTAACCACATCTGTTGTCGAAGTAGCTGTAACATTTGTTGTGCCATTACTAAGAGTAACTGTTCGCGTGTTGGTACTGTCGTCACCAATAGAATAAGACTCTACTGAGGAATAAGTAGTTACGTTACCATCACCACTAATAACAATTGTTTCAGAGCCAGGCGCAGTAATTGTGCCGTTAAACGCATTATGCTGGCTAGCCGTCATGTTAACTGAAGCACCTGATGCCAAAGTTAAATTACTTATGTTACTTATGGTACCCGCTGATATATTTGCACCATTACTTAAACTCAGTGTATCTGCAACAGTATTGTCACCCGTAATAGTCCCGGTAAACGCAAGGGTGCCTAAATCAAATGTAATTGCATCAGTCGCAGATGCAGCAGTCACAGAGTGACTCGCACTAGTTACAGTAACCGAGCGCGTATTCGTACTGTCGTCATTTAAAGTATAACTTTCTATTGCCGAAACAGTGCTAACATTACCATCGCCTGAAACAGCAATTGTCTCAGTGCCGCTGCCTGAGACTGTGCCAGTAAAACTAGTAAGCTGGGATGCACCTACTGTCACTGTACCACCAGCAGCAACCGATAAATCCTCAAATCCACTGACCGTCGCACCCGATATGTTTCCACCGTTGGTAACAACCAAGGTATCTGTGCCACTTCCACCCGCTAAAGTCCCCGTTGCACTCAGTGCATTCACATTAACCGTGTCGTCACCACCACTACCCGTTAGGTTCTGTGATGCACTGCCTAACGTAAAGGTATTCGCTGCTGACAGTACATAAGTTTCAACTACACTGCTCCCAGTTAGACCATCGGTCGCGGTGCTTATGGTGATTGAATCAGCGCCTGAAGCCGTTATCGTTGTAAAACTATCGTGCTGCGCCTCAGTCATCGTCACTGAAGCACCACTGCTTAATGTTAAAGACTCGAACGCACTTACTGTGGCATTACTAATATTAGCACCAGTGCTCATTTGCAGTATGTCAGTACCGCCGCCGCCAGCAAGCGTACCCGTAACACTTAAGCCTGCAATATTAACGGTATCAGCACTGCCACTTCCGGTAATATTTTGCGCTGCACTTGATAAAGTAATATTGAAAGCGGCATTTAAAACATACGTTTCTATGTCTGCATCTGCAATTACAGTGCTATCCCCATCGGCACTTGCCAAGGTGAACGTATTTGTTCCGGTACCATTTATGGTCGTAAACGTATCGTGTTGCGACTCGCTCAGCGTTAATGAGCCATTATTATAAGTCGAGAGGGTTTCAAAGGTGGTTAAACTGGTAAATTGCGTCAGATCACTGCCATCTATTACGACAATTTCATCTGTACCACTGCCGCCTTGGGCTGTAGACCCAACAATATGACTCACTGATGCTATAGTCAGTGTTTCATTGTCACTGCTGAAACTAATGGCTGGGCTTAAGTTGGCGCCCGATGTGGTATTAAATGATGCCCCGGTCGTACTGGCCGCTGTTACATTGGCTACACTAATAACAGCACTTCGTGACGCACTGTTGTCAGTTCCGTCGTTAACAACAACGCTCACCGTGCGCGACGTGGTATCCGGCGTCGAACTCGTATTATTGTAAGTTACAGCTTGTAAGAAAGCTGCAACCTCGGCTGTTGTCGCTGTTGCGCCCGTTATAGAGAGTGTATCTTGCAGTGTTATGTCAGAAGCGCCACTTATTCCTGTCAGCGCATTTTGCGCACTTGCTGATACATTAAGCCCTTCTGAAGCGCCATCTTGATCATTCGTTAAACTGACTGTAATTGTTGTTATTGTATCAGTATCAGTAACCGTTGGGCTCGTCATGAAACTAACGGCACCAGACCCTTCAGAAAATGAGGCTGTGGTATCATTACCCGATGTACCACTATTTAAATCAACCACAGGTGCGGCGTTGATTGTAGTAAAATTAAAGGTGGTATCATCACTAATACCTACAAAACTATTACCTGCTGAGTCATCAACTGCGGTTGAATCTACTCGCACTGAATATTGATTACTGCCCGTTAAGCTGCTCGTCGGGTTTATATATATTTTGTCATTAACGATGCCGATACGACCCGAGCTTGGGCTGGTCGTTGCGTCATCACTTTGCGTCGCAACGTTAAACACCTCAAAATCACTTGAGCCCGTCACGTCACGAACCGTTATATTGCCCGTGCCTAACGCCACATTTTCACTAAAATCAATAACGATATTGTCAGACACCGATACATTGGTGGCGTTATCTGTTGGCGTAGAGCTTGCTTCGCTAAATGTTGGGGCTGTAGCATCTGTACCTGTCGCACTCAAAGAAATATTATACATTCCCTCATTTGCATCATTGCTACTGACTCTTAAGTTGCCTACTAGCGCGCCAATCGTTGATGTTTGTACAGTAACAAGTATCGTACATTGCATACCTGAGGTTAATGTTTGCCCATTCGTAGCACATGTGCCGCCTGTAATTGAAAAGTCGCTACCACCACTTGTTATAGAAACACTTGAGGTCGTTAAATTGCCACTGCCTTCATTTTTTACCGTAAATGTTTTTGTTGTAGTTGCTACTCCATTTGCAGCAACACTGCCAAAGTTTTCACTAGTAGTTGTCGATCCACTTTCTTCAACATCTATTTCTGGCGATGCTCCACAAGCGCCAACAGTGCCACCTCTCAAGGTACAACTAGACGAACTTATAGTGGTACATGCCCCGCCTGGTAGGGTGCAGTTTGCACTTGCAAACACCTTACTTATTAGTAAATCACTTTTTACATGTGTATTGTCGCCCTTAACAATAGTTACTTTTTGTTCATTCGTTTCAAGCAACCCCTGCTCTTTTAAAAAACTTAATGTATTATTTAAATCTGGGTTTACTAAGTGTGATTGCGCTTTTTGCCCTCGGCTAAATGTCGAAAATGGGCTTTTTAACTCTGTATCAACTATTTCATCTTCAGTTTCTAACGCTGACTTTTTTGAAAACTGTTTTGAATCTACAGCTTCATTTACTGTTTCTGCGTAAGCCCCGCTAGCTATTACTGCAGAAATCGTAACTCCTAAAAAAGTTTTATTTAAGCTTAAACGTTCCATGATACTCATCCTCGACAAAATTCAAAAATATGGCTAGACAACGCATCAGAGCTTTGAAATAACTCTGGTTTCCTACTGTTCGGTACGACAGCAATATCGTAAATCTGTTTTACATCACCCGAAAAAGTCAAATTACCAACCGCCTCACCTGTATTTACATTCACTAACCATATTGCGCACACACTTCTCCCACCCAATAATCTTGGGTTTGCTTTGAAGCGAATATGCTCTTCAGATTTACGTAATGTACTCGTACCGACAAGCATCAAGTCACCAAAGAACGTCATTCCCCTTGTAAAACCTTGCAACTCACATAAAATTCGATTCGTACCTGACTTTGGATCGTATACATGAATATCGCCATCTCCAGATGCACAATAATACACTTTGCCTGCGTGGCATCTTGGCGAATGCGGCATTGAAATACCTGATTTGATAACCTTATTTTCAACGACATCAATAAGCACCCCTTTATTCCCTAGCTCTTCACGCCAACCTTGTGCTGTATCTGATTCACTAAACGCTGTAGCATAACGAGGTACACCATCTAACAACGCCATGCCATTTAAATGGCATCTATTTTCCGGCTTCAGATCTGAAATAAACGACGGCACCCAAGCTGCAACAAAACTATAGTCAGGGCTTAATTTACTTAAACAAGAGAACATCGAGTTAACTACCCACAGGCCATCATTACCCCAACAAATATCATGGATGTTGATCATACCCGTTGATAAAGCCGCTCTTTCTATAAACAAACAGTCGGCAGCCTTTACACTTTCGACTTGTTCATCCCACTCTTGACGAAATTTGGGGCTATCTCTCAGTTCATTATCTTGTAATTTTTTTGGTAACTCTTCATAACGATCAAGGTCGCCATTAATAACATCAGCATAACCACTTGGTGTTTTTTGAAAGTCGATTACTTGATTTAGTGTTCCAAGCGTGACCCTATTTTCGTCGGCATAAAGTCCCATTGGTCTTGGAAATGCCTTTAGCTTTGTTTCTAGCTTGCCATTATTAGAGCGCACTAAAATAACACGTTGTGATTGATAACTTGTCGCAATCAGCGATATGCCCAACTGAGCCAATATTTTTGGGAAATTGTCACTATAGGTGCTACTAAAGTCTAACTGTTCCATTTCAGTGCTCATTAATTTCACTACCTGTTGATCTAATCAAAGTTACACTCTTTATATTATTTTTATTAACTACATGTGCAGGCAAAATATTTTCAACCATCGTCAATTTTGTTAACGGGTATTCAACTCCGCATGCTTTTAGCTGTGCCACAACGCCTGAAACAATAGCGGCTGATGATGAGGTGCCACCAAAATTTACATACCCATTAAGTGACGTTGATTCAATTGAAGAAGGGGCGTAATAATCAACACATTGCCCATAATTAGAAAACTCAGCAACATTCCCATTTTTATTTATTGCCCCTATAACAACCACTGAACTTAATGCCGATAGATGATTGACTTCACAAGCTTTTTTACCCGAATTTCCTGCTGAAACAACGATAATAGGTGCATTTGATGCAGATGCAATATTCTCAATTACCAGTGACGTAATACCCGATAATAACGGTAAAACCCAACTACAGTTGATAACATCCGCTTTCATCAACTTAGCGACCTGAAATGCCAATATTATAGAAGATGACCATGTTGAAACTTGCCTGATAGCTATTATTTCACTAGTCGGTGCGAAACCCTCAACCCCTACATTATCTTGCTTTGCAGCAATAACTCCAACAACACGTGTACCATGATAATCAGTTGGGTTTTTAGCACTGGTTGCCAGTGTTTTTTCATCAGGATCATATTCAAACAATACTGTTAAATCATCAAACTCTGGGTGAGTAAAATCAAAGCCGTCATCAATAATTGCAACCCGCACAGTATTCTCTGGTTTATCGCATAAAGGAGCATTTTGTGACACAAGCACGCTGCTAGTCTGCCTGCTTGTTCCTGACGTAACTAACTTTGTGACAGGTGCAATATCTGGTTCGATCTCTAGCACATCTTGATGTTTGCTTAACGCTAAATAAACATCAAAAAAATATTCGGATCTAGGTGTTACCCAGTAAACCAATTCACTTCCTATATTAGCGATTACTTGAACTTGTTTTATTTCATCATGTAGCTGTGAGATCTCATCGGCTGATAGCAAAGAGAGTATTATTATTTTTTTGTTAAAAGCGTACATCTTCCCTGCATCATCTATCAAAAAACCGTCATCATGCTTGGTAAGAACAATATCGTTTTTAGAGTATTTAAATTGCACCGTATCAAAACTTACCTCAGCGTATACCCCTTTGACAAACAAACACCCACCCAAAACTAAGCAGACATAGACTATACGCCAGCTTAGAAGTAAATTGTTTCCCATACAACATCTTAAAAAGATATACATCTAACTTCCTACACGAACACGGTTAAGTATTCGTAATATTTAGTAACACAGGTTTTTAAATTGAAAACCTGTGCTTTTTACATCAATTTCTTGGTGGATAAATCCCGTCTAATGCAATACAAAAATTGAGCGCTAACGCCGGTTGCATATTTTCATGCGGTAAACTCGATCCAGACGTTGCTAAACTGCCACTATTCATAACACTCACATCACTATCAAGTGGTGCAGTATATCTAAGCGCACCACCCGAGGAGGCTACGTCAATCGCTAGTTGGTTGTTACTCGGCTGATCTGTATTACCGGCTTGAAACACGCCAGAAATAATATGGTCATGTGCAGGGAGCTCCAATGGAGTCAGTGCAACTTGACTAACTCCTCCAAAATGAGAAAAAAACCTAGGAGTCAACCCAGGAGCTTGCCCGGCCTGCAGTGGCGCCCGGCCTTGTAAATCAGGGATCCCAAATGTTGTGCGTCCATTACCACCAAAATTAGCGCCTATTAAACTAAATATCGCTGTAAACTGCGATATACTCATAATTTGCCCAGCGCATTTAGTCCAAGACTCTGGGCTATATGTTTGGCCAAAAATTCGAATCTCGGCCATAAATGGTTCTGCCATAATAAGTCTCCTTTAATTTCTTGATGGGAAAGTGCCTGCTAAGCTAATAATAAAATTTATTGCTAAGTAAGGCATCATATTGGTATGCGCTTGACCAGCCCCCTCCGTTTCGACAGCTGCCTCGTTTAACTCCTGCTTAGTTCCCGTAACAGTTCCGGATATGTAAGTTGATTCTGTAGCTGGGCTCATTGCTAATACATTACCAATTGCATTGGAAGTATTCGCTCGGTTATTACTCGCTTGCAAACGATGTGTATGAGGAGGAATTTGTTCTGGCTGAAGCACAACTGATTCCACGCCTACTCTTGCCCCTAAAGGGTAATTTCGCAGTCCTGGCCCTTGCCCATAATGGACAGGTACACGGCCTCTCAAATCAGGTAACTGAAAAGATGACCGACCATCCCCCCCATATTGCGCGCCAATAAGCGCAAACAAGGCTTGATTTTGATTTACTGTCAGAGTTGAGCCACTACAAAATGCCCATTGTTGAGGTGAATACGTGGTAGCTATCATTTTAATTTCACCAATAAAAGATTCTGCCATACCTTTCTCCTTATTAATTTCTTGGTGGAAATATACCATCAAGTGCAATACAAAAATTAAGCGCTAATAAAGGCTGTAAATTAGTATGTGATGCACCACTTCCGCTACTACTAACGGCATCCTGAGAAAGCTCAGTTAAGTTTGAAGGTGAGTTATATACAAAGGGTTCTGCTGATGTACCTTTCCTATCCTTTGATTCAGAAAATATACGGTCAGTGAACGCTGGGCTGTCGGCAGCAATAGTGGCAGTGGCTTGCACAGCATGCGTATGGGATGCCATTTCAGCTAAGCTTATCGTTACTTCCTCTACCCCAACACTCGTTCCAGCATTAAAAAAGCGGCCTTCTGTGCGCAAAGTCCCTTCTCCAATAGGTGTTCTACCTCGTAGCTCCGGTAATTTAAAATTAGTTCGACCATCGCCTCCAAATTGAGTCCCTAACAAAGCATAAAGTGCCCCGTTTTGTGAGATCGCAATGATCCCGCCATTACAAAACGCCCAATCTTTTGGGGCAAAACTAAACGCAAATGGCCTTATTTCTGACATATACGGATCTGCCATAGAAATTTCCTTACTCACTTAATTAATTAAACGGATAATTTAGTCTATTAAACTCAGAATACGGCAAACTACTTTTGTGTCGTAATGTATATCTCATACTCTGTTTCACTATTTGGAGATAAAAATAATTCAGCTTCACCAAATGCCTCATGTGTTAATCTATAGGTGCCTTGATCTAAGGGTTCATCTACTTTGCCTTTGAGCATCACACGAAATGCATCCCATTGTTCCCCATTGAGTTTTGTTCTATCAACTGTTGATACCTCTAACTCTACTTCACCATTTTGACCAGCGACTTTAACAACAGCCCCTTGTGCACTTTCAACATTTTCAAACGTAAACTTTTCCATATTCGCCCCCTCTTTTAAATTTAACTTAGTCACACACCACTCATTAACTTCACTGGATGCGGGTACCACGCCATAAATTCATATGGCGGACTTATTGATTCAACTTGAAACCCTAAACGCTCATACAAATGCTTGGCAGCAAAATTATGTTGTTCAACGGTAAGTGTTAAAGGCGCACCCGACTGTAATGCCGCACTTTGAAATGATTGAATTATTGCCGAGCCAAAACCATGCCCTCGAGCGCTGGGTAAAAAACCAATGTCGATGATTCGAATTTCGTTTGGCCCAAAATCGATGGTTGCTTTACCTATTGCTTCATGGTGTTTTTCAATAATGAAGTACATTGCATTGGGAAACTTGTCCCCATACCCTTGGGTTTGAGCCCGAAATTGCAATTCCACAATTGACTCTACGAAATCTTTTTCGCCGTCAATTAGCTGTAAATCTTGGCGCATCGAATGGTGCAGTTTTTCTAAAAATGGCTTATCTGCGGTATTCGACGGCCTTATATTTAGCCCGTTTGGAATATTAAGTTTCATTATGTCGCTATCTCCTTAACTTACTTTTTTACGGCAATATGTTTTGTTTTTAGAGTTAACAATTAAGTTAAATAGCCACTCATTAACATTGCAATCTATGACAAGGTTAATTCTTGGCGTATTGCCTAAATTCTTTACCGAATGCTCTGCGTCAGCATTGATATACCACACGCTATTTACATCCATAGGAACCAAGGCATTATCGACTTGAAACCGTACCTCGGGAGTTGTCTCTAAAGGAATGTGAATACGAGCCTGTGATGAAGCCTCAAGACTTAGGCCCTGATCTCTATGGGGCTTTATATAGGCATTGTTATGAAGGCGCATTAAACGCGCTGATAATACTTCACACTGAAAACGAGTAATAAGGGCCTTGATTATTGGAAGCTTTTTTAGGTAGTGACTTTCTACCCACTGAGATTCATTACCGAACGGAAATGACTGTAAAATGATGTGGCTATCGACATGCTCTTTAGGCACCATTAAAGGTAATACATCCCACCGTCCCTGATAACACTGAGTATTGACATGCTCAATCCAGTCCAAGCTTTTTGCAACAGTCAATTCAGTTCCCATTTTTTTTGCATTATAAAAGATATCGAGTTGAGCAAACAAAATGACAGGTGAGGTTATACTTTTTTTAGTATTACCTATTTCAGGAGCGAAAATTTCGCCATTCATCATTCAACACCGAACAAAAAAAATGGTCGCTGGGTTTTAAGGGGAAACATACTCAGAACAGGTGCAAAATCGCTCTGGGTATTTCTGACTTTGTGGAATATATGAATACTTTTACGTAGTAATGAAGCGCTAAAAAGTTGTTCTAAAAACTTCAACCCACGTGCTAGTAATTTTTTGCTCAGCAAGCATATTTTGAAAAGTGGACGATATACTTTCATGTTTAACATTCCTTTGCATTTTAACTTCCAAATAAAAACCCAAGCTTAAATAAGGTCACTACTTCGATAAGGTTAGTCCACAAAATGTAAACTGCAACTTTAAACTTTATTCTTTTTGCTTACTAAACTACCAAGCATTATTTATTACTTTGAGCGAGTATGCTCAATATTCTAAATATAAAAAATAACTGCTTTACTTTGAAATCACAGCTATGAATACTTAAACACGCTTTACTCTGAAACAGCGTCAGTAAACCCATTCTTAATATCTAACAAACTGAAACATACATATTTTCATTAATTTTATCAATGAGTTAAATTCTTTAATTGCGAGGAGACTACAAGCCTTGAGGTAAAACAAAAAGATGCGAATTATGAACAACATTACGGACAACAACCAATTCACAACTAATATAGCCTTGTAGCAACGTTGAGTTGGCTTTATAAAAATAGAGTGCTATGTTTTTATAAGTAGTCACTGTTGCTATGAATATTTACAAGGAAGGATATGAGCGCTGACGTATTAAACACATACCAAAGTGCAGTTGCACATTTACTCAATGAATCTGCAAATGCTGGGTTAATGACACCTTTTATCAACGATTTAAAAAATTACTTAGGGAATATTACGTCTATTTCGACTGATTTAGATATGAATGACTGGAATGATGAAAATACATCCCAAGGCGTTGCGATTTCTCCCGTGCAAGCAGCTAAATGCACTGAAGAGACTCTTCGCACACAAATCTTTATGCAAGGTGTTAAGCTCGCTATCGAGGAACGTTTAAAAACAACCACTGATGATATTCATATTCTTTATGCCGGTACAGGCCCTTATGGTACATTACTTATTCCTTATTTAAGTGTTACTAAAAACCCGCGTATAAAAGTCACTCTGATTGATATTCATCCAGAAAACATCAGTGCAATTAAAAAATTAATAAACCACTTTTCAATAAATCAAAATATAACTTCTATTGTGTGTGATGATGCGACACGTTGGCAAGCGCCAGAGTCTCAGCAATTTGACATTATTATTTCAGAAACCATGACAGCTCTTTTAAAACGAGAACCCCAAGTTTTTATTTTTGCCCATTTATGTCAATATCTCAGCGGCACTGGTACCTTGATCCCACAAAAGGTTTCTTTAAGGGCATGGTTAACCCCTTTTACATCTTTAATCCCCTTAAAAGGTAAGCGCAATACCGACATACTACTTAAAGAGTTTTACTGTTTAGATATTGACGAAGCTAAGCGTTTAAATGCCGCTGATAACTCATCCTTTAAAGGCCGTATGCAAATCCCAAATGGGGTTGAAACTAACTACAGATTAAAACTAACAACAGATATTCAAGTATACAAACATTGTAAGCTTACAGAAAATCAATGTAGCTTGAATATACCACTTACTTTTTTACCTCATAATGCAGAATTACGCGGCGGAGAATATATTAATTTTGAATACATAACACCACACAGCGCAGATTTTGTGTTTACATTCCCAATAAAAAAAATAATTAAAACTAAGATTAAATTAACCAAATTTTCAGAGCTTAATAACTTAGGATTACCTGGCGTAAAGCATATGTTTGAGCACGCACAGGCAGCTAAATGTGGTTGCTCTATTAATATAGATGAAAATGAATGGACACAATGGACCAATCTATTGGATTCATTAGCCTTGCCATATCATGAAACATCAGTCGCACTTTATCAAAGCCAACGTATAGAAGAATTTGAAGCTTGGCTAAGCACTAACAGCAACCTCACATTATCATGATTATTAACGCTCAAGTTAACACAGATAAACTGCTTAAAGACGTTGAAAAAATTTTAACCTTTCTTACTCATATTGGAATTAAGCACCGGTATCAAACCTTAGACGAAAAAACTTTTTTACCCGGCCTTAAGCTAGAAAAAGGCGTTTTATTGCTTGATTTTGTCAATGGGTTCTATCCTGGTGATATCCTTCATGAGGCTGGGCATATTGCTGTCTGTGAGCCAATTTTTAGGCCCCTATTAGATGCTGACTTTTATAAGAATGGCTTACTTGCGGGCAGAGAGAAACAAGCTATGCACGCAGAAGAAATGGCCGCGACAGCTTGGGCTGTTGCTGCAGCGACTCACTTGTCATTACCACTAAGTATTATTTTTCACGATGACTCATACAAAGGCGCTAATAATTCATTAAAGCATGCTTTTAAAAATGGGAAAGGCTTTGGGTTTCCATTATTACAAGCATGGCAAATGACTTGCCCAAATAAAGGTTACCCTGCAATGGTTAAGTGGATCAGAGATTGTCGCTGGATAGAAACGCTTCCAAATATATAGTTTACAAAAAACGGATAAACTTTGTTTAAAATAAACAGGACAATTTAATTTATGGAAATATCCTCAAATAAGCAGAATTTCTTCCTTAAAAATGGCTTTGTTCACTTTGAAAATGCACTTTCAATAACCTTACTTAAAAAGTTACAACGTTTCTCAGATAAATTAGAAGCATCAGCACTAGAGAATTTTCACAGTAGGCAAGTCTATAATCAATGTTGTATCTCAACAGACTCAGGTGTGCCTCGTCTTTTTTCTTATGATGAACTACTCTTTGAGTCACCAGAGCTAGTAATTGAAATGCTAGCTAGTCCTATGCTTATCGAGATTTATAAATCACTAGTAGGAGATGGCGCAGTCCCCTTGCAATTAGGTGTAGTTTATAAATATCCGTACCCACACCCTCACATTACTTGGCATCAGGATGCTCCTCATTCTAGGCAATATCCTTATTTAAATATTGGTATATACCTTGATGACGCTCTTTTAGAAGATGGTTGTTTACGCTACGTGCCAAATACTCAGCATAAAATTTTAGATATTTACGCACTTTCCAATCAATACGGATGGGATATCCCTGATGTAGTACAACAACCTGCTAAAGCAGGTGACATCATAGTTCATGACATAATGGTTTTACATAGCTCAGGGGCAAAGCGCAGCGAAGGTGCCAGAAGAACACTTTACGTTGAATTTAGGCCAATTTTAGGGATTACCGAAAGTGGAAAACAAAGTAAAGAGTGGGCCGAACTGAGAAAACAATGGATGGCACATGTTATTAAAGCAGCAGATCCAAGCAGTATCCCGCAAGCTTGGCATGAATTTTACGGCGAGCCTAAATACGATTTAAGTACCTTGGTTAAGCTCATTAAAGCCAAGCCTGAACCACCTATCCCTTCGATTCATGCCCATAAAAGTGTAGTTCATCCAAATTACCCCATTCCCAAGGATTTACGCTAATATCACATATAATTTGAAAATACTCATTTTCTTATTTGGGCCTGTTAGCCTTTCAGAACTAAAATTAAACAATCACTCAAAGGAATATACGTGCTTGATAAACTTTTTACGCCAGAACAACTTACACTGATATGCGCTGATCTAGCCCATTTACGCTTATTAGCTGATTTAAAACTTGCACCAACAATCCCTTACTTTGTTGAAAAGCCTTACCCTATTGGCCGCTGTAGAGAAATTCGTGATGAGGTATTCACACTACTGCAAACGGAATTACCCACCACAAACAAACCTGGGCTTAGCTTATTAAAAAATCTGATTGCCAAAGGTAACCCTTTACAAAAAGCATGGGGTTCACTGCGGGATGAGTACTTTCAAAATGCGTTTATACTCGGTCCTTGGTATATTGATGTATCTAACGATACAGTGCATGCCAATAAGCCAAGAGTAGAGATTTTGCCTTTAGCGACCTCAAACTTTACCCCGATAAAGGATTTTGCTCAGTTTGTAAAAATAGCCCGTAGCTATTGGAAGGTTGATATTTACAAAAATGATGTTTGCCCTGCGCTGGCTCCTTATATGCCACTTTTATGTGTTGGCACTAATGGCGCAAGTTGGCTAGGCGCTGCAAACGACGATATGCTAAATATTGCAATTAATAGCAATTTTGAAGAATCTAAACTTATTTTAAACGCTTTACCCACTGCCCCCGTACAAATCATTGAGAAATGGCAGAGAGTTTTGTCTGGCTTTAGCAATGATAATTTATTAGTGCATGAAGGTGACCCCATTGCATATTGTGATATTTATGGGAAAGCCTCACCTAAACCTGACTTAGTAAAGCGGGATGCCGTCGTTATTGCTTATTCATCTTTACCTAAATCAGTTTAATGACTAGGGTCTGTTGACCTTTGCGGATTAAAATTTGTTCAAACTAGGGGCGATTTAATCGCGGCGCGAGGTTTGTAACCTAGTGGACTAAGTCAAAACCGAGTAACAAAGAGTAAATTGCCCCTAGGCAGAACCCGCAGCAGGGCAGCGCCTGTTTGGCATTGATGCTGCGTTATCGCCTATTCATGGGGAATAACCACACCACATAGGCGCTGCCTTGCCTAAATACCAAACAGACTGCTGCAAATTCAACCTTGAAAGGTCAACAGACCCTAACTCTAATATTGATTTTAAACGGATACTTTATTCACCTAGTACATTCTATGTTTGAAAATACTAATAAATTATACCTATTAACCGCTTTTTTCATGACTAAACTAAGAAAAAGCTGCTATTGTTAATTTATCTTAAAATGACTTCAAGGACTGGATCATGGATCAACACACAGCACATGAGTATCTGACTAAAAAACCTCTGGTTATGGTTACCCAACCTTTTGGCCAAGAAGTTGATGTTTACAAAGTAAATCATAAAATGTTTGCTACATTATCCGTTGGTAATGAAGGACAAACAGATGAAGATGGTAATCCAATTTGGTGGATGAATTTAAAATGTGACCCTGATGAGGCGCAAGCATTACGTGATATTTTTCCTTCAGTGATACCTGGCTATCATATGAATAAACGGTTATGGAATACTGTTATTTTAGATGGCTCAATCCCGCAGGGTGAAATTGAACGGATGATAGATAATTCATTTGATCTGGTTGTTTCTAATATGCCAGAAAAAGACCGTAAAGCGATCGAAGTCCACATGTAAAAATTAGTTTTGCGCTGAACACTTTAAATCATTCTTAAATCATACAAAATATTTATATTAGACATAAAAAAACGCGACTCACTTCAACATGAGACGCGTTTTTTATTAAGATAAAGTCTTAAGATGCTTTTTCGTCTTTTGGCTTTTCATCCACTTCAGCCTGCTCAGTAGCAGCTTCAGGTGCTTCAGTAACAACATCTTCAATCGCGTCCTCTGCAGAAGACTCAACGGTGTCCTCTTGCGCTTCATTTCCTGCAATAACCGCTGGCTCTACTTGATAAAAGCTCGCCCCTTTATCAGCCATGCTTATTAACGTATCGCATGGTGTAAATACTGCATTATAGTTAGCAAACGTCGCCATTTCTGAACTCACGTTACTCGCGCCTAGTTTATCCATGTAACTAAATGGACCGCCTAAGAAAGGAGGGAAACCAATACCAAAAATAGCACCAATGTCGCCGTCACGTGGGCTAGCAATAATGCCATCATCTAAACAACGCACTGCTTCGTTAAGCATTTGGGCAACACAGCGCTTGGCAATCTCGCTTTTATTTAAACGTGGAGACGGGCTAACACCTAATAACTCATAGATTGACTCATCCACTTTTTTGGCTTTCTTATCATAGATATAAAAACCACGGCCTGTTTTACGGCCTAAACGTTTTGCATCAATTAAGCGGCTGAATGCATCTGGGGCTTTAAAACGTTCACCCAACTCTTTTTCAAGGATCGGGGCAATTTTAGACCCTATATCAATTCCCACTTCATCTAGAAGTGCTAATGGACCCACAGGGAAGCCAAATTCAACAAGGGCTGCATCAATCTTCTCGATAGGCTCACCTGCTAGCATTAAATTAGCGGCTTCATTAACATAAGGCGCTAAAATACGGTTTACATAAAAGCCAGCCATGTCTTTAACAACAATCGGGGTTTTACCTTGCTTACGTGCAAAGTTCACTACTCGCGCGATGGTTTCTTGCGACGTACCTTCATGCGGAATGATTTCTACCAATGGCATTTTTTCAACTGGTGAAAAGTAATGTAAGCCAATCACATTTTCAGGACGCGCTGCTTGTGCTGCTATTTGCGAAATAGGCAGTGATGAAGTGTTACTCGCAAAGATGGTGTTATCTTGGCATTCACGTTCAATATCAGCCACCATACCTTGCTTTAGGTTTAGATCTTCAAATACCGCTTCAATAACAATGTCAATATGCTTAAAGCCACTGTAATTGGTGGTGCCGGTGATCTTGTTCATTGTTTGCTGTAAATCAGCCTTAGATAAAATACGACGCTTTTGCTTTTTATCTAAAATTTTATAGCTATAGTTCATGGCATTACTGATGCCCTGCTCTGCTACATCTTTAATACGTACTGGCACACCCGCTTTAACCGCACTCACATGAGTAATACCCGCTCCCATTAAACCGCCGCCTAATACGGCTGCTTTTTCAATGGCAGGCGCATCATCGTTGCGCCACTCTTTTTTCATTTCAGTGGTTGCAAAAAAGATTCCGCGTAGTGATTTCGACTCATCGCTCATTACTAAGGTTGCAAAACCTTCGGCTTCTGTCTTGTAAGCTTTTAATTCATCAAGCTCAACACTTGCGCGTACTGATTTGATAATGGCCAACGGTGCAGGATAATGGCCGCCCGTTTTTTTAAGCACGTTCTCTTGCGCTTTTTTGAAGATGATATTGCGACCAAAAGGGTTAGACTCAAGTAATTGACTAATACGATCAAGTTTAGGTTTGGCTACTTTTGCTTTACCTTTTAACGCAAACTCTTTGGCAACTTTTAGAAGCACGGTGTGAGGAACACAGTCATCCACTAACCCGGCTTTTTTAGCTTGCTTAGCACGAACCTGTTTACCAGTTAACATCCACTCAAGGGCTTTTTGTAGGCCAACCAATTTTGGTAAACGTTGCGTCCCACCGCCACCTGGCAATAAACCCAATTGTACTTCTGGTAAGCCAAGCTTTGTTATGTCACTGTTTGAGCACACGCGATAGTCACACGCGAGTGCAAACTCAAGACCACCACCCAATGCCGCACCATGAATAGCACTGACGGTTGTAAATGGTAATTTTTTCATATCGAAAAATGCACGATGACATAGTTCGCTGATTGCAAGTGCATCTTCGCGCTTTTCAACGTTATCAAGCATTTTAACATCAGCGCCGGCAATAAAGTTATCGCTTTTACCACTGATAAACACCATGCCTTTGACTGCTTGTTGCTTTGCATCATCAAGCAGCGCTTTTAAATCATCGGCAAAGGTATCGCGCAGGGTATTCATTTTCTCACCCGGCACATCGATGGTTACAACGGCTAACCCGTCTTCAATTTCTAAATTAAATACTGAATCTGTCATTACGCACTCTCCAATACAAAGGCTGCACCCAATCCACCTGCTGCACAGGCTGTAGTGAGGGCTAAGCCACCGCCTCGGCGGTTAAGTTCGTGTAAGCTTTGAGTGATAAGTCGTGCGCCGGTAGCAGCAAATGGGTGTCCATATGCAAGCGAGCCACCCATCACGTTAAACTTATCCATGTTAATTTCACCAATGGCTTTACTGCGGCCAAGTTTTTCTTGAGCAAATTTATCAGATGCAAACATTTTCATGTTAGCGAGTGTTTGTGCTGCAAATGCTTCATGCATTTCAATAAGATCTAAATCAGCAAGCGTAATACCCGCTCTATCAAGGGCGATAGGTGTTGAATGAGCAGGTCCCATTAGCATGTCTTCATGCACACCAATAGCTGAAAAAGCAAAGCTGCGTACGTAACCTAAAATAGTGTAGCCTAACGCTTTTGCTTTGCTTTCACTCATCATCAATACTGCTGCTGCACCATCGGTCAATGGTGTAGAGTTTGCAGCGGTTACTGAACCATGTTGACGGTCAAATGCTGGTTTTAATTTAGCGTAACCTTCAACGGTTGAATTATGACGAATGTTGTTGTCTTGCTCAATGAAGCTCTTGTACGGTGGTAAATGAGCTGTCATCACTTCTTCGGCTAGTTTACCATCAGCCCATGACTGGCTAGCAAGGGTATGCGAGCGATGTGCCAACGCATCTTGATCTGCGCGGCTAATGCTATGGGTTTTAGCCATTTGCTCAGCGGTTTGCCCCATAGATAAACCCGTTGAGTATTCAGCTACCGCTGGCGGTACTGGCATTAAATCTTTTAAGCGTAATTTTGAGAATATTTTTAACCGCTGGCCAAAAGTACGTGCCTTATTTAAATCAACTAAACTACCCGCTAGCTTTTTACTTACTCCGATTGGTAACACTGATGATGAATCGGCACCACCGGCAATACCTACCTGTACAGAACCTGCCATAATCGATTCAGCTACGTTTGCAATCGCCTGGAAGCTTGTTGCACACGCACGCGATACTGAATACGCATCGACAGAAACTGGCATACCCGTGCCCAATACAATTTCGCGAGCAATGTTTGGTGCTTCTGGCATTTGAACGACTTGACCAAATACAAGCTGATCAATTTCTGATTTATCGAAATTTAGTCTTTCAAGCATCTCATTAACAACCAACTTACCCATATCAAGGGCAGGTACATGATGAAATGCGGTGGCTTGTTTAGCGAACGGTGTACGTAAGCCACTAACGATGGCGATACGGTCGCCCTTTGCTGTTTTAAGTATGTTTTGCTCAGACATTTATGCTCTCCCGCTGACAGGTCTGACCTGTTTATTTTCCTCGATTCTAAACAACCCGTGTACTAAAGCCAATAGAGAAATTGAAAATAGTATAATTAGTTACCAACAATAGGCTTTTTTGACTCTATTTACAAAATATATACGATCCAGTAAAAATCCTTAAAAAATAACGAACTATTTTATAAATTAAGGTCTAACACTTGTGTTATAACCTAACTACCCATATTACTAATTAAGCTTTTTTTAAACCTTGCTAACCAGGATACTCTTTTTACTATGGCCGCTAACGCTTTTACACAACTAAAAACTTACTTAGACAGCCAAATTATTGGCCAGCCAGAATTAACGCAAGCATTACTTATTGCCATTTTAGCGGATGGCCACTTATTAGTAGAAGGCCCCCCAGGGCTTGCAAAAACACGTGCAGTGAATGCATTAGCCAAAGGCGTTGAAGGCTCATTTCAACGTGTGCAATTTACCCCCGATTTACTGCCCGCTGATGTGACTGGTACAGATATATACCGTCAACAAACGAGCGAATTTGTATTTGAAAAAGGCCCGTTGTTCCATAACTTAATTTTAGCTGATGAAATAAATCGTGCGCCTGCAAAAGTTCAATCAGCCTTACTAGAAGCCATGGCCGAACGCCAAGTTACCGTAGGCAAAAATACTTACCCACTATCAGATTTATTTATGGTAATGGCCACACAAAACCCGCTAGAACAAGAAGGCACTTACCCACTACCTGAAGCGCAGCTTGACCGATTTTTATTACACCTAAGTATCAATTACCCGGGGGCTGAGCATGAGCGTGATATTTTACGCCTAACGCGTGGTGAAGCCCTGAGCGAGCACCAAGCACCCGCACAACAAATAAGCCAGGCTGAATTATTTGCATCGCGTAAAGAAATTTTAGGGTTATACCTTGCTGAGCCACTCGAGCAATATTTAGTACAACTTATCATTGCCACACGCGAAGGCGCACAACTTGATGAACAACTCGGTCGTTGGATTGAGTATGGTGCAAGCCCTCGTGCAACAATCGCATTGGATAAATGTGCTCGTGCACATGCTTGGTTGCATGGCCGTGACTTTGTTGCACCAGATGATATTCAAGCTGTGCTGCACAATGTACTGCGCCATCGTATTATTTTGAGTTACGAAGCCCAAGCCGATGGTGTCACAAAAGATCAGGTCATCAGCCGTATTTTAGAACTTGTTGCCGTACCTTAAGTTATGCAAAGTGAATTAGATTATCAAAGCTGGCTTAAAACCAGTCACAGCCATGGCGTAAACTTAGCGTTAAAAGAGCTAATGTATTACAAAGCAAAGGCGCGACTTCTTGAGCTGGCACCTAAAGTAAAAATTAAAAACCGATTAACTGGGCAATACCTTGCGCCACATAAAGGCCGCGGGATGGAATTCGCCGAAGTACGTCACTACCAACAAGGGGACGACATTCGTTCGATTGATTGGCGCGTAACAGCCCGAACTGGTGAAACCCATACCAAACTGTTTCAAGAAGAAAAAGAGCGCCCTGTTTTTATTTTTACCGATTTTTCTAACTCCATGCTATTTGGCTCAAAGTTATTGCTTAAATCAATACAAGCCGCTCATATAAGTGCGTTAGTTGCGTGGTCGGCTTGTCAGCGAGGTGACCGGATTGGTGGTATTGTGTTTAATCATCACGGGCACTTGGAATTAAAACCCAGTGCACGTGAAAAAGCGGTCTTAAAGCTTTGTCATAATTTATGTGATAGCCACCGACAGGCCCTTGACCACATTGATCAGCCTACCACCAGTCATTTTAGTGATAACCTTAAACGACTCAATCATCTCGCTAAGCCAGGCAGCCTTGTTTACTTGGTATCAGATTTTAGCGCCCTTGATGATGCCAGTTTTAAGCAGCTAGAAATTCTAAGCCGCCACTGCGAACTGATTGGTTGCCACATTAGCGATCCATTTGAGCACCAGTTACCCGCGTTCAAACAAACAGTCACCGTCAGTGCCAATGGCAGTGAGTTTGCACTGCCCTTAATGGATAAAGGCTTTCGCGACAGCTTTGCAAAAACAGCCGAGCACGCGTTTACAACAAGAATGGAAAGGCTGACTAAGTCTGGCCTGAGTTTAATATCATTCGATGCAGCCTCTCCACTCGAGCTGCAATTAGTGAGAAAGTAATATGCAAGCATCTCCCTTAGATGGCCTTCACGATGTCATAGTGCCAGACCACGTTGCTTGGTGGCCACTGGCACCTATTTGGTGGGTTATACTCAGCGCTTTTGTTTTATTAGCGCTTTATGTCGGCGTAAAACTCTACCGCCACTGGCAATTCAAACGAGCGAAACGTTACGCCATTTCACAAAGCGAAACGCTAGCAAACGACAGCGCTGCATTACACATTCTGATCAAACGCCTCGTTCTGCACTATTACAGCCCAGAACATGCTAGTTCATCGACCAAACAATGGTGTAAAACACTCAACAAACTCACAGGGCAGCACTTTAGTGAGCAAGAAATAATGAGCTTATATCAAGCAGAAAACGTACGACCTGAGTTAGCCGAAAAGTTAAAAGCAGGCATTCTTAAGTTCAAACTAAAGGAGTCACTGAATGTTTGAATTTAGTTGGCCCTGGTTGTTTGTTCTATTGCCGATCCCTTTACTCATTCGGTTTTTAAAACCAGCAACAGATGAAACACACGCACGGTTGCGCATCCCCGGGTTTGCAAAACATAATTTAACACGCCAAGGCACCATAAAACATGTCCGTGGGATCCGTGTCACCGAATGGGTGGTGTGGGCACTTTTAGTCTGCGCGGTTGCAAACCCAACGTGGCTTGATGACCCTATAACACTGCCAAATGAAGGGCGTGACATTATGCTTGCAGTCGACTTATCTGGCTCTATGAAAGAGCAAGATATGGCCTATCAAGGTCAATATGTGGACCGTTTAACCATGGTAAAAGCCGTATTAAGTGAATTTATTGAACAGCGTCAAGGAGATAGATTAGGGCTTATTTTATTTGGCGATACCGCATTTTTACAAACTCCCCTCACGCGTGATGTTAAAACAGTGAGCAAAATGCTGTCCGAAGCGCAAATCGGCCTCGTTGGTCGTGCCACCGCGATCGGTGATGCGCTAGGTTTATCCGTTAAACGTTTTGCCAACAAAGATGAAAGCAACCGAATCGTTGTTTTACTGACTGATGGCCAAAATACAGCGGGCAATTTAGACCCTGAAGAAGCACTGCTTCTGGCACGCGAAGAAGGGATAAAAGTCTACACCATTGGCGTTGGATCGGATAACCCTCGCGGCTTTAGTTTATTTAACATGGGAAGCAGTGGTAGTAGCTTAGATGAAAGCTTACTTCAGCAAATTGCAGAGCAAACTGGCGGACTCTATTTTCGCGCTAAAGATGTAGCAGGCCTGCAACAAATTTATCAAGAGCTAGATAAACTTGAACCCATTAGCGCGGATGAACAAACATTTAGGCCACAAAGTTCTCTTTTTTATTTCCCATTATTACTCGCGTTATTGGTTATCAGCCTTCGCGTTTTGCTGATCACCGGCCGCGCATTTAAGCAGGAGGTCTAATGGACTTTGAATTTATTCGCCCCACTGTTTTATGGCTACTAATTCCTGTTGCTGTACTCTTTATAGTGGCACTAATTAAACATAAAAAAACCAATCAAGGTGAGCTAATCGCCTCACACTTAGCTCACTTTGTAATGAACAAAAAAAACCAAACAACAGAACACCCTATGTGGTTCGTTGCGCTCTTTTGCATTTTAGCCATTATTTTTAGCGCTGGACCCAGCTTTGAAGAAAAACAAGTACCTGTATTTCAAAGTAAAAATGCCCGCGTTATTGTAATGGACATGTCGTTATCTATGTACAGTACCGACATTGCCCCAAACAGGCTTGTTCAAGCGCGCTTTAAAGCCCTTGATATGGTTGAGTTATTTAAAGAAGGTGATACAGCTCTGGTTGCTTATGCAGGCTCGGCCTATACTATTTCACCTTTGACCAATGACGCTACAACGCTTGAAAACTTAATTCCAAGCTTGAGCCCTGATATTATGCCAGACAAAGGCTCAAACATACTCGCAGGGTTAGATGAAGCGAAAGAGCTGTTAACTCAAGCGGGTTACCTCGAAGGCGATATCATCTTAATTACAGATGGTGTTGAACAAAATGAACTCTCTGACATAAACCGGTTTAGTAGTTCTAGCCGTTATCGCTTAAATGTCTATGGCGTAGGCACGGAACAAGGTGCCCCTATTAAATTACCTGAAGGTGGGTTCATTAAAGACAAGTATGGTCAAATTGTTGTGCCCACTCTCAATGTGTCACAATTGTCAGCGATAGCAAGAAACAGTGGCGGCCAGTTTTCACTTTACCAGCCAAACAACACTGATATCGCCGTTTTTGCGCCCAGTGCGAATGCTGAATTACTGAAAGATGAAAAACAAAGCAAAGCCCTTTGGCGAATTGACGCAGGTATGTATGGGGTTGTTATGTTGCTACCCATGATGCTTTGGATATTTAGAAAGAGTGCTCTGGTAGGCGTATTTGCATTACTCAGTTTTCTGCCAACAGACACAGTATATGCCGTTGAGCTTCCCAGCATATTTAAAAACCAAAACCAACGTGCATTAGAGGCCTATCAGCAAGGCGAATACGAACAAGCCGCAAACGATGCTCAATCAAAGCAAATAAAAGGGGCAGCCCTTTATCAGCAAGGAAATTTTGATGCTGCATTAGATGCATTTAGCCATGATAAAAGTGCCAACGGGTTTTATAATTATGGCAATGCATTAGCAAAAGCCGGACAACTAGATGAAGCAATTGCTGCCTATCAACAAGCACAAAACCTGCAACCTAATTTCCCTCAAGCCAAAGACAACCAAGCCCTTGTTGAGCAGTTGAAAAATCAACAACAGCAACAAAATCAAGACTCGAAAAACGGTGAACAAGGCGAGAGTCAAGAGCAAGAAAACGAGCAAGGCCAAAATCAGCAAAGTCAGGATGACTCACAGCAAGGTGAACAATCTAAGCAAGATTCACAGTCACAACAAAACGATCAACAAGGCAAGCAATCTGACGAGCAAGATAAGTCACAAGACGGTGAACCTTCTGCTGGGCAAAGTGATGAGCAAAATAAACCTGATATGCAGGCCGAGCCTGAGCAAGCACAGCAAAGCGAGTCGAATGATTCACAACAAGCGCAAAATGAAGAGCAGCCTGAACCAAGCGAGCAAGCTCAGCCTAAAATGAGCCCAGAGCAACAAAAACAGGCTGAGGAAGCTGCAAAACAACAGGCAATGCAAGCTCAAAGCGCTCAGCTGACAAACGAAGAAAAAGAAAAAGCCCAGCAACTGAATCAATTGCTACGGAAAGTGCCCGATGACCCCGCTATCTTATTAAGAAACAAAATGCAGTTAGAAGCACAAAAAAGAAACTATCAACGTCGTCCACAAGGAGTCGAAAAATCATGGTAATGCGATTATTTTGCTGTTTATTGCTTATCAGCGCTATGCCCTTGTGGGCAATGACCCAACTACAAGCCAGTGTTGATAAAAACCCGGTGTTAGCGGGTGAATTTTTTATGCTCACAATCAGTGCTGATGACACAATAAAAAATGATCAGCCCGATACTTCTGCGCTACTAAAAGACTTTGTTGTCGGTCCAATGAGTGTGAGTACACGAACAAATATTGTGAATGGCAGTATATCAAAACAAACCAATTGGTCTGTCAAACTTATGACCCGTGAGGCAGGCGATTATACGATCCCTTCGTTTAATGTTGCAGGCATTAGCTCCCAACCTATCGCATTAAAAGTGGCAGAGCGAAGTAAAGAGACAGAACAAAATAATGATATTTTTATAAAATCATCCATGTCATCAGACTCTTTGTTTGTCCAAGAAGCCGGGGTTTACACGGTTAAGCTTTACCTTGCTAAAGAATTACTTGATGGTAATTTGACTGCCCCAAGTATGCCAGATGCACAACTCAGTCAAATTGGTAAACAGCAAGAAGAATACGAACTGGTTGATGGTAAACGCTATTTAGTTATCACCCGCGAATATTTAGTGCAGCCGCAAAAAAGTGGGATTTACACGATAGATGCACCTGTTTTTCAAGGACGTATCCGTCAAAACTATCGCCAATTAGAGGTCTCGGCGATGGGGGACAGTACCATGATTGAGATTAAACCTATACCCAGTGATTACCAAGGCGCTTGGTTGCCAAGTGAATTAGTTAATTTAGATGAACAATGGCAGCCTGATAGCGATACTGTTGAAGTCGGCACTCCAATCACTCGTACACTGACGCTCACGGTGTTAGGGGTCACAAAAGAGCAACTGCCTGACATTGAACTGGCCGAAGTGCAAGGGATTCGCAGCTACCCCGATGAAAAAGAAAACAATCACCTTGTGAGAGATGGCAGAGTTATCTCTCAACAAACAGCATCCTATGCATTATTGCCGCAAACACCGGGCACGTACACCTTGCCAGAAGTCAGTGTCCCTTGGTACAACACAAAAATTAAACGCATCAGTTACGCAACACTGCCAGCTAGAACCATAATAGTAACACCCAGCAGCCTGACAAATGCAACGGCACCTGTTCCTGTGCAAGCACAACGGGTAAATGAACAATCTCAAGCAGAGCAACCTGTTCGAACTGTTCAAATCCATAACACCCCATTATGGCTTATCATTACATGCGCCATTGGGTATTTGCTTTGGTTAATCACACTTGTTTTATGGTGGCGCAATAAAGGCACGCCTTCGTCAGATAAATCGCCTGATACTAAAGTGCAAGGTGACAGTACCGCGACTTCTTTAGCCCGCTTGCAAACGCATGCGAAAAATGCAAACTTATCTGCATTCCACCATGAGTTAAATTGTTATGCCAAGCTGCTAACTCAGCAATCGAGTAATGCGATTGATGCTCTAACACAACAAATTAACGACGAGCAATTAACACAACAAGTGGCTAAACTCAGAGCTGCGCTCTATAGTTCACATGATGATACTGTTGAACTGGCTTTAATTTTAAAAGTACTTGCAGCAAATAAAAATAAAAAACGGACAAGTCAGCACGCAACATTAAAAGGACTTTATTAATATACTCAATTGGTTGCATGATATTTATGCAAACTAAAGACTCCTTAATATAAAAAAGAGCTTATGCCGGGAAATAATAATTCTAAAAGTCAGGTCTTAGTAGATATGACAGAGAAAAAAGCACGCTATGAAAAGCTTGTTCACGTTTATCATAGCGAACTATATCGTTTTGCTTATTGGTTATGTCGTGACCCTAATATTGCTGAAGACCTTGTCCAAGAAACGTTTTTACGTGCTTGGCGTGCGCTTGACTCTCTATTAGACCAAAAAGCTGCCAAGCCATGGCTACTAACGATTCTGCGCCGAGAAAATGCTCGACGCTTTGAACGAAAACAATTTGATTATAGTGATGTAGATAACGACACCCTTGTTGATGACAAGCACGTCACACTTGATGACGAAGTAGAGCAAACAATTGTTCAGCGTCAAATAGCTAAATTGCCTGATGAATACAAAGAGCCTTTGCTTCTTCAGGTGGTTATGGGCTGCTCAGGGGAAGAAATCGCGAATATATTAGATTTAAACAAGAACACGGTTATGACTCGCCTCTTCCGTGCAAGAAACCAACTGAAAGAGGCTTTAAGCCGTGATGATGAACAACTTAAAGGGGCATCAAAATAATGGATGATCTCGAGTTTCGTCGCCGAGTAATCGCACAACCTCATAATGAGGATCAGGATATTGTTGACTTTGCAAAACAAGACCCTGAACATCAAAAATTCATCGAGCAAATGCAAGAACTTGATGATTCATTAAATCAAGCATTGGATATCCCTGTGCCGAAAGGGCTCGCTGATCGTATTTTAACTAACACACCTGAGTATAACGATGACCATAGTGCGCCTGACAACGCAAACCTCGAAAGTGAAGCCGTTGAAGATAATGTAATTAACGCACAATCACGGTTTAAACTTGGTGGGGCGCCACTCGCGATGGCGGCATCATTATTTGTTGCTATTGGTGCTTTCTTTTTTACCAGTAACGAGCATAACGTTGCATATGGTGCGGGCGAACATGCGCTTACACACGTATACCATGAAATTAACTCACTGGAAAAAAGTACCGAAATAAGCCTGCAAACAGTCAACGAAAAGTTTGCTGAACTTGGTGGTAAATTAGATGAGTTGCCCGGTAAAGTGACGTATTTAATGTTTTGTGACTTTAAAGGGCAACGAGGTTTACACCTGGTATTCGAATCTGACTATGGGCCAATGACCGTGTTTATTGTGCCTTCAAAAGCGCAATCCTTTGGGATTGGCGACAGTGACTTTAGCGACCAACGCTTTGCAGGTCACATCGATCGCGGCCCTGATGCTGATACGATACTCGTTGCAAGTCTCGGTGCGCCTGTTGATCAGTATACTAATCGTATTAATAGCGCCATCCGCTGGCTACATTAAATAACTTACACGTAACAATCTCAACTACTGCTACTTTTACAAAAGTGGTAGTAGTTGATTTAATACACAGATTTTGTATTTAATATCAACAAACGCACCCTATCCGTTTAGTTTTCATGCTGTTTCTCTTTGTACCTATTTATCCAATCTATGAACTGATTTAGAATCTACTTTCTATATTTTTTTGAGGATATTCATGAAAAACCTGATTGTTATTTTTTCTTTGTTAACAGTGTTCTTTACTGCAAGCTTTGATGCAGAAGCACGGAAAAAGTTTGGTAGTAAAAAAAGTGGTAAAACCCCTGAAACTCAACAAACAGCACAAAAGCAAAAAACCGATACCAATACAATCGCACCCGCCACAAAGCCAAAATCAAACAAGAAAGGGATCATGGCAGGCATTTTTGGTGGATTATTAGCGGGTGGTTTGATTGCAGCTATGCTGGGCGGTGACTTTGAAGGGATGCAGTTTTTAGAAATGTTATTACTCGCAGCAATTGCGTTTATTATTTTTAAATTAGTGATGGGTGCCATACGCCGTAAAAATGCCCCACCTCTGGCACATGCTCACGCAAACCATAATGCCCCACAAATGAAGCAAAACATGGCTGAACAAACCAGTTCAACCGGCTTCGGTCAACCAAACAATGTACCATTTAACCTGCCTCCAAACTTTGATACCAATGGATTTCTTCAAGGTGCTCGCAGCCATTACCACACCCTTCAAACAGCGTGGAACAAGGCTGACTTTAGCACGATGGCTGAATACTTAAGCCCAGAACTTGTTGAAGAGTTTAAAGCAGAGCGTGAAGCGATTGAAAGCGTAGAAACAGAAGTTATGTTTATTGATGCAGAGCTTGTTCGTGCCGACACGGACGCAAAAAAATGGCAAGTAAGTGTTCGCTTTAAAGGTAAATACCGTGATTTAGGCGATAAAGAAGAGCATGCAATTTTAGAAATTTGGCATTTAGAACGTGCAACACGTGATGATTCACCGTGGTTGATCGTCGGGGTTGAAGATTTAATAGACGCATAATGAAACACATATAAAAAAACCGCACTTCATAGTATGAAGTGCGGTTTTTTTTATTATATGACTAGTCGTATTACTTACAAACGTCAGCTACGGCGTTAGCAAAGTAGTCAATATTTGCTTGGCTTATACCAGCAACATTAACGCGGCTAGAGCCTACGATGTAAATACCATACTCTTTTTGTAAACGGTCAATTTGCTCTTTATTAATACCTAAGAATGAGAACATACCATTCTGACGGTCAATAAATGAGAAGTCTTGCGCAATGTCTTTGGCTGCTAAACTGTCTTTAATCAACGTACGTAGACCGTTAATACGGTTACGCATTTCATCCAGTTCGCTGTGCCATTCTTGAGTAAGCTCAGTGCTACCTAAAATAGTATTAACAATGTCAGCACCATGTGCTGGCGGCATTGAGTAGATGCTACGTACAACACTTAGCATCACTGAGTTAGAGATATCAGCCGATGTGCTGTCTTTAGCGATGATTGAACATGCGCCAATACGCTCACGGTATAAACCAAAGTTTTTAGAACATGAAGAACAAATAATTAGTTCATCCACTGCATCAGCTAAAATACGTAAGCCATTTGCATCTTGCTCAAGGCTTGCACCAAAACCTTGGTATGCAATATCAACAAGTGGCGTAAATCCTACTTCTTTTGCAAGTTCTGCAACCACTTTCCACTGCGCTTCATTTAAGTCCATACCGCTTGGGTTATGGCAGCAAGCATGCACAAGTACCACATCGCCTTTTGGTACTTGCTTAAGCGTGTTGATCATTTCATCAAAGAGTAAGTCTTTATTTTCATAATCATAGTACGGGTATTCTTTAACCTTCAGGCCAGCTGCTTCGAATAAACTGATGTGATTTGCCCACGTCGGGTTAGTAACCCAAATCGTTGCATCTGGGTTACAACGTGCAACAAACTCAGCAGCAACGCGCAATGCACCCGTGCCACCAGGCGCTTGTGCTGTACGTACACGATTAGCAAGCAAGGCTTGATGTTCGCCTAATAAAAGGCTTTCCATTTTCTGACAGAAATCTAAGTTACCTGCAAGGCCAATATAAGATTTACTTGTCTCGTTTTCTAAACGAAATGCTTCTGCTTTTTTAACGGCGCTTAATACTGGCGTATTGCCTTGCTCGTCTTTATAAACACCAACCCCTAAGTCAATCTTATTTGGGTTAGTATCTTGCTTATAGGCCGCCATAAGGCCAAGAATAGGATCTGTTGGTAATGGTTTTAAAACTGAGAACATTGACTATCTCTTATCATTATTTAGGGGTTAGCTGTTGCACTTAGCTTAACATAAAAGGTCACTAGCATGGCTAGTGTTATTTACACTAAAAAGTGAGGAATTTTAATACAACACGCAATTAATAGCGCAAGCGTTTGATCAGTGAAAAAATCGTTATTAAATGCTTCACCATCCACAATACCGATGCAATTATTTTGCTCATCAAAAAGCGGTAAACAGGCTTCTGATTTCACCTTGGGATCACAGGTATAGTATTCGCCACCAGCGGCTAAATAATGCTCAACATTATTAATGACACGACCTTTACCACTTAAGGCAACTTGTACGTTATTACTGCCTGCCGCAAATGCATCAGTTAACGGAAACAATGGTCTACTTGGTGCGCCAAAATAAGCAAGTTTAAGTAATTGCAGCCCTTCAGTGGTTGTAGTTGCTTGGTAAATGCCATACCAATCGACCCCTGTTTGTTCCACCACATAATCAACAATACGTTGTAACTGTGCCAGTTTATTTGAGGACTGGGCATCTTGGGCTATGTAATCAGATAATTTAAACGGCTCATCTTGCAAATAGCCAAATAAGCTACATGCGCCCCCTTCACCTAGCTCAGGAATTTGATACTGCCAACGCACATCAGGGAGCTCACTTGAAATTAAAAAGTCTTCAAGTTGGGTAAGCGCTAAAGACACCAATTGCTGCGGCACATTAAGTTGTGCAAGTGATAAATAAGAAGAAACCATCTAGCCGTCCAAACATCCAAATAAAGCAAAATAGTAACATGACATTTGGCCGCACGCTAGCGTTGAAGCTAAGTTAGCTTATAACACATTTCTATCTGGTTTCCTGAGGCGTTATAAGTTACTTGTTCAGCAATTTCCTCAAGCAATGATATCCCTCTGCCATGCTCTCGCGATAGGCTGAGTCCTTCATTATTAGTGACTTCATGACCATTACCTGAATCACAAATCGTAAAATACAAACATAAATTTTCTGGGTTGTAGCGCATATCCACAATTATCATCGCCCCTTGCAAGCTGTTTAGAGCTGCTTCGCGTTGTTGATAAAACTCTAAAAAACCATCTTCTTGATTTTTAATTTCAGAATCAAGGCCAAGCAACCCATGATCTACCGCATTGTTGTAGGCCTCAGACAAAAGTAAAAATATATCAGAACGGTGTGCTCTCAACCCGCTTATTCGAGTCAAAACATCAACAATTTCTAATACCGGATCCGTGGTTTTTATTTGCGTCGAATTTAAGCTTAAAGACATATTAAATGGCAGTGGAGAATAACTTTCTTGCTCAACTTCTTGCTGAGAAACTTGTAAGCAATTAAACAACACAATACTCAAATCATCTTGTTGCTTTTCACCTTGGGCAAAGTGAGCAACATGATCAATAATATCATCACATGAAATACACGGTTTCTTCGCAAGTAAGTCTATAAAACGGTCTTCACCAAAGTAGTCTTCTTCATCATTTGTTGTTTCGATTATGCCATCTGTGGCTAATACAATTCTCATTGCACTGTCTACTTCAAAATGAATCAGCTCACGTTCAAACTCATACGTTTCTAATATGCCCAATGCCATATGCTGTGATTCTAAGGTTTTAAGTACTTTCCCTTGCTGATTTATCACATAGGCATCAGGTAACCCACCCAGCCAAGCAGAGACACTTTTGCCAGAGCTACTGAGCTCAATAATGGTGGCAGCGCAAAACATATTCC
This sequence comes from Pseudoalteromonas sp. H105, assembly GCF_001469215.1. Classification (GTDB taxonomy): domain Bacteria; phylum Pseudomonadota; class Gammaproteobacteria; order Enterobacterales; family Alteromonadaceae; genus Pseudoalteromonas. Next base: position 37,687 of record NZ_LOFH01000004.1, read on the forward strand.
CCGGCAAAAGTTTAGCAAGTAATGTATTAATTTCATTCGCAATATCATTAACAGCCATGCCCTTATTGACCATAGTGTAAAATACTTTAGAGGTGGGTAAAGCCCCTACTGCCGCTGCCAGCCCATGACCAGTAAAATCCCCTAACATACAATACAAACTGCCAATAGGGCTTTGTGCAACTAAGAACATATCCCCATTGAACATAGAGGCAGGCGATAAATGAAAGTCGATGTTATCGGGAAAGTCATGTTGATTTTCAAGCGCATTATTAAAAATGTGCTCAACAATATCGTGTTCACGCTCGGTTTGGTTATTGTGATATTCCAATAATCTATTTTGTTTTTGTGCTTCAAGGCTTAGTTGACGAGTTCTGCTGTGGGCTTTTATTTTTGCTGTTAAAATTATTTTATCAAACGGTTTATGAATGAAGTCGTCACCACCAAGCGCCAAACACCGCTCAAAACTTTCTTTATCTTCTAAAGAGGTGATGAAAATAATAGGGAGATAAACATCTTTACTGCGTTGTTTTATCTTAGGTGCCGTTTCATATCCGTCCATTTCAGGCATGATTACATCTAAAAGCACAATATCAATTGGGCCGCTATCGAGCACCTGAAGTGCTTCAATACCGTTACACGCCGTAACTACATCGTAATTTTGTTGCTCAAGCATAATCCTGAGCAAATCCCGATTAAGCTTTTGATCATCAACAACGAGGATACGCATCAATCAATATCAAACTTTTTATCAAACCGTGATATTTGCAGTATTTTCTTTAACTGTGGTTGGCAATTACTAATACAAATTGAATCGACAGCGCTATCCAACGTTTTTTTCATATTGAGTAACATACCAAGGGCTGAGCTATCCATATAATCCGTTTCGCGCAAGTCGATTACCACCTTGGTTGTGTCACTACCAATGTCAGCATAGGCTTGTCTAAACGATTGCACTAAATTAAAGTCGAATTTACCTTTGATTTGAATCGTTAATATATTACCGTCTGTCGATAATGCTTTACTTAAACTCATTGTTTACTCCATATTGAAAACGTAATCCGTTCTAATTGTTAATATAAACGCATACGCCTATATACGCCAAAAATAAAAGCACGTTAGTGGAAATTTGTTATTATGCATGTCACAGATATTTATTTTTTCATAATAGGTTTAGCATGAGTGATAACAATCTCGTTTATTCAACAGAAACAGGTCGTATTAACCAACCTAAAGAAAGCAAAGAAATTGTAAGCAAGGTATTTAAGGATGGCGCTTTGCGCATTGAACGCCAAACCAAAGGCCGCAAAGGCAAAGGCGTTATGCTTGTTGTTGGTATTGATAGTGAACAACATGATCTTAAAAAATTAGCAAAAACCATTAAAAGTAAAATGGGTCAAGGCGGCGCGGTTAAAGAGGGAGTTATAGAAGTGCAAGGTGATGACCGTGAAAAACTTAAAGCCATCTTAGAAGCCTTAAAGTTTAAGGTCAAAATAGCTGGAGGCTGACGCCAAAGGCGCTCGACAAGGCGCTTAGGAGACAAGTTAAATGCCCTAATAAAGCCTGAGCGCCATTCACTTTAACCCACCCTTTAGCTTCTTAGTCCACAGGTTACCATCACAACAGCATGATCTGTGCTTTGGTCATCGGTCTCAAAATCAGGGTGCGTTAAATGTCTATCGTATGTACTGTATGCAACAACATCATAAAAGCTATTATGGTAGCCAGCATCGAATTCGCACGACAGTAAAATATAATCAAGCACTGAGCTGTTTGCGCCAAAATAATGTGTGGGTGTGCGTGTTGGTTGTGTTTCATCACCCCGCGTACCGTCTACATGATCTAACTCATTGTTAGCCAGTGATTTCACATACAAATCCCACGCATCATTGAGGACATATTTTGCAAGATACGCCTTGGAATCAAATACCGATCCAAACCGTAAGCGGTTCGTCAGTAAATGCCCCAATACACCATCACTAAGGCTATTATTAAAGTCGCCCATTACTATTAGTGGATTTTGTGAACTCTCCCGTCGAGTGATTATTTCTGACATTAACAGTGTCGCTTCGCTGCCACGTTGCACCGTTGCTCCCCAGCCACCTACAATTTGTGCACGTAATTGCTCAATAAACCTTTTTTCTGGCGTAACATCATTATGCTCTGCAATGTCGATGGTTGAACGTTTCGATTTTAAATGAACAACATAGCAATCCGTTTCACCTAAGTGTGGTAAATCAATGGTTGCACGAAGCACTTTACGGCTGTATCCAAAATCAGCATTTAAGCCCAATGCATGTATAAGTGCATCGTCATGTTGCACGCCGCACGTCTGGGTAATAGGGTAACGGGAAGCAATAGCAACAACTGGCCGTTTATAAATAAAGTCATCAATTATCTGGGGATCACCCACTGTGGTAAAGTAGGGATAACCCGCTTCGTATGAAAGATTTTTGAGTGATTCAATACTAAACACCTCTTGAAAAGCAATGACATCCGGTTGATATTGCTTTAGATAATCAGTAATCCAACTCTGTTTTTTAGCCCATTGATGCGCAGTATAAATTTTCTCAAAATCATAAAAAGCATTTGGTGGCTCAAGATAATTAAATAAATTGAACGTTGCCATCTTCAGTTGGTTGTGACCAATATCACTTAATGCATCTTCGCTAATTTGCACCGATTCACTGTCCTGTTGTATTGAATTACAACGGATAATAAACGCCTAGAAGTTAAAAAATCAAAATTTAATGCTAAAAGTTCAACATCAAAATGCAATACTGATTTATTACAGTCAGTAATCTAAATACACAAGACATAGTTTTTGCACCTTAATAACATGAATTTACATGCCAACAGCTTGTTTTACACATGTGAACCCAACGTAGTTGGCGGTTAAAAAAGCCATTGTAAATAACTTTGTTATCTAAAGTTAAAGCTAAATTATATGCTGGCTACTTTAACCCTGCTTTATTTGGTCAAGTTGATCATTTAGGATAAGAAACGCGTAGTGAAACTAATACCTAAAATTTATTAGCAACGATTAAGGATTCCCGATGAGTGATAACGATTATACCCCGCCACAAGTATGGCAATGGGATGCAAACAATGGTGGCGAGTGGGCTAAAACAAACCGCCCAGTTGCTGGCGCAACTCACCAGCTAGATTTACCCATAGGTGAACACCCTTTGCAATTATATTCGTTAGCCACTCCTAACGGCCAAAAAGTAACAATAATGCTCGAAGAACTTTTAGAGCGGGGCTTTAACGAGGCTGAGTACGACGCTTATCTGATAAAAATAGGTGATGGAGACCAATTTTCATCTGGCTTTGTTAGTGCTAACCCCAACTCAAAAATCCCTGCATTAATGGACCATAGTACCTCCCCTGTCACGCGCGTTTTTGAGTCGGGTGCTATTTTACAGTATTTAGCTGAAAAGTTTGATGCGCTAATACCACGTGATCACACCAGTAAAACAGAATGCCGCAACTGGTTATTTTGGCAAATGGGGTCAGCGCCTTACCTCGGTGGCGGGTTCGGTCACTTTTACGCGTACGCTCCTTACAAAATGCAATACCCTATTGACCGCTTTACTATGGAGGTAAAACGCCAGCTAGACGTGCTCAACCGTCACTTAAGCGATCATGACTACATGGCTGGTAGCGAATACTCTATCGCCGATATAGCTATTTGGCCTTGGTATGGCAACTTAGTATTAGGTAATCTGTATGATGCTGCCGAATTTTTAGATGTCCAGTCATATACACACTTACATCGCTGGGCAAAACAAATAGAGCGCCGCCCAGCAGTAAAAAGAGGCATTCGCGTAAACCGTACCTGGGGCCCTGATGAAAATCAGCTTGCAGAGCGCCACAGTAAAGATGATTTTTAAAATCATCTTTACCTTTAACTCGCCCTATTCATTTCATAATGCGTAAATAAATTTTCGTATGAAAAAGCTCAGTAAAGAAGACATATACCAAAGGCTCAGCAACACAGAAGACGCTAGAGCATGTAAAGCCATAGATGAAGCGGCCTGCAAAGTTGTACCAGGTAACTTCATTACACTTTTGGTCAGCCAGCTGTTTAGCAAATTTGCCGATGCCCTACTCAACCCTAAAGTTACTTTACCTTGGCTATTGCATAGTCTGAATGTACCCAGCAGCTTCATCGCATGGCTAGTGCCAATAAGAGAGTCTGGCTCCATGCTGCCACAACTTGCCATTGCCAATATAATAAGACAATGTAAAGTCAGAAAGTGGGTGTGGGTTGCTGGTGCACTCGTTCAAGCTGTATGTATCATCGCTATGCTCATCAGTGCATTAACCCTGACGGGTCATGCTGCTGGGTATACAATTATTGCTTCGCTGATCGTATTTAGCCTTGCTCGTGGCTTTAATTCAATTGCCTCTAAAGATGTTCTTGGCAAAGTAATCCCAAAACAACAAAGAGGTAACATAGGCGGCCTTGCTGCCAGTTTTGCAGGCTTTGCAACCCTGACGTTTGGTCTTGGGTTATGGTATTTACAAACACGCGGGTTTGAAAATGGCGTATACATTGCCCTTATGCTGGCCGTTGTTATGTGGCTGTTTGCCGCGCTGTCGTACAGCCAAATTAAGGAATATAAAGGGGCCACTGAAGGCGCTAAAAATGGTTTATTGCATGCGTTATCAAAATTGACGTTGCTGGTTGAAGATAAGCAATTTGCTCATTTTGTTTTTACTCGCGCATTGCTGCTGTGCTCCGCTTTAAGTGCGCCTTTTTATATTGTACTTGCAAGCGAACACGCGTTCGACTTTTCATTGCTTGCTACCTTTATGGCTTTATCAGGGCTTGCAAGTTTGGTTTCAGCGCCCATATGGGGAAGATTAAGTGACTTATCCAGTCAGCGTGTATTGGTGTTTGCCGCACTTTTAGTCACGTTAAACGGATTTGTTGTGTACGCCATCGCTCATTTTAGCCCATCGATGTTAGATGAGTTTTGGTTATTACCCCTGTGCTACTTTTTCCTCACCATTGCTCATCAAGGTGTCAGGCTTGGCCGTAAAACTTACTTGGTTGATATGGCACAAGGTAACAAACGCACCGACTATGTTGCTGTGAGCAATACGGTGATCGGGCTGGTGTTATTAATTTTGGGTAGCGTAGGCCTGCTCAATGCTTATTTATCAACCGCTGAACTGATTTTATTCTACAGCCTACTAGGTTTAATGGGTGCAGTGAGTGCATGGCGATTACCCAACACCTAAGACTCATGCTAAACCCGTACTGAGTTAGCTCACCAAAATAAAAAAGGCGACCGTGGTCGCCTTTATGCTAATTTTTTAAGTGTTTATCAAAAAAATTGAGAAACGCTTGCAACGTTTTAATTCGGTAAGGCTGGTGTGACAAATAATGATCGCCATCTTCAAGTTCAATGTAGGTCACGTCTTTCCCTTCATCACTGAGCTCGTCTTCCATTTCACGGCTATGATACACAGAAACGATGTTGTCATCTGAGCCATGCAACAATAACACTGGGCGATTTATTTCTTTTGCAAAATTGACCGGGGAATATTTTTCCAGCTCATCATCGTCGGTACCAAATTGCTTGCGCACAATCTCTTTATTAGTGAAATAGCGTGCTTTTGAAACAAGGTATTCCAAGTCTGTGACACCCGCAAAGCTTGCTGCGCATTTAAACGTTTCAGGGTGCTTAACGACGGCCATTAATGCTGCATAACCCCCATAACTTGCGCCACCGATACAAATTTTGTCTTTATCAGCAATTCCTTCGTCTACCAACCAAAGCGCGGCATCTTGAAGATCGTCTTGCATTTCTTTACCAAACCCTTGCACTGAGGCCATCATAAAGTCATGCCCATAGCCACTTGAGCCTCTAAAGTTGGGTTGCAACACCGCATACCCATTGTACGTTAACAGTGCAGTCCAGTAATCAAACCCGGCATAATCACGTGCCATAGGGCCACCATGCGGAAACACGATGGTCGGCAACTTATCTCCCGCTTTATAACCCACTGGTAAGCTTAAGTAGCCCTCAATCGTCAGTCCGTCTCTGGCTTTGTAACTAATGTGTTTTTTATCAGTGTAAACCGTGCTATCAATATCTGGGTAAGCATTGGCAAATACCACCAGCTCGCCACTATCGCGGTTACCTAACATATAAGTGCCGGCACTGTCATCACCGGTTAAATAAATAACATATTGGCGCTGGTCATGGCTGGTATCGATAATATCCACATCAAACTTTTCACTGGGCAACACTGAGCGAAGAGACGTGTGCAGTTTATTTAAGTCTTCATCCCAGTAGCGTACACCATCCTCAAGTTGAGAATGGGTAAATCCAGCCACATTATTCGTCAGTGAAGAATAGAAAATAGAGCCGTCAAAATCGTAATTATCATCACTAAAGATCAACTCTTTCTTATCGTTGGTTAAATCCATTTTATACAAAGCATCACGGCCATCTTTCAGCGCGGTGTAATAAATAACATTTGGGTTTTTATCAAACCCTAAAATACGTACGCTCTCTTTGCTCAATGCAGAAAAACTAAATAGCGTTTTGCGCTTTGCTCTGTCTTCGGTATATAAAACATACTCAAATTGATCTTCATCCATTTTCATTGCTATACGCACATTGCCTTGCCTATCAGCAATCCAGTCGATGACTTGGCTTCGAGCGCGCTGCACTTTTTTCTTGCGAGAGGTGTTTAAATTAAGCTCATACACCGCAGGCGTGTTTGCTATATCGTAATCACCCTGAACTAAAATAGTGTCTTTTCGTTCGGGTAAAAAACTAATCACTTGATCGCCAAATTGAGGCTGGCGCTCATCACGATTAAAGTTGGGCCTTATAGCGAGTTTTACGTCTTCTTTCTCTTTTATGTTGTAGGCATACATACGTGTGGAAGAGTACTTAGGCCCGCCAAACTCACGCTTTATGTAACGCGCCCCTAACAATAAAACCTCATCATTAGCCCAGGTGTACCAATCAAAGAAAATAGTGTGATTATCTGAGCGAATGATTGGTGTGAAATCTTTCTTTTTACGGTCATAAACCATTAACACCAATTCACCATTGACGTTACGAACAAAAGCAAGGTTTTCGCCATTGGGGGAAAGCTTTAATTGGCTAAAGGCTTTGAGCGATGCAAATGCCTCAACAGGCAATGCGTTTTTTTGGCCAGCTAACGCTATAAAGCTTAGTAATAATAACAAAGCAGGAAGTATAAACTTCATAGAAAGTCCATTTAAATTATTGTTGTAACAGCAACTTTACCATAGCCATAATGGGGACTTCCAGATTTTAGTTTTTTACTTTCTGGGTATTTCACCCAAATATCAATGCTATTTATTACACTTACTTACAAAACTTAAATTGAAAACCGACCACATTGGTGAATACTGTCTGTAGACAAAACAAACAATAAAATTAAATGGAATTAAATATGCTCAAAACATTTTTAGCCACGTCAATTCTTTTAGCATCTCCGCTTGTACTTGCAAGCCAGCAGCTGTCTATTAAAACAAGCAATGAATTAATAACCACAGACACCTCAATGGCATTTGCCTATAACGATGAATTACAACAATTGGCGCAAGTGGATTTAGCGAATAACCTTAATTATATGCTCACACTGCCACAGCATTCTTTGGGCTTTGACACGGCTATACTAGCTAACAAGCAACACCCTCAAGCATTAATCTTAACTACAGATGGGGTCTACCTCAGTGAAAAAGATAAGAGCGTTTTATTATTTAAATATGAGTCCGTTTTAAACCGCTTAGACAGTGATAAATTTACCAAAGTAAACTTTATCATTGATGCCAACAAAGATGGTTTAAGCGATATTCTTTTGCCAGATATTGAAAAAAACACCTTGTATATTCAGGATCAACAAGGGCAATTTAACGCGCATACTTTTACTAAACAAGCCCAATTTCGGGGAGATTTTAGAGCAAATCGCTTTAAATTAGATATTGATATTAGCATTGCCCCACAAGTGTTCGACTTAAACCAAGATGGCCTGACTGACTTAGTCTTCTCAAACAAAAAGAACGCCCAAGTATTACTGGCCAATGAAGCGGGCTTTGCACACAGCACCTCCTATTTAGACTTCAACATGCAACTTGGCAAAACACCGGATGGTGAAACCCTCGAAATTGAATCACTGCTGGATATAAATAACGATGGTTTTGTAGATCTTATTACCAAAAAAATCCCTGATGTTGATGGCATGGACGCGATGAGTGCGACCGTTCACCGTCAACTTCATATGGGATTAGCCGCGGGTGGCTTTGCACAAAAAGCAATCAAACTGCCTGAGACCAGTATGATCGGCAATATAAAGTTTGATGAAGATTTTGATAATGATGGTCTAATGGACCTACAACGATTTAACATCGATTTTGGTTTTGGCACCATCGCGTCAATGGCCATGGGCGGAGGCGACACCGAGGTAGATGTTGAGTTTTCTGTGCATAAGCAACTCACAAGCGGTCAATTCAGTGAAGACCCAAATGCCGATTTTGAAGTAGAAACGCCCCTTTCAATGTCTAACAACTCATCACTCAAGCCATTATTTCTGGGTGATATAAATGGTGATAATAAGCTTGATGCCATCTATAAAAGCGGCAGTAAAACGCTGTCAGTCTATTATGGTGAAACCACCGATTTATTGAGCGCCAAGCGCAAGAAAATCAAGCATAAATTACCTGAAAAAAATCACGACATCCTACTGCTCGATATTAATAATGATGCAAAAAAAGATTTCGTGTTTAAATTTACAGACGAAGACGGCACTAGCACGATTAAAACCGTCATTAATTAACAACCAGTATACCGTGCTTATTACAATGTATCTGTCGTATAGCGACGATTGCTATACGACAGATTTATCAGGCCGGCGCGCATATCAGACCGGGCACTTTAACGAATAAATTGAGTGATCAAACAATTGCTTGCTCACATATACATTAAAATGCGCGTTAGTTCGGGCAGAAATATACGCAATTCACACATTATTAACTGGTTATTCGCACAAGGAGTAATACGTTTTGCTAAATAAATTAATTGCACCATCGCTACTCGTTTTATTATCGGCCTGTGGCGCAACGCAAGCCCCACCCTATCAAAAAGACAGGACACCCGAGGCTAGAGACCAGTATTCTGGCGTGCAGGGTATGGCGCAGTACCAAAAAGATCAACGTTACCTCGCCAATAAGGAATTATCTGCTCAATGTACGCAAGCTAAAATTGACTTAACCATAGCTACAGCAGATAAAAATACCCGCGAGATAAAAAAACAAAATGCGTTAATTAGCAATAGCTGCCTTTAATACGCGCCAACACGCGCTTTGCTTTTTAATGTAGCCTACGACTATTTGCACTTTCTGCAAGAAGTTAAGGAGATGAGGCAATGTCGATTTAAAGTTATAATATTACTCCTTGCTTTAGTCCCTTTTAGTTATGCAACTGAGCTAAACGCAAGCTTATGAGAAGGAAACGTTTTACGATGACTCATAGCATTAGAAAATTAAATAGGTTAGCTTTTTTACCTTTATTTGTAGTTTTATTCTCTGGCTGTCAGATAAATAAACAACCAATGCTTTCTTCGTACTCCATTGTGTATTCATCACATGGAGCAAACGGTAGAGAAATTTATTTGATTGATGAAAATGGAGAATCGGGATTAAAAGTAACAAGTCAAACGGGGTATGACGGTTATCCTTCAGTTTCACCTGACGGAAAACGCATTGCATTTTATGGAAAATACGATAACCGTAAAACCTGGTCGATTCATTCTATAAATGTCGATGGTGAAAATGTCCAGAGATTGACCAACGTAAAAAATGTATGGGATAGTGCACCTACTTGGTCTCCTGATGGGGAAATAATTGCTTTTGCCCGAGAGTACCAAGATCCACAAAAAGGATGGCAAGAAGAGATTTGGCTGATGAATAACGATGGTAGCAATCAACGCCAGATAAAAGCGCTAAAAGGCCGCGCACCTTATTTTTTGCCTGATGGAAAAATACTCTTTCACTCTAAAACAGGTCCAAGCCAAATTTGTATAGCGGATATAGATGGCGGCAATCTCATAAAGCTTACAAATAATGATGCAAACGATTGGTCTCCAAAAGTTTCACCGGATGGGACACAAATCGTTTTCGTATCCAATCGAGATGGCAATCAAGAAATATATACAATGAATATTGACGGCTCTCAGCAAAAACGTATCACATTCAATGAAACTGACGATTGGGGGCCAATATGGTCCGATGATGGATCAAAGATTTTATTTACTTCTGACTCCATTGATTCCCTTGTTGTCTATAAAGTGAATAAAGATGGGTCATCAAAGGAAAAGATTATAAATAATGGTTCACAACTAGCCAGAGTTAAAAATTTAAACAAACATAGTTTAGAAAAACTCATTAAAACACAGCCATAAAGACTAATAATCATCGAAAAAGTGCAGCTAAAAAAGATTAACCTAACAAATTTCACTTTGCACTTTTTCGAACACCTGCTCGTATCATCTGTAGGGTTACCAAAAAGTTCAACGTTTCCTCGCTAAGAATGATTGGACAGGTCTTTTTGCCTTATGACACTTAACTGTGATGAATGTTTACAGCGTTACTTACAACATGTATTGCCAAAAGGGTTTATGCGTATTCGGCACTACGGATTTTTGGCAAATGCGTGTCGCAAACCAAAGCTAGCCCTGATAAGGGCTCCGGTATCAACGTAACTCACCCCCTTGAAGCCGAAAGCAAATACAGAAAAATGCACCACGGCTACCGCTTTGGCCTTGTCAGTCAGCAAGGTGAGTATATTACGATTTATTGGTGTGATGAATTTAGCTGTCGTGAACAACGAAAAAGCGTGAGCGAATTAGCAGCCATGGGCTGCATCAAATCAATGAGTTAACCTGCTTAACTGCTTAGGCTGAAGCGACTGTGTGTGGTGAAAATATCATTGCTTAACCATTAAATATTAGGTTTAATAGGGACATAATAAACACTGAGTAATGCAGGTATAGCTTAGATATCAGTTAAGCCATTAAACGCCTTTCTACATAGGTAAAGCCTCTTGCATAAACAACACCCACTCTGACACACCGAGCAGGTAGCGCCTAAGTCCAACAAGCGACACTACATCACAAACAGCATGTCGCATAAATACTAAAATATTAACTTAACTTAGCATGGAGCGAATATTGACAATTGCGATTAGACTGAAATATGCTGTTGTTTTGTCTCTTGTGAGTTGGCCACTATTCCTTTGGCTTGGTAAAGATCTTGTTGGCAGCTTTTGTGCACTTTCGGCTTTTATTGTTGGTTATTTATTTGCACCAATCACTCACAAACAAACTAAAAAATATCAGGTGCAGCTTTTAGGTGTGGGTTTGGGCTTCTTAGCTCTATATTTATCAAGCTTTTTAAGAAGTTTGACAGAGCTAGTTTTAGGTGAGCCTTTTAGAGGTGTAGCTCACTATTTTTTAACAGGGTTATCAGGGCCTTATTTTGGTTTAGTGTTTTTAGGTTTACCAGCCATAATTTTTTCTTACACTAACTATAAAATTTGGTTGTGGTTATCTAAGCATTAAGTTAACACAGCCGTAAACACGGAAAATAACATTTGCCTTTGTTCGTGCCCCACAAGTTTTAGTAAATAATATTTAGCCTGTTAACAGGGCATTGAGGCTGTAGAATTATTCTTTTTAAAGAAAACCAACCCGTTTTATAGGTTCCAAATACATTACCTGATGCCGTAAAAGCGCTTAAGGTCGATTACACGAGCTCGTATTTTTACCGTTTTGGCTGTTGGAGTTATTCTACAGCCCCATTAGTACCACAAGGAGATAACGTGCATAAATCCATCCCCCTTTTACTTATAATTATTTTATTCGTTTCTTTTTCACTAAAAGCTGAAAATCATGAATACGAGGTAAGTAAAATCGAATATAAAAACTTAGTTGCTAACTTATATTTACCAAAAGCTGAAAAAAAACTTCCCGTGGTAATTGCCTTTGGGGGATTTGAAGGCGGATTAGTTGCTGGTAATGCTAACGGTGAAATGATCGCACCACATGGTGTTGCTGTTTTAGGGCTAGCTTATTTTAAAGAAAAAGGCATTTCTCAAACGCTAGATCAAATACCAATGGAGTACTTCATTGATGCAATCAATTATTTAGAAACTCACCCTTTATTAGACTCATCAAGAATTGGTGTGGTTGGTGGCTCTAGAGGTTCTGAGGCTGCATTTTTATTAGCAAGCATGGATTCTCGTATTAAATCGGTAGTTGTTACGACTCCAAGTAAGGTTGCTTGGTATGGCCTAACAGTACCGAAATCCGCTTGGACTATTGAAGGTCAAGATATTCCTGCTTTGGGTTTAGAATTAGATTCCAATGCTAAGCTAATAGATAGATTTACTGTTGCATTAGAAAATGAAACTAACGTAAAAAAATCCTTATTTAAATTTGAAAACATTAATGGCCCAATACTTCTGATTTCAGCAGAAATTGATCAAGTTTGGCCGTCTTTTCAAATGTCTAAAGACATAGAAATTTATTTGAAAAATAAGCAGTTTAAGCATGAAGTAGTGCATAACTCTTATAAAACAGGTTACGGTTTTAGCCAAGAGACGGCCCCTGAAATTAAAAAATCTATAATTAATCACTTTGTGAGTACATTATAGTGCTAACAAGGTTCTGAGGTGGACAGCAAGCACTAAAGCTCACTTTCCACCGCAAACTTTAACAACGGTGATCCCTTACTTTTGAATGCCGTTAATTAAGTTAATTCATCGAAGAGCGTATGTGTTTTCCAGCATCTACATAGGATTCGTATCCACTTAAATGCCAATGTTCTGATGATGGTATTATGAGAGTCATTGGGGTAGCGACTGTTAATCCAATCTGCCAGTGCACGTTAACATCGATTCGTTTAACATTTTGATAAAGCATTATCCCTATTTCGCTTAATGGCAGCGTTATAAGGTTGGTCGTTTTAAACTAAAAATGTCAGTTGTTTTAGTAAACTCATCTCCGCCCAGTTTGCCTACGCTCTTTAAAGCAACGGGGTCGATATAACCATCAACCAATGCTTCATCGTCAATATAAACCCCCACAACATCAAGTAACATCATTTTCCCACCAGCAGATTGCTCACTGACTGTAATCACCTCGCGGAGGGTGCATTCATAGCGAACTTTTGATGCTTTTACACTGATGGGTTTAACCAGCCGACTTGCTGTTGATTCAATATGTGCCGCATCAAATTCGCTGACCTCGGGTGAGTAGTTTGCACAGCTTTGGTTCATTTGATCCAGTTGGTGTTCACTCACAATATTCACAACGCACTCTTTGGTGTCGAGTAGGTTGCTAAGGGTGTCTTTATTGCGCTTTGCACCGGGATTAACCTGCGTAACACTCAATACCGGGGGGTTAACGCTCGCCACTGTAAAAAATGAATAAGGCGCAATATTTGCCACGCCATCACGACTAAGTGTACTTACCCACGCAATCGGCCTTGGCGTAATGCCGCCGACAAGCTGACTATAAATATTGGTTTCATCATGTTTATTGGTTAAATCTAAATACACTTACACCTCAAGACTATTAAAAAAGCTTTTTACATTAAACGCGTTTACAGTTTGTCACGTATTGAAACAAAATGGATTAATAAAACCCCAATGGCAAGTTTATTATATGACACACTCTGTATATTGGTTCACTAATGACCTACGGTTATCTGACAACGCGCTATTACGGCGTGCATGCGAGCAAAGCTCATCAATTAGCTTTATTTACTGCATTGACCCTGAGTGGTTTAAAAGCAACCGTTTTAACTGCCAAACACTGGGCGAGCAACGATGGGCGTTTTTGGTTAAATCGCTTCACGAATTAAACAGCCAGCTTAATGCGCGTGGCCAACACTTGGTGGTTTACTTTCAAGCGCCGCTGGAAGTGATTGATCATTATTACTCTCATCACAATACCCAGGTGATTTACTGCAGTGACCAAGTTGGCTTATACGAACGGCAATCCCTCACTGCTATCACCAATAAATATAGCGAGATTACACTTAAACAAAGTAATACATTTACTTTGTATGACATTTATCAATTACCTTTTGAGCTAAGTGAATTACCTTCAACATTCAGTAAATTTCGTAAAAAGGTAGAATCATCAAACCTCTCGATAAAATCACCTGTTGAGAGACCAAGCCATTTCCCTCCACCGTTAATTGCCCCAGTACCTTGGCCTAAATCTTTACCTATGGTTGAACAGGTAAATTGTGAGTTTGATGCAGGCGAAGTGGCCGCTCAGCACCACGTTGAACAGTACTTTTCAAGTTCAGCTCCAAGCGTATACAAACTGACACGCAATGCCCTTGATGGCATGGCAAATTCAACTAAATTCTCGCCTTGGCTTGCTAACGGCAATGTGTCGGTGCGACAAATCATGCACGCACTGCAAGAGTATGAGCAACAACACGGCGCGAATGATTCAACTTACTGGATTTACTTTGAGCTACTTTGGCGTGAATATTTTCAGCTTTATAGTGTGCGCTATGATCATCAATTATTTGCATTTAGTGGCATAAGCGCAAACAAACCACTTACTAGTTTTTATTCAGGTCGCTTTAAACAATGGTGCATGGGCACAACCCCCTACCCCATTGTTAATGCGTGTATGAAACAACTTAATCAAACGGGCTATATGTCTAATCGTGGACGTCAAATCGTGGCGAGTTGTTTAGTGAATGAGCTCAAATTAGATTGGCGTTTTGGTGCCGCGTATTTTGAGCAACAACTTATTGATTACGATGTAGCAGCGAACTGGGGCAACTGGCAATACCTTGCTGGTGTTGGCGCTGATCCTCGTTCTGGCAGGCATTTTAATTTAGTTAAACAAACTAACACCTATGATCCTGAAAATAACTTTATTAAGCGATGGCGGGGAGATGATGTGTATAGCATAGACTCAGCCGATGCTGCAGATTGGCCATTAAGCAGTTAATAATGCGCGAAAAGGTTAATATAGTCTGGTTTAAACGAGATTTACGTTTATCTGATCATCAGCCACTTAAGTACGCGTTTGACAGCTCACTGCCGACCCTACTTATTTATAATTTTGAGCCGCTGCTCCTTGATGATGCTCATTATAACGAGCGTCATTGGCGTTTTGTTTATCAATCGTTAGTTGAAATGAATAAACAACTCGCGCGCTTTAATGCCCGCGTTTATCTGTTTAACAGCCCAATGGATGAGCTACTTGATTCATTAAACAACCAGTTTGAAATTGTTAGCTTAGTGAGCCATCAAGAAATTGGCTTAAATAATACGTTTGCGCGCGACAAAGCAGTAAAAAAATGGTGTAAACACCATGCAACAAATTGGCTTGAGTTTCCTACCGGTGGGGTTATACGCGGGGCTAAAAGCCGTAAAGGCTGGAACGAACATTGGCATCAATACATGCACAGCCCCATCGCTATTCCAAACTGGAAAAACGTCAATACGGTAGCATTAAACGATTACCAAGCCCCTGCATTACCCGATGGCTACACAGAGCAAAGCCCACACTTTCAAATAGGCGGTGCGTTGGAAGCGCAGCATGTCATGCAAAGCTTTTTTGAAAGTAGAGGCAAAGGCTATCAAAAAGGCATTTCAAGCCCCAGTTTAAGCCAAACCCATTGCTCTAGGCTATCGCCTTACTTAGCGTGGGGCAACATTAGCCTTAGGCAAGTGTACCAAAAAGCAATTGACACATATGACTCAACACACCCTGACAAACGAGGCTGGAAGCGCCCACTAGCGGCATTTGTCTCGCGCTTACATTGGCATTGCCATTTTATGCAAAAATTTGAAAGCGAATGTTCAATGGAGTTTAAAGCGCTTAACGCAGGGTATCATCAGTTTCCCTACCGCGATGACGACAAAGTTGCTGGCGATATAAAGCGTTGGGCCCAGGGGCAAACAGGTGTGCCGATTATTGACGCCTGCATGCGCTGCTTAAAACACACCGGCTACATTAATTTTAGAATGCGCGCCATGTTAGTGAGCTTTGTGACCCACCACTTAAACATTAGCTGGCAGCAAGCAAGCTTCCCCTTAGCTAATTACTTTTTAGACTTTGAGCCAGGCATTCACTATCCGCAAATTCAAATGCAAGCCTCAGTGACAGGTATCAACACCATTCGCCATTACAATCCGATTAAGCAGTCTGAAGATCAAGACCCTAACGGAGAGTTTATAAAAAAGTGGTGTCCAGAACTTGAAAAGCTGCCCATAGAATACTTACATGAACCATGGCAACAAACGCCAATGGAAGCATTATTTAACGACTTTAAAATAGGCGAAGACTATCCCGAACCCATGGTAGATTTAACAAAAGCCTCAAAAGAAGCGCGCGATAGGCTGTGGCAATACCGTGAACGGCGCGATGTACAACGGGCCATTCCTGCGATACTCAAAGCTCATGTAAGCATTACACCGCGACCAAAAAACACTAAAAAGAAGCGTAACAATGGCGCATAAAAAATTACATTTACCGCAAAAAACCTGTCCCGTTTGCAACCGTGACTTTACCTGGCGAAAAAAATGGCAACGAGACTGGGACAACGTTATTTACTGCTCAGAGCGGTGTCGGCGTAATCCAAAGTAAAATGAACAAAATCAACCTTGCTTTACCTCGCTAAAATGTTAAGTTTTAGGTACAGCTTGTTAAAGCTGTATTTCCTAGCAAAAGCGAGGAGTAACATAATTCTTAACAAGGAGTGATTATGAAGTTACTAAATATATTTTTAACCGTTTTTACACTAGCCTACTCACTGTCTGCAAATGCTGCGTTTACACAGTACTTTTTTGAAGACAGATATGGAAATGAAGTTGAGTTACTACTCGTAGATGGCGTTTCCAACCCCAGTATTGTTGGGTTTGTACAAGACTGCACATTGAATAACTGTGATGACTTAGAATCAATCAAAAACAACGTCCATGATTTTGTTGCATCAGTACAACGCAATGAAATTTATACGTATAAAAATACAACCATGATGTATTCAATGCTTACTTGGCTTAACTCCCTATTACCAACAAAAGACTCTTCAACACTCAGTATTCAACGCACTGAGGCGATTACACATTACTTAATGTCTGCTGATTCAAAAAAGCCACCTATTATGATGGTTAGAAAAGAAGCCGGCTCGCCTGTGGATGTATGCGCAATAGACAGTACTGGTTGTAAAGTGATTGACGACATTATTTTCACAAAAGCACCTAATGGGGGCGTTTCTGTAGGAATGACTGCAAACCCTTATAAAACAGAAAATACGCTGTTGTATAAGAACCTGTTAGAAACGTTTATGCTTAGCATACACAATAAATGGCGCTGTGCTAGTACAGGAACTAACAGTGATAGTGATATAAAGTGGTCTATGGCATGTGACTATTGATGAGAGTCGTCTCTCAATGACCCCTTTTAACACCATTGCTTACACTTGGTGTTAAAAGGGTTTTAAATTTAGCCCTTAATGATAAGCCCGAACCTTCCTCAATTATCACAGTTGATATTGTGATTACTGACAATAACAATATGAACATTCCCCCATAATTAAACGCGCCGGCGATAAACTTAAAAGCACGACTCCTAGATTGCATTTATCACAACAATCGTTATTGAGTTAACGTGATATGAATTTCAGTCCCTTGGTTATTAACTGTTTTGAATAACCAATTTTGATGCTCACATAATCGCTTAACTATTGATAAACCAAAGCCATAGCCTGTGCTTTGCTCCCCTTTCACAAAGGCGTCTGTTATGTTTGCTGATATGCTTTGTTCAATACCAGGCCCGGTATCTGCAACAATTAATGTCATACCCCGTACTTCAATACTCACCTGTCCTTGTGTTGTATATTGAAATGCATTGCCAATAATATTATCCAGTAACACTTTAACCATACCCGGTTGCGCCATCACGCTAATATCGCAATTATCATGCACTTTAACGTCTATTGGCTTGTTATTAATCAAGTGGCTATGATCAATAACCGCCTGCTCAATTAAGGGTAATAACTTTACGTTGTGTTTATCCGCATCAGTATGCTCTTGCCGTGCTAAGGTTAACAACGTAACCACGGTTTGCTCCATTTGAGTGCATGCTTGCGATATACGACTAATCACTGGATTACTCACATCGTCAGGGTGTGTTGTACGATACACTTCAACTGCGTTTTTTATAATCGCGATGGGGGTTCTTAACTCATGGCTTACATCGCGTGTGAAGCACTTTTCGCGAGTAATCGCCTTATTAATGTTCACCATGGTGCCTTCGAGTGTCTGTGCCAACAACCCTATCTCATTGTTTGGAAACTGCGCCGCAAATTTAGCGGGCACTTTATCGGGTTCAACACCATGCACTAAATCTGTTAGCTGCTTTAATGGCAGTGCCGTTTTTCTACCGAGTAGCCATGAAACAAAAAAAGTTAACACCACTAATACAGCGCTTAGTATCAACATCAACCTCAGTGCTCCGTTGGCATAAGGCCTGATGATTAGCATATCACTCACCTGAGCTACCAGTACTGGTGTGGCATCTGCTTGCAGTGCAAATATATGGTAATGCCGCCCTTGCTCACCAAAAAACTCCCTTCCTTTTGGGTTGGCAATGTACTGAGCACGTATATCTTTGGGTAAATCATCGGGGGTAAAAACCAGCTGCATATGACTCATGCGAGGTGACCCCCATGTACCCGTTTGCGCATAATTACGCTGTAAATACTGCGCTTCTTTTTTTACCTCACGCTCGATATATTCATCTTCAACAAAATACAGTAGCGTAAAGCTTAACCCGCCCCACAAAGCAGAGGTTATCAGGCTAATCAAACAAAATTGACGCACTATTTTTTTACTTAAACGATGAAATTTAATGGGCTGAGTGTGTGAATTTTTTAGTCCGTGCTTACTCATCAAATAACACCTACTTTTTTACGTCTAACACAAAACCAATACCATGGATGGTTTTGATCATTGGGTATTCAAACGGCTTGTCTATTGTATTTCTGAGTTGGTAAATATGCGATCGTAACGCATCTGATTCGGTGGGTTCATCCCCCCATAATTTTTGCGACAACTTAGAGCGGCTCACTACCTGAGGGTATTCCTGCGCTAAAATGGTGAGGATCCGATACCCCATGCTATTGAGCTCAAGCGTTTTATCTGCACGTGTGACGTGCTGTTTTTTCCTATCAATTATAAGTGTATCAAATGTAAGCACATCACTGGTTTGCAATAAGTGTCGTCGCGCCAACGCAAAGCAACGTACCTCCAGCTCTTCCAGTGAAAAAGGTTTTGTTAAATAATCATCCGCGCCTTTTTTAAATCCTGATATTTTGTCGTCAATACTGTCTCGTGCTGTTAACATTATAATTGGTATATGGGCCTGCGCTTGCGCACGTAACGTTTCACATACCGCAAGTCCGTCCATGCCTGGTAGATTCAAATCTAATATAACCACATCGTAAGGGTTCGCTAACGCCAATGACAACCCTAATTTGCCTTCGCTGGCAAAATCCAAAACATGGCCTTTGCTTTCCATGTAACTTGCAATATTTTGAGCAATGCTCTGTTGATCTTCCACAACCAGAATATACAACGACTGATCATTCACAAGAGTCACCCTTTTGATTGTAATAAATTAATATGCATACGCTTATGCGTTGTTTGCACACGTCAATTAATCTAGTCAATATTAAACATCGCTCATTAATGCTTTCACCGAGCTTTTTAAACTATGCCTGCTGGCGTAAACCCCCAGCAGAGTTACCGAGCTTAAAATAATACACAGTGTTGCTATCATCACACTTAGGTTAGGGATATAAGGCAATGAAAACTGTGATTGATAAATTAAAGTCCCTGCCACATAGTTACCAAAAATAGCCCCGACCCCGACCAGAAGTGCCGTGATTAACCACTCAATAATATTAAGTTTTAAACACGTACTTTTTAGTAACCCAAAACTCATAATAATGCTGTTTTTCTTTTTATCATTCGCCTCAAACACATGAATTGACGACAATATAACAACAATCGAGAGTAGAATAATCATCACTGAAAAGCCACTAATAACCGCCGTAATCATCGCTAGCGTATCATCAAATTGCTGGGTAAGCTCTTGTAAAGAAACCATTCTAATTGTTGGGTGTGCTTGCCAAAGCTGCCCAAGCAGAGGCCATTGCTGGCTGTTTAACTCCAAACTCGCCATGTAGTAATGCGGTGCGTTTATGTGTGCGATTGCCGCTGGTGGCATTTGCACCCAAAAGGTAATTGAACCCGCCCCCGCTTTATAAGCATGGCTTGCACTGATACTAAACGTAAAACGCTGCTGATTGATGACCAACGTTATTTTGTCGCCAAGCGAGAGGCCCAAATCGGTCATGACTTCTTCTTCGATAGACACTTGCTGCCAGTCTTCAGTCGTTTGCGACCACCATGTTCCATCAACTAATCGATTGTTTTGTGGAATATCATTGCTCCAATGCAATCGAATGGAATGCGATAACGTAGCTAAGCTTTCACTGGGTCTATCGGTAAATTCATCCAGCGCTTGGCTATTAATCTCAATCACCTTGGCAAACAAATACGGTTTTGACTGACGCAACTCAATAGCATGCTGCACTGCCCAATCCTTAATTGCATCCATTTGTGTTTGATTTGCTTGCGATACCAGCATGTTACCATTATGCACTCGCTCATAAGAGGAAATAGTCTCGCCCAAGTCCCTTAAAAACATAAGCGTAAATAACAACAAAAACGTGCTTAAACCAATGCCTAAAACTTGGGTGCTTTTGCTTACTAATCGCTGCTTCATCATAAATAGAGTAAAAGGAATTAACCCCGAGAATCGTTCAGATACTTTTTCCCCTAGGGTTAAAAACAACCAACTGATAACCATCATCATGATAATGGTTATCCCTATGCTGCTTACTAGCATCAGCGTAAGTAGCCCGTTGTCAGAATAATTTACCGCGACCATAATCATCACTGCTAACCCTGCTAAATTAACAAATGCTAATGAGAATGACGTTTGATTTTGAATAAGCAACTTTGATACCGACACGTGATACAAGCTCGCCCAAATAGGCGAATGAAATGCCATAAAGATTAAGCTACACGCCATTAATACATATAGGGTTGCTTCGCCTTCAAATTGCCAGGTTACGCCAACAAAAGTGGAGGATAGCCATTCGACAATAACCCAATGCAGCGCACTTGATAGCACCACCACCAAGGGTATTAGTAGCACAAGGTTAATCAGCCACTTGAGCAGTGACAATACTAAACCTGTTGATTTAGATGCCCCCAAACTCATACAGACCGCTGAAAAATATTGCTCTTTTTTTATGTGTACTTGGGCAATTTGTGCAATCGCAATAGCCGCCATAAAAAACAAGATAATTGAGCTTAAACCGAGTACATTTTCGGTTCGTTGCCAAAATAGCGCTAACGGGTGCTTACCCTGTTTATGGTGCAGTGTTGCCGCGGGCAAGGTCTCCTTTTGCCAATCAATAAGCCCATTAACCTGCGATTTAGTCGCCGCTATCAGGTATCGATAAAGGACTGCCCCATCATCAATATTCAATGCGGTCATATCATCCAGGTTTATCATTGCTCTCATGGCAACCGTGTGGCTTTCCATTAAACGATCTGGCTCATGCACTAATACACGTGATACTAAAAACGGCCTTTTCGCCAGATAAAGGGTATCTCCTATGGCGATATTTAAACTCGATAACAATCGGCTATCTAACCAGATCTGCCCCGATTGAGGTGAGCCATGGGTTACTTCTGATGGACTTTGCAAAGAAGCTGACGTTAATAATTCACCTTGCAACGGGTAGTCATTCGCAATCGCTTTTAGCTTGGCGCTTTGCCATTGGTCATTAAATGTCAGCGTCGCATTAACTTGCATGGTCTCAACAACGGCATCGCTAGAACGTTTTAAATGCAGGGCCTGTTCATTCGTTAATTTATTTTTTTGCGCTAAAACGGCATCAGCCCCCAGTAAGCTAGCTAAGTTTTGGTTGAGGTAGTGTTGAATGGTGTTACTTGATAATGTCAACGTGGTGATAAACACCATAAGAATCACTTGCACCCATCTCAACAGCTTTTGATGAGGCTGTGAGTACTCTTTAACAAAAAAATGCCAAGCCAACTGTAAGTGAAGTTTAAGCATACTGTTGGCCTGTATGTTGAGTTAAATGGCGGGCAGGTCCCGAGTTTATATTTTTGCAATCAAGCGTGAGCCTTCCCTCAGTAAATGAGTAAATATTTTGTGCTTTATTTGCAAGTTCATTGCTGTGAGTCACAATAATTAAACCGGCGTTATGCGCTTGGCTGCACTCAAATAACATATCTGAAATATCACTGGCATTGCCTTGATCTAAATTACCGGTTGGTTCATCAGCAAATATAAATTTAGGTGAGAAAACAAGAGCTCTGGCAATGGCAACACGCTGCTGTTCACCACCGCTTAATTGTGAAGGGCGATGATCAGCACGCTTTGATAAACCGACCTTCGCTAACCAATGCTCGGCTTTGGCTACTGCCTGTTTGTCACCACGTAATTTTAATGGCAGCGCAATATTGTTAAGAGCTGATAGTTCTGGCAACAAGTGAAACTGTTGAAAAATAAACCCGACATGTGATCGCAAGCTGTCCAAAGGTAAAACAGTCTCTGCGTTTATAAACCGCCCTTGCCCTGTTGTTGGCTTTTCCAGCCCCGAAAGCAACATAAGCAAACTCGTTTTACCGGACCCAGAAGGTCCTGTTATGGCATAAGACTGGCCTTGTTCAACAGTTATATCGAGCTTTTCAAATAACGTAATTGTCGACGTAGTGGTTTTAAATGACTGAGAAACACCTTCAAGTTCTATTTTGCAGGACATAACATGCACCTTAACGTTTAATTAGAATGCAACGGTATGCCACTGTGTGTGAAACAAATGTGAAATACACCCCTTCCCTGTTTTATGCAACACGTTGGAATATGAAGGCGTTTCATTTCACTCATTTTTCACATTAACTGATTTAAGGTCTCATTTTTATTGCCTAAAAGAGACGACCCATGAAAAAATGCTACCTACTTCTATTTTTACCTTTCATTTACTTAATCATGTTCAACCAGGCGATTGCCTCAGACAATGAAGCCACCCAGTACAATAAACTTAAAAATAGCATCGACGCCGCCATTACTAAATTTGAACAAACAAACAGCCAACGCTGGTCATTCACGGTTTCTCGCTTTGAAAATGAAGAGGGCGATATTACACGCTCTGTCGAACACTATAACCCACATGCAGCAACGCCTTGGCAGCTTATAAAAACCAATGGCCAATCCCCCACCTCAGCGCAAATCAAGCGTTTTACAGACAAAAAAAGTAAACAAAACAACGCACCCGATAAAAAAGAGCGTATTAGCATGCCACTGCGTAAATTTGTTGATCTTGAAAGCCTCACGCTCATCTCTGAGGACGAAAGCACCATGGTGGTTGATTATAATGTACACATCAAAAAGCTAGGCGATGACGCCATCGGAAAACTGCGCGGCACCTTGGTTTATAACAAATCATTGCACTTTATCGAAACGCTATCTATTGTAAATACGGCTGACTTTTCACCCATGCTCTCCGCCAATATCACCGACCTTGCCCTTTCGTTTAACTTTATAAATAACGCGGGGAGTATTTTACTTAAGCAAAATAAAATGAACATGAAAGGCACATTTGCATACTTTACACAAATAAACGAAACCTCGACTGATCACTACACCGACTATCAATTGTTACCAACACAACATGCCCCTGACATTTCACACTGATTTCACATACTCACCGCCACACTGAACCCAAATCTCAAGAGGAAAAATTATGTTTACTCACTATCGAAAGACAAAAATTACCCTAATCACAATTGTTAGTTTATTTGCGTTGCTAGTTGGCTTTATTCTTTGGATCAGAGCTGTTGTACCTGCTAGCCCTAATAAGCTCAACGTGATTAATACAACGCCGCACGATTTAGTCTACCTAAAGCAAAGTGTTAAAGAACCACGAGGAAAAATACTGGCTGTGGTAACAAGTACTGACAAAATGGGCAGCAGTGACAAAAACACAGGGTATGAGTTAACAGAGCTGGCGCGTGCATACTATGTATTTCAAGCGAATGGCTTTGATGTTGATATTGCCAGCCCTCAAGGGAAGAAACCGCCCGCAGTACTCGATGATGATGACATGGGACAATACGACTACGCGTTTTTAAATGACCCCTATGCACAAAGCAAAGTTAACAATAGCATCGCACTGGAAGAGGTAGATACGCTCCAATACAGTGCTGTTTATTTTGTTGGTGGAAAAGGCGCAATGTTTGACTTTCCTAACAATACATCAATCCAAGCCATGCTGCGTGAATACTACGAGGCCAATAAAGTCATTGGGGCTGTGTGCCATGGGCCTGCAGCACTGGTGAATGTTACTTTGTCAGACGGCACGCCGATGATCAATAACAAAACCGTCGCTGCATTTACCAACGAAGAAGAATTACTACTCATTCCAGATGCTAAAGAGGTATTCCCCTTTTTATTACAAAACAAATTAGTTGAACAAGGGGCGACCTTTGATGAGGGGTATCTGTACCTTAACAACATCGCACACGACGGTAACTTAATTACAGGACAAAACCCATGGTCAGTCTGGTCTGTTGCAGAGTCGATGATTAAGCAGCTTGGTTACACGCCAGTTAAGCGCCCAATCACCCCTGAAGAAAACACCATAAAGGTACTGATAGACTACGAAGAACACGGCATCGAACAAGCCAAAAACAGCATCACCTTTTTGCGTTCAATCGACGAATATGCGCTAGATAGGACGATTATCGCCATTCATATGTTTGTTTATGCATTAAGGTGGGAACTAGGTAAATCGATTGACATGATACGCTTGCTTTCATACGCCAAAATATGAATTAAAATAATGCTAAAGTATCGCGTGCCCTGGTAACACAAAAATGCTTGCAGGGCACTATTTACAAGGCTGTCGACTAATGGAATAGACGCTAATCTTTTATTTAGTTGAGCCTGTAACAGACTCTGTGTAACTTACCCTATTAACTCTTTGCGACTTTACTTAACTTATATTTTCGTATAGAAGCTGTGATAATTAGTAAACCAAGAGTAAACCAAGCCAAACTACCGCCCCCAGCGGTTTTCTCTGCTTTTATTGTGTCTTCATTCTCATTATTCGTTTTTTCAATTACATCAAACCGGAATGTTGTACTTACGCTTGCCCCCTCACTATCAGAAGCCTCTATGGTTAGTACATGAACCCCTAACTCTTTTGCAAATACCTTAAGAGTAGAACTATTATTCTCAGACAGCCGAGCAAATTCAGAATCAACTTTATAGGTTAATGTGTCATTATCTCTATCATCAAAATAAATTGAAAGATCAACTTCAAATTCACTATCTAAATAAACCCTATAATGATCAAAATGATACAATAGCTCTGGAGTTTGATTAAAGTAATTTAATCTTATTGCTATTGCTTTTTCAACATTATGAAAACCATCTTGTAAAGTGAGCTTCAAAACAAAACCTCCTAGTGGGTAGTCAGCTTTGCTGTAGTTAAGCCTTAAAATATTACCTTCTAGTTTGATATTTTCATTCTTATTTTTTATTTCGAATGTGACTTGTTCTTCACTAACCGTATAACGACTTAGGTTAATCCTTTTTTCGATACCCGTGTTTACTTCAACTTCTTCTAAAGAAAAAACAGGTGGAATTTTGGATTTTTCCGTAATTTGAAGCTTTATAATTTTCCTTATCGCTTGTTCACCATCAGTAACTTGGACTTCAAATTCAATTTCATCGCCTATTTCCCAGCCACTTTGAAAAGTAACTTTAGAATTACCTAAACTATATATATTTATAAAAGAAGGTGTATTTTCTGTGCGGGAATAGAAGAGCTGATCATTGTCGGCATCATCAAATACCTTATTTATATCAAAATAAGCCTCTTCACCCATTTCAATAAAAATTTTATCTGTTATAGAAATAGGTGCAACATTTACATTATCATCAACTTTAAAAATGTAACTCACGTTATTTTCAAACTCGTCAGTAATTGGTAAAAAATAATTATGCCCAATTTGCAAGCCTCTGGATTTTATTGCATCTATAACTTCATTTGGAAAGTTTTTATAGCTATAAACAAAAGTTGAGCTTTTCTCAAAGAATAGAAGCTGAAATTCCATGGTAGTGTCTGGCTCTCTATTTGAGGGCTCTGTATAATAGACGAATACACGTTCACCTTCTTCTCCTGCTACGCGAGCAAATGAAGTCACTGGAAAGTAAAGTAATTTAAAAGTATCTAACTCGTAAGGTACAAACTTTATAAACTCTTCCCATGGAACGGATATACGGTTGTATATCTCATACTGCGATGCAATGTTTGTAGGCCCACCAGTTGAAACATCATTCGGCGCTTTTGATTTATTTGATTTATTTACGGGAAGCTCACTGATACTTTTATTTATATCCTCAAGCTCATGGTCACTATAATTAAATTTTGTAATAACGCCCTCACCTATACTTCCAGTAAAAAAAGCCTTATTAAAAGCATCCTCAACCCCCCCAAAGTCCACATAAAAGGGAATATCACCTGAATGTCGATAGCTATCTTCTCGAACATCCCATACTAAAGGGTCAGTTTTAAAGTATTTATAGGGCTTAACTACAAGTACAGGGAGCCCTTTATTTGAATCTATTCTTAAATTATGCATCCCTGTTTCTTCAAACACTATTTTTGTAATATTGAAACCATCATTAGGAATAGAATCAGGAAATATACCATCATCTTCAGCTTCATATATTACGTCCGTTAATTCATCTTTGATTTCAAGCTTACTTTCGATAGGATTGCCGCAATTTATGTTAATTGCCTTAATTATTAATTCTTTTCCTAAAACCCGTGGTATGACATTTTCTAATGAGGGGTAGAGTCTCTTTGATACTTTCTGATCCACACAATCAAGTAAGCCTGTATTATCACCTAATAACTTTAGATATTTATTAGAAAGCGATAGATCAGATGGAAAACCATCTAGTCTATCCTGATAAAAAATAGTGCCTGAAGAAATTAATAAATTCCTCACTTCTGACATTTTTAATTCAGAGTTAGATTGTAATACTGCCGCTGAGCCCGCAACTAAAGCAGCGGCAATACTAGAGCCTCTTGTATAACTATAATCATCTACCTCATCAGCACTTTCAACATCAAACAGTTTGATGTTATCAACATATACCTCTTTATCCTCACTAGAAGGATAACCATGGAATAGAAGCCTTATCTTTAGATCTCGTAAGCTTAGAAATATATCAGGGCTAAAATAAACAGTTGCATTTGTCCTCTGCCACTCAGACCCATAATACATACCATTACCCGTCATTGGCTGCCATTTATTTAAAGAGTGATCAAAAAACTCAAAATAAAATTCACTTTCTGTACCTAGTAAATCAAAGGATAAACCTATAAATTTACTCTTATATTCTGAAAGGTCTAATTCAGGAAACTCCAATGATGCATTTTCAGTTGAATAGTTAAACACCCAAGATTTCTCAGTTGTTGTAAATATGTCACTACTCAGTGCACCATTGATAATATTATCAAGAGGGATATCTGCTTGTTCCAATTCAGTTATAAAAGTTTTGGGAGCATACCTTTTTTTATTTGAAGTTGTCTTAATAAATTCAGCTGGAGCAAAAGTAGAAATGGTATTTTCACCTTGAGAATTAAGCCCTTTACTAAGACTCATACCTGAAACTACAACTATATTTGACATCAAGAACGAAAAAGGAAAATAAGGTGTGTAATCTAGATCTAAATCTATACCTATTTTACCAAATCCATGATCCGCTGCAGGAGCAATAAGTAAAATTTCTTCAGCTTCAAGCTTCTCTAAAATAGTTCTAAATTTATTGATACCTGCATAAAACGACTTAGGCTCTGGCACGCTAAAAATTGCCCCCGCAAAACCAAAATTGAATAAAACTGAAGAAAAATTCAACTTTTTATTCACTTTTAAATCAATTACATAATCAACACAATTTTCTAAGGACTGGTATGTGAGGCTACCTTCATCATCATATAATTTACAAGAAATTATTTTATTATTAGAGGCTATACCTGTAATCCCCTTACCGTTATTTTGCGATGCAGCTACAACACCTGCTAATGATGTTCCACTACCAAATGGATCAAATATATCACCATTCATTTTATGAGGATTTAAACCATGGATATCATCGATTGCGCCATTGCCATCATCATCTATACCGTTAAATGCTATTTCGTCGTTATTAACCCACAGGACATCAACCAAATCCTCATGCCTATAATCAATCCCAGTTGAAAATATTACTGTAACTGTTTCTATAGATTGATCGATTCCTGATCTTTTCAAATTTTCAAATTTTCAAAACCAACGTTATAGTTATTCTCCCCCCTGATGCTTGTCTTATTTAAATACCACTGAGTGTGATAAAGTGGATCATTGTAAGAGTACTGACTTGCCTGAACATGAGTAGTCAAAACAAGCGCTACCATTATTATTATTTTTATCATTAAAGACCTATTTTTGTATGTGAAATTTGAAGAGACTTCAAACCACTTTTATTATTCTATCAATTAGAACTCTAAATATTAATTACAATTAACATATCTAATCTATAGCTACCTGCTGCGCCAACTGCTGTTTGAGTCGCTCGTTTTCTTCTCTTAAAAATGCGAGCTCTTCTTCCAGCGGTAATTTTTTATCTGCAGTGTGTTCGCCGTAGCGTTTTTCACGTAGGTGCATAATGACTTGCTCTGAGCTGACAATATCACCTACTTTTGCTTTAAAGTTATGAATAACGCCTGCTTGTGGTGTCACAACCTCTAACACGGCTTTTTCAAGTTCTACATCAAACAACGCTTGATTAGCGATAACCTCTTGTCCATCATTCACGTAAATAGCGGCAATTTTTGCCTCGCCCATTGAGTCATATAATTCTGGTGCGTTGATTTCCATTTCTTTTTCTCCTTTATGTTTAAAAGCAACGGATGCTTTTATAACAGTGTTGGCATAGAACCATCTTGCTGATCTTTTTCGCTTACCTGCGTAACCACTTGCCTAGGCTGATTTTTTATTGCACTTATCAATACCTCCAAGGCCTGTTTTTGTTCGCTGTGTTGCGCAGCGTGTTGTTGCGTATTCTCTACGCTTTGCTGTGCGATAAGCTCAAGCACATCACGATTATTCGCAGTCTTTAACTCACTAAGCAACTGGCTTATTAAGTGTTGAGTTTGCTCGTTGCTATTGGCACTTTTTAACGCGGTTAATATCTCGGTTAATTTTTCACTGTGATCCAGTGTAGTCAATACGCTAAGCAATTGCTCACTGAGTGTTTGTATTTGTACCTCACTACCAGCAAGTATCGCCTGCTGTAATGCTAAAATGGCAGTATTAGGGTTAGTGTTGGTTATCGCTTGGGAAAGCTCGTTAAGTTCGGCTTTGGTGTTTAATTGCTCGGTTTGGCTATTTAACGCAGCAATCAGCTGTTGCACACCGTTTTGCATATTATTATTTTTAAGTGTGTGGTTGAGCTGCTCACTTAGTGCATCAATATGCGAAGCCGTATTATTACTCGCTATGGTATTTATTAATGTTTGTAGCTGATCTTTATTATCTAAAGGGGCTAAATACTCTGCTAACTGTTGCCCCAGCATAGCTAATGTTTGATTCGTGTTATTTGCAACAATGCCTTTCGTTAACTCGGTAATTTCACTTTTATTGTTTATTGAACCGATACTTTCACCCAGCTGTGCAGCTAAAGTATTTAACGTGTGATTAGTATTATTTTCAGTTATTGCTTTAACTAACGCATTTAGTTGTGCTTGGGTGTTATTTTCAGCCGTGTTGTCTGCTAGCTGTTTAAGCACGTCTTTGTACGGTGTTTGCCCAAGGCCGCTTTCAACAGCTTGCGCAAGCGCTTGTATTGCATGGTTGTTGTCTGTCCCTTGCACATTGAGCCCCAGTGTTTGCAATAATTCGCTGTAATCGTGACTGAGGTTAGTTTTACTCAACTTACCGGCAATACTTTGCAGTGATTCATGCAAGTAACTCATTTGCTCAACAGCCATCATTACTGGGCTGCCTGCGCCATCGAGCTTATTGAGTCTTACAAAATCATCTTTAATTTGTGCATAACGCTGCTGCTCTTCATCACTGAGTGTACCGCGCAATTCACCTAATTTAAGTAAGTTTTCTTCTGAGCCTTTACTGAGAGTTTGCGCCTCGCCGCGATAGTGATCGCGAATTAAGTTTTCAAGCTCTTCATCGTTCATGGCAGCCACAACCTTCTCTGCCATTTTGTTCATATTACGGTAGCTACCTTGCAGTTTAAAAGGCGGCTCGGTGCGGTAGTTGTTATCTTGTGCGGCTGAAGCGATGTATTGAGCATTTACTTTTAGCACTGTGTTACGAATGGTCATTAAACGGGTTAACACTGCTTTAATTTCGTTTGCCTCCGCTTGAGAGTAGCCGTGTTCAAGCTCATTTAATGAGATATCTTCGCCCTCGCAAATACGCACAAGTTTATATAAGTCCTCCATATTGCGATTGGCAAGCGGCGCAAGTACTGAGTTTGAGGTCAACGAGTTTTCAATAAAGCTCATAGCAAACTCTTGTTCGCACCCTGCTAAGGTATCACCTAAGTTATATATATCGGCGCGGTTGGCTAGCATGTCAGGAATTTTAAAGCTCTCGCCCGACTCGGTGTATGGGTTACCTGCCATAACCACAGCAAACTTTTTACCGCGTAGATCGTAGGTTTTACTTTTACCGTTCCACACACCATCAATACGGCGCGAACCATCACACAATGAAATAAACTTTTGTAAAAACTCAGGATTAGTGTGCTGTATATCATCCAAATAGAGCATCACGTTATTGCCCATTTCGAAGCTTTGGTTAATTTTAGCAATCTCTTTTTCAGCGGTTGCATTAATTGCTTGCGCTGGGTCAAGTGAGACTTGGTCGTGCCCTATTGATGGGCTGTTTACTTTTACAAAGGTCAGCCCCAATCGATTTGCCACGTATTCAACTAGCGTTGTTTTACCGTAGCCGGGTGGTGATATAAGCAATAACATGCCCATTAAATCACTGCGTTTATTTTTACCCGCAGAGCCAATTTGTTTAGCTAAGTTATCGCCAATAATTGGGAAGTACACTTTATTAATAAGCTGATTACGCACAAATGAACTTAAAGGCCGGGCTTTAAACTCATCGAGTTGTAGGCGCTCTTTTTGCTCTGCAAGTATGTCAGTTCGCAGGCGGTGATATTGCTCAAATGCAGGTACTTGCTCGGTGATATAGTTGCGAGTGCGGGCATAAAATTCAGCGTAATCAAGGTTAAGAACCTGCTCTTTTACCCGCTTATGTTGGCCCATTAGGTTTTCAACTTGCGTGGTTGGGGTTACATCTAGCACTTGGTAAGTTAGCCCTGTACTGGCACTTAAATGTAAATAATTAGCGGCTTCCGCTTGCACAACATGGCTTATCTCTGGGTAATGTAAGCAATACGCGTTTAGCCAGCTTAAATACAACAAAGCACGCTCATCGGTGCTGTTTACATTTTTACGCGCGCTTTCTAATTCGCCACTAAAGCCTTTTACTTTTGCCTCACTTGTAAACTGTTCTGCAAGCTTTTTAGCCTGTTGCGACACTACAAAGCAAAGCTTATCAGGTGCTTTTTGTTGCGCTAATTGTTGGATCAAATAACCGGCGGTTAAATCGCATGAAAAATCAGTGAAGCGTTGGCTCAGTAACTCAACTTGCGGCAAGAAATGACTGACTTGCGTGCTTATTTGCTCAGTTAAGTTGGTGATAAATTGTGTTGCTGCAAAGTGTTTATCCATCAATATGGCATTACTTGCCTGATGATAAAAATTGCTTAACTGCTCTGTACTTAATTGCGCACTAAATAACTGCGTAATAATACGGCAACTGGCAGGGTAAATAAGTAAATCTAGGGTACTTTTTTGCGTTAGTAAGGTGCTTAAAATAGCGCAGGCATCGTGATCATGTATGCCTTTTTCGTAGCCTTCTTGATAACGCGGTTCTGCAAATTTTTGTACTAAACTTAACAAGCTCCCATCCGCTTGCGCATCGTGTAACTGGCTAAAAGTAAGCGAGTGTTCGCTATTTTCACACGCTAGCAATAGCTGAGCCGCAAGGTACTCACCGCGATAAACTGCGTCATTCTCAGATACCAAAGCTTGTTGCCATAAATGCTTACTTTGCTCAAGCGTGGCAAGGCTTTGCTCATCTTCAATGGCTTCAAAATAATCAGTGCCTGTTAGGTGCAGCATTAATTGTTCATCGCGCGGCAACAGCGTTAAATCAAGCAGTTGCTTGTTTACACTAAATGCATGCTTACCAATGCTGACCGTATTACCGCCATCGGTGTAAATATCTTGCTTGTCACGCAGTGAACGTATGCCCTGATCTTTACTCGCTTTGAGTTTAGATTGAATATCATCAGCGCGTATTTCATCGCCTAATTCTTTAAGCTCGTCGGTTAATGCGCGTAGCTTGCTGATCATCGGATCAGCGGCAAAGTAGGTATTGAGTTTATCGAGCTCTGTAAAGCTTTGGGCGCGGCGATTGACACCTTGTAAAATACGCTCAGCGGCATTGGCTAAATTAAGAGCGCGGCGCTGGCGGGCATCAATCAGGCTTTGTTTGTGTGCTTCAAAGCTTTCGTAAACGTCATCACGCTTGGCAATAATTTCGCTTAGGTATTCATCAAACTCACTAAATTGAGACTCAAGCTCTTCAAGCTGGATAAGCAACCTTGATAATTGGTCGTCACAAGCCTCTGGGGTTTTTGCGTTATTTAGCGCATTAGTAATGCTTTGCGAAAAAAGTTTAAACCGTGCTGCAAACTCCGCTTTCGCTTCAACACTGCCTAAGCTTTTTTGACGTATTTCAATACTTGCTTTTGCGCGATTAACCAGTGCATACACCGCGCTGATATCTTCTAATATTTGCGTGCGCACGCGGCTGTCATCAATGTCTAAATCAAGCATGGTGTGGTTAAGCAAATCAAGCTCTACACTTTGCTCATCCAGTGCGGCGATATAGGTTTTGAGCTCGCTGACACTTTCGCTTTTTGTGCTCAGAGCTTCAAGCTCGCCTAATTTATCATGGTAAGGTTGCAGGGCACTATCTTGCTGTAAAAATGCGGCTGTAGCTTGGCTTACTTCGCTGAGCTTTTCATCCACTTGCTTTTGTAGATTGTTGAGGGCGTCGAGATCAATGTACTTAATATCTTCAAGGCTAATTATTTGCCCTTTTAATATTTTGAGTGCATCAATAGCTTGCACAAACTCAGGGGCGGCTTTAAAGCTATCTGGGCGTACATCACGGGTAACCTCAGTGTACTGCTTATTAATATCAACCAGTGATTGTTTTGCTTTGTTTTGAATTTCAGTGACTTTTTCAAACTCGTCAAGCACTTGCTCAGCAGTTTCAAAAATACTGTGTAGGCTTGTCGCAATCTCAGCAAATTCGCTCTCGTTAAGCCAATGGTAGCGGTCAAAAATGTTACGACTCAACGCTATCATGTCTTCATAATGATTGAGGCTTGGGCTTTGCTCGCTAATGGCTTTGCACACACTGTATAAATCAGAGATACCGCGCACTAAATCAGGATTGCCTATTTTGCCAAAAAAACTGGTTAAAGGCGGCGTATTGGCGGCAAACTCACTGGATACAAACGGGCTTTGCCAAATTTGTATTGGGTGTACGCGCTCCGCTTCGTCTTTGTCTGCTTTAAAGGTAAGGGTTAAACCATCGTTGTAAATAGCGTAGCCGTGGCAGTAAATCGGGTTTTGTAGGTTTTTATCAATAATGTTGTAGGCAAAAAGCGCATAGCGCCCTTCACTTGGTTCGTAAAACACATACAAAACATCTTCACCGTTCGGTGATTTAACATGACGATGAAACTCTAAATCATCTATGTACTCTTCAAATGAGCGCGCTTGGCCTGACTGTAAATAATAACCACCGGGAAAAATAATCCCGTGATCTTCAGGTAAAGTAACACATGCACTGCCAATGGCATCTTGGCGCATAACCTGTTGCGTACGGGTGTTGTAAATAAAATAACGCCATGTTTTTTCGCGGTATGGCAGTATTTTAAGGAGTATCAAATCACCCACCAGCGCATAGTCAACATCACTGTCAGCAAGGGATTGATTTTTATCATCCACCGCTTCTTGGTAAATGCCTTCGCCGGTGTCTGTGCTATTTTCAATTTTAATGGTGAGTGTGCCGCCGGTAGTTTCAACAAACAGGTGGTCGGCAATATTTATATGAGCAAAGCGTCCTTCAATGTGATCGTTGCGATCGGTATTGAGCCATTCAAAATCGTAGTCATGAGCGTGTTGAATATCTCGCTCACCGCGGTTATCAATGTAATTAATGGTGTTATCTGGGTGAATTTCCCAGCGAAACACGCGCACATCCGATAACTTGTCACCAATTTGGAATAACGCAAACAGCTTGCCATTTTGCTGGTATAAATGCTGTAAGGTAGTTTGCTTGTAATAGGTATAAAGTTCTTCAAAATCACGAATAAAACGGCTGTCTGTTAAAAAGCGTGTGGTATCAGGGTAAGGTTCTATTTCGTAATGATCATCTTGCTCAACCAATTTTTGAACACTAAACACATCACTGATTGCGGTTTCTTTTTTTAACCCTAGCTGTACGTTATAAGCAAAAATAACTTTATCACCCACAATAACAATATCGCGTGGGGTGCAGTTTTGCTCAGTACGAACGCGTACTCGCCCTTTTACTTGTAACTCCGTACTGCCAAACTCATCAATACGTTGCTTATTTACTGTATCTATTTGGGTTTTTAAATCAGTGCCAAAATTAGATAAGCGGCGCTTGATTAAATCGTACGAGCCTTGCTCTAGCGCTTGTTGAGTTACGTCCGTCATGAAAAACTATCCTGATATTAAATAATATTTAGCCGTAACAAAAACTGCTACGGCTAATAATGCTGGCAAACTAGTCTTTGGGATCTAGTTGAATTTTATCATCTAAGCCGCCACCTAAATTACCGCCTAACATGCTCAGTAATTGGCTTTTCTCGGCTGCCGTTGTATTACTTAACTGCTTAAGTAATTTACTCATGTTAAAGTTTTTTAGCGTTTCCGCTGAGCCATTTGCTCCTGCTAATACACCTTTTAGGTCTTCTATTAAGTTACGGTCGCCGTTTAAGTGATCTTTAAACACCGTTTGCACTGTTTGGCTTTCATCAACGAGGCCGTCAATTGATTTACCTAAACTGATTGCACTCATAAACTGGTTAAAGAACTGGCCATCACCGCCCATAATATTAATATCAGCATCACCCAATGCCTTCGCCATAATATGAGACTGATGCTCGGCAATGTCTTTACTGGCTGAAATTTTAGCTAGTACCAGCTCTTTTTGTTGGTTTAATTGCAGTGTAAAGCTTTCGTAATCACGGGCATCTTGATCCATTGCGTTAAGCGCTTGTAGCTTCTCTTCAAGGCCTTTTGCTTCTGCTAGCATCTTACGCTCAAGGTTAATTGCTTCTACTTCACCTTGTTTCTCGTTTGCATCAGCCATCGCGGTTTGTACTTGGGCCTGAGTTAAACCTATTTCACGGTCACCTTGTGCTTGCGCTTCAAGTTTTTGTTGCAGTACGCGAGCGTCTGTTTCGCCTTGTATTGCATTTGCTTCTGCTTTCGCTTTAATGACATCAGCTTCTGCAAGGCCTATAGCAGCCGTTTCAACTTGCTGTGCTTGCGCTAAGATCTTCTTAGACTCTGCCTGTTGGTTTGCAATTCTCAGCTCAGCATTAGCCATTGTTTCAAGCTCACGCGCTTTAAACTCTGCCGCTTGCTCTTGCGCTTTTGCAGCTTCAATGTCTTTTACCAGTGCTTCTTCGGCCTCTGCCTTGGCACGAATAATGACAGCTTCTTTTTCACGTTCCGCACCAGCCAGTACTTTTACATCTTTAATGCGTTCTTCTTCTTCAGCTACTGATTTTTCAACAATCACGCGGTCGCGCACTACATCAGCAATTTCTTTACGCTCAACCTCTAGGGCTTTTTCTTTATTGATGCGTAAAATTTCGGTTTCTCTTTCACGTTCGATCACTTCGATTTCACGCGATCGTGATACCTTTTCTTCTTCAATACCGAGCACTCGCAAACGATTTTGCTCTGCGATATCTAGCTCACGTTGCTTATTTTGTTCACTAATACCAATTGCTTCATCGGCTTGTAAACGTGCTTGCTCTGATTTGAGGCGTTCTTCTTGACGCACTTTTTCAGCTTCTGCAAACTCACGGGCTTTAACTGTCTCTATTTCACGCACTTGACGTGACATGGCATCTTGCTTTTGACGCTCAATTTCAAGTGTTTTTTCAGTGGCTTCTTGATTTTGAATTTCAATTTTAGCGCGCTCATCACACTTTAATTGGTTAGTAGAGACATTTTGTACTGCCGTCATTTCTGTAATGCGACGAATACCTTCAGCATCCAGAATATTTTGCGGGTCGAGCTTATCAATTGAGGTTTGTTCAAGGTAATCAATCGCGACATCTTCAAGAGTATAACCAGATAAATCTTGGCCTATCACTTCTTTAATGTTGTCTCGAAATTCATTGCGATGAGTAAATAGCTCAACAAAATCCATGCGCTTACCCACCGTTTTAAGCGCCTCTGAGAATTTTGCTTCAAAGAGTTCTTGTAGCGTGTCGTGTTCAGACGCACGGGCACAACCCACATGTTTTGCAACACGTAAAATGTCTTCTTTGTTTTCATTAACTCGAATATAGAAAGTAATGGCGATGTCAGCACGGATATTGTCTTTACAAATTAAGCCGCCCTTATCTTTACGCTCAAGTACCATGCGCTTAGTCGAGATATCCATCACTTCCATTTTATGGATTATCGGGTAAACAATGCCGCCCGTTGTGGTTACATCTGGCTCATTCTTCATTTTATTAATGATTAAGGCTTGGCCTTGTTCAACTTTGCGGTAAAACTTGCCAATAACAAGCAAAATAGCAAATATAATCGCTATTGCTATACCGACAAATGTAAGTATAGGGATGAGGTTATCTAGAAATTCCATGTTATGTCCTAACGTGATTATCGATTTTTATTTGCTACAAGCGCCATTACGCAAGCCGTTTACCACGGCGTACGAGTTATGGTGTAACAATGTTGCTCTTTGAAGTATTCAAGCAACACGGCTGTGTCACCTGAGGTAAATGGTTCTTCGTTGCTGCTGCGAACTTGAATTAATTGTTCAGTACCTTGAAACTGTATTTTGGCTTGACCAAAAGTATCGGTTACTTTTGAAGTAACAACGGTACATTCTAAACCTAAAAAGTCGCTACTTTTTGAAGTCTCTGTGCTGTTAAAAAAGCGCTGGAGGGGTTTTGAAATAATAGCAGCAATGGGGATTGCCACTAGCATACTGGCGAGCACCATTACGATGCCAAAAACATAAAATAAAATGCCATCACCTAACAGGTACGCAAAAAACTTATGTGCATACATACTAATAAGCCAGCTAGTCATCACGATAAGGCTAAATGAAACAGTGATTGGCACACCGCCAAACCCCATGTTAAACCATGACGATAGGCTTGAAGCGGGAGGCGCATCAGCGTCAATATCGATGTCTGATTCAAACATATCTATATCAGCAAAGCCAACCAAGGTTATTAGCCAAAACAGTATCACAACTAATAGAAGCGCCGTAAAAATGGCGGTGGGGAAAGTAAATGCTAAATTTAAAAAATCCATTATAACTGCTACTCAGTTTTTATATTTATTATCCTTATGGGAACTTTTTACCATTTTAAGGCACGATTGTTAAGAAATTTATAACAAACAATGGCGCATTTTGTATTTTTATCGGTATTTATAGGCAGTGATGTGAGAGGTCAGCGAGGTAACAAAAAAGTACATGATAAGTAATGAATTCGAGTAAGCATTAAAGTGCTATGACATTCATATTTAAAAATGCGTAGTAAAAAGAGTGCAAACCTTTTAAAAATTTGCACCCTGTCTGTGAATTACATATTACCCAGTTTTATCATCATCGCAGTGTACATTTTAAGGTTTAACTTAAGCTGCTCAACCGTAATGAACTCATGCTCTGAATGGCCTGTGTACTTTTTGCCAGGCATGGATGGGCCAAACGATACGGCATTTTCAAACAACTTAGCGTTCGTACCGCCACCTATTGATACAAAGCCTGCATCTTCGTTACCGGTAAAGTGTTTAAAT
The DNA here is from genome assembly GCF_001469215.1 of Pseudoalteromonas sp. H105. GTDB lineage: Bacteria > Pseudomonadota > Gammaproteobacteria > Enterobacterales > Alteromonadaceae > Pseudoalteromonas. The sequence goes on from NZ_LOFH01000004.1 coordinate 76,136, forward strand.
ATATCAAGCAATGCTTGAGCATGTGGTGCGCTGTCAAGCAGCATAGGTGTGCCAATAACTACGTTTGTCTCTTTTAACTGAACATTATTGTTCGCCTGCCAGTTTGCCAGAGCCGTATCTATTTGCTGTTTCAATTTTGCTTCATCTTTACCTACAGGACGGCGCATATTTACAGACAACGTAATATCATTAGCATCGCGTTTTAATAATGTTGGTGAGACCGTCATCGGGCCCATAAAGTCATGGCTATACGCAATTTCGCCAAAGTTATTACCATATAAATCAAGGCCAATAAGCTGATTAATAAACTCAATAGCTTGGCCGTCACTGTTGTTCTCAAGTTCGATACCTTTAAATACCTCTGCCAAGTGAGCAATGGCATTAAACCCCGCCTCTGGTTCAGATGAATGCGCTGACGTGCCTTTTACTGATACTTTAATGCCTTGACTAACCTCAGTTACCGCCACTTTAACATCCTTGAGTATGGCAATATTCGTATTAAGGGTTTCAATATCAGCATCGGTTGCGTTATGTAACACAACGCTTGCATCCTCTGGGATTTGGCTAACAAATGCGCCACCTTTTAGGTCACTCACATACACACCGGTTTGTGGTGATGTGCCTGTAAAGGTTGGCGCAACTAAACTCCAGCCTTTCTCCGCGACAACCACAGGGTAGGATGCATCAATGGTGACCGCGTATTTAGGTTGCTGATAAGTTTTCATAAACTCTTTAAGCGGTTCCCAATCCGACTCCTCGGCTAAATACACCATCAGCTCAATACGGTTATCAAGCTCAATTTTTTGATCTTTTATAGCTTTCATCGCATAGAGTGCAGTAGCGATTGCGCCTTTATCATCTTCTGTTCCACGTGCGATTAATTTACCCGGCTCTGAGGTACTGTCTATCTCAAAGGGGCTTTTTGTCCATTTACTGGCATCTGCTGGTTGTACATCACCATGAGTTACAATGGTTACCTTATCGTTTTGTTCACCCATGCCTATTAGCACTGTGTGCCCTAAGTCTTGGTAGTCAAAACCAAGTGCTGCCGCTTTCATTTTTAATAACGCTTTAAAACCAATAAAATCAGGATTTGTTAATGTTGAAACCCCTTCTTTATTAACCGTTGGGTAAGAAACTAAATTAGCCAACGTATGAATTTGGGTGTCTTGATAGGTGCCTACTGCGTACTTAGCAGCATCCTGACTAATTTGGTCAATATTCGCATGGCTACTTGCGGCCATTAATGCAAGACTCGCTAAAACAAAATTTTTCAAAGCAAATTCCTATTAAATGAAAGGGAAAGAAGACACCGTAATTGTAACGCCGTAAAGACACATTACGCCAGCGTTGTACCAATGAAGTTATTATTTCACTGAGTAAGATATTTAATTAGCTTATAAATACAGTAACACTGTATACTACGCCACCAATTTTAAGTATTAGCAGCAGCCAAAAATGAATCGCAGAAAGAAAATCGTCACTAAATTTCAGAAGAAAGATAAGCGCGCAAACGCTAAATTACACAAAAGTAATAAGCCTGCCTATGTGTCAAAAGCTGATCGTGAAAAGTTAGCGCTTGAAGCTGAGCAACTGCCTGAAAGTTAAATCATTGTTAAAAACAGTATGTTAAACACTTAACAAATCGCTTTATTTTGAGTATCTTAGTCAGCAATAACAAAAATAAGGTACAAGTAAATGAAACGGATTTTACTATTTTGTGGGATGTTATTGCTAACTGCATGCGCATCTAAAATAGACAATATAAAAGCAGATAAAGACACACTCAGCAAAATCGATGAAGGCTACTTACTTATTGGTATTGAAACCAATAGAGACTTGAAAGCAATTTATGTCGACGGCCCTAAGTCATTCATACTAACCGCACAAGATATTCGCAGCGGTAGCAACTACATTTTAGCTAACCTCCCACTTGGGGAATATACAATTTCCCGCATCAATTTAAATAACTATTCCTACCTTGATCTTGATGATGAGAAAGAACAATGGCAATTTACCCTTGCCGCCAACAAAATCAATTATGTTGGCCACTTAAATATCACGACCCGTGGCTTTTGGTACACCGCTTCACAGATTGTATTAGAAAATAAAAGCTCACAAGCCATTGAATTTGTTGAAAGCAATTATCCCACAATATTAGCTGGGCGGTCGTTAAATTATGGCGGACCAGGCGAAGACTTGTTTTTCCCATTTATAGAAAAAACACTGACAAAGCAGGAGGTTAAGCAATGAAAAAACTACTCATTTTACTTTTCTTTATTTGCCCCCTCCATGCTGAAATATTTTCCAGTGAAAATTTAATGTACTCGCCCAATAAAAGCCAAGTCTCCTTATCGCCTGATGGGCGCTGGATCAGCTTTATTGAGTTACAAACAGATAAAACGACCAACCTGAACATTATCGATACACACACGTTGAAAGTGCATAGCATGTTACAACTAGAAGAAAAGTCTCGATTTTATAATTACGAATGGCTTGATAACAATCACGTATTGCTGAGAATTAATAACCATAAGAAAAAAGACTTCAACCTTATTGCTAACATCACTGAAGGCGAAGGTGACAGTAAGCCCCCCCTCATTCAAAAAAGAGTAGAAGCAAAAGGTTATTTAGTTAGCCGACTTATAAATGACACGAAACACATTCTATTTGCTAAAGAAACCAAGGGGGAAACATCACTCTATAAAGTACCCATTGAAAGCCTTTATAGTAATGACTTTGCCATATACTCCCCTGTAGAAGCTGGTTTAAAAGGCGCTGACACATACTTTTACGATGATCACAAACAACAACTGTTTACTGTAAAACTGGATTTAGAAACCGAAAGTTTAGCGTTTTTTTATAAAACACTAGGCACCGAAAAGTGGCTTCCTTTCTTTACGATTACTGATGCTGACTACCAATTTTTACCAATCGGGTTTATCAATCAACACTCCGTTGCGGTGATCACGAATAAAAACTCAGATAAAAGCCAAGTAAGCACATTTGATGTACGCACCCAAACTATAACGGGCACACTCTATGCCCACCCCAAATACGACATCCAATCAGCTGAACTCAATAGTAAAGGTAAACTGGTTTCAGCATCGTATATACAGCATGGCAAATACACCACCCACTACTTTGAAGATGAATATTCAAACTTACATAACAGTATTGCAAATGCACTGGAAGGTGAGCAGTTTTTTTGGATGAGTAGCTCGTTAGATGGCAACCTAAATCTGCTGTTCAATCATTCTGCAACTGAGCCTGGCAAGTATTATTTGTATAATGCCCAAAACAATAAACTCGAACTGCTGTTTTCAATCTCGAAGATGGAAAATGTTCAATACGCTAAAACGACATTTTTTAACTTCGAAGCCAATGACAGCACCTCGCTTGAAGGGTACTTAACAACACCGAATCAAGATGATAAAAAAGTATTGTTAGTCATGCCCCATGGTGGACCAATCGGTGTGCGAGAAAGTGATGAGTTTAACCCTGAGGTACAATACTTAGCATCCCGTGGTTTTTCAATTTTACAGGTTAACTTTCGTGGTTCAGCAGGCTTTGGTAAAGACTTTTTAGAAAGCGGTGTCGGTCAATTTGGCAACCTTATAGAACAAGATATCTCAGCGGCTGTTGCACATGTCCGTAGCCAAAATGACTATAAACATACCTGTTCTATAGGTTCAAGTTATGGTGGCTACTCTGCCGTTATGCTTGCTATTAAGCACCCTGATATTTATGAGTGCGTAATAGCCGGTTTTGGTATTTATGATCTACCCCTTCTTTACAATGCAAGTAATTACGCGCTCACAGAAGACTACCGTGAATTTGTTACCCGTACTGTGGGTGAATACAGCCAAGACCTGCAAAATATTTCTCCGGTATACCAAGCTAAGTCATTAAAAGCGCCCATCCTTATCATCGCGGGTAAACAAGATGACACTTCTGGCTTTGAACAAAGCAACCGCTTTTACTATGTCTTAAATAAATTAGGTCATGATGTTGAAAAAGCCTTTTTTAAATACTCAGGCCACGGCCATAACAACTGGTACTATGACCAAGTAGAAATCGCGCTAGTTTCTGATTTTTTACAGCGAAAACTCAAGCTAAAAGAAGTCGTAAAAAGCAACACTGAGTCAGAAAGAGAAGCCTTAAAGCACGATCACATTTTGCTTGCTGATACCTTTAACAGTAGTCGTGTAGATACGTCATTAAAAGATAAAAGCTTTAACTATTATAAACTTGCTGCCGATTTTGATCATGACCGCGCAACGTTTAACGTGGGGAGTTATTATCATCGCGGTCAAAATACAGCAATCGACATAAATAAAGCCATTGACTATTACACCCGCTCTGCAAATTTAGGCTATATCAATGCACAAGAACGTTTAGGGTTTATCTATAGCGTTAGCCAACTTGTTACGCCTGATTATGCAAAAGCTGCCAAACACTTTAAAGCGGTGTTTGATGAAGAACAAAGTGTTATCAATGCGTTTAAATTAGCCATGATTCACTGTATTGCTAACGATGAAACCAAAGACATTAATGAATGTTTTTCTTTATTAAACACTTACGGCGATAAAGTTGACACTAATACACGTGAAGATATACGTGAGCTACTCGCAATTATGATGCTTGAGGGTGAGTATTCTGATACTGAACTACGCACACTGCAAACAACCTTAAAAACGGTGTTTGGCCTCGATTTTGATACAACTGAAATTAGCATTGAAAGGTCTGGTTTATTCCAACTCGTTTTATCAGATAAATACAATGGCCGCTCTGAAGTTGAACAGCTATCAAAACTCGATAACTTTGTTTATAAACTGGATAGTAAGCAGCGCTTTGGTGTTGAGTTTACGCTTGATAGAAAGGGACTCGACTCAAGAAGAGATGGGTTAGTGGTATTCACTAAATGGTACTTCACCCCTGATGACCCAAACCAAAACGAGTACGTTTATTACCAAACACTATGGGGTAATCCATTTTCAGAATGGTCAACGGTGCGCACATTGGATGAAACATCCGTACCGGGAAAATGGCAGTTAACTATTATGGGATCAAACCAAGCCACATTGTATGAAAAAACGTTTACTGTATCTGCTGTCAATTAACTTTATTAATGCTTAGTACTCGCTAAAGTTGCATTGAAAGCTCATATATAAAAGGCACGATAACTGATTATCGTGCCTTTTATACTTAAAACGCGTAACTAATTCCAAGATTAACAGAACGTCCCTGCCCTGCTAACTGATTAAAACCTTTGCTCATGTCGCCTTTAAATTCTGCAATACTCACTCCGCCTAATGGCTGTTGATAGTACTCATCAAGTAAGTTAGTAATCGCAAATTTAGCCGTTAAGTTATCCCAAGTTGCCTTTGTTTCTATGTTAAGCAAATGGTAGCTATCGGTTTGGTTTTCTAGGCGCAGTGGATCGACGCGAGTTTTACTGTCGACCCATTGCCACGTGAGTGAGTTTTGCCATTTACCTATGGTTTGCGCTAGCGAGAATTTACTGTTTAATGGCATAATTTGATAAAGCGGCTCATTAGAGGCATCTCTCTCACCGCGTGTTGCGGTAATAGCGCCTGTTAAGTCCCATGTGCCTGCACGCTTGGTGTCGCTTATGCGTACTGCACCTTCAAGCTTCGCGCCATAGAGCGTGGCATCCATATTGGTAAATTGTAGTTTATTGCGTTCAGTGGATGCCATATTCATGCGCTGCGTAGTGCCTACAACGGTTACATCAATGTAATCATTTACTTGGGTATACCATGCATTTGCACTGACTTGCCACGTGTCGTCATGCGCTGATTTAGTATAACGCGCACTGATAGTATGTGCAGTCTCTGCGTCTAGATCTGGGTTGCCAATGTAACCGTTACCGTCACCAAACCAGCCTATCATGCTGGCGGCCATGGTACTTACACCCCAGCTATAACGCTCATATAAATTAGGCGCACGATTTTTACGCGCAAGGCCAAGTTGTAATTCGTCATTATCACTGTATTGATAGCGCAACAATAAGCTGGCATCAACAAGTGTGTCACTGCGCGCCCTGTCCATGGCATTAAAGGTTTTAGCGGCCTCTTGGTTTGGATCAGTCATGTTCATACCATGCATTCCCCCCATATCCGACATATCACTCATACCTGACATCGAATCCATGTCGTCATTCATACTCATTTTAGTGTATGGCTGAACCTCTCCTGCGTTTGTTTTTACATGCTCAATACGCGCACCTGCTGACACCCACCACCTTTTATTAAGTTGATGTTGCAGCTCTACAAATCCAGTGAAGCGGTCACGCTCGCCGTCATTAATATTGACGTATTCGTTTGGCCCCATCATCATAGAGCCTTCAACCGCAGGCCACCAATCATCAATACGGTAACCATAATATTCTTGGCCTAATAACAATGTGCTGTCGGCATTAAGGTCCAAGCGCCAATTAAGTTGGTAACTCATATCTTGCGCATCGGTATTCATTGGCATCATGCCTGTTTTTTCATCGGTGAAAAAACCCATCTCATGCTGCACATCATTAAAATTCACTTGTGCTTGAAAATCCCCACTATCGATGGTGCGTTTATATTGGGCGATAACGCCATAACTGGTGTTATCGGTCATATCCATATATTGATTAGGAAAACCCTGAAAGGGTATTTTTTGATGCGTTAGCTTCACAACAACCTGTTGTTTTTTATCACGTAGTGCGGCTGTGAGTGCGTGGTTTTGCACTCTATAAAGCGTATCTAGTACCAAATCGCCGTTACCATCTTCATAGCTTTTGGCATCTTCAAAAGAGCCTTGATAATTTAAACTAAAGGTATTACTGGCCAGCCGTGCACCAAGTCCAATCGCTTTTGCGTTGTTGCTACTGCGATACTGTGCCGAGGCATACCCTGAATGCCAGTTAATTTCTTCGCTTTCACTATATTGAGGAGCAATAGAATTAACATGAATAACACCTGCAATATTATCACCGCCCGCACTTACGGGTGATACACCCGCCACCACTTGGTATGACGTAATCTGGTTAGCTGAAATATAAGACAAAGGCGGGTTCATTTGATTACCACACGCAGCCGTTAAATCTGCACCATCCACTAACACTTTGACTCTATCGCCCATCATTCCATTTAAAATAGGTAAGTTAGACACACCACCCGCAGCTGAAAAATCGACACCTAAGTCATTTAAAAGCTGATCTGCAGTGCCTAAATTAGCGTGTGAATTTAAGTGTTGCCCCTGCACTTCAATGTGCTCAATTGAATCATCAGCAAAGGCTGAGGGAGTAAGTAAACTTGCGATACACAGTGCTAAAGGAGTGAGTGGGTAGTGAGAGTTAGAAAGTGATAATTTGCTGCTCATTTTATTCTTTAATTACAACAGGTTTAAGGTGCTCAAAGTATATAGCGTGTTTATTAATGTGAACACGCGACAAATTGTCGCACCCTTTTTGTAATTAAACCGCATGCTACCTAAGGGCAGCATGCAAATGAGTATATCTACTTAGCAGTAAGCTCTTTGTTCAATAGTGTAATAAATTGATTAATACGCTCGGCGTTTTTACCCAAATCGCTTTTGCCTACGCGTGACTTACTGCGAATATCTAACGCACTTGAGTCACCATGTGCAACGACTCTTATCACTACATCATCTTTAAAGCCAAACCACGTTGTTGTATCAGTAGCTTCAATAATACCTTGATCAACGTCAGCATTAACAAGTTCCCAGCCTAAACTTTTTACAGTATCGATAGAAACACGAATCACATGCTTGGTGTTTTCTTTATAATTAAGTGTGGCAAGCTCAGGGTAGGCTTTTAACTGTTGTGCTGCTGTTTCTGCACCTGCATATTCAACAGGGTTTGGCGCATCAGCGCGTAACGGTGCAATAGCAATAAATTCCGGCGGTGTTATTACATCAGTAGAAATATCATGTATTGGCGGCACACTTTTCGCTTTATTCATAATGCTTAGAGGCATAACAATTGCCACTGCCGCAAACACACAGCTTACACCAAACACAGCCCAATTTGTTTGCTTACGAAAAAAGCCTGCTTGAATCACAAGTAGCACAGCCCCTGCCATTGCAGCAAACACACCATAGCGGATCCCGGTAAATGCAGTCCCTAACTCAATTAACTGCCATTTATACAAAGGCCCAGGCAACACCACTAATAAAATGGCTAACAGACACACCACGCTACTTAACTTCTTCATCTAATTGCTCCGTACTATTCGATAAATATACACAATCACAACAATACCTTAATTATGCTGATTAGGATCAACTAAGTGTAGTTTATTCTTCATCTTGAAAGATGTCCTCAATTGTTAAATTAAATAAACGAGCGGCTTTGAATGCTAAAGGCAAGCTAGGATCAAACTTACCTTTCTCTATCGCATTAATTGTTTGGCGCGACACATCTAATAATTCGGCGAGTTTCGCTTGAGTGTAGTTATGCTCTGCTCGCAAGACTTTCAAGCGGTTTTTCATTCTTCATCTCCATCATTTAATTGCTTATTCATCACTAGTACACTGATCAAATAAGTCAGCCCCATAAACAATACTAAATGTGAAATATCTTCCTTAAATTGCAGCAACCCACTCGATTGCACCACAGAATAAGCCAAACCAAAAACTAAGCTTGCGCCTAACGTAATCGCCATTGCATTTAAGTGTAACCGCTGTTGCAGCTCGTCCATTCCTTTAATTTGGCGCTTATTTGCCATGATCATCATTATTCCTACAACCACATTAATAGCAATCGCTACCACGCTAAAAAGCGCATCTTCTTGCCATAAAATATGTGGGCCAAATGAAGCAATCGCGAGTGTAATTACCCACGCCGACGTCCATTTAGCAAGGTTAAGGTTATTTTTTTTATTGCGCTGTTCAAATGTAAGTGCTGACTTTTTCATTTTTTCCGCCTTAGAAGTAAAGTTAACTTGACTTAATAATAGACAGAACAAGCAAATAGTCAAGCAAACTTTACTTAAAGATTATAAAACATGACTTTTCACTATTTTTTTAGTTGTAATAACAGCCGCTCACTTGCTGTTAATCTCATAGTATTGTATTAACCAAAATACACAGTGCATGATAGAGTTATCAACGCTAATAGTGTTTCTAATAATAATGAGTGATACATGAGTTCCCCTATTTTTTTTGTTGGTGACTGGCAAGTTACCCCAGCTACAAATACCCTTCGTTTAGGTGAAAAGGTCAAGCAACTAGAGCCCAAAGCGATGGACGTTCTATTATTGCTATGTGAAAAACAAGGTGAGCTACTTACTAGCGATGAAATTATTAGCCACTGTTGGCAAAACGTAGACGTTGGCGATAACCCGCTGCATAAAATTATCACCCAATTACGAAAAGCCTTTGATGATAAAGCAAGCAGTCCTCAGTTTATTGAAACCATTCGTAAACGAGGTTATCGCGTTATTGCTCCTATTCGCTTTGTGCTTGATGACGAACAAAAAGCAAGTAACACCCCTTGGCAAGGCGACTCACCATTTGTTGGTTTAAGTGCTTTTTCGCCTGAGCAAGCCACTGTATTTTTTGGTCGCACCAAACAAATCGCCACATTACTACAGCGTACGTCTGCGCAAATAAGTTATGGCCGTTCGTTTTGTTTATTGCTTGGCTCAAGTGGCTCTGGCAAGTCTTCATTAGTCAACGCCGGTGTCTTGCCTGCATTGCTAAGCGAAGTGGGCTACGATGGTTTTCGAGTTGAATCTTATTGCCAGCTCGACTTTGCCGATATTAATAAAGGCCGACTTCTGCTCGATTTAGCTTCGACTTTACTAGATTTAGACGTTAACGATGCCCCTGTGCTCAATGATATTAGTGCAGATGCGTTGTGCGAATTATTAATAACGTCACCAGAGCAAGTTATTGAGCAATGTAAACACGCATTAAAACAAAAAACAAACCACTTAAAACCTTACTTATTTTTGTTTATTGACCGCCTTGAAGTATTGCTGTCATCGGCGTTATTTAGCGAGCAAGAGCGCAGCCAATTTCTCACTCTTATAGAGTTGTTTGCTAGCAGCGATTGCATGATTATATTTAGTGCCTGTCGAAATGACTTCTATCCACACATTGTCAGCCAATCAAGCTTAATGGCAGGCAAAGCAAATGGGGCTCATTTTGATTTACTCGCGCCCACACGCGCTGAGCTAAAACAGATGATACGCCTTCCTGCTTTAGCTGCTGGCCTTAAATGGCAGCTTGATCCTGAGCACCAAACACCGCTGGATGAAATACTCTGTAACGACACCATTAATAACCCAGACGCCCTGCCAATGTTGCAATACACCTTGCAGCAACTCTATTTACAACGCAGTGAAAATGATGAATTATTGGTTTCACACTATCAAGCCTTAGGCGGTATTGAAGGCGCAATAGGTCAAAAAGCCGAACAAGTATTTACGCAATTACCCAAACCACAACAAGCTGAGCTAGGGTTAATACTATCAAGGTTAATTACCTTAAATGCCGATGGTGAAACCCTCACCAGCCGTGCTGCACGTTGGGATGAGCTAAGTAACCCAGCGCAAACCCAATTAGTACAAGCGATGGTCGATAGCCGCTTATTTGTATCACACCTTAAAAATGAGCAAGCCTGCTTTAGCCTAGCCCACGAAGCATTACTGCGCCATTGGCAGCGCGCTATTGATTGGATAAGTGAACACCAAGAAAGCCTTGCCATAAAAAGCCGATTGCAACACGCTGCTGAGCGTTGGCTAAACGAGCAAAAACACCCTGACTTTTTATTAGCTCAAGGTAAACCACTGCAAGAAGCGCAAAGTATTGCTAATAGCCCACTGTTTAAAATATCAAACTCTGAAGCTGCTCTACTTAAAGCCTCAAACAAAAAAGCAAAACGTAATAAACGCTTACTACAATTAACCACTGCGGTGTTTTTTGTTATCAGTGTCATTGCCATTACGATGAGTGTGCGCAGCTACCATGCTGAGCAAGTAGCCCAGCAAAAACGACTAGAAGCAGAAAGTTTGCTCGGCTTTATGGTGGGTGAATTTGCTGACAAACTACGTAGCGTAAAACGCATGGACTTACTCGATGGTATAAGTAATAAAGCGCTGGAATATTTTACTAACCAACAGCATAACGACTCGTTATTTAATTTCACCGATAACCAAGCTGACTTTAACAACCGCTTTCAATATGCACAAACCCTTGAGGCCATGGGAGAAGTAGCCTATTCCCGCGGTAAAACAGACGAAGCCTTTACCGCCTTTGAAAACGCCCGCACTCGTCTTGAGGCCTTATTAAAAACCCAACCAAACAACATAGAGCTACTCACGCTTGCAGGGGCTAATGCCTTTTGGTTGGGTCAACTTAATTATGATAACAGTGACTACGCCGCCACTGAGCCATTATTTAAAAAATACCACGCTTATAGTGAAACCATGTACTCGTTAGCACCGAATGACTTTAACTCCATTATGGAGCTGTCGTATTCACATAATTCGCTGGGGTCATTGTATTTAAAGCAATTTAACTATAACGCAGCAAAACAAAGCTTTACAGAGTCGCTCGCCCTTAAAAACAAAGCCCTTAAACTAAAGCCAAACAATAAAAACTTATTGCGCGATAAAGCCGACACCATCAGCTGGCTTGCTAAAGCAGAAGAAAATTTAGGTGATTTTAACGCAGCATTTAATATGCTTGACCAAGCAATAGCTCAGCTAAATACCTTATTAGCTATAAAGCCTGAGGATGCTAGCTTACTAAACTTATTAACTAATACTTACATGCAACAAAGCTATCTTTTAAGTTACTTCCCTCAAAAAAATAGCGCCTATTTAAAAGCAGTGAAAGCAACGGATGCAATAGAGCAAGCAATAACTCAAGATCCAGAAAATAAAAACTTCATACGAAAATACTATCGGTCTCTTGCATATCAGTTGATGCTATTAGAAAACAACAAAACGAGTAACAGACTCGAAGAAATTATAGGTTATGTCAATCAGCAGGGGTTTTCAAACACAAGTATTATCAACATCCAACTTAGCCTAGTTCACTACTTTATTAATCGTAAATATTTTGAAGAAGCGAAAGAGCTTTTAGCCAAGCTTGAAAATAGCTCCGATTTTAAAGAGAAAATTAATGACATCAGCAAAGCTGAAAACTATTTAAACTTTGTAAAAATAAATATAATAAAAGCAAAACTTGCTAGCAATAAACTTGAGAAACTGGCAGCATGCAATAAAATTATAAACACGAGCAATGAAAGAAATCATAACAGTAAAAGTATAAATAAAATTTACCCTCTCATTCAGGCATACAGCTGTTTAAATAAAGCAAGTAAACTAGACACACTAAAAGACAAACTTATTGATTTAGGAATTAGTGATTTCACATTATAAACCACATTAAAAAGGAAGTAACATGAGCGAGAATAAAATCTATAACTTTACGGTAAGCATTAAATTAGATAGTAATAATGAAGCCGTATTTACTTATTATAAAAATGGTCAAAAAGTATCTGGCGGTGGAACAGTTAACGAAAGAAACAGCCTAGGTATTTACACGTTAGATGATGCAACAATTGAGCAAGGTTTTGCATTTACAGAGGCAAGGTTTACAAATGTTAAAGGTGACTGCGCTCAAGATTTTAGTTTCTCTTTGATTGAGAACGGCCAGTCAATACATATTGCTGATACAGATAAAAATACTGGTGTAGTGTGTATGATTTTCATTGTAGAGTGCAACGGAAAGAGCTATAAAAGCCGTGATCCTCAAGTGGAAAATGAAGAGGAGGTTTAATTAAGGCGCTAGTACTCACTAAGTTTATACAGTTCACAGCTTTTTTAAGAACCTGTGAACTATTTATAAAAACATTAAAATCAACAACTTAAAACCAGAAGGTTACCAGAAGGTATATTTGCTGTTTTTTTCATAAATTAGTAGACACCAAAAACGTATAGCAAAGCGTAAAGGAATTAACGTGTCTAACCAAACTAATAATAACAGCCAACTGTTGTCTACACATGCACAAAAAAATCAAGTTGGCAGTAGCCTTTGTTCTTCACTTTCTCATCTGCAATTTGGCGCCTTAATCGAATTATTTAATGGCACTGCCGAAGGCATTTTTGTGATCGACCAGCACGGTAGTTTTGAGTTTGTTAACCCGGTTGCAGCTCAATTATTGGGGGACTCACAACAAGGGTTGATTGGTAAAAGTATATTAGATTTTTTATATAATACTGATCGCGACAAATATATGTATACATTATTAAACTGGTTAGACATAAAAGACACGCGACTTAACTTTGGCCCTAACGAAGTAAAAATAAATAAAGCCGATGGCAGTATTATTGAAGCAGACTTATCACTGTCAAGCATGCCAAATAGTATAGCTAGTGCACAAAAATTATATGTGTGTGTACTGCACGATCTTAGCTCACATAAAGCAATGTATAACAAATTAAAAATACAAGCTTCCACCGATCATTTAACAGGCTTAGCGAATAGATTAACGCTCGATGAGTCATTAAAAAAATACTGGGCTGACAGCATTCAAAGTAAACAAGCGTTGAGCTGTATACTGGTTGATGTAGACCACTTTAAAAAGTTTAATGATACCTATGGCCATATTAAAGGCGATAAATGCCTACAGAAAATAGCTAAGGTTATATCAAACTGTGCACCTTCTCGAGATTGTTTAGCAGCGCGATACGGCGGCGAAGAGTTTGCCATTATATTACCGCGTTGCAACCGAGAAAGTGCTAACGTGGTTGCTAAAAGTATTCAGCAACAAATAAATGCAATGACATTTAATGATATTGGCCTACCACCTGGTGTAAAAATTAGTGTGAGCCAAGGTATTGCGTGCGAATTTAATAATCAATACCGCACCAGTGAAGCATTAATCTGCGCTGCAGACACCGCACTTTACAGAGCAAAAACAGACGGTAGAAATAAAGTCATTACCAGTGCTTAATACGGTTTTTGTCATATAATAAAACGCAAACACCCTAAATTTTAAATACGCTGAGAAAAACACCTCTTACACGATAAGAATAAAGTGTAATGAGGTGTTTTTTATTATTTAAAAAAAGTGCAGTGGGCTTTTTGGTTAGTTTAAGTCTTTTTTTAGTTTCATGTAGAGATTCAAATGCCCTTCTTTTAGTTGCGTTTGATCTACCTCACTCAACATAGCTGCCGCTTTATCACGGTTTTTGCTTTGCCAATATGCCTCTGCAGTTCTTAATGTATAAACCGCATGAGTGCCCGTGTTTTTAGGGTATTGCATGTATGCAAACGAGTCACCATAGTATTTTATTGCTGAATCATAATTCGCTAGTAATTGGTGGGTACGGGCAACATTACCGATTGCCAACGTTATTTTACTTTTATGATCGGTATTAATAATTGCCTCGAGTGCCAGTAAGCGAAACTTGAGTGCTTTTTCTAAATTCCCCCAGCTATGAAACACATTGGCTTTATTGGCATTAAGCTCAAAATGAAAAATAGGGTCTCTGCTTTTTGCAAACCGGCTCCCAATATTCAAAAGCAAGTTATACGAGCGTTCCTTATCACCAAAAACATAATGTAAATTTGCCAGTTCGAGTAATCTAAAGGGGTTTTCAAACGCACTATACATATTTTCGAGCTTCGCCATGGCCTTGTTAGCATAAATTATGGCTTGTTCTTTGTCTGTGCGTGAAATTGCTTTGGCGTAATAAAAATATAACTGTGTTTTGAATACCGTAGGAGTTGATTCTAAATCAACTAATGGCTCAACTTGAACGATAATTTCATCAAAGTTTAAGGTGTCATATAGGTAATCAATTTGAAGCGTTTTAAGCTTATACCATGATTTAGTATATTGCGGCTCATTTTCTAACGCGGTTTCAATGTGTTCTATACAATTATCGGTAGATAAGGATAAGCAGTATTGTTCGTGATCGCTAAAGTGCTCAGAAGCAAATGCTAATTTACATATTAAAAAATAAAATAATGGTAAAGAAAGGTATACTTTAGTCATCACATTCTGTGCTTATTTATTGTTGCATCTACAATAGCATAAATTAATTGTGTGTTAACAAAGCTTCCGTGTAAAAATAAGCACAATAGCAAAAAAACACGATTTCAATGTAAATGACTGCTTTATCCAGTCATTTACTATCATGTTAATTTTTACATGCCCTTCACTTTTCTGCTTTGATACATTAAAGCAACAATAAACTGCCTAAGCCCAAGAAGGTAACAAACCCCACAATATCAGTGACTGTGGTTAAAATAACAGAGCCCGATAACGCAGGATCTATTTTCATTTTATCGAGAATAGAGGGGATTATCACCCCGGACAGCGATGCAGCAATTAAGTTTAAAAGTATTGCGACTGTGATTGTTATACTCAGCATAACGTCATTAAACCAAAGGTTAGTCAGTACACCTATCACTATGGCCCATACACAACCATTAACTGCCCCTACTCGTAATTCTTTTTTCAGTAATGCTTTGCGGTTTGAATCGGTCACCTGCCCCAGCGCCAAACCTCGCACTATAACGGTAAGCGTTTGACTACCCGCAATGCCGCCCATTGAGGCAACCACCGGCATTAATACCGCAAGTGCTACAACCTGCTCAATAGTGGCACCAAACAAGCCAATAAACCACGAGGCTAAAAAGGCTGTGGCCAAGTTAATACCTAACCAAATGCCACGGTTTTTTGCTGACTTTGCAACACTTGAGAACAAGTCTTCATCCTCACGCAAACCACCCGCTTTAGCGGCCGCTTCATCGGTCACTTCTTGGCGTAACTCATACGCTGATGACACCGTTAAACGACCCAGTAATTTATTGTCAGTATTAACCACTGGCATCGCCATTTTTTCACTGTGGATCACCACTTCTGCCGCTTCATATAAGTCATCATTGGCATGGAGCAAGGTTACATCTAAATTTGCGAATTCGAGTAAACTATCTGAGTCTTGCGCTTTCAATAAAGCATTTACTGAGACTTCACCAATGAGCGTGCCTTTTCGACTCACTAAATAAATGACCTCTGTAAACTGTGGTAATCCTTTTTGCAGTATTTTACGTGCGCCACCGACGGTCAGCTTTTCAGATACTTTGAGCGAATCAAAATTCAGCCAGTGGCCTAATTGTTCAGGATTATATTGCTGGGCTAAGTCGTATTGTTTAGTTTGTACTTCATCAAGCTGTTTACGGGCATAGTCTACAAAGCGCTCTGAGATTATTTCTTCAAGCTCAAGTAGTTCTTCAACACTCACTTCATCTAATAGCTTAAGTCCCTCACTTTCATCAAGGGTGTTTAATAACCAACGGCAGCTGTCAGCACCTAAGTTAATAAATATCTCGTGCTGTGCGTCTTCATCTAGCAGTTGCCAAACTTCTAAACGCTGCTCTTTTGGTAAAGCTTCAAACAACAAGGACAAATGTTCGGTTGACAGCTTTTCTTTAGCATCCGCCAATAATTTATTTTTGCGTGCTGTGGTGTCGCACTGTAATAGCTCATCAATTAGTTGGGGAAGTTGGTCAACGGGGTACTCGATCATAAAACACTCTACAAAGTATGTCTTTATTTGGAGTCTAACGTAGCTTTACTTGAAATGATGTTAAATTTTTAACTTTTCCCCCCCATTGATTAGATTTTTAACTGATTCGGTGTAATGCCGGTCCAACGCTTAAAAGCGCGGCGAAAATTAGGAATATCATAAAATGCTAAGCGCGCAGCCACATGCTCATTGCCTTGCTGGCGTACACTGAGTAAATGCAGTGCTTTAAGTTTATTTTGCTCATCTTGTAATTGCGAAAAGCTGACACCGTGTTGTTTTAATTTACGTTTGAAGGTTGCGGGGCTCATAGCAAAATACTCAGCACTGTTAACAAGACAATTATTTTTATCACAATAGATGCGCTGACAAACAGCCTCAACAAAAGACAGATGTACCGCTTTAGGTAACTGACTTTGCGCTATGCACTGCTGCCATCGCACTGGGCTCGACTCTGGGTTTGGGCCCTTAAGTAGTTGTTTATCAAAGTGCCAACGTGTATAAGGTTGTTCAAACCGTACCCGTAAACCTAAATGCTGCTCATATTCTTGAATATGCCGCGGGCGTTTACAGGTAAAGTCAAAATAGCTCTGCGGATAGTGATTACTCACTTTTTTTAGTAGACTCATAAACGCAGCGCTGTATATTTCAAGGCAATAATTCTTTAACGATTCGTCCATACCGATACTTGGTTGCAAGTACAGGTAAAAGTCATCTTGAAAAATATGCCTGCGAGAGAAAAATAAAGGGGCAAGCATCACGCGTATTTTTTGTAATTGATTTAATGATGCGCCAAAGGTCGGGCTTAAACGCACACTTTGCATTGCTGGGCTAACGTCATTAACCAATTGATGACCCAATAAAAAACCACTGTCGTTACTCTTCATTAAAGTTTTAAACTGGCTAATTAATGCCAATAGCTGCGACAAACTAAAACGCTGTGATAAATTATATAAATCTTGCTCAAAAATACCCGTACCACGCAGCAACTTATGCAACGGGATCCCTCGCCCTTGAGCAAGTTCCACCAGCGCTGTGATAATCCCCTCGGCGTTGAGGTATTTATCGTCTAGGCTAATATACTGCTGCACCTACAAGCGCCTTTTGTTGTTGTAATTGTTGATGTAATTGGCTGGTTTGCTGCACTGGATCTTGCGCTAAATCCATTGCCATGGTGGCGGTTAAAATATGCTGAAACTGTGCGCCTTTGCTTTTTGCAACTTTAAACGCACAGTGATTAAGCGCCGCCTTCATTTGCGCTAATAACTCTTTTGCTTGGTTTTGGCTGGTATTCGGCATAAGCACAATAAAACAATCACCGGCATAGCGACATAGCACATCGTTTAATCGGCAATTCATTACTAATAAATCACTGACTTCTCGCAGTAACCTATCGCCTTCACTGAAACCAAACTGCGCATTAAATTTTGCAAAGTCACGAATATCAATAATGCCTAAGGTGGCGGCTTGTTGTTCACTTTGGCGTTGCTGTATTAGCGAGTGTAAGTAATTAATTCGGTATAACCCTGTTACAGGGCAGACTTTTTCATGCTCTCTTAAGTGCGCTTCACGGCGACGCAATTGGCGATTTAAAACAAACTGTTCTTGATGCCAATAATAAAGCCCAACGCTGGTAAGCGACATACCAAATGGCGCTGGCAGTGATTCAAACCACGTAAGCCATAATTGTGAGGGTTGTTTTAACCACTCATCGAGTAAATCGAGCATGGCTGAGAACATAAACAACCCTAAACCGAGCACCAATAAGGTGGTGACTTTACCTGGTGGACGCGAAATAAGTAATGCGATAATCCAACTGAGAGTCATCAACACAATACCGCCCTCACCGACAATATCGAGCCACGCAATGTCTTGCCATTGCTTAAGTTCGCCAAAATACGCGCATATTGCTACAGCAACAACCAATAATAAAATGATGATGTTGGTTAATTTTGCATGGCTGGTAAATAGGTTATATCGCATTACGGTGGCTTCTTTAGTCTATGTTGGTCTGCATGCTAGCGCAGTCATACTGTATTCGTCAGGGTCATATTGGCTCATTGATATGACATTGAGATTAAAACTTTTAGGTATTTAACCTAGTAATAACCATTTTTAGTGCTCTGGAGCCATGTTTAAACGGCTCAAATCTCTGTTTAAAAAGCACTAAGTTGGCGTTTTGTCAGGTATTAACTGTAAAACTGTCACATTAGCGTCATTAACTTTTTTTAGTTTGCTCACCAAACCAAGGACAACCGGAGCAAATCAATGAAACAATTTAAGTTAAATGCTGTTGTAGCGGCATTAGCACTGAGCCAATTTAGTGTTAGCGTGAATGCAGAGGAACAAACACCACCATCAGAGCTTGAAGTCAAAGTCTCTGAAGAGCTAGTGGTATATGGTGAGATTGGTTATCGCAATCGCTCACAAGAACTAGCACCGACGCTTGAATATTCACAAGAATACTTTCAACGCTTTGAACCACTCACCGCGGGTGATGCCCTAAAGCGTGTTCCTAGTGTTACTTTTTTATCTGACGTACTTGAGTCTGACGGCGCACGTATGCGTGGCTTGAGCCCTGCTTACACAAAAGTACTCATTAATGGCGAAGAAGTTCCGGGTGCCGGTGCCGATCGCTCATTTTTTGTAGACCGTATTCCAGCAGAGTTGATCGAACGTGTAGAAATAATTCGTTCATCAAGTGCCAACCGCTCTGCCGATGCAATTGCGGGAACCCTTAACATTGTACTTCGCGATGGTTACAGCTTAGACGGCGGTTACATTCGCGCTGGTGGTTTACGTTATGATGACGGCGAACTAAAAGAAAGCTTTGCGGGCGTTTACGGTACTGCGTTTGCAGGTGGCCGTTTACTATTAGGCGCTAATTTACAAGGTCGTTATAACCCAAAACAAAAATCAAGCAGACGTTATGGCGATAGCCCTGAAAATAACCCTAATTACGCAACAGACGATTTTGATAACCGTGAAGATCAATCTGATATCCGTGATGGCGATGACACCTCTTTAAATGCCAGCTTTGAAAAGGTATTTGATAACGGTGGCAAGTTTGATATTAGTGCTATGTGGGTTGATACCGACCGTACCGAAGACGAACGCTCTTTTGAATACGACGACCCCACTGCAACCTCAGGCTCTGTCGTTGAAGGCGGCAATTTAATCTCAGATAACGCAAACGTCTCGTTTATTGATCAAACCAACTACAACATTAATTCTGGCTATGAATTACCCCTACTGGGCGGCACCAGCAAATTTAAAGTAGGCTATGCCAGCTTTGAAGAATCAGTGTATGAGCAAGAAGTTGAACTTGATACCTCAGAACTGCCAATGGTGTTTGAAGAGGCAGAAGAAACCGTTGATATTGACGATAAAGAATGGTCTTTACAATGGCAGCACAGCTTACTGCTAGGTGATTCGAAAGAAGTTCAGTTTGGTGCTTTTGTTCAAGGTAAAGAGCGTGACACAGCAATTTTTGTAGCCGAAGATGAAAGTGAGCAAACACTGTCTGGATGGGATCAATTTAGCCAGACGCCCATGTTATTAGCGCAATTTAATAATGAATTTGAAGCCGTAGACGGCGGTGTTAATACGCTTGAAGAAGACCGTTTTGATTTATTTGCGCTAATCAAGCACGAAGCGGATGTGTTCTCGTGGGAGATGGGTGTGCGTTGGGAGTCAACTGACTCAAGTATTACCGATACTAATGAAGGCGTAACTGCCGAAAATGATTATGACTTTTTCTTACCGTCAGCTCACTTTCGTTATAGCGTCAGTGATAACGGTCGAGTAAGTGCCTCTGTTGCACGTAGCTTACGTCGCCCTGACTTTGACTACATGACACCCGCCCTACTTGAAGAAGAGCTCGCTGATAATGACTTTTTAGGTAACCCAAACCTTAAACCAGAATCTTCTTGGGGCATCGATTTAGGTTACGAATACCGTTTAGGTAAAAGTGGCGTTGTCGGTGTGAACGTATTTTACCGTGACGTTAGCGACCTTATTGAAATTGCCAGTACCGGTGTTGAAGGCTCTGAAGGTGAAGGTACATTTGTACTGCAACCACAAAATACCGGCAATGGTACAGTTCAAGGCATTGAGTTTGATTTATCAACGCCACTAAGCGCCTTGAGCATGCCTAACACAGGTATCTTCTTAAATTACTCTTGGCTCGACAGTGAAGTTGAAGACAGCTTTGGTAAGCGTAAATTTAACGACCAATCAGATTATGTTTATAACATTGGCTTTATCCACGATTTACCAACCCTTCGTGCATCATTTGGGGCAACGTATCGTAATCAAGGTGATGCTTACGGACGCTTTGTCGGTGAAGAAGTGACAACCTCTTACGGTGCTGATTTAGAGCTTTTCGTGGAAAAGCGCTGGGATGACGTCACCCTTCGCCTAGTTGGTTCAAACTTACTTGATGCCAGTAAAGATGAAGTCTTCAACAAGTTTGACTCGCTTAATGATCAAAACAATCGTGACTTTGATGAATACGAGCTTGAATCTGAAGAAGCAGGCCCAGTGATTCAACTAATGTTGCGTTACGCATTTTAATAGCAGGCATCATCATATTAGGCACGTAATGACTTGTTATTACGTGCTTTTTTGGAGTTAGAACATGTTTAAATTGTCTTTCATAATGGCCGCGATACTGTGCTCATCAGCGCTCAGTGCAGACGAGCCCATTATTTATAAAGATGCGCTTTATCAGCAACAAAAAATAGCCAAGTTAACTACGCTGCCCGACAGCCTTAACTTTATGGTAATTGGTGATTGGGGACACAACGGCCACTTTTATCAAAAAGAAGTGGCTCATCAGTTAGAAATCGCCATGTACCAAACCGATGCCGATTTTATTGTCTCGACCGGTGATAACTTTTACCCAAATGGTGTGGCAAGCGTGAACGATCCATTGTGGCAATCAGCCTATGAAGATATTTACCATGGCCCGCACACATTTGAAGATTGGTATGTTGTGTTAGGTAATCACGATTACTTGGGTAATGCCCAAGCACAAATTGACTACACAGAAAAAAGCCAGCGCTGGCAGTTACCTGCAAGGTACTACAGTAAAACATTTGCGTTTGAAAACAATGAGCTAGTGTTAATGGTTTTTTTAGATACCAACCCGATTCAACCTGAATACAAAGACCGTGATAAATACCGTTCAACGCAAGGACAAGGCTATAAAACCCAGCTTACTTGGCTTGAAACCCAACTTGCTGGCAGTAAAGCAAAATGGAAAATTGTGGTAGGCCATCACCCACTTTATTCAAGTGGTAAACGCTTTGGCCGCAACCAAGGGCTTCGCGACATTTTAGAACCTATTCTGGAGCGTCATAACGTGCATGCTTATATCGCAGGACACGAGCACGACTTGCAATACAATCAACCAAAAAATAGCAAGGTGGCTCACTTTGTCTCTGGTGGTGGCAGTGAAGCACGGTTTGTAAAACAACGTGAATTTACCCGCTACGCAGAAGCAACACCTGGTTTTTTAAGTGTCTCTATCAATGGCGAAACTCTCAGTGTAAGCGCGATTAATCACCTTGGTGAAGTACGTTTTAGCACTGAAAAGCACATAGATAAGTAAAGGATAAAAGAATGAACTTTAAACTAAATACAATTTCAGCGGTACTATCAAGTGCTGTGCTAGTAACTGCGCTTGGCGGTTGTACAAGTAATGACGATACGCAAAACACGACAGAAATAGCAAAGCCGGCTGTTGAGGCTAAGTTATTTGGCCCACAACAAAACATGCAAGGCTCACAAGCAGCAGCGCTAGGTAATAATCAATGGCTAATGGCGAGCGAAAGCCAAGGCTTATTACTTGCCGATAACGAGAAAAGCAGTGTGCTGTTAGCCGGTAACTTTGAGTCAATTTCACTAAAACAATTATCAGCGCAGCAATTTTTACTCGCCAGTCTTGATAAAAGCCAAGATAACGTAGCCATTTTTAAGCTTATAAAAAGTGGCCAAACTTGGCAGCTAAATGAACTCACTCGTATTAGTCCGCCTCAAGCTCAGCCTGATGCAGTGTGTTTATTTAAAAACAACAATACCGAGACTGTATCAGCGTTTGTGCCAGACGTTAGAGGCCTGATCAGCGAAACGATTATTTATGATTTAGCCACTAACCAAGCTAAAAATATCGCAGTACGTGAGTTCTCTGCGGTCACTGAGGCTTCAGGCTGTGCGGTGAATGATGACTCTAAAACTCTGTATGTGGGTGAAGCAGAGCTCGGGGTATGGGCTATCAATGCTGATGCAGAATCAGATGCCAATAAGCAACCTGTGGCTTTAGTACAGCCATACGGCGAATTAAAAACTGAAATCGGGGCTTTATCGGTATCACAAGACGGGACTTTATGGCTTAGCGCCACTGATGATAGTACGGTCTATGCCTACAACGAAAATACTGACAAGCTAAGTCAGTGGTCACTGTCAGGCGATCACACCATTGAGTCTGTTGCAGCGCGCTTTATCAATGACAATCAAGTACAGCTGGTATTAATTGATGATGAAACCGGCGCCTATATTCAAGCAAACGTTAACTACACAGCGCAAAAAACGGCTTCACAAAACCAAACGACTATGACGCACGTTCATGCCAATGCACAAACCACACCGGTTGCAGCGTTTGGTGATGCAGCGGATGATCCGGCAATTTGGATAAATGAACAAGACGCTAAAAACAGCTTAATTTTAGGCACAGATAAACGCCGCGGCTTGATGGTTTATGACCTTAACGGCAACAAAGTACAGTCGCTTAATGTAGGGCGAGTGAATAACGTTGATGTACGTCAACATCAAAGTATAAACAACGAGACCCATACTTGGATCACTGCCAGCAACCGCACGCTTAATAGCATTAGCGTATTTACTGTCGATGGTGATAACAAAGTTAACCATGTAACAGAAGTCGCGACTAACTTACCTGAGATTTACGGTATGTGTATGTATTCGTCTGAGTCTGGCCAATACGTATTTGTTAATGATAAATCAGGTTTATTCCAGCAATATAAACTCATCGGTGAGCAAAATAACCTAAGCGGTGAACTGGTTAGAGAGTTTACTTTGCCAAGCCAACCTGAAGGCTGCAGTGCTGATGATAAACTAGGCCAATTATTTGCAGGCGAAGAAGATGCCGGTATTTGGTATATCGGCGCGGAGCCTAACGCTGGCGACAAAGCAGTAAAGCTACAAAGTGTTAATGAGCAGCTGGTGGCAGATGTTGAAGGCATGGAAATTTATCATGGCGATGATGAGCGCTATTTAGTGGTATCAAGCCAAGGCGATAATAGCTATGTGCTTTATGAAATATCAGATGATACACAACCTAGCCTAAGCTTTGCAGGTAAATTTAAAGTCATTGCTAACTTAGATAAAGGCATTGATGGCGCAGGCGAAACAGACGGTTTAACTGTTACATCAGCCGTTTTACCAGGCTACCCTGAAGGTATGCTTATAGTGCAAGACGGCTACAACCGTATGCCGCTACAACCACAAAACTTTAAGATTATCGATTGGCGCGAAGTGAAAAAAGCCATCAAATAATCAAGCTCTAATAACGTTTATTGATAAAAATGCCGCGATTCAGCGGCATTTTTTTCGCACAGCCATGATTACTCTGCTTTAAGTTAACCTTTACCCCTTTTTACTCCAAACTGTTGTCATTGGCGTATTGCCATTTAACTTAATGGCGTGCTGATTAATCTCAATTATCTTGTCCAAAAAAATGGGGCATCATAGGATGGTGTTTTATTATACAAAAATGAAAAACTATGAAATTAAATGCATTACTGACGTTAAGCTCGGCGCTGCTATGTGCATCCTACAGCGTAAACCTTTACGCAAACGACACATTGATGGCCGAAGACATTTTCCAGCTAGAGTATGTGAACAACCCACAAATAAGCCCTGATGGTAAGAAAATCATTTACCTACGAAGTGGTTATGACATCATGAAAGATTCTGCAAAACGCAGTATTTGGCTGCACGATGTAAAACAAAACCAGCATTACCCATTACTCGCTGATGAACACAGTTACGGGCAACCGACTTGGTCACCTGATTCTAAAAAAATCGCGTTTACTTCTAATCGAAGCGGCAGTAATCAACTTTATGTTTATTGGTTAGAACAAGACAAATTAGCGTTATTAACCCAGCTCCCTAAGTCAATTCGCAGTTTAAGTTGGTCTAATAATGGTAACAATATCGCATTTACCATGAATGTGCCTGCCGGTAAAACAGACTTTGTAAAATCAGTTAAATTGCCTCAAAAGCCCAAAGGAGCGTCTTGGTCAGACCCCGTCAAGATTTATGAGAAAGCACGCTATCAAGCGGATGGTTCAGGCTTTTTAGAACCGGCTTATCGTCATGTATTTGTTGTACCCGCTAATGGCGGTACAGCCCGACAATTAACAACTGGGAATTTTCAGCATTATGGGCCACTTGCATGGTCTCCTAATGATAGCCAACTTGCTTTTTCATCAGATCAACATGCTGATTGGGAATACCGTACTACTGAATCTGATTTATATGAAGTTGATATAAACGAAGGCACTTACACTCAGTTAACTCAATTGCCAGGGCGAGAGTCTAGCCCGACTTACTCAGCAAATGGCAAACAAATTGCTTTTATTGCTCGTGATAATGCACCTGTTCCGTATATAAATTCAACGCTCAATGTTATTACGAAGAGTAATAAAAAAATTGCCTATATCAGTAATGACTTTGACCGTTCAGTGGCTGATTACAAATGGTCAGGTAAAGGTGATTTTGTTATTCAATATGACGACTATGGCAAGCGCAAGCTGGCAAAATTATCATTTAAAGGCAAAATAAGCGACCTTGTTGATTCACTGTCAGGCACTTCAATCGGTCGTCCGTATATCAGCGGTAGTTTTAGCCTCGCTAAAAACGGAGCAATTGCCTACACCAAGGGCAGTAGTCAGCGCCCGGCTGATTTAGCCTATTTATACAAAGGAAAACGTAAAACCTTAACCGCTTTAAATGAAGATTTATTGGGCCACAAGCAATTGGGCGAGGTCCATGAGTTAAACGTTAAGTCATCATTTGATAATGAAAATATTCAAGGTTGGTATATTACCCCGCCTAACTTCGACAAAACTAAAAAGTACCCTTTATTGCTTGAAATTCACGGTGGCCCACACCTTGCCTACGGACCCAGTTTTACAGCTGAGCTACAACGATATGCCAGTGAAGGCTATGTGGTGGTGTATATGAATTACCGAGGTTCAACCAGTTACGGTAAAGACTTTGCTTTATTACTCGATGGAAAATATAGCTCAAAAGAAGACTTTGCCGATCATAATTCAGCGGTTGATGCCATGATAGCCAAAGGGTTTATTGACGAAGAAAACTTATTTATTGCAGGCGGCTCTGCAGGCGGTATTGCCGCAGCTTACGCCATTGGCTTAACCGATCGTTTTAACGCCGCGGCAATCACCAAACCAGTAATTAACTGGCTGAGTAAAACGTTAACGGCTGACAGCTATATCGGCCAAATCCGCAATCAATTCCCAGGCATGCCGTGGGATAATGTTGAGCATTATTGGCAGCGTTCACCCTTATCATTAGTCGGTAATGTGACAACACCGGCATTACTGATGACGGGTGAAGAAGACCGCCGCACGCCGATTTCAGAATCTGAGCAATTTTATCAAGCGCTGAAATTACAAAAAGTAGACACGGTGCTTATTCGTGTACCTGGCTCACCTCATGGTATTGCAGGACGACCATCTCGTATGATCTCTAAAGTAGAGCACACGCTAGCATGGTTTGAGCGATACAAAAAATAACGCTATCTCTGTAATCCAGTAATAGCTTATTTATAAAAAATGCCGCTTAATTGCGGCATTTTTATTTATCTATTTTATAGCGTAATATTGATTGTTAACTACTTAAACCAACCTTGAAAGCGTTCCATCAACATGTAATTTACTGGCACCAGTAACAAGGTAATAAATGTCGCAAAGATGATACCAAAGCCAAGGCTTACTGCCATCGGTATTAAAAATTGCGCCTGTGTGGCTTTTTCAAACAGTAACGGCATTAAGCCAATAAAGGTTGTTAAACTGGTTAACATGACAGGGCGAAAACGTGCAACACCGGCTGTTTTCACAGCTTCCATTAACTCAAGCCCTTCATTGCGTTTTTTATTGATGAAATCAACCAATACTAAAGAGTCATTCACCACTACACCAATCAATGCCAGCATACCGAGCAGGCTCATAATGGTCAGCTCCATCCCCATGATCCAATGCCCGATGACAGCGCCAATCATGCCAAATGGGATGATGCTCATGACGACTAATGGTTGTAAGTATGATTTAAATGGAATCGCAAGCAAGCCATAGATAACAAAAAATACAAACACCATGCCCCACAGTAATGAGCCAAACGATTCGCGTTGCTCTTTGGCCTCGCCGTCTAGCGAGTGACTAATCCCGGGGTATTGCTGTACTAGCTCGTCTAAATACGTTTTTAAATCCGCTTGTAATACAGTCATATTAGTGTCGGTTTTTTCTACATCGGCCGAGACATTGAGCGTGCGATAACGGTCAATTCGACTGATTGTTGATGGGCTTTGACCCGGCACTAAAGTCGCGACATGCGATAACGGCACTCGCCCGCCACTCGGGGTTTGAATTAGTATATCTTTTAAGTCTGCAACGGATCGCCTTTCATCAATCGGTAAACGCACCATTACACGCACGTCGTCACGGCCACGTTGAATGCGCTGTACTTGAACACCAAAAAATGAGTTACGTACTTGCCTTGATACATCAACTCTATTTAATCCCAGTGCCAAACCTTGCTCAGTTAACTCTATTTGCAGCTCTTCTTTACCGTCTGACATGCTGTCGGCAATATCAAACACGCTTGGGTAGGTCGCTAAACGTTGTTTAATTTGCTCAGCCACTTTTTGTAATGTTGCTATTGAATTACCAGATAGCTGAATATCAATCGGACTGGAGCTTCTGCCGATTTCAGCCCTAAATGTAAGGCTTTCGGCCCCAGGGATCACACCGATGAGTTGCCGCCACTCTTTTACTAACTCTCGTGAGCCAATATCAGACTCTCGCTCTTCAGCAGGAGTGATTTCAAAACGAACACTGCCTGAGTTAGCTGCGCCGCCTCTACCACCTGTGCTGGCCAAAATATTAAGGATAATACTTTCACCTGTTTCTTCATCTCGGTATTTACTTTGCAGCTCACGGGCTTTGTCTGACATATCAATAATGTATTTATTGGTCACTTCAAACGGTGTACCCGCTGGGAAGGTTAAATTAACCCGCACAGTTTCGCTTGGAATACGCGGGAAGAAAATAAACTTAGTCCATCCACTGGTGATCATGGTTAGGATGATTAAGAATACCCCCATAAACAAACTTACTGTAGCCAGCTTATTGCGCAGTGCTAAACCAAGTACAGGCTGATAATACTTTAAAATAGCGTGCTCAAACCCATCGGCGAATCGCTGTTGTAGCTGTTCTAACTTAGAGCCTTCACCCTTTTGATGACGCAATTTAATGTATTTCAAATGCGCAGGTAACACGAATTTAGACTCGATAAGAGAAAATAATAAAACAGGAATAACCACCACAGGTATTTGGGCGAAAATGGCACCTCGCGCCCCTTCGATAAAGCCCAGAGGTAAAAATGCAGCAACCGTCGTCAATACACCAAATGTCACTGGCGTTGCCACTTCTTGAGTCCCTTTAATAGCAGCTTCTTCTCCCGATTTAGCTGTTTTTAAATGGGTATAGACGTTCTCCCCTGTGACAATGGCGTCGTCCACCACAATCCCCAGCACTAAAATAAAGCCAAATAAACTGATTACATTAATTGTGACGCCAAATGCAGCCATCGCCATAAATGCGCCCATAAACGACACGGGAATACCAATAAACACCCAAAATGCAATCGCGGGTCTTAAAAATAAAGTCAGTAAGCCCAACACCAAAATACCGCCCTGTAAGGCATTACTCGTTAAGGTGGCGATACGGCTTTTTACGACTTGTGAATCATCATCCCAGTAGCTTAAATAAAACCCTTGCGGTAAATTAGCTTGCTCGCTGGTAATGTAATTTTTTACCGCATCAGCCACTTCTATCGCGCTTTGCGGGCCAATACGATACACATCAATAAACGCAGCCTGCTTGCCATTAAAACGAGTTCGCACAGGGGTTTCTTCAAAATCATCATTGACAGTTGCGATGTCGCTTAGGCGAATAATTGTGCCATCTGCTTGGTTTTTAATAACAATATTAGCAAATTCATCTTTACGGTAAGCCTGCCCTTTTGAACGAATAAGTACATCTCCCCCCTCAGTTTTTAAATTACCAGCGGAGATATCAGAACTAGAGTTGGAAATGGCATTAGAGATTTGTGCCAATGTTAAATCATACTGGCGCAGTGTATCTTGGCTCACTTCAATGGCGAGTTCATAATTACGTACACCGCTTAATTCAACCTGTGTAATAGCGGGTATACGCAGCAGATCGTCGCGCACTTGCTCGGCATATTCCAGTGTTTCTTTTTCGTTGTAATCGCTTGAAACAGTCACCGCGATAACTTCGCGTTTGCGCTGTATTAAACCAATTACTGGCTTTTCTGCATCCGCTGGAAAGGTATTGATTGCATCAACACGACTTTTTATGTCAGCAAGAATTTCACGTTCATCGTAGCCGGTATCAACCTCAACACTCACTTGCGAAGAGCCCTCTGATGAGCGACTCGATATTTGTTTTATCCCTTCAAGATCTTGAAGTGCCTCTTCTATGCGTATCGTGACACCTTTTTCAGCATCTTCAGGAGTTGAGCCCCGTAAGCTAACACTGATATTAATACGATCAGAAACAAAAGAAGGGAATACCTCCAGCGGTAACTTGGCTGATATGCTAAATAATCCACCCAACACAATGCTTATTAGTAATAAGTTGGCAGCCACATGGTTACGGGTAAACCAAGCTATCATGGCTGCTCTCCTCGTTTTTGGGCTTTCTTCGTCTGCTCACCAATGATTTGCACAGGCGTACCTGAACTTACCTGACCCAGCGGCGTAAGCACAAGCTGATTCCCTGCTTCAAGCCCTTTACTAACAATACCTTGCTGTGCATTCTGCCATGCTAAAGCAATGTCTTTACGTTGTAGCACGCCATTTTCAACAACATAAACATAAGTGCCTTGGTAGATAGCGCTGTTTGGGATGACCAATACTTGCTCGGCAACTTTGCCATCAATTTTAGCTTTTACATACTGCCCAATTTTTACCGGATATTGATTGTTACTGGTTGATTTATAAGGGTCGTTAATCTTAGCTACCACATAAAGCTGCTGCGCGCTTTCATCTATCGCGCCTTCAGTGCGAATAAGCTGGCCTTGCCACTTTTGCTCGCCAATTAAATTAGAGGTAAAGTTAACGGCTGAACCACGCGCGTTAGTCGAACCATCAGTGTATTGCTCTGGCAGGTTTATAAAAGGGAGATCTTTATTTTTTAATGGTAAGCGAATTTCAACACTGTCAGTTGCAAATATCGTGGCTAATTGCATGTTATTAGATACAACTTGGCCAAGATCAACAGTACGACTTAAAATCCGCCCTGCATATGGAGCCTTCACTTTAGTACGCTCAAGATTAAGCTGTGCTTTTTCTAATTGTGCTTGTGCAGAAAGTACTTGGGCTTGAGCTGCTGCTAGCTGAGGCTTTCTGAGTACCAGCACACTCGGCTCAGATTCATTGCCTAAACGCTGCCAGTCAGTTAAGGCTTGGCGTCCTCGCGCTTGCTCTTCAAACAAGTTCTGCTCTGCATTGAGAAGATTGGCTTGGGCTGACTTCACTTCAGCTTTTAAATCGCGATCGTCTAACTGTAATAACACATCACCTTCGCCAAAAAATCCCCCCTCACGGAACTGTTCATTGATAGCTGTAATTTGCCCAGCGACCTGCGCCACTAACATACTTTGGGTTCGTGGCTTTACGGTACCAAAACTATCAATTTGTACCGTGTAATCAATCGGTTTTAGCAGCTCTACTGCAACATTGATTTTAGCTTTTGGCGGGGCTGAAAAGCGAGATGCTTTAGGTGGGTTACCCTTGATAAACATAATTAAAAATACAGTCGCAATAATAATAACGGCTGGAATAATTACTTTTTGTTTATTGATTTTCATAATGCTTGCTCATCCTGTGCGGATCTTGATTTTGCAAAATCGCCACCTAGGGCAACATGTAAATTGATTCGATTGGTTAATAACTGGTTTTTTATATCTATGAGTGAGCTTTGAGCATCAAACGATCGTGCTTGCGCGTCTAGTACTGTGGTGTAACTCACTAAGCCACTTTGGTATTGCTCAAATGATAATTGCTCTGCTGCCAGTGCATTCTCTTGAGCTTGTAACGTGCTTTGATAACGCGCCTGTAAAGATTGCTGCAGTGCAATGGCATTTTCAACATCACTAAATGAATCATACAAAGCATTCAGGTAGGCTTGTTCTTGCTTTTGCGTGTTTAACCTTGCTATCTCTTCGTTAGCTTCTAATCGACCACCTTTAAAAATAGGCGCTGAAATACCACCGATTAATGACCATGCAAGGCTAGATGGCGAAAGTAAATCACTCACCCTGTCTGTGTTGTCACTTATTCCTGCTGATAAGTTTAAGCTTGGAAAGCGCTGCTTATGGGCATAAGCCAGTGATGCATCTGAAGCAAGTAATTGATACCAACTAGCTCGCAATGCAGGCTTGCGAGTGATTAGTTCAGAAGGGATACCTAAAGGAACCTCCTCTTTAATAACTGGCAAGTCTTGATTTGCTTCGAGCGCTCCGCGTGGATAATCACCAAGGTAGCGCTCAAGTATACGTGCCGCCTTGGTTAAATTGGCCTGTTGGGTAGCAATGCGTGAACGTTCATTATTTAACTCATTTCGTGCTAAGTAAACATCCAATGCTTGGTTTAAGCCCTGGCGATAACCTGACTCAATGATCTCCAAGTTCTGTTGTGTATTGGCTTCTCTGCGTTTAAATAACTCAAGCAGTTGCTCAGCACTTATAAGATTGAACCAGCTGGTGACAACATCAGCAACTAATTGCTGTTTCTGCTGTTCATAGCGCGCTTGCTGAGCTAAATAATTTAGGTTGTCTCTGCGTTTTGCGTCAGAAAGTTTGCCCCATAAATCAATCTCATAGCCTAGTTCCAAAGTGAGTGAGCTTGAGTTGCTATAACTAACTGGACGGTTCCCTTTACTTCGGCCAATGCGAGAGGATATATCCAAACTCGGCCATAATGCAGACCCTGAGACGATAAGTTGTTGCTTTTGTATTTCTACATCATAGCGACTTTGAATGAGTTGCTGGTTGTTTTTAAGCGCACTGAGAACCAGTTGCTCAACAGCTGGTGTTGCTAAATCATCAAACCATTCATGATCCACTTGAGTAACTGACTCAAGAGTCGCTTGTTGCCACTGGACTGGTATTGCATTAGGAACTTGCTTTCGTTCTTGTGGATTCAAAGTACTTGCACACCCGCTGAGCAGCACAATACTTATCGCCAATAAAGATGGCTTATGTTGCCAAATCATATTAAAACCTGATTAATGCTATTTATGAACGTTATTCAAACACCTTAGTGAACATTGCTCAATTCACTTTACATAACATTACATATTTAGCGATATAGTTATAAGTTGCATCAATACGCCATGAATTAACATATTGATCACAATATAATTTACATTCCGCTACTAACCTAAAAGTCGATAAGAAAAACCTTCAGGTTTACTCCAAACCTTTAATACCTATTCGCTTAATTAAGTGATCAATTTTGAAGGTGGAAAAACGTGTTGATAACTAGACAAAAAATAGGCTATTTAGTTGTTCTAAATAAGAGGTTTTTAACGCCATTAGCGTCAGGTTTAATACCTAATAATGACTTAGCATTATTGCGGATTGGTATAAATTACAACAATCCGAATAGACGCTTAGCAGCTTGATATAATTGGTGAGCTTAGAAAATTTAAAACATTAGCACAATGAAGAAACGCGAACGCAGGGTGAAATACAAGGCTGTATTTTATAATCGAACGAAGTTCGATGCCGACCAATGATTAGTTAAAGTTAGAAACAAAAAAGCCCTGCTTTGCAGGGCTTTAGTATAAATGGTGCCTCGACCCGGAATCGAACCAGGGACACGAGGATTTTCAATCCTCTGCTCTACCAACTGAGCTATCGAGGCACTTAAACAGTGCGTGTTAATAGCCTAAACTATTAACTAAATAAATGCTGCCGACTAACCGAGTCGAACGGATAACTTAAATAAACTACTGATTAAAAGTCAGTTACTCTTTTCAAATTATCTAAATAAATGGTGCCGACTAACCGAGTCGAACGGTTGACCTACTGATTACAAGTCAGTTGCTCTACCAGCTGAGCTAAGTCGGCACACTAAACTGTGTGCTAAGGCACATATCAATTTTGAAGATTGATTAACTTTCTTAATTAAAAAAGCCTCGCTATTGCGAAGCTTTTAATTAAATGGTGCCTCGACCCGGAATCGAACCAGGGACACGAGGATTTTCAATCCTCTGCTCTACCAACTGAGCTATCGAGGCACTTAAACAGTGCGTGTTAACAGCCTAAACTATTAACTAAATAAATTGCGCCGACTAACCGAGTCGAACGGATAACTTAAATAAATTACTGATTACAAGTCAGTTGCTCTTTTCAAATTATCTAAATAAATGGTGCCGACTAACCGAGTCGAACGGTTGACCTACTGATTACAAGTCAGTTGCTCTACCAGCTGAGCTAAGTCGGCACACTAAACTGTGTGCTATGGCACGTGTCAGTTTTAAAGACTGACAACTTAATAAATGGTGCCTCGACCCGGAATCGAACCAGGGACACGAGGATTTTCAATCCTCTGCTCTACCAACTGAGCTATCGAGGCACTTAAACAGTGCTTGTTAACAGCCTAAACTATTAACTAAATAAATGGTGCCGACTAACCGAGTCGAACGGTTGACCTACTGATTACAAGTCAGTTGCTCTACCAGCTGAGCTAAGTCGGCACACTAAATCGTGTGCTTTGGCACGCGTAATAACGTTTATATTATCACTTAAACACTATTACTAAATAATGGTGCCTCGACCCGGAATCGAACCAGGGACACGAGGATTTTCAATCCTCTGCTCTACCAACTGAGCTATCGAGGCAGTTTCAGATTTAACTAACAACTACGCATATTTTTAATACACATCCCTAGCACTCTTCTGACTGAGCTGTTTGGGCGTGCGGCGTATTAAACTGGTTTTGCCCCTGCAAGTCAACTTTTTTTTTGTAGAGCCAAACTGTTTGAACAGTTTTACATCAATGTGATTAATTAACACAAGAAATGCTGCTTTTTAAAGCGCTTTTAAAGGTTTAACAGTATTAATGCGCTTTTTTAACGAAATCTCATGTAAAATGCATTTTAATATAGATTAACCAGTGAATTATTTCTGGTAAATGATAGGATTAATTTTCAGCATAAAGCAGCTATCCGGCCGCAGTTAATAATGATAATAATTGGAAAATAAATGCAAAGTAAATTTTCTTCCCTAGTTAAAGGCTTGTTGCCACTATTAATAGTTGTAAATCTGATTATTACAGCACTTGCTTTGGCCGCTTTCGCTTTC
The DNA here is from genome assembly GCF_001469215.1 of Pseudoalteromonas sp. H105. Lineage (GTDB taxonomy): Bacteria > Pseudomonadota > Gammaproteobacteria > Enterobacterales > Alteromonadaceae > Pseudoalteromonas. Next base: position 110,434 of record NZ_LOFH01000004.1, read on the forward strand.
TACCCCTCAGCGCAAACGAGTAAGCTTGCACCTAAAGATCCTATCAATTTAATTAATTTAACTGAACAATTAGCTGAACCGCTTGTTACTGCCCTTACAGAGCCCGGACAAAATAGAGCCGCAAGATTACTTAATGTAAGCGCTGCATTTGATACTCAGATTGAATACTATCTATATAGATATGGTGCAAATTCGCCAACTGAGCTGGTCTATTCAAGTGCTAAACCAGCCATTGAGCCATTGAAACTTGATTTACACATATCAAATAAAAACACTGTATACAGGCAGTTGAAGTTAAATGACCAACCTGTTGGTGAATTAATTATCAAACGAGTACCACTGGTTGACACTTCAATAGCCACCAAATCAACTTCGTTATCTATCATAACAGGGGCATCAGCTCTCATTTGCTTAATCGTTTTATCGCTTTTAATAAATGCTTTTATTAATAGTAGGATTCGTAAATCCACCAACGCGTTAGCACATGAAGTGCAATCAATTATTGATTCATCGGATTACAATGAAACAATTAATGAGACTCTCGATTTAGGCTTACATGCGGTTGCTAAAAACATTAACCTGCTGCTTCAAAAAATACAAAGTGACATAAGTGATAACCAAGTTGCTCAATCAGATCTAGAAAAGTTACAAAGTAGCCTAGAAACTGAAGTTCAAAATAGAACTCTAGCACTTGAAAAAGCAACACACAGTGCTGAACAAGCAAGTGAAGCAAAAACAACTTTCTTAGCCACCATGAGTCACGAAATTCGAACTCCTATGAATGGTGTAATAGGTACTATTGATTTGTTACGACAAACAGAGCTTGATGGCGCGCAACATAGACTAAGTACTATAATCCGTGACTCTGCTTTCTCTTTGCTTGGCATTTTAGATGATATATTAGATTTTTCTAAAATTGAGGCGGGTAAATTAAATATAGATACTATCCCGTTCTCGGTGACTGATACTATTGAAGAAGTTGCACGCGTTCTTTCATCAATAGCAAAGAAACGCCAGTTAGAACTTGAGTTATGTATTGCACCTGATATTCCAACAAATTTAATCGGTGATACAATTCGAGTTCGCCAAGTACTTTATAATTTATGCAGTAATGCAATAAAGTTCACAAGTACCGATGATAAGCGTCGCGGTCATGTTCGTATTGCAGTTGAAGTGGCGCAAAATACAACTGATCACTTTACCCTCAGATTTACCGTAAGTGATAACGGTAAAGGGATGAGCCAAATTCAATTAAGGGAAATTTTTAGCCCATTTATTCAAGCTGAAAACTCCATTACTCGTGAATATGGCGGTACCGGCTTAGGTTTATCTATTTGTAAAAGTTTAACTGAGTTAATGCTGGGTACTATTTCTGTTTCTAGTGATGTGGGTATCGGTAGCGAGTTTGTTGTTGAACTCCCTTTTAGTACTGAGAGCACCATTAACTACGCTCATAAAAATGCATTAAAGGGTAAGCACGTAGCTTTAGTAACTGATGACTCATCAAGAAGACAAACATTAAGCCGTTACTTATCATTTATGGGTGCCAACACACATTACGCGCAATCACTTTCTGAAATAGAAGAAATTCAAGAGCGCAGTGAAATGATATGGGTACTTGATGGTATAGAGTCAATTGATAAAACAAATTCACTTTTACGTCGCTTAGTTTATACACTTGAAGATTATCAGCAACAAGTTGTTGTGTTAAGTAAGCTCGATGAAGCAGCGATTAACCATAAGAATATTTTTTACCTCAACGCTTCACCGTTGTGTAAATCTAATTTTATGATTTCAGTGCTTGTAGCAGCTGGGTTGCATACGCCTAAAAAAATAAAACAGGTAAAAACCCTCAATAATTACTTAAATATAGAACAAGCAAGAAACGAGAATAATCTGGTTTTATTAGTTGAAGATAATCTTTTGAATCAACAAGTTTTAACTGACCAGCTTCACTTGTTAGGTTTCGGTGTGGAAGTCGCCAACAACGGTGAAGAAGGACTCAAAATATGGCGAAAAGAACGCCACAAGCTCATTTTATCTGATCTACACATGCCAAAAATGTCTGGTTACGATATGGTTGAGAGAATCAGAGAGGAAGCTTCCCAGCTAGATGATATAAACGCACAGCCTTATATTATTGCCATTACGGCAAACGCATTAAAAGGTGAAAAAGAACGTTGCTTAAATGCGGGTATGAACGACTATATAACGAAACCCGTTGAACTTAATGCACTTGAAAAGCTACTTGATAATTGGCGAGATAAAAACCACGAAGAATCAGCGTTTGCGACTGTTGAAGAAGTAAATAAGCCATCTGCTCCAATTGATATGGATAAATTGTCTCAATACGTTAATAACGACAAAGCAAAGCAAATCCGCTTTTTCAAAATGTACATTGAGCAAAGCGGTGTGTTAGTGAAGGACATTAATAGTGCTGTTATTATTAATGATACTCAAAGCATTGCTCAGGCTTGCCATCAATTGAAATCGATCTCGACAACCATTGGTGCTGAAAGTATTGCAAAGCTAGCCATAAATTTTGAAGAGCATTGTAATCAACAAGATTTAACGAGTGACGAGCTTATTGAACTTAGGGATAATTTAGAGATTGAGTATTCACGAGTTGCTCAGTTCCTAAAAGAACAAGTTAGGCAGTCTGAACAAGAAAGCGAATAGCCAAAATCTAAATATAACTCAAAAAAATAAAAGGGCTTAATGCCCTTTTATTTTTCTGGCGGACGATAGCCTTCGATTTCAACGTCTTTATTTTCAAATAAAAACCCGACCATTTGCTCTTCTAAAAAGCGACGGTGTTCAGGGTCCATCATATTAAGGTGTTTTTCATTAATCAGCATCGTTTGCTTGTGTTGCCACTCACCCCACGCCTCTTTTGAAATATTATTAAAAATCTTTTCGCCCAACTCACCAGGGTAAAGCTGATAGCCAAGACCATCCGCTTCTTTTTGTAACTTTTGACAAAATACTGTGCGTGCCATGATAGACCTCTTATGCGCTTAAATTCGATTTCGCCTAGTTTAAACTATTGTGGCGATTTGTTTAACTAGCTTTTTAGTTGGCGCCGCTAAACCCACCTCAATAGATTGATCCAGCGGATACCAAACTAGCTGTCGCTCATTAACTACATCGGGCATTTTACTGAGCTTTAATACATGCGCATTAATAGTTAATTCGAAATGTGAAAAAACATGAGTAAACGGTGCTAAAGGGGATGTCTCAGCTGTTAATCCTTGCTGCGCTAAAAATGAATCTAACTGTGCTTTCTGCTCAAATTCAAAGAAGCTAAATAACCCCCCCCAAATACCTGAACTAGGCCTCTTCTCCATCAATACTTGCTCATCACATTGAACGATTAATTGATGACATACTTTTTTAGGCACCGCTTTTTTTGGTTTAGAATGAGGAAACTGTTTAACCACTCCTTCAACGTAAGCATTACAACGTGTATTTAATGGGCATGCTTCACAGTCAAACTTGCTGCGTGAACACACGCTTGCTCCCAAATCCATCATTGCTTGGTTAAACTGTGTGACATTTTCTTTTGGTGTGAGTTGTTCTGATAATTGCCAAAGTTGATTCTCAACTTTTTTAACGCCATACCAGCCTTCAACCATAAAATAGCGTGCAAGCACACGTTTTACATTGCCATCTAAAATTGGGTGATGTTGCCCAAGCGACAATGATAAAACAGCCCCTGCTGTTGAACGCCCGATCCCTGGCAATGCAATGACTTCTTCAAGCGTAGTTGGAAAAACACCCGCGTACTGATCCCTAACTATCTTTGCTGTTTTATGTAAGTTTCGAGCCCTGGCATAATACCCAAGCCCCGTCCAGTGATGTAATACAACGTCTTCATCTGCATTGGCTAATGAGATAATGTCTGGAAAACTTGCCATAAACTTTTCGAAATAAGGGATCACAGTCACTACTTGAGTTTGTTGTAGCATCACCTCAGAGACCCATACTTTATATGGGGTTTTATTTAGCTGCCAGGGTAACGTTTTACGCCCATGCAGCTGATACCAATCAACAACCTGTTGTGAAAACCACTGCGCATCGCTCGTGTTTAACTTCAAAATAACCACTTTTTTACTCGCCCCATGATAGCAGGCAGTCTAATGCTGTTAATAAAAAGGTCAAGTACTTGTGATCACGGGCGTGGTCAGGGATAATACGCCACCATTTTAAGACATGTTGTTTTCATCAGGCCAAAATTTATGAGTGATTCAAGTAACGATAACCTTGAGCAAGCAAAGCAAGAAGGTAAATATATTCGTACAATTCGTAGCTTTGTTAAACGTGAAGGTCGTTTAACTAAAGGACAAGCTGCAGCAATTGAAAAATGTTGGCCAACTATGGGCCTTGAGCACCAAAATGGCATGCTTGATCTAGCCCAAGTTTTTGGTAATGACAACGATGTGGTATTAGAAATTGGATTTGGTATGGGTAAGTCATTAGTCGAAATGGCTAAAAATGCACCTCACCTAAACTTTATCGGTATTGAAGTTCACCGCCCAGGCGTTGGGGCGTGCTTAATGGATGCTGATGAAGCTGGTATTACTAATTTACGCATATTTGAACACGATGCCGTTGAAGTTTTTGCTGATTGCATTGCTGAAGGTAGCCTCACTACCGTGCAATTATTCTTCCCAGATCCATGGCATAAAAAACGTCACCATAAACGTAGAATTGTTCAGCCAGCCTTTGTTGAAAGTCTACGCAGTAAATTAAAGATTGGCGGTGTTTTTCATATGGCCACTGATTGGGAAAACTACGCTGAACATATGCTTGATGTTATGCAAACAGCCGAGCACTTTACAAATCAATCAGCAACGAATGACTATGTCCCGCGTCCTGATTTACGTCCCCTGACTAAGTTTGAACAACGAGGGCATCGCTTAGGGCATGGTGTGTGGGATTTAATGTTCGAACGCATCAGCTGAAAACCTGACTAATTAATTTAACTTTAAGGCAAAGCCATTTATGAGTGCATTATCTAACCCAAGTTCTTTATTACTGCGAAATAGCGAATCACTTAGTGCTGCGTCTATTTTGGTGGTTAATTTTGCGCAAGATGGCTTTTTATCGCAGCTTAAGCAGTTAAACCCAACGAGCAGTATCACTGCATTTAGTTACAACCATGCTAACGGTGAGTTTGCTAAAAAAATAGCCGGCATAGATGTATGTATTAGCCATGAGATTGCACAAAAGCAATTTGATTTAGTCATCTATTATTACCCAAAAGCCAAACCAGAAGCGATGATGACGCTGGATAATATTCGTGCAGTTATCAGTGATGAGGCTGACCTATTAGTGGTGGGTGAAAATAAAAGTGGCGTAAAATCAATTGAAAAACAGTTCAATAGTCACTGTGAGTTTGGTCGCAAAATTGATAGTGCAAGGCACTGTGCTTTATATTTATTTTCAAATATTAAGCCGCTAGCTGAATTTTCAATTAGTCGCTATCACAAACTGTTTTCCGTTGATGTGGCAGACACTCAATTCAACGCTATTAGTATTCCAGGAGTATTCAATCATGGTGAACTGGATGCGGGCACTAAAATGTTGTTGGAAAACGCGCCAAGTGTCAAGAATGGTCAAGTACTCGATTTTGGTTGTGGCGCAGGGTTAATAGCGACCTTCTTGGGCCTTAAAAACTCAGGACTCTCTTTTGTTTGTTCTGATGTCAGTGCACTTGCCGCTTATGCAACCACACAAACACTCGCACTTAATAACATCAACGGCAAAGCTGTGCTGAGTGATGGTCTTGCAAGCATTAATGGTAAGTTTGATTTAATTATTTCTAACCCGCCTTTTCACACAGGTATCGCAACGGACTATACAATTGCAGAGCAATTTTTGAGTAATGCCAAACAACATTTAACAAAATCAGGCAAGCTCACCATAGTCGCAAACTGCTTTTTAAAATACCCGCCTATTTTAGAAACACAATTTGGTAAGTATCATACAGTTCATAAAAACAACAAATTCTCCGTGTATTCAAGTTAAATTAACTACACAAAAAAATTTAATTTATCGCTGTGCAATGCAGCGAAAATAACCTAATCTATATAAAGCATCAGCAAACCGATAATTTTTTGATATTTTTTAGTCTCTTTCCTTTGCTTTTGCTAGACTTAAAAAACTTATAATAATGATAATAATCGGGCTTCATCCTAAAAATGCCTAAATCTTTACCACAAACCAGTATACGAAAAGCGTTGATCAGTGCGGTTATGCTTGTTACAGCATTATGTTTATCGCTATCAATTTCGATTTCTACTTATCTTGATGTTAAAGAGCAAAAGCAGTTAATCATTAGTAAGCTTACAATCCTTGCTGAAATCATTTCTTTCAATGCACAAGTATCCGTTCTATTTGATGACCAGAAAACAGAACAACAACGACTCCAATCATTTGAAAGTATCCCGCTTATTAAAAATATTCACATCTACTCCATAAATGAAATTTCCAACAAAGCTGAATTTTTCACGAGCTTTAATGCAAAGAAAACACCACCTGTTCCACTGCGGGTAGACAGTATAGAAGAGCTAAAAGAACCGAGGATCACTGACAACCAAGTCGAGCTAATAAAACCCATAATGTATGAAGGAGAAGTAAAAGGTTATGTCTATGTCCGAGGTGGCTTGGAGAGATTAAATGATTATATAAACAAAAAAATTATCATTGATATTTTGCTCACGCTGTTTGTATTAGTCCTCGTATTTTTTGTTGCCAAACGCATTCAAAAGCGCATTGCCAACCCTATAGACGAGCTAAGCTTACTATTGCAGGACGTATCTAAAAACCATAATTATAATGTCCGCGCGCCAAAAACAAACATTAGCGAAATAAACACCCTAGCAAGCAGCCTCAACATCATGCTAACCCGGACTCAAAACCAAATTGAGCGTCATAAAAACGATAAGCTTGAGATAAAACAATTAAACCAAAGCCTTGAAGAAAAAGTTAATCAACGAACAATTGCTTTACGAGAAGCAAACCAAGAACTTTTAAATACGCTGGAGCGAATGCACCAATATCAAAACCAGATTGTTGAAAGTGAGAAAATGGCTTCTTTAGGCCAAATGGTTGCAGGGGTTGCTCATGAAGTTAATACCCCCATAGGCCTAGGTATCACAGGCTCGACTTTACTAAGAGACAAGCTGGCTGAAATTAATGCCGGGTTTGAAAAGAAAACACTGACTTCAACTCAATTAAAACGCTTTATCGATGACGGCATTGAAAACTTAGATCTTATCTATCGAAATTTAAATCGAGCGGCTGAGTTAATATCTAGCTTTAAAAAGGTGGCGGTAACCCAAGACGGTGAAATTAACTCTGCAGTAAATGTGCATAGCCTAATTTCAGACGTACTTTTATCAATGCGTGCAGAAATGCAACCTAAAGCGCCTGAAATAAAGCTTCATTGTCCGAGCGAACTCATTTTTGAGACCAAAGTAGGTCCATTACAACAGGTGTTACAACAATTAATCAGCAATTCAGTTATTCATGGCTTTAAAGATAATATTGGAAATGAAATTGAATTCACCATCGAACGTAATGAGAGCAGTTTGATCATAAACTATCGCGATAATGGTGTTGGTGTAGATAAGACAATCAAGAAACGTATCTTTGACCCGTTTGTTACCACTAAACGCGGAGAAGGCGGCAGTGGCTTGGGTATGCATTTAGTTTACAACTTAGTAACACAAGCACTTGGGGGAAGCGTTTTCTATGACGAGAAAGACGAGCGCGGTGCCAGTTTTATAATTACTTTGCCAACAGATGAAGTGAACGTAAAATGAGTATTAGAGCACTATTAACCTTATTAATATTCATTTTCCCTTGCACAATATTAGCAAAATCACCCGAGCAAGTTAAAGCTGCATTTTTATTTCAGATGAGTAAGTTTGTCGAATTTAATCCGAAGACAAAAAATCAATCCGTCACCTTTTGTTTTTATAACCTTGAGCAAGGCTTAGGAAACGTTTTAAAGAATAATCCTTCATTAAAAATAAATGAAAAACCCATAGAAGTCGTTTTAATAAATAAAAACCAACAAACTTCGGAACTTTATAGCTTTTGTGATATCACATACATTGATGAAACCTTGGAAAATGATATAATTCCCCTTTGGATCGATACCACTTCATCAGACACCTTAACAGTGGGTGAGAGTATGAATTTTTTAGAAAAAGGTGGAATCGCCGCTTTAGTCCAAGAAGGGAATAGAATCCGACTGTATATCAATAAGCAGCGACTGATGAGCAGTAACTTTAAAGTTCAGTCTCGATTATTGGCTGTTTCTAAGTTTCATCCAAATTGATTTTACTTGTTAACAAATGGATATACTCCTATAATCTCTGTATTCGGTTTTATAATACAATACCGAATTAATTGTAAATAAAATATTCCGAAAAGGTTAATTAATAATGCAAACGCCAGTCATTCTGATTGTAGAGGATGAAGACGTAACTCGACTAAACCTCGTTAGTTTATTTGAAGCTGAAGGTTACAAAGTTATTGAAGCCATTGATGGCGATGACATGCATGACAAGCTTACGAATAATGATGATGTGAATCTTGTAGTTATGGATATCAACCTACCAGGTAAAAACGGGCTTATATTAGCACGTGAATTACGTCAAAAGCGTAACGTTGGACTTATTTTCCTAACCGGTCGCGACAACGATGTTGACCGTATCTTAGGTCTTGAAATTGGTGCGGACGACTACATCACTAAACCATTTAATCCTCGTGAATTAACTATTCGTGCTCGTAACTTAATTTCTCGTACAGCCCTAGGTGGTGAAGAGTCAAGTCTCGAAACAAATGGTGTTCTTACGTTCAATGGCTGGGAACTTGACGAAAATAGTCGCTGTTTAACGTCACCAAGTGGTGATGCCAAACGTCTTCCTAAAGGTGAGTACAGAGCATTACGCTTAATGTTAGATTCACCTGGCCGCATTTTTAGCCGTGAACAACTTATTAAACACATGACTGGTCGTGAGTTACGTGCAAATGACCGTACCGTTGATGTCACTATTCGCCGTATTCGCAAGCATTTTGAAAGTGATAACAGTACAGCTGAATTGATTAGTACCATTCATGGTGAAGGCTATCGCTTCATTGGTAAAATCGACAGCTAAATTATGTTGATTACCTTACAGCAACTACTTCTCTAGTTGCTGTAAGAATAAATGAAGGGCATGTTGTCCTTCATTTATTTTATCCCCAAGCTCTACCAACCAGTTTTCGAGTAACTCTGTATCTCCTTCAAGTGCCCCATGTTCCATTTGCTTAGCATGTAATTGTACATCGTTTAAACCCACTGAGCCGGCAGCTCCTTTTAACTTATGTGCAACAGATTTATATTCTTCTCTATCATTTAGCTTTAATGACATAGCTAACTCTTGTTGATATTGCGGGTTTAACTTTTCAAATAAGCTACTGCTTCGCTTAAATATTTCAATACCCATTGAGTTTACAAAGTCTTCAATTGTTTCAACATCTAACAACTCAACTTTTATATCAGTGTAATCTTTGGCAGCAACGGTAAGGCGGTTTTCATCACATAATTGTGCTTGTTTGATATCAAATAAATCAGCGAGCATTCTATCAAGCTTTGTCGTGTTAATTGGTTTTGCTAGCGCACCTTGAATTGAAATACCTTCTAGCTCTTCTTCAGCGCTCCTAACGTTCGCCGTTAATGCAACAATCGGGAGTTTATCAAAAAAACTATCTGAACGAATCTGTCTGGCAACTTCATCACCATTAATATCAGGTAGCTGCATATCCAATAAGACAAGATCCAAGTCATCCTCTGTCTCAACAAATGAAAGTGCATCTTCACCTGTTTCAGCCCAAATCACCTCATGTCCTCGCTGCTCAAGAAGGTTGGTAGCGATCTCCGCATTTAATGGTACATCTTCTACGAGTAGAATATTTAAACTTCTTCCGACATAATTCTGGGCAGCGGGAGCAACACACAGCGAAAGTGGGATTTCGACCACAAAACTGCTTCCCTCTCCCTCTGTACTGCTTACCCGGATATGACCATTCATTGCTGTTACTAATGCTTTTGTCACCGCAAGACCAATACCAGAACCAATTGCATTTGTGCCATTTATATCTGGGGCTTTGTAATACATATCAAATATACGCTGGAGTTGTTCTTGTGGAATACCCTGCCCAGTGTCAACAACGTTTATCACCAACCACGTGCCATCTGCTCGGTTTTCACGTAAACACGATAGCTTAACCTTGCCATGCTGAGTAAACTTAACAGCATTATTGATAAGGTTCCATACGACTTGACGAAGTCGCGTGGGATCTAAGGCAGCATAAATATCCAGCACACCTTTTCGTTCTATGTCAAATTCAAGCCCTTTTTGCTCTGCAATTAAACCCGCGAAGTTAACCACGTCATTAATAAAGTCTGATACGTTAATTGGCGCAGTCACAATATCCAATTGTTCCCGGTCAATTTTATCCAGGTCAATAATATCATTAAAAATATTACCTAACGTTTCAGCACTGGAAAAAACTGTATTGCACCAGCTACGTTGCTGTTTATCGAGCTCAGTATCTAAAAGCATGCGAGTTAAACCAACGATACCATTTAATGGGGTTCTTAATTCGTGGCTAAGCGTGGCAATAAACTTCCCTTTGTCTTTGTAGGCCGTTTCAAGTGCCTGCGCAGCTTCTTTTCGACTGGTTATATCACGACCAAATGCGAGCAAACCTATGTATTCACCTTCATCATTAATAAAGGGCAACTTACGCATTTCAAACCAACGGTTTTCATTATCAACGGGGTATTCAACATCCAAGGTTAAAGCTTGGTGTGTTTCTTCTACTTTATTATCTGTTGTTAATACTTCGGGTAAATAAGATTCAGGGTATATTTGCTCAGCTGTTTTTCCGATTAGCTCACTGACTGGCTTGCCTATCACTTTTTCAAACATTTTATTACAGCCAGCAAATACTCCATTGTTATCACGGTAATAAAATAAATCAGGAGATGAGTCGACAATAGAACGAAGTAGCATGCCCTGCTGTGCAAGTTCTTGTTGTGTTTTCTTTCGTTCTGCAATTTCTCTACGTAACTCTTCAATTGCACTATGTTTTGCTTGAAAAGCCATTTTACGCTCGTCAATCTCTACATTTAATCGTTTGATATTGTCTTTGAGTGTTTGGTTAAGGAGTTTTTCTTGCTTAGTTGCACTGTCTAGATAGGCATATGTAGCATCAAGCTGACGAATTGAATTAATCAGCACACTGATAATGATAGGAGACACAACGGCTGTGAAAAATAGCATAGCGAGTACATCAACTATGACGACTTGCCCTATAGCAACGTAATAAAACATACACGCTAATATCAGTGACACAACTAATAAAAGCACATAACAAATAGCAGCGGCTTTAAACTCACCAAAACGTGTAATCAAGCTGGAAAGCATTCGAACCCAAGGGCTCAAAGGAGAATCTATCATATTTAAATCTGTCTCATGGCTATGCGTTTAACACCAACGTAAAAGCAAATGCACTGTGATAGCGTTGAATAAAGGCCTAATATGTAGATAGTTCGCTAATTTTTCTATCTGATGGCCTGCGCTTTAAGTAAAGCTATAAAGATATAGAGTATACACCACCATCATGACTGCAAATAAGCACCCACAAACGCAATATCGACAATAATGTGACGAATTAGTTTGTGTTAATAGCACGACTTACAAACAGTGCTCAGTGTATGGGTCAAAATCCATCGGCTAAAAGCTGTTAAAAACAAGCGCGATGAACTCAAGTTAACGTGTCTACGTTGTCATTTTAGCATTTTTACTTTAACTATTTTCATGTTCCGCGACGAAAACATAAAATTTTCATCTAGCCCCTTTTTTTAAATTTTTTCGTGTAAAATACTGCGCTTTACAATTGCCAATAACGAGATTTTTCATGCAAAGCACTATGCCCGATATAGCAGATACGGCTGAGGCCCTTCAAACTGGTAAATTAAACTGGGTCGGTATGGCAGAAATTGAGCTGCCATTTATTTTTGAATCTCGTGGCCTAACACCCATTAATGTAAATGCGAAAGCAAAGGCTTTTGTGAATCTTCATAAAGAAGATGCCAAAGGCATTCACATGTCGCGCTTATTCTTAGCGCTCGACACTTTGTCGACTGAAGAGCAAGTAAATCCAAAAACGATTGCTCAGGCACTTGATACGTTTATATCTAGCCATGAGGGGTTAAGCGATCAAGCTAAAATAGAGTTTAAGTTTGAACTTCCACTTCGAAGAAAGTCATTGCTCAGCGGCAAAACTGGATGGAAAAGCTACCCACTATTATTAGAGGCAAAAATTAACCGCGGGCAACTTAGTTTTGAGCTAAGTTTAGACGTTACTTATTCATCGACTTGCCCTTGCTCTGCCGCTCTAGCGCGCCAACTTATACAAAATGCGTTTGTTGAAAAGTTTGATAATCATGATCTAAAACATCAAGAGGTACTCAATTGGCTTGGCAGTACTGACGGAATTATTGCAACGCCGCATTCCCAGCGTTCAATTGCGAATGTAAAGGTTAAGCTTGATGAACAACTCACCGAGTTTGATGCGGTTGGTTTAATCGACATGTTAGAGAATGAGCTAAAAACCCCAGTACAAGCCGCTGTAAAGCGTGAAGATGAACAAGAATTTGCAAGACTCAATGGCCAAAATTTAATGTTTTGTGAAGACGCTGCACGGAAAATCAAAGCGCGACTAGAAGATGCTCAATACACTGATTACTGGTTACAAATAAATCATTATGAATCGCTGCATGCCCATGACGCTGTTGCTATTGCAGTAAAAGGTGTAGAAGGCGGTTACCAGCCTTAATAAAAAACGTAACTCCATCGCAACTAGGCATGCAATTTGCTTATTCACTACAGTGTCAATTTGTTGTTGTGGAGTTACCGTATGGAATTCGCTTTATTATCAATATTAGTATTAGTTGTAGGGGCCTCTGTTGTTGCATCAAAATTTACCGATGATGGCGGCAATCCTTATCCCTTCACCCGAAAAGAAAGTGTCTTTACGCAAGTAGAAAGTGCTTTTTTGAATTTGCTTGAGCGTGCTGTAGGGGATCAATATAAAATTGTTAGTCGCGTTAAGCTCATTGATATTATTGATTGTAAAAAAGGTTTATCGTCAAAGGCTAAACGTGCAGCTATTGCTAAAGCTAAAAATAAGCAACTTGATTTCGTTTTAATTGATAAAGAAAAGCTGACCATTGTTGCCGCTGTTGATTTAGTCAACAACGCGAATAAAGATGGCCATAAAGCGCAACGTGACTGGTTTGTGAATGGCGCTCTTGAAGCAGCAGGTATCCCCCATATCCGCATGAAAGTTAAATCGGGTTACCGCCCAAGTGAAGTACGCAACGCCATTATGTTTAAACTTGGTAAACCTGCAGCGCCTAGCATTCGACCTAGTCGTAACAGAGTAACCAAGCCTGCGGTGCTATCTCCTTCTCAAGCTAAAGCTCACTCAACAGCGTTAGCCGAAATTTAAAGTTAACTAAAAAAGATGCGAGATTAAGCTCGCATTTTTTGTTTGTTTTACCCTACTCTCATTTTTGCAGTATAATCATGCCATCTAATTCGAGGAATCAAAAAATATGAATGTTGGTATTATTGGCGCAATGGAGCCAGAAGTTAAAATTTTGCGTGAAACAATGCAAAATCCGCAAACACTGACGAAGGCAGGTTTTACCTTTTATACCGGTGAATTAGCAGGTAACACTGTCACATTAGTACAATCAGGTATTGGTAAGGTTGCATCAGCAATAGCAACAACATTATTGATTGATAATTTTAAACCTGATTGCGTCATTAATACGGGCTCTGCGGGTGGGTTTGATCCATCCTTGAGCGTCGGGGATGTAGTGATTTCATCACAAGTGCGTCATCATGATGTAGATGTTACTGCGTTTGGTTATGAAATTGGACAAGTTCCACAAATGCCGGCTGGTTTCACAGCCCACCCTACACTAATTGAAGCAGCTGAAAATAGCATCTCACAAATAAGCGAAGTAAAAACTTTGGTAGGTTTAATCTGTACGGGTGATTCGTTTATGTGCGATCCTATTCGCATTGATAAAGCACGCGCAGACTTTCCAACTATGCTGGCAGTTGAAATGGAAGGCGCCGCCATTGCTCAAGTATGTCATTCATTAGAAACACCTTTTGTAGTTATTCGCTCTATGTCAGATATTGCAGGAAAAGAGTCACCACAATCATTCGAAGAATACTTAGAAACAGCCTCTATAAACTCATCAAAAATGGTTGTGGCATTATTAGAAAAACTAACAACGGTTAGTTTATAAGGTGCTACCCAATCTAGTTCAACCCCACTTGGACTTTATTGTATTTATGATTGCGCTCCTTGTTGAGCGCTTTTTGCCTTTGACCAGTTGGTATCACCCTGACACATTTTTAACCGTGGTGTTTCGCGCTCTGGGCAAACGCGTTTATCGCGCTAAAGAATCGAATAGCTACCAGTATTTATCATCTACTCTGTGTTTTAGCCTAGTAATACTGGTGATAGTCACTATCACGGTTTTATTATTAGAATTTGCATACTACCCTGAGTTACTTGCTGGCTTAATGCTCTATATTTGCCTGCAATGGCAGACACCACAGAAAAAAGCGTTGCGTATCGCCCGGCTGCTAAAGCAAAACCAAAAAGCAACAGCGCGTGAGTTACTAAAGCCATTAGTTGCGCGTGATGTTAGCAAGCTCTCACGTGCTGGTATTTGTAAAGCTGTCATGGAAACGTTAACTTTGAGAATTGCTCGCGACTATTTTGCAGTTATTTTTATTTATTTAATGTTTGGTGCTATTGCTGCTTTTAGTTACCACTTACTGAGGCTTATACATCAATCTTGGCGCTGTGACTTAACACCCGACAACGTATTCTTAAAATCAATTTCAATCTTACTATTTATAATTGAATGGCTTCCAATACGCTTACTCGCATTCACCGTAGCATGCAGTAAAGCCACTAAATTAAGTATGCATTACATTAAGCATTATGGACGACACTTTTACCAAAGTAATTCTGGGTGGCTATTAAGTGCATGCTCTGCATCCGTTGCTGTGCAATTAGGTGGGCCTGCGATGTATCAAGGGCATCGATTTAATAAAATGCGAATTGGCACAGAGCGATTACCACAAGCTGAAGATATTCCTGTTTTATTAAGCCGCTTATCTCAAGCCCGTGTATTTTGGCTGTTAATCATCATCGGGATTGAAGTACTAAAATCGATATAAAAAAACCAGCCGAAGCTGGTTTTATCATATTACTGAATTTTCATTCTTAGCTTTTAGAGCTAATTAAGCAACTGTAATATTGGCAAACTTGCGTTTACCAACTTGGTAAATAGCCGTACTGCCTTTTGCGATTTCTAACTTAGAGTCGGTTACTTTCTCTTCGCCGTTGATTTTAACCGCGCCTTGCTTAATCATGCGCATTGCTTCTGAAGTACTTGCGACTAAACCTGCTTCTTTCAATAGGTTCGTTATAAACACAGTCTCTTCATAAATCGTTACGGTAACGTCTGCAATATCATCTGGTAAGGCATTTTTTTGGAAACGCTTGATGAAATCATCATGTGCACCTTGAGCGGCTTCTTCGCTATGGAAACGAGTAATTAACTCTTTCGCTAAATCAATTTTAATATCACGTGGGTTGATACCTTGAGCTACTTTATCTTTCAGTGCCGTGATTTCGTCAATTGATAGACTGCTCAATAAGTCATAGTAACGCCACATTAACTCATCACTAATAGACATTACTTTACCAAACATGTCATTTGGTGCATCAGTAATACCGATGTAATTCCCGAGTGACTTAGACATTTTCTGAACGCCATCAGTCCCTTCAAGTAAAGGCATCATCAACACTGTTTGCGGTTTTTGGCCTTCATCTTTTTGTAGCTCACGACCCATTAACAAGTTAAAGCGTTGGTCAGTTCCGCCTAATTCAACATCAGCCTCAAGGGCTACAGAGTCCCAACCTTGCACTAATGGATATAAAAACTCATGAATAGCAATAGATTGACCGCCAGCATAACGCTTTTTAAAATCATCACGCTCAAGCATACGAGCAACTGTTTGACGTGCAGCCAACTTGATCATGCCTGCTGCGCCTAAATTTTCCATCCACGATGAGTTAAACGCAACCGTTGTTTTTGCTGGATCTAAAATTTTAAATACTTGCTCTTTATACGTTTCAGCATTTGCTAAAACATCATCACGAGTAAGTGGCTTACGAGTCACATTTTTGCCAGTTGGGTCACCAATCATGCCAGTGAAATCCCCAATTAGGAAAATAACCTCGTGACCTAAGTCTTGGAAGGTTTTCATTTTATTAATTAATACTGTGTGGCCTAAGTGTAAGTCAGGTGCCGTTGGATCAAAACCTGCCTTGATCTTTAGCTTTTTACCAGACTTTAATCTTTCGACTAATTCGTCTTCAATTAATATTTCTTCTGCACCGCGTTTAATCTCTGCTAGAGCGGTTTGTAAATCCACTGTGTATTACTCCAAAAAATTCAGTCAACCTAGGGATTCTAGCGTAAATTAGCGACAGTTTAAATCCACAAAACACTGGTATTAACGCTTTATTAAGTATATCCTGCAATATTAGTAATTAATTATCTTGACAGCAGAAAAAGGCACGTTATGGTCCGCGTTGTGCACAAACTCCCAAAAAAACACAAATTGCTTATTCTAGGTTTTGTTTCTGCTATTGCTGCCCTAACCCTTATACCTTCAGAAAAAGCGACGGCCTCTAAAGACAATAGTGTAGATGCATTAGAAATTGGCAAACGCTACGAATTACAAATTAAAGTTGATGATATTGAGCAATTAACTGAGTTAAATTCGCAAGAAGACGCAGCAAAGCTTCCAGAGTATGACCTAGTCGATTTTAAAGTGAAAAACGGTGACAATTTAGCACTTATCTTCAAGCGCGCAGGCTTTAACGCGCAAACCGTTCACAAATTACTCAATACAAATGCAGAAACACGTAAATTAACAAAGATTCACCCTGGTGAAGTGCTAAGTTTTGCAACCGCTGAAGATGGCTCTTTAGCACAACTCCGTTATGTCATTTCAAAAACAGATACTTTATTTGTTACTTTAAATGACGAAGGTAACTACGACACATCTATCGATAGTAAAGAAATTGAAACATTAACTAAGTCAACTGGCGGTGAGATAACCAATAGCTTTTGGACTTCAGGTATCGCTGCGGGTCTAACTGAGCGTCAAATAATGAACTTTGCTGACATTTTTGGCTGGGACGTCGATTTTGCTAATGATATTCGTAAAGGTGATGAGTTCGGCTTAATTTACGAATCACATTATGTTGACGGCGAGTTTATTGGGACTGGTAAAATTATCGCTGCCGAATTTATTAACCAAGGCGCACGTTACACTGCCATACGTCATAGTGATGATAACTTCTATACACCTGAGGGACGCAGCATGAAAAAAGCATTCTTACGTGCCCCTGTTAATTTTAAGTACATTAGCTCAAGCTTTAATCCTCGTCGATTGCATCCTGTTACAGGGCAAGTAAAAGCACACCGTGGTATTGATTACGCTGCAAGAACAGGTACACCTGTTGTCGCTTCAGGTAATGGTAAAGTCATTAAATCTGGTTACAATAAATACAATGGTAACTATGTATTTATTAGCCACGGGACACAATACGTTACTAAGTACTTACACTTAAATAAACGTGCTGTAAAAACAGGACAAAAAGTTAAACAGGGCCAGAAAATTGGTACTGTTGGTGCAACGGGCCGTGTAACTGGCGCACACTTGCATTATGAGTTTTTAGTTAATGGTGTGCACCGTAACCCTAAAACAGTTAAATTACCAAAGTCTGAGCCATTGCCACGGACAGAACTTGCTAAATTTAAGCCCATTGCAGATAACTTTTTAGCACAGCTAGCGCGTAATAGAGAGCTGCAATTAGCGCTTAAGTAAGTTATAAAATATATAAAGCCGTTGCTATGTACATAGCAACGGCTTTTTTATGTCTTCAGCTGTGAGTTAGCAACCACCAGATGGCACTTTTAATGCTGCCGAATAGTATCAGACGAACCAGTTGAGATTTAATTGCGATTAAAAGCTATTACATCGGTCGACTGGAGATCTTTACTATTTTGCACACTCACCCCCTATCATGTACTTTTTATTAATCGAAAATGTGTTTAGTAATAAAAGCGGAAAAATAAATGCATCCTATCATACGGACTAAAAGGGTATCTTTTCGTTGGAGTTCGTATTTTTCAACCAGACAGGCCTAGGCTGTCAACTTTAACACCGAGCAAGTTAACACAGATAGCGATGCTCTACCTCAGCAGCACATAAATCAACTGCACAACCAAAGAAACCATCACTAACGGCCAAATATATTTTGCGTATTTAGTTGCACCGTCTAGTCCCATTTTTGACTGGTACTTTTCAAGTAATGGAATGAGAATGGCGAGTGCGACGAACAGAGAAATTAAAATCACAAAGATATTCATATCATTCCTTATCTATAAAAACTTGTTGAGTATACCTAAAATATAACCAAAAAAAAGCGCAGTCTATACTGCGCCAGTCGGTTGGAAGTAAAAATTTAGATGCTCAGCAAGCTGAGCATTATTTGTTAATTTTAACCTACAAGTGCTAACAAAATACCTGCTGCAACGGCACTGCCTAAAACCCCTGCTACATTAGGTCCCATTGCATGCATTAATAAGAAATTATGCGGATTATTTTCAAGGCCCACTTTATTTACAACGCGCGCTGCCATTGGTACGGCAGAAACACCTGCTGCTCCCACTAAAGGGTTTATTGGTGATTTAGACAACTTGTTCAGTCCTTTTGCCATGAACACGCCTGATGCTGTGCCAATAGAAAATGCTAAAGCACCCAACGCTAGGATACCCAAGGTCTCAACTGTTAAAAATTGATCCGCCGCTAACTTAGACCCCACAGCTAAACCTAAAAAGATTGTGGTTATATTAATAATCTCATTTTGTGCACTGTTACTTAAGCGGTCGACTACGCCCGACTCACGCATTAAGTTACCTAAACAAAACATACCGACTAACGGCGAGGCTGCAGGTAAAAACAACATAGTTAAACCCAATACCATTAGAGGAAAAATGATTTTTTCTTTCTTAGACACTGCACGTAATTGTGGCATTTGAATCTTACGCTCTTCTGGCGTTGTTAATGCACGCATAATCGGCGGCTGAATAATGGGCACTAACGCCATGTACGAATAGGCAGCTACAGCTATTGCCCCCAATAAATCAGGCGCTAATTTTGATGCCAAAAAGATAGCTGTTGGGCCATCTGCACCACCTATGATAGCAATGGCTGATGCATCTTGTAGCGTAAACTCAAACCCAGGTACATAGTTAAGTAAAATAGCACCAAAAAGTGTAGCAAAAATGCCAAACTGGGCTGCAGCACCTAATAACATCATACGCGGGTTTGCAATCAACGCACTAAAATCAGTCAGCGCACCCACTCCCATAAAGATCAATAATGGGAATACACCTGTGTCTATACCAATATGGTAAACGTAATAAAGTAAGCCTCCAGGATCTGATAAACCTGCAACGGGAATATTAGTGAGTATTGCACCGAAGCCAATTGGCACCAGTAATAATGGCTCAAAATTACGCGAAATTGCGAGGTACAATAATAAACACCCAACTGCGATCATTATTAATGCAGGAAACGTAAAATTAGCGATACCTGTTGCTTGCCAAAGATTGAGTAGTGCTTCCATCCTCTACACTCCTAAGCCATTGCAATCATTGCGTCACCCGTGGTAACTGAGTCACCCTCTGCAACAAGTACTTCTGCAATAGTTCCGCTGTGCGTTGCACGAATCTCTGTTTCCATTTTCATCGCTTCCATTATCATTACAACATCACCTGCATTCACTGTTTGACCCGCTTTTACTTTAATCTTGAAGATATTACCAGCGAGCGGCGCATTAAGTGTTTCACCTGATGCAACGGAGGCGGACTGCGGAATCAACTCACTGTCTTTCAATGTAACCTCTTTGAGCTCTCCACCTTGTGCAACGACAACATCATAAACTTTGCCATCCACTTTGACACTGTATTGTTCTGCTTTGACGCTGTTACAAGACGCTTTAGCATTTGAAGCTTGCTCTTTTTTAGCTGACTCGGCACTTGGTATTGCTTCAAATGCATCCGGGTTATTTCGGTTTTTAAGAAATTTTAACCCTATCTGAGGAAACAATGCGTAGGTTAACACATCGTCAATCTGTTCATCGGCCAGTGCTAAACCCTGTGTTTGGGCTTCTTTTAGAAGCTCTGCTTGTAATGTCTCAAGCTCAGGTTGTAACACATCAGCTGGGCGACATGTTATAGCTTCAGCGCCATCAAGTACGCGCTCTTGAAGTTCTTTGTTCATTGGAGCGGGTGTTGAACCATATTCCCCTTTAAGCACACCTGCTGTTTCTTTCGTAATCGTTTTATAACGCTCACCTGTCAACACGTTTAATACAGCCTGCGTACCTACAATTTGTGATGTCGGTGTAACCAAAGGTAAAAAGCCTAAATCTTCACGTACTCGCGGTATTTCTAGCAGCACTTGGTCTAACTTATCTGCCGCGCCCTGTTCTTTTAGCTGATTTTCCATATTTGTAAGCATGCCACCAGGCACTTGTGCTAACAAAATTCGACCATCAACACCTTTTAAACTGCCTTCAAACGCAGCATATTTCTTACGAACATCACGAAAATACGCCGCAATCTCTTCAAGCTGATTTAAATCCAACTCAGTGTCTCGCCCTGTGCCTTCAACAATTGAAACTATTGTTTCTGTTGCACTGTGACCATATGTCATGCTCATTGATGAAATTGCAGTATCAAGCATGTCTATGCCTGCATCGATCGCTTTTTGGTATGTCGCGGTACTTAAGCCCGTTGTCGCATGGCATTGCATTGCGATTGGAATTGAAACGGTCTCTTTCAAGCCTTTAATTAATCTTTCACATTCATATGGCTTGAGTAAACCTGCCATATCTTTTATGCAGATAGAGTGACAGCCTAAATCTTCTAACTGTTTTGCTAATGTTAACCACATATCAAGTGTATGAACTGGGCTGACTGTGTATGAAATAGTCCCTTGAGCATGTGCGCCGACTTTAATAGCGGCTTTGATTGCAGTTTCGAGGTTACGAACATCATTCATAGCATCAAAAATACGAAATACATCTACACCATTTTTGTGCGCGCGTTCTACAAACTTCTCTACCACGTCATCAGCATAGTGGCGGTAACCTAATAAATTTTGACCACGAAGCAGCATTTGCTGCTTGGTATTAGGCATTGCTTTTTTAAGGGCCCGAATACGCTCCCACGGATCTTCGCCTAAATAGCGAATACATGAGTCAAACGTAGCACCGCCCCATGATTCAATTGACCAATAACCTGCATTATCCAGTTTCTCGGCAATAGGTAACATGTCATCTAAGCGCATACGTGTTGCTAACAAAGATTGATGTGCATCTCTGAGTACTAACTCAGTCAGTTTTAATTTAGCCATTAGGGCACCCCTTATTGTTTTTGATTATTTTTGTATTGAGCAATCGCAGCGCTAATTGCAGCAATGTGCCCACTTGGCACACCTTGGACTTTGAACGATGGAGTGCGTGTAGTTTCAGCCACAGGTTCCTCAAAGCGGCTCATTAATTTAGACATGAGTGTAATTGCTGAAATTAGCAATGATAAAAAAACAAAAACACCGACCATACCCGTAACCATTAAATTTGCTGCTGTAGCAAGTGATTGACCTATATCCATGCTGACCCTCTTAAATACAAAATTTATACCCCACCAAACCAAACAGGTAAAAAATCGATTTATATAAATAATTATTCACCAATCATAACAAAGATACAAACCATGTCCAACACTTTGTAAATTGGTAAAACCAATTAATAATAAAATAACATAGTCACATTTAAGTTAACACTCTCTAAATTGGTATTATTAGCCGCGATATAGATTATAAAAATAATGAATATAGCTAAAAGTTATGTTTATTCGTTGCTGATTTCGATAGCTTCACGTTCCAAGCCGATATAAGCATCCATTGCAAAGTATAAATGCAAACAAAGATAAATTGGTCTTACCAAAAAAAATTAAATGAAAAGAATATTTACCATTAAGCACCCGTTACACATCGCAAGGTAAATATTTTCCAGTACAGATGACTTAACACCAGTATGAAAATACAAACCACTGATAATAATGATATATAACTCCGTTAAATTACTCGCTTCATCTAACTTATATAATGTAACAAACCTAGGAGACGACAATGTTACGCTGGACTATTATTACTTTTTAGTGATTGCACTCATCACTGTAATGCTAGGTTTTGGTAGCATACCGGACGACATAGCGGACATCGCTAAAATTGTATTTTTGTCTTTTAGTTTTGCTCGTTATTTGACTGGTTTCTGTTGCATTACGAGGCAACCCCCCCAAGGAATAGGCAACTTTAAAACTAAATAACATAATATTTTTTGAGGATGGAAAAATGTGTTGATAGTTAGGTAAAAAAATTGCTATTTAGTTGTTCTAAATGAGAGTTTTTTGACGCAGGTGGTCACAGATGAATAAAAGTAGAAAATGCACGCAAAGGAATTAAGGAGTGGTTTACGCTGCAGAAACTAGCTGTTAAGCAATGAAAGTATTTACAGGTACATAGACGACTCTCGTGTAATTGAGTCGTCTTTTTTGTAACTAAACAGCTATGCTCTCGCTTCTAACATTAAGCGCTTCATATCACGTACCGCTTTATCTAAGCCATCAATCGCAGCACGCGCTATAATTGCATGCCCAATGTTTAGTTCATAAATATCTTTCATGGCAGCTATTGGCTTAACGTTATGATAATGAAGACCATGCCCTGCGTTTACCGTCATACCTAAACCTGCAGCATACTCAACTCCTTGACGAATATGCTCCAACTCATTTTCCATGTCAGTGTCATTTCCAGCATCAGCATAAGCGCCTGTGTGAATTTCGACATAAGGAGCACCACAGGCTTTGGCAGCATCTAATTGTGCTTTATCTGCATCGATAAATAATGAAACTTTGATACCGGCAGCAGTTAGTTTAGCTGTAGCAGCTTTAATTTTTTCAATATTGCCAACAACGTCTAAACCGCCTTCGGTAGTTAGTTCTTCACGCTTTTCAGGTACTAAACATACATATTCGGGCTTAACATCTAATGCGATATCGAGCATTTCATCGGTTACAGCAATTTCTAAATTCATACGTGTTTGAATTGTTTTAGCCATAACATACACATCGCGATCCTGTATGTGACGACGGTCTTCACGCAAATGAATTGTGATACCATCAGCCCCTGCATGCTCCGCAATGCCTGCAGCATGGGCTGGATCTGGGTAGCTCGTTCCGCGTGCTTGGCGTAAAGTTGCGATATGATCAACATTAATACCTAAAAGAATATCTTTCATTTTTTACCTATATAAATTATTTAATAAAAAGCTCACGGCTTTTTAATGGTTTTTTACCAAGCAATGGTTTCATTAAATGACGACTTAATTGTTTCGCCATATATAACACATCTGGCGCACTAAAGTCATGAGCTGAAATTGCTATTAGTTGGGCGCCTGTAAAACCATCTCCTTTTAATTCCTGAGCAACAAAACCATATTCTGCAAAGTAACTATACGTGTGTGCCACATCAATTGGATCGCCCGCAGCATCAAAAGCAAAATCAACGCCATAGCCTAGCAGTTCCAATAACTGAAACTCATAGGAGCGTAATACCGCTTGCAAGTTAGGGTGTTGATTTAATTGTTCTAGATGAGTTTTATATAGTTGATAAACATGATCAATTGGCTCATTAATTGGCACGATGCGGTTGGTAAGTTCATTTAAATAAAAACCACAATAAAGCTGGTCGCCTACAAGAGGAGACTGAGAGCCATGCAACTCAAATCGTTGAATATATTTTAAATCGTGTTTACCACTATAGTTTACTAGCAGTGTTTGGAAGGGTTGTAGCTGAGCTTTATGCTTTGTTGCTTGGCGCCCACTTACTCGCGCTAACATTCGCAACTGACCAACGCCTTCTACCAGCATATCAAGCATTACTTGTGAGTCACTAAAAGGACGTCGGTGAAGTAAATATGCTGTATAGAAGTCGCTATCCATGGGCTATATTAGGCAAAAGTTAATCTTCACCATAACCTAAACTACGCAGGGCACGTTCATCATCAGCCCAGCCTGATTTAACCTTAACCCAAAGCTCTAAAAATACTTTGTTATCCAGCATTTCTTCAAGATCTTTACGGGCTTCACGGCCAATCACTTTTAACTTTTCGCCTTTGTTTCCGATTACCATACGCTTCTGTGTTTCACGCTCAACCAGAATAAGACCATTAATGTGCCAAATGCCATTTTCCTGCCATTTGAACTGCTCTATCTCAACAGTAACTGAATAAGGTAATTCTTCACCCATAAAACGCATGAGCTTCTCACGAATAACCTCTGCTGCCATAAAGCGCATTGAACGGTCAGTAACATAATCATCAGGGAAATAAAACTCACAAGGTGGTAAGCGTTTCGTTACTTCATCTTTGATTAAGTTAATGTTTTTACCTTGTGTCGCTGATACTGGCATAATCGCAATAAAATCAAATTTCTCCCCTAGCCACTTCATATGCGGAAGCACTAAGTCACGATCTTTCACTTGATCAATTTTGTTAATGACCAATAATACCGGTTTACCACTTTGGCTTACTTTATTAAGTACCATTTCATCATCAGCATTCCAATGAGTGCCTTCAACAACAAAGATAATTAACTCAACATCACCAATCGAGCTTGACGCTGCACGGTTCATTAAACGGTTAATTGCACGCTTTTCTTCAACGTGTAAACCTGGCGTATCAACATACACAGCTTGGTGCTTACCTTCTGTATGGATACCCATGATACGGTGGCGTGTGGTTTGTGGCTTTCGTGATGTAATACTCACTTTTTGCTCAATAATTTCATTGAGTAGTGTCGATTTACCTACATTTGGGCGGCCTACAATCGCAATCATTCCGCAAAAGGTATCAATTTCACCTTCGTGAGGCTGGATAAGTGTATCAAGATTCATTTTTAAGTATCTTCAATGCTTTTTCAGCGGCTTTTTGTTCTGCTTTACGACGAGAACTACCTACTGAGATTATGCTATCCATTCCTTCAACAATACATTCAACCGTGAATGTTTGATTATGCGCTTGGCCTTTGGTGTCAACAACCGTGTAGCCTGGTAAAGGTAACTTCCGTGCTTGTAAGTGCTCTTGCAGCAATGTTTTAGGATCTTTTTGGTTTAGGCCTGGTGATATTGCATCAAGTCTTGATTCATACCACTGCAAAATCAATTCGCCACACACATCGATACCAGAATCTAAAAAGACTGCACCAATAATCGCTTCTACAGCATCTGCAAGTGTAGATTCACGTCGAAAACCACCACTTTTAAGTTCACCCGGGCCTAAACGTAAATAGTCACCTAAGCCAAATTCAAGACCAAACTCAGCCAGAGTTTGGCCACGCACTAAAGTAGAGCGCATACGGCTTAAATCACCTTCACGGGCTTTTGGGAATTTACCATAAAGCGCATTTGCAATAACAAAGCTTAAAATGGAATCACCTAAGAATTCCAAGCGTTCATTATGTTGCCCTTTATGACTACGATGGGTCATTGCCTGTTCAAGTAAACCCTGATCAGAAAATGTATACCCTATTTTGTTGTATAATTCTGTTACGTTTTTTTTCATTTTTACTGAATGTTACCTAGGCGTTCAAAACGAACTCCAGTTGGAACCCAGCCTGGTAAAATGTCATCTGGGCCATTATCAAATTCAAAACTCATCCATATAAAGACAGCTTTACCCACCAAGTTTTCTTTTGGTACAAAGCCCCATACACGACTATCTTGGCTATTGTCGCGATTATCACCCATCATAAAATAATGATCTGCCGGTACTACCCATTCATCTGAACGCGTACCCGGTTGTTGATAGTAGCGCCCTTTCATTTCAAGCGCTTCTGGGTTTATTAAAATATCATGATCTAATGTGGTTAAATTTTCATTTATACGCACTAAATCCATAGAGCCTTGCTTAAATTCATCACGGTTAATGATTTCCATATCAATTTTGTTAAACTCATTACACATTAAATCGCCTTTTTGTGTTTGTCCTTGCTCACAATTAGGCTGAATGTATAAGCGTTTATTTCGATATACAATTTTATCACCCGGTAAACCGATAGCGCGCTTAATATAGTCAATACGTTCATCTAGTGGGTATTTAAATACCACGATATCACCACGTTCAGGTTCACTAACATCAACTAGCTGAGTACGCCAAACGGGGTCTTTTACCCCATAGGAATACTTTTGTACCAAAATAAAGTCACCAACAAGCAATGTTGGCATCATTGAACCTGATGGAATCTGAAACGGCTCAAACAAAAACGACCTAAATATCGTGATTGCTGCAATCATCGGGAAGATTGATTTTGCCGTTTCAATTATTGCCGGTTCTGGAGCGATTAATGCAACTGTTTCCTCATCTAATTCTCCGCCCGCAGAGTTACTCGCTAAGGCGATACGCTCTTGTCTTTTTGGTGCAAAAATAAAGTGGTCAATTAACCAAATTAAGCCTGAACCTAAAGTTAAAAGCACTAAAAATATTGAAAAGTAACCAGCCATGCATTAATCCCTTTATCTACGAAACCTATTTACCAACTTTAAGAATAGCTAAGAATGCATCTTGAGGTACTTCAACATTACCTAGTTGCTTCATTCGCTTTTTACCGTCTTTTTGTTTCTGAAGTAGTTTCTTCTTACGGCTCACGTCACCACCATAACATTTAGCAATTACATTTTTACGTAACTGTTTTACGGTGGTACGCGCAATCACATGCTGACCAATAGCAGCCTGAATTGCAATATCAAACATTTGACGAGGAATAAGCTCTTTAAGCGCATCAGCTAACTGACGGCCTCGTGATTGCGCACTATCTCTGTGAACAATTATTGCTAACGCATCAACGCGGTCACCATTGATAAGAATATCAACACGCACCATGTCTGATACTTGGAAGTGCTTGAAGTTGTAATCCAGTGATGCAAAGCCACGACTTGTTGATTTTAGTTTATCAAAAAAGTCCATGACCACTTCGGCCATAGGTAATTCATATGTTACTGCAACTTGCTTACCGTGATAGCTCATTTTCGTTTGCATGCCACGCTTATCAACACATAATGTAATAACGCTGCCTAGATATTCTTGAGGTACAAGTATATTGGCTTCAACGACAGGCTCACGAATTTCTAAAATATCATTTACCGCAGGTAAATCTGACGGATTATCTATTTGCGTAGTACCTTCTTTCGTTACTACCTCATAAATTACCGTCGGTGCAGTAGTAATTAGATCGATGTCATATTCACGCTCAAGACGCTCTTGAATAATTTCCATATGCAGCATTCCTAAGAAGCCACAACGAAACCCAAAACCTAGTGCAGTAGAGTTCTCTGGCTCAAAGAATAGCGAGGCGTCATTAAGGCTTAACTTATTAAGCGCATCACGGAAAGATTCATACTCATCAGATGCAATTGGGAACATGCCCGCATACACCTGTGGTTTAATTTTTTGAAAACCGGGTAAACGAGCTGGAGCTGCATTTTTTTGATGCGTAATAGTATCACCCACAGGCGCACCGTGTATTTCTTTAATACCCGCAATAACAAACCCTACTTCACCGGTTCTTAAAACACCCGTGTTAGTTTGTTTTGGCGTAAATATACCAACATGATCAGCAATGTGTACTTGCTCATTCGACATAATTTTAATTTTATCGCCACTGCGTAATTCACCATGCTTGATACGCACTAATGATACAACGCCTTGGTATGGGTCAAACCATGAATCGATAATAAGCGCTTGTAAAGGTGCATCTTTGTCACCTTCTGGCGGCGGAACGTCCTTTACAATCATTTCTAATACTTCGGCAATGCCCACACCGGTTTTGGCGCTGCACTGCACGGCGTCAAGCGCATCAATACCAATGATATCTTCAATCTCTTCAGCGACACGAAGAGGATCAGCCTGTGGTAAATCGATTTTATTCAGTACTGGAATGACTTCTAAATCCATTTCAATCGCGGTGTAGCAGTTTGCTAATGTTTGTGCCTCTACGCCTTGACCAGCATCAACTACAAGCAACGCACCTTCACATGCTGCTAATGAACGTGATACCTCATAGGTAAAATCAACATGCCCTGGCGTGTCGATAAAGTTTAATTGGTATGTGTCGCCATCATTGGCTGTATAATTTAGGGTTACACTTTGCGCTTTAATGGTAATACCACGCTCACGCTCAATGTCCATCGAATCCAATACTTGCTTTTGCATTTCACGGTCGGTTAAACCGCCACAAACTTGGATTAAACGATCAGAAAGGGTCGATTTACCGTGGTCAATATGGGCGATGATCGAAAAGTTACGGATATGCTTCATAAACTGGATTCTAAACTTCTATTTAATGGAATAAGTGTATAAAGGCGCAATTTTACATTTAATTGGCCTCAATCACCATCTATTTGAGTTAAAGGAAGGCTAATTGGGTAAATTTTTATTACTTTTATATCATGCTTAAGGCTTTTAACACGACTTTTAGCTACTCCAAAGCCTGTAAAACCACCGACTAGAGCAGCCAAAATCTGCACCCACTCAGCAGCATTGAATATTTCACTGGTAACAAATGCAAACAAGAGTCCCAAAAAAAGAGGGAGCATGTACACTGCAAAGGCATGTTTAACCATGTGACTATCATCGAGTGCCAAAGTTACTTTCTGTCCGACTTCTACAGGGGTATCAAATTTGTAAGGGAATGTTTTTTTCGCCGTGCCAAAAAGCTTACCAAATATTTGTGAGCCGCACCGACCATTGCAACCTTCACAGGCCTTTTTTTGCTGGGCTTCTAAATAAGCGGTGGTGCCACTAATGGACACCACGGTAAGCGTTTGTTCAATCATATTGTCTTAGAGAGGCCTTGCAACTGATTCTGCAATCGCTTTGGCAGTTGTTGCTGGAATATTACCAACCACAGACACATCAAAACTGCCTGCATTATGAACATAAATGGTTGTAGCACCCGATGATAACGCACCGCTTGGTCTGCGCCCAGGTAAAGGTCGCTGAACAAACACAGATACTTCAACAAACCCATCTGAATAAAGGTAGTAATCGGTTAATTCATTATTCAAGTCCAACTTGTGTCTGTCTGACTTTAGTAAACTAAAACCATCAGGTAGCCAACCAATTTGCCAATTATTACTCGCTGAATTTTGAATTTGCTGTGCTAATACATTACTCGGTAAAGGGGTTGGAAACTCTCTATTAAGCATTTCTAGTAACAGCGGTGCGGGTTCTTCTGTCACGCTGATGTGTGTTAATTGTAATTGCTCTAGCATGTCACCATTATGATTAACATAGGCTGATTTTAAAATCAGTGATGACTCCGCATCAATCCAAAGCCAATAGTTAAATTTATGTTCATCTTTTGATTCAATGCGCACAAGTTGCGCTGGACGTCCTGCAATACGCCCTTTACCACCGAGAACAAAATCGTACTCTTCATTAAGACGCTCTATATTTTTAAACAGTACTTCAGGGATTGGGCCTGCAATTGAATCTGTAGCAATCGAATATGGGGCGGATTGAGGTTCGAAATAGGTTACTTGATTATCGATTCTAATTATTTCAAGCCCAGCACCATTAAGTAAACTTAGATGCTCAAGCTCTGTATCACCTTGTTTTGCATGGAGCCAACGGTAGGGCTCCATTGACTTACCTTTAACAACCACGAATGATGCGTCAAAGTTACGGTTGTGTACTGCTTCAGCCATATTGAGCAAAAGCTCTTTTGCTGATGTTTCATCGCTCGCATATGTTGGGGCTAATAAAGCGAACGATAAAATAAAGGTAATGACTCTCATTTAATTAATTTTTTTCCTCTTCGGCTTGCGCTTCAGTGTGAGCCTTTTCAAGTGAATATGCAACGCGAGCTTGGCGTTGATGCTCTAATACGAGCGCTCCGATACGTTGTTGTTGTAACTCACGAATACCCTTCTCTGCGTTTTCGATTGCAGGCTCAGACGAATAACTCACTGGTGATGCAATGCCTGTCAGCGGTGTACTTTGCAGCATTGGGATTTCATTCATTGGTGAGCTGTCACTTTGCGGTAAAGTTTGAACACCGACAATAGCAAACATGGCAACACTCGCAGCAATAGCAAGTTGTGCAACCGGCCTGCGCCAGTTGAAAGCCACAACATTATCACTACTCGAAGGAGCTATCTCAGCGTCTTGTTTTTGGCTAAAATCAGCATAAACAGGTTCACTTTCAAGCGCTTGAGCTACGCTAGCGCTAATATCTATTACAAAGGCGTCATCTGACTCAGCACGCATCACATCGCCAATCAAAGCATATCGGCCTAATGTTTCAGACTCTTTGGCTGCAATTTCCTGATCAGTTAAAAACTCTTCGCCGTCAAGTAACGCGGATAGGTCTTGATCATCCAGCTTGTTAACGTGTGCTTTTGTCATATTTAAGACTCGCCTATTAATGGGTTTATTTTGTTATCAATTGCTTCCCGAGCACGAAAAATGCGCGAGCGCACCGTACCAACAGGGCAATCCATTACCACAGCTATTTCTTCATAGCTCATCCCTTCGATTTCTCGCAAGGTGATCGCGGTTTTAAGATCTTCAGGCAAACTATCAATTGTGTTAAAAATTACTGCACGAACTTCATCACTTAATAGTAAGTTTTCTGGAGATGCATTTGAGCGTAACGCATCAGCACCTTCATAAAATTCTGCATCCTCAGCATCGACATCATTTGCTGGCGGTTTGCGGCCTTGAGCCACTAAATAATTTTTAGCACAATTAACTGCGATACGGTATAACCAAGTATAAAAAGCACTGTCTCCACGAAAGTTCGGAAGTGCACGATAAGCTTTAATAAATGCTTCTTGCGCAACATCAGCAATATCACCGTGATTTGATACATAACGCGATATCAATCCAGCTATTTTATTCTGATACTTCTTTACTAATAAGTTGAAGGCATTCTTATCGCCTTGCTGAACTCTTTTAACCAGCGCTAAATCCAAATCCTGCTCGCTCATTCGAGCCGGTACTCCTATATCTAGTTATTACTTGTTATTCATATCTTAGTCATTGTTCACAAATACTCTGACTGGTGGATGAATAAAAAGTTCATTTAATATTATTTTTTTATAAATTAGCCCATAAATATGTAAGCGAGGACCGAAAATTACTAATTATGTCACTCCAAAATATGATACATATACGCTTATCACAATAATATTGATTGCTCGTACCAATTTCATAAATTAGTATCTCGGGCATTGTAACCGCAAAGACCACGGACATGAACCAAAATAAACACCACACCACAGATGTTGCTATTATTGGTAGCGGCGCAGCTGGACTTTCATTAGCCCTCTCTTTAGCTAATCATTGTAAAGTTACCGTTATTAGTAAAGGTGAGTTAAAAGAAGGTTCAACACTTTACGCGCAAGGGGGTATTGCTGCCGTCTTTGACAAAAAAAATGACAGTATTGAATCGCATGTTCAAGATACACTGGATGCCGGTGGTGGTTTATGTGACCGCGAAGTAGTGCATTACACTGCAAGTAATGCTCAAGATTGCTTGCAGTGGCTTATTGAGCAAGGTGTTCCATTTGACATGGAGTTTGACAGCCAAGGAAAAGAACGCTTTCACTTAACTCGTGAAGGAGGGCATAGCCACCGACGTATTTTGCATGCTGCAGATGCCACAGGCCGTGCCGTACAAACAACGCTAATAAGCCAAGTTCAAATCCACCCTAATATAACATTGCTTGAGCAATACAATGCCATTGATTTAATTGGCGATAAAAAACTTGGTCAACAAGGTCAGCATATCCACGGTATTTATATGTGGAATAGACAAGCAAAACGTGTTGAAACTGTGTCAGCAAAGTTTGTCGCTTTAGCCACTGGCGGAGCAAGCAAAGTGTACCTTTATACGTCCAATCCAGATGTATCCAGTGGTGATGGTATTGCGATGGCATGGCGTGCGGGGTGCCGCGTTGCCAATATGGAATTTAACCAGTTCCACCCAACAAGCCTTTATCACCCAGAATTACAAAACTTCTTAATCACTGAGGCGATGCGCGGCGAAGGCGCCTATTTAAAACGCCCTGATGGCACACGCTTCATGAAAGATTTTGATGAGCGTGAAGAGCTAGCCCCACGTGACATTGTCGCGCGTGCAATTGATTTTGAAATGAAGCGTCTTGGTGCTAACTGTGTTTACTTAGACATTAGCCATAAAGAAAAGAACTTTATCATTGAGCACTTCCCTACTATTTATGCAAAATGCTTAAGTGTTGGGTTAGACATCACCAAAGAGCCAATCCCGGTTGTACCTGCCGCACATTACACTTGCGGTGGCGTTATGACTGATTTTAATGGCAAAACAGATCTCGACAATTTATACGCTATTGGCGAAGTAGCTTACACTGGTTTGCATGGTGCCAACCGCATGGCAAGTAACTCGTTACTTGAATGCATTGTTTTTGCTCATGCAGCAGCCAAAGACATTCTTGCAAAAATTAATCAAAGTCCAAACCAGCAAGCATTACCAGCTTGGGATGAAAGCAGAGTCACAAACTCTGATGAAGAAGTTGTGATCACGCATAACTGGCATGAATTAAGACTTTTTATGTGGGATTATGTTGGTATTGTGCGTTCAACAAAACGGTTAGAACGTGCGCTTCATCGTGTTGAATTATTGCAGCAAGAGATTCTTGAATATTATGCAAACTTCAGAGTCTCAAATGACTTACTGGAGCTGCGTAATTTAGTGCAAGTTGCCGAACTCATTATTCGCAGTGCAATGCAACGAAAAGAAAGCCGCGGCCTTCACTACACTATTGATTACCCTGAAGTAGACAGCGACCCTTCACCGACTATTTTGACACCACCCCATCCGTAGTATTAGCCAAAACAGCACGTTTAAGACGGGTAAAGCTTTGCTCGTCGCACCCATTAGCGTTAATAATTAACCAATGGGTGCGACCTAACCCAACAATGTTTAACCAAACGCTATGCTGATATGCTCGGCTTTTACAGCCTATTTTGCCTATGATTTCTTTTTCTAAATTAACAAAGTGGCAGTGCGGACAATCAACAATCAACGTGCCTTGAACCGGATGATGTTGTTTGTACCATCGCCAACAGCGTAAACCGATTAGCAGGCTTAAAAGTAAGGTCGATACTTGAGTAAATAACGTTGTTAAAAAGGCACAAAAGCAAAACGCAAATAAACCAAAACAGACCACAAACGGTTTATGGTCTGCTTTGTTATTTATAACGCAAAACCTATACACGAACTCGATTTAGGATAAGTTTTACCATTTCATTGAGCTCAGTGTCTTTACACTCTTGGTGGCCCATAAACCAAGCAAATAAATCAGGATCATCCGCTTCCAGTAAACGTTGAAAAACAGCTTGCTGCTGCTTTGACAATGAATCAAAAGCTTCTTCAACAAATGGCATAAACAAGACATCAAGCTCTAACATTCCACGACGACAAGCCCAACGAATACGTGCTTTACTATGAATTTCTGTCATTTTTTACCTCGTACTTAGTTAATACTGAGTTTAACAAAATGCTTATGAATAAACAGCTTTAAATAACACTACATAAATACGAATGAAATAATTTTCAATGCAGTGACTTATCATTTAGTAGTATCTATACCCAAGCCATCTCAATATGCAGAATTCAGCGTTTAAAAGCTGACTTATACTACGTCATTGATTTTGACAATAGAACCATCATTACCTGCAATCAATGCCTTGCCTAAATCGTTTTTGATTCCAACTGAAACTCGCATCTTGAGGTGGTCTGGGTATATACCCATAGAAGCATCTACGTTATTATGACCGCCTAAATTTCTCGCAAAGCAGGTTTTTATGTCGACTGTATATGGATGCCCTTTATCACATAAACTTATCAGTATAAGTGGTATAGATAAACTAGCCTACCTTCACGGCCAAATCACGCAAGATATAAATATACTTAAGCAAGATAACTTCCTGTGGGCCGGCCACTGTAATGCAAAAGGCAAACTGTGGAGTGTCGCTAAATTATTTGCATTTAAAGATAGTTATTTTCTGGCCGCTTCTAAACCGGAAATTGAACAATCATTAGGTGAACTTAAGAAATACGCTGTATTTTCAAAGGTAGATATTGAGTTATCTTCACAGCAATTGATCGGTTTAATAGCCGAAGATTTAAGCTCAGTAGAGGAGCAATTAGGGCTAGCGTTTTCTGATCAAACCACTGCATGTGACTTTGATGGAGGTAAAGCATTAAAGCTGGCAGAAAATCGCTTATTCCTCATGCTTAATGATGGCTATGAATTACCTGAGACGATTACCCGTTTAGAGGACGATGCACTATGGCAGCAGCACTCAATCTTAGCAGGCGAGCCACAGCTAAACAGTGAAGCTATTGGTGAATATGTACCACAAATGGTTAATCTACAAGCTATTGGCGGTATCAGCTTTCGTAAAGGCTGCTACACAGGTCAAGAAACGGTCGCCCGCATGAAGTATTTGGGAAAAAACAAACGCGCCATGTTTATCGTATCAGGTAAAAGCGATGGCACATTTGATGAACTTGATTTAGAAACGCAAATAGGTGAAAACTGGCGTAGAGCTGGAAAAATCATCGCACAAGCATACAATAAAGAAACACAGACTTTTTATGGCCTTGTTGTGTTGCCAAACGACAGTGAACCTAGTCAATCACTGCGTGTAAAACATGCCCCGCTAGTAGAGCTGTCTATTCAACCTCTACCTTACTCTCTTGAAGACGAATAAATAGGAATGACTATGATCATTGCAGCAAATAAAGTGGTAAAAATGCATTACTCTGTAACAGATAATGACAATAACTCTATTGATAATTCTTTTGATGGCGAGCCACTCATTTTTATCGTTGGGACGGGTTATTTAATCCCAGGCCTAGAAGACGCCCTTCAAGGCAAACAAGCTGGTGATACCTTGAGTGTGACTGTTGAACCTGAAAATGGGTATGGCGAACGTCATGATGAGTTAATGCAAGCTGTGCCTAAATCGATGTTTGAAAACATGGAAATAGAAGTAGGTATGCAGTTTAGAGCAACAACTGATGATGGTGATCAATCCGTTATGATTATCGATATTCAAGAAGATGAAGTCATTGTTGATGGCAATAATCCGTTGGCTGGTATCACCTTAAAGTTTGATGTAGAAATTTTAGAAGTACGTGATGCAACAGCAGATGAGCTTGCTCACGGCCATGTACACGGTGAAGGTGGCTGCGGTCACGAGCACTAAACGTAAATGCTCATGACGCTAACTTAAAAAGCGCACAGGCGCTTTTTAAGTATTTACAGGCTCAACTTCGGGTTTGGTAATGCTTATTTTACCCTGTAAAGCGGCTAATAATCCTGATTGATCATTAGTGCCTAAGCGGTATTGTGTTCCATCTTTTAACGTCAACTGCACTGCGCTGAAGCCCGATACAGTATAAACCCAACCATCATGAGTTATTCGCAAACCAATACCATGGCGAAATGAATTTTCCACCGCTTTCGCTTCAACAATATCCGCCAAAGCCACCGTGCCTCCAAATAAACCGGGACCAAACCCCCAATTAATCGATGTGTTATCCACCTTAATCGTTAAACCATGGAACACATAACCCACAAGTACTAATATGCCTGCAAATACCATTAAAGGCATGTCTGCGCCGATTAGATACCAAGCAAGCCCAACAAAGCTTCCGATCCACGCAAGGATCACAAAAATAAATAACGCATACTGCTTATTTTTATACATAAAAATCTCAATTGAGGTTAAAAACTATAGACTAATGTTGCGCTAAGCTCTGAATCATACTTGAGCTTATCGTCTTCAGGTTTTGAGTTGTAGCGGTATAAATAAGTAAACTTTAACGACACACTTCCCATAACTTGACTGATTAATGAGGTTTCTGATTTTAAGCGCGAATTAAGCCCAGATAAAGACTGCTCAATACTCACATCTTGGTTAAAGCGAGTTCGTTTAGATACCGTGCGTTCCCATTGCAAAGCAATACGTAAAAGGTAACCTGTTTTGGTGGCATCTTCACCTTGGGCAAGCTCTGCATCATTATCAGCTAGGGAACGATACAAACCAGGTCCAATATCAAAATCAACCTGATTCTTTTCACCCTCATATAAACGGTTACCGTAGCCCGTTGCTAACGTACTTTTGAACGCTAGGCCACTAAATTCGTCATTTTCATAATCACCATAAATAAAGAATGACGCATCTTTTTCACCCACTTTATAATTTCCCTGAGCTGATATGAAAATACGATTGGCTGAGACTTCGTCATCTCCTGTGGCCTCATTCTCATCACGTTTATAAAGTGTATCGAGCTTAAACTGATTACGCCAACTATCAAGGTCTTGGTACAAGTTACCTTTAAGCTTAAAACTTGTAGCGTTGGTATTGCCACTGCTTACAATAAAACCAAATTCAGTATCACCATAAAGTAATTCACCTTGATGAATTTTATGAATTTCCTCTTCTGATAACTGTCCATACTCATGGAAGTCTTCAAATGGATCGACTGCCCAGCTTTTCAAGCTAAAAAACACACTAAACAGAAGTATAAAACGTACCACTATTTACTCGCTAATACATTGAGGTAGTTAACTATTTGATATACTGAAAATATCATTTTACTATTCGCTGTCCTTCCACAGAATATGACAAAATGGAGCATCTTTATCGCGACTAATTAAGATTTTTGCAAATAAAATATCTTGGTTCTCAAATTCAAGCCCAACGAGAACTTGCAGAAAATGCTCGGATTCTATCTCCAGCGCAACAAAATCCTGCCATTGATCATCCGGTTCACCTTCCTCGATAAAACCAAGCTCTTCGCGATGCATATTAAAATCTTCAATATCTTGCTCGCTCAAGTTATCTGGCGCTAACTCTAAAAAGATATCATACGCTTGATGTGTTACTTCTTCTTCAGTGTATAAACGTGGCCCAGCCATTACCGTTGACCCTTCAACATAATTAATAGTCTTATAGTATCAAACCTAAAAAAATTTTGCCAAAAAAAAGCCAGGTTTCCCTGACTTTTTTAAATAACAGTGAATTCGTTTTTTACGTATTAACCGTTCCTTTAACCTTTTCGCGCATAGTTTGTACCAAACTGTAAAATAGTGGAACTAATAATGTGCCGAAGATAGTGGCAGCTAACATACCTGCCAAAACAGTAATACCCAATGAAACCCGGCTACCAGCCCCTGCACCACTTGCAAATACAAGTGGTAGCACCCCAAGTACAAACGAAAATGCAGTCATCAAAACAGCTCTAAATCGCATTGTCGCAGCACTCAAAGCAGCCTCAAAAATACTCTTACCAGCCAGGCGCTCTTCCATCGCAAACTCAACGATTAAAATAGCTGTCTTTGTCGACATACCAATGAGAAGCACTAGGCCAACTTGGGCATAAATATTGTTTTCCATACCCAGTACATACAAGGCAAGCATTGCACCAAACATAGCCAATGGAATAGCAGCAATAACTGAAAATGGAATAGTCCAACTTTCATATTGAGCGACGAGAAACAAGTAAACAAAAATAACAGCTAAACCAAATAGAATGGGCGCCATATTTCCAGCCTCAATTTCTTGCTTTGACTGCCCTGCCCATTCGAATGTATAACCATTTGGCAACTGGCCTGCAAGCTCTTGCATTGCGGCGATTGCATCACCGCTTGAAAAGCCGGCAGCGGCTTGACCGCTAATGCTTGCACTGCGATACAAGTTAAAATGGTTTAGGGTCGTAGGTCCAAGGATCGGTTCAAGTTTAGCCAATGTCGTCAATGGCACCATGTCTCCTTGATCATTTCGAACAAAATAATGCTGAAGATCACTCGGGTCTTTTCTAAACTCACTCTCTGCTTGCATAATTACTTTGTAAGTTCGGCTAAACTGATTAAAGTCATTAATATACAGTGACCCTAACTGAGCTTGTAAAGTGATAAAGATATCACTCAATGCCACGCCTTGTGCCTTAGCTTTATTTCTGTCAACTTCTAAGAAATATTGCGGTACATTGGCACGAAACGTACTGTATACATTTGTTAAGCTTGGGTGCTGATTAGCTTCATAAATTAATCCATTAAGCACTTGTGCTAATTCATTTGGGTCACGGCCTTCACTGTCCTGAAGACGAAACTCAAAGCCAGAACTATTACCAAGACCTGGGATGGGAGGTGGATTAAATACCATTATTTGCGCATCTGGCATTGCCCATAGCTGCCCCATTAAACGCCCTATCGTAGCTTTCAAACCAAGTTCCGGTGTGGTCCTTTCTTCCCAATCTTTTAATATCACGATACCAAGCGCATTATTCGAGCCCGCTCCGCCAATGAGTGAAAAGCCTGATACAGCGATAAAATCAGTGGCAGCCGGTTCATTTTTAATAACATCACCAATCTTTTTCATCACCTCTTCTGTACGCCCCGACGCTGCAGCATCAGGTAGTTGCACATCAACAAAAACAAAGCCTTGGTCTTCTGCTGGCACAAAGCCTGTTGGTACACTTTTAGCAAGCCATGCAGCAGCAACAAAGATGATAATAGCAAATAAACTCATGCGCCCTGCACGCTTGAGAATAAAGTGAATCACCTTATTATAGACAGACGTCGATTTAGTAATGCTATGTTCAACAGGCGATAACCATTTGATTGGCTGCATTGCTTTTTCATTCAATAACAACGCACAAAGTGCCGGACTTAAAGTCAGTGCATTGACAGAAGAAATAATGACCGCAAATGAAATTGTGACAGAAAACTGTTTATACAACTCACCGGTTATACCCGGCATAAATCCCACTGGGACAAATACAGCAAGCAATACTAACGTAGTGGCGATAATAGGCCCTGTCACCTGTGCCATCGCTTTTGTAACCGCTTCTTTGATAGGCAGCTTCTCTTCCTTTAGAATTCGTTCTACATTTTCAATCACAATAATGGCATCGTCGACCACAATACCGATTGCTAACACTAAGCCAAATAAAGTGATTAAGTTAATTGAGTAACCCATTGCCATCATAAACGCAAACGTACCCACTAATGAAACTGGAATGGCTATGGTGGGAATCAACGTTGCACGCCAATTTTGCAAGAATAAAAAGACCACAAGCACAACCAAACCAACGGCTTGGAATAAAGTGACAACCACTTCTTCAATAGACCGATTAATAAACTCGGTTGTATCATAAGGAATTGAGTACTTAACGCCATCAGGGAGTTGCTTCGCAAGTTCAGCCATTGTCGATTTAACATCACTGGCGACCTGCGTTGCATTAGCATCTGTAAGTTGGTAAATGACCAAAAATGCCGTATCTTGTTGATTCAGTTTTGCCGTTGTGCCATAGCTCGCTGACCCCAGCTCAATTCTCGCAATGTCATTTAATCGAACAAAGTTACCATTTTGATTGGCGCGTATAATTGTTTGGCCAAATTCTTCTGGCGTTTTCAAACGCCCCCTTGCTTGAATTGAATATTCAAATTGTTGACTCGGCAGCGATGGTGCAGCCCCAAGCTGACCTGCAGCAACAATAGTATTTTGCTCTTGTAGTGCCGCTTTAACTTCTGTGACCGTTAAACCTAGAGAAGCCATTTTATCGGGACGTAACCATAAACGCATAGAGTAAGTTTGCTCACCCATAACTTCCGCTGACGCCACCCCATTAATTCGCCCTAGAGGTTCTGTAAGGTAATTCGTTGCGTAGTTACTAAGAAATATAGCATCTATATTTTCTTTATCAGAATAAAGGTTTATACCAAGCAACATGGAGCTCGACTTCTTCTTAACTGAAACCCCTTGACGGGTTACCTCACTGGGTAAACCTGGCTCGGCCAATGCCACCCTATTTTGAACATTAACTTGGGCAATATCAGTATCGGTACCAACTTTAAAGTACACAGTAATAATAGCCGTACCATTATTACTTGAGCTGGACTCCACATACATCATGTCCTCAACGCCATTAACCTGTTCCTCAATGGGCCTAATAACTGATTCTTCAACTATTTGTGCGCTAGCACCTGGATAAACGGCGGTGATCTGCACTTGCGGTGGCGTAATTTCTGGGTACATATTGACAGGCAATAAACCAACAGAAATCAAACCCGCGAGTGTAATTACAATAGATATCACTAAGGCAAACTTAGGCCGCGCGATAAACGTTTTACTTATCATGAGCGTTCCCTTTAATCCGCTGAGTCTGTTTTGTTTGTAATAGTACCTGTTGTATGATCAACTTCTTTTTCAACCGCTCTAACTTCAACACCTTGACGCACTTTTTGAAGGCCCTCTACAATTACTTTTTCTCCCTCATCAAGGCCAGATTCAACAACCCACATAGCGTTAATGCGACGGCCAAGCGTTACTATTCGTGTAGCAACCTTGTTGTC
The DNA here is from genome assembly GCF_001469215.1 of Pseudoalteromonas sp. H105. Lineage (GTDB taxonomy): Bacteria > Pseudomonadota > Gammaproteobacteria > Enterobacterales > Alteromonadaceae > Pseudoalteromonas. The sequence goes on from NZ_LOFH01000004.1 coordinate 151,218, forward strand.
TTCACCCACCACTAATACAAACTTGCCTTGCTGATTTTCTTGCACTGCAGCTTGAGGGATAAGCGCATGGTTTTTTTTATCTTTACTTTCTACAATTAAAGTTACAAATAGACCAGGCATAACAATGGCTTTTTCATTGGCAAATGTGGCACGTAGCTCAACCGTACCGGTGCTGCGATCAATCTTTGTGTCGGCAAAGTCAAGTTGACCTTTGGATTCAAAATTTGTGTTGTTCGGTAAACGAAGCGCTAAATCTATTGCTACATTTTGGGGGTTATTATTTGTATTTTGATGCTTTTGACGATAACTAATGTAATCGGCTTCTTCTACCTGAAAATTCACATAAATTGGATCAACATCGGTAAGCTCCGCAAGCTCATCTGATCCTGGCCCAACAATATTTCCGACATCATAATTTACCTTACCGATACGCCCAGCAAACGGCGCTTTGATTTCAGTGTAACTTAAATTCAGTTTTGCTTTTTCCAAACTTGCTTGAGCAGATTTCACTGCTGCCGCAGCTTGGTCATAATTAGTCGTTAGTTTATCTAAGTCAGATTGTGAAATAAAACCTTGAGCAGCGACCTCTTTACCACGCTTTAAATCTCGCTCAGCACCATTAGCACCCGCTAGTTTACTTTTTAAATCGGCCTCTATTTGCGCTACACTCGATTGATACTCTGAAGGGTCTATTCGTAGTAATAGTTGATCCTTTTCTACGTATGATCCCTCATCGAAATGACGCTCTATTAATTCACCTTCAACACGAGCACGTACTTTAACTTCTTGGTGTGCCTCTGTTCGCGCTACAAACTCTCGATAATTACCGACTTCTTGCGTTACCACATGAAACACTGAAACAGCCGGTGCTGGAGCAACCTGTTTAACTGCATTATCATCAGAACAACCAGCTAACGTTGTTATTAATGAAGTAGCTAAAGTGCCTTTGATAGCCAAAAGCAACCACGAGCTCGACATACTTGGCGTGAACCGTTTAAACATGTTTTTATTCTCCTTGTAGCTTACAGCTAAACTACGGTTTATGATTATTTCAAATGCAGCGAAACGTTTCAGACGCTCGTCGGCTAGTGTTGATAGATAAAATAGCAATTAGTTCAATTAAAAATATACACCACTTTGTTACCTTTTGTAGGTCAAATTAACAATTTAACTCCTAAATACGCTTTATTTTTCAATACAAAAGCGCAGACTTTACATCATTCAAATTAACTCGTAAGCTAACCCAAACAGGTCAGAGGAGTTGACATGGTTAAATTAGAAATACAACAACACACCGCATTTGTAACACTTTCCAGAGCGCAAAAACAAAATGCACTCAGTTTCATTATGTTCAAACAGCTGAATGGGATTATCGACAAGATTAGAAAAAACAAATCTGTTCGTGCCGTTATTATCCAAGGTGAAGGAGAGCATTTTTGTGCCGGACTTGATGTCAGCTCAGTAATGAAAAATCCAATGAATATTCTCAAATTGCTATTTAAATGGTTACCTGGAAATTGTAACTTAGCGCAAAGAGTCGTGCTTGGGTGGCAATCGTTAAGTGTGCCAGTATTTGCTGTTATTCAAGGTAATTGCTTTGGTGGCGGCTTACAAATAGCCCTAGGTGCAGATTACAGAATCGTACATAGCAATGCTAAATTAGCGATTATGGAAGCCCGCTGGGGACTTTGCCCAGATATGGGCGCAAATGTTATTTTACCAAGTTTGTTACAGCGCGACCAAGCGCTTTGGTTGACCAGCCACGCCAGTCCTATTGATGCAGAAAAAGCACATCAACTTGGTCTGATCACTGAAGTAAGTGACGACCCTTTGCAGCAGAGTTTAAATATGATCGCCACTTTATCAAACCGTTCACCCGATACCCTAGCAGCAATAAAACGTGTTACACAACACAGTTACGCAACCCCTCAACGGCGCATACTCGCAAAAGAAACATTCTGTCAAATTCGCTTATTGATCAATAAAAATACAAAACGCGCAATCGCAAAAGCAAAAGGAGCAGATAACGTTGAGTTTCAAAATAGCAAACGTTGGTAACACTTTCCACTATACTACTTACCAGTAAGTCGCATAGTGAAAAAATTCAAAACATGATGTAGTTTTAGTTTATAAAGCAAACTCAGATCATCGCGAGCATTTTTATGGCGGCCTGTACACTTTCAATTAAAGTCATTACCCAACTCATACTCAGTAGCGCAATCATTCTAGGCTGCCTCATTGTTGCAAAAGTATTGATGCACATAACACAAGGTAGTTTTCCTGCACCTCTGCTCGGTATGCTTTTACTTTTGGGCCTTTTACTAACGGGGATTATCAAAGAACGCTCTGTTACTCCTTGTGCATCCCCCTTGTTAAACTACATGCCCTTGTTTTTTATTCCTGCAGGGGTTGGCTTTATTGAACATTTAAACTTAATTTCATTGCATTGGCAGTTTATTCTCGCCTGCCTCGTGCTAATTCCTTTGACTAGCTTGCTCTTAATTAGTCACCTAATAATCTCGTTTAAAGGGCGTTCACACCATGATTAATTTATGGTGGTTGTGTGTCCCAGCTATCATAGCTGGATTTATTCTACTCAAACGTGTAAATGGTTTGAGTCAATCTACGACCTATATTGCGCTAACAAACCCCGTATTTTTAGCTATCATTATCACAGCATTAATACTGGTTATATTTAAACTACCTTATGTGAAATTTAACCATCACACTCAACTTTTGAGTTGGTTATTAGAACCCGCGATTGTTGCCCTAGCGATCCCTTTATATAAGCAATTTGTGCACATCCGAAAAAATGCCTTACTTATTTTAATAAGCAGTATTCTAGGAATCGTCAACGCAACAGTTGTGGGCATTCTATTAAGTGTAATGTTTGAAGTCCCCAAGGAACTTGCTCATTCTGTTGCTGCTCTTTCAGTGACCACTCCCATTACTTTATTAGTGACTGATTCTCTTGGCGGGATTGCTTCTTTGGCGGCGGCCATGGTGATTTTTATCGGTTTGTTAGGCGCTCTTTTTGGATTTATTGTTTTAAAATGGGTTGGTATTTTTAATCATCAAGCGCAAGGCGTCGCTGTAGGGACTGCATGTCATGCAATTGGCACAGCCGCGGCATTAAACAAGCATGCGCGAATTGGTGCTTATTCATCGGTTGCGATGGCATTAAGTGCACTCCTCACTGCACTTATCGTGCCTTGGCTTTATCCTTATCTGAGTCAACTTCTGCTATGATAAACCCACTTTCCTAGGTTGAACGTTAATTATTTATTAATAGGCTTTTCATGATCAGTACAGAAATAGAACAAGTTGAAAAATACTACACAATGATCAGTGAGTATCTGGTCAAATACAGTATGCAGTTAGTGGGTGCAGTACTCATACTTATTTTTGGATTATGGGTAGCGCAAAAACTATCTAAAGTCGTTGCGGGTATTATGACCCGTAACAATATTGATGTTACTTTGACCAATTTTGTCAGTAATGTGGTTAAAGTTTTGCTGATAATTATGTTTATCATCATAGCCCTTGGCAAAATAGGTATCAGTGTCACCCCCTTCGTTGCAGCAATTGGTGCAGCTTCTCTGGGTGCTGGCTTAGCACTCCAAGGTATGCTCTCAAACTATGGTGCCGGTTTAGCCATCATTGCAACACGTCCTTTTATTGTCGGTGACACAATTGAAGTTAAAAATGTAAGTGGGCAAGTTAAAACAATTGAGCTTGGCCACACCGTGCTCATAAACGAAGAAAAAGTAGAGATCACCATCCCAAACAAACATATTGTGGGAGAGATTCTTCATAACTCATTCAACTACTCACTTGTAAAAGGCGAAATTGATATCGCTTATGATGCCAGTGCAGAGCAGGCAATTTGCTTAATAGAAAATGTATTAAACCAGCATGAATTAGTTGCCGATAATCCCCACTCGCAAGTAGGAATAGAAGGCTTTGCAGAAAGTGGTGTTACTATTAGTTATCGCTACTGGGTGCCCACCACTAAGATTATTGAAACGAAACTTGCTGTTAACGGTGGTGTTTATAATGCAATTCAAAGCGCAGATATTGAAATACCTTTTCCGCAACGCGTTGTTACGCTTAATAAGGAATAAGCCACTCTCTCTGTAAGAGGAACAAGTAGCAAAGCTAATTGGTTCCTCTCGTTTTACTCGAACTACCTCAAGGTATTGGTTGGAATTAAAAGCGATTTAGACAAAGCACTGATTGCAAATAATCGTGGTTTTCTTGTTGAAATAAACAATGCATGATAAATCGCCATTTAACCATCCCTGAGCGTTTCACATGCACTTACTCTCATCGTTGTAACTTCTTAAAAATGACCGCCGTTGTCGCAAAATAACGCCTCGATAATAAATATCTGTGAAGTGCTGAACTCTACATCTTGAGGTATGTTGAGTATAGCAGTATAATTGCAAATTAAATTGATAATAAATATCATTTGCAATTAAAGGGGTTAGCATGGCGAAAGTAAGCCAACGATTTTGGTTTCAATTACATGGTTGGTGTTCACTGCCAATCTGGGTTTTATTTTGCTTTATTTGTGTCACGGGTACGATATCGGTGATTAGTCACGAATTAACATGGTTAACAAATTCAGCCGCACGAGCAACAAATCCAGGTAATTTTCCTGAAAAAACAAAAGAAACGCTCATAAACAGCTTAAAAAGTCAGCACCCTACAGCCGATGTTATTAGTATTCTCAGCTATGAGCCTTATCTGGTTAACGCAATCATTTTTAGCGACACAGATAAACCTTACGCGGTTGCATATGTAAACCAATATACCGGTGAAGTTCAGGCTATCAATGAAACAATTTCCTTCATTGAGTTTATGCGCACATTACATGGCTGGTTATTTTTCCCTTGGCAAGAAGGTTATAGCCTAGGTTATTACTTAGTTAGTCTCATGGCATTGGTGATGCTAGGCGCATTAGTAACAGGTTTAATTATTTACAAAAAATTCTGGCATGCATTTACCCAGCCTAAAATACGTTTCAATAAAGGCAGTAAAACATTACTAAAAGACCTTCATACTTTAGGTGGAGTGTGGTCTATTTGGTTTATGGTCATTATGAGCGTAACGGGTCTTTGGTATTTAGTGCAAGCAATAATGTGGCACAACGAAATAGATATTGATTCACATGCTCCTTTAGTCAGTATTACACAACTCCCACTTTCAAAAAGTACCGAAATAGTTGGGTTAGATGGCGCAATTGCAATAACCAAAGAGCAGCACCCCGATTTCACCCCCACCTATATCATGTTGCCAGAACATAATCGTGGGATGTATAACATCATGGGAGCTGGCGATACTATTTTCTATGATAGGTATGCCTTCTCCACCTCAGTCAATCCATGGACAGGTGAAGTGGCTGCAAGTAAAAATCCAAAATCAATGACTTTACTGCAAACAGTGTCACACATTGCCGACCCTCTGCATTACGGTAATATTGGTGGCCTTTGGACAAAAGTTATCTGGTTTATTTTTGGTTTTATTTTAAGTGGTATGTCAGTAACAGGCTTTATGATGTACGCAAAAAAGCTTGTTAAGACGCAGCTGCCTAATGTCAGCTCTATCAACATTGTGGAGGCAAAGTAATGGCGCGTTTAAAAAACACATGGTGGCAGCGTAAAAAGTACGTAATAAACTCACTGACTCTCATTTTACCTTGTGTATTTATATACCATGCTTTATTTCCTTCTTTCCCACCGGTATGGGCAGAAAAAGACGTCGGAATGTTTAAAGTGGCACCCATGCCACTCAACATGAAGCCGCCTTATTCGCATCATAACGAATATGTAAAAGATTTTTATCTCGCCTTTGGCAAGGGACAGATAAGCGATATTCGACAGGCCTATTTAAATATAGGCCCTAAACCACTGCCTATTAAACAATTTGAAAAAGGCGATGAAGGGATAATGCATGGTACAAATCATGGCCAACATGCCCATGCTATTGCACCTGCCACAATATTAAAAAGTGATAAGTTATGGCTGACAATTGAAACGTGGCAAAACGATTTACTCCTGCAAAGTTGGGATATTCCTCAAGCACTTATCGTAGAAAAATAACTGGCTATACGTGCTGTCCACCTTATAGTGAACAGCACCTTACACTCTTTTTTACTCATCGAATTAAGTTACTCACCATTTAGCGCTACAATGGTTCAATACTAAAGTCGATTGATATGGCGGGTTATATTGCCTTTTAATACTCATCAAACCATCAAGTACAGCGCGTTATTAATACTCGTAATACTGTGTTGGTTTTCTCATTTTGACCTTTATATCGTTGACTTTATCGATCACGCTTTAGTGCAGTCAGGGATAGTATATGCCTCAGCCCGCTCAGTTAACGCCGTCATATCTTTATTGCAATCTGCCGAAGTAGGTATTGGCATCGCTAGTATACAGCCAGCTCAGTTACTTGATCCTATTAACGATTTGGCTGAATACATGTCAAATTCGATGCGTATCGCATTAGGCACCTTATTTGTCCAACGTATCTTATTTACACTGTCCTCTGAGACTTTTTTTAGCGTAATGTTTACGTTCAGTGTCTTAATTTATGCCCTCAGTGATTACTTTGCCTATGGGAAACGTTTTTCAACAAAAATATTAGCTAGCTTAGTTTTAATACGATTTATGGTCCCTCTAGTTGTAATAAGCACCGGCCTTGCAAGTCAGATGTTTTTGGATAGACAAATTGATACTCAAAATCAGGCCGTGACTGATAAGGTTGATCATTTAAGTGCTCAAGCTAATGCAACAAGTACACTATCATCGTCAGCGAGAAAGGATATTGCAGACCAAAAAACGACTTTACTCAATGCGCTTTCGACTGTTAGTGATAAAAAAGCACAATTTCTCAACCAAATAAACGAGAATCAACAACAGTTGATCGCACTCACCTCCAAGATTACTGCAATCCAAGCAACACGTAATTTAACTGAAAAGCTAACCATGACAGAACTTGAAAATGCTAAGCCACTCATTGTACTCAAGCAAACACTTAAACAACAGCAAGCACAATTAAATAATGGCATTGTCGCTTTAAACACTGAAACAACGCGATTAACGCAACAAATACACACATTAGACAATCAACTTGCCGAAAATACAGGAGATATGATGGGCAACGTAGCGGATGCTGTCGCGTCGGGGATCAATAACATCATTGAATCCATGGAGAAACTCTTTATCGATTTTCTCAGTCTATTATCCCTGTTGGTAGTTAAACTAATTTTAATGCCCTCTCTATTTTTATATCTCTTCCTCAAAGCCTTTAAAGCTATATGGCGGCACACTCAACTTAATATCACACCGGCCCTTCACTCAAAGTGAGTCTAAAGCGAACTTACCCACCATGCGAATAATACCAACGCGGTAACAACGATCAGCGCTTTGGTTTTGTGCTTTTTAATCACCTTCTGTGCTTGATCACCTACGAAGTAAACCACCAGCGCAAGTCCAAAATAACGAACAGCACGCGCAATTGTGGTAGCTAACAAAAAGAACCCTAATGAATACTTAGTTGCCCCTGCGGCCAACATGGCGATTTGAAACGGGACGGGGACTATGCCTAGCGTCATAACAAACCAAAAACCTTGCGTTTGCATTTTTTGCTTAACGACTTCAAATTGCTCAGGGCTTGAAAACATATTAATTGCCCAGTCACCGATTATATCAAATAAATAATAACCCAATGCATAGCCAAATAGGGCCCCAATAATACACCCTATAGTTGCCATTAGGGCGATTAACCACAACTTCTCTCTTCGTGCTTGCATCAAAGGAACCATTACAGCTTCGAGTGGAATAGGCACCACAGTAGACTCTAACAATGAAGCAAGCGTTATTCCTTTAAGCATATGTTTAGAATCGATAAACCTGCGCGTTTTTTGTTTAATTACATTGTTTAGTGACATTGAAAACTCTTTGAAATCTGAAGCTACTTTAGTCAGTATTTGCAACTCAAATACCCACTATGCAATAAATTAAGAAATTGAAATATATATTTAATAACCCTTTAGACAGAGTTTCAACTTAATCGTTAAACTTTTCAGTGTGCTGTGTAATTTTAGGTAGAAGACAATGAATATATTATTCTCGGGATTTTTTAAAATCGAATATATATAAAAATTTAATATGATCACTTTAAACAATTACTGCGTAAAAGTTATTCGATTGTTAATTAAAATGTTAAAAGGATCACAAGATGGATAGGTTCGTAAAGCTCTTGCTCGTAATTTTAACTCTTGCGTTTGTACAAGGGTGTAATGACGATGATGACAAAAAAAATGTAGTAACCCCCCCCTCAGAATCTCTGTCAACAATTGTTGATGTTGCAGTAAGTGCAGGCAACTTCACTACGCTTGTTGCTGCACTACAAGCAACGGGCTTGGATGATACACTTGCAGACACCAGCAAATCTTACACTGTATTTGCTCCCACTGATGATGCGTTTGCCCTACTTGGTGAAGACACGATCAATGCGTTACTTGCAGATACTGATAAGCTTAGCAAAATTTTAACTTACCATGTTGTTGAAGGCTCTGTTGATGCAGAGGCTGCAATTGGCCTTGCAGGCACAACAGTTACTACCGTTAATGGCCAAAAAATTGCCCTATCATTGAGTGGTGAAACATTACTCGTTAATACAAGCTCTGTAACTAACCCTGACGTAACTGCTGACAATGGCATCATTCACATTGTTGACGCTGTATTAATACCAGGTGAAGAAAACCAATCAGCACCGACTAACAATATCATTGAAACTGCTCAGCAAGCTGGTAATTTCACGACCTTACTCGCTGCCCTTGAAGCAACAAATTTAACATCAGTTTTATCGGACACATCTGCTGAATTTACCGTTTTTGCACCTACGGATGAAGCCTTTGAAGCCGTTGGTGAAAAAATGCTAAACACATTACTTGCAAATCCAGACGTTCTTTCTAGCATATTAAAGCAACATGTTTTAGCTTCAAAAGTAGATTCAGTAACCGCGATGTCACTGAATGGAAAGAGCGCAGAAACAGTTCAGGGTAATCAACAGGCAATCGCTATTAACAGCGAGACGAATACTCTAACATTTGGTGGTGCTAACATAACGATGACTGACATCAATACTACCAATGGCTTCATTCATGTTATTGATGCTGTAGTTGTAGGTGATATTGAGCTTCCTCAAAGTTATGGCACACTGGCAGATGTTGCTACGAGTAACGGCAATTTCACTACATTGCTTGCAGCACTTAATGCTACAGGCTTAGATACGCTAGTAGCAGACCCAACAAATACATTTACTGTATTTGCACCTACAGATGCGGCATTCGCAGCTTTAGGCCAAGACACAATCGATGCGCTTCTAGCGGATACAGATACGCTTAAAAACATTCTCCAATACCACTTAATCGCAGATGCAACTGTACTACAAGATGCCGCGGTAAGCGTAGCAACCAGTGAAAACAACAAAGCATCGATGGCTAACGGTGATATGGCCTCATTAACCTATGTTGATAGTACACTGTTCATTAATGATGCAGCCGTCACAGCAGCCAATGTTACAGCTGACAATGGCGTCATTCATGTGCTAAATAAAGTGATCATGCCACCAAAAGACATGGGGACGCCCACTAAAACTATTGCAACTGTTGCAACCGAAACCGAATCACTTTCAACACTCGTCACTGCTCTTCAAGCAGCCAATCTAGTCGATACTTTTAACGATACATCAAAAATGTTTACCGTATTTGCACCAACTAATGATGCATTTAAAAAAATTCCTGCTGACACACTAAATGCGCTATTAGCAAATAACGATGCTCTAACGCAGGTATTGACCCAGCACGTTCTAAGTGCAGCCGTCAGTTCATCGAATGCATTTGCTGCAAACGGTAAAATGGTTGAAACCCTTGCAGCCAACAATTTATCTGTGAACATTGTTGATTTTACTGGCACTGCTAACACAGAAACAGACACAATTGCTTACGATAGCACCAACAGCCGACTTGTTACTGGCATGGGGGCAAGTGATTCAGGTGCAACAGTGTATGTGTTTAACGCCGATTTAGAGCAGTCAATGAGCGTTTGCAATGACACGTGTGCCCAAGCATGGCCACCAGTTACTGGCACAGAACAAAGCATTGCGAATATCCCTGGTTTATCACTGATTGAACGCCAAGATAGCACGATGCAAGTGGCTTATTTAGGTCGCCCACTTTACACCTACGTAGGTGATGAAGCGCCAGGCCAAGCTAATGGCCAAGGTGTGGGTGATAACTGGTGGCAAGTAAGCTTACCCGCTACTTCATTACAAGTGGCTGGTAGCAATGTTGTGACTACCGATATTTACACTAGCAATGGCGTTGTACATCTAATAGACACCGTTATTACACAAGCTAAATAAACAAATTAATAAGTTAAACAAAAAGGGGCTAATTAGCCCCTTTTTTATATCATAGTAGATAATGAGTTTATTCGTCGTCAGCTTGTTCAGCCGCTTTGATTCGCTCTTGGTTTTCTTGCATTTGTTCAAATGCTGCTTTAATTTCATCTAGCACAGAATCAACATCAGCAGTGCTGTTATCCTCTTCTAAATCGCCATAAAGCGTTGTCTCTGGTGTGAGTTCACCGGCTTGATAAAGTGCCCACATTTCTTCACCAAAGCGCGTGGCAAGAATTTCAGGGGCAAACTGGCCATAATATTGGCGCATATTACGTACATCGCGATAAAACATCGCTTGTGCGTTATTATTTGCTGATGCATTGACCGCTTGAGGTAAATCAATGATCACCGGACCATAGCTATCCACCAGCACATTAAATTCAGACAAGTCACCATGCACAATGCCTGCACATAACATCAACCTAATGTAATGAACCATAGTGGCATGATCTTCAATGGCTTGCTCTGTAGTCATGCTGACATCGTTTAAACGTGGCGCTACATCACCATCATCGTCCGTGACTAAATCCATGATCAATACGCCATCGTAACACCCGTAAGGCTGTGGCACTTTGACACCCGCTTTAGATAATGTGAATAACGCATCGACCTCTGCATTTTGCCACACACTCTCTTGCTCTTTTCGGCCAAATTTAGATCCTTTTTCCATGGCACGTCCGCGTCGGCTGTTACGTACCTTTCGACCTTCTTGATATTTAGCTGCTTGCTTAAAACTTCTATGTTGAACATCTTTATAGACTTTGGCGCAGCGAATGGCCTCCCCGCAGCGTACAACATAGACTGAGGCTTCTTTTCCACTCATTAATTGGCTGATGACTTCATCAACAATACCGTCTTCAATTAACGGTAAAATTTGTTTAGGTGTTTTCATACCGCTCTTATACCGCACTTAGTGCGTATATGTAATCCCCTATTGATAAATTTACAAAAAACTTGACTAATTAACTGAAATGCACAAACTGCGAATAAAATTTTTCATACAAAGAGACCCATTATGAATTTGGAAATACGCTATCGTTTTCAATCGATGCAAATTGCTAATCGATTTTTAAATGAACTCAAAGATTGGCCTATTGCAAAAGTAAAAGCTAGGCTACTTAATGGTGGTTTAGATGTCAAAGTAAGCTATCAATTCGATGGCACTGGATTTGATTATACCTGTTCCGAGCTCGATGATTTAGCTTCTCAGCATCAAGGGGAGGAAGTTAATTAAATTAAAACTGGCCATTTACTCACCATTGATTGATATACATTTGAGTACAGCTACGTTAAATTAGTGTAAACATTGTTGATTATAGAGGTCACTATGGATAAGCCAACACCTGATCATATCCCTCAAGAAGCATTCGACTGGTATGATGAATACGCTCACGGCATGATGGATAGACGCACCTTTATGAAAAAGCTTGGTAGCTTAGCTGCATTAGGTTATTCAATGTCATTGCTCACCAGTGCGCTATTACCAAACTATGCACTCGCTGAGCAAGTATCGTTTAACGATAACGATATCAAAGCAACCTATCACACATTCGACTCTCCTAAAGGCCATAATATAGGACGGGGTTATTTTGTTGAACCCACCAATATAAAGGGTAAGCGTCCTGTTGTGCTGGTTGTTCATGAAAACCGAGGGTTAAACCCTTATATTAAAGATGTTGCGCGACGTTTAGCAAAAGCCGGATTTATCGCATTTGCACCAGATGCACTCCACTCACTTGGTGGGTATCCCGGTAATGATGACGAAGGCCGTGCAATGCAACGCTCGATGGACAGAGAAAAAATCCAAAATGATTTTGTAGCTGCCGCCGAATTTTTAAAATCACACCCTCGCAGCAATAACAAACTCGGCGCTGTAGGCTTTTGCTTTGGGGGCTATATTGTCAATTACCTAGCGGCTATTGATGCTACATTGCTAAGCGCAGGCGTTCCTTTTTATGGCACGCCGGCAGCGAAAGCATTGCGGCATAATATTAAAGCGCCTTTAATGATCCAACTTGGCGAATTAGATAAGCGTGTAAACGCCACATGGCCAGACTATGAAGCCGATTTGAGCTCACATAATGTTCCTTACCAAATGCATATGTATAAAAATGCACACCATGGCTTCCACAACGATTCAACCAGCCGATATGACAAAGTCAGTGCTGAACTTGCATGGCAAAGAACATCCGCCTTTTTTACTGAAAAATTAATATAGAACAGTATCTAAACGAGGTTTTATGATTAAAGTAGTAAATGTATGTGTGGGTGTATGGTTTGCAATTATTTGTTTCTTTACACACTCGGTACACGCAATCACCTTCATCGCTGAAGACTTACCGCCTTACCACTATCAAAATGAACGCGGCGAAGTTGTTGGGGCATTGGTTGATATAGCCAAAGCGGTCCTTGAAGATGCTAAGCTTGCAGGCAAATTTGAAATCATGCCAATGGCGCGGGCTTACCATCAGCTTGAAACAGACCGCAATACAATAATGATGTCTCTGTTAAAAAACCCTCAACGCGAAGACTTATTTCACTGGTTAGGTGATGTCTACTTCGCTGATGCCTATTTAGTCAGTTTACAAACATTTAAAGGGCAAGTTACTACTTTAGAAGACGCTAAAAACTACCGAGTCGGAACAATTAATGGTTATTCAAGCGCCCAATACCTAAAAGATAAAGGGTTTACTGATGACGAAAATTTGGTTTTAGTTAGCCACTATACCCAACTTTGGCAAATGCTTTTTAAGCGCCGTTTAGACTTTGTTTTAACCAATACACTGACCTTAGAGAATGAACTTAAATCAGTAGGGTTTAAGATTAGTGATATCAATAAACACCTACATTTGACTGAATACCCTTCAATACTTTATTTTGCTGCAAACCAACAGCTAGACCAAAAAATTACCGAGCAGCTTATGCAATCTTTGAACAACATTAAAACAACTGGGCAACACCGTATTATTTTACAAAAATGGCAGCTTTCACCTCCAGACACAGTTTTGTAAGTACTTCCCTCTCCTATCATTTAATAAGGCCAGTTTCATTTAACCCCATGACTAAATTTTTTATCTTAAAGTACGCCGCTTTTTTTGGTGGCTGCGCGGGTTGTTTCTTCTTACATACACAATTTTCGATTCCTGAGCTTATCGCTTCATGTATCGTTGGCTTATTGGGGAGCTTTATCCCATTACCCAAAACGTATGGGCAGCACCCTTATGCTGCAATTTATGCAGGAAGCTTCGCTGGAATGTGCTCTGAAGGGCTAATTAATACTTATTGGGAGCTGGGTCTAATTTCGTTCATTGGCGCCATGTTATATACACTAACAACTAAGCTGTTTACTGGCTTTGGTGGGCGACTTGGCAGCATTGCGTTTGTCAGTGTCGCATTGTATGTGCTCGGTAGAGGCATTTTTTAATGATTTTTTTGTCTTTTTTATTAGCCTCTCTCGGTGCATTTTCAACTTTCTTCCTAGCAAAACACGACCGTTTAGGCGCAATAAGAGCCTCTACCATCTTATCTATTTTCGCGTATTTACTATTTTACTTAATCGGTTTCCAACCTGAGTTTTACAGTACTCTGTTCTTTGGTGGAACCTTTATAGGGATGAGTGCCCCTAAGCGGTTTGGGGTTTATACTTTATGCTCTGCAAGTATTCTATATTCGCTTTTGTTTTTCTACCTCGTTCCCTTACTAAATAGTTTTGGAGGGGCACTGGGGATCAGTGCATTTTTATCTGTGTGTATTTGTCACCTCGCAATCATGCTTGGCGCGCCCAGAAGTCGCAAACAAAGTTAATTACCCTAAAGAGTGCATCATACTCAGAGTATGCACTTATCGCCTTTTCAATATTTTAGCCCGACCTTTAAGCCACACAACCTCAGCCTTAATAATAAAGAGCAAATTCAACAGTGCATTCTCTTTGCGCCTTTCGCGCTTGTTTACGACCAAAAAGCAACCCTATACAACTACAAATTATTTTTTTAATAATACCTTTTTAGTAACAAAGTGTGATTGTATTACTACTCAAACTTAAATACCATTTATAGGTACGCATTGCTGTACGCATTACATCACCACTTTGGATAACTATGAAAATCACAAATAAAACACTCCTTACGCTATCCCCATTAGGCTTAGCCTTATTGCTCCCAGTTGCAAACCAAGCGTCAGCACATGGCTACATAGCAAAGCCTGAATCTCGCGGTTATTTATGTCGTCTTAGAGAAAACACTCAATGCGGCAATGTTGTGTATGAGCCACAAAGTTTAGAAGGCGTTGATCGCTTTCCACAATCCGGACCCGTTGACGGTCATCTTGCAAGTGCCGGTTTAAGGGCTTTTGGGGCTTTGGACGATCAATCCATAAATCGATGGACTAAACGCCATATAAAAACGGGTCCAAATGAGTTTAGCTGGCGTTTTACAGCCGCACATTCATCGCGTGATTGGCGCTATTTCATTACAAAAACATCGTGGGATCCAAATAGCCCACTCACTCGTGATCAATTCGAAGCAGTGCCCTTTTGTGAATATCAAGGGTTTAACCGACAACCGCCAAAAACATTAACACACCTGTGCAATGTCCCTGAACGAACCGGTTACCATATTGTGCTCGGTGTATGGGATGTTGCTGATACACCCATGAGCTTTTATAACGTTGTTGATTTAATGATTGATAATAACGATATGAATGAAGCTAGTTGGCAAGATGTTGGCGATATCGTAACAGGTCGTCATTTGAAGGCTGGCGATAAAGTAAAAACCCGAGTGTTTGGTGAGTCAAAAGAAATCCCTTCTCTTCAAACTGTATTAACCATAAACAGCGATAACGAAGGCTTGAATGAAAACTGGACTGTTGCATTGGCTAAAAAAATCAATGCTTCTCAATCTTGGATTCAAGCAGGGCAACTGAATGAAAATAATGAAATCGAAATTACAATCGGACGAAATGAAATATTTGCTCAGAGCAACGCAGGTATAAACTCTGTTGAACTTGAGTTTGAATTAGCCCCATTACCTAAACCTGCATTTGCGGTAACCGGTTTATCGCATAACTACGTGATTGACAACAACACCGTCGAGTTTAACTTTTCTGTTGATATAGAGGCTGATGCACATATTAAAGCAACGCTCAATAAATCATATAACAGTGTTGTTACACACGCTTTTCAAGTCACTAGAGGGCAATCAGATCTTGTACTAAATTACCCAGATGCACAAACGGGTCATTACAACTTGGCAGTTAGCTACATGACGGCAGATGGCCTCACCGATGAAAAAGTATTCCATTTGAACATTGTGGAAGCCGGAACCCCACCAGGCCCAATCCCCCCCGTGGTAGAACCAATCCAGGACGTGGATTATGTTTTCCCAGCAAACATCACAAGCTACAAAGCAGGTACAGTGGTACTACAACCTAAAAATAATAAGGTGTACCAATGTAAGCCTTGGCCATATAATGGTTATTGTGTTCAATGGTCAAAGGGGTCAAACCAATACGAGCCGGGAATCGGTTTATATTGGAATATGGCATGGATTGAAATTCAATAGTCGAAATTTTAACTGTGTTATCCCAGACTATTAAGCCACTTTAGCGAACGCAAAAGTGGCTTTTAATTGTTCACGACTCATTCATAGGGCTAACTTAAAGACGCACATTTAAGCATCTTGATCTTTACTCATAAAATCTGCCATTCGTTGGTTGATCTGTTCATCTGTTAAATCTTCTTTGTGAGTCCCTATGGTCCAAACATGGCCAAAGGGATCCTCTAACGTACCAGCCCTATCGCCATAAAATTGATCATGCACCGGACGTACCTCTTTTGCCCCTAATGAAATGGCATGCCTAAATACACTGTCCACATCGTCAACATATAACATCAGACTAACCGGGGTGCCCCCTAACTGTTCAGGGCTTTTAAAGTGTGCTTCAGGGCACATGTCTGAAAGCATGATATGTGAATCTGAAATTTTAATTTCAGCATGAGCCACCCCCCCATCAGGCAGTGGCATTTGCATTATTAACTCTGCTGAAAATGCTTGTTGATAAAATTCAATCGCTTTTGCAGCACCATTAATAATTAAATAAGGCGTTATTGCATGGTACCCCTTTGGAATTGATGAAACAGACATGTTGTACACCATTTTAGAATATCGACTGTTAACAAAAAGTAGTCAAAAAGTCCTCATAAAACAAGCAACGCTAGTCTTTACACAAGTGCAACGCTGAACCCAATAAGTCAGCAATGTAAAATAGCTTAATCGCCTCCTGTTTAGTAAATTCACCACTAAAACGCGCCACATTTAGTGTACCAACGCATTGTTTTTGATAAATAATAGGGGCATCCATACAGGTACCTAACCCAGCCTGTGCGAGCATACGACAGTCTTGCTCTTTACTTAAGCTAAGTTGCTTGCAAATAATCAATTTTTTTGTTTTAAACACACGTCCTACCAAGGTGTAATCTATCGGTAATGGGATTTCATTTGCGATTGCTTCGCTCCCAAACGCAGACACTAAATTAAGATAACCTTCATGTTGCGCTAACACCACACTCGCCCTGTCCCAGTTAAACAAAAAGGGTGACCAATGCGTTAATACATGCAATATAGCTAAGCGTTTATGAGTTTGATTAAGTTCATTAATAAAACGATTAGGCAAACTTACCTGCTCATAAAGCGGGTTTTCTAAAAAGCATTCATAACTTAAGTGGTACTCGTTCGAAGACATACATATAGATTCATCAGATAGCGTACAGAAAGTATATTATTTGCACGCCATTAAAAACGTAAGAAAATTCAGTTTTTAACACTAAAAAAAGCAAATTTAGTGTTAGGGATATTTAAATTGCTCTACTCACCTTTAAAAAGTAATTTTCCCCCAAAGGTCTATTGGTATTTGAAACTTTATCAGAAGGAATTAAGCATGAGTAAAACGTTAATCATTGGTGCCAGCGGGCAAATAGGTAAAATGACATCAAAATTAGTATTGTCAAAACAACAGCAAGTTGTAGCACTTGTTAGAGATAAGCGTAAATTAAATGACTTAGTGTGATCAGGTAATCTTTGCCTTAGGCTCAGGCGGTAATACAGGCGCAGATAAAACAATATTGATTGACTTACGGGCAGCAAAGAAAGCTGTCGATTATGCAGAGCGCCAAAATATAAAGCATTTTATGGTGGTAAGCTCTATTGGCGCGGATAATCCAGAGGCCATCGACACCGAACTGAAACCGTATTTGGTAGCCAAGCATATGGCTGATCAACACTTGCTACAAAGTGAACTAAATTACACTGTCGTTAGTCCAGGCACACTCACTGACGAAAATGCCTCAACGCATATATCGACTGTGCGACCTGACAGTCAGGATGATGCAAAAGTTAGTCGTGAAAATGTGGCAAATGTATTAACTTATATCGCGAATAAGCCACATCAAAAAAGCACAGTTTTTGAGCTGTTTGATGGTACCAGTGCTATTTCCTCACTTTAAAACCACCTGAGCGGCCTTTGCGGTCGCTTAACATCGACTCTAAATTACGCGTCAACAATCTATCTCCTGCAAACTACCCTTTACTTCAATAGTTTTGAAGTCCAAAAAATAAAAAGCTATTCTACTTCAACACAAAACCACAAATACAAATGAAAATAATTATTGATTAGGTTTGCACTTTCTGTATTATACCCGCCGTTGTACCTAATTGTTGTAAAATAATAAAGAGATGAAATCAATGTCATACTTAGTCAAACCTAGCTTAATCGCACTCGCTGTGGCAGCTAACTTTAGTGTTCACGCCGATGAAAAAATCCCCGAAAAAAACATGGAACGTATGGTTGTTACAGCAACCGGCTTTGAACAAAAAGTCACTGAAGCACCAGCTAGTATCTCCATCATCACTAATGAAGATATTAAGTCTCATGCCTTCACCTCAGTATTAGATGCAGTGCAATATTTAGAAGGCATTGATGTAGGAACTACGCGAGACAAAACAGGCCAAGGCAGTGTAAGTATGCGAGGCCTAACGGGTGAATACACACTGTTACTGATTAACGGTAAACGCCAAAATAATCATGGCGACATCTACCCTAACAATTTTGGTGGTAATGCCTTTAACCATGTACCACCTGTTGATGCCATTGAACGAGTTGAAGTGATACGTGGGCCAGCATCAACGCTATACGGTGCAGATGCACTGGGTGGCGTTATTAATATTATTACGAAAAAACACACTGCTGATTGGGGCGGCGCAGTATCATTTAGCCGCTCATTGCAACAAGACGATAGCTTTGGCGATGACATAACAACAGATATTAGCGTTTCTGGTCCACTTATTGAAAACGTATTAAGTTTTGGTTTTCGCGGTAGTGTTTATGAGCAACAAGCGTCATCACCTACCTTTGAAGCTGCGACAGATCCAAATGGAGTTGTTCATGCTCGCTCTCTAGGTTTTGGCAGAGGCGGCCGTACTGTTGATAATACCAATGAGCAATATGGTTTTACTATTAACTATTCACCATTTGAAGATCATCATTTAAGTTTCGATTATGATAATTCAAGCCAAGTTTACGATAATAGCCCAAGCTATGATCTTGAATCAGGTAGCATAACTTATCCACTTGGTACCAAAGATAATATTGAATCTATCTGGGCAAGCAGAAGAGGAAAAGTAAACCCTCGTGCAGGTTATGCAGCAAATCAAAAGTTTGACCGTCAATGGTGGTCACTTAGCTATGATGGTGGGCTTGAATGGGCCACAGTTAAAGCGTCTGTTTCTTATGTAGATACGCAAAATAATGGCCGAACACTCCCTTTAAGTGTTGCAGAGCGCCTACAGTTACAAGAAATGTATGACGGTACTGGCGAGTATGCAAATATGGATGAGCAAGCACGCAAAGACCTTGCTGAAGAAACGTTTTTACCACGTCCAAAACGTCCATTAGAAAGTAGCCAATATACTTACGATCTTCGTTTTGATATCCCAATGAGTGGCGCATTAGGCGATCACAACTTTGTTGTGGGTGGCCAATTAATTGACGGCGAGCTAAAAGACGGCGTGTTTGGTTTAGAAAGCAATGAAGCAGGTAAAGTACAAGAACAAAACATGTACTCTATTTTTGCTGAAGACAACTGGATGATGACAGACAACTTTACGCTTACAGCGGGTGCTCGTTTTGATGATCATGACGTGTTTGGTAGCCAAGTGTCGCCACGCTTATACGGTGTGTATAACGTGAATAACACGTGGACAGTAAAAGGTGGGATCAGCACAGGCTACAAAACACCAAAAACGACTGACTTGTACGATGGCATCACAGGCTTTGGTGGCCAAGGGACTAGCCCATTTGCCGGTAACCCTGAACTTGAGCCAGAAACCAGTGTAAACTCTGAAGTTGCACTCTATTGGAACTCGTTAGGTGGTGAGCATAACTTTAACATCACCTACTACAACACCAAGTTTGAAGATAAAATTGCCCGTGGCGATACCATTTTCAGCTGTGAGCAAACCAACGATGTTCGCCCTTGTGTTAACTTAGGTCAATACGACCAACTTGGTTATCAAAGCTACAGCCAAAAAATCAATATTGACGAAGTTGATTTACAAGGTATTGAAGTTGCCGGCCAATATACACTCACAGAGACCATTTCATTAAATGGTAACTACACTTTCACTGATAGCGAGCAACAAAGTGGCTCACAAAAAGGCCAACCGCTAACAAACAGCGCTGAACACATGGCTAATATCACCCTAAACTGGGAAGCCACAGACTTCATGGAGGTATATCTTCAAGGTGTATACCGCTCTGATCGTTACCGTGGTTGGGACAATGTTCATGATCAGGCGCTTTATTACAAAAACTATAACCTATTTAATTTAGGCGCTCAGTTTTACGTAAATGAATACGTGCAAATCAATGCCCGCGTTAACAACTTGCTTGATGAAGATTTTACCTCGTACAGCACAACCTATACAGATCTTAACGGTGATGGTGAGTACGAATACTTAACAGGTCGTGGCGTTGTTAGCGAGGTGAGCTTTACTGATGACTACAATGTAAAAGACAAAGGTCGTAACTTCTGGGTTGGCGTAACTGCTTACTTCTAAACAGACCGAGGTGTAATTAAACATCTTCAAAACCACAAAAAAAGCGGCCAACTGGCCGCTTTTTTAATCACTACTTTTATAAGCCAAATACCACCTTTTCACTTTTAAGCATGCGAGCACTCAAAAAGCTAAACAGAGCAAATAGGACAACCGTTACCCCTGTTGACAACAGTAACTGTGGAACAGGGATTGGATTACCTTTGATAAATTCCATCAGAGCAAATTGCTGCGCAGCAATAGGAAGCCACTGTACAATATCCGTCGCAATATCATAAGTTGTTACCATGCTTAATGCCATTGGAATAAATAACACCATGGTGACGTAAGATTGCGCTTCTTTAAATGACTTAGCCATAAAAGAGACAAACACTTGTAAGCTTGATGACATCAACGCAATTGGGAAGCATATAGCGATACAAAACAACATGAACTCAGGTGTAATTGTTATGCTAAACCCTAGTTGTTCCCATGCGACCATAGGGTAAACCACTTTAGACACAACTAAAATAATCACCAAGCCTAACATTGAAAACGCCGCAATTGCGCCCACTTTGGCAAGCACAATGTGCAAGCTACTTAACGGATGGCTCAGCAATAAACTTAACGAATTACGCTCTCGTTCGCCCGCACTGGTATCGATAGCTAGGCTCATTGCCGCATAAAATAACGTTAGAATAATAGAAAATGTCACAAGCCCCAAAATCATACCGCCTTTAGAATCCGGAGTTGCTTGATCATTAACTTCAATGGCGAGCGCGCGCATTAAGTTAGGGTCAATACCGCGAGACACCAAACGTAAACTGGCAATTTCTGAACTGTAAACGGCCATCGCTTTTTCAACACGGTTGATATGTTTACCTAATTTGTCATCTGACTTATCAGCAATGAGTGTGACCGTCGCAGGGCGTCCTTCACTCATATTTTGCTTATAATCATCACTGATAGTTAGCGTTATCGCTTTAAGCAGAGGATCATTTTTATCATCGGCGACTTTAATATCACGACTGGCTAAATGAGCCACTAAACCTGGTGCATTACTGGCGTTTTCAACGGTAATTTTAAGCGCATCAGGAGACGCGAGTTGCTGTAATAAAATGCTCATCAGTAAGCACATACCAATCGGCGCACCAATCGCATAATAAAGTCCCGCCATCACAGAGCGTTTGTCTCGGCTTGCATCTGTTACTTCTTTTTTAAACAGTACTTTTAATATATTGATCATGCTGCAATCCCCTCATCACTACCTATTAATGCAATAAATGCTTCTTCTAATGTGTCCTTGCCTGCTTGCTCACACAGCTGCTCTATAGACCCCTGAGCAATTACCTGCCCTTTTGCCATAATGACAACGTGGTCGCATAAAGCCGCGACTTCTTGCATCACATGCGATGAGAACAAGACACAATGCCCTTGCGCCTTAAGTAGCAATAACAGCTCTCTTAAAATACGCGTACTCATTACATCGAGTCCGCGCGTTGGCTCATCCAAAATAACGTTTGTTGGGTTATGAACAACCGCTTGCGCTAATGCCGTTTTCATTCGTTGGCCTTGTGAAAAACCTTGGCAACGGCGATCTGCAATATCATTCATACTCAATTTATCAATTACTTGCGCTGTGGCTTCCTTTGCTTGCGACGCACTAAGGCCACTCAACTGGGCAAAAAAGCTAATATATTCCCGCGGGGTAAGTCGCTCATACAAACCACATGGGTCAGGAAATAGTCCCAAGTTCTGTTTTGCTTGCATGGGCTGTTTTGCCACATCAACACCGTCAATTTCAGCAAACCCGCTGTCTGCTTTTAATAAGCCAAAAACGGTGCGTAAACAGGTGGTTTTACCGGCACCATTAGGCCCTAGCAAGCCAGTGATTTTGCCGTTTTCAGCGCTAAAACTTAATCCGTTTAGTGCGTTAACATCGCCAATCTTTTTGGTCAAATTAGATACATTAATCATGACTTACTCCTTGTTCGTTGCTAGTTTTGAATGAGTGTTTGCAACCCCATTAATGTTCATAAAAAATTGCTTATCATTTTCTTCACTGATGCAATTGGTATCAATATCTTGCATCGATTTTTGCTCTATAAACTGGGCGATAATCTTTGGTGCACATGTTTGCGAGCCAATACCATGTGTCGCTGTTGGGGCAACTAAATGTGTTGCATCGGCCATCTCAACCATTGCAAGTTCTGCCCAGCTTGGTGGCGTTGCCGGGTCACGCGATCCAGATAATAACAATGTTGGTTTATCACTTTGTAATGGCTTATAAAACGCTTTATCTGCTGGCTTAACCTCTAAAATTGGACAGACAATATCAAGCCCTTCAATCATGGTTTTACCCATGTATGTATTACTGTATTTACTGCGAAGTTGAGGTGTCAATTGGGGCCAATCTTCTGAACATACAATGGCGTTATGCATGCCCATTGCGAGCGATTGGGTTAAATCTGCGTTTGCCATTAAACCTGCCAATGGCGAAAAATCACCTTGAGTCGCTTTAGTAATCACTAGTGGCAAAATCGAACGCGTTGTGTGGCTATAAAGCGCTAGACGAATCGCACTGTAAAACTTCATCTTGGTGATAGTAAAAGGGATCATCTGATGAGTGCGTGGGTGCCTGACTTTCGCTTCAACAGGTTGTTGCTCAAGTTTAGCTAAGAACTTATTGAAACGAATTTCCAAACGAGGAAACTGCTCATTGCAGGCAACATCATTTTTGCAACGTTCGAACAAGGCAAGCAATGAGTCGTCTATGGCCTCGCCGATAGCAGCAAAGCTTTGCTGCATGGGGGCTACACCATCTAAGGTGCTTGTAATAACAGAAGCTGGAAATTGACGGGTGTATTCTTGCGCTATACGTGTGCCGTATGACACCCCATATAAATGGAAACCTTTATAACCCAGAGCAACACGCACAGCTTCAAAATCTTTTGCCGCAGCAGAGGTCGTAAAATGGCTTAGATCAACATTGAGTTTGGCCTTACATTGCTTGGTGTCTTGCTCACTCATGGTTTGTAAATCAGCGATGGCATCATTGAATGCAAACTGTGTTTTTAAATCATCACTGTCACATTGCAACTGATGTGAATAACCCGTGCCGCGCTGATCGACAAGTACAATGTCACGGGTTTCACGGGCAAAGCGTAAGTTGCGATTAAAGATTCGCGCTAAATCAACCGCCCCTTGACCAGGCCCACCGGCAAATCCCAATACAGCCTCACCTGGGTTACTTGGTTTGATCGCTGGTATAACAGCAAAGTGAATATCAATCTTTCCATCCGCTGGATTATCCGATAAAGGCTGAGCAATACTGCCGCACATTAATCTATCTGATAGGCCTTCCATGTAACATGGTGTTAATTTTACAGAGCTATTGTCATTTTCTTGTCCCTGTAAAACTGCTGAATTGACGACTAAAAAAGGTAAAATTGCTAATTTTATCAGCCTATTACGATATTTAAATGTACTTTCCATCACTCTTTCCCTTATTTGCATTTTACACCTAATGTGATAACTTAGTATGTAGTGTATCGGTGTATTAATGTATTAATACAGTAGAGAAAGAATAATGCTAGAATTTATTAATGTCAACCCCAATAGTGGCGATCCAATATACAAGCAATTACACGAGCAAATTGTGCGCTTAATTGTGGGCGGCCAATTAGCGACTGGGGACGAGTTACCCTCGGTGAGAAAAATAGCAGATCACCTCGCTGTCAATCCCATGACAGTATCAAGAGCCATCGGCCAATTAGTTGATCAAGGGTGGCTTGAGCGTCGTCGAGGTCAAGCAACTAGAGTGGCCCAAAAAACAACCCAAAAAACAGATCAGCAAGAAACGTTACTTTTTAAAGCTATTGATCAACTCATTCAACAAGCACAACAGCTTGATGTACCGCAATCAACATTATCCGAACTAATAAAAAAACGGTGGGAATTATAACAATGACACAACCACTTCTTAGCTATAAAAATGTCTGTAAAAGCTATCAGCAACGTCAAATATTAAACAATGTAAATCTCGATATTGAACCCGGTATGGTGGTCGGTTTACTAGGGAAAAACGGAGCAGGTAAAACAACGTTATTGCGAAATGCGCTTGGGTTACTCACTCCTGAACAAGGCAGTGTTCACGTTTTTGGTGAAAAAAGTAATGAGTTAAGTGCCCATAATAAAACCAGAATTGGGTATGTCGCGCAACAAACCTTTGGCTATGAAGGTTTCAAAATTGCTGATGCCCTCGCCCTACACAGAAGTTTTTACCCTGATTGGGATGAGGTGTTAGAGAATAAGTGGCTAACACGTTTCGAGCTAAACCCTACTACTGCCATAAACGATTTATCGATAGGCCAACGCCAAACACTCGCGCTTATCATGGCTATGGCCTACCGTCCAAAGTTACTCATTTTAGACGAACCGGTTGCAAGCTTAGATCCCATCGCACGTCGTGAATTTATGGGCGATTTATTTGATTTGGCACTTGACTCTGATTCAGGAATTTTATTTTCATCACATATAACGTCTGATATCGAGCGCGTTGCCAGCCATATTGCATTGATAAAAGATGGCGAATTATTGATCATGGATGAACTTGATTTAATTCGTGATACGGTTAGAAAAGTTAGTTTTGCTGATTCTAGAGTCGATTTAAGCGCCTATAAAGTGCTCAACAAACAACCAAACAGCGCCATAATATATGGCTACACAGGCCAAGATATTGCAGGGAGTATCGCGATAAATGCACTCTCCCTTGAACAGCTATTTGTGGAGCTGCATGGATGAACCCTGCTAGTAATCGACCTTGGTATCAAGGTATAACCAGCCTATGGTTAAAAGAAGCTGGCTGCGCCAGTTATTTTATAGCAGCCCTTATATCTACTTTACTGTGCTTAGTCGCTATCGGGGTGGATGAAGAGCTACTCGAATTAATGATCATGTTCTCCACTATCAGTATGTACAGCGCTATTGCTTGGCAAAGCATAAAAATGCAAGCCACTGAATGGCAAGTATTAGTGCCTGATTATTGCAAACATGTAATGTTTCAAGGAAAGTTTTTTCTTGTCGTTAATAATATAATCGCTTTATCGAGTATTACCATTGCAGGTAATGCAGTCCTGCTAACAACACTGTGTGTAGCGAATCTACTTGGTATTATTATTTGGTTTTTAAATCGCTCGAATAGCCATTTATTTACAGCGATTTGTTATTTCTTCTTTCTAATTAGCATACTTATCTGTGTATTAATCGACCAGCTATCACTTTGGCTAGCACCCATTTGCGCGCTTGGTTTTATTGGTATTGTTTTGGCACATAAAACGTTTACCAATGCATACCGTTGGCACTCAGACTCCTTGGCTAACTACCGCCAAGGCCTTCAGTCTGGTTGGTCACCCATACCCAGCGGTTTTCTGTCTAATTACGGTAACGCAATAAACAAACAGCTCTTCCCACTCAGCTACTTTGTTGGCGCAAGTTTATCGCAATACTTGATACTCATTGCCATTTTTTGTGGCATGGCTGTCACGGTGAATCTGTTTATTAATATTATCGAGCATGCCGTTTTTATATTAACTTTACTCTTATTTACTATCGTGACATTGAGTCTATGGAGTAAAATTCAAAAGCAAAACTCATGGGAGCTATTATTCACTCTGCCTATTTATAACTCCAGTTACAGCGCAAAAGTAGCGCTGAGTCACAGTGCATTTAAGTTAGCCATTATGATCGCCGCCCTGTTTTTTATTACAGTGTTGGCACTCGTCATACCGCATCAGGAGTTATTTTTATTCAACATATTAGGTTATGCTTTAGCCTGTGCGAGTGGCGTATTGTTTAGCTTTGCAATCAGTAATGTCTGTAAAAACATTAATCTACTGGGTGTATTTCTTTGCTTATCGTTTGGTTTTAATATGGGGTTAGTGAACTATATATTCGACCATGGCGATAGCTTACTTGTACTAGTTTTAGTAAGTCTATACACCGTGTTAATGGCTGGATTAAACCGCTTTACTGTTAGATATATTTAGTCGATAACACGCGCTTAAATGAGCGTGGTAAAAGATAAAAAAACGGCCATATCATATGGCCGTTTTGGTGCTTAAACAAAATAATCTAAAGCGCTTACAGTGAGAAAGTGCGGCCTATTGAAAGCACAATTCGCTCGTCTGCCGTATCCCAATCTAAACTCGTGTTTTCACCCGCTATTTCAATATCAAAACCCGCTAGGCTTGTTTGATACGCTAAGCGATAGTGGTTGTATGATTTACCATCTGTATCCCACGCAAACTTATCGCCATCAAGTGAGTTTGAAATATCAAAACTAGCGCGCAGTGCATGATTAGGTGCAAGTTCAATTGTGTGAGCAACCATAGAAATCACATGCCCAGCACCAGTACCAAAGTAGTCCCAGCTGTACCAAAAGTTAAGTTCTGTTTGACCTAAATCGCTGGCATAACCAAACTTAGTGTAAGCTTCAAAATAGTTACCATCGCTTGAATTGCTTTGTCCATGGTAGCTGTAGTAAGCCAAACCATAATCAACGCTTAGCGCATCATTTAACTGTGCGTAACGACCAAAATAGGCATCCCATTCAATGTTGGTATCATCACCAAAATCAACGTTTGATGCCCATGTACCTGCGTACATACCTGAGTCACCAAATGAGTAATCAAGGCTACCTTGAATTGCAGGATCGTTTTGGGTTTGGCTTACACCATTAAACGTATAATCTGATACGCCTGTAATAGTTGTTGACCAATCAGCTAGTGCAGATGCTGAAAAAAGAGCGAATGGTAGTGCAACTGCAAGTAATGTTTTTTGTGTTGTCATGTTTATTCCTTAGCTTACTGATTCAATTTTTGTATAGTCAATTTTGTTATCTTTTGGTGAGCTATCGATATTGCTCACCGTCTTAAACTTGCTGTATGCAATAAACCCTGCACAACTAAAGAATAATGCAATCACAAGCGCACCAACCCACTGTATTTGCAAAAAGTTTAGTTTAAATAATAAAGTTAGCAATGAAAGAGCCACTACATTTAGAACAATGTAGTTAAATTTACCCAAACGTTTCACCGTCATGTTTAAGTTATCTGTATATAAGCGTACGAGTGAATCCAATGAATTGATAACAAAAACAACGCCGACAAATACCATCGCAATATTTCTAATACCTTGCGTAGGGATACCCGCTTCATGGTAGTGATAAAGCACACCGAACCAAATCGCGATTGGAATTGAAGGGAAAATCAACATGGCACCAAGTACTTGATAAGTTTTCAGTCCGCCGACAAAACGAGAAGTAAATTGGCCAATCATGATGCTCCACGCAAACCACCAGAAAAGGTAAAATTCATGGTAATCATTCAGCGGTAAAATAAACTCGTTAATATTACCAAAGTAGCTGCCTATTAATGCGAGGTTATTGGTAAAGTCTGACACTTGACCATTATCACCCATGAATGCACCAACCCACATAAAGCCTATCAAAGCAATAAATAGCCATGTCGTCGAGATACTTAAAAAACGCACATATTTAATATCAGTGCTTGAATAAACAGCAAAGCAAATAGCAGCAAATACAATGAGGTAGAACGAAGGAATAATTGACTCGCCATCACCTAACGCGGGTAAATACCAAGGTAAGTTTGAGAGCAATAAGAAAGCAGTAAATGCACATGTACCAATAATAACGACATTATTGATTAATTTAACCCAAGGAATTTCAAAGAATTTCACTTTAGGTTCTATTACACAGAAATAAAAGCACGTAAGGAAATAAAATCCCCAGATCAGAAAGCCCCAATAACCAAACTCAATGGCCATTGGATTGGCAAACGCATATTCTGGGCTTGCTTTTATGTCTGCATAACCTGCAAACTCAGTCAGTGGAAACATAATCAAGCCAACGTCTAAGCCTGATGTAAATAAGATTGCGATAAAGGTAAATGTTCTAACAGGTGTGACACCTACACACTTCACATTTCCCCATTTTACTAATATTGCGATAATTGCCAGTAGGGTAAAAATAATGCCAGCACTAAGCCATAAGGTCATAATTTGCCCCCCAAAATAAATGATAATATGTCATTTTTTCTCCGTGTGTTTTATCTCGCATTAACGCACCACAAACAACTTATGGTGCGCGCCACTGCAAGCCCCAAGACACAACATGTGTCTCAGGTGACATTGATACCCAAACCACCTCAAGAAGCGAGTTTCAGTTGGAATTAAAAGCGATTTAGGCAAGGCATTGATTGCAAGTAATAGTGGTTCTATTGTTAAAATCAATAACGCAGTATAAATCGCTTTTAAACCAACCCTTTGGGCGTTTCACAGGCACTTACTCTCATCGTTCTTACTTCTTAAAAGGGACTGCCATTCTTGCAAAGTAACGCCTTGATATTAAGCACCTATGAAACGCTGAATTCTGCTTCTTGAGGTAGTTTGGGTATTTTATATCTCCGAGCTACGCTGCTTTGTTTGCCATTGTGAATCGATGGCAACCGCTGCATGCGATTTACTAAGTGGTGGCTTACCTAAAATTAAGTCAGCCGCTTTTTCTGCCACCATAATGGTTGGCGCATTTAAATTACCGTTTGGCACTGTAGGGAAAATAGATGAATCCACCACTCGTAGCCCTTCAATACCATGAACTTGTGTATTTGAGTTCACCACTGCCAGCTCATCTTCACCCATTTTGCATGAACATGACGGATGGTAAGCACTCTCAACCGCTTGACGGACAAACGCATCTATTTGCTCGTCGGTTTGAATATCTTTGCCCGGCTGAATTTCATCATCGCGGTAGTCATCAAACGCGCTTTGCTCAATAATTTCACGGGTTAAACGTACGCACGCTCTAAATCCTTCAATATCGTCTTGATGCTGTAAGTAGTTAAACTGAATTTTTGGCGCAACTTTAGGATCTGCCGACTGTATTGTTACTGCTCCGCGGCTTTTAGGCTTGTTATGGCCTACATGCACTTGGAAACCATGTCCGTCAAAAGCACTTTTACCATCATAGCGAATCGCTGCGGGCAAAAAGTGATACTGAATATCAGGCCATTCAATGCCTGGTTTTGAGCGAATAAACGCACATGATTCAAAATGATTGGTTGCACCTAAGCCACTGCGATTCAATAACCAACGCGCACCAATGAGGCCTTTAGACACAAGCCCAAGTTTGCCGTTCAAGGTAATAGGTTGCTTGCACTTGTATTGAAAATAAAACTCTAAGTGATCTTGCAGGTTTTGCCCCACACCCGGTAGATGGTGTTTCACTTCAACGCCAGCAGCTGCAAGCGTTTCACTATCACCTATGCCTGAAAGCTGCAATAAGTGCGGCGACCCAATAGGCCCTGCACTTAACACCACATCTTTACTGGCAAATACTTGGTGTTTTTTACCATTGATGCTGTATTCAACACCCGTGGCTTTTTTACCTTCAAGTAAGACTTTCTCAGCCAACGCCCCGGTCACTACTTTAAGATTACGGCGCGCTTTAACTGGATCAAGATACTCACGACTTGCCGAGCTTCGCACGCCATCTTTTACAGTCATGTGCATTGGCCCAAAGCCTTCTTGCTGACCTGCATTGTAATCGTCAGTAACCGCATAACCTGCTTGCTGACCCGCATTAATAAAGGCTTTGTACAATGGATTAGCCATTTCATTACCGTTATTAACGCCCAGCGGGCCGTTACCGCCACGGTATTCATTTTTACCTAAATAAAAGGTTTCGGCTTTTTGAAAATACGGCAAGCATGATTGGTAATTCCAATTCTCGGCACCATGTTGTTGCCACTCGTCAAAATCTTTTGCGTGGCCGCGTACATACACCATGCCATTGATAGAAGATGAGCCACCTAATACTTTACCGCGTGGACAATGCATTTCGCGGTTATCTAAAAACGGTTCAGCTTGGGTATGAAACTGCCACGCGTATTTATCAGTGTTCATCGGAATAGACAGCGCCGTGGGCATTTTAATAAAAATGCTTTTATCACTGCCGCCCGTTTCTAATAGCAATACGCGATTACTGCTATCTTCTGATAATCGATTCGCCAGTACGCACCCAGCTGAGCCTGCACCAACTATGATGTAATCATATGTTTGTGCACTCATTAAAATGGGCTCTCTATATCAGTCATACCAACATAAATTGATTTAGTTTGAGTATAGTGTTCAAGTGTTTCGATACCGTTTTCACGACCAATACCCGATTGCTTATAACCCCCTACTGGCATTTCAGCCGGTGAATTACCGTAACTGTTGATCCAACAAATACCGGCTTGTAATTGATGAATAACACGGTGTGCGCGTTTAATATCTTTAGTAAATACACCTGCCGCTAAGCCTAAATGGGTATCGTTAGCACGGCGAATAGCGTCATCTTCATCATCAAATACCAATACGCTCATCACTGGGCCAAAAATTTCTTCTTTAACGATAGTCATGTCGTCGGTGCAATCGGTAAATACCGTAGGCGCGACAAAGTAACCATTTGGTGCAGAGTCAGGTTTAAGTGCTTTACCACCAGTAAGCAGCGTTGCGCCTTCACTAATGCCCTTATCAATGTAGCCCATTACTAAGTCGTGATGATTTTTTGAAATAAGCGCACCTAAGTTAACCTCAGAGTTCATTGGGTCGCCGGCAATAATGTTTTGCTCAGTCCGCGTTTTCAGCTCATCAATAAATTGCTGATAGACATTTTTATGTACATAAATACGTGTGCAGTTAGTGCAAATTTCGCCTTGAGTATAAAAATTACCCAGCATAGCTGCGCTTACCGCTTGCGAAATATCAGCATCATCAAATACTAATAGTGGCGATTTTCCACCAAGCTCCATTGTCACATCTTTAAGCGAGCCTGCGGCACTGGCCACCACCTTTTTACCTGTGCCGACTTCACCGGTAAACGATACCTTTTCTATATCAGCATGTTGCGTTAACCACTGACCGACCTCAGCCGCCCCCTGCACAACATTAAATACCCCAGCAGGAACACCCGCTTCGATAAATATCTCCGCTAATTTAATTGCACCAAGTGGTGTTTCTTCAGAAGGTTTAAAAATAAGTGCATTCCCTGCAGCAAGCGCTGGGCCTGATTTCCAACAAGCAATTTGCAGAGGGTAGTTCCAAGCACCAATACCAGCGCAAATACCTAATGGCTCTTTGCGGGTATAATAAAAATCTTCGCCGACCATTTGTTGTTGACCCACTTGCGCAGGGGCAAGGCCTGCAAAGTACTCAATAACATCTGCGCCAGTTTGTACATCAACACACTCGGCTTCTTGCCACGGTTTACCTGTATCAAGCACTTCGATTTTTGCTAACTCATCGTTGCGTGCGCGCAATAACTCAACCGCTTTTAATAAAATACGGCTACGCTCGATAGGCGCCATTGCTGACCACGTTGCAAACCCTTGTTTAGCACTTTCAATAGCGGCATTTTGGACAAACGCATCGGCGACTTCTACGTGGTAAATAACTTCATCGGTGGCAGGATTCTTAACTGCGAATGTCTCACCACTTTGATTTTTTAAAAAATGACCGTTGATAAAATTTTGATAAACAGGCGTTGTCACATTAAGCTCCGTACTGTTTGATAAGTGAATTTACATAGCCTTTGGCTAAGCGCTCGCAATGTTCAAATTGATCTTCATCTGACTTACTCAACACCGCTCTTAGCCAAAGCCCGTCAATCATCGCTGCACATAGTTCAGCGGCAAGCTTGGCATCCGCATTGTTCATTAATTGTTTGAATGAACTCGTTAAATTGCTTAACAGGCGTCGGCTATTTACGTTTTGCAAGCGGTGTAACTGCGCGTCATGCATTGATTGCGCCCAAAAACTTAACCACGTTTTAGTGGTGTCGCTTTGTAGCTGTAAGCGAGCAAAATTTGCCTCAACAATAAACATCAAGCGTTGCTGTGCTGTTGTTGTGGCGGTTACACGATTAATAAGTTCATGTTTCAAGTTGGTAAGTAAATAGCGCACAGTGGCTTCAATCAACCCCTGCTTACCGCCAAAGTAATGACTAATAATGCCAGACGACATGCCCGCCTTTTTACTAATGCTATTAATCGTTGTACTTTGTAAACCACGTTCAGCTACCGACTCAATCGTGGCGTCAATTAGCTGCTGACGACGGACAGGTTCCATTCCAACTTTAGGCATAATTTTTATTAATTGATCGTTCAATAAAAATAAATACTAAAGTAATAGAACTGATAATTCAAGGTTGACACATTGTGAAAAATCAAAATCAGGCTAGTCCAAATATGGCTAACCTGCTGTTATAATGCAGCTAATAGAGATATAAAAAATAGATGAAAATAATTATTAAAAGCTGTAATTTTCAGTGAAATGTTTATATTTTCGTGGATTTTCGAACACATTGCACAGGAGGGGGTGATACAAAACTGAGGCTTAATTAAGGATTAAAGCGGGTAATAAGTCGGACGATGAGGCTCTAGTTGAACAAGAGCACTCACATGTGATCGTATCGTTTACTCACCCATATGTTTACTTTTTTTCAATACAGCGTTTAATTCATTTAGTGCAGCCACAGAAAACCCACGATCATAAAAGTAAAGAATTTTTCCTGCTTTATCTATCAGTACAACACGGCAATTATTTGGACTTTCATTGCCTGTAAAAGCTTGTACCTTCTCACCATCTTTATAGATGGTGATTACGCCCCCCCATAACTCTTTGGGTATACCTTTGCGCATGCCGTTATCAATAAAAGTGCTAAACATACGCGGTGCCATCCCTTGAATTGTAGGTAATTCATAAGCAGGAATTGTGACCCCTGTCATATCTAAACCGATTAGCCATCTGTCGATATCAAATTGACTATTTTGCTTATAACCAATTAACAACAATGAATGTTCATCATTAAAATCATCAGGGATCACAACGTCTTCTTTGGTTAAGCTTTCACCGCTTACTGTTGGGAATTGTTTGCCTAGCAGTATTTGATTAGGGTATTGATTTGAACAACCAAACAAAAAAACAGCAAGGAGAACAGAAGTTAATGTTTTGAACATCGCCTTTTTACCTTTTAATTAATATTATTATGAGAAGTACTGATATTTTACGTACATTACTCTTTATCCGATCCCTCTTGTTAGTGTTATCAAATAAAAAATAATCAACGCTATTTTAGTAAACCGATTAGCCAACAATACAATGAAACCTTTAGCGCTATTAATGCCACAAATGTAACTATAACGTTAACAACCAAGTAACTTCGTGCTAGTCTTTGTTTATATCATCTATTTTATATCTAATATGCTTTACTTAAGGGGTTGTTACCTTTGCTATTTACAAAACCCACGCACCATCATAATTCAAAAATAATCCTTTTCATTCTCTTTGCTCTAGCGTGCTTACCACTGCTAGTACACGCAAAATTTGTTATTGGGATAGTTGGAAAAACAAAAAACGATAGCTTTTATATACAATCATACAAAGGCTGTATGGCATTTGCTGAGGCTCATCCTGAAGTAACCTGCCTATATGATGGGCCTGATGACTATCAAGATATTCGCACGCAAGCTTTAATTATTAACGACATGGTAAAAAAGGGGATAGATGGCTTGTTAGTTGCTACGACTGACTCAGACTATTTAGTCAATCGTGCTCTAAAGAATCTGTACGAAAAAAAGATTCCTGTGATCACTTTTGATTCTGACCTACTACCAAAAGATAATCAGTATCGACTGGCTTATGTGGGTACTAATAACTTTGATTTTGGTGTGGCACTGGGCAATCAAGTGAAACTATTGATTAATAATGATAACAAAAACATCTGTATTCAATCAGGCCATGAGACGACACCTAATTTAAACGAACGCATTGCTGGTGTAAGGTTTGCTCTTTCAGGGCAAAGTACGCAGCGTTTGTCGGGTGAAAACGGCTGGAAAGAGTTTAGCCGCTGCCCACTGTATAGCTTAGGTAAAAGAGATACCTCTCTTGAACAAGTTACCAATTTATTGAAAATAAAACGGCCGCCTGCTTTTTTAGCCGTTGCCGGGTTTGCGCAGTTTAACCCACACTACATAGAGACACTGACCCCATACAAAAATGCAATAGCATCAAAAGAAGTGATTATTGTGTCAGCAGATACGGAGACAACGCAGTTAGAAGCATTGAATCAAGGGCTATCATCTTCAAATATTGGGCAAAACCCATTTGAAATGGGCCGCTTAAGTGCAGAGTTAATGTACAACTACATTGCTAATAATAAGAAACCTGAACAACCTTTTTACTACTTAGATTTCCACTATTGTAACAAAAACAATGTAGATACATGCACAATAAACTATTAAGTGCTAAAACACTGTGAAGGTGAGACCGATTTTATGTCAGTATCACACAGAGGTATAATATTAACGCTTCGCAATAACACCTCATTAATCCATTAATTATTTATACACCACACAGTTACGACCGCTTTCTTTTGCTAGGTAAAGATTTACATCTGCTGCTTTTAGTAATTCGGAAATGCCGGCATCCGTTGCTGTCGATACGCCAATACTGACTGTCACACCGATATCGTCTTTGCCGTGGGTAACGTATTGAGCCGCTACTTTCTCTCTAATCTCTTCAGCCTTAATAATGGCTTGATCAGCGCTGATATTTTCCATCAAAACACAAAACTCCTCACCGCCAATTCGAAACACACTGTTTTTATCGATAACAGACGTTAAAGTTTGCGCTATTTTTTTTAGTACTTCATCACCAAATGGGTGCCCATATGAATCATTAATATTCTTAAAAAAATCAATATCTAAGAGAGCTAAACTCACGGGGTTGCCTGTATTTAATTGGGAATAGGTTTTAGTTAAGCTCAGTCTATTAAAGCACCCTGTGAGGGGATCTTTTAATGCAAGTGTCCGCAGTGCGATTTCTGAGTTTGCGCGCGACGTCTCATATGCATGCGATACTCCCCAAACCAAGAAGTAACTAAAAATGAAATTTATCAATGGTGATGTATAAAACGCATCCATTTTAAAGTAAATAATCAAGGTTTGGGCTAAAAAGTAAACACCACTTAAAACAACCCCAAGCTGTTTGCCTAATAACAGATAAAATATAATTGGTAGAGTGAGCGCCCAGATTAAAAGATATGACACAAGTGGTGCCATATACGAGCCACTTATAACCAACCCAATAAATGAATATACATACAATTGTTTTGACCAGTGCAAGCTTTCTGTTCTACTGGCATTGAAGTACAAAGCAAGCGAGCACAGCCCGTAAAGACATTGTATCCCTCCATAGATAAAATGTTGTCCAATAAAAGCATTAAGAAGCCCTACACTCAAAGCAATAAAAAAAGTGACACTTGCCATCCCCTTAATTACTTTTAATCTGAGCCTTAGCGTGTAATCAAGATCAAACGTTTCCATAACGGTCATTTTAAACGGTCTTTATATGCGTTGTATTAATAAATCAATTAGATAACATAGGGACAAAACAATCCAGAAAATAATAGGATAACTTACATGTGTACACGTATTTTTAACAGTCTAAACGCAGACTTTCCAATAACAGCCAGAAATATGGATTGGTTTGCAGCCGTAAATGCTTATTTATACACTTTCCCTAAAGGACTTCAACGTATTGGCTTCATACCTAAAGACACTGACCAGTTTAAAGTTCCTGTAAAACAAATACTCAAGTGGGAGTCAGAGTATTCAAGCATCGCCACCCTAATGGGAGATAAAGAAATGGCAACCGCTGATGGCATGAATTCAGCAGGCCTGGTGGTTAATGCCTTATATGATACAGGCGCTGATTACACTCCTATACGCCAACAAAGCGACGCGCATCTACCTGATACAGAAAACAATGAGCACTCCCCCCTTCAAGAAGGTAAAAAAGTGTTGAGTGTGCTTAATTGGGCTCAGTTTACACTCGATAAATTTGAATCAGTAAAAACAGCGGCACAATATTTCAGGAAACAAGAAATTCAAATTGTTGAAGAAGATGTGCCTGATGGCCTAGGGAAATCAACCCCAGCGTCACTTCATCTTTGTTTATCAGACAAAACGGGCAACTCAGCCATCATTGAAGTGAATAACAACCAATTTGTGGTATATGAAAGCGAAAAATTCAAAGTGGCAACCAATGAACCAAATTACAAAACACAATTAGAAATAAATCAATATTGGCAGTATACGTGGGGCAAAGGTGAAACACCTAACCCTCGACCTCTTTACACTGTCCCTGGTGGCGTTTCTTCTACTCAAAACTTTGAACGTGCCTCTTTTTATATTTCACTGAGCGAATCCGTTGACTCACTTATAAAAGCCGTATCGCAAACACGCTCAATGGTTGCAGCGTGTGCTGTGCCACATGGATTTAACCCACGAAGTGCAAGTATTAGCTCTAGCACTATTTGGTCTAACATTAGCGATCAAGCAAGCAAGACATATTATTTCTTAAATATGTGTAACATGGCACAAGTTTGGCTGGATTTTTCAACTGAAATCACAACATGCCAACGCGTTCAAGTAATGGCACTTGAAGGTGAAGAACTGATAGAGAAGCCACCTATATTTGGTAACTTAAACGGCAAGTGCTCAATCACCAGCGATCCGTTCGCAAGAGCTGAAAAAGCGTAGTCATTGACATCTATTAGATAACATTAGATTTGCGCTAGTGTTATCTCGTTCATGCTCAGCGATGACTGCACGCAATAACCTTATTGCGCCCTCTATTTTTAGCTAAATACAGATTAGCATCTGATTGTTTTAACCAATCTCGCCAATGTGCATTGTTAAATAGTTCGCACACACCAATACTCACGGTTAATGCTCGTTCAGGGAGTAATTTACTCCTTTGAACATGAGTGCGTATCTCTTCAGCCACTTGGATTGCTTTATGTTCATCAGCACCGTGTAATAAAATTAAAAACTCTTCTCCGCCCAAGCGAAATGACATATCAGGACTGCTTAAATGCATGTGCATTATAGTTGCAAATTCTTTTAAAACATCATCACCTACGTCATGCCCATATTGGTCATTGACCTTTTTAAAGTAATCTAGATCCAACATTAAAATAGACATAGGTGTTTTTTCTGAATAATGTAAGTTGATGGCATTTTGTAAAGAGTCGCCAAGTAAAAAGCGATTATGTAGACCCGTTAATACATCCGTTATAGATAAAGTATGTAACTGGCTATGTTGTCGGGCAATTTCTTTAAGCGTTAAATATGCGAAAATACTAATGCTGATTAAAACAGCATAAAAACGAGCAAACACTTCGGGCGATAAATTGTACCAACCGAATGGCAAGATCATAGCTAGATAAGCAATATTCGCTAATCGTGCTAAATGCAGTGGCAAAACAAAATAACATGTTAATACCGCAGGGTATGCCCAAAATGATGCCGTTACCCCCCAAACATTAATGGCAACAACTGAACAACTAGCCATTATTGGCATTGTTGCAAATAAATTTAACGCCAGGCTATACCTTCCTTTAAAACACATTACGGCATTTATCGTGCAAAATAAAATAGCGATGATCCCTAAAAACCCCATGCCATTTTTTATCACATAAAAATCATAGACAGTAAAAGGAACTATAGCTATTACGCTCACCAGAGACACATTTAAGGCTGACTTCAAAAGAAACTCAGGCTGCTTAGGAGGATCGTTTAATGAATTCATATAGGATGTCACTCAAATAAAAGCGTATAGCCAACACCTTCCACTCAGAAAAAAAGTATCTGTTTACTCTAAGTCGTATTTTTTTAAAATAGCGGTCAACTTTCCTGATTTTTTGATCGATGAAAGTGCTTTTTCAAATATTTTTAGCTGCGATTTTGACACCGACGCTTTGCTAAACGCAAAATAAACATCTTCAGAATTAATGACTAGTGGACTAATGGCAACCTTCATAAAGTCAGGGTTGTTTTGCACTTGATAAATGATGTTATATTTTTCTTCTAAAAAGCCTGAGATACGCCCGTTACGTAACAAGTCGAGCTTTAATTGGTTGTCTGGCACGTAAATAAATCGCTCATCTGTATCTCGTTCTTCTATGAAACGCTGTTCAAATATATTGCCATAGTAGGCTCCACGCTGAATAGCTATCGGTGCATCAAGCTCAAATAAGCTGCTTATAGAGTCAAGAAAGTAAACACGCTCTGCATTCATCGCAAAAACAATATTCTCTTGCCTTTGAGGCCCAATAAAATAAGCAAAACGCATTCGCTGTGCCGTTTTCGACACACTAAGCATTAGATCGACCTCGCCAGTTTCGAGCATTTTTAATGAACGCCCCCAAGGAACACTGACAAAACGGTACGTACAACCTGCTTCATCAAGCAATGCTTTCGCAAAATCAACATCCTGACCATGCCATGTTAGTTCTTCATCTTGATGCGACTGGGCAGCATAATTTTCAAAACGAACGACAAGATGACAATTGATCTCAGAGGCATAACTTACACTACTAAACATCATGCAGAACAACACAATAATAATAAAATACTTCACGTAATGTGCTCTTAAAAAAAGCGATTATATAAGTTTAGTTTATTAATTCAGTCCTGCCACTTATAAACTCAGACGGCCTCAGACTACATATTTTCTGGGGTTGAAGATGATTTAGGGTATTGATGGGTGAATACCTAAATAATGCGAAGCTTTAATACGGCTCATGTTTATCTACCCTAAAAAGGTGTTACAAAAGGAACGGTCAAGGAAATAACTTTTCCATCACGACAATAAATGGATTGCTAAATAAAAAGCCAATTTCACAAGCGTATTCGACGCACACTAGGATCTGTTGACCTTTGCGGATTAAAATTCGTTCAAACTAGGAGCTATTTAATCGCAGCACGAGGTGTGTAACTTTAAAAGGTCAACAGGCCCTAATAAAAATAAATGATGACTCGGGCTATATAAACAATTTATTGAGGTTGATTACTCAAAAAAAATGCTAGATACTGTTTATATATACAGCTAAATTGGGTTGTTACCGTAATGAAAAAAGAGCTACCAGCAAAGTATTACTTGGCTCACTTTAAAGAGCTGCTCACCTTTATAAATACGCAATGTGGGCATTTATTACAACAAACACACACTGACTTTATCAATAAAGTAAACCAACTCAACGAGCAAGCTCAATGCATGCTTGCGCGTATTTATTCCCGTAAACCTTGCTTTGTAGCTATAAATACACTTACTTACGATGAAATAGATAACCCAACACAGGCGATTACAGCGTTAATGCATGCGGGTCTTGTTACACACCCTACTCATAATGACTATCAAGCACTACTAAGCCACTTAACTAAACCGGCATTACTTGAGCTACTAGCACCATTTTCGGCGACAGTGAGTATTAAAAAAAGTGCTGCCAAAGCGATATTAGTAAACCAAGCTTGTGATTTTTTTGCGAGCAAACGTGAGTATCTAACCCCTTTATATAGCCAATTTATTGTTAACAACCGCGCTGATATTTATGAATACTTTGAGTTTTTATACATTGGCCGCTTAAGTGGTGGCGATATTAATCATCAAAATAGTTTTGTGCTGCGTGATTTAGGCGTGAGAGCAACAAGACAAAGCCATAATCAAAGCTTAGCAAGATTTGATACTTTGGGTGAAGCAAAGTCAAATTATGCGTTAAACCGCGCTCGCTTGGCATTTAAAAATATAACAACTGACGAGCAATACCAAGGCTTAGCTCACGAGGTTATTGCGCAAGAAGCACAAGGCACACTGGCAATAAACCTTAAAAACAAGCTGTTACTGAGGCTCTATCAACAACTAAAAAAAATAGATCCTGCGCTGAGTTTTAATGTTTTAAATGCCTGTAAAGACAGCCCTGAAGCCGAAGAAATACAAATACGCGAGCAATATCGCCAAGGTAATAAAGACTGGGTAAAAACCCAGCTTGAAGCCATTATTGAAGATCCACTGACCGATGACCTGCTCTATTTTGCTGATGATTTCCTAATGCGTAAATTTAACAAGCGAACTCGATCTCGTTTAAGCGCTATGCTTGCGGATACACAGTGTGTGGTTGAAATAGATGAAATTTATCGCGGCGATGTAGAGCACGGTGTCGCTGCGCACTATGAGCAACAAGGCTTAACGGTTTATAATACTGAAAACGCACTGTGGCAGAGCCTGTTTGGGTTAGTATTTTGGCATGAACTTTATATTGAAACGCCCACCCCGCCGTGCAATGAATTTGATCTATTTCCACATGCACTTAAAACCGATACTTTTTATCAAAACCAACATACGCAAATTGATGCGCTATTAGCCACATGCCACACAGCCGATGATTTATTAAAACATGTGTGTAAACAGGTTGCCCTGTATTTTGAACAGCCAAACGGTTTGTTTCGCTGGCACAGTGAAGTGTTAAAACCATTAGAAGTACTTATATTACATAGCCCATTAGATGCACTTAAAGCGCACTTAAAAGCCATGAGTCAGGGTTTTATGCAGCTTAAAGACGGCTACCCAGACTTAATGGTACTCTCAGGTAATACCGTGCACTTTGAAGAAGTTAAAGCACCGGGTGATAAACTCAGGCGTAACCAGTTAACCACCATCGACAACCTAAAAAACTCAGGATTCAACGTACACATTGCAGCCGTTAATTGGGTTAATGATCCAAACCGCATTTACAGTGTGGTCGACATTGAAACAACGGGCAGTTTAAAAGGCGGAAATAGAATCACCGAGATAGGCCTTGTTAAAATACAGCACGGCAAAGTGATCGATACTTGGTCAACACTGGTTAACCCACAAATGCGCATACCAAAATTTATTGTCTCGCTAACGGGTATTACCGATACCATGGTAGCGACAGCCCCCCGCTTTTGCGAAGTAGCTGATACGCTGCTGCATAAATTACAAGGCAGTATTTTTGTCGCTCATAATGTTAACTTTGATTACGGCTTTATCCGCAAAGAGTACGAAATGGCAGGAGTTTATTTTAAAATGCCAAAGCTGTGTACGGTTGTCGAGTCACGTAAAGCGTTTCCTGGTCTTAAATCGTACTCTTTAGGTAACTTATCTAAGCACTTTGAATTAGCGCTGACTAATCATCACCGTGCCCTAGCCGATGCCACAGCAACCGCAGAATTACTTTTACTTATAAAAGCACAACAGTCACGCTAAATCCATTTATCAAAGCCGCCAACGTCCTATATTGACGTTGGCGAACGCTTTGCCTAATACCGTGTATTTAAAATATGTTTTGATAGTGCTCGACTAAGTAATCGGTATACGCAATGTCGCCTCGGTAACGCGATAGATGCGTGGTATCGCGATACATATTTGGTGTGATCTGCGGCAGGTTTTGATGGTTTTGCATCTTAATCCCTGTTGCCTCTTCAATCTGCTTCACCACGGCCGCCAAGCGCTTTTCGCCCTCAGGGGTTGTTTTTATCCATTTGCTGTTTTTTGGTAACATCATCACTTCAACGTTTTGTGAAACTCGCTGAAAGTTTTTAACTATATTGATAAAGTGCTCAACGAGCAGGGGCTCAAAGTTCAGCTCTTCTATATCGGCACTGCGAATACGACTGAGACGGTCATTTTTCATTGCATTGTCCGTCTGTGTTACGCGATAATAATCATTAAATATGGCTAACGTTTCCGTTGAGCGTTCTTGTGGCATTGTACCGCCACCTTGCCAATCATAACTCCATTCCTCGCCTTTATAATTTGGGTATTCCTCAGCAAATTTTTCACCCAGTAGCCGCCCTAAACGACGACGCTCAGCAATAATTTCATCATTGTCCTTAAACGTTTGATGTGATTGCGGTGGAAACAGCTCCCGAGCAAAAAAGCTGGTGATCATTTGGGCCGAAATAGAGCCGCGTAAATACTTGATATTAAACAGTCTGATGCCACGGGTTACATCCGTTTTAGCTATTTCCATTAACTCTGCATCACTGGCTAACAAAGTTAAAAACGAATCGAGTACGGGGGATGCGTTACTCCAGCGTGTTTGAGTCGTTTGAAAAGGGTTGAACTCAATCATCGCCAACTTAATTTTGCGATTCTCTTTGTTAAACTCATCTGCGATACGACGTGATAAAAAGTCCTGAAAATAAGGGTTAAGCCCGCCAAATCCAAAATTGAATGATTTAACTTGCTTGCCCTGCTCGGCTAAATCAGCATCAAATTTACGTGGCGAAAACCCTGCACGTGTCATCGATGAGCCAAAAAACATAACCACCTCATTGGGCTCTGTAACTATTTTAGGTAACGCTGCGCGAGACTCTGTGACTCGGCCCAACACCCCCTGTGAGTTAACGCCCATCCCTTGTAAAATAAAATGAATACTTAATAATGCCATAGCCATACATAAGCCAATTGCCAAAATAGCTTTGCCATATAATTTTTGTGATGTCATTGATGACTTACCTTGCTGGTTAGAATTGGAAATAGATAAACTCATTACTTGGCTCCCCGATAAATAAACACACACCTTGACCCAACATCATTAATAGCCAGAACAACCAAGGTTTGTTTTCTAATTTGTCTGCCCCCTTAATCACGTAAAAATCCATAATGTGCACTAGTAACACCCATCCACAGGTCATAATGAAAATAGTCATGGCACTATTACCAGCAGTAATAGTTGAATTAAGCATATGTAAATTCGTGATAATATTTATCGCAGAGGTAAGATCGTTAGCAGCAAAGAACACCCACCCAATCAAGACTAAATAAAAAGTAATGGCCCATTTAATAAAGGTAACAAGCCATGCTGTTGACTGATTAAATCGGGCAAATATTTTAAGTCCAGCAAGGTAATGCGTAGCGGTAATTATGGCGCCATGAAAGGCCCCCCATGCAACAAAAGTCCATGCTGCGCCATGCCATAAGCCACCGAGTAACATGGTTAAAAATACATTTCGTGTCCGGTTGCCGTGTCTATTTCCGCCCAATGAAATATACAAATAATCGCGCAACCAAGTAGAAAGCGAAATATGCCAGCGACGCCAAAAATCAACTGGCGAAAGTGCAAAATAAGGCACTCTAAAATTAAGCGGAATACTAAACCCTAAGATCAATGCAATACCAATGGCCATATCGGTGTAACCCGAAAAATCCCCGTATATTTGCCCCGCAAATGCCAGTACCCCCGTCCAAAGCTCCAATGTGCTAACGGGGCCTTTTGCTTCAAACGCATGCTGCGCCGGAATAGCCAATATGTCTGCGCCTGTTTTTTTAATAAGGCCGACCGTGATCAACAAAAAGCCATGCTTAACAGCCGTGTACTTAGGTAAAGCGATTGCATGCATTTGCGGTAATATATGACTTGCTCGCAGAATAGGCCCTGCTACTAACTGCGGAAAGAAAGACAACGCCGCAACAAACTCCACCAGCCCTTTGCGCGGTTTCATATCTCCACGGTATACATCAATGGTGTAACTTAAACTTTGAAAAGTATAAAAAGAAATACCCACAGGTAGCACCCAACCTAAGGTCTCAATGGAAGCATGATACCCCAACGTA
The DNA here is from genome assembly GCF_001469215.1 of Pseudoalteromonas sp. H105. Taxonomy (GTDB): domain Bacteria; phylum Pseudomonadota; class Gammaproteobacteria; order Enterobacterales; family Alteromonadaceae; genus Pseudoalteromonas. The sequence continues at coordinate 195,323 of NZ_LOFH01000004.1, forward strand.
GTTAGCAACTCAGACACAGAATTAAGCGCAAAATCAGCGTATTTAAATACTGCTAAAAGCCCTAAATTTAGAACAATGGACAGTGTGACCCACTGCTTTTTACGTTGTTGGGTTTTTGCTTTATATATCGCTTGAGCAATAAAGTAATCCGCAAGACCACTGCCGACCAGCAACGGAATGAAACTATAATTCCATGCACCATAAAACACCAAACTGCCGACTAATATTAAATAAACTTTGGGCTTTTGTTTTAAAAAAACAAAGCCATAAAACACAATGAAAATGGCAAAAAACCAAAAGAACAGAGGGGTATTAAATATCATATTGCCACCTTTTCCATAGCAAGCCTGATTGAGGCTGTATTAAACAAACTAAACATCCTGGTTACCTTTTTTAGAACGAGTTTGGCTAGCCCACTAATAAGTAGGTTTAAAATCATTCAATTATTAATAAGTTACATGTATAAGTAAGCGCTGATTAACTATCAATAATCAGCGAAACTCTCACATTGATTTACGGGGTATGCGCATTGGCGTTTATCATTAACGTGCTCCATTCGCAATAAGAAGTGATTTAATACGATCAGTGCGCGCACGGTTCAGGGGTGAGCGCAGTTGATAACCATCAGATGCACCCGTTGTGACAGCTAAATTAACATCCGCCCCTCGTTCAATCAGCAACTCTGTCATGGCATAAAAGCCAAAGTAACTTGCATTTATAAGCGGTGTTTCATCACGTGGCACAATGGCGTTAACATCAGCCCCGTTATCAAGTAACAGCCTTGCCAAATCGGTGTTGTTACTCATTGCTGCAACAATAAGGGGGTTACCATCACCACTTGATGACTGATTAACATCCGCCCCTAAGTCAATTAATGCTTGTGCCATTACTTTATTATTTTGTTTTACTGCAATCATTAGTGCGGTGCCATCACCAATAAGAGGAATATTTATATCAACCCCCTCACCTTGTAGTGCTTGTACCGCTTCAATATCATTACGAGAAACCGCTTCAATTAATGCCTGACTTTCAAATTTAGGCAATAATGAATAATGACGCGCATCCTCAGTCGTATGTTTAATGCTAATTTTAGGTGAAAATGTCTGAGTTGCCTGAATAGTTGTAGCGGTAACAGCGGCACAAATTAGCGTAATTACGGTTATTCGTGGCTTTTTAAACTGCTTATTTTCTAACACCGCCCCGACACGATAATTCAACTCTTTTTTCTTACTAAATAACCCCATTGCCAATACACTGCGTTGTTGTGTAACCATTAATTTAGCGCAATCAATTAATGATTGTGCATATAGCTGAGTGCTCTTTAACTCATTTACGGCGCGTAGGTCACACGCAATCTCACGCTCAACATGAATTTGTTTATTTAGTATGCGAATTACTGGGCTCCACCAAAACAAGATGGCGATCACTTCTTGAAATAAACCAAACCAGTTGTCCCCTCGCTTAATATGGGCGTATTCATGCAAGACGATTGCACGTAATTGTTCATGCTTTAGTTGCTCAGTCAGGCTTTTAGGAATAATAATTTTTGGCTCTTTAAGCCCTACAACTAAAGGAGAAGACACTTTATCTGAGGTATAGACGTGGGCATCAATGTGAGTTGAAAGGTCAAGGGCTTGCTCTATAGTCGAACGTATTAAAAATCGTGTTTGAATATAGGATGAAAGCACAGTAAAAGTTCGCCAAACACTGCCCATAAACCATACAAAAACACCTAAACTAAGCAAAAAAGTAAAATTAAACACAATTTCGCTCGGCAAATGCCAACTGTTCACTGGCTTATTAGGGGTATGAGAAGTCAGAGGCGTTAATGCATCTGGTGTGCTTTTAAGCGCATTGACTGGGGCTGAGGTATTTACACTAACAACTGTATTTTCCCCCTCTTGGGTGATCAAACTAAAAGGCAGTACTGTTGCAGCAACAAACGCCGTCATCCAAAGCCAGCTTTTCAATTCTGCACTCAGTGTTATACATCGATTGAGTAACGACAGCCCTATCAGTAAAATAAAACCAATCACTAAGTGGTGAAACGCCAACGTAGTTAATAAAGTATATTCAATCATCATAGCCCTAACATCCTTATACCAATTGATTAATCTTTGCTTTGATCAACTTTACGTTGCAGCGCTTCTAAATCATCAAGGTCTATATCCGTCTCTTGCATTAAATGCTGGGCGAGTACCTTGGGTGATCCACCAAAAAACTTATTCAGCATTGAAGTAAGTGCACTTTGTCGTGCTTCTTTTTGGGTGATTTTAGCGGTGTAAATAAACGCTTTTCCTTCTTTTTTAAAATCAGCGTAGCCCTTCTCAGCAAGGATCTTACAGAGTGTTTGTACCGTGGTGTAAGCTGTTTGCTTTTGCTTTGATAGTTCATCCGTAATATCGCGAACGGATGCATCTCCCTTTTTCCAAAGCACTTCCATAATGCTTTGTTCACCATCAGTTAGTTGCGTAGATTTATTTCTGGCCATCGTATTTACCTTTTAGATTTTCTACTAATTAATTAGTTTTAAATACTATAGCGTGCAAAATACGCTCTATCAACTAATTAATTAGTTTTTAGCTTTATAACGGGTTCTCTATTAATTAATAAGTAGGCTATACATAAAAATACCCTTAATAATTTGTAAATAATCCCCTTGTGTTCTAAACCTAAAGAGTAGCCCCAATAGGAGACTCATTTATGCCGTCAACAAACACAATTGATAAAAACGCCGAGTTTGCACGTTGTTTAGAGTGCAACAAAGTCGATACATTTGCAGCCTTTCACTGGCTTGCGCTAGCGGTAAAAGACATGACTCGCGCTCCCTTGCTCAGCCTTATTTACGGATTAATTTTTACAATTATTCCTTTAGCAATTATTTACAGTGCCCTGTATTCAGGCACTCATTTGGTCATTTTACCTGCCACCGTAGCGTTTGCATTAATTGGCCCAGCGTTTGCTGTAGGTTTGTATGATGTTGCGTGGGAACTTGAAAAAGGGCATAAGCCCACATTAATGCATTCGTTAAAATCGATGTTCAGAAACCCGGTTGGTGAATGGGGATTTGCCATCCTTTTAATGGTTATTATGATTATTTGGATGCGCCTAGCCGCGTTAGTTCATGCGCTATACCCAAGTCATGCCAATCCCACTTTTGAAGAGTTGTCTGCATTTTTGACACTGGGTAGCATTATAGGTGGCATCCTACTGGTAACTGTATTTGCTATTTCAGCCTTTACGCCACAAATTATGATGGAACGACGCGTTGATATTATGACCGCTGTTATGTCATCAATGAACGCGGTAAAACATAACTTTGCAGCAATGATTGTGTGGGCGGTCTGTATATTTGTGTTTGTTGCTTTAGGTTTTGTAACTGGCGGCACGGGATTTATTGTGCTCATGCCACTGCTTAGTTACGCCAGCTGGCATGGCTACATTGCGATTATTAAAACTAAAAAATCACGTGGATATGAATAACGGCTTATAAAAACAATTGCGCCGGGAGGTAAAGCTCTTGGCGCAGTAACTTGCGCCCTTGTTTGAGTCCATTCTTATATGAGGGAATATTACTCGCATCAATATAACCAAAGAAAAGCTCAAAATCCTGAACATGCTCTTGATAATATAAACGCTGCATCGGTGAGGCTAAACCTTGGCCTCTAAATTGTTTAGCAATAAAAATATCACTCACCAATAAACCATTAAAACCCAACTCTTCACTTACCTCGCCCATAACCATCCCTAAAGGCTGACCTTGATAAAATGCCATGCAGCATAAGCCAGATTCAATAGACTCATTCAATTCTTCTTTATCACTGATCGGCACTATATTTGCCATTGCTGGGTTTTCAGTTAGAAACTGGTTGTACTCCTTCTCATACCAAGGCCAATATGTGTCAAACTCAAAAGGCTGCATAGAGATATCCGCTTTTAAAGCAGCACTCACATCAAGTAATGGCGTTTGACAGCCTAATAAAGAGTCAACGGCGCGAGCACCTGGTAATGACAGTAATTGATGTGCTTGTGGTGACGCAGGCGCAGGCCAAACACAAATGTGCTCAGGTTTGCACCAACAAAACACCTTACGAATGTAAGCGACAAGTTTTTTTAAAGCTGATTCAGTGAATGAATGTTCGCTAAAGATTTCAAACATGGTTTCGTCATCATCATTACGACAAACACTTACGATAAATAAATTGCCAATGTTATCTTCAACTACTTGGGCAAATAAGTCGTCGTCAGGCACATCATCACTGATATTTCGCCGCTGGCGTAATTCACTAAAATCATCACTTGTGCAATCGTCATTTAATGCGAGTAAATCCTGACACTCTTTATCGATTGCTTTTTCAGTATCTAGATTGAGTATACTTGTGAGGTTATACGTTTTAAGAATCCCACCACCTAGGCGGCGTAAACACACGTCGTCGATTTTATACAATGGATAATGGCGCATAACTTCCCTCTACAAATCTCATTTAAACCCCATACGGGTACATGAAGACTCTAGGGTTTGCCCTTTGAAATTGCAATACCTAATTACTTATGATTATATTGAAAAAGGATTATGAATCCGTATCTTTCAAATGATTTGACTAAATTTCACTGAACATAAAGGATCGAGGATGAATTTTTGCAAACTCTTAATTTTAATCATTGCAACAATAGGGCTATCAACTGCCAAAGCTGAACAATTTGGCAAACCTGTTGATAGTGCCAGCCTATTAAAAATTTCGACTATAATGGCTGCGCCTGATACCTTCTTAGAGCAACAAGTCACCATTGAAGGGACTGTTGTCGGAGTATGTGCTAAACGAGGGTGCTGGATGACAATTGCCTCTGATAAGCGTTTTCAAAATTTGAAAATCAAGGTTAATGACGGCGATATGGTATTCCCTATGACTGCCAAAGGCAGTAAAGCAATAGCAACAGGACAGCTAAATAAAATCCAACTCAACTTAACCCGCACTAAAGCCTTGCTAGCGCACAGAGCCCAACAAGCTGGGAATGTATTTGACGAAAACACAGTGACAGAGCCAATGGCAATTTATCAACTTGTGCCTACAGGTGTAGAGATTTTTGAGTAAAACAAAAAGAAAAATTAACGGGTATCAATTAAACCGTAGTTTGCATCGTGATGTCGGGTATTTTTGCATTGGTTTAGTGATCATTTTTGCAGTATCGGGCATAGCGGTTAATCACAAAGATGACTGGAACCCGAACTACCGTATTGAGCAAGTGCTCATATCTGCATCAGCCAAAAAGTGGTCACTTGATGACGACACTAAGCTCACTCATCAATTACTTGCGGTTAGTGAGACAAATGAAAAAGTTAAGGCCTCATATTGGGCATCACCAACTCAATTTAAGCTGTTTTTTAAAAATGGCAATAACCTGCTATTAAACCTAAAAGATCACCAAATAGTGTATGAAAAAATAACCCCTCGACATGTATTTCAAGCATTTAACCGCCTACATTTGAACGAGACAAAAGCATCTTGGGTTATATTCTCAGATATTTTTGCTGCGTTACTAATTTTTTTAGCGCTAAGTGGTCTGTTTATGATTAGAGGGAAACACAGCCCTTGGGGTATAAGATCACTGTGGATACTCAGCGGTATCGCCCTTCCTGCGGTGTATATATTGATGTAATAAAGTGAAGGTAAACACCTTCACTTTATCTCATTATTAGCGCTTAAAACTATCCCAAGGGCCGGTAATAGCAAGTGTTTTGGTCGGTTTATAAACATTTACAAATAAAGTGCTGCCATCGGGTGAAAAGCACGCGCCAGCCAACTCTGTTTGCGTTTGTAACTTTGCAAAGTTATACACTTCACCTTTAGGGGTAACACCGCGTAAATGGTTATCAACGATATCAGTGTATTGATCTTCACAAACAATTAAATGGCCATTTGGCGCAACTGTTAGGTTATCGCCAAAGTTAAACAGTGAGCCATCTGTACTTTCAACAAATAACGACACAACCCCTGGATTTTGCGCTTCTTTATCTGTACCTTCAAAAGCGGATGGCACATACTTTATCACTTGCCCTAGTTGCTTTTTACCACCATTGGTACAACAAAAATACAACTCATTATCCCCCCAGTGAATCCCCTCTCCTCGGGCAAACAATGCTGCACCTTGTTGATAACCACGTATTCGTAAATCATCATTCGGACTTTTAGGATCAGCTAAATCAACCCACTCAGCAGCAAATTCTTTTTGAAGTGGCATATCCTGTGTACGCCAATTACGAGTATCAAATTGCGGCTTAGCTTTAATAATCATAGCTTGCAGCTTACCGCCTTTAGCAAGTTTACCGACTTCATTGGGAATAAAGCGGTAAAACACACTATCGCCTTTATCTTCTGTTAAATAAACGATGCCTGTTTTTGGGTCTACCGCTGCAGCTTCATGGTTAAAGCGGCCCATGGCTGTTAACGGTTCAGGTTTGACTAAACCTTGCGCATTAGCCGGAATTTCAAAAATATACCCATGATCTTGCTTTAGGCCATCGGCTTTAGTTGCTGTTGTTTCTTCACAAGTGAGCCATGTCCCCCACGGAGTTATACCGCCAGAACAATTGCGAATAGTGCCAACAAGCGACAAATATTCTTGCTCTTTGTTGCCCGTTTTAAGATTATAAACAATATGACTGGTGCCACCAGGTAGCGCAACGCCCTGACTATCAACGTCATACGCGAGCGAGGTTTTATGAGTTTGTAGGCTTGATTCAGCTTTTGCTAAATCGGTTGGCTTAAGTTCATGATTGCGAACCAGCGCAACGCGTTCGTCATCAAGTGCGATACACCCCATACCATCGGCTTTATCTGGTACCGTAAAGCCATCAGACATTTTATCACCGAGCTGCGAAATAACCTTGTAACTAAAACCAGCTGGTAAATCTAACAACTTGTTATTATCTGCAATTAAAGGCCCGTACGCAGGTAAGTTACTCCCTAAGTCACTTAAAGGTACTTTACCAAACGCACTTCGCGATAGGCCAACAAACGCGAGTGTTCCTGCACTAAATAAAAACTGCCTTCTGTTAATCATGTTTGCTCGATTTATTATTAATGATAAAACTTAGCAACATCATAAATTAAAAAAGTAATAAAAGTAGCTTCAACAATTAATTTCATATAATTGTCACACTTAGCGAGGAACTGATGAGTTTTCAGATTCGAGGACACTCAATATTAGGGTGATTTTATACCTGAATAAAATGTGTGGTGAGCTACGCAAAAATCGAGCTCACCTTACGTTTATATTCTTTTGCTATATGCGTTACTTGCCTTTAAACATAGATGAAAAAACGCCATCGCTTTTTATTAATCCATGATAAAGCGCGGCGCTTATATGCATGAATATCAGCATTAAAAATACCCACGCAACCAACGCATGCACTTCACGAAAAAACGCAAAATAACGAATATCAACGGCAATCAAATTTGGCAAACTAAATAATCCAAATACATTCACAACCCGACCATCCGCATTTTGCATCAACCAACCCGATAACGGCATGAGTAGCATCGCAATATACAGCCCGATATGCGTTATAGAAGCGGCTAAACGCTGCAGTTGACTCAGTTCATTAGGCAGCGAAGGCGATACATTGCGCCAGGTATTGATAAGCCTGATAACCACTAATATAAGCGCAACAACACCAAACGATTTATGTAAAGCAACGGCTTCAACTTGCCACACAGCTAAACTTTGCACCATCGATAAACCCAGAAAAAGCATTGAAATCAGTAGCAGTGCCATCGCCCAGTGCAATAGCCTACTCGTTGCTGAATAGTGTTTAGTTACTTGCATCACCCGCTCCTTCTTGACTAGTTTTACTCTTGTTAAGTAGTGTCTCTGTGGCTCTTCGACGATATGATTGTGCGTATGCTGCGCCTCTTGCCCGTAAAATAGGATCTGCGGTTGCACTCATCCCTTTAGGTAAAACAAGGGGATCAAAATTTTGCGCGCCGCACGCCCCTTCATTTTGAAAACCCCAACCAGTAATAACTAAAGAGCCCGCGTTAATCACTTCGCGCGATGAAGGCCATGGAATAGTTGGATTATTTTCATCATCATTGCTATCAGCAAGCGTAAACTTTAAATCAAACCTGACAGGTTGCTTTTCTATCTGAGAAATAAGTTGCTGCTGTAAGGCATCAGGTGATTGCTTATCAAGCACAGCGACCTCGTGCTCACTCATACTGGGAACGGCTTGCCAACGTACGGCTTGCTTTTCCCCTTGTGCATTATGCAAATAAAATGCATTAATGCTGTTATATTGCTCAGTAGCAAAGCTGTTAGCCGGCGTATAACCTGCTTTCCACTGATTAAACGCTTTACTCTCAGGGTGAGCTTTAAAGAAGGCGCTTATTTTTGCGGGATCACGCTTTCCTGTAGCAGGGTCAGGCGAAAGTGCTTGCAGCTGTTTGTAAAACGCATCAGGCGTTGCTACCGCCATTACGGGTGGGGTATTCATTGCAACCCGCCATTCATCCTCGGTAGCTGTATTGACCACAAACGCCAAACTGCGCACAGGTGCCTTTAAATCGGGTGCCGTAGGGTTATTGCCCGCAATAGAAAAACGCCCTATAAAAGGAGTGCTACCTTGTTTAAATACGGTTGCTGTTGAATACGCTGACAACAAACCCGTTGATTCAAAATTGCCCGAAACACATAACCCCTTAGCATGCGCCCGTCTAAACCCTGCATGCACAGTACTGCCTTGCTGCAAATCAACAAACGCCTGTGCTGTCACTTTATCGCCGTTAAAAACCCCAGCAAAATATAAGGTGGCTGTAGCAAATACACTCATGGAAGCTGCTAATGCACAGACACGAAAAACGGAAATGGCAGGCTTGTTACTGCGTGTCACTTTGATCATCTTTAAATAGCCTTTTTATTTACGATTTAACCCTCCCTTACAGACCGCCATTAGAAAGAATTAATTTCAATCCTGCTACTAAGAACCTCACTTACCATCATAAAAAGTACGCTTAACTAAATAAACATTGATCTCACCAAGGTGTAATTAGCCATATTCAAGCTAGACTTACTTACTACCAATCAAAAGATGGACTTAACAATGATTCACCATGTAGCTGATTTAATGACCCCCGCCCCATTGGCCATCAAAGCGGATAACACCTTGCATGATGCACACAATTTAATGAAAGAAAAAAACATCCGTCATATACCCGTGATCAATGAAAATGGTGCGCTAGTGGGCATGTTGACGCAGAAGATATTGATTGCCCAGGTAATGGGTATCATGGCTAACTACAGCTCCACAGCCCTTGAACGAAAAGAAAAACAAACTAAAATTCACGACATCATGGCAACAGACTTCACCAGTATTACACCTGAACAACCTTTGCGTGAAGTCGCACACTTTTTCGTTGAAAATCGCCATGGTTGCATGCCAGTGGTTGATACGGATAACAACTTAGTCGGTATTTTAACATCGTCAGATTTTGTACGCTTAGCCGCCGCGCTATTATCATAGTAATTTAGTGAACGCAGAGGATCCTTTGCCTGCCTAACGGGTTACTTTATTGTGCAAAATTAAATACTCAGGCTATATTTAAAGTGATACGAAAAATAACAGCATGGCTTGTAATACCTACCATGCTTATTTTATTTAATACGTTTTAAGGCATATTAACGTTGAGCGAAGAACAAACCAGCGACACAATACATAACCCTCGAAAAATGATGACAAGAATTTACGTTATTTCTTTGTCTATTATTGCCCTACTCGCTATTGCTGCTCACATGTTGTTAAACTCGGTAATCGAGCAACAGCTACAAACCGGAAAAATCATTAATGTCAGTGGTCAACAGCGTATGTTATCTCAGCGCGCAACCTTATTTACACTCGACTATTTAGAAACCGGTTCAATTGCCGCTAAAAACACAGCACAGCAAGCTATAGACAAAATGGTCTCAAATCATGACGAGTTGTTAACTGATCACTATAAAGCCTTATCAAGTAATATGCCTTCGCCGCTTTCAAGCGACATGCTCAACCTCTACTTCAACAAAGATAACAATATTGACGCACAACTAACACGTTTTGTAAGCTTGATATCAGAGACGCTTTCGTCCCCCCCTCGTGACATAGACGTTTTTAGCTCTGAGGGTTTAGAATTTAAAGAGATGGCAAAGGAGCCATTACTAACTGCACTGCATAATGTTGTTGGCCTTTACGAAAAAGAAAGCTTAGATGAAGTCGATAACCTGCGTTCAGCACAACAAGTTGTACTCATCATCACTATTTTCACTATTTTAATTGAAGCCGTGTTTGTGTTTAGGCCCATGGTTTCAAAAATTAGCGCCTTTGCCCGTCGCTTACAATGGGAAGCAACCCATGACTACCTCTCAGGTATTTTTAACAGACGCGCTTTTTTTATGATTGGTGAAAAGCTGCTAAGTAATAATAAACGCAACAAAAAACCATCCAGTATCATCATGATTGATATTGATAAGTTCAAAGCTGTTAATGATAAATATGGCCATGCCGTGGGCGATGTCGCCATTCAACACGTTGCACGTATAACAAAAGGAAATATAAGAAGCTCTGATGTGTTAGCAAGATTTGGCGGCGAAGAGTTTGTGATTTTTCTCCCTGAAACAGACGTTCATGGCGCTGTGACTTTAGCTGAAAAAATACGCAAAAAGATAAACGAAACCGCCCTCTCAGTAAAAAAAGAAAACATCACTATTAGTGCAAGCTTTGGTGTATCTGCAAGTTTACTTAGCGATGACTCCCTAGAGCTATTAATTCAAAAAGCAGACGACCGATTATACGTTGCCAAAGAAAGTGGGCGCAATAAAGTAGAAGTGTAAGCTAATGCTTTTGAAGTTTTAACCTACGCAGCCATCTTAGCCCTGATTGGCTTGCTGAGCTTGAACAGTGTCAGTGACAAGTAAGAGCCTATATTCAACCATTAACCGGTTAACACACATTTAATACCAATAGAAACACACTAAAAAGCTCGGCAATTGCCGAGCTTTTTAGTGTTTAATGGTTTACCGATTCACATTATTAAAATGCCTTCAAAATAGCATCATCATAATCATCCGCGTTTAACGTTAAATTAAACTTTTCAGCCACACTATCAAGTTCTGCTTGTTTAATGGCTAGCTCATCCATGGTGAGGGTGTTGTCATCGAGCTGCCACAATAAACGTGACCCCGCATAACTATAGTGAATGGCCAGCAATGCATCTGCATTTCCTTCACGCCCTGCAGCTTTAAGCTTTGGCATTTTACGGGTTATTTTATTAAGCGCTTGTTTCAGCTCCCACACATATACCACTTCGGTCATGTAGTCATGGGTGCGGTATTTATTGAGTAAATAGGCAATGGCTAAACTGGTTACCACCACACCCAACAAGTTCCAATGAAAGTGACTGCCGCTTTCATCCGGAAACAGTAAAATTAAGGTTTGCGAAATAGCTAAACTGCCCGCAGCTAACGCCACGCCACAGCCGATAATAACGCGGTTTAAATGCTTGCGATAACGCGCTTTATCAATTTGAATTAGTTTCATAACTGCCCAATAAATTTAAAAAAAATACTATACCCAAGCCCGCACACAAAAACGAAACTTTTTAAAATATATTTCACCCCTTTTTAATTTACCGCACGTTTTAGTGATAAATACACCATTAATGACCGAGGATTTGCTTATGCAAACAGTAGATTTCCCCCAAACAAATAACGCCTTAAAAACCACTACCGCAATTGTAGGTGGTGCAGCCATGACCTTTGCCGCCTTTGCCTTTATGCAGTACTTAATAACTGGTGAGCAACGGGCAACAAACTTTAACGGCGACACTGTCGTTGTTGAAATATTCAAAGTACCAGAAGACACTAAAGTGCAACAAAAGCAAACATTGCCACCGCCGCCAAAAATGCAAACGCCACCCAAAGTGCCACCGCGTACACCGCCAAGCACAGATACGAACATCGTCACCACCGCGATTACGCCTAACATTAGCATTGACAAAATAGGCAATGATTTTAATACAAACCTAACGCGCCCAACGGGCGATGCCACGCCTATTGTGCGTATAAACCCTAAGTACCCCACCATTGCAGCACGTGAAGGCATTGAAGGTTGGGTACAATTAAGCTTTAATGTATCTCCAACAGGGGAAGTTATTGATGCGCAAGTGATTGATGCAGAGCCAAAACGCATCTTCAACAAAGAAGCGTTAAGAGCAATCAAACGGTGGAAATATCGCCCTAAAGTGATTGATGGCATAGCACAGGTGCAAACAGGCCAAAGCGTGCAGCTTGATTTTAAATTAGACCAAACCCAGTAGCGCGAATACAAATTGATGGTGCCTATGCTTACAAGTTTAAAATCATGGTTTATTAGTCAACCAAGTGACGATCACTTAGCTGACTACGCAAAAAGTGGCGACACCCGCCACTTAACCAAGCTCGTCACCCTGTTTGGTAACGACTTATATCATTATTTAGTAACGCAAAGTAATGAGCAACTCGCCTTTGATATAAGCCAGCAAACGTGGTTAAAAGTGATGGAAAAACGCCATCACTATCAACCTCAGGCAAACCCAAAAGCGTGGCTATTTCGTTTAGCCCGCAATGCATTAATTGATGAATACCGCAAGCAACAGCGCTTTGTAGAGCTTGAAGACAGCACCGTGATTGCAGCAAAAAGCACAGAGCAAGCTTTTGATTACGACACGTTTAATGCGGCGTTAATGCAATTAAGCTTTGTCCAACGCGAAGCCCTCAGCCTACAACAAGAAGGCTTTTCACTTGACGACATACAACATATTACGCAAAGCAATCATGAAACCGTAAAAACACGGCTACGTTATGCAAAACAAAACTTAAAAATCATACTAGGAGCTGACAATGACCAAGCATAACGAGCAATTTGAACACCAACTTGATAAACACTTTAGCGAGCGCAAAAAACACCATACGCTCAGCGCAGAGCAACGCGCCACATTAACGCAACTCTCACAAAGCGCAGCAAACAAAAAGCCCACCCGCTTTTTACTCCCGCTACAAATGACCGGCCTTGCCTGCGCGCTGGTCGTGCTCGGCTTTACTATGTTTAACACCAATGAAAAGCAAACGGCACTTAACACCTATGCAGTGCAGCAAAGTAACTATCATTTTATAGAAGTTCACCAAGTCGACAGCGCTGGCAGCTATTTAAGTGAAATAACAACACAAAAACAAAGGCTTGATGACAAGCTCGCCGCCGACCTGCGCCTGCACCAACAGCGCTACATAGAATACGGAAAGTTAGTCAACGTCGATGACGACTGGTACATCGCCAGCTGCCACAACGAAGTACTCATTCAAATAAAAAACTCATTATTGGATGACCTAAACACCAAACACGCCATTGAAAGCGGCATCACCACGGGTGACATGCTCGCCATGGCCCACAACAGTCAAGGGCAAATTATCGCGCTTAAGCATGCGGGAGATGGGGTAAAGGTTTGTAGGAGTTAGATGCTTTGCTTCGTTTACAACGATAAAATAAATAATATCTACTCAAGGGTTTTATTCCATGAATAGTATGTACAAATGTTATTCTGACACAGTGAGTATTTTATATGTGTCATAAGCAAATTGATCCGTCATTCCACTAACAAAATCTTGCAATAAGCGACACCTAAAATAAAACTCATAAATTGGCTGCTTTCTTTCTTTATCATTGAGGTCAGCGACAGTATGCTTATACACTTCTATGAACTTTCCTGATATCCGGTTTAGTAATCGAGTCTCTACTGGTAAGGTCTTTTCTTTATTAATTATTTTATTAAAACTTTCTGCACTTAAGTCTAGTAATCGTTGATACTCATTTAAAATCCCTGATGTAATTTTGTATCCTTGCAACTCAAGCTTTTCTACCTCTGGATGGCAAAAAACATGTTTAAAGGCAACGTTCTTAAGTGACTTAGTAATAGCATGTTGATATCCACCATCTTCAAGAAGCGATTGATTAAAACTGCCATCATAGATTTCCTTTATATTATCTACAAATCGTGTTGATGCGTGATTAACAAGTGGATGTATTAAACCAACTCGAAGCCATATAAAGAATTCGTTTTCAAGATTAGTAGGGTTCTCTTTAGCCTTTTTATATGCGTATTCACACTTTCTTTCCATGAAAGTTTCATCACCTTGGTTAGTTAGTTTATATCCATCAATAATGCTTGAATACTCTTTAACCAATAAGCTTTTAAGTATTTCGACTTTAATAAAACCTTTTTCAACAGCATCTTCCATGTCAGCTAAACAGTATGCAATATCGTCAGCCGCTTCCATAATATAAGATGCTATATGTCGGTTTCCAGCTTCAATCTGTAACTTGTCATACAGCTCCATTACAAAAGCTTGCTCGCTGTAATAATAACCAACCTTCTTTTTTAGATAACTTCTTGAATCTGTACTTTCGGGTCTCACTTCTGTCGCACAACGAGTATACTTTAGAATACTTGCGGTTTGGCAGTAAGTTAAATTTAAAGCTGAGAGGCTATGTATAATTCGAATTGCTTGAGCATTCCCTTCAAAGTTGCATAAATCAAATAATAGTTTTTCTTCTACTGTATTTAAAAGAAAATTCTTCTTGTCAAAAAAGATCCTTGCAACATTTTTATAATGTTTATGATTTATAAAATACTTAGAAAACCAATCATTTATAGCAGACTCACCAAAATGACCAAACGCAGGGTTACCAATATCGTGCATTAAGCACGCCATTTCAACTAATGTAACAAGCTGCTCAGCTAAAGACTCTTCAGTTTCATTTTCTTCATAAGTTAATATGTCACCCAAACCTTTTTCTTTAAGGAGTTTAATAATAGTTTTGGAAATAAAACGCCCATTTTGTTGCACCTCGAGTGAATGAGTTAAACGAGAGCGAACAGCAGCATTACGCTCAAGAGGAAAAACCTGAGTTTTCTGTTGTAACCTTCTTAATGCAGCACTATTAATAATTCGACCTCGATCACTCTCAAGGCTGCTAGCTAATGAAGCTTGCTCACTTTTAGGTCTCAATTTATTGATTTTATTTATTAACTTCATATTTATTCCATTAAAATGATAATTAAGCTGACTAACTTAATAAAATAATTTTTACATATTGTTTTTTATTCTTATAGGCTGAATTTCTTCAATTAAGCTTTTGAGATCTAAATTAGGTAGTTGCCCCCTCTTGACTTTACCCGCCAGATATTTAGGAAATTTGGTTCTTAAGTAAATATCATCCAGCCACTTCCTAAACTCACCCAAGGACTCAATAGGATATATCCAAGCATCAGGGTTTTTTTGAGGAAAATTTTCTGGAAATTTATGTTGAAACTTAACCCTTGAGCCAAACTTTTCATCATAACTTTTTGCAACCCACTCTTTACCCCAAGCCAGCCCGACACTAATATCGGGCATTGTTTGAGAATCCAGCGGCATCCCTTTCCGAATACTAGTTATTAGAATATTAGCTATCTCAGAGAAAACACTAAAAAAACCTGAAGGTAATTCGTTTAAAGTTATACGCTCGTGAAATGTTTGCCAGTAATCTGGAACTCCATCACTTTGTGAGTACCCTGTGCGTTGATAAATATATGTGCGAAGACTTAATCTTGCCAAATTTCTGTAATTAGTTTTAGCTTGTTCCGATGTATAAGGAGCCTCAAACGCATAGTACTCAAGAATAGCCATACAATTAATATCGTTTATGACATCATTCATAACCCCATTTATTGGAGTAGGGATGTATAAACCTACCGAACTTTTACCTTGGGACTCAATTAACCCCTTAATTACTTGTCCTTTTGCTGTATGTTTTTGTTCATCCCAATTTTTAATTAAACATGCTATATCAGCTTCTGTAGTACCGCATAAAAGCGCTAAACCACGTATTCCTAAATAAGGAGTCCCATCATTAAGTACACCCATATCTACGCCATCATTACCTGTGTAAGAGATTAATGATGTCGACTTATTACCACTATCATTTGGCATTTAAATTCCTTGTCTTTGTTTATTAAAAATTTGTACCACATACTTGTTTAAAAACCAATCTACCACAAAAATTATTCTTATGATTTACTACTAAAGTAATTTTATATGGTCGCAGGAAAGAAAATTTTGAAAGGAAGAGTTACTTAGCTTCAAGTTTTGTATATTGCCAGAACCAAATACTAACCTCACGTTTGACACCCTTCCCCATCATCACGCCCTGAAATAAGTATTTGATGAGTAATTCATTTCATGGCAGGAATTTGTCGTGACTTCGCCAAGGGTGAAAAGCGTAGCTTTGAACGAGAGGCCACGGATGGCCGAACGGGGGAGCGTACATGGATGTAAAAGTCGGCAAATACACGGCATTTACGTTCACATCAATTGATTATTTGAAGGAAATAACGTGATGCTCGGGTGGCGCTGGGTGACGAGTGACCGAAACGAAGTTTCGCAGCGCGAGGAAGTGGAAGCATGGATGCTGACAAGAACCAAGCTTCAGGGATGAATTACTTGCAGCAGAGCTAAGTTTGAGAAGCTATAGCCCCTTTTTGGCTGCCGTCGCCAGCGCGACAAAACCTTGAATAAGGTTTCTAATGTAGGTCGCGGATTTATCCCGACAAAATAAGTTCAGAGTTAACGAGTAAAAACCGTTAGCCATATCGATAAACCACTCGCGCCAGCAAGCTTAGCGCCTACGGTGGCTCACTTAACATTGATGTTAAATAATTCGTGGCTAAAGCTATCTCCTACACCACTTTTTAACCTCTGTGCAGCGAAACGCCTCTGCACCCTCTGTGGTGAAATTCACTTTTTCGCCCTAAAGGACGACCTACAATTCAAACCTGTTGGGTTTCGTTGCACTCTACCCAACCTACAAACACGCGCGCCAGCAAGCTTAGCGCCTACGGTGTTTAACTTATCACTGGTATTAAACTCTTATCAGCGAAACGCCTCTGTGCCCTGTGGTGACATTCACTTTTTCGCCCTACAGAGCGATCTACTTTTTAAACTGATAATCTTTTATATAACGATAATCAAATTCGGTGTCGTCTAACACTTGGCAGTGGTCGTTAAAGTCATCACTGAGCATGCCATGGATATCAATTTTTACTGATTGCTCTTCAATATTTTTGGCAAAGCTGCTGAGTAACTGCCTGCCTTTTTTAGCATCGAAATAGCAGCCAAATTCGTAAATGCTGTAAAGTCTTGCAAAGCTATCGCCGCCCTCTTCTGCTTGCTTGATGAGTGCGGCGCCTTTTTTGCTATCGCGTATTTTGCCTAGTATAAATTGAGCGCGCGGGTTACTTTTTTGCTCTGCTAAATAACGCAGTATTAACTGTGCTTGGTAACTATCTTGCGGGTATTTACCTAAGTAGCGCCCGTGAACATCAAACTGCCTACCTGAATAGTAAGCAAAAGCATAAGTAAGTGCTTTATGCTCATTTATTGCAGCAAGCGCTTCATCACTGGTATCAATGTGTTTATCACGAAATTCGGCTGCATGCTGTGCTTGCTGATTATTTTCATGTTCTATGTACTGAGCTTCTTGAAAAATCAGCATCGCAATGGCAACAAGGTAGCCAACAACAAAAGTCAGTACCAGCACCAAAGGTAGAACAACAAACCACCTGTTTTTTAACTTTTTTTGTTGTAGGTAATCGGGGCACGCAAAAAACGCATCAAATGCTTTGTAGTCATGCATTGAGATGTTGATACGTGAAAGGTAGGCCGCGCTCCAAGCGCCGAGAACATAAACGCCAATCAAAATAACTGACAGCACATTGCCACCAATCACTATTTGCACATCCCAGGCAATTAAAACAATACACGCGTGAGACACACAACCGATTACAGCAAATAATCGTTCATAGCCACGGCCATGAAACCGAACAGCTAAACCTATTAACGCGCCGCTGAGCCATAGCATAACAGTCGCTGCTGCTGGCTTTAACTCATAAACAAACATCCATAACACTAAAATTGGTATACACCAAAAGACAGCGCCGAGTGCGGCTGCCAATGCATTTTGTTTTGTTATTTTTTCTAGTACATTATTTTGAAAGTTGCCCTGAGCTGACACGGTAAGTCCCTATACGCTTGTAAAAACAGTTAATATATTCTATTTCTCACGTCATTACACCCCTAGTACAAGACACAGCATAAGGAGTAACCAAGACCTCCACCTATCTCATTTTTTATACAGCTAATCGCACTTTGTTGAATCCTAGTGACAATTTGATGCGTATCACGCTATTGTAGTATCAGCCGATTTAATTGATGGAGTTAATATGAAAAAGTCTTTGTGCACTAGTGTGGTTTTGAGCCTGCTGGGGCTGGGTTCTATGTTTGTCAGCGCGCAGCCTGAGCAACCGATTCCTGTTGCTAAAAGCGCAGATAAGTATGAACTTGAATTAGTTGCCAAGGGAGTTCAAATTCCATGGGGTATGGTGTGGCTTAACGAACAAGACTTGTTAGTGACAGACCGCGCCGGTGAGCTTAGATTGATCCGCAATGGTAAACTGGTAGAACAGCCTATTAGTGGTGTGCCAAAAGTACATGCTGAGCGACAAGGTGGTTTACTGGATATAGAGCTTGACCCAAATTTTAAAGACAATGGCTGGATTTACTTATCTTACTCAGGCTATGAAGGCGATGAGGAAGGCTATAACACCTCGATTATGCGTGCTCGATTAAAAGGCATGGCGCTCATAGATCAGCAATTATTGTTCGATGGCGGCCCAAACACCAAAACAACCTATCATTATGGTTCGCGTATCGAGTTTGATAAAGACGGGTATCTTTATTTTTCAATCGGCGATCGCGGTAACCGCGATGTACACCCGCAAAATCTAGCCCATGACGCGGGTAAAATTCACCGTATCAATGCAGATGGTTCTATTCCAACATCAAACCCGTTTTATAATAAAAAAGATGCACGTCAAAGTATTTATTCATACGGCCACCGTAACCCACAAGGCATGGCGATGCACCCAGAAACAGGTGCTATATGGACTCATGAGCATGGCCCGCGTGGGGGCGATGAAGTGAATATAATTAAACCGGGTGCAAACTATGGCTGGCCTGAAATAACCTACGGCATTAATTACAACGGCAGCACCATTACCGATGAAACATCACGCGAAGGCATGCAACAGCCTGATTGGATTTGGGTGCCGTCTATTGCGCCATCGGGTATGCAATTTGTTAGTAGTGATAAATACCCACAATGGCAAGGCAGTATCGTGATTGGCTCGATGAAGTTTGCTCACTTAGTGCTACTTGAACTCGATGGCAGTGAAATAACAGGCCACAGTAAACTATTTGAAGGGGCTGGCCGAGTAAGAAGTATTTCAACCCACCCGAATGGTGATTTATACCTAGGCATTGATGGCATGGGTATATTCAAAATTGTACCAAAAAGCTAATTTAACCACCCATATCACTTTGCTGATATAAACAAAAAAGCCGGGGCTTAGTTTTAAGTCCCGGCTTTTTTAATTACTTTATGTATTAACGCTTTTTAAATAGCAGCGTCATGCGGTTTGATTCACCCACTTTTTTAAATTTTTCTTTATCTCTGTCTGATTCAACATTTAATGACGGTGGTAGTGCCCATACGCCACGCTCAACGCCATCTACAATAATGCGGTCTAAGCTATTATTGTGAAAGTACGCTTCGGCGTCTAAATCAAACCCAGCCGCTTTTGCAACAGCAACCACGTGTGATTTAGGTAAATACCCTTTTTTAGCCGTTGCAACAGCGTCAACCCCTTCTGGCGCCTGATGTTGCACCACACCCAAGGTACCGCCTTTTTTAAGCATTTGATTGAACTGGCTAAATGAAGCTGCTAAATCATTACCGTTTTGCAGGCCGTGCAGCCCTCTGAACGTTAACACAACGTCTGCATTCATCGCTTTGGCATCAACCGCTGCTTTAGGGTCAAAATCTGCCATCGTCACGTTGCCATACACGCCTTTATTATCAGCGAGCTTTTCTTCAAACTTCACGCGTGAACGCTTGCGGTATTCTGAAGGTGTACTCATAGGGTAATGCGCAGCGACTAACTCGCCTTTTTCTTTTAGCATTGGCGCTAAAATTTCCGTGTACCACCCACCACCAGGCATGATTTCGATGACTTTGTCTGATGATTTAACACCAAAAAATGCGAGTGTTTGATATGGTTTGCGAAATTCATCACGCTGCTGGTTTGCGTCACTGCGGTGTTTATTATCGACATGGTGTTTGCCATGACCATCAGCAAGTGCACTTAATGGCATTGCTGCGCTTACAAGTAAAGCCAGAGGCAACATTAGTTTTGTTTTTTTCATTCTTATTTCCTTGAGCTAGTTAGATTTAATACGGTTATACACTCACAATCCGATTAAGGCTCACTGTTTGCGATAAAAAATTATTGATTTATTAACAAGGAGCAAGCCATCAATAAACGGCTATTTAACCACTTAGCTGGTCGAACACTACAAAAAAGCCTGCATCAATGCAGGCTTTTATCGGTTAATACAGCGCTCTCATTACAGCATAATAATGCTCGTCACCAAGTAAGCAACAAAGGTCAAGCCACCTGCAAACAAAGCGTATGGCATTTGTGTTTTAACGTGCGTCAGTAAATCGCACCCTGATGCCAGCGCTGATACTGCACTAGTGTCTGATATCGGCGAGCAGTGATCACCAAAGATGCCGCCACCTAAAATAGCCCCTACCACTAGCGATGGTGGTAAACCAAGCGCTTGAATAAGCGGTACACCGATAGGAATCAAAATCGCAAACGTGCCCCATGATGTGCCTGTGGTAAACGACATCACAGCTCCGGTTAAAAACAGCACCGGTACAATTAAGTAGATCGGCAAGTAATCACCAACCAGTGATGCCACAAACACACCTGTACCAAGTTCTTTTAAGCTTGCACCTAGTGTTAACGACAACAAAACAATACTCACCAATGGCAGCAGTTCACCCATGCCTTTAAAGCCGGTATCGACTAATTGATGGTGGGTAAATTGGCGTGAGCTAATCATTAAGCAATAAGCCACAACAATCGCCAGTACTGTGGCATACAAAACCGATTTAGAGCCGCTGCCCTCTGCCAGTACCCCATTACCCGTGTACAACATAAAGCCTACCATGCTAACAATCAGCGTTAGCAAAGGCACCAACATAAAGCGCGCTTTTGAGCCTTTAACTTCTTCTTTAAGTTCGTTTTTTTGTAACTCTAGTTTTTGCTCAGCCTGTTTCATTGGGCCGTGAACTTTGTCAAACGCAATGGTATAAAATACGATAACCAAGGTAATGATGGCATAAAAGTTAAACCCAACACTGCCCCACAGCACAGACACGGCTGACTCACCCAGTTCGTAGTTGCCTAATAAGCCAAGCACAAATGCGCCCCAACCATTAAGCAATATCAAAATACACACAGGCGCACTAGTACTATCAATTATATAAGCCAAACGCGCGCGGCTCATTTTAAATTTATCAAACAACCCGCGTGACACAATACCCGAGGTAAGCACGCTTAAGTTTGATTCGATAAACACCGCCACACCGGTAAACATGGTTAAAAAGCCCACTTGGCGTTTGTTTTTAGCGATGCCTTTATTCATCAACATGTTTACTGTGGCAGCAACACCACCTGATTCGCGAATATAGGCAAGTAACGCCCCGATTAAAATACTGAATATGAGTATACGGGTGTTACCCGGCGAGCTTGCCACCGAAATAATACGCTCAATGGTATTTAAAAATGTCGTAAATACGCTATTCCCATCGCCTTGCAAAGCGAGTAAGAACTCTGAAGATGCCACTGCAACAAGCAATGCCATAATCACTTCTTTTCGCCAAAACACGATAGCAATCGCGATCAGCGGCGGTAAAATAGAATACCAATGCATAAAACGTTAACCTTAATAATTAGTGAGTCATGCCCACTCTTATAGTTATGTGCCTTCAATTATATGATGAAGGGTAGAACAAACCTAGGACCTGTTTATCTCTGAGGTTAAATTTTCAGTTACATGTTTGGTTTTTAAACAAGACAGAGTGTATGTAGTGTGGTTGTGCCACATAAATAGACGATAACGCAGCATCAATGCCACACATGCACTGCCAGAAGGGTTATTCAGGCTACGGGCGATTAGCTCTTTGTCGCTCAATTTTTAGTAACCCATCAAGTTATCAACCTCTCGTCGCGTTTAAACGCCTCATAATTGAACAAACTTCAATCTTGAAAGGGTAACAGACTCAAGTAGCTTAATCGGTTGTGTAATAAACTCAACTTAATTCGACTAATGATTTAATATCGCTTCATAGATAAGCGAGATCACGGAGCCATATTTACCGGTTTCAAACTTTTTCCCGGCAAATTCATAGTGGATATCACCGCCTTCAACAGGCGTATGACGGGCATTGGTGAGTAAAATAATGGCTAAATCATAAGTCGGATCTATCACCGTAACCGTACCTGTCCACCCTGTGTGCCCATAAGCTTGCGGGCTTGCATAAGGGCCAAAGTGCCATTTACGCGCTTGATGACCTGCGCGGCGCCATCCTAGGCCATAGGTTTGGTTGGTCGGCTGAGGGGCAATAAACTGCTCAAGCACTTGGGCGGTAAATAGCTGCTTATTAGCGTAACCGCCACCATTTAGTAACACTTGTGCAAGCACGCTCAAATCACTCGCTGTGCTAAACAAACCTGCATGCCCTGCTACACCATCAAAGGAGTAATAGGCTTTTTCATCATGCACTTGGCCTTGAAGAACATCCGTGCGTATATTGTTAAACTCAATACGGCCACCACGGGTATTGCCTTGTAGTTCAGTGGCAGCAATTTGCTGTTTAACAAACCCTTTTTGCAACGGATTATACACGGTATGCGTTAAACCCAAGGGTCGATAAATATGACTTTCAACGTAGCTATCTAATGATTGCCCCGATAAACGCTCAACCAGTATACCTAACAACATGTAATCAATATCTGAGTATATATGAGCCACGTTGCGACCAGCTATAAACGGCACACCCGTTAGCAATAAATTTTTAGTGCGCACACTATTTTGTGAAAAAAACCGCTCACCTAACTTATTATCTTTACGGTGAAAATCGACCACAGCAGGAAAGCCTGCTCGATGAGTCAACAAGTCCTTAACGGTCCGCTGCTCTCGCCCATTACCTCTAAATTCTGGTAAGTAATTAGTAAGCGGTTTTTCAACATCTAACTTGCCTTCACTTGCCAGTCGCATAAGTGCAAAATTAGTGGCAAACATTTTTGAGTTAGAGGCAATATCAAATAGCGTATCGGCTTGCATTTTTTGTGGCTTAGCTAATAAAGTGCCATCACTGTGGTACTTTTTAGCATCACCATACTGGCTCAACTTGATTATTTGACCATGTTTTACCACTGCTAATACAGCACCTGGAAAGCCATTGTTTATCTCGTCATTTATTAGTTCATCAACAGCATCAAAGTTAATGTGTGTGCTTTGCCTATTGCTCAAAGTTGGATAAGGGAAACGCAACGTTAAACCCGCGCCCTCTGGCATTACGTTTTCAACTTTAAAGGTATTCACTCCATTGCGCGTGCGTTTAGCTAAACTGTATTGGTAAAGCTGCTGATGAGTAAGCGGGTCCGCAATATTGATTTTTTCACCGTTGATATAAATATCAGCGCTGATTGCGTCATCATTTTCAATGATTAATTCACCGTGCCCGCGATACGCTCTAAATGTCCCTCGGTCATTCACTAATGCTCGACTGCTTGGGTTTACAGCGGGAACTCTGGCAATAACCTGCGCATTCACTAGAGGCTTAATTGGCTTAGTGCTGCGCTTTTGCGCTTGGTGATATTGCTGCATTAACTGCGCTACTTTTTCAGGAAAGTACTTCTCAAGCAAAGCAAACAACACTGATGCAGTGCGCGCATCTGCATCGCCACTGACATGCCAAGGTAAAAAATGCATTTGAAACGCGTTTAAGGTATCGAGCGTTTGAGGGGTTAATTGGTTACTTGGCTGCACATTATAGCCATAATCTCGTAACGCTTTTTGCATTAATACAATTGAAGGCTTTACCACACTAAAGTGCTGCCAATATTTTTCAACAGTCTCGTTGTCATACCAAGCGCCAATACCCGCTTGGTATAGTTGATACCATGGAAAGCGAGGGCCTGGGTCATTTTCGCGACTCGGCGCAATATCAGCATGGCCAACAACCTGTGTAGGCCCTATATCAGGGTTGCGTTCTAAAATTGCCTTACTAAGTTCAATTAATAAGGCAATTTGCTCTGCATCATAATCAGGATAAATACATAGCTTGGAGGCACTGTTATGCTGCTGAAGGGCTGTATTTAACTCTGGGGCATGACATGTTGGCGTGTTCACAATTTCAATACCAATGGCATGATCGTTGAGTTCATTTCGCCCTTGCCAAAAACTCGGGCCAGCATGCAAGGCTCTATATTGTTCATCAACCAGCTGAATTATTTTGAGCGTGTTATTAGGGTAGCTAGGATCGTCTTGGGCCGGTAGTAAATAATGTGCACTTGCTTCGCCTTTTTGCGTTAACCGAGTCAAGGATGTATTGAAATCGGCTCCGGTGTAATGCATCACCAAAAATTTAACACGGTGGCTATAATTTTCAGATTGCGAGTACTCATAGAGTGAAGAAGCGCAGCTCATCAAAAAAAGTGCGATGATAAATAAACTAACTTTCTTAAACCAAGAGACAAACGTCATAGCTTTCTCATTATAAAAACAACGAATTACCACCCAATTTATGTGGCGACTTTATATATACAGCCCGTTAAGCATAACGCCAATTTAGGTGGTTTTCTATTTTTATAACCGAGAGCTAATTCAGCGTTAAACGCAATAATGAAGAGAAGCTGAAGCAATTCAAAGCGACTAACAAAGCGAGTCGCCCCCAACTTACAAAAATACTTTATTTATTAACACACTCAAATTAGTAAATAAGATAAGTAACCTGAACTATGGATAATAAATATATCTCCAGCGGCTACTTTAAGCGCTAACTGCGTTGAATTTACTTGCAATAGATCAGCTATTGACGCATAAATTCGCCTTGTTACCCCTGACAGTCTCCGGCTGGAGACTTATAAAAAATTATTATTTAATATCAATATATTAGTACATCGCTTAACCAGAGTTCAAGTTAAACAGTCAATTTGAACAACCTCATAATAACTATAAAGTAACACTGCAAAGATTGAGAGTATTGAACATATTTATGAATAAAAATGAATTTTTTTAGACGTTACAACCACAGCTATAAGAATAATATATTCAACCTAATGAAATTCTATTTACAGACAGCAACAAATGAACCCAAAACAAGTACAAACTTATTCTATTTAATGCTATAAAGACGGCAAATACCTTAATAAGTGAGTAGTATGTCCACTTTTGTTAAAATCAAAGCGTTACGCCCGTCTCTCTCGAGCAGTGAAGAAAAACTAGCAGACTTCACATTAACTTCAGCAAACGCTATTAGGGATCTTTCCTCAATTGAGTTGGCTAAAGCCGCGGGTGTTAGTCAATCGAGCGTTGTTAAGTTTTCTCAAAAGCTTGGTTACAAAGGCTTCCCTGCCTTTAAATTAGCCGTTATCGATGCGTTAAATGGCGAGCCGTCTGAGCCTAAACCTCAGGGCAAAATCACGCGTAATGATACCATTGAACAATTAAGTGAAAAACTGATCAGCAACCAACATGCTGTACTCAGCGAAACTAAAAACCTCAATGAAACAGCGGCATTTGAACACGCAGTTGCGTTAATTAAAGCGTCTAAACACATTTTAATTTGTGGTGATGATGAGTCGGCGCTAATAGCAAAAGGGTTTTCACACAAACTGCAACAACTTGGCATGCCTGCAATCGCAGAGCTGGATCGCGCTATGCAACTTGCTTATGCAAAAACGCTTGGCAAAAACGATTTAGTCATTGCGATCACTGAATCTGGTAATAATGAAAACATTTTAAATATCATTAAATGTGCAAAGCAAAGTAACTGCAATTTACTATCACTCACTCAGTTTGGCAGTAACCCTGTTGCAAATGTAGCTCACATAAAACTGTATACTATTACACAAGAAAAGTCGGGGCGACTGCAGGCTATCTTGACTCGCACAGCGCAAGATTTTGTGATTGATATGTTACTGATGTCACTTACACAATCAGCGCGTTAAACACTCAACAACCTAAGCACTTGTATTAAGGCCAGTTAACTGGCCTATCGATATAATAAATACGGCGCACGCTGTAAATTAAAACGCTTAAGCGCAGGCTGCCAGCTTTGCTTTATACGTTCCTCTGAGTGCCCAGCTTCAATAGCTAAACGCAATGTATCTGTGCCTGCAAGCTTATCCATAAAGCCTTCTCGTTCGAAGAAGGTGAGGTTGTTAGCTTTTAATTGCCTGTAAGCAGAAATAAAAAGCCCTAACTCAAGCCCCTTAATATCACTTTGGCGTAAATCGAGTCCAAGTACCTCAACACCTTTAAATTTAGGGTGCATTGCTGCTCCTTTGATAGCACGAGGCGCAAACTTAAAGTCACCTAATGGTACAGGCGAGAAACCAATAACTTGAAATGGAAAATCAGTACCGCGACCTATTGAAATTGGCGTCGCTTCAAAAAAACATAACGAGGGATATAAACGAACCGACTGAGCATTCGGTAGGTTAGGGCTTGGCTTTATAGGTAATTGATATGGGGTGTTACGGGTGTAATTCGCGACAGGTATAACGGTTAAATCTAATGTATCTGCACTGCTGATCCAACCTTCACCTTTAATCATTAAGGCCAATTCTCCCACTGTCATGCCATGTAAAATAGGAATTGGGTGCATACCCACAAACGATCGAAACTTAGGATCTAATACTGGCCCATCTACATAAGCGATATTGGGGTTTGGCCTATCTAAAACAATAAACTTAATATTATGCTGTGCGGCCGCTTCCATCATGTAATGCATAGAGCTGATATAGGTATAAAAACGCACTCCTACATCTTGAATATCAAAGAGAATGACGTCTAACTCATCAAGCTCACCAGTGGCTGGCTTTTTATTGCTGCCATAAATTGACACTATTTTAATACCTGTTTTGCTATCAACGGCACTTTTAACATGAGCACCCGCATCATGATCGCCGCGAAAGCCGTGCTCAGGTGCAAAAATAGCCTTTACGTTCATACCCTGTGCCTGTAAAAAATCAACAAGATGCTGACCATCAAGGTGCGAGGTTTGATTAACAACAACGCCAATGTTTAAGCCTTTTAAGGCGGGTAGGTAAAGTTCATGCTGTGCGGCCGCAACAATGGGCTGTCCTTGCAATAGTGTGGTTGCTGCAACAGAAAACTGCACACACCCTATATAAATAAACAGTAATAAAAATAGACGAAGCATTGCTTGCATTATAACTCCACAGCTTGACGTAAAAAACCACCAGATTGATTGAGGAGCTGTTCTGCGTGTTGTGCACTTTTCCCCGTTAAAACCATTAATATCGCGAGTTTAGCATTTTGCTTAGCATCATTTAGTGCATCGACCGCTTGCTGGTGCGCACAGTTCGTTGCCTGCATCACAATACGCACAGCGCGAGCATGCAGTTTTTCATTACTTGCCTTCATATCAACCATGAGGTTTTTATACACCTTGCCTGAGCGAATCATACTCGCTGTACTTAACATATTTAACACTAATTTTTGGGCGGTGCCTGATTTCATGCGAGTTGACCCTGTAATCACTTCTGCACCAACAACCGTACAAATCTCCACATCTGCAAGCGCTATTAACTGTGAGTCTGGATGACAAGTGAGCCCCACGGTGCAACACCCTAGGGTGTTTGCGTAATTAATGGCGCTTAACACATAAGGCGTTCTGCCACTTGCAGCGATACCCACAACCACATCGTGTGAATTTAAGTGAATAGCCTTTAAATCATCAACAGCTAAATACGGATTATCTTCGGCTCCTTCGATTGCTTTTTTAAGCGCTGTTTCACCACCAGCAACAATGCCGAGCACGTGTTGTTCATTAACACTAAAAGTAGGTGGGCACTCTGCTGCATCTAATACACCTAAACGGCCACTGGTTCCTGCCCCTATATACACAAGCCGCCCCCCTTTTTTAAATGCAGTTACAATGCATTCAACAGCTTGGCTTATTTGAGGAATAACCCGCTTAACAGCGTCGGCCACTTTTTGATCTTCGGCATTTATTTTATGTAATATTTGCGTGCTATCGAGCAAGTCGATATTTAAAGTTTCAGGGTTTTGTCCTTCACTCGAAATCTCACTTAACTCATCAATAAGCGTGCGCTGTTGTTCAATTGTATTTTCAGAGTCCATCGAATCATCCTATTAAGTCTGTTAGCAAACATTTAAATGCAAGGTTAATCCAAATAAATTTGTAATATCTATGGTTGTCTCATTAATGTGGTTTGGTGAATGTATAGTCGTATGCCGCAACTAATAGCTTAGCACAGTGGCACTTGAGTTATATAGAAAGTGGTGGGCGCAGGACGTATCTTGTAAGAGTGAACCTCCGACTGTTTGTCGCGGCTTTGATTCTTTTAAGCACATGCCAAATTTTAGACATAAAAAAACCGACTTCCGTCGGTTGCTTCTTTCTTACATCTTTCTGTAAATGTATAAAAAGTGGTGGGTGCAGGACGTATCTTGTAAGAGTGAACCTCCGACTGTTTATCGCGGCTTTGATTCTTTTAAGCACATGCCAAATTTTAGACATAAAAAAACCGACTTCCGTCGGTTGCTTCTTTCTTACATATTTCTGTAAATGTATAGAAAGTGGTGGGCGCAGGAGGATTCGAACCTCCGACCGCCTGGTTCGTAGCCAGGTACTCTATCCAGCTGAGCTATGCGCCCACATTCTATTTCGATTTTAGGGTCTTTTCTGACGTTTATACCGTATTTGGCATAAAAAAACCGACGCATGTCGGTTACTGCTTTCTATAAAATTTAAAAACTATAGAAAGTGGTGGGCGCAGGAGGATTCGAACCTCCGACCGCCTGGTTCGTAGCCAGGTACTCTATCCAGCTGAGCTATGCGCCCACATTCTATTTTAATTTTAAAGTCTTGTCTGACCTGCTAGCTTGCAATAACTAGTTTAAAAGTGGTGGGCGCAGGAGGATTCGAACCTCCGACCGCCTGGTTCGTAGCCAGGTACTCTATCCAGCTGAGCTATGCGCCCACTTTTTATTTGCTAATTTAAACTCTAAGCAGAGTGCGTAAAGGATGGTGGGCGCAGGAGGATTCGAACCTCCGACCGCCTGGTTCGTAGCCAGGTACTCTATCCAGCTGAGCTATGCGCCCATTCTTTACATTACAAGAAACCATTTATTAAAATAAATGGCGGAGAAGGAGGGATTCGAACCCTCGATAGAGCTACAAACCCTATACTCCCTTAGCAGGGGAGCGCCTTCGGCCACTCGGCCACCTCTCCGTCTTGTGGGGCGTATAATAAAGATTTCAGAAAATATGTCAAATACTTTTCTTGTTAAAAGCGGTTGTTCGGTTAGAGAATATGCATTAGAACAAAAAACACACGTTTTAAGCTTGATGATTAAACAGTTATGGCTTTTCTATTTCGCTGTTGATACCAAGTACGGGTACTAAGTCTGCCGACAGCTGCGCTAAATATTGATCCTGATAACCCAGCTGTTGAAACTCCGCAATGCAGGCACGACAATATAATTGCCTTTGCTCATCATCAGTGTAACGACTTAACATATCTTTAGGCTGCTGTTTTTTATCTTTCATACCAAATCCATGTAATAAACATACTTTAGGGTTAAACTAAAAAATTAAAACACGTACTTTACGCTTTGTTAGAAGCGAAGAGTCTAGTCTAAATAAATTACATTGCTAAATTTAAATAACACATATTTAACATTTTTTTATTTTGTAATAAATTTCAATACATTAAAAAAATAAAAAATGGTGATTAATGTCGATTATTTAAATTTCTCTAACAAAAACGCCGCTAGAGTAAGCGGCGTTTTATAGCTTATTTAAAAATAAACTTAGTCAGCTTGCGGGCGCATGTGCGGGAACAAGATAACGTCTTTGATTGTTGATGAGTCAGTAAACAACATAACTAAACGGTCGATACCAATCCCTTCACCTGCAGTTGGCGGTAGGCCATACTCTAGTGCGCGAATATAGTCTTCATCGTAATGCATTGCTTCATCATCACCCGCATCTTTTTCTTCAACCTGACGCGTGAAACGCTCTGCTTGGTCTTGTGCATCGTTAAGCTCAGAGAAACCATTTGCAAGTTCGCGACCGCCAACAAAGAACTCGAAACGGTCAGTAACAAATGGGTTTTCATCGTTACGACGTGCAAGTGGCGATACTTCCCACGGGTAGCCAGTAATAAATGTAGGTTGGATAAGCATGTGCTCAGCCGTTTCTTCAAATATTTCACACAGGAATTTACCAGGGCCCCATACACAGTTTTCAGGGATTTTAACGTGTACTTGCTTAGCGTACGCTTTTAATTCTTCAAAGTGGTTTTCTGGGTCGTTAAATACCGCTGCATCAAACTCAGGGTTATACTTTAAGATTGCATCTGCCATGCTTAAACGAGTAAACGGTTGACCAAAGTCGTACTCAACAGAGTCGATCACTTCACCGTTTTCGTCTTTAGTAGTATTAACCACAATTGGGCTGCCAAGTACGTTTGTTGCCACTGTTCGTAACATGTCTTCGGTGATATTCATTAAGTCGATGTAATCAGCGTATGCTTGGTAGAACTCAATCATAGTGAATTCTGGGTTGTGACGCGTTGATAGCCCTTCGTTACGGAAGTTACGGTTAATTTCAAATACGCGGTCAAAACCACCTACCACCAGGCGTTTTAAGTAAAGCTCTGGTGCAATACGTAAGTACATGTCGATATCAAGGGCATTATGGTGAGTCACAAATGGACGCGCCGTTGCGCCACCAGGAATAACCTGTAGCATCGGTGTTTCTACTTCCATAAAGTCACGGTCAGCTAAGAAACGACGAATACCTTCAACCACTTGTGAGCGAATACGGAACGTCTCACGCGTTGCTTCGTTGGTGATCAAATCAACATAACGTTGGCGATACTTCGTTTCTTGATCTGATAAACCATGGAACTTTTCAGGAAGTGGACGTAATGACTTAGTAAGTAATTCATACTCTGTCATTTCTACGTATAAGTCGCCTTTACCTGATTTATTAAGCGCACCTTTAACACCAATGATGTCACCGATATCTAATTGACCGTATTTTGCTTTTAAATCTTTTTGTACATCTTTTGATGCATACGCTTGCACACGGCCTTTCATATCTTGAATAGACATAAACGGACCACGCTTGGCAAGGATACGTCCAGCAATTGATACAACATGCTGAAGCTCTATTAGCTCTTCTTTCGATTTATCACCAAACTCAGCCTGCAAATCTGCCGTGTAATGCTCACGACGGAATTGGTTTGGATGACCGTTGGCTGGGCAATTTTCGCGAATAGCGTCTAATTTGCCACGACGCTCAGCGATTAACTTATTTTCGTCTTGGATTTGATCAGTCATTTTTTAGCTCTTTTTTAGCTTGGTGGTTATAAACCAGATTTTAGGCTGGCTTCAATAAATTTATCTAAG
Organism: Pseudoalteromonas sp. H105; assembly: GCF_001469215.1. Classification (GTDB taxonomy): domain Bacteria; phylum Pseudomonadota; class Gammaproteobacteria; order Enterobacterales; family Alteromonadaceae; genus Pseudoalteromonas. Next base: position 227,030 of record NZ_LOFH01000004.1, read on the forward strand.
TTACCGTCAAGTACCGATTGGGTATTACGGTTTTCAACGCCGGTGCGTAAATCTTTAATACGGGCGTCATCAAGTACATATGAACGAATTTGACTACCCCAACCGATGTCCGATTTAGCGTCTTCTTGGCTTTGTTTTTCAGCATTCTGTTGTTGCAGTTCAAGCTCAAATAATTTTGCTTTTAACTGTTTCATCGCTTGCGCTTTGTTTTTATGCTGAGAACGCTCGTTTTGACACTGCACTACCGTATTTGTTGGCACGTGGGTAATACGTACCGCAGATTCTGTGGTATTTACGTGCTGACCACCCGCGCCTGATGCACGGTATACGTCAATTCGTAAATCAGACGGGTTAATATCAATTTCGATATTATCGTCTATCTCTGGGTATACGAATGCTGAAGCAAAAGATGTGTGGCGACGGCCGCTCGAGTCAAACGGGCTCTTACGTACCAAGCGATGAACACCTGTTTCAGTGCGTAACCAACCATAAGCGTATTCACCAACAAAGCGTACAGTGGCGCCTTTAATACCAGCAACATCACCGTCAGTCGCTTCTACTAGCTCGACTTTAAAGCCTTTAGCTTCACCCCAACGTAAATACATACGCAGAAGCATGTTACACCAGTCTTGTGCTTCGGTGCCGCCAGAACCAGATTGTAAGTCAAGGTACGCATCGTTTGAATCATGAGGGCCTGAGAACATACGACGGAACTCTAAACCTTCAAGCTGCTCGTTTAAGTCACCTAGCTCGCTTTGCGCTTCAGCGAATGTTTCTTCATCTTCAGCTTCTACTGCAAGCTCAAGTAAACCTTCAACATCGTCAGCACCTGCAACAAGGTTGTCAATCGTTTCAACGACGGCCTCTAGTGCTGATTTTTCACGGCCAAGTGCTTGCGCACGTTCTGGCTCATTCCATACCGCTGAGTCTTCGAGTTCGGCGTTAACTTCTTCTAGGCGCTCTTGTTTGTGAGCGTAGTCAAAGGTACCCCCGAAGCAGCTCGGTACGTTCGCGAATTTCCTTGATTTGATTAATCACAGGATTCACTTCAAACATCTACGTTACTCCAAAATGGCTGATTTACACGGCAATTTGCCCTATAAATTTCTTTAAATAATAAAAACGCCCGATTTTAACAAAAAACCGCGCGTTTTATTAGTTTTTTATACATGCTAGCGTGATATTTTTTATGGGCTCTTTTGCAACTCACGAACAATTAATTGCAAACTAAATTTACCTCTAAATTCATTAATATCCAGTTGATAAGCAACATTGACAAAACGCACTTCGGTATCGGGCCACGCTTTAACATCAACGCCAAACGCAATCGCATCGACCAAGCGGCCAGATTGATGTTTAAGCACCAGCTTTAAATGTTTTTCACCGACAATACGCTGCTGCACAACTTCAAAAACATGCTCAAATACAGGCTCAGGAAACTGCTGCCCCCACGGCCCGGCTTGCTTGACTAATTGCGCAAACTCCATATTAAAACACTCACTTGGCAGCTCTCCATCGGTCAAAATAATACACTGCTTATGCTCTTCACTTAATTGCGCTGATACTGCGTGCTCAAATGCCTGTTTAAATTCACTGAAATGCTGTTCATTGATGCTCAACCCAGCAGCCATTGCATGACCACCAAATTTGCTTATTAAGTGAGGATGCAAAGTATTTAAACGTTCGAGCAGATCACGCATGTGCAGCCCTTCTATTGAGCGGCAGGAGCCTTTGATATCGCCATTATCTCCCCCAGCGAAGATAACGGTCGGCCTGTGGTACTTTTCTTTTAAGCGCCCCGCTAAAATACCGATAACCCCTTGATGCCAGTCTTCTTGATATAAGCAAATCGCATCGGGCACGGTATCGCCAGCAAATGCAAGGCGATCAAGCACTGCTTGAGCCTCAGTTTGCATGCCCTGTTCAATTTCTCGTCGTTCGTGGTTTAGGCTATCAAGCTCACTGGCAATGCGCCTTGCTTGATTAATATCAGCACTAAGTAAACACGCTATACCTAAACTCATATCATCTAATCGACCTGCGGCATTTAATCTGGGTGCAAGTGAAAAACCAAAATCACTGGCACTTAAACGCGCAGAATTTCTGTTAGCAACCTCTATTAACGCCGTGATCCCAGGGCGTGTATTACCGCTGCGGATGCGCGCTAAACCTTGATACACTAAGGTTCGATTATTCGCATCCAGCGCCACTACATCGGCCACAGTGCCCAAGGCAACAATATCGAGTAATTCGGCTAAATTCGGCGGTGATGACTGTTCGAAATGCCCTAAATCCCGCATTGCACTTCTGAGTGCAATCAGTAAATAAAACGCCACCCCTACGCCTGCGATGGATTTGGATGGAAACTCACAGTCATGACGGTTTGGATTAACAATGGCATCCGCATTGGGTAATTGCTCTCCTTGTAAGTGGTGATCGGTAACCAACACTTTGATACCCGCGGCTTTAACAATATCAATGCCCGCAATACATGAAATACCATTATCAACTGTAATGACTAAATCGGGTGCTATTGTCACAATTTGTTCAGCCAGTGCAGGGCTTAAACCGTAACCTAAACTAAATCTGTCGGGAATTAGGTAATCTAAATGCGCAAATCCAAACATGGTTAGACCCTGCATCAGTGTGGCTGTACTGGTTGCGCCATCCGCATCAAAATCGCCGACTATCAGTATTTTGCTTTGTTTTTGCAGTGACTCGATTAATAACTCGGAAGCTTTATCAATGTCTTTAAATAACCTAAAGTCATGCAAGGTAGCCGCGCTGTTATTAAGCTCATTAGCATCAGTTACCTGTCGCGTCGCATATATTTGTTTAATGACTGGGTGCAAATGACTTGGTAAGTGAGAATCATCAACATAGTTACGAGCTTGAATTAGTTTTTCCATGCGGGAATACATTTACTTTTATTGGATATAAACAAAAAAAGGCCTTATCGGCCTTTTTATAATAACTGACTCGTTATGACGACTTTTTAGCTTCAAGTGCAGCACTTAATGCAGCCGCTGGTTGGTAGCCTGGGATCATGGTGCCGTCTTCTAAAATAATTGCTGGCGTACCACTTATGCCAAAGCTTTGACCTAGTTGATAGTGTTCAGGTATCGGGGCTGCGCAGTCTTTTACCGCCACAGTGTCAGCGCCCGCTTTTGCTTCGGTAAGTGCTGATTGCTGATCTTTGGCACACCATACATTCATCAAGTCTGCATAGCCAGATCCCTGTAAGCCACCACGTGGGAATGCTAAATATTTAACGGTAATACCTGCTTCAAGCAGGTCATCTAGCTCACGGTGTAACTTACGGCAATAACCACAGCTTATGTCGGTAAACACTGTAATACTGTGCTTCTCATCTTTTGCTTTATACACAATCATTGATTCTTCGTATTCAGATAAGCCTTCTTTACGAACACCATTTAATGCTTGTTCGGTCAAATTGCTACGATTACTTAAATCTATTAACGTGCCTTGCATTAAAAATTGACCATCAGGGCTTGCGTAAAGCACGCCTTTATCTGTGATTAATTCTTTTAAACCTGCTACTGGGCTTGGGTTAATTTGCTTTACAGTCACGCCGAGCTCTGCAAATTTAGTTACAATTGGGTCATTGGCATCAGGGATGGCTAATACGCCATTGGCAAACGCACTGATACTGGTGCCTAATATTGCACCGGCTAATACTAACTTTTTCATCATGTTCTCTTATATCCTGAAAATTGTGTCTATTAATAACTAAGACCGCTAATACTGAAAAAAATTCTCACTAAGCACGCGGATGATGCTGCTGATGAACTGACTTTAACCGTTCATTAGCAACATGGGTATAAATTTGTGTGGTCGATAAATCACTGTGCCCTAACATCATTTGCACAACCCTCAGGTCTGCACCATGATTAAGTAAATGTGTTGCGAATGCATGGCGCAATGTGTGTGGCGATAAAGGTGATTCAACCGATGCCAAAATAGCATAGTGTTTAATACGATGCCAAAAAGTTTGTCGAGTCATGCCCACTCCCCGCTTCGAAGGAAATACAAAATCAGTCGCATGCTTGATCATTTGCGCGCGGCCTACTTTTAAAAATTGTTCAAGCCAATACATTGCTTCTTCGCCCAAAGGCACTAAGCGTTCTTTATTGCCTTTGCCTTTTACAAACACAACAGACTGGCGAAGGTTTATTTGCTCCATACGCAAACCTACAAGCTCACTGACCCGAAGTCCCGTTGCATACAACAACTCCAGCATCGCTTTATCACGCAGCCCCATCGGTTCATCGGTATTCGGTGCGGCTAAAAGGGCTTCAACTTCATTTTCTGAGAGTGTTTTTGGCAGCGATTGACCTGCTTTTGGTTGCGCTATATTAACCATAGGTGATTCGGTGAGGTACTTTTCTCGCACAAGATATTGATAAAAACGTTTTAGGGCACTAATGCTTCGCGCAGTGCTTCGCGGTTTTAAACCTAAATCAACACGATGAGCTAAATAGCCTTCAATATCCGAGCTGGATACTGCGAGCAACGTCTGTCCTTTAAGAAATAAACAAAACTTATCTAAGTCACTGCGATACGCCGATAACGTATTATCACTGACATGCTGTTCAAGGTAGAGGTTATCTAAAAACGATTCTAAATAATCGTTATTGGTTAACACCTCATTCTCAGTGTCATTAAGTGTTTCTAATGGCTTGTTTTTGTCTAACGATGTCACAGTTATTCCCATGTAATCAAGGTATCAATTATTTATACCTTACGGTAAACTTCAGCCTATCATATCAAGCAAACACACAGTGATAAATACGATGCAAATTGGTTTATTTTATGGCTCTACAACTTGCTATACGGAAATAGCTGCAGAAAAAATCCGCGATATTATTGGGCAAGACATTGTCACCCTTCACAACATCAAAGATGAGCCACTTAAAAATGCAGAGAATTACGACTTTATCATCTTTGGTATTTCCACGTGGGATTTCGGTGAATTACAAGAAGATTGGGAATCAATCTGGGATGACATTAAAGATGTTAACCTAACCGGAAAAACTATCGCGCTATTTGGTATGGGCGATCAACAAGGTTACGGCCAATGGTTTCAAGATGCCCTTGGTATGCTGCACGATGAAATTAGCACCCAAGAATTTACCCTGTTAGGGTTGTGGCCAAATGATGTCAGCTATGAATTTGAAGCATCAAAAGCACTCACTCCTGAGGGCAAACACTTTGTTGGACTTGCTCTTGATGAGGACAGTCAATACGAGCACAGTGATGAGCGAATTGCCAATTGGGTTGAGCAAATAATGACTGAATACAGCGAGACTTTGTAACAGTCATGCGAGCTCAAACTTAGCCGCTGCTGAGCGCTGTTAACAAAAGGCCCACGATTACGTGGGCCTTTGCAATTCAATTTAAGTTAAAAATTCTGATACTCGGTATCTGCACTGTTAAACTCAAACTTATTGATTTTCCCGCATTGAGCTACATGGTTTGTAGTGGAGTATGGCATATTCGATTGGGTAATATCCCCCTCCCAACCCTGTCCATTTTTGACAAATGCTTTAACTTCAAACCAGCCATTGACTGCTTTAGAACAATCCATATCTACATCAAGCATCCAATAATGCTGCCCCCAGGTATTCAGTGGCGTCACTCCAAAGCCATCCATTGCGACGGTCTTTTCAGCCCCCCAACTTGATGGCCACACGTTAGTCGTCCAATCGGTTGCTGTGCCTTGTGCCTCAGTACTTTGGCCTGTTTGAGCGCCATACCAATCTAGGTAGCTATCATTTAATTTCCAGTTAGTTGTGGTTTCATTGCTTAAGTTATTATGACGAATCGGCATTGCGCACTCAAAATTAGTGTTTTGACAATTACGTCCTAATTCTGCGTTTGCATAGGTATGATCAATCCCGCCGCGAATAAATAAGTCTTGCCCCGTTTGGGTTTGCGCGCTAATAAAAATGACCGTTCGTTGCCAATCGCTTTGCTCATCAACGGATGTGGTTAGTTTAGCATTTTGATGAATGGCCATTGCATCCCATGCCTCTACATTGAGGCTTATCGTACTGTCCGCGTTGACAGTAATCACTTCGCTCGAACAACTGGTTTTATCTGTCGATATTTCGCCTTTTAAAACATTGCAATATTGCCCAGGCGCCATGTTTGTTTGCACTGTTGCATTGAGGGTTGAATCCTCTTTATTAATAGCAATATGCCCTGATGATCCGCGACCAAAGGCGATTTGATTATGGGTGTTATCCCACCAATTTGTGATTGCCCAGTTATCTGCCGTGTTGTTTCTAAAGTCGACACCACCTGCAATATAGGACCAACGGTGTTCACATTTCCAATTGCTGGCAAAGCATTCAAGGTTGCCATTATTATGCACTGGCACCATAGGGCCTCCCGCATCTGTATCACCATGAAAGTCATAGCTCGACATCACTTTGGGGTAGCCATAAGGGTATGCAAGCATAAATACATTGGCTAAATCGTATAAGCGGCCATCTTCGAAAGTAATCACATTACCAGCCCCACCATGTCCGCGTTGGTTATCATGGTTATCAACAAAAACCACTGCTGATGCACTTGGCATAAAGCCCCAACCCTCACCAAAGTTACTTAACCACGCTAATGACCCATTTCGAAACGTATTACCTAGCTCTGTACTGTATTTAAATTCAGTGACTAAGCCTGTGCTTAAATACTCAGTTGCTGCAACAGCTTCGCCACCTTGGTCTATTACTTCTTGAAACACGACTGGGTTGCCATTTACTTTGGCCATCAAGCTCTGAATATCACTGGCTGCAACATGTTTAGCTGCATCAAACCGAAATCCTTTCACCCCTATCGCCTGTAAATCATTGATGTAAGCTGCCACGGTGTTTTGCACATAACTTGCAGCAGTATCTAAATCTGCCAATCCAACAAGTTCGCAGTTTTGTACTCGCCAACGGTCGTTACCATAATCAGGCCCATTGATTGAGCAGCTTTGATGAAAATCTTGTGGGCTGTAAATCGGATATTGTTTACTAGCAAAAGAATTACCGGCTGTACCGGAGCCACTGCCAGCCGCCATGTGGTTAATCAGCGTATCAACATAAATATCAACGCCTGCAGCATCGCAGCGCTCAACCATGTCAACAAATTGCGCACGATTACCGCCTCTGCTTTGCAGTTGGTAGCTAACAGGCTGATAACGTGTCCACCATTGGCTTCCTAAAATATGTTCATTAGGGGGGGAAACCTGAACGGCTGCATAGCCTTTTGGTCCCAAGTATTGCTCGCATTCAAGTGCAACATCTTGCCAGTTCCATTCAAATAAGTGAACAAATGTTGTAGGAGTAGCATGGCTAAGTGAAGACGCACCCAACGTGAAGAGTACGCCTGTAACAGCAGCTAGTTTTTTAATTTTCATTGTGTTTTCCATTGTGTTGTCAAAAATGGTAATTTCTATTTACAAGTTTTTAACACTATGTGGATTTTGAAAGAATGAAAGTTGAATACGTATGCAGTGATTAAATTTAATAATTAGCAGGTGCAAAAAAGAACGCGTTAAGTTTACCAACAAAGAGCAGAAATAAGGTTTTTAGGACCATATAATAACGGTTACAATTATACGCCCACCTGAATAGTCACTCTGTGAAACCAATGACGTTACGACTAAAACAATGCTCGCAAACGCCATAAGTTCAATCGGCCTCAAAGCTAATTAGGTACATCGTTCGCGACTGTGAACACAACATCGCCTACCTTTAAATGATTAAAGCGCGGCTTTTCTGTCTGGACTTTGCCTGCTTCTAATAAGGTTTTTAATAACTTAATTTGCGCTGGGTTATCCGTGTTCATGTATTTTTGTTGCCACGCGCCGTCATTTTGAAACCAAAGTTTGGCCTCTGTAAAATGGTTAGTCTCGTCAATAAAGACATACTCAAGTTGGTCGTCATTATTTAAATCAATAGCAATAAAGTAAAAAGAGTGGCTGCTTAAAGGCGCCCAGTTGCTGAAATGCATTTTATTGAAGATAGACTCTATTAAATCATCAGGAAACGCTTCTTGCTGCGGCCAAAAAAAGCTATGGGCGATAAACTCTGAAAGAGTTTCAAGTTCTTCAATAGTTTCAAAATTAGGGTTTACATACATTCGCTCAATGATTGCTACTTGCTCTGGGTGCGAGTTTTGTATTTGCGCTTTCAAATCTTGCATTACAAGATAACCTTGGCGACCCAGATTTGATGCAAAGTAATTATAATCAAACTCTTTAAGTGTGACTTTGCCATCATTTAAGCGCGCAATCTGGCTATCACTCGCGATACGTTGAAAATTTAAAATGGGGGAATTGACCAACAGCATACTTACTAGCACAATGAGGCCCATGCCAATATTGACCCTGTTTTGCACCTCGAGCCACGCATCTCGTTTTTTAATAATCCCCACTAAATAGCCAAACGAAAAACACGCCAGTAAAAAGCACATTAAAATGGCCCAGCATCTTGCAACACTTAAACCATATTGATCAATACGCAACCAAAGCCCATAGGCAGCTATTAAGCTATAAATAGGTAACAACCCAATGCCTATAATAATTAACCTATGCAAAACAATACTATAAGGACGCTGTAATGACGCTTGTTGATAGACTGTATTTACAAAAAAGAGTGTTAGCAATTGCAGCCATAAAACCAACGAAGTGCCACTGCCTGTTTGCCATAATTTTTCAAGCCCTGCAAAGGGCAAAGTCGCTAAAAAGCCTAAAGAAACAATAGTTAAAACAGGCAGTAAAAATTTAATTAGAACTTGCAGTAATGTTGCTATGCTTTGCTCTACATTTAACAGACCTCTAAATACAATACTCGCAAAAGCAAACGCTAAGGTAATTGTAGGGATCCAAAACCATTCTTTTCTTAATAGCGCTGTGAAAAATTCAATGTCCAGTGCGTCAAATAAGGCAGCGCCTAACTTCAAAATACCCCAGAAAATTAAAACAAATAACCAGCACTCAATGAATAAAAGAAAATTACGCCATGACAGTTTAAACAACTGAGCATAATGAATCGCCTCTTTATCTATAAACTGCTGGATATACATTAAAGCTTTAAAGCTTGCGACCAAGGAGGTAATCACAAAAGTAGCGGTTAGCAAATCATTATCAACCCACGCTAACGGGTATTGCTCAGAACCAATGTACCCACCTAATAGTGACAACAATAAGCAAAAAGGCAGCAAGTAAATAAGTAACTTTTTAATATTGCCTTGCTCTATTGCAAGTAACGTCAGTAAAGGAAAACTAACTACAAATGTAGCCAAAGAGGTAAACCAAATCGGGTCTGAGGCGGGCCATGTTGCCCCTTCAAGGCTGCGATATAACAGTGTTAAAGCAATCCCTTGTAGCACTGCTAATAATACCATTAATGGTTTAGGTAATTGATTATCCATATCTATTTACTTAGAGTCATTTTGGTTAGTGTGCGCTATTTGTACCTGTTATTCAATCAAGCTCACATCTTTAAATAAAAGCCCTTACATAGGGTAACGAAATCATCACTGTATTGACCGCCTTCATTATGAATGATCAAGTGCTGAGGCTTGCAATTAACCTCATGATAGCCAAAACACATTAAGCTTCGCGTTGCAGGCTTAGTTTTTTTAGTTTGTACTAAACAATGATGTTGCAAATAAAGGCCTTGTTTAAATGCATCAGCAATAAACAACTTCGCTTCTTCGCAGGGTAATATCACATTAAATAGCGCGCTGGTGTTAGTTAGGCGTTTAAATGCAGCAATTAACTGAGTAAAACTTAAACCATCTGTATGGCGTGCTGTGTTTCGCCCTGCATCATTCCCTTTTAAGCTATTAATGAAATAAGGCGGGTTACTAATTACCATATCAAATGGCGCATCGGCTTCAAACTCTTGGATACGTTGATGATACAGTGCAATATCGGGCCACGGGCTTTGTGCAATATTTTGCTTGGCTTGATGGTAAGCGGCCTCATCAATTTCGACGGCTGTGATGGCTAAGTCCACAGCTCGCTGTTTACACATCAAAGCCAATAACCCTGTGCCTGTGCCTATATCGAGCGCTCGTTGGCCGTTAGTTAATTTCGCCCAGGCACCCAATAAAATGCCATCGGTCGAGACCTTCATAGCGCACTGGTCATGCTCAACTTTAAATTGTTTAAACACAAACCCTGACATTTTTTCACCTTTTCATTCACCAACCGCTGTATAGCGCGTATAATTATCTGCATTGTCCTCTATTTTTGACACTCTATGCAATTTTCTGATTTTGATATCGATAACAAGTTACTAAACGCCGTCGCTAAAATGGGTTATGAAACCCCAACCAGCATTCAGCAACAAGCGATTCCTGAAGCGCTGCAAGGACGTGATATTTTAGCATCTGCGCCAACGGGTACAGGTAAAACAGCTGCATTTTTAATTCCAGCAATTCAATACTTATTGGATTTCCCACGCCGCGAACCTGGCTTTGCGCGAGTATTAATTATGACACCAACCCGCGAGCTTGCTTATCAAATTCATGAACAATGTGAGTTACTTGCCAAAGGCACTCACCTTAAAATTGGTGTAGTAACGGGCGGTATTAACTACGGTACGCATAAAGAAATTTTTGAAAAAAACAACGATATTCTTATCGCCACACCAGGGCGTTTAATGGAATATTTAGAAACCGAAAACTTTCACGCTGAAAATGTTGAAATGCTTATTTTAGATGAAGCAGACCGCATGCTCGACATGGGCTTTCGTAAAGAAATGATGCGCATCTGTGAAGAAGCTAAAAACCGCCGTCAATGCTTTTTGTTTTCAGCAACACTTGAAGGCGACAGTGTTGAGAGATTTGCAGAGCAAATATTAAATGACCCTGCACTCCTTGAGGCAGAATCATCGCGTAAAGAAAAAGCCAAAATTCACCAGTGGGTGCACTTAGCTGATGACTATCACCACAAGCTAGAGCTATTAGTGAATACCTTAAATGCACCCGATGTCACCAAAGCCATTGTGTTTGTAAAAACCCGTGAACGTCTTGAAACCTTAATTGGTGAACTGACTAACAACGGTGTAAAAGCCGCGTGGTTGCGCGGTGAAATGCCACAAGACAAGCGCATGAAAGCCATGGAAAACTTCCACAGTGGACGCACTAAAATTTTAGTTGCTACTGATGTTGCTGCTCGTGGTATTGATGTTGCTGATATAAGCCATGTTATAAACTTTGACATGCCACGTACTGCTGACGTGTATGTTCACCGTATTGGTCGTACAGGCCGCGCAGGCAAAAAAGGCATCGCAATTTCACTCGTTGAAGCACATGATATTGCTGTTTTATCTAAGGTTGAACGTTACACTGAGCAAAAGCTAAAACGTCGTGTAATCAAAGGGATTGAGCCTCAGCATAAAGAAGCTAAAATGCCGATTAAAAAAGTGAAAGATCCAGCTAAAATTAAAGCACGCAAAAAAGCGAAAACAAAAGTGAAGAAAAAGAAGTAATAATTTAGGGTCTGTTGACCTTTCAAGATTATTAAAAAAGCCGAGGCTCATCAAAATGAGCCTCGGCTTTTTACTTTTTAACCTGAACTATGGTTATTTAGCGTTATTGGCATACGCCTAAGTCTTTCCACACAGCCCATGCTGATGAATTATCCGCAGGGTTAGCACCTTGAGTCCACCACTTCGCACTATAACGGCGGCTATTAAATGCAACCTCTTGGCCTTGATTATAAACCGCTGATGCAGACCAGACAGCCAGATCACTACAGCCTTCAGGCGGTGTCACGCTGTCACTCACTGTAATGGTTTTTGTTAAGCTATGGTTTAGTCCTTGTGCGTCACTTACCGTCAGCTCAACTTTGTAGCTACCAGCGGCTTGATATGTATGTGCTGGGGTTTTAGTGTTTGCAGCATTGCCATCACCAAAGGTCCAATTATACGCAGTCACAGCAACATCATCAGTTGAAGCATTAGTAAAATTCACTGCCAAGCCATTTACACTAAAATCAAAATTCGCTTTAGGCGCTTGATTAACTGTACCGCCACCGGTTTTACAGTCACCTTGGCGAGACCATACATTTGAAAATACTGCTGGACTTGCACCTGTTGACCACCAGGTCGCTTTATATTTGGTCTGATTAAACTCAACCAAATCACCAATACGGTATGCTTTGCTGGCATTCCATGACGCAACACCATCACATTCGCCGCCAACCACCGACGTTACTTTAACGGTTTGGCTGCGTCGATTTGTTTGACCTGCCGTATCAGTCACTTCTAGCGTAACTGAATAGTTGCCATCGGCAGCATAGGTATGAATTGGGTTTTCACTGGTGGCTGAGTTACCATCACCAAAGTTCCAATAGTAACCACTTATGCCTTTATCATCAGTTGAAGCGTTAGAAAATGTAACTTGTTTATCATTCACCGCCGCGCTAAAACGTGCCACAGGTGCATTATCCACACCACTCCCCCCGCCACACTCGGATTGAGCTAAATAGTCATAGGCATCTTTCGCCTTAACAATACCAAAACCATACGAAGTATCACGCCCTGGCGTGCCTTTATCCTGCGCAGTAGCATTTAATGCATCACGAATTTGTTGATTCGAACATTGTGGAAAATGGCTCCACACCAATGCTGCAACACCTGATACATGAGGGGTTGCCATTGACGTACCACTAATACTTTTATATCCGCCATTGTTCCAGGTTGAGTTAGTGCCTACTCCCGGCGCGGCTATTTCTACCTGCGCGTTATATTGAGAGAAAGACGCTTTATTACCATTGCGATCAACAGCCGCCACCGATACAACCTCATCATACGATGCTGGGTAACTTAGTGAGCTGTTCGCATCATTACCTGCTGCTGCTATGTGCAACATACCTTGGGCATAGCTGCTGGCAAAAGCTTGGCGCTCAGCATTAGATGATTGAGGGCCACCTAAACTCATGCTGGTTACAGTCGCGCCAGCACTTTGGCATTGACTAATTGCAGCAACAAGATCTGAGCCATATGCCCAACGACCTTGATCATTAAACACTTTAACAATATGCAACCCTAATTGACCCGATGAGTTAACCCCTATCACACCTTGGCCATTGCCTCCTAGTGCTGCGATAGTACCGGCAACATGCGTACCATGGCCATTACCATCGTTATACCAGTTGCCTGTGTTGTTAGCACCATAGCCATCGCTGCCAGTCACACCGGTATTAGGTAAATCAGGATGGTTTAAGGTGTAACCAGTATCCATGATACAGACCTTCTGATTCCCTGTAAGGTTGTCAGAAAGCTGTGCTGCTTGCACCATGGTGATTCCATAAGGCGTCGATTCAGCCATTAAATAGCGCTTAGGATCCACTTCGATACTCACTACATCGGCACTTTGCTCCAAACGTGATTTTTGCTCAGCGGTTAACACCACGGCCATAGCATTAATTTCTGGTAATGCTTGAACAACCTCAACGCTCGCGTTCGTTGCAATGTTATTCATTAAACTGCGTTTCATGTCGTTCACTTGCGTTTGGCTGCGCGCAAATGTTGTGTGTACTGCTGTTGTATGTTCTGACAAATGAACAATGAATCGCTCTGACTCAATTTGTTCAGCCATTGCTGCTGGGACTGTAGATAGTAAAACCGCACTCGCTAAAGCTGAGATTTTAAAGGTAGGTAGTTTAGACACGCTCATTTTAAATTCCTTGGATGTTAAATTTAATAGCTGTAAATTAACATTTAATTTACAACCCTTTTATAGAAACACGCAAAGACAACGCTGTCAATCCATTAATCGGGAAGTGTTTTATGAGCAAAAAGCAATTATCATGCAGTAAAAACAATCAGTTGATTTTTATCTTTTATATTTCAGTGAGTTAAATTAGAAAGTTAAACCATCGCAAAAATGTAAATTTAAGGTTAAAAATAAAGCGTCATTTAAAAATAAGGCCATGCCAAAAATGCTGATTTAGACTCAACACGGTATGAGTGAATTTTATACAATATAAAAAACAATAATAAATAGTTATTTTCAGAAACTTAAAAAATCGAATAAGATTAATTGCAGTAGTCTGTTTGGTATTAAGGCAAGGCAGCGCATACGCGGTGTGGTTATTCCGTAAATAGGCGATAACACAGCATCAATGCCAAACAGGCGCTGCACTAATAAACTAAGCTTAGCGAACATTTATCCCAGTTGAAGGAGATCACAGACGATAAGCTTGAATCAAAGAGAGTTACTCGAACCAAGTTTAAACGGCTCTTACGCAAAATACATAGAGAATACGCAAGGTATTAATATGATTGAAAACAAAATAAAAGCCACACAATAACACCTAATTTATTCCCTCTTTCTGAGCGGCTATGGCATTGTTTTTATTTATATGAGCTAACAAAAGCAACTAGCCATAACTCCCTTTCTTTCGCTGTATTTTTCGCACTCTACACTCAGTGATTATGCGCTCCTTTTGTGCTGTGCTTAAACTTCGCCAACCGAGTATTTCTTCGAGCGTTCTAAAGCAGCCTATACACGTATCATTATCGTCAAGACAACAACGTCTAATACAGGGGTTATTTGGCTCACTTAAGTTTATATTTCCCATATTAAGGCTTTGCATGATAAGAAACTTACTTTAACTGTAGGTAGCTTTTAACAACTTGCCACCTAAAATAGCCATTGCGTTTTGTGGGACCGAACTTAAAAATCAGTAGGTCAATAAGGTAACCGTGCTGTTATAGATAATGGCGATGAGCATAGCCACTATAACATTAGAAACATGACTGATTACAATATCAATCCAGCCATGGAGTTTTCGATTCATTTATTGAAATGCCAGTCCCTTAAATGCCCTTTAAATATACTCACAGCATTTGCAAATTTAACGCTAAAAATAAAAAGCCACGCAATTGCGTGGCTTAACACTTAAAAACAGCTTAACGCTAGTTTTGCTCATCACGTAAAAAAACAGGCTCAAGTTCTTTTTGTGTCGCGTCTTCACTAAAGTAATAGCCATCAACAGTAAACGCTTTAAGCTGGCTTAGTTGTGTTACGTTATTTTCGATAATATAACGCGCCATCAAGCCCCTGGCTTTTTTAGCGTAAAAGCTAATTATTTTATATTGGCCATTTTTACAGTCTTTAAAATGTGGCGTAATAATTTGCGCATTAAGCGCTTTTTTATCTACCGCTTTAAAGTATTCATTTGAAGCTAAATTAACAAGGTATTGCGCGTCTTGTGCTTTTAATACATCGTTTAACTTATTTGCAATAATGCTGCCCCAAAACTCATACAAATTTTTACCGCGAGAATTTTCAAGCTTAGTGCCCATTTCAAGCCGATATGCTTGCATTAAATCAAGCGGCTTCAATAAGCCATATAACCCAGATAAAATACGTAAGTGATTTTGTGCGTAATCAAGCTCGCTGGCAGTTAGAGTGCCAGCGTCTAAACCGCCGTATACATCGCCGTTGAAAGCCAGCACAGCTTGTTTGGCGTTATCGGTGGTGAATGGTTGCGACCACTCGCTAAAACGCGCTGCGTTTAGTCCTGAGAGCTTATCGCTAATTTTCATTAAACTGCCAATTTGTGCCGGTGTTAGTTCACGACATACTTTCATAAGCTCCTCGCTGTGCTCGAGTAATTCAGGCTGAGTGAACTTATCGGTTGCCGGTGGCGTGTCGTAATCAAGATTTTTTGCAGGTGAAATAACAGTGATCATAGTTAGCTATTGACTTGTAAATTATTTAATGTCAATTTCAACATTAAATGAAACGAAAAGCACGTTTTGTTTAAATAAATCCTCCCTTAAAAACTCATACGCCACCGTTTTTTTATTGATAAGGACATAAGACCTATCAAGCATTGTCACACTGTTGCAGTATGAACTCAGTATATTAAGGGTGTAGATTTTCTTTTAACTTGCTTGGAATGAGGAAAGCAAATGACTTCAGCTCTACAAAGGCTAAAACAACATTCATCTATCGTAGCCGACACTGGCGATATTGAAGCGATCAAAAAGCATCAACCAGAAGATGCGACCACTAATCCATCGCTTTTACTAAAAGCGAGCGAGATTGAAGCTTATAAGCCTTATTTAGATAAAGCTTGGAGCTACGCTAAAGAAACCGAGCAAGATCCTGCTAAGCAACTTGAATTAGCATGCGACTACTTTGCCGTATTACTTGGTAAAGAAATCAGTGAAATTGTACCTGGTTATATCTCTACTGAAGTGGATGCGCGCCTTTCGTTTGACACACAAGCAACGATCAATAAAGCACACACTTTACTTAGCTTGTATGAAAAAGAAGGCGTCAGTAAAGATAAGATCTTAATCAAAGTTGCCTCTACATGGGAAGGCATTAAAGCGGCTGAACAGTTAGAAAAAGAAGGCACTAAGTGTAACCTTACTTTATTGTTTAGCGATGCCCAAGCACGTGCATGTGCTGATGCAAATGTATTTTTAATCTCGCCTTTTGTTGGCCGTATTTTAGATTGGCACGTTGCTAATGGTATGGAAAAGCCAACAGACCCGCTACAAGATCCAGGTGTGCAATCTGTGCGTAGCATTTTTGAATTTTACAAACGCCATGACTACAAAACCGTGGTAATGGGTGCAAGCTTCCGTAACACCGGCGAAATTATTGCCTTAACTGGGTGTGACAAGCTAACTATTAGCCCTAACCTTTTAGAAGATTTAGGCAACCTTGAAGGCGCCCAAGAATACTTGCTTGAAAGTGATATCCCTAAAGAGCCAAAACCAGCGCCACTGACAGAAACGCAATTCCGTTGGTTACATAACCAAGATGCAATGGCGACTGAAAAGCTAGCTGAAGGTATCCGCTCATTTGCTGATGCTCAAGAACAGTTAGAAGCACGTTTTAAAGCAATGTAATTAAATAATAACGTAAGTAAATAAACACTTACTTTAAAAACGCCACTTCTGTGGCGTTTTTTATGTTTAAAATTATATTTATTAATATAGCTATCACATCACTGTAACATTAATGTCACTTTTTTATTCTATTTTAGTTTGGCCTGTGGTATAGGTATTTCCGAGGTTCAAAATTCAATAGGAGAAGTTCATGGATAGCCTAGATGATATTTTAGAAATATTAGAAGGTCCTAGCACAACAAAAAAGGCCTCTCAAAAAAATAAAAAGAGAAAATGGCGCGAAATCGAAGCATTAAAAGATAAGCAACGTTTGCGTAAAGAACTACAGGAGTTAGACTATTTCGCTGATAATGTGGCGATTGATGAGTTAGATTTTTAACTTAAAAAAAGGCCGCATGCTTCACAGCTAACGGCCTTTTTTAATTCTTACACTTGCCAGTTTATTGCAACTTTGCCTTGCTGCTCTAATAACTGATTCGTTTTTGAAAAATGCCGGCATCCAAAAAAACCACGGTGTGCCGAAAGCGGTGAAGGGTGCGGACCATTGAGTATAAAATGGCGGGCTGTATCGATGCCTTTGCCTTTCTTCTTCGCATGTGCGCCCCATAAAATAAACACCACACCTTGCGTGTTGTTATTGATATGAGCAATCACATTATCAGTAAATTGCTCCCACCCTAAATGCTTATGTGAATGTGCTTGCCCTTGCTCTACTGTCAATACCGTATTTAGTAAGAATACGCCTTGTTCTGCCCAACGTTGAAGATACCCGTGTTTTGGTATTTCGAAGGTAGGAATGTCAGTGGCGAGCTCTTTATATATATTTTTCAATGACGGGGGCAGTTTAGTTACCTCAGGCAACACAGAAAAACATAAGCCATGGGCTTGACCTTCGCCGTGGTATGGGTCTTGACCTAAAATAACAACTTTAATATCACTCAATTTCGTTGCCTCAAAAGCACTAAAAACCTGATACTCTGGCGGGTAAACGGGTACTTCTGCGTGGCGTTTTTGAGCTATATAATCAAGCGTTTCTTGCATATATGGCTTTGCGAATTCGTTATTTAAAAAGGGTTGCCACTGACTCATTTTGCCTCCTGAATTACAGCTCTGGATTGATCAATTTTGTGACACATATCGTCAAGTCCATCAAGCATACGCGTTGTAAAACGATGCAGTAAATCAGCATCGACACGAATAAACTGATTGTGCTTTACAGCAGGTACCTCTGGCCATTCATGCCATGCGATCACGGGTTGTTTTGTGTTTGATTTTTCCTCAGGAAGAATAATCACCTCAGGCTTAGCAACAATAACATTTTCAATACTGATTAGGGGGTAGTCTGTTCGACTATTGGCAAACACATTACTGCCTTGGCAAATTTCAATAAGTTGATTTATCCATGTATTTTTACTGACTGTCATCATCGGCTCCGGCCACAGCTGATAAAATACAGCCACATTTGCTTTGCCCTGTTGCTTAGCTTTAATCAGTGCAAGTTGCTGCTGAAATTTATTCGCAGCACGTTTTGCGGCGTCTTCTCGTCCCGTTAACCTACCTAAGCGAAGTAGCTCTTGTGGTACTTTCTCAACGTCATTAGCTTCACTGTATGAGACTTCTATACCCATACGCTCTATTAAGGCTAAATCCTCAACTTTACTGCCTGTTTTCCATGCAAGTACTAAGTCAGGTTTAAGTGCTAAAAGCTTTTCAATTTGAATACCTTGATGCCCCCCTAAACGGGGGATACTATTCGCTGCATCAGGAAAATCAGCATACTCGACGGTTCCCACAATCTGATCGCCAGCACCAATAGCGAACAAGTTCTCAACAATATGTGGAGCCAGCGCAACAATCCTAAGCGGTGTTTTATTCACCTCTGCCTGCGCACTTGCACAACTAAGGGCAATAAAAATGAACAGAAAAAGTCGACACATCAACATTAGTAGTCAAAACCTATCTGCGCTTTAACCCCTGCATCAAAAGCGTGTTTGACGTTACGAACCTCGCTTACCGTGTCAGCAAGATCGGTTAACTTACGGTGTGCGCCTCGACCTGTTACAATCACCGATTGCATCGCAGGGCGATTTGAAATCACTTCCAGCGCTTCTTCTAGGTCAATATAACCATAAGTAATCATGTAAGTTATTTCATCAAGTAATACGAGGTTAATTGATTCATCACATAACATGCGCTTCGCTTCTTGCCATGTCGCTTGCGCAGCGGCAGTATCTGATTCTTTATTTTGTGTTTCCCATGTGAAACCGGTGTTCATAATGGCAAACTCAACACCCGCCCCTTGTAATAAGTTACGTTCACCACAGGGCCATGTGCCCTTTATAAATTGGCAAACAGCGGCTTTCATACCATGGCCAACACAGCGTGTCACGGTGCCAAAACCCGAGGTTGATTTCCCCTTACCGTTACCGGTTATTACCTGAAATATCCCTTTTTCAATTTGCGCTGCGGCTATTCGCTCATCGACTTTGTCTTTTACCTTTTGTTGACGTTGTTGATGCTTTTCATTATTTGTATCGCTCATGTATTGGTCCTACCCGTTTTGGTAAATTTGTTTAATTTTTGCAATATCTAAATGCTGCCTACATGTATCAGCCAGACGCGTTAATTGCTGCTCCCGATGTATATCAATATCAATATGTTGCTCAATACCACTACTCGGCATCACCCATTCAATAATTAATTGACTGGCCTCAGGGGTATCAAACAAGCCATGTAAGTAAGTACCTGCCACCTTATTATCATCTGATATAAAGCCATCATGGATAAGGTTTAGTGGATGCTGTGTAAATGTTAAAAAGGGGCTATTTAATGCAGCGCCGCGGCTATGGCCAGTATGAATTTCATAGCCTGTGACCTGCGCAGAAGCGCCGTTTAAATTAACCATTCCCGAGGCCTGAGTTAGCACTTTTTCTTCACCAAGTTCCGTACTAAAGTCAGCAAGCATTAAACCTTGGCACTGTTGTGTACTTGATTCGACCCCTGTTGGATCAAAAATATTGGCGCCTAACATCTGTAAACCACCACATATACCTAATACCTTGCCACCATATCGCACGTGACGCTTAATCTGTTCATCCCAGCCTTCATTTTTTAAAAAAATTAAGTCACTGATCACGTTTTTACTGCCTGGGATAATAATCAGATCAACTGATGGGATCGCGTATGTATGACAGACGTAACTAATATCAATTTCCGGATTTAACCTCAGCGCATCAAAATCGGTATGATTGCTAATATGCGGTAGCAGCAATACGGCTACCCTCACTTTCACTTGCCCGGTTTGATTGTCTATGGCGACAGCGTCTTCAGCATCCAGCGCTAAATCATGTAAAAAAGGCAACACACCCAGAACGGGTTTTTTGGTGTAATCCTCAAGCCAATCGAGGCCCCCCTGCAATAAACTAATGTCACCTCTAAAGCGGTTTATCACAAAGCCTTTTACACGCGCTTGTTCTGATTCACTTAATAACGCTAATGTACCCACAATATGCGCAAATACACCGCCTTTATCTATATCTGCAATGATAATGACGGGGCAATCTACCGCTTCAGCGTATCCCATATTCGCAATATCACCCGCTCGTAAATTTATTTCGGCCGGGCTTCCCGCCCCTTCAACAACGAGCAATTCAAACTCTTCACTTAAACGTCGCTGTGAGGTAAGTACGGCATCCATCGCGACTGCCTTATAATCGTGGTATGCGCCTGCTTCCATGTTGCTAATTGCTTTGCCATGAATGATCACTTGGGCACCAGTATCACTATTGGGTTTGAGTAATACGGGATTAAAATCAATTCTTGGCGTCACCTTAGCCGCTATGGCCTGTAACGCTTGAGCTCGTCCTATCTCGCCGCCATCGTCGGTTACTGCGCTATTAAGTGCCATGTTTTGTGGTTTAAAAGGTGCGACTTTAATACCCTGATCTACAAACACTCGGCATAATGCCGCTACTAGCGTACTTTTACCCGCATCGGACGTCGTACCTTGGATCATAATCGTTTTCATGGATAACTACTTTTTAATGTTAGCGGTAAACCCGCCATAATAAATTCAACGCGTTCAACTTGAGCTGCAATGGCTTGATGCAGCCAACCAGACTCATCAACGAACTCCCGACTTAATTGGCCCAGCGGTACAATACCGTGGCCTACTTCATTACTAACAAAAATAACCTGCCCAGGGAGCGTATTAAGTGTAGCCAGTAGCGCACTTTTTTGTTGTTGCCAGCAATTTTTCGACGCCGCACATAAACAGTTACTCAGCCAAAGTGTAAGGCAGTCAACTAAAATACAGTTATCCGCTTTACTGTGTACTATGAGTGCATCAGCAAGCGCTATGGGTTGCTCTACCAACTGCCAGTGCGCGGGACGTTCTGACTGATGGCGGCGAATACGTATTTGCATTTCATCATCATGGCCTTGCGCCGTGGCAAGGTAAATGACAGGCTTAAGACTTTGAGCGGCTAGCTGCTCTGCAAAGCGACTTTTTCCACTGCGGGCGCCACCGAGTATTAAGGTTTGATTAGGGTTCATACTGCTGCACTCGATACAATAGCGGCTAACGTTAAATATATGCTTAACTCACTTGCTTGCTGCGCAGCCCCTAAACAATCGCCCGTATAACCGCCGAGTTGCGATTTAAACCACTGCATTACCACCACCCGCACCAGTACTAAAATAACGATGATAAGCAATGCGCTTTGCCACGAAATGACTGCTAAGAAAAGCGCCACAGCTAGTAACATCATGCCACTGAATAACAAGACAAATAAGCTTACTTTAGATAAGTGCATGGCCAATGGCTTTACTTTAGACGTTGCATCTTCGCTGACATAATCCATATTAATAATAAGACTCGTCGCAACAACGCGACTTAAACATTGACCGGCGATGATGGCAAATAAGATTATATTGAGCTGTTCACTCAACAAAATTAAGCTTTGGTATTTCATCATCAATATTATGATTAATGCAGCTGCGCCGTACGTACCCAAACGGCTATCTTTCATGATGGTGAGTTTCTGCGATACTTGCCAGCCACCGCCAAAACCATCCCATACATCAGCCCATCCATCTTCATGAAAGGCCCCTGTCATTAATATACTCAGAGCCATCGTTAACAACACGCATAATGAAGCAGGAAAAACAAACTGCAGGCAATAAAACAGCGTGGCAAGGATGACACCTAACCCTACACCAACGAGCGCAAAATAACGGCTTGCTTGATTTAAGAGTGTATCAGTCACATCAAAGCGAATAACGACCGGAATACGCGTTAAAAAGCTTACGGCTAGTAAAAAAAGCTGCCATTGGGTAATAAATGAATGAGATTTAGGCATTAACTAGCACACAACCTGTTCAACAGCGGCATCTTCAAAACTAGCCATGTTGTTATAAAACCCCAGTGCGCTTTGTAATAATGGTAAACTTAATGCTGCCCCCGTTCCCTCTCCTAAGCGAAGTTCAAGTTTAAGGAGTGCTGTGGCGCCTAGATATGCCAACATTTTGCTGTGACCTTGCTCATTTGAGCTATGGGCAAAAATGAAATACGCTTTGACATGGGGGTTGATCTTGATGGCCACCAAGGCAGCTGCTGTACAAATAAACCCATCGACTAAAATCGCCATTTTCTGCTCTGCCGCACTGAGCATAGCACCCACAATATGTACAATTTCAAACCCGCCAAGAGCAGCTAATAATTTCAACGGTTCATGTAAGTAAGCGCGATGTCGTTCAAGTGCTTGTTCAACAACAGCGACTTTACGTGCTACTACCTCATCGCTGACACCGGTACCTTTTCCTACACACTCAGTGGCTGGAAGGCCTAAAATGGCCGCCATAATAGCCGCCGCACTGGTGGTGTTCCCAATACCCATTTCACCCAGAGCCAAGGTATTGCAGCCAGTATTTTTTAATTTTAAAACAAGTTGCTTGGCATTATTAAACCCATGTGTGACTTGCTCGGTACTCATGGCCATCTGCTGATTTAATGGTTCAGTAATGTCGCCTAAGCGACAATTATGTACCTGTTTATTCGGTACTCGCGTTAACATGCCGCAGTCAACGACTTCAAGCTGCCAACCTAGCTGCTCACAAAACACGTTAATTGCTGCACCACCGTTAACAAAGTTAGCAACCATTTGTGCTGTTACTTCACTTGGGGCGATAGACACACCTTGCGCTGCCACCCCATGATCACCTGCAAAAACAATGAGTGCTGGGTGAGTAATTTGCCCTTGAAATGCCAAAAATTCTGATGAAGATTTTATTCCTTGGCTAAAAATTTTAACCAATTGCAACGCCAATGGCTCAAGCAAACCCAGTGCGCCTAAGGGTTTTGTCTTTTGATTTATTTTATTCTTAATTAACGTATCGAACTGAGGGTTTAAAGGGTTAATTACAAACATTATTGGTACTCTCTTTTACGAAAACACAGTAAAGATAAAAAGAACACACTTCCGATGGCAGACGTGCTCACCCCAATAGGTAGCTCTTGATTACTCATCACTATGCGAGATATAACATCAACCCACACCATAAATGTACCGCCGACTAAAGCAGTCATAGCTAGGCCTGTTAGCGTGCCTTGGGAAACAAAAAATCGCACTATATGCGGGATCATCAAACCTACAAACCCAATTCCACCACATAGTGCAACCAGCACAGCTGTGATCAACGAGCTTAACATTAACATTAACAATCGAAAGCGCTGTACTGGGATACCAAGTGTTGCAGCACTTTCATCACCGAGTAACATGGCATTAAGCTGACGTCTAAAGCTCATTAACACAGCAATACAACTTAGTATTATCAAGGCTGGTAACCACAGTGAGTGCCACTGCGCACGAGCAAAACTTCCCAATGTCCAAAATAGAATTGCGGTGATGGCTTGTGGATCGCTAAAATAGAGCAGTAAACTGGTAAAAGCGCTGAATAAAAATGACAACGCAACCCCGGCCAATAGCATCGTTTCAACTTGGCCGGAGCCTTTGCGACCAGCAATAAGCACCAATAGAATCATGGTCAAAGTACTGCCAACAAAGGCCGCTAACGACATTGAAAAACCAGCACTAATACCCGTGAACGTGATAAAACACACCACCCCAAATGAAGCGCCAGAGGAAATACCAAACAAATAAGGGTCTGCCAATGGATTACGCGTGACAGTCTGTAGAATGAGTCCTGCAAGGGCAAGCCCTGAGCCGGCTAAAAAAGCCAATAAAGTGCGGGGTAAACGCAGTTGCCAGATGATCCGATCTAAAAATGAATCACTGCCTGAGCTGAACCATTGCCCACTTACGCTATTGTAGACATCCACTAACTTAGTCGGCGCAGCCCCAAAACTCAACGCGGCAAAAATACTCAGCACACTTAATAAAAGAGTCACTATCAGAGTGAGGTTATTTTTCACTAGCATGAGGCGCTTCCGTTTGATAACCATAAAAATAGGTTACATGAGGGATCGGCTGCTCAACGCTTTGTGGGTGAACTGAAACCTGCGCGCAAACACCAAAAACATCACTGAGCATTTTTTCAGTAATCACTTGATGGGGTGAGCCCGATGCCACTATTTGTCCCTCATTGATCACTAACAATTCATCACACACACTCGCAGCAAGATTTAAATCGTGGAATGAGGCCAGCACAGTCACACCTAACGACTTGGCTAACTCCATCAATTGTATTTGATATTTAACATCCAAATGACTTGTTGGTTCATCCATGATTAAAAGCCGTGGTTTTTGCACTATCGCTCGTGCAATCAAAGCACGTTGCTTCTCCCCCCCAGAGAGCGAATCAAACGCTTGTGTTGTATGCTCAGTTAACCCTACTTGTTTGATTGCATAATGGATTAACTGTTTATCATCATCTGTAGTTCCACTAAAAAGCCGCTTATGCGGTGTTAAACCAAGACTCACAACATCATACAATGACAAATTAAATTGCGAGGGGGTTTCTTGCAAAACAACAGCGACTTGCTTGGCAAAGTCATCTGCACTTAATCGCCAAATGTCTTTTTCAGCTAACGTTACCTGGCCGGAGGAGGGTTTATAGAAACGATAAATACACCGTAGTAGACTGGATTTACCCGCACCATTAGGGCCTAATAAGCCTATAAATCTACCTTGCTTTATGCAGAGACTGATATCTTTTAATATTGATACGTCAGCTACAGCCCAAGAGACTTTATCGACTGTGAGAAGTGGTATTGGTGTCTGCAATGTTTATCTCTGTTAGCTCGCGCAAAACCCAATACAGTCACAACACGCACAAAACGTGTGAAAAGAGGTGAGTTTACCCGCTCAATGAATAAAATAAGTTATAGGGTATTTAGTATCTGACTTATCACATTGGTGATTTACAGTTGCGGGAACAGCTGAGGATTCACACCTCATTCCTAAATACCCCTCTATTATGGGCGGGTGAGTTTATATTTCAATTAATATCTTTCTAGATGGCTAAAAACAGCTTAGAAAACAATTTTAGGCCAAGCATCTCCTTGTTCATCAATGAAAACATCAACACAAATAAGACCAGCATAAGGGATTGAAAACACATTTTGGCTAATAAGCGAGTCACGAGGAAGCTGACATAAAATAGCTAACAGTTGTTTAATAACGCCAGCATGGGTTATGACCAAATTAGACCCTGTGTTTTGTGTGCTGATCACCGCTAATAATTGCTGCCACCATGTTTCAACTCGGCTATAAAACGCGTTCATAGATTCGCCATTGGGGGGAGTGATATGCCAAGGATTTTGCCAGAAGTCACCGATAGTTGGCGAGCTACTTTGCTGCCAGAGCGTTTCATAACTTTGTCCGTCCCAATCGCCAAAATCATACTCAGCAATTGCACTGTTTATATTTAATGGGAGTTGCCGAGTATTTGCTAGCTGTTGAGCAAATAGCTTACAACGTTTTAGAGGAGAGCTTGTTACAGTGGTGATATCGCAAAGCCCTGCAACTGCACCTTCTAACTGCTGAACACCTTTTTTGCTCAACTCAAAGTCGCTGCGCCCAGCTAATACATTTTGCTGCTCAAGCTCGCCGTGACGTAAAAAGTACACTTTAGTTGAAAATGGCTGCATAACTAACCTAATCTAATTGGTACAAAAAAAGCGCCAGTGTAAAACACGGCGCTTTTAATAAAATCATTTTGAGCTTATAAAATTTGGTTTTCTTTCCAAACTTGCTCTTTTGCCAAGCGCTTTTTACGCTTGTCACATGGGTCGTCACAATCGCAGGCTTTGTCAATACCTACTGAGCCTAAGCCACCACAGCTGCTCGCCATAGATTTTTTCTGCATGATCATGCCAATTGCCATTGCTGCGACAATTAATATAAGTAAACCAAAAGTAAGAAGAAAAAGTGACATTGCTTAGCCCCTATTGTTCAGCAATAAAAATGTGCTTGGCTAACGTAGCCAAGCTGAGTGTATTATAAACCGCTTTGCGCTTGGCTACAAATAGGGTTTAAATGCTGGGCTCGAATAAGTCACTAAACCATCCTTCGATTTAGCAATAAGATAGACCGCTAAGTCATTTTTTTCTGCATACGCTTGGGCTTTATCCATACCCATAATAGTCAATGCAGTAGCAAGGCCATCGGCTGTCATTGCTGATGGGTGCAATACAGTTACTGATACAAGATCATGGCGAGTTGGCATACCTGTAACGGGATCAATCAAATGACTGTAAGTCTCACCATCCATTTCATAAAATATTCGGTAATCACCCGATGTCGCCATGCCATTGTTACCTGGCGCTAAAATAAGGTGCACTTGGCGCGTACCTGGCTCAGCATCCGGCTGTTCAATCGCTATGCGCCAATTCTTTTCATTAGGCTTTTTACCAGAAATACGCAGCTCGCCGCCTATTTCAACCATATAATCTGTTAATCCGTGACTTTCTAGCAGCTCAGCTACTTTATCAATGCCATACCCTTTTGCTGTCGCAGAAAACGAAAGCTCTAAGCCGTCAATCGTTTTTGCTAACCCCTGCTCAGTCAGTGTTAATTTATCTACACCTATTTTAGCTATCATGTTAGCTAATTCTTCGTCCGCTGGGCGTTTAGTAGGCTTTTTATCAGGACCAAATCCCCATAAGTCAATTAATGGCCCCATGGTGACATCTAACGTTTTTGTCGACTCACCTAAGCGAATAGACTCTGCGACAACCGCTCTAAAATCAGCGCTAATCGGCATGACTTGGCCTGCAGGTATGCGATTAAAGTTATTTATCTCTGAATCTTTAATATAGGTCGACATAGATTGATTCACCCCTTTTAGCAATTGTTCTATCTCAGGAAGTAAATTAAGCGAGTCCAACTTGTCTTGTTTTGCAAAAACCTTAATATTGTATGTCGTCCCCATGGTTCTACCTTCAAGGTAAAGCTCTTTAGGCTCATCACTTTGGCCACAACCTGATATGAATAGAGTGAGAAAAATAAACAAAAAGGCAACGAGTGCCTGCGGGTGAAATACTTTATTCATGGCAGCCTACTTAAAATTTGAAATAAAAAAAGCCTCGTAACAAACATTGTTACGAGGCTTATATTCTAACCAAAACTAATGTGTTTTGGTATCAGTGTTAGCCACCGAAATCATCTAGTAAGATATTTTCGTCTTCAACACCTAAGTCTTTCAACATAGTGATAACCGCAGCGTTCATCATTGGAGGACCACACATGTAGAACTCACAATCTTCTGGCGCTTCGTGATCTTTAAGATAGTTCTCAAATAACACGTTATGGATAAAGCCTGTGTAGCCTTCCCAGTTATCTTCAGGTTGTGGATCTGAAAGTGCAGTGTGCCATACGAAGTTATCGTTTTCAGACGCTAGGCCATCAAAGTCTTCTACATAGAACATCTCACGCTTAGAACGTGCACCATACCAGAAACTCATCTTACGCTTAGAGTTTAAGCGCTTAAGTTGGTCAAAGATATGTGAACGCATTGGCGCCATACCAGCACCACCACCAACAAATACCATTTCAGCGTCTGTTTCTTTCGCGAAGAACTCACCGAATGGACCTGAGATAGTTACTTTATCACCTTCTTTAAGTGACCAAATGTACGATGACATTTTACCACAAGGTAAGCTTAAATCTCTTGGCGGCGGCGTAGCGATACGCACGTTAAGCATGATGATGCCTTCTTCTTCTGGGTAGTTAGCCATTGAGTAAGCACGAATAGTCTCTTCGTCTACCTTTGACTCCAGCTTGAAGAAACCAAAATGGTTCCAGTCGCCACGATACTCGTCTGGTACATCGAAATCAGCGTATTTAACGTGGTGCGCAGGGGCTTCAATCTGAATGTAACCACCGGCACGGAACGGTACTGACTCACCATCAGGGATTTGTAGTTTAAGCTCTTTAATGAACGTTGCTTTGTTATCGTTAGAGATAACTTCACAATCCCATTTTTTAACACCGAAAATTGACTCTTCAAGTTCAATTTCCATGTCGTTTTTAACATTTACCTGACACGCTAAACGACAGCCTTCGCGGGCTTCACCTTTAGAGATGTGATCAAGTTCTGTTGGTAAGATATCACCACCACCTGAATGAATGTGTACACGACATTGACCACAAGAGCCACCGCCACCACATGCAGACGATACGAAGATACCTGACTCAGATAGTGCACCTAGTAGTTTACTACCTGCTGATGTTTTAATGGCTTTATCTGGATCGCCATTAACGCCGATGATGATGTCACCGCTTGCAACTAACTTAGATTTAGCACCAATGATGACTAAAACAAGTATTACAACGATAGCGATGAAAACACCAACGCCTAAGAAAATCTCATAACTCATGATTTATCCTCGCGACCTATTAAAGTGAAATACCAGAGAATGACATAAAGCCAAGACCCATCAAGCCAACTGTGATGAAGGTAATACCTAAACCACGTAGGCCATCTGGCACGTCTGAGTACTTCATTTTCTCACGAATACCAGCAAGTAATGTTATTGCTAGCGCCCAACCTACACCAGAACCAATACCATAAACAACAGACTCGCCGAAGTTATAGTTTCGCTCTACCATGAAAGCTACCGCACCGAAGATTGCACAGTTAACTGTGATCAACGGTAAGAAGATACCTAACGCGTTATAAAGTGCCGGGAAGAACTTGTCTAATGCCATTTCTAAGATTTGCACCAATGCTGCGATAACACCGATGAAAGTTAAGAAACGTAAGAAGCTAAGATCCGCTTCTGGGTAACCAAGCCACTCAAGTGAACCAGGTGCAAGAACCGCATGATAAACCAGGTTGTTAACTGGTACTGAAATACCCAATACCACGATAACTGCCACACCTAGGCCGATAGATGTTGTTACTTTCTTTGATACAGCAAGGAAAGTACACATACCTAGGAAGAAGGCTAACGCTAAGTTTTCAATGAAAACCGCTTTTACGAATAAACTAATATAATGTTCCATTGTCTGCCCCTTATCCTTTCGCTTCTACTTGGTCTTTCTTATAAGTACGAAGTACCCAAATGAATAAACCAATGATGAAGAACGCGCTAGGTGGTAAAATCAATAGACCCATAGGTTGATACCAACCACCATCCTGCACAAGCGGGATGATATCAGCGCCAAACAATGTACCTTTACCAAATAGCTCACGAATAAAGCCAACAGTCAGTAACACAACTGAATAACCAAGACCATTACCAATGCCATCAAGGAATGACATAACTGGTGGTGATTTCATCGCGTACGCTTCTGCACGACCCATTACGATACAGTTAGTAATAATCAGACCAACGAATACAGATAACTCTTTTGCCGTAGCATAAGAGAATGCTTGTAATACTTGGTCAACAACGATTACTAACGAGGCAATGATCGTCATTTGCACAATAATACGAACAGATGATGGTATCTGGTTACGAATCAGTGAGATAAATAAGCTCGAAAACGCTGTAACCAAAGTCAATGCTATTGACATGATTAGTGCATTTTTCAAGCTAGACGTCACTGCAAGTGCAGAACAAACACCAAGTACTTGCAATGCGATTGGGTTGTTTGCGAATACCGGCCCAAGTAGAACCGACTTCATTTCTTTAGTATCAGCCATTATTTCAACGCTCCTTCACGTACTTTCGCAAGGAAAGGACCAAAGCCGTTTTCGCCAGTCCAAAAATCAACTGCGTGATCAACACCATTTGACGTTAAAGTTGCACCCGATAAGCCATCAACTTGATGCTCATTTTTAGCGCCACTTTTTACAACATTGATTGGTAATTCTTTACCGCTCCACATTGCCGTCCACTGTGGGTTTTGAATTTCGCCACCCAGGCCTGGTGTTTCGTTATGCTTATAGAAGTTAATATCTTTAACCGTTTCACCGTCGCTTTCAAGCGCTATGAAACCATACATTACACCCCAAAGGCCGTAACCTTGGATAGGTAGAATGATAGCGTCGGTAGAGCCATCCGCTTTTTTAGAGATGTAAACTGGCGACTCAGTCGTCATACGCTGAATACCTGCAATATCTTTGATATCGTTAGCTTTCAGAGCGATACTGATTTTTTGGTCGAATTTACTTTTCTCAAAGTCAAAGCTATTTGGGTCTGTTTCAACAAACTCACCCGTGTTCATATCTACAACACGCGCTTCGATTTTAGCGTTAAACGTATCAGAGATATTTTCAACTGCGTCGATACCCGCTGCAGCCAAGATATTCTTTTGAATATCTTGTGTTTTGTTAGCTTGCTGTAAAGGGCGAAGCTGAACTGAAGCAAACGATACGATGATTGCACACACTAAACACAGTGCTACAACAACGGTTAGCGTTTTGCCGATTGATTCGTTATTACTAGACATTACGTGCCAACCTCCGCTTGATATTAGCTTGCACTACAAAGTGATCGAATAATGGAGCAAATAAGTTAGCAAACAAGATTGCTAGCATCATACCTTCAGGGAAAGCAGGATTTACTACACGAATCATTACTACCATCACACCAATCAGTGCGCCATATGCGAATTTTGCTTTGTCTGTAAATGCAGCAGACACTGGGTCAGTCGCCATGAAGAACATACCAAAGGCAAAACCACCCAACACTAAGTGCCAATGCCAAGGCATTGCAAATACAGGGTTGCTTGCTTCAGTAGCAACAGCGTTCAGTAAGAACGAGGTTGCAACCATACCTAGGAATACACCTAGTACGATACGCCATGAAGCAATTCGAACGTAGATTAGGAATAAGCCACCAATCATCACAGCAAGGGTAGATGTTTCACCTACTGAACCTTGAATGAAACCGTAAAACGCATTCCACCAAAGAGCCATGTTGCTGTAATCAAGAGAACCAACAAACGCTTGACCTAGCATAGTGGCACCAGAGAACGAATCGACTGCTGTCCATACTGTGTCACCTGAAATTTGTGCAGGGTATGCGAAGAATAAAAACGCACGACCAGCAAGCGCAGGGTTTAGGAAGTTACGGCCAGTACCACCAAAGATTTCTTTAGCGATTACAACACCGAACGTGATACCTAACGCTACTTGCCACAATGGAATAGTTGCAGGAAGAATAAGTGCAAACAATACAGAGGTTACGAAGAAACCTTCGTTTACTTCGTGCTTACGCACTGAAGCAAACAACACTTCCCAGAAACCACCCACGGCGAATGTCACTGCGTATATAGGCAAGAAGAAACATGCCCCGTAGAACATTTTAGCGCCCCAGCCTGAGTTAGCGGTTAATTCACCACCAAATAACTGAAACAAACCAACTTGCCAAGAATTTGCTAGTTCAAAACCTTGTGCTAATGCACCGGCGGCCTGATGACCGATATTGAACATACCAAAAAACATCGCTGGGAATGTTGCCATCCACACTAAAATCATCATGCGTTTTAGGTCGATGTTATCGCGTACGTGTGTCGCGCCTTTATTTACGTAACCAGGGGTGTAAAAAATAGTTGCTGCTGCTTCATACAGGGCATACCACTTTTCATGTTTACCACCGGCTTCAAAATGCGGCTCGATATCTTCAAGAAATTTCTTTAAACCCATCTCTCTAGCCCTCTTTCTCGATTGTAGTCAAGCAATCGCGTAGGATTGAACCATACTCGTATTTACCTGGACAAACGAAGGTACATAACGCTAAATCTTCTTCATCAAGCTCAAGTGCACCTAATGTGATAGCACCGTCTAAATCACGAGAAATTAGATCACGTAATAAAGGCGTTGGAAGAATATCTAACGGCATAACACGCTCATAGTTACCCATTGGCACCATGGCACGCTTTGAACCACCTGTAGACGTTGTCATTTTAAATAAACGACTTGGTGTTAGGTGAGATAAGAAAGTGCGTGTTACAGAGAATTTATCACTACCAGGGCGAATCCAACCAAACAGTTCCTTTTCGCGACCTTCAAGCAGAACAGATACTTGAACATGGTAACGACCTAAAAACGCTTGAGGACCAGCTGACGTAGAACCAGATAAAACAGAACCAGAGATAACACGGTTATCGCCGTCTTCTAATTCACCTGCGACTAAATCATCCAGCGAAGCACCTAGTTGAGTTTTCACTAAACGTGGGTTCTTAACGCGAGGACCAGCTAGAGAAATAACACGGTCAGTACTAATTTCACCAGTAAGGAATAAGTGACCATACGCAATAACGTCTTGGTAACCGATATGCCAAACTTGTTTGCTAGCAGAAACAGCGTCTAAGTGATGGATATGTGTGCCAACAAGACCAGCCGGATGTACGCCACCAAACTCATGTACTTCTACTTGAGGGATTGATGAACTAGGTACTTGGCTACCTGCTTGTTTACAAACAAATACTTTACCATCAGTCAAACGAGATACCACAGCAAGACCCGCTTCAAATGCTTGTGCATTTTCGGCAATAATAACCGCAGGATCTGCAGCTAATGGGTTAGTGTCGATAGCCGTCACAAAAATAGAACTAGGATTTGCATCCACAGCCGCTACTTTGCTGAATGGGCGCACACGAAGTGCCGTCCATTGACCTGACTGGATAAGTACTTCTTTGGCTTTTTCACGGTCGATGCTCGAAAGCTCATCTGCCTTGAAAGAGTCAAAGGTGATTTGCTCACTGCCGTTTATTTCAATAACAACAGATTGCAGCACACGTTTTGCACCACGATTAATTTCTTTTACTGTACCAGCAGCTGGGGCAGTAAATAATACGCCTGGGTTCTTTTTGTCTTCAAAAAGTACCTGGCCTTTTTTGACTTGGTCATCCACACGAACATGCATGGTTGGACGCATACCAATAAACTCTTCACCTAGCACAGCTACACGTTTGACGGTAGAACCATCATGAATAACTTGCTGAGGTGCGCCCTCTATGGGTAAATCCAGACCTTTTTTTATGTTGATCATACGCACTTGCACTACATTAACGGAAAGAAACTGAAAAATCGTATCAACCACGTCGCCTTTTTGATTACCCAAGCAAAATCAAGGTATCAAAGAATTGCCTGTTTAGGATACAAAACAAGCAACGCAGTAAAACTCCTCACATATATTGCCCGAATTTTAACATCAATCAGGGTCACTATGCGAGTCTAAATATGAAATATATACGACAGGAGCAGTAATTTAGCTCAATTGATACATTTGAATAAAATTCAATATAGACCAAAGTGCAATTGCTCGCGAGGAAGGATGAATATTAAACAGTTATTTATTATGGATTATAAACTCAAGGCAATAAAAAAGCCGCCTTAGCGACTTTTTTATTATCGAACAAAATTAGTCAATCATGTTTGCAATATTGGCGACTGACTCGACATCTTGGTCATAATCAACGCCGTCAATACCGAAGCCAAATAGGCGCAAGAACTCATTATGATAACCAACATAATCGGTTAGTTCATCGATTGTTTCTGTAGTTACGCTGTCCCATACGGTTTGAATACGTGCTTGAACATCATCTTCCAACTCTTTGTAGTTTTGGAATAAATGACCCCCATCATCAAAGCGAGGTGACTCACCATATAAGTTCTCAGTAAATAGCGCATGAATTTGCTCTATTGTACCTTCATAGGTGCCATCAGCTTTCATCACTTTAAATAGTGCTGAAATGTAAAGTGGCATAATCGGAATCGCAGAACTTGCTTGAGTAACCACCGCATTAAGTGAAGAGACATACGCTTCACCGTTTAGTGCTTTTGTAGACTCTTTAATAGCTACGGTTGCACGGTCTAAATCTTCTTTTGCTTTACCAATTGTAGCGTGACCGTAAATTGGCCATGTCAGCTCTTTGCCAATATATGTGTAAGCACTTGTTTTAAAGTTATCAGCAAGTACATCAGCTTTTTTAAGTGCGTCTATCCACATTTCCCAATCTTCACCGCCCATCACTTTAATGGTATTGTCGATATCGTCTTGGCTTGCTGCTTCTACTGTTATTGCATCAATTTCACGCTTTGACGTGTTAAGGTTTTTAGTCGTCACCGCATCGCCAATTGGCTTAAGTGTTGAAGAGTACGTTTCACCCGTATTTGGATCTGTGCGACGAGGAGATGCCAAGCTATAGATAACTAAATCAACTTTACCTAAGTCAGCTTTAATTGTATCTATTGCTTTTTGTTTTATTTCGTTTGAGAACGCATCACCATTGATATTTTTAGACCAAAGCCCTGCTTCATCCGCCGCATTTTGAAATGCCGCTGTGTTGTACCAACCTGCAGAACCTGTTTTACGTTCCGTTCCTTCTTTTTCAAAGAAAATACCCAGCGTTTTAGCACCGCCACCAAACGCAGCTGTTATGCGTGATGCAAGGCCATAGCCTGTAGACGCACCAATCACTAATACATTTTTAGGTGCATTTTTTAATGCCCCTTGTTGTTTTACATAGTTAATTTGTTCTTGTACATGCTCTGCACAGCCTACAGGGTGGGCGTTTGTACAGATAAATCCGCGAATTTTAGGCTTAATGACCATTGATCATCCTATATCTATATCAATAAAAATTAGCGCTAGTTTAAAGGCTAATCGTAAAAACACAGGTCTGATCAGTATCATTCACCGTCAGACCTTGCCGTTAATCGAACTTAGAGCCACCTAAACAACTCGGCGAGTCGGCAACCTGACCGCTTTGCTCACTGAACTCTTCGGGTGTGAATGTATGAATTGCCAACGCATGAATATGATTCGCCAACTCATCTTTTAAAATTTCATTTATTTGACGATGACGCTGTAGCAAGCGTTTACCGCTAAACTCTTCACTGACAACAATCACTTTAAAATGTGAATCTTCGCCACGACTGTGCATATGGCTTTCATTGACTACATTGAGATGTTTACAACCAATTGCATCTGCGATTTTGTTTTGTATTTGTTCTTGCATTGACATAATGGACCAATTCATAACTAACTAATTTATCTATCTACTATATCAAGTTGCAAAGTGCCTTGGCTAACAAAATTATAGCTAGCGAGTTTGTTTTATGTATCTGAAGGTTAAACTGATACGAGGGTGTGCCAAGGTCGTTTTCTTGGCGATGGCGTGCTGGAAATCACGCTGACTGTCACCATGCATAACTAAACAACTGCCACTGTGTAGTTTAATTTCGCTAACGATATTACTCGCTTTGTTTTTTATTTTTAATGCACGCTCTGCGCCAAGTGAGACACAAACAATAGTGGGCTGTGTGCCAAGTTCAATTTCATCATCACTGTGCCAACCCATCGTGTCGTTGCCATCACGATAGTAATTAATCAATAAAGAGTTAAAAGGCTGCTGTAGATGACGCTCTAGCCGTTTTCGCATGGCCATAAGCACATCTGGCCACGGCTCTACCACTAATTTACTCTGCGAATAGCCATATTCAATATTACTATCACTAATAAAGCATTGCAGCCTTGGAATAGGCCCTGTTTTTCCATACACAGTCGTTATTGGCTGTTGCCATGGTAGGTTTTTCTGCAAATAATAAAATAAATCGAGACTTTTTTGCCCACTGAACGCACTTCTTTGGTAAGAAAAGCCATTTGGTAGCGGTTGGGGGTTGGCGTTTGGCCGTTGCATGTTAGAATTTACCTATCATTTGATTCTGATCACTTAACTATTATGACCACGCAAGCACAGCTCGGCGAAACAACCTTTACTCTTGAACGTTTTCCATTAGATCAAAAAAACCGTAGCCTTCAAGCTTGGGATTCAGCTGACGAATACCTTATTGACTATATTACTGAACATTACCCTAGTTGTCGCTCTTTACTAATTTTTAATGATAGCTTTGGCGCTTTATCGTGTTACTTTTCTAAACAAGGATTAACGGTTTGTTCAGTCAATGACTCTTATATTAGCCATCAAGCAGCGGCGTATAATTTAGCTGAGAACAAAGTTTCAACTCACTCATTCAGCCAGCTTGATAGTTTATCTGCCTTGCCTGATGACGTTGACTTAGTTATTTTAAAAGTACCGCGTACTCTTGGCTTTATGCAATACCAATTATCAGAGTTAAGTGAGGTACTTAACCCAGGAACGCCAGTCATCGCTGCAGGTAAAACGAAAGACATTCATAATTCGACAATTAAAGCCTTTGAGCAATATATTGGCGAAACGAAAACCAGTTTAGCGGTAAAAAAATCACGTTTGATAATTAGCCACGCTCAGGGTGGATACAAAGCGGCAGACTTCCCCGTTAATTGGCCGCTTGAAGGCACTGACTTTACAATCAGTAATCATGCAAATGTATTTTCACGAGACTCTTTAGACATCGGTGCTCGATTCTTTTTTAACTATTTACCCCAAACCACTAAAACAAAAAAAATAATTGATCTAGGCTGTGGTAATGGTGTGGTTGGTTTAATGACGCTATCGCGCTGCCCCAATGCTGAAATGACATTCATTGACGAGTCATACATGGCTGTAGAATCAGCGCGATTGAATGTTGAATTCAATATGGAAGATAAATTTGAACAGTGTTTATTTATCGAAAATGATTGTTTAACTGGTTTTGAGCGTGAAAGTGTTGATGTCGTATTGTGTAATCCACCATTTCATCAAGCGCAAGCCGTCACTGACCACATTGCATGGCAAATGTTTAAACAAGCTAAAGACACCTTAAAGAATGGTGGTGAACTACGTATTATTGGAAACCGTCATTTAGATTATCATGACAAACTAAAGCGTATGTTTGGCAATTGCCAGTTACTTGGATCAAATAAAAAGTTTGTTGTCTTAAGTGCAACTAAAAATAATGGGATGCTATGACTATGAAAAACTACCTATTACCTTGCTGTGTTTTATTAGCCCTCGGCGGATGTAGTAGCCAACCTAATCAAATGATTCTTAACCCTGCATACCAAGGCGGAAAAATAAGCTCAATCAGCCAAAGCTTAAATACCAGTGTGATTGATTTAAGAGGCGATAGCGCCACGCTAAAATTAATTAACGACGATAAAGCACAAACAATCGCGAGCCAAGGCTTAACAGAATCAATAAAAAGCGTTATTGATAGTGCGTTAAGTCGAAATGGTGCCAGCATTTCAAATCTAGCAACAACACGATTTGAGGTCGATATTCACACGCTTCAGGCCGTGGTTACTGAAAAAATGCTGAGCCACACCAGTGATGCAAAAATCGAGTTGGGTTTACGCGTTATTAGAAGTACCAGCAACTTTAGTAAAACGTACCGTGGCAATGCCAGTTTAGAAGCGCCTTTTGGTCACGATAGAGCTAAAATTGAAGGTCAACTCAATAAGTTGACTGAACAGTTAATAACCCGCATGGTATCAGATCCTGAATTGTTAGCATTTTTAGAAGGTTAAATATGAAACGTATTTTAATATTTTTTGCATTATTACTTATTAGTCAAGATTTAGCCGCTGCGACTGAAGGCCGTTTTGTGCAAAAAAACAATATGTTCCCACGCGTGGAGATCACGACAACGATGGGCAAAATCATCATTGAGATGGA
This sequence comes from Pseudoalteromonas sp. H105, assembly GCF_001469215.1. Lineage (GTDB taxonomy): Bacteria > Pseudomonadota > Gammaproteobacteria > Enterobacterales > Alteromonadaceae > Pseudoalteromonas. Next base: position 264,885 of record NZ_LOFH01000004.1, read on the forward strand.
TCGATCTAAAGCCCCTATTACCGTCAATAACTTTTTAACGTATGTGGCGGATGGCAGCTACAATGGCACTGTTTTCCATCGTGTTGAACGTGATATAGAAAACGAACGTGACTTTGTTATTCAAGGCGGAGGGTATGACAAAGAATACGATGGCGTTTACGAAGGTGACCCTATATTTAACGAAAGTGGCAATGGCTCTAAAAATGATATGTATAGCATTGCCATGGCCTACCAAGACCGTCAACCCCATTCAGGTACTCGCCAGTTCTTTTTTAACATGGATGACAATGATCACCTTAACCCAGGTCGTGAATGGGGCTTTGCGGTCTTTGGCATGGTAATGGAAGGCTATGACACCCTAGATAAGATCATGCAAGTTGAAACTGGTTTCAATGATAAAATTGGCTATGATTTTGTGCCAAAAAATCCAGTGGTCATATTAAATATGGCAGTATTAGAACCTACACCTTTATAAAAAATAGGGCTTAGTGATAAGCCCCCCATTATTCTATTTTGCCAATGAAGGCGTTATGACAAACAGCTTATCTATCTCAGAATACTTTTCCTACTTTAAAGATAAACGATTAATCAACGTGTTCATTTTTGGTATGAGCAGCGGCTTTCCATGGGTACTTATAGGCTCAGTTATGTCTGCTTGGCTAAAAGATGAGGGGTTAAGCCGTAGCATGATTGGCTTATTCGGTATTGTCTTTGGTGCTTATAGCATCAACTTTTTATGGTCGCCTCTGGTAGATAGAATAAAGTTACCACTTTTATATAATTGGTTAGGTCAGCGTCGTAGCTGGATACTTTTTTGCCAAGGTTTTATCTTATTGGGTGTGCTTTTTTTAGCAGGACTTAATATAACAGAACACTTAGCTATCGCTGCTGCATTATGCTTATTAATAGCTATCGCATCAGCCACACAAGATATTGCCATCGATGCTTTTAGGATTGATACCCTCGATGAAAACGAAAGCCACAAAGCAACGGCTGCGGCGGCGATGGCTACTTCAGGGTGGTGGAGTGGCTATGCTTTACTCGGTGCGATTCCATTTTACATGGCCGATATCCCTTCAATTGATTGGCCGCACGTTTACTACTTTTTAGCTGGTGTGATGCTTCTGCTAATGAGTTGTGTATTTTGGGCTAAAGAGCCAAAATCAAATCGTGAAGCCGTTCATGCTGAACTGGAGCGAATTTACCAAGCAAAACTTGCAAGCAATAGCACCTCACACTCAAAATCAGCAAGAGTTGTTGCTTGGCTAGCCGTAACAGTTTTAGATCCATTTAAGACGTTCTTCGCTCGCAACGGCGTCAAAACGGCTTTGGCTCTGCTTGCCTTTATATTCTTATTTAAAATCGGTGAAGCCTTTTTGGCCCGTATGTCAATTGTATTTTATAAAGAGGTCGGTTTTTCGAACACTCAAATCGCCAACTATTCAAAACTGGGCACTGGACTAATCACCATCGTATTCGCTTTTTTGGGGAGTATATTTAACCACAAATACGGTATCGTCAAAGGCTTGTTTATCAGCGGCGTGGCAATGGCAGCATCCAACTTAATGTTTTCTTGGATTGCATTGGCTGGTCCTCAAGAGCATCTGTATGCGATGGCTATTGTGGTGGATGGTTTTACTCAAGCATGGTCTTTAGTTGCGATGGTTGCGTTTATTTCTATGCTCTGTGACAGAGCGTTTAGCGCCACGCATTACGCATTACTTGCATCATTGGGTAATCTTGGGAGAACGCTGCTTTCAAGTTACAGTGGTGTAGTGATAGATGACTGGCTAGGTGGAAATTGGTCGTTGTTCTTTATTTTAACAGCATTAATGGTATTACCATCTTTAGTGTTTTTATATTTAATTAGACATAAACTTTATGAACTTGAAAATGCTTATCACAATAAATGATGACTTGTGAAAGCGCTTCCTTGCACTCGCAAAAAAAATGATTAACGAATTAATCTTCTTTTAATAACCCTAGACCTTCATATGGGTCTACTTCTAATGCGTCGCAGTAGCGTAAAAATTCAATAACGTCCAATCGACGCTCTTGATTTTCAATTTTACCGATAAAAGAATGTGGAGTACCTAGCACTTGTGCAAGGCTACGCATTGTATGACCTTTCTCATGGCGTTTTACTTTAAGCCATTTGGTCAATTTTGAGTTTTCTTCAGAAGAAACTGTTTTACCCATCATAAAAAACATCTCCTACTAGATGATTTAGAGTTAAATGAAATAAGAGTGAAATTTTGCCCGTCTCACTCTTGGATACATTATATACTATATAAAAGTATGTGAAATAAAAAACTTTAAGCACCAACAAAAGGTAAACGTAAAGTTAAATATCAAATCAATGGCGTTGCAAATAAAGCAACGAAGCAAATATAAAATTATTAAAGCGCTATTAATGTAACAAATAATTTATTTTTTTAAACCCACTTTTCAGATAATTTTTTTTGAAAATAAAATCAACAAGTTAAAAATATAAAATAACGTTTTACAACTAAATGAGGACATTATGTTTAGATTACTTTTTTTATTACCCGTAGTACTTTGCTTAATTTGGTACTTTTTTCTTAAAAAAAATGGTGTTCCTATTAAGCAAGGTAAAAAAGGCTTTATATACATTTTAGCGTTTTCAGCCCTTGTCTTAGGTTTTTTTATTCTAATGATTCAAGTCACTCAAAATTAACGAGTGACTACTTTTCATACTTAACGGTGTTTTTTCATACTTATTAACGATTAGATACTCTAGAGTGGCGCCTTGAAATGCCCTGACATGAAAAAGAGGTTGGCATTATTATTGTATTAGTTAATACGCGAAGCGCAGTGCAATAAAAACAGCCTGACTTTCCTCCTAATACTATTGAATTAAATTTAAAGCTATCAAGGTGCCTTAGCTAATTAATTAATAGAAAGAAATAAGGCTCTTCTTTATACAAAGCGTGCCTACCTGGGGTAAATTCTCATTAAATAGAACAGTTTAAAAACCAAATAAAACTGTATTGTTATCTACAACAATTATTACTTAAGTGATGACTTAGTCACCTTAGGGTTATTTCGATAAGTACGCTAGACACTGCCTTTAATATGACAATAAATGTACACAAATAAGACCACATTAATGAACGGCTTATCTATAAAGTAAAATTTTATGTGGTTAGCCTACTTTTTCTGGCTTGAATGTAGTTTCTTAGTGATTAGAATTTAAGATGTTTTAAAATAAACAACATATGGAATTAAAAAGCCGCTATTTAGCGGCTCATAATATTGGCGAGGTCAAACGCTAAAACTAGCGCCACAACCACAGGTTGTTGTCGCATTTGGATTAGAAACAAAAAACCTTGCGCCTTCTAATCCCTCAGTATAGTCAACTTCACCATCAACTAAATACTGAATACTCATTGGATCTACAACCAGCGTGACGCCATTTTTTACGATCTCTAAGTCGCCTGGATTTGCTTTTTCATCAAAAGTAAAACCATATTGGAAACCTGAACAACCGCCACCGGTTACATAAACACGTAATTTAAGATCAGGATTTTCTTCCTCATCAATTAGCTGTTTAACCCTGACTGCTGCAGCGTCGCTAAACTTAATCGGTAATTCTTCTGACATACCAAACCCCTCAATTCCTCGAATAGAGGCGATTATCTAATACCCGAGTGTTTTAATCAAGTATAGCCTGAGCTTATTAGTCTCTAGATTATTATGGCTTAAGTAATTCACTTTTTTTGACATCAAGCTCATTCATAACACTTAATAACGCGTCATTCATTTTGAAAATAAACTCTTTATCAACACCCTGACTGAATCCAATATGAGCTGTTTGTTGACTAATTTCATCTTTTTCTTCAACAAGAATATGGCTCAACTCCGGGTTATTCTTTTTTATATTATCAAGCTCATAAAGCGTGGCATTTCTATCATTAACATAGCAATCTAACTTATCTGTTAGTAATTTTATAACATTAGCCTCAGTACTTTTATTTTCCCACAATTTTATATAGCCTGATTGAATCGCCTTTTTATAGCGCTGATTTAATAATAAATAACCGGCGTTCATCCCCAAATGCAAACGTTTTTCTGACGGCAGCTTTAGCGCTAAGGCACTTTCTAAATCTATATTCTCACGACAATAAGTAACCACATGCTCTGTGCCTAATGCTATAGAGTATGATGAGATAAAGGGGCGTTTTTCAGAATGACGATAAGGAGGTATGATCCCGGCTACATTCCCTTGTTTAACACTCAAAAGGGCCCTTTTCCATGGCATTGGAATAATTTCAACAAAATACTCTCGTTGCAACGGTGCTATTGCACGCCTCAACAACTCAATGTAAATCCCCTTTAATACACCATTTTCCACATAGCTATAAGGAGGGTAATCATCATCTGCTAATATGGTTACAACGTTGCTAGTTTGGCTTTTGACTGAGAAGGTGAGTGTAGATAGCACCATCAAAAATAATACATATTTTGATAAACACATACCTACTCCATTAATAGCGCCAAACTTCTGCATAGTCATACCTAAACCCTATTGATAACGAGTTAAAGTCCGCTAAATATTCAAAGTCTCTATGCAAAAACTCAACATGCAATCGAAGATTTTCAGCAGGTAACCACTCGAAGGTAAGATTGGCACCATGAAACTTTTGAGTTTTATCCGCTGAATGCCCATCATCAAAGTCAAAATAACCGGCCTTTACTTTGTAATACTTGCCAAAAGGGTAAGCCATTGACATATCAAATGTATGACCCTGTTTATCATGACTCAAATCGCGGCTATATTTTTTATCTTGATAACCTAAAGCTAAGTACAACCCACTATTAAACGTGTAAGCAAATGAGCCCCCTAGTATTTCATTATCGTCAAGCTCCCTTTCTCCTTCGTATTCACTTACCTTTGTATAAGTCATCGCAATATGAAGGTTGTCTTTATCATAACTTACACCCCCGTTAATAAGATCGCTATTATTGTCCCCTTGGGCACCATCAAACTGACTGACTAAAATCCACGTAAAATGACCTTTACTGATCTGGTAGCTAAGCAGGTTATCAACAAAAAAGAGGCTCTCTGGGTCATAAGCAAATGGGCTATTACCATGATTAAAAATATCAACGTACTCAGCAATAAACAAATATTGGGCAGGTCGCTGTTTGCCTATACCAACCGTTCCATAAGGACTATCTAAAGCAACATAGACTTGCCGAGCTTTACCAAAATCTCCATTATTTGATAAATCAATCCCCCACTCGCCATGTAAAGTCCCTTGCCAATTATCATTAAACTCTACCGTTGATTTAAAACCGGCGTGTGAAAGTGCATCCCTTACATCCCATTGCGATTCGTTATTTTCGTCGATATAACCGAGTGTGGGTCTTAATGTCGCATATATTTTTGCTTCTCTTTCTAAACCGTGTGCCTGTTGACTTAATTGCTGTTCTTCTAATTTGGGAAGGGATGTTTCACGTGGAGGTGATGTGGAACTAGAAGCCATTTTTGTGTGATTTTTTTGCTGCTGTTCGAGCACCTTAATTCGCTGATTGATTGCTTCAAATTGCAACATTAATGGCTCAAGGAGAGCTAATTGTGCTTTTATTTGACTAAGTTCAGATTTCAAATTATTGAGCTCTTGTTCCTCGCCCACCTCTTGTCCGTAGACTGAAAAAACATTCGCGGCTGTTAACAACAAGCAAATGAGCTTAACTCGCATAAACATACCTTACTATTTAAACTTTTTTTAAGTGTAGACTATATTTATATCTAGATAGCTAAAATGTTCATCCAAGCACTCTTTAAAAGTGGAACCTTATGAAAATCAGAACTAAATTTTCCATCGCCTCAGGCATCGTGGTATTTATCGTAATTTCACTAATAGCAACAACCACTTACCTACTCGTACAGCAGACTCTTCGTAAGTCTACAGCTGCCTATGTTCAAGATAACGCCTCATTGTTATCAAACAGTATCAGTAATTGGCTCATTAGCAGGTCGGCACAAATAAACATCTTGAAAAATCAGCTTGAATCAGATTTTTCGAAACAAAGTTTTCAATCAAGTTTAGAAAATAAAGCACTAACAACTGATTTTTCTCTAATGTTTGGTACGTTGAATGATGAAAAAACGCTGCGTTCTAATGATAAAAATAGAGTTAACCCACCAGGTATTGACTTCAGACAAAGGCCTTGGTTTAAATTAGCAAAGAATAGTAACAATACTTTATTTACTGCCCCGTACGTTGATGCTGCAACAAATGAACTTCTCTTATCAGTTGTGAGTGCCATCAACACTGAAAATGGTTTCCAAGGCGTCATTGGCGGTGATTTGAGCTTAGATGCGATAGCGAACAGCGTAAATACAATTAATTTTAATGGAAATGGCCTGGCATTTTTAGTCGATGGCGAAGGTAAAATAATCACTCACCCATCCTCAGATTTGAATAATAAGCAAACCCAAACTGTATACAGTTCTTCCCCAGCTAATGCAAAAAACATTCTGCATATAGATCATGATGGTAAAGAAAAGTTATTGTATTTTTACCCGTTAAATAATGAAGCAGGAGTCGATTGGTCTATTGCGATGCTACTTGAAAAAGATAAAGTGTATGAGTCTTTAGCTGCTTTTACGACACGCACATTACTTATAGCGATTTTTAGTATCACCTGCTGTGTCTTTATCCTAAGAAAGCTTGCTAAATTATTATTAAAGCCCTTGGATGAACTTGAACAAGCAATCAATGTTATCGCCTCTGGTGGGGGGGATTTAACACAACGATTAACAATCTCATCAGAAGATGAATGCGGTGTTGTCGCAAATAGTTTTAATCAGTTCTTATCATCGTTACAGTCATTAGTTACGGGTGTGATAGGGAAAGCAAACAACGTTGAAGAGCAAAGTAGTGCAGCAAAATCTTTGTCAACAGAATCCAGCCGCTCACTCAATAAACAGTATCAATTAATTGATAGTCTAGCCACTGCGATGCATCAAATGAGCACAACTTCTACAGAAATAGCGTCAAGCGCCCAAGAGGCAGCTTCTTCTGTAACATCAGTTAATAAATCAACCACCTCAAGCAAAGCTCTTTTCGAGAAAACAGCATCGGATATAGCGAGTTTATCTGATTCAATATCTAACTCACAGGCGCTCAGTAACCAACTTGCAGAGCACAGTAATAGTATTGAACAGATACTGTCTGTTATTAATAATGTTGCAGAACAAACTAACTTACTCGCACTCAATGCCGCGATTGAAGCAGCTAGGGCGGGTGAGCAAGGCCGAGGGTTTGCTGTTGTCGCAGATGAAGTAAGAACATTGGCATCAAGAACACAAAGTTCAACCACTGAAATTAAATCGATGATTGAACAAATACAATTATTCTCATCTAAAGTTCAACAAGCTATGGAACAAAGCAAACAAAAAGCATCTCAATGCGTTGAGCAAACAGAAGTCGCAAATCAATCACTGAACGTGATTTCAATGTCCGTAAAAGACATCATGGACAGAAACTTTCAAATTGCCGCTGCGATAGAAGAGCAAAGCACTGTAATAGAAGAGATAAATAAAAACACAATTTATATTAAAGATATTAGCGTCCAAGTAGATGAGTTTGCAAAAGAGCAATATGAAACCAACACCAACTTAGCCGAAAATGTGAATGGTCAACAAAGCTTACTTAATAAATTTATTGTTTAGTTAAGTCACGCTCTAAACCACGCTTAAATGATTGAATATCTCTAGATACTTCAAAAATCAAAAGGACTTACGGTTTCACTTTTGGTAAACTTGCGGCTTAAAAGTGCTGTGAGGAAATATGCATGTGGCTTGAAACGCTGAGGCGTCAACTAGCAAAGCCTAAAACGTCTGTTCAACTATGCCTACTGGGCGTATGTGCGGGGCTAATTGCGGCAATTTTAATCATATTTTTTCGCCTCACAATCATGTTTTTTCAAAGCTTATTTCTAAGTACACCCGACGATTTTACAACACTCCCTACACTAGAGCGTGTTTTGTTACCGATTGGTGCAGCAATATTAATAGCGTCATTTGCAGCCCTAACTGGCTTTAAGCATTACCGTTTAGGTATTCCATTTGTTATCCATCGAATAAAAAAACATTACGGGCAAATGCCAATTTATAACACCTTAAACCAATTTGTTGGGGGGGCATTGGCATTAATTAGTGGCTTTTCAGTTGGCCGAGAGGGACCCTCGGTGCATTTAGGGGCAACAGGCGCAAGTTTACTCGCTGATAAACTTCACCTCCCCCATAACGCAATGCGAACCCTCAGTGGATGCGGCGTTGCTGCTGGTATTGCAGCCTCATTTAACACCCCTTTAGCCGCCGTAATATTTGTTATGGAAGTAGTGTTAAGGGAATATAAAGTGCATATTTTTGTGCCCATTATGCTCGCGGCAGTCACAGGCGCTCTCGCCACACAATTTGTATTTGGCAACGCATCAGAGTTAGCACTCATTAGCATTACCCCTCTTTCAGGTTGGCATTACCCATTTCTCATTGTTTTTGGTATGGCTCTTGGCGCGGTTGCCTTCGCTTTCAACCAGAACTTAATGCTGATCATCCGTACTTTTAAACCTTTGAGTATGTTCCCGCGACTATTACTTGCAGGGCTTATTGCGGGGGGAATTGCCTATTTAGTGCCTCATGCAATGGGTTCTGGTATGAGTGCAATTACATTAGCAATAGAATCTCCCGATGATCTGCAATTTTTAACCACCATCTTAATCGCAAAACTGTTAGCGACTTTGTTTGCTATCGGCTTAGGTATCCCTGGCGGAATCATTGGCCCGGTCATTGGGCTTGGTGTTTTAATGGGCACACTTATGGCGTTTTTCGCGCAATTTATTAGCCCTGGTGTGGATATTGCTGGCACTTACAGCGTTTTAGGAATGGCTGGCTTACTAGCGGCCACATTGCACGCCCCTCTTGCCGCATTAACCACGGTAATGGAACTCACATCGAGTCCTGAAATAATAGTGCCTGCCATGTTGGTAATTTCAACCGCCTATGTGACTGCTCTGCAAGTATTTGGCAACAGATCTATTTTCATGCAGCAATTAGATTTCCAAGGACTTGAATATCAAATATCACCAGCAACCGAGGCCCTGCAAAAAGTAGGGGTGATGGAAGAAATGGACGAGCAATTTAAGCTGCTTTACAGTGATGATAAAGAACAAATAAAAACCAGCTTAGATGCACTTGATAGCCAAACACCACTTATTGTACACGATGCTGAAAACGGCTATCGATTAGCCGAGTATGATTTGAGTTTAATGTCAGATCAAAACATCTCTATCAATTATATAAGTCTTCAGGGGCTAAGTAGCCAAGCAACGCTTGCTGATGCGTTTGATCTGTTAAAAGATAAGCGTTCTGGCGCTGTCTACATTTATAATTTGATGGATAACCAACAAATTATGGGAATAATGCGTTGGGACCAAATCCGACACATATTAACGATACGTAATACCCTATTATAATAAATTAAAGAGATCACTATGAGTGCCTTACTTATCTATAAAGCTTTGCATGTATTTTTTATGATAGCCTGGTTTGCGGGCATATTTTACTTACCTCGACTATTTGTTTACCACGCCATGACTGAAGAAAAGTCCTGCAGCTCAATGCTTAAAATAATGGAACGCCGACTGCTCTTTTTTGTGACTCCCTTTGCGTTCTTAACCACTATTTTTGGTGTTCTCATGATTGTAGAATATGGCCGAGAATGGTTTAAGTACAGCATGTGGTTACACTACAAATTAGTGCTTGTGATTGTTTTATATGCATACCATGCCTACTGCTTTAAGTTATTGGCTGACTTTAAACACGATAGAAATAAACGCACAGACCGTTTTTATCGTATTTTTAATGAGCTGCCTGTTCTGCTGCTACTTGTTATTGTATTTTTAGCCATAACTAAACCAAGCTTGTAAAATTTGCTATATACCCAAACCACCTCAAGATACAGAAACTCGCATCTTGAGGTGGTTTGGGTATAATATCGCGCGATTGCGTGCCCATGATTCATGGTTGATCGCGCCCCACTTCAATGTAATAGGAATAACTCAATGTTAAGTTTCCAAGGTGAAAATATTCTTTCTGTTAATCAGCTCGACAGAGACTGTATTGAACGTATTTTTGCAGTAGCCAAAAAAATGGAGCCCTATGCTAAAAAGCAAAAACGCACCAATGTATTAGAAGGCGCCATCTTAGCAAACCTATTCTTTGAACCAAGCACGCGTACACGAGTGAGCTTTGGTACGGCTTTTAACTTATTAGGTGGGCTTGTCCGTGAAACCACAGGCATGCAAAGTTCAGCACTTGCTAAAGGTGAATCACTCTATGACACTGCTCGTGTGATTTCTGCTTACGCCGATGCAGTCGCGATGCGCCACCCTGATGCAGGCTCCGTTACTGAGTTTGCTACAGGTTGCTCTGTGCCAGTAATTAATGGGGGTGATGGCCCTAACGAGCACCCAACGCAAGCATTACTTGATCTATTAACGATTGAGCGTGAACTAAATCGCTTTGAACAAGGTATAGATGGTATGCATATAGCGTTGGTTGGTGATTTGAAATACGGTCGTACCGTTCATTCACTGTCTAAATTGCTGTGTCATTACAAAGATATAAAATTCTCGATGGTCGCACCTGATGGCTTACAAATGCCAAGTTACATCTTAGACGCTGTTGATAATGCAGGTCATAAGATTGAACTCGTTGATAAAATGGAAGGTAACCTAGCGGCTGATATCGTGTATCAAACACGTATCCAAGAAGAGCGCTTCCCATCACAAGAAGAAGCTAATAAATACCGCGGAGGTTTCCGCATAAGTCAATCAATCTACAACGCGCACTGTAAGCCTAGCTCAGTGCTAATGCATCCGTTACCACGTGACAGCCGCTTAGAAGCGAATGAGCTCGATAACGACTTAAATAGTAATGATAATCTTGCTATTTTCCGTCAAGTACAAAATGGCGTGCTTATTCGCATGGCATTATTTGCATTAACATTGGATGTTGCAGACAAAGTTGAAAAGTATGAAGTTGAAGTACCTTGGTTTAGCCGTAAACGTAACAGTTAAGCAATACTTTATTTCAAAACAAACCATGAAAACTCAATAGGAATATTCATGACAATTAGCCAAGATTTATTTGCCCGCGCCCAAGCATCAATTCCGGGTGGCGTTAATTCCCCTGTTCGCGCCTTTAATGGCGTAGGCGGCACGCCTTTATTTATTACCAAAGCACAAGGCCCGTTTACTTTTGATGCTGATGGTAACCGTTATATTGACTATGTTGGTTCATGGGGACCCATGATCATGGGTCACAATCACCCTGCTATTAAGCAAGCGGTACTTGACGCTGTTGAAAATGGTTTAAGCTACGGTGCGCCAACCGAAACCGAAATCTTCATGGCAGAAAAAGTAAAACAATTAGTACCATCAATTGAAAAAGTCCGCATGGTAAGCTCTGGCACTGAAGCCACAATGAGCGCGATTCGTTTAGCGCGTGGTTACACTGGTCGTGATAAAATACTTAAGTTTGAAGGCTGCTACCACGGTCATGCAGACTCATTATTAGTTAAAGCCGGTTCTGGCGCGTTAACAATGGGTGTACCAAACTCTCCAGGTATCCCTGAAGACTTCGCCAAACATACCTTAACAGTATCGTTTAATAACTTAGACGAAGTTAAGGCTATCTTTGCGAAATACGCTGACGAGATTGCTTGTATTATTGTTGAGCCAGTAGCAGGTAACATGAACTGTATTCCACCTGTAGAAGGCTTTTTAGAAGGCTTACGTGCAGTCTGTGACGAATATAAGTCAGTACTTATCTTTGATGAAGTTATGACTGGCTTTCGCGTAGCACTAGGTGGTGCACAAGCTTATTACAACATCAAGCCAGACTTAACATGTTTAGGTAAAGTTATTGGCGGCGGCATGCCAGTTGGTGCCTTTGGCGGTAAAACTGAGATTATGGATTACATTGCCCCAGTAGGACCAGTATATCAAGCGGGAACACTGTCAGGTAATCCAATCGCGATGGCTGCTGGATTAAAAGCGCTTGAATTATTAGATGTTGATGGCCTACATGACGCGCTTGAAGCAAAAAGCAAAGCACTCTGTGAAGGCTTTGAAGCTGGTGCTAAAAAAGCCGGCATCCCACTGACGACCAATTATGCCGGTGGCATGTATGGCTTCTTCTTTACTGAACAAGACAAAGTAACCACTTACCAACAAGCAACTCAGTGTGATTTAGAGCGTTTTAAAAAGTTCTTCCACTTGATGCTTGAAGAAGGCGTGTACTTAGCCCCTTCAGCATTTGAAGCCGGCTTTGTTTGCTCTGAGCATTCGGAGCAAGAAATTGCGGACACGATTGCTGCTGCAGAACGCGCATTTGCAAAACTTTAATCCCTCTGTTTTGCTATAAAAAAAGCCCGTAAGGGCTTTTTTCGTTTTTCGCTTAATTTTTGTGAATGAAAAGGCAAAGTCTATCGGTCTTGTTTACTAATGAAATCGATTTTGCCAAATAAGCGACCCCATGACAGGACTACGACAATTAACCGCCCCTGCTATCAACTTGATGGTAAATTTGAAGTATAAAACTAAGATCAGTTTAGTGTTTGGGATTCTTTTAGTGCCATTAGCGCTGAGCCTCTTTTTCTTACTCACACTTTTGACCGAAAGTATCCAAGTTTCCACGATGAAACGCCAAGGCCTGCAAACTTATCGCCTTTTACTTGATAACCAAATTTCGGGGGACATCAACAACAATGCAGCGGTTGCTCGAAGCTACGGGTATGCAGTAGATGATAACCAAAACGCAGATGCTCTTGAATTAGTATCCATTCAATCTCAACTCGCCATTGATGACCACCTACCCAGTGCATATTTAAATAGAGTATTAGTCTCACCGATTCCAGCTTTGATCAAACAAATTAATTTAGCAAATGAGCGCGCTAACAAAGTACTCGATGACCATGCATTTTCTCCTGCTACATTTATTGCGTTGTCAAACGTCACAAAATCACTCCCACAATACCAAGCACACATACAAAAAACTTTAATTGTCGCGACGAGCGCAAATACTTTAGTAGACGAAAAGCTCACACCTTTACTAGCGCAGCTACAAAGCAGTGTGACTAATTTCAAAAATACCATAGATAAAAAAATGCTCGAGCCTGATAGCTTATCTATCTCTAAAACCGACTTTACCAAATATTATAATGCGGTTCAGCGCGACTTAGCAAAGTTGATTGCACAAAGTGTCCCAACACTCGAACAACTTGTTACGGATAAGCTGCAAAAACAGCGTATGATCAGAAACATTGTTTTAGTCGCATCATTATTGAGCTTGTTAAGTGCAGCATACCTATTGGTTGGTTTTTATTTTGCCGTTGTTGATGGAGTGACACGTTTTGCCAATGCAGCTAAGCAAGCCGCTAATGGTAACTTAAACGCGAGCTTGGCAAGGATTGGAAGTGATGAAATGAGTATTATCACTGCACGATATAATGCGCTACTTAGCGCATTTACCCAATTACTGGCAGATGTTAAAACAACCACTGTTGACCTAAGTCAAGCAACGCAATCTTTACAACAAACAAGCCATAAAACAAGCCAGGACGTCAGTGAACAACAAAACCGTGTTAGTACCATTCATACTGTACTCGGTAATATGTCACAGAGTGCACAGGCTATTGAGGATTCTGCAACTCAGGCAATGCACATAGCACAAAGTGCAGCAGGCCACGTAAAAGACAGCTCAAAGAACACCATGATACTAGCCAAATACATGGAAGACTTACAGGTTGAATTTAAAGAAAATCAAAACGCTTTAGACCGATTAGCAACCGATAGCCAAAATATTGGTAACGTCAGCAAAGGGATTAGTGATATTGCCGATCAGACTAATTTGCTTGCACTCAATGCCGCAATTGAAGCAGCACGAGCGGGAGAGCAAGGAAGAGGGTTTGCGGTTGTTGCAGATGAAGTGCGTACACTCGCCTCAAGAACGCAGTTACAGACACAAGAGATACATCAAATCATTGGCTCTCTTCAGAAAGCGTCTGACGATACACAGCAAAAAATGCAGCGCAGCGTGAAGAAAATGGCCGAATGTGTGGGTTCAGCAAACAACACAAACACGGTACTACAAAACGCGCAGCACAGTATGCTAGAAATCCAGCAGCAAGGAGAACTTATTGCGCAAAGAGTGCAAGAACAGTCACAAGCGACTGCACATGCGCTCAATGATGCTGAACAAATCAGTACTCTTGCGGTGCAAACACAAATATCTGCACAATCAGGCTTTAATGACGCAAGAAAGCTCAATCAATTATCAGAGTTACTCTCAACCGCAATGAATCAGTTTAAAGTTTAAAGGTTACAGCTGGCACCGTGGCCTAGGTTCAAACTCACTGGCTCTAATTGGCAGCTGAATAACCTTCCCACAACCTGGTGGTGCTTGCAAACCGGTCTCTTCGCTCACAAAAGCCCATCGAATGCTCGCAGGTCGAGTATCGGCAATAGACTCAGGGTTTAGGGGCTTAAGGTAGCGTATATAAGCCTCAAGTGCCCCAACACTCCCCGTCAAACCGGTACTTTTATTATCATCACGGCCAAGCCAAGCGACGGTCACTGTATTTTGATCAAACCCTGCAAACCAGCTATCACGTAAATCGTTACTGGTGCCTGTTTTACCGGCTAACTGAATTGATGGAAAGTGCGCATTTAAGCGCTTAGCGGTACCATCTTTAGTTACCCGCTTCATAGCGTATTTAGTCATATACACAGACGCTTTATCAAAGCGAGGCTCTGACTCTACTTGATGCTGATAAAGCACCTTACCGACAGAATCTGTCAACGCAGAGATAGAAGTAAGCTTTCTATATTCACCGTCTGCGGCAAGTGTTGTATAAAGCTGAGCAACCTCTAAACTTGACATTTCAACCGCACCCAAAAGTAACGATGGGTAGTGTTCAATGCGCCCTTTTGCCCCTAGTTTTGTTAATGTTGACGCCACTTGATCAACCCCAACATCTAAACCAAGATTAACCGCTGGAATATTAATACTGTTACTGAACGCTTTGTAAATTGGCATCATACCGCGGAATTGGCGATCAAAATTCTCAGGCTGCCACACTTGACCTTGTTCATTCGTTATCTGTACGGGTGAATCATCCAGCAGTGTTGCCAAATTATAATTTGTAGACTCCAGTGCCGATAAATAAACCGCAGGTTTTACCAGTGATCCAATATTACGCTTGGTATCTAACACGCGGTTAAAGCCTAAAAAGCGCGGATCACGCCCAGCCACTAATGCAGAAATACCGCCTTTTTCAACGTTTACTGAAATCATCGCCGCTTCTAACTGCTCTGTAGTTGCTCGCTTTTCAAGGTAAGGCAGGCTTTTTATAATGGAATTTTCCATCGCGGCCTGTTTTTGTAAATCAAAATAGGTGAACACCCTTACGCCCGCATCGAGTACATTTTGATCAGGAAGCAGCTGCTTTAGTTCTCGATCGACTAGTTCTAAATAACCGGGATAAGACTTAGGTAAGCTGTCTTTCATCGGTGCAATATCGATGGGTCGTTTTAGTGCAGCACGATACTCTCGCGTGTTAATTAACTTGTTATCCACCATCAAACGTAAAACAAGATCACGGCGCTCCATCGACCGCTCACTGTATCGGCGAGGATTATAATAAGAAGGCCCTTTGACCATAGCCACCAGCAAGGCTATTTGGTCGTATTCAAGCTCATCAACGGGTTTTGAAAAATAAAACTCAGCGGCTAGCCCCATACCATGAACACCTTGGCTATAGGACTGACCAAGGTACACTTCATTCAAATAGGCTTCTAAAATTTGGTCTTTTGAGTAGCGATAATCGAGTATTAACGCGATGAGGGCCTCATTAAACTTGCGGATAAGAGTACGGTCACGCGTTAAATAAATATTCTTAGCTAACTGTTGGGTTAACGTGCTTCCACCTTGCACTGTTCGCCCTGCTTTAATATTGCTGTACAGCGCTCTCATTATTGATAGTACAGACACGCCATGATGCTCGTAAAACTTTTGATCTTCTACAACCAGTAATGCGTCTTTCAACATGCGAGGAAATTTATCGAGGGGCACAAATTCGCGATCTTGTTTTGAATCGTTACCAATTCGCGCAATTTGAACCGGCTCTAAACGCGCACTGTTTAAACGTCGGCCAAATTTGTCTTTGATCGTTGCTAACTTCTGCCCAGCAAACCGCAGCTCAATAACCTGAGACGCTTCAAGGCCATCAAAAAATTCAAATTCACGGCGAAACACTTTAATGCTGTTGCCCGTTTTAATATATTGCCCGGTGCGGCTTAACTTATTAACTGATGAGTAATTTAATCTATCAAGTTCCCACAATACCTCTTGGCTTGATAAGTACTGCCCGGGATGAAAGTTCATAGCGCGCGCATAAACTTGCGCAGGGAGTTGCCATTTATTGCCTTCGAACTGACGCGTTATTTTTGCATCTAAATAAATTAAATAAAGCCCCATTGTCACTATACCAGCAAGGGTTAACTTCCAAAGTACAGACCATATTTTGGAAGTGAAACTTCGCTTATTTGGTGCTTTAACTGCACTTTTTTTTGTGGTTTTTTTTGCAGTATTTGTAGCCTTACTGGCTGTCTTTTTGGCAGAGCGCTTTGGTGGAGTTTTAGGTGTTCGTGGTTCTTTTTTATCGGCCATTACGTTGCTATATATTTCCAGAGATTAATTTACAGATGCGAGCTTAGCACATAGCATGCACCCTAACACCTGTAAAATTAACTGAAACTGAAAGTCGCTACACCACCATGCATCAAGCTCGGTTTGAGCCAAGTTTCAACGCACTATTTAGCGTGTACACAACCAGATAGAGTGAATGACCGCAGGTATAAATAAGATAAAGCACAATATAATATTGATGACTAAATGTTTACCAACACCGGCTTTTAAAAGTACCGCTACAGGCGGTAAAAGCAGAGATAGTATAATAAGAATTAATTTGTTATCCATGAGTGTCCTTTGTTGTTAAATTGTGGGCAACTAAAGCATAACCCTAATTACGCCGTATTCCTATCTGATACTTCTGTTAAATACATAATACAAAAAAAGCCCTATCAAAAGTTAGGGCTTTGTTCGAACACACAATGAACTTTTACAATTTAGAGGTATTAGTTACCTCGTACTGATACAAACTCAGGGTAAGCATCTATACCGCAATCATGTTGATCCATACCATTCAACTCTTCTTCTTCGGTAACACGGATACCCATGGTCTTTTTCAGTACAACCCATACCGCTAATGAAGCAACAAATACAAAACCTAAGATACACACCAGGCCAATAAGTTGATTAACAAAGCTTGCATCAGCGTTTGATACTGGCACTAAAATGATACCCAAGATACCACACACACCGTGTACGGATATTGCACCTACAGGATCATCAATCTTAACCTTGTCCAGTGCTACAATACTAAACACAACCAACGAGCCACCTAAAATGCCCAATACACAGGCCATTACTGGTGAAGGAGAAAGTGGGTCAGCAGTAATCACAACCAAGCCTGCAAGTGCACCATTAAGTACCATAGTTAAATCTGCTTTACCCCATAACACTTTACATACAAACAATGCTGCAATAGCGCCCGTTGCCGCAGCAGCGTTAGTATTTAATAAAATTTGGCCTACCGCCGTTGCATTTTCAGCATCAGAGATTAGTAGCTGTGAACCACCGTTGAAGCCGAACCATCCCATCCATAAGATAAATGTACCGAGCGTAGCAAGTGGTAAGTTAGAACCTGGAATTGGGTAAATCTCACCGTTTTTACCGTATTTACCTTTTCGAGCGCCTAACATTAATACACCAGCAAGCGCAGCGGCAGCACCTGTGCCATGCACGATTGCAGAGCCAGCAAAATCAACAAAACCCATTTCAGACAGGAAGCCTCCACCCCATGTCCAATACCCTTCGATTGGGTAGATAAAACCAGTTAAAACAACAGCAAATGCAAGGAATGCCCATAATTTCATACGTTCAGCAACAGCACCTGAAACAATCGACATCGCTGTTGCAACAAATACAACTTGGAAGAAAAAGTCTGATTCTAAAGAGTGGTCAGCATCGGCGGCTTGGGTGCCAATTAAAGCGCCCAATGATGGGACTAACCCACCTTCTGTGTTGTCTACATACATAATGTTGTAGCCAACGAGTAAAAACATCGTACACGCAATAGCGTACAGTGCTACGTTTTTAGTTAAGATTTCAGTGGTATTTTTTGAGCGAACTAAGCCCGCTTCGAGCATGGCGAAACCTGCTGCCATCCACATAACTAAAATACCTGAGATTAAAAAATAAAATGTATCCAACGAAAACTTTAATTCTACTATCGTGTTTTCCATCATGCGTCCCCTTAAATTGCTTCTTCATCGAATTCGCCCGTACGAATACGAACAATCTGATCTAAGTCATAAACGAAAATTTTACCGTCACCAATTTTGCCCGTTGAAGCAATTTTAGTGATGGTTTCAACAACACGTTCACAATTTTCAGTACGAGTAGCAATTTCGAGTTTTATTTTTGGAATAAAATCAACTTGGTATTCTGCACCACGGTATAGCTCTGTATGTCCACGCTGACGGCCAAAACCTTTGACGTCAACAACGGTCATCCCTTCAATGCCTAAATCAGCCAGCGCTTCACGCACATCATCAAGTTTGAATGGCTTTATTATTGCACTAATCATTTTCATAGTGGCCCCCTTCGGACGCTTATTGTTATCCTGTTAGACTTGATAATCCAACCTTTGTGCCACTATTTTAAAACAATAAAAAACAACAGCTTAGACACCTAAGTTAAATAAAAGAAACAAAAAACGCACCATTAAGGTGCGTTTTGTTTACATTTTTACTTCACTGGTGCAAATTGTTAACTGTGTTGTATTACACAATCTCGCTTTTGATCTTTTGCTTGATACAGTGCTTTGTCCGCCAACCTCATTGCATTCGTTAAAGTCACATTATTAAAATGTGTTAAGCCTATGCTCACCGTTATTGTGAAAGGGTGACCATTAATAACAAAATCATAAGCAGAAATACGTGCTCTAAATGCTTCCATTAAGGCGTAAGCTTGTTCTATATTGATATCGTTTAGCACAACCGCAAACTCTTCACCACCCACACGAGACACAGTAAAGTCTTTAAAAGAACTGCGCAGCAATGACGCAATTTGTTTAAGCGCCTGATCACCCGCTTCATGACCAAATTTATCATTGATTACTTTAAAAAAGTCGATATCCAACAAAGCCAAGCAGTTCTTACGCGATGCCTCTTTTAGTAGTTTCTCAGCAAACTGATAAAAGTAACGGCGATTATACAAACCGGTTAGATCATCTCGATGAGCACTTTCTTTTATATCTGCTATTAATGCTAATTGTTCCATTGTCTGTAATACACGACAGTGAAACTCTTCATTCATAAATGGTTTCGTTAAAAAGTCGTTTGCACCATATTTTATAAAGCGTGCTGAGAGTCCGTGTTTACCTGCACCTGATAAACCAATGATAGCTAAATCATCACGCCCTCTAAAGTTACGTACCGCTTTAACTAATTCAAATCCATCCATTGTTGGCATGGCATAATCTGTTAGCAATAATTTTATTTCAGGATCTGCTTTCAGAATTTTTAAAGCGTGTTCACCATCATTGGCGTCTTGTACATTAAATAATTGCCTTTCGAGCATTTGCTTCATCAGTGAACGACTTAGCATAGAGTCATCAGCAACAAGTGCTTTACAGCCTTGGTTTCTTAATAGCTGAGCAACAAGCTTAACGGCGTAATGGTAAGAATCGCGGTTATCTTTAATAACGTAATCAACCACGCCTAACTCAAGCATTTGCTGGCGTTTATACTCATCTATTTTAGAGGTCAGCACCACTGTCGGTACGTTTTTTTCTAGCGTATATTTAACCACTTCACCATCAGGGGCATCGGGTAACGTTAAATCAACTAAAGCAAGGGTGTAATCATGCGTGCCCACAAAGTCCCTAGCCTCTTCAAACGTCCAAGCAAAGTCAACGGCAACATTTAAATAATGCGCGGTTAGGTGTCGCAGTACTTGTTGCACTACCTTACTATCTTCGACAATTAAAACTCTTTGCATAAACGTCTCTGTTACCCTGTATGAGGGTTTGTTGCCAAATGCATTGGCGCATTTAAGCTTAGCTAAAAAATAAATTAGGCGAGTAATATACTCGATTACATTACGAATCAAAATCCAATACAGGCAAATTAGGTAAAAAGCATACATTGTTTAAAATTTACTAAGCTTAACTTCTACCTCTTACCGACTAATATCTGCGCCTAGTCTCATTAACTTTGTTATTTCATTTAAAATTACCTTTAATAGCTGAAATACAAAAAAAGGATCCATCATGAAACTAATAAGTATCATCAGCCTTTCAGTCGCAGCGCTAACCCTCAGCGTCTCACATGTGAGCTTTGCAACTGAAAACCAGCGTCGCATTGACGTTGACAGCACAGTCGCCACTGAACATAAAGCACGTATTAACGGTGAACGCTTTTCTTATACCGCAACTACTGGCACCCAACCTGTATGGGATGACAAAGGCGATGCAGTCGCTACGCTACAATACACTTATTATGAACGTGACAAAGTTGACGACAGGACAAAGCGCCCACTGCTAATTTCATTCAATGGCGGACCAGGTTCAGCGTCAGTATGGATGCACCTTGCTTATACTGGCCCACGTGTATTAAAGATTGATGATGAAGGTTACCCAATTCAGCCATACGGCGTAAAAGATAACCCTTACTCAGTGCTTGATGTAGCCGACATTGTTTATGTAAACCCAGTGAACACCGGTTATTCACGTGTTTTAGAAAACGAAAAAGGTGAGTTACCAAGTAAAGACGCACAGAAAAAAATGTTTTTTGGTGTCAATGCAGACATTAAATACCTTGCTGAGTGGCTTAATACCTTTGTAAATAGGCATGAGCGCTGGCGTTCACCTAAGTTCTTAATTGGCGAAAGCTACGGTACAACCCGTGTATCAGGGCTGGCTCATGAATTACAGAATCGTCAATGGATGTACATTAATGGGGTGGTGCTCGTATCGCCAACTGACATTGGCATCAAACGCGATGGCCCTGTAAAAGCGGCGAACCGCCTCCCTTATTTTGCAGCAACTGCATGGTATCACAAGGCATTAAGCCCTGAGCTACAAGCCAAAGATCTTGATGAATTGATCCCTGAGGTTGAGGACTTCACGATTAATAAGTTAATCCCTGCCCTTGCAAAGGGTGGCTTTATTGATGATGCAGAGAAAAACGCAATTATTAAACAAATGGCATTGTATGCAGGTGTCTCTGAAACATTTGTAAGCCAAAATAACTTAGACATCCCAACTAACTTTTTTTGGAAAGAACTGCTACGAGAACGAGGACAAACACTGGGTCGTTTAGATTCACGTTATTTAGGCATAGACAAACGTGATGCAGGTGAGTCTCCGGATTACTGGCCTGAGTTGACCTCATGGTTACACTCATTCACCCCGGCAATAAACCACTATTTACGTCATGAGCTACAATACAAAACCGACGTAAAATATAACTTATTTGGGAATGTTCACCCTTGGGATCGCAGCAATAACAAAACAGGTGAAAATTTACGCTTGGCCATGGCACAAAACCCTTACCTAAATGTATTAGTGCAAGCAGGTTACTATGACGGTGCAACTAATTACTTTGATGCAAAGTATACAATGTGGCAACTAGATCCAAGCAGTAAAATGCGTGACCGCTTAAGCTTTAAAGGGTATCGCAGTGGCCATATGATGTATCTTCGCCATGCAGATTTAGAAAGCTCTAATAATGATTTACGTGAGTTTATAATCAATGCATTACCCAAAGAAGGCGAAGCTGCCAAATATTAATAGCTAATATTTAGACTATATTTACTCAGCCCGTTTACACGGGCTCTTCTTTTTATACCCAAACCACCTTAAGATGCAGAATTCAGCGTTTCACAGGGGCTTAATATCAAGGCGTTACTTTGCAACAATGGCAATCCCTTTTAAAAAGTAACAACACTGAGAGTAATCGCCTGTGAAACGCCCAAAGGGTTGGTTTAAATGCGATTTATACTGCGTTATTGATTTTAACAATAGAACCACTATTACTCGCAATCAATGCCTTGCCTAAAGCGCTTTTAATTCCAACGACGCTCGTATTCTGAGGTGATTTGGGTATATACTCAACTCATTGATTTTACATTTTTGGAAAACAAAGATGTCAGAAAACTATCGCGTTATGTTTGCAGGGTTAGCAAACGACACACAACCTAGCGACGCACAAACTAAGCTGGCTACTAAGCTCAATGCATCACCGAGTAAGGTCGCTGCATTTTTTGAAAATAAACCTTTATTTGCCCCTTGCTCAAAGGATAAAGCACTAAAGCAAGCTAAACTATTGGCAAGTTTCGGTATTAAAAGCAAGTTACAACCGCTTAATACAAGCTCTTCTGCAGATAATAGTAATAATAATGATGATGCAGCTTTGCAGCGCGATGAGCGAATTTTCAACGCACTTGATTACATCACTAGTAGTTTAATTCGAATTGAAGAAAAGCTAGATGATTTAGAGCAACGACTCCCTACCGTAGCAGAACAGCCATCTACTATTGATGAAGATGATTGGCAAAACGATGACTTATTACTCGATGAAGAACTCAATACTCCACTAAAAAAACGCAGCAACGCGCTTCTTTATTCTCTTATTGCTATGGTCGTATTATTGCTTATTGTTCTTGGGCTATCATTCGCTTTTCCTGACTTATTTTCCTTTTTAGACTCGTAAAACATAATTTAAAAGTGAAGCATGAATATTAATAGAGCAAATTTACGACAGGAAGTCCGAAAACGGCGTCAAAAACTATCAAAAATTGAGCAAAAAAACGCAGCCGAACACCTAAAAGTGAATTTTATTCAACACCTAAAAAGGTACAAAACAACTAAAAACTTACATATTGGCATTTATTTAAGCAACGACTCAGAACTTGATACCTCATTGTTAATAAAAGAGCTTTGGTCTATAAACCACCATTTACACCTCCCTGTAATACACCCTTTTAACGGCACAACCTTGTACTTTCAGCGTTATGAAGAAAATTCACCCATGACGCCAAATCGCTATGGTATCTTGGAGCCTAAGTTAAATTGTAGTCAAATTTGCCCCTTACAGGACTTAGATTACTTGTTAATGCCGCTCGTCGCATTTGATAATCACGGTAATCGTTTAGGTATGGGAGGTGGGTTTTATGATAAAACCTTGGCGCGCTACCACAGAGAAAACTGGCAAACGCCTCAGCTAATTGGGTTAGCACATCAGTGCCAACATGTTGAAAGTTTGCCTGTTGAACCGTGGGATGTGCCCTTGAATTTTATTATTACACCACAGAAAATTTACCATTGGTAAGTAATATATTTGTATACTTACGTAAATAAACTCCACCTATTGAGCAAATAAAAATGACACAAGATGAACTAAAAAAAGCAGCTGCGTGGGCTGCACTCGAATTCGTAGAAGAAAATACCATTGTTGGTGTTGGCACAGGCTCCACTGTTAATCATTTTATTGATGCACTTGGCTCTATAAAAGACACTATAACAGGTGCAGTATCAAGCTCCGATGCTTCAACAGAGAAGCTCAAAGCGCTTGGTATTGAAGTATTTGAGCTAAATGATATTGCAAGCTTAGACGTTTATGTTGACGGTGCTGATGAAATCAATGCTCACAATGAAATGATTAAAGGCGGCGGTGCAGCACTAACGCGCGAAAAAATAGTTGCCGCTGTTGCCAAACAATTTGTATGTATTGTTGATGATACCAAACTGGTTGACACTATGGGTGAGTTTCCATTGCCTGTTGAAGTTATTCCAATGGCACGCAGTTATGTAGCACGCGAATTATTAAAGCTAGGAGGTGACCCCGTTTACCGCCAAGGCGTTGTTACCGACAATGGCAATGTTATTTTAGACGTACACAATTTAAAAATTACCGACGCAAAACAACTTGAGCAGACAATTAATCAAATTGTCGGCGTTGTAACCAACGGCTTATTTGCCGAACGTGGCGCAGATAAAGTCATCATAGGCACCAAAAATGGGCCACAGATAAAATAGGAATGAGGCTATGAGTAAGGTATCGTTAGCAAAAGACAAAATTAAAATTCTCTTGCTTGAAGGTGTGCACCAAAGTGCAGTAGAAACACTGAAGCGTAATGGTTACAGCAATATCGATTACGTCAAAACATCGTTACCTGAGGACGAATTACTTGAGCGCATTAAAGACGTACACTTTGTTGGACTTCGTTCTCGTACTCATATTACTGAAGCCGTATTAGACGCGGCTGAAAAGCTTGTTGCTGTTGGCTGCTTTTGTATTGGTACTAACCAAGTTGATTTAGACGCAGCACGCAAGCGCGGTATTGCGGTATTTAACGCCCCATTCTCTAATACACGCTCAGTTGCAGAGCTGGTTCTTGGCGAAATTTTACTGTTATTTCGCGGTATTCCTGAGCGTAACGCGATTGCTCACCGTGGCGGTTGGTTGAAAACGGCTCATGGTTCGTTTGAAGCTCGTGGTAAAACACTGGGTATTATTGGCTATGGTCACATTGGTACACAGCTTGGCATCATGGCAGAGAATATTGGTATGAACGTTGAGTTCTACGACATAGAAGACAAGCTAACGCTAGGTAATGCCACTCAAGTGCATAACCTAACCCAGCTGCTACAACGCGCCGATGTGATTAGTTTGCATGTACCTGAAACACCACAAACTAAAAACCTCATTGGCAGTGCTGAAATTTCGGTCATGAAACAAGGGGCTATTTTGATCAACGCCTCTCGCGGCACTGTGGTTGATATTGATGCCCTTGCTGAAGCACTCAGTGAGAAAAAACTAAGTGGCGCTGCCATTGACGTATTTCCAGTCGAGCCAAAATCAAACGATGACGAATTTGTTTCACCACTGCGTGAATTCGATAACGTGATTTTAACGCCACACATTGGTGGCTCTACCCAAGAAGCACAAGAGAATATTGGTATTGAAGTTGCTGGCAAGTTGGCTAAGTACTCAGATAACGGCTCAACCATTACTGCCGTTAACTTCCCTGAAGTATCACTACCAGAACTTGCTAATCGCAGCCGCTTATTGCACGTTCACCACAACCGCCCAGGTGTACTAACGCAAATTAACCAAGCGTTCGCACAGCACGGCATCAATATAGCCGCCCAGTACTTGCAAACAGATGAAGCCATTGGTTATGTGGTCATCGACGTAGACACAGATCAATCTGAAGTGGCCCTGAAAGAGCTCAGCGCAGTAGAAGGCACTATTAGAGCCCGTTTATTGCACTAGTTGTTAGGTGCTAGGTGCTAGGTGCTAGGTGCTAGGTGCTAGGTGCTAGGTGCTAGGTGCTAGGTGCTAGCAAAAGATAAAAGCCGTGCTTGTTAAGTCAAGCACGGCTTTTATTTAACCTTAAAATACAGCTATTAAGCTGTGAGAAGAGCCCTATAGAGAAAGGCAATACGAGAGCTCACTTTTAGTTCTGACTTGACTTGTTCGCGTGTTCATAGCTTTCGAATACCCTTTTAGGGTTGTTTTCAAAGGATACAGTTGGAACCCCATCATTAATTGACAAACTTATTCTCTCATTAACACTTTCAATTAATGGAGAAACTTGTCCTGTTATTGAGTATCGAAAGCTGTCAAACTCAGAAACAATTAAGTTACTAATTTCCTCACTGAAGGAAGATGCTTGTACGTTGATATCAATAGGCTTATAAATTGAACCTTTTGGGAGGGTGCTATCTTTTTTTAAATTAAAAATCAGGTCAATCTCACCTTGTATCCCTCTTTCAAAAGCAACTTTAGGATACTTAATTCCAGGAGCAATTACCAAATAATTTCGGTTTGCTATATCAAAACTGTATTTATCATTCACTAAAGAGCTTTTACCAATGATTATCCAGTGCTCATCAAAAGTACTCCATAACTCGCTAGTTTTAAACTTACTGGTAACCAATCCTACAACCATCCCCTTATGTTCTTTTATTCGATAGTTCAGATTTCCTTTATAAAAAGACAAAATGTATTCATTTTTGCGGTATTCCCACTTCCCATGCAGGTAATAAGATTGATTTTGAGCATACTTTTGTATTTCTGCTTTTCCATTTTTCTTTAACCTAATTACCCTATCTTTTCCAAAAGGTGTTTTTACATACCAAGTTTTTAGTATTGATAAATGGTTTAGATTTTCAAAAAAAATCTTTACTTTCAATTTATCGGACTTTGATAAGCTTTTAGTTAGTATTTTATTATCTCGATATACCTCAAACACTTTATGAGTAACTTCGTTATTTTGGGCGTTGTAATTAATCCCTACAGAAATTATACCAGCATTTTCGACGCTGCCTGATTCAACATCAAAATATGGCGCGTCACAGTGTCGTAACTTAAGATTTACGTATGTATCAAATGAATTCAAACAATACCTACCAGAAGGTAATGAAACTACAGAAACTTTTTTATAATTATGATTAATTCTTTTGATAAATCCTGTATCAATATTTTTTAATGAAAAAGAAATTAATCTCTCAGCTTTTTTGGTAGGATTCATCTTGTTGGTCATAGAAATCGGGTTAATACCAATTACAAGGAGTCCTTCTCCTTGAGTAAATATTTTAGGTGTTGTCCTTCCTACTTTTTTACTCTCAAGAAGATTCTCATTAACAGACTGACATGCTGAGATTATTATAATAATGGTAAGTATGATGATATGTTTCATTCTTTTGCTCTTATTCCCTCTGCTAAAATGCTTGTTAGCATACTTTGCACTAATGAATTTCGATACTGATATAGTTTGGTACTAAGTTCCCTGCAAGCCAATAGCAGCTAAATTCCATATTAACGTTTGCGACTTGAAATTGGTAATTAACTTCACCGTACCAATGTGCAGTTTGTATTAGGAAGTGATGCAGAATATTTTCAGGTTGAAATTACGAACTTATTACAACTATCCTATGGTTAATGTTCAAGTCCTTTTAAATATCGCCTTCAGAATAAACTTCACTAAGGCGCACAGGTATACTTTTAATAATAGAGTCTTAAATATGAAATCGAACACTACTATTTTGATACCTTCCATCTGCTAAGTTTGATTGATTTCCTAAAACAAGATTTAAAATTCTCAATGAATCTAGATTGGTGCACATAACCCTAGCATGCTAACAACTTATCCGGTCCCTTTTTAGTGGTTTTTGACACCACAAAACAATGTGTATTAAATACACTCATCATTCCATTAACAATTGCCTTTGTAAACAAGCGAGTAAAACTCTAGGCGTGTTATTTTGCACCAAAACGGCGATTAATAATGTTATCGAGCTAAACCTAACATCGTACGACTGTGGTTTTCGATGCTAAAAAATATAAAAGCCGTGCTTATTTTAACAAGCACGGCTTTTATTTTTAAATGATAAACCTGATTCGACAAAAATCACTGTCAGCCCATGAAATGGGACATTTTGCTCTTAATTGCCACCACGAAGGCGCGCAGCTTGTCCGCTTAAAAAGGCTTGGTTTGCGCCTTGTTTAAAGCGTCTTAAATCCTCATCACCACTGATAGTTGAACATGGAATAGTATCATTACATCGAGAGCCTCTGATTCTGCTTGATGTTGACGCTCTCATGCTAGGTAAGTTTTTCAATCCAGAAATAAACATATCCATTGTCTGTTTTTCTCTGACCACCGCGATACGTTCAATGTCTTTGTTCTTGGGTTCTCTGGGTAAATCAATGCCTAAGTCGACGAGCTTTTGTTTTGCTCTTGGATCTTTATTAGCGATTTTTTTATACAGTGCAACCGACTTCTCTTTATCAACTTTTCCCAACATTGCAGACTCATGCAATTTAGCCAATAAATAATGTGCTCTAACATGTCCTTTATTAGCCGCTAACTCTAACTTTTCTTTTGCTTCGAACACATCTTCTTGAGACGGGTTGTTTAACAGCAAATACACCGCGGTAAAGTAATGCGCTTTTTTCAACTTTTTCGCTGCTTTTCGTAAATTAGTAAGTCCAAGGCTAACGTTAACTTCCCCACCTTCGCCTTCAAGCATCATGATACCCAGCTTAAATTGACTGTTTGGTAAATCCCAACGCGCAGCTTCATAAAAGTATCGGCGCGCTTTTTTTAGATCTTTTTCCACCCCATAACCATTGTAATAAAAGCTCCCCATCATTTCTTGCGCGATGGGTATTTGTTGGCGTGAATATTGTTTTAATTTTTTAAACTCTTGCTTACAGTGCTCTG
This sequence comes from Pseudoalteromonas sp. H105, assembly GCF_001469215.1. Taxonomy (GTDB): domain Bacteria; phylum Pseudomonadota; class Gammaproteobacteria; order Enterobacterales; family Alteromonadaceae; genus Pseudoalteromonas. The sequence continues at coordinate 293,344 of NZ_LOFH01000004.1, forward strand.
ACGAGCACGCCCCTAACTTATCTTGATTTTTTGGTGGGCTATCAACCCCTGCAAAGGTAATAAAGGAGGCTAAAAATGTTGATAGGAGTAAACCGCTAAGTAATGGCGTTCGCATAAATAACTTCACTCATCCTTGTTATTGTTGAATAAACAATAGTCAAAGCAAGTTTGCAAGTCAATCATTCTAAAACGAACTACTTGATATAAAAATAAACATAAAAACCATCAACGAGTAAGTTTATTTAGCTAACCGTCTCAAAAGTGATGCTGATTGCCCTTGAAATGAAGCATATTCATGCCGGTTTGATGGTGGGTCTTATTGCGGCTCAATGCACTTCAAAGCAAATAAAAATTAATACCATACTATTAGGGGCAACTTGGGTTTTGGAGAAAGCACGAGTGGCTTTGAGTCTAAATGGTTAGATAAAAATGGATTAAGGTGAGTTAATTAAACAATAAACGTAAGCTATCGCTTTTAATAAACTCATTGTGATTTGAAAGCGCGGGTTAACACGCTTTCAAATCACTCAAAATGGTATCTTGTCTTAAACTTAAGACTTATAACTCTTTGAGCTACTCCCCTTTTGCTTTTAAGTTTATAAACTCTGCCAGCTCGTTTGGTTGTCCCATTAGGGTAAAGATCTGTTGATTTATTTCGGTCATGGTTTGCCCCTCTGGCAGACTTGCCGAGACCGTTAACGATCCTAGGCCTTTAGTGAAGTCTTTAATTGCTTGTGCTAACTCGTCACTCACTGGAGATTGCTGTAATTGCACATCGACCATTTGTTGCATTTGCTCAAGTGTCATACCTTGTTTTTCTAGAACTTGTTCAACTAAGGTTTTAAACTCACCTTGGTTTTGTAAGTTAATTTCAATGGTGCGTGGCTCAAGCCCAGAAAGTGCTTCCATCATGATGGTTTGCTGCTGAAGCTCCTGTTCTAAGGTTAACTGTTGTGAGGCACTTTCTTGCTGCAATTTACTAGCGGCTAACGACGCTTCCATCAATGGCGTTGAATTAGCCAAACCTAAATCAAAGTTAAACGCAATAATGTCATTCGCGTCAATAGTAAGTGTAATATCACTATTGCCTGAATTTTCATCGTAATTCATCAAGGTATGTAAATCATAACGCGCACTGGCTAGTTGGTTATTCGCATCAGGTGGGAGCTGCGTCACAAACTCATCACTAAATTTAAATCCATTTATAAACAATTCAGTACGTGGTGCAATTTTATCTGTCTCATACCCTGCAACCGATATACCATCAATCGCAGCAATACTATTGCCGTCAAAACCTGTAACAACAAGATTTGAAAGCTCAACACTTTGTGAAAAAACACTTGCCGATAACTCGTCGTACGAGATTACTGAACCAACCTGTTCCGTTAACATTGCAAGTTGACGGTCAACTTCTACTTTGACTTCTTGGGTTACACGGTGGTTAGCATAGCTAATACCACCTAGCGTTATAGCCACAACACCCGCAACGATCGCTAGTTTTTTCATTATATTCCTTATCATGTTCTTAAAGTCTGATCATCTTCGTCCAAGGTTAACATTGAACAACATGACTCGTTAAGTGCTTTTGAAGTCAGGGATTAATTTATAAGGCTTAGTAGCTCATGGACGGTTTTAACCGGGGTAATTTTTGCGCCAAGCCCTTCCATCGATTTATGGTAATTACGAAATGGTATAAAAATTTCAGTAAAGCCATGTTGCGCAGCTTCTTTAACTCTGGGCACCCCACTGTCTATCGGCCTTACGTCGCCATTTAAACTCAGCTCCCCCATGATGCAGGTTGTTCTTGGTACCACAAACTCATTTAAGCTACTCAATAAAGCCGCAACTAACGCAAGGTCGATACAGGTTTCTGATTCGTCAATTTTCAAGCCGCCCACAATATTAAAAAAAGTATCGTGGAAAATTTTAGTTTTAGTATGTTTACGCAAAATACCTGTGAGCATTTTAATCCGGTTCATATTTAAACCAACACAAACACGCTGCGGAAATTCGGCTTCTGTTTCGGTGGTTAAACATTGAATTTCAAGCAATAGGTTTCGGTTGCCTTTACGGATACAGGTAATAGCGGAGCCGGGCGATTCAGTACTCGAGCCCGATAAAAATATTTCACTTGGGTTATCAACACTGAGCATACCGCGCTCGCACATTCTAAAAATACCCACGGTATCTATATCGCCAAAGCGATTTTTGTTGGCTCTTAATGTACGGATTTGTCCATCGTTCGTATCGATATGTAATAACGCATCGACGATATGCACTAAAGTTTGCGGGCCAGCAATCTCGTTGTTTTTATTTACATGAGCAATGATGAACATGGTGACATCATTTTGTTTGCAGTATTGGGTCAATGCTTGTGCGGCACTTTTCACTTGTGATGGCGAACCGGGGCTGCCATTGGCTGTGTCTGTAACAACCGCTTGAATAGAATCGATTACAGCAAACTTTATTTTGTTCTTTTCAAGCTCTTCAATAATAGTCTCAACACTGGTCTCTGAGAGAAGGTAAAGTTCATCTGCGTTATAATCTAGCTTCAAGCGATTAACACGGTTTTTAAACTGCGACAGTGACTCTTCTGCAGTACAGTAAAGAGAAGGCATACGTTGTGACATTCTTGCAACTAAGTCAGACAGCAATGTTGTTTTGCCTGCACCTGGGTCACCAGAAATAATATTAACCGAACCGGTTGTCACGCCGCCGCTTAAGACGCGATCAAGCTCTCCAATCTCAGTAAGTTGTTTTTCAGCCTCAACGGTGGCGATATCATTTATTTTTTTAGAGCCTCCACCTACTCCACCCGCATACCCGCCGACACTTGCGCGCGATGATGTTTTTTTATTTTGTCCCGCAGAGGGTTTAAATTCGACCAAGGTATTCCATGCCCCGCAACGACACTGCCCTTGCCAACGCTGATAGTTCATGCCGCATTCGGTGCAAACAAATTCTACTTTTGCCGCTTTTGCCATTTAAATTCTTACCTAGTCTTTTCTATTTATATTATGCTTGTAAAAAGCGTTTATTTTGATAGTTCATGGTTTTACATAGCTACTCTGCTTGCCAATTAGTTAAATCAACGCCACAATCTGTTTATAGCTTTATGATTTTCTTCAAGGCACGCTTTTTGCTTTAGTTTTTGCTTAGCAAATAACTTAGATTCGTGAGCCATTTATTTGGCAAATTATAATAATAAAAATTAAAAGTAGCTATCGTAACACTGTTACACATAGTTAAGCAGCATCACTGCTTTACTAAAATAACGTGTTACGAAAATCAATAACAGTTATACCTACTTTTAGAAGGTGATGGTTTTATAGATGAGTGAAGATATTCTCCTAAAATACGAAGATTTAGTTGATGAATTAAAATCGTATTTAGGTAATACAAAATTTGATGGAATCTTTAAATCGAAAACGGCAGGACTAACCAAGCCTGAGCAATTTTTGATCAAGATGGAAATGTCACGCCTATCTCAACCTGTTGCACGCTTTATCGATCTAAGAGGACAAGTTACTGGTCAAGTAAAACCGTATGAATATGGCGGTAAACAGCACTTTATGGATGAAACCGCCATTACCGTATTTGAAGAAGCGATAAAACGCCACGGCGGTTATACACTTGCTGTTTATGAAGCTGTCATGAATACTGATAATAACCATAGGGTTATGCAAAAGAAAGCCTCTGAACTTGCTAATCAGGCAGATGAACAAACCCAAAAACCCCTTAATTGCCAAGTAATCAAGTTTGCCTCTTATGAAAGTCGCCGCGAAGAGCGGATGAATTACTCAATTAAAATCACGGTAGAGATAAACCAAGGAAGTACAATATCTGCGACCACATCAGATATTTCTTTGAGTGGCGCGAAAATAAAGCTCGCACCACGCTATATTGTCAAACGTGGTCAATTAATAGGTTTAAGACTTGTTGGTTTAGAACAGGATTTTGAGCTTGGCCTTAAAAACGGCATTCAATATGAAGTGGTTGCCGTTGAGGCTGTATCGTCTGATTTTAATCATATTCGCTTAAAGCGCACCTTTATTGAAAATAACATTAAATTCGATGAATTTTTAGAAAGCTTCATACACGGCAATAAACGCAGATACAAAGTTAACTTAGATAACACCCTCGATGCCGTCGTATCAAAAGGGTATGAACAATATTACATACCCCGCGTAACATCGTTATTTACTTTCTTTAGTTTAGAGAACGAAAAACTATCCCCAAGCATAGCCCTAACAACAGAAAACAATGTGTTTATTCAACGTTATTTCTGTGATGAACGAAAATTATCCAGCTTGTATTCAATTTTGAATCAACACCGTCTGGCTGAACTTTTAAATGATCCAGCCCCGGTAAAAGAAGAATACTTTTATACGTTCACCCATGTTGTTTCAGGCAAAATCTATTATTATTCGGCCACTAAAACAGAGTTGAAAAAAGAGCCAAAGCTACACAACCTATTCTTTGGGTTTGGTAGCCAAAAAGAAAGCTGGCAATGTTTTAAAGTGCAATTAATGCCAAGTCACCCTGAGGACTCTTTTATCCCATTGAGCCTGCCTAAAACTGCAGGTAAAGACATAGAAAAACTTAACAAGCCTCCTTCACCACGCGTACAAGGCATGTTAAAAAATATTAAGTATTTAGTCGTATTAACAGCGGTGGGAACCCCGTCAGAGCAAAAACACTATCAATCGTTTGATTACAATAAAAGCTTAGTCAATGAACTAAAACGCTTTGGGCATGGTAAGCATAAAACCCCACCACGTTTAGAAGCTGTTGATTTAGAATATGTAAACTTGCGTGCACACAAACGCTACCTTTATAAAACAGAAGTGATTGTTAATGAAATCGCTGTAGAGGAGCCGGTAGCTCAAGCGCATAGTCTTGATTTTTCTGTGATGGGATTACAAATTGAATGCGAGCAACCCATTAGCTTTAAAAAAGGCGATATCGTTGAGTTAAGCTTGCCGGAGTTGCAAAAGATTACCAAGAAGCATCAACTATCACACCTCAAATATGAAGTCATGGCCGTGAGCAAGTCCTTAACCACCATCAACTTGAAAGCGATGGTAGAAGCGAGCTCTTCTCATATGGGGGTGAAGTTTTTTACTCAGTTAATTGAAAATAATAAGAGTAAGTTAAAAGTATCGGAAGAGACACCAAAAATCCCTGGACTTTCAACGGCATTAAGAAACATGGTAACAAAAACAGTGTGTCAACTACCCTTTTACTTACATAAAGAGGCGGCGCATTTCACGACGGGTGCAATAGGCCAAGGGTTATATCCCAGTCCCATACACCGTATTTTACAAAGTTTTGGTTTACTAAATGAAAAAACCAGCTTAGAAGCCTTTTTATCAACGGATCAAATTACCGAAACAATCACTCCACTTATAAAAGAGCGAAGCCGACAAGATCCCCCTTTACCATTTACGCTATTTATTCGCTTTGACCCGAAAAAGCCATCCATTGAAAGTGCTATAAAGAGCCAATGCACAGCGGTGGACGACTTTGCGCCACATACTTTTTTCCTCAAAAAAGGCTTAAAGAATGAGCTTATTTTTGTGATGCGCTTATTTATATCCCGAACAGGTCGCCCTGATACCGATTATTTATCCAACGAGTTAAAATACGTCAGTCAATATGCTTTGCACAAAGCCAAAGACTTAGAAGAAGCGCTGTGGTCTGTGGCGGGCGTGGGCGATATGGTAGATGTGACAGAAGAAGCACTTACTCACTTTAATTTTAAAGCTGACATGATAGAACAAATGACATCTCGTAAGCAGGTTTGGTTAAACAGATTAAGTTAAGTACGAAGGTTACTCTATCCCTTCGTACTTATGGACTGACGATTATTTAGGGATGGTTAGCAAATACAATAGCTGCAGTAATGACCCTTCACATATCGCAGCCTGTGCCTGCTCAACCACTTTAGGTTTGCCATGAACTGCAACACCTAAACCTGCCTCAGCCATCATCACTAAATCATTTGCACCATCGCCAATGGCGACGGTTTGCTGCGATGATAAACTTAACTGCTCTCGAAGCATGCGAAGCACCCGTGCTTTTTGATTAGCATCGACTATTGTGCCAAGTACTTTACCTGTCAGCTTATTGTCGTTAAATTCAAGTTCATTTGCATGTACTTCATCTAAATTAAGCAACTGTTGCACTTGCTCTGCAAACGGTATAAACCCTCCAGAAGCAATAGCCAAATACCAGTTATGCTGCTTTAATACACGACACAGCGCGTCAATACCTGGCATCAAAGGCAATGTATTCTTTAACTCTTCTATTAAGCTTTGTTCAATGCCTTTTAACTTTGCAACTCGCTGATACAAGCTCTCACTAAAATCGAGTTTTCCTGCCATCGCCTCTGCTGTTACCGCAGCCACTTCGTCATAAACGTCCGCAAGACGTGCAATTTCATCAATGCATTCAATGGTGATTGCTGTTGAATCCATATCCATCACCAGTAAACCGGGCGCATCTAAACAGGGAGGTGTTTTAAGCTGAACCAGTTGAAAACCTTTCGCATGAGCAAACTCATTCATTGCCAAAGGATTTAAAGCGCCACGAAAGCTGTCGCTGTAAAAACAAATTGCAGGTGCAAGCGTTGGATCTGGTTGGTAACGACATACGCCACTGACTAAAATGTTATTCGCATTCAAAAACTCAAGGGTATCTTCAAAATTTTCACCATCTAACTGCGCCCCAAATGCAACACTGAAAGTCCCCTGAGGATTGTCAGGTAAGAGTGTCTTTGTAAATTCAGCCTCAACAAACTGATACCAAATGCCAAGTGCTAATTGCGATGATAATTGGGCTGATGTTAGGGCCGCAAGGCGTTCCAATGTCATGATGACTCCAAAATGAGACTAATGTCCCCCTGCATTTTTAACAGTAAACTCGCCATAAGCAGGGATTTAAGGTTATAGTTAGCTTAGTTGTAACATCAAAAACAAAGGCTGTCAGCAGCGTAAGCAGTGACTATGAAAAATAACCATATTAATAACCCAGTTTCAGCATCAGTAAGGCAACGACTTGTTCGCCTAAGCTTAGCGGCTGCCTGTTTTTTATTATTAACATGGGTTGCAGTCAATAGCAGTTTTCAAAGCCATCAGTTACTTTATGATAATGCGGACAATACAGCTAAAAGCTTAACCCGATTTATGGCTCTAAATGCGCAAACACCCCTAATCGAAAAAAACAAACCCGCTCTCAATGCACTTTGCAATAATATGAGCAAAGATGAGTTTGTACTAGCAGCCACAATTTACGACCACCAAGGAACCTTGATTGCCAGCAGCGATAACTGGCAACCTCATCATTTAATGGGGAAATTACCCTATTCAACCCCTGGTATTAGCAAATTAAAAACCCCTTTTGTTGAGCCTGTTATCAATGACAATGAACGCCCTATTGGGTTTGTATCAATCACTTATTTAACCCGTGCCGCCGTATCGCAAAGCCATAATCATTTTCATGATTTAGGTCGTCAAGTACTATTAATGTTAGTGATAACTTGTATTTTCACATGGCAGCTAGGACGGGGTTTAAAGCGCTGGCAAGTCAGTCGCTATATGCAAAAAAGTGCTGAACACGATTCATAAAGCTGCTTTTTAAATTGCGCTTTATCTGCATCGGTTAATTGTTTTAGTGCGCATAATTGCTCAAACACGCGCGGAAGTTGTAATGGTGTGTTTATTTGCCCTTGAAAACCACATAAAGGCATTGAGGGTGAATCCGTCTCAAGCAGTAAATGCTTTGCATCTAGCTGTGCAATAACGTGCCGAGTTTTTTGCGCCCGCTCGTATGTAATACTGCCACCAACGCCTAATTTAAACCCCTGTTTAATATAAGACTGTGCTTGCTGCACTGAGCCTGTAAAAGCATGTATTACACCGCCATATTTAGGTTTACAGCGTTTAAAGGATTGGGCAATTAAGTCATGGCTTTGTCTATGGTGAACAATTAAGGGGAGTTGTAGCTGATTAGCGAGTGTTATTTGGTGTTCAAAAATTTGGATTTGAAGACTAAGGTTATCCATGCTTCTGTCAATGCCACACTCACCAATAGCACTAATTTTATCGCGATGGTGAAGCGCAAATTCAGTCAATTGTGCTAAATGTTCATCAAGGTATTCTGACAAAAAATAGGGGTGCAAACCTGCGCTAATACGAATACAAGAATACCGCTTTGCAAACTCTATAAGTGCCTTGGATTGAGCTAACGTCACTCCAGGCACAATAAAACCGTTTATCCCCTGCTGCCTGCATTGCTCTACCAATTGCTCCCGATTAGGCTCAAACTCACTAAAGTCTAAGTGGCAGTGGGAATCAATAAAACCCATAACAGCTTACGGATTCAACCGCGTAACTTGCCAGTTATTATCTTGTTGACGTTGATATATGAATCGGTCATGCAACCTATGAGCACCGCCTTGCCAAAACTCTATTTTGCTTGGCACAACACAATAACCGCCCCAAAAATCGGGGAGTGGGATTTCACCATTAGAAAACTTATTTTTCATTTTTGCGAAGGTGTCCATCAACACTTTACGTGATGAAATTGGTCTGCTTTGGGCTGAAGCCCATGCTGCTAATTGACTCTCTTTCGGGCGCGATAAAAAATATTTTGCAACCGCAGCGGTTGGTAAGGGTTTGGCTTCACCATAAACGATCACCTGACGCTCCATGTGGTGCCAAGGAAAATGCAGCGAAATTTTGTTATTCCCTTTAAGCTCTTGCGCTTTGCGTGAGCCTGTATTGGTAAAAAATACAAAACCGTTATCATCTAGGTGCTTTAATAATACAATGCGCTGAGAAGGCTGGCCGGTTTCATCTACCGTAGCAACAACCATTGCGGTTGGATCAGGTAACTGTGATGCCACGGCATGTTCAAGCCACATTTCAAATTGCTTAAACGGGCAATCAAGCAAGTTGTCTTCGCTAAGCGCATCTTGCAGGTATTCACGGCGAATATCTTCGAGTTTCATAAAATTCCCTCTAGGTTCTAGGTTAATCAAAATAGACAGTCAAGCATAAGGCGTATGATTATATTAACTTTGCTGGGTTTAGTTACACCCAACCCAACCTACAAGCAGCAGAATCCACCTAAGTAGTTTAGCCTAAGACAAGGCGGAAAACCGGCTTACCTCTATGAACATACGCTCTTATATGTGATTGATTAGGATCAACTATTCAATGCGAAATTACGCATCTGCAAGTGTAGAAGTGCTGACAAGGCGGAGTGCTTTTTTATGCCAAGGAGCATACGTTTTGTATGTGACTTAGGCTAAAAAAGCACGACAACGAAGTCAAAGCAAACTACACGCAGTAGATTACATTTGCTCCATGACTTCGATGCCTAGTAAATCCAATCCTGTGCGCAATGTATCTGCCACTAAATTACACAACACTAAGCGGCTATCACGTACATTGGGTTCTACGCCCTCTTTCAATACTGGGCATGCTTCATAAAACGTCATGTATAGGCTTGCAAGTTCGTATAAGTAACTACACAGTACGTGAGGTGTCGCGTCATTGATCATTTGATCAAGCACTTCTTCTAATTGCAACAGTTTCAATGCAAGTACTTTTTCTTGTGGCTCAATAATGGCTACATCGGCATTTAATGTGCCTGCATCAACCCCTGATTTACGAAAAATACTGCGAACACGGGTATAAGCGTATTGTAAGTAAGGTGCTGTTGCACCTTCAAAGCTAAGCATCGTATCCCAGTTAAAGATATAATCACTGGTACGGTTTTTAGATAAGTCTGCATATTTAACTGCTCCAATACCCACTTTACGAGCAATTTCACTCCGTTCTTCAGCACTTAAATCAGATGTGCGCTCAGCTAACTTTGCCGTAGCGCGCGTGATTGATTCTTCGAGTAAATCTGCAAGCTTTACCGTACCACCAGTACGTGTTTTAAATGGCTTGCCATCTTCGCCCATCATGGTGCCGAATGGGCAAAACTCATAGCTTGTTACATCGCGTAAAAGGCCTGCTTTACGTGCTGTAAGCTCTACTTGATTAAAGTGAAGGCTCTGACGTGCATCAACAAATATTAAAATACGTTCAGCGCCCAATTTATTTGAGCGATAGTCACATGCTGCTAAATCAGTTGTGGCATATAAAAAGCCACCGCCTGATTTTTGTACGATAAACGCAGACGGCTCGCCATCTTTATTTGCAAGCTCATCTAAAAATACAACTTGTGCGCCCTGTGATTCAACTGCAATTTCTTTGTCTTTTAATAACGCAATGATGTTATTAAGCTCTGAGTTATATGCACTCTCAGCCATAATATCGTCTGCAGTGAGTGTTACATTTAGGCGCTTATACACTTCCTCTGAATGTTTAACTGAAGTAGCAATGAAGAGCTTCCACAATTTTTCACAATGCGCATCACCGCCTTGTAATTTAACTACGTATTCGCGCGCTTTATCTGCAAAGCCTTCTTCATCATCAAAGCGTTTTTTCGCATCACGGTAGAATGTTTCTAAATCAGCAAGCGCAACAGAATCTAAATCAACACCTTGGTTAATTTGATCCTCTAAATGCGCAATCAGCATACCAAATTGTGTGCCCCAATCACCCATGTGATTTTGACGAATTACCTTGTCACCACGAAACTCAAGTGCACGCACTACAGAGTCACCAATAATCGTTGAGCGTAAATGGCCCACATGCATTTCTTTGGCAAGGTTTGGTGACGAATAATCAACAACCACTGTGTGTGGCTGTGCATGTTCTGCAACAGCAAGCTTTGAGTCGTTGTTTGCCGCTTTTACACTGTGCGCTAAAAACTCAGGCTTTAAGTGAATATTAATAAAGCCTGGGCCAGCAATTTCTGTTTTATCGGCAATATCGCTGATATCTAAGTTATCAATAATTTTTTGCGCAAGTTCGCGTGGGTTGCTTTTCATTTTTTTAGCGGCGCCCATTGCACCATTAATTTGGTAATCACCAAATTGTGGACGCGTGCTTTGCGTTACCGCTGGGTTTGTATCAGCAGGTAAACCTGCAGCTGTCATCGCGGCAATGGCTTTATCAATTAATAGCGTACGAATGTTCATAATATCTGTTACCTTTATCAGCCCGCGTGTGCGGGCTTTATTTAAATTTTGAGTTTAGTTTTCACGCGTGTGGTTAAACGTCACTTCAGGGTAACGCTCAATTGATAAGTTAAGGTTTACACGGCTTGGGGCGATGTAAGTTAAGTTATCGCCGCCATCTAATGCTAAGTTGCTTTCGCATTTACGCTTAAAGTCTTCAAACTTTTTAACGTCTGTTGAGCTTACCCAGCGGGCTGTGTTTACATTTACGCTTTCATAAATCGCATCTACGTTGTATTCCGCTTTTAAGCGAGCAACAACCACATCGAACTGAAGTACACCTACCGCACCTACAATCAAGTCGTTGTTAATTAGTGGTCTAAACACCTGCACAGCGCCTTCCTCAGAAAGTTGTACTAAACCTTTTAATAACTGCTTTTGTTTAAGTGGATCGCGTAAACGAATACGACGAAATAACTCAGGTGCAAAGTTAGGAATACCGCTAAATTTAAGCTTTTCACCTTGCGTAAACGTATCACCTATTTGAATCGTACCGTGATTATGTAAACCTATAATGTCGCCCGCATATGCATCTGCTGCGCGCTCACGATCGCCCGCCATAAAGGTTACCGCATCAGAGATACTGACTTGCTTACCTAGGCGTACGTGGTTCATTTTCATACCTTGGCTATATTTACCCGACACAATACGCATAAAAGCAATGCGGTCACGGTGTTTAGGATCCATGTTGGCCTGAATTTTAAAGACGAAACCAGTAAAGTTTTCTTCAGTAGCAACGACTTGGCGATCTTCAGTTTCGCGCGGTAATGGCGTAGGTGCCCACTGCGTTAAACCATCGAGTACATGATCCACACCAAAGTTACCAAGCGCGGTACCAAAGTACACAGGCGAAAGCTCACCTGCTAAAAACAGCTCTAGGTCAAACTCGTTTGACGCGCCAATGACAAGTTCTAGCTCTTCACGTAATTGCTCAGCTAAATCTTCACCAATAGCGGTATCAAGCTCAGGGTTATCTAACCCTTTTACTGTACGCACTTCTTGAATAGTGTGACCTTGGCCTGTTTTGTACAACACCGCTTCATCATTGTGGATGTGGTAAACACCTTTAAACTCTTTACCACAACCAATCGGCCACGTAATAGGCGCACAGGCAATGTTTAGCTCTGTTTCTACTTCATCCAGTAGCTCCATTGGGTCGCGAATATCACGGTCACACTTATTCATGAAGGTAACAATAGGTGTGGTACGTAGGCGCGTAACTTCCATCAATTTACGCGTACGTTCTTCTACACCTTTTGCGGCATCAATGACCATTAAGCACGAATCCACCGCTGTAAGTGTGCGGTAAGTATCTTCAGAGAAATCCTCGTGTCCAGGGGTATCAAGTAAATTAACGAGTGCGTTATTGTAAGGGAACTGCATCACAGAGGTTGTCACTGAGATACCACGCTCTTTTTCCATTTCCATCCAGTCGGATTTAGCATGCTGGTTAGAGCCACGCCCTTTAACGGTTCCCGCTTTTTGGATAGCCTGTCCAAATAACAATACTTTTTCGGTGATGGTAGTCTTACCCGCATCTGGGTGAGAGATAATAGCGAATGTACGTCGCGTATTGATTTCGTTTAATAAATTAGACATGTAAGCCGCTTTAAGTCATAACAACGCACAACAAAAACAAGCCGACACAGGGCTTACTTTGGGCATCGTAAAAATAAAATAGAATTGATGTTATTATACCTTGTTTGTCCTAGCCAAAAAAGCAACGATTGCAAGTAATTAAGCACTTCTAAGAAACTATAATTAAGACTGTTAGCGCGATACTTGTTTAATGTTCTCCTAACGCATACTATTGGTAAGATTACACGGAGGAAATATTGATTGGGCATGAAAACCAGTAAGCTTAGTATTCGATTATTATGGTACATCACACCGCTTGTGATCTTGCCACTGCTTTTTCTGGGGGGGTTTACATTAACAAATGTAACTAACTCAACCCAAAAGCAAGCAGAGCTTATAGTGAGTCGATTTGTTGAACAACAACAGCAGAAAATGTTTAACTACATTGATTCTTTTCACTCCACTTCCAAACTTTTATCCACTTCACCTGTGTTGAGTGACTTTCTTGCTGATGACATGCTTAGCAATGGCAATTACACTTCTCAATTAGGCGACTTAATGGATGTATTCGCCAGTTACTCCGAAGCTTACCCTGATATTATTAGTGTAAACCTTGTTTCTCCACGTGGGAAAAGTAAGGCGTATTATTCCAGCAATTTGAATACTCCTCCAACGGACTACCCGTTCTTCTCTCGTGTATTACAGAGTAATCTACGCCAACAACAATTTATGGTGCAAAAAAGTGACGGCACAACCAGTTTATATTTCATACAGCGCGTATACAGCGCTGATTACTACTTAAAACGCCCTCAACAGTTAGGGTTTATTATTCTGCATGTCGAGCCTTCTATTCTAAATACAAGTATTCTGGAAGCGCCTTATAACAATACCCTCAACTTACTACTCACAGAAGACGGTAAGATTTTATTTAGCTCAGACTATAATAAACGAGGGCAATTTATTAGTGAATATGAGCTCAAACAAATTCATAATCTTGCTGACTTAGGCAAGCTTTCAACCATTGAGTTATCAAGTATTGATAAAATAGAACGCATGATTTACGCCGTGCAAATGAACGGTGGCTATTATTATGTATCGACCATTCCCAAAGCATTGTTGTATCAATCAGGAAAAGCAATCAGCTTGATCACTGCGCTCATAGTCATTATTTCAATAATCACTTTGCCCATTCTGATTTTTATTGTTGTACGCAACTTATTACTCAACCCGATAGAGTCATTGGGAGCGGCCAGCCACCGAGTCGGTGATGGTGATTTATCGGTGTATTTACCCGCCCATAATAATGATGAAGTAGGCGTATTATTTAATGACTTTAATCACATGGTAAACCAAATTCGTCATTATCAGGATGAACTTGAAGAGTACAAACACCATCTGGAGGATAAAGTTGAAAGCCGAACCCGCGCACTCGAAACGATGAACAGTCAGCTTGAGTCTGCAATTGCTCAAGCTGAACAGGCAAACCAGTTAAAAAGCCGCTTTTTAGCGAATATGAGCCATGAAATTCGTACCCCTTTAACCGCAATCATGGGTTTTACAGAGCAACTACTGCACAGCAAAGAAGCCGCTTCAGATGAACTACATTTAGCCACTATTTTACGCAACTCTAAGCATTTATTAGAGTTAATAAACAATATTTTAGACCTGTCAAAAATAGAAGCTGAAAAACTGGCTGTTGAAAAAGACCCGCTTGATATTGTTCAGCTTGTACATGATATTGACTCTATTATTCGCCCCCTTTCGCAAGAAAAGAACCTAAAGTGTGAAATAAATTATCATCTACCATTACCTAAAATTATTAATTCTGATGCAACCCGCTTAAAACAAATTTTGATCAATATTGCCAGCAACGCAGTTAAGTTTACTGAGCAAGGTTTAATAAGCTTAGACATTACTTATGATACAAACTCACAATCAATTGAATTTGCTATAAAAGACAGCGGTATAGGTATGTCAGAGCATGAAATTGAACGTGTTTTCAAACCTTTTGAACAAGCTGATGCCACCACTACTCGCCGCTTTGGTGGCACAGGGCTTGGGTTATGTATTTCAAAAAATTTAGCACAATTATTAGGCGGCGATGTCTACCTTCAAAGTACATCCGGTGTAGGCAGCTGTTTTAGCGTAAAAATAGCCTGCAACTTTGTTGAAGGAAATAAAACCCCGATGCTAACTGAGCTAAGCCAATTAACACCAGAAAAAGATACCCAGCTTTCATTTGCTGCAAATAGCTTTGATGCCAATATTTTAGTTGCTGAAGATAATCCTGATAACCAAGTATTGATTACATTACTGCTGCAAACTTGGGGATTAGACCCTGATATTGCTAACAATGGAGCCGAGGCAGTGGAGATGGCGTTAGTTAATGATTATCAAGTCATCATTATGGATATGCAAATGCCTGTTATGGGTGGATTAGAAGCAACGCAAATGCTTCGCCACGCTGCCTATGATGGCCCTATTATCGCACTTACCGCTAATGTGATGAAACATGATGTAGATACCTACCTAAAAGCAGGCTGCAATGAAGCCTTGGCAAAACCAATAGATAAAGATGCCCTGGAAAATGTCCTTGTTAAATATTTACATATCGAAAAAGACAGCCAAAATAAGTGGGATAGTCTATTAAATAGTGAAAAGTTCCAACAGATAAATGAAAACTATCGCTCAAAACTGCCAGATCATTTAGTGCAGGTAAACCAACTATATCAAACTGGAGAGTGGGAAGTATTAAGATCACTTGCACATAATTTAAAAGGCAGCGCAGGTTGTTTTGGATTTAACAATATTCACCATGCAGCTACTGAACTTGAAAATAACTTACGTGGCAGAGACACTGATCATAACCGACGCGATTATTTAGCATTAAGCTTAATTGAAGCAATAAAGTACACAATAAACCAGGATTCGTTAACTAAATAGCAAAGTCATCCCCATTAGAATGGCATCTTCATGACCATTTTTTGCAGAGTCATCACTAGGGTAATAATTTTTACGTACAGACATTTCACTAAACCCAGCACGTTCATATAGTTTAATTGCACGCGTGTTTGTCTCTCGCACTTCTAGAAACAAGTTTTCAGCACTGTGTTGCTCACCATACGTAATAAACTTGTCTAATAATTGTTTAGCAATACCCTGCCCTTGAAACGCAGGCGCCACACAGATATCCATCAACGTAAAATCAGGACCAGCTTTCTCCCCAATGTAAAACCCCACCATTTGGGTGTCATCGAATGCCGCTAAATTAAAATAGCGTCCAACTAAACAAGATTGCATGGTTTTATGTGTCCATGGGTGGCTATGACATGCGCTCTCAATACCCATAAGCGCATCGATTGAAGATGCTGAAACAGTTTTAAAAGTTATCAAGTGTATCGCTCAACAGTGCCCACAGCGCACGCTTTTGTTTAGGATTTAATTGTGAGTGAGGCAAGCTCAACACACCGTTATGGTATGTGATTGTCTGACTTTGTATTATTTGAGTCATTGTTTGCGGCGCAATAGCTTTATTTATATCGCCATGCAACGTCGCGCTAATGTCGAGTAAATCTGTTTTTGATTTATTCTCTGCGAAGCTTGTTAGCAACGGTTTATCAGCAATAACGTGGTCTTTTTTATCCGGACGAAAATGCTGATTAAGTGCTAGATTCTCTATGCCAAAAATAGCTGCGTAACGTGGATGCATAACAACTCAGTAGATTAAAACATTTGGATAATATAAGAAGTAATAAAAACGATGTAAAGAAGAAATGGCAGGGGCGGAGAGATTCGAACTCCCAACCGTCGGTTTTGGAGACCGCTGTTCTACCAATTGGAACTACGCCCCTGCAATGACGACGAATTATAGAGACCTTTCGCCAAAGGTAAAGGAAAAAATTACTTTTTTAGTTCGTTTGCCTTTTAAATAAACAAATAGGTGAATTAGCATGCTGAAGGGTTGCTCCTTAATCACTTTTTGAGTAGATCAACGAGTCGCTACTCTTTACTTCACCTTAAGTAAAGGTCGTCAATTTAAATAAAAAGAGATGACATACTTAAATTGTTTCTCTTGCGACACAACATCGATTAAGCAAAACTTTACTTTTTAACCATTTTTAATTTTTTCAGCTCTTCAGTAATAGTTGAAAGGGTGAGTGGCTTAGGCAAAACGGCATTTGCACCGCACGCAACTAACCGGTTCGCTTCATTACCAACGGTTGCACCTGTTACGCCTATAATTGGGTTTGTAAAACCTTGCGTACGCAACGCCTTGGTTAACTCATAACCATCACAATTAGGCATCATGATATCGGTTATAACCAAATCAAAGTCATTTTCTTTTACTTTATTCAAGCCAATAATACCATCTTCAGCCTCTGTTACTATGGCACCATTTTGCGCCAAAATCTTGCTACTTATCATACGTAAGATTGGCGTATCCTCGACTAAGAGTATTTTTAGATTTTCAAGTAACTCGACATCATTGTCTATTAACGATGATGTGTCGCCTTGCTCGCATTTATTAAGGACAAATGTGAGTTCGAAATTAGCACCGCCGTGTGGACTTTCAATGTAGTGTAAATCCCCCTGCTCCAAGGTGTAAGCAATTTGCTTGCAGACATTAAGCCCAAGCCCAGTCCCTTCACTTAATGTTTCCCCACGTTCAAATGCATTAAACATCCTGTCTCGAAATTCAGGCTCAATACCATTACCATCATCAATAACATTGATACGGTAGTGAGTTGTATCATCACTCAAATCTTCGGCTGTTTTAGTTACTGTAACTGAACGACCACCACTGTGGAGTATGGCATTTTTAGTTAAGTTCTGAATAATCTGGAATATAGCTTTGGTGGAACCTTTATGATGCTCAGAAGCTGATTTTTGCGTTTCAAAATTAATGATAAAGTGACACTTTTCGGCCAAAGGTTTTACCCCTTCAATCGCCCGTTCAACGATATCATGAACCGATATGACTTCATTATTATTGTAAACAGATAGCGAACTACTAAACGATGACATTTTCATATCATCAAGTACACAGAGCAAATGTGTTGATAACTGCTGTAACTCGACTAAATTTTTCGAACGGTTTTGCTCAAGCTCAACATCTATCAGCATTTTTATAGTTGCAGCGGGTGTGCGCAGCTCATGCCCTATAACCCCGTATATTCTTTCATTGGTCTCTAACTGTAATTTAGTCTTGTCGACTAGTCCTTGATAACTACTTCGAAGATAAGAAATAAGAATAGAAAGCACAACAGCACTGAGTGCTGCTCGTACAGCAATAGCTGTTGTTACAGGGTCTCCGTCTACAAGGAGTATTATTGGTGCGCTGCTCAAAATAGAAACACAGATAATACGCAGCCAACCCGTCACAAGGAGCACAATAATTGCTGCTAATAAAGGCGTCATAGTGACTGGTATGACGCCATTTTCGATAACAAGCGACGGAAAAGCTACAGAAACACAAATAGCCAATACAACTAAAAATTTTTGCCTCATTTGCTTAAAAACAATCGCGATTAATGAGCATAACACCCACGCAAAAATAAGGAGCAAGGCTAAATTTTTATTTTTTACATCCACAAGTATAAGACTAAATGCCACTAATATACCGCCTATACAAAATAAAATAGGGATAACTAGACGCATTTTTTCTTCAACACTATTTACAACAGATTCATCAACTGCCACTAAAAACCTCTGTTATCGGTATCAAGCAATATAGCTATTTCATTAAGGTGTTATCGACTCAACAATAGCCCTTAATTAAATGTTTAGTATTGACCATCACTACTTCCTTCACCTTAGGGATATAGCCTAAAACACTCATCTAAAAAGAGCACTAAACTGTACATTTCACATCTTTGGTGGATTGCCGCACTTGATTTTCGTCTTCAAGTATTTGCAAATAGAGGAGAGTTAAATACGCTTGTAAATTGTCAAAAACTTAATCGTATACTTTCGCTGTTTAATTATTATAGATTCGATTTCTAATTAAGTTGGATTTTTTTAAGCTATATAGATGCTTTGCTACGAAGTGTATCTGATATGGGCAATGAGGGGTTGGCAGTCTAGCCATTAACAATGGTTGGTTTATAAAAAAGCCTGAGACTATCTAAAAAGCGGTGCAAGCCATTAACTAATAATGACTTGCACCATTAAAAACTATTCCCACTCGATCGTTGCAGGCGGCTTTCCTGAAATATCATAAACGACACGTGAGATACCATCGATTTCGTTAATGATGCGGTTTGAAACCACACCTAAGAACTCATAGGGTAAATGTGACCAACGCGCAGTCATAAAGTCGATAGTTTCAACACAACGTAAGCTTACAACCCAGTCGTATTTACGCGCATCGCCCATCACACCTACTGATTTAACAGGTAAGAAGACAGTAAACGCTTGACTTACTTTATGGTAAAGCTCAGCTTTGTGAAGCTCTTCAATGAAGATTGCATCAGCACGGCGAAGTAAATCACAGTACTCTTTTTTGATCTCGCCAAGTACACGCACACCTAGACCTGGTCCAGGGAATGGGTGACGGTAAAGCATGTCGTATGGTAAACCGAGCTCTAAACCAATTTTACGTACTTCATCTTTAAATAACTCACGTAATGGCTCTACTAAGCCCATTTTCATCTCATCGGGTAAACCGCCCACATTGTGATGCGATTTAATTACGTGTGCTTTACCTGTCGCAGATGCTGCTGATTCAATAACATCGGGGTAAATTGTACCCTGACCTAACCACTTCGCATTTTTAAGCTTTTTAGATTGCTCATCAAATACGTTAATAAATGTGTGACCGATTGCTTTACGCTTATCTTCTGGATCTGATTTACCCGCAAGATCTGCCAAGAACTGTTCTTCGGCATCAACTTTAACAATGTTAAGGCCAAACTTGTTACCAAACATATCCATAACTTGCTGACCTTCGTTTAAACGAAGTAAACCATTATCAACAAAAACACACGTTAAACGGTCGCCAATTGCACGGTGAATAAGCATAGCAACAACCGATGAATCAACACCGCCTGAGAGGCCTAAAATAACTTCATCATCACCCACAGTGTCTTTGATACGCTCAATTGCATCATCAATAATTTTTGCAGCTGTCCATAATTTTTCACAACCACAAATATCAATTGCAAAACGTTCTAATAAACGCTGACCTTGATGCGTGTGTGTTACTTCTGGGTGGAACTGCACACCGTAAAAACGTTTTTCTTCGTTAGACATCGCCGCATGCGGGCATGTTGAAGTTTTGGCTGTGGTTGTAAAAGTATCAGGAATTTCCATCACTTTGTCGCCATGGCTCATCCATACGTCTAGTACACCATTGCCACCATCAGTAATATGATCTTCAATCGCGTCGAATAACGCACAGTTACCCACTTTCTCTACTTGCGCGTAACCAAATTCTTTTTTATCAGAACTATGAACACTGCCGCCAAGCTGCGTAGCCATTGTTTGCATGCCGTAACAAATACCAAGTACCGGCACGCCCGCATTGAATACGTACTCAGGTGCACGCGGGCTATTGTCTAAGGTTGTTGACTCAGGGCCACCAGAAAGAATGATACCTTGTGGATTGAACTCACGGATTTGCTCTTCCGTTACATCCCATGCCCACAGTTCACAGTAAACACCAATTTCTCGCACACGGCGGGCGATCAATTGCGTGTATTGCGAACCAAAGTCTAAAATAAGAATTCGTGAATCGTGAATGTCTTTGCTCATTGGGGGTCTCGTTAGTCAAGAACTGGCATTCAGATAATCTGAATGACTATAAATAAGGGCCAGCAAAAGCCAGCCCCGTAATTTCAATAGGTTAGGTTAGTTAACCTAAGCGGTAATTCGGTGCTTCTTTGGTAATTTGCACGTCATGAACATGCGACTCACCCATACCTGCCGAAGTAACACGTACAAACTGTGGTTTGGTGTTTAGCTCTTCAATTGTTGCACAACCGGTTAACCCCATTGCACTGCGAAGACCACCTACTTGTTGATGGATAATGGTCGCGATAGGGCCTTTATAGGCTACGCGACCTTCAATACCTTCTGGCACAAGCTTGTCGGCTTGATTTGATTTTTGGAAGTAGCGATCAGATGAACCTTCTTTTTGGTTCATCGCACCTAGTGAGCCCATACCACGGTATGACTTGTAGTAACGACCTTGATAAAGCTCAACCTCACCCGGCGCCTCTTCAGTGCCCGCAAGCATTGACCCCACCATGACACATGATGCACCTGCAACTAATGCTTTCACAATATCACCAGAGAAACGAATACCGCCATCGGCTATCACTGGAATGTCGCGACCTTTTAAGCCTTCAACTGCGTCAGAGATAGCAGTAATCTGCGGTACACCACAACCTGTAACAATACGTGTTGTACAGATTGAACCAGGACCGATACCTACTTTAACAGCGTCAACACCAGCATCTGCAAGTGCAATAGCACCTTCAGCTGTTGCGACGTTACCTGCAACAATTTGCAAATCAGGGAATGCTTTTCGAGTTGCAGCAACGCGGTCAATAACGCCTTGTGAGTGGCCGTGTGAAGTATCAATTAATAATACATCGACACCCGCTTCAACCAAGGCTGCAATGCGCTCATCAGTACCTGCGCCTACACCAACCGCAGCACCGACACGCAAACGACCTTGATCGTCTTTACAAGCATCTGGCTTGTCTTGTGCTTTTTGGTAATCTTTTACGGTGATCATGCCTTTTAATTTAAATGCATCATCAACAACAAGAATTTTTTCGATACGGTGTTCATGCATTAAGCCTAAGATTTCTTCGCGTGCGGCACCTTCTTTAACGGTAACAAGCTTGTCTTTCTCAGTCATAACAGTTGAAACAGGTTGATCAAGTTTCGTTTCAAAACGCATATCACGGCTGGTAACAATCCCCACTAAACCGTTATCAGCATCTGTTACTGGAAAGCCAGAAAAACCTTTTTCTTCAGAAAGTGCAACTGCATCTGCAATCGTTAAATCCGCAGTAACTGTAACAGGAAAAGAAACAATACCCGCTTCATACGTTTTAACTTTACGCACGTTTTTAGCTTGCTCTTCGATTGTCATGTTTTTGTGGATAAAACCTAAACCGCCCTCTTGCGCTAAAGCAATCGCTAAGCGAGCTTCTGTAACAGTATCCATAGATGCTGAAACTAACGGCAAGTTAAGTTTGATACCACGCGTTAAGCGAGTTGAAATATTTGCCGTGTGTGGCAAAACAGTAGAATGACCTGGTACTAAAAGTACGTCATCAAAGGTAAGAGCTTCTTTAGCAATTCTAAGCATTTTGGCAACTTCTCACATGTGGATCTTGTATAAGGAATTGCGGCCAAATTTTATCAGCGTTATTGCCATGAGTAAATAAGATTTCGCAAATATTTGTGATAAAATCCCCATATCTGTATTTTTAAGAGTCGTTTTATGGCACTGAAGTCGCAACAGCCAATGATTTACACTGTTTCTCGATTGAACAGAGAAATTAGAACCGTACTTGAGCAAGGGTTTGCCTCGCTTATTTTGACGGGTGAAATATCTAATTTTATTACTCCCGCATCTGGGCATTGGTACTTCACTTTAAAAGATGAACGCGCTCAAGTTAAAGCTGCCATGTGGCGAGGTAACAACCGGAGCCAACGCTATCGCCCGGAAAATGGCGCCCAAGTAACCGTGCGTGCACGTGTTTCACTGTATGAACCGCGCGGTGATTACCAATTAATTGTAGAACATATGGAAGCGGCTGGTGAAGGCCAGTTAAAACAAGAATTCGATGAGCTTAAAATGCGCTTAGCGGCTCAAGGGTTGTTTAGCTCTGCTCATAAAAAACCATTACCCAACGTTGTGCATCGGGTCGGCGTTATTACGTCTGCTACTGGTGCTGCAATCAAAGACATTCTGACAGTATTAAAACGCAGAGCACCGCAACTTGAAGTGGTCATTTATCCAGCAACGGTGCAAGGCAAAGATGCACATACACAACTCATCAATAAAATTTCATTAGCGAATGAGCGTAATGAAGTCGACGTGGTAATTTTAGGCCGCGGTGGTGGTTCGCTTGAAGATCTGTGGTGTTTTAACAACGAGCAACTTGCTCACACTATTTTTGACAGTAAACTCCCAATAATAAGTGCTGTTGGCCACGAAATTGACACCACTATCAGTGATTACGTGGCTGATATACGTGCAGCCACCCCTAGTGCCGCCGCAGAGCTTGTTAGCCCAAACAGTGCTGAATTAACCAATCAAGTGCAACAAATGCTTAATCGTTTAGCGAATGCATTCAAGCATCAATTGGCAGATAAACGTCGACTAGCAGTGCAGCTTGAACATAAACTTACACTTTGCCACCCACGCAACCAATTGACCCAGCAGGCGCAACGATTAGATGAGCTTACTCTTGCACTGCAAAATGCCATGCAACAACGCCTTTATCAACAGGAACGCCGACTAGCTAATTTAACACCGCGCTTATTACAGCGCTCCCCAGATAGAAAATTGGCGCAAGCAGATCACCAATTACAACAATTGCAGGCTCGGATGAAACAAGCGATGCAACAACGCCTTGGAAGCGCTAAAAACGACCTGGCTATGCAAGCGGGTCAACTAGATTCAGTTAGCCCATTAAATGTGTTAGCGCGCGGTTATAGCATTACTAAATCAAAACAAGGTAAAGTGGTTAAATCAGTCTCAAGTGTGAAAGCGGGTGAGGTGCTACTTACTGAACTAGCAGATGGCACCATTGAATCTAAGGTGTGTTAAGGCTCAGTGCTGAGCAACAATTGAAAGTCATCGTCACTCGATGTAGAGGTGCTGGTTTTAAATTGTTGCCAAAACGCTTGTTTAACTAACTTATCGTTTAATTCTCGCCATTGCCTGTGATCAAACTCTTCATTGCCTTTTGGTGCCACAAGTTCAAACTTACACACTGAGGTTTTACACTGAGCACTGACTAACTCTGGGGTAATCGTTAAGTCGGCTGTTATCAAAAAATCCTGTAAGGCTGTTTCTGTGCGATAAGCCCACTCTTCATTTCGTGTTTGCTGGTCAAATTTATCAAGCAGTACTTGTTCAAAATCAGAAGGAGCTCTGAGTTGTTTTTGATAGCTTTTCACTGTGGCTTTTTGCACGGCGAGTGCTTGCTCTAACTCTTTCACTTGCTGCTGTAATTGCTCTTTAGAGTGGTCCGAGCCAAGGTCGCTATCAGCGGACTCCTTTTCTACTTCCATCGTAGGCAAAACGCTTACTTGGGTTACTTCAACAGGTTCTTTTGATACTTTGGACTGTGTTTGAATTAGCTCTACGTTAGCTTCTTGTTGAGAAGGCGTCGGGGCAGTAAGAAAAAAATAGCCTGAAGCTAATGTGATGCCCGCTATAAAAGCGAGCAATAAAGACAATGGGCTATTTTTTATCATTTCGTTGTAATTCCTTTACGACGTTTTATAACATGGCACTCGTATGAGACTCGTTGACAGGCTCTGCTTCTAAGAAATTTTGGTTCATACTCTGCGCAGGGAATGGACATCCCGGCTTACCCACAATCTTAGCAGGTACGCCTACTGCTGTAGTATGGGCTGGCACAGGACTTAATACAACTGAACCTGCACCAATGCGTGCCCCCTCACCGACTTCTATATTGCCCAACACTTTGGCACCTGCACCAATTAAAACACCAGCACGAATTTTAGGATGACGGTCACCTTTCTCGTTACCCGTACCACCGAGTGTTACTGATTGCAGGATTGAAACATTGTTTTCAATAACGGCCGTTTCACCGATGACTATGCCAGTTGCATGGTCAAACATAATACCATGACCGACTTTACAAGCAGGATGGATATCAACGCCAAATACTTCTGAGGTACGGCTTTGAATAAACCGCGCGAGTTCTTTACGGTTTTGACGCCAGAGGCAATGTGCAAGTCTGTGTGCTTGTATTGCATGAAAACCCTTTAAGTTTAAAATAACAGTTAAGTAAGTATCGGCAGCTGGGTCACGATCTTTAACCGCTTTAATGTCATGAGCAACATGGGTCAACATTCGATCACAGTCAACAAACGCCTGATCGAATAATTCTCGTATGGTAAACGCTGAAACAACGGCATCTGCTAGCTTATTTGCCACAATAAAACTTAATGCCGAACCTAAACATTCGTGATTCAAAATACATGAATAAACATGGCTTGCTAATAAAGGTTCACGAGTTACAACCTCATTCGCTTCTGTACGAAGTTGTTGCCAAATTTCATGACGCATAGGACGGCCTTAAATAAAATATAAATGTGCTTTAGTTAAGTTTAACGGATTTCATGGCTGATGTGTTAATACTGTCATTATTTGTTCTGGCTATTAGATATAACAAACTTAACCCCATAGCTAATGAACAAACTTATCAACACCATACGACAAGCAATAAAAAACCAACAAGTATTGTAAAAATTAAAATTCTATTTAATTCAGGCATTAACAGTACATGACAGTCGTCATGTCATATGACAATATAACCATTGGCATATAACTGACGGCGTAAATAATAAAAATAATCGCTAAATTAGCATCATCAACTCAACAAGGATACATGATGATGAATAACGACATACTAAATACTAAAAAACTGGGTTATAAATTTTACTTTCAAGATGGCGATGATCAAATAGCCTGTTTTGGTAGCTACTTCACAGGTAAAGAAGAGGTCTATATCAATGATGAGCTTGTTAGTGAAAAGCGAAATATTAGTGTAACAAGTAAGCACCAATTTGAACTATCAGGTAATACGTTTAATGTTAAATTTGAAATGCTGAACATTTTAACGGGAAGACTTCAGTGTTCACTGTTTAAAAATAAAAAGTTAGTTAAAAGCTACGAACAATCATCACTATTTAACAATCCAAAAACATCACTAAAAGTTCTTGCCGGCTGCTTTTTGGGTGGACTCATTGGCGGCTACTTACTCATTACTATTTTAGAATTCCTCATTGGGGAGCTTTAATATGCAGCTCAACCCCCAAACCGTAAAAAGCTTGAGGCAAAAATTAAATTGGACTCAACAGCAACTTGCGGATGCCTGTGATGTGAGTTTACGGACCATTCAGCGAGTCGAAAAAGAAGGCGCTGCGTCAAAAGAGACCACCATGGCCTTATGTGCCGTATTGGAGGTTCGACAAGGCGAATTGATACGATTTGAAGAGGTCGCAGCATCAGACTCTAAAACACAGATTATTAATAAAAAAAATATAACAGCGATGATAGCAATTTCATCTTTTTCAAGCTTTGCGCTTGGCATGATCACCGTATTTTTAATTATGAAATAAGGAGTTTAAGTAATAACAAAACAAACCCGAGGACACATCACCTTATTGCTTATCGTCAGCGCAATTATACTTTTTGGACTCGGTGTAAAAGTGGGTGCAGCACTATAAAAATGCCCCAAATTTGGGGCATTTAAATTAAACATTTTAGTTATTTAAATGTTTGTTATTCAAATACCTTATCTACAGCCAACACTTCAATGTTTTTCGCAGGAATAGATAATTTGTAATCAGCGATTACTTTATCTTCGGCAACGAGCTCTGCTGGTTTTTCTGCATTGTATACCATAGGTGACGTTTGCTCTGACGCTAAGCGTTTTTGCATATCTTTACCATCGCCTGTGATAAATACATAGTGAATGTCGTCTGTTTGTAAGTTTTCTTTTATTACGCGATTTACATCAGCAAGGCTTAGTTTTTCAAGCTGGCTGGTCACGTAGTTAACAAACGTTTCAGTGTTATAAAACTCACTATCAAGCGCATAGCCTAACTGGCGGTTTTGGCTTGCAACCATTTGCGGCACAAAGTTGATTAAGAAGTTGCGTGTTGCATCAAAGTCTTTTTCTGTCATGCCATTTTTAATCAGCTTATCAAGTTCAAATAACGCCGTACGTGTTGCAAAGTGTGCATCATTATTTGAACGTAATGGGCGCAACCATACTTGAAATATTTGCTCTGAGCGACCTAAATTAGCATCTGGTTTTGTTTGGAACATACCACGTGGGAAATACTCGATATACGCGTAATCACCATAGTTCATACCACGCGTTTGACGAATGCGTTCATACAAGTATGAGTTAGAGCTGCGGTGCTCACCAAAGTACGAGCGCACTAACCACAGTGCAGTCCAGTCTTCGCTACTGCGAATGGTATCAATTGGGAAACCAAATGAAACAGCGGTTGATTGCGCTGACTTTTCAACAATAGTGGCATGATGTCCTTTTAGAATAGGTGCATCTGGAATTGATAAACGACTCTCCTTCCCTTTTGGTAAATCGCTTAAATCAGCAAACATGGTTGTTTTAAGAGACTCTGGTACCGCACCAATTAGACCTACAGTTAATTTAGCCTGCGTGAACTCTTTGGCGTAAAACGCTTTTACATCATCAAGTGTTAATGCTTCTAGGTCTGACAAGTCACCATAGTTGTAACTTTCATACGGATGACCTTGGTACAGCTTATGATAAAGTACTTCTTTACCTAGCTCTTCATCGTTAGAGGCTTTTAGGCCCGACTTAATGCCGTCAATCAGCTCTTTCTTTAAACGTTTAAAGTCATCTTCTCTAAAACCAGGATTAAGTAATTGCTCACTGACTAATGCATACCACTGCGAAGCATTATCTTTATGAACACGTCCTTGAAGTGAAATCATTTCTTTATCAATCTGATAACCAAAACTGCCTGCTAATGGATACAGTGCTGTTTTGATATCATTATAACTCTTAGATTCAGAGCCGCCTTGTGCCAGCATGGCAGCAGTCAATGCAGCCACCCCTTTTTGACCTTTAGGATCAGCCGCAGCACCCGTGTGGAATAGCCAGTTAACGTCAATCAATGGTGAGCTATTGGTCTTATCAAGCACATTAAAGTGGCGCTCTTTCACTGTTTGCTTGCTTGCAACTAGCGTATTTAGGTCAACGTCTTTTTCAAAACCGGCTATTTTATCAAGTGCCGACATGGTTACCGTTGTGCGGCCACTGTCAACAAAGTACTTGTTAGCAATATCTTGAATATCTTTGGCTGTAATACTGTCAGCGGTTGCGTACAGTTGATTAATTACTTCTGGATCGCGTTCAAAATGCATATAACTCGCAAGTGTCGATGCAATTGACTGAGATGAATCCAGGCCATTAATAAAGCTGTATTTTAAGTTAGATTTCAAATCAGCTAGCTTCTGGCTATCAACTAACTCTGTGCGCGCTTTTGCATAAGTATTATTAATTGCATCACGGGCTTTAGCTAAATCGTCTTCGTTTTCTACTTTGACAAATACATGCAGTAAGCCCGGATCTTTTGTATCTGGGTTGTAGGTAAACATTTGGCTGGCAATTTGTTTATCAACCACTAACTCTTGGTAAAGCGCTGAGTTATTTGAAAAATAAAGCTGCGAGAGTAAATCCAATGCTGCACGGTCTTTTACCTCTGGCTTCCAAGCAGTGCCTTTATACGATACAAGCAACCAATGACCTGGCAGACCTTCGTTTTTCTCATGGATGTACTTAGCCGCTTGCTGTTTTGGTTCTGTAGGAATATCGGCAACATAATCGCCTTTTTGCCAGTTACCCCAATGCTTTTTAACCATCGCCATGGTTTCTTTTGTATCAACATCGCCAACAATAATTAATGAAACATATTCTGGTTTGTAAAACTTCTCAAAAAACTCTTTACCATAGGCCATTTGATCTGGCATAGCTTCAATGTCTTCAAAAAAGCCCATCGTGGTGTGTTTGTAGGTATGTTCTTCAAATGCTTCATTACGCACAGCTGAAAGTAACTTACGAATGGGGCTGGCATTGTTTTTAAGGTATTCACCTTTAACGGTTAATGCTTCGGTACGAAATTGCTCTTCTGAATATTTTAAATTTTGGAAAATGTCGGCTTCAATCTCGAGTACTTTATCAAGATGCTGTTTCGAGAAGTTGAGGTGATAGTTGGTGTAATCATTTGTTGTATAAGCACGGTTATCAACACCTGAGTTTTTTAAAATATCTGAATACACATCTTGTGGAAACTTTTCAGACCCTTTAAACATCATATGTTCAAAAAAGTGCGCAAAACCCGTTTTACCCGCTTCCACCTCATTACGTGAACCAACTGAAACAGGGATTTGCAATGAAACAACATCTGGGTAGTCAGTTTTAACTATCATCACACGCAAACCGTTATCTAGCTCTTCTAGAACGTAGTCTTGTGAAAAGACACGATCGTTTGCAGTGTTTACAGAGTTTTGCTCTATTTCAACTTCTTTAACCATGGTTGTACTTTCATTGCTAGCACACCCGCTCAGTGCTAGCGTAACAGCTAGGCTCGTTGCTAATAATTTAAATCTCATTGTTATCCCTTGTTAGTTGAATATTTTTTTAGTTATAAAATTTTTATACTCTAAGATTATGCAACAAACCAAGCCAATATAAGAGCCCTAGTACAATGAATTATGTAAACAGTTGTGTATTTACGACCGTCACTCCTCAAATAAACTTGAGATAATTTCATACTGATTGAGAAAGTTTCATCAAAAAAATCTATCTAGACGTCTAAATGGCTGCTATATTATTCGACACAGACAAAAAACAGCTGGAATGAGGATTATGGCTTTATCATTACAAGAGAAAATCGAAGATACCAATCAAGGTGTGTACTTAATTGGCACAACACCGCCACGCATTGGTACTGATAAAGCTCAACTTGAAACTATTGCGCAAAAGCTATTAGGCCGTTTACATGAAATTGAATACGACGGGGTGATTATTTATGATATTCAAGATGAAAGTAGCCGTACAGATAAGCCGCGCCCTTTTCCTTTCAAACAGACTGTGGACCCTAGAGAATACAGCCATCTATTGCGTAATCTATCCGATCAAGACGTGATCACTTATAAAAGTGTTGCGCAGCGCGGTGAAGAAGAATTTAAAGCCTGGTTAGATGAAACCAAAACCCAGTTTGATTTAAAAAACCTAGTGCTTGTGGGTAGCCCATCATCTGAAGGTGATATCAAGTTAAGCTTACCAAATGCCTATAAAGTGTTAGAGCAACAGTCGGATGACTTCTTTTTAGGCGGCGTGACTATTGCTGAGCGCCACGCTAGTAAACGTAACGAACACGAACGCTTACTTGAAAAAACAGCACAAGGGTGCAAATTTTTCATCTCACAAGCTGTTTACAATGCCCAAGCTACAATTGATTTAATAACCAGTTATGCACGCAGCTGTAAAGCACAAGGTATAAAACCGCAACGAATCATTCTGACGTTTACACCATGTGGCAGCGAGAAAACGTTAGACTTTATGCAGTGGCTAGGGATTTCTGTACCGGAGGCCACAAAATGGCGTATGTTGGATTCTAACAATCCACTGAGTGAATCGGTGCGTATTTGCCGTGAAAACTTAGACTTGATCTTACAAAGCTGTGCTCATTTAGATGTGCCATTAGGGCTAAACATTGAAAGCTTAACAAACCGTAAAGAAGAAATTGATGCATCAATTAACCTTTACCGCTTGCTAAAGGCAACGATGGAATTAAATCTAGCTGAAAAGCAAATAGCTTAAGGCAAGCACCAAAGCCCAATAAGCATTATGACTGGTTAGACAGTTTTAATGCTTGTTTATTTTTGTACATCTCTTGGTCTGCTTTATCTAACAGCGTCTCAAAGGGTTCTTTTTGCTGAGAATTAAAACTGTAACCAATACTTAAACTTAAACTTGGTAAATTCTTTTCAGCCAATGAAGTTTTATAACCTTTATGTATTTTATGAAGGACATTATCTATTAGCTGTTTATCGGTGATTTGAATGACAGCGATAAACTCATCGCCACCTAAACGACCCACAATATCAGCATCTCGTAAACGCATTCGTAATGTGTCAGCCAATACAATGAGTGCATTATCACCAACCTCATGACCGAACCTGTCATTTAGCTTTTTAAAGTCGTTTACGTCGATAAATAAGCAACATACATCAAAACCTAGCCGACTTGCTAAATTGATTTTTTGTTGTGCGAGTAAACTCAAAGCACGGCGATTATAAAGATTAGTTAACGGATCTAACATGGCAATCTCGCGCATTTGCACGAAATTGTTGACCATTTCCAAATCATCTTCAACCATGTCTCTTAGTTGCTTAATTAATTCTAAGTAGTTGCGCTGGTAGTCTGTTTGCTCAAAATCCATTACACACAAGGTGCCGAATACCTCGCCATCAGGCCAGTGAATAGGTAACCCAAGGTATGATTCAAAACCATCCCGTGTCACTTCAGGGTTATCAAACCAATACGTCTCTTCTGTGGCATGTTTTTCATAAAGCGCACAGTTATCTGCGACCACTTTTTTACAAAATATATTAACATCATTAGGTATAAAAGTGCCTGCATCATACGGGTTCTCTTGTTGTTCGCTGGCAATCACTATTCGATAACCTGAATCAACCGATTGCACAATAAAACCAGCAGGAGCAGAAAACAGATCTGTCATTAAATCGACCGTTTTCTGCCACTTCTGTAAAGATATATGACTGTCTTTTTCTGAAAACATCCACTTATTTGTTTTAAACATGCTAAACACCCACGCTGACTACTTAAGATTAAGTATAAGAAACTTATCGACGGCGGTTTGAACTTTTTTTACCTAAAATTCGCTTTTTATCACGGTCTTTTCGCGATTTATTCGTATTTTTACGGTTATCTTTAGGCTTTTTGTTTAGGTCGGGTTCATACCCTGTAAGCCATTGTGGCGTTAGGCGTGTATCTAAAAGAACTTCGATTTCTTCAAGCAGCCATTGCTCATCAAGGCTTACTAACGACATTGCAAGCCCTTGCTCACCTGCTCGTCCCGTTCGACCAATTCGATGAACGTAATCTTCTGCTATGTAAGGAAGCTCAAAGTTGATTACGTATTTTAATGAAACAATGTCTAACCCTCGCGCAGCAACATCCGTTGCAACAAGCACACGAGTGGTTCCCTCTTTAAAGTGTTGCAATGCTCTATCACGTGCCCCTTGTGATTTATCACCGTGAATGGACTCCGTTTTCAGCCCGTCTTTACACATTTCTTTGGCTAACTTGTCTGCCATTTGTTTGGTACGCGTAAAAATGAGCACTTGGCGCCAGTTTTTCATACCAATCATGTGCGATACGAGTTCACGTTTACGGTCCTCATCGACGGCATAAATAACTTGTTCAACTTCTACCGCTGCCGAGTTGCGCTTATCGACTTCTACAAGTTTTGGATCCTTCAGTAACTTTTTACTTAGTTCAAACACGCTATCATCAAACGTGGCTGAAAATAATAAAGTCTGACGGTCACTTGGCACATGGCGTAAAATACGCTTAATCTCATCAATAAAGCCCATATCCAGCATTCTATCCGCTTCATCAAACACCAATGAATCCACACTTGATAGTGTAATACTGCCTTTAATAATGTGATCAAGTAAACGTCCCGGTGTAGCCACCACCACTTGTGCGTCTTTCATCGCTTTGACTTGAGGACCAATACTCGCACCACCATAGGCTAATGCGCCTTTGATATTAGTGCCATACGCATATTTTTCAAAGCTTGCAAATACTTGCTGGGCGAGTTCACGAGTTGGCGTTAATATTAAAACTCGTGCGGTGCCTTGCTCATCTTTTTTATCGCTGGTAATTAATTTATGCAGCAAAGGGAGTACAAAAGCAGCTGTTTTACCTGTGCCTGTTTGGGCGCTGCCCATCACATCGTTTCCAGCCAAAATGAGTGGGATTGTTTGTAGCTGAATAGCGGTAGGGCTTTGGTATTCAGTTAACTCAAGGCTTTTGAGTAGTAAAGGGTCAAGGTGAAGATCAGTAAACGTTGCAGCAGACATAAGATAAACTTGGAATGACAAATATTAGCATTATTGTACGCGCAAAACGCTTAACAAAAAAGGCGCTTACGCGCCTTCTTAGTGATGATTAAACTCTCGCTGATTTAAGCAACAGGCTTAAGCGTTTCTTTACGTTCGTTATAAAATGAAATCAAATCGTCAACAGTGTCTTGGCAATATTCTCGTATACCCGATACAACCATATGTTTTTCACCTGATCCCACTTTTTTGCCATTTTCGAGCAAATTAAATCGCAATGTTATTTTACCGCGCTTACCTGCACATTCGAAATCAGGTTCAGCAAATTCTAATACAGGGGCTTTGATATCCAACGTATCGAGGTTAATCAACATTGACTCATAAATAACCATCGGTCTAGCCGGGTTTATCATGACATCTTGTTTGCCCATAAGCGGAATGATCACATGAGGAAACGTGGTACCAGAAAACTCTACATAATTCTTTATCAGACTATTGGTCAGTGTTTCACACTGACTGGTTTTACCTTCACGCTTAACTTTCAGCATGACTTTTTCACCACTGGTGATATCAAATTCATCTGCACCTTGTGGAAACTCAAGTTTTGAGCTTTCATCTACCATGCCTGCAAACGTGAATTCCATTTTTTCACTGATACCGTACTTACTTAATACCAACGAGAACAATAGATCTCCAGGTACACAAAATCGTTTTGCGTCTTTATCATGAAGCGGGTTGTAATCATCAGCTACGCACTTAGCAAAGCGGCAACCTTGTTCACGAGAAATAGAGATATAGTCAGCATGTTGCTGATAATAAGGACTTAACATTGTTTGTTCACTGCTTAAACTGCTTATAACTTATCTATACTACCAGATAAAATAATGAGAGAGGTCGAATCTGTTTAATTTTGTGTAACAAAATAAATGCTTGGTTTAATAAAGCTAAAAGATGAAGATAAATCAACTTAAAAAAGTAAGTATCACTTACCCTATTTTACTAATCACGAACCAATTAAATAAATAGCCTACAATTAAATGTAGCAATTTGTACAAAGGGTTAACAATCAACTAGAAATAGTTAACACTAACGACAGCAGTAGAGATGTTTTTAATCTAAATGAAGGTGTATTTTACGTCGTTTATTAGTGCCTTTATAATTACTTGTGTAACCCTTAATTAGTCAAAAATAGAGAACCTAAAAGGACCATTCGCTTTACTCTAAATATAATAACAAACAGCCTGAGTGAAATACTCTGTATGTTACTAAAAAAAACTTAGACAAAAGGAACGTGAGCTTGTTTATTTTTTCTACATCCATTCTCGCGATTATTTAGGTAGTTTAATTTGTTTTGCCTCACAGCCATTAAAGCCATTGATGTAAAATACATCAATAAAAAAACATTATTGATCACATTATTATGTAGCGGCCTTTTTAGTGTCAGTAGCTTTGCACAGGCATCTGATAAACCTTTTTTTAATGTCTCGCCGAAGGTGTGCATCATTGAATCACAAAACAAGTTCTGCGAATTTAATATTCAAGTAAATTTTACGCTCGCGCCTTTTAAAGAGCTATGCTTAGAAATAACGAACCGCCCTCATTATACCCAGTGCTACAACTCTCCAGGGCTTATTAATGAACATTTTAAATTAAAAACGACACACTCCATTATGGTTCAACTTATTGATCCCTTAGAAAATGTAGTGGTTAAAGAACAACAACTATCCATCGCTAACTATAAAGTAAGTGATTATCGTATAAAACGCCGCTTTGGCTGGAGTCTATAATGCATCATATATTTGTTATTGAAGATGATCTCAAACTGGCAAAACTGATACATAAATTCCTTTTAAAGCAAGGTTACACCGTTGACTTATTCAATACAGTACAAACCTACTATGATCATGAATGTACCTTTTTACCTACACTGATCATTTGTGATGTTATGTTACCTGATGGAAATGGGTTTGCACTGATAGAGCAGCTAAAAAACAACCACAACTGCCCTGTTATTTTTTTAACCGCGCTGGATTCTGTTCAATCACAAATAAAAGGGTTAGAGCTAGGTGCTTATGATTATTTAGTTAAGCCAATTAAACCTGAATTACTCTTAGCCAAAATTAAAAACATCATTAATCAACGTATAATCCCAGATGAACTTCAGCAAGACTTATCTGTAGACACTAACAAACGTGATGCAAAGTTTCTTAATACTTGGTTAGGCCTAAACGAAAGTGAATTTGAGATTATTTCATTTTTAGCAAACAATGCACCTCAAACAGTATCGCGAGAGTTATTGTTTAAACAAGTAATAGGGAGAGAGTATGACGGCCTAGATAGAGCGATTGATTTAAAAATTAGTCGATTAAGGAAAAAACTAAAAGAACTATTTTCCGATAAAGAAGCATCTTTAGATATTAAGTCTGTTAGAGGAAAAGGCTATAGTTTGGATATTACTAAGTCATGAACCAACAGTTTTTAAAGTTATACATGATAATAACGGTTAGCTTAACGGCTTTAGTATTATCATTTGGCCAAATGTACAATTATTTTTTCTCAGCGCAAACTCCTAGCCTTCAGCTTAGTGTTAACGAGTTTAGGAAATTAATTGACGAAAAAGATACGAGAGTGAAAAAGGTAAACGCCTCAGAGCTTATTTTATCGCCAGAGCTACAAACTAATTTTGAAAATGAAGGGATCCTCAGTGTTACTCTTGAAAACCAATCTTTTGTTTACTTAAAAGGGTTTAATAAACAAATATACAGAGTGGGTCCGGTTGAACTGATGCGCACCCCGCCAACAGACTGGGTTGTATTTATGGCTTTTTACTTATTACTTGGCGGCATTATTTTATTGTTTATAAGACCCGTTTTTAGAGATTTAAGTCTACTTCAAAATGCAGCAAAATGTTTCAGTAAAAAGCCAGAAAAAATCATCCTACCAATCAAAAGTAATTCTTCAATTGCGCCACTTGCAGGGACGTTTACAGAAATGTCAGAGCGTATAGAAAGCTTTATTTTATTACACAGTGATTTATCACGGATCATATCCCATGAGATCCGAACGCCCCTTTCTAGAATGCGTTTTGCTCTTTCAATTTCAGAACTAGAACCTGATGAAAATAGTCAGATAGAACATGATATCGACGAAATCGAAGTACGACTCGAGCAATACCTTTCTTTTGCACGGCTCGAACATCAACAAACAGTGTTTAATCAAAAGAAAGTCAATCTAGCATCGCTCATAAATACTGAGATACACAAATTCAAACTCTACAAAGAGTTAGAATTTAAAGTAGACTTTCAAATAATTGACGCATGGTGCGAACATAGCTTTATGGCTATTGCAGTGCAAAATCTACTCATAAATGCGACCAAATATGCAAAGCACTCGATACAAATTAAAACTCGGAAGAGTAACGGTATTTATACTATTTATGTGACTGATGATGGCCCAGGTTTACCACTTAATGCTAATGCATTGATTGAGCCATTTAAACAAGGTGAAGGTGATGTGCTAGCTAGTGGCTATGGCCTTGGGCTATATATTGTAGACAGGATTGCCACGTGGCACGGAGGTAAAATAAACTTAACAAATCACACGACAAGTGGCGGCGCAAGAATATCGATACAATGGCCTAAAAATGATAAGTAACTCCTACAAATCCAGAAAAGTACCCGTTTTGCTTTATCATATGGGAGTTGGCCAGGTTATCACCCAACCAAGTGTGTTTAAGCTTAAAGTCTAAACTGAGATTATTATTTAGCGAGTATTCATACGTTAACTTAATATGATATTGCTCATTACTTTCTAAGTCATACTTAGGTAATCTACTTTTACTTTCACCAGCGGCTACGGTGTAATAATACGCTATTAATTCTTTATTTTTATAAACGGCCCCAATCTCTATGCCCGCCTTGCCTGAAAATAATTCAAACACACTATAAGCATTAAGCAAAAATTCATGACCGTTATGAACGTCCGTTGCATCTTGTAATAACGCCCCGCTTAGCCAAATATTATCATAGAGATTAAATGCTGAAGATACACCCACCATATAGGACAAATCTCTCTCTATGGGTGTTAAGTTGATAGGTGTAGCCGAAGGAATCGTAGGCCTTCCTGGACCTGAAGAAACCGCCCCTAGAGCAAATAGCTGTTCAACACCATCAAGTTCAAAAAAGAAGCCATCATCATTAAACCTGCCTAATATATCGATATAATAATTAGGTGCTTCAATGAGACTGTAGCCTATTGAAAAGTCATCAAAATACCAACTATCACCATAATAGCTAAAACTTGGAAGAATGGGTGATGTGATATTACCTGCATCAAGCACCGGGTTTTCAATCCCTCCATAACCCAATGTCACGCTGGCATTAATTGTCGACTTTTTAACAAGCTGAGTTTGCTGTTCGTCAACTTGTGCATACACAACTGATATGTTCAAGCAACACAGTAAGCCAAACACCTTTTTCATCAACTTAATTCACCTTTAAATCATAGTATATTGGTATTCAGGGGTATTCTCATGATTAGTAGCATATAAAGCCTCACTTGATTACAAAAATAGTATGCTAAGCCATGTTTATGTATTTTTAGCTGACACAATAATACCCTCGCCATCTCCCTTTCTTGCTAAAATTAACACATTACAAAAAATATAAAATACCTTGTACATTTTGCTACAGAGGTATTTGATTTCACTTAGCACTCATCGTTATAACTATTATATTAATTTTCGCTGCTTTTTCATCATGGTATGTGCTAATTAAAAACAAAAAAAGAGCCCGAAGGCTCTTTGTAACATAACACAATTAGGAATAAATTTAGCTGCGCTTAGCTTTACGGCGTCTTAAGCTTGCAAAACCAGCCATTAGTATCGTTAACCAAGTTAACGAACCACTAGACTCTTCTTCATCATCAGCATCATCAACCACCGGGGCTTCAGTCACTGATAACTGCATGCTTTTTTCAACCGTTGTTACACCGTCGCTTACTGATACTGTGTAAACATAATCACCCGCAACAAGTCCTGATACTTTAGTACTTGCTTCATTTGCTGAAGCAATTGTACCTGGACCTGCCCACTCATAGGTCAGTTCATCACCATCAAGGTCAGTCGCTGTCGCACTTAACGTTGGGACCTGGCCTTCTCGCACATACATATGCGTTTTATCAAGTTCAACAACGGGTGCATCATTTATCGCATTGACCGATAAAGTAAACGTAGTTTGAGCCACGGCAGTTGGCTCATCAGTATATGCAACCATCACGGTTACCTCGATATCACCATTAAAGTTTGCCGTCGGTGTCAATTTAAGTATTGAGCCTGACTCATTACCCATTACCTCAATACTTGTGTTAGCAGCCATTGCGGTAATTAACGTGTCTTTACCTAGTTGATTATCAAAGTTAATCGCGATTTCAGTATTGCTATCTTCATCTACTGATTGCGTCGCTATCTCACTAATAGTAAGGCGCTGTGCAACCGTGACTACTTTAACGCCTACAGTAGCTGTTGTTTCATTGACGCCATCTGAGACCGTTACGGTAAATACATGATCACCTGCTGGTAAATCCGATACTGTTGTTGTCGCTGCTGATGAATTTGCGATAGTTCCGTTGCCAGTCCACGTAAAGCTGACCTCATCGCCATCGGGGTCGATTGAGGCTGAAGCATCTAGCGTCACTAATTCACCTTCAGTAATAACCATTTGCGTCTCAGTAACGCTTGCAACTGGTGCATCACTAATACCTGTAACGGTTAGAATAAACGACGTGCTTGCCGCATCAGATGGATTTTCGATGTCAGATACGACGACCGTCACTTCTGTCTCACCAAAAAAGTTATCATTTGGTGTGACTGTCACGGTGTCACCTTTAACTACGTAACTAACATTGTCATTTATTACTGAGATTTCATTCTTTGAATTTGTCTCATCAATATAATGCACATCAAAACTTATCGCAGTTTCTTCGGCTGTAACCATGTCGTTTAACGCCACCACGGTAATATTGCCTGGTACACTTAATGTTGCTGTCGCAGTCATACTATTCAAGCCAGTCATTGATGATTTAGCATCAATTTCTAATGTTTGACCTGATGCTGATGGTAACACTTCAGCCCACGCGGTTACCTCAAACTGAGAGGATTCAGGACCAACATAATCCATGCATACAACGTAACCATCGCTGATCACTTCATCTAAATCGTTAAAAGCATGCTGTATGCCACGATACTTTTCTAGCGGTCCATATTGATATAATGCACCACGGTGACCTTGCAAACCGATACTACCGTGTGGTCGTGTTGAACCAAAATCTAAATTATCATATGCATAGTAGAGCTCATGTTCACCTTCACCAAAGCGAGTATTGGCATTAAATAGTAATTGGAAGTCAAACGAGTTATCACGCTTTGTATAACTATATTTGCCTGTCGAACGGTCAAGTACGGGATCATCATAATCTGATGCATTATCCCACTCTACTATTCCCCAACCATCAGCAGTACTAGCAAGTGAAATACCTTCATCAGATGACAGGCCTACTGACATTACAGAGCGTAACAACCCTTGTTCACTAAACTCCCAACCACGCCACAGTGGAGCCATATTTTCATATGGGAACGAATTATATGGGAATGGGTTATGGACAGGGTAGAAGTAGCGGCTTGCACCTGGATTAACAGTACCCATACCACGGATTTGAATAACGCTGTTTTTGATATTTGTATTCTCAGCGTTATTATATAAGCTAAACTCATCATACGCCCCGTTATAAAAACTTGAAATCGGTAACGTGAAGCCTCGGTTATAATTGTACAAATTGTTGTCATCAAAACCTGATAATAATGGCATGATGCCAAACTCAGCCAAATCAACATATCCACCAGGGTTTGAACCACCAAAGTCAGGTGTACGACACATTTCATCAGTGATGTTATTGGTAACTATATAATCAGGCTCTATATCACGTGTATCAGCTTGAACACCTGTTATAATCACTTTGCCATCAATAACCTCGACATTTACTTCTGATGTAGAAGAAACATGAACATTATTCGGGTGTACACTTAAACCTTCAGGAGTAGTAAGCTCGAACTCATAGTCACGATCAATACCTGAGTTATTCGCTAACACCTCAAATGTATAGGGAATAAAGTCCCCTACTTTTGCTCCTGTAGCGGGTGCATCAAGGTGAACGACATCGTTACCACGCTTGATTTTAAATGGTATTGATCCGATGTTATTTGGGTTTACATTTGATGAACCTACATCAATCATAGAATAGTAGACATTATTAGGCGTTAACTCAGTGTCCCATTCTACGGTCATATCAACAGTGTCTTCACCATTACTAGCAGGTAAACTTGCTGTCATAGAGCTTGCTATTTGGTCTGAAACCACCGCGGTTGCAAGTTTGAATGTTTCCTCAACCGCACCAACACCAGACTGGTTTGAATTGTAGATCACCACCCAATACTCACCCTCTTCTGGATTGTTGATATTACAGAAGTTTTCGTAAATTTTATGGTTTGACACGCACAGAATTTCATCCTGAGGCTGAATAACGCCATCATTATTGTAGTCTTTACCTACATACACTAAAGGGTTACCAATTTTGAGCGTCCCCTTTAAATCTGATTCAACTCCCATCACTTCAGCCATAAAGCGTTTTGAATTTACTGGTACAGTTACAAACTTACTAAAAGTCGCCTCATCAAGAATATCCTCAGCGGCCACGTCTTCTGTTCGATTCATCGTCCATGGGAAGATACGCTCATCATCTTTAGGGAGGGTTACGGTGCTTATTTCAGCTTTGACTGGCTCATATACACTAGCAACAGGCGTTTCTACATTTGGTAAAACAATGCCTTTGGCAACATATGTTCCCTGATTTGAATGTGCTGTAGTTTGTAATGATGACGGTAAATTTCCACGATCATATTTAAATGAAACTGGCCAATGTGCATCTGGTGTTTCAGTATTTTCAGACTGGAACACAAGGTTAGTATGCAGCTCAACCTCAGAGTTACTAAATAAGTCCTGTGTATCCATGATAGACGCTTTCACTATAATGGTCTGTGTTTCGCCTTTTTTCAGTGAAAAAGTTTTTGGGAAAATGTCAATATTGACACCGTTTTGAGCGGTTTGACTATTAACATCAAAATTCCAGTTTTCAACATCTTCATGGCTTACAGTCCACGTACCATCTTGCGTTGCTTTTATGGTTCTAACCCATTGACACTCAGGTGCACATGCAAAGTTCACCAAGTTAGGTAAATTAAGCTTATGTGGAGTGCCACCGTTGTAAGGGTCAGCCGCTAAGAAGTTATCCGCAGTTTCGTTCATCACAAAACCCGCTTTAGCAGCCAATGCAACGTTAATTCGGCCGGCTCCAGCGCGATAAATTTTTGCATCAGCAACAATATCACTTTTGTTATTTAAACGATGATATTTAACAACATTTTCCGCTGTCATAGAAAGCGCAGATTGAATTTCGGCCGCAGTCCACTCTGGGTGAATTTGACGTAATAATGCCATTGACCCTGCAACATGAGGCGACGCCATAGATGTACCACTAATACCAGCATAATCTTGCCCATGCGGCTCTACGAACGGATGTTCATCAGAATAAGCAGCATATATATTGACACCCGGCGCAGCCATTGCAGGTGCTAATACCTCAACATTTGAAAATGATGGACCGCGAGAAGAAAAGTCAGCAAGCCAATCTGCATCATCTTGATTGACGCGACGTTCGATAACGGTTGGTTTAATCGTTATCATGTGACCTAGCTCTGAATAGCTATCAACCCAATCCTCTAGAGCATCTTCTGGGTATACTCCATTCCATTGATCATAACTAAAGTGGACGCCAGGTAAAGAGTATGATTCAGGAACGGTGCCTTGATTACGATCACGGTTAAACATAATGAAACCATCCGCGCCACCTGCTTTAACATGATCTACTTTTGCAGTACGTGCATTAGCGTTAGGGTCAGTTGGTGTATGGCGTTGACAAATTACAATCACATTAGTTGAACCATCATTGGCACCCGTGATTTCACTACCATCTTTATAATAATCAAACGTTCCTTCTGGGTATTCGGCTGTGCAATAACCATTGTAATCTTTAAATCCGTTTACATCGGCATAATCCTTAGCCCATACAACAACACCAGTCAGCTCTTCGTTATTAATTGCTCCACCAACTAAACCTGCTTCTGACCAGCTTGGCACCTCTGAACCTAGGGTATCATCAGCAAAGCCTGCATATTCAACCGCAGTTTCAACCGCAATAGAACGACCATGTGTTGTTGCTGCAACCTGAGCCAACCAAGGTGATGAATTATCTAGGTAACCAAAACATTCCGCAGCACCACACGCTTGGCCACTATTACCCGCAGCAGCAGCCACATTAATACCAGCCTCTCGTGCTGCGAGAAAAGCAAGCTGTACAGGATCTGCCCATACATTTGAGTCTGCGCCACCAATTGAGAAGTTGATAACATCTACGCCGTCTGAAATCGCATCTTCAATACCAGCAACCAGAGCTTCACCAGGACACCCTGCGTATTCAGCACTGCTTGGATAACACACTTGATATGAAATAATATTAGCATGAGGAGCAACCCCTGAAATCTCAGGAAATAAATCTTCTTTTAAGATAGCCCCATCTGTGTTCTCACCAAAGCTAGGAAGCATATAAGGTACATTCTTAACAACGTTACCTGCAGCTGTCGATGCGACATGTGAACCATGACCTTGATAATCTTCACCAATGGCAGGCCAACCAGGTATCATTGCCTCAAAGGCATCGGTTATCACATCATAAGAGCGAACACCAATGAGTTTACTATTGCATTGAACCTCTTCTGGCTCTTCAACACAGTCACCAACGTATGCGCCTTCTCCAAATGGGTTGATATGTTGATAGCCATCGCCGCCTATAGCTGAAAATGAAGGGTGATCAGAGTTGATACCCGTATCGATAATACCAACAATTTGTCCCTCCCCTTTTCCTTTAATACCGCTCGGTACACTTGTGCCATCCCAAATTTGATCTGCACCAATATGCTTCGGACCTTCATCTGACAGTAAGTCATAGTTCTTTGAACGCATTACAGATGCAACAGAACCAAGTTCTGCAACACGGCTGGCTTCACGTTCAGTCATTTTCACAGAAAAGCCATTGAGGGCTTTAGTAAATTGACGACGCATATCTGTGCGGCCTGTAACGGCCGTTACTTCTTGCATCACTGAGTTTTGTTTATGTAATAATTTAGCTTGATACTCTGTGACAGCACTCACAGTAGCCCGGCCTTTTTCAAATATTTTTGTTATACCCTGTACTTGCATTGAGCGTGCGAGAGGTGACGCTAGATCACGCGCTTCGAGCGCAACAGAGTTCGCTTTCAAGCGCACTATATATATACTTTCACCATCAACACCTTCTTCTTTAAATTTCTTTTCTTGGCTATTGAGTTGTACATTAAGACCATCGTTTTGAAGCATAGAATCAGAGTCGCCTTGTGAAAACTCTTTGCTAAATGCTTTAATTTCTTCAAACGTTATATTAGGTGCTTTTAGTTGGTTACTTATTTTGTGCTGGCTCTCAATGTCGGCAGCATGTGCAGCACTCGCGCTGTAGATAGCGGCAGCTACTGCAATGGAAATGGTTTTCACTTGCATAGGTATCCCCTGGATAGTTGTTTAGTATTTTTATTCAAGTTTTGTGAATATCTATTTCACCACTTGTACATACAATTCAACCATAAGGAAGATAAAAAGTGACGCTAAAACGTGTAGCATTTTGTACATTTCATTAACAAAAATGAAATTTATAAAATACAAAGCGATCATTTTAGCTTTTCAACATACTAGGAATTAAAGAGACGCAGCTACGTTATCAACAAAATTTTACATATTAAGTTTAAATAATTGTTATGCTTTAGATTAAACAAAAACTAAGGACAGACATAAAATGAAAAAAACGTTGTGTACATTGCTACTACTTCTATGCAGTGGATGCAGTGCCATTAAGGTATCTACCAATATCAACGACGTGATGATTGCAAATCAAATTGCTAAACATGATTTATATAAATTTCGAAACCACCAACATGCAAACGAAATGGGCGCAACAATGATGGGCCAGATAGAGGGGCTCAGCTGTGAAGAGAGTCGCCGAGGGACTGTTAACAAAAATAACTTAAAAGCCGAAGCCCAATCTTTATTAAAGCAAGATGCTGTAAACCGAGGA
Organism: Pseudoalteromonas sp. H105; assembly: GCF_001469215.1. Classification (GTDB taxonomy): domain Bacteria; phylum Pseudomonadota; class Gammaproteobacteria; order Enterobacterales; family Alteromonadaceae; genus Pseudoalteromonas. Next base: position 337,206 of record NZ_LOFH01000004.1, read on the forward strand.
GCAAACGCTTATACCATTGAGCAATGTATAGCAGTGACATATGCTAAATATGAATGTGAGAAAGCTTACTTATGTACTGGTCAGTCTTACAGTTATTAAAAAAGTTATAAAAAACCGAGCCTAGGGCTCGGTTTAAAATACCAGTTAAAACATATTAACTATTTGGATATTCGCGATAAGCGCGTTCTATATTCTTAGCCTGCTTTTTCGAAACACCTAAATGTGTAAGTGCAACACGTAGACGGGCACGTGATAAATCAGAGCCTAGAATTTCCATTGCATCAAGTACTGATGTCGATGACGTCTTTCCAGTAATAGCAACAAAGATTGGCTCTAAAAAGTCTTTAATTTTAAGCTCGTGGAATGTTGCCACCGCTTTAGCAATAGCAAATATCTCAGGCTTTTCCCAGCTACGTAGGCCTTCTAATTGCCAGATAAAGAACTGTAACGCTTGGCGAATAACATTTTCATCCGCTTTACCTGCCGTTAATAATGCGGGATCGTAAGTCGGTATACCACCTACAAAATGACCAGCTAAATCAACCATATCCGATAAAGTATTAATACGCGTTTTAGCTTCAGGCAGTACTTTAGCCAGCATATCGCCATTGAACTTCCAATCAACAAAGCGCTGGATGAGTTCTGCATCCGTTAAGTTTTCACGTATCCACGTGCCGTTTAACCAACTTAGTTTATCTACATCAAATACAGGGCTGCCCAGTGATACGCGCTTCATATCGAAGTGCTCAATCATCTCGTTCAGCGTAAACTTTTCACGCTCGTCAGGCATTGACCAACCCATGCGACCTAAGTAATTAAGTACCGCTTCTGGCAAGTAACCCATTTCTTTATAGTAATTAATAGAGGTTGGGTTTTTACGCTTTGATAGCTTTGATTTATCTGGATTACGCAGTAATGGTAAATGACCAAGTATAGGCGCTTCCCAACCAAAGTCTTCGTACAGTTTTAATAACTTAGGGGCTGAGTTGATCCACTCTTCGCCACGGAAAATATGGCTGATTTGCATGTGGTGATCATCAACAACGTTGGCTAAGAAGTATGTTGGAAAACCATCGGCTTTTAGTAGCACTTGCATATCTACGTTTTCCCACGGGATCTCAATCTCATCACGTAAGTAATCATTAAACTTGAATGTGCCTTCGCTTGGGATGTTCATACGAATTACATATGGCTTACCAGCAGCTAAATTAGCTTTAACTTCTTCTTCAGTTAGTTTTAAACCACGACCATCGTATTTAGGGCGCAAACCTTCTGCAATTTGCTCTTCGCGCATTTGATCAAGTTCTTCGCTGGTTGCAAAACAGTAAAACGCTTTGCCTTCATCAACGAGCTGATGTGCATATTTCTTATATAAATCGCTGCGCTCTGATTGGCGGTATGGGCCAAATTCACCACCCACATCTGGACCATGATCCCATTCAAGCCCTAACCAACGTAGGCTATCCATAATCGCCTGTTCAGATTCTGGCGTGCTGCGTACTTGGTCTGTATCTTCAATACGAAGTACAAACTCACCACCTTGCTGTTTAGCAAAACAGTAATTAAATAAGGCAATATAAGCAGTGCCAAGATGCGGGTCACCTGTTGGTGACGGAGCAACACGAGTACGGATTGTCATGGTATATTCTCTTTAAAAAAGGACTATAAAAGTTGCCCTGATGCTAGCATAGCAAGGGCAATTTTCGAAGTAGTCGCGCACCTTAGGCTGCGACTTTATCTAAATAGGTAATGATATCGTTTGATTCGTATAACCAGGTTACTTGGTTATCTTTTTCAATACGTAGGCAAGGAACCTTAACTTTACCACCCTGCTCTAGTAACTCTTGACGATATTGTTCATTGTTTTTAGCGTCGCGGGTTTCTACTTTTAAGCCTTCGCGCTTAATAGAGCGGCGCACTTTTACACAAAAAGGACACGCTTTAAATTGGTAGAGTTTAAAGTCACGGGTTTGCTGATCGAGCTTTGCTTGCTCATCAGGCGCACGTTTTTTACTGCGTGGTGTAAATATAAAATCAAAAAATAAGATTAAAGACCCTAAAATCCAACGAACTAATTTCATTTTCTACCCTATCGACAACAAATTAAGGGCACGGATTTTAGCATAACAGCTATTAAAATAGCATTAAAAAAGCTCAATCCCATCATCGTCATTTTGAACTGTCTCAACGACGTTAAGGTCAAGGTATGAAGTAACCTGATCACGGCCATTATTTTTTGAATGGTATAGTGCTAAATCCGCTTTATTGACAAGTGACGCCACCATATCAACTTCTGTAAGTTTTAAATAACCAATGCTCACTGTTAACTGACCCACTTGAGGGAAAGGGTATTCTGCTACGTTCTTTCGCAAACATTCGAGAGTGCGGCGTGCATCAGAGTCACTTTTAGCATAAAAAAGCACAGCAAATTCTTCACCACCATAACGAAATACAAAATCGTCAACTTTAAAGTTATTTTTAAGTAACCTCGCTAAGAGCAAAATAACTTCATCACCAATCACATGGCCAAAATTGTCATTAACTCGTTTAAAATGATCAATATCCACGATGGCTAAAAACCAACTTTGTGCTTCATTAGATAGAGAGAATTGATCATCAGACACAATCTCCATCACTTTGGTATCAAAGGTTTGTCGATTTAAAAGCTCTGTGAGGGGATCTAACCGTGAGCGATGAATAAGCGCAAGTTGGTTGGCATACACATTTAAAATATGAATGCTGAGCATGGTTGTACGTTCAGCTAACTCATGATCCGATTCCACCAGTAACATGCCAATAACGCGCCCTAAATAATACATGGGGATGTAACTTGTGTAGGAGCCAAAGGCCGCACTTACGCGTATTTTATTTTTTGACACCTTTTGTAAAATTGATGCTATCTCATGACTCTCCAATACTCCTAAAGGAGAGTCTTTGTTCAGTAATACAGGCGCAACATCATCATTAAAATGCTTATTAACGTAAATTGCAAAAGCATCAATTTCTGCCAGCTCTGAAATCGCGCCTAGCAACGCTTTATCTAAATCTGGCTCTTCTTCTTGTTGTGTTATGGATACAATCCACTCATGTCCGCAAGGGTTGGCCATTTAACATCTACCTTATAAATACCTAATTTTAAGTCTAGAACAGCACTCTTTTTTTACTAGCATATCTGACTAAAACGCTAAAATAAGACTAAATCATCACGGTGGATAATGGCTGAACCACAATCAAAGCCCAATACGCTAATGATTTCTTTGGAGTGGCAGCCTTTAATCTGCTCAATTTCCTGATGATTAAATCGCACGATACCGCGTGCAACCAATTGACTATTTAAATCCACTAAGTCAACTAATTCCCCCCTATTAAATGCGCCTTTTGCTACGCGCACACCTTTGGCTAATAAGCTTGCGCCTTGATGCTGAATTGCCAAAGTTGCACCATTATCAATGACTATTTGACCACTACTTTTTGGCCCTGCTAGTAGCCACTTCTTGCGGCCATCTTTTGGCGCAGTGAGTTTAAAAAAGCGGGTACCCGGTAATTGCTCAGTCATACAGCTCAAAATGACATTTTGACCAGAGCCTTTCGCTATAACCACTTCAACCCCAGATCGACGTGCAATGTCTGCCGCTTGCAGCTTCGTTGCCATCCCCCCCGTCCCCAAGTTTGTGCCACTACCACCAGCTAATAGCCTGAGCTCATCATCAATATGACTCACTTCATCGATTAATTGCGCATTCTCATTGCTACGCGGATCACTGGTAAACAACCCCTCTTGGTCAGTTAATAACAATAACTTGTCTGCATTGGCCAAAATAGCAACAAGTGCCGATAAGTTGTCATTATCACCCACTTTAATTTCACTGGTCGCAACGGCATCATTTTCGTTAATAATTGGCACAACATCGTGATTGAGCAAAGCTGTTAATGTGTCTCTGGCGTTTAAGTAACGGTCACGGTCTTCTAGATCAGCACGGGTCAGCAACATTTGCCCAACACTAACACCATACAATGCAAACAGACTTTGCCAAATATGAATAAGCTGACCTTGACCGATGGCAGCAAGCATCTGCTTATCAATAACAGAGCGACCACAAGGTTTAATGAGCTGTTCACGACCCGCCGCAACAGCCCCGCTTGATACCATAACAACTCGGTGGCCTTGCTTTTTTAATTCACAACACTGACGCACAAGCTCTACCATGTGTGCTTTATCTAGTTTGTCTGTGCCGCCGGTAAGCACACTCGTCCCCAGCTTAACTACTATTACCTGTGCCCGATACATGGCTACTTACTACACAAAAGATGAATAATTTATTTATACCAGTTATCGCATTTTGAACAAGTTAAAAATATTCATGCTAGGATCGCATTTTTATTTATCTGAATTTTAAGTAAGAGCCAATCATGCCAGCTAGTTTATGTTTAATTATTGCCACCTTCTTATGGGGAAGCTCGTTTATTGCACTCAAATATGCAATAGCAATTTATGATCCCGCCTTGGTGATTTTTTTACGTATGCTAACAACATTAGTTATTGCAGTGGGTTTATGGCGTTACGTTATTCGTTTTGACTATCGTAAGGGTGATTGGAAGTACCTAGTGGGGATGTCACTGGCGGAACCATGTTTATACTTTCTATTTGAAGGCCATGCAATGGAATACACCTCAGCCTCACAAGCGGGTGTGATTGTCTCTTGCTTACCCATTATTGTTGCCTTTCTCGCGTTTTTTATGCTTAAAGAGTACATCAGTAAGGCCATTGTTATTGGTTTTACCTTTTGTATTGGCGGCAGTATTTTACTTACGCTACTTTCACCCACTACAGAGCAAGCTCCCAATCCATTATTGGGTAACTTTTTAGAGCTAATGGCAATGGTGTGCGCTGCTTTTTACACAGTGGCGGTAAAGCACTTAGCCGCACGCTACTCCCCTTTAACACTCATTGCTTTACAAGGTGTTAGCGGCAGTTTGTTTTTTGCTCCATTCTTGCTGTTTATAGATTTACCAAGTGAAAACCAACACGACTTAACTGCTTTGTTAAGTATTTTATATCTTGGTTCGTGTGTTACTTTGGGCGGCTATGGCTTGTATAATTATGCGATTAGCAAAGTATCGGTACTTACGGCTGCTGCATACTCTAATTTAATACCCATATTTACCTTAATTTTATCTGCGATTATGCTGGGTGAGATTCTTACCTTAGGCCAATGGCTGAGTATTGCTGTGGTGTTTGTCGGTGTCATGATCAGTCAACGACATCAAGAGTTAGTTGTTGATGTTGATGACGACACTTTATCAGCAGAGACTAATAATCTTAATTCGGTTCCCGATGCTAATGAGTCAAAAGGGTAGCAGGTTAATAAATATAAGCCGCTGCGCTGTAAAAATGAATATTGGGATTGATGAATCACTTCAATCCCGCGCACTTGATAATACACAATATTCCCACTTTGCATTTGTAAGCTAAACTGTTCGCCTATTTTAACGTTTTGTAAAAAGGCAAAGTGGGTATCATTATGCCCTGCAATTAAGGCTCCGTGCTCTGAGCCAAGCTCACCGCTTGGTAAATAATGGCTTGGTGCAAAGGCTAAATTACGGCCACTTGCCCCTGCCAGTATCGATAACGTTTTGCCTTGGCTTGGCCAGTTAAGTTGTGCAGTGACATAGCTATCAGCATAGAACCAAGGTTTTACTTGCTCATTCGGCGTAACTAATGCTTGTTGCCATGCTTGCTCAATTAAGTGCTGAGCAAGCCATGCCTTTGCTTGTATATAACTGCCATGCGTGAACAACCCAACACCTAATACAAGGATGAAAAAACTAAACCAGAATTTCATTTTTTAACTCTTAAAAAAGCAAACCCAGTGAGTAAAATGCAACCCAACAGCATGTGTAATCTGCTTTGCCCATCTGTTTGCGGCAATCGCATGGTGAGTCCTTGCACAGGGGTATTAGCAACTTGCACATCATGTTCAGCTGGGGTGTTTATGGCTGTTTGCTCTATTGCGAAAAATGCAGTAAACGGGCTTAGTAACTGATGCTCTAAAGCGAGGTTTTGAACTTGCTCTTTTACTATTTGCTTATCGTTATAAAGTAATAACGATTTAATTTTTTGCCGTGCCCATAATCGGCCTATGCCCACGGCATTTTGACCTTGCTGTGCATTAAGTTTTAAATTAAGCGGCCCTTGTGCTGTTTGACCGAGTAGCGTCACTTTTTCATTGTTGCTTAACTTAATAGCCACCATAACCGGTTCTGAAAAATATAAATCAGGTAAAGGGGATGGCCAATATTCAAGCTGCTTATCACTACTTTGCAAGGTTAATTGGGTAATCGCAGGATGGGTCAGTTTATTAAATAGCTGCTGCATTTTCGGTTGTACGTCATGTGTACTGCCAATAAAAGTAAATGTTCCTCGCCCCACATCAGCTGCGCGTCGCATAAAGTAACTATTTGGTGCACTACCTATCCCTACCGTAAATAAACGCGTATCACCTAATTGCATACGGATATGTGTAAATAGTTCAGCTTCGTTACTGACACTGCCATCAGTTAAAAATACCACTTGGCGCACAAAGCCATCTTGTTCACTGTTATCAAGCACTGCATCGAGTGCATCTTTAATATTGGTGCCGCCATCCGCTTTTAGGTTGTAAACAAAGCGCTTAGCTCGACGCAGGTTGAAATCATTAGCTGCAACCGAGTGCTGACTCATAGGAGCTACTTGGTCGTCAAATCCAATGATATTAAAGCTATCGTTCGCATCAAGTAAGGATAATGCATAGTACAACGCACTCTTTGCCTGCTCCATAGATTGACCGTGCATAGAGCCTGAGGTATCAATTACAAAAACCATTTCACGCGGCAGTCTTTGCGTTTGAGTAAAATGATCATCCGGCGGCATCAGCATTAATAAACCGTAACGTTCACCATTTTCCAGCTGCTCAGTAAAGTACGCAGCTTGCGCTTGCTCTTTTTGCAGTCGTTTAAACTCCAGTAAAAAGTCTCGATTAACAGCGTTGCTTTCATCAAGCACAATTTGATAATGACCAAACTGAGGATTAGTTACTGCAATTTGGTGGTATTTAGAGTCAATATCAACCAATTCCAATCCAACATCGATATTAATAGTTAAACTAAACTTTCTACTCTCAGGAGTCGAACCAGCTGATTTTTGATAAACTGGGCTGATCCAACCATTTGGAACAAACGGCTTGTTAATCGCCTTGTTATCCTCTGAGTTTACAGCCGATAATTCGCCATTAAGTGGATGATAACGCGGTGTTATCGTTGTCGGAAACCTAAGTGCAAAAGTACCACTGCGATAATCAATCACTTGTTGATACTCAAGCTCGATAATCACTGTTTCACCTGGGTTTATATTTGCTACATTTGTAGTGAACATATTTGCCCGTTGCTGCCTTACAATAGCCGCTTGCTTACCTGCTTTTTTTGCGTGTTGAAAGCGCTGCTCTGCTTGCTCTTTTTTATCTATTTGGCCTTTAATGATACGCTCGCCAATTCGCATAGTCATTGCATGTACCGCACTTTCATCAGGCAGTGGAAATATATAACGCGCATTCACTGCAAACGGGTTTTCGTTACGGTAATGCTGAGTCACAATAACGTGGTTTATCAGACCTGTTACCGTCATTTTTGCATCACTTTGTAAAATAACACCCGATGCAACGGCTGCGCCTTGGCTGTCATACATTTGCAGCTCAACAGTACTTGCCGTCACTAAGCATGGTGTAAAGCTGCAAACTAATATAAAAAGGCTTATCCATACCTTTACATAAGACTGGGTAAGCACTTTGCTTGGTCTACTCAACATAAAATTCACGCCTAAAATAATTAAGTGGGTGCTCTTCAGCGCACCCAAAACGCATTAGTTATTACTGGCTGTTTGTGAGATGTTACTCGGACGAGTAGTCAGCGTTACCCGGCGATCAAATACGTTCTCTTCATACGTATCACTATTAGCAAGCGTGTGTTGCTCACCAAATGCGTTAGCCGTCAACCGAGTATGGCTAACCCCATGCTTAATTAAGTAACTTTGCACCGCCGAAACCCGCTTCTTTGATAACTGTAAATTTGCCTGTTTATCACCTCGTTGATCAGCAAAACCATTTAAATCTAGTAAAAGGGTTGGTTGACCTTTCAACAAATTAACAAGCTGATCAAGCTGCTTAGCAAAATGGGGAGCAATCTCGCTTGACCCCGTTTTAAACTGCACTGTCATTGCCATCAAGTTTTTCATTTGTGAGCGTGTTAGACGCTCATTATGCTGCTCTAAAATACCTAACTGCTCAGTGAGCTTTTCGTTATGGGCTAGCACATGGTGGTAGTCGTCCGTTTTTTCTTGCATCACAATCAGGGCACGTTTTTGCTCTTCGAGCTTATCTTGCGCAACGTCTTGCTCGCCAATTAAACCACCAGCAAATGCGCCAACAAACACACCGATTGGCCCACCGATAATGCCACCAAAGATAGCGCCTGTACTCATACCTATAACTGTTTCTTTGTGCGTCTGCGTTTTTTCGTTGTCTTTTGCCTGAGCAAAGCTTGACGTGCTCAATAAAGTAGCAATAGTGCAAGCAATCATCATTTTTTTCATGGTTTTTCCTTTTTAACTTACTTTTACTCATCTGTTCAGCAAAGCGTTGGTTGTCGTCTGCTGTAATTGGGATGGTGTTATTAAAACACTGCCAAGTGGCAACAAAAGGGATGAAAAAAGGCAAACTGCTGAGCAATTGTGGCAAAAAAAGGGCAATTGCCTTGTTAGCCTTTTTAAGTACAAAACTTCGCTATAGTGCGTCTAAGTCAATAAGAGTAATAAAAAAATGAAAAAAATAGCCATCATTGAAGATGAAACTGCAATCCGCGAAAATTACATGGAAATGCTAACCGCTCAGGGCTATATGGTCAGTGGCTATTGTGATAGGCAAACTGCTGAGCGCGCGTTAAATGATGGGCTACCCGATTTGGCCATTGTAGATATTGGCTTAGGCCATGAAATTGATGGCGGTTTTTTGCTTTGCCAAACCTTGCGTACATTATCTAAAACATTACCGATTATTTTTTTAACCGCCCGCGATAGCGAAATCGATACCGTATGTGGTCTTCGTATGGGCGCAGATGATTACCTCACAAAAGACATCAGCATGGCGCATTTAGCAGCGCGTATTGGGGCTTTATTTAGGCGGATGGAAGCACTAGAGCAACCTGCTGATGAAACCGCATTAATTAATCGCGGCCTACTCATGTTAGATACCAAACGCATGCAAGTATTTTGGCAACAACAACTTGTTGATTTAACTGTCACCGAATTTTGGATGTTACATTCATTAGCACAGCGCCCAGGCCATGTTAAAAGTCGTAATGAATTGATGAGCGATGCCAAAATTTATGTAGATGACTCGACAATTACATCGCATGTAAAACGTATCCGTAAAAAATTTATAGCCTTAGATGCTGGGTTTGATTGTATAGACACCGTTTACGGTATGGGCTACCGCTGGGAGCAACTTTGATGCTCCGTTTTGGCCTTCGTAGTAAATTTATCTTTTTATCATGCTTTTTATTGTTATTGCCATGGCTAGGCTACGAATACGTGTGGGAAATGGAGAAGTTTTTACGCCAAGGCCAAGAAAAAACATTGGTTGGCACAACTCGCGCACTCGCCACAGCATTGCATGAACGCCCCGCTTTGTTTGATTCACAAAGTAACTTTTTAGATCAAGTAGTCAAAGGACGTGATCTTTATGCCTACAACCTGAATAACCCGATTCAACTTGATGGCAAATTATCTGATTGGCAACCTTATCAAAATTTAATCTGGCACTATGATGAGCGTTATTTACAAGGTGACAAAACCGATCATCAAAGTGCTGATCTGTCTTTTGATCACATGGTGGGTAAATATGGCGAATTTTTATATGCTGTATTTAAAGTAACCGATGATTCATTAATTTACCGCGCTAAAAACAGCTTAAGTTTAACCCGAAACGATCACTTACAAATCATGTTAAAAACCCCTGAGGGTAAATTTAAACATTACATAGTAGCCGCCCGCCAAGATGGCTGGGTGAATGCATTTGATGCGCAAACCAATACACCATTTACTAAAATACAAGGTTATTTTACCAGTACTGCTACTGGCTATAATATTGAACTGCGTTTTCCGTTAAGCATGCTAGGTAATAAACTGGGGTTTGCAATTGAGGATTGGGATTCGAAAAAGGTGGAACCGCAATTAATGTCAACCTCAAACATTCTCAACCCCAATGACATTGGTTCAGTGCTCGTCCCTTCACCCGAAATAAACCGAATTTTAAAAGGCATGGGACACAGTGGTAGCCGTATTTGGGTGGTTGATAATCATCATCGTGTATTAGCACAATCAGGCTCAATTCATCATGCCGATGGAGTCTGGGCTGACGGTATTACCGATAAGCCCGCCAAAACATGGTGGCAACGCTTTGAGCAAAGCTACTTACATCCACTTTATTATAAAGTTCTCACTCGGCCAGAAAACGAGTTTTTAGACACCCTACATGACGTAGCTGCCATGCAGGGTAGTCATATCGGCAAAGCACTCAGTGGCACACCCGCTTCATCATGGCGGCTGACACCGGATAATAAAGCAGTGATCTTATCGGCCGCTTACCCTATTTGGATCAACGATAAAGTAATTGGCGCAGTGATAGCCGAAGAAACCACCAATGGCGTTCGTACACTACGTAATAAATCGCTTGAGAAGTTATTTAATGTCATTTTAGCGGTAATGCTAATAGGCACTGTTACTTTATTCTTTTTTGCTTCACGTATATCAAACCGAATCAGGCGCCTACGAGATACCGCAGAGCAAGCAATTGATGCACAAGGGCGAGTTACTGGCACAATTAACTATTCAGATTCAAATGATGAAATAGGCGACCTATCGCGCAGTTTTGCCAGTATAGTTAGCCGGCTCGGAGGTTATACTGATTACCTTGAAACTATGTCGTCACGATTATCTCACGAATTAAGAACGCCAGTTGCCGTGGTGCGTAGTTCTTTAGAAAATCTACAAATGCAACCACAAAATGAACTGAGTCAAAAGTACCTTGACCGAGCAAGTGAAGGTGTTGAGCGATTAGGTAAAATCATTACCACAATGAGTGAAGCCACGCGGCTTGAGCAAAGTATTCAAAGCAATGAACCTGAGCTATTTAATTTACAAAAAGTCATTACCGGTTGCATGCAAGGCTACCAAATTGCCTACCCACAACAAGCTTTTAAGCTCGATATTTGCGATGCATCGTTACCAGTGTTTGGTGCGCCTGAGTTTATCGCGCAATTATTGGATAAGCTTATCAATAACGCCTTAGAATTTAATCTTGATGAAAGTGCCATTGCTGTCGTATTACACAAAGACGACAATGAGGCTGTTTTATCGGTTAAAAATAAAGGACCGTTATTACCTGAAGGGCTTGCTGAACATATTTTTGATTCGATGGTATCGGTGCGCAGTCAGCAACTTCAGCAGCAACCCCATTTAGGGTTGGGTTTATACATTGTCCGTTTAGTGTGTGAGTATCATAAAGGCAGTGTAACGGCACTCAATAATCAGCAAAATGATGGGGTTGAATTTATTGTTAGATTGCCATTATGTAAAGATACCTCTGAAAAGAGCTGATGGTTACACTTCTACACAATTTGCTCAATAAGTATTCACTTATAATTCAGACTGACAAGCATATCCTTATTGTTAGCTTAGAGCTGCTTTAGGAGGTTAAAATGCCAGCTATATTAAAACGTGAAGAAATCGATTTTATATTCGACTTATATACCCAAGCCACCTCAAGATGCAGAATTCAGCGTTTCATAGGGGCTTAATATCAAGGCGTTACTTTGCAAGAATGGCAGTCCCTTTTAAGAAGTAACAACGATGAGAGTAAGTGCCTATGAAACGCCCAAAGGGTTGGTTTAAAAGCGATTTATACTACGTTATTGATTTTAACAATAGAACCACTATTACTTGCAATCAATGCCTTGCCTAAATCGCTTTTAATTCCAACGACGCTCGCATCTTGAGGTGGTTTGGGTATATCATTGCGTAGATAGTGATGAAAACAATACCGATGAAGTTGAACCAGAAACTAAAAAGCTTGATTCAACTCAAGGTGTTGATATTTACCAATCAAGTTATTTGACCTAAAAGCTGTTTGCTCATTACAATGGCGCACCTTGAAAAAGCGATGCCAAATGATGAAAAGCCACTCAGCCAAAAAAGAACTTATTTTACTCCCGATTCTGCTTATCGTAATCATATTGTGTGTGGCAGGGCACTTTTTATTACAAGCCAGCTTTGCCGACAGTAACCTCACTGAATACTTGCTCGCAGCTCTGCCTTTCGCTATGTTTGGCTTTGTTATCATTGCTTTTAAGATTGCAAGTAAGAGTGAAGATAAAGAACGCCAAGAGCAAAGCGACAACGATTAGTCACTACCTTCAATCTCGACTTATAAAATATGATAGCCAAACCAATCTGGCTTAATTGCTTGTGACTGACCACTTGGGGTTAGTTTGATACTCAATTGACTATCAAGTAAATCAATAGCAAAACAATCATCCACATCATGTAAGTCATCTTTGTGTATATGGCTTAGGCCTGCAAGTAAGTTAGCTTTTGCGCGTTGCTTAGCCTGCTCAGCATCGCTCGCTACAAATAAAGCAAAATCATGCTGCTCTGCAAGGCTATCAGCGCGATAAGCACCTAAGTTCACAAAAAACAACTTTTCTGGCTGCGATACAGTTTCATTTACAACCTCGACGTGGTAACCATCAATGTGCTTAACGGCCATAAAGCTGTCCATATGCACACTGCTCTTATCTCCTACCCATTGGCTTTTTAACTTTGAATAACATTGATCGATGGAATCCCCGACAACAAATCGGACATCGTGCATTTCAATATGACACCCATGTATTCTGCCGCCCAAGTACACCATAAATAACTGCATTTTCACTCCTATAAAATAGCATCAACATCAATGTTATGCTTTTTGATTAACTTATAAAAATCAGAACGGTTTCGTTTTGCTAGCTTAGCACCTTCCGCGACATTGCCTGAAGCCATTTTAAGTGTGTTGATTACATAATCACGCTCAAACTCTTTTTTTGCATCGTTTAACGACAAGGGCTCAATATGGGTTTCATTCATGTTCAGCGCACTTTCAACCAAGTTTACTGAAATCACTTCACTAGGCGAAAACGCCACCACCTGTTCAACCACATTTTGCAGTTGACGAATATTACCTGGCCAATCATAGCGAACTAATGCGTACATGGCATCCGTTGTAAACTGCTTTTGGTCTTGCCCCATTCGTTTTGCAATCATTGAACTAAAATGCTGTGCTAGTAAGCTAATATCCTCGCGACGCTCTTTCAGCCCAGGGAGTTTTAAATTAACAACATTTAAGCGGTAGTATAAATCTTCTCTAAACTGCTGCTCAGCAATTGCCTCGAGTAAATTTTTATGGGTGGCAGACACGATTCGTACGTCAATGGGGAGCTCTTTTTGAAACCCCACCGGGCGGATGGTTTTTTCTTGCAGTACTCGTAATAATTTCACTTGGAGATTAAGGGGCATATCACCAATTTCATCTAAGAATAACGTGCCGCCTTGGGCTTGTTGAAATAATCCTTGGTGATCTTTCACAGCCCCCGTGAACGCGCCTTTTTTATGACCAAATAACTCAGACTCAAGTAACTCACCGGGCACCGCTCCACAATTTATAGCAACAAATGGGCCATCACAAACAAGGCTATGCTGATGAATTGCGTTCGCAAGGAGCTCTTTACCCGTTCCACTTGCGCCAGAAATAAGCACATTTACGTGGGTTGGGCCTAGTAGCTTAACTTGTTCGAGTAGATGCAGCATCGTACCACTGCGTGTCACAATATCACTGTTTGGCGATCGTACATCACCATTTAAACCATTAATGTCAATTGCTTTAGCTAAACTATCAAACAGCTCATCTTTATCCACGGGCTTGGTTATGAATGCAAAAATGCCCTGTTTAGTTGCTTCAACTGCGTCGGGTATCGAACCATGAGCCGTCATCATTATCACAGGCAATGCGGGGTAGCGACTTTGTAACCGACGATGCAATGCCATGCCGTCTATTTCATCCATTCTTAAATCGGTTATCACCACCTCAAACACATGACTTTTAAGCAATTGCAGCGCAGCCAGTGCACTTTCACTGGTTGTTACTTGGTAACCTTTTGACTCAATTCGAATGGCAAGTAACTTCAGTAAACTGGCATCATCATCAACTAACAGAATACGAGCGCCTTGTTGTATTTGAGTAGACATAACTTTACTGCTCCTGAGTTTCTTCTCGTAATAGTAATTGCTGTTCTATTGTTGCTAAAGAGGACAACATTTTTTGCATTTTACTATTTATTGCGTGTTGCGCCTTTTTGGCCTGTATATGCTGCCTAACTTGCTGCTTTTGCAGCCACCAGTAATGTTTAATATCATCAGGCCAATAGTAAGCTTGCTCGAGTTGTAAAAGCATTGTTAGCACCTTCTCAGGTGCTAACGTATTATTTTTACAGCTGAAGTTAAAATACGATTCTATTTCTCTTTTTCCCACATACTGTTTTTTATCAACTGCTAGCACAAAGCCACCACATGATTCGGCATGCCAAGCGATCACCGTACTTGCTGATGGATAAACAGGCTCGGTTTTGGGCCGAGGCTTTGGGTTTGGATGCAGCGCTTGAGTTAAATCTGTATTTTTTGCGCCTACATCACTCATTAACTCACACCCTGTCAATCCTATTAGGGTAAAACAGGCCAAAACAGCTGACTTGAAATAATAAGCCATGTTAATTCACTCCTTGTGGAATCGGTATTTGAATAATAAAGCGGCAACCTTGCGGCCTATTTTCCTCAACAGTTATTGTGCCGCATAAGTGCTCTACTGACTCTTTTACAATTGTTAACCCTAAGCCGCTGCCTGGTGAATGCTGTTCTTGGCTTGCTTTTGTTTGATAGAAAGCGTTAAATATTTTAGATTTTTCATGCTCTTTGATCCCAACACCATGATCGGTGACTGTTATATATAAATGCTCTTTAACCTGAGAAACTCCAACATTCACTGCATCCCCATTAAATGAAAATTTTAAAGCATTAGAAATAAGCTGAATAATTGACATTTCAATCAGTTCGCCAGCCAGTGGAAGAGAAACATCGGGAACACTGACATGCCAGCATAATGTTTGATTACGAGATTGCAGCCGATAATTAAAATGATCATTTATTTTTCTTTTTATGAGCTCAAACTCAACTTTAGTTAAGTTATTTTTGCTGGTGCGAATCGTATTGTAACTAAGCAAACTGTCTATCATATTACTTAAGCGGTCCATGCCTTGAGTAATTAACACAAGTACTGCCTGCTGCTCTTTATTTATCGGCCCGACAATTTCATCACTAAGCAGATCAGTGCCTTCAACCATAGAAGCTAAGGGCGTTTTCAGCTCATGCGTTACATGACGCAAAAAGGTGTCCTTTTGCTGCTCTAACGTATGTAATTGAGCTTGCACCCACTGTAACTTATTGCCCAACTCAACAAGCTCAGCCGAGCCTTTAACTGATATAGTTTGCTGCCAATGTCCTTCCCCGAGCTTATCAATCACGGTGGTTAGACCTTTTAGATGACCACTAATACGCAATAAAAATCCCCCACCCACTAACATAGTCAACGGAAGAAGTGCGACCAACCAATTAATAAATGAGCGCTGCAGCATTTCTAATTGCTGTTGATTTTCTGCAATTTTTTGCTCATTTTTTTCTCGCAGCCACAATGCCTTCTCATTAAGAAGCAGACTAATTGGAATAAACAATGTGGCATTTTGCATATTTTTATCGATAAGCTGTCTCTTTGTATTGTGCAACACAGTGGAAAATGTTTGCCATTTTTGCTTATCGTACTCATTACCTAGCACTATCAGCTCATCTATCGTCTCAAATGACCTAATCCACTTATCTATAATCAGCCCATCAAGTGATTCACTTTTAAGTACCCAATTTTGCCGTGTTGCGCGTTCTATGGTGTTCAGATCTTGTTTAAGGTTATTAAATGATTTTGTTACTTTGTAGTTGCTATCGATAATTGTTTGAGTCGTGGCAAGCTGTTCATTCAGTGCATTTAAAAAGAGAATTACTACCAATAACAGGGGTAATAAAGACAATAAAATACTCATCAAAAACTGCCCGAAAAGACTCGGTCGCCAAGTGAGCAAAGCGTTGTATTTTATGCCTATTGTCACTGGTATAGCCCCTCCTTTTTAATAATAGGCGTATTATCTGGCAACCTACTTAGACACTCGCTGAATCAACAGAGAAATAGTCTTCACACACATTGCAAAACCATAATGTGGTTAACTAGCAACACAATAAGCGCCTACTTTAAAAGTAACTTTTATCAACACGATTACTTTGTTGCAAAAAAGCATTACCACTTAGTACATTTTAAATAAAAATAAGCCATTGATTTTTTAATCACAGTTATCATTCTGGATGAGTGTGCCGACGAAATACTTTATCTTTAACATCTAGTAAAAGATGAAAAAAAGTTCATCATGCTTGTACGACTAACTTGCATGAGAACTGCTGAAGTTAGTAATAGCCACATTTAAAGCAGGAAACAAAAATGAAGGTGACTATTTAACATATGCAGGGACAGCAAACGATCCCGCACTTTGGTCGCGAATCTTAGCTCACATAGATATGAGTTAATGCTCGTTAACCCAATTTAATTTTTTAGCTAATTCATAAAGATAGATTACCTACTTGGAAATATGAAAAGTAGCACAAATATTTTGCAGGTCTGCAATTCTCTGTTAATGTTTATAAAAACAACAATATGATGACTCTCACAATGAAAAACTGGCTCGCCCTATCCCTTTTCTTTCCTTTATTAGCTGTTGCTGATACCAAGGTTATATACAATGCAAATGGCTACACCCCAACCTATAAAGGCGAGCTAACTCAATTTTCAACACTTGTTATAAAAGATGGTAAAGTCGTTAAAGTGGGCACAGACGAACTCAAAAATAGCTTTCCTAATGCTCACTCATTCGATGCAAAACAAAAAACACTTTTACCGGGGCTGATAGATGCTCATGGTCATGTTATTGGATTGGGTCAAAATTTATCCCAATTGGATTTACGCGGTAGCAAATCGGTTAAAAGTATTCAAGCCAAGTTAGCGGACTTTGCAAAAGGTAAAGATGGTTGGATAATTGGGCGTGGATGGAACCAAGAACTCTGGCCGTCGAAGCAGTTTCCAACTGCCGCAGATTTAGACAAGGTTATAAAAGATGTGCCTGTCGTGCTCTCTCGAGTTGATGGCCACGCAATTTGGGTTAATAGTAAAGCAATGGCTCTGGCAAATATTACCTCATCAACCCGTGCTCCTGATGGGGGAGAAATCATTCGCACCCGCGATGGCAAGCCCAGTGGTATATTTATTGATAAGGCTGAGGGGTTGATCACACCATTTATTCCATCGCCATCAGACAATGCTATTAATCAAGCATTAGACAAAGCAGGCAATCACTTATTAAGCCTTGGTATAACCTCCACTCATGATGCAGGTATCGATAAACAAACGTGGCAAATATATAAACAGCGCGCCGAACAAGAAACGTTACCCTTGCGGATCGTTGCGATGCTTAGCGCGACGGATCCCGCTCTTGAAGCCATGCTCAAAGCAGGTCGTTTTAAAGATCTGAACGATTATATGTCGATCCGTAGCGTTAAAATTTACGCTGATGGTGCATTAGGTAGCCGAGGGGCCGCGTTAATTGAAGATTACGCAGATAGAAAAAACCACAAAGGTTTGATGCTAGAAACTCAGCAAAAGTTAGAAACGCTCTTTACACTGAGCTTTTCTAACGGGTTTAGCGCCAATACACATGCTATCGGCGATCAAGCAAATAAAACTGTACTTAATGCCTATGAAAATGTCTTTAAAAATACGGGGGGGATTTTACTACGCAACAGAATTGAACACGCACAAATAGTAAACCCAACTGATATCCCTCGTTTTAAAGCATTAAAAATAATTCCGTCTATGCAACCCGTGCATGCGACCTCTGATATGCATATGGCTGAACAACGCCTAACTGAAAAACAACTGACAGGTGCATATGCATGGCAAACATTTTTGAGTCAAGGTTCCGTTGTTGCCGCTGGCTCCGACTTTCCAGTAGAGCTGGCCAACCCTTTTCATGGTTTGTATTCTGCAATAACGAGAATGGATCACCACCTAAAGCCAAAAAATGGCTGGCGTGCTGATGAAGCGTTAAGTCGTGAAGACGCTCTAAGGGCTTTTACATTAGGAGGCGCGTATGCCGCCCATCAAGAGTTTAAACTTGGCAGCTTAGAGCAGGGAAAGTGGGCAGACTTTATATTAGTTGATAAAGATTACTTTTCAGTGCCCGTTGACGAAATTTACAGCATTGGCGTAGAACAAACCTGGATAGCCGGTGAGCTAAAATACCAAAAAACGAATGTTAATGGTGTTGATAAAGCAGAATAGTATTATTCTGCTTTTGCCTTTTTACGGTTAAGCTTAATCAAGTGATATAAATTAACAAAGGTCAGTAGAGCGTTTGTTATCGCTACTGGCCATGCACTTATTGCAACTCCATAAAGTGTAAATGCAATACAACCGGCAAAGTTCAACCAGCGCAATTTAACTACATCGCTCATAGTTAAAGACGCAACGAGTAAAGCAGAAGCTATGTAGCCTAGGTATTCCCAACTCATTTTTTTCTCCTAACTATTAAGATTAACAGCATGGGTATTGCGATTTAGATGCAATAGCGACACAATGTAGTACTGTATAAAAAACTAACCTACTTAAAACCCAAAGTAAGCAAACAGCATACTTTTAATAATCGTTACACGGGATATAAAGGTGTCAAACCTGTTTAAGTGCTGAGGCGCTTAAATAAGCTAGTAAGTTAGTGTAAATTCTTAGAGTCTTAATGCTATCGTCATTAAGATGTAATAAATAGGACAATTGTCCGAAGAGCATATTTGATGTTTCAATATCATTTTTCAAGTTACCTAGTTGAGCAACTTCTAACATTTGCAGGCAGTTGTTACCAGCAATCAAAAAAAGAAGTGTTAATCCACCAAGATCAGCCTTTAACAAAGCTCGTGTTAGTGCGAAGTGGCACGGTGTCATTTAGTTATGACGTGGGTAACGGCAGGCGTCTACTGCTAGGCCAGCTAGATTGTAATAATACACTGATTGGCGAAATTGAAGCGTTAAACAATAACCCCTGTATTTATACTGTGACGTGTTTTAGTGATGTTAGCTATAACTTAATAGAGCTCAAACACTGGCGCGCCTTGCTCTTAGATAAGCCTGAGTTAAGCTTATACACGGCTCAAACTATTGCCGCAAAGTTTCAAGAAAATCAAAAAATAAACTTGGATAAATTACTCCTACCGCTTGGCTATAACATCGCGAAAGATTGTTTATTACGGGCAGAAAATAATAACCCAACATTGCTTCGTGCTTACCCAACGGTTAACGCCGAAGCAGAGCGTTTTGCCACAACCGAAAGAGCTTATCGTCGTGTTGTTTCAGAGTTAGTAGAAAAAGGTCTGGTTGAAAGGTCAAATAATGGTTTGAAGGCCGTCAACCTTGATAAACTAAGTGATTACGTAGATAGCTTTTCACAGATCTAAAACTAAAAAAAGGCCTACTAAAGGCCTTTTTATTACTTTACTACTCGCCAATTAAGAGCGAGTCATGGGCAGGTTACTTCTCTAGTAAAATATCATGTATTTTTGCAAGGTCCGTTTTGCCTTCAATGATCTCATCTGGCGTTAAACCTGAAAGCTCATGTGGAAATACTAACCATTCTTCTGATTCATGTATGTAGTAATCCGGTTTCATATCAACCTTCGAGTTTTTTGGCTTGTAGTAAGGACAAGCTACACGAATATCTTTTGGTAAATTTAAACGCATCAACTCTGATAACTTTTCTTTAAGCGCAAAGATACTGCGTCCTGAATCAAAAACATCATCAACAATTAACAGTGAATCACCCGCATTGGCATTTTCAATGATGTAATGTAAGCCATGAACTTTGATTTCTTTAGACTGCTTATTAATACCATAATACGATGAGGTGCGTACGGCGATATGATCCGTTTCAATACCTTTATAATCATAATACTCTTGCACAGCAATACCAATTGGTGCACCGCCACGCCAAATACCAATAATAAAATCAGGACGAAAACCGTCTTGGTAAACTTGTGCTGCTACGCGAAAAGAATCTTCTAGCAATTGCTGCGCGGTGATGTAAGTCTTATCAGACATAATAGAAACCCCAGTGTAAGTAGATTAATCAAGTGTAGTCTAATCAAGACAACTCTTGAAAAGCTGTGGCGGCGGATTTTACCGTAAAATACGTTAAAAAGCTTGTTTGATACCATTTTTAAACACATTAACTACATTTAACGACTTATCATTCGTTCTGTTTACCTCTATACAACGGCAAAAGCTTAAGTCAAACGCATAAAAAAGCACGCATTGTCTGCGTGCCTTGTAATATTAAAAGTATGTCGAGGCGTTACGCTTTCTCAAGCAATGTACGTGCAACGGTACGCATACCGACTGTTGTTGCACCTGCAGCCCATTGACCTGTACTCCCCATATTAAACGCAGCTGCTAAATCAATATGTACCCAGCCTTTGCCATCATTTGGTACAAAGCGTGATAAGAAACCTGCCGCATTTGATGCGCCGCCATAACCGCCACCCTTTTGTGCTCGGCTATTTGCCGTATCAGCATAAGGTGATGGGCAGTTTTGTTGATGCCACTTTTCAAGTGGTAATGGCCAGCCGGCTTCCATCTCTTGCTCTGCAAAGCCTTCGACTTCACGTACAAACTCTTTATCAAGACCAAATAAGGCATTGTACTCTTGTCCAACAGCAACTAGTGCAGCGCCCGTTAGCGTTGCAGCATTGATAATAAGCGGTGCACCAGTCTCGCCTGCCGCCATAAGGCCATCAGCAAGCACTAAACGCCCTTCTGCGTCGGTATTTACAATTTCAACCGTTGTGCCATTTTTATAAGTTAAAATGTCACCTAGTTTGTATGCATGACCCGAGATCATATTCTCTGCGCAACATAAAAATAGCTTGATACGCTTGTTAATACCACGGCTAATCGCCAAAGCTAGACCCGCAGTAACCGTGGCTGCACCACCCATATCGCATTTCATGCCCAGCATGCCTTCACTTGACTTAATTGAGTAACCACCTGAATCAAACGTGATACCTTTACCCACTAACGCCGCATCTACTGGTGCATTGTCATCGCCAGTTGGGTTGTAATCTAATGCTAGTAATACTGGCGGGCGCTCACTGCCACGGCCAACAGCATGAATACCAATCCATTGCTGCTCTAATAACGCATCGCCTTTAATAATTTGGTAGCTGACATGCTCAGGTGCAAGTGATTGAATAAATTCAGCCGCTTTACCAGCAAGGCTCTCAGGGAAAATATCATCGGCAGTGCCGTTAATCATTTCACGCGCCCACGTAGCAGAGCGTAATAATGAATTTAGCTCTTGGCTATCTGTTTTAGCATTTTGTGCAAACTCAACGCCTGCTAACGTTTTAGGAGAAACAAAGCCTTGATAGAATGCCCATTGCGTTTCAGTGCACCAGCAGTCGCCAGCTAAAACAACATTTTTAACGCCTTGATTTGCAATAGAACGCGCTGCTTTTTGCACGTTTTTTAAGGTTTCTTGCTCGGCTAGGTGAACTGTTGCACCGTGCTCATTAAATGAAAGTGTGGCGTTTTCGCCCCAATGAGATGCAGCCGCGTGTTCGCTTAATTGAACAACAAATTTTTCAGACATGTTAAAGTACTCTTTGCGCTAAATAGTGGCACCGAGTCTACTATAGCTGGCACAACTTCCCAACTGATTGAGACTAAATAATGAAATTTGCTAAGCCATTACAACACGCCATATTGATCAAACGGTACAAACGATTTTTAGCTGACTTACGCTTAGCGGATGGTTCTGAATTTACTGTGCATTGTGCTAACACGGGTAAAATGACAGGCTGCGCCGAGACAGGTTTCAGCACATTTTATTCAACCAGTGATAACCCAAAACGTAAATACCCATCCTCTTTAGAGCTCACTCAAAATCAATTTCAGCATCTGATTTGCGTCAATACTGCATTAGCAAACAAGGTGGTCGAAGAAGCATTACACACTTGTACAATCAATGAACTAAGCGGTTATGAACACATCCAAAGTGAAGTAAAATACGGTCAAGAGAATAGCCGAATCGACTTTTTACTCAGCGATCCTAACCGCCCAAACTGTTATGTTGAAGTGAAATCAGTCACGTTATTAAGCCAAGATGCGCCAGAAACGGGCCAAGGCTATTTTCCTGATGCGCAAACGTTACGCGGGCAAAAACATATTCGAGAATTAATTGAAATGGTTGAGCAAGGCCATCGTGCAGTATTATTGTTTGCTGTGTTACATGAAGGCATAACCCAAGTGAGTGCAGCAAAACATATTGATGAAAAGTATGCCCAGTTATTAACAGAGGCGATTGCTAAAGGTGTTGAGGTGTTCGCCTATAAAGCCAATATTTCGACGCAAGAAATAATGCTAACCGAGCGTCTACCATTTATTTCTAATTAACCCCTTACTGTTAACTAAACAAGCGCTGATAAACAATGGTTTTCCATCATCTATAATTATTCTCTAAGGCGATAATTAAGTGAAATAAAAAATTGAGTTGTATTTTTTATTTATGCCCATATGTATAGGCCAGTTAACAAATCGCACTGTGATTAAAAAACGGTCAGTAGAATCACCGAATTCCATTAAAAACAGTAAAAACGATTTAAGCACAGCCAATTAATTAAAAATAAATTTGCCTAGGCCATAGGATTCTGTTATTTATAGCCGCCGGCTAAAGCTGGGTATTATATTAAGGATTTAGGAGAAAGTTATGCCAGACCAAAAAAAATTAGGGTTGTTGGCTCAGGCCGGGTTAGAACCATACCAAGAAAAGCCGGGCGAAGAGTATATGAATGAAGCACAACGTGCTCATTTTAAAACTATTTTGGAAGCATGGCGCAACGATTTACGCAATGAAGTAGACCGTACTAAATCGCACATGCAAGACGAAGCTGCTAACTTTCCAGACCCTGTTGACCGTGCTGCACAAGAAGAAGAGTTCTCATTAGAGTTGAGAACACGCGACCGTGAGCGTAAGTTGATCAAAAAAATTGAAAAAACAATTATCCTTATCAAAGAAGATGATTTTGGGTTTTGTGAGTCATGCGGAATTGAAATCGGTATCCGTCGTTTAGAAGCTCGTCCTACAGCTGATTTATGCGTAGACTGTAAAACGCTCGCCGAAATTAAAGAAAAACAAGCAGGACGTGGTTAACAACTTTTAAGTTAAACCATGTCTATTGCCACAGCCGATACAGCGTTTTCGCGTAATTATCGCGGACGCTTTGCGCCGTCTCCATCTGGGCCGCTCCATTTTGGTTCTTTGGTTGCGGCTGTAGGCAGTTTTCTTGATGCAAAAAGTCATCAAGGTAATTGGTTAGTTCGTCTTGAAGATATAGATACAACCCGCGTTGTAAAAGGGGCTGCTGACGATATCCTCAAAACACTAGAAGCTTATGGCTTGTATTGGGATGAGCACGTTGTTTATCAAACTCAGCGTCATGAATTATACCAACACACACTTGCGCAGCTACAAAGCCAAAATCTCGTCTATGCCTGTAATTGCTCACGAAAACAAATAAAAGCACTGGGTGGAATATATCAAAGCCATTGTCGAAATCTATCCTTAGATAACTCCAAGTGTGCTCTGCGCTTAATTCAGCAACATCCTACAACGCAATATCGCGATCTTATTCAAGGCGATATAATCGTTGACATCAACCTCGCTCATGAAGATTATATAATCAAGCGCAGCGATGGTTTATTTGCTTACCAACTAGCCGTCGTCGCTGATGACATTGCCCAGGGAATTACAGATGTCGTGCGTGGTGCTGATTTATTAGAGCCCACAGCCAGGCAGCTAAGCTTATTTAAACAACTCGATGCGATTCCCCCAAACTATGCTCACCTTCCTTTAGCCGTTGCCAAGCCGGGATTTAAACTATCAAAACAAAACTACGCGCCCGCTATTTGCAAACAACAGCCCAAACCAGCGTTATTTAGTGCATTTCAATTTTTAGGTTTAGCACCCGAGCAAGAATTACTTACGGTTAACATTGAGCAAATGATGAATTGGGCTATTAAACGCTATCAATTATCAACTGTACCAAAAGTAACACAAATTCAAGTTTCTCAGTCAGCAGATCATCAAACAACGCTGTTTACTCACATAATTAAGTAAAATTTCGCTAAATGGTGTTTATTTTAAAGCCTTCAACTTAATTTTTGAGCTGCACTGGTATATTATAGCCACCCGTTTATCGCCAAGTATGCACATTCCTCGTGCAGTTAATATCAAAATACAGCTATACTTGGTTAGATTTTTGATGGATATGCCGTCAATTAACAGTGTTCTGTAGGAGACAGATTATTATTTCCAAGCTTTTTCAATTTTGTCGGCAAATTATGGGGCCAAATGGCACTCAAACACATCAGCCAGAACAAGAGCAAACCTTGCCTTTGGTTATTGGACGTAATGAGCACGGCATTTCTCGCAAACAGTTTAGTCCAAATGCAGTCAAGGTATTATATCGCCTGAAAGATGGTGGCTTTGATGCCTACCTGGTTGGTGGATGCATTCGTGATATTTTGTTAGGACAACAACCAAAAGATTTCGATGTTGTTACCAATGCCACACCAGAGCAAGTAAAAAAACTCTTTCGAAATTGCCGATTGATAGGCCGACGTTTCCGCCTCGCTCATATTGTATTTGGCCGCGAGATTATTGAAGTTGCAACAATGCGCGGACACCATGAAGCTGCGCCTGAAAAAAACCAAACAAGTCAATCAAGTGATCAAGGTCAACTATTACGTGACAATGTATTTGGTAGTATTGAAGAAGACGCTGAACGACGCGACTTTACAATAAACGCGCTTTATTACTCGATAAATGATTTTTCAATTCATGACTTCGCAAATGGTATTGCCGCCATTAACGCAAGGCAGATTGAATTAATAGGCGACCCAAAAACGCGATACAGAGAAGACCCTGTTCGTATGTTGCGCGCAGTTCGTTTTGCAACAAAGCTTGATATGACTATCGCTCCAGCGACAGAGAAGCCTTTAAAAGAATTAGCCAGCTTGTTAGATAATATCCCTCCAGCCCGCTTATTCGAAGAAACCTTAAAGTTATTCCTTAATGGAAAAGCACAAGAGAACTTTCTTATGCTACGTCGCTATGGTTTATTTAAGGCATTATTCCCAGCACTTGACAGTATTTTAGACAAGAACCCTGAAGGATTAGAACACTCACTTATTCAACAGATGTTCCGTAATACCGATGAGCGCATCAATGCTGATAAAAAAGTGACCCCAGCCTTTATTTTTGCTGCGCTATTATGGTTCCCACTATTAAAAATAGCGACAAAACTACAACAACAAGAACAGTTGTCTGAATTTGATGCATATGCACAGGCAATGAATAAAGTACTGAGCGAAAACGCACAGCATATCGCTGTACCAAAGCGCTTTACTTTAGGCGCACGCGATATATGGCATATCCAGCAACGCTTAGATAAACGCTCAGGCCAACGCGCATTTAGATTAACTCAACAACCTCGTTTTAAAGCGGCCTACGATTTCTTGCTCTTACGTGTGCAAGCAGGTGAACAACAACACCAAGAACTCGTAAACTGGTGGAGCGACTACCTAAACAAAGATATAAATGGCCAAAAAGAAATGGTTAGAGCGCTAGGGAGCCAAGGTGCCCCGAAAGGTCGCCGCCGTTCTCGCCGTCGTAGTAGCCCAAAACCGGCAGCTGAGTGATAAAATGGAAACTGTATACCTTGGCTTAGGGGCGAATTTAAACGCCCCCCGTGAGCAATTAAACAATGCTGTTTTAGCTTTACAAACGCTTCCTTGTTGTGAGTTTGTTGGTGTATCTCACCACTATGCGAGCAAACCGATGGGCCCACAAGATCAGCCTGACTATGTGAATGCTGTCGCAGCGCTAAAAACGACTCTACTTCCTGAGCAGCTTCTTGATTTAACGCAAAGAATTGAACTAGACCATGGCCGAGTTCGTAAAGAAGAACGCTGGGGTGCACGCACGTTAGATATCGATATTTTATTATTCGGTGAGCAAATAATTAATACTGAGCGTTTGACTGTCCCTCATTATGGTTTAACTGAGCGAGAGTTTGTCGTCTATCCATTACTTGAGATTGCGCCAAATATTAAGTTGCCTACTGGTACAAAGTTACAAACAATCACTGCAACACTTGCATTAAACGAATTACAACAATTACCTCTGTAATTAATTTTAAGGCGTTACCTACGAGGATATTATGTCTAAAATAACAGTGTCTACTCTTCATAAAATGAAGGCAGAACAACAAAAGATAACCGCTTTAACTGCTTACGATGCCAGTTTTGCCAAGCTTTTTCATGATAACGGCGTAGACGTTATATTAGTTGGCGATTCACTCGGTATGGTTCTACAAGGTGGTGACGATACCCTCGCGGTAACAAATACAGACATCGCGTACCATACTCGCTGCGTGCGTGCTGGCAGCAGAGAGTTATTTGTCATTGCTGATATGCCATTTATGACCTATTCGACCCCACAGCAAAGTTGTGAAAATGCAGCACAACTGATGCGCTCAGGCGCCAACATGGTCAAATTAGAAGGTGGTGAATGGTTATACGATTCAATCACAGCCCTTACACAACAAGGTATTCCTGTGTGTGGGCATTTAGGACTCACGCCTCAGTCTGTGCATGTGTTTGGCGGTTTTAAAATTCAAGGCCGCGGTGAAGAGCAAGCCCTAAAAATGATTTCAGACGCACAAGCGCTTGAAAAAGCAGGCGCACAAATGATCGTACTTGAATGTATTCCTTCAGCGCTTGCAAAACGTATCACTGATGCTGTCAATATCCCTACCATTGGCATTGGTGCAGGTAATCAAACCGATGGTCAAATTTTAGTTATGCATGATTTAGTAGGTATTTCAGCAGGCTATATCCCTAAGTTCTCTAAAAACTTTTTACTCGAAACAGGTAATATGCCAGATGCAGTAAAAAAATATTGTGCTGATGTTCAAAATGGCACTTTCCCAAGCATTGAACATGAGTTTAAATAATGCAGTCGATCACTGAAATAAAATCATTACGCAGTCAAATTAAAGCCTGGCGTCAAGTCGGCCTCAGCGTCGCATTAGTTCCTACAATGGGAAACTTGCATCAAGGGCACTTCTCGTTAGTAGAGAAAGCCAAAACCATGGCTGATAAAGTGGTAGTGAGTATTTTTGTAAACCCTATGCAATTTGGTGCAAATGAAGACCTGGATAGCTACCCAAGGACATTAAATGCAGATAAGCAAGGCCTCGCTGAGCTTGGGACTGATATTGTTTTTACGCCAAGTGTAGAAACCATTTACCCTAACGGTTTAGGCGCACAAAGTTATGTCGACGTACCTGACATATCAATGGGTTACTGTGGTGGTTCACGTCCAGGACACTTTAAAGGTGTAGCCACAGTAGTAACGAAACTATTTAATCTGGTTCAACCTGACTTTGCATGTTTCGGTGAAAAAGACTTTCAGCAGTTACAAGTTATCAAAACCATGGTACGCGATTTATCGATTCCTGTTGAAGTAGTCGGGGTTGCAACCACGCGTGAAGTCTCTGGTCTTGCTATGAGCTCACGAAATGGCTACCTATCTGATCAACAGAAAGCAGTCGCTGCAAATTTATTTAAAACGCTAACCGAATGCGCGACTCAATTACGCGCTGGCCAAAATGATTTCTTAGCCCTTTGTAAACAAGCTAAACAAACGCTGAACGAGGCAGGGCTAATCGCTGATTATTTTGAAATAGCCCAGCGCGATACCTTAAAAAGCGCTACAGTAGAAGATGACCGATTAGTCATTTTAGCTGCGGCATATTTAGGTAACGTAAGACTAATAGATAACTTACAAGTTAATATAATAAATTAGGGATAAAAATGAATTCACTACTTAAAATAGCCGGGTCGACTATGCTTGTTGGCCTTTTATTAGGCTGTCAAAACCAAATAGAAAACCCAGAAATGCAGCAGTGTGCACAACAAAATTATCAATGTGAGCTTAACTGTGAGCAACAAAGCACGGGTGATGGCATGGTTCACAAAGTGTGTAGTACCAAATGCATAGAAACATTTAATCAATGCAAAGCCAATGCTGAGAAGCTTGGAAAAATGCAATAAATAATGGCTATAAGCTTATCAGCCTTATTCTGATAAGCTTCTCCCTCACCTCTATTCTCAAGCGACCCCTAAACCACGATTCACTAACCTAAATTATGGGTAACTAATTAAATATTAATATGCATTTCAAACGAACTTTAGCCCGTGGCTAAATTGAGTTTTAGGTATTATTGCTAGCCATAAAAAAACCGCCTTTATCAATAAAGGCGGTTTTTATTATTAATTATCTGATTATAAAAGACCTAGCTTCTTAAGCTCTCTCATTGCCATAGCTCCTGACAATGGTACATATCCATCTTTCTCAACAATTTGTTGACCACTTTGAGAGAGTACCATTTTAAGGAACTCTGCATCAATTGGAGAAAGCGGTTTATTTGGATGCTTGTTAATATAAACATACAAGAAACGAGATAACGGGTATTTACCTGTTGCTACGTTATCAAGTGTAGCGTCTACGAACTTGTTGCCTTTCTTAGCCAATGGAACAGTACGAACACCCGATGTTTTGTAAC
This sequence comes from Pseudoalteromonas sp. H105, assembly GCF_001469215.1. Lineage (GTDB taxonomy): Bacteria > Pseudomonadota > Gammaproteobacteria > Enterobacterales > Alteromonadaceae > Pseudoalteromonas. The sequence continues at coordinate 366,205 of NZ_LOFH01000004.1, forward strand.
CGATACCTGAGTAGCCGATTGCATTTACAGAAGATGAAATTGACTGTACAACCGATGCAGAGCCTGGCTGTTCATTTACGTTGTTACGGAAATCGCCTTTACACAAAGCCATTTTCTTAAAGTAACCATACGTTCCTGATACAGAGTTACGGCCATAAAGCTGAATATCTTTAGCAGCCCAATCACCAGTTAAGCCAACATCACTCCAACGAGATACTTCATCTGACGCGCCACATTTACGTGTTGATGAGAAGATAGCGTCAACCTGATCAATACGAAGCCCTTCAATTGGGTTATCTTTGTGAACAAATACAGCGAGTGCATCAATTGCAACACGAACTTCTGTTGGTTTGTAACCGTAACGTTTTTCAAACGATTCAATTTCTTTTGACTTCATCTTACGGCTCATAGGGCCGAAATTTGCAGTCCCTTCAGTTAAAGCCGGTGGCGCTGTTGAAGAGCCCGCTGCTTGAATTTGAATATTTACATTCGGGTAGAAGCGCTTATATTCTTCAGCCCAAAAAGTCATCATGTTGGCAAGAGTGTCAGAGCCCACTGATGAAAAGTTACCTGAAATACCTGTTGTTTTCTCGTATTCAGGAATCGTTTTATCTAAAGCCAGCGCTTGTGCAGATACTAATGTTGTAACAGCCACACCCATTGCGGCAACTAAACGTTTAAATTTCATAGGGGTTACTCCGATTTGTTCGTCCCATTTCCTAACTGCTGACTACTTTAAAGCCATTAAATGACAGTTAGATTACTTAATTATTGCATTTTTATGACTTTAAAGTGTTTTTGAATTTTCACCCTCTACGAGTTTCTCTTTTGGAAAAGAAAAAGAGAAACATGAGCCTTCACCAAGCTTACTTTTAATGTTTAACTGGCTATCATGCCGTGTCAGCACATGTTTGGTGATCGCTAACCCAAGACCAGATCCGCCTGTTGTTCGGCTTCTGGCCTTATCTACGCGATAGAATCGCTCAGTGAGGCGGTTAATATGCTCTGGCGCTATTCCGTCACCGTTGTCAGTAACTGAGAACACTGCATGATCATCTACCCGCTGCCAACTTACTATTATTTTTCCACCAGGCTTAGTGTAATGAATTGCATTAAACACTAAGTTAGAAAACGCACTGCGTAACTCATCTTCGGCGCCTTTAATGTCGAGCTGACTATCAACCTCAAATGTGAGCTCATGCCCTTTATCTTGATTAAGTGATTGGGCCTCAGTGCGAATATACGCTAGTAGCTGAGGAACATTGATTGCTTTATCATTATCTTGTCGCCTCACACCTTCGATACGTGATAGCGACAATAGCTGATTTACTAAGCTATCCATACGCTTACACTGCTCTAACATGGTATTCTGCGCTTTATTCCACATAGCTGGCGGTGGCATCATATCGCCATCAAACATTTCTAGATAACCTGTTACAACCGTCAAGGGGGTCCGTAGCTCATGCGACACATTTGCTACAAAATCTTTGCGCATTTGCTCTAACTGCTTCAAACGAGTTACATCCCTTACAACGACCATAAGTTGTGAACTTGCGTATGGCATTACTCGGTATTCAAGAACTTGCTCAACACTGTGTGTGTTTTCAAGCTCAAGGGCTTCATCAAATTTTTCTTGGTACATGTATTTAGCAAATTTAGGATCGCGGATTAGATTGTCTAAACGTTGCCCATGATCACCAGGCCATTGCAAGCCAAGTATTTTTAAAGCCAGTTGATTGCACCAAACGATACTGAGGTCTCGTTGCAATACCACGACAGCATCTGGAACTGCCTCTGCACCATCACGAAACCGACGGATTAAGTCTGCCAGTTCATTTCTCTTTTTACGATTTCGATGCTGAAGATGATAAATACCTTCAAAAACTTGCTCCCATGCACCTTCTCCCTCCGGTGGGTTAAAGCTGCGTTGATTGAGTAGCCAATCACTGAGACGGTAAAGTTGATGATAGTGCCAAACTAATAATGAAAAAGAGCCTAAAAATAAAAGCAAAAATGGCGCGCCAACTAGCACACCAATAAGTAATAGGGGTAAAAAATAGATAAGCAAGCGCTTCGCCAGCGCTTGCTTATTAACAACTCGATACATAAACTCACTTTACCTTAGAAAAATAAACTTAAGCTAATGAAGCTATTAACTTAATGTTTAAGATATTATAGTTTACTCGAAAAACGGTACCCTGCACCTCTCACCGTTTGAACTAATCTATCATGCCCCAGCGGAGCGATCGCTTTACGTAAACGACGAATATGCACGTCGACGGTTCTATCTTCAACATAGACATTAGTTCCCCATACGTTATCCAGCAATTGTTCACGGCTATATACACGCTCAGGGTGAGTCATAAAGAAATGCAATAACCTAAACTCAGTTGGTCCCATGTCTAATTCGCTACCATCAGAGGTTACACGATGTGAGATAGGATCTAATCGTAAACCATGTACCTTTATCGCCTCTTCTAACGAAGTAGGTGACACACGACGGATGACTGCTTTAATACGCGCCATCAGCTCTTTTGGTGAAAATGGTTTAGTGACATAATCATCAGCCCCCACTTCTAAGCCACGTACTTTATCTTCTTCTTCGCCACGGGCTGTTAGCATAATGATCGGGATCTTACGTGTATGCTCGTTTTGTTTAAACTTTTTGGCGATCTGAATACCACTGCCACCTGGTAACATCCAATCCAATAACACCATGTCAGGGTATGGTTCAACCATAGCTGCAATAGCAGAATCGTAATCTTCGGCCTCAATCGCTTGAAATCCATTTTGTTCTAATACAAAAACTAACATTTCCCTAATAGGCGCTTCGTCATCGACGACAAGTACTTTACGTGACATTCCAATTCTTCTCTTTCGTTATCGAACTTGTTTTCATTATTATGACTAAGTATGACATTTTTATGAAAGTGTAACGTGTAAATTAAAATGAGCGAAAAAAAAACACAAACAACACTAAAAAAGTGGGAAAACTCATAAATTAGACGTAGTTCAGGTAGCGCAATCATATTTTTATAAAAACGCAGACATATGTAACGCGAATATTTACTTGCCTGTTTTACTTTTTATAGCTTAAAAATAATCATATTTTACGATGTATCACGGTGGCAAAGCGCTCGCCGGATCAAGATCATACTAAGCAAAGAACCTGAGATCATAGTTGTACTAACAGAGCCGATCAGGGATCAGAGTTGTACTAACATAAAACCATAAGATGTTGAACATTTGTACAAACAGCGCACTTTATGCTGACTTTTAAAGCAAAAACTATCTGTTTTTTCACGATCCTTAGTAAAAGATTGATCCCTAGAATAAAACGTTAGTAAAAAGCCGATCTTGGCATTCTTCGTTAGTAAAAGAGTGATCTTTAAACATTTTTGTACACATAAAAAAAGCCAGCTCTTTTCAGATACTGGCTTTGTTTCAATGTGTTAATTACTTAACTTGCGGATCTAACTCGCCTGATAAGTATTTAAGATGCATTTCATCAAGCGAGATTGGCTTGATCTTTCCTGCTTGACCCGCAGTGCCAAACGCTTCATAACGTGCCACACAGATCTCTGTCATCGCTTTGGTTGCTTCAGCAAGGTATTTACGTGGATCAAAGTTAGATGGATTCAACGCCAAGTGACGACGTATTGCACCCGTTGATGCTAAACGTAAATCTGTATCAATATTTACTTTACGAACACCAAATTTAATTCCTTCTACGATTTGCTCTACTGGCACACCATAAGTTTCAGGAATTTCACCACCATATTGGTTGATAACTTCAAGCCACTCTTGTGGTACAGATGACGAACCATGCATGACAAGGTGAGTATTCGGAATACGTGCGTGAATAGCTTTAATACGATCAATCGCTAATATGTCATCCGTTGGTGGGCGTGTAAATTTATACGCGCCATGAGAAGTACCACAGGCAATTGCAAGCGCATCACAGTGAGTTTTGCTTACAAAGTCAGCTGCTTCTTCTGGATCTGTTAGCATTTGATCTGTGGTTAATTTACCTTCAGCACCAACACCGTCTTCTTCACCAGCTTCCCCAGTCTCAAGAGAACCTAAAACACCTAACTCGCCTTCAACCGATACGCCGCATGAGTGAGCAAGCTCAACTGTTTTGCGTGTTACATCAACATTATACTCATAGCTTGAAGGTGTTTTTCCATCAGTCATTAATGAGCCATCCATCATTACAGATGAAAAACCTAACTGGATTGAACGCTGGCAAACACCTGGTGAAGTACCGTGATCCTGATGCATAACCACTGGGATGTGTGGCCATTCTTCGATAGCAGCTAAAATCATATGACGAATAAATGGGGCACCAGCGTAGGCACGAGCACCTGCTGAACCTTGCACAATTACTGGGCTGTTTGTTTTATCAGCCGCCATCATAATAGCGCGGATTTGCTCTTGGTTATTAACGTTAAAAGCTGGCACGCCATAACCATTTTCAGCTGCATGATCAAGAAGTTGTCGCATACTGATTAAAGCCATTGGGTATTCTCCAAATTATCGATAGCTGCGTAAACGCAACACTACCTAGTCGAACGGAATAGTTTAGTTTGATGCAATCACTGCATCACGACAGCCTTGGCATTTGCCAAGTCTACCGCTGATACAAACCAATAATTAAATAAGGGTGAGAGGTATTTAATTAATGGTGTTTGTCGGTGTAAGCCAATTTACTTACACCAACAAGCATGCTTCATTACTTAGCACGCTCTTCTAGCATAGCAACAGCTGGCAATTTTTTCCCTTCTAAAAACTCAAGGAAAGCACCGCCACCGGTTGAAATGTATGAAACTTTGTCGCCAATACCGTATTTATCAATCGCCGCCAGCGTATCACCGCCGCCTGCAATCGAAAATGCGTTTGAATCAGCAATCGCTTGTGCGATTGCACGCGTACCATTACCAAATTGGTCAAATTCGAATACCCCAACAGGGCCATTCCAAACGACAGTGCCGGCATTGGCAATTATTTTTGCTAATTTACTTGCCGTATCTGGACCAATATCAAAAATCATATCATCACTGGTTACTTCATTCACATCTTTTAATGTTGCAACCGCTGATTCTGAAAATTCATTGCCCACAACAACATCAGTAGGAACTGGAATTTCACCATCATTGCTTTTAGCTGCAGCACATAATTTGTTTGCTTCATCGATTAAATCCGCTTCATAAAGCGATTTACCAACTGGGTGACCTGACGCCGCAATGAAAGTATTAGCAATACCACCCCCAGTCACTAACTGATCAACAATCGTAGAAAGCGAATCGAGTACCGTTAATTTAGTTGATACTTTAGAGCCGCCAACAATAGCTACAAGCGGACGCGCTGGGTTATCAAGTGCTTTACCCAATGCCTCTAGCTCTGCTGCCAATAAAGGACCTGCACATGCAACGTCAGCAAATAAGCCAACACCGTGTGTTGAAGCTTGAGCACGGTGAGCAGTTCCAAAAGCATCCATTACGTACACATCGCACAGTGCAGCAAGTTTTTTAGACAGTGCTTCATCGTTTTTCTTTTCACCAACATTGAAGCGTACGTTTTCAAACACAACCACTTCATTATCAGCGACTTCAACACCATCAAGGTAGTCTTTTTCAAGGCGTACTGTTTGCTCAAGTGCCTCGTTTAAATAATCAACAACAGGAGCCAATGAAAACTCTTCGTTGAATTCCCCTTCCGTAGGGCGGCCAAGATGTGACATCACCATTACCTTTGCGCCTTTTTCAAGCGCGAGTTTGATACTTGGTAATGCTGCACGTATACGTGCATCTGAGGTCACTTTACCTGCTTTTACTGGTACATTTAAATCTTCACGAATTAACACGCGTTTGCCGTTTAAATCTAAATCTACCATATTAATGACCGACATGGACTTCTCCTTAGTTAACGATACTGACTTGAGTAAAAATTCTTAATTATAATTCTAGTTTTTTGCAACCATCATACACCTTGCGGTGTCTAGCATACGGTTAGCAAATCCCCATTCATTGTCACACCAGACTAACAACTTTATCAGTCGTTTATGACTAACTCGTGTCTGCGTGCCATCAATAATACATGAGTGTGCATCATGGTTAAAATCAACAGAGACCAATGGCTCTTCTGTGTAACTTAAAATCCCTTCTAACCTGTCTTTAGCGGCCGCTCTTAAGGCTTTATTTACTGCAAGCAAATCGACATCTGTATTCACTGTAACGCTCAAATCCATCGCCGTAACATTAATAGTGGGAACTCGCACAGCAATGGCTTCAAACCGGCCATGAAACTTAGGTAATATACGCTCAATACCACGAGCCAGTTTTGTGTCGACGGGGATAATAGATTGGCTTGCAGCACGAGTACGACGTAAATCGTGGTGATAGGCATCAATCACTTGTTGATCATTCATTGATGCGTGAATAGTCGTGATTGCACCCGATTCAATTTCAAATGCATCATCAAGCACTTTAATCACAGGCACAATACAATTTGTTGTGCATGACCCGTTAGATACGATTGTTTGTGCAGCCGTTAACTCATCATCATTAATACCGTAAACGATTGTGGCATCGACATCTGCATCCGCAGGTTGCGAAAATAGCACTTTTTTCGCGCCCGCATTTAAGTGAAGTTGTGCATGCTCTCTTGAATGAAACACTCCGGTACACTCTAATACCACATCAATATCGAGTACTTGCCAAGGGAGTTCACACGGGTTTTCTTCACAAAATAATGCGATTGAATCGCCGGCAACATTGATACTGTCTTCACCGAGTGTAACAGGAAATTTGAAGCGCCCATGAGACGTATCATATTTAAGGAGGTGAGCGATCCCTTGAGGATCCGCTAATTCATTGATAGCAACAATTTTGATCTCATCGCTTAGCCCTGATTCATACAGCGCTCGCACGATATTACGACCAATTCGACCAAAACCATTAATTGCAAGTTTGATTGCCATTCGAAAGAAAATCCACTCTAGTTGCTTGCAGATAAAGGCGACCTGCCTTTTTGATGGCGGTATTGTAATCGACCTTGGGATTGAATATAAGAGGCAAAGTTAAATAAATATCTGCAGCCTCTTTTAGATGACTCCGTTTTGGTAATCACTCAACCTTTGTAGCTATATTTTGAATGTTTTTCTAATTAAACTAGCCGTTAGTAGTGATACAAGCATAATCACAATACAATAGGTAACAAGCATAGCCGAAGAGGTCGTAAGCTCGATCAATTGACTATTCTCATCCATACAGAGGTTTGTTTCGTAGTTGAACGTACCGCTATTGTCTAAACAGCTGTCAACGAGTAAAAACCCGTGTAACCACCACACAACAAATAAACTAGCTAACACGCCAACGAGTGACGGCAGTAAAGTATTTTTCATCATAAAACCAAGGGATTACTAAATTTCAGTGTATTAGGGTAACAAATAACCTTTAATATAACTGCTTTTAAAGTGATACTTTTACAATATCAGCTAGCTTTAGTTCATTTCCGCAACTAATTTGATGGCATTGCGCCAATAACAGTTCAGCTGTCGCAGTCGCATCCGTTAATGCATGATGGTTAGAATAATGGGGTAACTGATATCGACCCCGGCACGCTGCAAGCGTTAGATCATCCAATGCTATTTCTTGACCTTGTTGAAGTAGGCGCTTTTTTTCAATTTGAAACGTATCAATTATTAACTTTGGTCTAACGTTGATATCATTTGATTTAAAAGCATTTTTTAAGAAACTCCAATCTAAACTTGCGTTATGAAACACCAAAATTGCATCATCAAAATAACAACTGAGCTTATTTAAAATAAAACTTAAACTTTGCCCTTGACCAATCTCTTGTTGAGCAATTCCATGAAATACGGGGCTTTGCTCAAGCTGCTTTACTTCTTTGCTAATATAATGCTCTGCTGTACTTAGTTTTATGCACTGCTGTTCTACCAACACCCATGCAACGGATACAATTTCATGCTGTTTTGCATCTAACCCTGTAAGCTCTAAATCAATCACAATATAGCGCTGGCTAAATACACTTTTAGCGAGTAACTTTTTCCTTGATAGGTATCGGCTAAGCCATTTTTTAACCACACTGAGCCCTCAATTGATACACCATTACAAACTACCTCGAGCAAATTTAAATGCCGCGGCCTGTTGGGCTTGTTTAATTAGATAAAATGCTTCTTTAAGCTGATGACGTTCTAACGAATTTAGTTTATTAGGGTTAATACAATTACTGGGTAAGCCCTCTTCATTAATTTGTGTTCTTAAACGCAACTGAGTTAAAAAGCGCCAGCAATCCTTTAAATTATATACATCTTGTTTATTAAGCTGAGGGTACTTTAATAATGCATCAAGACGTTCTTGTGTATTGGCTCGACGAACACCGGCTTTGAGTGCATACAATCGTACGATGTCATTGATGATGACGACACCTCGTTTTTTCAAATCAATGTACTTATGCTGTTTAGCATCTTTTTCTAATTTTAACTGGTTAAATAAACCAATAGGCGCTGCGTTCGATTTTATATCACTGGCCATAGCAGCATAAAATAACTCGTTACGCGAAATGCGAGTGAGCTGCTCACAAAAGCTGGTATAAAGTGAATTTGAACCTTCTATAAATCGCAAATCAAAAAATATTTTACAATTGAGCATTGCTTCTGGCGTTGGGCTTTTTATCCACTTAAAAAAGCGCTCACACCAATCAGAAATACTCATTCTGCATAACGCATTGCTTGCCATTATATTCCCTGGACAACGACGGATGCCGCATTCGACGAGTTGCTCACAAACAAACTCCCCCATACGACGAAAATAATCTTGATGCTGCTCACTTAAATCATCTGGAAGTAACAGTCCATTATCTTGATCTGAATGCAGCGTTTGTTCCTCACGTGCTTGTGAACCAAAACAAATGAAACTAAAACTGGTAGGTGCTGCGCCATTATCTTCTTGGAAGAGGTGTATTAATCGTGATGTTAACGCATCCGTCAAACCACTAAGTAGTTTACCAATCAATGAAATATCATCAATATTATGTGAAAACCCTCGAAGTAACTCAGGTATTTCAGCTGCATAGCGCTTCAAATCAACAATGCTGTGCGCTTTATAAATACGGCCAATTAATTGTACAGGGTCACTTTTTTGTTGCCTGAGTAAATCAGTACTGGTAATCATGCCCAGCGCTTTATGATGTTCATCGAGCACGGGCAAATGGTGAATATTATGTTTAAGCATTAAATGCAAAGCAGAAAAAACTCGGTTATTCTCAAAAATATATTTAGGCTTTTTGCTCATTATTGAACTGATGGCTTCTTTCGGATCAATTTCGTCTGCAAGTACCCGATTACGTAGATCACGATCAGTGACCACGCCCACTAAGCGCTCAAACTCAGTGATCATAATAGAGGAAACACCATGCTCTTTCATTTTTTTTGCCGTTTGGCGAATACTGGCATCGGGAAGTAACGTGACCGCTTTACGAGACATCAGCTCAGAAATTTTACGTTCTGACCAACTATCATTTTGACTTTTGTAATGTGATGACAGTAACCGGTTAGCATGCGCTCGGACAAAATATTGCTCGAACAGTTTATATTCCCGGCGCAAAAAATCAAAGGCATCTTGATTGAGCATATACACAATGCCCTCTTTTTGCGTTTCTAAACGGTTTTGTATTGCTTCTCCCGTTAATAGAGAGGGAAAACCAAAATAATCACCCTGCGCTAAACGCGTTATCACATCACCTTTAGCATCAACTAAATCATATAAACCTGAACGAATCAGAAACAATTTAGGTGACGCTGATTGCAGCCACTGAGTCTGATTTTCACGAGTCAAATAAATACTATCTACATGAGCGACAAAATAATCAGTGGCACTCGTATCTATTTGGCTAAATGGCGTTTGCATTTTAACAAATTGGGCGACTTCCTGCTGCTCATTATTCATAACATTACTCATAATAAAATAGGCTAAGCATCTACATTACGCATAAAAACAAAAAATAAAAAGCCCGACAAAAGTCGGGCTTTAGTATAAATAACAATCAAGCTATTTTAGTGAGCATGTGCCTCACTCGAACCTTTTGGATTACGAATACCTTCAACCATTTCTTGAATTTCAACTGGCGTTTCTGCTGTAAATTTCAATACAATCGCAGCGACAGAGAAGTTGATGATCATACCAATTAGGCCAATACCTTCTGGTGAAATACCCAAGAACCAGTGCTCAGGGCTATTTAACTCAGGGCTGATAAACTTGAAGAAAATAATGTAGGCCGCTGTAAAAGTAATACCTGTGATCATACCTAACACAGCGCCTTCTTTATTCATCTTCTTAGAGAAGATACCCATGATGATAGCCGGGAAGAAACTTGCTGCGGCTAAGCCGAATGCAAATGCCACCACCGACGCCACAAATCCAGGCGGGTTAATACCAAAGTAAGCGGAAATAACAATCGCAACCATGGCTGCTAACCTCGCTGCGAGGAGCTCTTGTTTGTCGCTAATATCTGGTTTAAGGGTACGCTTGAGTAAATCGTGCGAAACGGAGGTCGAAATAACCAATAACAAGCCTGCTGTTGTTGATAGTGCTGCAGCAATACCGCCTGCGGCAACTAAGGCAACAACCCATGCTGGTAAATTAGCAATCTCAGGGTTAGCCAATACCATAATATCGCGGTCAACTTTTATTTCATTCGCGCTATTCGGATCCTCAATTTTACCGGCTGTGTAGAACATTTTGCCATCACCATTTTTATCATTAAACGTGATTAAGCCTGTTCTTTCCCAGTTTTTAACCCATGCAGGAGCCTGAGCATACTCTGTACCGCTGCCATCTTTTCCATTAATAGTATCAATCATATTAACACGAGCGAACGAAGCAACAGCAGGTGCAGTTGTATAAACAATCGCGATGAATACTAACGTCCACGCTGCAGAGATACGTGTATCTTTAACACGTGGAACAGTAAAGAAGCGAACAATTACATGTGGTAAACCTGCAGTACCCACCATTAATGCACCCGTAATTGCAAATACATCAATCATGCTCTTAGAGCCTTCAGTGTACTGAGCAAAACCTAATTCGGCACTTAAACCATCAAGTTTATCCAACACATACATACCAGAACCATCACTTAACGTGGCACCAAAACCTGTTTGTGGGAAAAAGTGACCCGTCATCATCATTGAGATGAAAATTGCTGGAACTAAGTAAGCAAATACAAGTACACAATATTGTGCTACTTGCGTATAAGTGATGCCTTTCATACCGCCAAGTACAGCATAAAAGAATACAATCACCATACCAATGTAAACACCTGTTTCGATTTCAACTTCTAGGAAACGTGAGAATACAACACCTACGCCGCGCATTTGCCCTGCAATGTAAGTGAAACAAATAAAGATAGCACACAGAATAGCCACGATGCGTGCCGTTTGCGAATAGTAACGATCGCCGATAAAATCAGGAACCGTAAACTTACCAAATTTACGTAGATAAGGTGCAAGACACATAGCAAGTAGAACATAACCACCCGTCCAGCCCATCAGGTATACGCCACCGTCATAACCTGCAAACGAGATAATACCTGCCATTGAGATAAATGACGCAGCACTCATCCAGTCAGCAGCAGTTGCCATACCATTTGCCAACGGCGGAACACCACCCCCCGCTACATAAAATTCATTTGTTGAGCCAGCTCGGGCCCAAATTGCAATGCCGATATAAAGCGCAAAGCTTAAACCGACGATTATAAATGTGAGTGTTTGAACATCCATTACTTAAGCTCCTATTCGTCTACGCCGTATTTTTTATCCAACGTATTCATTTTGAAAACGTAAACAAAAATCAAAGCCACAAAGGTATAAATCGCGCCTTGCTGGGAGAACCAGAAGCCAAGTTTAAACCCAAAAAAACGTACTTCGTTCAGTACATCAACCAGTAATATGCCAAAACCAAATGACACGACAAACCAAACTGCTAGTAATTTAAATAGCAGTGAAATGTTTTCCGCCCAGTAAGCTTTTGCTTGTTCTTCATCTTTAAAAGCCATTTTTATTTCCTCTTCAACATCGTAAAAAGTGATGTGTTCTTATTTTCACTATTAAACTTAGCAATGCCTTCGCAAGATTGAATTGAGACCATAGTCGTAACATGCAGTTAACGTTTACGTAAACTGCGCAACCCCAGTTGTTACATTAAAGTTAAAATACTTAAAAATCATAAACTTAAACATTATAAACACGCTAAACTCTGAAAAAAGCCCTCTTTTATGATGATCTTCGACATTAGTCTAATAAAAACACACAATTTAAATATATAACTATTTTTCAAACACTTAAAAACACTGGGAAATATCCTTGCTAAATAGACGACGCAAATTACTGACAACTTCTGGTATGGTATGAATCAACATAATAAAAATCGTATTAAAACATGACTGCCGCACTGATATTTGTCGCTTTAGCCTACATAGGCGTATTATTTTGGTTAGCTAACTGGGGAGATAAAACCACCCCATTATCAAAACGAATTAGTCACCACCCGTTTGTATACTCGTTTTCATTAGGGATTTATTGTACTTCGTGGACGTATTATGGCTCTGTTGGCACCGCTGCAACCAGCAGTTGGAGCTATTTACCGATCCTATTAGGGCCTGCGTTACTATTTATATTTGGCCAAGGTTTTTTACGCAAACTCGTGCTGGTCAGTAAAAAGCAAAACATCACCACCATTGCTGATTTTATCTCTGCACGCTACGGCAAACGTCAAACTACCGCGATCATGGTCACCGTCATAGCCTTACTCGCGACCATTCCTTACATCGCATTACAGTTAAAAGCACTCAGTAGTAGCTTTTTGTTGCTACAAAGCGATAACAAAATATCAGGTTCAATGGTCGCTTTGTCTGCGACACTTGTAATGACCATGTTTGCCATTTTTTTTGGTACTCGCAAAGTAGATGTCACAGAATACCGCTCAGGCCTTATGCTCGCGGTTGCATTTGAATCTTTAATAAAACTACTCGCGCTGATCGCTGTTGCTGGTTTAGCGGTGTACACCTTGTTTAATTTACCCGAAGAGCGTGAAGTATTAATCAGTGAATCGCTCTGGTCACATTGGAATAACTTTAACTTTTTTGGCTTTAATTTTATTGGTCAATCATTAATGGCTGCAGCTGCAATCATCTGTTTACCAAGACAATTTCATGTCACCGTAGTCGATAATCAAGACAAACGACATTTATTCACAGCGCGTTGGGCGTTTCCGCTTTATTTACTACTAACCGCGGCCATGATTTTACCGATAGCCACAGCCGCTATTCACCCTAATATTGGCAGCGGATTTTCACCTGATAGTTTTGTTCTTGCCCTGCCTTTAATGCATGAAAATATCTCCCTTACGGCATTCGTATTTATTGGTGGTATCTCGGCGGCCACAGCGATGATTGTTGTAGCAACACTGACTCTCAGTACGATGATTTCAAATGATGTGGTGCTTCCACTAATGTTGCGCCGTAAATTTAAACGCAACCTGATCACCACCAGCTATAAATCACAAATTTTACTTGTAAGACGTTTTACTATCGCCGGTATTTTAATCTTGTCGTATTTTTATCAGCAATGGTTTGGTCATGGTAAAGCATTGGCAAGTATGGGGTTAGTCGCCTTCTCACTTGTTACGCAATTATTGCCAGCAATTGTTGGTGGCTTGTATTGGCGAAAAGGCCATGCCTATGGCGTATATGCTGGTTTACTAGCTGGTTTTTGTTGTTGGGTTTTGTTTTTAATGCTGCCTATTTTAGATGCTGGAAACACGCTCAATACAGAGCTTCAGCAAACACTCATTACCCGTGGCACACTCATTGCCCTATTTGCGAATATCGGCTGTTATATCAGCTTTTCTTTAGGTGCCGATGAACGCTTAATTGATAAAATTCAAGCAGCGGCATTCGTTAATCCAAAAGAGCAAGCGGTACTTGCTAGACGTTTAAATAAAAACGTAAAAGCCACCGTTTATGATTTTAAAGTATTACTGCAAACGTTTTTAGGGGTACAACGCAGTCAGCAAGTAATGGTTCAATTCTCCCTTACACACCCACTGGGGGATAACAACGCACACCCTTCACCTGAATTTATTGCCTATTGCGAACGCGCATTGACAGGGGTGCTTGGTGCGTCTTCAGCTCAAGCGCTTGTTCATACTGTTGCATCAGGAAAACGAATGGCGTTTGAAGAAGTCGTAAACTTTTTTGACGAAACCACACAAGCCCTGCAGTTTAACCAAAACTTGTTATTTACTTCACTTGAAAACTTAAGCCATGGCATTTCAGTTGTTGATAAAGATCTCAACCTCGTTGCATGGAACAAACGTTATGCTGAAATGTTTGATTACCCAGCTGAGTTTTTGGAGGTTGGTCAACCAATTGAAGACATAATTCGTTATAATGCAGAACGAGGAGAGTGTGGCCCTGGTGAAATAGAGCGACAAGTAGAAAAAAGGGTACAGCATTTAAAGAATGGCACTTCACATCATTTTATTCGTCACCGCCGCAATGGCCAAGTATACGAAATGACTGGCAACCCACTGCCTGATGGTGGGTTTGTGACAAGTTTTTCAGATATTACAACTCATATTGCAACACAAAATGCGCTCGAGGAGGTCAATATGGACCTTGAAAACCGCATTGAAGCCCGTACACAAGAGATACGTACGATAAACAAAGATCTCGAGGCTCAAATAGAAAGCAGAGTGCAAACTGAGCAAGCACTCACACTTGCCAAACGTGAAGCTGAACAAGCCAACGACAGTAAAACGCGTTTTCTGGCATTGGCCAGTCATGATATTTTACAACCCCTTAATGCCGCGCGATTATACCTTGCAGCAATCGATGAAAAGTCGTTGGCGGATAACAATATTAATAACTTTGAAAAACTTGGTGCGAGCCTCGATTCCACAGTGCATTTAATGTCTGCATTGCTAGAAATTGCAAAACTTGAACAAGGTGCGATGACCCCTGCCCCTCGTCATTTTAGTATTGACGACATTTTAGCGCCACTGCGAAAT
The DNA here is from genome assembly GCF_001469215.1 of Pseudoalteromonas sp. H105. GTDB lineage: Bacteria > Pseudomonadota > Gammaproteobacteria > Enterobacterales > Alteromonadaceae > Pseudoalteromonas. Next base: position 381,297 of record NZ_LOFH01000004.1, read on the forward strand.
GAATACGCTATTTTATCGAGTGAAAAGGGCCTTAAATTGCATGTTCGCTCACAAGGTCAGATTGTGCACAGTGATATAACTTACTTACGCCGCATCATTCAAAACTTAGTATCTAATGCGGTTAAATACACAGAAAAAGGCAAAGTACTCGTTACATGCCGTAAACGTAAACACCATCTACGTATTGAAGTTTGGGATACCGGTCCCGGTATTAGCGAGATAGAGCAAGCTAAAATTTTTAACGACTTTTATCGCATTGAAGCCGGAGACAATAAGGGCGTCGGCTTAGGTTTAGGCGTTGTAAAGCGAATGGTTGATTTACTGAGTCTACGACTAGAAGTGCACTCCATAGTTAATAAAGGCAGCCGCTTTAGTATCGAAGTTCCCTATGGCGATAGCCAATTTGTACAGCAAAAAACGGCCACTAACAGCTTGTTTGAAAACCGTGCAGCAATGAATGTGATTGCTGTGGATGATGATCCTGAAAATTTAAATGCTATGGCAAGTTTATTACAAAAATGGCAAGCAAACTATCAGCTGTTCGATCATGTAGAAACGGTGATGGAATATGCCAAACTGCATAGCGCTCCTGATGTAATTCTAATGGATTATCAGCTTGGTCATGAGTGTGATGGCATTACGCTTATTAAAACATTGCGCGAAATTTGGCAAAGCCAAGTGCCTGCTATTTTGATTACAGCCGTGCGCGATGATGAACTTAAACTCGCCACAAAAGCACAAAATATTCATTACCTATCAAAGCCCATCAAGCCGGGTAAATTAAAAGCACTGCTTAATCACAGTACATAAAGTGGAAAAATAAAATATAAAGACTCACCCAACCCTATCATTGGGTGAGCTTGCGACTATTTTATTACACACTCACCTTGCTTCTGAGCTTTTGGAACAGCCAACTCAAGCCTACCAACGATAACCCTAAGCCAATAAATGATACCGCTTTGAGTAAACCAGTCAGGCTTGCCATATCAATCAAAAACACTTTAACGATTACTGCGCCAAGAATACCTAACCCAACTTTTTGTAACAGCAGTTGTTGTTTTAAATGCCCAGAAATAACCACCAGCGCGCCGAGCAAGAGCCAAATAATCGAATAACTATAGAGCTCCGCATCACTGGTTTTTCTATCTAGGTAGATATATGCGCCTTGCCAATACTGACGGATGAGTGCATTTATTGCTAATGCAGCTAAAACGCCCGCTACTACCAATATTATTTTACTAAGTTGGGTATTAACTGGCTTTACTAGGTTAGCTAACCACAGCGCTAAAGCACTTGGCACCAACCACATCATCAGCACCCAGTTAAACACCGGCGTTTCACCTACATATAGTGATGTTAGTAATGGGTTGTTATCAAACATTGTGCTTGCTAACAATAAACCAGCTAATGCCGACAAGATTAACCCTGCAACCCTGTAAAGCTTGCCTAGCTGCCCAGCACTTTGCGCGCGATACAAATAAACACAGCCTAAAGCAAGCCAATTACAGCTTAGTAATACTTCCTCATAAAAGCTCAGGGAACCAAATTGAGGATAGTGCCCAACTAATTGATAACTTGTCTCTGTCGTTATGAATAAAGCCAGACAATGTAATGAGGCTCCTTCGAGCCAGATTTTCATTTGCGTTTTCTGCCATTGCTTTGCTGCAAACCAAAATAAACCTACACTCAAAGGGTAAACAACCACACTCCAATGCATCGTTAAGAAGGTTAAATCTGTATCGTATATCCACGGTGCAAATGTTAAACGGGCTAAAACGGCAGCCACTAAGGCTTTAATAGGCCAATGTGGCATAGGTACGTTTTTTCGCTTTACTAAGTAGCTGATCACCAGCACCTGAATAGCCAGTGCTAACGTCAATCCGCTATCAGCAAGTAACAAGGTTAAGCACAATGTGATATTGGCATTAGCCCCCACCCAATAGCTAAACTGCTGCCATTGTGTATGAGCAAATTGTGCTCGTTTAATTAATACAGCGCTTGTCAGCAATAATAACAATGTCCACAAAGAATACGCTACGGCGAGCTCATGCTCATGGGTTACGGTGTAAAGCGTCGCGACTAAGGTAAACATACTAAATGCGGCAACTAAGTGAAAACTTAACCGTTTATAATAACGTGCGCCAAAATACAGACCATAACAACAAAAACCTATACCGAGCAATAAACCAAGCCCATGCATATTTTTAAATATAAATAAGTGATCGTTAGTATCAATGTTATACGATTGCTGACTGACAACCAGTAACACAGCAATTATCAGCGATAAACCTTGCCATAAATCCCAACGACTATTTTGTAGCACAAAAAATAGCAGCATGACGATTAAACTCACCATTACAATTAGCCATTGCACACTCGCCATCGAGATTACTATTGTGATTAATAACGGCACTACAATCGCTAACAGTAATAGGTGATCCGGCTGTAATCTTAATAATCGCTTTAAACTATGTGGGCGGTATTCCAGCAAGCGCAAGGTAATACCTAAACGCATCATCGCAATCAAGCCGATAATAGATAGCAGCGCAAAACTACCAACGAGCCAATACTCGGTTGACTTAACAACACTTAATGCTACCCAATACCAGCCAATATGGCCTGCCCAGAGTAAATACCATAACCAATTACGTTTTACTTTTTGCGCTACCAGCACAGCTGAAAGAGTGACGAAACCAATATAGGTCAATAGTGCGACTAAATTACCGCTTCCGGTGTTAACCCACAAAGGCACGCTGTAAGCCCCTACAATACCTAATACAGCGAGTAGTGGTCCTAAACGCAGTGCCATTGAACTTGCAGTCAGCGCAATAACCGCCAACAACACAAAGGCAGTGGTAGGACCTAACATGCCGTAGCTTGAATAAGCGAGCAACGTCAATGCAAAGCAGCTAATAAAACCACCACCCGCCAAAGCTGCTGGAATATAATTATTGAATTCTTCAAAAACAATGCCTTTACGGTGTAAATACTCTGCAACCGTAATCAGCGAAATGCCAAACAATCCGCCAAGGGTAAGCCTGAGGCTAGGAGATAATAAGCCAGCATCTAAGCTATATTTTGCTAAAAATATACCACCAAATGCTAACGCAATACCGCCAATCCACGTCATCCAGTTTTCTTGAAATTGCGCCTTAAATTTATTAATAAAAGTAACAACAAGCGATGGAGCACGTTCTTTGGTGGGTGAATGAGTTGCAGCTGGGTGCTTTGACTGAGTGGTATCAATAATAGAACTCCTTTGCTGATGCAGAGGCGATTCAGGTTGATTTTCAGCTTCTTTCGAGTCAACGATGTGCTGTTCAGCAAAATGGTTTTTAACTATTTGCGCAGGCTGACTGGGCGTTTTTGTGATTACCTCATGTAACTGTTTTTTCAGAGCCGTAACATCATGCTGTAACGCGCTCACTTTTGTTAAAGCAATTAACCCTGCAATTGCGCCGAAAACTACTACTAACGACAGTATGACGATTAGAACTAACACATCATCCATTATTCAATCCCTGATTGCGTTTAATGCCCTTCTTTATATCGTAAACAGCTGAGATTATAAACAAATAATATATTAGCCGCTCAAATTAAAACTCATATTATAAATAACATAATTCTTTGCATCAGTGATGCAAAAGCCTTTCGTCAATTTATTACCGAGCTACAAACTCCCAATAACCCGACTAAAGGTTCTATGGGTGTAATTAATTTCACTTTGCTAAACAACTCATACTTATAAGCAAGAATATTTAAGAAATATGCAAATAATTCGCCATCTCAATGTAGTACATGAGTAATCGCCAATTACTAAAGCCCTTGCATTTGTATGTAATTGGCAAATAATGGGGGCTGACTATCACGGGATTGGAATGAGGACTAATGAACATGATACTAACAACACAATGTGCGGATGATGTAGGCTTGATAGCTAAAATTACCGGGCTGTGCCACGAACATAATTTAAATATTACCCGCAATAATGAGTTTGTAGATAAAGACGCTAGCCGCTTTTTTATGCGTACAGAACTAACCGGACAACCAAGCGAAGACTTCATTGAGCAACTGGAATGTATTTTACCTAGTGGGGCAAAGGTTACTTTGCACAACGATGAGAAAACAAAAGTGGTGTTACTTGCCACTAAAGAGGCTCATTGCCTTGGAGGCGTGTTACTCAAGCAATTTGAGCGGGCATTAAATATTGAAGTACTGGCTGTCATTGCAAATTATCCGGACTTAGCACCGCTAGCTAAAGGCTTTAATGTGCCTTTTCATATTGTTAGTCATGACGGTTTAAGCCGCCTTGAACATGATAAGCAAGTCGGTGACTTAATAGCTAGCTACAATCCGGACATTATTGGTTTGGCTAAATATATGCGAATATTAAGCCCTGAGTTTGTAGCACGATTTGACGGTAAAATTATTAATATCCATCACTCGTTTTTACCAGCCTTTATTGGTGCAAAGCCATACCACCAAGCTTTTGAACGCGGCGTTAAAATTATTGGTGCGACCGCTCACTTTGTTAATAACGAGCTGGATGAAGGGCCAATTATTATGCAGGACGTAACTCATGTGAGCCATGCGAATACCGCTGAAATAATGGCAAAAATGGGCAAAGATGTAGAAAAAACAGTGTTTTGTAAAGCGCTGCAACTAGCGTCGGAGCATAAGCTTTTTATAAATGGTAATAAAACGGTGGTATTTAGCTAAATTTGTAAAGTAAATGAAGAGGCTATTTGCCTCTTTATTATTTAAGCTAAGACGCCGACTCAATAGGTTCTAGTTGTAATTTTGCTGCAATAAGTACAGCTTGAGTACGATTATAAACGCCTAGCTTTCTAAAAATCGCAGTAATGTGCGCTTTTACGGTTGCCTCAGAAATATGTAACTCGTAAGCAATTTGCTTATTGAGTAACCCTTCGTGGAGATATTGCAAAACTTTATACTGCTGTGGGGTAAGCGATGCGACTTGTGCTGCTATTTCTTTATCTTCGCCTTCGACCGTTGCCACTTTGTCTTTAAGATCAAGTGGTAGCCATACATCTCCATCGAGGATCTGATTAATAGCGCCAGCAATGTCATCTGACGACGATGACTTAGGGATAAACCCCATTGCCCCATAGCTCATGACCTTGGATACAATATTAATATCTTCGCTCCCCGACACAACCGCAATAGGTAAGCTTGGATAATCTTCTCTGATTCGAATTAGGCCGTATAAATCGCCATTACCTGGCATGTGTAGGTCTAGTAATAAGATATCTAAATCTTCTTGCTCGTTAAGCACTTGCAATGTTGTATCAAAGTTTTCAGATTCAAATACTTCTAAATCAGCAAACTTAGTACTTAATGCCCCTTTTAGTGCTTCACGAAATAACGGGTGGTCGTCCGCTATTAAAAACTGACTCATGGTTCACTCCTAATAAATTCGACTGTCATCAATTAGATAACAGCCGATATACTACGTTTAGAATCAACTTCTAATCAAGTTTTTAACGCATATTTAACGATTTAATCGGTTCTCGATAAGTTCATCAACTACACTCGGATCAGCAAGAGTTGAGGTATCACCTAATTGTTGGTGCTCATTGGCTGCGATTTTGCGCAAAATACGGCGCATAATCTTTCCTGAGCGCGTTTTAGGTAAACCCGGTGACCATTGAATCATATCTGGTGAAGCAATTGGGCTAAGCTCTTTGCGCACCCAGTTACGTACCTCTTTTGTTAACTCGTCACTCACAGTTACCCCCTCATTAGGCGTAATGTAAACGTAAATACCTTGGCCTTTAATGTCATGTGGGAAACCAACAACAGCCGCTTCTGCCACCGCTTCGTGAGCAACCAATGCACTTTCAATTTCAGCGGTGCCTAAGCGATGCCCAGATACGTTAAGTACGTCATCTACACGACCCGTAATCCAATAGTAACCATCTTCATCACGACGACAGCCATCACCAGTAAAATACACACCCGGATAAGCAGAGAAGTAAGTTTGTTCAAAACGCTCATGGTCACCATACACTGTGCGCGCTTGTGAAGGCCAACTGTCGAGAATAACCAAGTTACCATCGACCGCACCTTCTAGTGTATTCCCTTCGGCATCAAATAAAGCAGGCGCAATACCAAAAAATGGGCGCGTTGCAGAGCCTGGTTTCATCTCTGTCGCACCTGGAAGCGGTGTGATCATAATGCCGCCAGTTTCAGTCTGCCACCACGTATCAACGATTGGGCAATTACTCTTACCAATGCTTTCGTAATACCATGTCCACGCTTCAGGGTTGATAGGCTCCCCCACAGAACCCAACACTCGCAAACTATCACGCTTAGAGGTCGATGTAGGCTCATCACCTTTCGCCATCAGTGCACGAATGGCTGTTGGCGCGGTATAAAGAATGGTTACGTTATGTTTATCAACCACTTCTCCCATACGACCTGCTGTTGGGTACGTTGGCACACCTTCAAATAAAACTTGTGTACAACCATTTACTAATGGACCATAAGCAATGTAGCTGTGACCTGTGATCCACCCCACATCAGCGCTACACCAAAAAATATCATCTTCTTTTAAGTCAAATACATATTCATGTGTCATTGAGGAATATACTAAATAGCCACCGGTTGTGTGAACAACACCTTTTGGCTGGCCTGTTGAGCCAGATGTGTAAAGTATAAATAATGGATCTTCTGCATTCATTGGTTCAGGTTCGCACTGTGCTGGTACATCCGCTACTAACTCGTGCCACCACACATCGTGTTCGTTCCAATCAACTTCACCGCCTGTTAGCTGGTGAACAACCACATGCTCAATGGTTGTTACTGACTCTTGAGCGACAGCCTCATCAACGTTTGCTTTTAACGGCACAGTGTTACCTGCACGACGTCCTTCATCTGAGGTGATAACAATTTTTGCGCCAGAGTCTTTAATACGATCCGCAATAGCTGATGGTGAAAAACCACCAAACACAACTGAGTGAATAGCGCCTAAGCGAGCACATGCTTGCATCGCATAAACGGCTTGTGGCGACATTGGCATGTAAATAGCTATGCGATCACCCTTTTTGACGCCTAATTTTTTTAGGCCATTGGCAAATTTTGCCACTTCATCATGTAGCTTCTGATAGCTAATATTTTCACTGTGTTCTGGGTTGTCACCTTCCCAAATTAAGGCTGTTTTGTCAGCTTTTGTTGCAAGATGGCGATCAATACAGTTATAAGAGGCGTTCAACTCGCCATCTTCGTACCATTTGATACTAATATGCCCTTTGTCAAAAGAGGTGTTTTTTACCTTAGTATAAGGAGTCGACCAATCAAGGCGCTTACCATGCTCAAACCAAAATTCTTGAGGATCATCAATAGATTGCTTGTAAAGTGTGTTATATTTGTCGTTATCAACTAACGCTGCATTCTTGATATGTGCAGGAACTGGATAGATACTTTGTGACATAGTCGTCTCCATTTTTAATTACTTGCCAAAGGCCTGTACCAAGGATTACCCAGCATCGCGAATGAAAGTATTAGACCTTAGTTGTAATACTCTTTTTAACATGCCGTAATCACAGTACATATAGCAGCTATAACCTTGATGTTTACCATAATGAAGGTTAACTCCCTTGTTTTTTCAAGTCTACCTGCGTGCCACCTTAGTCTAATAGACCAATAGGTAATTGAGTAAAAAGCGTACATCATCAAAAGTGACATTAAAGTATAACAACTAAATCGAATAGGAAATAAATCATGGCAACAAAAACTATTTTACTTAAATCGCTCACCGCAGCGGCTGTTTTGAGCGTGCTTAGTACTGGCGCACACGCTGCAAAATTAGGCGATACAAATGTAAGCTACGGTGGCTATGTCAAACTTGATGCGATGTGGAGTGATTATTCAGATGGCGTACCAAGTGGCGGAAGTATTGGTCGTGATTTTTATGTGCCTGGTACAACGCCTGTAGGTTCTGATACCGACAGTGATGCTGTATTTGATATGCATGCCCGCCAATCTCGATTCTTCTTTGGCACAGCCACTAAATTAGACGATGGAAAAGAAATAAAAACTAAAATTGAAATCGACTTTATTGCTTCAGCCCCCGGTGGCAATGAACGAGTCAGTAATTCGTACGCACCAAGAGTTCGCCAAGCATTCATTACTTATGACGGTTGGTTATTTGGTCAAGCATGGTCAAATTTTCAAAATGTGGGAGCTTTGCCTGAAACGCTAGACTTTGTAGGCCCTGCAGAAGGCACCGTGTTTGTTCGCCAAGCTCAAGCTCGTTATACATCTGGTAACTTCTCTTTCTCAATAGAAAACCCTGAAAGCACAGTAACAACAGCAGGTGGCGCGCGTGTTGCCACCGATGATGCCTCTCTACCTGACTTTACTGCACGCTACACAATGAACGCTGATTGGGGCCAGTTTGTAGTTACAGGCCTCGCACGCCAATTAACGTATAAACAAAATGGGATTGACGCTGATGAAACCTCTTTAGGTGTTAGCGCATCAGGTAAAGTTAACATGGGTAAAAATAACCTTAAGTTCATGCTAACTCAAGGTCAAGGGTTAGGCCGTTATGTCGGGTTGAATACTGCACACGGTGCTGTACTTAACGGCGATGAATTAGATGCGATTGACTCAACATCTGGTTTTATTGCTTACCAACAACACTGGAACAGTCAATGGCGTTCAACCTTCCTGTATTCATTCTTATCTGCTGACAATAATGAGAATTTACTTGCCGTTACTGGCGATCCTACAAAAACAAGCCAAAGCTTTAGTGCCAACATTCTTTATTCACCGGTTAAAAAATTGACCTTTGGTGCTGAGTATAAGCACGCTGAACGTGAATTAGAAAGCGGTAATGATGGCGATATGGACCGCTTACAGTTTTCTGTTAAGTATGCATTTTAATTTCCACATTTTTTCCTAGTTATCTCCTAAAGCGGCCACTGGCCGCTTTTATTTCATTTAAATCAATAAAACCCACCTAAACACAATTGCAAATAACTCTCATTTAGATTAAATTACGCATTAATTTGAACTTTATGGAATGTCATATGTCTGCTTTGCCACTTTTACGATTATCAAAACTCGCTATCTGTACCTCTTTTGCATTAGGTAGTATTGCCCACGCTACATCGCAAAATAACAATAATGACTCAGATAAATCTTACGAAAAAATAGCTGTGTATGGGCAGCACTATAAAAACTACATCACAGAAGATGCGCAATCAGCAACCAAACTTGGTCTAACAATAAAAGAAACGCCACAGTCAGTATCTGTCATATCGCGCGCATTAATGGATGACTTCTCGTTAGATGATATCAATGCGGTACTCGAAACAACACCAGGGGTAACCGTTGAACAAATAGAAACCGATCGTACTTATTTTAAAGCTCGTGGATTTGAAATCACAAACTTCCAAATTAATGGTATGGGTACGCCGCAAGATAATGGCTCAATTCAAGGCACATTAGACACCGCAATTTTTGAAAGTGTTGAAGTCGTTCGTGGTGCCAACGGTTTAATGACCGGTGCAGGGAACCCTTCAGCAACCGTAAATATGGTGCTCAAAAAACCAACATATCAAACGCAAATAAGCGCCTCTGCATCGTATGGCTCATGGGATAATAAGCGAATAGAACTCGATGCCTCCACTGCACTAGCAGAGGACCATGCTGTACGTGTTGCTTTTACAAAACAAACAACAGACTCCTACCTAGACCGTTATAAACAAGACAAAACAATCTATTACTTTGCCTACGAAGGCCAACTCACTTCAAGCACTGTTTTATCTGTTAACTATGTTGACCAGCAAAAAGACGCAGACAGCCCTCTCTGGGGTGCACTGCCACTTTATTATAGTGACGGTAGTGCAACTAATTTTAATACATCAACTAGTACCGCAGCGGATTGGTCATACTGGAATAACTCAACAGAGCAACTTTTTGTCTCTTTAGAGCAAAGTATAGCCAATACTTGGTTATTAAAAGCCAGCTATGCACACCTTGTAAATGAGCAAGATTCAAATCTTTTTTATGTCTATGGCACTCCTAACCATGAAACAGGCCTTGGTTTAACAGGTTACGCTAGTGAGTATGACCACAAAGATAAGCACGATATCCTTGACTTATATGCTGCTGGTAAATTTAACGTGTTTGGTATGGAGCACGACTTATCGTTTGGTGTAAATCAAGCTGATATGGATAATATCGATAAGTCACTGTACGACTTCACCACTGGCAATGGTTTTCCTGCCATGCCAGAGTTGGGAGGTTGGGATGGTATTGCGCCAGCGCCTACATTAACCGATGGCTTAACTGGGGCTGATGTTACCAACAGACAACGCTCTGCCTATATTTCGACACGCATCCGTACTACTAATTCACTGAGTTTATTAGCGGGTGTTAGCCATGTAAATTGGCAGTCCAAAGGTGAGTCATACGGCACAGCTAAAGATAAAGACAGCGACCAAACGATTCCTTATTTTGGTACGGTTTATGACATTAACGAAAATGTCTCTGCTTATGCTAGCTACACTGAAACTTTTGTGCCGCAAACTGAACGAGATATCACTGGTGATTACTTAGACCCTATAACCGGAGAAAGCCGTGAAATAGGTATAAAAGCACAACTGCTAGATAACGATCTCTTTGTTACATTAGCCTACTTCGATGCAAAACAAGTCGGTCTTGCCGTTGCTATTGCGGGTTCAGCACCAGATGACACTCGCTATTATGGTGCGGATGGTATTAGTAGTGACGGTTTTGAAGTTGAACTCAGTGGTAAGATTAGTGACACACTGAGCACAAGCTTTAGCTATAGCACCATCAATATTGAAGGCGATGAGCTGGTCAAAAATTACACGCCAAAAAATCAATATAAATTAGCAATCACGCATAAGCTACCAGAGTTTGATGGATTAACGGTTGGTTTGAATTATCGCTGGCAAGATGACACCAAGCGTATTCAGCCAACAACATCATTAGGGGTTACGCCAGTAACTAAACAAGATGCATTTGGCATTTTAAATCTAATGGCAACTTACGATATTACCGACAACATTGGGGTATCGTTTAACCTTAATAATGTCACCAATGAAAAGTACCTCCATAGCTTATATTGGGAACAAGGCTACTATGGCGCACCACGCAGCTATGGTATTTCAATGAACTGGCAACTGTAATTGACTCAAATACAAAAAAGCCGCTAAATTGTATATTTAGCGGCTTTTTGTTGTTAAGTGCGGGTCAAATCGCGCTTACTCTCTAATACTTTTATAATTCATCTTCAGCGATTAAGCCTGTATCTTCACCATCTTCTGGCTTAATTTCAGCTTTTAAAAGCAACATTTCACGAAGTTTGCCTTCAATCTCGTCTGCAATTTCAGGGTTCTCTTTCAAGAACTTAATTGAGTTTGATTTACCTTGACCCACTTTACTACCATTGTAGCTGTACCATGCGCCGGCTTTTTCAACTATTTTGTGTTTTACACCTAAGTCGATAAGCTCACCCTGTTTAGAAATACCTTCGCCATACATGATAATAAATTCAGCTTGCTTAAATGGCGGTGCGACTTTGTTTTTAACCACTTTAACGCGGGTTTCGTTACCAACGACTTCGTCACCTTCTTTCACAGAACCGATGCGGCGAATATCTAAACGCACTGATGCGTAGAATTTAAGTGCATTACCACCGGTTGTTGTTTCAGGATTACCAAACATAACACCAATTTTCATACGAATTTGGTTAATGAAAATACAAAGTGTATTTGAGCGCTTAATGTTACCTGTTAGCTTACGTAATGCCTGTGACATTAAACGTGCTTGCAAGCCCATGTGCGAATCGCCCATGTCGCCTTCAATCTCAGCTTTAGGTGTTAATGCAGCAACAGAATCGACAATAACAACATCAACGGCACTTGAGCGAACTAACATGTCACAAATTTCTAGCGCTTGCTCACCCGTATCAGGTTGCGATACTAAAAGGTCATCAATATTTACACCTAACTTTTGCGCATATACAGGGTCAAGTGCATGCTCAGCATCAACGAACGCACACGTTTTGCCTTCTTTTTGCGCCTGAGCGATAACTTGTAGAGTTAAAGTTGTTTTACCTGATGATTCAGGACCATACACTTCAACAATACGTCCCATAGGTAAACCACCTATGCCTAATGCGATATCGATACCCAGTGAACCTGTTGATACAGCTTCAATGTCTAGTGCTTTATTGTCACCCAATTTCATGATTGAGCCTTTACCAAATTGACGCTCAATTTGTGATAAAGCTGCATCTAACGCTTTTTGTTTGTTATCGTTCATTTCGTTCTCCAAATCCGGCTAATGCAGACAAGTATACTGTATGAAATCACAGTATCAAGCTAATTTTATCAATTTATCTTATCTATTAAACATTTTAATGCATAAACAATAGCTTGCACTCTAACTTCGGCTCTATCACCGCTAAAAATCTGCTGACTAGGATACGGTTCATCGCCAATTTTGATGCAAAACCAGACCAATCCAACAGGTTTATCACTACTGCCACCACCGGGCCCTGCAACCCCAGAAATAGCGATTGCAATGTCAGCATTCGCAGCCTTACTCGCTCCTTCAGCCATTTCTAATACGACTTGCTCACTCACTGCACCAAAGTCAGATAATGTCTGTAAACTTACGTCCAGTAAATCGTGCTTAGCTTGATTGCTATAAGTGACAAACGCTCGGTCAAGATAGGCAGAACTTCCAGGGGTGTCTGTCAATGCATAACTCACCCCACCACCTGTACATGACTCAGCGGTAGTGATCCATAAGCATTTATCCGTTAAAATAGCCCCTAATTGCGCAGCAAGTGTTTTAATCTCTTGATGTAACTCCATATTCAGCCTTTGGGTAAATACATGTCGTTTGATCTTTATGCACCACACACAATAAGTCAACAAACTCCGATGATGCAGCAGTATCTAAAAATAAAATCTGAACATCGTGATATTTTATTGTTTTATCGAATGGGCGATTTTTACGAATTATTTTTCGATGACGCAAAACGTGCCGCGCAATTGTTAGATATTTCGCAAACACATCGCGGCAAAGCCGGTGGTGACCCAATTCCAATGGCCGGTGTGCCTTATCATGCTGTTGAAAACTACCTTGCGCGATTAGTGCAAATGGGTGAATCCGTCGCAATTTGTGAACAAGTGGGCGATCCTGCAACAAGTAAAGGCCCTGTAGAGCGTAAAGTGGTCCGTATTGTTACTCCTGGTACCATTTCTGACGAAGCACTATTACAAGAACGTCAAGATAATTTACTTACCAGTGTTTGGCAGAGTAAAAAAGGGCTTTATGGTATCGCTTATTTAGACATCAACTCGGGTCAATTTAACATTGTTGAAGCTAATACAGATGAAGCATTTAGTTCAACATTACAGCGTTTAGCACCCGCAGAGTTACTTTATAGCGAAGACTTTGCCAACGTGCACTTAATCGAACATATTAAAGGTATTCGCCGTCGCCCTGAGTGGGAGTTCGATTTAGATACTGCGCAGCATTTGTTGTGCGATCAATTTGGTACTAAAGATCTCATTGGCTTTGGTGTTGATAAAGCTAAAGCAGCACTTGTCGCAGCGGGTTGCTTAATGCAATACGTCAAAGACACGCAACGTATTGCTCTTCCTCATATCCGTGCAATCACCCTTGAACATAACGAGCATGCTGTGATTCTTGACGCTGCCACACGGAAAAACTTAGAGTTAACTGTCAACCTATCTGGTGGTTATGAAAATACCCTTGCACAAGTTCTAGATAAAACAGCAACAGCAATGGGTTCACGTTTGTTAAAGCGCCGTATTCATACACCTGTGCGTTCAAAATCAGAACTCAATGCGCGCCTCAACGCAATAAGCGCCATAATAGATGCGCAACTGTGTGGTGAACTACATGATTCACTTAAACAAATTGGTGATATAGAGCGGGTTATTGCACGATTAGCACTGTGGACAGCAAGACCGCGCGATTTAACTCGCCTACGCAGTGCATTACAAGCATTAAGCCCATTACATGAATTGCTAAATGACGCTAGCAACCCCCGCATAGCACAGATCATTAGCGACTCACCCGTGTTACCAGAACTTCAAGCACTCTTAGAGCAAGCGGTCATAGAAAATCCACCGGTACTCATACGTGATGGTGGTGTGATTGCACCTGGCTATAATAGCGAACTCGATGAGTGGCGCGCATTGAGTCAAGGCGCAACAAATGTGCTTGAGCAATTAGAACAACGCGAACGCGAGCGTACGGGGATCAGTACATTAAAAATAGGCTATAACAAAGTACACGGCTTTTTTATAGAAGTCAGCCGCGCCAACGCCCATTTAGTACCCGCAGATTATATTCGTCGTCAAACACTTAAAAATAACGAACGCTATATTATTCCAGAGCTTAAAGAGCATGAAGACAAAGTGCTTGGCAGTCAGTCAAAGGCGCTAGCACTTGAAAAGCAACTTTACGAGCAGCTCTTTGAATTTATTGCCCCACATATAGAACAACTTCAAATGATGGCCAGTGCATTGGCTGATTTAGATGTGCTCAATAACCTTGCAGAACGCGCAATCGCACTTAACTATGCAAAACCTGAGCTATGCGATAATGATGACATCAGTATTAAACAAGGTCGCCACCCTGTGGTTGAGCAAGTAATGAAAGACCCATTCATTGCAAACCCAGTTGAGTTAAATAATCAACGAAAAATGTTAATTATCACAGGGCCGAATATGGGTGGTAAATCAACCTATATGCGCCAAACAGCACTGATCGTTTTGATGGCTCACATTGGCTCTTTTGTACCCGCAGACAGTGCAAAAATAGGTAACATTGATCGTATATTTACGCGCATTGGTGCAAGCGATGATCTTGCCTCAGGACGCTCAACCTTTATGGTTGAAATGACCGAAACGGCAACCATTTTAAACAATGCAACCGCACAGTCATTGGTGTTAATGGATGAAATAGGCCGTGGTACCAGTACCTATGACGGCTTATCATTAGCCTATGCAACGGCAGACCATTTAGCATCAAAAATTTCAGCTAAAACATTGTTTGCAACACACTACTTTGAATTAACAGAACTCGCTGAGCAACAAGCTGGACTGGTCAATGTTCATCTCGATGCCATTGAGCATAACGATACAATTGCGT
Organism: Pseudoalteromonas sp. H105; assembly: GCF_001469215.1. Lineage (GTDB taxonomy): Bacteria > Pseudomonadota > Gammaproteobacteria > Enterobacterales > Alteromonadaceae > Pseudoalteromonas. The sequence goes on from NZ_LOFH01000004.1 coordinate 396,492, forward strand.
TTATGCACACCGTACTTGATGGCGCAGCAAGCAAAAGTTTTGGATTACAAGTCGCAGCGCTAGCCGGCGTACCGAAAGCTGTGATAAAACAAGCGAAGCAAAAGCTAAAAATGCTTGAAAACCATCAACCTGTTACCGCTGATTTAAATGCGCAGCAAGCATCATTGTTTGATAATGAACCGAGCGAAGTTGAAGCTCAGCTCGCAGGCGCAGATTTAGATAACTTAAGCCCACGCCAAGCTCAAGACTTACTCTATAAATTAAAAGCGCTACTATAAATTTACGCAATAAAAAGCTGAAGAGTAACCTCTTCAGCTATAAATTTTATTATGAGTGTGGGTTTTTAAACGCTACGAGAATTGGTCAAATAAACTGTCTGTACTTAACCCTTCATGCTGCAATATATCTTTTAGTCGACGCAATGCTTCTACTTGAATTTGTCTTACACGCTCACGTGTTAAGCCAATTTCACGACCCACATCTTCAAGTGTTGATGGTTCATAACCCAACAAACCAAAGCGTCGTGCTAATACTTCACGCTGTTTAGGGTTTAGCTCACCGAGCCAATCAACAATATGCTTATTGATGTCGTTATTTTGAACTTCACCTTCAGGGCTAAAACCTTTCTCATCGGCAATGATATCCAATAATGCTTTATCATTTTCGCCACCAATGGGTGTGTCTACCGACGTGATTTTTTCATTTAAACGTAGCATTTTGGTTACGTCTTCAACGGGTCTATCTAAGCATTCTGCTATTTCTTCAGCCGTTGGCTCATGGTCAAGTTTTTGTGTTAATTCACGCGCGGTACGAAGGTATACATTTAGTTCTTTAACAACATGAATTGGAAGACGAATTGTACGTGTTTGATTCATGATAGCGCGTTCAATAGTCTGGCGTATCCACCACGTAGCGTAAGTTGAGAATCTAAAACCACGCTCTGGGTCAAATTTTTCAACAGCACGGATTAAACCTAGATTACCTTCTTCAATTAAATCTAATAACGCTAAACCTCGGTTATTATAACGGCGGGCAATTTTTACAACTAAACGAAGGTTGCTTTCAATCATACGTTTGCGGGAAGCTTCACAGCCTTTTAACGCTTTGCGGGCAAAAAATACTTCTTCTTCAGCACTCAATAATGGAGAAAAGCCAATTTCACCTAAATATAATTGAGTGGCATCTAAGTTTTTAGTGACTTCCTCTTTCGCGAATATATCGTCTTCTTTATCAACTTCTTCTAATAATGTTTCTGTTGGCTCTTTTACCGTTACATCATCAAATTTATCGTCAACTGCGGATTTCGTTTTTTTTGCGTTTGCTGTGTTACCCATTAGCGTACCCTCAAGCAAATAAGTGATTTTACAATCACTAGTGTCAATACCCGATAGCTAAGGCAAATACTTTTGTGGATTAACAGCTTTTCCTCTATAACGGATTTCAAAACGCAATGCCGTAACATCAGAATCAGAGCTGCCAATCTCTGCTATTTTTTGCCCTGCTTTCACATGCTGTTTTTCTTTAACTAACAACTTCGAATTATGTGCATAAGCACTTAGGTAATCATCATTATGTTTCAGTATGATTAAATTACCGTAGCCACGAAGTGCGCTTCCTGCATAAACAACTGTCCCTTGTGCTGCAGCGAAAACAGATGTACCTTTTTTATTGGCTATTTGTAGCCCTTTATAGCCATTTACTCTAGTAGAAAAACGTTGTGTCACTTTGCCATCTGCAGGCCAAGACCACTTAACTTTTTTTGAGTTAACATCACTAGAGTTGCTAACTTTTTTACTACCTTGTTTTTGAACATACTCTCGTTGTTTTGGCTGATCAAGCTCTTTCTTTAATTTTTTGTTATTTTTTTGTATTTCTTTTGTAGACTTTTTGCTCGAATTCGTATATTTTTTACGCTTTTTATTTTTTGTGGGTACAGGCTTTAGGTAAATTACTTGCCCTGGATGGATGGTATAAGGGGTTGGAATATCGTTGTTTTTTGCAAGTGAGCGGAAATCCTGTTGGGCACTAAACGCAATAGAGTACAGTGTATCTCCTTTTTCAACCGTATATTTATCACCAACTATATTTATTCTGCCAGTGTAAGGCGCAACCGTTGTATCTAAACTACTGACAGGCGCGGGCGCTTGCCTCGAAGCGCAACCACTGAGCAAAACACCCATAAATAAAACAACATAGCCTAGATAATATTTATTCACGGTGTTTTGCCCTCAATCCTTTAAACTGTCTCTTTTAGCGGTTAACGCAATAAAAAGTAAGCGACAACCACTAAAGCGACTAATCCCCAGCCAAGTGCTTCAACATATTGACGTAATTTTTGTTCCATTTTCACTCCACCCCATTTCATCAGTGCTGCCACTAAAAAGAAACGCGCGCCTCTGCCAACGGCTGATGCAAGTAAAAATGGTAAAAATGCCATGTGTAACAGTCCCGCCCCAACTGTAAACACTTTATAGGGTATAGGTGAAAAACCCGCAATAAATACGACCCACACACCATAATTTTTAAACCACTCTAATGCGACATTAAACTTTTCCTGCCAACCCATTTGAGCAATCAGAGGCTCAACAACGGGTTCAAAGAGCCAAAAACCTAACAGATAACCTAAAACACCACCTATCACCGATGCAATCGTTGTAAAGCTTGCAAAGCGCCACGCTTTACTTGGCTGCGCAAGTGCCATAGGCGCTAACATTACATCTGGTGGGACCGGAAAAAAAACAGATTCAGCAAAACTCATACCTGCTAAATAACGTTCTGCGTGGCGATGCTTCGCCCACACTAAGGCCATATCGTATAACTTAGTAAACAATTTCAAAGTGGTTTCCTATTCAATATCACCAGGGACTAGTGGAACGAATCTCACTGGTGCAATTATGTGTTGAGTAAATTTATTATCTTTTCTAACAACCATAACAAGTTGCTGTTCTTCATTGCCAATCGGGGCAATCATCACGCCGCCATCGGCTAACTGATCAAGGAGCGCCTGAGGAACATGGGATGCTGCAGCCGTGACAATAATACCTTCAAATGGTGCTTGGGATTGCCAACCTTGCCAGCCATCACCGTGTTTCATCGTGACGTTGTACAGATCAAGGTTATGTAAACGGCGTTTAGCTTGCCATTGCAATGCTTTGATACGTTCAACAGAGCAAACTGTAGTGAACGTTTTAGCAAGTACAGCGGTTTGGTAGCCTGATCCTGTCCCAATTTCGAGCACTTTATCACGAACCCCAGCCAATCGCAGTAGCTCAGTCATTCGCGCAACTATATACGGTTGTGAAATCGTTTGGCCTTGGCCAATAGGAAGTGCTGTATTTTGATAGGCTTTATGTTTAAGCACGTCATCAATAAACATGTGGCGCGGTATTGTAGCAATTGCATTAAGCACCAACTCATCTTCGACACCTTCTCGTGCGAGCAACTCAGCCAAAGCCTGGGCGCTACGAGTATAATTAGACAGCACCATTGACCTCCATCGTTTTGAGCCAATCACCCACCGCTTGTAAGCTTTCTTTCGCTGTCATATCAACACTCAAAGGCGTAACCGATGCAAAACCATTATTGATTGCATGAAAATCAGTCCCTTCACCGGCATCACTCTCTGCACCTAGCGTGCCGTACCAATATATATCACGTCCCCATGGATCTTGCTGCTTCGTCATGGTTTCGGCTTTATGACGTGCACCCAAGCGGGTCACTTGCACGCCTTTTAGTTCGCTCAAGGGAACATCAGGTACATTAATATTTATAATTTGATCTTTTGGTAACGGATGAGACGCCAATTCTTTAATGATGCTCACGGTCACCGCCGCGGCTGTTTCAAAGTGGTTACCTTCTTTAGAGCACAGTGATACTGCAACCGCAGGCAAACCTAAATGCCGCCCTTCCGTTGCCGCCGCAACCGTGCCTGAATACAAGGTGTCATCACCTAAATTAGCCCCATGGTTTATCCCCGCAACGACGAGATCGGGCTTTTTATTAAGTAACTCGTTAACACCTAAATGCACACAATCAGTGGGCGTACCATTAACTGAAATAAATCCATTTTCAAGTGTTGTTGCACGCAGTGGGTTCATTAAAGTAAGTGAATTACTTGCCCCACTACAATTTCGGTCAGGTGCTACGAGAGTCACCTCTGCAATGTGAGATAACGCTTGATAAAGGACCGCTATCCCCTTGGCATTTACGCCATCATCATTACTTAATAATATCTTCATTTAAGCTTCCTTTTCTTTATGAACCCGAGGGCTTGCATCGGAGTAATCCACCAGCTCACGAAGTAGCGCTGTTGCAAACGTCCCTTTAGGTAACCCAAAACTTAACTTAATAGTGCGCTCATCGAGCGTTTCAACAGCCAAATCCTGCGGTATTAAACGTAACATTCTGCGCTCATTTTTAAGCCCTAACTCACCAAGCCCATCACACCACTCTTGGTAAGGTTCTAGCCATGTTTTTTCTTGCGTTGTTAAACCTTTTTCGCTTTTACCCACCATCGGGGCCGACATCATAATATCGCCAGAAGCAAGTCTTGCAATATTCTCATCGCTGATTGCATCTTCAAAAAACGCATTACTGCCGCTTAGCATAAATACCTCACGGTGCATTGTTTTAGCTAAACCATGCTCAGCAACACGTAGATTGACAATTTGGTTAAACACATGTGACCGCGCAGCGGAAATAATTAACCCACGTAATTTTTTATCGCGAATGCGCTCGCCTGCAAACATACGCTTTGCCATTTCAAGATTATGACCATCGTGACCAAAACGTTGCTCACCAAAGTAATTAGGCACACCAGCACGCACTGCGTTAATACGACATAAAATATCAAGAGGCTGCGTAACATTACGCAGGGTAATGGTAAATTTATTGCCTTTATGGCACCCCGTGCGCAATTTACGGTTATGGCGTTGCTGCGAAATAATAAACACAGACTCACTGTTAAGCTCGGTAAAGTCGATTTCTTTTTTAATTGGCACAGGCACACTAAACCACTGGCTACAGACACCATGACGGTCTTTCATACCAGCGTAGCTTACATCGCGCGGTGAAATGCCCGCTTTTTGCGCCAATAACTTAGCCACATACTGTGTATTTTCGCCTTTTTTCACGACTTGCAAACACACATGCTCGCCGCTGCCAGTAAATTCAATACCTAAGTCTTCATCTACCATGAAATCTTCGGCAGTGGTTTTAAAATCAGCCTTAGATAACGGTTTACCGTATAAGTAGTTTAAATCACTCATACTGACGCTTTACTCATGATCACAACAGCATGACTTGATATACCTTCTTTACGCCCTTCAAATCCGAGCTTTTCAGTGGTGGTCGCTTTTACATTCACTTGGCTAATCTCTGCGTTTAAATCAGCCGCTAAGTTTTTACGCATAGCTTGGATATGTGGCAGCATTTTAGGCGCTTGAGCTACAATCGTCACGTCAGCATTACCAAGCACATAACCTTGTTGTTTAGCCAAATCAACTACATGGCGTAATAAAATACGGCTATCAATATTTTCGTATTCACTGGCAGTATCGGGAAAGTGCTTGCCAATATCACCCATTGCAAGCGAACCTAAAATGGCATCACATAATGCATGAATAGCAACGTCACCATCTGAATGTGCTAAAAACCCTTGAGGATATTCAATCTTTTCCCCACAAATCGTTAATGGGCCTTCGCCGCCAAACTTATGAACATCAAAGCCGTGGCCAATTCTAATCATGATGCGTTCTCACTGTATTGTTTTTGAAGTAAAAAGTGGGCTAAATCTAAATCTTCTGGTGTGGTTATTTTTATATTATCGCTGCGACCTGCAACCAATTTAACCGGTTTATTAGCCCACTCAATGGCTGATGCCTCATCAGTAATTGCAATCTGCTGAGCCAATGCACCTGTTAAGGCTTCCGTTAAATCGGTGTACTTAAAAAGCTGTGGCGTTAATGCTTGCCATAAATCATCCCGCGGCACTGTTTGTTTGCTGTGAGTATGGCCGCGTTTTATGGTGTCTTTTACTTTAGCGGCGAGAATACCGCCCTCACCTGCATGTACGCATTGCTCTATTAAATTATTAATATCGCTAATATCAACCAAGGGTCTTGCAGCATCATGCACCAGCACCCAATCAGGTGGCGAGTCAGCAAGTGCTAACAAACCGCTTAAAACTGAATCAGCGCGTTCTTTACCACCGCTAGCACGTATAACTCTGCTATCTATAGTAGGTAACTGTGCATAAAATGGGTCATCATCGCTTACAGCTACCACGATATGAGTAAGCTGTGAAATAGCAGCAAGCTTAGTCAGTGTGTGCTCTAAAATAGTTTTACCCGCTAACGTTATATATTGTTTTGGTGCAGTATGTTGCATACGGCTACCAACCCCTGCGGCAGGTACAACAGCGGCTATTGAGTATTTATTAGTCATTGTATTGCTGCCCGGGTAAAACACGTATAAATGTTTCACCGGGTTTTATCATTCCTAATTCGTTACGAGCGCGCTCTTCAACGCCCTCTTGGCCAAGCTTTAAATCTTCGATATCGGCTTTAAGTACTTTATTGCGCTTGATTAAATTGGCATTGGTTTCTTGATGGGAGTTAACCGCAGTTTTCAAACGACTATAATCTTGCACACCATTGTGGCCAAACCACAATTTATATTGCACAAACAGTGCTAAACACAGTAATAAAAATTGAAACAATCGCATGAAATACTCCTTGAACGTTGCTCTTCCAGTATAAATTTAAATGCTCACAATAAGGCTACTGGTTATAATCGTTAAGAACACAAAGGTCGCTTTAAGTTTCGCCAATTAATATTACTCGCAAGCAACATTTCTCTCAGTGACAAAATACGCGGTGTACTGCGTTTAGAAAAACGCCACTGGTGGCCACAACAAGCAGCCGTCATGGTTGCCTTACTTGGCTTTAGCAACACCGTATTTTGGCCTTCTAAACCTCGCCCCTGGTAATCAAACCAACCGTGTTCATTACAATGAAGTTTATTGTCGCTTACTTGGTCGATGCTGTCTATTGCAACCCGAGTGAGATTAGTGTTATTAACTAATAACGGCACAATTAAACCTAGTTTTTTATTGAGAGAGTAGAAATCTGCAAGGTCATTTTGAGTTGGCGGCTTGGCTTTTTGCTTATCAAGCCAACTGCCATTTTGTGGATCGAGTACAAAAGGGGCCGTACCATTGACCACACGCGTGGCCGCGCGTTCTATGTAATAAGGTAAGCTTTTTAAAATAGCACGCAGCCGCTGCTCACTTGGCTCAGTTACTAAACGCGCAATTTCCCTTGCATAAAAGGCATTACACAGTTGGGCATAAAGCACTCGTTGTGCATCAGATTGCCAAATATTCGTTTGCTGATGGGGCTCGCTCGCAGTCAACGTATCTACTCAAAAACACTTAGTTACGTATTTTATAGCATAGTATTGACTGCTTTTTAAGCGCCTAAGCGGGCTTATTACCCAGCTTTGCATCCCCATTTTCTAAAAACTGCGCCACTGCATCACGCTTTTTACCCAGCAATAAACTACCATCCGCTAAAAACATGAAGTTTTGCCAATTACGCTTAAACACATCAAAACTTGTTTCGATGATGTTATCGCGTGCGATACAAAAATACACGGTTGTGTTCGCTTGCCAATCTAGATGGGCTAATATGGCCTCTGGGGGTAACGCTTCGCCCTCTTCCCAAGCATCTTCCCAACGAACGGTTTCAGTAAAGCTTTCTTCTTTGCCGCACCAATCTGTTTTATCAAAAAAATCGGGATGGTCATGTTCCTTACTCACCATGGTACTCCACAAGACAGCAGCGCGGTCATGACTCATTGGCTTAATTAAAGCAAGGTCTTGCTCAGAAACGGGGGCGTCTTGATGACGAAAAACCCAGGCTTTTTTGTAATCATTTAACGAAATATAGTTCATAGTATTGGCAAATTGGTTAGCATTAAAAGTGCGACACAAATTATACAAGAGATCAAAACATGACTACAGCAATAAAACCACATCCCCTCAAATCAGGCATATACCAACACTACAAAGGCCCACAATACAAAGTGTTTTATGTCGCCACGCACAGCGAAACGCAAGAGCCGCTCGTGATATACCAAGCATTATATGGTGAGCATGGCATGTGGGCACGGCCACTGAGCATGTTTTTAGAAACCGTAGAAAAAGACGGCCAAACCATCCCCCGCTTTGCATATCTTGGCGATGCCACTTAGATATGGCATCATGGCGAACATCATTACTGCTCAGACCAGATAGGTATTTACGTGCAATTTAATTCTACAGATAACTACATCGCAAGTAACTCGTTAAAACAAGCGGTGAATGCGGCAATTTTGCTAGAAAAGCCACTATTAATAAAAGGCGAACCTGGCACAGGTAAAACAATGCTGGCCGAAGAGCTGGCAAAAAGTTTAGATACCACGCTTATTCAATGGCACATTAAATCAACCACCAAAGCGCAGCAAGGCTTATATGAATACGATGCGGTTTCACGCCTACGTGATAGCCAGCTTGGTGATGAGCGTGTGCACGACATCGGCAATTACATTGTTAAAGGCAAACTTTGGCAAGCCTTTACCTACGGCGAAGAGAATAATAAACGCCCAGTATTATTGATTGATGAAATAGACAAAGCCGACATCGAGTTCCCAAACGATTTATTACTAGAGCTGGATAAAATGGAGTTTCATGTTTATGAAACTGGCGAGCGCGTCGTTGCAAAACAGCGCCCTATTGTGATCATCACCTCAAATAACGAAAAAGAACTGCCTGATGCCTTCTTACGCCGCTGCTTTTTCCACTACATTGACTTTCCATCAAGCGACGAAATGCAGCAAATTGTTGATGTGCATCACCCCGATGTAAAACAAGATTTAGTACGCCAAGCGCTCGAAGTGTTTTTTGGCCTACGTGAAGTCAACGGCATTAAGAAAAAGCCATCTACCAGCGAGCTACTTGATTGGCTTAAACTTTTAATGGCCGAAGACATCGACGCTAAAACCTTGCACGACAAAAGCCAAAAAGGCGGCCTAATGCCGATGTTTGGTGCGCTTTTAAAGAACGAGCAAGACATCAGCTTAATCGAAAAACTTGCCTTTATGAGCCGCCGTTAAGATGTTGATTGCGTTTTTCTTCAAACTGCGTGAATACCGCTTACCGGTGAGCATGCGTGAGCTGCTTGATTTAATCAACGCGCTAAAAAAAGGCGCGGTATTTGCCGATATCGACGGGTTTTACTATTTAGCCCGTACCATTATGGTTAAAGACGAAACCCACTTTGACCGTTTTGATAAAGCCTTTGCTGATTACTTTAGCGGCATTGCCGATCTCGACCTACTCGAAAGCTTAAAACAGCAACATGATTTACCTGATGACTGGCTGCGTAAAGAGTTTGAAAAACACCTAACCGATGAAGAAAAAGCCCAGCTTAAAGCCATGGGCGGCCTTGATGAGTTAATGAAAACCCTGAAAGAGCGCCTAGAAGAACAACAAAAACGCCACGCTGGCGGTAACAAATGGGTCGGCACCGGTGGTACATCCCCCTTTGGCGCCTATGGCTATAACCCTGAGGGCGTGCGCATAGGTCAAGACGGCAACCGTAACCGCCGCGCTGTAAAAGTGTGGGACAAGCGCGAATACAAAAACCTCGATTCAGATCGCGAAATTGGCTCACGCACCATAAAGCTTGCGCTTAAAAAACTACGTAAATTTGCCCGCACTGGCGCAAGTGACACGTTAGATTTAAACGAAACTATTCGTGCAACGGCCAAACAAGGCGGCATGCTGGATGTAAAAATGGCACCTGAGCGCCACAATGCGGTAAAAGTGTTAATGCTGTTTGATATCGGCGGCTCAATGGATGATTACATTCACACCTGCGAAGAACTGTTCAGCGCTGCCCACAGTGAGTTTAAACACTTAGAGTTTTACTACTTTCATAACTGCTTATACGAACATGTTTGGCAAGATAACCAACGCCGCCATGCAAACGTTATCGACACCATGGCGTTAATTAACAAGTTCACCAGCGACTACAAAGTGATATTTGTTGGCGACGCCACCATGGGCCCCTATGAAATCGCCTACCCCGGCGGCTCTGTAGAGCACTACAACGAAGAGCCCGGCAGTGCCTGGTTAAACCGCATCACCAACCACTTTGATAAAGTCGCGTGGCTCAACCCACAACCCGTTGAACACTGGCGTTACTATCAATCCATTGATTTTATAAAGCAGCTAATGGACAACCGCATGTACCCGCTGAGTTTAGATGGCATTAGTAATGCGATAAGGGAGTTGAGTTAATCGCTCCCTACAAGTTTAGGCGCTGAGACCTAAAATTAGCGCCTTGTGTTTAAAAGGTCACAACGAAGCGACTTTAACGCCAGTCATTTGCAGCTCACCATTTGGCCTTGTCAAAATAAAGCGCGGGCTGACCATCTGCAAATTGCTGTGTGTTAAGTTTAAAAACTGGATCCCGCCTGTTTGAGTGCTTCTTCCTGTTGTGTTTTCGCCAACCAATGGCGCAATCGAAAAGTCTTGTAGGGTGTTAGCAAACACAATAGCCGACGAATAAGTATAAGCCCCTATTTTTACAGCAACATCCCCAGTAAAAAAGTTAGCAAGCTCAGGCTCTGGCTGTATAAAGCGAGTGTTCTCACCAGACTCAATTTCACCTACTATTTGGCCTGGGTCACGATACTTTAACAACACCTTAGAGCGATAATGGGAAAAGTGACGATAGGGTACATCCGTTATATAGCGCATAATTCCCGCCATCCAAAAGTCATCATCACCACCGCCATTATTGCTGATATCAATCACCAAGTGCTTAATGTTTTTTTCTTTTAGCTGAGTAAAAGTGGCGTCCATAAAGGTAAGGTATTGCTTAAAATCAGGCCATGAAAATGAATTAACAGTCAGGGTTGCCGACTCACCTGCATACTCAACATGAAAAGTATCTGCAAATGAGCGTTCAACCATGCTTTGTGGCATGGATTTGCTCGCAGTGAGAGTGAGATCTTCATCTGCCAACGTAATGCTAAATTGTTCTGAGTAACCAAACGTTAAATAAAATAAACGATGAAATTGACGCGCTAATACTTCTTGCCTAAATTCATCAGTATCACCATGCGTGCGGCGTAATAACTGAGCCATGACTTGCTCATAAGGCATGCCATTTATTGCCTTTATTTGTTGCTCAGCATAGTCACTCTTGGTACCGCCCGTGTTTGATTTTATATAAAGTTGCTGGTTTACAATCGCAACTTCAAATGGAAAAAGCCCCATGCCACCACTGACCCATTTACGCCATTGCGACGTAGAAGCATGCCCTACTTTTAAGTGCCCATCAGCCAATGTTGAATTTAATACCGCTATACGTGCCCATAACTCCCGCACGCTAATATCGTCAGTAATACCTGCGGTTATAGTGTTTAGTTGCAAGTAAAAAGCATCAATATCGGCCACACTGTGTTTTAGATTAGGGTGCGTACTGTGCAGCCATTGTGACCATTGCGCAACATCTTGCTTTGCTTGTTGAGGCGTGATTCTTTGTTCAAAAGGTAGGTTAGTAGCCTGCACGGGCTTAATACCCACAAAGCTTACTAAAACCAATAACGCTATATTTAAAACCTGCTTTAAGTAGTTCATACAAAACCTTTATTATTGCTTTAAAACTTAGTCGCAAAAGCTGTTATAAAGGTTTAAATACAAAGTAAAAATATGTTTTATCAAGTAGGTGAGTTAACAACATCTCAGTGCCAAAAAGCGAATAGTAAAAGGCAAGACGCGAGCCTACTGTTACGCGCCCGTTTAAACGACCTTTTATGCTGACATTTCGGGGATCTCGTACAAAAAGTCCGTCGCACCAATATCATGCCCCATTTGATTTAATAATGTTGAAACTTGACCTCTATGGTGAGTTTGATGGTTAAACAAATGGCTGACCAATTCACCAAAATTACGCGAACTTTTAATACCTGCTGTATTTGAATACTCTAGATTTCGATTAAAGTCAGATACATTAATGTCTTTATCAAGCCAGTTTACTAGCGCAGAATCCACCTTTTTTCTTACACATTTATATAATTTTAAATCGGGGTATAAAACATCACTTAGACTTTTGGGTTTAGGTAATGTAGTAACGCATTTAAGTGATACGTAGCTTTCTGAATGAAGATTAAAACGAGACAACCAAATAATATCACCGACAAGAATATGATTTAACGTACCAATAATTGATTTGAAATACGCACCTTTATTTTCAGTTAAATCTATGGGGCTTAAACTTTCAACAACGCTTAATATTTGATTGTTCATTCTATCATTATACTTAGCCATCATTTGAAAGTGACTCTCAATGTACATATTTACTCAATCCTTTTATCAGTACAAGTCATGATAAGCAGCGTTTTATGTTGGCTAAAATAAGTGGGGAATGAACGCTTAGTCAAATTTAAGACGCCCATTCGCTTTGTCACCTTCTTAAACCTCATTTGCTGACAAGTTCCTTAATGCTTTTTACAACCAAATCACGGTCTGCGATGTGCAGGTGATGCTTTTCTGATTCCGAATAGATAACTCGGCTATTTGTAGATAAATTTTTAAAGTAACTCTCTGCATTAGCATACAGGGAGTCCATTGATTTGGCGATTTCCTCAGGAACAAAAGGAGGATCATAACGCTCTTCGGTCTGTTTAGCGCGTAAAATTATAATAGGTTTATCACCGAAACTCGCTGCATTAGATAAGGTTGCGTAGCTTTTCATATGATCTACGTTTTCAGGAACTCTTTCAAACATTGGATCATGAACACTTTGCTCAAAATTATAATAACGCTCCAATTTTTCATTGTCCGTTTTAAAGTTTTCAGGCCACCTTGTACCCATAGTATAAAAGTAGCCTAAAGGAGGTGGATCGATTAGCACAGCCCCCACCACTTCTTGTGGATATAGGTTATTGAATGACGTTATGACATATGATGCATATGAGCCACCAGCGAAATAATAGGGTTGCTCAATTTCCGCCGTGTTCAACAAATTATGAAGTCGAGTTGCCATTTCATCAACAGTGAAAGGCACAGGGCCCTTTTCAATTTCCCAAGGCCTGCTCGATCATATAAACAAATACTGAAATCATTTTTCAATTGTTTAATGTTCTCCAACCACACCCCATCTGAACCAGAGCGACCAAAACCCTGCTCAAGTATCAGTCGAGGCTTATCATTTTCGTAGCACTCAAGATACAACTTAAACCCACCAACGTCATATAACCCAGACTTTGTTGCTTGTAATTCCTGCTCTGTACCTAACGCACTAAAGCTAATAAAAATTGAAAATAAACATAGTATTGATTTCATTTAGACTCCATTCTCTCGGTGAGGCTTAACAAGGCTGTAGATTAACTCGTTTTAAATTTATTCTTTTATTGATGAATCAACCATAGCCGAGTTCCTATTTTGGTTCAATCAGTTATCGCTATCTTATATATAATGTAAAAAGAGGGTTTACTGTTGTTTTAATGGATGTTTTAAAGGAGATTACAGGTGGCTAAGTGGCATATTTCGGCTGAAAAGGCCCCCCTTTTTAAATGCAGCCTGTTTTGCCGCTTTTCTATATTATGAACAAGGCAATACAGTTGCCGCAGAATGAAGTGAATGCATCCACTTTCGTTTGTTATTTATTTAAAAAGCTTTTGATGTCTGAAGTCAAAATTTGATCAAATGTATTCTCAAAAAAGTTGCACTGATTGCATGTATAAGAAAGATGATTGTGATCTTAAATTCAATGCTTAGAGATGGAGTTTTATGGGAAGCGCCAAAAGTTTAAAATTACCTATTGACGCCATAGTCGCTTGTTATATGGCAGAGCTACCAAAAGCGCCACCATGGTTTTTTATTAGGAAAGTTAAGAAGTTTAACGTTGTCATAGCAGACACCACAAAGAATTTTAATATTTGCAAATTCCTCTGGCTCCCCTTCCCACTCTCCAGTTTTATTTACTAAATTTTCGCATTCAGAACACCAAGCGTCAGGTCTAGGATTTCCTGGCTGCTCAACTGACCACCAAAAACCTCTTGGATTTCCATCTCTCAGACTCTCGACTGTGTGCTGACAGACAAAAGTTTGTTGCTGCTTACCATGTTCGCAACATTCAATATACTCAATTTCATCAGCCATACTTCAGTGCCATATAACGAGCCTGTAGATTAACTCGTTTTAAATTTATTTTTTATTGATGAATCAACCATAGCCGAGTTCCTATTTTGGTTCAATTAGTTACTTCAATTTCAGATAAAATATACAAGAGGATTTACTGTTTCTTTAATTGGTGCTTTGGAAGGCATCACAGGTGTTTAAGTGGCTTATTTCGAGAGGTATTAGCTAGAGAGTCAAAAAAGGACAGACACATATTTTTGTCAGAAAACTTTGCGCTTCTCCCATCGTGGGTAACCGTATCATTATTTTTTGCGCACTGTTAGTGTTAGTTACAGCACTTAGAATTCAGTTGCTTGGCAGGAATTTTAGGTATAAAGGCAAATCGAGGTCAACACTTTGTTTAATAACGTGCTTTTTAAGCAAACCAATAAAGATGCAACTGTTCAACCTGCGCCTTTGTACCATTTTACATCGTTGCTGGCGGCTTGCTGCTTTAACCGTTGTTTGCTGCCTGCAAAATTTGAGTACTGCTGTCTAAAACGTTGAATTGATTCAAACCATTGCGCTTCTTCTATATTCAAAGTCAGGAGCACTTTTGGCATGCTTTTGTTGATATGCCCTTTTTTCTTTGGATCTATGTGGCGGCCACTCCAGTCGACTAATTCAATGTAATCCAGTAAGGCAAAGGGGATCGTACCTTTAATATGATTACCACCAAATGGCTTTAGCTGTGCTGGTTGACTTTCATGTTGAACAGTATCTTTTTGTTTGAGGGGTTTATTCGCTTTAACCGTGTCTGTGTTAAAGGCTTTGAAATGCGCTATACGCTCTTGAATTGAGGTGAAGTCACTGTCTCTTCAAGTGTATCGGCGATGTTTGCTCTGATAGGATTCAAGTCAACGTAGGCCATGCAACTAAGCACTGCGGTTTCATCTAATAATGATTGTGATTTGTAGCGTCCTTCCCAGTACTTGCCCGTACAGTTATCTTCTTTATTCGCTTCGCGGGCAATATATTCATTGAGGTTTTTCATATACCAGCTGATGTCATAGAGTCGCTCTCGCCATTTTGCGATGATTTCATTGAAGAAGAGTAAGCTTACCTTATCTAACTGCTCTCCACTTAAGTAGCGATCAAGTAAAATATGGCCGTTATAAAGCTGATACCAGCGTTCAATTACTTCATCATCAGACCAATCAAGAGCTTGTCGCCTATTGACATTCACAACAAGGTGGTAGTGATTACTCATAATTGCGTAAGCGGCAATATCTATGGCAAATACGCTACTTAATAACTTTATCCGCTCTACTAACCACTCCCGCCGATGATCAAAGTTTTGACCTGTGTATTTATCATCTCCACACAAAAATGCGCGCCTAACACATCGTGAGATCAAGTGATAATAAGATGTGGATGCTAAATCAATCAGCTTTTTTCTTGCACGAGTCATAAAATATCAACTTTAGTTTAACTGTATATAACAACAGTAGTTGATACTGTGAGTTTTGCAAAAAATTTGTGCCTGTCCTATTTTACTCCCTTTGAATAACAGAATAGTCATGGGGTCTATATTGATTAGTTTTCAAAAGCGCGCTCAACATTGAGATAGTTCGCATTGAAGTTCAGTGGCTTAAAATTTTTTTGTCAGCCAATAAGTTAACTTATTTCAGTAGGCAAATTACAACGCTAACATTGACTTAAATACACTGGCTTGACGGCGCGACACCTCAGCTATGGCACCGCTTTTTAACATAAGTTCTAAGCCGCCGGAGCTGCAAGGGGTTATATTAACAATTTTATTTAATTGCACTATATTCTGTCGGCTTATTCGAAAAAAACTGTCACTAGGTAGGCGCGGTTCAATTTGCGCAAGTGTTCTATATATCATAGGTTTTTTATCTTCAAAATATACACGAGTATAATTGCCCATAGCTTCAAAACGTTCTACTTGATCAAGTTTA